>NZ_CP065509.1:0-2777500 GCF_022701035.1 Bacillus sp. N447-1 | reverse complement strand
CGCTAGCTTCGGTGGAGGCGCTGGTGGGATACCGCCCTGACTGTATTGAAATTCTAACCTACGGGTCTTATCGACCCGGGAGACAGTGTCAGGTGGGCAGTTTGACTGGGGCGGTCGCCTCCTAAAGTGTAACGGAGGCGCCCAAAGGTTCCCTCAGAATGGTTGGAAATCATTCGTAGAGTGCAAAGGCATAAGGGAGCTTGACTGCGAGACCTACAAGTCGAGCAGGGACGAAAGTCGGGCTTAGTGATCCGGTGGTTCCGCATGGAAGGGCCATCGCTCAACGGATAAAAGCTACCCCGGGGATAACAGGCTTATCTCCCCCAAGAGTCCACATCGACGGGGAGGTTTGGCACCTCGATGTCGGCTCATCGCATCCTGGGGCTGTAGTCGGTCCCAAGGGTTGGGCTGTTCGCCCATTAAAGCGGTACGCGAGCTGGGTTCAGAACGTCGTGAGACAGTTCGGTCCCTATCCGTCGTGGGCGTAGGAAATTTGAGAGGAGCTGTCCTTAGTACGAGAGGACCGGGATGGACGCACCGCTGGTGTACCAGTTGTTCTGCCAAGGGCATAGCTGGGTAGCTATGTGCGGAAGGGATAAGTGCTGAAAGCATCTAAGCATGAAGCCCCCCTCAAGATGAGATTTCCCATAGCGTAAGCTAGTAAGATCCCTGAAAGATGATCAGGTTGATAGGTTCGAGGTGGAAGCATGGTGACATGTGGAGCTGACGAATACTAATAGATCGAGGACTTAACCATATAATATGTAGCAATGTTATCTAGTTTTGAAGGAATATGCCTTCATAGTTTGGTGATGATGGCAGAGAGGTCACACCCGTTCCCATACCGAACACGGAAGTTAAGCTCTCTAGCGCCGATGGTAGTTGGGACCTTGTCCCTGTGAGAGTAGGACGTCGCCAAGCAAGAACCTAAGTTATTTTGACTTAGGTTTTTTTTTGTTTATTTTTATTTACCGAATGCTATAATCCGTAAATTTAATAAAGCTACAGACGAAAAAAGAATGAAATAGAGACTCTTTAAAATAATAGTAATGATTTTTTGTGTTCCTGATTTTCCTAATGTCGCTAAAGTAATACTTAAAATAGGACACATTATTTCTATCATAAGTATATATTTTAAATAATGAGATGCTATAAATAAGTATTTAATAATTACAGAAATTACTGCAATAGAGAAAATAAATAGGATAATAGCATAGTTCTTTCTTTAACAGTTATCCTCCTTAGAAATTAAATCGTTATAATAATACAAGAGTGTATATATTTTGATTAAAAACATACTGAAGTGCTATTTAAACGATAAATACATAAAATAGATCTCTAGAAATATATATTCTAATTCCCTTTTCTTCTTGTATATAGTTGCAATTCTTCTTTTGAATATAACTAAAACACGAACGTTATTGACTGCTAATAAAAAAACATTCGATTATTTATTGACATTGTTTATGAAATATTGTTAATATAGCCATAGAAACAATAATATAAGACCTCATATAATCGCGGGGATATGGCCTGCAAGTCTCTACCTAACGACCGTTATTCGTTAGACTATGAGGGAAAGTCACTCGGTATTTTTCTATTCACAAGGGATACGTATGCCTGAGTAGAGCGCTTTCTCTCATAGTAAAAGAGAAACTGTTCTATTTCAGGCTTTTTTTATTTGAATCGGGGGGATTCTAATATGAAATCACTAGTTGGAGTCATAATGGGAAGTACGTCAGACTGGGAAACAATGAAATATGCTTGTGACATTTTAGATGAATTAAATATACCGTATGAGAAAAAAGTTGTATCCGCTCATCGGACTCCGGATTATATGTTTGAATATGCAGAGACGGCTCGTGAACGTGGATTGAAAGTTATTATTGCTGGAGCTGGTGGAGCAGCACATTTACCAGGAATGGTTGCAGCGAAGACAAATCTTCCTGTAATTGGAGTTCCAGTTCAATCAAAAGCATTAAACGGCTTAGATTCATTATTATCCATCGCCCAAATGCCAGGAGGTGTTCCAGTTGCAACTGTTGCAATTGGTAAAGCCGGTTCAACGAATGCTGGATTACTTGCCGCACAAATACTTGGATCATTTCATGATGATATACATGATGCATTAGAATTGAGACGAGAAGCGATTGAAAAAGATGTGCGTGAAGGTAGTGAGCTAGTATGACGAGAATCATTTTACCTGGAAAAACAATCGGTATTATTGGAGGCGGCCAGCTAGGAAGAATGATGGCATTGGCAGCTAAGGAGATGGGATATAAAATTGCTGTTTTAGATCCTACAAAGCATTCGCCATGTGCACAAGTTGCTGATATTGAAATTGTTGCACCATATGATGATTTAAAAGCAATTCAGCATTTAGCAGAGATAAGTGATGTTGTCACATATGAATTTGAGAATATTGATTATAGATGTTTACAATGGCTTGAAAAACATGCGTACTTACCACAAGGTAGTCAGTTGTTAAATACAACACAAAATCGTTTTACAGAAAAGAATGCGATTGAGAAGGCTGGGTTACCAGTAGCAACGTATAGATTAGTTCAAAATCAAGATCAGCTTACAGAAGCAATTGCTGGGTTATCATTCCCTTCCGTCTTAAAAACGACGACAGGTGGATATGATGGGAAAGGGCAAGTTGTTTTAAGAAGTGAAGCTGATGTTGAGGCAGCAAGAAATCTTGTGGATAAAGCAGAATGTATTTTAGAGAAATGGGTGCCTTTTGAAAAAGAAGTATCAGTTATTGTGATTCGTAGTGTAAGTGGTGAAACAAAAGTGTTTCCAGTAGCAGAAAATATTCATGTAAATAACATTTTACATGAATCTATCGTTCCAGCTCGCATTACAGAAGAGCTTTCTCAAAAAGCAATTGCGTATGCAAAGGTACTTGCGGATGAATTAGAACTTGTGGGAACACTAGCTGTAGAGATGTTTGCTACAGATAATGGTGAGATTTATATTAATGAATTAGCGCCAAGACCTCACAATTCAGGACACTATACACAGGATGCATGTGAAACGAGTCAATTTGGTCAACATATTCGAGCAATCTGTAATTTACCTCTAGGAGAAACAAATTTGTTAAAACCAGTTGTCATGGTAAACATTTTAGGCGAACATATAGAAGGGGTCCTAAGACAAGTGAATAGATTAACCGGGTGCTATTTACACTTGTATGGAAAAGAAGAAGCAAAAGCACAGCGAAAAATGGGGCATGTTAATATTTTAAATGATAATATTGAAGTCGCTCTAGAAAAAGCGAAGAGTTTGCATATTTGGGACCATCAAGAACAACTGTTGGAGGGAAAAAGATGATTAGTCGTTATACACGCCCTGAAATGGGTGCGATTTGGACGGAAGAGAACAAATTTAAAGCGTGGTTAGAAGTTGAGATTTTAGCTTGTGAAGCATGGGCTGAGCTTGGCGATATTCCAAAAGAAGATGTTAAAAAAATTCGTGAACATGCATCATTTGATATTGATCGTATTTATGAAATTGAAAAAGAAACACGTCATGACGTAGTTGCATTCACTCGTGCTGTATCAGAAACGCCAGCATTAGGCGAAGAACGTAAATGGGTTCATTACGGTTTAACATCTACAGATGTAGTAGATACAGCATTATCTTACATCTTAAAACAAGCGAATGAAATTATATTAAAAGACTTAGAGAACTTTGTAAGCATTTTAGCTAACAAAGCGAAAGAGCATAAATACACAATCATGATGGGAAGAACACACGGTGTTCATGCAGAACCAACGACATTTGGTTTAAAACTTGGTCTTTGGTATGAAGAGATGAAACGTAACGTAGAGCGTTTCAAACAAGCTGCTGATACAGTTCGTGTTGGTAAACTATCTGGTGCGGTTGGTACATATGCAAATATCGATCCATTCGTAGAAAAATATGTCTGTGAAAATTTAGGATTAGAAGCAGCACCAATTTCAACACAAACATTGCAACGTGATCGTCACGCACACTACATGTCAACACTTGCACTAATTGCAACATCTATCGAAAAGATGGCAGTTGAGATTCGTGGTTTACAAAAGAGTGAAACACGTGAAGTTGAAGAAGCTTTCGCAAAAGGTCAAAAGGGTTCTTCTGCAATGCCACATAAACGTAATCCAATTGGTTCTGAAAATATGACTGGTTTAGCTCGTGTTATCCGCGGTTATATGATGACAGCTTACGAAAATGTTCCATTATGGCATGAGCGTGACATTTCTCACTCGTCGGCAGAACGCGTAATTTTACCAGATGCTACAATCGCATTAAATTACATGTTAAATCGCTTTGGTAATATTGTTAAAAACTTAACTGTATACCCAGAGAATATGAAACGTAATATGACAAGAACATACGGCTTAATTTATTCTCAGCGCGTAATGCTTACACTAATCGACAAAGGTATGGTACGTGAAGAAGCTTATGATATCGTACAGCCTAAAGCGATGGAAGCTTGGGAAACACAAGTACAATTTAAAGAGCTTGTAGAAGCTGATGAGCGTATTACAAGCAAGTTAACACAAGAAGAAATTAATGAATGCTTCAACTATGAGCATCATATGCAACACGTTGATACAATCTTTGAACGCCTTGGATTAAACGAAGCGTAAAATTTCATATGGCACAGAATAGAGTCATTCTGTGCCATTCTTTATAAAAATATTATTCACATTTTTCAAACTACAGGGGGCTTGCGAAATGCAAAAGCTAGAATTGCTGTATGAAGGTAAGGCAAAAAGAATTTATCGTACAGAATCAGCAGATATGGTTTGGGTAGAGTACAAAGATAGTGCGACTGCTTTCAATGGGGAGAAAAAAGAGACGATTACAGGAAAAGGTCGTTTGAACAATGAAATTACAACTTTATTGTTCAGAAAGTTACAAGAAGTGGGAATTAAAACACATTTTGTTGAGAAGTTATCTGAAACAGAACAACTTGTTAAAAAAGTGAGTATTATTCCTTTAGAAGTTGTCACAAGAAATGTAATTGCAGGAAGTCTTTCAAAACGATTAGGAATGGAAGAGGGAACTGTACTTGCAGAACCAATCGTAGAATTTTACTTCAAAGATGATGATTTAGGAGATCCGCTTGTAACGGAAGATCATATTCGTGTATTAAACGTTGCATCGCCAGAGCAAGTAAGTGTATTACGAGATATGGCTCTACAAATCAATCAAGTGTTGATTGATCATTTCGCAAGCTGTCGTGTAAGATTAGTAGATTTCAAATTAGAGTTTGGTGTAACGGAAGAAGGAGAAATCATTTTAGCGGATGAAATTTCACCAGATACTTGCCGTTTATGGGATGAAACGAGCAATGAAAAGTTTGATAAAGACGTATTCCGTCGTGATCTTGGAAATTTAACAGATGCTTATGAAGAGATTTTAAAACGTTTAGGGGGAATTTCACATGTATAAAGTTAAGGTATATGTAACATTAAGAGAAAGCGTATTAGATCCACAAGGAACAGCAGTAAAAGGAGCACTTCATAGTCTTTCATTCACAGAAGTACAAGACGTTCGAATCGGAAAGTACATGGAACTAACAATTGATAAATCTGTATCTGATTTAGATAGCAAGGTAAAAGAAATGTGTGAAAAACTATTAGCGAACGTTGTAATGGAAGACTTCCGTTATGAAGTTGAGGAGGTTGTCGCACAGTGAAATTTGCCGTAATAGTATTTCCGGGTTCGAACTGTGATGTCGATATGTTCCATGCAATTAAAGATGAGCTTGGCGAAGAAGTAGATTACGTTTGGCACGATACAGAGAATTTAGATGAATATGATGCAATTCTACTACCAGGTGGATTTTCTTATGGTGACTACTTACGCTGCGGTGCTATCTCTCGCTTTGCTAATGCAATGAAAGCAGTGCAAAAAGCTGCTGAGCAAGGAAAGCCGATTTTAGGTGTATGTAATGGATTCCAGATTCTTGTTGAATCAGGATTACTACCAGGAGCGTTAATAAGAAACGAAAACTTAAAATTTATGTGTCGCACTGTTCAGTTACGTGTTGAAAATAATGAAACGATGTTTACATCACAATATGAAAAAGATGAAATAATTAATATTCCAATCGCGCATGGTGAGGGGAATTACTATTGTGATGAAGCGACTCTTAAACAATTAGAAGAGAACAATCAAATCGCATTTCGTTATGTAGAAAACCCTAACGGTAGCGTTTCAGATATTGCTGGTATTGTAAATGAAAAAGGAAATGTACTTGGTATGATGCCGCACCCAGAGCGTGCTGTAGATGAATTACTTGGCGGTGCTGAAGGGTTAAAAGTCTTTCAATCTATCTTAAAACAGTGGAGGGAAACATATGTCGTTAATGCTTGAACCAAATCCAACACAAATTAAAGAAGAGCGTATATATGCGGAAATGGGGTTAACAGACGAAGAGTTTGCCATGGTTGAAAAGATTTTAGGTCGTCTGCCAAATTATACAGAAACAGGGTTATTCTCTGTAATGTGGTCTGAACATTGTAGTTATAAAAATTCAAAACCAGTGCTTCGAAAATTCCCAACAACAGGTGAGCGTGTTCTACAAGGGCCTGGGGAAGGTGCTGGAATTGTAGATATCGGTGATAATCAAGCAGTTGTATTTAAAATGGAAAGTCATAACCATCCTTCAGCTATTGAACCATATCAAGGAGCTGCAACAGGTGTTGGTGGTATTATTCGTGACGTATTCTCTATGGGAGCACGTCCGGTAGCTCTATTAAACTCACTTCGTTTCGGTGAATTACAGTCACCACGTGTGAAATATTTATTCGAAGAAGTAGTAGCAGGAATTGCAGGATACGGTAACTGCATCGGTATTCCGACTGTTGGCGGCGAAGTACAATTTGATCCATGTTATGAAGGAAATCCACTTGTAAATGCAATGTGCGTAGGTTTGATTAACCACGAAGACATTAAAAAAGGGCAAGCACATGGTGCTGGTAACACAGTAATGTACGTAGGAGCATCAACTGGTCGTGACGGTATTCACGGTGCAACATTCGCGTCGGAAGAACTATCTGAAAGCTCAGAAGCGAAACGTCCAGCGGTTCAAGTAGGGGATCCATTTATGGAAAAACTTCTTATTGAAGCGTGTTTAGAATTAATTCAATCTGATGCACTTGTTGGAATTCAAGATATGGGTGCGGCTGGTTTAACATCATCATCTGCAGAAATGGCAAGTAAAGCAGGAATGGGTATTGAAATGTACTTAGATGATGTACCACAGCGTGAAACAGGAATGACACCATATGAAATGATGCTATCTGAATCACAAGAGCGTATGTTAATTGTCGTGAAAAAAGGTAGAGAACAAGAAATAGTAGATTTATTTGAGAAGTATGGTCTTGCAGCGGTTACGATGGGGAAAGTAACAGAAGATAAAATGCTTCGTTTATTCCATAAAGGTGAAAAGGTAGCTGAAGTTCCAGCAGATGCTTTAGCAGAAGAAGCACCAATTTATCATAAGCCATCAAAAGAAGCAGCATACTTTGCTGAATTCCAAGCAATGAAAATGGAAACGCCAAAAGTAGAAAATTATAAAGAAACGTTATTCGCTTTATTACAGCAACCAACAATTGCAAGTAAAGAGTGGGTATACGATCAATACGATTACCAAGTTCGCACAAGCACAGTTGTTACGCCAGGTTCAGATGCTGCAGTTGTACGTGTACGCGGTACAGAAAAAGGATTAGCAATGACGACAGATTGTAACTCTCGCTACATTTATCTAGACCCAGAGATGGGCGGTAAAATTGCAGTAGCAGAGGCAGCGCGTAATATCGTATGTTCTGGCGGAGAGCCACTTGCAATTACAGATTGCTTAAACTTCGGTAACCCAGAAAAACCAGAAATCTTCTGGCAAATTGAGAAATCAGTAGACGGTATGAGTGAAGCTTGTCGCACATTACAAACACCAGTTATCGGCGGAAACGTATCGATGTATAACGAGCGTAGTGGTGAAGCTGTATATCCAACACCAACTGTTGGGATGGTCGGACTTGTGCATGACTTAAAACATGTAACAACACAAGAGTTTAAGCAAGCTGGTGATGTAGTGTATGTAATTGGTGAGACGAAAGCTGAGTTTGGCGGAAGTGAATTACAGAAAATGATTCACGGCAAAATTTTCGGTCAATCACCAAGTATCGATTTAGATGTAGAATTAAAACGCCAAAAACAAGTATTAGAAGCAATTCAAGCTGGTCTTGTTCAATCTGCACATGATGTTGCTGAAGGTGGTTTAGCAGTTGCGATTTCAGAAAGTGCAATTGGTGCTAAAGGCTTAGGTGCTACTGTGAAATTAGATGGAGAAGCAACAGCTGCATTATTCGCTGAATCACAGTCTCGCTTCGTGATAAC
The DNA here is from genome assembly GCF_022701035.1 of Bacillus sp. N447-1. Classification (NCBI taxonomy): domain Bacteria; kingdom Bacillati; phylum Bacillota; class Bacilli; order Caryophanales; family Bacillaceae; genus Bacillus; species Bacillus sp. N447-1. The sequence goes on along the minus strand of NZ_CP065509.1, from coordinate 2,769,100 downwards.
TGTAAAACGTGAAAATAAAGAGGCGTTTGAGAAAGTGGTAGAAGCAATCCAAGTTGGAGAAGTAACAAGTACAAATGAAGTAACAATTCATAATGAAGAAAATGAAGTATTACTTACAGCAAATGTAGATGAAATGAGAAAGGCTTGGAAAGGGGCAATCCCATGCTTGCTGAAATAAAGGGGTTAAACGAAGAATGTGGCGTTTTCGGAATTTGGGGGCATGAAAATGCAGCACAAGTTTCATACTACGGATTGCACAGTTTACAGCACCGTGGGCAAGAAGGCGCAGGCATTGTCGTAAATAATGGGGAAAAAATCGTCGGTCACAAGGGGTTAGGTTTAATATCAGAAGTGTTTTCAAGAGGTGAGCTAGAAGGATTAAATGGAAAATCAGCGATCGGACATGTACGATATGCAACAGCTGGTGGAAGTGAAGTTGCTAACGTTCAACCATTGTTGTTCCGTTTTTCCGATCATAGTATGGCGTTAGCTCATAACGGAAATTTAATTAACGCAAAAATGCTTCGTCGTGAATTAGAAGCAGAGGGCAGTATTTTTCAAACTAGTTCAGATACAGAAGTACTTTTACATCTTATTAAACGTAGTACGAAAGATTCTTTAATTGAAAGTGTAAAAGAAGCTTTAAACAAAGTGAAAGGTGCGTTTGCGTATCTTTTACTAACTGGAAATGAAATGATCGTTGCATTAGATCCGAATGGGTTCCGTCCGCTTTCAATTGGAAAGATGGGGGATGCTTACGTTGTAGCATCTGAAACATGTGCTTTTGATGTAGTAGGTGCAACATACATTCGTGATGTAGAACCGGGTGAATTACTTATCATTAATGATGAAGGAATTCACGTAGATCGTTTCACAAACGATGTAGAACATGCAATTTGTAGTATGGAATACATTTACTTTGCACGACCAGATTCTAATATTGCAGGCGTTAACGTTCATGCAGCACGTAAGAATATGGGGAAACGTTTAGCGGCAGAAGCTCCTATTGAAGCAGATGTTGTTACTGGTGTACCAGACTCTAGTATTTCAGCTGCGATTGGCTATGCGGAGGCAACAGGTATTCCATATGAGTTAGGATTAATTAAAAATCGTTACGTTGGACGTACGTTTATTCAACCTTCTCAGGAACTGCGAGAGCAAGGGGTTAAGATGAAGCTTTCCGCAGTAAGAGGTGTAGTTGAAGGGAAACGAGTTGTTATGATTGATGACTCTATCGTAAGAGGAACGACAAGTAAACGAATTGTTCGTATGCTTCGTGAAGCTGGAGCGACAGAAGTTCACGTAAGAATTGCTTCACCACCTCTGAAATATCCATGTTTCTATGGCATTGATATTCAAACGAGAAAAGAATTAATTGCAGCAAATCATACAGTAGAAGAAATCCGTGAAATGATCGGAGCAGATTCTTTAACATTTTTAAGCGAAGATGGATTAGTAGATGCAATTGGACGTCCATATGAAGGGAAATATGGTGGCCTATGCATGGCTTACTTTAATGGGGACTATCCAACAGCTCTTTATGATTATGAGCAAGAGCTTTTAGAAAGTATGAAATAAGAAAAGTGAAACAAGCTTCTACTTCTTTTGATGTAGAAGCTAGCTCCTTTCTTAAAATAGCCCGCCCTGGATGGGGAGAAATTAAAAGACGAGGTGTAAATAACGATGGCGAATGCATATAAGCAAGCAGGAGTAGATATTGAAGCTGGATATGAAGCGGTATCTCGCATGAAAAAACACGTACAAACAACTATGAGAAAAGAAGTACTAGGCGGTTTAGGCGGTTTTGGAGGCATGTTTGATCTATCAAAATTTGCATTAGAAGAACCTGTATTAGTATCTGGAACAGATGGCGTGGGAACGAAATTGATGCTCGCTTTTATGGCAGATAAACATGACACAATTGGTATTGATGCAGTAGCAATGTGTGTAAATGATATTGTTGTCCAAGGAGCAGAGCCGCTTTTCTTCCTTGATTATATTGCTTGTGGTAAAGCTGAACCTAGTAAAATTGAAAACATCGTCAAAGGTATATCAGAGGGCTGTCGCCAAGCTGGTTGTGCATTAATCGGTGGAGAAACAGCTGAAATGCCAGGAATGTATTCTACGGAAGAATATGATTTAGCTGGTTTTACAGTTGGGATTGTTGATAAAAAGAAAATTGTAACAGGTGAAAAGATTGAAGCTGGTCACGTGCTAATTGGCTTAGCATCTAGCGGTATTCATAGCAATGGTTACTCTTTAGTACGAAAAGTGTTACTAGAAGATGGGGAACTATCTTTAGAGCGTATTTATGGCCGCTTAGAACTACCTCTTGGTGAAGAATTATTAAAACCAACGAAAATTTATGTCAAACCTATTTTAGAACTATTGAAGAAACATGAAGTATACGGTATGGCGCATATTACAGGTGGTGGATTTATTGAAAATATTCCACGCATGTTGCCAGAAGGAATCGGTGCCGAGATTGAACTAGGATCTTGGGAAATTCAGCCGATCTTTAGTTTGCTTCAAGAAGTTGGAAAACTGGAAGAAAAAGAAATGTTCAATATTTTTAACATGGGTATTGGTATGGTAGTAGCAGTGAAGGAAGAAGATGCAAAAGATGTTGTTCGTCTTCTTGAAGAGCAAGGAGAAATGGCTCGTATTATTGGACGTACTATACAAGGAGCTGGCGTTACTTTTAATGGGGGCACAGCACTATGAGTAGATTAGCAGTTTTTGCTTCTGGAAGCGGATCTAACTTTCAATCTCTCGTTAATGCGGTAGAAGAAAAAAGATTGGATGCAGAAATTAGTTTATTAGTATGTGATAAACCAGAAGCACGCGCTGTTGGACGGGCAAATTATCATCATATTCCGTGTTTTGCTTTTTCAGCGAAAGCATATGAGTCAAAAGAAGCATTTGAAAAAGAGATATTAAAGAAGCTAGAAGAATATGAAATTGATTATGTTATTTTAGCTGGATATATGCGGTTAATCGGGCCGACGTTACTAGAAGCATACGGCGGGAAGATTATTAATATTCATCCATCATTACTACCGAGCTTTCCGGGTAAAGATGCTGTCGGTCAAGCGTTAGAAGCAGGTGTGAAAGTAACTGGAGTAACAATTCATTATGTAGATGCAGGTATGGATACAGGGCCAATTATTGCGCAAGAAGCAGTGGTTGTTTCTGAAGGGGATACGAGAGAAAGTTTACAAAAGAAAATTCAACAAGTTGAACATAAATTATACGTAAATACAGTGAATCAAATTGTTCAGTCTGTGAAAGAATCAACTGTTAACTAACATACAACCAGGGGTGAAGGATAAATGAAAAAGCGTGCATTAGTAAGTGTTTCAGATAAAACAGGAGTAGTAGAATTTGTTAAAGGGTTACTAGAACAAGGGATTGAAGTTATTTCAACAGGTGGTACGAAAAAGTTATTAGAAGAAAACGGTTTACAAGTAATTGGTATTTCTGAAGTAACTGGTTTCCCTGAAATTATGGATGGCCGTGTGAAAACGTTACATCCAAATATTCATGGTGGTCTATTAGCAGTTCGTGATAATGAAACACATGTAACACAAATGAATGAATTAGGTATGGAGCCAATTGACTTTGTTGTTGTTAACTTATATCCATTTAAAGAAACAATCGCTAAGCCTGATGTAACATTTGCTGATGCAATTGAAAATATTGATATCGGTGGCCCGACAATGATTCGCTCTGCTGCGAAAAATCATAAATTCGTATCTGTAATTGTAGATCCAGTAGATTATGATATTGTGTTAGCAGAACTGAAAGAGAACGGTGAAGTAGCAGAGGAAACAAAACGTAAACTAGCAGCGAAAGTATTCCGTCATACAGCAGCGTATGATGCGTTAATTTCTAACTACTTAACAGAGCAAATGGGTGAAGAAAGTCCAGAAACATTAACTGTGACATTTGAGAAAAAGCAAGACTTACGTTATGGCGAGAACCCACATCAAAAGGCAACTTTCTATAAAGCGCCATTCGCAGCAACTTCTTCTGTTGCATACGCAGAACAATTACACGGTAAAGAATTATCGTATAACAATATTAATGATGCAGACGCAGCACTTAGCATCGTAAAAGAATTTACAGAACCAGCAGTAGTAGCAGTAAAACATATGAATCCATGTGGTGTTGGAGTAGGAACTGATATTCACGAAGCATATACTCGCGCTTATGAAGCAGATCCAGTATCAATTTTCGGCGGTATTATTGCAGCAAATCGTGAAATTGATAAAGCTACAGCAGAAAAGTTACATGAAATTTTCTTAGAAATTGTTATCGCACCTTCGTTCTCGCAAGAAGCTTTAGAAGTGTTACAAAGTAAGAAGAACTTACGTTTATTAACTATAAATATTGAAAAAGCGACAAGTGCAAGCAAAAAACTAACTTCTGTACAAGGTGGACTTCTCGTTCAAGAAGAAGATACGTTATCATTAGATGAAAGTACAATTTCAATTCCAACGAAACGTGAACCTTCAGAGCAAGAATGGAAAGATTTAAAACTAGCTTGGAAAGTTGTAAAACATGTGAAATCAAACGCAATTGTTTTAGCGAAAGATGACATGACAATTGGCGTCGGTGCGGGACAGATGAACCGTGTAGGTTCTGCAAAAATCGCAATTACACAAGCTGGTGAAAAAGCACAAGGTAGCGCACTTGCATCTGATGCTTTCTTCCCAATGCCAGATACATTAGAAGAAGCAGCAAAAGCAGGAATTACAGCAATCATTCAACCAGGCGGATCAATCCGTGATGAAGATTCTATTAAAGTGGCAGATACTTATGGGATTGCTATGGTGTTCACTGGCGTACGTCATTTCAAACACTAATAGAGGATGTTTAAAAAGTCCGGTCAAGATAACCTTCGCATGTCGTCGTTGCATCGCCAGTGCGGTACTCATGTAGGAAAGCTACACTCCGTGTCCTCCTGGCAAATGCGCCTAGACCTGCTCGGTGCTCTTGATCCTCCTTTTTAAACCTTTATTGATATGGATGTTTAAAAAGTCCGGTCGAGATAACCTTTTATTGATATGAAAAAGCAAACTAGGAGCATAGCTTCTAGTTTGTACTTATTTAATTATTGGGGGATGAAATATGAATGTTTTAGTAATTGGCCGCGGTGGGCGTGAGCATGCTTTAGCTTGGAAGTTTGCACAATCTGAAAAAGTAGAAAAGGTATATGTAGCACCAGGTAATGAAGGTATGAGAGATGTTGCAACACCAGTTGATATTGATGAAAATGATTTTGATGCATTAGTTTTATTTGCAAAAGAGAATAATGTTGAGTTAACTTTCGTTGGACCAGAAATTCCGCTTATGAATGGAATTGTTGATCGTTTTAAAGAAGAGGGACTTCGCGTATTTGGTCCGAATAAAGCGGCTGCTGTTATTGAAGGTAGTAAAGCTTTTACAAAAGAGCTTATGAAAAAGTATGATATTCCAACTGCGGCGTACGAAACTTTTACAGATTATGAAGAAGCAGTACAGTACATTCAAAAAGTTGGTGCACCAATCGTTATTAAAGCTGACGGCCTAGCTGCGGGTAAAGGGGTAACGGTAGCAATGACGCTTGAAGAGGCATTACAAGCTGTGAAAGAAATGCTACAAGATGTGAAATTCGGCGCGGCAAGTAAGAAGGTCGTTATTGAAGAGTTTTTAGATGGACAAGAATTTTCATTAATGGCATTCGTGAATGGAACAACTGTACATCCAATGGTAATCGCCCAAGATCATAAAAGAGCTTTTGATGGTGATAAAGGTCCAAATACGGGCGGAATGGGTGCATATTCTCCAGTACCACAAATTCCAGAATCAGCAGTTCAAGAAGCGATTCAAACCGTATTACATCCAACTGCTAAGGCGATGATTGCAGAAAACCGTTCGTTTACAGGTATTTTATACGCAGGTCTTATTTTAACAAATGATGGTCCGAAGGTAATTGAATTTAATGCACGCTTCGGTGATCCTGAAACAGAAGTTGTATTACCTCGCTTAGAAAATGATTTAGTTGACGTATGTAACGCTGTATTAGATGAAAGTGAACTAACGTTACAATGGTCAGAAGAAGCTGTAATCGGTGTTGTACTTGCTTCTAAAGGATATCCAGAAGCATATAAAAAAGGTGATATTATTAGTGGACTAGATGCACTGCAAGATGTGATTGTTTTCCATGCAGGTACAGCAATGAAACATGGGGACTTTGTAACGAACGGTGGCCGTGTATTATTTGTTGCTTGTAAGGCAAATAGTTTACAAGAAGCAAAAGATAAAGTATATAAAGAAATCGGTAAAATTGAGAGTGATGGTCTATTTTATCGAAGTGATATAGGATATCGTGCAATTGGGCATGAGATGACGAAAAGTTAATATGTAAAAATCCCGCTGAGGAATCAGCGGGATTTTTTATGCATCTTTATCTTTTTTTAATTTCCCTTTTTGCTTTGCCATTTCTCGAAGTAAATACTCGATGTGTGCATTGACGCTACGAAATTCATCATTTGCCCATTTTTCGATGACTGCGTGTAATTCAGGATCAATACGTAATGGAAAGCTTTTCTTTTTAGCCATAATTACTTATAGCCCTTAGTATAGGCTTCCTGTATTAATAACTGGTTGCGCACCTTTATCTGAAACGATGGCAACTAATAAGTTGTTTACCATATTTGCTTTACGCTCGTCATCGAGTTCTAGTACGCCTTCTTCATCTAACATATGGATGGAATCTTTCGCCATCTTCACAGCACCTTCAACAATTTCTTTTCTAGCAGCTAATACTGCTTTTGCTTGCTGGCGTTGTAGCATTGCATGGGCAATTTCTGTTGCGTAAGCTAAGTGCGTTAAACGAGTTTCTAATACTTCTACACCAGCAATTTCAAGACGCGCCTCTAACTCACGTTTTAATTCTTCAGAGATTTCTTCAGTATTTCCGCGTAACGTAACGCAGGTTTCATCTTGGAAATTGTCATAAGGATATTTTGTTGCAACATGGCGGATTGCCGTTTCGCTTTGAATTTCTACAAATCGATCATAATGTTCAACACCAAACATTGCTTTTGCAGAATCAACAACTTTATATACGATAACAGCTGCAATTTCAATTGGATTTCCATCAACGTCATTTACTTTTAATTTTTTACTGTTAAAGTTTTCAACACGTAAAGATACAGTTTGACGGAATGCGAACGGAATCGTTAAAAATAAACCGTTTTGACGAATTGTTCCTAAATAATTACCGAAGAACGTAATAACCTTCGCTTGATTCGGTTGAACAATACCGATACCTGTAGCGAGAACTGCGGCTAATATAATAGTTAGTGCCGCTCCTATGAAAATTTCTTGTGCAAGGAAAAATACACCGATAGCAGCTAAAATCAAAATTCCAATAATACCGAGAAAACCATTTACATAAAATACTTGTTTTTCTTTCATATGATCGCCTCCTGATATAAAAATGATATCACTTTTATATCATTTTAAGCAAGAGGTATGCACCTAATTTTCTGAATTTTATTGATTGATATCTTTTATATACATTTTAAGGCCGAAAAAGAGAATGTACGTTCTGTTTTATGGTAAAATAAAGAAGACTTAACCGCCCACTGCAGCAGCTAAGTCCCTTTGAGAGCATCTTGCATCGTGACAAATGATTCAAAGCGGTTTTGCCAGGATTATATTTTCAATCGCTGACTCAATCTCTTTGTCAGAAGCGTCATAACTTCCTTTTGACTTTGGCTTGTCATGAGTGGAAGTTTGATTCACTTCTTCTTTAGCATGTCCTTTTTCAGCAAAATTCATGCTAGGCATTTTAAATGCCCCCATATTCATGTATTTTCCGAATTTCCACATTTCAACAACAGGGCAGAAACGAACAATTCCTTCTGCAACTTTCATTGCACCAATCCATAGAAAAATGTTAGACCAAGTGCACCACGGCTTGCGTACAAGTTTAGTTGCACTACATCCGAAGAGGACAAGCCCAAGTGTAATTCGAATTAGAGCGTTTATTGTCCCGATATTTTGCTTCATTAGAAAAACACTCCTTTTTATGAAAGTTGAAATAGATAATACTATTTCTTTTATTAGTATCCCGTTTGATTTTTGGGATATGTAATCCAACATTTGACGTGGAAAAAGATGTTGGAATGTGCGTGTGTGTAAGTAACTTTTTTTGTTATAATGAAAGAATGCATAAAAGGAACTTCAAAATTAAATCCTCTAGTTTAAAAAATATGGAAGAGGTAATTCCAAACTTAATTCTCCGTTTTAAACAAATATTTAAGATGAAGTTAAAACAATAATGATGAAAATAAACTGTTATTTTGAACAGAAATATATATAACTAGAGAAAAGGAAGGGTGTTTTCATGTACGATATTTCCGGATGGAAACATGTATTTAAGCTTGATCCAAATAAGGAGTTAAGCGATGAACATTTAGAAATGATTTGTGAGTCTGGAACTGATGCGGTTATTGTAGGCGGAAGTGATGGAGTTACAATTGATAACGTATTACACATGCTAGTTAGCATTCGTAGATATGCAGTTCCTTGTGTATTAGAGGTTTCTGATGTAGAAGCAATTACACCAGGATTTGATTTTTATTACATCCCAAGTGTTTTAAATAGCCGAAAAGTAGAATGGGTAACAGGTGTTCATCATGAGGCATTGAAAGAATTTGGGGATATTATGGACTGGGACGAAATTTTTATGGAAGGGTATTGTGTTTTAAATCCAGAAGCGAAAGTAGCCCAGCTTACAGAAGCGAAATGTGATTTAACAGAAGATGACGTTATTGCATATGCTCGTTTAGCAGACAAGTTATTACATTTACCGATATTTTATTTAGAATATAGCGGTACGTATGGAGATGTTGAACTTGTTAAAAATGTAAAAGCAGAATTGAAACAAGCTAAGTTATACTATGGCGGTGGTATTTCTAATGCAGAACAGGCGAAAGAAATGGCACAATATGCTGATACAGTAGTTGTTGGAAATATTATTTATGATGATATAAAATCGGCGTTAAAAACAGTTAAAGCAGTAAAAGGAGAGTAGGTGCAGGCGTATATGAGTATGACAGATAGATTATTAAACGGTTTAAATCCACAGCAACAAAAAGCAGTCCAAACAACGAATGGACCACTTCTATTAATGGCAGGTGCAGGTAGTGGTAAGACACGTGTGTTAACACATCGTATTGCGTATTTACTTGGTGAAAAAGGTGTAGCACCATGGAATGTACTAGCTATTACCTTCACAAATAAAGCAGCTCGTGAAATGCGTGAGCGTATTGATACACTTGTGGGACCAGAAGCAGAAGATATTTGGATTTCGACGTTCCACTCTATGTGTGTACGTATTTTACGACGGGATATCGATCGTATTGGTATTAATCGTAACTTTACAATCTTAGATTCAGGCGATCAGCTAACTGTAGTCAAAAAAATTATGAAAGAGCGCAATATTGATCCGAAGAAATTTGAGCCGCGCTCTATTTTAGCGGGTATTAGTAATGCGAAAAATGAACTGTTATCTGCGGATAAATATGCAAAAAAAATTACAATGGCTGATCCATATGAAAAATTAACGAGCGATGTATACACAGAGTATCAAAAACGTCTTTTGAAAAATAATTCATTAGACTTTGATGATTTAATTATGACCACGATTCAGTTATTTGAACGTGTTCCAGAAGTATTAGAGTTTTATCAGCGTAAGTTCCAATATATTCACGTTGATGAGTATCAAGATACGAACAAAGCGCAATATCTTCTTGTTAAACATTTGGCAGCGCGTTTTAAAAATCTTTGCGTTGTAGGTGACTCTGACCAGTCTATTTATCGCTGGCGTGGTGCAGATATTTCTAACATTTTGTCGTTCGAAAAAGACTATGAGAATGCACAAGTAATTTTGTTAGAACAAAACTATCGTTCGTCACAAAATATTTTAAATGCAGCGAATGCTGTTATTGAAAAAAATACGAATCGTAAGCCGAAGAAATTATGGACAGACAATCAAGTTGGAAGTAAAATCTCGTATTATCGTGCTGCAACTGAAAAGGACGAAGCGTATTTTGTTGCGAAAAAAATTCGTGACGATATTCAAATGGGGAAACGAAAATATACTGATTTTGCAGTGTTATATCGTACGAATGCTCAGTCTCGTATGGTCGAGGAGATTTTCCTTAAATCTAACATTCCGTACAAAATTGTCGGGGGTACGAAGTTCTACGACCGTAAAGAGATTAAAGATATTTTGGCGTACTTACGTTTAATCGGTAATCCAGATGATGAAATTAGTTTTGCACGTATTATTAACATGCCAAAGCGTGGTATTGGTGCGACTTCTATCGATAAAATTATTAATTACGGTGTGCAAAACGGAATTTCATTAACTGCTGTATTTGATGAAATTGAGCATGTTGGAGTAAGTGCAAAAATTACAAAGGCAGTAAAAGAATTTGCGAATTTATTAAATAACTGGGTAAATATGCAAGAGTATTTATCTGTTACAGAATTAGTAGAAGAAGTTATTGAAAAAACAGGCTATCGCGATATGTTGAAAAATGAACGTTCTTTAGAAGCGGAAGGTCGTTTAGAAAACTTAGACGAGTTCTTATCTGTTACGCAAACATTTGAATCTCAAAGCGAAGATAAGAGCCTTGTTGCATTCTTAACAGATTTAGCACTTGTTGCGGATATTGATCGTGTAGATGAAGACCCAACTGCTGGTGAAGAAGTTATTTTAATGACGATGCACTCAGCGAAAGGATTAGAGTTCCCGGTTGTCTTTATTGTTGGCTTAGAGGAGGGGATATTCCCTCATACTCGTTCTCTTATGGAAGAGGATGAAATGCAAGAAGAACGTCGTCTTGCTTATGTAGGTATTACCCGTGCAGAAGAAGAGCTATATTTATCTAACGCGCAAATGCGTACTTTATTTGGTAGAACAAGTATGAACGCTGCGTCTCGATTCATTACAGAAATCCCGACAGAACTAGTGGAATCATTAAATGAAACAGCGCCAAAGCGTGAAACATCGTTTGGTGCAAAAGGCAGAACGGCAAGTAGCGGCAAAACGACAATCACAACGACAACACGCTCTCGTTCAGCTTTCGCGCGCCCTGCAGCTAAGACGACAGGCGGCGAACAAATTGGCTGGGCAGTAGGAGATAAAGCTTCCCACCAAAAATGGGGAGTCGGTACAGTTGTAAGTGTAAAAGGTGAAGGTGATGCAAAAGAATTAGATATTGCATTCCCAAGCCCAATTGGTGTTAAACGTTTGTTAGCAAAATTTGCACCTGTGACGAAACAATAGAAAGGAATGAGGATATGTCAAAAGAGATAGCAAAAAAACGTATAGAAGAACTGCGTGATTTATTAAATACATTTAACTATCAATATCACGTATTAGACAATCCTTCTGTTTCTGATGCGGAATATGACCGTAATATGCAGGAGCTTATAAAATTAGAAGCAGAGAACCCAGAGTTTATGAGTGAAGATTCTCCCTCCGTTCGCGTTGGGGGGACTGTTCTTGATATATTTGAAAAAGTAACACATAAGTCACCAATGTTAAGTTTAGGAAATGCATTTAACGAAGGAGATTTACGTGATTTCGACAGAAGAGTACGTCAAGGAATTGATGGTGCGAATGTAAGATATATATGTGAATTAAAAATTGACGGGCTTGCCGTTTCGCTTCATTATGAAAAAGGACGCTTCATTCAAGGGGCGACACGTGGTGATGGTGTAACGGGTGAAGATATTACTCAAAATTTAAAAACGATTAAAGCTATCCCACTTCGTTTAAATGAAGAAGTAACGTTAGAAGCACGAGGCGAAGCTTATATGCCGAAGCGTTCATTCGTTAAACTAAATGAAGAAAAAGAGCAAAATGGAGAAGATGTATTTGCGAATCCGCGTAATGCAGCAGCAGGTTCAATACGTCAACTTGATCCGAAAATTGCAGCGAAGCGTAACTTATCTATGTTTGTGTATGGTCTTGCGAATGTAGAAGAAAAAACAATTCCATCACATAGTGAATCGCTTGATTTCTTAGGTGAACTTGGATTTAAGACAAATCCAAATCGCCGTACATGTGAAACAATTGAAGAAGTTATAGCTTATGTAGAAGAATGGCAAGAAAAACGTCCGCATCTTGATTATGAGATTGATGGAATCGTTATAAAAGTAGATGATGTTGCCCTTCAAGAAAGTCTAGGAACTACAGCGAAGAGTCCAAGATGGGCGATTGCTTATAAATTCCCGGCTGAAGAAGTTGTAACGAGATTAACAGGCATTGAATTAAGTGTTGGCCGAACAGGAGTTGTAACACCGACTGCAGAACTAGAGCCAGTGAGAGTTGCTGGTACGATTGTTCGTCGTGCTTCTTTACATAACGAGGATTTAATTCGTGAAAAAGACATTCGAATTGGTGACTACGTTGTTGTGAAGAAGGCTGGAGATATTATTCCTGAAGTTGTGAACGTTATTTTTGATAAGCGTACTGGTGAGGAAGAAGAATACCGCATGCCAACTCATTGTCCAGCATGTGAGAGTGAACTTGTTCGTTTAGAAGAAGAAGTAGCACTTCGTTGTATAAATCCAACTTGTCCTGCTCAAATTCGAGAAGGGTTAATCCATTTCGTTTCAAGAAATGCAATGAATATTGATGGACTTGGAGAACGTGTCATTACACAACTCTTTGATGCTGATTACATTCGTACATTTGCTGATTTATATGCATTGACGAAAGAGCAATTATTACAGTTAGAACGTTTTGGTGAAAAATCAGCGACAAACTTAATACAAGCAATTGAAAATTCTAAAGAAAACTCGTTAGAGCGATTATTATTTGGTCTTGGAATTCGCCACGTTGGAGCGAAAGCAGCACGTACATTTGCAGAGCACTTTGAAACGATGGATGAGCTTGTAAAAGCAACGGAAGAAGAACTAAAAGCAATTAATGAAATTGGCGAAAAAATGGCTCAATCTGTTGTGACATATTTTGATAATGAAGATGTATTAGAGTTATTACAGCAGTTTAAAGAGTATGGCGTGAATATGACATACAAAGGTATAAAAATTGCAGATTTACAAAATGTTGAATCTTACTTCGCAGGAAAAACGGTTGTTTTAACAGGTAAGCTAGAAGTTATGGGACGAAGTGAAGCGAAGAAGAAGATTGAGGCATTAGGTGGAAAAGTAACGGGAAGTGTTAGTAAGAGTACGGATTTAGTTGTTGCAGGTGAAGCGGCTGGTTCGAAATTAGCACAAGCGGAGAAACATAATGTTGAGGTTTGGAATGAAGAGAGGTTCTTACAAGAGCTAAATAAGTAAGAGGTGCAAACTTACCATGAAAAAAATAGCATTAGCGGTATTAAGCCTTGGCCTACTTGTAAGTGGGTGTAGTGCAGGTGCCGACAAAGATGAAAAAGTGGCTGAGAAATCGGGGAAAGCAAAAGAACAATCAGTTGTTCCAAAATACGCTATTTCGGATGAATATTATAAGACGACTATTCCATTTGATGGTGGAAATGCACGTGGTTTAGTGGTGCAAGGGTTAAATAGTCGTCTTGATATAGATGAATTTGAAACAGGGTTAATGCGAATTGCAAAAGAATCATTTAGTACGAAAGATAATTTTTTAAAAGGCGGAAAAGCTCTAGATACTCAAACTATACAGATGCTTGTTAAAAGAAAACGTACAGATGCTGAACAAAAGGAACTAGAGGACAAATTAAAAAAAGATGCAGTTAAATTTCCTAATATAGGATTAAACCCTGCATTAGGAACAGGATCCGAATCACTAGAAGTGAAAAATAAAAAAAATCCAATATATATTTCAAATATTTTAGAGCATGATTATTATGTGAAAAAAGGCGATAACGGCGAGGAACGCGTTGGTATGGTAGTTGGATTAGCAATGAATTCTGTTCAATATTTTAACGAAGAGCATGGTTATCCACGTGAAGCTGCAATCCCGGATGAAAAGATGTTAGCTGAAGGGAAAAAAATGGCGCAAGAAATTTTGAAAGTCATACATCAAAAAGAACCTGAAACCAAAAATATTCCAATAACATTTGCGATTTATCGCCAAGCTCCAAAGTCTTCGCTCGTGCCAGGTAACTTTGTTTCTTATGCAAATGCCGAAAAAGGTAGTGAAACGGTTGAAGATTGGAAACAAATTAATGAAAAATATTATTTGTTCCCATCAGAGCAAGCGAAAACAGATAATAAACGTGAAGACCTTGCAAGAGTATCCAACTTTAAGGCAAAACTAAGCGATTATTTCCAAGGCGACTATACAGCTGTTATTGGTACTGGTATGTATAGAGATGATGAATTAAGAGAAATGAAGCTTGATATTCCTGTCCAGTTTAATGGAAAAGCTGAAATAGTTGGTTTTACACAATATGTGGCAGGGCTTGTTATGGAATACTTCCCGAATTATATGAAAGTACAAGTAACGATTAAATCTGTAGAACGCCCAGAAGCTATTATTATACGTGAAGCAAAACAAGATGAACCACTTGTGAAGATTTTAGATTAAATATGAAGGCTGTTCCTCTATGGAACAGCTTTTTTTCTTATGTAATTTTGTTATAATTTAAAATGTTGTAAAAAATAGGGGTAAGGGGTAAATCTCATGGAAGAATTAAGTTTTCAAGTCATTATTTTATTAATTGCATTCGGTTTTTTAGCAGCTTTTATTGATTCCGTTGTTGGAGGAGGAGGGTTAATTTCGCTTCCTGCGCTTATGTTTGTTGGCTTATCGCCAGCTTCGGCAATTGCAACGAATAAATTAGCGGCAACAATGGGGACGTTTACGAGTGCGATGTATTTTATTCGATCAGGAAAAGTTGATTTTAAAATTGTAGGAAAGTTAATCCCGTTAACTATTGTTGGAGCTGTTGCAGGTGCTTTAGTAGTAAAATTTATTCCACCGGATATTTTACGCCCATTAGTACTTGTAATGTTGGTATTTATTGCTATTTATATTATTGCAAAAAAGAATTGGGGAAGTGTGTCTACCTATAAGAAGATGACGCAAAGAAAAACATTAATATTTTTCTTTGCTATTTTAATGATAGGATTTTATGATGGATTTTTTGGACCAGGGACAGGGTCGTTTTTAATTTTTGCATTTTTATTAATTGGCTTGGATTTTATTCAAGCGGCAGCATCTGGAAAACTTTTGAACTTTGTTAGTAATATTGTATCTTTAATTACTTTTTTATTTTTAGATATAATTCATTTTGAATACGGTATTATCATGGGATTATCAATGATCTTAGGTGCTTATTTTGGATCGAAGTTTGCGGTTCAAAAAGGTGTTGGATATGTAAGGACTTTATTTTTATTAGTTACTATATTATTGATCGGGAAAAATGTTTTGGAATATACTCATATTTTGTAGATTCATACGCATGTATGAATCTCTTTTTATTATATTTTAAAAATTTATTAATTTTTAAAATATAAGTCTAGGAATATTTGAATAAATCTAAATTATCGTGTAGAATAATGTTGTAAAATGTAAACGTTTTTCTAAGGGGAGGCTAAAAAAAATGGTAGTAGCATACAAACATGAGCCATTTACAGATTTTTCAGTGGAGGCTAACAAATTAGCGTTTGAAGAAGGTTTAAAGAAAGTAGAATCTTATCTTGGACAAGACTATCCATTAATTATTGGGGGAGAAAAAATCACTACAGAAGACAAAATTGTTTCTGTAAACCCTGCAAATAAAGAGGAACTTGTTGGTCGTGTTTCAAAAGCAAGCCGTGAGTTAGCTGAAAAAGCAATGCAAGTAGCGGATGAAACATTCCAAACTTGGAGAAAATCAAAGCCAGAAATGCGTGCAGACATTTTATTCCGTGCTGCAGCAATCGTTCGTCGCAGAAAACATGAATTCTCTGCTATTCTTGTAAAAGAAGCAGGTAAGCCATGGAATGAGGCAGATGCTGATACAGCAGAAGCAATCGACTTTATGGAATATTATGGTCGTCAAATGTTAAAATTAAAAGACGGTATTCCAGTAGAAAGCCGTCCAATTGAATATAATCGTTTCTCTTACATTCCATTAGGAGTAGGTGTTATCATTTCTCCTTGGAACTTCCCATTCGCAATTATGGCAGGTATGACAACAGCTGCTTTAGTTTCTGGTAACACAGTATTACTAAAACCAGCTAGTACAACTCCTGTAGTAGCAGCGAAATTTATGGAAGTATTAGAAGAAGCTGGCTTACCAGCTGGCGTAGTAAACTTCGTTCCAGGTAACGGTTCTGAAGTTGGTGACTACTTAGTAGATCATCCTCGTACACGTTTCGTAAGCTTCACGGGATCTCGTGATGTAGGTATCCGCATCTATGAGCGTGCAGCGAAAGTAAACCCAGGACAAATTTGGTTAAAACGCGTTATCGCTGAAATGGGCGGTAAAGATACAATCGTTGTTGATAAAGAAGCAGATCTTGAATTAGCAGCTAAGTCTATCGTTGCATCAGCATTCGGATTCTCAGGACAAAAATGTTCTGCATGTTCTCGTGCAGTAATCCATGAAGATGTATATGATCATGTATTAAATCGTGCTGTTGAATTAACAAAAGAATTAACAGTTGCTAACCCAGCAGTATTAGGTACAAACATGGGTCCTGTTAATGACCAAGCTGCATTCGATAAAGTAATGAGCTATGTTGCAATTGGTAAAGAAGAAGGTAGAATCTTAGCAGGTGGCGAAGGAGACGATTCTAAAGGCTGGTTCATCCAACCAACAATCGTTGCTGACGTTGCAGAAGATGCTCGCTTAATGAAAGAAGAAATCTTCGGACCAGTAGTAGCATTCTGTAAAGCGAAAGACTTCGATCATGCACTTGCAATTGCAAATAATACGGAATACGGTTTAACAGGTGCTGTTATTACTAACAACCGTGACCATATTGAAAAAGCACGCGAAGACTTCCACGTTGGTAACTTATACTTCAACCGTGGATGTACTGGTGCAATCGTAGGTTACCAACCATTCGGTGGCTTTAACATGTCTGGTACAGACTCTAAAGCTGGTGGACCTGATTACTTAGCACTTCACATGCAAGCAAAAACTACTTCTGAAACTTTATAAGAAATAGTAGAGGAGCTCTTCACAGAATGTGAAGAGCTCCTTTTAAAATTGAAATCCTATATATTACCATCGTTCGAAGGGAATGAGCTAAAACCTATTAATAGCGGGATAAACATGTGAACAGAAATAAAATGATGAGAAAAGTTGACTTATTAGTCATATTTTTTAGTATTCATTTTGAGAATTTCCTGTATAATACAATTTGAAAGAAAATCTATGGTTCGACAAGGAACACTCCTTTCGGTTTTGCTCACTGAAAGGAGTGTTTTTTTATGTAGCTAAAAATTCTTGCGTGCTTATTACATTTGCATATACGCCATTTAAACTAGCTAAAATTGTATTGTGAATGTAAACAGCTGGTATAGTAGCGTTCTTAAAAGACAGGTCTTTTGTAGCACAAGCATCATGTATAACGGTACATTGAAAGCCAAAATCGAATGCAGCCCTTACTGTAGCATCGATACACATATGAGTCATCATCCCACATACAACGACATGTTCAATATTTAAACGTTTTAATTGCTCTAGAAGATTAGTTTCTCGGAAGCTATTTGGATAATGTTTGACTATAACTGTTTCTTCTCTAAGTGGACGTACGCTTTCGTGAATATGTACACCTTCTGTATTAGGTAGGAAAAAAGTAGCGTCATCTTTTATAGCTACGTGTTGGATATGAAAAATAGGTTCGCTGTTTGTTCTAAAGTGTTGTAATAACTGATTAGCATATTCGCTTGCTTCTACTGGATTACGCAATTCCATCTTTCCATTTGGAAAATAATCGTTTTGAATATCGATGAGTAAAAGAGCTGTTTTCATATATTTATCTTCCTCCGAGTTTCATATTCAAATAAATTTATTCAATTCGTAGAGAAGATTCTCCTGTTTAAAAATATGAGGAAGAAGAATTTTAAATAACCTTGAAAGTTACTATTTTCTCATGAATTTTCATCTGAAAATTTTAATAAAGGAATAATTAATATTTTTCTAAAAAATGTATTGACTCTTATTATTCTGAGTTCTATAATGAGAATTAATTAAACGACAATTAAATCGATACATTCTTATCCAGAGAGGTGGAGGGACTGGCCCTACGATACCTCAGCAACGGGTTTTTTTAATACCGTGCTAACTCCAGCAAGCCATATAAAGGCTTGGAAGATGAGAAGATGTGAACGAGTACATATAAGTGCTCTCCTTCTTATCTTTATGGTTGATAAGAAGGAGAGCACTTTTTATTTTACCTCGAAAGCTCTGCTTCAAGTTTTTACAGCATATAGGAGGGGAAAAAATGATTTCTTTTAACAATGTAAGTAAAGTGTATGAATCAGCTGGGCAATCTGTTCATGCGGTGGAGGATGTAACATTATCAGTTGAGAAAGGCGAAATTTTTGGCATTATTGGTTTTAGTGGCGCTGGAAAGAGTACGTTATTACGCTTAGTAAATATGTTAGAGAGACCGACGGCAGGAACGATTTCAATAGATGATAAAGATATTACATCATTATCGACGAAAGAATTACGTAAACTGAGACAAAGAATCGGAATGATTTTCCAAAGTTTTAATTTATTTAATTCAAGAACAGTATTTGGAAATATTGCTTATCCATTAAAGTTAGCGAAAGTACCAAAGAATGAGATAAAAGAAAGAGTAAATGAACTGCTGAAGTTTGTAGGGTTAGAAGATAAAGCAAACTATTACCCAGAGCAGCTATCAGGTGGACAAAAGCAGCGTGTGGGCATTGCTAGAGCACTTGCGACATCGCCAGATATTCTTATATGTGATGAGGCAACATCAGCCTTAGATCCAGAAACAACGACAGAAATTCTAAACTTATTAAAGAAAGTAAATAGAGAATACAATTTAACAATTCTTCTTATTACACATGAAATGCATGTTGTGAAAGAAATTTGTCACCGTGTAGCTGTAATGGAGAAGGGAAAAGTTATTGAAGAAGGAAAACTGTTTGATGTTTTCACGCAACCAAAAACAAAGACGACTCAAAACTTTGTACGTTCTGTCATTAATGATCATTTACCGGAAAGTGTTCTAGCGAAAATTCAAAATGGTGGTCAAATTTATCGTCTAACATTTACTGGTGAGGAGACAGGACAGCCGGTACTATCATATATCGCAAAAAACTATAACGTCGATGTAAATGTACTGTACGGAAATATTATTGAACTTCAAAATGTGCTATTTGGAAATCTTCTTGTAGAGTTGCAAGGGGAGCAGAGGGAAATTCAAAAAGCATTACAACATCTAAGACTGCAAGTGCAGCTGAAGGAGGTAGAAGCTCATGCGAGTTGATTGGAGTATATTTTGGCCGCGCATACTAGATGCGACGGGGGATACCCTCTTAATGGTAATTGTAACCCTTATATTTGCTACAATTCTTGGTATACCTCTAGGTTTACTTTTATATGTAACGAGAAAAGGAAACTTTTTAGAAAATAAATGGGTCTTTTCTATTCTTAACATCATAATTAATACAATTCGTCCGGTACCATTCATTATCTTTTTAGTAGCGTTAAGTCCACTAACGAGAAGTGTTATCGGAACGACGATTGGAACAGCAGCAGCAATTTTCCCGATGACGTTAGTCGCATCAATTGGTATTGCTAGAATGGTTGAAACAAACCTTGTTTCCGTTCCGAAAGGAGTAATTGAAGCAGCGCAAGCAATGGGCGCCTCGCCAATTAGAATTGTTTTTGAAATCCTTGTACCAGAAGCGTTAGCGCCATTAATCTTAGGTGTCACATTTATGACAGTTGGTTTAATTGAATTTTCTGCAGTTGCTGGGCTTGTCGGTGGTGGCGGTCTTGGTGATTTAGCAATGACATATGGTTATCAACGTTTTGATACATCAGTTATGTTCGTAACGGTCGTGTTACTTATTATTCTCGTACAGATAGCTCAAAATTTAGGGAATTACTTTGCGAAAGTCTTGTTACGCAGATCATAAAAAGGAAGAGAGGAAAAGAAAATGAAGAAAATTTTAGCATTTGCATTATCAGCGATTGTAGGGATTTCGGCGTTAAGTGGCTGCTCGGATGCAGGAGCAAAAGAGAAAACAGTTCGCATTGGTGTAACTGGAACGGATGGAAACGCTTGGGAAATTGTAAAGGGAAAAGCTGAAAAAGAAGGGATTAAAGTTAAACTGATTGAGTTCTCTGATTACACAACGCCAAATAAAGCGTTAGCTGATGGAGATATTGAACTAAACTCATTCCAGCATATTGCGTTCTTAGAGCAATTTAAAAAGGAACATAAGTTAGATATTACAGCTGTTGGTACAACACAAATTGCACCAATGGGTTTATACTCTGAAAAATATAAGAAATCAAATGAAATCCCAGATGGTTCAGAAATTGCAATTCCAAACGATCCAACGAACCAAGCACGTGCATTAAAACTTCTTGATGCAGCTGGATTATTAAAGCTGAAAAAGGATTTTGGTCTATTTGGAGATCCAAGTGGTATTGCTGAAAATCCGAAGAAATTAAAAATTACACCGGTTATCGCACAGCAAACACCTCGTGTGTTAAAAGATGTAGCGGCATCAGTTATTAATAACGGTGTTGCTGGTCAAGCTGGATTAGATCCAGCGAAGGATCCTATTTTCTTAGAAGATCCAAAGAATGAAAATGCGAAGCCTTATATTAATATTTTCGCAGCTCGTACGAAAGATAAAGATGATCCAACACTGAAAAAAGTAATTGAATTATACCATTCAAAAGAAGTAACAGATGCAATTAAGAAAGAAACAAATGATGGTTCAATTTCAGTAGATCTTTCACTTGAGGAGCTTGAAAAAATCGTAAAATAATGACTGGGTTTAATGGACTAACAGAAGGAACCCCTCCGCTGTTAGTTCGTTCAACATATAAACTTAACAAACAAACCCTAATTCTGTACCTTCCAATTTTGTATAACGTAGAATCCAATGTTTGTTAAGTAGAGTAATGGACCAGGAGTTTTCCTGGTCTTTTTTTATGAATGAAAATAGCTAGCGAACAGTAAGGTAATCTGAAAAACCAATTGTTTAGATTGTTTTTTCAGATTAGGCAGAAAACTTTCTTTAAAATAGTATTCTTTTATGATAGATTTATAAATATAAAACTAGAATTTACATAAAAATCCATCATGGTAAATATACTTATCTATAATGGGTATACAGCTAACGAGGGGGAGAACGATGAGAAGACGTAATACGCAAGCGTTCACATTTTTAGCATGGACTTCATTTGTTTGTGCGCTTTCAGGTATGCTAATTGGGATTTATACGTTAGATGAAACGCTTAGTGTAAAAGGATACTATTTAATTGGAACATTATTTTTAACGATGTCTTGTTTTGTATTACAAAAAACAATTCGTGATAATGAAGAAGATAACGAGAGATTTCCAAAAAATAAACCGTTAGATAAAGAGTAAATTGTAAAGAAAGGCATTTGCCTTTCTTTTTTTATGTAAAAATGGCGTAAGTACTCTGTGTTGACTTGCTTGAAGTACTGAAAATTTGGTATCATCAATAGTATTGTAGATTGAACGATATATTATGGAGGTGGCCTAGCCGTGTCAAGAATTTCCGTTGAGAATGTAAAGCACGTAGCACATTTAGCACGTCTTGCAATTACTGATCAAGAAGCAGAAAAATTTCAAAAACAACTAGATGCAATTGTTACATTTGCAGAACAGTTAAATGAATTAGATACAACAGATGTAAAACCAACAACTCATGTATTAACTATGAAAAATGTTATGCGTGAAGATGTACCAGAAAAAGGTTTACCAGTTGAAGAAGTATTAAAAAATGCACCGGATCACAAAGATAATCAAATCCGTGTTCCAGCAGTATTAGAATAGAGGAGGGGAATTTCGATGTCATTATTTGATCATTCAGTATCAGAGTTACATAAGAAGTTAAACAACAAAGAAATTTCCGTTACGGATTTAGTAGAAGAATCTTACAAACGTATTGCGGATGTTGAAGATAACGTAAAAGCCTTTCTTACATTAGATGAAGAAAATGCACGCGCAAAAGCGAAAGAATTAGATGCAAAAATCGGCGCTGAAGATAATGGTTTATTATTCGGTATGCCAATTGGTGTAAAAGATAACATTGTAACTAACGGTCTTCGTACAACTTGTGCAAGCAAAATATTAGCAAACTTCGATCCAATTTATGATGCGACAGTTGTGCAAAAGCTAAAAGCTGCTGACACAATTACAATCGGTAAATTAAACATGGACGAGTTCGCAATGGGTTCTTCAAATGAAAACTCAGGATTCTACGCTACGAAAAACCCATGGAACTTAGATTACGTTCCAGGCGGATCTAGTGGTGGTTCTGCAGCAGCTGTAGCAGCAGGAGAAGTACTATTCTCTCTAGGTTCTGATACGGGTGGTTCTATCCGTCAGCCAGCTGCATATTGCGGTGTTGTAGGTTTAAAACCAACTTACGGACGCGTATCTCGTTACGGATTAGTAGCATTCGCATCTTCACTTGACCAAATCGGACCGATTACACGTACAGTAGAAGACAATGCATACTTATTACAAGCTATTTCAGGTATTGACCGCATGGATGCAACTTCTGCAAACGTTGAAGTTGGAAACTATTTAGCTGGTTTAACAGGCGATGTTAAAGGTTTACGCATTGCTGTACCGAAAGAATACTTAGGCGAAGGTGTTGGCGAAGAAGCTCGTGAGTCAGTACTAGCTGCTTTAAAAGTATTAGAAGGTATGGGCGCAACTTGGGAGGAAGTATCTCTTCCACACTCTAAATACGCTCTAGCAACGTATTACTTACTATCTTCTTCTGAAGCATCTGCTAACCTTTCACGCTTTGATGGCGTGCGTTACGGTGTTCGTTCTGATAATGTAAATAACTTATTAGATCTTTACAAAAACACACGTAGTGAAGGTTTCGGTGATGAAGTTAAACGTCGTATTATGCTTGGTACATTTGCTCTTAGCTCTGGTTACTATGATGCATATTACAAAAAAGCACAACAAGTACGTACATTAATTAAGAACGACTTTGAAAATGTATTTGCTAACTATGATGTTATTATTGGACCAACAACACCAACTCCGGCATTTAAAGTGGGAGAAAAAGTTGACGATCCAATGACAATGTATGCAAATGACATTTTAACAATCCCAGTAAACTTAGCGGGTGTTCCAGCGATTTCAGTTCCATGTGGATTCGGTGCTAACAACATGCCACTTGGTCTACAAATTATTGGTAAACACTTCGATGAAGCGACAATTTACCGCGTTGCACATGCGTTTGAGCAAGCAACAGACTATCATACAAAAAAAGCAAGTCTGTAAGGAGGCGAGCATAGATGAATTTAGAAACAATTATTGGTTTAGAGGTTCACGTTGAGTTAAAAACAAATTCGAAAATTTTCTCTGCGAGTCCAACAGAATTCGGAGCGGAGCCAAATACACAAACAAGTGTAATTGACTTAGGATACCCAGGGGTACTTCCTACTTTAAATAAAGAAGCAGTTAACTTTGCGATGAAAGCTGCAATGGCATTAAACTGTGAAATCGCAACGGAAACGAAGTTTGACCGTAAAAACTATTTCTATCCAGATAACCCGAAAGCTTACCAAATCTCTCAATTTGATAAGCCAATTGGTGAAAATGGTTGGATTGAAATCGAAGTAGACGGCAAAAAGAAACGTATCGGTATTACACGTCTTCATTTAGAAGAAGATGCTGGTAAATCAACGCATACAGCTGATGGTTCATTAGTAGACTACAACCGTCAAGGTATGCCTTTAATCGAGATCGTATCTGAGCCAGATATGCGTACGCCAGAAGAAGCATATGCATACTTAGAGAAGTTAAAATCAATCATTCAATACACTGGTGTATCTGATTGTAAGATGGAAGAAGGTTCCTTACGTTGTGATGCGAACATTTCTCTTCGTCCAGTTGGACAAGAGAAGTTCGGTACAAAAGCGGAACTGAAAAACTTAAACTCATTCACTTACGTACAAAAAGGTCTTGAGCACGAGCAAGTGCGCCAAGAAAAAGAACTGTTATCTGGTGGTATCATCCAACAAGAAACACGTCGTTATGATGAAGCAACGAAGAAAACAATCTTAATGCGTGTGAAAGAAGGATCTGACGATTACCGTTACTTCCCGGAGCCAGACTTAGTTGAACTTTACATTGATGATGAGTGGAAAGAAGCAGTTCGAGCTTCTATTCCAGAACTTCCAGATGCACGTAAAGCTCGCTACGTTGCAGAACTAGGCTTACCAGCTTATGATGCACACGTGTTAACATTAACGAAAGAGATGTCTGATTTCTTTGAAGCAACTGTTGCAGACGGTGCTGATGCGAAATTAACATCGAACTGGTTAATGGGTGAAGTACTTGCATACTTAAACAAACAACAAAAAGAATTAAAAGACGTTGCATTAACGCCTGCTGGTTTATCTAAAATGGTTCAATTAATTGAAAAAGGTACAATTTCTTCTAAAATCGCGAAGAAAGTATTTAATGAATTAATTGAAAAAGGTGGAGACCCAGAAGAAATCGTTAAAGCGAAAGGTCTTGTTCAAATTTCTGACGAGGGTACACTTCGTAAAGTTGTAACAGAAATTCTTGATAATAATGAGCAATCTATCGAAGACTTTAAAAACGGTAAAGACCGTGCAATTGGCTTCTTAGTTGGTCAAATTATGAAAGCTACAAAAGGACAAGCAAATCCACCGCTTGTTAACAAAATCTTACTTGAAGAGATTAATAAGCGATAATAGTAGTAACTTTTAAAGATTAAGCAGAAAAACACCCGTACATGGGTGTTTTTCTAGGTTAATCAAACGTTTGTTTAAATGAGACAAAATCGTTTAAACAAACGTTTGATTAACTGTCAAAAGTGGAAAAATGTTTGTATAGCAACTATGGTATGATAGTTGCAAAAAGGTGGGAATAATGATAAATCTAAACATAGAGGTTTTTTTCATCTCATGAAATAATAGATAGTTATTATTCGTTATATGTAAATTTTTATGGAAGAATGGATAGAAATAAAGTGAAACTTTAATCAGTGGGAGGTTCATCCAACACTGATTATTAGCCCTCACCAATCGGGCATTTACTGCCCGCAAATAGCGGGATAAATTTGGGGGTCAAATAAAAAACCATTGAAATGAATATTTACTTTTGATGGACTACACGAATCGGGTTCTTACTGCCTGTTTGAGCGGGATAAAAGAAGGATAGCAAGATGAGAGGAGGTAGGCATGGGAATACTGAATAGAAGTTCAGTATGTTCTTTTTCGATACATAAAGAAATTTCCTGTGCTAATAAATGATGAAGCGAGCAAGAATTATTTATAATCCTACTTCTGGGCGTGAGCTATTTAAGAAGAGCTTACCAGAAGTATTACAAAAATTAGAACAAGCTGGCTATGAGACATCTTGTCATGCGACAACGGGTCCTGGAGACGCTACTGTGGCGGCGAGGCAAGCTGCGGATCGTAAGTTTGATGTTGTTATTGCGGCTGGTGGCGACGGTACGTTAAATGAAGTAGTAAACGGTTTAGTTGGGCATGAATTCCGTCCGAAATTTGGAATTATTCCAGTTGGAACGACAAATGACTTTGCACGTGCAATTGGTGTACCTCGTTCTATTGAAGAGGCAGCAGATATTATTTGCGAAGGAAAAACAGTGCCATTAGACCTTGGTAGAGCGAACGATACATATTTTATTAACATCGCTGGTGGCGGTCGTATTACAGAATTAACATACGAAGTACCGAGTAAGTTAAAGACAGTATTAGGGCAGCTTGCTTATTACCTAAAAGGTATCGAGATGTTACCATCATTGCATCCGACATATGTTGAAATTGAGTATGATGGAAAGTTACTACAAGAAGAAATTACGATGTTTTTAATTACGAATACTCGTTCAGTAGGTGGATTTGAAAAGGTAGCACCGTATGCATCTATTAACGATGGGTTATTTGACCTATTAGTACTGAAAAAAGGTTCTATCGCTGATTTAATTAAAGCAGCAACACAAGCACAACGTGGTGAACATATTAATAATCCAAAAGTGTTATATACACAAGCGAACCGAATTAAAGTACATTCACCAGATAAACTAATGATTAATTTAGATGGTGAGTATGGTGGAGATGCACCGATGGAATTCGAAAATATATATCATTGTTTAGAACTATTTGTTCCTGAACATCAAGAGGATGCCCTGTAAAGGCATCCTCTTTTACTTTGTTAAAATGAATTGTAAATTGGGAGTTAGTTTGATTTTTATGGTATTTTTACAATTCTTTTATTTTACATCCATATTTTATTGATACACTGGAGGAGATAAGAAACGAGAGGTAGGATGCTATGGAGAAGGTAAAAGCAATACTATTTGATAAAGATGGGACATTAATGGATTTTCATTCAATTTGGATAAAAGTAGCTGAAGAACTTGTAGCTGAATGTATAAGTTTATATCATTTACCAAGTACAATAGGGCAGAACTTATTAGAAGAGATTGGTGTAGAGGGAGCATTTGTTAATCCAAGGAGTGCAATAGCTGCTGGAACAAGCCTTGATGTAGCGAAGGGGCTTTGTAATTATATTGAGTCTGCTAGAGAAGAAGAGATGCATCAGTGGGTAAGTGAGAAGTTATTTTCCCTTATGTATGAGCATCGTTCGCATATGAAAATGACAGCAGACTTACCGAAAGTGTTACAGGCATTAAAAGATAAAGGATTTATATTAGGGGTTGTCACGGCGGATGATTTCGCACCAACAGAATTATTTTTAAAACAATATAAGTTGGAGAACTTTTTTGATTATATTATAGCCTCGGATACATTCCCTGCGCAAAAACCAGATAAAAAGATTATAGAAGTGTTTTGTGAGAAATTTAATTTAGAATCATGTGAGGTTGCGGTTGTTGGAGATACGCCAACTGATTTACATTTAGCTAAAAATGGCGATTGCTATGCAATTGGGGTGCTATCTGGTACAGGAGACCGTCCAACATTAGAACCACTTGCTGATTTAGTGTTAGATTCTGTTGGAGAGTTTATTTCTCAATCGGGTGAGTTTTTCTGGGAGAAAGAAAAGTCTAATGTGTAAGGAAAATAAGTCTATAAAGACTCTTAATGAGTCTTTATAGACTTATTTTTTATGCCTGGATACAAAGAATATAGGATAAATGCTAGAAAAGAAAGTTGGCATATATTTTGCAATAAAAAGAGAAAACAATGTAAAGAAAAGGATGGGGTACGCAATGAACACAAAAAAATTTGCTAAAGTAAATGAACAAATTCCAGGACCGAAAGCGGCATCTTTATTAGAACGCCGTCAAAATATAGTACCAAAAGGAGTAAGTAACGGCATCCCAACGTTTGTACAATCTGCCAATGGTGCTCTTGTAACAGATGTTGATGGCAATCAGTACATTGATTTTGCAGGAGCAATCGGGACAATTAACGTAGGGCATTGTCATCCAACGGTTAAAGAAGCGCTCCATAAACAAGTCGATCAATACATTCATACTGGATTTAACGTCATGATGTATGAGCCATATATTGAATTAGCAGAAAAGCTTGCGGCATTGGCACCAGGAAGTTTCGATAAGCAAGTCCTGTTTTTAAATAGTGGTGCAGAAGCAGTTGAGAACGCGGTGAAAATCGCTCGTAAATATACGAAGAGACCTGGTATTATCGCATTTTCTAAAGGTTTCCACGGGCGTACATTAATGACAATGACGATGACAAGTAAAGTGAAGCCATATAAATTTGGGTTTGGTCCCTTTGCTCCAGAAGTATATAAAGCGCCATTTCCATACGAATACCGTCGCCCAGAGGGATTAACGGAAGAGCAGTATGATGATTTTATTATTGAAGAGTTTAAGAACTTCTTCATATCGGAAGTAGCACCAGAAACAATTGCAGCTGTTGTAATGGAACCTGTTCAAGGGGAAGGTGGATTTATCGTCCCAAGTAAGAAATTTGTTCAAGAAGTACGCCGCATTTGTTCAGAGAACGGCATCTTATTTGTAGCGGATGAAATACAAACAGGCTTTAGTCGTACAGGAAAATATTTTGCAATTGATCACTATGATGTCGTTCCAGATTTAATTACAGTGTCTAAATCATTAGGTGCTGGTGTACCGATAAGTGGTGTCATTGGACGTAAAGAAATTATGAATGAGTCTGCACCAGGTGAACTTGGTGGAACGTATGCAGGAAGTCCATTAGGATGTGCGGCTGCATTAGCTGTTCTCGATGTAATAGAAAATGAGAAATTAAATGATAGAGCGATAGAATTAGGAAAAGTCGTAATGAACCGATTCGAAGAGATGAAAAATAAATATCATTGCATCGGTGATGTGCGTGGGTTAGGCGCAATGTGTGCATTTGAGGTCGTTCAAGATCGTAAGACGAAAGCACCTGACAAAACGTTAACGGCTAATCTATGTGCAGAAGCAAATAAGCGTGGGTTACTGTTATTATCAGCAGGGACATATGGAAATGTTATCCGTGTGTTAATGCCTTTAGTTATTACAGATGAGCAACTTGAAGAAGGTTTAACAATAATTGAAGAATCATTGCAAGCTTGTTATGAGCAAACAAACATCGCTCGCGTTTAAAAACTGAAGTATAAATAGCAAACATTCTAGCTGACTCTATATTAAATGCAGAAAATTCACTTTATAATAAAGGTAGTGAAGTGGATCGATGGATTTGAAGTTAGGGGTGGCTAGGATGGTTGCAGAAAAGGAACGAGTGTTAATGGATTTAAAAGATGTATTTGAATATGCGTTTGACGAAATTTTTGTTACAGATGAGCAAGGGATCGTTGTGCGTGTAAATAGTACATGTGAAAGGCACTACCAACTAGCTGCAGAAGAGTTAGTTGGTAAGCATGTAAAAGAACTACAAAAGGATGGAATCTTTTATCCATCAGCGACATTAGAAGTGATTGAAAAAAAGAGGCCAATTGAACTCGTTCAAACTACAAAATCAGGAGAGTATTTACACGTTCGTACAAGGCCTGTTTTTGATGATGAGGGAAATTTAAGAAGAGTGATTAGTTATTCTCGCGACCTTACTGAACTCTATCAATTACGTCAAAAGGTAGAGGAAATGGATAATCAGCTAAAAACATATAAAAAAGAATTAAGAGAAACATATGAGCATGAAGGACTTATTTTTAAAAGTCTAGCTATGCAAAAAATAGTCGATACAATCAAAAAAGTATCTGTAGTGGATAGTACTGTTCTCGTTTTAGGCGAGACTGGAGTAGGAAAAAGTCGATTAGTACGCCATTTACATGAAGTGAGTCACCGTAAGCATGAAAGTTTCTATGAAATTAATTGTGCGGCATTGCCAACTAATTTAATTGAATCGGAGCTTTTTGGATATTCAGGTGGATCTTTTACAGGTGCGAATCGTGAAGGGAAAAAGGGACTATTAGAATCCGCGCATAAAGGAACTCTTTTTTTAGATGAAATCGGTGAAATGCCGCTTGAAATTCAAGCGAAGCTTTTGCAAGTATTGCAAGAAAAAACATTTCGTCCTATAGGCGGAAGAGAATTAAAAAAAGTGGATGTTCGAATTGTGGCGGCAACAAATAGAGATTTAAGCGAGATGGTGAAACAAGGAAAATTTCGGAAAGATTTATACTATCGTTTGAATGTCATTCCAATTGCAATTCCCCCGCTTAGGGAAAGAACAGAAGATATTTTGCCGCTTATTTATCATTACTTGCAGCACTTTAATAAAAAGTACGGACGTGATGTGAAACTAGCGCCGAGTACGTTACAAATGTTTGTTGGATATCCGTGGGAAGGGAACAATAGAGAAATAGAGAATGTAATTGAGAGAATTGTTATTACTGTTGATGATGTTGTAACGGTAGAGGATTTGCCACTCTCTATGCAAGAGGCTGCAGTTGAACAATCGGGGCAAAGCCTTTATAAAATGCTGGAAGAGGTAGAGAGAAATATAATTCTTAAAGCGTATAAAACGTATGGATCAAGTTATAAAGTGGCTGAGTTTTTGCAAATTAGTCAATCTGCTGCTACTAGAAAAATTAAGAAGTTCATAGAGGAGGAAGAAAACATTGGATAAAAAGGCGACTTTCGTAAGTATAGATAAAAAGGCGACTTTCGTAAGTATAGATAAAAAGGCGATGTATATAAATGGTGAGTGGATTACACTACAAGAACAAATTGAAGTAAATAATCCTGCGACGAAGGAAATATTTGCAACTGTACCAAAAGGCGGAGTAACAGAGGCAAAGCAAGCTGTTGATGCTGCACATGAAGCTTTTAAAACGTGGTCTAAGTTAACGGCAGCAGATCGTGCAACGAAGTTAAAAAAGTGGTTTACGCTTATTGATGAAAATAAAGAAGAGATCGCAGCGATTATGACGAAGGAACAAGGGAAGCCGTTTGCAGAAGCGCTTGGTGAAGTAAATTATGCAAACAGTTTTGTTGAATGGTATGCAGAAGAGGGGAAACGCGTATATGGTGAAATGATTCCTGCTGCTCATCCGAATAAGCGCATTTTAGTTATGAAGCAACCAGTTGGCGTTATGGCAGCTATTACACCTTGGAACTTCCCAGCTGCTATGATTACGAGAAAGGTAGCCCCAGCGCTTGCAGCAGGCTGTACAGCCGTTGTGAAACCGGCAAGTCAAACGCCATTAACTGCATTGAAATTAGCTGAATTAGCCCATGAAGCAGATATTCCAAAGGGTGTAATCAATATCATAACAGGTAGTGCAAAAGCAATTGCTGATACATGGATGGAAGATGGTCGCGTTCGAAAAGTGTCCTTTACAGGGTCAACGGAAATCGGGAAAGAGTTAATGGCTAGTGCGGCGCAAACGATGAAAAAAGTTTCGCTTGAGTTAGGGGGACACGCTCCGTTTATCGTAATGAATGATGCAGATTTAGATAAAGCAGTAGAAGCGGTGATTGGTTCGAAATTCCGTAATGCAGGACAAACGTGTATATGTACAAACCGAGTATTCGTTCAAGAAGAAGTATACGAAGTATTTGTAGAGAAGTTCCAAAAGGCAGTAGGGCAGTTGAAAGTAGGAGACGGTTTCGGTGACGGAACGACTGTCGGGCCACTTATTGATGAGAATGCAGTTTCAAAAGTACAAGAACATATTGAAGATGCTATTCAAAAAGGTGGAACAGTTTTATATGGTGGTCAAAAGGTCGCAGAGTTAGAGGGACATTTCATTCAACCGACTGTAATTGGGTTGGCAAATGATACGATGCTTTGTATGAATGAAGAAACATTTGGGCCAGTGGCACCAGTTGCGAAATTTAAAACAGTTGATGAAGTAATCGAACGTGCAAACAATACACCATACGGTTTAGCTGCGTATATTTTCACGAAAGACATTAGCCAAGCATTCCAAATTAGTGAAGCGTTAGAGTACGGTATTATCGGTCTAAACGATGGTCTTCCATCAGTTGCACAAGCACCATTTGGTGGATTTAAAGAAAGTGGTATCGGTCGTGAAGGAGGCCATTTCGGCATCGAGGAATATTTAGAAATTAAATATATTTCATTGGGATTATAAGTAGTATACTAGAATCTCTATAAGGTAACAGAGAAGGAGATTCTAGTATGGTATATTGGCTATTATTACTTGTTACAATTATTTTTGAAGTAGCTGGAACAATTGCGATGAAACTATCAAATGGTTTAACAAAGCTCGTTCCAAGTGTACTGATTTTCGTGTTTTATGGGATTTGTTTCAGCGTGTTTGCCATCGTTGTGAAAAAGATTCATTTAAGTATTGCTTATGCTATTTGGTCTGGCGTTGGAACATTACTTATTACAATCATTAGTGTGTACTTTTTTAAAGAGCATATTAGTTTATTTCAAGCATTTTGTATTCTTTTTATTGTTTTGGGTGTCATTGGGCTTAAGGTTTCATCGGCATCATGAAAGCTATCTTTTGTAGAAGATAGCTTTTTTCTATTTGTGCAGTTAGCAATTAATACGACAAAATATGACAAGAAAGAGTAAAGCGTTTTGTTATGATACATATGAAATATTGTCTTATGTGGAGGAAAGAGTATGTTAAAAAAGGTAAGTCAAATTGTTTTAATTTTTGGCATAGCTTTTAGTTTAAGTGCTTGCACTGAGACTAAAGATAGTAATGAAAGTAAACAAGAAGATGTTCAAGATAAAGTGTATAAAATAGGGGAGACAGTAGACGTAGATGGTTTGCAAGTAACTATCGATTCAGTTAAATTAGGATATCCGGATTATGATGAGAATAAAAAGAAAGAGGAGATTTTGGGGATTATTTTCAAAGTAGAAAATAATAGTAAAAAGGAAATACCTTTTGCATTTTATGAATTTGAGATTACCGATAAGAAAGGTACAAGATTTAAAGAATATAATAACCCTGATAGCTTTATTAGTAAAAAGTTAGCACCAGATGAAAAAATTCAAGATATCATGCTATTTGACGTAGCGAAAGAAAATACGTATATCGCTACGTATAGACCGGAGTTTACGCATGAAAATAGAACGATAAAATTTGAATTGAAACCAAATAAATAAAGAAACACATTGGATTATCCAATGTGTTTCTTTATGGTAATAAATTTAAAACGCCCAGTTACCTTTACGGAAGATAGGCTCATGTCTGCCATCAGCAGTAATACCGTCAATATCAAGCTCAGCTGATCCAATCATGAAGTCGTTGTGTGTGATACTAGCGTTTGCGCCGTTTTCAGCAAGTTCTTCTTTAGACATTGTTTTTCCGCCAACTAAGTTAAATGCATAAGCATTTCCGATTGCAAGGTGGCAAGATGCATTTTCGTCAAATAGTGTATTGTAGAATAAAACATTTGTGTTTGAAATTGGTGAGTCATGAGGTACTAAAGCTACTTCTCCTAAGAAGTGAGAACCTTCATCTGTTTCTACTAAATGTTTTAAAGCTTCTTCACCAGCTTCAGCTTTATAGTCTACGATACGCCCGTTTTCAAATGTTAACGTGAAATTATCGATAATATTACCTGCAAATACTAACGGTTTTGTACTAGAAACTTGGCCGTTTACACCTGTTTTAAGTGGCATTGTAAATACTTCTTCAGTTGGAATATTAGCCATAAATGGTACGTTCTTTTCATTTAAGCTACCAGCACCAGCCCATACATGTTTTTCTGGAAGTTCGATTGTTAAATCTGTTCCAGGACCTGTATAGTGAAGAGCTTTATAATGCTTTTCGTTTAAGTAATCCACTTTTGTATGTAATGTTTCATCATGTTCTTTCCATGCTTCTACAGGATTTTCTAAATCAGCACGAGTAGCTTTGAAAATAGCATCCCATAACTTTGCTTCTTGTTCTTCTGGCGCTACGTCAGGGAATACTTTTGCAGCCCATTCTTTCGTAGGAACAGAAATGACACACCAACTTACTTTATCTGCTTGTACGTAATCACGGTATACTTTCATTGCTTCTCCAGCTACTTTATGAGCTGTTGCAATACGCGATGCTTCTACACC
The DNA here is from genome assembly GCF_022701035.1 of Bacillus sp. N447-1. Lineage (NCBI taxonomy): Bacteria > Bacillati > Bacillota > Bacilli > Caryophanales > Bacillaceae > Bacillus > Bacillus sp. N447-1. The sequence continues at coordinate 2,735,401 of NZ_CP065509.1, read as the reverse complement.
TTTTAATAAATCAGGGTTTTCTGCATAGATAGACATAAATGCAGCGCCTTCTTTTGCTAATTCTTCACGAGCATGTGCTTTCCAAGATGGAAATTCAGCGAAAGCTTCTTCCGGAGCTAGATCGAACTTTAAGCGTGTTAACGTCTCATCATTCCAATCTACATATACGTGTTTTGCACCAGATTTATATGCTTTTTCTGTAACGAGGCGTACAAATTGTACAGCTTCAAGAGGTGCACTAATTGATAAAGTTTGTCCAGGTTGAATATTAACACCAACATTAACTGCAAGAGCAGCATATTTCTCTAACGTTTGTTCAAATGACATATGTATAATCTCCTTTAATTTGAAAGATTTCTTACTATATATAATACAAGAAAATTCTAAAAATATATATAAATATAAAGTAAAAAGAGAGCTCAAAATGTATTGAGCCCTTATATTTACTTAATTGAAGAAGCAAACTGCTCTACAGTCGTTGTATGGTGTATACGAACGCGCTTCATCTTTAACAATTCATCAGGTTCACCCTTCGTAATGAATTGCCCAGGCTTTGTCGTCGTCGCAAATTGATAATACTTCTTCGTTTCTGTAACAACCTTATCATCTACATGACCGAATGGATAAGCAATCGCGATAACAGGCTTACCTGTTATTTTTTCTAGCTTTTCTTTTGAACCTTTTAACTCTTCCTCATAGTTTGTAATTTTCGGTAAGTCTGCATGTGTTGCAGTATGAGATTGCACCGAGAAAATGCCGGAATCAACCATTTCTTTTATTTCAGAAGTAGACAATGCTCCTTCTACATCAACGTTATCAACAATCATATATTCTGTTGCTGCCGGTTTAAAAGTATCATCTTTTAGCTTTTGTAAAACGCGAAATGCATTCATATTATTTTTCATACCGTCATCAAATGTAACGAAAATCGGCTTATTTACTTTATTTATATCACCCCAGCGTTCAAACGTTAAAAGCGTATAACCATTGTCTTTTAAATGTTTCATTTGTGCTTCAAAGTTAGCTGGTGATACGAATAAGTCTTTAATACCTTGACCATGATAATCATCGATTGCGTGATACATAAGAACAGGAACCTTTTGTTCGAAAGTAATAGTAGATTTCGTAAGCGGGATTGTTTTCCCATCTTCTTTCATTCCTATTGCTTCAATTTGGAACTCACCGCGTTTTCCTTCAAATTCCTTTATATCAAAAGGAATTGTAAATTGTTTCTCCTTTTCTTTAGAAGAAAAAGATTTAGCACGTTCCTTTCCATCAGCTGTGCGCCAAATTTTATATTGTACTTCATTTAAAGAATCTTTTAAGTCTGTAATATGAATACTTGTGTTTGTAGATTCGTGTGTGATGGGAGTATAAGAAATTTTACCTTGTTCTTGTAGAGCGTCTTTTTGTATAGCTACTTCTTGAACCTTTTTCTCTTTTTTAGGTTCTTGGCTTACATTGCTAGTATTGCAGCCTGCTAGAATGGCAGACGTACATAAAGCAATTGCTGCGTATTTTCTCATAAAAATCACCTTCTATTGTGTAGTATGTTGCATATTGACATTAAAATCCCCACCGCTATAAGAGTGGTGGGGATATACCCTTGTTCATCATATCATTTGAAGAAAATGAGGGGAATATGATTTTTAGGAGGCTATTAAGGTAATAGATTAGTGACTTTGAATAGATGTGTTTTTTTGTTTCTTATTAGAATTAATAATAATATAACCGACTACAAAGATAAGAGGAATAATGAAGACATAGATAGGCATTCCCCATACATAATAGCTTTTCAGCGTTAAGACTAGTAAATGTAAGAAATCGAAAATAGCGTGAGCTTTCATAATATCCTCCAATGGTTTTTGAAAATTATAACATTTTTAACTTGTTATTTGTATAATTTGGAAAGTGATTTAAGCTAATTTTAAAGTAAGAAGAATACATATTAATATGCAATTTTGCATAAGGATATGTATTTTATTAAAATATAAAGATTTTATACTATAATGAAAACCGCTATAAAACTAAGTAAGAATAATGTATGGAGTGGAGAATAGAAATGAAATATAAAAAAATAATATATATCTTTTTCATATCGCTATTTATAGTTGGTTGTCAAAGTGAAGTGAGTAAAGCGAATAGCGTGGAAGAGTATATTCCATCGCATCTTATGAATGCGGAAGTGACGGCGGATATTATGACACTAGAGATGGAACCAGATACTCTTAAAAAGGTAGGGAGTATTGGTCAAAGAATGAGAGAGCATCTAGCGAGTAATATGGAATGGTATTTAAAATATGTAGAAGAACATGCAGAGAAAAAAAGTTTTCCATATCACCCTAATTTCGGTGTTACAAAAGAAGAGTATGAGTTTGTACTAAATGCAATTGATCAAAGTAAATTGGTTAATACAAAAGATGGAAAGCTGAAATTTAAGAAAAAAAATGATCATGAAGTAGAGATTTTTTCAAGTGAAAGTATAAAGCTCCTTAAATATGTAGTTATTAATACGAAGAAGAATACAGTAAAAACATCTCTAGGCGAATGTGAATATTTTGGAGAAATACTGGCGTCACCAGAACAGAAGTTAACTGGTCCTTGGCACGGAAAACAATGGATGTTAAAAAAAGATGATTTAATATATATATTTTCTTTAGGGAAAATGGAAGCAGAAAATAAATCAATTATTGATATTTCGGTGAAAGGTAAATATAAGGGGGAAATTATTAATAAGGAAGAGGCATTAGAGTTTTCTTCAGTTTCTTAAATGATGATAATAAAAAAATCACCTTGCTGTCTAAGCAAAGGTGATTTTTTATTAAATAAACAATCCAGCGATTGTCGCAGATAAAATAGAAGCAAGTGTTGATGCAAATAGCATTTTCCAACCAAATTTAGAAACAACGCTTCCTTGCTTTTCAGAAAGGGCACGGATTGTACCAACGATTGCACCAATTTGGCTAATACTTGCGAAGCTAATTAAGAATACTGTAACGATTCCAACTGTACGTGGAGCTAATGTTGTAGCTGTGTCTTTTAAATCAAGGATTGCTACAAACTCATTTAAAACAATCTTCGTACCCATAATACCACCAGCTGGGATAATATCTTGAGTTGGAATACCCATTAAGAATGCGAATGGAGAAAGTACGTAACCGAAGATTTGTTGTAAAGTAACAGCATGTCCCATTGCGCCTGAAGCTGCACTAATTACGTAGTTTACAACTTCCATCACACCGATAAAGGCGATCATTAATGCGGCAACGATACCAGCTACTTTTAAACCATCAAGCGCACCGTTAATCATTGCGCCGATAAAGCTGTCTCCGAATAGAGTTCTATCAAATTTCTGAATCACTTCATCTTCTTTCTTCGTATCAACTGGTGTTAATAACGAACAAACGATTAAGCTTGAGAATAAGTTTAGCGGAAGAGCTGCCAGTACGTATTTTGCATCTAACATCATTACGTATGATGCTGTAACAGAAGCAGAAACGGAGCTCATCGCAGAACAACAAATGATAAACATACGGTTTTTATTGAAATGCTGTAAATCGTTTTTAATAACGATTAACGCTTCACTTGAACCGAAGAATACAGAGTTTACTGCGTGGAATGACTCAACACGTGGTAAACCAGTAATTTTTGAAATAGCACCGCCGACAACGCGAACGATGAATGGTAAAACACCTAAATAACTAAAGATTGAAAGTAGTGCTGAGAAAAATACGATAATTAATAATACGTTTAAGAAAAAGACAAAATCTCTGTGAATTCCATTAAAGAGAAAATCGACACCTGTCGTACCAAGTTTAATTAGTTTGTTGAAAACTTTACTAATGAAAATAATGATTTGTTGACCAATCTTTGTAGCAAACATAAACCAACCGATTAAAATTTGGAAACCAATCATAATTGCAATTGCACGGAAGTTGATTTTACTTTTGTTGTTTGACAAAGCAAAACATAAACCTAACACGGCAATAATACCGATAATGCTCATTACATATTGCATGTAGTTGCCCCTTTCAGAAGTTCGTATAAAGTTTGTACATAAAACGCTCGTTATATTACTAAAAATAAAGGAATGAGGTTTTATGTCATACGTAAGATGTCTGACCTTTTAGAAAAATAAAAATAAAAAAAGACCCATATGGATTCACTTTCATCTATGAGAGAAAGCTAATCAATATGAGTCCTTTTTTGCGCATAGGCTAATATTCATTAGTTTTCCCCATAGTCCAGCAATTTAAGGTTGCCGGGTAGAAACTCTCGATCCATATTATCAAGTATATATGAGGTAACATCGTCCGTATTAAATTAGTAGTAGCGTAACATTAACAGAGAAGTATCGTCAATAGCTTTTTTTCTTCCAATAGAAAAAGACCATATAAGTATGATAAAATGTAACGCAGTGTTATGAAAAAGAGAGGTCGGAAAATGAGTACTAAAATGACGCCACCAGTTGAGAAAAACGAGTTTATAGATGTAGTATTTGAAGATTTAACACATGATGGTGCCGGTGTTGCGAAAGTAAAGGGCTATCCTATTTTCGTTAAAAACGGATTACCAGGTGAAGAAGCGCAAATTAAAATTATTAAAGTGAAGAAAAACTTCGCATTTGGTCGTTTAATGAAGCTTCATACAGAAAGTCCATATCGTAAAGATGCTGAATGCCCAGTATATAATCAGTGCGGCGGTTGTCAGCTTCAGCACTTAACTTATGAAGGACAATTACAAGCGAAAGAAAAACAAGTACGTGACGTTATGCAGCGTATCGGAGGACTAGCTGATGTTCCTGTTCATCCTGTACTTGGCATGAAGAATCCGTGGGTATACCGTAATAAAGCACAAGTACCAATCGGAGAACGTGAAGGCGGACTTGTAGCTGGTTTTTATCGCCAAGGAACGCATGACATCATTAATATGGAATCATGCTTAATTCAGGCAGAAGAAAACGATACATTAATCCAAGAAGTAAAACGTATTTGTGAAAAGCACGGTATCACTGCGTACAACGAAGAGCGTAACAAAGGAACACTTCGTCACGTAATGGCTCGTTACGGACAAGTAACAGGGGAAATTATGCTTGTCTTCATTACGCGTACAGCAGAATTGCCGAACAAAAAAGCAATTATTGAAGAAATTGCAGCGAAATTCCCAGAAGTAAAATCAATTGTTCAAAACGTAAATACGAAGCGTACGAATGTAATTTTCGGAGACAAAACGACAGTACTGTACGGATCAGAATACATTTATGACTTTATCGGTGACATTAAATTTGCGATTTCAGCACGTTCATTCTATCAAGTAAACCCAGAGCAAACGAAAGTGCTTTACGATAAAACGTTAGAATACGCAAAATTAAATGGTAACGAAACAGTAATCGATGCCTATTGCGGCATCGGATCAATCTCGTTATTCCTAGCGCAAAAAGCGAAAAAAGTGTACGGCGTTGAAATCGTCCCAGAAGCAATCGAAGACGCAAACCGAAACGCAGCACTAAACAACATGACAAACGCTGAATTTGGCGTAGGAGAAGCTGAAGTAGTTATTCCAAAATGGTACAAAGAAGGCGTAATCGCCGACACAATGGTCGTAGACCCACCGCGTAAAGGCTGTGACGAAGCATTACTAAACACAATCATCGACATGAAGCCAAACCGCGTCGTATACGTATCGTGTAACCCAGCAACATTAGCACGTGATTTAAAAGTACTAGAAGAAGGCGGATATAAAACACAGGAAGTACAGCCTGTTGATATGTTCCCGCATACGACGCATGTGGAGTGTGTGGCTTGGCTTAAGTTGGTATAATAGGAAAGCAGTTGATATAGGAAAATCTATACCATCTGCTTTTTGGTTTACAAAAATACCATTCATAAGCGATTTTAGTTAAAATAAATATTGCTGATTTTCACAAATTATAAATTGAGATTTTGAAATTGTATTCATAGTGAGAGGATTTGAATTTGAAATGATAGATAATTTTTGGCGTGAATTACCACGACCATTTTTCGTACTTGCACCAATGGAAGATGTGACAGACGTTGTTTTCCGTCACGTAGTAAGTGAAGCAGGTCGTCCGGACGTATTCTTCACAGAGTTTACAAACTCGGATAGCTATTGTCATCCAGAAGGTATGAAAAGTGTACGTGGCCGTTTAATTTTTACAGAAGACGAACAGCCGATGGTGGCACATATTTGGGGAGACAATCCCGAATACTTCCGTCAAATGAGTATTGGTATGGCAGAACTAGGATTTAAAGGCATCGATATTAACATGGGTTGCCCAGTACCGAACGTTGCATCAAGAGGAAAAGGTAGTGGCCTTATTCTACGTCCAGACGTTGCGGCAGAACTTATCCAAGCAGCAAAAGCGGGCGGACTACCTGTCAGCGTAAAAACACGACTTGGCTTTAAAGAGTTAAGCGAGTGGGAAGATTGGTTAACGCACATTTTCAAACAAGATATTGCAAACCTTTCTATTCACTTACGTACAAGAGAAGAAATGAGCCAAGTAGATGCGCATTGGGAACTAATTCCGGAAATTAAAAAATTACGTGACCGTATCGCACCAAATACGTTAATAACAATCAATGGAGACATCCTTGATCGTAAAATGGGGCTGGAACTTGCTGAAAAATACGGCATTGATGGCGTAATGATCGGACGAGGCATCTTCAAAAATCCATTTGCTTTTGAAAAAGAGCCAAGAGAGCATAGCAGTAAAGAGCACCTAGATCTTTTAAGACTACAACTTGATCTTCAAGATCAATATGCAGAAGTACTGCCACGCTCAATCACAGGGCTTCACCGCTTCTTCAAAATTTATGTAAAAGGCTTCCCTGGAGCTGCTGAATTGAGAAATCAATTGATGAGTACGAAATCGACTGATGAGGTGCGTGCTTTGTTGGATAAGTTTGAGGATAGTGTTGGTGTGGCTCAGGATAGTGAGACGGTTTAACTTTTAAGCAGTTAAATCATTTCATATGTAGTGCATGACATGAGTGAGTTGAAAATAAGTGCAGAGCTGGAAAAGAACAGTGTATTTGAGAAATCAAAACACTGTTTTTTTTCTTTTAGTTAATGTTAAGAGAGAAATCTTTTTATAGGCATATAAAAAACATGTAAGAGCGCTGTAGATACAATGATAGAGAAAAGTTCGGGTAAGACTATAAAACATATCTTTAAAATGTTAAAGTATTAATTTAGCGGACAATAATTAAAAGGTTAGATTAAACATGATAATTTAAAGTAGGTTATAGCATAAACTTTAACCGCTGAATAAATAATCAACATTTCAGGAGGAAACCCAATGGCAATGAGCAACAACGATATATTAAAAAGAGTACGATACGCTTTAGATATAAAAGATATAGATATGGTAGAAATCTTTAAACTAGGCGGGATGGAAGTAACGAAAGAAGACGTAGTTGATATGCTTACAAAAATAAAGAGAGCTCCTCAGCATGAAGCTGAAAATGATGAGGTAGCTGAAGATGAGTACGTAAAAACATGCGATATGATGATGTTAGAGGCATTTTTAAATGGATTTATTACTTTAAAAAGAGGAAAGCAAGATCCGAAACCAGGGCAGCCTGCACCTGTACAGAGCAAGGAGAGTGCCAATAACCTTCTTCTAAAGAAAATGAAAATCGCACTATCTTTAACGAGTGAGGATGTACTTGATATATTAGATAGCGTAGGCGTTACGGTAACAAAAGGAGAGTTAGGCGCTCTATTAAGAAAGAAAGGCCATAAAAATTACAAAGAGTGTGGCGATAGATACGCAAGGAATTTCATTAAGGGATTAGGTGTAAAGTATAGAGGATAATGAGTTCGTTAAAGCAGTAAATGATATAATAGGTAGAGTAGGACGTTCGTATCCTACTCTTTTTTATTTGTAAAAATACTATGCCAGGTGATGAAATGGTACATACATATTTAGGTGAGACAATTAATTTTCATATAACTTATAAGAAGAAAAAGTCCGTGCGTCTTTTTGTGGATTCGTATGGAAATGTGGAAGTGCAGGCTCCGAAAGGGACACCTGTTGAATACTTAGTTCAGTTGCTAGAGGAAAAGTGGGATTGGATTCAGACAACACGTAAGGAAATGGCGGAGCGAGCGCGTGGACCACAGGAAAAGGATTATGATCAAGGAGAGGGCTTTTTGTATTTAGGGAATACGTATCCGATACAGATTTCCCAAGATGCAAGCATTGAGCAAGACAATGCAATTTTTGAAGGGGATAAGTTACATATTTATGTGAAAGAGCTTAAGGATGAGAAAATACAACAAGCTTTAAAACGATTTTACTATAAGCAGTGTAAATCTTTAGTAGAGAAGAGTATTAAAGCGCATCAAAGTAATTTCAAAACAAAACCACGTTCTATTCGTATTACAGATAGTAGTCGTACTTGGGGTACTTGCGATTCGAATTTACAACTAACATTCAATTGGAAGCTAGCAATGGCACCACAGCGAGTAATTGACTATGTGGTTGTTCATGAAATGTGTCATATGGTTCATTTAAATCATGATCGATCTTTTTGGCGTCTTGTCGGGAAGATAATGCCTGATTATAAAGAAATGGAGAATTGGTTAGCGTTATCTAGTTGGAAGATGACGGTTTAGGAAGGGATATCGATTTTTGTCTGTAAATCGATATTTCTTGTCGAATCGTTGATATATTGTGAGTTTTGATAGATATATTTTAAAAATCGTTGATATATTGTAAGTTATGATAGATATATTCGAAAAATCGTTGATATAATTTCATTTACCACAGGATTGTTCAACAAATCGAAAAGAGAAGAGGTCACAGCAGACATCTCCTCTTTTCGAGTATATAGATTATCGCCCAAACTTCACAATGAAAGTATCTGCTGTTTTCTCCATCTCATACCCAAGATACCCCTGCGAAAGCAAAGCCTGCTGTCCACTAGCATCACTCATTAGAATACTTTGAACATCTGTCCAATCGTTTTCCTTATCTCTGCGCAATTCCTTCACAAAAACATACCGCAGATTACCACCATACTTCTCCTTCAGCGCAGCAATCGCCATCCCTTGCGCAAACTTATCCTTCAAACTCGGGATGTTAAAAGGAGCAACGGTGCAGCATACGTAATCATATTTGCTGTCTTCTTTTTGCAATTCGTCCATGATGACGTTTGCTAATATTTTTTGCATACCATTTCCTCGGCAGTTCGGATGAACGTTTGAGATTTCTTGATAGATGACGCGGTGCAGTTCACTTTCTGATAGACCAATATCAAGCCCTAAATGTTCATCGTCGATAGGAGGGACGAGTAGAGCGCGAAATGCGATGAGTTCGTTTTCGATAAAAGCACCGATCATCATGCCGTTTCCTTCTAGAATGTATTGAAATTCTTCTTGTGAGAGTGGTTGTAAACGACTTTTATCTTCTAGTGCTTCAACTACGATGTTTTGTAGTGATAAAATTTGTTCGATGTGCTCTAGTGATAGTAATGTAACGTGAAATGGATTGTTATTTTGTTTTAATGTTCCTTTGTATAGAACTGTCATGCGTTAGTCCTCCTTTAGCGTACAATGTCCTGAAAGACGGTGAGTTCTTGTAATGTATCTTCGTTTATTTCAATGCCGAGTCCAGGCTTTTCGTTTAAGCGAATGAATGGTACGTCGTAATGTAAGTTTCCGATGTCTTTTGTGAATTTTAATGGCCCTGTTAGCTCTACGCTCGTAATGATTTTCTTTGCGAAAGCGACATGGAATCCTGCGGAAGAGGCAACAGATGATTCGACCATTGATCCCACTTGGCATTCAATGCCTGCCATTTCTGCTTGATGAGCGAGCTTTACAGCGGGATATATGCCGCCGCATTTCATTAGTTTTATATTTACTTTATCAGCAGCTTCTAATTTAATAATTTGGCGCATTTCACGAGAACTTTTTAGTCCTTCATCAATCATAAGCGGGAGGTCTGTTTTAGAACGAATATGAGCCATGGCATCAATATCGTCCGCGATAACAGGTTGTTCAATCCAGTCAATGTTTAAATGTCCTAATGAACGTAGTGCTGTTAATGTGTTTGCGCTATTTTTCCAGCCTTGGTTTACATCAACGCGAATAGCGATGTCATTTCCTACACGTTCTCGTACAGCTTCAATACGTTTCACATCTTCTTTTACATTTGTACCAACTTTCATTTTGAAAGATTGGTAACCTTTTTGAATCATAGAAGCAGCTTCTTCAGCCATGTTTTCTGGATCGGCAATACTTAAAACATGAGTGACAGGGAATTCTTCATGGTAGCGCCCGCCAATTAATTGATATACAGGTTGATTTAGTTTTTTGCCCATTATATCAAAACAAGCAATATCAATTGCGGCTTTCGCTGTTGGAACACCGTAAATTGTATTGTCCATCATGTCGTGTATTTTTTCGATATTCATTGGATTTTGCCCGATTAGAGCAGGGGTTAGCGTATGTTTTAAAGTATAGAAAGTACTTTCCCATGATTCACCTGTGACGTGATCATCAGCAACGCCTTCACCGTAACCGATAATACCTTCATCTGTTTCCATTTTGACGATAATAGAGGGCATATCAGAATAAGAGCCATAACTAATAACAAACGGATTGCGAAGCGGTAAACGAATTGCGTAAAGATGAATAGCTGTAATTTTCATTGAATAGAGACCCCTTCCTGTTTACAATAGTTTTATACATTTGATATAGTTGACGTTAAATAGTCGTTAATTAATGATAAGGAGTTAGAGAAAATGATGATAAAAATTGCAGTTGTCGGTTCAAAGGAGTTTATGGAGAACCTTTTTCCTATTGCTCAAAAATTAGAAGGAATAGAAATTGATCCATATATTTACCTTCATCCGGCGGAATCTTCTGAACTATTAAAGTGTTTAAAGCCTTGTGATGTCATCTTTTTCTCAGGTGCTTTACCTTATTATATGGCAAAAGAAATAAGAGAACAATTACGAATTCCAAGTACATACTTACAGCAAGACGAGACAACTGTCGCATCTTCAATTCTTTCTATCATGTATCATCAAAGTATTCAACCACATAACATTTCCATCGATTTAGTAGACCGCTCGTTTATTACAAATGTGTTCCATGATATCGGTATAAAAGAAAGCCCGCAAGTGTTGGATTATGAAAATATACTGTGGAGTAAAGATGAGATAAATAGAGTTATCGATTTTCATGTAGCTAAATATCAATCTGGAGAGGCTCATTTAGCTTTAACTAGTATTCACGCTGTTTACGACGAGCTTCAAAAAATAGGTGTTCCTTCAGAGCGTATGATTGATCCAACACAATCCATTATACATGGGCTAAAAGATGCAAAAATAAAAGCTGAGTTAGCAAAAAGCTATTCAGCTACTGTTGGTGCTTGTATTATTTCTTCCTTAGAATTACGAACGAGTTTGCTTGAAAAACTAGATGTCATTTCAAAAGAACTACGTGGTTCATTTAAACAAGTGGATGAAATGACATGCATTTTGTATACAACTCGTGGTGATATCGAATCAATTATTAAAACAAATGCGATAGATAACTTGTTTGCGAGCGTAGAAGAAACGATAGCTATTGGATTTGGTTATGGGAAAACCGTGAAAGAAGCGGAGCAAAATGCAAAAATCGCTCAAAGTTTTGCAAAGAACAATCCAATAAATCGTTGTTTTTATATACTAACAAGTGATAAAGATTTGTTTGGTCCGTTCCCGAAAGAACAGAGAGTACAAAGTTTGAAAAATGATAATCCGGAACTAATGAAAATAGCGAAGGAAACAAAGCTTAGTCCGGCCAACTTGTCAAAAATCATTCAATTTAGTCAATCGCACCCGTCATTGAAGTTTACAGCAGCTGATCTTTCTGAGTACTTACAAGTGACTCGAAGATCGACAGAAAGGTTGTTAAAGAAATTAGTTGATTACGGGTATGCTCATATTTGCGGCGAGGAAATGCCCTATCAACAAGGGCGACCTCGCGCACTATATGAACTGAATTTACCGCTATTTTTAAGCTTCTAGTTGAGCTTTTTGTTTCTTTAGTAGTTCTGCTTTTTCAATGTCTGATAGTTTTACAATTGTGAAGCCTGTTATACCATAAATGATTGAGATAATAGGTACGATGAAATTCAAAATAGCATAAGGAGCATATTCAAATGCACCTACGCCAAGTGTTGCGAGAATAAATACACCGCACGTATTCCAAGGAACGAAGACAGAAGTTAATGTTCCACCATCTTCTAATGCTCTGGATAAGTTTTTTGAATGTAGTCCTTTTTCCGTGTATGCATTTGCGTACATTCTTGAAGGGACAACAATTGAAATATATTGTTCAGAGCAAGTAAGGTTTGTTGCAAAACAAGATGCGATAGTAGAAGCGATAAGCCCTTTTGCTGATTTCGCTAACTTTAAAATTTGATTTACAATTGAGCGAAGAATACCTGTATGTTCTAATACTCCTCCGAAAGTCATAGCGACAATTGTCATCGAGACTGTATTCATCATCGAATCTAAGCCACCGCGGTTAAATAGTTCGTCTACTAGCTTGTTTCCAGTGTCTATAACAAATCCAGCTTGGAGTGCACCGACAGATGCTGAGACAGAACCACCTTGAATAAAGACTTGTGATAAAAATCCTAAAATAATACCGACGAGAATCGCTGGTATAGCAGGGACCTTTTTAGCGACCAATACCATAACGACTACGGGTATAATGAGTAGGAAAGGTGAGATAACAAAGTTTTGTTGCAATACTTGTAACGTTTGATCGATACTCTTCGCATCAATATTGTTAGCGCCGAAGCTTCTTCCTAAGACCGCGTAGACGATAAGAGTAATAATTAAACCTGGAACTGTAGTAAATAACATGTGACGAATGTGTGCGAATAAATCTGTATTTGTTAATCCTGCGGCTAAGTTAGTGGTATCTGAAAGCGGTGACATTTTATCGCCAAAATAAGAGCCTGAAATAATGGCACCAGCAACCATTGGAGCTGGGATTCCCATACTTAGGCCAATTCCCATTCCAGCAACACCAATTGTTCCCATTGTAGACCAAGAGCTACCAATTGCTAATGCAACGATAGAACAAATGACGGTAATGGAAACTAAAAATAGTGATGGAGTTAAAAGTTTTAAACCGTAATAAATCATCGTTGCGACGATTCCACCGCCAATCCAAGCACCAATTGTTAAGCCAACAAGAATAATAATGACGATAGCAGGTAATGCAAGACGAATCCCTTTATACATTGCTTCTTCAAGATCATTCCATTTGTAACCATAACGCCAAGCGACAATAGAAGCAACGGTTGTACCAATAATAAGTGGAACGTGAGGAGTTTGTTTTAATACAACAATTGTAACCATCATAACTGCAACGGTAATGATAATAGGGATAATCGCTATTCCAAAAGGTATTTCTTTTTTCATAAAGTTCCTCCTTGTTACGTATGTTTGTTTGTATTTTTAGAATTGTCGTAAAATAGACGTTTATTAGGTTATGATAACTAAAAGTTTATGTAAGCGTCAACATAAAAAACAGAAAATAAGGAATGTTCTAGTTGTTTGTTTAGTTTGTAATATAAGTGCAGAGTAAGCTTTTTAAGTATTTAAAAATAAATAATTGACTTTTTTCTTAAAATTCAATATGTTCATAAAAACATCTGTTTTTCATAAGTATAATTAACCCGAATCGTTTGTAATGTGGGAAGGAGACTGGAACGTTGAAAACATTAGAACTACAAGAGCGCTTAACGGAGATTTTTCAGCATTTACACGAAAACCCTGAAGTAAGTTGGAAAGAATATGAAACGACAGCGTATATTACTGACTTTTTAAAAGAAGAAGGAATTTCATATAGAACATTTGATGATTGTCCAGGTGTAATTGCTGAGATTGGAGGCGGGAATCCAGTTATTGCGATTCGTGCTGATATGGATGCACTTTGGCAAGAAGTAAATGGAGAATTTAAAGCGAACCATTCATGTGGCCATGATGCTCATATGACCATTGTAATGGGACTTATTTTACAATTGAAAAATATGAGATGGAAAAGTGGTACGGTTAGATTTATTTTTCAGCCGGCAGAAGAGAAGGGGAATGGTGCTTTGAAGATGGTGGAGAAAGGTGCTGTAGATGATGCTGATTTCTTATTTGGCGTCCATCTAAGACCAATTGAAGAACTATCTTTGAAACAAGCAGCCCCATCTATTCGCCATGGAGCAGCAGGATTTTTAGAGGGTATGATTCATGGGGAGGATGCACACGGGGCAAGACCACACCAAGGTGTGAATGCAATTGATGTCATTTCCATGATTAATATCGGTTTGAAAAATATTTGGCTGCCACCGCAAAGTTCCTATTCAGTAAAAATGACGAGATGCCAAGCAGGTGGTGATAATTTAAATATCATTCCGGGAAATGGTCATTTCAGTTTAGATGTAAGAGCTGAGAGTAATATACTATTAGAAGAATTAAAGAAAAAGATTGAGCATGTAATAGAATCAGCTGCATCGATGGGGTCGAAAACTTCATATGAATGGATGGATCTTGCACCAGGAGCAGAGGTTTCCGAAGAAGCAGAGCGCTTTATGCGTAAAGGTATTCTCGAAGTGTATGGGGAAGAGAGATGCACAGGGCCTCTCTATACGACAGGAAGCGATGATTTCCATTACTATACAGTGAAAAGACCACATTTAAAAGCTGTCATGCTTGGACTAGGAGCAGACCTACAACCTGGATTACACCATCCGTATATGAGGTTTGATCATAGTTGTATTATGGATGGGGTAGAAATATTGAAACAAACTGTATTGAAAGTGTTAGAAGACAGGGGCTAGAGAGCTCCTGTTTTTTTGTCGTGAATTGTCGGCAAATCGATATATTTGAAAAATCGTTGATATATTTTGAGTTATGATAGATATATTGGGAAAATCGTTGATATATTTGAAGTTATGATAGATATATTGAGAAAATCGTTGATATAATTTCACGTACCTATTAATTTGATGAAAAATGAGCCTCCAGTACATGGTGTATAATAATAAGTACCATTTTTTAATAGGAGAAAACGAATGAACGAACAATATTACGATGCAGTTTTACATATAAAAACAGTCGGTGAGCAAAAAGGGTTTAACAAGTCTATGCATTATCATCGCTATGAACCGACACCGTATAGCGGGTTAGATGAGTTATTGAATCAATATGAAATACGAAGTAGCGACCGAATTGTAGACTTTGGGTGCGGAAAAGGGCGATTAAACTTTTATATGCATCATAAATGTGGTGCTTCAGCAGTTGGAATTGAAATGAATGAAGAGTTTTATAAAGAAGCGATGGATAATCGAGATCGTTATGCACGAAAGGCACGAAACAGTAAGGGGAAAATTCAATTCCAATGTTGTTTAGCGCAGGAATATGAGATTGATCCACATGATAATAGGTTTTATTTCTTTAATCCATTTTCTGTGCAAGTGTTTATGAATGTAGTAAATAACATTTTGCTTTCAGTAGAAGAAACGGGGAGAGAAGTGGATATTATTTTATATTATCCTTCTGAGGACTATATTTTCTTCTTAGAAAATCAGACTGCGTTTGAGCTGAAGAAAGAAGTTAGATTGCCAGGTGCTTATGAGAAGAATGGGAATGAGAGGTTTTTAGTTTATACATTAGGGTAATAAAAAAACAGGTGCCAAGGCACCTGTTTTTTTATTAGTTACGGATTAAGTAATCAAATGCACCTAAAGCTGCGTTTGCACCTGAACCCATAGAGATGATGATTTGTTTGTACGGATTATTTGTACAGTCACCTGCAGCAAACACTCCTGGTAAGTTTGTAGCGCCGTGCTTGTCTGTTACGATTTCACCGCGAACGCGTTCAACTGTTTCGCCTAACCAGTCTGTGTTTGGTACAAGACCGATTTGTACGAATACACCTTGTAATTCAACGTGATGAACTTCTTCAGTTTCACGATCGATGTAAGAAATACCGTTTACTTTATCAGTACCAGTGATTTCTTTCGTTTGAACGTTTTTCAGAACAGTTACGTTTGGTAAGCTGTTAAGACGCTCTTGTAATACAGCATCAGCTTTTAATTCTGGCATGAATTCAAGAACAGTTACGTGCTTAACGATACCTGCTAAGTCGATAGCTGCTTCAATACCAGAGTTACCTCCGCCGATAACTGCTACGTCTTTTCCAGTGAATAATGGACCGTCACAGTGTGGGCAATATGCTACACCTTTATTTTTGAACTCAGCTTCACCTGGTACGCCAACATTACGCCAGCGAGCACCTGTAGAAACGATTACGCTCTTACTTTTCAGAATAGCGCCGTTTTCAAGTTCCACTTCAATAAGTTCTTTTTTCTCTAAACGTTTCGCACGTTGTAGATTCATTACATCGATGTCGTATTCTTTTACGTGCTCTTCAAGGCTTGCTACTAGCTTAGGACCTTCAGTCTTTTTCACGCTGATGAAGTTCTCAATGCCCATAGTATCCATTACTTGACCACCGAAGCGCTCAGCAACGATACCAGTGCGGATGCCTTTACGTGCTGCGTAAATTGCTGCACTTGCACCAGCAGGGCCGCCACCAACAACAAGAACATCGTATGGATCTTTATCAGAAAGCTCTGATGCATCTGGACCGTTACCCATTTTAGCTAAAATTTCTTCAAGTGTCATACGACCGCTTCCGAAAGATTCGCCGTTTAGGTAAACAGTTGGTACTGCCATAATGTCTTTGCTTTCTACTTCCTCTTTGAATGCAGCGCCATCAATCATAGTATGTGTAATACCAGGGTTAAGAACGCTCATTACGTTAAGAGCTTGTACAACATCAGGACAGTTATGACAACTTAGGCTGATATAAGATTCAAAATGATATTCGCCTTGAATGCTTTTAATTTGATCGATTAATTTTTGTTCAACTTTTGGAGCGCGTCCACTTACTTGTAGTAAAGCTAACACTAATGATGTAAATTCGTGTCCTAATGGAATACCAGCGAATACGACACCAGTGTTTTCACCAGGGCGATTTACGCTAAAGCTTGGTGTTCTCTCTAATTCAACTTTTTCTACTGTAATCTTAGATGACATAGTAGCTAATTCGTCTACTAGAGCTAACATATCTTTAGATACGTTATCGTCTCCTGCGCTTACTTTAAGTAAAATATCGTTCTCCATTAATTGAAGGTATTGGGATAGTTGTGTTTTTATATCTGCATCTAGTATCATTTTGATCGAACTCCTTAGATTTTGCCTACAAGGTCAAGGCTTGGTTTAAGTGTTGCAGAACCCTCTTGCCATTTAGCTGGGCAAACTTCACCTGGGTTGTTACGTACGTATTGAGCAGCTTTAATTTTGTTAACAAGAATGCTTGCGTCACGGCCGATACCGTCAGCATTGATTTCCATAGATTGGATAACGCCGTCTGGATCGATGATGAATGTACCACGAGCAGCAAGACCTTCTTCTTCCATTAAAACGTTGAAGTTTGTAGTGATTGTGCGAGTTGGGTCACCAATCATGATGTACTCGATTTTGCCGATAGTTTCTGAGCTATCATGCCATGCTTTGTGAGTGAAGTGAGTGTCTGTAGATACAGAGTATACTTCAACGCCTAAGTCTTTTAGAGTTGCGTATTGGTTTTGTAAGTCTTCAAGTTCAGTTGGGCAAACGAATGTGAAGTCAGCTGGGTAGAAACAAACTACACTCCATTTTCCTTTTAAACTTTCGTCAGTAACTTGGATAAATTCTCCATTATGGTAAGCATTAGCTTTAAACGGTTTTACTTCTGTGCCGATTAATAACATGTTAAAATTCCTCCTAAATGTTGGTTTTGAGCATCAAAAAATAGTGTGCTCATAAAATATATTTTTTAATTAACTATAATAATTCTAATTCGATATTAATTATCATATAGAAGTGGTTATTTTGTCAAGAGAATAAACCAACTTTATACCAATTTAATTAATATTTATTCTCAATTAAGACTAACAGGGAATGGAAAGGTAATTTTAAGTCTATAAATTTTAGATGAGTAGTTGAAAGTTTAGTGTGTATGTTAGAGATAGTGTGTAAGTTTAATTTCTTAGGAAGGAGATATTTCTTAGAAGTTGTGGTTTTGAAAAGGAACTGCTTACTTCTATTTTACAAAGAATTTTGTGATAAATAAAATAAAATGAATCGGAAATTTTTTGAACAATTTTTGTCATCTCAAATATATAATTAGGAAGTATATTACGATAATAGTTAGAAACATTGACTCAAAGTGCTAACAAGATATAATAAAACCTAGATATACATTTCAAAAGAAGATCATATATTTTAGGATGAAAGATTTAATCCTATTATTTTTTATAGCTTTTAGAAAACGCTTACAATTAGTGTGGAGGGGAAACCATGTCTAAGTTCATGAAGTATTTTTTAATGGAAGCTAACGATGTGATTGCATATGTGAAAGAGAAATTATCTAAGTTTGAACATGCAAAGGGGTTACAGTGTAAAGAAATAGGTGATGGCAATTTAAATTATGTGTTCCGCGTTTGGGATGAAAAAGAGAACATGTCTGTCATCGTAAAGCAAGCTGGGGATACAGCTCGCATTTCAGATGAGTTTAAGTTGTCGACGAATCGTATTCGTATAGAATCAGATGTTTTGCAGTTAGAGGATGAGTTAGCACCTGGACTTGTTCCTAAGGTGTATTTATTTGATAGTGTGATGAATTGTTGCGTAATGGAAGATTTATCGGATCACACAATATTACGTACAGCACTTATAAATCATCAAATATTTCCGAGGCTTGCTGACGACTTAACTACTTTTATGGTAAATACACTTTTATTAACATCGGATGTTGTAATGAATCATAAAGAGAAGAAGGAACTTGTGAAGAATTATATAAATCCTGAATTATGTGAGATTACAGAGGACCTCGTATATTCAGAACCATTTACAAATCATAATAAGCGTAATGAGTTATTTCAGTTAAATGAGGGATGGATTAGGGAACATATTTATAGTGATAAAGAGCTTCGTATGGAAGTAGCGAAACGTAAATTTTCTTTTATGACGAATGCACAGGCATTACTTCATGGTGATTTACATACTGGTTCTGTTTTTGTAAGAGATGATTCTACAAAGGTTATTGATCCTGAGTTTGCTTTTTATGGACCTATGGGATATGACGTTGGGAATGTAATGGCGAATTTAATGTTTGCTTGGGTGAATGCAGATGCAACGATGTCACCTGGAGCTGAGAAAGATACGTATATGGATTGGTTACAAACTACGATGGTAGAGGTAATTGATTTATTTAAGCAGAAGTTTTTAGGTGCTTGGGATATTCATGTGACCGAGATTATGGCGAAGGAAGAAGGCTTTAGCGAAGTCTATTTGCAATCTGTATTAGAGGATACAGCTGCAGTGACAGGTCTGGAATTAATTCGCCGTATTGTTGGGTTAGCGAAAGTAAAAGATATTACTTGTATTGGGAATGAGGAAGCACGTGCTAGAGCGGAGCGAATTTGTCTTCAAGTAGCGAAGGGTTTTATTTTACGAGCGAATCAATATAGAACGGGCACAAGTTTTGTAGAAACGTTAAAAGAACAGTCAATGCACTACGCGAAGTAAGGGGAGAATATGATGGAAGAGCAATTAATACCAATTCAGTGGAAAGATGATGCTTTAGTTTTGTTAGATCAAACGTTATTACCAAATGAAATTGTCTATGAATCTTTTAAAACAGCTGAAAGTGTGTGGGATGCGATTCAAGTAATGAAAGTACGAGGTGCACCCGCGATTGGTGTTTCAGCTGCTTATGGAGTGTATTTAGGGATAAAGGAATTTGCTGAAAGTACGGAAGAAGGATTTATGGATGAAGTAAGAAAGGTATGTACATACTTGGCGACATCAAGACCGACTGCCGTAAATTTATTTTGGGCACTTGAAAGAATGGAAAGTGTAGCGACAGATAATATTCATTTATCAATCTCACAGCTGAAAAATAGATTACTAGAAGAGGCAAAAGAGATTCATAGAGAAGATGAAGAAATTAACCGTCAAATTGGAGAACATGCATTAACATTATTCCATGATGGAATGGGAGTATTAACACATTGTAATGCTGGTGCGTTAGCGACAACTAAGTATGGTACCGCGACAGCTCCCATGTACTTAGCGAAAGAAAAAGGATGGGACTTAAAAATCTATTCTGATGAAACACGCCCTAGATTACAAGGTTCAACGTTAACAGCATTAGAACTGCAGCGAGCAGGCATTGACGTTACTGTTATTACAGATAATATGGCAGCTATGGTCATGTCACAAGGGAAGATTGATGCGGTAATTGTTGGATGTGATCGTGTGGCAGCAAATGGTGATGTAGCA
This sequence comes from Bacillus sp. N447-1, assembly GCF_022701035.1. Taxonomy (NCBI): domain Bacteria; kingdom Bacillati; phylum Bacillota; class Bacilli; order Caryophanales; family Bacillaceae; genus Bacillus; species Bacillus sp. N447-1. The sequence continues at coordinate 2,714,981 of NZ_CP065509.1, read as the reverse complement.
AATAAAATTGGCACGTTAGGCGTATCTATTTTAGCTAAGTACTACAACATTCCGTTTTATGTAGCAGCGCCAACACCGACAATTGATTTAAAGACATCGACAGGAAAAGAAATTCCGATTGAAGAAAGAGATGCTTCTGAAGTGATTAATCGCTTCGGAAAATATTCAGCTCCGAAAGAAAGTAAAGTATATAATCCAGCATTTGATGTTACTCCACATGAAAATGTAACAGCGATTATTACAGAAAAAGGGATTGTAAAGGCACCGTTTACGGAGAATTTAAAAAAGCTATTTCAATAAGTAGATAAATGTAAAAGTCAGTCATCATAAGCTTCATACTTAGGGGGATGTATATGTTATTACAAAAAGAAAGAGAAGAAATTGTAGCGTATGGAAAGAAAATGATTTCTAGTGGTTTAACAAAGGGAACGGGCGGTAATATTAGTATCTTTAATCGTGAACAAGGTCTTGTTGCGATTAGCCCAAGTGGTTTAGAGTATTATGAAACAAAGCCTGAAGATGTAGTTATATTAAACCTAGATGGTGAAGTAGTAGAAGGAGAGAGAAAACCATCAAGTGAATTAGATATGCACCTTATTTACTATAGGAAGCGTGAAGATATAAATGCGCTTGTGCATACACACTCTCCTTACGCGAAGACGATTGCATCATTAGGATGGGAGCTTCCTGCTGTATCGTATTTAATTGCTTTCGCAGGACCGAATGTGCGCTGTGCACCGTATGAAACATTTGGTACGAAGCAATTAGCGGAGGCTGCTTTTGAAGGCATGATTGATCGCCGTGCTGTTTTACTTGCAAATCACGGTTTAATTGCTGGTGCAAATAATATAAAAATGGCGTTTACTGTTGCAGAAGAGATTGAGTTTTGTGCTCAAATTTATTATCAAACGAAAAGCATTGGGGAACCAAAGCTATTGCCAGAAGATGAGATGGAGAATTTGGCGAAGAAGTTTGAAGGGTATGGGCAGCAGTAGAATGAAACAAAAACACCCTCAAGAAATCTTGAGGGTGTTTTTTAAGCTTTTTTAAGCAACAAATACATAAAGTAAGGAGCCCCAATTAAAGCAACGACAATACCTGCTGGAATGCCATTAGGATCAACGATATTTCGTCCGATTGTATCTGCTAATAATAATAGCCATCCGCCGATTAAAAGGGCGATAGGCATGAAGATTTGATGTCTTGGACCTACTAAAGATTTCGCGATATGAGGAGCCATTAATCCGATAAAGCTAATTCCTCCTGTTACGGAAACAGCTGCGGCTGCAAGTGCAACGGCTGCAACTAATAAGTACCTGCGTTCTTTTTCAATTTCAATTCCAACGCCAATTGCGACTGGTTCGTTTAATGCTAAAATGTTTAATCGATTTGCTTTATAGAAAACAAACGGAATGAATACGATTAACCATGGGAGCATTGCTAAAACGAAAATCCAGTCATCTCCCCAAATATTTCCGGCAATCCATTTTGAGATAAAGTCCACTTTCATACGATCAGCGGATGAAATAAGGACAATCATCGCTCCAGATAGTGCAAATGCAAAACCGATACCAGTTAATGTTAATCGTATTGGTTGAAGTCCAGTTGATTTACTATATGAAAACACGTAAATTAGAACAGCTGTCAGAAATGCCCCAATAAATCCAACGACAGGTAGTAAGTAAAGAAATGAACCTACGTCTATTGGAAAGTATAAAAAGAAAATAGCAACAGCAACACCAGCCCCAGAGTTAATACCAAGAATACCAGGTTCAGCTAAATCATTTCGGGTAATTCCTTGCAGAATAGCCCCTGATAAAGCGAGAGCCATACCAGCTAATAATGTAATGACAATTCTAGGTAGTCTTAAAGAGTATAAAACAAACTCCTCTTTAAAAGTCCCTTGCCCCATTAATGTTGGGAGTAGTCGATCATAAGATAAAGATGCTGAACCAAGTCCCATTCCAACTACAATGGTTGTGATGATTACTATAAGTAAAGCGAGTATAATGAGACGCTGTTTTCTTAAAATAGATTGCATCATGAGAATGTTTTTCCTCCTTTACGTACAATGAATAGGAAGAATGGTAACCCTACAATCGCGACAATTGCCGCAACTGGTGTTTCGTATGGAGCGTTAATAGTACGTCCGATTGTATCTGCAAGTAGCATAAAGGATGCTCCAGCAATTGCTGACATCGGTATAACAAATCGGTAATCTGGACCGACAATTGGGCGTACCATGTGAGGTACCATTAAGCCGATGAATGCCATATTTCCAACAAGAGCTACAGATGCACCTGCAAGTAAGATAATAATGATAAATAAAATAGTTTTAATAACAATAATTTTTTGACCTAGTCCAATAGCCACTTCCTCACTGAAACTAAGAACTGTCAATTTTTTTGCTAGTAAGATAGCGATAAAGATACTAATTGAAATGACCGGAATAATAATTTTTAATTGGCTCCAAGTTGTTCCAATTACGCCCCCAGCAGTCCAAAGTGATACATCTTGTGAAATTTTAAAGTAAATGCCGATTCCTTCTGAAATTGCGAGTAGAAATGCTGAAACTGCAGCGCCCGCTAATACAATTCGAAGAGGAGAAAGGCCGCCTTTTTTCACCATACCAATTCCAAATACCATAATTGCGCCAATTGCAGCACCGATAAAGCAAGCTAATGTTAAGTAAAGATAGCTGATGGAAGGGTTGAAAGCAAGTGTCAGTGCAAGCGCAGCATTTGCTCCACCAGATAGCCCTAATAATCCAGGATCCGCAAGTGGATTTCGTGTTAATCCTTGCATAATTGCCCCAGAAACGGCTAATCCAGCTCCTACAAAAATAGCAGCAACTTCACGTGGTAAACGTATTTCTCGAATAATAGATATTTTGTCTCCTTTAGCGGAGGAAGTGAGTGCTAACCATACATCTTTTATCGAAGTATCTGCAGCACCTAATACCATTGCAACCATAAAAATAAGAAAGAATGCAATTAAGCTTAAAATTAGTTTGTATGTAAAAGCTATAGAACGTGGATTGTCATGATCTTTTGTCATTCGTTTCACATCTTTTCTGTTCATAGAATAAAGGAAGAGGAATTCTTAAATTAAGAATTCCTCATGTTTGTATTATTTACCAAGAAAGCTCTTCTTGAAGAAGTCTAGTTGGAAATCTAATGTAAGTGGATCATTGAAATAGAATTCCATCATGTTTGCTTCATATACGCGATTATTTTTTACTGCTGGGATGTTTTTATATGATTCTGTCTCTTGGAATGAGTTATCAGTATCTTTGTTTTTACTTACGATTAAGTAATCACCAGCAAATTCAGGTAATACCTCAGTAGATAATGCGTAGTAACCTTCTTTTAATGCTTTCTCTTTTACTTTTTCAGGCATTTTTAATTTCATTTCTTGGTACAGGATTTCTGTTCCACGGCCCCAGTTCTCGCCGTATACATAAAGCTGTTTGTTGAAGTTTTCTACAACAGAAACTGTTGCATCTTCACCGATTTTTACTTTAATTTCTTTACCAGCTTCTTGTGCACGTTTCTTGAAGTCATCAACCCAAGTTTTTGCTTCTTTTTCTTTATTTAATAACTTACCGATTTCTAAATGCTGTGTTAAGTAATCAACTTTTCCGTAAGTGTATGTTACAGTAGGCGCGATTTTCTTTAACTTATCGACATTTTTAACATTTGATAAACCGATGATTAAATCTGGATTTAGTTCAGCGATTTTTTCAACATTTTCATCAGATACTTCAGCAACATCTTTAAGTTTGCTATCAAAACGTGGGTTTTGTTTAGACCATGAATCTACCCCAACAAGATTTACACCTAATGACATTACGTTACCAGCGAATGATGATAATACAACAACGCGTTTTGGATTTGCAGGAACTTCTACTTTTTTACCATCTTCAGATTGGTATGTAATTGTTTCTGATTTGCTACCTTTTGCATCGTTCTTTTTGTCTGTAGAGCTATTGCTACAAGCGCTCATAACAAGAACGAAAAGGACTGTTAGTGAAATAAATAACTTTTTCATCGTCTTTCTCCTTTAACATAGATGATATGTGTATACAATAATTTGTTTAACTGCAATCTTTTTGAAATAGTAGTGGTAATGCAAAATAATTTATTAAAAATCTTGAATATGAGATTTTATAATATAGTAATAACCATATTAACGAAAGAAGATGTAATCTCAAATTTGCTAATTATTAACAAAATGATAATGATTATCACTATTGATTCTTTAAATAATATAATTTTATATAGGTGTATTGTCAATAGTAATTTTGATTGTAAATTTTGCGGAAACAGGTTATATTTTATTGAGAATGATAATCAACGATTAATAGCTGAGGAGTGAGCACGAATGAATCGAGAAGAATTGTTTGATGTAACCGTGATAGGCGGAGGACCTGCAGGGCTTTATTCAGCTTTTTATAGTGGACTCAGAGAAATGAGAACGAAAATAATAGAATTTCAACCACATTTAGGTGGAAAAATACATGTGTATCCGGAAAAAATGATTTGGGATGTAGGAGGACTATTGCCAGTTACAGGTGATAAGTTAATTGAACAACTTGTACAGCAAGGGTTAACATTTAAGCCGGAAGTTGTATTAGATACAAAAGTAGAATCGATTATTCGTAATCAAGATGGTACTTTTACATTAAAAACAAGTACTGGCGAAGAACACTTTTCAAAAACAGTTATCGTCGCAACAGGAAGTGGTATATTGAAACCGCAAAAGTTATCTATTGAAGGTGCTGAGCGATTTGAAGTATCGAATTTAAATTATACAGTTAAATCTTTAAAGCGTTTCAAAGGTAAAACAGTTATTATTTCCGGTGGAGGCAATTCTGCTGTTGATTGGGCAAATGAATTGGAACCAATTGCGAAAAAAGTGTATGTAACTTATAGAAAAGAAGAATTATCTGGTCATGAAGCACAAGTAAAACAACTTATGAACAGCTCAGCGGAGTGTTTCTTTAATACATCGATTACAAAATTAATTGCCGGTGATAATCATGAAGCGATCGAATATGTAGAATTAACAAATCATGAAACAGGTGAGGTTTCTCATTTACCTATTGATGAAGTTATTATTAATCATGGATATGAACGCGACATTACATTATTAGAAAATAGTGAGTTAGACGTTGCAATTATAGATAATTATTATATTGCAGGTAATGCAAATAGTGAGTCTTCAGTAGATGGATTATATGCTGCTGGAGATATTTTAAAGCACGAAGGGAAACTACACTTAATTGCAGGTGCATTCCAAGATGCTGGAAATGCTGTGAATAAAGCAAAACAATTTATCCAACCAGATGCAAGTGAGTACGGAATGGTTTCTTCTCATAATGAAGTATTTAAGAAGAGAAATCGCGAACTGATTAAGCAGATGATGAAATAATAAGGAACAAGTATACCCCCACGTATTTCTCTATTCAAGTGAATGAGAGATGTACGTGGGGGTTTTCCTGTTTACTATATTTTCTATCATTATAATGACACCGGTTTCATCAGTTCATATGATATGAACATTTTATTGGTAAAGCATCCTAGAAAACAATTTAGCTATGTTTTGCTTACACAGAACATGGCTAAATTACGCTGTCCCTTTAGCGCGTTTATTAGGAAATGGCATATTTAGTATAGAAGCAATATACTGTTTTCCGTGTTTTCGAGCCAATGATTCTAATATTTGACGGACGCGTTTTGTAAGATGACCTTGTTTTTGGATGGCTTCACAATATGCGTCATAGAAGGCATATTTAGCCCAAAGGAAATCATCTTGTTGGAATAAGAAATGATTTTTGTACCATTCACCAATTGTATGATAACAATTGTTTTCATGTATTGCTGTGCTTTGAGAAAGAAAACGATCAGATAAAGATACATTCAAATGAGAAATTGTGTTTTCTGTTTCAACTTGCAGTGTTTTTTCTAACATTGTAATGATGTGACGAGTAGCCATATGTTAACTCTCCTTTGTGTAAATGGGTAATACCATTCTATATTTAAAAAATTCTTACTATATAATACTATACAATATATGGAATGCATCTACCTGCTTTTGAACTGCATTTACAAAATCTTTTTATTTGTTTACAAAAATAAAGTAAAGTAAGATACAGTATAGATGAAAAAATAATAAAGGAATGAACGCATTGTATATAACAATAGAAGAGACTGCGGAGTATTTGAATTTACCAAAATCGTATATTGAAGAGTTAATTCAGCAAAAGAAAATTCGTGCGCTATTCGATGGAGAGCAATATTTAGTAAATAAAGAACAATTCAATACGCATTTAGAACAAATGGAGAAATATAAGCAATTAGTGGAAGAAATATTGAACGAACCAATTCCAGAAGATATGGATGTTAAAGACGAAGATTAAACTATGGGAAATCCCTTGTGAAGATATGCAGAAATGTATCTTCATAAGGGATTTTTTGTTTGAAGATATCAAAAACATAAGGAGTTCTTAGCCTTTCTTCAAATTTTGATAGGTAGTAGTCTACCATGTTAAAAGCATATTTTTTTCTAGCTAGGACAAACATAGAGAACGTAACCTGTACAGATACATATACTATCAGTGCAAAAGCTTATAAATTAATGGAAGGGGTTTTCTCGTGAGTTTATTTCATTGTGATTTTTTGAAAGACTTAATTGGATCTTTTGTGAGAGTAAACAGGGGTGGTCCAGAATCTCAAAAAGGAACAATAATATCAGTATGTCAGGACTACTTCGTATTGAAGAATGAAAAAGGTGAGCTTTATTACTATCAACTTAAACATCTAAAAAGTATTACAAAAAATGCGAAAGAATGTGGATCAAGTGATTGTGAGTGGGAAGATTGCGCCTGTGCAGAAGATTTTGAAGCACTACTTGAAAGTTTCAAATATTGCTGGGTGAAAATTAATCGCGGCGGTCCAGAGAAAGTGGAAGGCATTTTGCAAGATGTTTCTTGTGACTTCGTAACATTAATCGTAAAAGAAGAAATTATATTAATTGCAATAAAGCATATTAAAAGTGTTAACTATAATGCTTTAGCATGCGGAGAGAGCGATGAGAGCGACGATAGTAAGGAAAGTAGCGATAATTCAGGTCGTGCTCGTGCACAAAGACAATCAAGTAGAGGAAGATAATAAGAAAGGGGGATACGAAATTGGAGAATGTATTATGCTGTGACCAAATTAAATGTTTAGTTGGTGAGACTGTAAAAGTAAACCTTCGTGGACCAGAAAGTCGAGTTGGTGAGCTCGTATCGTTAGGAAAAGATTATCTAACGTTACAGTTACCTCATGGTGAATTAGTATATTATCAGTTGAAACATGTGAAGAGTCTAGTGAAGAAAGTGAAAGAAAGTAAATGTGGCGATTGCTATAGTTCATGTTTCTGCTCTGATGAGGATACTTTTTTAGATATATTAAAAGACTTGAAGTATAAGTGGGTAAAAATTAATCGTGGCGGTCCAGAGTGTGTGGAAGGTTTATTAAGTGAGGTACACCATGGCTGTATTACACTAGTAAACGGTGATGAAGTTATTTATGTAATTAAGTCTCATATTAAGAGTGTGAGTCAAGTAGTTAAATGTAAAAAGAATGAAGATGAATAATGTTTAATAAATAAGAGGGGCATTATGAGGGAAAGAGAAGAACAATTTCTTATTTCGATAGTATGAAAAGGAATTACTTACTATTAAAACAGAACTTTGCCCTGATTATTTTTTTAGAAATGGAAGACAGATAAGAAGAAATTCGTAGGAAGGAGGATATAGATGAATGAGTTAAACAAAAGTATTGGAGAAAATATATATGTTAAATTAATCGGTGAAAAAGATTTAAAGGTATATTAATTGATGTAGGAAATGATATCGTTGTTCTTTACAATGGACAAGACTACGTATATATATCTTTATATCATGTACAATATTATAAGTTTTAAGATCAAATGATGAAGAAATCTCAAAACCAGATGTGGATTCTGTAATTAAGAGAGAGTCTCCTTCAATTTCTTTGAGGAAAGTATTAAGTACATCTAAAGGGATTTTTACGGAAATTTATGTAGCCGGAAATGCTCCAATACATGGTTATGTTACAAGTGTGATGAACGATTATATTGTTTTTTATAGTCCAGTTTATAAAACTGTATATATATCTTTAAAACACTTGAAATGGTTAATTCCGTATAAAGAAAATCAAGTGCCTTATGCCCTCAATAAAAATGAACTCCCCGTGAATCCGTTAAATATTACGTTAGCTCGAACGTTTGAAGAACAGCTTATTAAAATGGCTGGGAAAATTATGGTGTTTGATTTAGGTGAGGAGTCCAATAAAATTGGAAAAATGGCGAAAATTGATGAAGGTCATATTGAAATATCAAAAGCACGTGATGCGAAAATGTATGTAAATATTCAACATGTAAAATCTGTCCATTGTCCGTAAGCTAGTTGAAAGGGCTGGCTTTTTCTTTTATATGCAGAAGAAAAGGTCGAGCCTATTTGTTTTAGTTTAATTTGGAGATGAGGGGAAAATGAATTGAATATAAGCATAGTATAGTGTGATTTTTTAAAAGGTAACTTTGCACTAACTTATAAACATTGTGTACGAGCTATCTTATTATATATTCAATTTATTTTTTGAGGAGGAGCTGCTCAACTAATTTATTAAAGGGGTTTTGTTTGTGGAGCAGTTTCCGAATTCGTTATCAATTACATTGCTTGGTAGTGCTGGTGGAGCAGCAAAAGCAGTTTTAGCAATTTTAAATCAAGCGATAGCAAATGAAAAAGATCCAATTTATGAAGTATTAAAGAATGCCAAATTTCATTTGGTGGATATAAAACAAAAAGATAGGACTTATTATGATGAGTTGTTTTCGAATCTGAAAGGTCAATTATATTTATATGAAATAAACCTTCAAAATGTAGTGGAATTTAAACAACATTTAAAAGAAAAAAGAACGAGTGTTGTGATTGATGTTTCAGGGGCAGATACAATTAGAGTATTAAGCTGCTGTAATGAACTAGGAATTTGTTATATTAACTCAGCCTTGGAAAATGAGGCAGTAGATCAGGACGATAGCTTAATTGGCTTTCAGCTTACGGAAAGATATACAAGGTTTGAGAAGGAGAAAGAGAAATTTACAAATACAAAAGCGATTATAGGTTCAGGTATGAATCCAGGTGTTGTTCAATGGATGGTTGTTGAACTTATGAAGGAACGACCAAATGAAAGGCCAAGAGCATGTTATATTGTAGAACATGACACGTCATTTTTGAATGATACAGCACTTATAAAGCCACATACACTTTATGCTTCATGGGCAGTAGAGCGATTTTTAGATGAAGCAATCTGGAGTTATCCGATGTATATGAGCCATCATCGTCCTCTTTACTTTTATGAAGATGTATATGCTTCAGAGTATAAAGTGAAGTTAGGAGAAAAAGAATTCTATGGTTGTTTAATGCCACATGAGGAAGTATTAATTTTAGGGAAAAACTTTAATATGGAAGTTGGTTTTCTTTACCGAATTAATGAGTATACAACAAATATAATTAGACAGAACTTAGATCAAGTAGAAGATTTATGGAACTGGAATCGTAAAGTGTTTAATCCAGCGGAAGAAGAGGTTGCTGGAGAGGACTTGGTCGGTGTGTTACTCGTTTATGAAAATAGTGAGACATATATGTATAATGTGATGAATAGTAGCCAAGTTTTTCGTAAATATAAAACGAATGCAACGTATTTTCAGGTAGGGTGCGGGATTTATGCGGGCTTGTCCAGTTTACTTTTAGATCAATTTGAACAAGGTGCTTATTACGTTGAGGAGTTGTTATTAAATACAGAAAGTAAGTACGGTGAGTATTTAAATTTATATATGAAGGATTTTGTAATAGGGCATAATAATTTTACGGATGGATTGTTACATGACAGGGTAAGATGGATGTAAGTTGTTACCAAAAGGAAGGAGAGATCTCCTTCCTTTCAGTATTATAAGGTTAAATATTGCCCTGAAAGCAATTTCATACTTATACTTTAAGGAGATAACAATGAAAGTTTTTTGTATCGATCAAGGGGAGTTTTTATATGAATAAATACAAGAGCTTGATTTATGAAGAAAGAAGAGCCTTAAAGGTATTTATATTATTATTTTATATTATATTCTTTTTATATGACGCTATATATTATTTTGTATATCCTGCTATGAATATTAGTGGAACAGCGGTAGGTTGGCCAGAAGGTAGTCTTGGGATAGGTGTGCCTATATTTGTAATAGCATTATTTCCTATTTCTATATATCTTCAAAAAAGAGGGTATGTATATTCTGTAAAATATTTATTTTTATTTGGGTACATGTTTATCAATCTTGTGAATAATTTAATGATTTATTTGCGAACGGATAGACCTTTTGAACATGGCAGTATGGTAGAAATGTTATTAATTTTATTTGCCCCGGTTTTCGTGAATAGAAAATACTTTTATTTAGTGTCCTTTAGTGTAATTGGAAAGTACGTATTTTTCACATTGCTATTACAAGATTTAAAAGTGATAATTCCACTTGTTTTATGTGTATTTTATTTCATTATTTCACATTCTTTATTAAAACGATTTCAATCTTATGTAAGAACAGTGGTTGAAATGATGAACAATATGAAAGAGACGGAAAATTTAGCTGTGATTGGGACTATGTCTACAACAATTGCTCATGAAATTCGAAATCCGTTAACAGCGTTAAAAGGGTTTACGCAAATGCAAAAAGAAAGAAATCCAACTGATACGATGAGCTACGACATTATGCTACAAGAAATTGAAAGAGTCAATGGATTTGTTAGTGAATTGATGTTGTTAGGAAAACCAAAGCCAACAAATTATGAAAGGTGTAATATACGAGACATCCTTCTATATGTTGTGCATCTAATGGAAAGTTATGCAACGCAATATAGAGTTAAATGTCATTTACAAGTAGATGGGAATTTACCGGCTATAAACGGTGATGATAAGCAATTAAAACAAGTGTTATTAAATATCATTAAAAATGGAATAGAATCAATGCCAGAGGGTGGAGAAATTCATATCCGTGCATATCAAAAAACGCAAGGACATTTGTGTATTTCTGTTGAAGACCAAGGATTTGGTATAGAGAATGAGAAGTTAGAAAAAATTGGCAAGGCGTTTTACACAACAAAGGAGACTGGTACAGGACTTGGATTAATGATTACATATAAAATTATTAAGGAACATCAAGGGAGTATCACGATCCAAAGTAGTGTAGGAGTAGGAACGAAAGTAGAAATTTTTTTGCCGACCTTTTAATGTATTGGGAGAAAAGATTTTTCAGAAAAGTGTTCTTGTTGTGTAAATATAAACATTTTATAAAATGTTTCAAGAAGGGTTTTTTTTATAAAATACTTCGTTTATAATGGAGGAAAATATCGACATGAGATTGATTGCTCATGTAGCGGTTCAGTAGTGTTATGAAAAGATAAGAAGGGGTGCACACGCATCCTTTTTTCTATGCAGATATTATGAAAGAGGTGGTATGATGGAATTAACATTAAATTCGACTGTATGTTTACACACGATTCAATTTCGAAAAGAGCAAAAGAATTATATTGTAAAAGATACAATTACAGGAGAAAAATATGAAATGCCGCCACTTTGGATTGATGCATTGGCAATGATGCGTGACGGTTTTTTATTGGGGGAAATTGAGGAGAAATTAAAAGAAGAGTATCCATCCGAAGAAGTGAATATGTTAGCATTCACGAGGCAACTGTTAGAACTAGAACTTGTTGAAATGGTAGATGGAGAAGAGATAGCTTGCACAAAGAAGAAAGAGATAGATTGTTTAGCTTGGGTGCGTCCTCGTGTGGAACAATTCTTTCTTAATTTAAATAGAAAATATAGAAGCAAAGACCAGTAGTGGCCTTTGCTTTTTTTATAGGCTATGTTTAAAAAATAACAGCAAATGCTCTTGCGAAAGCACCGTCACTATTTTTAATTTTTAAAGGTGCTGCTGAGAAAAAGAAACGTTTTGCTTCGATAGCATCTAGATTTGTTAAGTTTTCAATTAAGTAAATATCATTCCCTAGTAATATGTGATGAATCGGTGATGTTTCTGTTGTGACTTCATCAGGAGAAATGAAATCTAAACCGATAGATTTTACTTTTAATCGCACTAGTTCTTTAGCTAATTCTTCAGAAAGATAAAATGCTTCCTTCTCATAAGCTTCTGTATTCCATTTTGTGGATAGATTAGAATGAAAAATAACAATATCACCTTCTTTTATGTCAGTATTATGCAATACTGTCTTAGGTAATTTTCGCTCTTGAATATGTGTTACATCTATAAGAACAGCTTCACCTACAAATTGATCCAGCGGTAATTGATCGATGGTCGTTGCGCCTGAAATAAAATGCGCAGGAGCATCACAATGCGTGCCAACATGAACGACAGAATGAAAATCTGTAACTTGATATCCTGATTCTTCAACACTTGTAACAGCTTCTAGTTGTATTTTAGGTGTTCCAGGAAATTGAGACATATTATTTTCAAATGTTTGTGATAAATCAATTACTTTCATTTTACATACCTCCAATATATGTTTTTCAAATAATAAAAAGCTCATCCTTCAGTATCAAGAAAGATGAGCTTTACATGCTAGTTGAGTTTTATCTTCCAAAATGCATTGCATTTTGCAGGAATTAGCACCTATTCAGTTTGTATAAACTGAGGTTGCTGGGCTTCAAAGGGCCGGTCCCTCTGCCTCTCTTGATAAAGAAGTATTCAGTTTTTAAAATCGGAATTTTCCGATAGTTAAATTGTAATTCATTTCCTTTTTGCGTGCAATACAAAATAGGTATTCACCCAAATAAAGCTGCTCGCATATTGTAGCTTATGTAAATAGAATGCTGCGAAGGAGTGAGTGCAGTGACAGGAAATGTATTAAATTATTATGCTGGTGGTAATACAGCTAGGGGATTTCACAATTTATACGAAGAGAATTTAAAAGGATTAGACAGATTATTTATCTTAAAGGGTGGCCCAGGAACGGGAAAATCTTCTTTAATAAAGGCAATAGGTCGTGAATGGATTGAAAAAGGATATGATATTGAATTTTTACATTGTTCTTCTGATAATAAATCGGTTGATGGTGTAATTATCCCAAAATTAAAAGTAGGAATTGTTGATGGGACATCGCCGCATGTTATTGAGCCAAAAATGCCAGGAGTTGTTGAAGAGTATATAAATTTAGGAATTGCTTGGGACTCAGATAAACTAAGAAAGCAGAAGTTAGAAATTGAAAGATTTGTTTCAGAAGCAAGCAAAGCTTTTCAGTCTGCTTACGCACGTTTTAAAGAGGCATTGGTTATACATGATGAGTGGGAGAAGATATATATTGATAATATAGATTTTAATAAAGCAAATGAACTAACCAATCAGCTAATCCAGAAATTATTTGCAGATAAAAGCGGGAGACAATCGCTTGTAAAACATCGTTTTTTAGGAGCTGCTACACCGAAAGGAGCAGTTGATTTTGTTCCTAATTTAACAGAAGGGTTACCACATCGTTATTTTATAAAAGGGCGCCCAGGCTCTGGAAAATCAACGATGCTCAAAAAGTTAGCTAAGGCAGCTGAAGAAAAAGGGTTTGAAGTTGAAGTATATCATTGCGGATTTGACCCGAATAGTCTTGATATGGTTATCGTAAGAGAATTAGGCTTTGCAATTTTTGATAGCACCGCACCACATGAATATTTTCCAAGTCGCGAGGGTGATGAAATTATTGATATGTATGCCCTTATTGTTACGCCAGGGACGGATGAGAAATATGCGAAGGAAATTCGTGATGTCTCCATTCAATATAAAGCAAAAATGAATGAGGCGATGTCTTTCTTAGCGAAAGCAAAATCGGTTCGTGATAAATTAGAACGAATTTATATTGCTGCTATGGATTTTTCAATAGTAGATGCATATAAAGAGGAGATTCAAAAAGAGTTTGAACGAATTGCTGCTACTGTAATTGAACAGCAACAATAGACGTTTCATTAGGCTGTCAGTAATTTCTGACAGTTTTTTTAGTATGTAGTAAAATTAATAGTGTATTGTCGAATTTCCAAGGAAATAATCAAAAAATGGAGATGTTATGAAATGAGAGAGAAAATCGAGTTGGAGTTAGAAAGAATTGAAAAAGAGAATGATGTAAAAATTTTATTTGCGGTGGAATCAGGGAGTCGTGCTTGGGGGTTTCCATCGAAAGATAGCGATTATGATGTTAGGTTTGTTTATATACATCCGGTAGAATGGTATTTATCAATTCATGACAAACGAGATGTAATTGAGTATCCAATTAGTGATGATTTAGATATAAGTGGTTGGGATATTAAAAAGGCGTTGCAACTATTCGCGAAGTCGAATCCTGCTTTACTTGAGTGGATTCGATCACCAATTTTTTATTCGAAAAACTCTAATTTTCCAGAACTACTTCAACAGATGAGTGAGAAGAATTTTGATCCAAAAGCAACGATATATCATTATTTACATATGGCTTCGAAAAATTATCGTGAATTTTTGCAAGGTGAGAATGTAAAGCTGAAAAAGTACTTTTATGTATTACGTCCCATTTTAGCTTGTAAGTGGCTAGAAGAGAAAACGACTTTACCTCCTGTAGAATTTGATCGATTAATTACAGAATTATCATTAGAACGTAGCGTATTAGATGAAATTGAAAAGTTGTTAATAAAGAAAAAAGCAGGTACTGAATTAGATGTTGGATTGAAAATTAAGGTGTTAAATCAATTTTTAGAAGAACAAATTCATTACTATCAGCAATATGTAAAAGGAATTGAAAAGGGATCAGGAATCGATATTGAGAGTTTAAATACATTGTTTCGAGATATGTTGTTTGAAGCATATGAAAAAGAGCACAAGTAAGTTTGTGCTCTTTTTATTTTGTAGGAATGAAGAAAACAGATATAGCTGCGATAAGACCTGCAAAGGAGAATAAGTAAAAATTCCATGCTAAGTCATATTGCATTGTCATAATAATACCGACGAGAATTGGGCCAGCAATTGCACCAACTCGGCCAAGCCCCAGTCCCCAGCCTAAGGAGGTAGCTCGGATATGTGATGGGAAGTATTGTGTTACATATGCATTTAATATTTGAGTAATACCGACTGATCCAATACCAGCAAGGCCAATTAAAAGATAAATGATTGTAACAGATGGTTTGATTGTTAATAGTCCGATACATATGGCTGCCATAAGATAAGAGATGCTAATAACAATTTTTGCTCCTATACGATCAGCAATTGCTCCAGCGAATAGTGCGCCGATAGCTGCGGTAATATTTAGCATAAGTAGAAATGACAGACTAGACCCAAGAGGATATCCTGCCTGGCGCATCATCTGTGGTAACCAAGTGTTTAAACCATATATTAAAAACATTCCCATTATATAAGTGATCCAAAAAAGTAGCGTTGCTTTTATGTATTCTTTTGAGAATAAAGTAAAAAATCCATTTTTCTTTCGTATAGTAGATGGGTCTTGATGAGTTTTATCTTTTACATGAAATTCAATTTGAAAACGATTAAGAATTTGGTTCACTTCTTCTTGGCGATTACGTGATAATAAAAATTGAATGGACTCGGGTAAATAGCGAATAATGAAAGGAATGAGGAGTAGTGGAATCATTCCGATACCAAACATAATTCTCCATCCGAAATCTTCTAACATAAGCATGGACAAAATAGCACCTAACACGATACCTAAAGGATAGCCAGTAAACATAAGAGCATAAATAAAAGATTGCCTTTTTTTTGGTGAATATTCAACAGTAAGTGCTGAAGCTGTTGGGATAACACCGCCTAATCCGATTCCTCCTATAAATCGAGATAATCCAAATAACTCAGGAGAAGGAGCGATAGCCGCTAAACCCATTGTGATAGAAAAAAGTGCTAAACAGCATATAAGCGTCCATTTACGCCCAATTAGATCTGTAATCGTTCCAACTAGAATAGCCCCAATAAACATCCCAAATAAAGCATAGCTTGCAATTGTACCAGCATGCGCTGGTGATAGCGCCCAGCTTTTGTCTTCTAGGAGCTTTGGTAGAACGGCACCGTAAATACCTAAATCATATCCATCAGCTAAAATGGCTAGCCAACAAATAAAAACAACAAGTTTTGTAATAGAGCTTGGAAAGATAGTTTCTGTAGATTCTAGATGAGGTGGAGCTGAAGGTTGCATAATATTCACCCCTTTTAATTTGTAGATGAATATATTATTTTATTTAATGTTAATATTTTCCTCCTTGTGTCGAATTTTATCTGAAAAGGGTTTATAACAAATAAAGAAGTTCAACAGTAATTTTGTTGAACTTCTTTATTTGTTTACTCATTATCAACTCGTTTTAACGGTTGATCTGCTGGGCCTTCAAGAACGTCTCCCTCAATTGAAAAACGAGAACCATGGCAAGGGCAATCCCAAGTACAATCACCATTATTCCATTCAACTTCACAGCCGAGATGTGTACAAGTTGTATCGACGATATGTAATTTTCCTTCTTTGTCCTTATAAGCACCTGCTCGTTTACCGTTAACATGTACGACAGATCCTTCACCAACTTCGAGATCTTCTGGCTTACGTAATGCGGTTTCAATCTTTCCTGCAATTAAATGTTTCGCAACATCAATGTTTTGGGAGAGGAACGTTTTTATATCTGGATTTGCATGGAAGCGTGATGGTGCATACAGTTCTTTATAGGGACTGTGAACTTTTAGGATGGAGTCCTTCAGTAGGTGAGCGGCAGCAGTTCCAGTTGTCATTCCCCATTTGCGATATCCAGTTGCAACAAATATATTTGGATTTCTTTCGTTAATATGTCCGATATAAGGAAGCTTATCTAGAGTAATTAAATCTTGTGCTGACCATCTATAAGGAACTTCATCTATTCCAAAAGTGGCTTCAGCAAAAGAATAGAGTGCTTCATAATGAAGCATCGTATTTATTCCCTGACCTGTTTTATGACTCTCTCCGCCAATCAAAATTAATTTTTCTCCATTGTTTGTTATATAGCGTAAGGAGCGCTTTGGATCATCAATACTTAAATACATGCCACCTGGATACTCCGTTTTTGCTTTTATTGCAAGAGCGTAGGAGCGTTCTGCGTACATTCGCGTAAAGAAAAAGCTATTCGCATCATAAAAAGGAAAATGTGAACAAGAGACGACATATTCACAAGTGATATGATGGCCCTCTTTTGTAATTATTTGTGAATAATCGCCCTTTTCCACATCCATAGCTGTTGTTTGTTCGTAGACCTTTCCGCCCATCTCCACAAACTTTTCTAAAAGTGTTTTTAAATAAAGAAGGGGATGGAATTGTGCTTGATTTTTCATTACAAGCGCAGATTGTACTGGAATAGGAATCGATAGAGATTGAACATAGTCACAAGGCATATTTAATTTTTGATAAGCTTCATATTCTTTCGATAAATTTCTTAATCCGTTATCAGTAGTTGTATATAAATATGAATCTTCATTTGAGAAATTACAGTCGATTTTATATGTTTGAACAGTTTTATTTATGAATTGTAGAGCCTGATTATTTGATTCATAGTAAAGCCGGGCCTTTTCTACACCGAAATGATTTATTAATTCATCATAAATAAGATCATGTTGTGCTGTTACTTTCGCTGTTGTATGCCCAGTCGTTCCATTTAAAATACGACCAGAATCAATTAAAACAACATCGATGCCTTCTTTTGCAAGTAAATAGGCAGTAGTAATACCTGTAATACCAGCACCGATAATAGCAACTTTCGTCTTTATATTTTCGGATAAACGAGGGAAAGTAGGAAACTGAGTAGATTCAATCCAATAAGATAGCGGCAGTTGTGGAAATGTATCACTTGTCATTGCGGAAACCTCCTGATTTTAGAACAATTTTCCTTTTAATATTTCCATATTATATGAAATTCATGTGTGTTGTTTTAGAAGTAGTCTATTTTTATTAAAAGAGGTTATAAATTATTTTAATATAATTAATTAGGTGGGGCATTATGATGTAGTAGGATTTATATAAAACTAAATTCAAGTGATTCTGTTTGTTGATTACATAGGAGTTATTGAATGAGATAGAGTCTATGGCGTTTAAGAAAATGTCTATATATAGTGGGTAAATCCTTATGGAATCTATACATTTTCTTTAGTGAAATAAAGTATGATTATAAAAATATAACCACCTTTTATTACTAGGTCATAAAAGGTGTTGACAATATAGAAATTCTATTGTTATGATTCATCATGTGGAAAGGTTGATAGAGAGTAAAAAGAGAAATGTTTTTCATTGATAATAAAAGCGAAAAATAAGTGACGATAGAGTGAGTATATTTTCCTTATAGTAGATGCTTTTTGGATCATCTAGTAAAATCAATCTGGAAGCAAGAATTGATATATGTAAGTTGCGCAAGGCGCGGCATAAGAAAGGAGCAAAAGGATGAAGGAGCTTCATACGTTTGGGTGGTATGCAGCACGTGTATCACCACATTTGCCGAAAAAAGCATTTAAACCAGTGCCTACTCGTTTATTTGGTGGACTGGCTTATTTGCTTGTGGCATTGGCGGGATTAATATCGATTGGTGTATTTGAATTGAATGTGTGGGCGAATCTAGGAATTGCGATTGTTCTTGGATTATGTTTTGCTTCACTAGGATTTTTAGGGCATGAAATTTTACATGGAACTGTTGTAAGAAAGGCATGGCTTCGTGACTTCTTAGGCGCGATTGCATTTATGCCATTATCAACAGGGCCAAAGCTTTGGAGAAAGTGGCATAATGCAACGCATCATGTTCATACACAGCATGAAGAGAATGATCCAGATGCATGGCCGACACTTGAGAAACTTAAGAAGAGTAAGTTTTTGAGTTGGGTATATCGTATGCCTTTACATGTACGTTCATTCTTTAGTTTTCTGTCACTAACAATTCAATTTACATTGCATTCGACTCGAATGTTCTTTCATTTTATAAAAGAGTTCAAGTCATCCAATCAAAAATCTGTATGGCTTCAACTTCTTTTGCCTTGGACAGTTTGGATTAGTTTATTGTTTATTATGGGACCTGGAAAATGGTTATTTGCATATGTCATTCCGTTGTTAATTGCTAACTTTATTGTAATGGCATATATCGCAACAAATCACCGCTTAAATCCAATTGTTCCAGTAAATGATCCGTTAGCAAACTGTTTGTCAGTAACAGTGCCGCGCTGGGTAGACGTTTTACATTTCAATTTCTCATATCATACAGAACATCATCTGTTTCCCGCTATGAGTTCTAAATACTATCCGTTAGTAAAAGAGAAGATTAAAGAAATGTGGCCGGAACGCTATCATGAGATGCCGATGACAAAAGCTTTGGCAGCGCTATGGAATACACCACGTGTGTATTATCAAGGAAGTGAATTAGTGGATCCGCATAGAGAGCATTTCTATGGTTCTTTAGGAAATGGACTAGATCCTCATAATATTTCATATCGTGAGGAACATATAGAAGAAGAAAAGAGTATTAAAAAAGTAAATCAGTAAAAATTAATATATTTTTGCAATGAAAAAGCAAGCCATCTCAGGCTTGCTTTTTCTTATAAAGAAACTTCCTTTTTGTTCCTTTTATGGACTTGGACGGAGTTAGTTTCTTTTCGTTGTAGTCGTTTTTCTAAAAGATTAACAAAATAAGTAAATAGAAGAACAAGTATGAGATAGTATGCACCAACGATTATGTAAGTATCTAATTGTTGGAAATTACCTGCTGCAATTGATAAACCTGAACCCCATAATTCGGACATTCCTACATAAGCAACAAGTGAAGAATCTTTTAATCCGATAATAAATTGGTTTCCTAGAGGAGGAAGAGACAGACGAAATGCTTGTGGTAATATAATTCGTCGCATAGCTAAAGGATAAGGCATGCCTAAAGAGCGAGCTGCTTCTAATTGTCCCCGGTCAACGGATTGAATAGATCCACGGAAAATTTCCGTAATATATGCTCCGTTATGAATTGCTAAAGCGATTGCACCTGCCCAAAAAGGGGTGAAAACAACAACGGATGTAATTCCAAAATAGAGAATGGCAATTTGAACAATTAAAGGTGTACCACGAATAATAGCAATGTAGACATGAGCGATACTATTTAAAACTTTATTGTTAGAGATTCGAAAGAAAGCGAATAATAATCCAATTAATGAACCGAGTACTAGGGAAGTTAATGTTAATTGTAATGTGACAATAGTAGCCTTTAAGAGTGTGGGATAGGAAGAGATAAAAATTTCAAACATGCGTTTCACCTCATATTGTATAGATTTTAGTAGAGAATGAAATGCCCCACATAAAATGAACATTTAATCAGTGGGGCATTGTTTATGAATCTTTTGAATGGCTAACTTACTTCGTTTTTTCCTCTTCACCGAGAATATTACGCCCGAACCATTTTTTACTGATCTTTTCATACGTACCATCTTTAATGATTTCATCTAACGCTTTATTTACTTTCTCAACCATTTCTTTATCATCTTTGCGAATAGCAATTCCCATTTCATCAAGATTTAATGGTTTTCCGGCTTCTTTTATCTTCGATTTTCCTTCTTTTATCATACGTAGACCAACCATTTGATCCGTAATTACTGCGTCAACACGCCCAGGCTCTAAGTCCATAAGAGCAGTAATATCGCTGTCATATTCTGTGATTTGATCTGTATATTTTGCAACAAGATTTTTAAAGGTACTAGCTTTTACAACACCAATTTTCTTACCTTTTAAATCTTCTGGAGAAGAGATAGCGGTATTCTTTTTAGCCACAAAAATTTGGGCGCCAGATCGATAGTACGGATTTGAGAAACTAACAGCTTTTAAGCGCTCCTCTGTAATTGCCATACTACCCAGTATTACATCATATTTCTTCGCTTGAAGACCTTGAATCAGCGTTTCCCATGGGTTTGTAACGGGCGTAGCCTTCATGTTCATCTTTTTAGCAAGAGCTTCACCGATTTCTACATCAAAGCCGACAAGTTTGCCGTCATTTTCTTTATAGTTAAAAGGTTTGTATAATCCACTCATCGCATAGCGAAATTCTTTTTCACTATTTGATGAAGTAGTAGAGCTTTCTTTGCTACAAGCTCCTAGTATGAAGGATGTACATAGTGTAATGCTCGCAACAATGGTTAATAGTTTTCTTTTCATAAAACCCCTCCTATATATTGATCATACGGATGGTTTTTTAGTATGTTATTGAAATATTTTATTTGGATGATTAGTTGTGCACCGTATGAATGTATTCCTTTTCGTTTGAAACAAAAGTTACATTATAAAACGTTGCGTAAAAATTGTTTTGCCCGTTCATGTGATGGAGCTGAAAAGAATTGTACTGGCGGAGCATCTTCTACAATCTTTCCATCGTCCATAAAGATGACGCGATCAGCTACATCTTTTGCGAAATTCATTTCATGAGTAACAATAACCATTGTCATCCCTTCTTCAGCAAGTTCTTTCATAACTTGCAATACTTCTCCAACAAGTTCAGGGTCTAAAGCTGAGGTAGGCTCATCAAATAGCATAATCTTAGGGCTTATTGCAAGAGCTCGTGCAATGGCAATGCGCTGTTTTTGACCACCTGAAAGAAGATGAGGAGTTACATCCGCTTTATCTTGAAGGCCGACTTTTTGGAGAAGTTGATTTCCAATATCCTGTGCATTTGCTTTCTCTAATTTTTTTACGTGAATAGGTGCTTCTATGATGTTTTCTAGTGAGGTCATATGAGGAAAGAGGTTAAAGTGCTGAAAAACCATACCGACATTTTCACGGACTTTATTTAAATTTGAATGCTTTGGATCAATTCGCTCACCTTGTAGGTGAATTTCGCCTTCATCGTACATTTCTAAAAAGTTAAGACAGCGAAGTAATGTACTTTTACCAGAACCACTGGCACCAATTAAAACAACAACTTCTTTTTCTTTTACTTCTAAATCAATTCCTTTTAACACATCAAGTGAACCGAATGATTTTACTAGATTTCGAACTTGAATCATACAAAACCCCCAGTTAAAAATATATTTTACAAATGTTGCCCTGTATTTCTGTTATTAGTCATAAATTGTCAGAATCCTTTATTTTTTTCGTGCAATTTGATATTCAAAGAAATAATGATTTTTAAAATCTCTATATCCTTCTATAATGAAAATATGGATAATAATATATAGGTAGTATTTATATTGCTTATAAAAAGGGGGAAAGGGAAGATGGAAAAAGAAAGAAAAACATTTTCTTTTGGATTACGTACACAACTTATGCTATTCACTACAGTTTTAGCTTTCATTACATATTCAACAAGTATATTTTTTATTTACGTGATATACGATTATTTTCAAAGTTATGTAAGTCAAACTGTATATAATATTATCGTTATGTTATTAGGGGTAGTATGGTCTGGAATTTTAGCATATGGAGCAGCCGTATTTTTAATTAAACCGCTTCGCAAGTTAGAGGAAGCGGCAAGAAAAGCAGCTGAGGGTGATATTCGTGAAGATGTTCCATTACCGAAGACAGATGATGAAATTAAATCTTTAAGTGTTGCATTTAATATGATGTTAGGAAACTTAAGGGGCATGGTAAAAAATATTGATACAACATTTTCGTATACAAATAATCAAGTACAGCAGATTAGAAAACAAACAGGCGAAGCAACGAGACAAGCGCAAGGTGTATCTGAGACACTTGCAGAGATTTCTTCAGGCGCTGAGCAATCAGCGGCATCAATTCAAGCAATTGTTTCTGCTGTTGATACAACGACTTCTATTGCAAGTGAAGTAGAAGAAAAAGCGAAGCAGTCTGATACATTGTCTTCAGAAATGGTTGAAGCTTTAGGGCATAGTACTCGTGTCTTTACGTCTTTAATTCAAGGTATTCAAACATTGGCAAAAGAAAATGAAGATTCAATGCAAAATGTACAGAAGTTAGAAGAACGAATGAAACAAGTAGAACATATTGTGTCTGTTGTGAGTGCGATTGCTAGCCAAACGAATTTATTAGCACTAAATGCTTCTATTGAGGCAGCTCGCGCAGGAGAGCATGGAAGAGGCTTTGCGGTTGTTGCGGAAGAAGTACGTAAACTTGCTGATGAAAGTGATCATTCTGCAAGAAACATATCGCAGTTATTACGGAATATGCAAGATGAAGTACAACAAGTTGCAATGAAAATGACAGAACAAGTGAAAATAGCTAAAGAAGAGGCGAAACGTGGGGAAGCTACGGAATTAATTTTAAAAGAAATGTCATCAAGTGTTATGGAAGTAGCCGATGCAACTCAGCAAATTAGTAGTTATATGAATGAACAAGTGAGCCACATTCATCAAACAGGAGCACAAACAAAAGCTGTAGCAGCAATTGCTGAAGAAACGTCAGCTGGTTCGCAAGAAGTAGCACGTGTGACGCTACAACAATCTAAAAATATGATAGTAATCGATCAATTATTAAAGGATTTAGAGAAGCAAGCAACTGATTTGAAACAAACAATTGAACGATTTTCAATGTAAAAGGAAGAACAGAATGCTGTTCTTCTCTTTTTTATTTAGTTTGATTTAATATTTACAGTTAAACTATGAACGTTTCCGCAACATTCTTTTCTCTCCCTTTCGGATGAAAATTATAGCGAGCTATAATATTAAAAGGGGTGTCTTTTATGAAAAAAGAAAAAAGACAACGGTTAATTAAACAATTTGTAAAGGAGTATGAAATAGATAAGCAAGAAAGATTAGTAGAATTGTTAGCAAAAAAAGATGTATTAGTAACACAAGCTACGGTTTCTCGCGATATTCGTGAGTTAAACTTAACGAAGGTACCTTCTCAAGAAGGATTAATGATATATAAAGTTTTCTCAGAAGAGCATTTACAAACTGATATAAAGTTAAAGAAAAAATTACGAGAAGTTGTTTTAAAATTGATTGTGTAGATCAATTAATGGTTATTAAAACATTACCTGGTAATGCACATGTTATTGGTGTTTTATTTGATGAGTTAGATTGGAAAGAAAAATAGGATGTATATGTGGAAATGATACATGCCTTATAATTTCACAGTCGAAATCAGATAGGAGATTATAGAAGAAAGATTAAATTTAATTATTTAGATGCAAAAATCCTGTTTTTAATAAAATTAAAAACAGGATTTTTGTTTAAATACGGAAGTTAAATATTCAACATATATGCGTAATATATGTATTTTTATTGAGAAAGCAAGATAGTTTGTTATAAAAATACATATTCGTATGATTTTAAAAAAATAACTTGTTTAATATTTCACAATGATAATGTGGATGCTTTCACAAAGATGAAAGTACAGAGCATTTATTATGTACTTGTAAGACATCAAACATATTTAAAAGGAGGTACAACAAATGAAACATCCGATACATGTTACTTCAGAAATTGGGGAATTACAAACGGTTTTATTAAAACGACCGGGTAAAGAAGTGGAAAACTTGACGCCAGATTATTTGCAGCAATTATTATTTGACGATATTCCATACTTACCAATTATTCAAAAAGAGCATGATTATTTTGCACAAACGTTACGCAATCGGGGTGTTGAAGTTCTTTATTTAGAAAAACTAGCCGCGGAGGCGTTAGTAGATAAAAAACTTCGAGAAGAATTTGTTGATCGTATTTTAAAAGAAGGACAGGCCGACGTAAATGTTGCACATCAAACTTTAAAAGAATATTTACTTTCCTTTTCAAATGAAGAATTAATTCAAAAAATTATGGGCGGTGTACGGAAAAACGAAATTGAAACAAGTAAGAAGACACATTTATATGAATTAATGGAAGATCACTATCCGTTTTACTTAGATCCAATGCCTAATTTA
This sequence comes from Bacillus sp. N447-1, assembly GCF_022701035.1. Taxonomy (NCBI): domain Bacteria; kingdom Bacillati; phylum Bacillota; class Bacilli; order Caryophanales; family Bacillaceae; genus Bacillus; species Bacillus sp. N447-1. The sequence goes on along the minus strand of NZ_CP065509.1, from coordinate 2,690,046 downwards.
TATTTTACTCGTGATCCAGCAGCTAGCGTGGGCGATGGCTTAACGATAAATAAGATGAGAGAACCAGCGCGTAGACGTGAATCATTATTCATGGAGTACATCATTAAATATCATCCAAGATTTGCAAAACATAATGTACCAATCTGGTTAGATCGTGATTATAAATTTCCGATTGAAGGTGGCGACGAGCTAATTTTAAATGAAGAAACAATTGCGATTGGAGTATCTGCTCGTACTTCAGCTAAAGCAATTGAACGTTTAGCTAAAAATCTTTTTAGCCGACAAAATAAAATTAAGAAAGTGTTAGCAATAGAAATTCCAAAATGTCGAGCATTTATGCATTTAGATACAGTATTTACAATGGTTGATTATGACAAGTTTACAATTCACCCAGCCATTCAAGGGCCAAAAGGGAATATGAATATTTATATTTTAGAAAAAGGATCAGATGAGGAAACTCTTAAAATTACACATCGTACTTCTTTAATGGAAGCATTAAAAGAGGTATTAGGCTTAAGTGAATTAGTTCTTATTCCATGTGGAGGAGGAGATGTAATTGCTTCTGCTCGTGAACAATGGAATGATGGCTCGAACACATTAGCAATTGCGCCAGGTGTAGTTGTTACATATGATCGCAACTATGTATCTAATACGTTATTACGTGAACACGGTATAGAAGTGATTGAGGTGCTAAGTTCGGAATTATCTCGTGGTCGTGGGGGTCCACGTTGCATGAGTATGCCAATTGTTCGTAAAGATATTTAGTATAAATAACGGAGAAAGTAGGGATGAATTATGTTAATGACTAGACCAAATTTAAAAGGAAGAAGCTTTCTAGCAGAAAAAGATTTTACACAAGAAGAATTGTTATATTTTCTAGATTTGGCAGCAGAATTAAAAGAGAAAAAGAAAAATGGTATCCCGCATCATTATTTAGAAGGTAAAAATGTAGCGCTCTTATTTGAAAAAACTTCTACTCGTACGCGTTGTGCATTTACAGTAGCATGTACAGATTTAGGGGCAAATCCTGAATATTTAGGGAAAGGTGATATTCAACTTGGGAAAAAAGAATCTGTAGAGGATACAGCAAAAGTGTTAGGGCGTATGTTTGACGGAATTGAGTTTCGTGGATTTAATCATGAAACTGTAGAATCTTTAGCACAAAATTCTGGTGTGCCAGTTTGGAATGGATTAACAGATATGTGGCATCCAACACAAACACTAGCAGATTTATTAACAATTAGAGAACATATAGGGAAATTGAAAAATGTGAAGCTCGTTTACGTTGGCGATGGGCGAAATAATGTTGCTAATAGCTTACTAGTTGGTGGAGCAATCGTTGGAATGGATGTACGTATTTGTACACCGGAATCTTTATGGCCTGCACAAGAAGTAATTGATTTAGCAAAAAAATATAATGAACAAGTAATGATAACAAGTAATGTGGAAGAAGCTGTTGCGAATGCAGATGTAATTTATACAGATGTATGGGTGTCTATGGGGGAAGAAGAAAAATTTGCTGAACGTGTCGAGTTATTGAAACCTTATCAAGTAAATATGAAAATGATTAAAGCAACAGGGAATGAAAACGTGATTTTCTTACATTGTTTACCTGCATTTCATGATGTTGAAACGATGTATGGCGAAGAAGTTTATGAGAAATATGGGTTGAAAGAAATGGAGGTAACTGACGAAGTATTCCGCAGTAAACATTCAAAAGTATTTGATCAAGCTGAAAATAGAATGCATACAATTAAAGCGGTTATGGCAGCTACTTTAGGAAACATGGAGTAAAGAAGAAAGGGAGTCTTCCTTTCTTCTTTCTCCTCCTTTAGACACTATCATTCACTATTGCTTTTGTATTGTTATTGCAATTAAAGAGAGGTGAGTGGAATGGGTGAAGATAAGAAATTAGGGTTGTTTACACTAACGGCTCTTGTAGTTGGGTCTATGATTGGCGGTGGAGCCTTTAATTTAGCGAGTGATATGGCAAAAGGTGCTGGTGCTGGAGCCATTATTATTGGCTGGGTTATAACAGGAATTGGGATGATCGCACTCGGATTATCTTTTCAAAATCTAACTGTAAAACGGCCAGATTTAGATGGTGGTATTTTTAGCTATGCAAAAGCAGGGTTTGGTAATTTTATGGGGTTTAATAGTGCGTGGGGATACTGGCTATCTGCTTGGCTTGGGAATGTAGCTTACGGTACATTATTGTTTTCTTCATTAGGATATTTCTTCCCGATCTTTGAAGGCGGTCAAAATGTAGAATCCATTATTGGTGCAAGCGTATTATTATGGTGTGTTCACATGTTAATTTTACGTGGAGTTCAATCAGCAGCCCTTGTGAATTTAGTAACTACAATCGCAAAATTAGTACCTGTATTTGTATTTATTGTCATAGGAATCTTTGCGTTTCATATTGATACGTTCTTAGATGGATTTTGGGGGCAAACTGGTTCTTTTTCATGGGGAGCAGTTGGCAGCCAAGTTAAAAGTACAATGCTTGTAACTTTATGGGTATTTATTGGGGTAGAAGGGGCTGTTGTTTTATCCAGTCGAGCAAAAAATAGAAGTGATGTAGGGAAAGCAACCGTTATTGGCTTAATTGGTACACTCATCATTTACATTTTAATCACATTATTGTCTCTTGGACTTATGCAGCAAGCAGACATTGCAGGTTTGAAAAATCCGGCTATGGCTTATTTGTTTGAAAGTGTTGTTGGAAAATGGGGTGCTATCTTTATTAATTTAGGTTTAGTCATCTCTGTATTAGGTGCTTGGTTAGGTTGGACTTTGCTCGCTTCTGAAATTCCATATTTAGCGGCTAAAGATGGAGTATTTCCAAAATGGTTCGCAAAAGAAAATAAAAATAAGGCTCCAGTAAATTCATTATGGATAACAAATGGTTTAATACAAATATTCTTGTTAACATTCGTCGTTTCTGATCAGGCGTATAACTTTGCATTCTCTTTAGCATCTTCAGCTATTTTAATCCCATATGCTTTTTCAGCATTTTATCAACTGAAGCATAGCTTAAAGTCTGAAGAAGCAGATCGAAATAAAAATATAATAATTGGCTTGATCGCAAGTATTTATGGCGTGTGGTTAGTTTATGCAGCCGGTTTAGAGTATTTATTATTAACAATGACTTTATATGCGCCAGGTATTTTTATTTTTTACAATGTTCAAAAGCAAAAGAGTTCGAAGCAAATATTTACTCGAGTGGAATTAGCATCATCCGTAGCAATTGGTGCTTTAGCATTCTTTGCGATTTATGGATTAATTACAGGCAGTATTACTTTATAAAGCGCTGTGAAAGCGAAATCAACTGGAGGGCTGGAATATGGCACGAAGAAAAATTGTAGTTGCACTAGGGGGAAATGCGATACAGTCTGGAGAAGCTACTGCGGGAGCGCAGCAAGAAGCGTTGGAAAAAACGGCAGAACAACTTGTGAAAATAATGGAAAATGATGTGGATATAGTAATTGCGCATGGAAATGGCCCACAAGTGGGGAATATTTTATTACAGCAAAAAGCTGCAGAAACGGAAAAGACACCTGCAATGCCATTAGATACTTGTGGGGCAATGAGCCAAGGGATGATTGGATATTGGATGGAAAATGCAATTGAAAAGGCATTGAAAAAACGGAATATAAACAAAGATGTAGCAACGGTTATAACACGTGTTGTTGTGGATAAAAAAGATGAGGCATTTAAAAATCCAACTAAACCAATTGGTCCTTTTTATACAGAAGAAGAGGCCAGAAAATTAATGGATGAAACAAAAGCAGTGTTTAAAGAAGATGCTGGTAGAGGATGGAGACGTGTTGTTCCATCACCGAAGCCTGTAAGTATTCATGAACATAAAGTGATTAATTCTTTGGTCGAAGATGGAAACATAGTGATAGCTGTGGGCGGAGGTGGAATTCCAGTAATTGATTCTGAAGAAGGGTTAAAAGGAACTGAAGCGGTTATCGATAAAGATTTCGCTGCGCAGAAATTAGCAGAATTAGTAGATGCCGATACGCTCGTTATTTTAACTGCAGTTGATTATGTGTATGTAAATTATAATCAACCGAATCAAAAAAAATTAGAGCATGTCACAGTGAATCAATTAGAAGAATATATTGAAGAACAACAATTTGCTGCGGGAAGCATGCTTCCAAAAATCGAAGCTGCTATTAATTTTGTTAATACAAATCCAAAAAGAAAAACGATTATTACGTCTTTAGAAAAAGTATATGAAGCACTAGAAGAAAAAGCCGGTACTATTATTTCAAAACAGAATGTATGCATGTATGTTTAAATTATTATGTACGCTACTTAGTAGTAAAAAAGAATGAGGTTAATAACTTCATTCTTTTTATTTATTAATATTTTTTGTACTCATTGTTCATAAAGTTTTCATGATGAAATCTGAATATACAAGTTAATTATGATAAAATTCAAATTGAATACGCTTTCTTGATTTTTCGCTCCAACATACAGCAAGAGAGAGGGAATTTTATGAATAGACGGAACGTAGTGAAAGACTTAAAGCAGTTCGAATTATTTGCTCATTTAACAGAAAAAAAATTGAAAGGCTTAACAGAGTTTGTTTATTGGCGAACTTATAAAAAAGGTCAATTTTTATTTTTAGAAGGGGATTCAAGGGAAAGAATTTACTTCATGTTAGATGGTTTTGTAAAGTTAGAGCGGGTTAATCAAAATGGGAACTTATTATACGATGACTATGTAAAGCGGTATTCTATTTTTCCTTATGGTGGTATGTTTACAGACAGAGGATATAACTATACAGCAGAAGCAATGACGGATGTGGAGGTATATTATATTCCAACGGTAATCTTTGAAGATATGGTAAAGTCCAGCAGAACACAATTGATGTACGTTGTTCAGCAATTATCATCTATATTAAAATTGAACGAAAATCGAGTGCAAAATATTACAATTCCTAATGCACAAGATCGTGTTATCCAAACGTTAAATTATTTAATGCAGGATTTAGGAGAACAGAGTGGAGAAAAGATTGTAATTTCATGTCCACTTACAACAATTGAAATATCCAAAATATCTGGAACATCTCGAGAGACAGTTAGCAGCGTATTAAAACAATTAAAAAATGATAGCATTGTTACAATTTTAGATAAAAAATTACAATACATGATCCAACATATTTTGAAGAAATCTCTATGTGAAAATTGTATATTGATTTTTAATTCATAGTGTATATTAATAAGGTTCTTTATATATTTATAAGGAACTTTTTACGTTATCCTCTATAAAAGATTGTATAGTATGGTAATAATAGCTAAAATCGATAATAAAATACAAAGTGAAGGGGAGAAAGAATGATTCGTATTGAGTATGATCGATTAGTAGCTATTTGTTACAGTATAGGGTTTTGTTATTATTAAAAATTCCAAATGATAATGAATTAATTGGGAAAAACTATTCAATGTCTATAAGATTCCGATACATACGTATGTTTATATGGATTATAAAGTCTCAAATATATTGATTGTTTCTTTCATACTACATGTAATTGCATTTATATTATTTTTAAAATGGCTAGGAAAAAGGAGTCTAGTACATTTAGAAAAATGAATAAAATAAAAGTAGTAGGTACTAGTATTTTGATTGTAATGATGCCGTTTATTTTAAATACAATCCTCCAGACATTGAATAAAACATGGTATTATGCAGGAAAAACAGGGGTAGAAGCAATAGAATATAAAAAAGAAGACAGCCAGTGTAGAATGGAGAAAAATGGAGAGAATATCCAACCGAAGTGCATTGTTACTTTAAAAAATTATCGTAATCATTCACAAGCATTAAAAGTTGTTTTATATGATAATGCAAACGAGAATTCAAAAAGCTATCCAGTACCGAAACCAGTCTATTTACAAAAACATGAGACAAAGCAATTTGAATTTCAAGTTCCTGTTTCTTATAATAGAGGTATTGAAAAAGATAAAGTACCAAATATTAAATTACATTCATTGCATGAAAATGATACGAAATACAATTAATCTGTAAGTAAAAGTTTATGAGTAGGAGCAAGAATTTGAAACGATATAGAAAATCAACTTGAATCATCCAACATACTGCGAGGTAACGGTATATTGGATGATTTTTTTATGTTATCCCCTTTTTTCACGTATGAAAAGGAGGAATACTTTGTTGGAAATGAAAAACATCACAAGGATCATACATGGTTTTTACTTTACGTAATCTGTGAAAGTTAGAGCCATAATAACTAGTTTGCCAATTTTTAATGTCAATATCGGGCCAGTTCACATAGTCACCTAGTGTATAAGGATCTAAGCTTTCTCGTAAACCTTTAACCCAGCGTATATTTCGATTTTCTTCATCATCGCATTTCCAAGAGGTAATGTATTCTTGAGCAATAATTGCTTTACGATGAAAATAAGCCGTTTCATTCGGCGAAATATTTTCAACAGCACCTATGAGCGATTGATGCCAAATACTAGCATCTTTATTTGGTGCATGAGAAAGAAAGGATTGCATGATTTGAATGCCTTTAAGGGGAATAGGTTTATAGACATAGGAACCAGAGCGCTTAAAATTTTCAGGGATGTTACCTCCATTAAAAAATTCAACAGCCTTTATATAAGGAACTTCTTCTATAAAGAGAGAGGGGCTACCAGTTTCAAGAAGAGGGGATAATAGGGAATGGAGTTCAGAGGGAGAACCGACAAACTCGCCTTGTGCTTCAATTTTATTTCGTTGCTTGGCGAATAATTCGATCGATGAAGTGAGACGTTCATCTATATAAGGTGCCCAGTTTTGCCACGCTTGAAATGCAGCAATAAAGTCTTCCCATTCCCATGTAATTGAGAAAATTGATACATTTTTTATCGGGTGGACTCGAAAAGTTAAGGAAGTGACAATTCCGAAGTTTCCACCACCGCCACCACGGCATGCCCAAAAAAGGTTAGAGTTTTCTTGTTCATTTGCACGAATGAGTTTTGCACCAAATTTTCCACACGCTTGTACCATTTCCACTTCCATTAATTGATCACATGTTAATCCAAATAAGCGCGAAAGCATACCAATACCACCGCCAAGTGCTAATCCAACAACTCCAACGCTTGCACTTGTACCAGCAGGAATTGTAACACCGTAATTCCAAAGTTCTTTATAAACAGTGCCAAGATTTGCACCAGCCTCAATTGTTGCTGTTAATTTCTCTGTATTAACAGTAATGCGATGCATTTCACTCACATCAATAATAAGTCCTCTATTTAAAAGAGAAAAATTTTCATAGCTATGACGTCCACTTCTTAACCGAAATGGTATATGACGTTCACGTGCCCATTTTAAGGCGTTACAGACATCCTTGTTATTTTGACAAAAAACAATAATACAAGGGAGTTTTGGAATACTTAAATTTAAATTCATTCGGGCTACGTCGTAGTCAGGATCTGTGGGAACAACGATACGACCTGTTAATTTTGTTTGCTTCAATTTATTACTCCTTTCTAAAATAATCAGAGTTTTTTATTAATATATGAAAAATGTCTGTAATACGCGTGGACAAGGAGAGGTGAAGAATGAGATTTACCTTTGTGAGAAATAAATAAAGCATAAGAATAAAGAATCTACATAGAGTTCAATGAAAACAGTTGCAAACTGTTCATATTTTGTTATGATAGTGTTACGAAAACGTTTGCATAAAATTTCCGATGGGATGCAAAAGGAGAGAATGACTATGAATAAGACATGGTGGAAAGAAGCGGTTGCTTATCAAATTTATCCACGAAGCTTTATGGATTCAAATGGTGATGGTATTGGAGATTTACAAGGTATTATTGCAAAACTGGATTATTTAAAAGATTTAGGTATAGATGTAATTTGGATTTGTCCAATGTATAAGTCGCCTAATGATGATAATGGTTATGATATTAGTGATTATCAAGATATTATGGATGAGTTTGGTACAATGGCAGACTTTGATGCTTTACTAGATGAAGTTCATAAGCGTGATATGAAGCTTATTATTGATTTAGTTATTAATCATACGAGTGATGAACATCCATGGTTTATTGAATCACGTTCATCTAAAGATAATCCGAAGCGTGATTGGTATATTTGGCATGATGGTAAAGATGGTGCGGAGCCAAACAACTGGGAAAGTATTTTTAATGGTTCGGCATGGGAATATGATGAAGAAACAGAACAATATTATTTACATTTATTCTCACGTAAACAACCAGATTTAAACTGGGAGAATAAAGAAGTTCGCGAAGTACTATACGATACGGTTAATTGGTGGCTTGATAAAGGTATTGATGGTTTCCGCGTTGATGCGATCAGTCATATTAAAAAAGAAGAAGGCCTCAAGGATATGCCAAATCCAAAAGGGTTAAAATATGTGCCATCTTTTGATAAACATATGAATGTGAAAGGTATTCAACCTTTATTAGAAGAGCTAAAAGAAAATACATTCTCTAAGTACGATATTATGACTGTTGGTGAAGCAAATGGTGTTAAGATTGAAGATGCTGAGCTTTGGGTTGGAGAAGAGCAAGGTAAGTTCAATATGGTATTCCAATTTGAACATTTAAGTTTATGGGATGCAGAGAAGAAGAAAGACCTTGATGTTGTAGGATTGAAAAAAGTATTAACGAAATGGCAAAAAGGATTAGAAAATAAAGGATGGAACGCTTTATATATTGAGAATCACGATAAACCACGTATCGTTTCAACATGGGGAGATGATAAACAATATTGGCGTGAAAGTGCAACAGCTCTAGGGGCGATGTATTTCTTTATGCACGGTACACCTTTTATTTATCAAGGCCAAGAAATTGGTATGACAAATGTTCAGTTACCAAATATTGAAGATTACGATGATGTAGCAATTAAAAATTTATATCGCGAGAAAATTGCAGAGGGCGTACCACATCAAGATATGATGGAGATTATATGGGCTTCTTGCCGCGATAATTCACGTACACCTATGCAGTGGAATGATGAGATGAATGCTGGTTTCACGACAAGTACACCTTGGTTTAGCATGAATCCAAATTACAAAGAAATTAATGTTGAAAAGCAAAAAAATGAAGAAAAGTCTATTTTCAATTTCTATAAGAAAATGATTGCCCTGAAAAAAGAGCACGATGTACTGAACTATGGTACGTACGATTTACTTTTAGAAGACGATCCACAAATTTATGCATATACACGTACGTTACAGGATGAAAAAGTCATTGTAATTAGTAATATCTCAAAAGAGGAAGCTGTGTATAATGAGGGTTCATTTGCACTAGAACGCAAACGTTTGCTTTTAAATAACTATGAAGTTGCGGAACATGAAGAAGTAACAACAATTGCTTTAAAGCCTTATGAAACAAGGGTTTATCGCATTTCATAATAAAAAAGGATGCTCTTTGAGCATCTTTTTTTATGAAAAAAAATAAATTTCTATTGCAAAGTGAAAACGCTTTTATTAAAATAGATTTATGAAAACGGTTGCGTAAAGATAAAAATAAAGTAACATAAGGAATCGCTTTCATAAAGGGAACAGAAATTATAATTTAAATCATTATGTTTTTATAAATAAAGGGGAGGAAGAACAGATGAAAATTACGTCTTTTGATTTTTGGCAAAAGTTCGGGAAAGCGTTATTAGTTGTTGTAGCCGTAATGCCAGCAGCTGGTTTAATGATTTCCATCGGTAAGTTAATTGGTATGTCTGCTGGGGATGTTAACGCAGTTCATACAATCGCTCGCGTAATGGAAGACATCGGTTGGGCAATCATTACAAATCTACACATCTTATTCGCAGTAGCAATTGGGGGATCTTGGGCGAAAGATCGCGCGGGTGGTGCATTTGCAGCGCTATTAGCATTCGTCTTAACAAACCGAATTACAGGAGCTATATTTGGGGTAAACGCTGAAATGTTAGCGGATTCAAAAGCGAAAGTTTCTTCAGTAATAGCGGGAGATTTAATTGTAAAAGATTACTTTACTTCTGTACTTGGTGCACCTGCATTAAACATGGGAGTGTTCGTAGGGATTATCACAGGTTTCTTAGGAGCTACTTTATATAACAAATATTATAACTATAATAAACTGCCACAGGCATTAGCATTCTTTAATGGAAAACGATTTGTACCATTCGTTGTAATTCTTTGGTCTACAGTTACTGCGATTGTATTATCACTTCTATGGCCATTCATCCAAAGTGGGTTAAATGAATTTGGTCGCTGGATTGCAGCTTCAAAAGATAGTGCACCAGTTGTTGCACCGTTTGTATATGGAACGTTAGAGCGTTTATTATTACCATTTGGTTTACACCATATGTTAACGATTCCGATGAACTATACAGAGCTAGGCGGAACATATACGATGCTAACTGGTTCAAAAGTTGGACAAGTTGTAGCAGGACAAGATCCATTATGGCTTGCATGGATTACAGATTTAAATAATTTATTAGCAAATGGAGATACGAAGGCATATAACGATTTATTAAATAATGTTGTACCAGCTCGTTTCAAAGCTGGACAAGTTATCGGCTCAACAGCAGCTTTAATGGGAATTGCATTTGCGATGTTCCGTAACGTTGATAAAGAAAAGCGTGCAAAATATAAACCAATGTTTTTATCAGCAGCATTAGCAGTATTCTTAACAGGTGTAACAGAACCAATTGAATTCATGTTCATGTTTATTGCTCCAGTATTATATGTTGTATATGCTATTACAACAGGACTTGCATTCGCGCTAGCTGATTTAATTAACTTACGTGTTCATGCATTTGGATTTATTGAGTTAATTACTCGTACGCCAATGATGGTTAACGCAGGTTTAACAAGAGACTTAATCAACTTTGTTATTGTTTCATTAGTGTTCTTCGGTCTTAACTTTACACTATTTAATTTCTTAATTAAAAAATTCAATTTACCAACACCAGGGCGTGCAGGTAACTATATTGATAATGAAGATGAGGCATCAGAAGGAACAGGAAATGTACAAGACGGTTCATTAGCAACAAAAGTTATCGATTTATTAGGTGGAAAAGAAAATATTGCTGACGTAGATGCTTGTATGACACGCTTACGTGTAACAGTAAAAGATTTAGATGTTGTTGCACCAGAAGCACAGTGGAAACAAAATGGTGCTTTAGGACTTATTGTAAAAGACAAAGGTGTACAAGCGGTATATGGTCCGAAAGCTGACGTATTAAAGTCAGACATTCAAGATATGTTAGGTGCGTAATAATATGAAATTGCTAACTTTAAACTGTCATTCTTGGCAAGAAGAGAATCAAATAGAAAAGATACAATACCTTGCTAAAGTAATTCAAGAAGAAGAGTACGATGTCATCGCATTGCAAGAAGTAAGTCAGTCCATACAAGCTGAAAATGTATGCGGTAACAAGAAAAAAGATAATTTTGGACTTTTACTATTAGAAGAGTTAAAAGCGCTACATGTAAAAGATTACAATATTACTTGGGATTTCTCTCATATTGGTTATGATGTGTACGAAGAAGGATTAGCAATTATAACGAAGCATAATATTATAAAAGAAGATACGTTCTTCATTTCAGAAAACGAGGATACAACGTATTGGAAAACGCGTAAAATTGTAAGTACAACAATTGCTTATAATGGTAAGGATATAACGTTTTACTCTTGTCATCTCGGTTGGTGGGATGATGAAGAAGAGTCATTCAAAGGTCAAGTCGATCGTTTGATGGAGCGTGTAGATAGCAATAAGCTCGCCTTCTTAATGGGGGATTTTAATAACAATGCTCGATTGAAAGGCGAAGGTTATGAGTATATGATGCAAAAAGGGTTGTATGACACATATGAATTAGCAATAGAGAAGGATGAAGGAACGACTGTCCAAGGTGAGATTGCTGGTTGGGATGAAAATAAACATAATTTGCGAATCGATCTAATATTGTGTAACCAAAGTAAAAAAGTTCATTCTTCAAAAGTTATTTTTAATGGTACAAACAGAAATGTAATTTCAGATCATTTCGGTGTAGAGGTTCAATTGGATATATAATAGAAGAAATCCTCACAGAGAATAAAAGCTGTGAGGATTTTTTTTAGGAATACAAGTATTTCCAAGAGAAAATACTTGTATTTTTTATGACATTTCATATATATTTGTTATTATTGAATGTAAAACCGATTTGGTCATTTTGTATTCATACTTTGACTCACTTCGTTATATAATGAAGTAAGTGAAAGTTAATGGGAAAAAATAGTACGTTTTTGGTTAATACACGATGTAGAAAGTGATATAATTGCAAAATGTATGTATCATTTTCTAAAGAAGGAAAAATATATAATTAGGTGATAACTTCTATGAAACAGATTTGGCGTATTTATAAGACAGATTTACGGAATGTAGCCAAACATTGGGCTGCAATTGTTATTGTTTTAGGATTAATGATTTTACCATCGTTATATGCATGGTTTAACATTAAAGCTTCTTGGGATCCATATGGAAATACAAAAGAGGTTCCCATTGCAGTTTCTAACCAAGATGCAGGCTCTAATTTAAGAGGGAAAGATATCAATATCGGGGACGAGATTGTAGATTCTCTGAAGAAAAACAAAAATCTTGGTTGGAAGTTTGTAGACGAAAAGCAGGCAATTTACGGAGTTGAACGCGGGGATTACTATGCAAGCATTACAATCCCAAAAGACTTCTCTGAAAAAATTGCAACTGTTCTGGATGAAAATCCACAGAAACCAGAACTGGATTACTATGTAAATGAAAAGGTAAATGCGATTGCACCGAAAATTACAGCAAAAGGTGCATCAGGTATTACGGAAGAAATTAGTAAAAACTTCGTTAAAACAGCGAACGGTGAGATTTTTAAAATTTTCAATGACCTTGGAATCGATTTAGAAACAAACTTACCAAGTATCGAGAAAGTAAAAGATCTTGTCTTTAAGTTAGAAGCGCAGTTCCCAGAAATGAATACATTGATGGATAAGGCGTTAGATGATGCGACTCGAGCAGAGGATGTTGTGAAAGTAGCGCAAAAAGAGTTGCCAGTTGTAGAGAGTGTTATTAATGATGGGCAAGAAGCATTAGGGAATTTAGATAAGTTCTTTGCAAATAATGATGAAACTTTAAAGAACGCACCTGGAACAATGAGAAACAATTTAACTGTAGCAAAAGATGTAATGGATAAGGCCAATGCTTTTACGAACTTTTTAATGAATCCAGGGATAGACCTTTCTGGTATGAAGGGATTACCGGAGTTCCCAGCACGCCCTGATCTTTCAAAGATGAATGATGAAGGTTATAAAAACATTGCAAGAAACATTAATCAAACAGTTAATAACGTTTTAAACTCAGCACGTGCAGGAACAGCATACGGAAAAAGTGTTGTGAATGGATTGCAAAATGGTCAGTTTGATCCAGAAAAGGCAAAACAAGACCTTAATGCGGTTTCTGAAAATCTTCAAGGGCGTACAGATAGTATTGCATATCTTATTAATGTATTTACTGAACTTCAAAAGTCAGCGACGACTGATTTTGGTCAAAGCTTTTTCCAAGGGCGAGTGGATCGTTTAACTAAGCTAAAAAGCGGTATGGAAAATGCAAACAAGGGTATTAAAGATATTGTAAATGTTATCGGTACAGGACAAGAAGTAAAGAAAGATGTAACAGATGTAGCGAATCAAAAGTTAGATGCAGCAAATGGATTAATTGATCAAGCGGAAAAAGATTATAATGAAACGTTTGTAGCAGATTATAAAAAAGCAGTCAGCACAGTCGATCAAGCTAAAGCTGATGCAAATGAAGCATACGATAGTGTGAAAAATGAATATGAAAAGGCAAAAAATAATTTAGAAGGTGTTATAGCAGACGTAAATAATAGAGGTGTTAATGGATTAGATAGTACAAAAGTGGCTTTAAACGATTTAAATGGTCAACTACAAGCTACTAATAATCTAATTGGTGATGCGATTCCGGTTCTAGAAAGCACAAATAAGGTATTAGCAGATGTAAATAGCGGAAAAAACCTTAATGGCGGAATTGCAAAATTGAACAAAATACAAAATTCTGTTCAAAAAGGTATAGATGCAACGAATAAAGCAACTACACTAATTAATAATGGACAGAAGCCTACAAAAGAGGTTGTAGAAAGCATTAATGAAGCGACTAAAAATGCTTCAGCTCAATTAGGTGATTTCTTAGCAACATATGATTCAGAAATCGTTCCAAACTTTAACACAGCAATTGAACGTACGAAACGTATGTCTAAAAACACATCTCAAATTTTAAAAGAGGCAGACAAAAAGCTTCCAGATGTTAAAAAATTACTAGAAGATTCATCAAAAGGTTTAGTAGATGGTAAAAAGAAATTAGCAGACATTAAAGCTGAAATGCCGGAGACTGAGAAAAAGATTAAAGAATTAGCAGATAAAATTCGTGATTTTGAATCTGAAGAGGATTTAAAAGACATCATACGTTTATTGAAAAATGATGTTGAAAAGCAAAGCGATTACTTTGCGAATCCAGTAAATTTAAAAGAAAATAAATTATTTGCGATGCCGAATTACGGTTCAGCGATGTCACCATTCTATACAGTGCTTGCATTATGGGTAGGCGCATTATTAATGGTTTCATTATTAACGGTAGAAGTACACGAAGAGGGCGCGAATTATAAGAGCCATGAAATTTACTTCGGACGTTTATTAACATTCTTAACGATAGGTCTTTCACAAGCGTTTATCGTATCGATGGGAGATATATTCTTACTCGGTACGTACGTAGTCGATAAGTTCTGGTTTGTGTTATTTAGTTTATTTATTGGTGGAGTCTTCGTTTGTATCGTATACTCACTCGTTTCTATTTTCGGAAACGTTGGGAAATCGATGGCGATCATTTTACTTGTACTACAAGTAGCAGGATCGGGCGGAACATTCCCAATCCAAATGACACCAGCGTTCTTCCAAGCGATTTATCCGTTCTTACCATTCACATACGCAATTAGCGCAATTCGTGAAACAGTTGGCGGAATGCTTTGGGATATCGTAACGCGAGATTTACTTGTGTTAAGTGCTTTCGTAGTAGTTATGATTGTGGCTGCGTTATTACTGAAAACACCAATTAACAAATCAAGTGAAAAATTTGTTGAGAATGCAAAAGGAAGTAAAATCATTCACTAAAATAAAAGGTTCCTACCGATAGAGGTAGGAACCTTTTTGTTTAATCAAATTTTAATTTTTTTAATGCTTCCGCAAATGGGTTGTTTAATGGTTCTTCCTCTTTGTTCTGTTGTTTCATATATTTTTGAACGTCGCGCTTATTAGCTTTGTTTCCAGATTCTTTTTTACGTCTTTCTTGGAATGTTGATAATTTCTCACGATAGCCACATTTACATGCGAAAATTTGGCCTGCACCCTCACCACGTAATTCTAGTTTCTTCTTACATTGCGGACAGCGAGCGTTTGTTGTACGAGATACATTTTTACGATGACCACATTCACGATCTTGGCATACGAGCATTTTTCCCTTTTTGCCGTTTACTTCTAGCATTGGTTTACCGCAGTCTGGACAAGACTTCGTTGAAATGTTGTCATGTTTATATTTTTTATCACTCGATTTAATTTCAGAAACAATTTCTTTCGTATAGTTCTTCATTTCCGAAATGAATACTTCTTTCTTTAATTTTCCTTTTGCAATTGCTTCAAGTTTTTGTTCCCACTCACCAGTTAGTGTAGGTGATTTTAATTCTTCTGGTACTAAATCAAGTAATTGACGACCTTTTGATGTAATGTGAATATCTTTACCACGTTTTTCAATTAAGAATGAATTGAATAGCTTGTCGATAATGTCTGCACGTGTCGCTACAGTACCTAATCCACCAGTCGATTTTAACGTATCAGCAAGTTGTTTATTTTGCGTATCCATATATTTTGTAGGATTCTCCATTGCTGAAAGTAAAGTCGCTTCGTTAAATCGTGCAGGTGCTTTTGTTTGACCTGATGTTTGCATAATTAACTTTACAGCTAATGTATCGCCTTTCTCAATGTGAGGTAGAAGTTGCTCTTTTACGTCATCAGTTACATCATCATCTTCAAAGCGATTTTCATATACTTCTTTCCAACCGGCATGTAGAATTGTTTTTCCGCGCGCAATGAACGTTTCATTGCCAACCTTTGTGCGTAACGTTAGTTGCTCATATTCGAATGCCGGGAATAACACAGCTAAGAAACGTTTTACAACTAAATCATAAATTTTGCGTTCTTTATCTGTGAATGCTGAGAAGTTAACGTATCCTTCTGTTGGAATAATCGCATGATGATCGCTTACTTTACTATCATCAACAAATGATTTGTTAGGTTTGATAGGCTTTTGTAATACTTTATGTGCGAAGGGACGGTATTCTCCAACACCACATGCTTTTAGACGTTCTGGAAGTGTTCCAACGATATCAGATGAAATGTAGCGTGAATCTGTACGAGGGTACGTTAGTACTTTATGCTGTTCATACAATTTTTGCATAATATTTAATGTTTCTTTAGCAGAGTAACCGAACTTTTTATTCGCATCACGTTGCAATTCAGTTAAATCGTAAAGACCAGGAGAGAATGACTTCTTCTGTTTCTTATCAATTTCCACAACAGTAGCATTTTGTTTATCTAAACGTTTTACAATACCATCGATTTTTTCTTTATTAAAACTACGGCTATTGCCATTTGCATCTTGCCAAGTAAGTTTGAGCTTCTCCATTGTTTGAGCTTCGATGCCGTAGTAAGTTTGTGCTTTGAAGTTCTTTATTTCATCCTCACGACTAGCAATCATAGCAACAGTAGGGGTTTGTACACGGCCGCAATTTAACTGGGCATTAAAGCGAGTCGTTAAAGCACGAGTTGCATTAAGACCGATATACCAG
This sequence comes from Bacillus sp. N447-1, assembly GCF_022701035.1. Lineage (NCBI taxonomy): Bacteria > Bacillati > Bacillota > Bacilli > Caryophanales > Bacillaceae > Bacillus > Bacillus sp. N447-1. The sequence continues at coordinate 2,673,146 of NZ_CP065509.1, read as the reverse complement.
TCAGCTTCTGAACGCGCAACTGCTGAAGCGTATAAATTGTCATAGGCTTTACCTGGTTTTAAATTTGCAAAACCATCTTTAATTGCTTTATCGGTTACAGAAGAAATCCATAAACGTTTGATTGGTTTATTTAGCTTAACTTTATCGATAATCCAGCGTGCGACTAATTCCCCTTCACGTCCAGCGTCTGTTGCTACAATAATTTCATTTACATCTTTTCTAAGTAGCTGACTTTTTACAGCATTAAATTGTTTACCAGTTTGTTTAATAACCGTTAATTTCAAACGCTCAGGTAGCATCGGTAAATCTTCTAAATTCCACTTTTTATATTTCACATCATAACTTTCTGGATCTGCTAATGTAACGAGATGACCTAAAGCCCAAGTTACAATATATTTACTACCTTCAAGATAGCCGTTTCCTTTTTTATCACACTTCAGTACACGAGCAATATCTCGTGCAACGGAAGGTTTTTCAGCGATTACAACGCTTTTTGACATATTAAAAACATCCTTTCAAATTTCCATAAGTTAAATATAGCATACATCTTCTTGAGATTCAGTTTCGCTCCATATTTCAGCTGTTTTTAATGGAGTTAACAAAATCCCAACTGATTAAAGTTTCACTTTATCAGTTGCCTCTATATCAAATAGAAAAGTAAAGAACTTGTTATTTTACTAGAATAAGAGTAGACTTTGAAGTAGATGAATAAGAAACACATGGGAGTTTGTGGATACAAACTGAGAGTATGGCTACTAGTCCGTCATTGACCATTTGAACCTGTTGGATAATGCCAGCGTAGGGAGAGTGTAAAAGCACATATTCAGGCACTTTGCGTACGCGCAAAGTGTCTTTTTGTGTATCTCCCATCATTATAGTTAGGAGATGAAAAGGATGAATATGAAAGAAATTAGTAAAGTAGTGGATTTGGTGAGAGAATCTAATCCGCTTGTTCATAATATTACAAATGTTGTTGTAACAAATTTTACTGCTAACGGTTTGTTGGCACTTGGGGCATCGCCTGTAATGGCGTATGCAAAAGAAGAAGTGGCAGAAATGGCTAGCATTGCTGGAGCGTTAGTATTAAATATGGGAACACTTCGTCCTGAAGAAGTAGAAGCGATGTTACTTGCCGGTAAATCAGCAAATGTGAACAATGTACCAGTACTGTTTGATCCAGTTGGTGCAGGAGCAACATCGTATCGAACAGAAGTTGCGAGACATATTCCGGCTGAAATTGAATTAGCGAGTATTCGCGGAAATGCAGCTGAAATAGCGAACGTTATTAATGAGAGATGGGAAATTAAAGGGGTAGACGCTGGTACTGGAAATGGCAATGTTGTAAGTATTGCAAGGCAGGCAGCAGATGAACTAAATACAGTTGCGGTCATTACTGGAAAAGAAGATGTTGTTACAGATGGAGAGAGAACTATTGTTATTCGAAATGGTCACCCTATTTTAACGAAAGTTACGGGAACAGGTTGTTTACTAACTTCTGTAATAGGAGCATTTGTAGCAGTGGAAAAAGATTATGTAAAAGCAGCAGTAGCAGCATTAACGTTTTATGGTGTAGCTTCGGAACTGGCAGCTGCTAAGACCGTGGAAAAGGGACCTGGTAGTTTCCAAATTGAATTTTTAAATCAGTTAGCGAATACTACTTCTAGTGATATTGAGAAGTATGGAAAGATTGAGGAGTTAGAGTAAGAGGGAGTGAAAGAAATGGCACGCATTGAAATAGATAAAATGTCTAAGCTATTGCAAGTGTATTTTATTATGGGAAGTAATAACTGCACGAGGGATCCTTTAGCTGTATTGAAAGAAGCGTTAGATGGTGGAGTGACAATTTTTCAGTTTCGCGAGAAGGGGGAAGGTTCTTTAATCGGAGAAGATAGAGTGCGCTTTGCAAAAGAATTGCAGACGCTTTGTAATGAATATAGTGTTCCTTTCATTGTAAATGATGATGTAGAATTAGCCATTGAATTAGATGCAGATGGTGTTCATGTAGGACAAGATGATGAAGGAATTACATCTGTTCGTGAAAAAATGGGAGATAAAATTATCGGCGTATCTGCTCATACAATTGAAGAAGCACGCTTTGCAATCGAAAATGGAGCAGATTATTTAGGCGTTGGACCTATTTTCCCAACGAGTACGAAAAAAGATACGAAAGCGGTTCAAGGAACGAAAGGATTAGCTTATTTTAGAGAACAAGGAATTACAGTGCCAATCGTTGGTATTGGTGGGATTACAATTGAAAATACAGCGGCAGTTATAGAAGCGGGTGCGGACGGTGTTTCAGTTATTTCAGCAATTAGTTTAGCTGAATCTGCGTATGAAAGTACGAGAAAATTAGCTGAAGAAGTAAAGAGAAGTTTGTAGGGAAGGACGTGTAGTATTTTAAGTGCTACATGGAGAAATAGACTGCCCCAAAATTTAAACAAACATTTGATTAAAAAAGCACAAACCTTTTTAAATAAAGGTTTGTGCTTTTTCTTTAAAACATAATTGAAATTAAGAGCATTCCAATTCCGATAGAAGTAAATGTTGCGATTAAGCCAGGAATCATAAAACTATGATTTAATACGTATTTACCGATACCTGTTGTACCAGTACGGTCAAAGTTAATAGCAGCAACGATTGTTCCATAGTTTGGAATGAAGAAATATCCATTTACTGCAGGGAACATAGCAATCAGTAGCGCTGGTGGAATGCCAAGAGATAGTCCAAGTGGCATTAAGGCACGTACTGTTGCAGCTTGGCTGTACAGTAAAATAGATAGAATGAATAGTGCGATGGCAAATAGCCAAGGTGCACTTGTTACTAAATGCTGAATGGATCCTTGAATCATATTTAAGTTTCCGTTAAAGAAAGTATCTCCCATCCAAGCGATACCGAAAATAGCAACAACTGCTGTTGCTCCTGCTTTAAAGACGTTACCAGACACAATGCTTTCTACATTTGGTTTACAGAAAATAATAATAAGAGCCGCGATAGTTAACATAACCATCTCAATTGTGTTCGGCATGGAAAGACGAGCTAACTTCCCATCAACTATCCATCCTGGACGAAGTGCTTCAAATGAACCAAGAAGTACAACAAGGAAGGTTCCTACTAGGAAAAGGATAACTGATAATTTTGCGCCCTTTACACCTACAAATGCTTTTTTCTCTTCAAGCTTAGGAATCATTCCTTCTTTTAATCGTTTTAAGTATTCAGGGTCTTCATTTAATTCTTTTCCCATCTTACTAGCAACGAATGCAGCTATCATACAAGCGATGAAAGTAGAAGGGATACTTACTTTTAAAATATCTAATAAGGTGATTTTATAGTCAGCTAACATTGCTAAAAGAGCAACTGTGGCAGCTGAAATTGGACTAGCTGTAATTGCTTGTTGAGAAGCGATTACGGCAATCGACATTGGGCGTTCCGGTCTAATCCCTGATTCACGAGAGACCTCTGCAATAACAGGAAGTACAGAATAGGCAACGTGACCAGTACCTGCACATAGTGTGAATAAATAAGTAACAATTGGAGCAAAAAAAGTAATACGCTTTGGATTTTTTCGTAATGCCTTTTCAGCTAGATGAACAAGATAGTCCATTCCTCCAGCAGCTTGCAAAGCACCAGCAGCTGTAATTACTGCCAAAATCATAAGCATTACATCGATAGGAGGCGCGGTTGGTTGTAGGTGGAAGACAAAAACGAGTATTGCCATACCAACTCCACCCATTACTCCTAAACCAACTCCGCCTAGGCGTGCACCAATAAAAATACAGAGTAACAAGGTAAGAAATTGTAGCCAAAACATGATAAACTACCTCCGAAATTCATTAGTTAAGATATATTCGAATAGTTTAATTTGAATGAAAATTAAATAAATACCCGAAGAAATCCTTGTTATTTATACATTTTTTATTATATAACACAAAAAAAGTAACATTCACGTACTTTTTGAAATTATTTCGAAAAAGCAATGCATTAAAAATTTGTATTTATATCTCTAAATAAGTAGACATTTTGATTTATATGTTGTAATCTTTGAAAGAGAATAAATTAATTCTCATAGAACTCCCATATCGTTCAACTCGTTCAGCGAGAAAGGCAAACTGATGGAAACATGAGGACGCAAAACTACAGGAGCTAAGGTCGAAAGGCTACGCTAGCCAGTTACCGGACGGATAGGGTTGGTCTTGGCCAATGCTTTTACATTGGCTTTTTTTTATTCTCGAACATATTGAGAAACATTTTCAAACAAAATATCCATATATTTTGTTTTTTTGTTTGTGTTGATTAAGGAAGGTGGATATTAATGAAAAAATATTGGCATAAGTTATCGTTCCTTCAAAAGAACGTCTTATTAACCGTATTAGTTATTTTGACACTTGTTGGAAGTATGGGTGCATTAAGTTTCAATATGTTTCAAAATAGTATGATGTCTTTATTTGAAAGGCAGTCTATTGAAACAGGAGAAATAGTATTGAAAAAACTGGATGTAGAATTAGTTAGAGACATGGCGAAAGATCCTACAGCCGAAAAAGTGAAAAAAGAAAAGTTAACAGAGAAATTAGATGAAGTATCAAAAGAATTGAAAAGCGTTGGACAAACGTATGTTACAGGAGCAAAGCCGAATGAAAAGCGAGAATTACAACTCGTTGGTTTGACTACAGAGTTAACAAATGCGTTTCCTATAAAGCCGGGAGATTATTATGAACAACCCGCTCATTGGATGAAGGCATACGATAAAGTGATTGATACGAAAAAGGCTCAAATGACAGAAGTATATGAAGATGAAATAGGTTCGTGGGTGACAATATTAGAACCAATTACAGATGGAGAAAACAATATTATTGCAATTGTTGCCGCTGACTTAGATGCTTCCATTGTTCCTATTACAAAAGAGAAGTTTATGATACAGGGTTTACTCTTTATCATTATTTCATTAGCAATTGCGACTATTACTCAATTCTTTATCGTGCGTCACTCGCTAGCTCCATTAAAAGATTTACGAGAAGGGTTACGTAAAATTGGTGAAGGTGACTTGAGTATTAAATTAAAAGAAAGACCAGATGATATTGGAATTATTAATGTTTATTTCAATAACACGATTGAAAAGTTTAAAGGGATTATAGATAAAGTAAGGCAAACTGCTGAGCAAGTTTCTTCTTCTTCACAAGAATTGTCGGCGAGTACAGAGGAAAACAGCATGGCAGTTCAAGAGATTGCAAGTTCTATTGAAGGTTTAAGAGTAGGGGCACAGTCTCAAAAAACTTCAGTACAACAATGTTTAGGGATTGTACATGGAATGGAAGATAAGGTAGAAGAGATAACTGGGGCTGCGAAACAAGTTGCGATTGCTTCTGAAGGTATGGAGCAACATTCAATTGAAGGTAATGAAGTGATTGGACAAATTATTAATCAAATGAGTTTAATTCAAAATGCAGTACAAGATTTATCTTCCATCATTTATTCGTTAGAAACAAGGTCAAAAGAAATTAGTGATATCGTAACTGTAATTACAGGTATTTCAAATCAAACAAATTTATTAGCTTTAAATGCTTCTATTGAGGCTTCACGTGCTGGAGCAGCTGGAAGAGGGTTTGCAGTTGTTGCTGATGAAGTACGAAAATTAGCAGAACAAACTGAAGCGTCTGCAAAAGATATAGCGAAATTAATTGGTGAAACACAAGCTGAGACAGAAGATGCTGTAGTTTCCATGCAAAAAGGTTCAAAAGAAGTAGAAACTGGAATTTCACTTGTTCAAAGTAGTGGAGATTTCTTCGAAAAAATCTCCAAATCAGCGCAATCTGTTACAGATCAAGTAAAAGCTGTTTCGGGTAATTCGAGTGATATTTTACAAAATAGCCAGAATATCGTTCAAGTCGTAAATGAATTATCACATATTGCAAATACTTATGCCAACAGCAGTAGTAATGTTGAAGAAAGCATGAAAGAGCAAGAAATATCAGTACAAGATATTGCAGAATTAGCGACTTCTTTAAGTTGGCTCTCTCAGGAATTACAAGAGCTTATTGGTGAGTTTAAAAGCGAATAAGGAGAAAGTTCAATTCTAATCAAGGGGGTATCTCCGCTACTGATTATGAATTGAACGAATCTGCCCTTTAATAAGGGATAAAAAAGGTGTGAATTTTCACACCTTTATTATATTTAAGAGAGGAATTTACATAAATATGAAATTAGCAATTTCTTATAGTGAGATGGTAAAAGAATTTTTAGGAAAAGTAGAAGGAAGTATTAAAATACCTAAAGATGTGCAAGGAACAGAACTTAGGATAAAAAGGAAAACGGAACTGTTTTCAAATTTGACTCACATTGTAGATTTAATAGGAGCGACTGCAACGTGGTTATATCATATTTCTAAAGAAAAACATATTGTCGTGCTTTATCATGTAAGAGGAAGTTTATTTCCGATTACTATTGAAGTTTCTAATTTTCTCTCCTATGAAAGTTTAAATTTACAAATTGAAGAGCAACTGGAGCAAATTAAAGAAATGAATGAGGAAGAAATAGAAGAGTTTCAAAACGGTAATACGTTATATGAAATGTCACCTATTATTATTGGTGAAACATATTATGAGCTAAAAGACACGAATACATTACAATTTGTATTTAGTAAAAATATGCAAAGTGTAGAAATAATATTTAATAGTGTTAATTGGAAAGAGACAACAATTACTCGTTATGCACAACAAATACAAGGTGTTTTAATTAATAAATCACAAAATAATAATAATCATATAAATAATTTTAATGTTATTACAGAGGCCGAGATGGCACTTTATAGTCAAGTGAATGATACGACAGCAGTATATCCTGAGAAAAGTATCGTCGATATGTTCTATAATACTGTTACTCAATTTCCAAATCGTATAGCTTTATCTTCAAGGGAAGGTACTTTAACTTATGAGGAGCTAAATAAAAAAAGTAATCAAATAGCTCATATGTTAATTAAAAACGGCGTCCAATTAGGAGACTATGTTGGAATATTTATGAAACGTAGCATAGACACAGTAGTAAGTATGGTAGCTATATTAAAAGCTGGTGCAGCGTATGTTCCGATTGATCCGGATTATCCGGAAAGTAGAATACAGTACATTATTCAAGATAGCCAAGCGAAAGTTATATTGATGAAAGAGACGCCTATAACATGTGATGGGGTTCAAACAGTTTCAATGTATGATAGTGAAACTTATGAAGATACAGATGTAAAGTTGTCTATTCATTGTGATGATGTAGCTTATATGATTTATACATCTGGTTCAACAGGGAATCCAAAGGGAACGATGTTAGCTCATAGAGGCGTTGTTAATCTGTATACTTGGATGAAAAAGCAATATGAATTGACAGAAGAGGATGTATTTGCCCAATTTCCTTCCTTTAGTTTCGATGCTTCTGTATGGGAGTCATTTGCTTCTTTATTCTGTGGAGGAAACTTATATGTACTATTAGAGGAAGAGCGATTGTCTGTAGAAGTATTTGCAAATGCAATCTATAAAGTGAAAGCAACTTCAATCTTGGCATTAGCAACAATTTTTGTTCGACAAGTAGCAACTTATTTAGCAGAAGAAGATATATATAAGCTAGCTTCCCTAAAAAGAATTGCGATTGGCGGTGAAATGTTGCCTGTAGAGGTTATTAAATTGTGGAGAGAAAGAATAGGTACAAATGTTGAAATTCATAATGTATACGGACCGACAGAATGTACTGTAGTGACGACAACCTATAAAATACCTAGTCAGTTAAATGAGGATGTTGCGAGTATTCCCATTGGTAAACCATGTGCTAATTATCAAGTTATGATTTTGGATGAGAATATGAATCTTTGTCCAATTGGTGTACCTGGTGAATTATATATAGATTCAGTGGGATTAGCAAAAGGGTATTTTAATAAGCCTAATAAAACAATTGAAGCTTTTATTCCGAACCCTTTTAATCCTATAGTTAATATATATAAAACAGGTGATATCGTTAAGTTGCTAGAGGATGGAAATATAGAGTTTTTACATCGGAAAGATGATCAAGTAAAAATTAGAGGACATCGTATTGAACTAGGCGAAATCCAAAGTAAAATTTCTCAAAATCATAATATAAAAGAAAATGCTGTTTTTGCTAAGAAGAGTAAGGAAGGTAGCCAATATTTAATCGCGTTCTATACAACTTTAAATAAAAAAGAAATACCAGAATTAGTTTATCAGTTACAAGAGCAATTACCAGATTATATGGTGCCATCTAAACTAATTTATATTAATGAATTACCACTTACACCTAATAAAAAGATTGATGTTAAGAAGTTAGCTCAGTTAGAAGAAAAGTATGAACCGGTTCGGCTACAAGAATATGTTGCACCTTCTAATAAAGCAGAAAAACAAATAGCGAACGCCTGGGCGGAAGTATTAGGAATTTCAAAAGTTGGAGTGCATGATGATTTCTTTACAATTGGTGGACATTCATTAAAAGTATTACGAGTCTTAACATTGTTAAAAGAAGATTTCTCACATTTAACAATTCAAGATTTCTTTAAAGAAAGAACGATATATGGATTAGCTCGAATTGAGCGAGAAGTAAAAGTAGAGAAAGAAGAAGTATTTCGTGAATATAAAGTGATTCACGAACCAGATACTATCACGTATGCAAACGTTTTGGAAGAAAACCAGATTTCAAATGTCTTTTTAACAGGAGCTACTGGTTATTTAGGATCACACATATTATATGAATTGTTGAGAGATACATCTGCTACTATTTATTGTTTAGTAAGACCAACTAAAGATGTGCAGCAAAGAATTATACATACATTAACAGGCTACTTTAATGATATATGTGAAGAATGGTTACAGCGTATACAGGCCGTAGCTGGTGATCTTGGAGAAGAGTATCTTGGGATGAGCGAAGAAGAATTTATGTTCATCAGTTCTAAGATGGATACGATAATTCATTGCGGTGCAGATGTAAGACATTTTGGAGATGTAAAACAATTTGAAAATATAAATGTCCAAGGAACTAGCCGTATGCTAACATTAGCGGAGAAAGGTGCTACATTCCATTTTATTTCTACAATTGGTATCCCGTTAGAATTAGCGGTAGATCAATGGGATACATACATGAAAACTGGTGATTTTAATTACAGTGTAGACTTAGAGAATGTATATTCAAATAGTAAACTACAAGCGGAAAACATTGTTCGTGAAGCAATGAAAAATGGTTTGCGTGGAAATATTTATCGTGCAGGTAATTTAGCATGTCATTCAGAAACAGGTTCGTTCCAACAAAATATTGAAGGAAACGCATTTTATCGTCTTATTAAAACAATGCTATTAATTGGGAAAGCACCAAATGTGAAGTGGAAAGTTGATTTCACACCAATTGATTTTGCTAGTAAATCAATTGTATCGTATTTGCAAGATGCGCAAATTATAGGAGAGACGTTACATATTTGTCATCCACATCAAATTGAGTTTGAACAATTTATACAGCTAATTGGAGAGTGTGGATACAATCTTGAAATGGTTCCACTTTCAGAATATGTAAATACCGGACTTGCATTAGCGAAGGGAAATGAAGTAATAGCAGAGTTAATTGCTTCTCAAGTTGCAGGAGATGGAGCGCAGCAATCTGAAATTGTAATGGGTACGCGTAGAACGAATAAATGGATTAAGAAAAAAGAATTGATAGTACCAGCAATTAATAAAGAATTTATTCAGCAGTTATTAGCTCATGGTGAAAAAGTTGGTTATTTTCCAAAAATAATGAAATGATTATGCATGCTTTTGTTTGTTCAATAAAATAAATCATGCTACAATGAAAACGAATTAAGGACCGGGGAGCCAATTGGCTGAGAGGATGTAAGTAAACATCGACCCTCAACCTGATCTGGATAATGCCAGCGTAGGGAGTTACTTAAAGTGATGTAGCATATGTTATTCTGTAATAACTTGCATACAAGGCTTTCCTACGCAGTAGGAAAGCCTTTTCTTATTTTTGAAATTTATTTTTATAAGGGGGATTTTATTATGTCACAACAAGTTACAATGTCATTTTCAGTAGTACCACAAGCAAAAACGAAAGATGTATATTCTGTTGTCGATAAAGCAATTGAAGTTGTGCAACAATCGGGAGTTCGTTATGAAGTAGGGGCAATGGAAACAACTTTGGAAGGAGAATTAGATGTACTTCTTGATGTCGTTAAACGTGCGCAACAAGCTTGCGTCGATGCTGGAGCAGAAGAAGTGATTACTTCTATTAAAATCCATTATCGTCCAAGCACTGGTGTAACGATAGATGAAAAGGTTTGGAAGTACCGTGATGAATATGCAAAACCAGAAGCAATCTAAACTTATTACAACTATTTGGCTTATCCTTCTCATTGCGATATGGGAAGGATCTGTTTCATTATTTAAAATCGAACCGTGGATTTTACCAAAGCCTTCTGCCATTGTTCAAGAATTAATTGGGATGAAAGATTTACTATTACCAAATACGATGCAAACACTGCAGGAAGTTATAATTGGACTATTCTTTGCAATTTTATTGGGGACGAGCATCGCAATTATTATGGACGTTATACCGTTATTTCGTATTTTAATAAATCCATTGCTCGTTATTTCGCAAACAATTCCAATTGTTGTACTTGCACCGCTATTTATTATTTGGTTTGGATATGGGATGTTGCCGAAAGTAATGGTCGTAATACTCGTTTGTTTCTTCCCAATTGCGCTTAGTATTTTAGAAGGTTTTCAAACAGTAGATAAAAACATGTTGAAACTGTTACAAACAATGAAGGCGACAAAATGGCAAGTTTACCAGAAAGTAAAATTTCCAGCAGTGCTTCCATACTTTTTCTCAGGTTTAAAAATTGCAGTTACATATAGCGTAATGGGGGCAATTATCGGAGAATGGCTCGGTGCAAGTGAAGGATTAGGCGTTATGCTTACGAGGGCTACAAAATCCTTTTTGACTGCCCGAGTATTTGGTGTTGCAGCAATCATCGTTATGGTGACATTATGCCTGTATTTTATCGTAGAGTTTATGGCAAGAATAACAGCACCATGGATATATAGAAAGGACGGCAGAAAATGAAAAAAGGTTTGAAAGTTATGTTAGCTGCCTTAGTAGCGGTAGGTGTGGCTGGATGTAATCCGGCAAAGAAAGAAGAAAGTGCAAGTAAAGATCAAAAAGTAAAAGTAGTATTAGATTGGTTTCCAAATACGAATCATACTGGCTTGTATGTAGCGCAAACGAAAGATTATTACAAAAAGCAAGGATTAGATGTAGAAATTATTCAACCAGGTGACAATGTAACAGCAGAGCAAATGATAGCATCAGGAAAAGCAGACTTCGCAATAAGCGCACAAGAAAATGTAACGTTAGCTCGTGTGGAAGGAATTCCTGTTGTATCTGTAGGAGCGATTATTCAGCATAACACTTCAGCGTTTGCATCGCTTAAGAAAGATAATATGACGTCACCGAAAGATTTTGAAGGTAAACGTTACGGCGGCTGGGGAGGACCAGCGGAAGAAGCGACATTAAAGACGATTATGGATAAACATCAAGCTGATTTTAATAAAGTTGAAAAAATCATCTTAGGACAAACAGATTTCTTTAAATCAATCGGTCGTGATGCAGATTTCGAATGGATTTATTACGGTTGGGATGGTATTGAAGCGAAGCGCCAAGGAAAAGAGTTAAATACGATTATGGTGAAGGACTTAGATCCAGCGCTTGATTTCTATAGTCCTGTTATTATTACGAGTGAAAAACATACGAAGCAAGATAAAGACTTTGTGAAAAAGTTTATGAGTGCAACGACAGAAGGTTATAATTTTGCAATTAAGGAACCGAAAGAGGCTGCTGATATTTTAATTAAAGCTGTTCCAGATGTAAATAAAGATTTAGTTCAAGAAAGCCAAAAATGGTTAAGTACGAAGTATCAAGATGATGCTAAAGCATGGGGAGTACAGAAGGAAGAAATTTGGACGAATTACATGAATTTCTTATATGACAACAAAGTTATTAAAAAGAAAATCGATGTAAAAGATGCTTTTACAAATGAATTCCTTCCAAGTGAAAAATGAGCGGATTACAAATAAAAAATATAGTGAAATCTTTTGACGGAAAGAATGTATTAGAGAATATTAGTGCCTCTATACAAGAGGGAGAGTTTGTTTCCTTTGTAGGACCAAGTGGTTGCGGGAAAAGCACATTATTAAACATGATTGCAAATGTTGAAAAACCAACAAGCGGGAACGTAACGTATAACGATAAGCAAGTACAAGAGCAAGATGTTGTTAGTTATATGCCACAACAAGATTTATTACTACCGTGGCGATCAGCTTTGCAAAATATCGTTCTTCCGTTAGAAATTGAAGGAAAGCCGAAAAAACAAAGGCTGACAGAAGGAATGGAAGCATTAAAGCAGTTCCAACTAGATGAATATGCAGACCATTATCCAGATGAATTATCTGGTGGTATGCGTCAAAGAATTAGTTTTCTGCGCACATATTTATGTGAAAAGCCAATTATGCTGCTGGATGAGCCTTTTGGTAAATTAGATGCATTTACAAAAATGGAAGTACATAGCTGGCTTTTAAACTCTTGGCATCAAGAAAAGCAAACAATCGTTATGGTGACACATGACTTAGATGAGGCAATCTTGCTTTCAGATCGCGTATTTATTTTATCTCAAAGACCAGCGTCAATAGTTGGCGAGGTACAAGTGAAATTACCTAGGCCGAGAACGATGGATATGTTAACATCACTCGAATTAAAAAAGGATAAAGAAGAGATTTTAAGTGTGTTAGCTCCTTATATGAAAAAATAGAAAAAGCTGATGTTTTAATTTTAGACGAACCGACTAATCATTTGGATGTAGAAACTAAGATGGCTTTACAGGAAGCGTTACAACAATACAAAGGAACGGTTTTAATTGTCTCACATGAACCTTCTTTCTATGAATCGTGGATAACAAAAGTATGGAATATAGAAGATTGGAATACTGAACAATATGAATAAAGAAAAGGCATTAGCTTTTAGGAGCTAATGCCTTTTCTTTGTGATTAACATGATTTTCGAGAACTCTTACATGAGAATTGTATGAAGAAGCACTCTTATGGTGCGCTTATAAGCGTGCTTTTTCTTTTGTTATATTTATAATACGAAAGCCTTTCCCTAACAGGTGACTATCTTTCTTTATATATATAGATAGTTCAAAATGGAATGAAAATAATTCCTTTATGTAAAGGATAATATGGATATTATAGGAAGACAATAGAAATTAAAGGGAATTCATGTAAAATTCAAATGAACTTCATATAAACTTCATATTAGAAATTAAATATAATTATAATAGGTTATTATGATATTTTTGATTTTTCGTAAAATTAAAAGTTTGAATTTAGGAGGTATTGCTCAAACCTAAATTCAAACTTTAGTGAATTAATTAATGGATATTACGTCTAGTTTTCGCTAATGACGGTATTTAAAAGTTCGGCAGGATTACCTGTTCCTGCACCGCCAATTGTAATAGATCCACCAGGAGGAATTTCACCATTCCATCCTGCATTCGTAATTACATAATGATTATTTGTTTTACTACTAATTTTAGAATCCCAAACTTGTGTTAAATTACCGCTATAATCAAATTCTAATTTCCAATTTTTAATAGGAGTCGTTCCATTATTTTTGATTATAATCGAGAAGTTATAACCGCTGCCCCAATTCGAAGTGACTGAAAATGTAGCAGTACCATTTCCATCAGGAGGTGTCGTATTAGCTTCATCCGTTTTGACAGTAAGAGCGGTAGGTTGTGGTTTATTTCCAGCAGCATCTTTGGCAATTATTGAAAATGTGTATTCCGTATTAGGTTTTAAGTTTTTAATTGTAATGCTATTTGTTGTTGTACTCCATTTCTCTTCTCCAGCAGTAATTTCATATTCCGTAACTCCTACGTTATCAGTAGATGCAGTCCAGTTTAATTGAACTGAGTTTGAATTTTTATTCGTAACTACAATATTTTTAACATTCGTTGGTGGCTCAGTATCTTTTTGACTAATAGGTCCACCAAGTAATTCTTTTACTAGCGTATCAAGTAATTTTGGACCACTACAACTATATTTTGGACTTGTACGGCAATCCCCGCTTAGTTCCCAAAACATTGCTCCACTTAAACCTTTCGTCTTTATATAGTCTGTTTTGTATTTCATAGATTCATTGTCATCGTAGCTAATAAATGTGCCTGTAGTTGCATTATATAAATAAGGTACTTTAGCTGTGTCATTCCAGTAGCGTACAAAACCATTTTTATTAACGTAATTGGCTGCTAAATCACCGTAATCATACACACCTGTGTCACCGGTAGAATAATCATCCCAAGTACCTTTAGAAGCAAGTTTCCCATCACTACCTGGTTTGCAAGGTTGATATTGTCCGTTATTTTCTTTGCCACAACTTTTCCAGCCACGTCCGTAAAAGGGTACGCCTAATACTAGTTTATCGACTGGAACACCTTCATTTGTATAAACATTTATAGCACCATCTACGTAAAAATTCGTATTTGCTGCTGGGTCATTTGGATCCTTATATAGAGCTGCATTATGATTAGAAGTAGCTTCCCATCCGCCGTGGAAATCATATGTCATAATATTAATCCAATCGAGTATTTGAGAAATTTTCTTTAGCTCTGTATGATCAGCGTAGCGTTGGCTTGCGCCTGAAGCGATTGTTAGTAAATATTGTTTGCCATCTTCAGTACCTGCTTTATTCAAAGCATTTCGGACATCTTGAAGAAGGAGAGTGAAATTTTGTTTATCTTCAGGACGATAACTACCACCAGGAATCGTTTCAACGCCCGGATATTCCCAGTCTAAATCTACGCCATCAAACCCATATGCGCGAAGAAAAGCTACTGTAGATTCAGCAAATACTTTTCTTGTTTTTTCATCAGCGGCCATATCAGAAAAGCGGTTAGACCAAGTCCAGCCACCAACGGAAATAATTGTTTTTAAGTGAGGATATTTAGCTTTTAATCGTTTTAGTTCCCCGAAATTTCCGCAACGGGCATATTTATCGCAATCTTCCCAAGTTGTCCCTGAGCCAGGATACGATTTGGTAACATCAGCCCATGGTTCACCGAGTACGAGAGTACCATTAGGAACCTCTTTATTTTGCAATGGTACACCAGATTCTTTACAGTTCCACGTTTGTTTATTTGGATTATCAGGATGAGTAGAAGGGTTTCCATGTTTTCCATTCCAACAAATATCCGCGAAAGCATAGTTAAGGTGAGTAAGCTTTGATGCATCAATGTCAGCAACTTGATAATTACGTCCGTAAACGCCCCACGAAGGAAAGTACCCAACAATTTTTTGACTTTGCTTTGGTGAATCTGCTAATGCGAGATTTGGAGTAATAAAATTTGTGAGAAAAAGAGGTAAGAAAAGTAGTAGAGATAGTAATAGCAGTGTGAATTTTTGAGACCTCATAGCCATTTCTCCTTTCAAAATAAAAGATATATTTAAAGGCATACGCCAATAAACCAAAATGAATCTAGACGTATGAAACGTCTAGATAAAATGATCAGACATCACGAAGTCTATACAAGGGAGCTGGGGGTGATTAAATCGTAACAAATGTAAGATTTAGTGTAAACGCTTTATTAAGTTGAAAAAGACTTTCTCAATACAAAAAGGCTTGAATACAAACTATATATGAAAACGAAAGATTGGTATGGGAAGAAAAAGCTCATTATAAATAAATTTGAGAAAAAATTGTATGGAGCCAATTATTAAAGACGTAGAAAGATAAGGAAATATCATGTAAAATAATAGTAAAAATATGTAAAGGAGGGAATAGTGTGGATGTGTTTTTGAACATTGCTGAAGAAAAAATTCGACAAGCAATACGGAATGGTGATCTTGATTATCTTCCGGGAAAAGGAAAACCACTACAATTAGAAGATCTTTCAATGGTACCTCCAGAACTTAGAATGAGTTATAAAATTTTAAAAAATGCGGGAATGATTCCACCAGAAATGGAACTACAAAAAGATATATTAAAAATAGAGGATTTAATTGCTTGCTGTTATGATGAAGAAGAGAGAAAGAAATTACGAGAAGAGTTAACAGCAAAAACTCTTCGTTTTCAGCAGGTAATGGAAAAGAGAAAGATTAAAGATAGTTCAGCTTTTCGTATGTATCAAGGCAAATTATTTCGTAAATTACGCTAAGAGGGATAAGATGACTACATTTAAAACGATAGAAGAATTAGCGAACTATATCGAAGAACAACAATTGGTACTTCTGTTTATTAAAACGGAAAATTGTGGTGTTTGTGATGTTATGCTAAGAAAAGTAAATTGCGTATTAGAGAATTATGATTACGTAGAGAAAATAGAAATATTACTACAAGACATGCAAGAGATTGCGGGGCGATATGGAGTATTTACAGGGCCAACAATTTTATTATTTCATAATGGAAAAGAAATTCTTCGTGAATCACGCTTCATTTCACTTGAAAATCTAGAGAGAATCATTCAATTATTCGAGGAATAGGGGAGGCTTTTATATGGGATTTATTATTGTCATACTATTATTTGTTGTAGTTGGAATAATCGTAACAGCAGTTCGATCGAACAAAAAGAAGGTGAACTTGGCGAAACAAAATAACATACATAATTCATCTAACAGCTCATCACCATTATTTTTCTTTGCTGGATCGGATAATGATAGCTCGCATGATGGCGGTTCACATGATTGTGGAGGCTCTTTTGGGGGAGATAGCGGAGGAAGCTGCGGTGGCGGTGGGGATTGATGAAAATGCGCCTTATATAGGCGTATTTCTTTTTAAACAAACGTTTGATTAGTCGGCTTACATATACATAAACACAGTTAAACAAACGTTTGATTAATATTTTTAACATACTAAGGGGAATGGAAATGAAAAGGGAACCGAAAGTGAAAAATAAGGGGAAAGTAGTGTTATTTTTATTAGCTGCGGGAGGCGTATTTCTTGTTAAATTAGCATTTAAATTTGGAACAATACATATGATTCGAACTTGGTTTGAAAGTACGTTTTCTTAAATAAGGAATATAGCCTCTTGCGATAGAGGTTTTTGATTTGTTATCATTAGACTGAACGGTCGGTTTAAAGAGGTGCGAATATGAGAAGAAGCGCAGAAGAGATAAAGAAAGAAATTGCATACAAAGCAGAAAGTCTATTTTCACAGAAGGGCTACGCAGCTACATCTATGGAAGAGATTTGTGAAATTACAGAGCGAAGTAAAGGAAGTATTTATTATCACTTTAAAAGTAAAGAAGAATTATTTTTATTTGTAGTGAAACAGCATACGTATGATTGGCTTGAAAAATGGAATGAAAAAGAGAAGTTGTATAGCACTAGTACTGAAAAACTATATGGTCTCGCGGAATATCATGTAGAGGACATACAGCAACCAATTTCAAATGCCATAGAGGAATTCTCTATGAGTCAAGTTGTAAGTAAAGAGATTTTGGAGGAACTATTAGCTTTAACTAGAGAATCATATGTTATGTTTGAGAAATTAATTGAAGCAGGTATACAGTCTGGAGAGTTCCGTGAAGATAATACTCGTGATCTTATGTATATTGTGAATGGATTATTATCAGGGCTTGGAGTACTTTACTACGAGCTAGATTATAAAGAGTTGAAGCGTATTTATAAAAAGGCAATAGATGTATTGTTAAAAGGAATGGCAGCTGAATAATAGGTCAGTTGCTTTTCTTACAAAATAAATTAGACTGAACGGTCGGTTTGTGAAAGGGGAATGAAAATGAACGCTTTATTTAAAAACCGAGCATTTATGCTCGTTATGGCGTCTGATATTTTACAACAATTTGCAATTTGGATCAGAAATATGGCTCTTTTGTATTTTATAATGGAGCGAACGAATAATGATCCGGTTTCTGTTTCTTTGTTATCAGTTATGGAATATGCACCTATTTTTATTTTCTCGTTTATCGGTGGTGCGCTAGCTGATCGCTGGAATCCGAAAAGAACAATGGTCGCTGGAGATGTGTTGAGTGTACTGTCTATTATAGGAATTGTCCTGTTGTTAAAGCTGGATTATTGGCAGGCTATATTTTTTGCAACACTCATTTCCGCGATTGTAGGTCAGTTTTCTCAGCCCTCATCTTCGCGTATATTTAAGCGCTATGTAAAAGAAGAAGAGATAGCAAATGCGATTGCATTTAACCAAACATTACAGTCATTATTTCTAATTTTTGGACCAGTGGTAGGATCGCTTGTGTATACACAACTTGGTTTATTTACGTCACTATATAGCTTAATCATTTTATTTTTGTTATCTGCTATCGCCCTTTCATTTTTACCAAAATGGGTTGAAAAAGAGCAAGTGGCGAGAGATTCATTAAAAAATGATATAAAAGAAGGTTGGAAGTATGTTCTTCATACGAAAAATTTACGTATGATTACGATCACTTTCACCATTATAGGCTTAGCTGTTGGATTAACAACTCCATTAGAGGTGTTTCTTGTAATAGAACGCCTTGGAATGGAAAAGGAAGCAGTTCAATATTTAGCTGCAGCTGATGGAATAGGTATGTTAATTGGTGGTATTGTTGCTGCAATTTTTGCTTCAAAAGTGAATCCGAAAAAAATGTTTGTATTCGGTATGGGCATATTAGCAATGTCATTTTTAGTAGAAGGGCTATCTACATCATTTTGGATTACTAGTTTCATGAGGTTTGGAACAGGTATTTGTTTAGCTTGTGTTAATATTGTTGTCGGTACGCTTATGATTCAACTTGTACCAGAAAATATGGTTGGAAGAGTAAATGGGACGATTTTACCACTGTTTATGGGGGCAATGCTAATTGGAACTTCACTAGCTGGAGGATTAAAGGAACTAACTTCACTAGTTACTGTGTTTTGTATAGCAATGGCACTTATTTTATTAGCGATAGGGCCAGTTCTACGTATGCAAATAAAAAAAGAAGATGTTGCTAATAAAGAGGCACTAACAAATTCGTTAGCTTCGAAATAACTATTGTAAGGGAGCAATATTGCTCCCTTTTTCTTTGAGAAACTTTTGACAACTATATGAGCCAATTATATACTGATGTTGTAAAAACGATTTTACAGGTTAGGAGCAATGGTGTGAAAAATCAAATCTATGAATTACGCACTGAAAATAATATTTCACAAGGCGCATTAGCTGATAAATGTAAGGTTTCTAGACAAACGATAAATGCAATTGAGAATAATAAATATGATCCAAGTTTAGCGTTAGCATTCCGTTTAGCTGAAGTATTAGGAACAACTGTTGATAAATTATTTTTGTACAAGCAGTAGAGTCGTTCATTATAAGTCGCACCTTTAAAAATAAAAAAGATCCTCTTCTTATGAGAAGAGGATCTTTTCTTATAGCGTTTTAGTCTTTGGACTAGGTGGTGTAACGGATGTATTATTTTCTGGAACTCTAGTTAGTAAAAATCCTCCGATAATAAACAGAACAATAATACTAAGAACACCAGCGTTTGTTTTTCCTGTTAATTGGGTTGTAACACCGACTAATACCGGACCCATAATTGCGGCAAACTTGCCAAATATATTATAAAATCCGAAGAATTCATTAGCAGATTCTTTAGGTACTAGTTTTGCAAAGTATGAACGACTTAGTGCTTGAATACCACCTTGAGATGTAGCAACTAACATTGCTAAAATCCAAAAATCAAGTGTCGTTTTTAAAAAATAAGCATATGTGCAAATAATGATATAAATAATGATACCGACATATAACATTTTTTTACCAGTAAATGTTTCAGATAATTTTCCGTATAGTAAAGCAAATGGACAAGCGACAATTTGTGTTACAAATAATATAATTAATAGATTCGTTGCACTAATACCGAGATCGGTTCCGTAAGCGGTAGACATAGTAATAATTGTGTCGACTCCGTCAATATAGAAAAAGTAAGCGATTAGAAACATAAATACAGTTTTATATTCTTTAATATTTTTAAAAGTATCAGCAAGACGTTTGAAGCTCATTCTAATAGGTCTTGGATGACGCTCAATATAGTGTGTTTGCTCTACGTTTTTTAGCATTGGAATTGTAAATAATCCCCACCAAAGAGCTGTTATTGCAAAGGAAATTTGACTAGCAATGCCGACCGATAAGGGAATAGTTCCTTTTTGGGAAAGAATAATAAGAGCGATACAACCGATAAAAGGAATTGTACTCCCGATATAACCTAATGCAAATCCTCTTGTAGAAATTCGGTCCATTCTATCTTCAGAAGTGACGTCTACTAAAAATGCATCATAGAAAATATTTGCTCCAGCAAAGCCGATTAAGGCGAGCATATAGCACCCTAGCAATAAGTACCACTGAGAGGTTGGAACGACTGCTAACATACTTGTAAATACGATACCGAGTCCAAAGAAGAATGTGAAAAAACGTTTTTTAAATCCTTTATAATCAGCAACTGTGCCAAGAATAGGAGCAAGTATAGAAATTAAAAGTGTTGCGAATGAGTTTGCATATCCCCAATATGCTGTTGAAGTTGCCCCAGATAGTCCAGCTTCTTTTGCAGCTGCTTTAAAGTAAATTGGAAATAATGCAGTTGTAATGACGAGCGAGTATACGGAGTTCGCCCAATCGTATAATATCCAGCTTTTTTCTTGTCTGGACATTTTTTTCATATAATGTTCCCCCTTAAATTTGTTTTACTAACAGTGTACAAAAATAAAAATTATAAAAAGAGAAACAGTGATGAAATTTACATAACTTTTACATATATACACTGTTCTTTACAATTGGAGTAAATCCTCTACAATTGCTCCGTCTGTTTCACCTAAGTGTAAACCGAGTAGTCTAGCGATAGTTGGACCTTCATCAATAAGTCTCATATACGGGACGGTAACGCCACTTTTTATTCCTTTCCCAGCAGCGATAAAAATTGTTTCATAGTTAGGTTTTGTTGGAGAGTATCCATGCGTACCAAATGTATATTTTTTACTAGGCGTAACATCTTTTGCAGTAATTTCTTTTATAAAATCTCCTGTATAGTTTTCAGTGAAATAATACCCTTCTCGTGCTTCTAACATGAATAAACAATTACCGTCTGCACCGCAGTCTTTCGCAGCTTCATCATGAAGTATAAATTCAATTCCGTTTTGTTTATTTTGAAGTAGCTCTTCAAGGAGTAGTTGTACCTCCCGAATTGTATCCGTATCATTTTTGTCCTTTACATATACATAGGCAGAGCCGTCGCAACTTTGGCAATAGGCTTTCCAGTCTACTAATTTTCTTTTTTTATTAAGAGATATAAGTCCTCTTTGATGGAATAGCACATTTAATTGTATGGATTTGTTTTCACTTAAAGCGCTATGATCACCAAGGGCAATAATTGTACTTTCTTCGTATAAGTCACTTTCTTTTAGTGCTTGAATAATTTTCCCTAGACGTTCGTCGTGTCTCTGGATAGCAGCTATTGTTTCGTTAGATTCAAAGCCGTGATAGTGTCTTTGTGTGTCTAGATCGGTGAAATGTACGAACATGATATTAGGCTTTTTCGTCTGGATTGTATGCACAGCAGAGGCGAGGACGAAATCATCCAGCTCTGGTTGTGATAAACCATTTCTTATATGGCCGAAACGACGATTTAAATCTAATTGGTATAGTGGGCTACCGCTAAATAAGGAAACTAACACTTGATTTTGCCAAGGTCTATTTGGAAAAATTTCTGGTAAATTGTAATCGATGTTCGCTCTTCCAGTAACAGGCCATAGAAGGGCAGCTGTCGTTAAATTTGCTTTGCGCGCTTCATCATACAATGTTGTTCCTTTTATTGATTTTCGGTACCAATGCCAATCAGGTGATTCACGCCCTGGTTGAAGTAACGTATTGCTAACAACACCGTGCTTGTTAGGGTAATTACCGGTTACGATTGTTGAGTGGCTTGGATATGTTACAGAAGGATAAATTGGTTCTACTTTTTCGACAACCGTGCCCTTTTTTATTAGAGATTGGAAATGAGGTAGTTTTTGTAGTATAGGAAAATCTAAAGCTGATAAACAGTCGAATGATAAAATAATGACATGGTTTGTTAATGCTTTATCCATAAAGTTCCCTCCTGATTATATAAAACCTATTCTTATATATTACTATTAATACCTAGTAATAAAAATATATTTTTATGTGAAAATTTATTATTTATTTTCAGAAAAATTAAACATATAATTAAGTATAAGGGAATCTATGGAAGGAGGAAACACTATGGATTGGTTAGATGGATTTGGTATCTTTTACATCATTGGCGGAATCACGATTATCCTTGTATTTGCTATTTCATATTTACTAAAGAAACGGTTTCCAGACAAACAGTTCGATATTATATTTGCACTTAGTTTAATACTTCTTTGCTTAGCGTCCTTTCCCGTTACAATGATTGTTATTGGTGGGTGGGAAGGAATGGGATATGGATTTATTGGTTTCTTCGTCCTACTTGGTACACTTATCGGTATGATTGCACATCAACTTGTGAAAATTACGCGGAAAAGCTACGTATAAAACTGCAAAAAATGAAAAGAATATATAAAAATAAGAAAATTAGCTATTGTTTTAAAAAAGAATTTGTATTATGATAATCAACAAATTTATTTCGTTATAACGATGAAAAAGGACTAGTACATGTTCAACCTTTTTAGCAGAGAGAGAATCCGTCAGGCTGAAAGATTCTTAAAAAGGCAATATGGAACCTGCCTTTGAGTTCTGCATATGCAGCGGGAATTTCCCGTTATCAAAAAGAGAGCATGCGCAATTTTTGTGCATGAATCAGGGTGGTAACGCCGACAAAGCTCGGTCCCTATTTAGGGACGCGGGCTTTTTTGTATTTTCTAGAAGGAGGAAGACTGACTATGGCAAAAGAACAAGTGCAAGCCATTACGAAGATGGAAGAGGACTTTGCGCAGTGGTATACCGATATTGTAAAAAAAGCCGAACTTGTTGATTATTCAAGTGTAAAAGGATGCATGATTTTACGTCCGTATGGTTATGCCTTATGGGAGAATATGCAGAAGGTGATGGATGAGAAGTTAAAAGAAACTGGCCATGAAAATGTATATATGCCAATGTTTATCCCAGAGAGTTTATTGCAAAAAGAGAAGGATCATGTTGAAGGATTTGCTCCTGAAGTAGCATGGGTTACGCATGGTGGAGATGAAAAGTTAGCGGAAAGACTTTGTGTACGTCCTACATCTGAAACTTTATTCTGTGAGCACTTTTCAAAAATTGTGCAATCCTATAATGATTTGCCAAAGTTATATAATCAGTGGTGTTCAGTAGTTCGTTGGGAGAAGACAACTAGGCCGTTCCTTCGTACGACTGAATTTTTATGGCAAGAGGGTCATACAATCCATGAAACGGCAGAAGAATCGCAGGCTGAAACATTAAATATTTTAAACTTATATGCTTCTTTCTGTGAGGATTATTTAGCAATACCAGTTATTAAAGGACAAAAAACAGAAAAAGAGAAGTTTGCTGGAGCAAAGGCAACTTATACAATTGAAAGTTTAATGCATGATGGAAAAGCACTTCAAACAGGAACCTCTCATAACTTTGGGACGAATTTCTCAGAAGCATTTGATATTAAGTTTTTAGATCGTAACGGTAAGTGGCAATATGTGCACCAAACATCTTGGGGTGTATCAACAAGAATGATAGGCGGGCTAATAATGGTTCATAGTGATAATAATGGACTTGTAATGCCACCAAAAGTCGCTCCAGTGCAAGTTGTTATTGTACCAATTGCTCAGCATAAAGAAGGAGTTTTAGCAAAAGCAACAGAGTTACAAGCACATATTCAAAAGGTTGCACGAGTAAAAATAGATGCTAGTAATAAAACACCAGGCTGGAAATTTAATGAGTATGAAATGAAGGGGATTCCAATTCGATTAGAAGTTGGCCCTAAAGATATTGAAAAGAATCAAGTTGTACTTGTAAGAAGAGATACGAAGGAAAAAGAGTTTGTACCAATGGATCAATTAGAAGAACGTATTCCAGCATTACTTGAAGAAATTCATATTGCTTTATTTAATAAAGCAAAAGCATTTCGCGATGAGAATACGTATGTTGCGACAAATTTCGAAGAGATGAAAAAAATAGCTGATGAAAAGCAAGGCTTTATTAAGGCAATGTGGTGCGGGGAATTAGCTTGTGAAGAAAAACTAAAAGAAGAATTTGGCGTATCTTCACGTTGTATGCCTTTTGAGCAAGAGCATTTAGCTGAAGAATGTATTTGTTGTGGTAAAGAAGCTAAACAAATGGTGTATTGGGGAAAAGCGTATTAATACTTTTTCTGATAGGTGATAAAAGGACTTTGGGCTGCATAATAAAATGTAATCCAAAGTCCTTTTTAGTTTTATACAGTATTTCATGTACTTTTTAGATGGAAGGATGTTGTTCTTATTTTACGTTTTTACGACGAATAAACAGTAACATACCAATTAGGAATGTTGAAAGCCCCATTAAAATAGATATAGGGTAATGCGTTGCAGTATTAGGTAATTTATCACCTTGTTTTTTCGTATTATCTTTTACATTACCCCCTTGAGAACCGTTGCCCTCCTGAGAATTGCTATCGCCTTTAACACGATTGCCACCTTGAGAGCCATTACCCCCTTGAGAACTGCTATCACCTTTAACACGATTGCCGCCTTGAGAGCCATTGCCGCCAGAACCGTTACCACCAGAACCGTTACCGCCAGAACCATTGCCACCAGAACCGTTACCGCCAGAACCATTGCCACTAGAGCCATTGCCGCCAGAACCGTTACCGCCAGAACCATTGCCACCAGAGCCGTTGCCACCAGAACCATTGCCACCGGAACCGCTGCCGTCAGAGCCACTACCACCAGAACCGTTACCGCCAGAACCGTTACCGCCAGAACCGTTGTCACCAGAGCCATTGCCGCCAGAGCCGTTGCCACCAGAACCATTGCCACCGGAACCGCTGCCGTCAGAGCCACTACCACCAGAACCGTTACCGCCAGAACCATTGTCACCAGAACCGTTACCGCCGGAACCATTGCCACCAGAGCCACTGCCACCAGAACCGTTACCGCCGGAACCATTGCCACCAGAACCGTTACCGCCAGAACCATTGTCACCAGAACCAGTATCGTCCTGAGAACCGTTATTTCCTGGAGGTATATTATTATCCTTTGAGTTTCCTTCTGCAAAATGATCGCTATTTTGTACAATGGCGTTTGTTAATGGTTGGAAATTTTCAGTTGTAGCATTACCGATATTTAAACCGCTAAAAAAAGATAAAGAGAGTGTTGATGCTAAAATGAAGATTTTCGTCATGGTTTTCCTCCTAAGAAATTAATGTTCCATCTAAAATACATCCCTTTGTAATATTTCTTAGGAAAAAGAGTTTTATGCAAAAAAAACTATATATAGAAAAAGGTGGTGTATTTGTCAAAGCAGAAAAGAGTTAATGTAGATTTCCTACAAATAGTAGAGGGGGAGAATTTACATTCATAACGGTAGAGGAAGTGGCAGCAGATGAAAGAGTATATAGCGTTTGATATTGGCGGTACGCAAATTAAGTATGGTATTGTTTCAGAAATAGGGAGAGTATTAAAGCGTCAAACAGTTGCAACAGAAATTCATTTAGGCGGAGAACAAATTATTCAAAAACTTATATATGTATCCAAAAAAATAATGAATGAACATACTATTACCGGAATCTGTATTAGCACTGTGGGAATTGTTGATATTAATAAAGGAATTGTGACGGGAGGTGCGGATCATATTCCGGGATATAGTACTATTCCTATTATTGATAGATTGCAAGAGATATTAAAAGTTCCAGTATCGATTGACAATGATGTGAATTGTGCAGCGTTTGGAGAAAAGTGGAATGGTAGTGGAAGAGAGAAAGATAACTTTATTATGCTCACCCTTGGAACAGGGATTGGGGGAGCAATTTTTATAGATGGAAAATTGTACCGAGGACATTCATTTAGTGCTGGTGAATGGGGGAATATGTTAATAGAAGAAAAAACGTTTGAAGAGGTTGCTTCGATTTCAGGATTAATTCGACTTGTAAGCAAATATAAAGGCAAAGGCAAGTGGAATGGGAAAAGAATTTTCGAGTTGTATGATAAAGGAGATCGGGAAGTTGCTCAAGCAGTTGGGATTTTCTTTAAACATTTGGCAATCGGAATTAGTAATCTTGCTTATATTTTTAATCCAGAAACGATTATTATTGGTGGAGGAATTACCGATAGAGGAAATGAGTTTTTAAAAGAAGTAAAAGAAGAGGTCAGTAAATACTTAAATCAAGAGATTTATAATAATTGTGAGATTGAACTTGCGCAAAACGGTAATTGTGCAGGAATGATTGGTGCTATTTACCACTTCTTACATCATCATAAGTAAATTATATGAATGTTTTCATATAACTGAGAATTTATCCTTTTTATCGCTAGGTAAATAATGCTACAATATAAGAGAAGAATACAATATTTTCCGATTCGGAAAATGCTTTGTAGAAAGGGAGAAACTTCATGCCTATTATTTTAGAAAAAGGTCAAAAGATCGATTTAACGAAAGGACAACCAAAAGTAGCAAAACTACAGGTTGGCTTAGGCTGGGATCCAATTGGGCAATCAGGTGGATTTCTGTCTTCATTATTTGGAAGTAAACCAAATGTAGATTGTGATGCATCTGTTGTTATGTTAGAAGGAAATCGTTTTTTAAACAAAAATGATTTAGTTTACTTCGGAAATAAACTTTCTACTTGTGGTAGTATTATTCATTCAGGAGATAATTTAACAGGTGAAGGCGCTGGTGATGACGAAACAATTTTCGTAGAATTACATAAAGTTCCAAGCCGTATTAATCGTTTAGTATTCGTTGTAAATATTTATGACTGTGTAAATCGTCGTCAAGATTTCGGGATGATTCGTAATGCATATATTCGTATTCAAAACCCGCAAACTGGTGAAGAATTAGCACGCTATAATTTATCGGATAATTATGCTGGCAAAACAACTCTAATTGCAGGTGAAATGTATCGTCACGGAAGTGAATGGAAGTTTTCAGCAGTTGGAGAAGGCACGCAAGATAAAAACTTAAGTGAGATTGTATCACGTTATCAATAAAATAACCGAGGAGGAATTGTATATGGCATCAATTTCATTGAAAAAGGGACAAAAGGTAGACTTAACAAAAACGAATCCAGGTCTTTCGAAAGTTCTTGTAGGACTTGGTTGGGACACGAATCGTTATGACGGACAAAACGATTTCGACTTAGATGTTAGTATTTTCTTAGTAGGCGCGAATGGTAAAGTTTCAGGAGCTGAAGATTTCGTTTTCTATAATAATCCAAAAGGTGCGAATGGTGCTGTAGAGCATTTAGGAGATAACCGCACTGGTGAAGGTGAAGGCGATGACGAAGCGATTAAAGTAGATTTGAAAAATGTTCCTGCTCACATCGAACGTATTTGTTTCACAATTACAATTTATGATGGAGAAGGCCGTAGCCAAAACTTCGGACAAGTTTCTAATTCTTTCGTACGTATTCTTGATGAAGAAAAGAATGCAGAATTAATTCGTTACGATTTAGGAGAAGATTTCTCTATTGAAACAGCCGTAGTAGTAGGTGAATTATATCGTCATGCAGGTGATTGGAAATTCAATGCAATCGGAAGTGGATTCCAAGGTGGATTAGCGTCTCTATGTAATAACTTTGGTTTAGATGTAGAGTAATAGATTTGATTTATATATCCATCGGTGAAATGTATGTTTACTGATGGATATATTTTTAAAGATAAAAATATAGAGGTGAATATAGATGGTTATTCAATTACAAAAAGGCCAGAAAATCGATTTAGGTAAGACAAGCCCTGGTTTAACAAAAGCAGTAATTGGTCTTGGATGGGATATTAAATCTTATGACGGCGGAGCCGATTTCGATTTAGATGCATCTGCCTTTTTATTAGATGCAAACGGAAAATGTACGAAGGAAACTGATTTTATCTTCTATAATAATTTACAGTCTCCTTGTGGATCTGTTTTACATACAGGAGATAACCGTACAGGTGAAGGTGAAGGTGACGATGAGCAACTTGTTGTGGATTTGAAGAAAGTTCCAGCAGATGTGCACAGAATTGCTATTACAGTTACGATTTATGATGCAGAAGGCCGTAGTCAAAACTTTGGGCAAGTAGGAAATGCGTTTGTTCGTTTAGCGAATGAAGAAACGAGTGAAGAAGTTCTTCGTTTTGATTTAGGGGAAGATTTCTCCATCGAAACAGCAGTTGTCTTTTGTGAATTATACCGTCATAATGGACAGTGGAAGTTTAATGCAGTAGGAAGTGGATTCCAAGGTGGTTTAGGTGCGCTTGTAAGAGCGTATGGCTTGGATGCATAGAAAGGAAACGATATTCGTTTCCTTTTTTTGACCTTTCTATAAATCTAGCAAAGAATAGGGGATAAAGGTAAGATGAGTATTTTGCAAGGAATCCTTGATACGTATGCTCAGTTTTTCGACTTGGACATGTGGATTAAAGTGTTGCAGGATCCAGTATCTTGGGGATTAATTGGTACACTTGTTGTACTTGAAGGATTATTATCTGCTGATAACGCACTTGTGTTAGCGGTAATGGTAAAACATCTTCCGGAAGAAAAACGTAAAAAAGCATTATTCTATGGACTTATTGGAGCTTATGTGTTCCGCTTTATTGCGATTGGAATCGGAATGTTCTTAATTAAATTATGGTGGGTAAAAGTGTTAGGTGCACTTTACTTAGCGTGGCTTTCAGTTAAATACTTCATTGATAAAAGAAAAGGTAATGCAGAAGAAGAGGAAGCTCATGGTATGAACCAAAACAGTATTCTCTTCAGAATGTTTGGTGTCTTCTGGGGAACAGTTGCGATGGTTGAATTAATGGATATCGCATTCTCTGTAGATAGCGTACTTGCTGCATTTGGTGTATCAAATGAAGTTTGGATTCTATTATTAGGTGGAATGCTCGGTATTTTAATGATGCGCGGTATCGCTGGTGTATTCTTAAAATTATTAGAGCGTATTCCAGAACTTGAAACGACAGCATATATTTTAATTTTAATTATTGCAGCAAAAATGTTACTGTCTGTTATTCATATTGAAGTAAGTCATACATTGTTCTTCATTATTTTAGTTGTAGCATTTGGAGCAACATTTATACTTCACTACATGAAGAATTCTGGACAAGCTAGAGAAGAAGTTGCAGCTACTAAAGAAGACAATAAATAATTGAAATGGGTTTGCTCGTTTTGCGAGCGCCCATTTTTTATAACCAAAAATAGTTTATAATAGAAGAAGGACTTAGAAAAAACGTAAATGTTTTTGGAGGTGAACTGTTGTGTTTTCACGTTTTACACTTCAACCATATGCATTAAAAGATGAATCAGATTTAAAGCAATTTGAAACGCTTTTAGAAAAACGCCCACAATATGAGCTGACAGAGAATGAGATGAAATTTAGTTATATAGCATGTCGAATCCTTGGTGTTCCTAATGATGTAGATGAATATTTTAATGAACTGTTTGATTATAGTGAAGCGAAAGGAATCGAAGTTTTACACGAACAAAATTTAAACAAAGTGATTGATTCGGAAAAGCTTCGTCATATTCAAGAAGTGTTCGGATTACATCAAGAAGCACCAAATGGTCTGACAGTAAATAGGCTAGTTGCACACTTATCTGGGAAACAACTTTTACCGAAAGTAGACAATCCTGATTTACAGCATTACATACATACGACGTTTATTGCAGTATTGAAATTATATGAGAAACAACATAATCAGTCGTTAAAGACAGAAGGCTTCCGTCGTTTCTTAATCGACATAATTAAACTAAGCGAAAATTACGTAGCGAAGTGGTTCTCTACGATTAATTATAAGAAACAGATGCCACGTATCGTTTGGTATGGTGAGGCACAGGAAAGCCGTATATATTTCTTATATTTTCTTATTATGCTCGGTTGTGATGTGCTTTATTATCACCCCGAAGGAAAAGATGGATTTGAAAATATTGATGAAGAGGGAAGAACTTTTATTGTGTCCCATCCGGGTCGCATTTCTCTTGAACCATTCCCTGATCGCCGCCGCGAGCGTGTTGCAACAGTAGCGTATCAAGCTTCGAAAGAAATTGAACAAGTACTTCACCACGATAATTCACTATTATATAAACCGTGGCAATTCCGTTCGTATACACCTGTAGCACGTACGTTAAAAACGACATATGATGAACTCTTTTTAATTACGAAAGAAAAGGCATTTGTACGTCCAACATTCTTTGTTGAAAATAAACATATTTATATTCCTTCTTTATTTGCGAAAATATCAGGCGTTTCAAAGAATGATAAAGAATATTTTCAACGATTAAAGGCTGTTACATCATTTGATAACAGTTTATTAATTAATACATTCCCGTTTACGAAAGAGCAAAAAGCAAACTTCCAATATCATTATCGAGATGCATTGGACCGAGCTGGAAAATTACATCCTGATCTAATTATGAATAGCCATTGGTGGCCGCATAAGCGTTTACCGGAAGGTTTACAACATGGGATTGCAGAGGCGATTATCCATACGTGCGAAAGTGAAATGTGCAAACCAATTGCGAAAGAGACGAAACAAGATGTAGCGCTATATGTTTTCGCACAACTTTCTCAAATACCACCCAATATTTTAGAACAGCTTGAGAAATTTGATTATTCACAAGATGTACCGAAAATTGTTATATTTAATAATGAGAAGAGCGGAGAATTAACTCGTTCTGACGCTGTTTTATTACTATTTTTAAATCAAATTGGAGTAGATGTATTCCATTTCAATCCCACGGGCAGAAACGATATTGAACCATATGTTGAAGCGGGAGCATTTGATTCCCATTGGCTTGAAGAAGTTAATTTCGATCTTGAGTTTCATGGTTCATCAGCCTATAAAAATTTATCACAAACAATAAAAGGACTATTTCGTCCATTTTTATAAGGAAAGGGAGAATACCATATGAATAACCCAGTCGTACTAGATTCGAAAACTGAATTGAATGAGCAAACCGCACAAGATGTTCGCTTGCAACTTAGACAAGATGCAGATGTGCAACGTATTTATAACGCAGTAGATATTAAAGATCAATTGGAATTAATTGAACTTGGAAAAGAACCTTCTATGGAAATTTCACGTTTTGCTGATCAAATTTTACATACAATGTCATTATCAAAGATAGAAGATTCTGGTGAATTGTTAAAGCAACTTGGTAAAATCATGGACAGATTTGATAGTAAAGACTTTGCAGAAGAAAAAAGTGGTTTCTTCTCGCGTATGTTCAAAAAAGCGGATAAAATGATAGAACAAATCTTTAGTAAATATCAAACGATGGGCCGCGAAATTGATAAGGTTTATGTGGAAATTACGAAGTACCAAGATGAGATGAAAAAATCAATTGGAACGTTAGATGGCTTGTATGAGCAAAACTTAAAATATTATTTAGACTTAGAGAAGTACGTAGTAGCAGGAGAAATGCTATTAGAGCGTTTAAATACAGAATTAGTTCCGATGTATGAAGAGCGCGTGCGTAATAATGATCAATTAGCAGGTATTGAATTAGAGTCGCTTAAAAACTCGGTTGAAATTTTAGAGCAACGTATTGATGATTTAGAAAAAGCGCGTATGGTTGCGCTACTTACAGCGCCGCAAATTCGCATGATTCAACGTGGTAATAATAAATTAATTGGTAAAATCAATACAGCATTTATTACAACGATTCCTATCTTTAAAAATGGTATCATTCAAGCAGTAAATGCGAAACGTCAAAAGCTTGTTGCAGATTCTATGGCTGAACTTGATCGCCGTACAAATGAATTACTTAAGAAAAATGCACAAAATATCGCAACGCAAAGTGTAGAAGTAGCGAGATTATCAGGTTCTTCTAGTATTAAGATGGAAACGCTTGAGGAAACTTGGAACATTATTTCAAGAGGTATGCAAGAAACACAACAAATTGAAGAACAAAATAAACGTGAGCGTGAAGAAAGCCGCAAGCGTATGGCTACATTAACGGAGAATATCAAAAAAGAATTACAAGGATAAATGAAAAGGCAATGAGGAATATTCCTCATTGCCTTTTAGTTTTTCTTCACTAATTTAATGATTTCATTCACAACAAGCGGAATGATACTTAATAAGAGAACAAATCCCCAATCTCGCATCGTTAATGCATGTACACCGAATATATTTGCAAGGGGCGGGATGGAGATGATACAAACTTGCATAAGAACACCGATAAGGAGGGAGAAGACTAAATATTTATTTGTAAAGATCCCAATTGAAAAAATCGATTTCGTTCTTGAACGCAAGTTAAATGAATGAACGAGCTGAGAAAAACTAAGAACGACAAATGCCATCGTTTGAGCGTGTAATAGAGCATCGTCATCAATTCGCTCTGGGAAAAGAGGAAATAAATTTGTATCTCCAGTATAGAATTTTGCTCCGGCGATAAAAGCTATTAGCGTTAAAAGTCCAATGATAACTCCATTGAAAATCAGGAAAGGAACGCTGCCGCTAAATAAGCTTTCTTTTGCATGTCGTGGTTTTTCCTTCATCACATCTGGGTCTTCAGGATCAACCCCAAGTGATAATGCAGGCAGTGTATCTGTAATTAAATTCACCCACAAAATGTGAATAGGTCGTAGTGGTGTTGCCCAGCCGAGTAAAATGGCTAAAAATAAAGCGATAATTTCTCCGAAGTTACAAGAGAGTAGGAAGAGAATTGATTTTTTTATGTTGCGATAAATATTTCTACCTTCTTCAACGGCTTTCACGATAGATGAGAAATTATCATCTGTTAACACGACATCTGCTGCCCCTTTTGCAACGTCTGTTCCTGTAATGCCCATCGCTACGCCAACATCAGCTTGCTTTAAAGATGGTGCATCATTGACACCGTCACCAGTCATAGAAACGATATTTCCTTTCGCGCGTAATGCCTTTACAATTTTCACTTTATGTTCAGGAGAGACTCTAGCGAATACATTTAAATGATTAATTTTGCTAGCTAGTTCTGTATCAGAAACGTTATCTAATTCAGTTCCAATCATAATTTCCGATATTTCTTCAGCAATGCCAAGTTCTTTGGCAATTGCAAAGGCGGTATCTTTATGGTCACCAGTAATCATAACTGTGCGAATACCGGCTTTTTTACATTCTTTAATTGAATCTTTCACTTCAGTTCGTGGTGGATCAATCATACCGACAAGACCAATAAAGATAAGATTTTCTTCAAGATGATTTATATCCACATCGTTTGAATCGTATTGTTTAAATGCGAATGAAAGTACTCTTAAAGCTTCTTGAGACATTGATCCGGCAGCTTCTAATATTTGATTTTTATCAGAATCAGTTAAAATCTCGATTTTGCCGTTTTTAAAAATATGGGTACATCGAGGTAAGAGCTTATCAATAGCGCCTTTCGTCATGCTATAGTAACTTTCATTGTACATATGTACGGTTGACATCATTTTACGATCTGAATCAAAAGGTACTTCGTTAACACGTTCATGTATTTTTTCTAAATGATCTTTTTGCATGTTAAAAGTGGTTCCAGCAACGAGAAGTGCAATTTCAGTCGGGTCTCCCGTTTGTGATTCGTTATTGTAAGACGCATCATTACATAGCACCATATTTTCTAACAATAGACGTTGCGCATCATTATTTACATTTAAACTTTCTAAGCGATCATATGTGTTATCACTATAAAAGTGAGTAACGGTCATTTTATTTTGCGTTAACGTACCTGTTTTATCTGAACAAATAATTGTGACAGAACCGAGGGCTTCAACAGCTGGTAGTTTCCGAATGATAACGTTTTGTTTAATCATACGTTGCACACCAATTGCAAGAACGATGGAAACGATAGCTGGCAAGCCTTCTGGAATAGCTGCGACAGCTAAACTAATAGCAGTCATAAACATTTCTAACGTATCCCGGCCTTGTAAAAAACCGATGAGAAACATAACGATACAAATAGCTACAGCAACAAAGCCTAAATATTTTCCGACTTGTGCTAAGCTTTTTTGAAGTGGTGTCATATCATCGTCTGCTTCATGTAAAAGGGTAGCAATCTTACCAATTTGTGAGTTCATTCCAGTTTCAACAGCAACACCGACGCCTCTTCCATATGTGACAAGAGTAGACATAAAGGCCATGTTTTTTTGATCGCCGAGTGGTACTTGCTCATCACTTCGCATAGAAGGGTGGTAGATTGCATCTTTATCAACAGGGACAGATTCGCCAGTTAGAGCAGATTCTTCAACTTTTAAATTTGCGGTTTCAATAAGGCGTAAATCGCATGGGATATATCGTCCGGCGTCGAGCATAACGATATCCCCTGGAACGACGTGCTCAGATGGAATTTCTTTTAGTTCACCATTTCTCTTGACGATAGCTTTAGGTGTTGCCATCTTTTTCAATGCCTCTAAAGCTTGTTCTGCTTTCGATTCTTGGACAACACCGATAACAGCATTTAAAACTACAACAAGCGCGATAATACTGGCATCCGCCCATTCACCTACAAAGGCAGAAATAAGGGCAGCAATAATAAGGACATATACGAGGACGTCATTAATTTGGGCGAAAATACGCTGCCATAAAGTGCGTTTTTGTTTTGTAGCTAATTCATTAGAACCGTATTGCTTTAAACGTTCACTTACAATCTCATCTGTTAAACCGTTTTGTTCGTTTGTTTCTAGGTCAATCAATGTTTGATTTTTCGTCTTACTGTACCAATTGCTCATAAGTAAGCACCTCCAGTAAAAACAGTTAGCAATGGTAGTGTTGCTATTATTTGTGAGTAGTATGTATGGAGAAAAAATCTAAGGTGAGGTTCTACTTCTATTGTACAATATTTTACAGTTGGTTGAGGGAAAGAGAAGAGTTGTCATGAATTTGTTGGAAATAAAAAAGAGCCTCATAATAAGAGAGGCTTTTTTACTTTTTAATTAATGTACCTAATTCTTCTGTAATAGCTTGCATTTCACTAATGCTGAATGTTTCACGTTTCATAACATGATCATAAATGTCACGTAAATCTTCGTACATTTCTTCGTTAAAACTAGCAGCTCTCATCGCTCCAGCATTAACCATACGTAATTTTTCTTTAATAGCTTCGACCATGTATTCAACGTTTTCTTCTGACTTTACGGATAAATCCACCGAAGTGTCCCCCTTTAAAATAACATAAGGCTATCTTAACATTTTTTATCATTTTCGTTAATGAATCTTTTCAATCCCATTAAATTAGTAGGGATTTCCTTTATATTTCATAATTGGTTGTTTATACTATAAGTATATATGAAGAAATGCACCAAGAAGGGAAGAAACAAAAATATGGTTCAAGTATTGTTTGTTTGTCTTGGGAACATTTGCCGTTCTCCGATGGCAGAAGCGATTTTTCGAAATCTGGTCGTAAAAGAGGGACTTGAAGAGAAAATTGTCATTGATTCTGCAGGAACTGGAGATTGGCATGTTGGTCATCCGCCACATAAAGGAACACAAAAAATTTTAAAAGAAAATGCAGTCACTTTTGAAGGAATTAAAGCAAGGCAAGTAGAAAAAGAAGACTTAACAAAGTTTGATTATATTATTGCCATGGACAACAAGAATATAGCAGATTTAAAAAGTTTAGGTAAAACTGGAGGCTATATTGGTAGGCTGTCCGACTTTGTTCCAGACGGTGGCTGGACAGACGTTCCTGACCCTTACTATACAGGGAATTTCCAAGAAGTATATGACCTTGTAACAGAAGGGTGTGCAAAGCTATTAGCTTTCATTCGAAATGAACAAGGAATATGAGGAAGCTTAGAAAGAAATACTTTCTAACATAAGAAATGAAAGGGTGAAGGAATATGGCAAAGAAAAATAATATTGCTCGAAACATTGCGATTGGTGTAGCTGCAGGTGTAGCTGTATCCATGTTAAAGAAAGAAAACCGTGAAAAAGTAAAAAATACAGCAGAAAAAGCAAAAACAAAGATGATTGAAATTGGTGAAAATGCAAAGATCAAAGAAAAAGTGCAAACTGTTACAGATAAAGGACGCGAACTTGCTGATTTCAATGTGGTAAAAGCGAAAGTAGCAGAAATTAAAAAATTAACGCCATCTGTTGTAGAGACGTTAAAAGAAACGAAAGAAATTTTTAGTAAGAAAAAAGTTGAGCCAGAAGAAAAGCCAGAAACGATTGAAATTCAAGCTGTATCTCCAAAGGTAGATGAGCTGAAAGCAGAAGAAGAGCCAGTAGTTGCTGAAGATGGTGGTATGAAAGAAGCGCGTGAATTATTTATAAAAGACTCAAAGGCAGTGGACAAAAAAACTGAAGCGTACATTGAGTTAAAGCAAGATAAAGAAGAGAAGAAAAGCGTTTAAACATATATGAGAAAAATTTTAGAAAAGGTGAGAAGAAATCGTACTTATTCGTTTGGTAAAGATTTATATGACCGGACGATGCGCGATGATGTAGCGGGCTTGGCAGCACAGCTCGCTTATTTCTTCTTGCTTGCAATTTTTCCTGGGCTCGTTTTCTTAATTACGCTTCTTGGATTTATTCCCATTCAAACAGAGGATGTGCTTAGTTTATTAGAGGTTTATGTACCAGATGATGCAATGAACTTAATTGAGGTAAATGTAGATAAAGTTGTAAACCAGCAAAATGGTGGTTTATTATCATTTGGTTTATTATCCATGTTATGGTTTGCCTCAAATGGTGTTAATGCGGTTATGAATGCTTTTAACCGCGCTTATGACGTAAAGGAAACACGTTCTTTTATTACAACAAGAGCGTTATCAATTGTGTTTACATTAGCTATTATTTTTATGATTGTCTTTGCGTTAATTGTTCCGGTATTCGGACAAGTTATTGGAGCAGCAGTGTTTAAAGCACTCGGTTTATCAGATAGTTTTTCTTTCGTATGGAGCATTACACGATTAGTAGCGAGTTTCTTCGTACTATTTGCTTTGTTTAGTTTCTTATATACATTTGCACCAGATCGAAAGTTAAAAAGAAGAGAAGTTATTTCAGGGGCGTTATTTGCTACTGTAGGATGGATTGTGGTGTCTTACTCATTTGCTTATTATGTAGATAAGTTTGCGAATTACGCCAATACATATGGTGGTCTCGGTGGTATCATTATTTTAATGTTATGGTTTTATTTAACTGGATGGGTAATTTTACTTGGCGGTGAAATTAATGGTTTACTCCACCATTATAGAACCGGTGACAATAATTCCCGTAATGAATAATGAGTTCTTGTTCCATAATAAAAAGGAACAGGGGGGATATTTCATGAGTAATAATAAAAAGAACCATAATAATAAAAGTAATAATAAACAAAAGAGCAGTTCGCATTCAAAGCATAAAACGAGTAGCAGTGCGAACGGTCATAATAGCTATCACTAAAAAAAACGGGTCCTCTATGAGGGACCCGTTTTATTTGCTTCCTTTTAGTAATCGTAAGCCATTCAAAATGACAAGAATCGTACTTCCTTCATGACCAATAACACCGAATGGAAGAGCTAAAAATTGCAAGAAGTTTGAACAAATTAGCATGGCAATAACGGCTAGCGAAAAGATTACGTTTTGCTTCACAATACGGTTCATTCGTTTTGATAAACGAATTGCTTGGGAAAGGCGAGATAGTTCGTTCTTCATCAGTACAACATCTGCAGTTTCTAAAGCTACATCTGTTCCTTCTCCCATTGCGACACCAATGCTAGCAGTAGCTAGGGCAGGTGCATCATTTATACCGTCTCCAACCATTGCTACTGTACCGTATTTTTCTTTTAACTTTTTAATCGTTTCAACTTTTGTTTCTGGTAAGCATGATGCGTAATATTCCTTTATATTACTTTCAGAGGCAATTGCTTTTGCCGTTTCTTCATTATCTCCAGTAATCATAATTGCTTCGACACCAATGCTTTGTAAATCACGAATAGCAGCTATTGTTTCTTGGCGAAGCGTATCTTTTAAAGCGATAAGTCCAAGAATGCCTCCCTCATCACTAATATAAACGACAGTTTTACCTTCTTTTTCAAGTGAGGCAGAAATACCATTATGAAATGTCTTTGTTTCTTCACCGATAAAATCAGCTTTACCTATTTTATAAGCGTTGTTTTCCAATATTCCTTTTAGACCAAAACCAGTTACATCTTCAACCTTTTCTGGTTTTTTTAAAGTAATGTCGTACGCATGTTGTGCATATTTAACAATGGATTCAGCTAAAGGATGTGTAGAGTGACTTTCAATTGATGCTGTAATATAAAGTACTTCTTTTTC
Organism: Bacillus sp. N447-1; assembly: GCF_022701035.1. Lineage (NCBI taxonomy): Bacteria > Bacillati > Bacillota > Bacilli > Caryophanales > Bacillaceae > Bacillus > Bacillus sp. N447-1. The sequence continues at coordinate 2,634,755 of NZ_CP065509.1, read as the reverse complement.
TGTTATATTTTCTCGAACATATACATCTGTTACGGTAGGTTTACCTTCTGTTAATGTTCCTGTTTTATCAAACGCGATTGCTTTCACAGAAGCAAGGCGTTCTAAATGTATACCGCCTTTAAAGAGAATACCGTTTCTCGCTCCGTTAGAAATGGCTGATAACGTAGCTGGTGTAATGGCAGCTACGAGCGCACAAGGAGATGCGACTACAAGTAAGATCATAGCGCGATAAAACGTTTCATTCCAGCTCCAGTCAAGTAAGAAATGAGGAACGAACATCATAAGCGCAACAACGAGTAGTACACCTTTTACGTATGTTCCTTCAAACTTTTCAATGAATAGTTGTGATGGTGATTTTTCACTTTGTGCACTTTGGACGAGACGGATAATCTTTTGGAATAATGTTTGATCGCTCGGCTTCGTAATTTTAACTTCGATAGCACCACGTAAATTTACAGTACCTGCAAATACTTCATCGCCATGTCTTTTCTCATTTGGAATAGGTTCTCCTGTGATTGCTGCCTCATCGATATTTGTTTCACCGTTATGAATCGTACCGTCAGCAGGAACACGTTCACCGGGTTTAATTAAAATAATGTCGTTAATTTGTAACTCTCCAACAGGAACACGTTCCTCAGTTCCGGTGGAAATACGTAATGCTTCTTCAGGCTGTAAGTCAAGAAGAGCGGAAATTTCTTTTTGGCTCTTACTTAACGTATAAGATTCCATAGCACCGCTGAGTGCAAAGATGAAGATTAAAATAGCCCCTTCTGCCCAGTAGCCAATAATTGCAGCACCAATAGCTGCAAAGAGCATTAGCATTTCAACATTTAGCTCTTTTTCTTCAATCGTATCTTCAATTCCTTCTTTTGCTTTTGCATATCCACCAACTATATAAGCAAGGATATAGCAAGTAATACCTACATTCATTGCATCGTTCTTTGTAAATAACCAACCAACTAAAATAAAAATACCAGATGCTACTGCAAATACAAGTTCATAATGTTTTTTTAATGTGTCCCATAAAGAGGGATGAGAAATTGTTTCTTTTGCGTGTAACGTTTTTACTTCTGAGTTCATTACTACTCGCTCCTTCCGAATTCTTATTGAGAAAAATAATCAAAATCGAAACCCCTATAAAACGACGAAAGCTGCCATCCATAATGGATAGCAGCATTTCTGTTGAATCTGTTTTTAATAGTTATTATGTTGTAATTATTCTATAGTATATCATATGTTTTTATGAGATGGTACGGTTTTGTTTCAAGTATAAACGGAAAACTTGTGTTTTCGCAATTCCTTTGGTATATATGAATATTGTTCATAAAAAGGTCGGAAAGGAAGACAACAAGTGAAGACAGAGAAATTTTTTACCCATCCGATTGGCGTATTTATTGCTGCAATAGTAGCAACTTTTTTATGGGGAAGCGCATTTCCTTTTATTAAGTTAAGTTATGCTGAACTTGGAATTCAACCACAAGAAGTTGGAGAACAAATATTATTTGCCGGTTATCGCTTCTTGTTATCTGGAGTCATGCTCTTATTATTCTTTAAAGTGTTAGGAAAAGATATGAGCTTCAAAAAAGGAACGGGGAAACAGTTAATACAAATTGGTTTATTCCAAACGTTTCTTCAATATATCTGTTTTTACATTGGAATGAGTTATAGTTCAGGAATTGAAGGAGCTATCATTTCAGGGACATCATCATTCTTTCAAATTTTACTCGCCCATTTTTTATATAAAGATGATGCTCTCAATATAAGAAAAATAATTGGGGTATCGATTGGTTTTTGTGGCGTCATTTTAGTAAATGTGCCGAGTGATGGTAGCTTATCATTTCATTTTGGAATCGGAAGCTTATTACTTCTTAGTGCAGCAATGCTGTATTCATATGGAAACATATTAGCAAAAGAAGGTAGTAAAACATTAGATGTTGGCTATATGACAGCATACCAAATGATGTTTGGTTCTATAGGATTATTATGTATAGGGGCTTTACAAGTTGGAGTCATGCCATTTACATTTAGTCTACATGCACTACTTATGCTGATTTATTTATCTTTCTTATCTGCAGCTGGTTTTTGCATTTGGAATACAATTATGAAGTACAATAAGGTTGGAAAAGTATCTATGTATATGTTCTTTATACCCGTATTTGGTGTGTTATTATCGAGCATGATTTTAGGTGAAGCAATTCATTCATTTGTGCTACTCGGTTTAGCATGTGTAGCCGCGGGAATTATTGTGGTAAATCGAACACCAGCTAAGCAAAAAATGGAGCAAGAAAAACAAGTAGCATAGAGAGCAGAAAAGCGATTACAATGGAAGAACAGTACTGTTCTTCTTTTTTTCATAGAAAAAGGATAATAGACTAAGTGTAACGAAAAAAGATACAAAAAGCATTTATTGAGGAGAACATGTTATGAATCTACTTTACGTGGTGTTAATTGGGCAAATACTTCTTTTTTTAATTGGTGCAATTTATGCAATGCGGCAGACAAAAAGAACGAAAGATAATATGCCGTTACCTTTAGTAATCCGTCTTATTCTTAGTTTTTCTTTAACAGGTAGTGCAATTTGGATATGGTTACAAGATCCATCTGTAGAGTATAGTACGTGGGTTGCACTTGGTATGACTTTATCGACTGTGGGAGATTTGTTTATGGCTGGGCTGATTCCAATTGGTCACAGGTTAATTGGAGGGATGGTTACTTTCGCTCTTGCTCATTGTTTTTATGTAAAAGCATTTTTGCAAACAGGAATTTCGTGGAATGGTTTTTGGATTGGTTTACTCGTATATGGGCTCTTTCTAATTGTAGGATGGTTCTTCTTTATCCGAAATGATAAACAGGATAAATTGTTTACGATAGGAGCTCTAATTTACGGATTGTGGGTTGGAGGAATGGCTTGCTTTGCATTCGCCTTATATTATGAAAATACAGGGATATGGTGGATACCAGCGTTTGGTGGTTTACTATTTGTGATTTCTGATTTTATTATTGGCGTGACAGATATCGGAGGGCGTAAATTGAAGTATGAGCCACTTTGGATTTGGTTTACATATGTAGCTGCTCAAATGTGTATTGTATATGTGGGATTATAAAAAGATACTCTCAAAATAGTGAATAGACTATTTTGAGAGTATCTTTTTTGCTTGTTTAATTTGATCAGTATTACCATTTTGAAATTTCTAATATTATAATTTTATAATTCAGAATTTTATAGAAAAATATCGGTTGTATTATTTATAATAAAAGTAAAAAGATGATGAGATGGTGAAATGATGCAAAAGAAAAAACGTTGGCGTGAATTCTTTGGAACTATTGCAATCGCATGTTTATTGGTGTTTTTGGCGAAAATTTTTGTGTTTTTCCCTACGACTGTAAAAGGAGCATCTATGAGGCCAACGTTGCAAGATGGAGATAAGGTGATTGTTAATAAGTTAGCAAAACAATTTGAAAGCTATGGGAGAGAAGATATTATTGTTATGAAAACAGATAATTTTTATGTCAAAAGAGTGATTGGATTACCTGGAGATATAATTGAGATGAGAAATGATCAATTATATGTAAATTCTGAAGTGAAAGATGAAGAGTATTTGGATAGTAATAAAAAACAAGCAGAAAAAAAACTTATGAATTTAACAGAGGACTTTGGACCAATTACAGTTCCCGAAAATAAGATTTTTGTTATGGGAGATAATCGCTTAATAAGTAAAGATAGTAGAAATGGTTTAGGTTTTATTGATAGAGAAGATGTGTTAGGAAAGTTAGCAGGCATTTATTATCCGTTTGAACATATGAAAATAATAAAGTAAAAAACCAAGCAAATTTTAGTTTGCTTGGTTTTTTTGTTAAACAGTAGGAGATTCGTTTGATACAAAAATATCTTCATGTTTCTTTGTAGTACTTAAAACGAATTTATGTTGTAGCAATTGTAGTTTAAATAACGCCAAAGGATCATGATATGTTTCTGGATTGCTTCTTAGCGTTGCTAATGTTTGCTCGTCTTCCTTTATCTCAAGTTGAGCTGCATCTACATTTTGTTTCAATATATTAAGTGGATCTTTGAAGAACATCATGATATCACGTTCTAATGCACCTTCAAATACTTCAAATTGAAGGAAGAATTGTTTTGAAATTGTGTGAGCAATTTCTGTATAGTCTTCTGTTTCAATATATTGTTTATATTTGTTGGCGAGCATAGATTGGTTTTTTTGCATATTACCAAATAATTTTCCGGCACTTTTTAAGAAAAACTGTGTCGGTGTAAAGCGTAATAAAATATTGATGTTCGTTACTGTAATTCGATTTGTCATTCGTACAACATCTCGATTCCAATCATCTAATAATTTGAAATCGCAAGGAAGTTTCATACGTTCTTCTTTATATAATTTATTAAACGTTTCACTCATTTCATCTAAATAAGCTTGAGCTTGAATAAATTCATTATGTGCTGTTTCAATCCATTCTTGAATAGACCCAGTAAATTTAGGAAGAAGTACCTGTTGTACATGCTTTTGAACTCGTTCATTCATTGCAGCATTTAATTCTTCATGAACTAATTTGAAATCACTATCTTCTTGAACAAGATCAGAGCAGCTCTGTAATAATTCAGGAATTTGAGAATGTATATCTCGTGTAATTTCTTCTTTCGTTAAAAGATAGGATTCGGTAATAGAACGAATTTTATCTTTTTCAAGAGCAGTAAGGTTATTAATAAATCCAGTAAGTTTCACTGAGATGTGTTTATTCCAGCGTACGGATTTTACTAATGTATTTTCTAATTCCACACGTTCATTTATGAGATAAGCAATTGTCTTTTGCGTAAACCATATTAGCTTTTCTATACGTTCTTTTTCTATATCGCGTTTTGCAAGATTAGAAAGAATAGATTCTGTTACATCTCCAAGTTGCTGGCTACTCTCTTGCGAAGGAGAGTATGGGAAGAATTGTGCATCTGGAAAATGTACTTTAAGTTTACTAATTAGTTTTTCATCAGTAGTCGTATTATTTGTGTGTGATACGAAGTGAATTTGTAAGTTTGGTACTTGTTCACGTAAATAAATTAACGTATCAATTTCTTGACTATGCAATGGTGAAGAAGAATTTAATACGTATACAAGGCTATCTGCTGCTTGTAAGTATTCAAAGTATGCATTGTTTTTATCCAATTGTCCTTGAATAGATGGTGTAATAAGAAATGTAAACTTATTTTTTCTTAAAAACCTACTTGGTAGCTTAATTTCTATACATTTTTTCTCAAGTTCTGACTGAGCAGATGTAGCCGTTATTTGATGGAATTCATCAAGGTTAGGGATATTTCTTATATCTAACTCGGTAAATTCTGTTATTTCAGTTTGACTAGCGTCTTTAAATAGAATAGGAGTTGTTAAAGTTTCAGTTAAGATGTTCTCTCCCAATATTGAATTAACAAATGATGTTTTATCATGGTCACTAGTTCCAGCTATTAGTATTGGTGTGACATTTAAATCACATAGTTCATGGACGAGTAGCGTAAATTGATGACTTAAATCTACATCATTTTTCTCAGCCCATACAGCGATTGTTTCGAATAAATGAGAAACTGTTTCCATATTTACATCTGCTTCAGCTGATGTATTAGAAAGTAAGGATCCAGCACTTTTTACGAGTAATGATTCTAAAGTTGTAGGTGAGACTTCATTCCATGCTAACACTGCTGCAGAGACAACTAGAGAATCTTTTGCTTTCGTTAAACTGAACCAATTTGTTAATAAATTGGGTACAAGTCCGTTTAATTCATGCATAAAATGATTTCCGGTAATTAATGCAAAGTATGTTTCTTGGTAGCGAGTAGAGATTTCATTCCAATCGTCATTATTGTCTGTTTCAATATGCAAGAATAAATGATTAATACTTTGAATCCAAGGAAGGTATAAGGATTCATGTTGATAGCTATTCCAAAGAGCAATAACAAGTTCTTTAAATTGAGCTTGATCAACAGCATATAGAGCTTTTAAAGACTCATAGAAATATTCAGGCTTAATATTTTTTGTAAATCCTTTGTTTATGTAAGTTATTAACGTATCAAACCAGTGTAAAGATTGTGTTCGGATACCTTCTTGAACAGCTAGTTCGATAGCGTTGTTCCAATCTTCTTGTTTTTCATAGAAAGAACGTGCAATTGCAGTAATATTTGGGTAATCCGGTTGGAATGCAACAGCTTCACTAATCGTCTTAAAAGCAAGTCCTAAACGATCTTGTTCGATATAAAGAGAAAGAAGTTGTAAGGAAACCTCCATCGTAAGAGTCGTATCTTCCGTTTGAATAGATTGATAAATTTCTTCTGCCTTTGGTAAGAATCCTAGTTCAAAATAAGCATCTGCAATATTTTTTGTCGCCCAAAGTGCAAGAGCATTATTTACTTTTTCCCATTTAAATATAGCTGCTTCAAAATCTTTATTTTGATAATAAAATTCACCTTGAGCAAATCGAATATTAGAAATGTTGGAGAATTCATTTTTAGATTCATTTATATATGCTTCACCGAGTACTTCCGATGCAGGAGTAGAAGTTTCTTCTGTTAAAAATGTTTTATAGTAAACTTTTTGAATAAATTGATTTTCAATGGTCATGTTCGTTCCCCCCTGTATAATTTAGAAAAATGATGTTGTATGTAAAAGGGTGTATGTTCTTTTAATAGGTAGAAGTTGCATTATATAGACCAAACTATGTTTTTGCTAGATATATCATTTTTCTTGAGAGTTAAACCGTTGCGAAAAGTAACTTTCCTTTATTGTAACAAAAAAACACGCATATGAATTTTTATTTTTTATCGGGTTATTTGCGGGCAATAAGAATCTAATCTCAAAATTGGTGAATGTAAGTGAGTTATGTGGAGTCGGGATGTCTGTAAAAGCAAGATTGGCATAGGTTAATAATTAGTAGAGGATGAACAAAACTCCCACTGAGTAAAGTTTTTCTTTATCTCTGTTAAAGGAAAGAATAGAAGTAGAGTTCATTATAAAAACAATGTATAGTGAATATGTATACCATGTTTGCCTTAAAGATAGAAAGGGTACAATGTGGAATAACGACCGTGCATAGGATGTGTCTTCCGAATGGAACAACATATTGGCGAGTTAATCGCGCATTATGGCTATTTTGGAATTGTTATAGCTTTGGCTGGTGGGATTGTCGGATTACCGATACCAGACGAGTTTTTATTGACCTTTGTTGGTTATAATGTTTCAAAAGGAGTTATGTCAGGAACTGCTGCTTTTTTAAGTGGGCTGGCTGGTGCGATGTTAGGGATCACGTTAAGCTACATATTAGGTTTAAAACTTGGGCTCCCTGTTTTAAAGAAATATGGGCCGAAAATTAGAATTAAAGAACATCACATTGAAAAAACACATATTTTATTTGAAAAATATGGGCCATTTCTTTTAATGATTGGTTATTTTATACCGGGCGTACGTCATTTAACAGCATATTTTGCTGGGGTATCAAATTTGACACTTTGGCGTTTTTGTTTGTACGCTTACGGTGGTGCGCTCATTTGGATAAGTGTTTTTATTGGGCTTGGCTGGAAGTTAGGCGAGAAGTGGCGCTTCGTTGAGTATAGTTTACATCATTATGGAATATGGATTTTATTAATTTCAGCAGTTGTTACATGTTTTGTATGGTTGTACATAAAGAAAAAGAAAAACCGCTAATAGCGGTTTTTTTAGCTGAAAGCAATAAATAATACACCAGCTGTAATAAAGACTACACCAACGCCGGTCATAAAGTTTAACTTTTCACCGAGGATAATCATAGCGAGAATGATAGAAAATACGACGCTTAATTTATCGACAGGAGCTACTTGTGAAACCTTTCCTGTTTTGAGGGCAAGAAAATAAAATAGCCATGAAGAAGCACCTGCAATCCCACTTAATGTGATAAATAGCAGTGCTTTTTTATTTAGCAGTACGTCGCCGATATTTTGAAATTTACCTTGTATGATAATAACGCCTATCATAAATAATGCCATAATAATAGATCGAATTGTTGTTGCAACGTTTGCATCGATGCCGTCTAAACCAAACTTTCCAAAAATCGATACAAGGGCAGCAGCAATTGCTGATAATAGTGCAAATAAGAGCCACGAACTCATAGTAAAATTCCTCCAATCTTACAGTATTATACATGAAAATGATTCTCATGTATAAAGTTGAAGCAATTGAGCTTATAGGAAGCACGACTTCAACTTAACTTCTTGCTCCACCTGAATTTTAAGGTGGGAGTTTTACTGCCTGTAAATAGTGGGCTAAATAGCGAAATAATCCCCACCTTATATTTTTAATAAGGTGGGGATTATTATACTACTCTGCAATTTCCTCATATAAAAAGTACGTTACATTATAAATATGTTCTACTTCATCGTCTGTCATAAACAGTAATTCGTCACGCTCAATCCCTTTTTTCTTTTCAATAAACTCAATCATGTTTTTGCGTTCTTCTCTCTTCATCAATTTTATTTCTCCTCTCAATCTGTTTTAATACAGTTTATTTAAGTTAATGCTATTATATAACAGAATCTTTAGAAAGTTCCACCTATTTTATTGTTTTTTTCAAAAGAACTTTTCGACAAAACAAGCCCACCTAAGGGGGGCTTGTTTTATTTTATAGTCGTAAAAACTCAGGCTCCGTCGTACCGGCACCATCGATGTAATAAATTGTGTCGGGGTTGATTTTTATCAATACGTAATTAGGGTCTTCAGGGCCGAGTAACCAACGTTTTAAGCTATTATTCCAAAACTTGTTTTTTAATGTCGAGTCTTCCTCAATTGAAGCCAATCCTTCAACTTCAATATAATCTTCATCTAATTTTTTCCCTTCTCGTCCGAGTAGTACATGGACATTAGGATTTTGTTCAATATCTGTTATCTTTTTTGATTGTCGATCTGTTGCAACATACAGTACAAAATCTTCATGGAAAAACATCATAAAGGCGCTATGAGGTTTCTCATTTCGTACTGTAGATAATACACCAGTACGTTGACCTTGAATAATAGTTGCGATTTTTTCTTTTAAGTGCATAATTTTAACCCCTTTTCACAATTTATAATTCTGTCTGTTTAAACAAGATAATTTAAATATCTTTCATACTGTTTTCTTCAATCCGATTTTTTAAACGTAATTGTGATGAAATCGGACAAGTTAGGAGAAGAATAATAATAATATTGAGGAGAAATACATACGATGGAAGGATGAAAAACATGTTTAATAAAATATTTCTTATAGTAGCGCTTATAGGTGTACCACTATCTGTACTTGGAAAAACACTTCATTGGCCAGAAACAATTATGTTCGCTGTGTATTGTGTTACGATTATCGCATTAGCTGGTTTTATGGGTAGAGCAACAGAGAGTCTAGCAATTGTTTCTGGTCCTAGAATAGGCGGATTATTAAATGCTACTTTCGGTAATGCTGTTGAACTTATCATTTCAATTTTTGCACTTCAAGCAGGGTTAATTGAAGTGGTGTTAGCTTCTTTAACGGGATCTGTACTTGGAAATTTATTATTAGTAGGAGGGTTATCCTTCTTTGTTGGAGGTCTTAAATACAAAAGACAAAGTTTTAATGTATATGATGCAAGGCATAATTCAGCTTTATTAATATTTGCTGTTGTTGTGGCCTTTGTTATTCCAGAGATCTTTTCAATGAAGATGGACGCTGGCAAGACGTATCAATTAAGTATAGGTGTTTCTATTATTATGATTATCATGTACCTTGCTGCATTACTATTTAAGTTAGTTACGCACCGTGGTGTATATCAACATAAAAGTGACGAAGTAGCGCATGAAGAAGAGCCAGAGTGGTCGAAAGGGAAGGCGCTACTTATTTTAGCGATAGCAACACTAGCGGTAGCTTATGTGTCAGAGGCACTCGTGCATACTTTTGAAACTGTTGCAAAGTCATTTGGCTGGTCAGAGTTATTTATAGGGGTTATTATCGTTGCAATTGTTGGGAATGCAGCGGAACATGCGTCTGCAATTATTATGGCTTATAAAAATAAAGTAAATATTGCAGTTGAAATTGCAATAGGCTCTACATTACAAATCGCCATGTTTGTTGCTCCTGTATTAGTATTACTATCTATGTTCTTCGCGCAAAGGATGCCTTTAGTATTTACCATACCAGAACTTGTGTCTATGATTACAGCCGTTTTCTTAACGATTGCGATTTCCAATGATGGAGATACAAACTGGTTTGAAGGAGGCACTTTACTAGCGGCGTATGTCATTATGGGAATTGGTTTTTATTTATTATGAAAAATAGGCATAACAATTGCGCTCAGAGAAAACAATAAACGAAGTAGTATATATACCTACATAGGAAGGAGCCAGACAGGTGAAACGAGTATACAGCATATGTCTTTCAACTATGGTCTCGTTTATTTTATTATTTCCTAACATGAGTTTTGCAAAGACAACAGTAGGAACAAAAATGCCTTCATCTGTTTTAAATATTTCAAAAGACAATACATTTCCAAATGATGCGCAAGATTTGCCACGTTTACAACCAAGTAAATTTGCTCAAGAGCTATTGAAAACGGCTAATATTAAAATTGAAAATCCAGACTTAATTCGGATGTTTAATGAAACGACAATTTCAAATGCGCCACTTGCAGTAGGGTATCGGGCAAAAATTTATTTAGGTCAATGGGCCTTACATTATGAATCAGTAGACACATCGATTAATTGGGAATATAAACAAGTGAATCGAAATGTGTATGATAATCGCGGAGGAGACCGTTTATATCCACTTCGCTATAAGCAAGAAACACAAAAGACGGTTGAAGGCGATTTAACAGCAGATATGAAAGATGCTGCAGATGTGAAAAAAATGATGCTTCTCAAAGCACTTGAAAAAGTACAATTACCTCTTTCGTTTAAGACAACTATTGGTTATGGTACTGGACATGAGCGTGTGTATAATATTAGTCCGAGTCAACTTGGATATTTATACGCTTATACACCAGCAGTAAATGAAAAGGGAAAAGTAACATTTGGAGAAGTGTATCTTGTATTAAAGGGAAATCAAAAAAGACTTGTTGTGAAAAATATTACTTCTCAAGGAATTGGAGCGGCAATTCCAATTCATGATCATTTGTTTTTTAAATTTATTTCTTCTTCTCACTCGCAATAACATAAAAAACGTCAGCTTATAAGCTGACGTTTTTTTTATAATGTAATGTTTGCTGTTTTTGATAAGAAATCTTCTGTCGGATAGTAGCTGTTTTTTACAAGAACATTTGGTCCAAGACATTTTACTGCAGGACAGTGGCAGCTTAATGATTTTGCTGTTTTTGAAGTGCTCCATTTTTCATACGCTTCTTGTAATGTGTGTGTTTGTATGTTTCCTAGAAGTGGAACATCACCAAAGTCCGTTACAATAATATTTCCATCGAAAATATTTACATTTAAACGAGAACGGCCATCTGGATCATTACGAACAGTTACATTTTTGCTCTCTTGCAATTTTTTAAATGTAGCTATGTCTTTTTCGTCATCGCTACAAGCATAGAAAGGTAAAGTTCCAAATAGCATCCATACATTTTCATCGCGAATTTCTAGTAAATGTTCAATCGCATCACGAATTTCAGCTTTTGTTAAAATCTCTAGATTACTCGCGAAGTCACTTGGATACATTGGATGAACTTCATGACGTTTACAGCCCATCTCTTCGACGATTTGGCGGTGAATATGTTCAATATGTGGTAGAGTTCTTTTGTTTAGCATTGTTTCGGCCGATACAAGTACACCTGCATCTGATAGAGCCTTACTATTTGTAATCATTCTTTCAAATAATTTTGCACGTTGTTCGTAAGTAGGCTTACGCTCCATCATTGCAAATCCGCCTTCAACGAAGTCATCAATTGTTCCCCAGTTATGAGATATATGCAATACGTCTAAATAAGGAATAATCTGTTCGTAACGTGCTAAATCTATAGTTAAGTTAGAGTTGATTTGAGTGCGAACGCCTCGTTCATGGGCATATTTTAAGAGTGGTGTTACATAGTTGTCGACGGATTTTTTTGAAAGCATAGGTTCGCCGCCAGTAATACTTAAAGAACGTAAATGAGGAATCTCATCTAATCGTTTTAATAAAAGATCCATCGGAAGCGGATTTGGGTCTTTCGGCTGTAACGTGTAACCAACAGCGCAATGCTCACAGCGCATGTTGCATAACGTCGTCGTTGTAAATTCAACATTTGTTAATAGTAGTTTGCCGTACTCTTCAAGGTCCATATACGCTTCCCATGGATCGTAAGAAGGAGTAATCGGCTTCATTTTTTGTGATATCGTCATATGAAATACTCCTTTGACTATTGAAATAACAATTTGTCCATTCTCTATAATAGAAGAATATGTGCTTTTTATAAAGTGAAACTTTTTAGCATGGAAAGAGAGAGGGCTTACATTATAGTGGATGACTGTGACAAAATTGATGAAATTTCATGCCCATAGCAATCGTTTTTGCGGTATAATAAAAGCAACTCGAATTAAAAGGAGAGTGCCTTCATGGGAAAAGCAATTCAAGATAAAGATACACAATTAGTATATTTAAAAGAACGTTTAAATATGTTCATTGAAGTAATTGATACAATTGAACCTGAAGAAGTTGAATTAGAAGATGTAGATCGTCTTCTTGCAATGTTAGATGAATTAGAATTAAAATGTGAGCAATTTAAAAAAGACGAATAATATATTAAAAAGGCTACCAATTCCAATTTGGTAGCCTTTTTCTGTTCGGGTAATAGAAGGACGATAGAAAAAGAGGTATAATCAAGTTGTGAAAAATTTCATTTATGCTCTAATAGCGTGAAACAAATAAATAGCTAAAGAGCATAACAATTGAATTTTCAGCTCATAACGTTTTGGTAGCGTTCACAATTGAGGGGGAAGTAACAATGGAAAAGCTTCAAGAAAGCATGTATCAACTAATTGTTGAAACGTCAACGAACTTACCGAAAGATGTTCGTCGTGCGATTCAACAAGCGAAAGAGCGAGAAAATGCAGGGACTCGTTCTGCGATGGCACTTGGCACAATTACAAATAATATTAAAATGGCTGATGATAACATCTCGCCGATTTGCCAAGATACAGGGATGCCAACGTTTAAAATTTATACACCAGTTGGTGTGAATCAATTAAAGTTGAAGGAAGCTATCTATAATGCGCTTGAGCGGGCGACAAAAGATGGTAAACTTCGTCCCAATTCTGTTGATTCTCTTTTTGGAGATAATAGTGGAAATAATTTAGGACCAGGTACACCGGTGATTAAGTTTGAACAATGGGAAAAAGATTATATTGATGCACGTTTAATCCTAAAAGGTGGTGGCTGTGAGAATAAAAATATTCAATATAGCTTACCGTGTGAACTAGAAGGACTTGGACGAGCTGGCCGTGATTTAGAAGGGATTCGTAAATGCCTTCTTCATGCAGTATATCAAGCACAAGGGCAAGGATGTAGCGCTGGTGTAATTGGTGTTGGTATCGGGGGAGACCGCACATCAGGTTATGAATTGGCAAAAAATCAATTATTCCGTACATTAGATGATGTCAATCCAGTACCAGAGTTACAACATCTTGAAGAGTACGTATTAGAAAATGCGAATAAGCTTGGCATTGGTACGATGGGATTTGGCGGAGAAACAACTTTACTTGGTTGTAAAATTGGCGTCTATAATCGTTTGCCAGCTAGTTTCTATGTATCTGTTGCGTATAATTGCTGGGCATATCGTCGCCTTGGTGTGAAAATCCATCCTGAAACAGGAGACATTATGGATTGGCTATATCAAGAAGGTGAAGATACACTTCAGCATGAAGTACAAGAAAAAACAGAGCAACGTGAGATTGTATTACAAGCACCAATTACAGAAGAGCAAATTCGTGAACTTCGCGTTGGTGATGTTGTAACAATTAATGGCATGATGTATACAGGTCGTGACGCAATCCATAAGCATTTAATGGATAATGATTGTCCAGTAGATTTAAATGGACAAATTATTTACCACTGTGGTCCAGTTGTTGTGAAAGATGAAAATGACAATTGGCAAATTAAAGCGGCAGGTCCAACGACAAGTATTCGTGAAGAACCGTACCAAGGCGATATTATGAAGAAATTTGGTATTCGCGCTGTCATTGGAAAAGGCGGTATGGGTGCGAAAACATTAGCGGCTTTAGAAGAACACGGCGGTGTATATTTAAACGCAATCGGTGGTGCAGCGCAATATTATGCTGAATGTATTAAAGAAGTGAAAGATGTTGATTTCTTACAATTTGGTATTCCAGAAGCAATGTGGCATTTACGTATCGACGGGTTTAAAGCAGTTGTAACGATGGACTCGCATGGTAATAGCTTACATGCAGATGTTGATAAAACATCACTTGAAAAATTAGCTAGCTTTAAAGAGCCAGTATTTAAGTAAATAAAAAATGCATCTCGAATGATTCGAGATGCATTTTTTTGGTATATATAGAAAAACATGTTCAGCATGAAAGAATGTGTAGCAACAGAAACTACAAGTACGATTATATATGGAAAGGAGACTATTTATGAAATATAAATGGTTATATATCGGTCTCATTTTTTCAATTATGATGGCACTTGTTCCAGTTTCAGCACTGGCTTATACAAATACTCCACATAACTGGGGAATCCCGCGTCCTAAAAATGAAACAGTACCAGATGCAGGAAAGTTATATACAGATTTACTACAAAAAAATGGCGGGTTTTATTTAGGGGATACGAAGAAAAAAGATATTTATTTAACATTTGATAATGGATATGAGAATGGATACACAGGGAAAATATTAGATGTATTAAAAGAGAAAAAAGTACCAGCAACTTTCTTTGTAACGGGGCATTACATTAAAACACAAAAAGATTTATTGTTAAGAATGAAGGATGAAGGACATATTATTGGAAACCATTCTTGGAGTCATCCTGATTTTACAGCGGTAAATGATGAGAAACTTCGTGAAGAATTAACGAGTGTAACGGAAGAAATTAAAAAAGTAACTGGGCAAAAAGAAGTGAAATATGTACGTCCTCCGCGCGGTGTATTTAGTGAAAGAACGTTAGCTCTTACGAAAGAAATGGGCTATTATAATGTATTTTGGTCACTTGCATTTTTGGATTGGAAAGTGGATCAGCAAAGAGGGTGGCAATATGCGCATAATAATGTTATGACGATGATTCATCCAGGATCTATTTTATTACTTCATGCAATATCAAAAGATAATGCAGAAGCACTTGCGAAAATCATTGATGATTTGCGCGAGAAAGGGTATCATTTTAAAAGTCTAGATGACTTAGTAAAAGGCAATCAACCGTAAGCATGTATGCTTACGGTTTTCTCATGCTATAATGATGTGTAAAAAGGATGGGGAAACGTATGTGGAGCGAACATGTTACGTTAGAGTATCCGTATCATTTTGAAGAAGTATTAAAACGTTTATCTTTTGATCCTCTTAGCGTCATTCAATTAGATGAGAAAGTTATTTATATCCCGCTTTGTATAGACGAGGAACAGGTTGTTGTTCGCTTACAAGGGATTGGTACTGTTCAAAATCCACAGTTTTGGATTTCTAGTCAGACAGGAGATCCAGAGAAAGTCATGAAACGAATGAGGGCCATTTTTCATTGGAATGAACCGTTTCAAGATATACAAAATCATTTTTTAAACACATCATTACGTCCACTATTTGAAACATATGCTTATACTCCAATTATTTTAGAATTTGATTATTTTGCTTGTCTGCTTCGCTGTATCATTCACCAACAAATAAATTTGAAATTTGCTACTGTGTTAACAGAACAATTTGTGAAACGGTATGGAACAGAGAAGAACGGTGTATTCTTTTTCCCCACTCCGGAAATAGTAGCAAATATTTCAATAGAAGAATTGAGAGAGCAGAAGTTTAGTCAGCGAAAGGCTGAATATATAGTAGGATTAGGTCGAAGTATTGTCAGTGGTACATTAAATTTAGCGAGTATAGAAAATGGGACGGAAGAAGACATTTCAGCACAATTGTTGCCAATTAGGGGAATTGGTGCATGGACAGTGCAAAACTTTTTAATGTTTGGGCTTGGACGGAAAAATATGTTCCCGAAAGCGGACATTGGGATTCAGCGTGCAGTGCAAGGTATATTTCAATTAGATGATAAACCTGATGATGCATTTTTAGAAAAAGTGAAACAAGAGTGTGAACCATACTGCAGTTATGCAGCGTTATATTTATGGAAAAGTATAGAGTAGAGGTGTAATAATGATACAAAAGCAACATGAGAGTAAGTTGGAAGTTGGTCAAACGTTTCCTGTGACAATTAAACGTCTTGGGATTAACGGAGAAGGCGTTGGTTATTTTAAGAGACAAGTTGTTTTTATTCCAGGGGCATTACCAGGAGAAGAAGTTGTTGCAGAAACAACGAAAATTCAGCGTGGCTTCGCTGAAGCGAAAGTGAAAAAAGTTCGTAAAGCTTCACCGCATCGTGTGAAAGCACCGTGTCCAGTATATGAGGAGTGTGGCGGTTGTCAGCTGCAACATTTAGATTATAAAGAACAATTGAATCAAAAGCGTGATATCGTTGTACAAGCATTTGAGAAGTACATGAAAAATAGTATGGAAGAGAAAATTCGCCCAACGCTTGGCATGGAAAATCCATGGCATTATCGTAATAAGAGTCAATTACAAGTGGGGCGTAAAGACGAAAAGGTTATTACAGGGCTGTATAAACAAAACTCACATCAGTTAATTGATATCGCTCACTGTATGATTCAACATAAAGCAACGAATGAAGCGACAAAAGTTGTAAGACGTATTTTAGAAAAATTAAATGTTTCTATTTACAATGAGAAAAAACAAAAAGGTTTAGTACGCACAATTGTAACACGTACTGCAGTTCAAACAGGGGAAGTACAAGTTACACTTATTACAACAAAAGAAGAATTACCAAATAAAGAACAATTTATTGCAGAAGTACAAAAACAGATGCCAGCGGTTAAATCAATTATGCAAAATGTAAACTGGCGTAAAACATCTGTTATTTTTGGCGACAAGACATTTAAACTAGCTGGAAAAGAAGTCATTCAAGAAACACTTGGCGATTTATCATTTGAATTATCAGCACGTGCATTCTTCCAGTTGAATCCAGAGCAAACAGTTGTTTTGTATAATGAAGCGAAAAAAGCAGCTGCGTTAACAGGAAACGAGAAGATTGTGGATGCGTACTGTGGTGTTGGTACAATCGGTCTTTGGCTTGCAAATGATGCAGCGGAAGTACGTGGTATGGATGTAATTCCAGAAGCAATTGCAGATGCAAGAAAAAATGCAAAGCGTCACGGATTTACAAATACGAAATATGAAGCAGGTAAAGCTGAACAATGGTTACCGAAATGGGTAAAAGAAGGATGGCGTCCAGATGTAATTGTTGTCGACCCACCACGTACAG
Source organism: Bacillus sp. N447-1 (assembly GCF_022701035.1). Taxonomy (NCBI): domain Bacteria; kingdom Bacillati; phylum Bacillota; class Bacilli; order Caryophanales; family Bacillaceae; genus Bacillus; species Bacillus sp. N447-1. Next base: position 2,617,268 of record NZ_CP065509.1, on the reverse strand, counting down.
GTTGCGATGATAAATTACTGGAAACAATTTTAAAAGTGAAGCCGAAACAAGTTGTGTACGTGTCTTGTAATCCTTCTTCATTAGCACGTGATGTACAAGCATTAATGAAGAGCTATGAAGTGGAGTATGTGCAACCAGTTGATATGTTCCCGCATACAGCTCACGTAGAAAATGTAGTGAAGCTTGTTAGAAAGTAAAGTTTATTAATATTCCCTCATGGTATGAGGGAATATTTTCTATGAAGGAGAATATTATGCATAATTATAAATTAACGATTCAGTACGACGGCGCACGTTTTAAAGGATGGCAACGTCTTGGTAATAACGATAATACAATTCAAGGAAAAATCGAAAGTGTCATATCTGAAATGGTCGGAAAAGAAATTGAAATTATCGGTTGTAGTAGAACAGACGCTGGTGTACATGCTTTGAATCAAGTTGCTAACTTTCAAAGTGATGAGAAGTTAGTGGAACATAAAGTGAAAAAATATTTAAATCAATATTTACCTAACGATATTAGCATTACGAATGTGGAAGAAGTACATGATCGTTTCCATGCTCGTTACAATTCTAAAGCAAAAACATATCTGTATAAAATTTGGAATGAAGAGCATACAAATCCATTTATGCGTAAATACAGCATGCATGTGAATAAAAAATTAAATGTGAAAAGCATGAAAGCAGCTGCAAAACATTTAGTTGGTTCACATGACTTTACTGCTTTTTCAAATGCGAAATCAAAGAAAAAATCTATGGTTCGAGAAGTATATACACTTGATGTGATGGAAGAGGCAGGGTTTGTACAAATTAGAGTAAGTGGTAACGGCTTCCTTCATAATATGGTAAGAAAAATTGTCGGGGCATTAATTGAAGTTGGATTAGGACAATTAGATGCTGAAGCAATTCCAAACATTTTAGAGGAAAAGCAGCGCAATCAAATTAATTGTCTTGCTGAGGCAAGTGGGTTGTATTTAGAGAATGTTGAGTTTTAATGGCAAATAAAAAAATCGGGCTAAGTAGCTCGATTTTTTTAGTATTAAGAAGATTTTTCGTTTTTTATACGTATCTTCAAATTCCAAAAAGCAGCAAGCATAATAGCTGCAAAGGAGCCAAAAATTGTTCCTAATAGCTTTGCATAAGGAGAGCTGCTTACATCGGCATTAATGAATAACATCATACAGAGCATGGCAGGGAAAAAGTATAAGTATTGTAATAACTTTAATTTTTTATCATTACTCATATATATAGCCCCTTTCTAGCATGTTATATGTTTATTATAACATATTTTACCAAGTCATTTTTACACTTGGAGACATGTTTATTTCATATGTGTAAATGCAGTTTTTTAATTCGATATTGTAAGTTTTGCCTACTTAATCCTAAAAATTTTGCAGCTTGTGAGATGTTGCCATGATTCTCTTTAAGAATTTGGTTAATGTAGTTCTTTTCCATTTTTTCTATTGTGTGTTTTAAAGTTTTAGGTGCATCAGTATTGTGAGTAGTTAGTGCATGTTGCATATTGAATTCTGTTTTTATTCGTTCGCGAAAGCGAGTAGGAAGATGAAACGCTGTAATGATGGTTTCATCTTCTATCAAGTTCATGGAACCTTCAATTATATGTTCCAACTCCCGTACGTTTCCAGGCCAATCGTAGGCATAGAAAAATTCTCTTACATTTACATCTACATCGGTTACGTTGAGCCCGAATTGAGTATTATATTTTTCAATAAAGTGCTGAACAAGAGCTGGAATATCTTCTTTTCTTTCACGTAAAGGCGGAAGACATAAAGTAACGACGCTTAATCGGTAATATAAGTCTTCTCTTAATCGATTATGTGCGATGGCTTCAAAGGGATCTTCATTGATAGTTGCTATAATGCGAACATCAATTTCTTTTTCGTGTGTACCTCCGATTCTTCGTATTGTTTTTTCTTGTATAGCCCGCAGCAACTTAGCTTGAAGTATTGGGCTTAATGAATTGATTTCATCTAATAACAAAGTTCCTCCGTTTGCTTCTTCGAATAAGCCTGATTTATCTATTGCTCCTGTAAAGGCACCTCGATTTGTGCCAAATAGTAGGCTTTCCATTAAGGTATCAGGTATAGCGGCACAGTTTTGTGAAATAAAGGGTTTTGTTGAACGCTGACTTTCATTATGGATGCTTTGTGCAAATAGTTCTTTACCAGTGCCTGTTTCTCCTACTAGAAGTATGGAGGAAGATGTACGAATTACTCTTTTTCCTTCTGTAATGATTGATTGAATGGCTTCAGAATCACCAATTATGTGATCAAAGGTAAATTTAGTACTTTGTTTTCGAGAAGGACCTATTTTTATCGTTTGCTTTAAGTTACTAATTTCTTTTGATATTTCAATAGCGCCTTTAATTTTTCCATTTTCTATTATAGGGAAAGTATCGTTAATCGTTGTAATTTCTTGTCCTTTATTGTTAAAATACGTTTGTTTTATATTTTTCTTTGTTTTTCCAAATTTTAATGCCTCTATAAGAGTACTATTTTTATTTTCCTCAAATGCGAATACTTCTAAAGGACTTTTATATAGCACATCTGAGCGCTCCATTGATTCAATTTCCATCATTTTGCGGTTATAGATAATCGTCTTACTTTCCTCGTTAATAATATGAATTCCGATGTCGAGTTCATTGAGTAAAGTTTCATATAGCATATTCATTTCAATGATCTGTTTTAAATTAATTTCTTCTGTACGCATAGATTATCTTCTCCTCATTCCACCCTATGAAGACTGACTTTTTATAATTTTATTAAAATTCTTATAAAATCGCAAAAATTTTTTGCTATTTTCCTTTTAAAATCTCTGAAATGATAGAAAAATTTTGCGGTTATGAAGTTTTTTTTTGAGAAACCTTCATTTTAAATAGGAATTGGAGATTGGTACGCATTTTGCATAAATAATAATTGATATATCTAAAGGAGGGATATGCAACGTTTCAGTACCAACTAATAAGAAGGAGGAGTGTATAAAGTGAAGACGGTTATAGAATGCGTGTATAGTCCTTGTTACGGGAAAGTAGAGAAGTTATTTGTTACGGAAAGTTCTTACGTATACGAGTGGGAGAAATTAGCATTAATTGAAACAATAGATAAACAGAAAGTAGAAATTAAGATAGGGATCAGTGGTTATATTGAATCATTAGAAGTAGTAGAAGGACAAGCTATTGCTGATCAAAAGTTATTAATAACAGTAAGGGATGACCTTTTAGTAACAGGCAGTGATTAATGTAAGTGACGTGTATTTTTGCTCTTTTAAATCATTATTTTTACGGTGAATAATTTTAAAAACGCTTACATTAAATGGGTTTACAAAGTGAAAAGGGGGGATTTATATGATGAATCAAAATCAAGGATTAAAAAGAGAATTGAAAAGCAGGCACATATTTATGATTGCACTTGGAGGCGTTATTGGTACCGGTCTTTTTTTAGGATCTGGGTATACAATTCATGAAGCTGGGCCTGGAGGAGCGATTGTAGCATATCTTGTTGGAGGATTTGTTATGTATTTAACGATGCTCTGTCTTGGAGAGTTAGCTGTTGCAATGCCTGACGCAGGATCTTATCAAACGTATGCTACGAAGCATATTTCCCCTGCAGCGGGTTATGTAGTTGGATGGATGTCATGGTTAAACTGGTCAGCTACGATAGGGATTGAACTAATTGCAGTTAGTATTTTAATGAAACGATGGTTTCCTGATGTACCTTCATGGATTTGGTGCGTAGTGTTTGCGGTACTCCTCTTTGCTATTAATGCGTTATCTTCAAGAAGTTTTGCGGAAGTTGAATTTTGGTTTGCAAGTATTAAAGTAATTACGATTATTGCATTTATTATTTTAGGTGGGGCAGCAATGTTTGGTTTTCTAGATATGAAAGGAAATGAACCAGCACCGATGTTCTCTAGTTTTACTGATTATGGTGGATTGTTCCCCAATGGATTATCAGCCATTTTAATTACGATGATTGCAGTTAATTTTTCTTTCCAAGGAACAGAATTAGTTGGTATTGCAGCAGGTGAGAGTGAAAATCCAGAGAAAACAATCCCGAAGGCAATTAACAATACAGTTTGGCGTATACTTGTTTTCTTTGTACTATCTATTTTTATTCTTGCTGGACTATTCCCTTGGCAACAAGCGGGAGTAATTGAAAGTCCATTTGTAGTTGTATTTGATAAAATTGGTATTCCTTATGCAGCAGATATTATAAATTTTGTTATCATTACAGCAGTGCTATCCGTTGCGAATTCAGGGTTATATGCAACTTCTCGTATGCTATGGTCTATGTCTAATCAAGGAATGATTAGTCCGATTTTTGGTAAGTTATCTAAAAACGGTGTTCCTATTTATGCATTGATTGTAAGTACAATTGTAGGCTGCCTTTCATTACTATCAGGTATTTATGCGGAAGATACAGTTTATTTATGGCTACTTTCTATTGCCGGGTTCGGGGCGATATTAGTTTGGGCATCTATTGCTCTATCTAACTTATTAGCTAGAAGGTCATACATAAAGCAGGGCGGGGATGTGAAAGAATTGAAATTTAAAACACCATTGTATCCATTTGTACCACTTCTTGCATTAGTATTAAATTTAACAGTAATCGTTGGAATGGCCTTTATTCCAGAACAAAGAATGGCATTGTATTGTGGTATTCCATTTATGATTGTTTGTTTACTGTTTTACCGTGCGACAAGAAATAAGGCACGTAAAGTAGAACATATTGAAAAGACAAATACGACGGAAGTAGAGAGCTTATAATATGAATTAATTTGGAGACTGTAAGATTTGTAAACAGTCTCTTTTTTTGTGAAAATAAAGCTGGAAACATACTATGTATGCAAAGGGGAATTAGCGATGAATCCAGAAGTTTCGCAGTTGTTAAAACAAATAGATTCAAGGAAAGAGGAATTGTTAGAACTTACAAAAACATTAATTCGTTTTGAAACACCAGCACCACCAGCGAGAAATACAAATGAAGCGCAAGAATTTGTTGCAGATTTTTTAAGAAAACGAAATTTTAGTATTGATAAATGGGATGTATATCCTAATGATCCGAACGTTGTTGGTGTGAAAAAAGGGGCAAAAAGTGACTCATATAAAAGTCTTATTATTAATGGACATATGGATGTAGCTGAAGTATCGGCAGATGAGGCGTGGGAAACAAATCCGTTTGAGCCATTTATAAAAGATGGTTGGTTAGTTGGACGTGGTGCAGCTGATATGAAAGGGGGACTAGCTGGAGCGCTATTTGCTATTCAGCTATTACAAGAAGCTGGTATTGAATTACCTGGAGATTTAATCTTTCAATCCGTAATTGGAGAAGAAGTTGGAGAAGCTGGTACACTTCAATGCTGCAAAAGAGGTTATGATGCTGATTTTGCAGTCGTAGTGGATACGAGTAATTTACATATGCAAGGACAGGGCGGCGTAATTACTGGCTGGATTACTGTGAAAAGCCCTCAAACGTTTCATGATGCAACGCGTAGGCAAATGATTCATGCTGGAGGACGTTTATTTGGAGCGAGTGCAATTGAAAAAATGATGAAAATTGTGCAAAGTTTGCAAGAATTAGAGCGTCATTGGGCAGTTATGAAAACATATGAAGGCTATCCGTCTGGAACAACAACAATTAATCCAGCTGTTATTGAGGGTGGAAGACATGCAGCTTTTATTGCGGATGAGTGCCGGTTATGGATAACAGTGCACTTTTATCCGAATGAAACACATGAACAAATAATAAAAGAAATTGAAGAGTATATCGGTAAAGTAGCAGCTGCCGATCCATGGCTAAGTGAAAATCCACCACAATTTAAGTGGGGCGGAGAATCAATGATTGTGGATCGTGGCGAAATTTTCCCTTCTTTAGAAATAGATAGTGAACATACAGCTGTAAAAACGCTTAGCTCAGTACATGAATCAATTCTTTCTAAAAATGCAATTTTAGATATGTCTGCAACGGTAACGGATGGTGGTTGGTTTAGTGAATTTCATATTCCAGCGATTATATATGGACCAGGTACATTAGAAGAAGCACATTCTGTAAATGAGAAAGTTGAAGTTGAACAGTTAATTGAATTTACAAAAGTGATAACAGCATTTATATATGAATGGTGCCACACGGAAAAATAGATTTGTACAGTAAAATCGTACGAGTATGTATACTTGTACGATTTTTTATTGAACTATTTCAGTGTTGAATATAAACAACTGAAATAGTTCTTTATTTTTCTATGTCTTTCGTTTTAGTTCAATTAATTTCTCTTTCGCTAATTCAACGGCAATCGCATCATCTAAATAGCCAATTGGAAAGAGATAGTCGGGAATAATATCTGTCGATAATATGAAATAAAGTAATGCGCTCCCAAGAACTGCACGTTCTTCTTTTGAAATGGTTTCATTACAAAATTGTTGATACATATCTGTTAATTGTTCAATAAAAGGACCAGCACTATCAATTTGCTCTAATTTGCTTGCAAAACTGTCATGAATACGTTTTTCGCCTTCTGTTGTCTGGGCATAGCGTTCGTAATTTTCGAGTTCTTGTTTTACGCGAGTTGTAGTGTAATCGAAATCGAATAAGTTAGAGGATTGCAGAGTTTGCTGAATGGTATCAAGAGATGTGTACATATCCGTCTTTTCTTTATTAATGTGAGGAGAATCAGGATACATTTCATCAAATAACAATTGGGGTGGAACTTGTAGACATTCTGCGAATTTTTGTAGGTGTTTTTGTTTTGGCGGTTGTTTACCATTCATAATTCTTGAGATTGTTGCGGGATCAATATTTGTAAGCATTCCGAGTTGGCGCATAGATAAGGCACGTTCTTTTAAAAGTTTTTTTATTAATCTACTAAGCCGCTCATTTGGATTTTCTTTAGGCATAGCGAAGGCACTCCTTTTTATTGTTGAAAAAATGTTGAGCATTTATTACATGTATATGAAACAGACAGGCACAGTTGCTCAACATTTTCATAAGATGCATGGAAAAGTGAGGAAAAGGGGTGGCTATTTATGAGTACGGCAGGTCTATTTTCAATTTTTTTAATCGGGATTGCTTCTAATTTAGATAATGCAGGTGTTGGGATTGCATATGGCATTCGTAAAATTAGAATTTCGTGGTTCAACAATTTTATCATCGCATTTTTTGGGTTTTTATTTACTTTATTAGCTGGATTTTTTGGGAACTGGATTGCGTTATTTATTTCAGAGTTTACAGCAAACCTGATTGGAGCGATAGTTTTAGGGATAATCGGGGTGTTTATTTTGTGCCAGCCTTTCTTGGGGCAAAGAAATACCGTAGGCTCTAAAGATGGTAATGTACTTATGGGAATTTTACGTGATCCAGAAAAAGCAGATTTTGATGGTTCTAAAACAATTAGTTTTTCAGAAGCAATTGTATTAGGGATTGCGTTGTCTATTAATAATATTGCAGGTGGATTTGATGCTGGGATAACAAATTTAAATCTTTGGCTTACAGCGACTATTTCTGGGGTGTTTAGTTTTATTTGTATTAGTGGTTTTGCGTATGTAGGAAAACGATTTTTAGCAGAATACTTAGGGAAATGGGCGACAATTATCGCAGGAGTATTATTAATTCTTATTGGGATCGATCAGTTGTTGTAAGGAGAGTAGAAAACAAGGTTCGAGTATTTCCTTGGAAATACAGCAAGGGATTGCATATATCGACGTACTTTTCTCCATACTAATACGGATTTCTTTTAAGAAAGGGGGATTTGTATGGGACGCGGGAAAGCATTTGATCATAAGAAAAAAGGGCATGATCATCAACCACCTAAAGGTGCGTTCATTCATAAAGATGTAAATGAACATACTTTGGAAGAGGAAGAGCTACCAGTAAATATTGAGGCGTATAAAAATAGTTTAAAAAAACATTAAAAGCACCTACATAGGTGCTTTTTTACCGTATATCTTCAATTAATTGTTCCGATTCTTCATGCATACTGTACTCACTTAATACTTGAATGCAAAGCCATTTTAATTCCTCAATCGTATGCTCAAGTTCTTCAGGAAGCACGTGATAAATGTCTTCAAGTCCCATCCCGAAATGAATAAGTTCAAGTACTTGATCATCGATGTTCCGATCCATTAATAATTCAAGTACTTCTAAATTGAATATGTATCGGTGAGCTTCGTCGAGTGAAACAACTTTTAACTTCAAGCTTTCTACAATACTCAATATAAAAAGAAGGATTGTTTTTTCAAGAACAGGTTGTTTTCCCATTTGAAATATTAGTTTCATCTTTCACACCTCCACATATAGCGCTAGGTTGTACTATATTATTCAGGAGGGGGGAACAAATATGCATGATATAGAGAAACTTTCAGCACTGTTTTTATAAGAAGATTGATAACTCGCAAAATTGAGGTTTTGGCGAAATAAAAAATCCTGCTAGTATAGCAGGATAACTCGCGATTAAAAAATGCTCCAACCTTCTTGAGCAGAAAGAAGTTCAAGAATTTTAAAACCAGCAATACTATTTCCGTTTGCATCTAAAGCTGGTCCGAAAATACCGATTCCCATGTCTCCTTTTACGCAGCCAAAAATACCACCGGCTACACCGCTTTTTGCAGGAATACCAACACGAATTGCAAATTCACCAGATTCGTTATACATACCACATGTGACCATAAATGTTTTGCAAATTTTTGTAATATGTTTAGGGATGATTTGTTTCTTTTTATATGGATCATATCCATCCATTGCAAAAATTAAGCCGATACGTGCTAAATCGATGCAGTTTACTTCAACTGCGCATTGACGAGTATATAAATCCATAAGTTCTTCAATATCACAATCGATAATTCCGTTTTGTTTCATATAATAACAAAGTGAACGGTTTAGGTAAGCTGTCTCTAGTTCTGAATCGGCAACTTTAGAGGAATAATTAATAGTAGGATTATCTGTTATTTCACGTACAAAATGAAGAATACGTTCCATTTTTTCCTCGTTATCTTTTCCTTCTAACATGCTTGTAATAGCTAATGCTCCTGCATTTATCATTGGATTAAGGGGTTTGGACGGACTTGTCGTTTCTAACTTAATAATAGAATTAAATGGGTCACCCGTTGGTTCCATTCCAACTTTAGAAAATACATATTCTTCACCACGGTCTAAAAGGGCAAGGGCAAGTGTAATTACTTTGGAAATACTTTGAAGAGTAAATAGTGTTTGTGAGTTGCCTGCATGGATATATTCTGTTTCTTTATGGAAAATGGCAATCCCTAAATCGTCTGGATTTGCATTTCCTAGTTCGGGGATATAAGTAGCAAGTTTTCCTTTTTTTGTATATGGTTTTACTTGTTCTAACAACTGTTGTAAGTTGTTTGTTTCAATGCACTGCATAGTACCAACGCTCCTATTTTGAATTAACTAAGTTTACTTTTCCCGATATGCTCGGAAATAAATAATAACATGAAAAAGTGGAATGATAAAACGAAAGTTCAATGTGCTATAATAGGTCTTTCGTTTCGAGTATTCTGTATTTTAAAAAGGAGAATTTTCCTTTTATATAACAGTTTGGAAATAGGAGATTTATCCATAAAAAGTTCGGAAATAAAAACTACACATCTATACAACTATATGTTATTATGGTTATGTAATAGAAAGCGTTTTCTAAAGCGCACTTATAATGATAACGATTTCATAAATTAAATTAGGGGGAATTAAAATGTTGCAGTTTTTACAACGTATTGGTAAAGCTTTAATGCTTCCGATCGCAGTACTACCAGCAGCAGGATTATTGCTTCGTTTAGGGCAACCAGATGTATTTGATATTCCTGTTATGGCACAGGCCGGCGCAGCAGTTTTTGATAACTTAGCACTTATTTTTGCAATTGGTATTGCAATCGGTCTTTCAGTGGATGGTAGTGGTGCAGCAGGTCTTGCAGGTGCAATTGGTTATCTTGTTATGAAAAATAGTATTGATGCACTTAGCAAAGGGTATTCAACTGCTGAATTACAAGGTAAATTAGGTAAAGTCCAAGATTTAATAGGTAATAGCGCAAATGTAGATCCATCTAAGCTTGCGGATACAATGACACAAGTATCTAAGGCTGCTGAATTATCGACTAAAGTAGATATGAAAGTTTTAGGTGGTATTATTGTTGGTGTTATAGCAGGACTTCTTTATAATAAATTCCATAAGATTAAACTTCCAGAATGGTTAGGTTTCTTTGCTGGAAAACGTTTCGTTCCAATTGTTACATCAGTTGTGATGCTGATATTAGGAATTCTATTTGCACAAATTTGGCCAACAATTCAAAATGGTATTGATGCATTAGCTCATGGAATTGTTAATTTAGGTGCAATTGGTTCAGGATTATTTGGTTTATTAAACCGTTTATTAATCCCAATTGGTTTACACCACGTAATGAACACATACTTCTGGTTTGTATTTGGGGACTTTACAAATGCAGCAGGTAATGTTGTTAATGGTGATATTGCTCGTTTCCTTGCAGGTGACAAAACAGCAGGTATGTTTATGACTGGTTTCTTCCCAGTTATGATGTTCGGTTTACCAGCAGCATGTTTCGCAATGATTGCAGCTGCTAAACCAGAAAAGCGTAAAGCAGTTACTGGTATGTTAGCTGGTCTAGCATTAACTTCATTCTTAACTGGTATTACAGAGCCTATTGAATTCTCATTCATGTTCTTATCACCAGTATTATATGGTATTCATGCTGTACTAACAGGTCTTTCTTTATTCATTACAACATCACTTGGCATTCATGATGGTTTCTCATTTAGTGCCGGTGCAATCGATTATGCTTTAAACTTCGGTATTGCAACAAAACCAGTCTTACTAGCAGGTATCGGTTTAATTTACGCAGCAATTTATTTCATAGTATTCTACTTCTTAATTAAGAAGTTCGATTTAAAAACTCCTGGTCGTGAAGATGACGATGAGTTAGTTGAAGATGGTGATGCACCAGTTGCAGGTTCAATTGGTGAAACTTACGTAGCAGCTTTAGGCGGAAAAGAAAACTTAACAGTTATTGATAACTGTGCAACACGTCTACGCTTACAAGTAAAAGATGCTGGTCAAGTAAATGAAGCAGCATTAAAACGTGCTGGTGCAAAAGGTGTTATGAAATTAAGTAATACTAGTGTACAAGTTATCGTAGGTACAAATGTTGAATCTGTTGCCGATGATATGAAAAAACACGTATAAATAATGAGATAAGAGGATGTCCCAAAAGATTGATAACATCAATTTTTTAGAGGATATCCTCTTTTTTTGTTAATAATTTAACGGGAATCTTACTTTTGTAAATTTTCTTTTTCTTTTTTGTACATATAGGTTGGTAATATGTGCAGTGCGTGATAAAGTAGGGATGATATAGAATGGATTATCCATAATCTACTAAAACGAATCTTTAGTAGAGGAATTAAATTATTGGTGAGTAAGGGGAAAAAAGCAATTATGGATCAGGAAAAAAATAATGCGAATGGGAAAGCACATCGGCCGATTGTATACATAAAAAGAACAATCATTCTCGTCTTACTATTATCACTTGTATATTTCATGTATACAAAAATTGTTGCGCATAATAAGAAAGAAGAAACTTTAAAAGCGGCAGCAGAAATGAAGAAACAAGAAGAGTTAAAAAAGAAAGAAGAAAAAAAGAAACAAGAAGTACAGAAGCAAAAACAAAAAGAGCAGGAAGAACAAATGAAGCAAGCGCAAGCAGCGGAGAAACCTGCTGAAGGACCACCTCAAGAAATTAATGAAAACGCTCAATTGGACCAGTATTTACAAAACGCAGGATTTAGCGGGACAGCTGTTATTGTGAAGAACGGAAAAGTTCTTCTGAATAAAGGGTACGGTATGGCAAATAAAGAGCAGCAAGTACCGAATAATTCAGAGACGACTTTTTATATTGGTTCTATTTCAAAGGCGTTTGTAGCAACTGCTATTATGCAATTGAAAGATCAAAATAAATTACAAGTAGAAGATACTGTTGCGAAGTATATTCCAGATTTTCCACAAGGTAATAATATTCAGCTAAAACATCTATTAACACATACATCAGGGATTCCCGAATATGAGCAGGGAAAAGAAGATATTTCTCATGAAGAACTGATAAAGCGGATAGGAAATCAAAAGCGTATTGGTGGTCCGGGAGAGAAGTGGAAGTATTCTGATTCGAACTACTCTATACTTGCTTATATTGCAGAGAAGGTAAGTGGGCAGTCACTCGAAGAATATATTAAACAACATATTTTTGCTACTGCGGGTATGAAACATTCTGGCTTTGGCACAGCGTTAGAACAAACAAGATTCCCATCAACGGGTTATAAAATAGTAAATAATAATATGACAACACCTAATATTCCAAGCATGTCACAACTTTATGGTTGTGGTGATATATATACGAGTGCACATGATTTATATTTATTTAATGAGGCGTTATACTCTGGAAAATTAATTTCAAAAGAGAGTTACGATCAAATGTTTACGGGTGGAAAAAAGGATTACGGGTTTGGATGGTACGTAGACCCAGGAAGCTATTCGAATCATGGTGTAATGCCAGGTTGGAATTGCTTAAACGGATTTAGTAAAAATGGTAGTGTATATGTTGTTTTATTATCTAACATTCAAAATAATATTAAATCATTTGGTAAAGTGAATAATGACATTTATTCGATATTGCGGAATATTGAAGTGTAAGAAACTATCCTTTTGGATAGTTTTTTTTATGCTCTGAAACAAATATTTCTTTTAGAAAATGTATGTCTTACCTATCACAAAAATATCCATTTTGTATACATTAAGATGTATGGATGTAAAATTTTATAATCTAAAAATAATAGGAGGAGAAGTGTATGTGTCTGTTCAGAAAATATTGGCATAAATTATCAAGATTGTTTAATAGACAATTAGATTATTTTTTAGATAATAAGTTATTGCCTGCTGTGGAAAGACTTTTATTTTCACAAAACTTCGCGAGATTTATTCAAAGAAACTCTAAGCAAGCTACGGAAGAAGTTATTGAATCAAGTAGATTTCAATCTATTATTTGTAACATTTTAAAAGAATGCAATACATCACCTTTTAAAGAAATTGCAAAGCAGTATTTAGGTAAAAACGTAGAAATTACGGTGACAGTTGGACAATTAACAGGTGTTATTGTAGCAGTTGGTGATGACTTTTTAACATTGCAAGAAGGAATAGGAACTGAAGTTTTATTACCATTTACAAGTATTATATCAATTAAAGAAGCTTAAGAAAGGAGAGTTATATATGTTATTTACTGATGAATTACGTAACCATGTTGGCGAACTAGTGCAAGTTGTGACAGCTGTAGAAATCATTGCAGGCGTTCTTTTATCTGTGACGGATGGGGCAGTAATTGTTCGTACTTCTCCTTCTTATGGACCACCAGAAGATGTAGTTGTGCGTATTCCTATTATTGCTTATGTTCGCTTGGAAGGGTAAGAGTGATACAAGTATGAGAGTGTCAGTTGTTATTCCAGTGCATAATGAAGCAAGTACTTTATCAAAAGTTTTAGTAGAGGTAAGAAAGCTCGAACCATATGAAGTTATCATAGTAGATAATGGATCTACAGATGGGACGAAGGAAATAGCATTACAGCATAATTGCCGTGTAATTTATTATAGAGATTCTCTTGGTAATGATGTGGGACGGGCAATTGGTGCTAGAGAAGCAAAAGGTGAGATTGTTTTGTTTTTAGATGGTGATATCGTCATGAAAAGTGAAGAATTATACAATTTTATTAAAGGAATACGACAAGGGCATGAGATTGTTTTAAATAATTTAACATGGTCCGTTTACTTGAAGATGAGACCGCATTATACGACGGTTGGAAAATATATGTTAAATCGTTATTTGAACAAGAAAGAGTTTGTTGTAGGATCTTTAATTGCAATACCACATGCGATAAGTCGTAAAGTGATTGAAAAACTGGGGTGGTGGAATTTAGCAGATCCAGCATTATTTCAAGCGATGGCGATGTCTAGAGGAGTAGATATTTCTGATATGGCTTCAGTTGATGTCATCTACACAAATAAAGTTCGACCTGTGCATACTGGTACATCACCTGGCTCTCCTTATCCGAAAGCGACTAGTCGTATTATGGGTGATCATTTGCGAGCTTTACAATACGTAATCGAAACATATGGTAAACGCGGTGGTTTTTCAGAGAACAATAGAGATAGAGAGTTTGTAGGAAAGTATAAACCAGTTTTATTACAAAAGAATAAAGCGAAATATAGTGCCATTATCCCAGTATCAGAAGAGAAAATAACCATAAGGTCTGTTATAAAAGAAGTGAAAGAAGCAGGTGTAGATGAAATTATAGTTGTCGCGAATGGAGCAGATGTTGAGACTGTTAAACAGGCAAAGCTAGAGAATGTTATTGTTGTTGAATTTACGAAGGCGCTTGGACATAATGTAGCACGAGCAATAGGTGCCATGCATGCTACGGCAGATATTTGTTTATTCGTTGATAGTGATCTTGTTATTCCAGCAAAAAAACTCACTCTATTTTTACATGCTGTTGAAGATGGAAATGACGTGGTGTTAAATGATTTACAATGCTTATTAGATATGTTTCATCCAGCAGATCCAATTAGTATGGGAAAATACTTTGTGAATTTGATAGCGAAACGACCAGATTTATGGAATAACTCACTAACTGCTGTACCACATGCCATTCATAAGAAGGTAATAGAGAAAATAGGATATGATTCCCTTATCATTCCGCCATTAGCACAAGTGAAAGCTATTTTAGAAGGATTCTCTATTACAACAGTAGAGTTAGTAGATGTTATAAAAACAAATCGCATACGTCCAGAGCAACACGAATTTGTAAATGGGCGTATTTCAGCGTTTGATCGTATTTTCGGTGATCAACTTGAAGCGGTTGCGTATTTATTACAATGTACGGACGAACGTGGTGGTTTTACAGATGGAGATAGAGATAGAGATGTAATTCAACAATTGAGAAGGGAAGAAGAGAATACAAATGAATAGTAGTAAAGTAGCTATTATTGGGCTAGGGTATGTTGGCCTTCCTTTAGCGGTACATTTTGCAGAAAGAGGGCATACAGTACTTGGATTAGATAAAGATATTAGGAAAATAGACTCAATTATAAAAGGAGAAAGTTATATTCCGGATGTTTCTTCTAAAGAGTTACAAAGTTTATTGACGAAAAAAAAATTAACAGTAAATACACCGGATCAAGGCATTGCTGATTTTCAAAATAGTGATTATGTTATTGTCACTGTCCCGACTCCAATTAATGAACAAAGAGAACCAGACTTAAGTGCCCTCATTTCAGCTTCGCATTATATACAACAAAACCTTCAAAAAGGACAAACCTTCATTTTTGAAAGCTCCACATATCCAGGCACACTTGAAGAAGTCATCCTACCTATTATTTCTCAAAATGGTAAAAAGGTAGGGGAAGATTTCTATATCGGATATTCCCCTGAGAGAATTGATCCAGCAAATAGTCAATATTCAGTTCAAGCTATTCCAAAAGTTATTAGTGGACAAACAGAAAAGTGTAAACAAAAGGTACAGGATTTATATAGTACCATTTTTGACGAAGTTGTACCTGTTAGCTCTCCGAAAGTAGCAGAGATGTGCAAGCTATTTGAAAATATTCAGCGCTTAGTTAACATTTCTTTAGTAAATGAACTAAACACACTATGTGAAAGTTTAGGCATTGATTTTTATGAGGCCATTGAAGCGGCATCTACAAAACCATTTGGGTTTACTCCGTATTGGCCAGGGCCAGGGATAGGGGGACACTGTATTCCCGTAGACCCTTTATATTTTCAATGGAGAATAAAAAAGAATGGGGCAATTAGTCAATTAATTGAGGCTGCACATATAATTAATGAAGAAATGCCAGAGAAAATGGTCCGCAAAGTAAAAAGTGTGGTGCAATTACCTGCAACGGTGTTAATTGTAGGGATTGCGTATAAAAAAGATGTAAATGATTTGAGAGAATCACCAGCGTTACCGATTATTCAATTATTAAGAAATCAAGGATACGAGATAGAATATCATGATCCTTATATTTCTTCCGCAGAAATTGGAGATAAGGTGTACCAATCTGTTTCTTTAGATGAAGAAAAAGTTAAAAAAGCGGATTGTATTTTAATTTTAACGGATCATTCTAATATTGATTGGAAGCTTTTTAAAGGAATGGATCGAGTAATAGATACACGCGGGATTGTAAAGAAGGTGAGTAAATGAGTAAGAAATGTTTAATTACAGGTGGGGCCGGATTTATCGGGTCGCATTTAGCTGAAGAGTTGATAAGAAGAGGTTATGAGGTCACTGTTGTGGATAACTTTTATAAAGGTAAAAATAAGTACCATAAAGAGTTAATGAAAGAAATCCGTGTTATTCCAATAAGTGTTTTAGATAAAAATTCTATTTATGAATTAGTAGATCAGCATGATGTCGTGTTTCATTTAGCAGCAATTTTAGGTGTGAAAACAACAATGGAAAAAAGTATAGAGCTCATAGAAACGAATTTTGATGGGACAAGAAATGTTTTACAAGCAGCGTTAAAAGGAAAGAAGAAAGTAGTTTTTGCTTCTACTTCAGAAGTATATGGTAAGGCCAAGCCGCCTTTCTCTGAAGAGGGAGATCGATTGTACGGGGCAACTTCTAAAATTCGTTGGAGTTATGCAGTTTGTAAAACGTTGGAAGAGACATTATGTTTAGGGTACGCATTAGAAGGTTTACCAGTAACGATTGTTCGATACTTTAATATTTATGGTCCAAGAGCGAAAGATGGTCCATATGCAGGAGTAATCCCGCGATTTATCCGCGCGGCACTGCAAGGAGAAGACATTCTCGTATATGGAGATGGAAAGCAGACACGTTGTTTTACGTATGTAAGTGATGCGGTAGAGGCAACGATTCGGGCAATGGATGAGAAGGTAAATGGTGAGATTATTAATATAGGTTCTGAGAATGAAAAGAGCATAAAAGGAGTAGCAGAAGTAATTAAAAAATTAACGAATTCTTCTTCGAAGATTGTCCAAGTGCCTTTTGAAGAAGTATATCCTCATGGTTTTGAAGAAATTCCAAATAGAAGACCAGATGTAACAAAATTAAAAGAGCTTGTTCAATTTCAGGCGAAAGTAACGTGGGAAAACGGATTGAAGGAAACAATTAAGTGGTTTCGTGAACAAAACAATGGCTAAGTCATTATCTGTTATTATTCCTGCATGTAATGAGGTCGATACGATTTCAGACGTTATTCAATCGGTAAGACCATTAAATCCAGTAGAAATCATTGTAGTAGCAAACGGTTGTAATGATGGAACAGAAGATGTTGCAGATCGTTTAGGGTGTAAAGTAATCAAGCATACAGAGCTACTAGGGAACGATGTTGGACGTGCAGTCGGCGCAAAACATGCGATAGGTGATGTATTACTATTTATAGATGGTGATTTTGCTATTCCAACTTCAAAATTAAAATTATTCCTTAATCCGATTTTATACGATCAGGCAGATGTAGTTTTAAATAATTTGGATGCATTATTTTTAAAAAGGCAAAAAACCACTTCTATTACAGTATGGCGCCAAATATTAAATGCAATGTTAGAGCGTGAAGAATTAAAAATGAATTCTTTATTAGATGTACCTCATGCGCTGACGAAAGAAGTCGTTCAAAGCATCGGATATGAATGTTTTGTTAATCCTATTGTGGCTCATTTACGCCTAGTTCAAAGTAAATGGAGAATTAGTCGTCATTGTGCTATTGACGTTATTACGCCGAATAAATTTCGTCCATTCCAGCATGCTGCATATGGGACAAATCTTTCCCAATCTGAAAAAAGAATGATAGGTGATCATATAGAAGCAGTAGCAGAACGGATATTAAGCAGTGATGAGCGCGGAGGATATTATGATGGAAATAGGAAAAGGGATAGTGTCTATCATACTTTAAGTTTTGAAGAGTTTTATCAAGGGTGGGGTGTTACATCTGATTTCTATAAAGGAAAGCAACTATCGGTTGTTATTCCCGTACAAGATGAAGAGAAAACAATTGGAAACGTTATAGAAGAGCTTCGCAAAATTGAACCCTTCGAAATTATCGTTGTCGTAAATGGTTCGTCAGATAAAACGAAAAAAATTGCAAAAGACAAAGGGGCAACGACAATTGTATATAAAGAAGCACTCGGAAATGATGTGGGGCGCTCACTTGGAACGTATTTTGCAAAAGGAGAAATTGTGTTATTTATAGATGGCGATTTTGTTATTCCAGCGAGTGAGCTATATCCTTTTGCGAAAGCTATTGCAGATGGAACAGATGTTGCATTAAATGATCTAAATCATTATTTAGATTTAAGAGTACCGCTTCATCTTGTAACTGCATTTAAATATGCATTAAATTTAGCTTGTGATAGAAAAGATCTAGGCGTAGGCTCTCTTATCGCTGTACCGAATGCGTTTAGCCGTAAGTGTTTGAAAGAAATTGGGTATAGATCTTTACTGGCGCCGTGTGTAGCCCAAGTGAAAGCTATTCTTTCAGGATTTGAAGTTGCATGTGTAAGTCGTGTTGAGGTCGATAAGATGAACCGTATTCGTCCCAGTGAACATTTTGCTAAAATAGGTCATCCACCAGCTGTACTTCGAATTATAGGTGATCATATAGAAGGACTAGATCAAATAATTGCATTAACAGACAATCGTGGCGGATTCTATGATGGCAATAGAAAAAGAGATGTTTTATAGAAGTAACAAAAAAAGTGTACAACATGTGTACACTTTTTTGTTCTGTTATAAAAACTATAACAGATTAGGAGATAAGAGTATTACAGCTCTACAATGGGTATTGTTCTTATATTACAAAATAGGACTCGTATATAAGGATACCAAAAAATACAATTAAGGAAAGGGTTAATTTTAAAGACTTTTAAATGAAGTTAACACTATATATATAGTAGTTTGCTCAATATTTCACAAACATGTCACAACTATTTCGTTCACTTTCGTAAAAAAGTAGTATTCTAAGTGTGTAAGCTGTTATATAAAAAATCTTAGTCCTGTACTAATCAAAAATGGAGGAGATTAGGATGACTCAAGTATTAGAAAATGTTAAAAACGCATGGGAAAACTTTAAAGGTGAAAAATGGAAAGCAGAGATTGATGTTCGCGATTTCATTTTAAATAATGTAAACGTTTTCGAAGGGGACGAATCTTTCTTAGCAGAAGCAACTGAAGCAACGAAACAACTTTGGGATCAAGTAATGGATTTAACAACGAAAGAACGTGAAAACGGTGGCGTTCTTGATATGGATACAAAAATTGTTTCTTCTATTACATCACATGACCCAGGATACTTAAATAAAGATATTGAAAAAGTAGTCGGTTTCCAAACTGATAAACCATTTAAACGTTCTTTACAACCATATGGTGGTATTCGTATGGCAGAACAAGCTTGTGAATCTTATGGATACGAAATGGATAAAGAACTTAGTCGTATTTTTAGAGAGTGGAGAAAAACTCATAACCAAGGTGTATTTGATGCATACACACCAGAAATGAGAAATGCACGTAAATCAGGTGTTATTACTGGTCTTCCAGATGCATACGGACGTGGACGTATTATCGGTGACTATCGCCGAGTAGCGTTATATGGTATTGATCATTTAATTGAAGCGAAAAAAGCTGATTTGAATTTAACTGGTGGTGTAATGAGCGAAGATACAATGCGTTTACGCGAAGAGTTATCTGAGCAAATGCGTGCACTTCAAGAGTTAAAAGAAATGGCTGCTTCTCATGGCTTCGATATTTCTAAGCCAGCAACAAATGCACAAGAAGCATTCCAATGGTTATACTTCGCATACCTTGCAGCGATTAAAGAACAAAACGGAGCTGCAATGAGTCTTGGACGTACTTCTACATTCTTAGATATTTACATTGAAAGAGATTTAGCAAATGGTACTTTAACAGAAGAAGAAGTACAAGAAATTGTCGATCACTTCATTATGAAATTACGTCTTGTGAAATTCGCAAGAACACCTGATTATAATGAATTATTCTCTGGTGACCCAACTTGGGTAACTGAATCTATCGGTGGTATGGCATTAGATGGTCGTCCATTAGTAACAAAGAACTCATTCCGTTTCTTGCATACATTAGATAATTTAGGACCAGCTCCAGAACCAAACTTAACTGTTCTTTGGTCTAAACAATTACCAGAGAACTTTAAAAACTACTGTGCGAAAATGTCTATTAAAACATCAGCAATTCAATATGAGAATGATGACATTATGCGTCCTGAATACGGCGATGATTACGGTATTGCATGTTGCGTATCTGCAATGAGAATCGGTAAACAAATGCAGTTCTTCGGAGCTCGTGCAAACTTAGCCAAAGCATTATTATATGCGATTAACGGTGGCAAAGATGAAAAGTCAAAAGCACAAGTTGGTCCTGAGTACGCACCAATTACTTCTGAAGTATTAAATTATGAAGAAGTTATGCATAAGTTTGATATGACAATGGAATGGTTAGCGGGTCTATATTTAAACACATTAAATGTTATCCATTACATGCATGATAAATATAGCTATGAACGTATTGAAATGGCACTTCATGATACAAACGTTCTTCGTACAATGGCAACAGGTATCGCTGGTCTATCTGTAGTAGCAGATTCATTAAGTGCAATTAAGTACGCAAAAGTAAAACCAATTCGTGATGAAAATGGTATTGCAGTTGACTTCGAGATTGAAGGAGATTTCCCTAAATACGGTAACAATGATGATCGTGTAGATGAGATTGCTGTAAATCTTGTAAAAACATTTATGAATAAACTTCGTAAACATAAAACATACAGAAACTCTGTTCATACAATGTCAATCTTAACAATCACATCTAACGTTGTTTACGGTAAGAAAACTGGTAATACTCCAGATGGCCGCCGTACTGGAGAACCATTTGCACCAGGTGCGAACCCAATGCATGGACGCGATACAAAAGGTGCATTAGCTTCATTATTATCTGTGGCTAAATTACCATATGAAGATGCACAAGATGGTATTTCTAATACATTCTCTATTATTCCGAAAGCACTTGGTAAAGAAGATGATGTACAAGTACGTAATTTAGTATCAATGCTTGATGGCTATGCAGTAAAAGAAGGGCACCACTTAAATATTAACGTATTTAACCGTGAAACATTAATGGATGCAATGGAACATCCTGAGAAGTATCCACAATTAACAATTCGTGTATCTGGTTATGCTGTAAACTTTATTAAATTAACTCGTGAACAACAAATTGATGTAATTAACCGTACAATGCATGAAAGCATGTAAATGAAAAAAGGTGTCCCTTCGCTCTTAATATATAGCGAAGGGAGGCTGTTTCAATAAAGGAGGAAGTAACATGGTAAAAGGAAGAATACATTCTGTAGAGTCTTGTGGTACTGTTGATGGCCCGGGGATTCGTTATGTCATATTTACACAAGGGTGTTTATTACGTTGTCAATATTGTCATAATGCTGATACGTGGGAAATCGGTAAAGGTAAAGAAATAACAGTTGAAGAAGTGATGCAGGATGTGACATGTTACCTTCCATTTATTGAAGCTTCCGGAGGCGGTATAACAGTTAGCGGTGGAGAGCCATTATTACAGCTAGACTTTTTAATTGAGTTGTTTAAAAAGTGTAAAGCGGCTGGTATCCATACAACAATCGATTCTTCTGGTGGTTGTTATTCTGAGGAACCAGAATTCCAAAATAAGCTAGATATTTTAATGGATTATACAGATTTAGTTTTATTGGATCTGAAACATATCGATTCCAAAAAGCATCGTAAATTAACAGGGAAACCAAATGAACATATTTTACAATTTGCTCGTTATTTATCGGATAAGAATAAACCGATTTGGGTACGACACGTATTAGTTCCTGGTGTTACGGATAATGAAGAGGATCTACAAAAACTATCTAGCTTTATTCAAAGTCTGTCTAATGTTCAAAAAGTTGAAGTGTTACCATATCATAAGCTTGGTGTATATAAATGGGAGGCGCTTGGACACAAGTATCCACTCGCAAATGTAGAACCACCTACTGAGAAAAATGTAGAACATGCTAAATATATTTTACAAGCGGTCTAATCCAAATATTGGATTAGGCTTTTTGCTTTCTTTACAATAAAATCTAGAGTATATATTGATAAAAGAGTATACTGAAAGTAGAATATCCATAATTTTGTACGGAATAAATGGAGAAATTTACATAATTGTAAAGGGAAATCAAAATAGTAAAAGAATTAAGAAGTAAAAGAGTGAGTATCATGGAATAGAGAACATTTGTAAGTTATTGCGAAAGCTCTTATAGGAAAGTATAATGTAAAGATATGAGCACAGATAGGATTAAGGGGTCAATCTTATATGCTTTGCATATCCACGACAGGTACATAGCTGAAAGGGAATTATTAGAATCTGTTTATGTAATTTTTAAGGAAAATGTTTTTCCTATTGTCGTATATGCAATATGGAGAAACAAAAAGCTAGGAGTGGATTTGTTTGATAAAAAACCCCAAGGTTTTAATATTAACTGCACATTACGGTAATGGTCATGTGCAAGTAGCAAAAACATTAGAACAAACATTTCGCCAAAAAGGAATTGAAGATGTTATTGTATGCGACTTGTTTGGAGAATCACATCCATTTATAACTGACATTACAAAATATCTATATTTAAAAAGTTATACAATAGGAAAAGAATTATATCGTTTGTTTTATTACGGGGTAGAAAAAATTTATGATAAGAAAATAGCATCTTGGTATGCGAACTTTGGAAGAAAACGTTTGAAAACACTATTACAGGTGGAGAAACCAGATATTGTAATTAATACATTTCCAATTATCGCTGTACCAGAATTGAAGAAACAAACAGGTATTTCAATTCCTGTCTATAACGTATTAACGGATTTTTGCGTGCACAAAATATGGATTCATCGAGAAGTAGATCGTTATTTTGTTGCAACGGATCATGTGAAAGAATTGATGGTTGATATCGGTGTACCTGCGGAACAAATTGTTGAAACAGGAATTCCAATTCGGAGTAGTTTTGAGTTAAAGGTAAATCCAGAAATCATATATACTAAATATCAGTTATGTAAGAATAAAAAGATTTTACTAATTGTAGCAGGTGCTCATGGGGTATTAGGAAATGTAAAAGAACTATGCCAATCATTTATGTCAGTGCCTAATTTACAAGTAGTTGTTGTTTGTGGGAAAAATGAAGCTTTAAAACAGGATTTATTAAGTTTACAGAAGCAAAATTCCGATGCATTAAAAGTGTTTGGGTATGTTGAAAATATTGATGAATTATTCCGTGTTACTTCTTGTATGATTACGAAGCCAGGCGGAATAACATTAAGTGAAGCAGCAGCGTTGCAAGTACCTGTCATTTTATATAAGCCTGTTCCAGGACAAGAAAATGAAAATGCGATGTACTTTGAAAGAAAGGGAGCAGCAGTTGTCATTCGCGATGATAGTGAGGTTTTTGCAAAAACAGAGGCATTATTACAAGATGATGTGAAGCTTCTTCAAATGAAAGAAGCAATGAAAAGCATCTATCTTCCAGAGCCAGCTGGTCATATTGTAGATGCAATTTTGGCAGAAAATCATGCAGAACCGCGTCATATACCTATTAAATCACCTGCTCTTGCACAATCTTTTACTTAATATGAAACCCTCTTTGTATATGTAAAGAGGGTTCTTTATTATTTTCAAAGAAAATTCAGCCAGTTATCCACAAAAGGATTGCGCTTTCATTAAACAGTAAAGTCGGAATATTAACAACTATATCCACATTGTCCACAATTTTTAGAAAAATATCCACAATTAAAACAGCTGATATATGCTTTAATATAGAAAAATATTAAATGTTTTTGAAAATTACTAACAATTCTGTTGGTTTTGTGGATAAAGTTGTCCACAGCAAAAAAAGCCCCTTATGTATAAGGGGCTTTTTGCTTACTTTTATCAATCGAGAAAATTATGTAATGAAAATGAATAATTAGGGGGGAAACTTCTAATTATTCATTTTCACTTTAAATGCTTTTCGAGCGATATCCTGCTGCACGATCTGCTTTTTGAAATTCGCGTTGATAGAGAACTTCTTGTGTACTAGATAATGTGTTTTTTGCTTTATCACGTTTCTTTTTATCCATTACAAATCACCTCGTGTCTTAAAGTTACTATTTATCGTTTCCAAAGACATGAGGGGATATACGCATATGGAAAATGTTAATGATTGATTATCATTTCAGAAAATTTAGATTATGCTTCTTTTAATTGATGAGCATCTTGGAAGGTTGTATCTCGCATTGTAGCAAGTGTGTATTGATCTTTTGGAATTTCATATAAGTTATATACTTCTTCGTTTGCGTTAATTTCATCATATACGGCTTTTCTTGTTTCGTTTGCTAGATTCACATATTGCAGTTTTTCTGCAGCTTTAATAGAACGAATATTTATTTTACGAATACGCATGAAAATTGTTTCAATATCTAATTCATAGAAAAGTTCACTAAAAAATGAATCTTTTGCCAATTTATTATAGCCTTTTCCATGATATGGTTTGCCAAGCCATGTCCCGAGAAATCCAGCTTTTTCTTGCACATCAAATAAAGTAATTGTTCCGATAGGGTTACCCCATTCATCTAAAATTGTGCGTGAAATTAATTCACCACGCTCTTCAGCTTCAATCGTTTGTTTTGTTAAGAATAAATATTCTTCATAAGAATAAGCCTTTTGACGCACAAAAGGGAAGACAGCTGGATCCACCATTAACTCGTATAGAACGTGGCTGTCGTGTAAGTCGCGTTTTTTCAACATACTAACTCCTCCTCACACGAGGGTAGCATGACGAAAAAACACCCCACCCTCGAAATTTTTATATCAATCTTTAAAAAATTTCGGGGTGGGAATCGAACCCACTAGAACCAGTTTCTAACGCTGGTGGCGCACCATTTGCCTTCCCCATTCATCAATTTGAAAATGATAATCACGACACAAATTGATTATGGTTTCATTCAGTTTATAATCGTATAATACTTTATCTAGTCAAAAAAATAAACTAGTTTTTTTTATTTTTTTTGTAAATTATTTTTCCATCAATCATAGTTAGTACAGGCTTGGCTAAATAATGGAAAGGATGATGAGTCCATAACACGAGATCGGCGTCTTTTCCAACCTCGATGCTTCCAATTCTATCCTCTAAACGCAAATTTCGCGCTGGGAATATGGTAATTCCTTCTAGTGCTGTTTTCTCGTCTAATCCTTCTCTTACTGCGACAGCGGCACAAATATTTAAATATTGAATGGGTGTATAAGGATGATCTGTTGTTATAGAAACTTCCACACCATTTTTAGATAATATATGGTAAGTATCCCATGTCTTGTTTTTTAGTTCGATTTTAGAACGACGTGTCAGAGTGGGACCAACTGAAACCTTCAAATTATGTTTCGAAAGCTCTTCAACAAGAAAGTGTCCTTCTGTACAATGTTCAATACGTAGATCGAGGTTGAATTCCGTTGCAAAGCGTAGCGCAGAACTAATATCATCTGCTCGGTGAGCGTGGATACGTACGGGTATTTCACGACGTAATGCTTTTAAAATAGGAAGCATTCGAAAATCAGCTTCGTGCCCGTAGTGTTGTGCTTCATAGAATGATTCCCGAAGTAACCCCATAATCCCCATACGTGTAATGGATTCTTTTGTTCCATTACTATGGACTTTTTTAGGATTTTCTCCAAAGGCAATCTTTAAACCAGCAGGTTCTTGAATAATCATATGATCAATACAAGTTCCAGCTGTTTTTATTACACAAGTAGTCCCCCCGATAATATTTTGACTGCCAGGCATAACGTGGACGGTTGTAATTCCGTTTTGTACAGCGTCTTGAAAGGCGATATCCAAAGGGTGGATTCCATCTAAAGAACGAATATGTGGTGTTGAAACTTCAGATGTTTCATTGGCATCATTTCCAGCCCAACCAGTGCCTTCATCATAGAGACCAAGGTGAGTATGGACATCAATAAAGCCAGGTAAGAGATGGAGTGCTCGTGCATCTATAACGGTCATATCTTGAGTAGGTTGAATAAAAGGTTTGACCTCGGTAATTCGCTCTCCTGTAACGAGTACATCGCCTTGAAACTTTTGAGATGTAATAGGGTATACAATGGCTTGTTTGAGCAATATTTTCATAGGTACCTCATTTCTGTTACTTTATAATGCTAATGGAAGTTAAGGGAAAGTAACTGAAAGGTTATTTGTATGGTAATGCTTCGGATCCTAGAAAATGAAAGTTTTGAAAGAGCCCATGTAAAATTGTGTTTTAGAAGTACTACATTGTATGCGAAAGTATATTTTGTAATGCATGGTCTATTGCCGGAAATGTGTATTGGTATCCATGTTCAATTGCCTTAATGGGTAATACACGTTGCCCTTCTAGTACAAGTATGCTCATTTCACCTAATAAAGTTTGAATGATAAATGAAGGTACAGGCAACCAATGAGGCTTGTTCATTATAGTTGCAATGTTTTCTCCAAATTCCTTCATTCTTATGGGTGTTGGTGCTGTCATATTAAGAGGACCATCAATTTCTTTTTTGTGTATGATGAAATCCATCATACGAACGACGTCGTCTATATGAATCCATGATAACCATTGCTTCCCAGAACCAATGGTGCCGCCGATATAGAATTGATAGGGAAGTAGCATTTTTGGAAGAGCTCCTCCATTTGCACCTAATACGACTCCAAATCTTGCGTAGATTGTTCGTATTCCGAGAGAACGTGCTTTAGATGCTTCTTGTTCCCATGAATATACTGTATTTGCTAAAAAGTCATTTCCAGGAGTCTCATGCTGTTCTGTAAAAGACTCTATTTCAGATGTTCCGTAGTATCCAATAGCACTTGCGTTAATAAATGTGTGTGGCTTTGTATGGAGTCCCTGCAATTGTTTAATGAGTCCTTTTGTTGTTTGAATTCTACTGTTTAAGATGGCTTTCTTTTGTTGCTTTGTCCATCTACTATTAATAGACTCTCCGGCTAGATTAATAACTACATCAATAGAAGAGAGGGGGAAGATTTGTAAATCTGGTGTCCATTGAACATACTGAAGGTTAGGGTCGGAAGTTTCAGTAGTTTTTTTTCGTGTGAGAATGTAAACAGTATATCCTTTTTGAATAAAAAAAGTAGAAAGGGATTTACCGATAAAGCCTGTACCACCAGAAATTGCGATTTTCACAAGTATTTCCTCCTCATTATATATATTCTTGAAAAGAAAAAATGTTCCTCGACTATGTTAAAATAATAGAGAGGTGAGAGTATGGCTGTCATTACAAAAATAGAAATACAAAAACGATCGAAAGAACGATTTAATATTTATATTGATAAAGGTCAAGGCGAAGAGTACGGATTTAGTGTGGATCAAGTAATCTTAATAAAACATGGATTACAAAAGGGCTTAGAAATTGATGAAATCGAGTTAGGGAATATTTTGTACAATGAAGAAGTACAAAAAGCATATTTACAAGCAATCTCCTATTTATCCTATCAAATGAGAACAAAACAAGAAATAGAAGATTTTTTACGAAAAAAAGAAGTGGGACAGGCCATCATCTCTGAAGTCGTTTCGAAATTATTACATGACCGATATATTAATGATAAAGAGTATGCTGTTTTATATACGCGAACGCAAAGTAATGTGAATCGAAAAGGTCCAACTGTTATTAAAAGAGAGTTATTAAATAAAGGTGTTCAGGATTTAATTATTACACATAGTTTACAAGAATATCCGAAGGAAAAGCAAATTGAGAATGCCTTGTTTCTCATAGAGAAGAAGAAAAAATCTTATCAAAAACATTCTTTTTTACAAATGAAACTAAAGTTAGATGAGATGCTTGTTCGAAAAGGATATTCTAGAGAAGTAATTCAAATTTGTTTGGAAGAATTGAAAGACGAAAAAGATGACGAAAAGCAACAAGAAGCGTTACACTATCATGGGAATAAATATTATGAGAAATATAAGAAGCATGATGGATGGACATTTGAAAACAAGATGAAACAAGCGTTATATCGAAAAGGATTCTCTATTGATGAAATCGAGATATTTTTGCAAATGAAACGCGAAGAGGAATGAGGAGAATAAGATGAATATGCCAAAACGCTACAGTGAAATGACACCGCATGAGCTAAGGGAAGAAATTGGCGCTTTGAAGGAGCAAGCAGTAAAAGCTGAGCAGCTTGGGATTGTCAATGAATTTGATGTATTAATGAGAAAAATGGCAATGGCTCGTGCTTATATGACGGATATAAACAAGTTCCATATTGGTGAAACATATGAATTAGTAGAAGAACCTGGTGTATTATTTAAAATTACGTATTTCAATGGGGTATTTGCTTGGGGATATAAGCAAAATGATAATGAAGAGATTGGCATACCAATTTCCTTATTGCAAGAAAAATAAAAACCAGAGAGCACATATCTCTCTGGTTTTCATCTTTGGTAGGCGTTAAAGGAGATAGGAGATTCTAAAATTGGCGTTTTTTACATTCATTTGCCAATATAATGAGAGACTGGGTTTGTTGCGTCTGTCCGTTAACTTGCGCTTTCGCATGTTTTGGACGAGTCCACGTATGGTTAAATAATTCAGAACGACTATCTAAGCGATCACGGTAGCTCATCTTTATCACCTCGTGTAGGAAGTTAATTTAATTTGTACTACTCTTCCTGCTGATTTGCAGCACGCATACGTTCTTGTGGGTGCGTGTTAATTGTGCCGTTAGGTCGTTTCGAAGCGAAGCGTGATTTCGCTTTCGGTTGACCGTCGATTTTGCTGTTGTTTTTTGACTCAGACCAAAATTCGGCTTGTTTACCCATTGCGAACGCCCTCCTCATTATCGGTTGATACCTTTTTAAGAAGTATCAATTATAGAATGTGCAAAATTGAAGAAACTATCCTTTAGAAATGAAGGGATAAATAGGTAAAAGGAGATTATAATATGAATGATATTTATGAAACATTAACGAAAGAATTATTAGACAAGAATGACAAGCTTTCTTACGCACAAGCTCGTGCGTGGGTTGAGTTACTATGGGAAGATTTTCAAACAACTTATGCAAAATCAGGTCGTTATCAAGGCGATGAAATGACGGAACAAGTGGTACGATCATGGATTAATAATCATGGTGTACGCCTTCATGAAATGCGGACAAATAATCCGAAGTATAGTCATTTAATTAATCAAGAAGATCATTTGAAACATTAAAAAAAGCGACTTAAGTCGCTTTTTTTAATGTGGAAGTAATTCCAGTTTTTTTCGAAGCTTTTCTTCACTAAAGATCCATCCTGTATAGGAATTAATAATATTTAAATTGTGGTCGAGCTGAACGATTGCAACAAATGGATAATAATCTTTACTTCGATATCGTAAATCAATGAATCGTACTTCATAATAATGGTCATGATCAAAAATATCCCAGCGATATACAGGAGAGAAAGATAGGAAGGCTGAGATGTTTTCATCTTGTTTAGCTGCTCGCATAATATTGTTGTCTGGGAACGGTACCCGATCGAACTTGTCATATATCATGATGTTACCACGGTGCCATCTCGCAACGTAGTAATAATCAGCCGTAACGACTGCTAAATGGTAATGATAAAATCGGTAAGAAGGAGAAATGATAATCTTTTCGACATTTTTGAAACGTTTGTGTACAACGCTTCTTATATTTCTGTGCATCATAATCCGTCCGATATAGTAAACAATCATTAATATATATGCCGCTAAAGCTGTATATCCCTTATGAGAACCGACGAGCATGCAAGCAATTGCAAGTATATGGATAAAGAAAATTACGGTATCGAATGTATTAATTATGCCAAGTGCGACCCATTTTTTTGTGAAAGGTCGTAATGCTTGTGTACCATAGGCGTTGAAAATATCTACAAAGACGTGAAGAAAGACGGCAATAAATGACCAAAGTAGTAGATGAAGATATGGAGCTTCTGAAAAGAAGGCGAAAGAGATGCCACTTATAAGGAATGACCAAAGAATTACCGCTGGAATAGAATGAGTAATCCCACGATGATTTCTTATATATTTAGCGTTATTACGCAATTTTAGAACTGTGTCAATGTCAGGAATGTTGGAACCAGCAATTGTAGCAAGCATAACAGCTTGGGGGCCAATATCACTTTGTGCTATGGCTGGATCTAATGTTGCTAAGCTACCTAAAGTGATACCCATAACAAGGTGAGTGGCTGTGTCCATAGAAATCCACCTCCGTTTTTTATTAATGTAACTCTTTTTATTCGATACCTCAAGTCCTTTGCCTTCTATTTCCTATGTCATCTTACTTAAATTTTTTCCTAAAATCTTTATAATAGTACTTATATGCAAAAAAATGAGGGGGATCAAGTTTGACACTTGAAATACTAAACAATTTTAATATAGAGCAGTTTCAAAATGATTTAATTGGTTGGTTTGAAGAAGAACAGCGTGACTTACCGTGGAGAAAGAATAAAGATCCATACCGTGTTTGGGTTTCTGAAATTATGTTGCAGCAAACAAGAGTAGAAGCTGTAAAACCATATTACGCAAATTTTATGGGGAAGTTTCCTACACTTGAAGCGTTAGCGAACGCAGATGATGAAGAAGTATTAAAAGCATGGGAAGGTTTAGGATATTATTCTAGAGCACGTAATTTACATGCGGCAGTAAAAGAGGTAAAAGAAGTATACGGCGGGGTTGTACCAAGTGATGTAAAGAAAATTGAAAAGTTAAAAGGAGTAGGACCATATACAAAAGGTGCTATTTTAAGTATCGCATATGGTATACCAGAGCCGGCAGTTGATGGAAATGTTATGCGTGTATTATCTCGTATTTTATCAGTATGGGATGATATTGCAAAACCAAAGACTCGAAAAGTTTTTGAAGAGATTGTGCGTGAAATTATTTCAGTAGAAAACCCATCTTATTTTAATCAAGGATTGATGGAATTAGGTGCATTGATTTGTATTCCTAAAAATCCATCGTGCTTACTTTGTCCTGTACGTGAGCATTGCAGAGGATATGCTGAAGGTGTTCAAAAAGAATTACCAGTAAAAAGTAAAGCGAAAGCTCCTAAAATGGTACCTATTGTTGCAGGCGTACTTCAAACTGAAGACGGTCGTTACGTTATTAATAAACGTCCAAGTACAGGTTTGTTAGCTAACATGTGGGAGTTTCCTAATGCTGAACTTGGAGAAGGTATTCGAAATCAGAAGGAACAGCTTATAGATTATATGAAAGAAAAATTTGAGCTCGAGGTTTCTATTGATGAATACGCAATGAATGTACAACATACGTTTACACATCGTACTTGGGATATATTTGTATTTTACGGAAAAGTAACCGGTAATATTGTTGATACAGATACATTAAAATTTGTATCGAAAGAGGTATTTGAGCAATTACCTTTCTCAAAATCACACCGTACTATTTATGAAAATTGTGTGGAGAAAATTACAATGCAATAAATAAAAAAGTGTTCCCAATCTAGGGAACACTTTTTTAATCGTAAGAAATTTTTGTCCCATGAGTCCAACTAGCTTCACCTTCTTGTAGGCCGCCTCTTGATTCAATTTCTACTACAATTTCTTTGTAAATACTCTGCCCTTCTACATTTAAATAAGGCAGAACCTGTTGTAGTGAGTGATGAAAATAAGCTAATTCATCTTCTTTCCATTCATTTTTTGAAATCATCGTTAGTTCAGTCATATCGCGTCCTATATACATATTTCCACCTCCATTTCTTATAGTTTGAATAAGTAACAAAAGATATATGCGGAAATTATTCAAAAGAAAATTACGGATAGCTTCTAAGTGAATTGGTTACATTATTGATTGTGGAGGTGAGAAAGATGAGTAAAAAACAACAAGGTTATAACAAGGCAACTTCTGGTGCTAGCATTCAAAGTACAAATGCTAGTTATGGTACAGAATTTGCTACTGAAACAAATGTACAAGCAGTAAAACAAGCAAACGCACAATCAGAAGCAAAGAAAGCACAAGCTTCTGGTGCACAAAGTGCAAACGCTAGTTATGGTACAGAATTTGCAACTGAAACAGACGTGCATGCTGTGAAAAAACAAAATGCTAAGTCAGCTGCAAAACAATCACAATCTTCTAGCTCAAATCAGTAATGAAAGAAAAACACTTCTCTAATTCGGGAGAAGTGTTTTCTTTTTGCGTGGATCGTTGTAATGAAAAGAAAGCGAACGACATAACTTCTAATAAGTCAACAAATGTAGTCAAAGGAGAAGGAAGTTAACAATTAGAATTATGTAATTAGGAATAATAACTGATGAATAAGTCCAAAAGGGGGTAAGTAATGAACGATTTTGATAAGTTGGTAGGGGAGCAATTAGAAACGATGGATGAATTGTTAAAGTTACAAGCACATCTAGAGAAGTATCAACAAATTGAAATGAATGAAAAAGATACGTGCGATAAAAAAGAACTGCATTTTATCCGCCAGGAAATATATAGAACAGAAGTAGCGTTGAAGATGTTACATGAGAAATTTGAAGAGCAAACGAATAGTGTAATTCAATCTTTTGCAACTGAAAAAATGATTTCAAATTTAGGATAAGATATATTGTTATCTTTAGGTGAAAAGTCCTTCTTTGTATGGAAATAGAGAAGGGCTTTTTCTATTACATGTCCTCGCTTATAAATAATACAGTACAATCCTTTTATCTCCTAAGAAGCGGTGGGGCATAGTATTCAACGATAAACCTCCTACATATTCAGTTTGAAAAATAGAGTCTTATCCCTTTAGTTTTAAAATTTCGACAAAAAAGTTATAATAGAAAAAAAGTGAATGCCGTTCAAAGGGCATTTGCAGTTGAAAGAAGGGAGCATATATGGGATTTCCCAAAGAAGGAGAAAAAGTACAAATACATAGTTATAAACATAATGGCTCCATTCATAGAATGTGGGAAGAAACAACAATTTTAAAAGGGACACAGAGTCTTGTAATCGGAGCGAATGATCGTACAGTAGTTACAGAATCGGATGGCCGAACATGGATTACTCGTGAACCAGCAATTTGCTATTTTCATGCCAACTATTGGTTTAATGTGATTGGGATGCTTAGGGAAGATGGCGTATATTATTATTGTAATTTAAGCTCACCTTTTGCGTATGATCCTGAAGCATTAAAGTATATTGATTATGATTTAGATATTAAAGTATATCCAGATATGACATATACGCTTCTAGATGAAGATGAGTATGAAAAACATAGTGAAATTATGCAGTATCCACCTGTTATTGATACAATTTTAAAACGAAATGTAGCACATTTAACACAGTGGATTCATCAAAGAAAAGGTCCATTTGCACCAGATTTCGTAGATATGTGGTATGAACGATATTTAATGTACAGAAATTAAAACAAACCTGCAGGGGGCTTCCCGGCAGGTTTGTCCTATTAGAGGGGGGATTATGTGCAAGGCATAAAAAGATATTTACAATTTGTTAAACCATATCGGTGGCTTATTGCTATTACAATTATTATTGGACTAGTTAAGTTCGGTATCCCACTTATTATGCCGTGGTTATTAAAGTATATTATCGATGATGTAATTCAAGGCGCTGGCTCACTTCAAGATAAAACATCTCAATTAATAACAGCGATTGGAATTGCTTTCTTTATTTTTGCGGTATTAAGACCACCGATTGAATATTATCGTCAATATTTCGCCCAACGTATCGCAAATACAATACTGTATGATTTGCGGAAGCATATTTTCGGTCACTTACAAAAGTTAAGTTTACGTTATTACTCCAATACAAAAACAGGGGAGATTATTTCGCGTGTCATCCATGATGTAGAACAAACGAAAGATTTTGTAATTACTGGTTTGATGAACGTCTGGTTAGATACTGCAACAATTGCTATTGCTATCATTGTTATGTTTTCTATGAATATAAAATTAACATTTGTTGCGTTATTGATTTTACCTATTTATGTAATTGCAGTAAAATATTTTTTCGGACGTCTTCGGAAATTGACGAAAGAGCGTTCACAAGCGTTAGCGACGATGCAAGGGTATTTGCATGAACGTATTCAAGGAATGCAAGTGACACGTA
Organism: Bacillus sp. N447-1; assembly: GCF_022701035.1. NCBI lineage: Bacteria > Bacillati > Bacillota > Bacilli > Caryophanales > Bacillaceae > Bacillus > Bacillus sp. N447-1. The sequence goes on along the minus strand of NZ_CP065509.1, from coordinate 2,583,054 downwards.
GCTTTGCGTTAGAAGAGTATGAGGGGAAGCAGTTTGAAAAAAGAAATAATGAATTTTTAACGAAAGCATTAACCCATACAAGTTGGACGGCAAGAACATTTTCGGCAGTAAATACGTTAACCGATTTAGGTCCGTTACTTGTGATTGGTTTTGCAGCATATGAAGTAATTCAAGGACAGTTAACGCTAGGAACGATGGTAGCTTTTGTTGGATATATGGATAGTTTATATAGTCCGCTTCGCCGCCTTGTTAATTCATCTACAACATTAACACAATCTTTTGCATCGATGGACCGTGTGTTTGAACTGTTAGATGAAAAATACGATATTGTTAATGTGCCAAATGCGGTACAAACGAAAAAATTAAATGGAGAAATTGTATTTGACAATGTTTCTTTTCGTTATAATGTAGATGAAAAAGAGATATTACACAACTTGTCATTAACTATGCAGCCTGGAGAGAAAGTAGCGCTTGTAGGAGCAAGTGGGGGAGGAAAGTCATCTCTTGCTAGTTTGATCCCGCGTTTCTATGATGTTTCTGAAGGCACGGTTTATGTAGATGGCATAGATGTAAGAAAGTATAATATGAGAAATTTGCGTAGTCATATTGGAATTGTACTGCAAGATAATTTATTGTTTAGCGATACAATTGGAGCTAATATTTTATATGGAAATCCGAAGGCTACAGAGAAAGAGGTGATTGCAGCTGCTAAAGCTGCGCAAATTCATGATTTTATTATAGACTTACCAGATGGTTATAATACTGTCGTTGGAGAACGTGGTGTGAAGCTATCGGGCGGGCAAAGACAACGCGTGGCAATTGCACGAGTGTTTCTAAAGAATCCTTCGGTACTTATATTAGATGAAGCAACTTCAGCATTAGATTTAGAAAATGAAAGGTATATTCAAGAGGCGCTTCAGACGTTAGCTGCTGACCGGACAACGATTATAATTGCACATCGATTAGCGACGATTACGCATGTTGATACGATTATTTACATTGAAGACGGTGAGATTAAAGAGACTGGTTCTCATGAAGAGTTAATGCAAAAAAGAGGATTTTATTACAATTTATATCAACTTCAACATATAACAGAAACAGCTCCTTTAGCATAAAAGGAGCTGTTTTTTTATTCGTCTTCTTTTTTATCATCGATTTGGAGTTCTTTTTCTGGTTTATGGTATGTGTAGAAGCTATCTACAAGCAAATCTAAATGCTCTACTTCTTCACTATAGTTAATGATGGAAGAAATAAGAGGGAAGAGATGTAACCATGTTTTATATGCTTCTTCATCGTCTTTATTTTGATATTCCATAAAGATATCAATTAATTCTTGTTTACCTGTTTCAACTTCATCAAGCATTTCGACTGATTGTTGTTTTTTTGCTTTACCAATAAATTTTAATAAAACTTGTTCATGATAATGCGTTAATGAGTCAAGTTCGTTTTGGATAGATTCCTGAAATTCTTCCGGCATATAGCGCAGTTCATTTTCAGTACGGTGTAATGATTTTAACGTACTTAAAGCACGGCTTGTTGTCGCTAACATTTGTCTGAATAAAACGAGCTTACGAATTTTTGCGAACTTTACTTTTTTCGTGTAGCTTCTTTCTTCTTTATACAGCAAATAGTAATGGTTTAGTTTGATCATTTTTTCTTTCATACGATCAATATCAGTTTTTAGCGTTGTAAAATCAGAAGCCTGCCTGCTATTCATTCGAATCCATTTTACAATTTCTTCTGTATTATCAACGATACGATGATAAAGTTTTGTTTCATATTTTGGCGGCATAAATACTAAATTTACAAGTGAAGCCGCAATAATACCAATCATAATCGTCGCAAATCGAAGTAAGGCAAAACTAAAGAAATCTTCGCCTTGATACTCCATAATGGCGATAACTGTTACTAAAGCAATTGATATTGTGTTTTCTAATCGTAATTGTAATGTAAGAGCAATTACTAATATACATGTTAATCCAATAATAAAAGGATTATGTCCAAAAGCAGTAGCAAATGCGATAGCAAATATCGCACCAATTACATTTGCTTGAATTTGTTCAAGTGCTGTTAAATAAGAACGGTATACAGACGGTTGAACAGCAAAGATAGCTGAAATTCCCGCAAATACCGGACTCGGTAATTGAAGTAAAATACAAGCAAATAAAGCTAACGTGATGGCAATACCCGTTTTTAAAATGCGAGCACCAAGTTTCATACCCTTAATAAGATCCTTTCTCTTGTCATAATGAATGTACAACATGATACTATACATTCATTACAATATGTTAGCAAGTGATATTTTAGTGACGTTAAAAGAAATTAGTGTTCATTTTATCCCGCTAATTGTGAGTAGTAAGATTCACGCCTCAAAATTCAGAAGCTGGATGCCGGTAAACGTCCGATTGGTGTAGGCTAATTAAAGTTTCACTTTATAATTTTTCCTAATTCCTTTTAAACATCAGTTTTTAGTAAAAAAACCTGCTGAATTTCAGCAGGTCTCAAATTGTTACTATAGATTACTATGAGAAGCGTACTTCGTCAATTTTTTCTTAATAATGAAAATTACTCATTTTACTCTGTTGAGATAGATGGATCTGCCTGTTCTTTTTTCGGGATAATCTCAAAAAACTTGTTCTGTATATCATCTAATAATGGTGTTAACAAAGCAACTTCCTCATATTGCTCGTGCTCGTTTAGTACACGAATATAGTCTAGCAATAATTCAGTTACATCTTTCAAACCATTTTTACTAATTGGTTGTAATGTAACATTTGCGCCTTTTGCGATTCTTCTTTTTAAGGCCTGTTCTGTTAAGCCTAAGTTTGAATCACGACGCAAATAAACAACACCGCCAGTCATGCCAGCGCAAATCCATGGACCAGGGTCACCTAAAACAAGCGCTCGCCCGTTTGTCATATATTCAAAAGCAAAACCTTTAATATTGGAGTATGCACCTATATTTCCTTGCTCTTTTTCACGGAGTGGTTTTGTTATTCTACCTCCAATTATCATGTCTGCCCCAGAAAGGCGAATGCCAGCGCGAGCATCAGCGTTCCCTTGTACGTATAGTGCCCCTTTTTGTGCACCATATCCAAATCCTTTTCCGACAGAACCGTTATAATATACTCCGTCTTTTCCTTTTGATTTCGTTATATAAATCCCACCACCAAAGGAAGTTTTACCAATGCCATCTTGTGCGCCGCCATTTACGTGTATAAATAAATTTTCACTATTGTAAGCACCTAACCCATTTCCGGGAATAGAACCATCCGTATACTTTAATGTAAGTGGTTCAAGTTGAGTAGCTTCATATAGTTTACTGCGAACGCGATAACATGATTCTAGACCACCCATAACGCGTTGCTCTACACCAACGCCTACCAATTCTTTTGAGTCAGCGGAATGAACTGTCTTAAATTGTTTTTCCGGTACGCCTTCTGTTGTTGTAACAGATGGATGTTCTATTATTTGTAGTAAATTACGTAAGTTTAATAAATTTTCGCCTCGAACTTGCTCTAATAAATCAGAACGCCCAACAATTGCTTGTAAATTTGTATAACCAAGCTGTCCTGTTAATCGTTTTAGTTCTACACCGAAAGAGGTGAATAAATTTAGCAGGCCAGCAACTGCGCTTTCTAATTCGCGTGGGACGAAGCGGCGTAACCCATGTTCTTTTGCTTGTGCTTCAGACTCGATTTGTGTCGCAATTCCAACATGGCAAGTATCTAGATGGCACCCACGGCAAGTAGTACAGCCGATTGCAATCATTGATAGTGTGCCAAATCCAATACGGTTTGCTCCGAGGAGCATGATTTTCAAGGCATCATTTACACTTCGAATACCACCATCTGCCCAAATCTCTACTTTATGTCTCATGCTTGCTTCTAATAAAGCGTTGTGAGCGGCTTTAACACCAATTTCTACAGGGAGACCTACATGCTGCAATGCGTGAATACGTGCAGCGCCTGTTCCGCCATCGAATCCGCTAATGTTAATAAAATCAGCGCCAGCTTTGGCGATACCGACAGCAATTGTTCCGATATTAGGAACAACAGGGACTTTCACGGCTACTTTGGCAAGTTGATTAGCTGTTTTAATTTCTGTAATCATTTGAGCTAAATCTTCAATTGAATAAATATCATGGTTATTAGAAGGCGAAATTAAATCTGAGCCGATTGTCGCATTACGTGCTTCAGCGATTTTGGCTGTCACTTTTGAACCAGGTAAATGCCCACCTTCCCCAGGCTTTGCGCCTTGACCGATTTTGATTTCAATTAAGTTTGATGAGTTTAGTAGTTCGGCATTTACTCCAAATCGCCCAGATGCTACTTGTTGTCCACGTGTATGTGGATATTTTCCAATCATATCTTTAATTTCGCCGCCTTCACCGTTCAAGCTAATCATATTTAGCTGATCGGCTGCTTCTGCATATGCGCGAAAGGCAATTTCGTTTTGAGAACCAAATGACATAGAACTAATAATAAATGGTAAATTATGATTTTTGATGCCGATAGATACTTCTTCAGTTGGAACGACATGTTTTGTTTGTTTCGTTTGAACAAGGTGTCTGATTGCGATTGGATTATTCTCTTCTAGTTCACTTAACTTGTCACGGTAATCATCATAAGAATTTCCTTTTGCAACATCGCCGATTGCTTTCCAAATTCGCGGGAATATATGAAATGATTTTCGCATTCTAATTTTAGGATTGTTATAATCCTCTGCTCGTATTTTTGCATCTTCAACAAGTGATTCAAGTGAAAAGGCTAAATCATTTGAACCGAAGAAATTTGTAATCTGTAATATATTTGCGATTTCTTCATGTAATCCAATAGATGAATAGAGACGTCCGTAACCACGTAACTCATGAATTCCAATTGTTGAAATGACTTTTTCTAATCCTTTATTAAGTGCATTATATAGATTCGTAATTGGTGTTTTTGTTCCATCATTTACAGTCGCGAATAATAAATATGGATTAATACCATCTGCTCCTAATCCATATAGCGTGACAATGTCATGTAAGGAGCGAAGAGCACCAGAACGTATAACGAGAGAACAATTGCGGCGTAATTTATTTTCACTTAATGCTTGATGTACTTTAGCAGTAACTAAATGTGGATCAATCCACAATCGTTCATTTAGATGGGCTTTGGCGTCATCTAATACTAGTAGGGAAGCGCCATTGTTAACAGCAGCTATCGCTTCAGAACTAATGCGGCTTAATGCGCATTGCAGAGTTTCTGACGAGCTGAATGTAGCAGAGATTGTGGCGATAGAGTTATGAGTCTTAAATAGCTCTATGAGTTGTTCGTACGTAATTGTGTGTAATTCCTCTGCAATAGGTTGTGCCACGCTGCCTTCTAAAATAATTGGTGAAAGCATTTCAACTACAAATGGCCGTTTTGCGCCGCTTAATAAACTTGGACGCTCTCCAAGTACAGTACGTGTAGAGAAGTGTTCAATTTCACGGTCACGGTCAATTGCAGGGTTTGTAACAACAGCTACACTTTCTTTAATAAAGTCAGCGATATTTCGTCTATCAGTATCGAGTGCGGCAAGTGGTGAGTCATGCCCAAGTGAGCGTATTGGCTCAACGCCTTTTGTTGCCATCTGTTCAAGAAGTTGAATATGTTCTCGGTCCCATCCGAAAGCGACGTATTGTTTCGTTTCAACTTGAACAGAATCACATAGCCCTTGGATTTTTTTCGTTTCAGGGATAGATAAATTTAAATGGTAATTGGTAGTATCAATTCGCTTTTTAAAACGGTTATATACTTGGATTTGATATTTGTCATATTCATAAAGAACAAGTTCATCTTGTTCATTCCATTTTAATCCGACTTTTTCTCCAGGAGCGAGTGGTTTTGGTTCTGCTACATATTTAGTTGGTGATACAACTCCAGGTTCAGAAGAGAAAATATAAGAGCTCTCTGTCTCTACTTTCCATACTGGGCGTAATCCAAGGGAATCAACGCTGAAAACAGCTTCATCTTTAAAACGGGAAATGATGCCAGCTGGTCCTTGTGCAAAATGTCCCCATGCTTCACGTATATACGTATATAAATCTTGTAAAGGTGTTTCATAAAGTTTAATTTCATTAATAATTGGTGGGAATAGAATTTCCATTGCTTCAAATAAGCTGTAGCCGTATTGAACAAGTAGGGTTTCTAAGGTGCGGTTTAAATCTTGAGAGTCACTGCCTCCTGCAGTAAGTGGTACATCAATCATTTCAGCTTGATCGCGTAATTTCGCAATTGTGTTAATTTCACCATTATGTCCGAGAATGCTAAATGGTTGTACACGAAAAAAATTAGATAATGTATTAGTAGAGTAGCGGTTATGTCCTAATGTCATAGTTGAAGCGATAAGCGGATGTTGTAAATCATTATAGTAGGCAACAAGCGTATCACCAGCACCTAGAACTTTATATACAACATGATCATGACTTAATGAAGCAACATGAATTGCTTCGTTTTCCTCTATTTTTATTGTGACAGAAAATAATGTTTGCTCAATATTTATAATTTCGTTTTCTGCGATAAGGGCAACTTGCCAAAATAAAGGTTCTTCTTGTTTACCAAGTGGACCGAGCGCATCTGAGTTTGTTGCATCGTCACTTTCGAAAATAATAGTAAAGTTTTTGTTGTTTAATTGCGTACGAATATAATCTTTTAAGGCAGTAATGTTTTCTTTTTTATTTAGAAAAAAATGTCCAACGATAAAGTGGGGATGATCCACAATCGTTGGATTATATCCGCTACTTTTTAGTTTTTCATTCCAAAGTGTTTTTGGTATATCAATGTGAATGCCGATGCCATCGCCCTCGCCATTAATGAAACCAGCTCTATGATTCATTTTGACGAGTGATTGTATGCAAAGGTCAATGTTTTCTTTTGTAGCAATTTTTCGTTTCTCCATAACGGAAACGATTCCACACGCATCATGTTCTGCATTTCTATAATCTCGAAATAAAGACGGTGTCCATGTATTTTTTTTATTGAGCATCCGTCAATCCCCCCTCTTGTAAAAGTTAGAATAATCTTACTATTTAAGGCGCAAATCACCTTGTACACAGAGATAGTAATGCTGTAAAAGAATATAAAACAGATAATTATGAATAATTATACTATTAATACGTAATTTATGAAATAGAAAAAAGGAAAAAAGAAAGGTGAGCTTTCTTTTTTCCTTTTAATGACGGGATTATTTATTGTCTGCTAGGGCAGCAAATGCTCTGCCGACAGCTTCGATTGTATATTCAATATCTTCTTTTGTATGTTCTGTAGTTAAGAACCATGCCTCGTATTTAGAAGGTGCTAAGTTAACTCCTTCTTGAAGCATAAGCTTGAAGAATTTACCGAACATTTCACCGTCTGTATCTTGTGCGGCATCGTAATCTTCAATTGTATTAGTTGTGAAGTATACAGTTAAAGCCCCTTTTAGACGATTTAATGTAATGTCGATATTATGTTTCGCTGCTTGCTCTAAAATTCCTTTTTCAAGCATTGCACCAAGTTCATCTAATTTCTCATAAAGCCCTTCTTGTTGAAGTACTTCTAGACAAGCGATACCTGATGCCATAGAAGCAGGGTTTCCTGCCATTGTACCAGCTTGGTATGCAGGTCCAAGCGGAGCAACTTGTTCCATAATTTCTTTCTTACCACCGTAAGCACCGATTGGTAAGCCACCGCCAATAACTTTACCAAGCGCTGTTAAGTCAGGTGTAACACCAAGTAAGTCTTGAGCACCGCCGTACATAAAGCGAAAAGCAGTAATAACTTCATCATAAATTACTAGTGCGCCAGCTTCGTGAACAAGTTCATTCACTTTTTCAAGGAATCCAGGTTTAGGCTCTACAATACCGAAGTTTCCAACGATCGGTTCTACAAGGATAGCTGCTACTTCATGACCCCATTTATCTAAAGCTTCTTTTAAAGTTTCTACATTGTTAAATGGAACGGTAATAACTTCTTGTGCGATACTTTGTGGTACGCCAGCTGAGTCAGGAGTTCCTAAAGTAGAAGGGCCAGATCCAGCTGCCACAAGTACTAAATCAGAATGACCGTGGTAACAACCAGCAAATTTCATGATTTTTGTGCGACCTGTATAAGCACGAGCAACACGAATCGTTGTCATCACTGCTTCTGTACCAGAGTTTACGAAACGGACTTTATCTAATGCAGGCATTGCTTCTTTTAACATTTTTGCGAATTTTACCTCTAGCGCTGTTGGTGTTCCATAAAGTACCCCATTTTCAGCAGCTGTTGTAATTGCTTTTGTTATATGCGGATGAGCATGTCCAGTAATAATAGGACCGTATGCTGCTAAATAATCGATATATTTATTTCCGTCTACATCCCAGAAATAAGCGCCTTTCCCACGTTCCATAGCAACAGGAGCGCCGCCGCCAACTGCTTTAAAAGAACGAGAAGGACTGTTAACACCGCCAACGATATGCTCTAAAGCTTCTTTATGTAATGCTTCTGACTTTGTGAAATTCACTACAATTCATCTCCTTACAAAAATCTATGTATTATTCTAACATGTTTTTCGAAAAGACGTATTGTTTGTGATAGCGAAGGCAGTTGGGTAAACTATTCGTTGTGACATTTAGGAGGGGGGTCCGATTATGAAATCGGTAATTGAGGTACAAGGGTTACGTAAAGAGTTTACAGCCTATTCAAGTCGTCCGGGCTTAAAGGGTGCATTTCGCGATTTATTAAATCGTAATTATAAAATAGTACCAGCAGTAAATGATGTATCTTTTACTGTAAAGCAAGGTGAAATGGTTGGTTATATCGGTGAGAACGGTGCTGGTAAATCAACAACAATTAAAATGCTTACGGGGATTTTAACTCCGACATCAGGGCAAATCACAGTAAATGGAATGAACCCACATAAACAAAGAGAAGAATTTGTAAGAACAATTGGTGTTGTTTTTGGACAGCGTTCGCAACTTTGGTGGGATATTGCAGTACAAGAATCGTTTCGTTTATTAAAGAAAGTGTATGGTGTATCAGACGCTCAGTATAAGGAGCATATGGAGCACGTAATTGAAACGTTAGATATAGGGCCCTTATTAGATAAACCAGTTCGAAAATTATCTCTTGGTCAAAGGATGCGTTGTGAATTAGCGGCAGCCTTAATTCATAATCCACCGTTATTATTTTTAGATGAGCCAACAATTGGGTTAGATGTACTTGTGAAATTGAAAATACGTGAATTTTTAAAAGAAATGAATGAACGTTATAAAACAACAATTTTATTAACAACACACGATATTACTGATATTGAAGCTTTATGTGAGCGCGTTATCATGCTGGATGAAGGAAATATTATGTATGACGGTTCTTTAAATAATCTTCGTACGCAGTGGGGAGCGGAGAAGGAAATTCACTTTCAGTTTGTTGCACCAGTTTCCTATCAGGCTTTATCAATGGTTATGCCAGATAATCATGTCGTTTGGTCGAAAGCAAAAGAGGAAAATGCATGGGTTGCAAAAATTCCGAATGAAGAAGTTATTATTTCAATGCTTATTTCTAAAGTAGTACAAGCCTTTCAAATTAAAGATTTAAAAATTAACGAAGTGTCTACAGAGGAAATTATTCGTAACATTTATGAAGAAGGTATTACGCATGGGTAAGTATATTGAAATGATTCGAATTCGCTTTTTAATGATGCTTGCGTATCGTACAAATTACTATAGCGGGATTTTAATTTATACCATTAATATCGGTGCTTACTATTTTTTATGGCAAGCAATTTATAGTGGAAAAGAGAATATTGAAAGTTTATCTATTTCGCAAATGACCACGTATATCGCAATCGCGTGGATGGCACGTGCCTTCTATTTTAATAATATAGATAGGGAAATTGCGATGGAGATTCAAGAAGGACGTGTGGCTGTAGAATTAATTCGTCCGTATAACTATTTGGGAATGAAAGTTATGCAAGGTCTTGGCGAGGGAATATTCCGTTTTGCCTTCTTTTCCATTCCAGGCATGGTTATCGTTACGTTATTATTTTCGTTGCAAATTACAACAAATTTTCAAACTTGGTTATATTTCTTCTTATCTTTAATATTTAGTTTTATTATTAATACACAAATTAATTTAATGACGGGAATGCTTACGTTTTTCCTATTTAATAATAGTGGGATTATGTATGCAAAACGCGTTGTTATTGATTTATTTTCAGGTCTATTATTACCAATTAGTTTTTATCCGCTATGGGCCCAAAAAGCAATGATGTTTTTACCGTTTCAGGCTATTAGTTATATTCCAAGTATGATTTTTTCTGAAGGTATACAGGGGAGTAAGTTGTATGAGGCTTTAGTATTTCAAGTGATTTGGGCGATTGTACTTATTATTCCAATTGTACTCATGTGGAGAACGGCGAGAAAACGTCTAATTGTACAAGGGGGATGATGAGATGCTATATATAAACTTATTTTTACAATATGCAAGTCAATATATAAAAACAAAATTGGAGTATCGAGGCGATTTTATCGTTGGTTTACTTTCTGATTTATCGCTTCAAGCAGTTAATTTAATATTTATTCTCGTTGTATTTGGGCATACACAAGCATTGAAGGGATGGAGTCGAGAAGAAGTAATCTTTATTTATGGTTTCTTTTTAGTACCATTTGCCATCTTTTCAGCTTTCTTTAATATATGGGATTTTAATGATCGATACATTATTAAAGGGGAGATGGATCGTGTATTAACGCGGCCGATCCATAGCCTATTTCAAATTATATTAGAAAGAATGGAACTTGAATCTTTAATTGGAGCTATTACAGGGATTGTTGTAATGGGATATGCAGCTGTGGAGTTACAATTATCTTTTTACTGGTATGATTTCTTCTTATTTATATTGATGGTAGGAGGAGGAGCACTTGTATATGGAGGGATATTTGTTACGCTGGCGAGCCTTGGTTTTTGGTCGGATGCGAAAAGTTCAATTATGCCTCTTATGTATAACATAGGTAATTACGGGCGCTATCCTGTTAATATTTATAATCGTGTAATTCGTTTCATTTTAACGTTTGTTTTACCGTTTGCGTTTGTTGGAGTATATCCAGCGGCATACTTTTTAAGAAAAACAGAATGGAATAGTTATGCATTTGCGACGCCAATTGTTGGTGTTATCTGTTTTACGATTGCAATCACCCTCTGGAACCAAGGGGTAAAAAGGTATCGTGGCGCGGGTAATTAATTATAGAAGCTTGTTCGTTTCTAAGGGATAAATCAGTTCTCCACCTCATACATATAAAATGAGGTGGAGGACATGTTATGGGGATTTATTCTATTAATTGCAGCAATCGCTATTTTGAAAAGTGTCCAATTATTATGGAGTTCCTATTCGGATTCAACGCGTTTTTTTTCGCTCTATAATTTGGCCACATTATTTTTAATCTATACAACAGTACTAATCGCATTTGGATTAAGTTACGTTGTATTAGAGGAAATGGGTTTTGCAGTTTTGAAAGAGGACGGAGAAAGTTTGAACGCTCATTCTTTTCAACTCGTCGAAGTTTGTTTATATTTTAGCGCAGTTACTTTATTGTCTGTTGGATATGGTGACATATCTCCGATTGGAATTGGGCGATGGATTGCAATCGCAGAAGCGCTAATTGGATATACACTCCCTTTTGCTTTTGTGATGAGGTCTGTAATAGACAATGAAAAATAAGGAAGCATTTGTTATAGTAAAGGAAAAGAGTAGGAGTGATAACTATGATTACAGTAGGAGAAATGGCACCAGAATTCACATTAGAGGGAAGTATCGGAGAAGAAGTTCGCCTAGCTGATTTCCGCGGTAAAAATGTAGTTCTCTATTTTTATCCGAAAGATATGACGCCAGGATGTACAACTGAAGCATGTGATTTTCGTGATGCGTATGGAGTATTTCAAGAGAAGGATACGGTTATTCTTGGAGTAAGTCCTGATTCAGCGAATAGACATTTGAAATTCATTGAGAAACATGAATTGCCATTTACACTTTTAGTAGATGAAGATCATAAAGTAGCAGAGTTATACGATGTTTGGAAGTTAAAAAAGAACTTTGGGAAAGAGTATATGGGAATCGAGCGTTCTACATTCCTTATTAATAAAGACGGTGAACTTGTAAAAGAGTGGCGTAAAGTGAAAGTGAAAGGACATATTGAGGATGTTCTTTCTTATATAAAATAAATCTACATTGGAGATAAAATATGCAGAAACAAGGCAAGTGTCTATACATATTTTACTGCCTTACATAAAGTGGAAGTGTAGGGCATACCTCCTCAGATGATAGTATTCCAAGTGCGATTATGTCGCACTTTTTTCTATGGAATATATGAAGAAAAAAGGGAAAGATACATAAAAACAAGTCCTGAATATAAAAATAAACTACATACTTATAGTAGAAATATTGACGATTTATAAGAAAAGGAGTACACTCTTTATAAGAATTATAAAATAATAATCCGTATAGAATCGGGGTGCATGACGGTGGTCAAAGAAGAATTAAAAGAAGCGCTAGAAATGCTGAAAAATACGGGTGTACGCATTACTCCACAGCGTCATGCTATTTTAGAGTACCTTGTGGAATCAATGACGCACCCAACAGCGGATGATATTTATAAAGCATTAGAAGGTAAGTTTCCAAATATGAGTGTTGCAACTGTCTATAATAACTTACGTGTGTTTAAAGAGGTTGGACTTGTAAAGGAATTAACTTATGGAGACGCTTCAAGTAGATTTGATTATGTTACAAGTCAACATTATCATGTGATTTGCGAAAAATGTGGTAAGATTGTTGATTTTCCTTATGGAGGCTTGGAAAAGCTGGAAGAGGAAGCTGCGAAAACGACAGGCTTCGTTATCAATAGTCATCGCTTAGAAATTTATGGCGTTTGTCCAGAGTGTCATAAGGCGTAATATATAATAAAGAAAGGGGCTGACGGCTATACGTCAGCCTCTTTCTTTATTATATAAGGATTAGCGTGAGGTTAATCGGGATTTACAGTGCTAAGTTAGTAAGAAGGGTTAGATAAAAGTTTGTCGAATTTACTTTGTATTGGTGGAAATGAATTCTTGGAGGGGACATTTTGAAGAAATATGAGATTAAAAATAACATTCCAACATTGGAAGAATATAAATATTTATGTGATTCTGTGGGATGGACTAACTATATGAACTTTGAGGTGGCGGAAATATCACTTCAAAATTCGATTTACTGTATAACAGTCAAGGATAATAATCAAATCATCGGCATGGGGAGAATTGTTGGTGATGGGGCTATCTATTTCTATATTCAAGATATAGTGGTTCATCCAGATTATCAAAAGAATGGTATTGGAAAGAAAATAATGAATACTTTAGTAGAATACTTAAATGGGAATACTCCAGATAAAGCATTCATTGGTTTGTTTGCGTCGCAAGGTAAAACATCATTCTATGAAAAATATGATTTTAAAGATTATTCGCCTAATATGACAGGGATGTTTACTGTTATTTCGAAAAAATAGGTGTAATAAATTTAATAAAACAATTAAAAAGTTGATTTTTTAAGAAATCAACTTTTTAATGAGTTGAAACGTTTGTAGTGTTGCAAATTCGTATTTCCCTTGATACTTATGATTTATAACTCTTCTTATTATACTTTTCATCAAATTCTTTTCCTTCTAGATCTCGATCTAGTGTTAAAGGTTGATTGCAGTGCATACATGCATCGACACGGCCGAGCATTTTGGTTGGCTTATCACAGCTTGGACAAATAATTTGGATAGTCTTAGTAGATAACATACCAATCCAAAAGTAAACGACAGTGCTAGCGATAACAGCTAAAAAGCCAACCATCATAAACGTTGTCATAATAATAATGTTTTCGCGGAAAAAGACACCTAAGTATGCAATGAAGAGGCCGATAAATACTAAACTTAATGCAAAGGTCCGGATTTTATTGATTTTGTTTGAATACTTAATGCTCATTCTCACCACGCTCCTATACTAATAATATAACATAAAATTTAGAATTTTCACTCTCGTGTAAATTGATAAAGAGATAAGATATGAAATGAATAGGAGGGGAGCCAAGAATGAATGGACGCTATAATGATTTTTACAGCGGTTTTTAAGTTTTTAACGGGATGTGAAATTTTTTTATAAAAAGTATTGACCCTGTATATACTGCATGATATATTAATAACCGTCGCTGATGCGGAAACGCAGAAAACGACAAAAAAGAAATTAAAAAACTTAGTTGACATTGAAAAATGAAGATGTTAACATAAGGAAGTCGCAAATGAGCGACTAAGTAGTTCTTTGAAAACTGAACGAAACAAACAACGTGAAACGTCAATTTTTATTTTAGATGCTAGACAAACTAACTTTATTGGAGAGTTTGATCCTGGCTCAGGATGAACGCTGGCGGCGTGCCTAATACATGCAAGTCGAGCGAATGGATTAAGAGCTTGCTCTTATGAAGTTAGCGGCGGACGGGTGAGTAACACGTGGGTAACCTGCCCATAAGACTGGGATAACTCCGGGAAACCGGGGCTAATACCGGATAACATTTTGAACCGCATGGTTCGAAATTGAAAGGCGGCTTCGGCTGTCACTTATGGATGGACCCGCGTCGCATTAGCTAGTTGGTGAGGTAACGGCTCACCAAGGCAACGATGCGTAGCCGACCTGAGAGGGTGATCGGCCACACTGGGACTGAGACACGGCCCAGACTCCTACGGGAGGCAGCAGGGAATCTTCCGCAATGGACGAAAGTCTGACGGAGCAACGCCGCGTGAGTGATGAAGGCTTTCGGGTCGTAAAACTCTGTTGTTAGGGAAGAACAAGTGCTAGTTAAATAAGCTGGCGCCTTGACGGTACCTAACCAGAAAGCCACGGCTAACTACGTGCCAGCAGCCGCGGTAATACGTAGGTGGCAAGCGTTATCCGGAATTATTGGGCGTAAAGCGCGCGCAGGTGGTTTCTTAAGTCTGATGTGAAAGCCCACGGCTCAACCGTGGAGGGTCATTGGAAACTGGGAGACTTGAGTGCAGAAGAGGAAAGTGGAATTCCATGTGTAGCGGTGAAATGCGTAGAGATATGGAGGAACACCAGTGGCGAAGGCGACTTTCTGGTCTGTAACTGACACTGAGGCGCGAAAGCGTGGGAGCAAACAGGATTAGATACCCTGGTAGTCCACGCCGTAAACGATGAGTGCTAAGTGTTAGAGGGTTTCCGCCCTTTAGTGCTGAAGTTAACGCATTAAGCACTCCGCCTGGGGAGTACGGCCGCAAGGCTGAAACTCAAAGGAATTGACGGGGGCCCGCACAAGCGGTGGAGCATGTGGTTTAATTCGAAGCAACGCGAAGAACCTTACCAGGTCTTGACATCCTCTGAAAACCCTAGAGATAGGGCTTCTCCTTCGGGAGCAGAGTGACAGGTGGTGCATGGTTGTCGTCAGCTCGTGTCGTGAGATGTTGGGTTAAGTCCCGCAACGAGCGCAACCCTTGATCTTAGTTGCCATCATTAAGTTGGGCACTCTAAGGTGACTGCCGGTGACAAACCGGAGGAAGGTGGGGATGACGTCAAATCATCATGCCCCTTATGACCTGGGCTACACACGTGCTACAATGGACGGTACAAAGAGCTGCAAGACCGCGAGGTGGAGCTAATCTCATAAAACCGTTCTCAGTTCGGATTGTAGGCTGCAACTCGCCTACATGAAGCTGGAATCGCTAGTAATCGCGGATCAGCATGCCGCGGTGAATACGTTCCCGGGCCTTGTACACACCGCCCGTCACACCACGAGAGTTTGTAACACCCGAAGTCGGTGGGGTAACCTTTTTGGAGCCAGCCGCCTAAGGTGGGACAGATGATTGGGGTGAAGTCGTAACAAGGTAGCCGTATCGGAAGGTGCGGCTGGATCACCTCCTTTCTATGGAGAATTGATGAACGCTGTTCATCAATAAAGTTTCCGTGTTTCGTTTTGTTCAGTTTTGAGAGAACTATCTCTCATATATAAATGTATGTTCTTTGAAAACTAGATAACAGTGTAGCTCATATTTTTTAATTTTTAGTTTGGTTAAGTTAGAAAGGGCGCACGGTGGATGCCTTGACACTAGGAGTCGATGAAGGACGGGACTAACGCCGATATGCTTCGGGGAGCTGTAAGTAAGCTTTGATCCGAAGATTTCCGAATGGGGAAACCCACCATACGTAATGGTATGGTATCCTTATCTGAATACATAGGGTAAGGAAGACAGACCCAGGGAACTGAAACATCTAAGTACCTGGAGGAAGAGAAAGCAAATGCGATTTCCTGAGTAGCGGCGAGCGAAACGGAACATAGCCCAAACCAAGAGGCTTGCCTCTTGGGGTTGTAGGACATTCTATACGGAGTTACAAAGGAACGAGGTAGACGAAGCGACCTGGAAAGGTCCGTCGTAGAGGGTAACAACCCCGTAGTCGAAACTTCGTTCTCTCTTGAATGTATCCTGAGTACGGCGGAACACGTGAAATTCCGTCGGAATCTGGGAGGACCATCTCCCAAGGCTAAATACTCCCTAGTGATCGATAGTGAACCAGTACCGTGAGGGAAAGGTGAAAAGCACCCCGGAAGGGGAGTGAAAGAGATCCTGAAACCGTGTGCCTACAAATAGTCAGAGCCCGTTAACGGGTGATGGCGTGCCTTTTGTAGAATGAACCGGCGAGTTACGATCCCGTGCGAGGTTAAGCTGAAGAGGCGGAGCCGCAGCGAAAGCGAGTCTGAATAGGGCGTTTAGTACGTGGTCGTAGACCCGAAACCAGGTGATCTACCCATGTCCAGGGTGAAGTTCAGGTAACACTGAATGGAGGCCCGAACCCACGCACGTTGAAAAGTGCGGGGATGAGGTGGGTAGCGGAGAAATTCCAATCGAACCTGGAGATAGCTGGTTCTCCCGAAATAGCTTTAGGGCTAGCCTTAAGTGTAAGAGTCTTGGAGGTAGAGCACTGATTGGACTAGGGTCCTCATCGGATTACCGAATTCAGTCAAACTCCGAATGCCAATGACTTATCCTTAGGAGTCAGACTGCGAGTGATAAGATCCGTAGTCAAAGGGAAACAGCCCAGACCGCCAGCTAAGGTCCCAAAGTGTGTATTAAGTGGAAAAGGATGTGGAGTTGCTTAGACAACTAGGATGTTGGCTTAGAAGCAGCCACCATTTAAAGAGTGCGTAATAGCTCACTAGTCGAGTGACTCTGCGCCGAAAATGTACCGGGCTAAATACACCACCGAAGCTGCGGATTGATACCAATGGTATCAGTGGTAGGGAGCGTTCTAAGGACAGTGAAGTCAGACCGGAAGGACTGGTGGAGTGCTTAGAAGTGAGAATGCCGGTATGAGTAGCGAAAGACGGGTGAGAATCCCGTCCACCGAATGCCTAAGGTTTCCTGAGGAAGGCTCGTCCGCTCAGGGTTAGTCAGGACCTAAGCCGAGGCCGACAGGCGTAGGCGATGGACAACAGGTTGATATTCCTGTACCACCTCTTTATCGTTTGAGCAATGGAGGGACGCAGAAGGATAGAAGAAGCGTGCGATTGGTTGTGCACGTCCAAGCAGTTAGGCTGATAAGTAGGCAAATCCGCTTATCGTAAAGGCTGAGCTGTGATGGGGAAGCTCCTTATGGAGCGAAGTCTTTGATTCCCGCTGCCAAGAAAAGCTTCTAGCGAGATAAAAGGTGCCTGTACCGCAAACCGACACAGGTAGGCGAGGAGAGAATCCTAAGGTGTGCGAGAGAACTCTGGTTAAGGAACTCGGCAAAATGACCCCGTAACTTCGGGAGAAGGGGTGCTTTCTTAACGGAAAGCCGCAGTGAATAGGCCCAAGCGACTGTTTAGCAAAACACAGCTCTCTGCGAAGCCGTAAGGCGAAGTATAGGGGTGACACCTGCCCGGTGCTGGAAGGTTAAGGAGAGGGTTAGCGTAAGCGAAGCTCTGAACTGAAGCCCCAGTAAACGGCGGCCGTAACTATAACGGTCCTAAGGTAGCGAAATTCCTTGTCGGGTAAGTTCCGACCCGCACGAAAGGTGTAACGATTTGGGCACTGTCTCAACCAGAGACTCGGTGAAATTATAGTACCTGTGAAGATGCAGGTTACCCGCGACAGGACGGAAAGACCCCGTGGAGCTTTACTGTAGCCTGATATTGAATTTTGGTACAGTTTGTACAGGATAGGCGGGAGCCATTGAAACCGGAGCGCTAGCTTCGGTGGAGGCGCTGGTGGGATACCGCCCTGACTGTATTGAAATTCTAACCTACGGGTCTTATCGACCCGGGAGACAGTGTCAGGTGGGCAGTTTGACTGGGGCGGTCGCCTCCTAAAGTGTAACGGAGGCGCCCAAAGGTTCCCTCAGAATGGTTGGAAATCATTCGTAGAGTGCAAAGGCATAAGGGAGCTTGACTGCGAGACCTACAAGTCGAGCAGGGACGAAAGTCGGGCTTAGTGATCCGGTGGTTCCGCATGGAAGGGCCATCGCTCAACGGATAAAAGCTACCCCGGGATAACAGGCTTATCTCCCCAAGAGTCCACATCGACGGGGAGGTTTGGCACCTCGATGTCGGCTCATCGCATCCTGGGGCTGTAGTCGGTCCCAAGGGTTGGGCTGTTCGCCCATTAAAGCGGTACGCGAGCTGGGTTCAGAACGTCGTGAGACAGTTCGGTCCCTATCCGTCGTGGGCGTAGGAAATTTGAGAGGAGCTGTCCTTAGTACGAGAGGACCGGGATGGACGCACCGCTGGTGTACCAGTTGTTCTGCCAAGGGCATAGCTGGGTAGCTATGTGCGGAAGGGATAAGTGCTGAAAGCATCTAAGCATGAAGCCCCCCTCAAGATGAGATTTCCCATAGCGTAAGCTAGTAAGATCCCTGAAAGATGATCAGGTTGATAGGTTCGAGGTGGAAGCATGGTGACATGTGGAGCTGACGAATACTAATAGATCGAGGACTTAACCATATAATATGTAGCAATGTTATCTAGTTTTGAGAGAACATAAAAAACTTGTTGACTTTTAAAGTAAATAAGTTATAATAATGATTGTCTCAAAAGAATAATGTCTGGTAATGATGGCAGAGAGGTCACACCCGTTCCCATACCGAACACGGAAGTTAAGCTCTCTAGCGCCGATGGTAGTTGGGACCTTGTCCCTGTGAGAGTAGGACGTTGCCAGGCAATATTATTCCGCAGTAGCTCAGCGGTAGAGCTATCGGCTGTTAACCGATCGGTCGTAGGTTCGATTCCTACCTGCGGAGCCATTGGAGAGCTGTCCGAGTTGGCCGAAGGAGCACGATTGGAAATCGTGTATACGTCACAAGCGTATCAAGGGTTCGAATCCCTTGCTCTCCGCCATAGGATTTATAATATTTGGCCCGTTGGTCAAGTGGTTAAGACACCGCCCTTTCACGGCGGTAACACGGGTTCGAATCCCGTACGGGTCACCACTTTGGAGGATTAGCTCAGCTGGGAGAGCACCTGCCTTACAAGCAGGGGGTCGGCGGTTCGATCCCGTCATCCTCCACCATATAAATTTTATATGAATAGTATTATCGCGGGGTGGAGCAGCACGGTAGCTCGTCGGGCTCATAACCCGAAGGTCGCAGGTTCAAATCCTGTCCCCGCAACCAAATGGTCCCGTGGTGTAGTGGTTAACATGCCTGCCTGTCACGCAGGAGATCGCCGGTTCGACCCCGGTCGGGACCGCCATTTTAATAAGGCTCGGTAGCTCAGTCGGTAGAGCAGAGGACTGAAAATCCTCGTGTCGGCGGTTCGATTCCGTCCCGAGCCACCATTTATTTTAATAAAATACGCCGGCTTAGCTCAATTGGTAGAGCAACTGACTTGTAATCAGTAGGTTGGGGGTTCAAGTCCTCTAGCCGGCACCATGTAAGTTTCGGAGGGGTAGCGAAGTGGCTAAACGCGGCGGACTGTAAATCCGCTCCTTCGGGTTCGGCAGTTCGAATCTGCCCCCCTCCACCATTTACATAGGGGCATAGTTTAAAGGTAGAACTGAGGTCTCCAAAACCTCCAGTGTGGGTTCGATTCCTACTGCCCCTGCCAAATATATTTACACAACATGGCGGTTGTGGCGAAGTGGTTAACGCACCGGATTGTGGCTCCGGCATTCGTGGGTTCGATTCCCATCAGTCGCCCCATTTTTATTTTAAAAATTACAAATAATCTAATGGATACTTACATATAATTAAGTAAGAATTCGATGGGCTATAGCCAAGCGGTAAGGCAACGGACTTTGACTCCGTCATGCGCTGGTTCGAATCCAGCTAGCCCAGCCATTTTTGCGGAAGTAGTTCAGTGGTAGAATACAACCTTGCCAAGGTTGGGGTCGCGGGTTCGAATCCCGTCTTCCGCTCCAATAAAATTTAATATGGCGGCATAGCCAAGTGGTAAGGCAGAGGTCTGCAAAACCTTTATCACCGGTTCAAATCCGGTTGCCGCCTTTTCTTTTGTGCCGATGTGGCGGAATTGGCAGACGCGCACGACTCAAAATCGTGTTCCTTCGGGAGTGTCGGTTCGACCCCGACCATCGGTATCATGAACGGCGTAATAAAAGACTCTACACCAAATGTGTAGAGTCTTTTTATGTTTTCATCATACTATAAAATAAGCAAAAATGGTGTGTTGGTGAAATGGTTATAAATGATTAAGGTAAACTTATTCATTTAGTACATGCGATACAGTTGGGGAAAGCTACAAAACAATAAAGGGATAAATTTTTATCCCTTTATATAATTTCATTATTTTATAGAGAATTTCTCCAACCTGGTGACATGAAGTTAAATCCGACGCCACCAGTAGATATTAGTACATGATCAGCTGTTAATTTCGTAATTTCTAAGAACTTCTTTTCAAACTCTTCTCTGTTGTATTTGTACATAGTTGAGTGGCATGACCACATGTGCGTTGAAGTACTCAACCAGTCTCCTAATTCCTTTAATTCAGGAAACGACTCAAATCGAATTGGTTCATCTAATTTCATGAATCTCACTTGATAGATAGTTGGGTTTAACTTCTCTCCTATTCCTTTAAAAGCATGTGATTTTTTGTCTTTGGAATGTGTCATAATTCACCCTCCACCTTTTCTTCAAATTTTTTCCTATTTTTATTATACAACAATAGAAAACAATTATGGGAATAATATGGAAATCTTTATTGGCAATATAAAAAGACTGTAACAGAAATGTTAGAGTCTTTTTGTTAAATTATACTATGTGCTTCTAAAATTCGTAATAAACGTAGGAATTCATGTATAATATAACTTGTCGAAAGAACAAAATGATAGTGATTTATATTATGTCTGTAATATGAATCAAAAATGAACTTTTTATATTTCTTTTAAAAATGTGTTGAACACACATTATATTTCATATTAATATTTTTATGTAGATTTAAAACGGGAAAGAGAGTGGAAAGTATGGGCCGTAAATGGAACAATATTAAAGACAAAAAAGCATCAAAAGATGCAAATACAAGCCGTATATACGCGAAATTTGGGCGTGAAATTTATGTGGCAGCAAAACAAGGCGAGCCAGATCCAGAATCAAACCAAGCACTAAGAGTTGTATTAGAGCGTGCGAAAACATACAATGTTCCAAGAACAATTATTGATCGTGCAGTTGAAAAAGCAAAAGGCGGTTCAGAAGAAAATTATGACGAGCTTCGTTATGAAGGATTCGGACCAAATGGAGCTATGGTTATTGTAGATACACTTACAAATAACGTAAACCGTACTGCAGCAGATGTACGAGCTGCATTTAGCAAAAACAGTGGTAATATGGGTGTGAACGGTTCTGTAGCTTACATGTTTGATGCGACAGCTGTTATCGGCCTTGAAGGTAAAACATCAGATGAAGTTCTTGAAATTTTAATGGAAGCAGATGTAGATGCACGTGACATTCTAGAAGAAGAAGATTCTGTTATCGTGTATGCTGAACCAGATCAATTTCATGCAGTACAATCTGCACTTAAAGGTGCTGGCGTTGAGGAGTTTACAGTTGCAGAATTAACAATGCTTGCACAAAGTGATGTAACACTTCCTGAAGATGCTCAAGCACAATTTGAGAAAATGGTTGATGCATTAGAAGATTTAGAAGATGTTCAACAAGTTTATCACAACGTAGACTTAGGAGAGTAATACGATAGATGACCCTTTTCGCTTAGCGGATAGGGTCTTTTTTATGAAGTTAATTAAGGTGATGAAGTATTAAAGGTATTTTGTTGTAGGTAGGGAATATGATTATAGGGATATATAAAATATTCATTATCTCTAGGAGGCTTAATATGGAACATAAGACACCAAAGCATATCGTTGCTGTAGCCGGTTATTTAACAAATGGAAAAAATGAAGTGTTATTAACAAAAGTGCACTGGCGAGCTGATACGTGGGAGTTGCCAGGAGGACAGGTAGAAGAAGGCGAAGCGCTCGATCAAGCTGTCTGTAGGGAAATAAAAGAGGAAACAGGGTTAACGGTGAAGCCTATCGGAATTACAGGCGTTTATTATAATACTTCTATGCATATTCTAGCTGTTGTTTTTAAAGTAGCATATATAAGTGGTGAAATAAAAATTCAACCTGAAGAAATACAAGAGGCTAAATTTGTTGATTTAAATGAAGAGAACATAGATGAGTATATAACGCGTCCTCATATGAAATCCAGAACGCTTGATGCAATGAGAGCAACACATTTTATTCCGTATGAAACGTGGGAAGTACAGCCGTATAATTTAATAGGAAGATTGTAAAGAAAAGAGTAGCCGATTTGAGATACATTCGAATCACTACTCTTTTTTTGTATACTGTTTAAGAAAAAGGTCAAAATAATAGTAGCACTAGTATTGATTTTAAGAACGTTTGTTCTGTATAATAAATCTATATGTTATATACATTTAGATTACTAGATAGTCAAAAGTATATATATTTGTAGATGATATAATTAAAGTGTAAAGTGAAAATATAATAGTCTTAAGGGTTTCTCTTTATTGGTTATTCGTACTTTAACATAACCTATATTCAATATTTCAGATGAATAGTAGATAAAAAAAGACTGTGATACAATACTTTTTTATCCCACTATTTGCTAGGCAGTAAGCTTGATTAATGAGGACCGATTAAAGTTTCACTTTATACCTTACAATGATGTAAGGTACGTGTAAGAGAAATCGATGGGATATTTTTTTACAACAATGTATTCTTAAAGTAAGAGTTATATGCTGTGTGGAAAAGAGGTGTTCAAGATGAAAGAACGAGTATTATCTAGGGTGAACTATCATCAAAAAGTTGCATTAAATCCAATGACTAAACTTTTTTATAAAGCCATTATATTATTATTATTGTTAAGTTGTACGTTATTATTCATTGGAAATGTAATGATTGAGAAAAGTGATATTAGTAAATTACATGTACCGGCTAAGTTAGAGGTGCCAGAATCATTAACACATGCATTTATTGCGACAGAAGATAAAAGATTTTATCATCATAACGGTTTAGATTATATAGCAATTATTAGGGCCTCTGTTGAGAATATAAAGGCTGGTGGTGTCGTGCAAGGAGGAAGCACAATTACACAGCAGCTATCTAAAAATGCCTTTTTAACGAATGAACGTACATTTTCTCGGAAGTGGAAAGAGATTTTTTATACGAAAAAAATTGAACGCACATTTACGAAGGATGAAATATTAAAATTATATGTAAGTAATATTTATTATGGAGAAGGAGCATGGGGAATTGAAAAAGCAGCAAACCTTTACTTCGGTAAAAAGGTGAACCAATTAACGTTGGCTGAAAGTGCAATGATGGCTGCTGTAGTAAAAGCACCTGCTTATTACTCACCTGCCCAAAATTATGATAAAGCAGTAGAGAGACGTAATGTCGTTTTGAGACTAATGGAGAAAGAAGGCTATATAAGCCATGATGAGTATGTTCAAGCAGTTAGTGAGAAATTGGTAATTCGTCATGATATAAAAATAGAGCAGTCGATGTTAAATAGCGCGCGTAAAAAAGCAGTAAGTTAAGAGAAGTTCCTACAGAGGAGCTTCTTTTTTTGAATAAATTGTGACAAATTGTGACACAATATCGTCACAATTATTGTGTTTTTGTAATTTATGTGAGCGTGTTCATTGCGTGACGTATATAAGTGTTGATATTATGTGTATTGTGTACAATGCTGTATACAGAATATGAATTTAAAGAGGAATGTATATGAAATCAAATAAACTCATGGCTCTTGGTATAGTTTTTTCTATCGCAGTATTGATTGTAATTGGAACAATTGCGTATAGCATCATAAATGACAAAAAAGATAAAGGGAATGAGATGTTTGCTTATTCTACGCAACAATCTTTAGGGAAAGATGATGCTCCAGTTAAGGTAGTTGAATTTGGAGACTTTAAATGTCCTGCTTGTCGTACTTGGGATGTAACAGTATTACCTCGATTAAAAGAAGAGTATATTGATAAAGGCAAAGTGCAGTTATACTTTATTAACTTCCCATTTATCGGAAAAGACTCAGATTTAGGTGCAGCAGCTGGTGAAGCAATTTATAAACAAGATAAAGATTCATTCTGGATTTTCTATGATGAGATTTATCAAAATCAAAAGAAAGATACGGAAGAATGGATTACAGAAGATTTGCTTCTTAGCATTGTGAAAGAGAAACTTCCAAAAGTTGATGTAGAGCAATTTAAGAAAGATTTACACAGTAAAGACATTAAAGAAAAAGTAAGTAAAGATTCAGATCGTGCTCAAAAATTAAAAGTTCAAGGTGCTCCTTCTGTATATGTAAACGGAAATCTTGCAAATCCTGATTTTGATAGTATGAAGAAGGCAATTGATAAAGAATTGAAAAAGTGATGAGGTCTCTCATCACTTTTTCGACTTTTTTCGATAAAATTCTTGCCTCTACTTTTTTTACATGCTATACTATTTTACATAAGTTATTCTAATATCTTATATGTAATTCATATTTGCGGGTGTAGTTTAGTGGTAAAACAAGAGCCTTCCAAGCTCTGGTCGAGAGTTCGATTCTCTTCACCCGCTCCAAATTTTATTAAAAGTTTTTCTATAAATTGTGATCAACGCAGTGTTTCGTTTCCGAGATAAACGAGGCATTGCGTTTTTTAATGTTTGAAAAATATAATTACATGCGAAAATAGAAGTAAATGATAGTATTCCAAACGTGAATTACTAACCAATAGAGTGGTTACATAAGGGGTGGATTCATCTGAGGAGGCGATTAAGAGTGGATTTTGAACAATTAAAGCAAGATGTAATTGCGTATAGTAAAACAATTGGCATAGATAAAATAGGCTTTGCGAGCGCTTCTCCTTTTGAGGAATTAAAGCAGCGCTTAATCCAGCAACAACAATTAAATTATCAATCTGGATTTGAAGAGCCTGATATAGAGAAGAGAACGAATCCGCAACTGTTATTACCGGGTGCTAAATCAATTATTGCGATTGCTTTAGCATATCCTTCAAAATTAAAAAATGCACCATTAAGTAAGCGTGGAGAACGCCGTGGGATTTTTTGTCGTGCTTCTTGGGGACAAGATTATCATCTTGTTTTACGAGATCGTTTGAAAAAATTAGAGGCATATTTAATTGAAAAACTTCCCGATATAGAAGTGAAGTCCATGGTTGATACAGGTGAATTAAGTGATCGAGCTGTATCAGAGCGTGCTGGTATTGGATGGAGCGGTAAAAACTGCTCTATTATTACACCTGAATTTGGTTCGTACGTATACTTAGGGGAAATGATTACAAATGTTCCATTCCCGCCAGATAAGCCGATAGAAGATCAATGCGGAGGCTGTACGAAATGTATCGATATTTGCCCTACCGGTGCTTTAATACAGGGGGGACAGTTAGATTCGAAGAAGTGCATTGCGTTTTTAACACAAACGAAAGGATTCCTACCTGAAGAATATCGCGATAAAATAGGAAATCGCATATATGGATGTGATACGTGTCAGACTGTTTGTCCGAAAAACAAAGGAATGGATTTTCATAATCATCCTGAGATGGAGCCGGATCCTGAGCTAGTTAAACCATTATTAACGCCACTTTTAACAATTAGTAATCGTGATTTTAAAGAGAAATATGGGATTATGTCAGGGTCATGGAGAGGGAAAAAACCACTGCAAAGAAATGCGATTTTAGCATTAGCACATTTTAAAGAAGCATCGGCAATTCCAGATTTAATTGGTGTTATGAAAGATGACCCAAGACCGGTACTACGCGGAACGGCAGCATGGGCACTTGGGAAAATTGGCGGAGATGGAGTAGGCGAAGCGATTGAGAAAGCGATGGAACGTGAGAAAGATGAAGAAGTGCTTCATGAAATGAATCGCGGGCTTGAATTGTTAGCACAGAAAAAAGAGTAGATAATATTTCCCTTTTTCATATTGTAATATGGGAGGGAGACAGAATGGTTGTAAAAACGAAGATTGAAAACCAAGTACAACAATTTTTAGCATATATAACGGAGAAAAGAACGAATGTGGATGGTATTGCTGAGGATTTACTACAAATGGCACTGAGAAAGAAACAATTGTTTCAAAGGCGTAGTGCACATATAGTGAAAGCAACTGCGGATGTTTCTTTCATTAGACAATTAAATAGTAATGACCATCAAGAAATTGATTATCAAATACATTTTAAATATTTAATTAAGCATAAAGAATTATTTTATATTGAAGAGGAACAATTAAAACGAAGAGTTTGTTTAAATAATAGTCGAATTATAGGCGATTCTGCTATTGAAGTGTCAGAAGAAATTAGAATGGGTGAGACATTAGAAAGGGATATTACGAAAGAGAAGTACGGTTCTTATCAGTATAATCGTTTAGAGGCAGTGAAATATGCAGAGCGTTGGTGGGATGACCGGAATCCTATGTATCGTAATTTCCCTGATAATTGTACGAATTTCATTTCTCAATGTCTTCATACTGGAGAAGTACCTATGAACGGGTATCCTAATATTCGTAAAGGATGGTGGCAAAGGGAGAATCAGTGGAGTTGGAGCTGGGCTGTTGCACATTCTTTTTATTGGTATTTGTCAGGTGCTACAACAGGACTTCGAGCAGAGGCGGTAGAGAGGCCAGAAGAACTTATTCTTGGAGATGTCATTGCTTATGATTTCGAGGATGACGGAAGATGGAATCATACGACGATTGTAGTAGCAAAAGATGTAGATGGTATGCCGCTTGTAAATGCACATTCAGCGAATAGCCGTCGACGTTATTGGAACTATGAAGACTCTAGTAAATATACACCACAAATGAAATATAAATTCTTTCATATTATTAATGGGTAGAGATTTTTCGCTCAAGTGGTATAATACGTAGTAGACAAAAAACAGAGGTGAATATCGCGTGGGAGTACATGTTGTTTTATATCAGCCAGAAATTCCAGCAAATACAGGGAATATTGCTCGTACTTGTGCAGCAACTGGAACAGAATTACATTTGATTAGACCGCTTGGATTTTCAACGGATGATAAAATGTTAAAGCGTGCAGGATTAGATTATTGGCAGCACGTAAAAATTACGTATTATGATTCAATTGAAGAATTTTATGAAAAAAATAAAGACGGTGAATTCTTCTATTTAACAAAGTATGGCGAGAAAGCTCATACAGCGTTTGACTATAGCAAGCGTGAGAAGGATTACTATTTTGTATTTGGAAGAGAAACAAACGGCTTACCAGCTAATGTAATCGAAGAAAACTTTGATCATTGTTTACGTATTCCAATGACAGATAAAGTACGTTCATTAAATTTATCTAATACAGCAGCAATTTTAATTTATGAAGCGTTCCGTCAACAAAATTACCCTGGATTAGATTTAGAAATCGTTTATTAAAAGTCGCCATATGGCGACTTTTTTTTATAAAATAAAAATAATATATAATCATACATTTAAAAGAGAGGACATAATCATATAGAATGGGATATATGATTAAAAATAGATAAGACAGGTTGAGATAAATATGAAGGAAGAATATAGTAATCAAAATACCTTTTTAAGTATGATAGATATGGATTTAATTAGACAAGGATTATTACATGCTATTCAAGATTTAGTATTCATATTGAAAGTTATTGATAATGAAACGTTTCAATATATGTATGTGAATAAAATAGGAATGGATTATGCTAGGTTAAGCGAAGAGTGCTATGGAAAAACTTTTGCAGAAGTATTACCAAAAGATATAGCGGGGATATTGCAAAGGCAATATGCAAAAGTAGTGAGAGAAGCGAAAGCACACACCTTTTGTGATGTAGTCAATTTACCAAAAGGTGAGATACATTATGAATCTTCACTTAATCCTGTCTGCGACGAAGAAGGAATATGTCAATTTGTTATTTGCATTACAAGAGATATTACAGCTCAAATTGAGGAGAAGACAAAGATAGAGGAAAAACAAATGTTATTTAAGTCGTTACTGGAATATAATAATGACTCAATTATATCTATAGATTCTATAGGGAGAGTTACATATGCAAATCCGGCAACGTATGAAATATTTGGATACCGGTATGAGGAATTAAATAATAAATTTATTTTTGAATTCATTAATAAAGAATATGAAAAAGATTTTCAAATTATATTTAAGGGATCGATGCAAGGAAAAGCAAAACAAATTGTTTCAAAGAAATATGTTCATAAAGAAGGGTACGAGCTATATATTTCTTTGAGAACTATCCCGATTATTGTGAACGGTGAAATTGTTGGGATTTATATTGTTACGAGAGATGTTACAAGGCAAGTATTAAACGAAATGCGAACAGAATATTTAGCTTACTATGACCAGTTAACGGGATTAATGAATAGAATTTCATGTACAAATAAGTTAAATACTTTTTTAAATGAGAGTGTAAATTTTGCGCTTGTATTTATAGATTTAGATGAGTTTCATCGTATTAATGATACATTTGGTCATAAAGAGGAGATAAAGTATTACAAAAAGTTACAGAATGTTTAAGCAATCTAAAAATAGAAGGTATGCACTTATTTAGAGAACACGATGATCAATTTGTTATGTTGATAGAAAATATAACGAAAGAATATGTAGAGGAAGTTGCAAAAAGCATACTGAAAAATATTAGTGAATATTTTGTAATCGAAGAAGAAGATGTATATTTAAGTGCATCAATTGGAATTGTAATGGCTCCAGCAGATGGAGAAGATGAAAAAATACTATTTCAGAGGGTCGATGCTGCTTTAGAAAAAGCAAAAGAAAAAGGAAAAGGACATTATCATTTTTATTGTAGTGGATTAGACTGTGAGCGTGAACAAAGGTTTATAATAGAAAACCAGTTACATCGTGCTATAGAAAAAAATGAATTTTTCTTATATTATCAGCCACAAATTAATATTGAAACGAAAAAAATAGCTAGTATGGAAGCTTTAATAAGGTGGGAGAATAAGGAATTAGGATTTGTTTCTCCAAACCAATTTATTCCGTTGGCAGAAAGAACAGGATTTATTATTAAGCTCGATGAATGGGTAGTAAATCAAGTGTGTCAGCAACTGCGCGAATGGTTAAATAAAGGATATGAAGTGGTCCCAATTGCGGTTAATATTTCAGCTAGACACTTTCGTTCTATTACATTAATAGAGATGATTACACGGGCTTTAAATAAGTACAATGTATCAGCTCATTTATTAGCGATAGAGGTTACAGAAGGAGCTCTTATACATAAAGATATATCAAAGAGAGTGTTACTACAATTAAAAGAACAAAATTTAAAGATTCATTTAGATGATTTTGGAACAGGCTATTCATCTTTAAGTTATTTAAAAACATATCCAATTGATACTTTAAAATTGATCGTTCTTTTATGGAAGGTATACATATAGATGAACGTGATACGAATATTACAGCTGCAATTATTCATTTAGCTCATACTTTAGAATTGAATATAATTGCAGAAGGAGTAGAAAAAAAGGAGCAAATACAGTTTTTGAAAGAAAAGAATGTGAAGCTTGTACAAGGTTATTATTATAGCCGACCACTATCCAAATATGATATGGAAAATATGTATTATAAATAAAAAAATGATGTGCTAAAAGCACATCATTTTTTATGTGTACCTGGTTTGTCATTGTAACCGGATGTAAAAATAGCTGTAAGAAATGTGAGTGATACACCTAAAATTAATAATAATTTCATACTAATATCCTCCTTACTGTTTTCGGTTTATGAGTTTTATTTATTATCCAAAATGTATGTAAGGTTCTTAGAAGAAAAGAATTTATTTATAATGAATAGCAGTGTAAAAATGTTAATACCTATATTATACAGAATTTTCTTTGAATTTTGGAGAGAATTTTAGCGTGCTATTATATATTTCGTTTTGATTTAAAGAATGTTTAAGGACATCCTAGCATACCTTTTATAATAATCCGATTGAACAAGGAGATGGGGGAGGAGCTATAATGGATATTCTAAAAAAGATTGAACAGCATCGAGCAGCAGAAGAACGTTTACAATGGGAAGGTACGTTTGCGGAGTATTTGGAGCTTGTGAAAGAAAGACCATGGGTGGCTCAAACAGCACACTCTCGCATTTACAATATGATAAAAGACGCTGGAATTGAAGAAGTTGATGGTAGAAGAAAGTATAACTTCTTTAGTAATCAGCTCTTTGGATTAGAGGATGCTCTAGAACGTCTTGTAGAGGAATATTTTCATCCATCTGCAAAACGATTAGATGTTAGAAAAAGAATTTTATTATTAATGGGTCCTGTTAGTGGAGGGAAATCAACGTTAGTTACAATGTTGAAACGAGGATTAGAAACATATTCAAGAACAGATCGCGGAGCAATTTTTGCAATTAAAGGATGCCCAATGCACGAGGATCCACTGCATTTAATTCCACATCATTTACGAGATGATTTCTTTGATGAGTATGGGGTTAGAATTGAAGGGAATTTATCACCACTAAATGTCATGCGTTTAGAGCAAGAATACGGATCAAGAATTGAGGATGTAGTTGTAGAGCGTATTTTCTTCTCTGAAGATCGCCGTACAGGGATTGGTACATTTAGCCCGTCTGATCCAAAATCACAGGATATTGCAGATTTAACAGGTAGTCTGGACTTTTCTACGATTGCAGAATATGGTTCAGAATCAGATCCGCGTGCGTATCGATTTGATGGAGAATTAAATAAGGCAAACCGAGGAATGATGGAGTTCCAAGAGATGTTAAAATGCGATGAGAAGTTTTTATGGCACTTATTATCGCTTACGCAAGAAGGGAATTTCAAAGCGGGAAGATTTGCGCTTATTTCAGCAGATGAATTAATTGTAGCGCATACGAATGAAACAGAGTATCGCTCATTTATAGCAAATAAGAAAAATGAAGCATTGCACTCAAGAATTATTGTAATGCCAGTTCCTTATAATTTACGAGTAAGTGAAGAAGAACATATTTATGAAAAAATGATTCGTGAAAGTGATGTATCGAATGTTCACATTGCACCACACACACTTCGCGTTGCAGCAATGTTCACTATTTTAACTCGTTTAAAAGATCCGAAGCGTCCGGATATTGATTTAATTAAAAAGATGCGTTTGTATGATGGAGAAACGGTAGAAGGTTATAATGCGATTGATGTAGAAGAATTACAACGCGAATATCAAGATGAAGGTATGAAGGGTATTGATCCTCGTTATGTCATTAACCGAATTTCGTCTACAATCATTCGAAAAGAGGTACCATCTATTAACGCGTTAGATGTACTTAGATCTTTAAAAGATGGGCTAGATCAGCATCCATCCATTAGTAATGAAGACCGTGAACGTTACATGAACTTCATCTCATTAGCGAGAAAAGAATACGATGAAATCGCGAAGAAAGAAGTACAAAAAGCGTTTGTTTATTCATATGAAGAATCAGCTAAGACGCTTATGGATAATTACTTAGATAACGTTGAGGCGTACTGCAATAAATCGAAATTACGTGATCCGTTAACAGGAGAAGAAATGAGTCCAGATGAAAAATTAATGCGCTCAATTGAAGAGCAAATTGGAATTTCAGAAAATGCTAAGAAAGCGTTCCGTGAAGAGATTTTAATTCGCATTTCTGCTTATGCCCGTAAAGGAAAACGCTTTGATTATAATTCACATGAACGTCTTCGTGAAGCGATTCAGAAAAAACTATTTGCTGATTTAAAAGATATAGTGAAAATTACAACATCAACGAAAACGCCGGACGAAAATCAGCTTAAGAAAATCAATGATGTTGTTGCGCGTTTAATTGATGAGCATGGTTATAATTCTTCTTCAGCAAATGAATTACTACGCTATGTAGGTAGCTTGTTAAACAGATAGTTTGATAACAAAACGCTGTCTCTTGTATTTTGCGGGACAGCGTTTTATTATCCGTTCATATGTGTATAAAGTGTCATACCTTGTCCAAATGTAATAAATTAAGATGCAATTTTATGAATTTATTGTCAATTATTTTTACAATATGCATATGATAGAGTAACCAACCATTCATACGAAAAAAGCCAACACAATACAATATGTTGCAAAGTAAAAATGTGTGCAACAATGCATTGTGTTTCTTTCTTATCAGTGGCTGAATATTTCTTTCTATTTATGTGAGTGGCAAAATTTTGTTTAGGATGCTCGGGGTATTGTATGAAAAACGTTATAAATGTTTATGGGATGATTTTCTGTGGGCAGTTACCTTTCAAATATTCTAGCTTGCATATTACAGAACAAAATTTATAGATTGCTGTTCATACAGGAAGACAATTACAGTAAGGAGGGAAAGGAATGGGCGAAGAAAATCAACCAAATTATACGATTTCACAGGAAAACTGGTCCCTCCATCGCAAAGGATATGACGACCAACAGCGCCATCAAGAAAAAGTACAAGAGGCAATTAAGAATAATTTACCCGATCTTGTAACAGAAGAAAGTATAGTTATGTCTAATGGCAAGGATGTTGTAAAAATACCAATTCGTTCTCTAGATGAATATAAGATTAGATACAATTATGATAAAAATAAACATGTTGGGCAAGGAAACGGTGACAGCAAAGTTGGTGATGTCGTTGCGAGAGATGGATCAGGTGGTCAAAAACAAAAAGGGCCAGGAAAAGGGCAAGGAGCAGGAGATGCAGCTGGGGAAGATTACTATGAAGCTGAAGTCTCTATTTTAGAATTAGAGCAAGCGTTTTTCAGAGAGTTAGAACTGCCTAATTTAAAGAGAAAAGAAATGGATGAAAACCGGATTGAACATGTTGAATTTAATGACATTAGAAAAACAGGATTATGGGGAAATATCGATAAGAAACGAACAATGATATCCGCATATAAACGAAATGCGATGGGTGGTAAAGCATCTTTTCATCCAATTCATCAAGAAGACTTAAAGTTCCGCACTTGGAATGAAGTATTAAAGCCAGATTCAAAAGCTGTTGTATTAGCGATGATGGATACGAGTGGATCGATGGGAATATGGGAGAAATATATGGCACGTAGCTTCTTTTTCTGGATGACAAGATTTTTACGCACAAAGTATGAAACAGTTGATATTGAATTTATTGCTCATCATACAGAAGCGAAAGTCGTTACAGAAGAAGAATTTTTCTCAAAAGGAGAAAGTGGCGGAACAATATGTTCTTCCGTATATAAAAAAGCATTAGAACTTATCGATAATAAATATTCACCTGACCGCTATAATATTTATCCATTCCATTTTTCAGATGGTGATAATTTAACATCAGATAATGCTAGATGTGTAAAACTTGTTGAAGAGCTAATGAAGAAGTGTAATATGTTTGGGTATGGGGAAGTGAATCAGTACAACCGCCACAGTACACTCATGTCAGCCTATAAAAATATTAAAGATGAAAACTTTAGATACTATATTTTAAAGCAAAAAGCAGACGTATTTCATGCGATGAAAAGCTTTTTTAGAGAAGAATCAGGTGAGAAAATGGCATAACCTCTTTTAAAGAGGTTCTTTTTTTGTAAACTTTTTATTTTTTCAGTTGACAATGATAATGAAAATCATTATCATTTATTCGAGAAATGATTACATTTTGAATTATATATTTCGGAGGAGATGTAAAGTTGAAACAAAATAAAAGAAAACGTATAAATGCAATGATTATAGCGGCGGCGTT
Organism: Bacillus sp. N447-1; assembly: GCF_022701035.1. Classification (NCBI taxonomy): domain Bacteria; kingdom Bacillati; phylum Bacillota; class Bacilli; order Caryophanales; family Bacillaceae; genus Bacillus; species Bacillus sp. N447-1. Next base: position 2,548,866 of record NZ_CP065509.1, on the reverse strand, counting down.
ATCACTTCCGTTTGCTGTGTATTCAACACCTGCTTTAGCGGCAGTAGCAATTGAGGCGAATAAAACTGGACAAGGTTTAGAAGATGGTACATATGACGCTGTTATTAAAGCGTATAAAGATAAAACGAATGAAGAGTCTATGGCAGCTGTTTATATAAAGGATCCGAAATTAACAATTGAGAATGGAAAGAAAATTGTAACAGCAACGTTAAGTGATAGTGATTTCTTTCAATACTTGAAGACAGAGGATATTCACACTCCAGGTGTGTTTCATGATGTGAAAGTAATATCAGAAGACAAAAAGAAAAATGGAACGAAAGTAATTCAGTTTGAAGTAGGGGAATTAGGAAAAAGGTATAATATGCGAATGCATATTTATATTCCAACAATGGCCTATGACAATAAGTACCAAGTACAGTTTGAAGTAAATACATTGAATTTAGATAAAGATGTTCCAGAAGCACAAAAGGAAAATAAAGAGGATAAAGTGGATCAACAAGATGCAAATGTAATAGTAGATAAGCAATTACAAAGGCATATTAATAAATATAACTTGAATAGAGAGAATCTAGATGATCCAATAACTAAGGAAGATTTATTAAAAGTTAAATCCTTAATAGTCGTTGAAGCTAAAAGTAAAGGAATAAAAGACGTAAGTGGTCTAGAATATATGACGAACTTAGAAAACTTAACGTTGGAAGAAGTTAAGTTAAAAAATATAAAATTTATCTCGGACTTGAGACAATTGAAATCATTAAGTATAACCTATGGTGAACTTGAAGATATTGGACCTTTGGCTACGTTAGAGCATATTGAGTTTTTAACTTTGAGAAACAATAAAATCTCAGATTTAAGCCCATTAAGCCAAATGAAGAAGATTAAAATGCTAGATTTAAATAGTAATTATATAAAAGATATTAAACCATTATTTACAGTGAAATCTTTAAGGACTTTGACGGTAGCAAATAATCAAATTAGTAATGCAGGTCTTGAAGGAGTTCACCAATTAAAGAATTTAAAGACATTTGAAATAAGCAATAATGGATTGAGTAATGTTGAACATATCAATGGGATGAATAAATTAATTGAATTAGGGCTTTCCAAAAATGAATTAGTAGATCTTACGCCATTATCAAAATTGTCAGGGTTACAGAAATTAAATCTAGAAGAAAACTATATTTCAGATATAACGCCACTTAGTCAATTAACAGGTTTATATGATTTAAAACTAGGTTCAAATGAAATTCGTGATGTTAGACCAGTTCAAGAATTAGGAAAAAGAATGTATATCGATATTCAAAGACAAAAAATTTTTTTAGATGATGTAGAAAAAGATAAGGAAGTTAAAATACCTATTTATAATTTACAAGGAGAGGCACTTGATACTATTCAATTGAAGAGTGAAGAGGGGATCGTTAATAATGGTTCTGTTAAATGGGGGACTACCGGTGAAAAAACATATGAATTTATGTTGGATATAAATCCAGAAGAGAATCGTATTAAGTTTAATGGAACAGTAATTCAAAATGTTGTTGAAAGATTAGACGAAATCAAGGAAACAATAAAAGAGAATAATGAACAAAAGGAAAATGTAATTCTCGATAAAACTTTACAACAACATATTAATAAAGAGAATTTAGGTAGAGAGAATGTAAACGCTCCTATCACAAAAGAAGATTTATTACAGATTAAAAATTAGAGATACTTAAAGAAAAGGAAATGAGATAAAAGATATAACAGGTTTAGAATACATGACGAATTTAGAAAAACTTACTTTAGAAGGAGTAGGCCTGAAAAATATTGAGTTCATCTCAAACTTGAAACAATTGAATAATGTGAATGTATCTCATAATCAAATTGAAGATATAACACCACTATCTTCATTGGAAAATTTACAGTGGTTAAATCTTGCGGACAATCATATTAAAGATGTAACGGTTATTGGTTCCATGCTAAACTTATTTAGCTTAAATCTAGCTGGAAATGAGATTCGTGATGTAAGGCCGTTAATACAATTAGGTCAGTGGTTTACAATTGATGTTGGAAGACAAAATATCATTTTAAATGATGCAAAAATAAACGAAGAAATTCAAGTTCCTGTATATGATTTAGAAGGAGAAAGTATTGAAAATATTCAATTGGCAAGTGAGGGAGGGACGTTTAATAACGGAGTAATAAAATGGAGTACCCCAGGTGAAAAGGTGTATAAATTTGATTTAGATTCTGATGAAATTAGTATAAGATTTAACGGAACAGTTATACAGAATATAGTGGGAAAAGAAGATGAGAAAGAGCCAACAAAAGAAGTTGAAGAGGTAAAAGAACCAACGAAAGAAGTTGAAGAAACAAAAGAAGTTGAAGAGGTAAAAGAACCAACGAAAGAAGTTGAAGAAACAAAAGAAGAAGTAAAAGAACCAACGAAAGAAGTTGAAGAAGCAAAAGAAGAAGTAAAAGAACCGACAAAAGAAATTGAAGAAGCGAAAGAAGAAGTAAAAGAGCCAATAAAAGAGGTTGAAGAAGCAAAAGAAGAAGTAAAAGAACCGGTAAAAGAAGTTGAAGAAACAAAAGAAGAAGTGAAAGAACCGGTAAAAGAAGTTGAAGGTACAAAAGAAGAAGTGAAAGAACCGGTAAAAGAAGTAAAAGAGGAAGTAAAAGAGCCAACGAAAGAAGTTGAAGAAGCGAAAGAGGAAGTGGACGAGCCAACAACAGGAGTTGAAGGATCGAAAGCGGAGGTAAAAGAAACAGGAAAAGAAATTGAAGGTTCAAAAGACGCGGTAAATCAATCAGCAGTAGTCCAAGAACAAAACGTGAATAATCAAGTTGTGAAAGAAAATAAACTAGCTGTTAATAAGCAAGAAGAAAGTAAGAAATCATTAGGAGCAACAGGTGGACAAGAGAATACATCAACATTACTTTCAGGCATAGCGTTAGTTCTTTCAGCACTGAGTATGTTTGTATTTAGAAAGAGATTATTTAAGAAATAAAAAACGTTTTATCTTATTATAACGTAAGATGATTATATGAGTTTTTGAGAAGACATTATCATGGCGATTTCATTTTGAAATATGCTTATGGTGATGTCTTTTTTAGAAGGATATAAATAGAAAAGGTGTGAATATATTAGTGAAGGAGGAGAGGTTATGTATGTCAGTTCTATTTTGAAAATTGAAGAGGTGGCAGCATTTATTGCGAATATGAATAAAGATGCTACTCATCATGTTGGCTATTGTGGAGATGAGAAAGAGGAGTTGTTACAGACAATTATTCATGATTTTTCAGATATAGGCTGGGAACAATCTTTTGTTGCTACTTATGAGAATAATAATTTAATAGGTTTATTAGGATTTGATATGGATGAAGTAAAGAAATGTGCAGAGATATGGGGGCCGTTTATTATCGCAGAGAATTGGGAAGAAGTTGCTTTACATATGTGGAAGGAACTTATAGAAAAGGTGCCTTTTCATATTGAGAGATTTTATGGTTTTTATCATGTGGAAAATAATAATTGTGCCCGTTTAATGAGGAATTTACATGCAAAAGAACAAGGTCGACATAGTATTCTCGTTTTAAATAATATTGTGGAGCACCGTATTATATGTAATGTAGAAGAGGCTTTACCACAAGTGTTTGAGCAGTTTATCGCTTTACACAATCATGTGTTTTCTAATACGTATTATGACGGAAACGAAATTATTGAACGTTTAAGTAATACGAATAAATTATTTGTAAGTATGAAGAATGATAAGTTAGAAGGTTATGTATATGTGGAAGTAAATCCAGAGTTTCAAGAAGCGAATATCGAATTTATTGCAACCGCTGAAAATAGTAGAAGAAAAGGTGTCGGAGAGCGGTTATTACAAAAGGCAATTCAGTATATTATTTCCTTCCAAGGAATGAAGGAGATAGAATTATGTTTGAATACGAATAATGATCGTGCGATGAAATTATACAAGAAAGTAGGATTTGAGGAGAAGGCATGTTTACAACACTATATAATAGAGTGAAAACCCATTCGTATGAAAATTATATTTCATACGAATGGGTTTTATTAATCTACTTTTCCCTCAGTTGTTACGGATTCAGAAGTAATTTGAGGTGCTAATCGTTACATAACCTTTTTTATTTTTTGAGATACTTCTTTTGTTTGCAAATTAACATCTTCTTTTCGCAGCTCCTTAAAGAGCGAAATGACCATAAGAATGACTACGATAGAAAATGGTAGTGCTGCGATGATAGCTGCGATTTGTAGTGCATTTAATCCTCCAGCTTGTAATAAAAGAGCTGCAATGATCGCGATTGTTAATCCCCATATAAGTTTTAAACTATTTTTCGGTGATAAGCTTCCGTTACTCGTTTGCATGGAAACAACAAATGTTGCTGAATCAGCAGAAGTAACGAAAAATGTGGCTACTAAAATTAACCCGATAATCGTTAAAAATGTAGAGAATGGTAGATGTGAAATAACAGCAAATAATCCAATCTCTGTACCATTTTTTGCAATTTCATCAGCTATTCCAAGCGATTGGAACATTTCCATATGAATTGCGGTACCACCAAATACTGCAAACCAAAATGTACAGATAAGAGTTGGGACTAATACAACTCCAAAAATAAATTCTTTTATTGTACGCCCTTTAGAAATACGTGCGATAAATGTGCCGACGAATGGAGACCAAGAAATCCACCATCCCCAATAGAAAATAGTCCAGTTTTCAATCCAAGAAGAAGATTTTTCATTAAATGCTCCTAAATTTAATCCCATACTAGGCAAAGCTCCAATATAAGAACCGAGTGTAGATGTGAAATATTTCATAATAAATACGGTTGGCCCTAAAAGTAAGAAAGAGATGAGTAAAATACCTGCAAGAGAGAAATTCAAGTTACTCAAATATTTAATCCCACGATCTAAGCCAGTTTGTGCACTTGTTAAATATAAAACAGCGAAGATAGCTATAAGTACGAGCTGGGTAAGTAAAGTGTTATGAATGGAAGGGAATAAATAGCTTAATCCTCCAGCAATTTGTTGAGCACCAATCCCAACAGATGGTACAATGCCAAACACTGTGGCTAAAACAGCTAAAATATCAACTGTTTTTCCAATACGGGAATTTTTCGATCGATTAAATAATGGAGTAACTGTAGCCCCGATAGTGCTACCTTTTTGTTTGCGGAATGTGAAATATGCAATTGTTAAAGCGACCATTGCGTATAGTGACCACGGAAAGAGTCCCCAGTGGAAAAATGAATATTGCATAGCGAGTTTGGCGCTTTCTTCTGTACCTGCTTTTCCTGTTAACGGATCTGTAAAATGTGAAATCGGTTCAGCGATTCCATAAAAGAGGAGTCCAATTCCCATTCCTGCCCCAAACAACATGGATAGCCAAGATGGATAATTATATTTTGGCTTTTCTCCATCTTTACCGAGACGAATAGAACCGTACTTGGAAAATGCTAAATAAGCAGCCAAAATAATCATTGTAGTCATAAGTAGAGAGTAAAACCATCCAAATTTATTGAGGATAAATGAGTTTAAAGAAGATGTAACACTTTGTAAATCGTAGCCTTGTATCCAACTTGCTGGGGTAATTCCCCATATAATGAATAATGTTGTTAGCAAGAAGGAGATATAAAATACACTGTTTTCTTTTTTTATCATAGAATCCCACCCTTATTTAATAAAGTTAACAATTATAATAATCATAACAATTAAGTTTTTAATTGTCAAAAAATTCTCTTTTTATAATGTGAAAGGATGCAATTTGTTTTAGGGAGGTAAAGAGCAATGCGTTCACGATATGTACAAATTATAGGAAGAAATAATATGAAATATTGCATTTTATATTGTTACATCCAGATTTTATGTTAAATTCTTGAATGGAATATTAAAATAGGGGGTCAGGATATGAACAAGAAATCAAAGATCAATAAAGTGATGCTTAGCATTAGTACAATGGCTTTATCGTTAGGCGCACTTCAAACTCATGCAGCAGCGGAAGAAAAAGTACCGTATAACGTGTTAAAAACGAAACCGGTTGGAATTGAAAAGTCGGTAGATGAAGTTGGACATATTTCAAAAGTTGATGAAACTTTATCATTTCAAGAACGTTTAAAAGTAGGAGATTTTTCACAGCGACCAGCATCTATTACGAAGAAAACTGCAGTAAAGCAGGTTAAAGAAAGCTATTCAATGGCTGATTTAAACAAAATGAATGACCAAGAATTAGTTGAAACGTTAGGCAGTATTAAATGGCACCAAATTACAGACTTATTCCAGTTTAATGAAGATGCAAAGGCTTTTTATAAAGATAAAGGAAAAATGCAAGTCATTATAGATGAATTAGCTCATAGAGGTAGTACATTTACGAAAGATGATTCAAAAGGAATTCAAACGTTTACTGAAGTGCTGCGTTCAGCTTTTTATCTTGCATTTTATAATAGTGAATTAAGCGACTTAAATGAAAGAAGCTTCCAGGATAAATGTTTACCTGCTTTAAAAGCAATCGCAAAAAATCCAAACTTTAAGCTTGGTACAGTTGAACAAGATACAGTCGTATCTGCATACGGTAAATTAATTAGTAATGCTTCAAGCGATGTTGAAACGGTTCAATACGCATCGAATATTTTAAAGCAATACAATGATAATTATACTACTTATGTAAATGATCGAATGAAGGGACAAGCAATATACGATATTATGCAAGGTATTGACTATGATATACAGTCGTACTTAACTGAGGCTCGTAAAGAAGCGAATGAAACGATGTGGTATGGAAAAGTAGATGGGTTTATTAATGAAATAAATCGTATTGCTCTTCTAAATGAAGTAACGTCAGAAAATAAATGGCTCGTTAATAATGGAATTTATTTTGCTAGCCGTTTAGGGAAGTTTCATAGCAATCCAAATAAAGGATTAGAGGTTGTTACACAAGCAATGCATATGTACCCGCGCTTAAGTGAACCGTATTTTGTTGCGGTAGAACAAATTACAACAAATTATAATGGTAAAGATTATAGCGGGAATACAGTAGATTTAGAGAAAATACGTAAAGAAGGAAAAGAGCAATACTTACCAAAAACGTATACATTCGACGATGGATCAATTGTGTTCAAAACAGGAGATAAAGTATCAGAAGAAAAAATTAAGAGACTATATTGGGCTGCGAAGGAAGTAAAGGCACAGTATCACCGTGTAATTGGAAATGACAAAGCGTTAGAGCCAGGAAATGCGGATGATGTATTAACGATCGTAATTTATAATAGTCCAGATGAATATCAGTTAAATAGACAATTGTATGGATATGAAACAAACAACGGTGGAATTTATATTGAAGAGACAGGTACATTCTTTACATATGAGCGTACACCAGAGCAAAGTATTTATAGTTTAGAAGAGTTATTCCGTCATGAATTTACTCATTATCTGCAAGGGAGATATGAAGTTCCTGGTTTATTTGGAAGAGGAGATATGTATCAAAATGAAAGGCTAACTTGGTTCCAAGAAGGAAATGCAGAGTTTTTCGCAGGATCTACTCGTACGAATAACGTTGTACCAAGAAAGAGTATAATTAGCGGATTATCATCTGATCCTGCAAGCCGTTATACAGCAGAGCGTACACTATTTGCTAAATACGGTTCTTGGGATTTCTATAATTACTCGTTCGCATTGCAGTCTTACTTATATACGCATCAGTTTGAAACATTTGATAAAATTCAAGATTTGATTCGTGCGAATGACGTGAAAAATTATGATGCATATCGTGAAAATCTAAGTAAAGATCCTAAGTTAAATAAAGAGTATCAAGAGTATATGCAGCAGTTAATTGATAATCAAGATAAATATAATGTACCGGAAGTAGCAGATGATTATTTAGCTGAACATGCACCGAAATCGTTAACTGAAGTGAAAAAAGAAATTAGTGATACGTTGCCTATGAATGATACAAAAATGACAAAACATAATTCTCAATTCTTTAATACATTTACATTAGAAGGTACGTATACAGGTAGTGTCACAAAAGGTGAATCAGAAGATTGGAAAGCAATGAGTAAAAGAGTAAATGAATCTTTAGAACAATTGGCGCAAAAAGAATGGAGTGGCTACAAAACTGTTACAGCATACTTCGTCAATTATCGTGTGAATAGCTCAAATGAATTTGAATATGATGTAGTCTTCCATGGAATCGCAAAAGATGATGGAGAAAATAAAGCTCCAACGGTTAATATAAATGGCCCTTATAGCGGTCTTGTAAAAGAGGGAATTCAATTTAAAAGTGATGGCTCAAACGATGAAGATGGAAAAATTGTTTCTTATTTATGGGAATTTGGAGATGGAAGCACAAGTGCAGAAGTGAATCCAGTACATGTATATGAAAGAGAAGGTTCTTATAAAGTATCGTTAAGAGTAAAAGATGATAAGGGAAAAGAGAGCAGAAGCGAAACAACTGTTACGATTAAAGATGGAAGTTTAACAGAATCAGAACCAAATAATCGTCCAGAGGAAGCAAATCGTATCGGGCTAAATAGTACGATAAAAGGTAGTCTTATTGGCGGGGACCACACTGATGTTTATACATTTAATGTAGCATCAGCGAAAGATATCGACATTTCTGTTTTAAATGAGTATGGAATTGGGATGACATGGGTACTTCACCATGAATCAGATATGCAAAATTATGCAGCTTACGGTCAAGCTAATGGGAATCATATAGAAGCAAAATTTAATGCAAAACCAGGTAAGTATTACTTGTATGTATATAAATATGATAATGGCGATGGAACATACGAATTGTCAGTAAAATAAGTGATTTTCCAATGTATGTTTAACTTTACTTTTTGTGGAAAATAGTATATTATATAGATATATAATATATCGGTTATTTTCTAGGAGGAGCCTGTCACAATAGGTTTCTCCTGTTCTTTTTTAGGGGCCTGTTTTACAGGCTTTTCTTTAAAGAGTAAATAACTGAAAATTAAGAACTATAATCTTTGAAAGAGGTGGGGCATACACATAACAAAAAAGGGATTGTTTAAGAAAGGGGGATAAGAAATGGTCTTGTTTGGTTATCCACTTGAAACAATTTATTTATATGGATTTATTATTGCTACTATACTCACTGTTATTTATATCTTCTTTGGAGATATATTTGAATCGATATTTAGTTTTGGGGGCGGATCTGTATCCGTTGTTACTTTATTACTTAGTTTCTTCGCCATGTTATGTGGGCTTAGTTATATAGGAGAGTACTTATTTTCCTTTAATAGTATTACTATTTTCGGGGCTGCATTTGCTATATCTTTTATCGGTGTTTTCATCATGAAAATACTAATTTTAAAACCGATTGCAGAAGCAGAACAAAATACGATGCAACGTATGGATGAATTTATCGGTTGCAAAGGAGAAGTCATTACGACAATTCCTACAGAAGGATTTGGTGAAGTATTAATTTTATCCCAATTTGGAAGTAATGCAATCCCAGCTAAAACTGTTGGAAAAAAAGATATTTCGCAAGGAACAGAGGTTATTATCGAGGGAGTCCAAGATGGTGTTTTACTTGTACAAAACATCGCTTATTCTTTAAAAAAACCAAAATTATAAGGGGGAATTTACATGACGATTCCATTAATTATCGGTGGAGTTTTACTGGCAATTTTAATTCTACTCATTTTAGTATTCATTACGAAGTATCGTACGGTTGGTCCAGATGAAGCATTAATTGTTACAGGGAACTGGCTTGGTGGAGGAAAGAATGTTGTTACCACTGATGATGGAAAGAAGATTAAGATTATCCGCGGGGGCGGTACTTTCGTAGTTCCAATTATGCAAAGAGCAGAGCCTTTAAGCCTATTAAACTACAAATTAGAAGTTGGTACACGTGATACGTATACGAAGCAAGGTGTTCCAGTTACAGTAAATGGTGTTTCTATTATTAAAGTAGGTTCTACAATTGAAGAAGTATCTACTGCAGCTGAGCAATATTTAGGAAAAGAAACAGAAGAGTTAAAAGTAGAAGCAAAAGAGGTTTTAGAAGGTCACTTACGTGCAATCTTATCTTCTATGACAGTAGAGGATGCGTATAGTAATAGAGAGCAATTTGCTCAAAAGGTACATGAAGTAGCTTCTACAGATTTAAAGAAGATGGGACTTCGCATTGTTTCTTTCACAATTAAAGAAATAATGGATAAAAACGGATACTTAGATGCGCTTGGTCAGCCGCAAATTGCGACAGTTAAGCGTGATGCAACAATTGCAAATGCAGAGCGTGAAAAAGAAGCACGTATTGAAAAAGCACGTGCTGAAAAAGAGGCAAAAGAAGCAGAATATCAACGTGATGCACAAATCGCTGAAGCTGAAAAACATAAAGAATTAAAAGTACAGTCCTATAAGAGAGAACAAGAGCAAGCACGTGCAGATGCGGATCTTTCTTACGAATTACAACAAGCGAAAGCACAACAAGGTGTTACAGAAGAGCAAATGCGCGTTAAAATCATTGAGCGTGAAAAGCAAATCGAGTTAGAAGAAAAAGAGATTGCGCGTCGTGAAAAGCAATACGATGCAGAAGTTAAGAAAAAAGCAGATGCAGATCGTTATGCTGTTGAGCAATCAGCAGAAGCAGAAAAAGTAAAACAAATTAAAAAGGCAGATGCGGATCAATATAAGATTGAAGCTGAAGCGAGAGCTCGTGCGGAAGAAGTACGTGTGGAAGGTTTAGCGAAGGCGGAAATCGAAAAAGCGCAAGGTCAAGCGAAAGCGGAAGTACAAAAAGCGCAAGGTACAGCAGAAGCAGATGTTATTAGATTAAAAGGTTTAGCAGAAGCAGAAGCGAAACAAAAAATTGCTGAAGCATTTGAATTATATGGTCAAGCGGCAATTATGGATATGGTTCTTAAAATGCTTCCAAGTTATGCGAAGGAAGTTGCAAGTCCGCTTAGTAATATTGATAAAATCACAGTTGTCGATACAGGCGGCGGTGGTAAAAATAGCGGGGCCGGAAAAGTTGCGGGCTATGCGACTGATTTAATGGCAACGATGCAAGAAACGTTAAAGGCTTCTTCTGGAATTGACTTAAAAGAGCTATTAGAAGGATTTGCAGGAAAAGGAGCAGTGCAACAATTATCAAGTGATAAACCTGTTGTATCTGTAGTAGAAGATAAGAAAAAAGAAGTAGATAAAGAATAGTAAGGTGGAAAGAACCTCTAGTAAGTGAAATACTAGAGGTTCTCCTATGAATTATAATATTTCGAATAATATACATTTTTATACATTGTTTTAATTATTTAATTTATATAGAATGAAAAAGATATGTATCAATTCTTTAGATGTATAAAAAGATAGAGAGTCTCATTGATACATTTAAATCGTATTATTTTTATAGGAAGATTAAATGTTAATTAATTACATTTAAAACGGTATGGAGGGTAGAAGTATGTTTCAAGGGAAATTAAGGAGTAGTAGTTTAAAAACAAAGTTACTTGTATCATTTATTATTATTTTAATTCTTCCAAGTATTGTAATTGGTTGGACGTCTTATCAACAGGCGAAGACGAATTTTAATGAAACGATTTTAAACTCGGCGAAAGATAATATAAAAATTTTGGATAATGTAATTAATAAAGAATTGGATAGTAAAAAAGTAGATGCAACTTATTTTACGAAATTATTCACACAATCAAGTTACCACGCAGATCAAATTCAAAACATACAAAATAAACTAGAAGAATACAATAAACTGCATCCAGAAATGGAAGCAATCTATACAGGATCTGGTAATGGACAGTTCATTCAATCACCAGCTATTCAGATGCCAGATGGATATAATCCTACAGAAAGAGATTGGTATAAAGAGGCCGTGAAGAAAAGTGGAGAGGTAATTGTAACTGCTCCATATAAGTCAAAAACGACAGGGAATATTGTTATTACACTAGCAAAACAAAACGAGGATAAAAGTGGAGTTCTTGGGATTGACTTAATCATTAATAATATTGTTACTACTTCCAAGATGGTTAATATTGGTAAGGAAGGATATGTAGCGATATTTGATCAAGATAAAAATGTAGTAGCGCACCCGAAAATGAAGCCAGGAGAGAAATTAGAAGAGAAACTTAGTAAAGAATTGTATAAACAGGAAGCTGGGGATTTTCATTATTCATTAGATGGTGAAGATCGCAATATCACTTTTAAAACGAATAAGAAAACTGGGTGGAAAATAGCAGGAATTATGCCTTCCAAAGAAATTATCGAAGCGGCTGAACCTATTTTCTATAAAACAGTAACTGTTCTTGGAATTTCACTAATAATCGGTGGGATTGTAATTTACTTCATAATTGCGTCTATTATTAAACCGTTAAAACAACTTGTCATATCATCGAAGAAGATTAGTGAAGGTGATTTAACAGAATCAATTACAGTTCATTCTAAAGATGAAATTGGACAGCTAGGAGAAAGTTTTAACGAGATGGCTGCATCGTTACAAAGTGTCATTTCCAATATAAACACTTCAGCAAGTCATGTAGCGGCATCTTCAGAAGAATTAACAGCTAGTATGAAGCAGACAAGCGAAGCAACGGAACAAATTACACAGGCGATAGAGCAAGTATCAAGTGGTGCAGAAATACAAACGAAAGAAGTTGAAGAAGGAGCAACATTGTTAGAAGAAGTTACAGAAGGAATTCAGCGTGTTGCAGATAGTTCTTCATTAGTATCTACAGCCTCTATGTATACGAAGAAAAAAGCTGAAAATGGTGGGAAGTTAGTTGAACAAACTGTGAATCAAATGCAATTAATTCATGAGTCTGTTTCACAGTCAGACAAAATCATTGGTTTGTTAGACGATAAGTCGAAACAAATTGGAGCAATCCTTGAAGTGATTCAACATATTGCAGAACAGACAAATTTATTAGCGTTAAATGCGGCAATTGAGGCTGCGAGAGCTGGAGAGCAAGGAAGAGGATTTGCAATTGTAGCAGATGAAGTGCGAAAGCTAGCAGAACAATCAGGACAGTCTTCTACGGAAATTGGGAAACTAGTGAAAGAGATTCAATTTGATATAAAAGAAACAGTAAGCTCTATGAATCAAGTTGGAGCAGAAGTACAATCAGGACTTGTAGTTGCAAATGAAACGAAGCAAAGCTTTGCCGAAATATTGAAGTCTACAAATGATACAGTTGTACAAATTGATAGCATGGTAGATGTAGCAAAACAAATGACGGTAGATGCAAAACAAGTAAGTGCATCTATTAATGAAATTGCAGCCACAATTGAAGAAAATGCAGCAAGCGTTCAAAATATTGCTGGTTCTTCAGAAGAACAATTAGCTTCAGTAGATGAAATAAATGCAGCAGCAGTCCATTTATCACAAATGGCAGAAGAATTACAAGAGATGATTAGTAAGTTTAAAGTGTAATAACAAATATTAAGAAACGAGGTAATAATTTTACTTCGTTTCTTTTTTTATGAAGAGAAAAAGAAAGAAATATAGAGTAACCGTGTTATGATTAAGTATAATTAAAGAGACTGTATATTCTTTAAATTCTATCTTTAATCATGTTAGGGGAATGGTTTTGAAATTAAAAAAATTAAAACTCCAACCGAGAATTACATTAACTATTAGTACACTTATTTTAGTGGTACTTCTGCTAACGAGTTATTTATTTTATTACATATTATCTGAAACGGTAGAAGAGCAAATTGGGAAACGGGCTTTACATGTTGCGAAAACAGTTGCCGCGATACCAGAAATTCAGGAAGCTTTTCAAAAAGAAAATCCAGCTTCTATTATTCAGCCAATCGCAGAAAAAATTCGAATGGATACAGAGGCTGACTTCATTGTAGTTGGAAACAAAGAGGGGATTCGTTATGCGCATCCTGAGCGAGATAAAATAGGAGAAAAAATGGTTGGCGGAGATAATAAAGGCGTTTTATTAGAAGGAAAATCATATGTTTCGAAAGCAACTGGATCATTAGGCCCTTCATTACGCGGAAAAGTTCCAATCCGTAATCAGGAAAATGAAATCATTGGTGTGGTGTCTGTTGGATTTTCAATGGCTGATATTCATGGAGCGGTAGAAGTGTATGGAAAGCGTGTATTTTGGATTACAATAATAGGGCTATTAATTGGAGTAATCGGCTCTATATATTTAGCGGCAAGTATAAAAAGAATGATGTTCGGGATGGAGCCAGAAGAAATTTCATCTTTATATGAAGAGCATAGTACAGTGATTCAATCTGTACGTGAAGGGATTATTGTAATCGATAAAAATGGCATGATTAGTTTAGTCAATCAAGCAGCTTATGATATTCTTTCGCTAGATAAACAACAAAATATTATTGGGGAATTTATTTTAAATGTAATTCCTAATTCAACGATACTAGATGTACTTCAAACTGGTGAAGAACAGTTTGATCGCCAATTAAATATAAAAGGACAGGCTGTTATTGCGAACCGTCTACCTATTAAAGTAAAGAATAAAGTAACTGGTGTTGTATCGAGCTTACGTTTGAAATCTGAAATGGATCAGTTAACAGCAGAATTATCTCAGACGAAGCAATATACAGAGGCATTACGAGCGCAAGCGCACGAATATAATAATTTATTGTATACGCTTTCAGGTCTTATTCAATTAGAATCATACGAAGATGCTTTAGAGCTTATTCATAAGGAAACAGCGGTATATCAAGATTTTGTTCAATTTATTATGAAGCGGATTCAAAATCCATGGCTAGGTGGAATTTTAATTGGATTTTATAATAGAGCACGAGAGTTGAAGATTGATTTTATGCTAGATAGAGAAAGTGGTTTAGAAAAATTAAGTCCACATATTGAGAGTAATTATGTCGTTTCTATTTTAGGAAATTTAATTACGAATGCATTTGAAGCAATTGAAAAAAATGAAGAGAATGATAAGAAAGTAAGGATGTTTGTAACTGATATTGGAGAAGAAATATTAATTGAAGTGGAAGATTCAGGGCAAGGGATTCATGATGAAATAATTACTAGCATATTCTATAAAGGCTTTTCGACGAAAGAAGGAGGAGAGCGAGGATATGGATTAGCAAAAGTGAAAGAGTTAGTAGAAGATTTAAATGGAAGTATTGCAATTGAAAAAGGGGATTTAGGTGGTGCGTTATTTATTATTGCACTACCGAAAGAGAGAGGCGAATAGTAATGGGTGAGGAGATTGAAGTATTAATTGTAGAAGATGATATTCGGATTGCTGACATTCATCGTCGTTTTACTGAGAAAATTGAGGGATTTAAAGTAATTGGAACGGCAACGACTGGAGAACAAGCGAAAGAATGGCTAGAGCTTGTGAAGCCACAGCTTGTTTTATTAGATGTGTACTTACCTGATATGCAAGGAACGGAACTTGTCACATATATTAGGCATCATTTGCACGATACAGATATTATTATGATTACAGCGGCATCGGAAACAGATGTAGTGAGGCACGCCCTGCGGGGCGGAGTAACAGATTATATCGTAAAGCCACTAATGTTTGATCGATTTAAAGCAAGTCTGGAAGGCTATCAAAAAAAGATTATACAGTTAAAGAAAAATAATCAATTATCTACGGAGCAAATTGAATATTTATGGTCTCAAAGAGGGGTGAAGGGAGATCAAATAGAATATGCCCCGAAAGGGATAGATCCTTTAACTTTAGCGAAAATAAAAAAGCATATGTTGACAGTTAATGAAGAAGGGATTACAGCAGAGGTGCTAAGTTCAATGGTAGGCGTAAGCCGATCAACGGCAAGGCGTTATTTAGAGTATTTGATATCTGGGAAGAAAGTCCACGCAGAGCTAATATATGGAAGTGTTGGGAGACCCGAGAGACGTTATTTTCTTGTTTCTTCATAATAAAAAACAGTAGAGGATTTTATTCCTTCTACTGTTTTTTTTTGCATCTTATATTGGAATAATCCCAATTACAATTCCGGTAATTAACATAACCATTGTCGTTCCAACGGCCCACAATAAAGTGAAGCGTTGATGTTCACCGAAATCAACTTTTGCCATTCCGACCAATAAATAAGTGGAAGCGACAAGAGGACTTAATAAGTGAACGGGTTGCCCAAGTAAGGAAGCGCGTCCCATTTCAGCTGCACTAATTCCGTAAGTAGCAGCAGCTTTCGTCAAAATAGGTAATACCCCGAAGTAAAATGCATCATTAGACATGAAAAATGTGAATGGCATACTGAGAAGTGCTGTAATAATTGGCAATTGTGGTCCAAGTGCATCTGGTATAAGAGTTACTACACTGTTAGCCATTGCATCTACCATTTTTGTTCCAGATAAAATACCAGTGAAAATACCGGCAGCAAATACGAGAGAAACAACTGCTAATACATTCCCAGCATGAGAAGCAATACGTTCTTTCTGTTGCTCTAAGTTTGGATAGTTAATCATAACAGCGATAGCAAAAGCGACTGTAAATAAAACAGGTAATGGCATAACTTCTAGTATGAGACAGACAAGTAATGTGGCGGTTAATAAAAAGTTAATCCATAGAAGTTTAGGGCGTTTATGCACTGCTGCTTCGACAGTTGCAGCTTGCTCATCCATTGTTTGCATTTGTTTTAAATACTGTACATCCATAATTCCTAAACGTTTTCTTTCTTTTTTTCCAAGATAGTAGGCAACGAAAACAACCCAAATTGCACCAGCAATCATTCCTGGAATAAGAGGTGTAAATAATTCGGAAGCCTCAAGCCCAAGTGCGCTCATAACACGAGCTGTGGGTCCACCCCAAGGTGTAAGATTTGTTACCCCTGCCCCTAACATAACAACTCCAGCTAATATGAGGGGGTTCATTCCAAGGCGCTTATATAGTGGATACATTGCGGAAACTGTAATCATGTATGTTGTTGTACCATCACCATCTAGAGAAACGATAATAGTCAATATAGCCGTTCCGACAACGATTTTTAAAGGATCTCCTTTTACAAATTTTAAAATCTTACTAATGACAGGATCGAATAAACCGCTATCAATCATAATCCCAAAATATAAAATAGCGAACATAAGCATAATACCAGTAGGTGCTAATTTTTGGATCCCCTCTAACATCATAGGTCCCATATCGGCATAGAATCCGCCAATTAATGCAAAAACACTCGGAATTAATATTAATGCTACTAGCGCTGACATACGTTTCGTCATAATTAAAAACATAAAGACAAATACCATCGCAAATCCAAGTAGTGCTAACATGTAATTTCCCCCTCAAAAAAATGATTGCGCTTTCAAAATAGAATAAAAATTCAGAAAAAGGTTTTTTATTTATAATAAAAGCATCTATTCAAATGGTAAATAATTTGAAAAATAACATCATTAGAAGCATAATTTTTATTTTGTTCATTTTGTTCACGGTAGTTAATTTGAATTTTTAAAAAGTAAGCTACTTCTCGTAAGAATGGTAGAATAAGATGAAAATAGTGAAGTGTGAAATAGGGAGTAGATGTTATATGAAAACGAGAATTGAAGAGATTTATAGCTCTTATGAAGGAAAAGTAGAGGAGATTTTTATCAATGAATCTTCTTACGTATATGAATGGGAAAAATTACTGATGATCCGAAAAAATGACGGTGAGCTTAAAAAAATTGCAGTCGGGATTAGTGGAAATATAAGATTGGTAAATGTAGAAGTTGGACAGGAAATTAGTGCGGATACATTATTAGTTAAATTAGAAGATGATTTGTTAATTACAGGTTGCGAGTGATGAGAGATGTGTAGAAATAACTACACATCTTTTTTTGTTTCCTATATTACAAAAAGCACATTGTTTTTTCACAAATCTCACACAACCTTTTGGTATTCTTTTCGTGGAGTATACGGTTTCTAGGGAGGAATATTGATGAAAGTAAAATATGTCGTACTTGCTATATGTTTATGTTTCGTATTTACGGTAGTCGGGTGTGGGAAAAAGGAAACAGCAGCTGTTGCCATTGATGAGAAACATGATAAATGTGATATTTGCCAAATTGGGGTAACAGATAATCAATTTGCAACAGAAATTATTTTAGAAAATGGAAAAGCGTTAAAGTTTGATGATATCGGTTGTATGTATAAATGGATGGAGATCAACTCAGATGAAAAGACGAAAGAGAAATTTGTCCGAGATTATGATTCGAAAGATTGGATTTCGTTAGAAGACGCTACTTACGTATATGATAAAACAATAACGACACCGATGGCTTATAATGTCATTTCATTTAAAAATAAAAAAGATGCAGAGAGCTTTGTATCTAACTATAAGGGGAAAGTTCTTTCGTATAAAGAGCTAGCAGAGCATAAATGGGAAATGAATAAAGAGATGATGGGGAAACCGAAAGCAGGAAATCATGGTGGACATCATTAATAGAAAAAGACAACTATGTAGTTGTCTTTTTCTATTATTACTCAGGTGCAAATATAGAAAAGGTGTAAAATTTTTAGCAGAACGGTTACAATGGAATATAGTAACCTAAAGCAATCATTTATGTACTTTTTAGAAATGTATACAAATGCGGTAAAAACGTGCTAAACTAATTGCTTCATAATGTTAATGATGGGGCCATCAGGCGTATCATTTCAATAGGTTGAGAAACATAGTATAAGCTTAAGATAATCCGATTAAAGAAGGAATCTAAAGGGCTTATGGATAAATGTACTCAAGAAGAGTTATTGTATGTGATGGAGGAATGGTTAAGAAAACATTATCTTTCATAGGAGCTGTAGTTGTGAGAAAACAAAAAATTTTATTATGTATTTTATTAGGACTTTTAATGACGGTAGTGGCTTGCGATAAGCAAGAAGAACCAGAATCGAAACCGGTTCATGTGAAAAATGAGAAGAAAAAAGAGAAGCATAAAGAACAGGAAGAATCTAAAGAAGAGAAAAGTATAAATTTAATGGACAAACAGTTGTTACTTTCAGCTACTCTTGGAGATACAGAGACAGCTATGAAGTTGATTCAGGATGGAGCGAATATAAACGTAGAAGGTGACAACGGAGAAACGCCTGTCCTTGCAGCGACGTACCAAAATCATGTAGAGACAGTTAAAGCATTAATTGGTGCAGGTGCTAATATTGAAATTAAAGATGAGAAAAAAAGTAATCCACTTCTTTATGCAAGTAGAGAAGGATATACGGATATTGTAAAAGTATTAATTAATGCAGGAGTTAATACGAAAGAAACGACTAGGTCAGGTGGGACAGCACTTATTTCTGCATCTGAGCGTGGCCATGTAGAGGTTGTTAAAGAATTATTAGAGCATACAGATATTGATGTGAATTATAAAAATGAACGTGGTGGAACAGCGTTATTAGAAGCAATTGTATTAGGAAATGGTAGTGAAAACCATAAGAAAGTAATTCAATTACTTATTGATCACGGTGCAGATGTAAACATGGCTAACAAGGAACATCTGACGCCACTGCAATACGCTGAAAAAAGAGGTTTTAAAGATATTGTAAATATGTTGAGGGTAGCTGGAGCGAATGAAGTAGTACAGCCACAACAACCAGTAGAGTAAAAAACGAAAAATAATCCCATTTAGATAGACAGAATGAAGAAATCAGTTAGTATGATGGATTCAGTAATGTGTATTTGAATGGGATTTTTATTTTGAACATGAAAAATAGATTATGAATGGATGGTAAATGGAGTAAATAAGGAGGCAACCTTATTTGGCAATTGTAAAAAATGAAAAAGTAGTTTCTGTTTGTTGCAGTGCCAGAAGTACGCCCGTAGCTGCTGAGGCAAGTGTGGAAACTTTAGCGGAGTTTCAAGGGAACGGATATGGTACTGATGTTGTTACAGCCTGGGCCATATCAATACAAGAGAAAAGGCGCATTCCACTTTATAGTACTGCTTGGGATAACTTTAGTTTGCAAGCAGTGGCAAGCAAACTAAAAATCATTAACTATGGAATGAATTTACATATTGATTGAATTTTAAGTATTGTTTCGTTCTATTTATTTATATTTTAATATCTAGATTAATGTAAATAATGATATGGTGAATATTAACATTCGATTAACACCTAATTAACAATCTATCAAAACTGACTTAATAAATGCGTAATATAGTAAAGGTAACAAAATAACTAGGGTAGAGAACATTTGAGAACACCCACTTACATATAATGTGCCACTTTCTTAGGTGTGCTCTATTCCCTAGAGTTCAAATAAGGAGAAAGGCGTTCTATGTAAGTAGGTGTTTTTAGTTTGGATAAAAATAGAACAGTTAGGTGGAATAAATGTTTAAAGAACCTTATATTGCGATGATAAAGGATTGGAAAGGATACAAAGCATACAAAAAATTGCCGAAAACAGTTTTTCTTATGACTGGTTCAATGCTGGAATTACCAGAGCGTGTATATGAATTGCAGAAACATGGACATGATGTATTTCTTCATTGTGATTTTATACAAGGCTTAAATACGAATACAGAGGAAGCGCTTTTGTATATTCAAGATGTTATCGGGGCACAAGGTATTATTTCAACAAAGGGTTCAACAATTCGAAATGCTAATAAAATTGGATTGAAAACAATTCAACGTATTTTTATTGTAGATACTTTATCTCTTACTAAATCAATTGAAAATTGTAAAACGACTAAACCAAATGCAGTAGAGATTATGCCGGGGATTATGCCTTCTATTATTAAGCAGCTAGTAGAGGAAATAGAGTTTCCTATTATTGCAGGAGGGCTGATTCAAACGCGAGAAGATGCGGAAATTGCAATTCGTGCAGGAGCAAGTGCGATTTCAACAAGTCATTATGAAGTATGGATACAAGAAGAAAAAAGGAGTGCAACCTTGTGATTGAATTGAAAAATGTTTCAAAGGTATATAAAAATGCAGAAGAGACAGCGGTTAAAGGCGTATCGGTTCATATTAAGAAGGGTGAATTTTTTGTTTTAGTTGGACCTTCGGGATGCGGGAAAAGCACATTATTACGAATGATCGCTGGCTTAGAAGAGATTTCTTCAGGAGATTTAATTATTAATGAACGTGTTGCAAATGATCTAGAGCCGAAAGACCGTAATCTATCAATGGTATTTCAAAATTATGCATTATATCCACACTTATCTGTAGAAGAAAATATTTTATTTGGACTTAAGGTAAGAAAAGTACAAAAAGAAGAGCGACAAAAGCGATTAATGGAAGCTATTGAAATGGTAGGACTGAAAGAGTATGTGAAAATGAAACCAGGCCAATTATCAGGCGGACAAAGACAGCGTGTTGCACTTGCCAGGGCAATTGTGAGTCAAGCGCCAATCTGTTTAATGGATGAACCACTTTCGAATTTGGATGCGAAATTACGTGCGCAAATGAGAATTGAAATTAGAGAAATTCAGCAGCGATTAGGAATTACGATGATTTACGTTACCCACGATCAAATAGAAGCGATGACTATGGGTGATCGTATCATGGTTTTAAATAAAGGAAGTATACAGCAAGTTGGAACACCACTTAACATATATAACGAACCAGCAAACGAATTTGTTGCAAGCTTTATAGGTTCTCCTTCTATGAATATAAATGATGGGGAAGTAAATAAAGAAAAAGGTGTATTACATATAGGACAATTGCAAATTCCATTATCTATTAGACAGTTAAAGCAATTACCAGAAGGAACAATTCGCATAGGCATGCGCCCTGAGCATATTGCAATGTCTGAGGAGGGACAAGAAGTGACGTTGCAATCTGTAGAAGTATTAGGGAATGAATCTATATTGAACTTTGCGGTAAATGGAACAACTTGGAGTGCGAAAGTTATCGGACAGTTACTCCTGAACAAAGGTGACAAAGTAAAATTATTATTCTCGCAAGAAAAGTTATGCTTCTTTAACGAAAACACGAATGAACGCTTAAAAGTGGTAGGTGAAGAAGAGTTGAAAGTGGTGGCGAAATAATGATCGAAGTAAGTAAGTTACCAGTTCAAACAAAGGTGTCAAAAAAGAAAAAATTATGGGAGAGAACGAAAGATTTAAGAATAGGATTATTGTTTTTGGCGCCATCTATTTTGCTATTTTCGATTTTTCTGTTCTATCCATTGTTTAGGACGATTTATTATAGTTTTTATTTAACCGATATACATGGAGAAGCTAATCTTTTCGTTGGCTTAGAAAATTATCAATATTTATTCTCTGATCCAGCCTTCTACAAAAGTATAAAATCAACTTTATTATTTGTTTTATATACAGTTCCTACGAGTATTATATTTGCTTTGTTTCTTGCATTGATTGCAAATGGAAAGGTAAGAGGTATTGGGTTATTCCGAGTTCTTTTTTCTTCGACGATGGGAATATCAGTAGCTGCTAGTGCAGTGATTTGGCTATTTTTATTTCATCCAAGTGTAGGATTATTTAATAATATATTAGCCTCTATGAACCTTCCTGCAATCGCATGGTTAACGAGTCCGGACTGGGCACTATTCTCTGTATCAGTTACAACAGTTTGGGTGAATACAGGTTTTGCATTTTTAGTTATATTAGGTGGTTTACAAAATATTGATACGTCTTTATATGAGAGTGCATCTATAGATGGTGCTAGTTATTTATATAAGCTTCGCCGTGTTACATTACCGATGCTATCACCAACTTTATTCTTTATTGTAACAGTAACATTAATTAGTGCGTTCCAAAGCTTTGGACAAATTGATATTTTAACGCACGGTGGACCAAATGATGCAACGAATTTAATTGTGTACTCGATTTACAAAGAGGCGTTTGTGAATCATCAATTTGGAACAGCAAGTGCACAAGCGATGGTATTATTTGTTTTCATTTTCGTTGCTACATTACTTCAATTTAAGTTTGCTGAGAGAAAGGTGCATTATAAATGATTGTTAAACAGTGGAAACAAAATTTCCTATTATACATGCTACTCATTATTAGTGCAGTGATGGTATTTTTTCCTGTACTGTATGCATTTTTAATAAGCTTTATGACACCAGACGATATTCAAATGAGAAGGTTATTTCCGACCCAGTTTACTTTTGATAATTTCATTAATATTTTTCAAAAAGTACCGCTTTTTACATACTTATATAACAGTTTAATTGTATCGACAGTCGTTATGATTGGACAACTTATCGTATCAAGTTTAGCAGCTTATGCTTTTGTTTTTCTTCAGTTTAAAGGGAGAAACTTAATTTTCTTCCTGTTTATTTCAACGATGCTTATTCCGTGGGAAGCAACGATGGTGCCTAACTTTTTAACGATTCAAAACTTTGGCTGGATCAATAGTTTCGCCGGGATGACAGTGCCGTTTTTTGCAACAGCTTTCGGTATTTTCTTGTTACGTCAACATTTTATGACACTCCCGAATGAACTGAAAGAAGCTGCTTTTATTGAAGGGATTGGAAATATAAGATTTTTATTCAGCGTTGTAATACCGTATTGTAAAACGAGTTTTATTACGCTTGGAGTATATAGCTTTTTAACAACATGGAATATGTATTTATGGCCACTTTTAGTGACCACTGATGAAAAAGTAAGAACAGTGCAAATCGGTGTAAAGCAGCTTCAGTCTCAAGAAGTTGCAACTGATTGGGGAAGCGTAATGGCCGGTGTTACGGTTATCGTTATTCCAACATTGATTTTACTATTTTTAGGGCAAAAGCAATTACAACAAGGATTAACCAAAGGTGCAATTAAATAACTAAGAGAAGGTGAGATTTAAATGAGTCTAGTTAAAAAAGGTGCTGCTCTATTAATGGTAGCAACAATGGCATTATCTAGTGCAGCTTGTTCAAATAGTAAAACAGAGGGAAAATCTGAAGTACAGGCAAAAGTAGCACCAGTTGAAAAAAATGGTGATAAAACTGTAATTCGCTTCTGGCATGCGATGGGTGGAAAAACACAAGGAGTATTAGATGGTCTTGTTGCAGACTATAATAAGTCGCAAAATAAATATGAGATAAAGGCAGAGTTCCAAGGGACATATGAAGAGTCTTTAACGAAATTTAGAACGATGTCTGCAACGAAAGAAGCGCCAGCTCTTGTTCAATCGAGTGAAATTACAACGAAATATATGATTGATAGCAAAAAAATCACACCAATTGATAGCTGGATAAAAAAAGATAAGTACGATACGTCAAAATTAGAAAAAGCAATTACAAATTATTATTCAGTTGATGGAAAAATGTATTCTATGCCATTTAATTCATCTACACCAGTATTAATTTATAATAAAGATGCTTTTGCAAAGGCGGGCTTAGATCCAGAGAAAGCTCCCAAAACATATGCGGAATTACAAGAAGCAGCGAAAAAGTTAACGATTAAAGAAGGCGGAAATGTAAAACAATATGGATTCTCCATGCTTAACTATGGTTGGTTCTTTGAAGAATTGTTAGCGACACAAGGTGCTTTATATGTAGATAACGAAAACGGCCGTAAAGATGCTGCAAAGAAGGCGGTATTTAACGGTAAAGAAGGACAGAAAGTATTTGGAATGTTAGATGATTTAAATAAAGCTGGCGCACTTGGAAAGTATGGAGCAAGTTGGGATGATATTCGTGCCGCGTTCCAATCTGGACAAGTTGCTATGTATTTAGATTCTTCAGCAGGTGTTCGTGATTTAATCGATGCATCTAAGTTTAATGTAGGTGTTTCATATATTCCGTATCCTGAGGATTCGAAACAAAATGGTGTTGTTATTGGTGGAGCATCATTATGGATGACGAATATGGTTTCAGAAGAAACGCAACAAGGTGCTTGGGACTTTATGAAATATTTAACGAAGCCAGACGTACAAGCAAAATGGCATACTGCAACAGGTTATTTCTCAATTAATCCAGATGCATATAATGAGCCATTAGTAAAAGAGCAATATGAAAAATATCCACAGTTGAAAGTAACAGTAGATCAATTGCAAGCGACGAAGCAATCTCCAGCAACACAAGGGGCTTTAATTAGTGTATTCCCAGAATCACGAGATGCAGTTGTAAAAGCATTAGAAGCGATGTATGACGGGAAGAATAGTAAAGAAGCGTTAGATGAAGCTGCCAAAGCAACAGATAGAGCAATTAGCATTTCAGCTCGTACGAGTCAAAAATAAGAGAAAGCCGTATCCTTAAAAGGGATACGGCTTTCTTTATAGGGAGATAAGGGATCAAAGAAATGATGAAGTCTTATCTCTTTTATATGAGTAAAGGGTCTAGAGTGAATGTTGTCCTTTTCATTATTTATTTAACTCCATTGCGACTTGTTTACCATTTACGAAAACCTCTACTACCGCTACTACAACTTCCATTACTTTTTTCATCTCTCATCTCTCCTTATTTTTTGTTTCATTTCTTACTCTCAGTATAAGGAAATACAGTAATTACAACTATCGAATTGGATGACAAGAGACTTACATTGTTGTAAGGATAATAGTTTAGTTTGTAATAAAGTGAAACTGTAATCAGTGGGGGGCTTACTGCCCGTTAATGCGGGATTTCAATTCTGAACTTTCTGTCGTTTTGAACTATAATTAGAAAGAGGGGGGATAATATGAAAAGAATTCTTGTTATTAGTGATATTCATGGAGAGATAGAAAAGTTCGAACATTTATTGGAAGAAGCTCAATATGATGCGAAACAGGATCAATTAATCTTACTGGGAGATTATGTAGATCGTGGTCCAAATGCGCGTGCTGTAATTGAAAAGGTAAGAGAATTGAAAAAAGATGGAGCACTCATTTTAAAAGGAAATCATGAAGATATGATGATTAAGGCGTTAACGACAAATGAGGAACGTTCATGGAACCATTGGGTAAAAAGAAATGGTGGAGATAAGACATTATATAGCTATGGATTTGTAGAAGAAGATATTGCGGTTAATGAGAAAGACTTCCAAAAACCGATTTTACACTCTCGTGTATTAGAGGAACATATAAAGTTTATTCAAGAATTAGATCATTACATTGAAACAGAAGAGTATATATTTGTACATGCTGGGGTTGAACCGATGAAACGAGTTTCTGAATCTGAACCATATACATTAATGTGGATCCGTAATGAATTTCATAATGGATATAGCGGTGAAAAGGTTATTGTATTTGGGCATACGGAAACAAAAACGCTTCATGGTAGTGAGGATTGCGGAGTGTATTTTGGTAGTAATCGTATTATTGGGATTGATGGCGGGGCTGTGTATGGCGGTCAGCTAAATTGTTTAGAGTTGCCGAGTAAAAAGGTATATGTAATAAAAAATTGAAAGAGATAAGAGGAATCTTATTTCTTTCAATTTTTTATTAAGCTAAATTTAAGACAAAGTTTTTATAATAAAACTTCAAAATTTTAGAAGGAAATAGTTAAAAATGAAATTACGTAATGTAACTACATTCTTTTGTTATGAAGAGAAGAAATGTAATAATAAATAGAATTGAACTATTTGATGGAAGGTGAGAGCATGCGTTTACTTGTAGTAGAAGATAATGCTTCGTTATTAGAGTCTATCGTACAAATTTTACGTGATGAATTTGAAGTAGATACGGCAATAAATGGAGAAGATGGATTGTTTTTAGCTCTTCAAAATATATATGATGCAATTTTGCTGGATGTGATGATGCCAGGGATGGACGGATTTGAAGTGATTCAAAAAATACGAGATGAAAAGATTGAAACACCAGTCCTGTTTTTGACAGCGAGAGATTCTTTAGAAGATCGGGTGAAGGGATTGGACTTTGGTGGAGATGACTATATTGTTAAGCCATTTCAGGCCCCTGAATTAAAAGCGAGAATTCGTGCTTTACTACGCAGAAGTGGTAGTTTAACAACGCAGCAAACGATTCGCTATAAAGGGATTGAATTGTTCGGAAAAGATAAAGATGTTCAAGTAGATGGAAAAGGTATGAAGTTATCATTAAAACAATATGAGCTTCTAGAGTACCTTGTTCAAAATAGCGGAAAGATTTTAATGCGTGAACAAATTTTTGATCGTGTTTGGGGATTTGATTCAGATACGACAGTAGCGATTGTGGAAGTGTATGTGCATCATTTGCGTAAAAAATTAGAACCATTCGGTTATCAGAAAGATATTCAAACCGTTCGAGGTATTGGATATATATTAAAAGAACAATGAAAAAGGGAAGTATGTTTCAAAAGACACGCATTCGTTTGACTATAGTGAATTCATTAGTATTTATCCTATTAATAGGTATATTAGGTAGTATTATTTATTCGTACACATATAAGCGTATTTATAATGAAGTGGATCAATCTATAAAAATGCTGGCTCAGTATAGAGAAAAATTAGATGTTAAAATACCACCAAGAAAACGCATGGAGAATATCCAAATTGGAGATCCACGAATAGTTAGAATAACTTGGAATGGAAAAACAGTGAAAATAGAGGGAGATAACCGTAAACTTTGTTCTATTTTTGAAGAGAATTTGGAGAAGTTTTCTCCAAAAAAATTAGAGGATTTACAAGATATTAAAGTACAAGAACGATATTTTAGATCATTTTCGCTTCAAAAAGATGGAGAAATAGTTCAAATCGTGCGAGATATAACAGCGGAAGAAAGAATGTTAAATACTTTATTTTTAATCCTCGTTATAGGTTGCAGCATAGGAAGCCTCTGTGCGATAGGTATCGGTTTTTTCCTAGCTGGTAGAGCACTCGTACCTATTCAAAGTTCATGGGAGAAACAGCAACAATTCGTTTCTGATGCATCACATGAACTCAGGACACCACTTGCAGTTATTCAATCAAAAACGGATGTTTTATTCCAGTCACCATCCGCTACAATAGAAGAAAAGGCGATGGATATTTCTACAATTTCAAAAGAATGTAGGCGGTTATCGAAACTCGTTAGTAATTTATTATTGCTAGCACGTTCTGATTCTAATCAAATTGAGATGGATAAGAAAACATTTGAACTTGATAAATTGTTAGAAGAAATAGTAGCTCCATATAAGGAGATTGCTTCTTATCAAGAAAAAGAAATGATGCTAAAAGTAGAACGTGGTGTATCTTTTATGGGGGATAGAGAGCGGATTCATCAAATGATGGTCATACTGTTAGATAATGCGATGAAGTATACAAACAAAGGTGGGCATATTCAAATTGATTGCACGCAAACGAGTAGTTCAATTCGTATACAGGTGAAAGATGACGGGATAGGAGTGAAAGAAGAAGATATTCCGAAATTATTTGATCGTTTTTATCAAGGGGATAAAGCAAGAAGTACGTCAGAAGGAGCTGGATTAGGTCTTTCAATTGCAAATTGGATTGTAGAAAAGCATTATGGAAAAATATCAGTAGAGAGCAAATGGGGAGATGGCACTTGCTTTGAAGTGATTTTCCCTAAAAATCAAAAAATATAAGTAAGAAGACGATCTTGTTTTTACAAGGTCGTCTTTTTTTAAGGGAAAGTTAAGAAACTATTTATATTATGTATGGCATAAAGAAAGTTCGTTACATGAAGAAGAGACTAGTTGTATGTGAGTGGATTTTATCAATCATAATGTTATTTTAAGCAGCGATGAGATGTATGTATAGTATTAAAAAAACTAGGGGAATGATGGGAAAGAAAGTATAAGAGGGAGGAATTGATTTTGAAAAAGAAAATGATGACGGTATTCATTATTGGAGTAATGAGTTTCAGTATCTTAGGGGGTGCCTCTCCTTCCGAAACACAAAAAGGAAAGACAGATTACACGCAGCGCAGTAAAGAACAATTGAACAATGGAAAGATACATGCAGTGCATACAGAAGAAAAAGCAGAGAAATTAGGTATTGAAACGGAAGGAAAAGAACAAATTACACTAGAAAAAGAAATTCATGAAACAGAAGTAGGAAGGGAAGCAGAGCAGTTAGGTATTTCGATTGAAGGAAAAGATGTTGGGACGCTGTCAGAAGAAATCTATGAAACAAAAGTAAAGCAAGAAGCGTTAAAGCTAGGTATATCTACAGAGAATACATCAATTGTCGATTTAATTACTCAAATTAATGCGATTAAAATTAAAGATGAAGCAGATAAATTAGGTATTTCGACAGATGAAAAAGAAATTGAAGACATTGCGGAAGAAATCTATGGAACGAAAGTACGGGAAGAAGCAGGGAAGTTAGGCATCTCTCAAAAAGGAAAAGAAATTGAAGAGTTAGCACAAGAAGTGTACGAACAAAAAGTACAGGAAGAAGCGAAAAAATATCATATTGATTTGTACGGTAAATATTTATATCAAGTATTAAGAGAAATTAATGAACAAAAGGTGCTACAAATGGCAGATGAGCTCAATATGGATAAAATGAATATGAATATTCAAGAGTTAGCGGAAAAGATAAAAAAAGAGCAGCCTGAAAAAGGAAAAGAACTAAATTTTGTACCGATGATACGAACGGATGCTGACGCATTTTATTCTTATTTAACGAATTAATAAGGACGTGAAAGCGATAAGAAAATTGAAGTGGTATATATGTATAGCTTTACTAGGTGCAGTAATATGGAGTGTATATACAAATGGAATTCCAAAGTATATAGAGAAGTTTACATTCTCAAATATACAAAGAGGAAAAGAAACGGAGTTTAGTAATAACGATGAAAAAGTCATCTTATCAAATGTTCCCTTAATTCAGCAGTTACCAGAATTGGATAGAGGCTGTGAAGTGACAAGCTTAGCGATGATGTTACAATACGCTGGTGTTTCAGTGGATAAGATGACATTAGCAAATGAAATAAAAAAAGTTGATTTTATAGATGATGGTGTGCGCGGGAATCCGAATGAAGGATTTGTAGGTAATATTTACACATTTTCTGAATCAGGATACGCTGTATATCATGGGCCACTTTTTCAGTTAGCGGAAAAATATTTACCTAATAAAGCTGTAGACTTAACAGGGAAGAATATAGAAGAAATTTATAAGAGTATAAAAGCAGGGCAACCTGTAGTCATGATCACAAATGCAACATTTGCACCATTAGATGAAGCTGAATTTACTACATGGGAAACAAATAGTGGAGATGTTTCTATTACGTATAATGAACATTGTGTTGTACTTATTGGGTATGATCAGGAATCTGTATATATTCGAGATCCACTTGAGGATAGCTTAGATGTAAAAGTACCGAGAGAAACCTTTGAACAGGCATGGGTACAAATGGGAAGTCAGGCAATTAGTTATGTAAAGAGCGCTAAATAAATTAGGACGAAGATTTTTAGTAATATGACTATAAGGTGAAGGATAAAACATTTGAGGATTATAAGAGAAGTTTTATAGAGTAGAAGCTGTTAAGAAATAAGAGAACTTTAGCATATATAATGCTAAAGTTCTCTTTTTATGATTAAAATACGTATAAGGAGTGAATATGCAAAAATGCATAATTGACGAAAAAATTACATGTTATCATTATATATTGTTTTATATATGTTAATTGTATAAAATGACACAAGTATCCACATTACATAAAGGAGGCTTATTATGCAAAAATATTTAACTGGGTTAAATGTATGAGTATCAATAAAAATTAATCATTTCATTTTTATTATTTTAACTATACCAGGAATTATTATCGGTGGTGTTTCATATCAAACTGCCAAAACAAATTTTGAGCATCAAATGACAGATAAAGCAAAGGAGAATATTTCGATTTTAAATACTGTTATTTCTCAAAATATAGAAGAGAAATTTGTTGATGCGACGTACTTTGCAGACATCTTAACAGAGGATACATATCTAAATGGACAAGAAGAAATAGTAAGAACGAAGTTAGCACAATATATAAAGCTTCATCCAGAAGTAGAAGGTATTTATATTGGAACAGAGACGGGAAAGTTTATAAGAGAACCATTTATTCAAATGGCTGATGGGTATAATCCAACAGATAGATCTTGGTATAAAGAAGCACATGAAAATAAAGGGAAAGTAATTGTTACTGCGCCATATCAGTCAGCATCTACAAAAAATATGGTAGTGACGATTGCGAAAGAAGTAAAAGATGGTAAAGGTGTTATAGGAATTAATTTAAATTTAGATAACATCTTAAAAATTTCCAAAATGATTAACATTGGTGAAAAAGGTTATGCAGTTATTTTAGATCAAAATAAGCAAATTGTTAGTCATCCATCTAGAAAACCAGGTGCAAAAGTTACTGATCCTTGGATTAAACCAATTTATGAAGATAAACAAGGAAATGTGTCTTATACAGAACAAGATGATAAAAAGAATTTAATCTTTGCAACAAATGAGAAAACGGGCTGGAAAGTAGTTGGTGTTATGTTCGATGAAGAAATTACCCAAGCTGCCAGTCCAGTGTTTTATAAGACTTTGATTGTCATTGCTATCGCTATTGCATTTGGTAGTGTATTAATTTATTTCATTACAAAGTCTATTACAAGGCCATTACGAAAAATAGCCGAATCGGCATATAAAATTAGTAAGGGAGATTTAACAGAGAAAATTACAATCCATTCCAAGGATGACATAGGGAAATTAGGGAATTCATTTAATGAAATGTCTACGTCTTTACAAGATGTTATTACCCAAATTAGCTTTTCAGCAGAACATGTTGCAGCATCGGCAGAAGAGTTAACAGCGAGCGTACAGCAAGCAAATGATGCGACAGATCAAATTACAATTGCAATGGAACAAGTATCAGGTGGGGCTGAATCACAAAGTCAAGGTGTTGAAGAAGGTGCGGCTACATTGCAACAAGTAAATACAGCAATTCAAGATGTAACTGGAAGCGCAGAGTCAATTTCTATTTCTTCATTACATGCGCGACAAAGAGCTGAAGAGGGAGAAGATTTAGTTGAACAAACTGCAAAACAAATGCAGTCTATTTCTAGGTCGGTATCCGAGTCAGATGCTATTATTAAACTTCTTGATGAGAAATCAAAGCAAGTAGGAGCTATTTCTGAAGCAATTCAAAACATCGCAACTCAAACAAACTTATTAGCTTTAAATGCGGCTATTGAAGCAGCAAGAGCAGGTGAACAGGGACGAGGATTTGCTATTGTAGCAGATGAGGTTAGAAAATTAGCAGAGCAATCAGGAGAGTCATCTGGAGAGATTGCAAATTTAATTGCAGAAATTAAGGCGGATATTGAACATACTGTTAAGGCGATGGATAATGTGAATGGAGAAGTTCAACAGGGCCTTGATGTTGTAACAAAAACGAAAGTAAGTTTTACGGAAATTTTAAGTTCTACTACACATATTGTTTCTCAAGTTAATCAAATGGTAGAAACAACGAAGAGAATTGCTGGAGATGCAAATGAAGTGACAAATGCTATTGATGAAATTGCAGCTGCTGCAGAAGAAAATACAGCTAGTATGCAAAGTGTTGCAGCTTCAACAGAAGAACAGGTTAATTCCATGGAGGAAATTAGTTCAGCTTCGCAAAACTTAGCTGAGATGGCAGAAGAACTACAAGCGATGACTAGTAAATTTAAAGTATAATAACAGCAGATAAGTAAGGTGAAAATAATATCACCTTACTTATTTTTCTATTCAGCAATTAGGGGAGTCATTAACGGGATGAAAAAAAGAAAAAGACTATGGAATTTGTGGAAAACGATTACATTGTTAGTTTGTACAGTTGTAATTTTTTCTTTACTTGTGACAGATATATTAATTAGTCATAATGTGGAACGGACGACGGAGGATAGCCAATCAGAGAAGGCAAAAACAATTGCACACATTGTGGCGAATGATTCGATTGTAATCGATGGTTTGGTTGGGAAAGCAGATACCTCTGCAATCCAAACGTATACAAATAGAATATTACAAAACACAGGTGTTCAATTTATTGTAGTTATGGACATGGGTGGAATAAGAAAATCTCATCCAGATCCTCAAAAAATAGGTCATCATTTTATTGGCGGGGATGAAGGGCCTGTATTGAAAGGAAAAGAACATGTATCGTTAGCAGAAGGAACTTTAGGTATTTCCATGCGAGTGTTTGTACCAATATTTTCTGAAACAGGTGAACAACTTGGAGCAGTGGCTGTTGGTATTTCAGCAGATAATGTAAAAGAGAGAGTTAAGGAAAGTAGACATATCATTTATATTGGTGTCGGAGTTGGTGTATTAGTCGGAATTATAGGAGCAATATTGCTAGCTA
Organism: Bacillus sp. N447-1; assembly: GCF_022701035.1. Taxonomy (NCBI): domain Bacteria; kingdom Bacillati; phylum Bacillota; class Bacilli; order Caryophanales; family Bacillaceae; genus Bacillus; species Bacillus sp. N447-1. The sequence goes on along the minus strand of NZ_CP065509.1, from coordinate 2,515,825 downwards.
GACATATAAAGAAAAGTTTATTCGGTCTTGAGCCGCACAGGATAGCAAAAATTCTTGAAGAAAGAAATACGATGCTACAATCTGTAAAGGAAGGTATTATTGCTGTAGATAAAGAGGCTAGAGTAACGTTAATTAATAATGAAGCGAAACGTCTATTTAAAAAAAGCGGACTTGAAGAAGATTTTATCGGTAAAGATGTTGAGCTGTATATGCCAAATTCTCGTATAAAAGAAGTATTGCAAACGGGAGAAGTACAATTAAACGAAGAACAAAATATTTACGGAATTACGATTGTGACGAATCGAGTTCCTTTATATGTAAAAGGAGAAATTGTTGGTGCAATTGCAACATTTCGTGATAAAACAGAGATTAGAAAACTAGCAGAGGAACTAACTGGTATTAGACTATATGCAGAAGCATTACGGGCACAATCTCATGAGTTTATGAATAAGATGCATGTCGTATTAGGGCTTACACATATGAAACAGTATGAAGAATTACAGAAGTATATAAGCGGCATGGTATCAGAGCATCAATATGAAATTGGTGGAGTTATGAAAAGAATAAAAAGTCCAGTATTTGCTGGTTTTTTACTCGGGAAGCTCAGCTATGCTAGAGAGAAAAATATAAAATTAATTATAAGTGAAGATTCTTATATGCCGGAAATAGATGATGAAAGTATTACTCATGAACTTATTACGATTGTCGGAAATTTAATTGATAATGCATTAGAGGCAGTTACGAATTGTGAAAAGAAGCGAGTTGAAGTTAAGATACAACATGGGGATATACTAACTATTACAGTACAAGATACGGGAAAAGGTATACAAGAAAAAGAAATAGAGGAATTATTTACGAAAGGTTATTCCACAAAGGGAGATAACCGCGGTTATGGTTTGTATCTTGTAAAAGAAAGTATACAGCGAATAAATGGGGAAATTCATATGCATTCATTAGTAGGTAAGGGAACAACGATAACAATTGAAATACCTAAAGGTAGGGATGAGAGGCAAATATGATTAAAGTTTTAATTGTAGAAGATGACCCGATGGTAGCAATGCTAAATACGCATTATTTAGAGCAAGTAGGAGGATTTGAACTTGTTCAAGCAGTTAACTCAGTAAAGTCGGCGATCGAAATATTAGAGAAATCACGAGTAGATTTAGTATTACTTGATATTTTTATGCCTGAAGAGACTGGTTTTGAGCTTTTAATGTATATCCGGAACCAAGAAAAAGAAATTGATATTATAATGATTTCAGCTGTACATGATATGGGAAGTATTAAAAAAGCATTACAATATGGTGTAGTAGATTATTTAATTAAACCATTTACATTTGAACGATTTAAAGAGGCATTAACTATATATCGAGAAAAACTTACTTTCATGAAAGAACAACAAAAAATTAGTCAATCGGAATTAGATTCGTTAATTTTACAAAAAGAAAAAAGGGAGCCTACTGTCACGAAAGAGCTTCCGAAAGGGTTAACGAAGCAAACGTTGCAATTAATTTGGCAGAAGATTGAGTCGTTGAATGGAAGAGTGTTTACAACAGATGAAATGGCACAATTAGTTGGAATTTCAAGAGTTTCTATTCGAAAATATGTAATGTTTTTGACTGACATTGGAGTGTTAGAAAACGAAATGATGTACCAACATGTGGGCAGACCTGTAAGTAAATTAAGATGTGTTGATCAAAAGAAAATAGAGTTTTACGTATAAGCGACTTAATATAAGTCGCTTATACTTTTTTTAATTACAAAATCAATTACAAAACTTACAAAAACTATTTTTACTATTGAAAGCGTTTTAATATTGTTATTAAGAAAACGAGGGGGTGCCATATGGGAATTCAAAAGAATGTGGAAGCGGTATCATTTTCTGAAGGAAATGAAGTACAAAGAGAATCTTTCGCTTCTAAAATTATGAATGTAAAAATCGGTGTTATACCTTTACCGTTATATGTAGTATTGGCTGCTATTATTTATGGGGCATCTGTATATAATAAATTGCCAGCAGATATGATTGGTGGATTTGCAGTTATTATGATCATGGGGATTTTCTTAGGCGATATTGGGATGAGAATTCCAATTTTAAAAAATATCGGCGGTCCAGCAATACTTTCGTTATTTATTCCATCATTACTTGTATTTTTTAACTGGATGAATCCAGCTTCAATGGAAGCTACGACTATGTTAATGAAAAAATCGAACTTTTTATATTTATATATTTCTTGTTTAGTAGTCGGAAGTATTTTAGGAATGAACCGTAAAGTGTTAGTACAAGGTTTCGTTCGTATGTTTATTCCTTTAGTAGTAGGGACGTTAGCTTCTGTAGCAGTAGGGTTATTGGTCGGTTCATTATTTGGATTTGAAATGAAGCACACATTCTTCTTTATCATCGTACCAATTGTGAGTGGTGGTATCGGGGAAGGGATTTTACCATTGTCGCTAGCTTATAGTGATATTTTAAATGAATCATCAGCGACGTTTGTATCACAGCTTATTCCAGCAGCTATTATTGGAAATATGTTCGCAATTGTAAGTGCAGGGTATATGAAGCGTTTAGGTGAGAAGAAACCGGAGCTTAGTGGTAACGGTGTATTAGTGAAAACAGACAATCAAGCAGAATTATTAAAAGAACAAAATACAGAGAAGCCAATTGACTTCTCATTAATGGGAGCAGGTTTATTAATTGCGTGTACGTTCTTCATCTTTGGAGGATTTGCTTCTAAGTTCATCGGTATTCCTGGGGCAATCATTATGATTTTTTCAGCAGCACTTGTGAAATACTTTAAATTAATGCCAGCAAAAATGGAGCAAGGAGCATTCCATTTATATAAATTTATTTCGAAGAATTTAACTTGGCCTTTAATGGTTGGATTAGGATTGCTATATATTCCGTTAAAAGACGTAGCAGCAGTTCTTTCAGTAGGATATGTTGTTGTGTGCGCATCGGTTGTTCTTACAATGGTAGCATCAGGTTTTCTTGTAGGGAAAGTGATGAAGATGTATCCAGTTGAATCGGCGATTGTAACTGGATGTCATAGCGGTTTAGGCGGAACTGGAGATGTTGCTATTTTATCGGCTTCAAATCGTATGGAATTAATGCCGTTCGCGCAAATTTCAACTCGTTTAGGCGGGGCGGCAATGGTTGTAACGGCGACAATATTATTAAAAATGTTTTCATGATCAAACAAGCTAGCTATATTCATATAGCTAGCTTGTCAAATTAAGGGGAGATTATAAGTATGTTAGCAAATCAAATTAATGAAAGATCATTGTTATTGCATAAAGAATTAGTAGGGAAAATTGAAATTACAAGTAAAGTGGAGGTAAATTCAGCGGATGATTTAAGCCTGACGTATACACCAGGTGTAGCGGAGTCGTGTAAAGCAATTGCGGCAGATGAAGAAACAGTGTATGACTATACAGCACGTGGCAATATGGTGGCAGTTGTTTCAGATGGAACAGCGGTACTCGGTTTAGGAAACATTGGACCGAAAGCGGCTATGCCTGTTATGGAAGGAAAAAGTATTTTGTTTAAGAAGTTTGCGAATGTAGATGCTTTCCCATTATGTTTAGGCACAACGGATGTAGATGAAATCGTTACCCTTGTAAAAAATTTAGAGCCTACATTTGCAGGGATTAATTTAGAAGATATTGCAGCACCGCGTTGTTTTGAAATTGAAAAACGATTAAAAGAAGAAACGAATATTCCTGTATTCCATGATGATCAACATGGAACAGCTATTGTCGTTTTAGCAGCTGTTATTAATGCATTAAAAGTTGTTAGCAAACAAATGGATAATGTGAAAATCGTTATTAACGGTGCGGGTTCGGCAGGAATTGCAATTGGAAAATTATTATTAAAGGCTGGTGCAAAGCACATTACGTTAGTTAGCCTAGAAGGTATTGTTTGTGAAGGTGAAACATGGATGAACGAAGCACAAATTGAAGTTTCAAAAAAGACAAATCGTGAACATGTGCGTGGAACGTTAAAAGAAGCAATTCACCAAGCTGATATTTTTATTGGCGTATCTGCTCCTAACGTATTAACGAAAGAACTTGTACAGACGATGAATGAGAAAGCAATTGTGTTTGCAATGGCGAATCCAATTCCAGAAATCTTCCCTGAGGATGCATTAGAGGCTGGGGCAGCTGTAGTAGGAACTGGACGCTCGGATTATGCGAATCAAGTAAATAATGTATTGGCGTTTCCCGGAATATTCCGCGGTGCGTTAGATGTGCGCGCAACTGATATTACAGAAGAGATGAAATTAGCGGCAGCATATGGGATCGCTAACATCATTACTGATGAAGAACGTAATGCGAATTATGTAATCCCGAATCCATTAGATAAAAGAGTTGTTCCAAGTGTTGCAGAAGCAGTAGCGAAAGCAGCTATTGATTCAGGCGTGGCACAAATTACGAAAATACCACGTTATTAATAGCGAAAAGCAGTGCCTAAAAGGCACTGCTTTTTTGAGATAAGAAATCAAAATAATGAAGAAGTGTAGAATTATTTATGTTTCTTCATTATTTATTTAATTCCATTGCAACTTGTTTACCATTCACTAAAACCTCAGTTACTGCTACGATCACTTCTATCATTTTTTTCATCTCTCATCTCTCCTCGTTTCATTTCTTACTTTAAGTATAAGAGAAGAGAGATAATTCAACTATCGAAGTACATGACGTAGAAATTACATTGTTGTAAGAAAGTGGTTTATTTTTGTCACTTTACTCAGCAGTGATTACAAACTGATCATAATATTTTTCATTCACATATATATTTAATAACCATAATCCAGATGAAGGTAGTGACATAGTGAGAGGGAGTTCGTTTGTAGTAGAATCGATTGTATTTGAAGTAGTCCAAGTTTGTTTGGAAGTTTCTTTTTGAAAGAGTACTTGTGTCGGAGTTACAGATCCTTGTTTTAGCGCAATAATAGACAATTTTCCAGTTGGTATTTCAGAATCTAGAAAGTGCCACATTATTTCATTTTGTTCATTTGCGATAATAGGACTATCAGCCATTGCGACTTTACCTTCGATGCCTTTTAAAGGCATTTTTCCTTCTACGAAAGAAGGTGTTTCTTCCCAATTTACATCTTTTAAAACACTAAGGTGAAAGAAGGAAGGTGCGTTCACTTGAGTGGATGACGTTGCTATTACGTCTTTTTTTTGTTCTTTTGAATCCGGTTGCGTTTGTGTGCATCCAGTGATGAGGAAGGAGAGAAGTAGCATAGTTCCGATTTTTTTCATGGTGCCACACTCCTAGTTTTTATTGTTAGTGTAATTGTATTTGCTAGAAGGCGGGACAATTCCTTTAAAGTATAAAAAGAGGTCGTAAGTTTTGTACGACCTCTTTTGACATTTTTATCCCGTAAAAGCCCGATTGGTGTAGGTTAATAATTAGTGGGAGATAGTCCCCACTAATTAAAGTTTCATTTTATATTTGTTCCGTTGTATAGGTTGGTTCGGTTTCTTTTTGAGGCATCGTCAAAAAAATAACGGACAGAACGATACATACGCCGCCTAATAATTGATATGTTCCAAAAGATTCATTTAGCCAAGTGATTGAAACGATGGCAGCTACAAGGGGTTCAATGCTAGATAAAATGCTTGTTTCTGTTGCTGCTAAATATTTAAGACTACCGATATATAGAAGGAAAGAAAGGGTACCACTAATAATGATAAGAATAAGCATAGAAAAAGTTTTTAGTGTAAGGGTTTGTGAAAATTGATTCCACCCGAATGAACGATTATAAATAAGTAGTGCAATTCCTCCGATTAACATCCCCCAACCAATTACTACAGTTGTCCCGCATTCTTTAATGAGAGAAGCCGGATGAAGGGTATAAAATGCAAATCCGATTGCTGTTAATAGTCCAAAAATAATAGCTTCTTTGGATAAAACAATATTTTCAATTGAGCCATTTGTAATAATAAAGTATGTTCCTATTAGCGCGGCTATAATTGCGAATAGTTGCATGGAAGCAGGGAATTTTCTTTGTTCAAATGCAACATACATGGTAATAAGAACAGGACCTAGAAATTGAAATAGCGTTGCTGTGACTGCATTACTAATATGAACCGTTTCGATAAAGGCGTATTGCGCACCGAGCATGCCGAGAATAGAAAAAATAATAAGTTGTATAGAATATCTAGGGTGTTTCCAAATTTGAAATATATTTTGTTTCTTTATAAGTAAGAAAGACAAAATAAATATTCCTGCAAGCAACAATCGAATTGTTAAAAAATCAATTGAGGATACATTAGTATGCTGAAATAGCCACTGAATCATTGGACCAGATAATCCCCATAATGTAGCCCCTGTAATAATCATAATAAGTCCGATACGTCTACCATTGTTCATTATCATGTTTCTCCTCTCCGGTATTTGATTTTTTATGTGTGACATGATAATAGGAATTATATATAACTTCTGGTACTGTAAAAAGTATCAGATTTTAGTTTTATTAAGGGGTCAGATACTATGTTAGAATTAACGCCTAATTTAAATATGAATAGTAAAAAGGCATTATATGTGCAATTGTATGAGTATATAAAAAAAGAGATTAAAGATGGATCAATTGTCCCTTTTACGAAATTACCGGCTAAGCGAAAGTTAGCGATACATTTACAAGTAAGTAAAAATACAGTAGAGGCAGCGTACGAACAATTACTTGCAGAAGGTTATATTGAGTCGATATCGAGAAAAGGTTATTTTGTATGCAAGATTGAGCAAATGGCTCATGTAGAGGATAGCGGAGAGAGAATAGAAGAAGTACCGTTTCAGGAGAAGAGTTATAAATTTGATTTTACACAAACAGGAATTGATACAAATGCTTTTCCATTCAATATGTATCGGAAAATTGTAAATGAAATATGGCAGCCGCATAATAACGAACTTCTCTTTCTAGGACACCCTCAAGGAGAAGCGAGCTTAAGAGAAGAGATTACGAATTATTTGTATGAATCTAGAGGTGTACGTTGTTCAGCTAGTCAAATTGTATTAGGAGCGGGAACACAAATATTAGTGAAACTATTGTTTCAATTGTTAAAGGGAAGCAATTATGCAGTTGAAAACCCAGGATATCATAGAAAGATGGTTGTTTTTGAACAGGGAGAAGCAAGAGTCCAAATGTTATCTTTAGATAGAGATGGAATTTGTATTGCAGATTTAGAAAATAGCAATGCGAATGTTGTATTTGTTACACCTTCCCATCAGTTTCCGTATGGAATGATTATGCCTATTACGAGAAGGATGCAGCTTTTACAATGGGCCAAGAAAGAAGAGAGCAGGTATATTATTGAAGATGATTATGATAGTGAATTTCGCTATTCTGGAAAGCCTATACCGGCGCTGCAAGGGTTAGATACAGAGGGGAAAGTTATTTATATGGGGACGCTATCTAAAGCATTATTACCATCGCTACGGATGAGCTATATGGTGTTGCCGAAGAAATTAATTAAAAAGTATCAACAGCAATATTTATTTTATACACAAAGTGTTTCAAGAATGGACCAAGAAGTGATTAGAAGATTTTTAAATGAAGGCTATTGGGAAAAACATATTCATAAAATGCGTGTCGTCTACCGAAAGAAGAGAGATCGACTTGTTTTTGAAATAGAGAAATATTTCTCTAATCGTGTTGAAGTGATAGGAGAAGATTCGGGATTACACATTTTATTAAAAGTGCATAATAGAATGCGGGAAGAAGAATTAATTCAAGAAGCTGCGAAACATAGTATCAAAATATATCCTGTGTCTACGTACTATAAAGACGGTACGGCGCCTGAGAATGTAGTTTTACTTGGGTTTGCGATATTATCAGAGGAAGAAATTGCGAAAGCGATTCAATTATTACACACGGCATGGTTTACAAGAAAGTAAAAAACATCCTCCAAACATGAGGATGTTTTTTATTATTTATTTTCATCTAAGAATAAGACCATATGCTCTTCGTCCCAATATTGTCCGTTATATTTTAATGAACGTTCTTGTACACCGAATGTTTTAAAACCTAATGATTCATAAAGTTTTTTCGCTCCATCGTTGCCAACAACAACATCAAGCATAACTTGTTCTACTTCTAAAGATTTAGCAAGCTCAAGACATTCTTTAATAAGTGCTTTTCCTGCTCCAAGTCCGCGCGCTTTTGGAGATACATATACAGAACCGATTTTAGCTTTATGTTCTTGTTTTACATATGGTTTCGTTTCCAGTGTTGCAACCCCGATTAATTTTCCATCTTTAAATGCACCTAGCGTATAGTTTTCATCTTGTGCTAATTTTTGTGCTTTATATTCAATCGCACACTCTTTATTAATAATATCTTCATAAGAAGAGCTGAATGCTTCAGGGTTTTGCTTTAATCCTTCTACGCGAAGTTCTAAGTAAATTTCTGCTTCGTCTTTTGTTAATACATGGATATCCAATTATATCACCCTCCAAATCTTTGCAAATGTACCTTTATTTTATATTGAAATAAGAATAATTTCAAAAGCTTAGCTTATATGAGCTGTTTTTATGAACAAAATAACACCAGTAGTGTTTACTACTACTGGTGTTTTCACACGCATATTATTCAAAAGGTAGCTCGATTATAAAGTTTGTTCCCGCTCCTAATTGGCTTGTTACTAGAATAGAACCGTTATGCAATTCTACAATTTCCTTTGCAACAGCTAGCCCGATACCTTTTCCGCCTGTAGCTCGTGTTCTAGATTTATCGACACGATAAAAACGGTCAAATATATGCGGGATATCTTCTTCAGGAATACCTTCACCTTCATCTTGTACACTTATTGTAAAAGAATCTGTTTTTGTAAGTACACGTATCGTAATGGCTGTGTTTTCTGGCGAATGTTGATAAGCGTTGTGTAATAAATTTAACATAACTTGTTCCATACGTCTTTCGTCTATACAAACTTCTAAATCATCTTTGCAATATACATGAAGTTGCATTTGCTTATTTGTTAATGTTGTTTTTGTTTTTTCTACCATTCGTTCTAAAAATGGCTGAAGAAGCACTTTTTGTTTTTTTATAACAAATTGGTGTTGTTCTAATTGTACAAGCATAAATAAATCTTGGACGAGATCGGTTACACTATCCGTTTCATCCTCAATAATTTGTAAGTATTCTTCTCGCTCCTCTTTTGTTAAAGAGTCTCTCTTTGCTACCTTCGCATAACCTTTCATATAGGTCAATGGAGTTAATAGTTCATGAGCGACACTAGCGAGAAATTCATTGCGCTCTTTTTTCATATACGTAAGTTCACTCGATAAATCTTCAATTGTTTTTGCTAAACTTCCGAGTTCATCATTTCGTTTAATACCTAATTGAATTGGCTTGTTTAATTTTGACATTTTTTCTGTAGCTCTCTTCATTTTTACAAGTGGTTCTGTAATAACGCGTGAAAAAACAAAGACAGAAATTGTTGTTAAAATAATTGTTAAAACGCTAATGATAAGAAATTGGTTCATGAGTTTAAGTAACATATTTTCTAGGAAAGATGTTTTTAATAACATATATAGCTTTCCTTGAAACTTTGTTGTGTTAAGTGGGCTTACTGTTGTGATGAACTTTGATTTTTTCCAGTTCCTTTCAACGACCAATCCGCCGTCTGGGACAGTTTCTGTTTTACAAGTAAGTTGTTTTTGCATATCTTTTGTTACGGGTTCTGAGGTGGAAATAATTTTGCCGTTATGGTCAGTAATAATGATAGCTATATCGGAGTTAGAAATTGATTCCGATTCAACTAAGTGTGCAGCCTCATTCGTAATATCGAACTCAGGGTACACAGGACGTTTAGGATTTTTATTATGTTCAGCGTGTTTCATTTCTTTATAATATTCATCCCGTCTCTCGCGGCTTTTAATTTTTTTACTATAGCGATTACCTTTCTCTAAAAGAGCATCTGTTTCCTCTACAATACGCATTTTTGAAAGGCTTTTATAAAAAGATACGAAAGCAATTGTTTCAATACATAAAGCTAATATTAAAAAGTATGTCCCAATTTTAAGGGAAAGTTTACTCATTTTTTCACCATACCTTATTCATAATAAAGAGTCAGTGGTATACGATTTCCCACTGACCGAAGTAATTATTCACTTTTCCATTTATATCCGACTTTATAGACCGTTTCTAGGTAATCTTCAATCGGAAATCCTTTTTTGCGTAGTTTATCACGGATATTACGAATGTGTGAATCAATTGTTCTATATTCGATATCTGTTTCATAGCCCCAAATTTTTTCGATTAAATCATCTCGGCTATAAGCACGGTTTGTATTTTGTAAAAATAGTCCGAGTAACGAAAATTCGATAGGAGTTAATGAGATTTTTTCATCATAAACTGTGACAGTATGTTTCGTTTTATCCCACTCAATACCATTGAAACTAACAAAGCCATCTTTTTTTGTACGGCGTAATATAGCCTCGATTCGTGCGACTAATACATGCTCATCAAATGGTTTTGTAATATAATCATCTGCGCCCATCGTGAGGCCTTTCACCATATCGTAGTTTTGGTTGCGAGCTGTTAACATAATGATAGGAACGTTGGAAATTTGACGAATTTGATAGCAAGTATCCCATCCATCCATACTTGGCATCATAACATCTAATAAAATAATATCGAATTCTTTTTGTTCGATTAATTTTAGTGCTTCAAGGCCAGAGGTAGCTTTCATACAAAAATAGCCGCGAGGGCTTAAGAACAGATCTAATAATCGTAACATACGTTCTTCATCGTCTACTAATAAAATTTTTACCATAATCTTGTGCACCCCAAACTGTTCATTCTACTTGTATAGTTTACATGAAAATAATAAAAAACTCTTTTTATGTGATTGAATGGAGGGCTGATTTTTTCGCTCAGAGTAATTGACATAAAAAATGCACTAGTTTTGCACAACTATTTTTTATAATAGAAAACGTAGCGACACAAAATACCCTATGTTGCGACATAACGTCATGTCATTTTATTTATAAAATGACAATTCCATTCTATTGTGTATGTGAGATAGAGAGGGTTTTCGTATTCACCTCGCATCGGATAAGAAAAATTTCCTATCTCACACTTTTTTTAAAAGGAGATCATACACATGAATTCAAAAGAAGAAATTTCAAAAAAAGAAAAGCAAGATCGTAATACGGTTGTCATGTGTGTTGCCGTATCTATGGTTATTATTATAAGTTGCGTAAATAAAATTTTGGGGATTTTATAATATAAAAAAAGCTGATTGCTTCTTAAGAAGCAATCAGCTTTTTTCATTGTTAGGGGGAGTGTTCATATAATAAACCAAGGTAAAATTGCTAATCCAGAAGTTACAATTGCTGTAGTAAATATTAAAAGCATAGCTCGTTTGTTTTGTTTCATGTCACATTCTCCTCTACATATCAAGTACATGCGATCAGCGTGGGATGTAGTTCCCCACTGAGTAAAGTTTCACTTTATATTTTTAGTATAATGAATGGAAAGGTTTGGTACGATCGATAAAGGTGACATGAAGATTACATTGTTGTAATGAAAAAAGCATCTTTCTTAATAAAAAGATGCTTTTGGAAAACTATATTGAAGTATTAATCATTTAAGAACAGAACCATATGTTCCTCGTCCCAATATTGACCGTTATGTTTTAATGAACGCTCTTGTACGCCGTAAGTCTGGAAACCTAATGATTCATATAATTTTTTGGCACCAGCGTTACCAACTACAACATCGAGCATAAGTTGTTCTACATGTAATTTATCGGCATTTTCAATAATTGCTTTAATAAGAGCTCGTCCTGCTCCAAGGCCACGCGCTTTTGGGGAAACGAAAACGGAACCGATTTTTGCTTTATGTTCTTGTTTAATAAAAGGCTTTGTTTCTAAAGTAGCAATGCCGATTAAATCATCATCTTTGAAGACCCCTAGAGTATACTTATCCGGATTGCTTAATCGTTTTGCCATAGCAGCTACAGGATCCTCATGTTTCAAAACGTCTTCATAGGAAGAGCTAAAAGCTTCCGGGTTCTTCGTTAAACCTTCCATACAAACTTTTAAATATATTTCTGCGTCCTCTGTCGTTAATAAGCGAATTTCCATCGTTGTAACCTCCTTGGTCGATTTCAAATAAAATAAATCCATTACTTTTATAAGAGTGTGTATGTGTTTTGTTAGCAGTCTCTTTTAATTTGTAAAAGAATGAAAAGATATATGCTACAATGTTTTGTTTTTTAATATGTAATGAAATTATATATTAACTTTATTAACTATTCAAGTCTTTAATATATTACATTTTCATAACTAAAATAACTCCTCAATTGAGGAGTTATTTTAGTTATTCGATTGATAACCATCAATTCGATGTGGATGTGTGTAAATATTGCAGGATTCATTTCTGATAAATCCTACGACTGTAATGCCTAAATCGTGAGCGAGTTGCAATGCTAGTTTTGTTGGGGCAGATTTAGATAGAACAATTTCACATCCGATTTTTGAAACTTTGAGTAAAATTTCAGATGAAATACGTCCGCTAAATGCGATAATTTTTCCTTTAACAGATATATCGTTGCGCAAACAATGACCATATATTTTATCTAATGCATTATGTCTGCCAATATCCATTCTTGATAGGAGGATTTTGTTTCGATCACAGAGCGCGGTATTGTGAACACCGCCGGTTTGGCGAAAGGTAGTGGAAGATTGTTGTAACGTATTCATTAAGTAAAAGCATTCTTCAGGAGTCATTTTTACATGTATATCATGTAAGTCTTTTGCTTTTGCCGCATCGTTGACGAAAATAAAACCTTGTCTACCTTTTCCGCAGCAAGAAGTGATGTATCGTTTATTATATAAAGTTTGATAGAGCGGATTCACTTTTGATGATTTTACATGGACAATTCCGTTATCTTTTTGAACCCATATTTCTTCAACATCGTTATAGGAAGAAATAATCCCCTCAGAAATTAAAAAACCAATTACCATATCTTCAATATAATTTGGTGTGCATACGACTGTTACATATTCTTCACCATTCAATTTAATAGTAATAGGAGATTCTGTAACAATCTCATCCAGTTGTTTTGAAAATGTACCAGATTGATAACGTACAATTGTATAAGTCTCTTGCGTAGGCCCCATATTTAATTCCCCTTTTATATGTATTTCTCTCCCACATTTATCATAAAACAATGGGAAAAATAAAAACACCTATTAACAAGAAGATCACAGATTATTTTGGTTATTATTGTATATGTACGATATAATAGAACTGTAGAATAGTGATATTTTCAAGCTTTCGTAGTTCTACCTTATAACATCTAGAATCGACTTCATAAGAAAGTATTTGGGTAGAGCGTTTCAAAAATATGTATAGTAATGCGATTTTGAAAACGGATTCATGATTGTGTTGTACAGTTGGTTGTAAGGAGAGGGGAAACTATGGCAGAACAGACAGTCCGTGTAACCGTCGATGGTAAAGAATTTTCTGCATCAGGTGAAAAGACGATACTACAATTATTTAACGAGAGTAATTTGGAACATCCTCAAATTTGTCATGTACCAGAAGTAGATCCAATTCAAACTTGTGATACGTGTATTGTAGAAGTAAATGGAAAGTTATTGCGTGCTTGTTCAACGAAATTAGAGAACGGTATGCATATCGAAAGACAGTCCCAGCGTGCAAAAGAGGCACAGACTGAGGCAATGGATCGAATATTAGAGAATCATCTACTGTATTGTACCGTTTGTGATAACAATAATGGTAACTGTAAAGTCCACAATACAGTACATATGATGGGAATTGAGGAACAGAAATATCCGTATGAGCCAAAAGTAAGTGCGTGTGAAGTGGATATGTCACATCCGTTTTATCGATATGATCCAAATCAATGTATTGCTTGTGGACAGTGTGTAGAAGTATGTCAAAACTTACAAGTGAATGAAACTATATCAATAGACTGGAGCTTAGACCGTCCACGTGTTATATGGGACAATGGTGTAAGTATAAATGACTCATCTTGTGTAAGTTGCGGGCAATGTGTAACAGTATGTCCATGTAATGCGTTGATGGAGAAATCAATGTTAGGTGAAGCTGGATTCATGACAGGATTGAAACCGGATGTGTTAGATCCGATGATTGATTTTGTAAAGGATGTAGAGCCGGGATATAGTAGTATTTTAGCAGTTTCAGAAGTAGAGGCTGCGATGCGTAAGACGAAAGTGAATAAAACAAAAACAGTTTGTACATTTTGTGGTGTAGGTTGTTCATTTGAAGTATGGACGAAAGACCGCCACATTTTGAAAGTGCAGCCTGTTTCAGATGCGCCGGTTAACGGTATTTCAACATGTGTAAAAGGCAAATTTGGATGGGATTTTGTAAACAGTGAAGATCGTATTACAAAGCCATTAATTCGCCAAGGGGATATGTTTGTTGAAGCTTCATGGGAAGAGGCTCTTGAAGTTGTTGCATCCAATATGCAGCATATTAAATCAGAATATGGAAGTGATGCATTTGGGTTTATTTCTTCTTCGAAAGTAACGAATGAAGAAAATTATCTTATGCAAAAACTAGCCCGTCAAATATATGGAACGAATAATGTAGACAACTGTTCCCGTTATTGTCAATCTCCAGCAACAGACGGTTTATTTAAAACTGTCGGTATGGGCGGGGACGCTGGAACAGTGAAAGATATTGCGGAAGCAGGCCTTGTCATTATCGTTGGAGCAAATCCGACAGAAGGACATCCTGTACTTGCAACGCGTGTAAAACGTGCTCATAAATTACATGACCAAAAATTAATTGTGGCGGACCTTCGTAAACATGAAATGGCAGAGCGTGCGGATTTATTCATTCATCCGCGCCAAGGAACTGATTATGTATGGCTCGCTGGTATTACGAAATATATTATTGATCAAGATTGGCACGATAAAAAGTTCATAGCTGAAAATGTGAAGAATTTTGATGAATATAGCAAAATGGTAGAAAAGTATACGCTTGATTATACAGAAGAAATTACGGGGATTTCGAAAGAAAATCTGAAAGAAATGGCTCGTATGGTATATGAAGCAGATGGTACTTGTGTACTTTGGGGAATGGGTGTAACTCAAAATACTGGAGGAAGTACAACTTCAGCAGCAATTTCAAATCTATTGCTTGTTACAGGTAACTATCGTCGTCCTGGTGCAGGAGCATACCCATTACGCGGACATAATAACGTACAAGGCGCTTGTGATATGGCAACATTACCAAACTGGCTTCCAGGTTACCAAGCGGTTTCAGATGATGCACTCCGTGCGAAATTTGAAAAAGCATACGGTACTACAATTCCGAAAGCACCAGGCTTAAATAATATTGCAATGTTACTTGCGGCAGATGAAGGAAAACTGCGTGGTATGTATGTTATGGGTGAAGAAATGGCTTTAGTAGATTCGAATGCCAACCATGTACAACATATTTTAGCGAATTTAGATTTCCTTGTTGTTCAAGATATGTTCTTATCGAAAACAGCTCGTTTTGCTGATGTTATTTTACCGGCAGCACCAAGCTTAGAAAAAGAGGGAACATTTACGAATACAGAGCGCCGTATTCAAAGATTATATGAAGTATTGAAGCCGCTTGGTGATTCAAAGCCAGACTGGTGGATTTTACAAAAAGTAGCTCGTGCGCTTGGCGGGGACTGGAATTATGAAAGTCCAAGTGAAATCATGGATGAAATTGCATCGCTTGCACCTTTATATTCTCAGGCAACATACGATCGTTTAAAAGGATGGAATAGTTTATGTTGGGGTAGCCATGATGGTAGCGATACACCGCTATTATATGTGGACGGATTTAACTTCCCGGATAAACTAGCTCGTCTATCATTAGATGAATGGGTACCACCAGTTGTAGCGCCAGATGAGTATGATTTACTTTTAAATAATGGTCGTATGTTAGAACATTTCCACGAAGGGAATATGACGAATAAATCGGCTGGTATTTTATCTAAAGTATCTGAAGTGTTCGTTGAAATCTCACCTGAACTTGCCCTAGAGCGCAATGTGAAAGATGGTGGCCTTGTAGAATTAGCATCACCATTTGGGAAAATTAAAGTACAGGCACTTGTTACAGATCGTGTAACGGGGAAAGAGCTATATTTACCGATGCATGCAACGGTAAATGAAGAGGCAATCAATATTTTAACTGGAACGGCGACAGATCTTTATACGTGTACACCAGCGTACAAACAAACGATGGTAAAGATGCGTGTATTACGTGAAAAAGGGAATCGTCCGTTACCATCTTCAAACCCGAGAGATAAAAAGCGTAATCCGCAAAACGGTGTTGAAATCCAGCAAAAATGGCAAAGAAAACAATACGTATCACTTGTGGACTAGGGGGCGGAGATAGTGGCGAAAGAAATTACTGTAATTAAAAAGAAAGTTGTAACAGAGGAAGAACAGAAACAGCAAGTAGCAGATGAACTTCTAAATGAGCTATCTAATAATCGTGAAGCAGTAGAAGAAACGATGCAGCTTTTAGCACAGTTGCAGAAGGCTGGTATATTAGATGCGGCAATTAGTTTACTTGCTGCGAAGGAAGATGTTTCAAAAATCGCTGTGGAGCAATTAAATCGTGAACCCGTTAAAAATGCGTTAAATAATATGATGGGGGCAGGAGAAGCGTTATCTTCAGTTGACCCAGAAATAACGAAGCAAATTACGTCAAGTTTAGTTACAGGATTGCAATTTGCAACAGATGAATTAAATAGTGGTAAAAAAACAAAAGTGATGGATTTCTTTAAAGTATTAAAAGATCCAGATATCAATAGAGCTATTACATTCGGTTTTAGCTTCTTGAAAGCATTTGGACAAGGGCTAGAGAAAAAATAGAATAAATGAAAAAGTGATGGGAAGTAGCCATCACTTTTTTCATTATATGTATAAGTGTGTTCATGTTAAGCGGAATATATTATTATTAAAAAGATGGATTAGAACTGGAAATATGGAATCCATCTCAAATACCGTTTTAGAATTTGGAGGAATATATGCAACACCGTAAAAAACTATCTATACCAGGAGTAATGAGACATTCCTTTCAAACAGTTAAATTTGCCTTTTGGAATGTATTAACTTTTCAACTTGCTTATAAATTATTAGCAGCGATTGTGTTTGTTCCGCTATTTGGAATCATTTTTAATAAGTTATTGTATTTTGGTGGTTATGCAAATGCGACAAATGATGAATTATTAGCGTTTTTAAAGACGCCTTATGGCATCTTAGCAATCGTAATTTTATCATTGTTAGCACTGTTTCTTATCTTTACAGAATTTGCGGTGCTTATTATTATTTCGTATTTCGCTCATAAAAGACAGAAGGTGAAATTACGTCCGATTTTATATAAAACGGTAACGTATTTACCTACTCTTTTCACATATTGCTTACCAGGATTTATTTTATATGCTGTCGTATTGTTGCCTCTTTTAAATATGGGATATGAAACGGCATTAATCCCGCAAATTCAAATTCCTAACTTTATTACAGGAGAACTGTTTAAGACAACGATGGGACAAGTTGGTTATTACACGTTCTTTGCTGTAGTCGCGTATTTGAATCTTCGATGGATTTTCGTTCTACCTATTGTTGTTTTAGAGCAAAAACCATTTCGCGTGGCAGCACGTAAAAGTGCAACTTTAGTAAAGGAAAGCTTTTTTAAAGTACTATTCTTTTTAGTAGGATTTTTTATCTCAATTGGAATTGTATATGTCGTGTTTTTAGGAATGTATTTATTGTGCCTATGGGGTGTTTATGAATTTACAAACCCGAAAGGAACATTTGCATTATTAGCTGAATCAACGATTTCTGTATTTTTAACGAGTACATTGTATTTATTCAGCTTTATCGTGACGCCATTTTATATTATGGCGATTACGCGATTATACTTACAAAAGGTTCCAGTTGAGGATGTTTTATTAGAAGAAGGATTAGATTATTCGAAAACGAAAGCAGATAAATGTTTCTTCCAAAAACATCGTTGGAAATTCATTGGCGTATACATTGTAGGAATTATTACTGCGGGAATGGTCGTTGCCTTCATTGTAACGTTTATTTCAAATTCGTATAAAGAACCGATTATTATGGCGCACCGCGGGTATATATCAAAAGGCGTAGAAAATACGAAAGAAGCTGTGCAAGGTGCTATTGATGCAAAAGCAGACTACGCTGAAATAGATGTATTACAAACGAAAGACGGTGAGCTAGCGGTTATACATGATTTGAAGCTGAAACGTCTCGCAAATGCCAATGTACATGTGTCAGATTTAACGATGGCTGAGTTAAGGCAGCTTACCCTTAGTCAAGATGGACTTTCAGGACAAATAAGTACACTTGATGAAATCATTAAGCTAGCAAATGGCAAAATCAAACTTAATATAGAAGTGAAGCTTCATGGGGGCGAAAAAGATTTTGTAAACAAAGTCTTAAAAACGATTAAAGATAATGAATTTGAGAAGCAATGTGTAATTCAAACGTTACACTATCCACTTATTAAAGAGTTTAAGCGTGCAAATCCAGATATAAAAGTAGGGTATATACTGTATGCAAGTAGAGCTAACTTAAAGAATGTGAAGGCTGACTTTTACGTAGCAGAAGAATATATGTTAAATAAGAAATTAGTAAAAGAAGCAAGGAAGTTAAACAAACCAATTTACGTATGGACAGTAAATGATATGGAAAATTTAAAGGCATATTATAAGTTAAACGTAGATGGTATCATAACCGATTACCCTGAAGATGCACGTGAAACAATTAAGATGTTAAAAGAGCAAGAAGCGGAAGAAAGTGATCTGTTTGATAAAATTACTGAAACGACAGATGATTTATTTTCTAAGTTATTTATAAGTTACCCAGCTGCTAGCTAAATGCTAGTAGCTGTTTTTGTGTGAAAAGAATATATCTCTAAAGTATTGAGTAAAGTAATAACTGTATATGTATACGTTATCGCTTAGGTTTCTTACATTGTTAAATTATTGTCAAATAATAAATGATTGCTGTTTATTTTGAAGCAGTATAATAAAAATAGAGTGAAAGATAATGGAATGACACGAAACCCCTAATAGAATCAATGTTTTATATATTTACACTATTCTAAATATAAAAACTTTAGGAAAATGATATGTTAGCGTTTTCATAACTTTTAAGTTATGCTAGAATAAGGACATAAGTTATTAATTATTACAAAAAGAAAAAAGAATCTCTTTTTTCTGTTAATTATAAGGGGGCATTTCATTATGCGTATTGGGGTACCAGCAGAAATTAAAAACAACGAAAACCGTGTGGCAATGACACCAGCAGGTGTTGTACATTTAATTCGTAACAATCACGAAGTATTCATTCAAAAGGGTGCAGGTTTAGGGTCTGGTTTCACAGATGCTCAGTATGTTGAAGCGGGAGCAAAAATTGTTGATACAGCTGAAGAAGCTTGGAATATGGAAATGGTTATGAAAGTTAAGGAACCAATTGAAAGCGAATACAAACACTTCAGTGAAGGCTTAATCTTGTTCACATACTTACACTTAGCTCCGGAGCCAGAATTAACAAAAGCTTTAATCGAGAAAAAAGTTGTTTCTATCGCATATGAAACAGTACAATTAGAAAACCGTTCATTACCATTACTTGCACCTATGAGTGAAGTAGCTGGTCGTATGGCTGCACAAATTGGTGCACAATTCCTTGAGAAAAACAAAGGCGGTAAAGGTATCTTACTTGCAGGTGTTCCAGGGGTTAAACGTGGTAAAGTAACAATCATCGGTGGTGGACAAGCTGGTACAAATGCTGCTAAAATTGCAGTTGGACTAGGTGCGGATGTAACAATCATCGACTTAAGTGCAGAACGTCTTCGTCAATTAGATGACATTTTCGGAAACCAAGTAAAAACTTTAATGTCTAATCCTTACAATATTGCAGAAGCTGTTAAAGAGTCTGATCTTGTAATCGGTGCAGTATTAATCCCAGGTGCAAAAGCTCCAAAACTTGTAACAGAAGAAATGATTAAATCAATGGAACCAGGTTCTGTTGTTGTAGATATCGCGATTGACCAAGGTGGTATTTTCGAAACAACTGACCGTATTACAACTCATGATAACCCAACTTACGAAAAACACGGCGTTGTTCATTATGCAGTTGCAAACATGCCAGGTGCGGTTCCACGTACATCAACTCTTGCATTAACAAACGTAACAGTACCATATGCAGTACAAATTGCTAACAAAGGCTACAAAGAAGCTTGCCTAGGCAACTCTGCATTACTAAAAGGTATTAACACATTAGATGGCTATGTAACATTCGAAGCAGTTGCAGAAGCTCACGGTGTAGAGTACAAAGGTGCTAAAGAATTATTAGAAGCAGAAAAAGTATCTTGCTAATAGAAGCATTATACAAAACAAAATCGAACAATATATAAAACAACATGATAAGAGCTAAGAGTGAAGATCTCTTAGCTCTTCTTGGCAAAAGGGGGCATACATCGTGGCCAACCTATTTAAAAAGAAATCCGTTATGCAATTGTTAGGGGAAAGTAAAAGTAAAACTTTGACGAAAACGCTAGGGGCATTTGACCTAACAATGCTAGGGATTGGTGCGATAATTGGTACAGGAGTTCTAGTATTAACTGGATTAGTAGCAGCAAGAGATGCTGGTCCAGCAGTTATTTTTTCATTCATGATTGCAGCCATCGTTTGTGGATTTGCAGCATTATGTTACGCAGAGGTGGCTTCTACACTTCCTGTTTCAGGTAGTGTGTACACATACTCATATGCAACAATTGGTGAGTTTGTAGCTCATTTAATGGGATGGACATTACTATCCGTATATGTTGTAACGACTGCCGCAGTAGCTGGCGGATGGACTGGTTACTTCCATAACTTAGTGAGTGGATTAGGGCTTGAAATTCCAAAAGCACTGCTAACGATTCCGTCTCAAGGTGGTATGGTGAATTTACCAGCAGTTATCGTTACATTAGTTATAACTTGGTTATTATCAAGAGGTACGAAAGAAAGTAAACGCGTGAATAACATAATGGTATTAATTAAAATTGGTATCGTTGTTTTATTCATTGCAGTTGGTGTATTCTACGTGAAACCAGAAAACTGGATACCATTTGCACCGTACGGTTTAAGTGGAGTTTTCGCGGGGGGAGCAGCAGTATTCTTTGCTTTCTTAGGATTTGATGCATTAGCAACTTCTGCTGAAGAGGTAAAAAATCCGCAACGTGATCTACCGATTGGTATTATCGCTTCGTTAGTCATTTGTACAATCATTTATGTTGTAGTTTGTCTCGTTATGACGGGTATGGTTTCTTATAAAGAATTAGATGTACCAGAAGCTATGGCATATGTGTTAGAAGTTGTAGGACAAGATAAAGTAGCAGGTGTAATCGCAATTGGAGCTGTAATTGGTATTATGGCAGTAATTTTTGCTTACATTTATGCAACGACACGTGTATTCTTTGCGATGAGCCGTGACGGTTTATTGCCAGAATCTTTCGCGAAAATTAATAAAAAGACAGAAGCGCCAACATTTACAGTTTGGTTAACAGGAATTGGTAGTGCTTTAATTGCTGGATTTATCGATTTAAAAGAATTGTCGAATTTAGCGAATATTGGAGCGTTGTTAACATTTGCGATGGTTGGTGTGTCAGTTATTATTCTTCGTAAAACACATCCAAAATTACAACGTGGATTTATGGTACCACTTGTACCGATCTTGCCGATTATTTCGATTGCATGTTGTCTATTCTTAATGGTAAATCTACCATTAAAAACATGGATGTACTTCGGTGCTTGGTTAGCAATTGGAGTAGTTGTATACTTTGTTTATTCGAAAAAACATAGTCATTTAAAAGACGATGGAAGTTCGCAGGATAATTTAGAACAAGCTAATTAAAAGCTTAATTAAAAGGGATATAAGTATAGTAAGCCTTGTGCGTCTAGGGAGCGCGCAAGGCTTTTTCTTTTGTTGAAATAAAGGGAATGTATATTACTTTGTTGAATTTTTATGTCGGAATATGAAAAAGGGTGTGCGAATTGTGCATCCTTTTTTGTATGAGAATATAGAGGGTGCGGAAAATATGTATACGACTTATTAAAATGTGAACGGAATGTTCATAAAAAAAATTCAGATTTCATTGACACATATGAGTAGGCGCTCATATAATAAGAGTATAAGATATATGAATGATTGTTCATATGTTCAATTAAAGAGGTGAGCTATAATGGCTGGAAATAAAGTAGAAACACCACAAGAGACATGTTCTCAAACGATAATTCATGAAGAAGTTGTAGAGCAAGTAAAACAAACAATTCCAACTGATGAAAGTTTAAGTAAAGTAGCAGAACTATTTAAAGTATTAGGTGACCGTACACGTACGAGAATATTACATGCGCTATTTGAAGCTGAAATGTGCGTTTGTGATTTAGCTTATTTATTAGGAATGACACAATCATCTATTTCGCATCAGCTTCGTGTGTTAAAGCAAGCGAAACTTGTGAAGAATCGTAAAGAAGGAAAGGTTGTTTATTATTCGTTAGCTGACCAGCACGTAATTCATATCTTCGAGCAAGCGTTTGAACACGTAAACGAAGAAGAATAAAAAGAACGCGAGGAGGGAGAACGATGGCTGAAGCGTTAGTGAAAAAGAAACTGATGTTAGAAGGTTTAGATTGTGCGAATTGTGCAATGAAAATTGAAAAAGGTGTTGGGAATATAGAAGGAGTAAATTCTTGCTCTGTAAACTTTGCAACAAAGACAATGATTTTAGAAACGGCACAAAATAAAGAAAACGAAGTTGTTACGGAAGCAAAACAACTCGTTACAAAATTAGAACCGCATATTAAAGTGCAAGAAGAACAAAAAAATAAAATTGCTAAAGAAGTATTTATATTAGAAGGTTTAGATTGCGCGAACTGTGCAATGAAAATTGAAAATAAAGTTAAGGAAATGCCAGCTGTCTCAGAAGCAACTGTTGATTTCGTATCGAAGAAACTACGAGTAGAAGTTGCGAATAAAAGAGAACTAGAAGCGACTGTAGCAAATATAACAAATGTCGTTCAAAAGTTAGAGCCAGACGTGAAAGTTGTTCGTGAAGAGAAGAACGGTCATGACCACGGGCATAGTCATGATCATGGTGAAGCAAATGTGAAAAAGATGGTAGGGAGATTAGTGGTCGGCGGAATTTTGACAGCAATTGCTGCATTAGCGGGCTTACCACAAATGGTAACAATTCCGTTATTCGTCCTTGCTTATTTATTAATAGGTGGAGATATCGTTTGGAGAGCGGTAAGAAACATAACTCGTGGCCAAGTATTTGATGAAAACTTCTTAATGGCAATTGCAACTGTAGGAGCTTTTGCAATTCAACAATACTCAGAAGCTGTAGCAGTAATGCTATTTTATCAAGTAGGAGAACTATTCCAAAGCATTGCGGTAAACCGCTCTCGAAAATCAATTACTTCATTAATGGATATTCGTCCTGATTATGCGAATGTAAAGGTTGGAAATGAAACGAAACAAGTATCACCAGAAGATGTACAAATTGGCGATTATATTATCGTTAAGCCAGGTGAGAAAGTGCCGTTAGACGGAAAAGTAATTGAAGGAACATCAATGGTAGATACTTCAGCATTAACAGGTGAATCTGTACCACGTGAAGTTGAAGTTGGAAATGATGTATTAAGTGGCTTTGTGAACCAAAACGGTGTGTTGACAATTGAAGTTACAAAAGAATTCGGTGAATCAACTGTATCGAAAATTTTAGATTTAGTTCAAAATGCAAGCAGTAAAAAAGCACCAACGGAAAACTTTATTACGAAGTTTGCACGTTACTACACTCCAGTTGTAGTTATTACAGCGGCAATCATGGCGTTTATTCCACCACTTATTTTAGAAGGAGCTACATTCTCTGAGTGGATTTATAGAGCTTTAGTGTTCTTAGTAATCTCTTGTCCATGTGCGTTAGTTGTATCCATTCCTCTTGGATTCTTTGGAGGTATTGGTGGTGCATCTAAAAGTGGTGTGTTAGTAAAAGGTAGTAACTATTTAGAAGCTTTAAATGATGTGAAATATATTGTTTTTGACAAAACAGGAACATTAACAAAAGGTGTTTTCAAAGTTACAAAAATGGAACCGAGCGAAGGCACTACAAGTGAAGAGTTATTAGAGTATGCGGCATTTGCTGAAGTATATTCTAACCATCCAATTGCCCAATCTATTCGAAAGGCATATGGAAAATCAATTGATGAAAAAATAATCGATGATTATAACGAAATTTCTGGTCACGGTACAGTCGTAAAAGTACAAGGAAAAGAAATTTTTGCAGGTAATGCAAAATTAATGAGAAAAGAAAATATTGAATTTAAGCAACCAGAAACAGTAGGTACATTAGTTCACGTTGCTGTAGATGGAAGATATGCAGGTTATATTGTTATCTCTGATGAGGTAAAAGAGGATTCGAAACAAGCGATTCAAAAGTTAAAAGAACTAGGTATTAAAAAGACAGTAATGTTAACTGGTGATGCAAAACCAGTTGGTGAAGCTGTTGGTAAAGAATTAGGCTTAGATGAAGTTCATGCGGAATTACTACCGCAACAAAAAGTAGAAGAGATTGAAAAAATTGATGCAGCGAAGCACGGAAAAGAAAAAATTGCCTTCGTTGGTGACGGTATTAACGATACACCAGTATTAGCCCGTGCAGACGTTGGTATTGCGATGGGTGGTTTAGGGTCAGATGCAGCAATTGAAGCGGCAGACATCGTTATTATGACTGATGAGCCTTCAAAAATTGCGACAGCTGTAACAATTGCAAAACGCACAAGAAGTATAGTGTGGCAAAATATCATCTTTGCTCTAGGTGTAAAAGGGATCGTTTTATTACTTGGTGCCTTTGGTATTGCAACAATGTGGGAAGCTGTTTTCTCAGATGTTGGTGTGACACTACTTGCAGTGTTAAATGCAATGCGTGTATTACGAGTGAAAGATTTATAAAGAAGAGGACGCGAACCGCGTCCTCTTTTTTATTGGTGATTTTGTTGAAATTGACTCAATAAAATAATATCAAATATTATTTTACTTTAAAATAGTATAATATTAAAATTTACAAATAAAATACATTCGTCTTATTATTTTAATATATTTTTTACAAATATCCATATAGTATTGAAAAAACAGAGAAGGGAAAACTTCTCTGTTTACTTTTGTATGTTTTTTTCAACTTGTTCTCGAACTGTTTGAATGTAATTCATTTTATGATCCCAGCACTCTTGGCTTAAATCGACAGGGTATTCTTCAGGGTTTAAAGTTCGCATATATTCTTCCCAAAATAGAGAGAGGCTCTGTTCATTATATTTTTGAATATCTAATATACTTGGTAGTTCATATGTTCTTTCACCGTTAACGAAAATGTCTTTATGCAGTTCACGGGCTTCAAAGTTTGTTACGAATTTACTTATATATGTGTGAACTGGATGGAACATTTTTAAGCGCTCTTCTTTTCCTGGTTCTTCAGAATCTAACGCAATATAATCGCCTTCTGCATGATCGTTAACCCGATTGATAATACGATAAATTCGTTTCAGTCCTGGAGTGGTAATTTTTTCAGGGTTAGATGAAATTTTAATTGTATCATTTAATTTTCCGTCAGTATCTTCAATCGCAACGAGTTTGTAAACAGCCCCCAATGCAGGTTGCTCAAAGGACGTAATTAATTTCGTTCCAACGCCCCATACGTCAATTTTTGCTCCTTGAGATTTAAGGTGCATAATTGTGTATTCATCTAAATCGCTAGAAGCGATAATTTTTGTATTTGTAAACCCTGCTTCATCTAGTAGTTTTCGTGCCTTTTTCGATAAATAAGCCATATCACCACTATCAAGACGTATGCCATAGAAATCAATACGATCCCTAAATTCTTTTGCAACACGAATCGCATTTGGAACACCAGATTTCAATGTGTCATATGTATCAACGAGAAAGACGCACTTTTTATGAGTTTCAGCGTATTTTTTAAACGCGACGTATTCATCGCGATATGCTTGAACGAAAGAGTGAGCGTGTGTGCCAGCTACAGGAATCCCAAAGCGTTTCCCAGCACGAACGTTGCTTGTAGAGGAGAAACCACCAATAAAGGCAGCACGCGTCCCCCAAAGGGCAGCATCGAACTCATGGGCACGTCTTGTGCCGAACTCTAAAAGCTCATCATTACTTGCAGCATGTTTCATACGTGCTGCTTTTGTGGCAATTAATGTTTGGTAATTCACAATATTTAAGAGGGCAGTCTCAATAATTTGTGCTTCACCAAGTGGTGCATCAACACGTAATAAAGGCTCGTTATTAAATACAACTTCACCTTCTTGCATACTGCGAATCGTCCCAGTGAATTTCATATTTTGTAAATAATGAAGGAATTCTTCTTCGAATTGTAATTCTGCTAAGTAAGCGATATCGCTTTCAGTAAAACTGAAATTTTCTATGTACTCTACAATTTTCTCAAGGCCAGCAAAAACAGCGTAGCCGTTCTCAAATGGAAGCTTTCGAAAATATAAATCAAAAACAGAACGGCGATTATGAATACCATCTTTCCAATATGTATAAGCCATGTTGATTTGATATAGGTCTGTATGTAAGGCATAACTATCGTCTTTATAATGAGTCATCGCAAGAACACCTCCATAATTTGGTTATAGTATACCAATTTTTCACCATTCGTAGCAAAGAAGAGATATTGATGTGAAGTCAAGAGAGAAAAAAATGAAATTATGCATATTTTTTAGAAAATTTATATTTATCAATTTATATTTCTCCAAATTTTATGTATTATTAGAGTAATGGGGGTAATGAGAATGGAGGAGGACAATGCAACAAACATTAGAAAAAATAGGCAAACAAGTCTTTTATAAACGGCTCCAGCAAAAAATGACACAAGAAGAATTATGTCAGGGCATTTGTTCTGTCTCATACTTAAGTAAGATCGAAAATGGAAAGATCGAAGCATCAGAAGAAATTCTACAATTGCTCTGCACAAGACTAGAAATTGCTGTGACGGATTTGAGAGATGTAGAAGAAGATGTGAAGGGGAAGCTAGATGAATGGTTAAATGCACTAGTTCATTTAGACAAGCAACAAGTAGAACGTATATATGAAGAGTTGCAAGGTGAAATGAAGCATGTGTTGGATTTTGAAATTATAAATTATTATAAGTTACTTTATACGCGGTATTTAATGATGAAGCGAGATTTACCTGCTGTAGAGGAAGAATTGGATAAGTTGAAAAAGGTATATAAGAAATACTCACCTTTTCAGAAGATGTTATATACGTATAATAAGGCGTTGTTATATTCTGTGCAGTACAAATATACACAAGCATTAGAATACTTGTTAAAGACAGAAGCGATGGCGAAAGAGTTAGGTTATTATGAAACAGGAATATATTATAATTTAGCGCTAACTTATAGTCAGATGGAAATAGACCACATGACATTATACTTTGCTAACGTGGCATTAGAAGGCTTTAAAAGTGAATATAAATTTAGAAATATAATTAATTGCAAGTTTTTAATTGCTTTTAGTTACACTAGAAAAACAATATAACGAAGCTATGGAAATTTATAATCATATCATAAGGAAGCGACTTCTTTTGCTGATAAAGATAATATTCTATCTATTGCTTTGAATAATATTGGTTACCTGTATTATCGTCAAAAAAATTATACCAAGGCAAAAGAGTATTATATAGAATGTTTAAAGTATAAAAAAGAAGAGGATATGAACTATATTGATGCTATGTATGAGCTTTCGTTACAGTGTATTCAATTAGGAGAAATCGAGGAAGCGGCTAAATGGATTGAAAAAGGCATCATTGCCGCAAGGAAAGATGATAGATATAAAGGGATGCTATATTTATTATTAAGTTTACGATATAAGTATTTTGAAGAAAGAGATGTTTATAAAAAATTTCTAGAAATAGAAGTAGTTCCTTTCTTTAAAGCAGAGGAAAATATAAAAGATTTAAAGAAAATATACTTAGAACTAGCTGAATACTTAGAAGAATGTTCAGATTTTAAAGAAAGTAATCGCTACTATAAGTTAGCGATAAACTTATTAGAAGAATAAGGAGGAGAAATAGTATGAAAAAGTTAATTGCAGGAACATTTGTAGTTATGGCGATTGCGGCGGTGGTATTGGATATTCAGTATGCGTGGAAGCCAGATACTCTTGGCCAAGAAGCTAAAACAGTTCAACAAATTAATTCATAATTGAAACCCCTTTCCAACCGGAAAGGGGTTTTTCAATATTTGTTCCTCAAAATTCTACAAAACTTGAGAAAATAATTATTTGAATTTTTAGTATATTAATAGTGGAAACATAATGCTAATATAAAACTACTCTTTTTCAAAAAAATTTTTTATTAGGGGGAAGGTTCATGAAAAAGAAAAGTTTAGCGTTAGTGTTAGCGACAGGAATGGCAGTTACAACATTTGGAGGGACAGGCTCTGCATTTGCGGATTCTAAAAATGTACTCTCTACGAAGAAGTACAATGAGACAGTACAGTCACCTGAGTTTATTTCTGGTGATCTAACTGGAGCGACTGGTAAGAAAGCGGAATCTGTTGTGTTTGATTACTTAAATGCAGCAAAAGGTGATTACAAGCTAGGGGAAAAGAGTGCGCAAGATTCTTTCAAAGTGAAACAAGTGAAGAAAGATGCTGTAACTGATTCAACAGTAGTACGTATGCAACAAGTTTACGAAGGAGTACCTGTATGGGGTTCTACTCAAGTAGCTCACGTAAGTAAAGACGGTTCTTTAAAAGTATTGTCTGGAACAGTTGCACCTGATTTAGACAAGAAGGAAAAGTTGAAAAATAAAAATAAGATTGAAGGCGCAAAAGCGATTGAAATCGCGCAGCAAGATTTAGGGGTAACACCGAAATATGAGGTAGAACCAAAAGCGGACTTATATGTATATCAAAATGGTGAAGAAACAACATATGCATACGTTGTAAATCTAAACTTCTTAGATCCAAGTCCAGGAAACTACTACTATTTCATTGAAGCAGACAGCGGTAAAGTATTAAATAAATATAATAAATTGGATCATGTAACAAATGAAGATAAATCACCAGTTAAGCAAGAGGCTCCTAAACAGGATGCGAAAGCAGTAGTAAAACCTGTAACAGGAACAAATAAAGTAGGAACTGGTAAAGGTGTATTAGGAGATACAAAATCACTTAATACAACGTTATCTGGTTCATCTTACTACTTGCAAGATAATACGCGCGGGGCAACAATTTTCACATATGATGCGAAAAATCGTACTACATTGCCAGGAACTTTATGGGTAGATGCAGATAATGTTTTCAATGCAGCGTATGATGCAGCAGCAGTAGATGCTCATTACTATGCAGGTAGAACATATGATTATTATAAAGCTACATTTAACAGAAACTCTATTAATGATGCAGGAGCTCCGTTAAAATCGACAGTTCATTACGGAAGTAAGTATAATAATGCATTCTGGAATGGCTCACAAATGGTATACGGAGATGGTGATGGTGTAACATTCACTTCATTATCTGGTGGAATTGATGTAATTGGTCACGAATTAACGCATGCTGTTACTGAAAATAGCTCGGACTTAATTTATCAAAATGAATCAGGAGCGCTAAATGAAGCAATTTCTGATATTTTTGGTACTTTAGTAGAATTCTATGATAACCGTAACCCGGATTGGGAGATTGGTGAAGATATTTATACGCCTGGTAAAGCAGGAGATGCGCTTCGCTCTATGAGTGATCCAGCGAAATACGGTGATCCAGACCATTATTCTAAGCGTTACACTGGTACTAGTGATAACGGTGGGGTTCATACAAACAGTGGTATCATTAACAAACAAGCTTATTTATTAGCAAATGGTGGTACGCATTCGGGTGTAACTGTAACGGGCATTGGTAAAGATAAGTTAGGTGCAATTTATTACCGTGCAAATACACAATATTTCACGCAATCTACTACATTTAGCCAAGCTCGTGCTGGTGCAGTACAAGCTGCAGCTGATTTATATGGTGCTACTTCTGCGGAAGTAGCAGCAGTTAAGCAATCATTTAGTGCTGTTGGTATTAACTAAGGATTTAAAGGATAGCTATTAATAAAATACCTCAAAAATAAAGAAGGAGCCTATGCTCCTTCTTTATTTTTTTCTCCATTTTTTCCACAAATAATATAATCCGATACAACCTGCAATTGTCACAATCCACTTTGCTTCATTTGTTCCGTTCATGACATGATAGGCAGAATATACTTCGATTAACAATGCCGGTATTTTCCCTATTGTGCTGGCAATACTGAAGGAGAGTAATGACATCTTACCTAGAGCCGCAAATAAAGTCACGATACTTGATGGGATGAAAGGTATCAAGCGAAACGATAGAACGAGTAGAAAGGCCTCTCTACCTTCTACATAAAGAAGACGCTCTACCTTTGGATATTTATTTACTTTATCGTGAGTGAACTTTTGAAGGCCCATGCGGTAAATATAAAACGAGATAATAGCCCCTAATGCTTCGCCTACGATCGAAATAACAGTACCATTTGTTACGCCAAAGAGCTGTATATTAATGGCGGTTAAAAAAATACTAGGGATAAAACCTAAAAGACTAATGATGATGTTAATTAAGATACTAAGTGGAATTGCGATTGAATAGTATTCTGTTAAGAAATTTTGAATCGTTTCAGCCATTGTTTAAAATCCTTTATCTTTTTTTGCATTACACCACATTTCGTTTGTATAGGCAAGGGTAAATTTACATAATGTAGAAAAACGTTGATAAGAAGGGTGTTTTATACCTTATATGGGTATTGGGTATATAAAAATAGGGTATTTTAAAATATTTTTAAAAATACTATAAAAACCTTTGTATAAAAGAGTTTTATAGTTATGTTATCGGTGATTTTATCTGGGAAATAACCGAAAAATAGAGGGGGTATATATTATAAAAGGCGAAAAATAGAGGGCTGATGAAATTGCTGGAGTAAATATGGAAAAATAGATAAAAAAATGAAAACTGATAGATTTTTTCGTTGTGAAATTGACTTTTAGTGAAGTTGCGATAATAATCATGGAAGAGGTGATATGATGAAACGAATAAGTAGTCTTTTCTTCAGTAGTTTATTGGCATTAATGCTGATCTTAAGCGGATGTGCAGGAAAAGAACAAAAAACAGAGAAACAGACAGGGAATCAAGCTACATCGGTAGAAAAAATTAGTGATAATATTTTAGATGAAATGGAAGGACCACCTAAAAATGGTCATACGATTGAAAGACATGTAGGCAAGTCAGAAGAGGATTTGAAGAATCGCTTGAAGACAGATAAAGTGTCAGCCGCAAGTACATACTATGATAAAGAAACAGCGACGAAAGCTGTAAAAGATAGCTTGAAGCAACATGACAAGGAAATTCAAGATTGGTTAAAAAATTCTAAAGAGGCTCGTCTCGTATTAAATACAACTCATTCATTTCCTGTTGGAAAAACGGTAATAAAGAAAAATATGAGTGTAAAAGACAAGTTAGTAAAAACTGTTACTGTTTTAGCAAGAGATAAGTCAGGAGAATTAGGGTTTAAGATTATTACTTCTTATCCATCTGATAAATAAGAAGGGGGAGTACATTATGTATACGACATTACAATACTTTCTTAAATCGTACTGTACGTTAAGTATTCATGAGGATGAAATAGTAAGCGTGATGGAAGAGTTTATTGAACAAGAAGACGAAGAAATTGTTTTGAAATTACGTGATGAATTAATAAATATGAAGAAAAAGAACGCGTGGGAAGAGGCGTGTGTATTAGCTGCGAAGCAAGGAAATCGTATGTGGTCTTTAGAAGAAACGAAAGACCATCTTGAAACTTTTTTACTATTACTGCAAAAGAAAAAGGCGTGATTAAATCACGCCTTTTTCTTTATGCTATTCGGTTGATATTATCTATTCTTTTGGAGCGCTTTTATATACGCTTTTTGAAATTTGTCCATTTGATATTACTTCCCCGTTTTGTGTTACTTTTTTATACGTAACCGCGGTGATTTTATCACTAGTTCTACTAATTACTTGAGAAGAAACTTCAACATTTTTACCAGTATTTGTACCGAAAATGCGTGTAGTAATACTACCTCCATTTGAAAATGCTTGAATATAAATATGATTGCCTGTATTATTTTTAAATTTTAAATCTGGACCATAATCTGCTACTGCTGCATCTTGTCCAAGTGGTAAATAATTTACTGGCATAGAATGATTGCTTCGAGAAACAATGCCTAAATCTGCCCTTAAAGCTGCACTGTATAATGTACTACTGACTTGGCAAACTCCTCCGCCTGCACTTTGTATTACTTTACCTTGTGAATATACTGCTGCAGATTTATAACCATGTGCAGCATCAGTTACGCCAACGCGACCGTTAAAACTAAATGTTTCATCAGGTGCGACAATAACCCCACTTAAAGTATTAGCTGACTTATTTACGTTAAATGATTGATTTCCGTTACGGCCAGCCATTGGAGTAGAATATTCAGCAATGACTTCTTTAATACCCATTTTCTGTATGTCTTCTGTAGAACGTTCTGGTTTTATGAATGTAACTGGTAATGTAACATCTGATTTACCAGTAGTAATAGCTTCATTTGTTAAACCGCTTAGTTTCCCTTTATCAATTTTTTCTCCGTTTTGGCTTTGACTAATATTTACTGTTGAGCCTTCAATACTTAATTCTGCGTTAACAGGATTTTTTAATGTTTCATTATATTTATCTTTTATAAAGGTTTCATAAGCTGTTGCATTTAATTGTGGTGTTAATTTATAGTCACGTTTTAATTCACCGTTTTCAGCTTGCTTACGCATTTTGTAACGATTCATTACGTTTCCTTCTTGTTCTTTGAAGATTTTGTCAATAATATCTTTCTCTTTATAATTTATCCCTAAATCTTTCCATGTGTAAGTTTGTTTATCGTTTTGGAATATGTAGGTAAGGGATTTTTGATCTAACTCAGTTACCTTTTGATTAATAATTGCTTGAATATCCTTCTTATTTTTTCCGTCGAGAGAAATACCTTCAAATGTAGTATTTGGTAATGCAGTAGTATCTAATTGATTATTTAATTTGGATACATATTGATATCCCCCAACACCGCCTACACAAAGTAATATGCCCCCAGCAATTGCAGAACCAATCAGTATTTTACTTAGCTTCATTTATTTCCCCCCAGAAATTTATGTATAAATATATGTATTACATTTTTTGTATAAAAATGATGAAAATAACATTATGTACGTACTAGTATACTATTATTTTCACTGTGTGTGTAATGTTTTCATAAAAATGTTACACCGCTGTAATAATTGTCACTTCTTGTCACAATGTGTATGAAAATATGTTGAAAAATATAATAAAAAGGCTGTCTAGAAAGATCTAGCAGCCTTTTTATTATAATTTTATGTTCATTTTTATTCGTAACACCGAGATGTTTTTGAAGGGTAGTTGAAATAGTATCGACGCTTTTTTCATTTGGAACGTAATAATAAATACCACCTATATATTTATCTGTACCCTCTACTTGCATTTTTTCCATTTTTAAATTTGAATCCATTGAATTTTTTGTAATTGTCATCATATCATCAAAAGTTAAATTAGTTTTTAAATCTTTATCGACAGCGTCTAGTAGGCCACCGATTTTATTAATGGAATTAAGAGATAGTGCCTTTTCAGCAATGGCCTCTAATACAAGCTGTTGACGTTGACCACGCATATAATCACTATCGATATGACGAGTTCTAGCTAGTGCCAGTGCCTCTTCTCCATTTAAATGTTGACGTCCTTTTTTTAGATGAATGGCATCTGCTTCATCTTTACTATTTTGCTCTGTGAACTCAACTGGAACGTCTACAGTAATACCACCAAGAGAATCAACAATTTTAATAAAGGATTTAAAATTGAATTTTACATAGTAGTCAACTGGAACATCTAAAAAGTTCTCTACCGTATCAATTGTGCTGTCTACACCACCGAATACGTGCGCATGTGTGATTTTATCGTATTTATCACGTGATTTAATGTAGACGCGTGAGTCACGTGGAATGCTTACAAGTTTAACGGATTTATCGTTTTTATTAATTGTTGCAAGTAATAACGCATCTGTTCGAGTTGCTTTTCCATAACCTTTTTCCCTAATATCACTTTCATCAACACCCATAATTAGTACGGAAATATTGTCGGTCATAGGTTTAACAGCTTTTTCACGTTTACTGGACTTATCTCCTCGACCTAGTTCAGCATAAGCGTTATTTAAGACGGACTTTGCTTTACTGTATATATGGAAGGAGTAGCCTCCTGCTCCAAGTGCTACAATTAGTAATGGAATAAGAAGGAACCAAAGTAGGCGTTTTTTCTTTGAGCGTCCTTTTTTGGCTCGCGTATTGTTGTTCGTGTCGGATTTCATCATTTTTTCTCCTTTAAAACTATCAAAGTGTATACATTTAGAAGTGTATTCAAACACATAAAAAATATTTTACGCTAAATAAAAGCGATTGTACATGTATAAAAAATAGATGTCTTGATTATTTATAAGACACCTATTCGTTATTGTATACAAAAGATAGGGATAAGAAAATGATAAAATTTTACCTAATTACAACATAATGCTTACGATAATTGCAGATAAAATACTAACGAGAGTAGCTCCATATAGTAATTTAAGGCCAAACCTCGCAACAACGTTTCCTTGTTCTTCGTTTAGTCCTTTTACCGCACCTGAAATAATACCAATGGAAGAAAAATTGGCAAAAGATACAAGGAAAACAGAAATAATACCAACTGTACGGGGAGAAAGGCTATTAGAAATTTTACTAAGGTCCATCATTGCGACAAATTCATTCGTTACAAGCTTCGTTGCCATAATGCTGCCAGCCGCGACAATTTCAGAACTGGGTACACCGATAAGGAATGCGATAGGTGCAAATACATAGCCGATTAATTGTTGGAACGTAATACCGAATATAATGAGGAACAGGTCATTAATACAACTAATTAATGCGACGAATCCGATGAGCATAGCGCCGACAACAATGGCTACACGAAAACCATCAAGAATGTATTCTCCAAGCATTTCAAAAAAGCTTTGTTTTTCACCTTTGATTTCTAAAATATCTTCGTCATCTTTAACGTCGTAAGGGTTAATGATGAGTATGATAATAAAACCGCTAAATAAATTGAGAACGAGTGCAGTTACTACATATTTAGGTTCAATCATTGTCATATAGGCACCTACGATAGACATAGATACGGTTGACATAGCAGAGGCACAAAGTGTATAAAGACGGTGTTTTGGAATTTGAGCTAATTGTTTTTTCACTGTAATAAAAACTTCTGATTGGCCGACAATGGCAGAGGCGATAGCGTTGTAAGATTCTAATTTACCAAGACCATTTATTTTACTAAGAAAGTACCCGATCCAACGAATAAAAAATGGTAATATTTTGAAATGTTGTAATATACCAATTAAAACAGAAATAAAGACGATTGGTAATAATACAGTAAGGAAAAATGGCATTTCACCTTTATTTGCAAGACCACCAAATACGAAATTTATTCCATCAGCAGCATACTCGAGTAGCTTGGTAAACAAACTGGAAATGATTCTAATAAGTATGAGGCCGATTTCTGTATTTAATAGTAAATAGGTTAAAATTAACTGTATAATAAGCATGATAAAAATTGGTTTAAATTTAATATGCTTCTTATTATTGCTAGCAATATAAGCGAGCAAGAAAACAACAATTAGTCCGACGAAAAAAGTAATGAATTTCATGGTAAGCCCCCCTAAAAGAGATATTCTGCTATATATGTTTTTCATTTCAAGGGAGAATATGCATCTTTGGTAAAGAAAGGAATAGAGAGAGCATGAATATATGTAGAGTGCATCACGTTGCAATTATTTGTTCGAATTATGAGACGTCAAAGTATTTTTATACTAGGATATTAGGGTTTAAAGAGATAAATGAAGTATATAGAAAGGAACGAGATTCTTATAAATTAGATTTATGTGTAGGAGAAGAGTATCAAATCGAATTATTTTCATTTCCAAATCCGCCTGAGCGTAAAAGTTTTCCAGAAGCAGCCGGTCTTAGACATTTAGCATTTGCTGTTACAAATATAGAAGAAGCTGTGAAGCATTTAAACCAATGTGGTGTTGAGACGGAACCGATCCGTATTGATGAAATAACGGGGAAGAAATTCGTCTTTTTCCAAGATCCTGATGGTTTACCTTTAGAATTGTATGAGGTTTGAAAATTGGTGGATTTTATATAGAGTTGCTTTCCAATAATTGAAGAAACTAAAGTGAAACTTCTTTTTAAAAGGAGGTGTAACTTTAGCTAAGAAAGCTAAAGAGCATATGTGGATATTTTAAAATTATTGATGGTAGTCATTCTTATTGGGTTAACAGCATTTTTTGTGGCTGTTGAATTTGCAATTATTAAGGTACGTAGCAGTCGTATTGATCAACTCGTTAGCGAAAAAAGACGAGGTGCACTGGCAGCTAAAAAGGTAACTTCAAATTTAGATGAATATTTATCGGCCTGTCAGCTAGGTATTACAATTACTGCTTTAGGGCTTGGGTGGTTAGGGGAACCAACCATTAAACATTTACTCGAGCCGTTGTTTTTAAAATTAAAATTCTCACCTGCAATTTCCAGTACAGTTTCATTTATTATTGCCTTTGCAGTAATTACATTTTTACATGTTGTCATTGGGGAACTTGCTCCAAAGACATTTGCTATACAAAAAGCAGAACAAGTTAGCTTATTGTTATCGAAACCACTTATTTATTTTTACCGAGTTATGTATCCGTTTATTTGGGCTTTGAATGGTTCAGCGAGGGTTGTAACTGGTTTATTCGGATTACATCCAGCTTCTGAACATGAAGTAGCTCATTCAGAAGAAGAATTAAGGTTAATCTTATCTGAGAGCTATGAGAGCGGAGAGATTAACCAAAGGGAATTTAAATATGTAAATAATATTTTTGAATTTGATAATAGAGTAGCAAAAGAAATTATGGTACCTCGTACGGAAGTTGTAGGCTTATATGAGGACGAACCATTTGAAACACATATTAAAGTAATCGCGCAAGAAAAGTATACGAGATATCCTGTATTTGGTGAAGATAAAGATGAAATTATTGGGATGGTTAATGTAAAAGATTTATTTATTCGTTATATGGATGGTAATCGGGATGAAGAGTGCTCAATTATGCCATATACAAGGCCAGTTATTGAAGTGCTAGAAAATATTCCAATTCATGATTTACTATTACAAATGCAAAGAAAACACATTCCATTAGCTGTATTGTATGATGAATATGGTGGTACAGCTGGGATTGTTACACTAGAAGATATTTTAGAAGAAATTGTTGGAGAAATTCGAGATGAATACGATGAAGATGAGAATCCTCCTATAGAGCATATAAGTGAAGGTTATAAAATCGTAGAGGGAAAAGTGCTTATTAGTGAAGTAAATGATTTGCTTGGCATACATTTAATTGCTGATGATGTAGATACAATTGGTGGCTGGATTATGGTACAAAAACAAATCGTTGCTGAAGGAGATATTATTGAGAAACACGGTTTTTATTTTAAAGTCCTTGAAAAGGATATGCATCAAATTAAACGAGTGGAAATAAGGAAAGTAGAAGAATGATTTTCTATAAACTTTAATAAAAAGGATATACAGAAAAATAAATGTTTGCGCTTTCAAAAAAGGTGCTATATAGTGAAGGTGGATACTGAAAAATTCTTCTGAATGATACTCGTGTTTTTAGAGGGCGGATTTTTTGGATAAGGATTTAGAATGAAAAAGTATAGGTGATAAAAATGATAGCAACGAAGGATATACGTATAGAAAAAGATTTTTTAGGTGAAAAAGAAGTACCAAGTGTAGCTTATTATGGTGTACAAACATTACGTGCCGTAGAAAACTTCCCAATTACAGGATATCGCATTCATCCATCACTCATTACAGCAATGGCAATTGTGAAAAAAGCGGCGGCGCTTGCGAATATAGATACTGGTTACTTAGCTAAAGACATTGGACATGAAATTGCAGAAGCAGCGCAAGAAATTGTTGATGGAAAGTTTCATGATCAATTTATCGTGGACCCTATTCAAGGTGGAGCCGGAACTTCTATTAATATGAATACAAATGAAGTAATTGCGAATAGAGCGTTAGAACGTATGGGATATGAAAAAGGGGCGTATGCGAAAATTAGCCCAAACACTCATGTGAACATGGCCCAATCAACGAACGATGCGTTTCCAACAGGGATTCATATTGCAACTCTTATGATGTTAGAAAAGCTTCTTATTACAATGGAAGAACTTCATTCTGCTTTTCGTAAAAAAGCAAAAGAGTTTGATCATGTTATTAAAATGGGACGCACACATTTACAAGATGCAGTTCCAATTCGCCTTGGACAAGAATTTGAAGCGTATAGCCGAGTGCTTGCGCGTGATATAAAAAGAATTAAACAGTCTCGTCAACATTTATATGAAGTGAATATGGGCGCGACAGCTGTTGGTACAGGATTAAATGCAAATCCTATGTATATTGAACAAGTGGTAAAACATTTAAGAACGTTTAGTGGATTCCCACTTGTTGGTGCAGAGCATTTAGTTGATGCAACGCAAAATACAGATGCATACACAGAGGTATCTGCAGCACTTAAAGTATGTATGATGAACATGTCTAAAATTGCAAACGATCTTCGTATTATGGCGTCTGGTCCACGTGTTGGGTTAGCTGAAATTCAATTGCCAGCACGTCAGCCAGGTTCATCGATTATGCCAGGAAAAGTAAATCCAGTTATGGCAGAAGTGATTAACCAAGTCGCATTCCAAGTAATCGGAAACGATCATACAATTTGCTTAGCATCAGAAGCAGGACAATTAGAGTTAAACGTAATGGAGCCTGTGCTTGTATTTAATTTAATTCAATCTATTAGTATTATGAATAATGGATTCCGTGTATTCCGTGAATATTGTATTGAAGGAATTACGGCAAATGAAGAATTGCTGAAGCAATATGTTGAGAAAAGTGTTGGAATTATTACAGCAGTTAATCCTCATATTGGTTATGAAGTAGCATCTCGTATTGCACGTGAAGCAATTGAAACAGGGAAATCTGTTAGGGAGTTATGTTTAGAACATGGTGTACTGACAGAAGAGGAATTGGATATTATTTTAGATCCATTCGAAATGACTCACCCTGAAATTGCTGGAGCTTCTTTATTAAAAAATAAAAAAATGTAA
Organism: Bacillus sp. N447-1; assembly: GCF_022701035.1. Taxonomy (NCBI): domain Bacteria; kingdom Bacillati; phylum Bacillota; class Bacilli; order Caryophanales; family Bacillaceae; genus Bacillus; species Bacillus sp. N447-1. The sequence continues at coordinate 2,476,450 of NZ_CP065509.1, read as the reverse complement.
TGTGAAAAACACCGATCCACTTGGATCGGTGTTTTATTTTTAAAAGATATTAAATACAGCGTTTAATTGAAGTAAGCTAATAACAGCTAAGAAGATTAAACTGTATTTCATTGCTGTCTTAAATAGAGCAGATTCTTTACCAACTAGTCCAACTGCGGCACAAGCAACTGCTACAGATTGTGGTGAAACCATTTTTGCCATTGTACCACCTACTACGTTTAAGGCAACGAGTGTAGAAGGAACGATGTTTAACTGGTCTGCTGTTACTGCTTGAAGTGGTGCGAATAAAGAACCACTTGAAACTACTGAACCTGTAATGAATACGCCAATCCATCCTAAGATTGGAGAAAGAACTGGGAATGCATTACCAGTAGAAGAGAATGCAAGTCCAAGTGTAGATGACATACCAGAGTAGTTTTCTACGTAAGCTAAAGCGATAACGCTACAAATTGTATATACTGGAGCTTTTAATTCTTTCATTGTTTCAATCATTAATTCTTTAACCATTTTACCTTTTACGCGGTAAACGATAAGTGAAACGATAATTGCTAGTACAATCGCAGTAGTTGTAGAAGAGAATACATCAAATTTGAAAACAGCTGCGAAAGGTGTATCAGCTTTTGTAATTGGTGTAGTTTTCATAACAGCATTATGAAGACCAGGGAACTGAATGTTAAATACTAAGTTTGCTAACGCACCATCTGGAGCAAATAAAGCTTTAATCGGTTTTAAGTTAAAGATTGTTACAAATGCAGTTAAGAATACGAATGGAGACCAAGCGTATAAAATTTGATTGAATGTATGTGATGCTTTAGTTTCTTGTTTTTCTTCTTTAGTAGAAGATTTTGGTTGCCAAACACGTAAGAATAATGCAAGAGCAATCATACTTACAACTGCTGCGAAAATATTAGTAAGTTCTGCACCTAAGAAGTAAGTCACAGCGAATTGAGTAATAGCGAAAGAAACACCACTTACAAGAATACCTTGCCAAGTTTCTTTAATACCTTTAATTCCATCGACCATTGAAACAAGTAAGAAAGGTAAAATAATACTAATGAAAGGTAAAATAAGAACAGTTTGACGACCAATAGTTAATGCGTCAAGTTGAGTTAATTGTGCTGGCACTGTAACTGGAATACCCATAGCACCCATAGCACCACCAGCAATATTAGCTACTAAACAAATACCTGCTGCTTTTAATGGATTAAAGCCCATACCTACAAGTAGTGCGGCTGTAATAGCAACTGGAACCCCTAGACCAGCTGCACCTTCTAAGAAAGCACCGAAAGAATAAGCGATTAATAATACTTGTAAACGTTGATCATTTGTAATGCTTGAAATACTATCGCGAATAATATTGAATTGCTCTGTTTTAACAGTTAATTTGTAAAGGAAAATTGCGGCGATAACGATAGTACAAATTGGATAAAATCCAGATAAAACACCGAATCCAGCAGATGCTACAGCTACTGTTGCTGGCATTTTATAAACAAATATTGCAAGGATAATAGCGACAATCACACTATAAAGACCAGCCATGTAACTTTTCATTTTGAATCCCATTAAACAAATGATGAAACAAAAGATTGGAAGTGCTGCGATTAGTGCAGATAACCAAATATTGTTTAATGGGTCATAAATTTGTGTCCAAGTACTCATAATAATGACAACTCCTATCTATTATATGTGAAGAAATTCACATTATTTGTGAAACTATTCACAATCAACTTACATGCTTAGTATATTCTCCTTCAACACTATTGTCAACGTAAAAAAGTATAATTATTCCATAATAGTGTTAAAAGAAAAGCTTTGTTCATAAAGTAGACAAAAAACACACTCAAATGAATTTAAGTGTGCTGTATAAACTATTTGCATATTATTTTGCTTATTCAGATGGCGTGTTTCCTATAAGTGTATATTAGATGCCGTCTTTTATATCGAGTATAAATTTTAATATATGCACCTATCTGTCCTATTTGATCTAGTGTGAGGGAGGATTGGTGAGTGGATTTAAATAGGAAGTTTTGCACAACAGTCCAACCGCTTGCAATACGAATAAAAAATTAGAAACAAACTTTTAATATCACATCATCTCTTTTTACTGAAAATTCCTTTTAGCGTAACAAAGAGGTTAATTATAGTTCAACTACATTACGATAGGTTATCAATTATAGACGGTATTTTACAATACCGTTACTGTACGTTTCAATGAGGTGAAAATATAACAAAAAGCTTGATAAAACAACGTTTGCAAGCAAAGTATTCGTAGGCCATTATTTTGCTTTTTCGTTATATCATATAGTATAATATTCAAAATCAGCAAGGATTTTTTCCTGAATTTTTGCTGATAAAGATGGAAAAATTTTTCGGCTTTATAGGTTGATAAAGTTATGTCGTAACAGGAAATATAAGAACAGATATATAAATAAATAAAAAGAACATAAAAACGCAAATAAAAACGAAAATGAGGGGAACTTTATGAGCCAAAATCAATTCGAATGTCGTATTTCAGAAGAAGATGTACAAATGTTAAGAGCGTTAGCTCACCCACTTCGTCTACGTCTAGTAATGGAACTTATGCAAAGAGGAACATGTAATGTAACACAACTACAGGAAGTATTAGAAATTCCGCAATCAACGGTTTCACAACATTTAACGAAGTTAAAGCAAAATAAAGTAGTGCGCTTTGAAAGACGAGGATTAGAAGTGTATTATCAAATCCATAATGATAAAGTAAGTGCGGTAGTAAAAACATTATTTTCTTAAAATTTGAATATTATGGAAAAAGACGTATGGAATATACGTCTTTTTTTATTTGTCAGAAAGGTAGTGAGAGAGTAAATATTAGCATGTGAGGAAGAAATGACTATCAATCAACATGCTGCCTTACGGAATATATTCTAAAAGGAAAAGAAAAAATAGAAAGGAGTGTAGTAAGCAAAAGGAGGGATAGTAGTATGGATGTGAAACGTGTGAAACAAATTTTATCTTCTTCAAGTAGAATTGACGTTACATATGAGGGCGTACCAGTATGGATTGAGAGCTGTGATGAGCAGAAGGGGAGTGCTCAAGTGTATGATGTATCTAATCCTGGTGAGAGCGTTCATGTGGACGTGACAGCTTTAGAGGAGAAATAATAAAAAAGACGCTTCTCAATTGAGAAGCGTCTTTTTGTTATTCCATCATATGTGCAATTTTCTTAGAGAACATAAGAAGTACTAATCCCAGTACAATTACGATAATACCGATACTTGCGAATACTTCTAAATATCCTAAAGATTGAGTGAAAGCAGCTAATTGTCCTGCTAATAAGTTTGCGAAGCCAGTACCAGCTAACCATACACCCATTAATAATGATGCTAATTTAACAGGAGCAATTGCACTTACCATAGATAATCCGATTGGTGATAAGAATAACTCACCGATTGTGTGGAACATGTAAGTGAATACAATGAATAGTAAGTTTGCTTTCATTGTAATGTTACCTTCATCGCTACCAGTTTTTAAAACAGCTAAAGTTAGAACTAAATATCCAATCCCTAGTAAAATCATGCCTAATGCCATTTTTGTTGGGATTTTCAAATCGCCATTTTTTGTTTTTGAAAGCTTAATCCATAACGCAGAAACAGGTAATGCTAGTAAGATAATGAATAGTGGGTTTACAGATTGGAACCAAGGTGTTGGAATTGTAAATCCACCAATTGTACGATCGACGAACTTATCTGTGTAAAGTGTTAAAGAACTACCAGCTTGCTCAAATCCTGCCCAGAAGAATACTACGAAACAAGTTAAAATTAAAATTGCAGCAGTACGTTTTTTCTCTTGTGTTGTTAAAGGTTTTTTCTCAATTGCTTTTGCATTTTTTTCTTTAGATTGTTTACCTACAACAGTTGTTCCGATAGACCCTAAGTAACGAGGTGCTAAGAAATTAAAGGCAAGCTGCCCAATAATCATACCGATACAAGCTGTTAAGAAACCGTATCTATAATCTGCAAAGTAACCGCAAATGAATGGAGCGATAAGAGCTCCTAAGTTAATCCCCATGTAGAAGATAGTGAAGGCACTATCACGACGAGAATCATTTTCGCTATATAATTGACCTAATAAAGTCGAAATATTTGGTTTGAAGAATCCGTTACCAATAACCAATAATCCTAATCCTAAGAAAAGTCCAGTTTTTGTGTTCATTGAGAATAATACAAAGTTACCAATTGCCATGATGATACCACCAATAGTAATGGCATGTCGCTTCGTAATGAAATGGTCAGTTAACCAACCACCAATAATAGGTGTGAAGTATACTAACATTGTGAAAATACCGTAAATTTGAACTGCAACTGCTTTATCAAATCCTAAACCGCCGCTTACTAAGCTCGTTGTTAAATAAAGAACTAATAAGCCACGCATTCCGTAATAACTAAATCTTTCCCATGCCTCTGTAAAGAACAACAAGTATAACCCTGGTGGATGTTTTTTTGGTGATTGTTGCTCTCCAGCTTTGTCTAATTTTAAAGCTGCATCCATTTTTGTTTCCCCCTAATCCTGTATAACGGATATTTATGTAATCATTTTAATTTACAAAATATTTAGAAGTCAATAGAATTATATGGAAATAGAAAGAAAATTTCTAAAAAAGTTCTATTTTTCTTCGACCGTTACTGTATTTTGCCCTGAAAACGAGATGATAAGCGTTTTCAAATGTAATAATTGAATTCTAAAAGAAAATAAAATAGTGATTAATCAGAAAATTTAGATTAAAATATTTATTCTGATATAGAAAAAATATATTCTATTTACTTTTATAATATAACATACTGGGAATAAAAATACAAAATGAAATAATGTGACACTTCAGTGAAATAGAAAATAGTCAGCACCATAGGAGGGTGCTGACTAGAGGTGTATTATTTAACAAAGCGCTTTTCGATGTCATCTAGTAATAGGTTAGCAGCAATTACACCGCCAGCTGTATTCCAAATAACATCGTCGACTTTGTATGCTTTACCATTCTTTACGGCATTTAAATTTTTAAATAGAGGATCGTTTATATATTCTTTTTCTAGTTCAGATCCTTTTTTCTCATTTCCTTTATCGAATGTGAAGTAGAATAATACGTCACCATCCATAGCAGAAATACGCTCTTTAGATACGTTACGCTCTGCAAAATCATCTTTGTTTTGATCTCCAGGACGTTTAAATCCAAGTTCTTTTAAAATAACACCAGAGAATGTATCGCCATGATAAATACGAACATCACCAGGCATGAAACGAACCATAGAGATTTCTTGATTTACTTTATCGCCAAGTTTGCCTTTTAAATCTTTCATACGTGATTCGTAATCAGCTACAACTTTTTGACCTTCTTTTTCTTTATTTAATGCTTTTGCATAAAATTTGAAGTTATCTTTCCATTCACCACGTAATGTTTCTGAGAACACAGTAGGTGCAATTGCTTTTAATTGTTCGTACACTTTTTCGTGGCGCATTTTGTTACCGATAATTAAGTCTGGTTTTAAAGAAGCGATTGTTTCAACGTTAACTTGTCCTTCATCACCAACAACTTTTACATCTTTCATTTTATCCTTAATATGTGGATACCATGGGTCACCAGTCCAAGACTTTACAGCACCAACTGGTTTCACACCTAATTCAAGTAAAGCTTCAGTTCCTTCATTTGTTAAGATAACTACACGTTTTGGATTAGCAGGAACTTCTGTTTTACCCATTGCATGTTCTACAGTAACCACTTCTTTTTTATTATCTTCTTTTGTAGATTCTTCTTTGTTATTTGATTTTCCACAAGCGCTTAAAAGCATTGAAAATGCTAGTAAAAATACAAATACTGTAAACGATTTCTTCCGCATGAAATTCATTATGTACCCCCTATATGTTGAGAATATTTTTCAATAGCAAGCATGATATTAAGCCTTTATCTTTTGATTGTCAATACATATGGGTGAAAATAATTCTCATTTCCGTTGACAATGAGAATTAAGTTGAAATACACTAACAACGTATCATTATACATTGAAGGGGAAACGCTGCATGTTATTAAAAACAAATCGAGCAAAATGGATTGGATTATTTGTTGGAATCATTGCAGTCGTTATTTGTATTTGGGGAAGTATTATTTTCGGATATACAAATACGAGTTGGAAACTAGCATTGGATGCTTTTTTCCATTTTAACGGTTCCAATGAACATATTATTATTCAAAATGTACGTCTGCCTAGGGCGTTAATTGCAGCTAGTGTTGGTGCTAGTTTAGCCATTGCTGGTTGTCTTATGCAAACTTTAACTAAGAATCCACTTGCTTCTCCAGATTTTATTGGATTAAATTCAGGTGCTGCGTTCTTTATAGTTGTAGCAATTGTAATCTTTTCAGTAACATCATTATCAGCTTTCACATGGATTGCCTTTTTAGGAGCGGCGGTTGCAGCTGTACTTGTATTTGCTTCTAGTTCTTTAGGAAAAGAAGGGACTACTCCTCTTAAGTTAACGTTAGCAGGGGTCGCAATTAGTGCATTATTTTCATCATTAACACAAGGATTACTTGTGTTAAATGAAAAAGCACTTGAAGAGGTATTATTTTGGCTTGCTGGATCTGTGCAAGGGAGAAAGTTAGAAATTTTACAATCTGTATTCCCATATTTATTAATAGGATGGATTGCATCTCTTATGATGGCAGGGAAAGTAAATACATTGATGATGGGAGAAGACGTCGCGAAAGGACTTGGACAACGAACAATTTTAATGAAATCATTCGTGTTACTTATTATTGTACTGTTGTCTGGTGGTTCAGTTGCGGTTGCTGGCCCAATTGGATTTATTGGAATTATTACTCCGCATTTTGCGAGATTTCTTGTTGGAGTTGACCACAGATGGAGAGTGCCTTATAGCGGATTGTTAGGTGCAATACTACTAATATTGGCTGATATAGCAGCAAGATATGTCATTATGCCACAAGAAGTACCAGTAGGAGTTATGACAGCATTTATTGGAGCTCCATTCTTTATTTATATTGCACGTAAGAGAGGGCTTAGCAAATGAAGAAATATATTCCGTTTCGTATAGGAAAAGGTGAGCTCTCGTTTTTAATGTATAAACGAGCTTGTCTCGTCTTGTTAAGTTTACTAGTTGTTTTAGTAGGATTATTCTTTGCGAGCGCAGGTATGGGGGACATGAAAATTGCTCCTTATGACGTATGGCAAGCAATTACTGGAAATGGCGATGCGATGTCAAATATGGTTGTAAATAAGTTTCGTATGCCACGTATTTTAATTGCTATCCTCGTAGGAATTGCGCTTGCAGTAGCGGGCTGTATTTTACAAGGGCTCGTTCGAAATCCACTTGCTTCTCCTGATATCATCGGGATTACGGGCGGGGCAAGTGTTGCAGTTGTATTATTTTTAGCGCTATTTAGTGATAAAAATAATGCGCTAACTGTAAGCATTCATTATATGCCGTTAGCAGCTTTTGCAGGAGCAACGATTGTAGCGGTTTTTGTATACTTATTTGCATGGAAAAATGATGGATTATCACCAATTATTCTCGTTTTAATTGGTGTTGGATTTTGGGCATTAACGAAGGCGGCAACAACATTATTTATGTTGTTAGCACCAATTTATCAAGCGAGCCAAGCGAATGTATGGATTACGGGTACCGTTTATGGCTCTTCTTGGCAAAATGTTATGGTACTTGCACCGTGGGTTCTCATTTTAACGGTAATATCATTTATAGCTGCTAGACATTTAAATGCGCAAGAGCTAGGGGATGATATTGCGGTAGGACTTGGTGTTCCTTTAACGAAGTCACGCGTATTCATGTTATTACTTAGTACGGCTTTAATTGGGGGAGCAGTTGCCTTCGCCGGAGGGATTGGATTTGTCGGTTTAATGGCACCTCATATTTCACGAAGGCTAGTTGGTTCTTTATACGGTGCATTGCTCCCAGTTGCAGCTATTGTCGGTGCAATTCTAGTACTTGCTGCAGATTTAATAGGGCGTACAATTTTCACACCACTTGAAATTCCAGCAGGGGTATTTACATCAGCAATTGGTGCACCTTATTTTATTTATTTACTTTATAAAAGTCGGAATTCATAAAGGGAGATGAATATGCAAAAAGCATTGGAGACGAAACGCTTGACGTTGTCTTATGGTGAAACAATTATTATTGATGAGTTGAATTTAGAAATTCCAAAAGGTGAAATTACAATCTTTATCGGTTCCAACGGTTGCGGGAAATCAACTTTATTACGTTCACTAGCTAGATTATTAAAGCCAACAACTGGTGACATTTTGTTAGATAATCAAGCTATTCAAAGTATGCAAACGAAGCAAATTGCTCGTCAAATGGCAATTTTACCGCAAGGACCGCAAGCACCAGAAGGGCTTACAGTATTGCAACTTGTAAAACAAGGACGCTATCCATATCAAACATGGCTGAAACAGTGGTCAGAAAAAGATGAGGAAATGGTACAGAAGGCACTTGCAGCAACAGGTATGACAGAATTTGCTGAGCGTGATGTGCATGCTCTTTCAGGTGGGCAGCGTCAACGTGCTTGGATCGCAATGACACTTGCACAAGATACAGATATCATTTTACTGGATGAGCCAACTACATACTTAGATATGACTCACCAAATTGAAGTGCTAGATTTATTATTCGAATTAAATGAAACAGAACAAAGAACAATTGTTATGGTATTACATGATCTGAATTTAGCATGCCGCTATGCAGATAACATTGTAGCAATTCAAGATAAACAAATATATGCACAAGGTAAACCTGAAGAAGTGGTAGATGAGAAACTAGTACGTGATGTATTCCGAATGGAGTGTCAAATTAGTACGGATCCGTTGTTTGGAACACCGCTTTGTATCCCTCACGGAAGAGGAAGACGTGTAGTTAAAGAAGTTGCTCAGGCAATGAGATAAAAAAACGATGAGTGATTCATCGTTTTTTTTATTTGGTACAAGAAAATAAGAGGAAGAGAGGAATACGTAAGTGACGTTTATACTCTTCTTCATCTTGAAAATAGGTTGGATTTGGTGTAGCTTCTTTTAATGATGTAATGGTAAATCCGGCTTGCTGTAATAATGTGAAATACTCTTCTGTTGTACGATGATATTTAATAACTTCTTGCTCAATCCATGGTTCAACCCGTTTGCCTAGTTTAAAATAATCATCGACGAGCCAACTCGTTCTTTTACCACTTGTTTGTAAGCTTTCAAATGAAGAAGTAATAACGGGATGTTGAACGCTAAAGGTAAAGGTGCCATTTGTTTTTAAAGTTTGAAATACATTTTTAAAAATAGTATCAAGATGTTCAATATAATGTAAGGCGAGTCTAGATGTTACTAAATCAAAAGTGGAAGAGGGGTAGGTATAATCTTTGAGGTTTAAAAAATGAACAGATCCATTTTTATTTTCTAGTTGTTTTTTAGCTTTTTCATACATAAGTTCGGAGCCTTCAATACCGGTGTAAGAGTAGCATCCCTTCTCTAATAATTCCGCGCCAAACTTAGCATCACCACAGCCTAAATCGAGAATTTGTTTTCCTTGCACATGACCAATGAGCTGAAAGAATACTGGTTTTTCAATGGATTCATTTGGGCTATTTTCTCGGTATCTTCGTTTCATATATTGTTCGAAAAATGCTGTGTTATTGTATACATCAGATTCTGTAAATGCCATGTTTGAAACCTCCCGAAATATTTTTTTAATTCTATCAAATATGAAAAGTAAATGATAGATTTATTGTAATGAATCATATATAATCTAAAATTGTAAGCGGTTACTTTAAACTATTTTTCTATAATAAATTCTGAAAACGTGTTAAGCTAGTAGAGGGATTATTAGAACTATTAAGACAATAATCCGCTTACATGAACGATGGGAGGCTTCACGATGTCTAGTAAAACACTTGCGAAATTTTTAGAAGAAAATTTAGAGGATTTAAAATCAAAGGGGCTTTATAACGTAATTGATCCGCTTGAGAGTTCAAATGGACCGATCATTACAATTGGCGGAAAAGAATATATTAACTTATCTTCAAACAACTATCTGGGATTAGCAACAGATAGCCGTTTGCAAGAAGCAGCAATTGGTGCTATTCATAAGTACGGTGTTGGGGCAGGGGCTGTTCGTACAATTAACGGTACTTTAGATTTGCATATTAAGTTAGAAGAAACAATTGCAAAGTTTAAACATACAGAAGCAGCAATTGCTTATCAATCAGGATTTAACTGTAATATGGCAGCGATTTCAGCTGTTATGGATAAAAATGATGCGATTCTTTCAGACGAATTAAATCATGCATCTATTATTGACGGTAGTCGTCTATCAAAAGCAAAAATTATTGTTTATAAACATTCTGATATGGAAGATTTACGCCAAAAAGCAATCGCGGCGAAAGAATCAGGTCTTTACAATAAATTAATGGTAATTACAGACGGTGTCTTTTCGATGGATGGAGATGTTGCAAAACTACCAGAAATTGTTGAGATTGCAGAAGAGTTAGATTTAATGACATACGTAGATGATGCACACGGTTCAGGTGTACTTGGAAAAGGTGCAGGAACTGTAAAGCACTTCGGTCTTTCTGATAAAGTTGATTTCCAAATTGGTACATTATCAAAAGCAATTGGGGTAATTGGTGGATATGTAGCAGGGAAACAAAACTTAATTGACTGGTTAAAAGTTCGTTCACGTCCATTCTTATTCTCTACAGCATTAACACCAGCTGATGCAGCAGCTTGCATGAGATCAATTGAAATCTTAATGGAAAGCACAGAGTTACACGATCGCTTATGGGAAAATGGCCGCTACTTGAAACAAGGATTAAAAGAACTTGGCTTTAACATTGGGGAAAGTGAAACGCCAATTACACCTTGTATTATTGGGGACGAAGTATTAACACAAGAATTTAGTAAACGTCTAAATGAAGAAGGTGTATACGCAAAATCTATCGTGTTCCCAACTGTAGCAAAAGGAACAGGGCGCGTTCGTAATATGCCTACAGCAGCTCATACGAAAGAAATGTTAGATGAAGCAATTCTTAAGTATGAAAAAGTAGGAAAAGAAATGGGCATCATTTAAGTAACGACATCTTTTGAATAGCTTGCAAATGAGGAGTGGGGAAAATGAAAAAAATTCTAGTAACCGGTTCTTTAGGGCAAATTGGTTCTGAACTAGTAATGAAACTTCGTGATGTATACGGCGCATCAAATGTTATTGCAACAGATATTCGTGAAACAGATAGTGAAGTAGTAACGTCTGGTCCATTTGAAACGTTAGATGTAACAGATGGACAAAAACTACATGATATCGCAAAGCGTAATGAAGTAGATACAATTATTCATTTAGCAGCTTTACTTTCAGCAACAGCAGAAAAAAATCCGTTATTTGCATGGAATTTAAATATGGGTGGACTTGTAAATGCTCTAGAAGCAGCTCGTGAATTAAACTGTAAGTTCTTCACGCCAAGTTCTATCGGTGCATTTGGTCCATCAACGCCAAAAGATAATACACCGCAAGATACAATTCAGCGTCCTACTACGATGTATGGGGTAAACAAAGTGGCAGGAGAATTACTGTGTGATTATTATCATCAAAAATTTGGCGTAGATACGCGCGGTGTCCGTTTCCCAGGTTTAATTTCTTACGTAGCGCCTCCAGGAGGCGGAACGACTGATTATGCAGTTGAAATTTATTATGAGGCGATTAAAAAAGGTGCATACACCTCATACATTGCTGAAGGAACATATATGGACATGATGTATATGCCTGATGCTTTACAAGCGATCATTTCATTAATGGAAGCTGATCCAAGTAAGCTAGTGCATAGAAATGCATTTAACATTACAGCAATGAGCTTCGAGCCAGAGCAAATTGCAGCGTCAATTCGTAAACACATTCCGACGTTTACAATGGATTATGCAGTAGATCCAGCTCGTCAAACAATCGCTGATAGCTGGCCAAACTCTATTGATGCAACAGCAGCAATGAAAGAGTGGGGCTTTAAAGCAGAATACGATTTAGACAAAATGACAACTGACATGCTGGCTAAGTTAAAAAAAAAGCTCACAGCTGAGTTAGTGATGAATTAATAGGAAGAGTCGATTCTTAGGAATCGGCTCTTCCTCATTTTTGGAAGGAGAGAAGTCTTATGCAAAGAGTTGATGTCGTATATGCACTAATACATGACGAAGAAACAGATAAAATATTAATGGTACATAATGTAGAACAAAACGTTTGGTCATTGCCAGGTGGGGCTGTGGAAAAAGGTGAAATATTAGAGGAAGCACTAATAAGAGAAGTGAAAGAAGAGACAGGTTTAACTGCTACGTTAGGTGGACTTGTTGCGATCAATGAAAAATTCTTTGAAGAATCAGGGAATCATGCGCTATTTTTTACATTCCGAGCGAATGTAGAAAAAGGTGAACTTATTGCGGAAGATGAAGGTGAAATTTCTGCAGTAGAGTGGGTGGATCGAACAATTGCGAATGAGCGCTTCCCATACTATGACGGAGGATTTGAATATTTGTTAGAAGTAGCCATTCCATACAAGTTTCAACCAGAAACAAAGTAATTGAACGAAAAAACAGGAGCTACAAGGCTCCTATTTTCTATTCAATCGTCTTCAGTAATAATTTTTTCAGTAATGGTTTAATCTTCAGTCGTAAATCTTCAGCGTGATTTGCAACTAAGAAGTGATGGTTATAAATGTTTTTCATCAATTGATAAGTTGCTTCTTTCGCTTCGCCTTCTTCGATGAAGATACCGATTACTTCCATACCACTTTTACGCGCGAGTTTAACAGCTTCATGCGTATCTAAAATTCCGTCTTGTTGATAGTCTAGCGCAGAAGGCTCACCGTCTGTGAAGACTAGTAAGAATTTATGTTTCTCAGGTCTTTTGGCAAGCTTTTCAGAAACGATACGAATAATATATCCGTCGCGGTTATCTTCTTCTTCACGAAGTTGCATAATTTCTGGACCAACGTTTGGTAACGTTGAGTTTTTATAATTTACAACTTCATGGATAACGTTCGGCTTATCTTCAGGTTTAGCGCTAGAGGCATCTTCCCAAAATCCGCTAATAGCGTGCGGGATTTTTAAAGATTTTAAAGCTTCATGGAATAGTACAACACTCTTCTTCGTTTCTTCCATTTTGTTATACATAGAACCAGAACAGTCAACTAACAGTTGGAATGCAACGTCGAGCTCTTGTGATTCTTGCCCTTTTTTATAAAACATGCGAGGCTGCTTTTCAGTATAAATACGAAGGAATTTCTTACGAAGTCTTCCGTAATATTTATCACTATTTGCATTCGTTTTATTTTCAATCGTTTTTTCGATAATTTTCTTTAATTCTTTTACATCTTTATTAACGACTGATTTGATAGCTTGGTAATCCTTTTTCTCATCAGGATTTGGTTTACGTGCTTCTTTAAATGTATGAGAAGCGCCAGTGTTATATTTACCATATGCACCATCATTTTGACTAGAAGCGTGTGAAGCCCTTGCTTCTTCTGTATCAGCGCCATCAAAGTTGGATTGTGTACTTTTTTGAGAAGTACCTTGTACAGAACCAAGTGCTTGGTCGCCATCTTCTGATTCACGAGCAGTATCGCCCATCATGTTTGTTTTTGTTCCGCTTTCTAATTCAAAGCGTAAAAAGTTCTCGTTTTCGTTATTTTTATTTTCACGATGCCATGTGGAGAAACTTTCATCCATTTTGTTTTTATTTTCATCGTCATCTATAAGCTGCGTATCATCATTTGCTAAATCTTCGACGCGACAGTTCTTTTCGTCTGCAAGAACAGATAAATAAAGCGGTGCATGTCCGAAATAGTTGTTAAGCATATCACTTTCAAGAAGCTCCTCTAAGCGGTAGCGAATTTTCTCGACGATATACATAATATCTTCCGTATTACGAGCTTGGAATGTTTCATGCAAAATAGCTTCAATTTGTTCGAAATATTCATTATTAAACATTTCATATTTATCGCTCGTTAATGAAAGATAGCATAGGCAAAATAGACGATCACCGTGATAGTTACGAACGCGATTGATTTCATTTTGTGAGCTAAAGTAATTGCGATACATTTCTTTTCTTCTTTTAAAAACATGCTTCGTGCCAGGACGTAAGTTCTTTACAATTTCCTCAACGCGTAAATCTTCTAATAGAACAAATAATTGTGTTAAAAACTTTTTTAGGGGCGATTCTTGCAATTCAATCGCATAAGAACGAATTAAAGTCATGTCCGAGTAATGTTTATTACCAAGTGCTTTTAAGAACACTTCGCTTTTTAATCCGATTACTGTATCTTCTTCTTTTCGATCATCCCAAAAGTGACTAATGACAACTTTCTTTTCAATTTCGTCGTAGTATGCTTTATAGCCATATTCAAGATAGGCATCGTCTTCTTTTAGAAGGGCATACATTAAGTTTTCCATTTGTAGAAACAGCGACGCATCAATTTTTTTGTCACTAAAAATTTGTCTCATAAATTATCCCTCAAAGAAATAACTTTCTGCTAATTCACGGACAGTCATTTGTTCTGTTTCATCATTAAGTTTTGCAATTATGCTTCGTTCAATCGCTCGCATAACAGGAATATATACACCTAAATCACATGCGTCGATAATGCCACGAATACTTGCCGCTTCTTCACTTACACGTCCATCGCGAGCTAAAGGCATAAGGTCGCTTGCAAAGGCAACGAACTTTTCAATTGTTGCAACATCTTTTAATTTTGATTCTGCTAATAATAATTCTTTTAATGTATCACCTTGAATGTAAGGAACTTCAATAATAACAAAACGGTTTTTTAACGCTTCGTTTAGTTCACTTGTTCCAACGTAACCTTCGTTAATCGCAGCAATTACACGGTATTCGTCATCACCGTATACAACCTCTTGTGTAAATGGGTTTGTAATCATTTTACGGTAATCTAATGCGCCGTGAAGAAGTGGTAACGTTTCAGGTTTTGCCATATTGATTTCGTCAATATATAGGAAGTGACCGTTCTTCATTGCTTTCATAAGAGGACCGTTAACGAATGAAACTTCAGATGCACCATCTTTCGTTTGTAGTGTGTTGTATCCTAAAATACCCTCTACATCTAAGTCGACAGAGCAGTTAATGCTATGCATTGGTTTTTGGAATAAAGAAGAAAGAGTTTCCGCTAGTACTGTTTTACCACTACCAGTCGGTCCTTTTAATAGAATGTTCTTGCCAAGAAGAAGTGCTGTAATCGCATCTTCAATAATGCTATTATCAGACGCTTTATATATTTTCGTTCCGATTAAATGTGCGTTTTCACCAGCTTCTTGCTTATTCTTTTCATGAATCGTAGAAAGCTGTTGTTTTAAATCAGCATGTATATGAAATTGTTCTAACATGTATTTCCCACCTAACATTATTTTCATAAAGTAATACATCTTATGATAACTTGTTTTAATATGGTATGCAAAGAAAAGGAAGGAGGATAAAGGGAAAAGAAAAAGCAATCAAGATGAAGTTGATTGCCTACAGTAAAGGAGAAATGAGCCTCATGAAAGACTCCAATATGCGTTTTTTTATACTTCTTTTTTGGAAAGAGTTCCATTTAATTTCAGTTGAATGTTTAAAATCTTCTTCAAAATCACGTTTAATATCGTGAACTGTTTTTGATTCATAAAGTACACTAATAATTTCGTAATTCAATTCAAAGCTACGTACATCCATGTTCGCTGTTCCAATAGTTGCAATTGTATCATCAACGAGTACAATTTTTGCATGCATAAAACCATCTTTATAACTGTAAATAGAAGCACCAGCTTTTAAAAGCGGAGTGAAATAGGATTGAGATGCTTGATCACTAATGATGCTATCACTTTTACCTGGATATAAAATCCGTACATCTATTCCGGCAATTGCACTTAAGCGTAATAATGTTAAAGTTTCTTGATCTGGAATAAAGTAGGGTGTAGCGATCCAAATGGATTTTTTTGCAGAGCCCATAACAGCTAATAATGTATTACGAATACTTTTATCATCGGAGCTTGGTCCGCTTGCTACGATTTGAACAGCACCTTCTGCATTTGAAATCTCTTTACCTGGGAAGTATTGTCTATTCATGAATTGATCCCAGGAATAAGTATTTAAACCACTAGAGGCATAGAGCCAGTCTTCTAGAAAGATTGCTTGTAATTTATATAATGCTTTTCCTTCTATTTTTAAATGACTATCACGCCAAACAGGAAATTTCTTGGAACGGCCAAGATATTCATCACCGACATTGAGTCCTCCGGTAAAACCAATTTCGCCATCTACAATAACAATTTTTCGATGGTTACGATAATTGACAGTTTCAAGTAACCAAGCTGAAAAAATAGGGTCAAATTCTACAATTTCAATCCCAGCTTCTTTCATAGGTTGCAAAAATCGTCGTCTTAACGTATTACTTCCAAGGCCATCATAAAGGAAGCGTACAATAACACCATCTTTTGCTTTTTGTATTAAAGCATCTCGAACTTTTGTACCAATTTCATCAGATTTATAAATGTAGTATTGAATATGTATATGATGTTTTGCTTGCTCTATAGCTCGCAAAATTTCTGAAAATGTTTGATCTCCGTTTGTTAAAAGTTTTGTAGTTGTTTTATCTGCAGCAGGACCGCCTCCAAATTTTTGTATGACTTCTGTTAAATGTATGGAACGTTCATTTAGTGGGACTGTGAGTAATAACTCTAGTCTTCTTCCTTCTAATATTTCACGGAATAATTTTCTTTGTTCTTCTGAACGATGGAGATGTTTTTTTCTTCTCCAGCGGCTGCGCCCGAAAATAGCGTATAATAGCACACCTATAATAGGAAGAAGTGCTAATACTAAAAACCATGCTAATGTACTTTGTGGAGATCTATTTTCTATAAAAATAACGAATGAAATTCCTACGATTGTGATGGACCATAGAGCACCGACAAATGTATATAACGAGATATACGATGTATTTAATAGGAACAGAACGATAGATACAATTGTAAATATTAATAGTAATTGAACGATAGGCTTCTTCATTTCTATATAATTCCCCTAATCTTTTTTCAATATAGACTTCTTAAATAGAAGATGTAATATGACATCTTTATTATAAGGTGTTTTGCTTTTTTTACAAAATATAGACATTTCACCTATACTTTCCGCATTTGTCCTACATACAGTGTACTATCCCATTTTTTATCCCACTCTTAACGCATATGAAAATGAAAAAATCGAAAAGGAGCGGAGAAACATGAATTATATAGAAAATAATGGATTGTATTATCGAAATCATCATGGAGGACACAATCATGGTGGGCACAATCATAACGGTGGACATCATCACCATGGAGGACACAATCACTATGATCACCATCATCATCACGGAGGCGGATGGGGCTGGGGTGGTGGTAGTTCATGGGGAGGCGGATTTTTCCCTGGAAGCTTTGCAGGAGGAGTGTTAGGCGGACTAACAGCTGGTGCATTAACAGGTGCAACAAGTGGAGGGTATTATCCGGCTCCATATCCAGTAGCTTATCCGTCGCCATACCCTGTAACGTATCCAATGCCATACCCAGGTTATCAGCAAATACCATATTCGTATTAAACTAAAAAAGAGGCTATCCTCTTTTTTAGTTTAATACGGTATTTATTTATAAAATACTTCCAAAATTAAGGTGAAAATATGTTAATATTTTGTTATTGTAATTCAAAAACATATACATTGATGTAGAGTTTTATATTATTATTCGTGAATAGTTATGTAGTATGTTCTAATTTCTATTTCGTTATTAAAAACAAAGAGATCAGATGTGAGTGGTATTAGTTGGAAACAAGGCTTGCATAGAGCCACTTAAAGGGATTGCAGTATAATAAGGTACGAAATAATTAGGAGATGAGAAGCTACTATTTATAATTAGAACGGTATAATATTGCTTTTTATTACAAATAATATTATGTTATTTTAATCAGTCTATTCAAAAAGATAATTTATGTAATGGGCTAGTATTAGAAAATGAAATATCTCTATTTCTATGAAGAGAAACAGGTTGTGTTTTAGTCAGATAGAAGCAAGGAGAGATGCGCATGCTAGAACAGAGAGGTCATGCATTATATGACTCTTCATTGCGAGATTTAAAGTTAGCATTAGATGAGTCTTCAATTGTTGCAATTACAGATCGAAAAGGTCTTATTACATATGTAAATGATAAATTTTGTGAAATCTCTAAATACAAAAGAGAAGAATTAATTGGAAAAGATCACCGTATTTTAAATTCAGGACATCATCCAAAAACCTTTTTTCAAGACTTATGGAAGCGTATTTTGAATGGGAAAGTATGGACAGGCGAGATTCGGAATCGAGCAAAAGATGGTACATATTATTGGGTCAAAACAACAATTGTTCCATTTTTAAATGAAAAAGGAGAGCCATACCAGTTTATCGCAATTCGAAATGATATTAGTAGTAGAAAAGAAGCGGAACATAGATTGCGGCTAAGTGAAAGTCGTTATAGGGAACTTGCCTATCATGATGCTTTAACGAGTTTGCCTAACCGTTTACAATTAATAACGACCGTTAACGAATTGATTGCAGATAAAAAAGAATTTGGTATGATTTACTTTGATTTGGACCGTTTTAAATTAGTAAATGATACATTAGGTCATATGATAGGGGATTTACTTTTAAGTGAAGTTGCTTCAAGGTTGCATTATGTACTAGGAGAGAAAGATGTTCTGGCTAGGCTAGGTGGCGACGAATTTGTGCTGTTAACAAAAAATCATAGACAAGATGATATGAG
The DNA here is from genome assembly GCF_022701035.1 of Bacillus sp. N447-1. Classification (NCBI taxonomy): domain Bacteria; kingdom Bacillati; phylum Bacillota; class Bacilli; order Caryophanales; family Bacillaceae; genus Bacillus; species Bacillus sp. N447-1. The sequence continues at coordinate 2,457,617 of NZ_CP065509.1, read as the reverse complement.
TCAGTTAGCGACATCTGTGTTGTCATGTTTTCAGGCACCATTTATGCTGGAAGGCCATGAAGTATACATTTCAGCTAGTCTAGGACTTTGTTCTTATCCACAAGACGGACAAGATGTGGAAACGTTATTGAAAAACTCTGACTTAGCTATGTATAGTGCAAAAGAACAGGGGAGAAACGCTGCGTGTTTCTTTACAGATGAGCTACGCGCGAAAATAAATCGTAGAATGAAAGTTGAGTTTGCTTTGCAAAAGGCAATTCGTGATGAAGAGTTAGATGTAGCATTGCAGCCTATTATTGATTTGAAAACGAAGAGATATTCTGGTATAGAAGCTCTAGTACGTTGTATGACAGAAGACGGACCTATTTCACCAAGCGAATTTATCCCTGTAGCTGAAGAGTCTGGACTTATTATAAAACTAGGAGACTGGGTATTAGAAAAATCATGTCGCTTGTTTAAAACATTGCCGAATTATCAAGAAGGACTAAAGTTATCTGTGAATTTATCTATACAACAATTAATGCAGAAACGTTTTATTTTATCAGTACGTAGCATTTTAAAGAGAACTGGTTTTCCTCCGAACCGTTTAATATTAGAAATAACGGAAAGTATTGCAGTTCGCCATTTTGATTATATTATTGCTACATTACAAGAATTAAGAAATATGGGTGTTTTAATTGCTTTGGATGATTTCGGAACTGGCTATTCTTCCTTATATTATTTAAAACAACTACCACTGGATATTGTAAAAATTGATCGTAATTTTATTCGTGAATTTCATTATGATCACGCACAACCAGAACGAACGATTGTAAAATCCGTTATTGAAATTGCTCATAGTTTAAATTTAGCAGTAGTTGCTGAAGGAGTAGAAACAGTAGAGCAAGAGAGTTTGTTACAATCAATGAGCTGTGATTATGTACAGGGATTTTATTATGCGAAACCTTTATCTGTAGGAGAGCTAAAAGAAAAGTTAATTACAGATTTTTAATAAAAAAGAGAAGCCAGCAGCTTCTCTTTATTTAATCCGTTTTTTGTGAGTCTTTCATTAGTACTGGATAAAGAATAAGACCTAATACGAACAATCCAATTCCTAAGAAGAACGTTTTTAAATCAGCAGTTCCCGTTTTGATAACCCAAATGGAGTATACCAACGCCAATGTAGTAATGATTCCATCTTTTACTCGAGATCCTGGCAGTATATCATACGTTTCTCCTGTAATAACTAATTTTAATTGGTACAAGGTAGAAACAAGGTATGGAATTAAATAGGCTAATGTTGCTACGACGATAGCGAAACTATACGCTTCTGAAACAGTACCAGAAATCGTTGAAAATAAGAAAATTTGCGTCATTACATTTGTAATCAATAATGATTTTGCAGGACTACCTTTTTTATTTGTTTTCCCGAAAAACTTAGGGAAAAGTCCATTTTTTGCTGCCTGGTAAGGTACCTCTGAACTAACAACAATCCAGCCAACTGTAGATCCAAATAAAGATATAAGAGCGAGTAAAGCCATTATATATGCACCTTTATTTCCAATTGCTAAATTTAATGCGTCTACTAATGGTTTTTGAGACTCTTTTAAAGCATCTTGCGGAAGAGCTCCCATTGTAAGTAAAGTAATTGACATGTAAATAAGAAGAGCGATAATTAATCCGAAAATCGTAGCTTTTTTTACATCGCGCTGTGATTTTGCACGATTAGAAAGCATAACTGCTGATTCAATACCGATAAATGCCCAGAGTGTTGCAATAGCAGCTGAATTGATTTGTCCACCTAATGAGATTGATTGTCCTGCTTCATTCATAAAGGTTTGACCGTCTCCGAAATTAGAGGCGTTGAAAATGAATAATGTAATTACAATAAACATTGTAAATCCAATAATTTTTGCAATGGTAGCAAGTAGATTCATGTTTCCAGCTCGATCAATATTTTGAGAAAGAATATATTGAATTCCCCAAAGCATAAGGCTACATACGAGGAAAGTTAATCCTTTTCCGAGTTCCAGTGAAAATCCATTTATTGAAAAAAGAATTTGCTTACTTTGTAAAACTGGAAAGAATGTTGATAAATATCCAGCAAAGGAAATAATAACAGATGCTGTTGCAGCCCAGTTAGCAGCCCAATATCCCCATGCCATACTATATCCTGCAACTTTACCAGCTTTTTTTGAAGGAAACATCGCTTGAGCATAGCTTTGTGGTCCAGCTTTTAATTCTGGTTTCCGAATCGCTAAATTTCCAAATACAAGTGCAATCATAAATACGCCAAGGCCTGTAATACTCCATGCGAGTGTAGAACCCATTGGCCCTGATACTTGTGCTAAATTTGCTGGAAGCATAAATACGCCACCGCCAACCATATTCCCGATAACAAATGCTGTTAAAACCCATAATCCCCATTTTTTCGTTTCCATTTTTGTTAACTCCTTTGTAGTAAGTTTTGCTTAAACATCATTTTTTACTAGCTTTTTGACAATAAAAAAAGAGCCATGTAGATAAAAAAATACCTACATGGCTCTTTCGCCAAAGCGTAGGTACAACGGGAATAACCCTTGTACCTACGCGTAATTTTTCCGCTAGGTTTCAAGGGTTACGTATGATGATGATGTTTTTGTGCAAATGTAACTACAGTTGTTGTATAAGTAAGCATAGTTCTTTGCTCCCTTTCTCCTCTGATTTTGAAGTTAGTATACTACATGTTTTTTTGAATGAAAAGAAAAATATAAAAATTTTTATAAAAATACGTTTTAAAGATTAAATATTTACCTATATTTTTCTTGTACTGGAAAATAAGTGAGAGATTGGCAGAAGAGTGAAGCATGTTATAATACATATAGAATTAGAAGGTGACAAGGGGCTATTGTAGATGATGAGTAAGTATGAACAAATTTATACAGAAATCAGTAAATCTATTGATAATAAACAATTAAAAGAGGGATGCAAAATCCCATCAGAAACAGAATTAATGAAGCAGTATGAGGCAAGCCGAGGCACGGTAAGAAAAGCTGTAGATTTACTGCAAGAGCGTGGATATGTGCAAAAAATTCATGGAAAAGGTGTTTTTGTTTTAAAGCGAAAAAATATTGAATTTAATTTTGGCGGTATTGTAAGTTTCCAAGAAGAAAATGAACGTTTAGGACGTCATTGTATTACGGAAGTTGTGGAAATGGACAAAGAAAAAGCCACAAAAGACATTGCGAAATTATTAAATGTAAAAGAAAAAACAGAGATTGACCATATTAAACGTGTACGAAATATTGATGGAGAAAAAGTAATTTTAGATATAAATCATTTTGTATCTGAGTTTATTCCAGGATTAACGAAAGAAATTGCAACTGCATCGATTTATAAATACATCGAGAAAGAGCTTGGGCTACATATTAGTTATTCGCAGAGGGTAATAGAAGTACAGCCATGTACAGAGGATGACAGAAAGTATTTAGATTTAAATGGAACAGACTATGTTGTCGTTGTGAAAAACTTTACACATTTGTATGATGGAAGTCAGTTTGAATATACAGAATCACGCCACCGTTTAGATATTTTTCACTTTTCGGATGTGGCACGCAGGAAGTAAAGAGGTGGAACAAAATATTGTTTCATCTCTTTTTTTATAAAAAAAACACAAACTCGTATATACGAGTGTTGACTAACTTATATATACGAGTTAATATGTAATTGTAAACGGTATCAAAAAAAGAAAAGAGGGACGGGAATATGGGGAAAGACTATCGTAAAACAGCAGAGGAAGTGTTGCAGTATATTGGTGGGAAAGACAATATTGAACAAGCTGCACATTGTGTGACGAGGCTCCGTATCGCTTTAAAAGATGAAAGTAAAATAGATAATGATAAATTACAGTCTGTTTCATTAGTGAAAGGAGCGTTTCATAACGCTGGTATATTTCAAGTTGTAATTGGTCCAGGGGATGTAGATCGTGTTTACGCTGAATTGATAACGCTTGCAGATATGAAAGAATCGACTGTAGCGGACGTAAAAGACTCTGGAAATCAGAAGTTAAATCCAGCTCAAAAGTTTGTAAAAATATTTTCGGATGTATTTATGCCGATATTACCAGCGATCGTAACAGCTGGTTTACTAATGGGTATTAACAATCTATTAGGCGCAAAGGACTTATTTTTTGATGGGAAAAATTTATTAGATGTTTATCCGAACTTAGGCGGGCTTTGGGATTTAATTAATATGATGGCCAATACAGCATTCGTATTCTTACCAGCACTTGTCGGTTGGTCAGCAACGAAGCGTTTTGGTGGTAGTCCAATACTAGGGATTGTTATGGGATTAATGCTTGTGCACCCGGCCTTATTAAACGCTTGGGACTATGGAAAAGCAGCGACTGGTTTAGAGGGTCAAAAGATTGAGTACTTCAATATTTTAGGACTATTCCAAATTGAGAAGGTAGGATATCAAGGACAAATTTTACCTGTTTTAGTAGCAGCATTTGTATTAAGTAAAGTGGAAATTTTCTTAAAGAAACATGTACCAAATGCAATTCAATTATTAGTTGTACCAATTACAACAATCGTTGTGACAGGTGTGTTAGCACTAGGAATTATCGGTCCGGTTACACGTCATATTGGAGATTTATTAACAGTAGGATTAGTAGGTGTATATGAAACAGTACCAGTAGTTGGAGCAGTATTATTTGGAGCGTTATATGCACCGCTTGTAATTACAGGTATGCATCATATGTTTATTGCAATTGATTTACAATTGATTGCACAACATGGCGGGACATTTATTTGGCCGATGATCGCTCTTTCTAACATTGCGCAAGGTAGTGCGGCACTTGCGATGTTCTGGATTTCTAAAAATCAAAATGATAAAAGTATGGCATCAACATCAGCCATTTCAGCATACTTCGGTATTACAGAACCAGCGATGTTTGGGGTGAATTTACGAAATAAGTTCCCGTTCTATGCAGCGATTATAGGATCTGCTGTGGCAGCGATATTCATTACATTAAATGGTGTATTAGCGCCTGCTATCGGAATTGGCGGATTGCCAGCATTTATTTCTATCATTCCGAAATCGATTCCAATGTTTATTGTAGGAATGATTATTGCAGTTGTAATCCCGTTTACTTTAACATGGTTATTTGCAAAAAGAGTCAAACAGAAGTAGGAGGAAGTTAAACATGAAGGATTGGCATAAAAGTGTAGTCTATCAAATTTATCCGAAGAGCTTTAATAGTTATTACAATAGAGAAACCGGGGATATAAAAGGTGTTACAGAGAAACTAGATTATTTAAAAGAACTCGGAGTGGATTATATATGGTTAACACCGATATACCAATCACCACAAAATGATAATGGATATGATGTAAGTGATTACTACAGCATTGATCCATCTTACGGAACGATGGAAGAGTTTGAAGAACTTTTAGCAGAAGCGAAAGTACGTAACATTGAGATTATGCTTGATATTGTTGTAAATCATAGTTCGACTGAACATAAGTGGTTTAAAGAAGCGAAGGAAGATAAAAATAGTCCATATCGTAATTACTATATTTGGCGTGATGAAAAAAATAATTGGCAGTCTAAGTTTGGTGGATCTGCTTGGAAATATGATGAGAAGACGGAGCAATATTATTTACATTTATTTGATGAAACACAAGCTGATTTAAATTGGGAAAATGAAAAACTTCGTGAAGAAGTATATGATATGATGCGTTTTTGGCTGGATAAAGGAGTAACAGGATTCCGATTAGATGTCATTAACTTAATTTCAAAAGACCAATGTTTCTTAAACGATGAAGGTAGTACTGCGACAAGTGATGGACGCAAGTATTATACAGATGGTCCGCGTGTTCATGAATATTTACAAGAGATGAACCGAAATGTTTTTGCAGGAAAAGATGTAATTACAGTTGGAGAAATGTCATCTACGACAATTGATAATTGTATTAAATATTCAAACCCTGAGCGTAATGAATTAAGTATGACGTTTAGTTTCCATCATTTAAAAGTAGATTATCCGAATGGTGATAAGTGGACGAAGGCTGATTTTGATTTTATTAAATTAAAAGAGATTATGTCTAGCTGGCAAATTGAAATGCAAAAGGGCGGAGGATGGAATGCGTTATTTTGGTGTAATCATGACCAGCCTCGCATCGTGTCACGCTTTGGTGATGATGGAAAGTACCGAAACGAATCTGCAAAAATGTTAGCGACAGCCATGCACATGCTGCAAGGAACGCCTTATATTTATCAAGGGGAAGAAATCGGTATGACGAATCCTAAATTTGAGTCCATCGAGCAATATCGTGATGTGGAATCGTTAAATATATACGATATAAAGCTAAAAGAAGGGCTATCAAAAGAAGAGATTATCGGGATTTTAAAGCAAAAATCTCGTGACAACTCTCGCACTCCGATGCAGTGGAATGAAGAGATGAACAGTGGTTTTACAACAAGTACACCTTGGATTTCAGCGGCTGAAAACTTTAAAGAAATAAACGTAGAGAAGGCATTAGAAGATAAAGAGTCCGTATTTTATCATTATAAAAAGTTAATAGAACTTAGAAAAACATATGATGTAATTACAGAAGGAGAATATGCTATTTTGGATAAAAATGATCCTAAAATTTGGGCATATACTCGTACTACAGAAAGTGAAGTACTACTTGTTATAAATAACTTCTATGGAGAAGAAATAACGTACTCTGTACCAGCGCACGTTCAATTAGATGGAATGAAACAAGAAGTACTACTGTCGAATTATAAAGATGCTAGCAAGGATATTACAAAACTTAGCTTAAGACCATATGAATCAATTGTGTATCGATATACGAAATAAAAGGTTGTATGCCGCATGGGCATACAACCTTTTATTTTAGGACACCACTGTACAAAATGTTTACCTCTACCTCAGGTTTGAATTTTACTTTTGCATAATCTTTATTCCAATTTTTCTTCTTCCATAAGTCAGGGTGATAGGCGATAAGGTGTCTGCCGATACCGAAAGCATCACAGTTTGCTTTTTGTAACTTTTTCGTTATCTTTTTAGCTTCTTTCGTAAGTTGTGTAGACAATTCTTTATTTAGTTTTTTTCTTTCATCCATTTTGTAAAGATTATCTCTCGGAGCTTCAAGCGCTATAACTTTTAGTTGGAGCTTAATGTGAGCATAAACATTTCCTTTTTTATCTGTTGTTATTTTTAAGTCGCGTTTTAACTTTCGATTGCTAATTTCCATTGTTAAATAATCAGATGTTTTCTCTGATTCATCGCTAGTAAGCTTTTGGGTTATACGGGCACTTGTTCCCATTTTTCCAGTTAATAATACGAATAAAACAGATTGTTTCAAAGGTAAATGCCCAGTTAATTTATCATTATTAAATAAAGCTAGACCGTTTGTAATCACTTCTTTTCCTTTTATTTTTATAGAAGGGAGGGTAAAGTCTTTACCGGGATCTAACATTTTTGTAGCAGCTGTTTCTAAAGTTTCTTTTGGAAACACACTCATATCTTCTAAACTTTTCACTTTTTTCTTTAGAAAATCTCCAATTAGTAAATTTCCTACTTTCTTTTTTTCTAGTATCTCGGATGTTTCACCATCTACTGCAATAAGTTTTACTAAAGCAGTTGGGTTTGTTGGGTCCCGAAAGCTGACATCTAAATAAGGTAATATACCTTTTTTTAGGATTTTGGTTCCGAGTAATTGAACGCCATATTTAAAATAGCGAATATTCCCAGTCACATTTTTTTTTAGGGCATCGCTTGTATCCCTTATGTTATGCCCGTTTGCTGAATGTATTTCATTTTCGAATGAAGATTGCTCGCCGCTTGAACTTTTTACGAGTTCAAGCGTTTGCTGAAGTTTATTCTCTTCCGTAATATCATAACCAATGCTATAAGCTAATCTGGCTTCTCTTAATGGCTCTTGATCCCAACAGCCAGAAAGGAGGGAACTAGTACATAATATAAAAAGTAATTTAACTCTTTTTTGGAACATACTGTTCTCCTTTCTTATTTCTTATTACTGAATAAAGTAGAAATAAAAGAGGGAGGACAACGATGAAAATATACGTAAACTTATCAGTGAAAGTTGAAATTACTTTTAATTCTTCAGGTGTATCTATAAATAAGGCTACACTAAAAGCAATAATACCGACGATTGGAACAGCTTTTTTATGATTAGCAAGATTGAATATATGCCCAACTCCGATTGAAGCAGCGCAATAATAACTAGCAATAGAAGCCACAACTGTTATCATCCATATTGGTATGAATAGTAAATCCGTCCGGTCTATAATCCCGATATGTAAGGAGCGTAATAAGTAAGCAACTGGTTCTGGAATAAGCTCGATTTGTTTTGGGCTAAATACGATATAGCAAATCCAAACAGTAAAAGTATAAAAAAGAGTTACAAATCCGTTAGCGATAGAAATTGCCTTCAGTTTTGCCACAGAACTCCCGTTTACTTTTGGGAAAGCGATAAGAATGATTTCAAAACCATACATGGCTGTAATTGTTTCCTTGGATGCTTGAATTATATTCCACCAGCCGGCTTCTGTAATGGGAAAAATGTAAGAGAAATCAGCTCGGGAAAGCCCTAGGGCAATTAAAAGAGCCATGGGCAAAATGAGAATAGAAGCCATGACATAAAATCGTACGATGACTTTAAATGTATTATAGGCTATATAGCAGCAAGCTATCGTAAATAGTAAGAGAATTGCGTACCAAGGGGTCGCTTGCAAAACCCACACTTTAATGACATTACAAGCATTTAACATAACTGTCATACCGATAAGAGTAAAATAAAAAACATAAGCAAAGCCTAATAGTTTTCCAAACTTATTACCAAATAGCATACAAACACTTTCATACATATCTGCATCAGGGAATCGTTTTAAGAAAAGCCACATTAGTAAAATAATAAGCTGAATCGTAAGCCCGGCGATGAGCGCGGAAATCCATCCACCACCTTTTGCTATTGGGTGAAGACGGTTAGGTAGAGAAAGGATACCAACTCCGATTTGGCATTGAATAACGAAAAAGGTAAATTGAACGAGCGAAATTTTACTTTGCGTGTTTGTCACCGTCCTCATCCTCTCTCGTTACATGTTGGCGCTGCATTTTTTTCGGTTTTGGATCATGTGGTCGTTCCCAAAATGACCAAATTGGTAGTCTTACAAAAGAATCTTTCATATCTTTAATCCGCATTGGTGCAACAGGAGAAAGATATGGTGTATGAAAAGAATGAAGTTGACATAGGTGAACGAAAGTTATAATTAGACCGAATGATATTCCGACGTATCCGAATATAGCAGCAAGAATCATTAATGGAAAACGAAGAATTCGAACTGCTGAACTCATATCGTTTGATGGAACGAGAAAAGATGAGATGGCAGTTAAAGCTACAACGATAATCATTGTGTAAGAAACGAGTCCAGCTTTTACAATCGCATCACCAATTACTAAACCACCTACAATACCGATTGTTTGTCCAACTCGGCTTGGCAAGCGAATACCAGCTTCCCGTAATAACTCGAAAATTAGCTCCATTAAGAGAGCTTCAAAAATAGGAGGAAGTGGTACTTTCTCTAATGAAGCTTTAATTGTATACACAAGTTCAAGCGGCAATACATCAGGATGAAAGGCTACGGTTGCGATATATATAGCTGGTAAGAGAAAAGCAATTAAGAAACTCACTAAGCGAATCATTCGGACGAAAGATCCAACAATCCAGCGGTTATTATAATCATCTGGTGATTGATAGAAAGCGAATAACGTAACAGGAACGATAAGTGCTGTTGGATCTCCGTCAGATAAAATAGCAACTCGGCCTTCCATTAAATTAGCGACAGTTCTATCTGGTCGCTCTGTATTTAATTGTTGTGGAAATGGTGAGAAAGACGTATCCTCTATAAATTCTTGTATATATCCCGGAGGCATAAGTGCATCTGTCTTAATCGTTTCTAACCTTCTTTTTACTTCTGTAACTAAATCGTCATTCGCTATGTTTTGCATATAAGCAATAGCTACTTTCGTGTGCATTTCTTCACCGAGTGTGAAATATTTAACGACGATATTTGGACTTTTTATGAGCTTACGAATCGAAGCTAAATTAGTTGCTAGATCCTCTACAAAACCAGTATGCGGTCCACGTACAATACCTTCATTATCAGGCTCTGTTATATCTCTTTTTAAAGATAGAGCCGTTTCAAAAATGCAAAAGCTTTCGACATGTTCATGAAAATATAAAGATTTACCTTGTAATAAAAGCTGCACACCATAATTTAAATTCGTTTCTTTTTTCATATTTAATGTAGAAAAAGCTTTATCTAAAGATAAATCCGATCGCGTTAATAATGGCTCAAGAGCTAATTGATGAATTAGATTTGGGTCTGCTAAAGATTCGATATATATGATTATTCCTTTTCCGTTTTGAAAAGGGAGATCTAATTTTTTTATATCATCAGAATGAGAAAGTTTATTTTCAATGTAATTAATGTTCTCAGGGAGTGATGGAAACATATGCTTTTGGCCCGTACTCTCTTGTTGTTCTTTTTTCTCTGTCATAATTTCCACCTCTTTTAGATAAAGTTACTTCTGTTAATTTTTGCTTTTTGTGAGAAATTTATGCTTGGATTATTTTTGACAAAGTAGCTTGAAAGTTACGTTACGTCATCTTTTATACTATAGAAAATAGGGTATAGGGGATGATATAAATGACTTTGAGGGATATGTGGGGATGGAAAGAAATTTTATATTTATTTATGTTTGTATTTGTTATTGTTCCAGTAACTGTTGAATCTCTTTTTATAAATATATTTTAGAAATAATAGGTAACTCACTATATGCTGGAGTATTAATGGGCTTTATAATGGCAGTGATATTTACTACTGTAGTTTATCTTTTTTGTATCAAAAGATATAAACTCTCGTGGAAAGATATTGGAATTCGGAAGCTTTCATGGAAAGATCTTTTATGGACAGTTGGAGCGGTTATTTTCTTAATTGTAGCTAGTATTGCTGTATTAGTGATAATGGAGAAAATGGGTATTTCCTTTGAAAATAGTAAGACGGAGACGGTCCAAAATGATAAATCAATCTATTCATTCTGTATCGTGGTAATTGGAGCAGCAATTATATCACCAATCTATGAAGAGATTTTATATCGAGGTGTTTTTTATACATTTTTTCGTGATAGATATGGCATGTGGGGCGGTATGTTTATTAGTTCCATAATATTTACCGTTGTCCATATCCCTACATATAACACATTACTGGTGAATTTTTTGAGTGGGGTAGTATTTGCATGGTTATATGAGAAAACAAATTCTATTTTATCAGCTATGATTGCCCACGCATTATTCAATTTCATAGCAGTACTTCTAACATTTGTGTCGAATTAAGAAGATATATAGGAGGGATATATATGGAAATAGCTGTAGAACGTGTTTTTACGAAAGAGATTTTAAAAAGAGCAGCGAGTTTGTTTCATGTAACAGTGGAAGACAAGCCGCTTGGAGATTTTGAGAATTATATTTTTAAGGCGAAGGGTGATAATGATGAAGACTATGTATTACGTTTAACGCATTCGTCGCATCGCTCTAAAAAAGAAGTCGAGGCTGAACTAGATTTTTTACGATATGTTGCAGAGAACGGAGCAAAGGTAGCAGGCCCCCTGTACTCAACGTTTCAAAATCTTGTAGAAGAAATCGGAGCAGAGGATGAAACTTTCTTTTTCGTTTCCTTATTTACATATGCAAAAGGTGAGCAAGTAAAAGGAGAGGAATCACCATATTGGGGAGAGGCTTACTTTGAAGCATGGGGAAAAGCGATTGGACAACTGCATCGTCTAACAATGAACTATCCTAAAACGGATCATCGTGATACGTGGGAAGAAGATGAGAGTGGGATTGTTAATGAATTAGAGGATAATCAAGTGAAAAAGATTGCTGCGGTATTAATGGATGAGATAAAGGCTCTTCCAATTGAAAGAGAAACATTCGGCCTTATGCATGGTGATATTCATCCAGGTAATTTTCATTATGATGGAAAAGAGCTAACAATCTTTGATTTTGATGATGCGGCTTATAATTACTTTATACACGATTTAGCAATGGTTCTTTATTACTCTGTTCTATTTACAACGTGGACAGCGGAAGAGAAGACAGACTTTGCTCGTAAACAGTTACAAGTGTTACGGAAAGGCTATGAGTATGAGCACAGACTGGCGGATAGCTGGTATGAATCATTACCACTATTTTTACGTTTGCGTGACATAGGTCTATACGGCACGCTCCAAAAGAAATTTAAAGGGAAAGATATGCCAGATAACTTCTTGAAATTATCAGAAGAGCTATACGAAAGAATTATAAAAAGAGAAGCAATTGTGAATATATAATACATTTAGTTCAAAACAAAGTATATAAAACAAATATATACTTTGTTTTTTTATACAAAAATATGTTTATTTTATTAAAATAATATTGTCCTAGATTCGGTATACACTTATAATTTTATATATATTCTGAATATTCTTTATAAAAGAGGAGGGGGAATGTTGGAAGCTTTCGTAAATTGGTTAAATAATATTGTTTGGAGTCCAGCACTTGTTTATTTATGTTTAGGAGTAGGTTTATATTTTTCTATTCGAACGAAGTTTTTACAAGTAAGACATGTAGGAGAAATGGTGAAGCTGACATTTCAAGGAGAAAAATCAGAAGCTGGTGTTTCTTCATTCCAAGCGTTAGCACTTTCGTTATCAGGACGTGTTGGAACAGGAAATATCGCTGGGGTAGCGACAGCGGTTGCATTCGGTGGACCAGGAGCTGTATTTTGGATGTGGGCAGTAGCCTTTTTAGGTGCAGGATCAGCTTATGTAGAATCAACACTCGCGCAAATATATAAGACGAAACATCAAGGGCAGTTTCGTGGTGGACCTGCTTATTACATCGAAAAAGGTCTAGGAGTTAAATGGTATGCTTTAGTATTCGTTGCAGCGACAATTCTTGCAACAGGACTTTTACTACCAGGTGTACAAGCAAATAGTATTGCTGTAAGTTTAGAAACTGCTTTTGGTATTAATACTACCGTATCAGGGGCTATATTAGTTGTCGTATTAGCTCTTATCATTTTCGGTGGAGTAAAGCGAATTGTTAACGTAGCGCAAGTTGTCGTACCGTTTATGGCAATAGGCTATATTTTAGTAGCTTGCGTCATTGTTGCTATGAATATTGAAAAATTGCCAGAAGCATTTATGTTAATTATAAGAAGTGCATTTGCATTAGAAGCTGCTTTCGGTGGTATTATCGGTTTAGCAATCTCTTGGGGGGTAAAACGTGGTATTTATTCCAATGAAGCAGGACAAGGGACTGGACCACACGCAGCAGCTGCAGCCGAAGTATCACATCCAGCTAAGCAAGGGTTAGTACAAGCATTTTCCGTTTACATTGATACATTATTTGTTTGTTCAGCAACAGCATTTATGATGATTATTACAGGCATGTATAACGTATTTGATGCAAGCGGAAAAAACTTTATCGTTAATAAACTAAACGGCGCTCAGCCAGGACCAGGATATACACAGGCGGCGGTAGAATCTGTTTTCCCTGGATTTGGAAATGGTTTCGTTGCAATCTCGTTATTATTCTTCGCGTTTACAACAATTATGGCGTATTACTACATTGCAGAAACGAATATCGCGTACTTAAATCGTGATAAAGACCGTCCTTGGATGTCTATGGTATTAAAATTTGTATTTTTAGGAGCTGTATTCTACGGTTGTATAAAAACAGCAGCAACGGCTTGGGCTTTAGGCGACATTGGGGTAGGAATTATGGCATGGGTAAATATCATTGCGATTTTATTGTTACAAAAACCTGCATTAGTCGCATTAAAGGATTATGAAAAACAGAAAAAAGAAGGAAAAGATCCAGTATTCGATCCAGGGCCATTAGGAATTAAAAATGCTGATTTTTGGGAGCATGAATACGGGAAAGATAAGAAAGAAGAAGTATCTTAATCGAATAAAAATGAAGAAGCAAAGGGGAAACCCTTTGCTTTTTTTATGGACAAATTGAAGCTAAAAGTTATTTTTGGGACTATTTTTGAATATAAAAAGAATGTACATGCATTGTTAGGGGAAGGGGGAGTATGTTGATAGAATTTCGTAATGTAAATAAATATTATGGTAACTTTCAAGTTTTGAAAAATATTAATGTGCAAGTGAAAAAAGGTGAAGTAGTAGTAGTTGTCGGGCCTTCAGGATCAGGAAAAAGTACATTGCTTCGATGTATAAATCAATTAGAGGCAATTACAGATGGAGAATTAATTGTACAAAATACAGAGGTACACAATAAAAAAACGGACATGAATGACTTGCGGCGAAATATTGGAATGGTCTTTCAACATTTTTATTTATATCCACATAAAACTGTTCTTCAAAATATTACACTAGCACCTATTAAAGTAAATAAAATTTCAAAAGAGGAAGCTGAGAAAACGGCGATGTTTTATTTAGAGAAAGTAGGAATCCCTGAAAAGGCCAGTGTATATCCACATCAATTATCTGGTGGACAACAGCAACGGGTGGCAATTGCTAGAGGACTTGCGATGCAGCCGGAAATTATGCTATTCGATGAGCCTACGTCTGCTCTTGATCCAGAGATGATCGGGGAAGTACTTGATGTTATGAAAACGCTAGCTAAAGAAGGGATGACGATGGTCGTTGTCACGCATGAAATGGGATTTGCTAGAGAGGTAGCAGATAGGATCTTATTTATGGATGATGGCCAAATTATTGAAGATACAACACCGGCGAACTTTTTTGCAAACCCTGAACAAGAAAGAGCCCGTTTATTTTTAAGTCGGGTACTAAATCATTAGAGGAGGAATTTCATGCTTAAAATGAAAAAGTTATTTACTTTAATCGTATTTTCATGTTTATTCGTGCTTGTTGTTGCTGGATGCGGAAGTAAAAAAGATGAGGCGAAAGAAACGAATACGAAGCAAGGCGGGGCCGTTGAGCAAATTAAGAAGCGCGGGAAACTAGTAGTTGGGGTGAAGAATGATACGAACTTATTTGGATTGAAAAACCCTTCCACAGGGCAGGTAGAAGGATTTGATGTTGATGTTGCAAAGGCGCTTGCCAAAAAAATTCTCGGAGATGAAAAGAAACTAGAATTAAAAGAAGTAACGTCTAAAACGCGTATTCCACTACTGAAAAATGGTGACATTGATGCAATTATCGCAACAATGACAATTACGGAAGAACGTAAAAAAGAGGTCGATTTTTCAGATGTATATTTTAAAGCAGGGCAATCGTTACTCGTGAAAAAAGGGAGCGAAATTAAAAGTATTGATGATGTGAAAAAGGGTGTGAAGGTGTTAGCCGTAAAAGGTTCAACATCGACAAATAATATTCGTCAAAAGTCACCGGAAGCGACTGTATTAGAATTTGAAAATTACAGTGAGGCATTTACGGCGTTAAAAGCAGGAAAAGGTGATGTTTTAACGACAGATAATGCAATTCTTTACGGCATGGCAAAACAAGATTCAAATTATGAAGTTGTAGGGAAAATTTTTACGGATGAGCCGTACGGAATCGCAGTGCAAAAAGGTGCAGATGATTTAACGAAAGAGATTAATAGCTTGCTAAAAGATATGAAAGCGAATGGAGAATACGATAAATTGTATGAGAAATGGATTGGGCAAAAACAAGAGAAGTAAAGTGAAACTTTAATTAGTGGGGCTTTATTCCTATTGAAGAGTAAGAGTGAGAGGATGAGGGATGCTCATCCTCTTCTTGTAAAGAAAGAGGGGAGAATATGTGCCTGATTTTTCTATATTAACGAATAACATTGATATGTATTTAGAAGGGTTTAAATATACAGTTATGTCTAGTGTAATTGCATTGATAGGTAGTTTTATTTTAGGAGTAATTTTGGCAGTAATGCGTATTGCACCTATTCGCATTTTAAATTGGATAGGATCAGCTTTTGTGGAGTTTGTAAGAAATATTCCACTTGTATTAATTGCATTTATATTCTATTTTGCTTTACCTGTAATAGGAATTACTTTAAATGGTTTTGTAGCAGGAACAGTTACGCTTACGGTATATACGGCAGCTTTTATTGCAGAAGTAATTCGCGCTGGTATTTTATCCGTTGCAAAAGGTCAAATGGAAGCAGCACGTTCCTCAGGATTAACGTATGTACAGGGAATGTATTATATTGTTTTACCCCAGGCGATGAAAATCGTAATCCCTCCTTTAGGAAATCAATTTCTCAATTTAGTAAAAAACTCTTCCATACTCGGAATTATCGCTGGTATGGATTTAATGTATCAAGGAGATTTAATTTCAACGAAGACATTTGTTACGTTCGATGTCTATATATTTGTCGGAATGTTTTATTTAATATTAACAATTCCGCTCAGTATGCTAGTGCGTTATTTAGAAAAACGCTTAGCAAAGGAGGCGGTGTAAATGGATTTCAAGGGAGCAATTACAGGAGATCATATTCTATTTTTATTAAAAGGATTACTTATAACATTAGAGGTAGCGCTCATAGCAATTGTACTTAGTTTTATTATTGGAAGTGTAATCGGTATATTGCGCTACACGAAAATACCTGTCGTCTCACAAGTATTAGGAGTTATAGTTGAAGTGATTCGAAACTTACCACTACTGTTAATTATATTTTTCACGTATTTTGCACTTCCAGAAGCAGGCTTGAAATTAGAAATTATAACAGCTGCAATTGTTGCTTTAACAATATTTGAGGCAGCAATGATATCTGAAATTGTTAGAAGTGGTCTATTGTCTATTGAAAAAGGGCAGGTTGAAGCTGCAAGATCTTCGGGATTAACGTATGTTCAAGCGCTTTGGCATATTATTTTGCCACAAGCATTAAGGAGAATGGTTCCGCCGCTTGTCAGTCAATTTATTTCATTGCTGAAGGATACGTCGCTAGCGGTTGTTATATCACTCCCTGAGCTTATGCATAATGCTCAAATTATTAGCGGGCAAAATGTGAATTACATGATTCCGACGTTTATAGTAGTAGCTTGTATGTACTTTATCGTAAATTATAGTTTATCAATTTTATCGAGAAGATTAGAACTCCGTTGACTCTTACAATATATGTAAGGGTTTTTTCCTTGTTTCTCCTTATTTTCCTCTAAATAGAATCTAAATCTTGCAATAATTCGATTTTTATATTGTTTTATCAGAAAAGTTTTAATTTTATATAGAAAATGTAATCGCTTTCGTGTATATTTTTATTATCAGAAAATTTTAACAGGATATAGGGGTATGGTAGGGGGAGGATTTAGATGCAGCAACCAACGAATGAGAAATTACATCGTACGATGAAGAGTAGACATTTATTTATGATCGCACTTGGTGGTGTAATCGGAACTGGTTTCTTCTTAGGTTCAGGTTACACCATTAATCAGGCTGGACCAGGGGGAGCCATCCTTTCATATTTAGTAGGCGGATTTATTATGTATTTAACAATGCTTTGTCTTGGAGAGTTAACGGTAGCGATGCCGGTTTCAGGATCTTTCCAAAAGTATGCGACGAAGTTTATTGGACCAGGAACGGGCTTTATGATTGGCTGGTTATACTGGCTCGGCTGGGCAGTAACAGTGGGTCTAGAATTAACGTCAATCGGTTTAATGATGAAAAGATGGTTTCCAAATGTTGATGTTTGGGTATGGTGCCTTGTATTCGGCGTTATTTTATATGCTTCAAACGCAATTTCGGCGAAAAGTTATGCTGAATTAGAATTTTGGTTCTCTAGTATTAAAGTAATTACAATTCTTGCATTTGTTGTGCTTGGTGGTAGTGCATTATTAGGATTTATATCATATGACGGAAAAGAAGCAGCACCTCTTTTCTCTAACTTTGTAAGCGATGGTGGACTTTTCCCGAATGGACTAGCTGCCGTATTACTTACAATGATTACAGTTAACTTCTCGTTCCAAGGAACAGAGTTAATCGGAATTGCAGCGGGAGAAAGTGAAGATCCAGAAAAAACAATTCCACGTGCGATTCGTAATACAGTATGGCGCATTATGTTATTCTTCATTTTAACAATGACGATTTTAGTAGGATTAATTTCTTGGAAAGAAGCAGGCGTAATTGAAAGTCCATTCGTAGTCGTATTTGATAAAATTGGTATTCCATACGCAGCTGATATTATGAACTTCGTTATTATTACTGCGTTATTATCTGTAGCGAACTCTGGATTATATGCAGCGACGCGTATACTATGGTCACTTGCAAATGAGGGAATGGCACCAACTTCCTTCCAGAAAGTAAATAAGCGTGGTATTCCAATTACAGCGCTAGTCGTAACGATTGCGGTAGCTGGATTATCTCTATTCACAAGTTTCCTTGCAGAAGATACAGTATACATGTATTTATTATCGATAGCTGGTTTATCGGCTGTTTCAAGTTGGATCATTATTGCTCTATCGCAACTTCGCTTTAGAAGTCAGTATATAAAAGGCGGAGGAAAGTTAGAGGACTTAAAGTATAGAACACCACTATACCCAATTGTCCCGATTTTAGCCTTAATTACAAATAGCATTGTTGTTATTAGTTTAGCGTTTATTCCTGAACAAAGAATGGCGTTATACTGTGGTATTCCATTTATCATTTTCTGCTATATATATTATTATATTAGTAAGAAACGGCAGAAACCGATGAAAGTGGAGATGGAAAAAACAAATGAAACTAACAATCAAACACGATGATATAGAAGCAGATTTATCGTATGGTCAATTAGCGATTGGAAAAGAAAACGGGTATTCACCGTTACAATTACTCATTTCTTCTATCGCAGGATGTAGTGCAATTGTCTTTCGAACAATTTTAGAAAAGAAACGTATTACATATGATACGTTTACAATTGAAACTGAAATTGGTAGAAGTGAAGCTTTATCGAAGCCAGTTGAAAGTGTTCATTTGCACTATAAAATTAAAGCAGAAAACATTACAGAAGAGCAGCTGGACAAGGCGCTGCAACTTGCAGTGAAAAATTGTACGATTGTTCAATCTGTAAAAGATAGTATAAAGGTTACGGAAACAATTGAACTAATAAAATGAAACATAAAAACGTGAGAATACGGCTCTCACGTTTTTATGTTTTTAATAAAGGGAGAAAGTATGATGGAATGTTTAGGTTGTAAATTAGCAAATGAAGAGGGAAAAATATATAAAATATATGAAGATGACTATGTAACATGTTTTTTAGATCATGAACCTTTCTATACAGGACATACTTTAATTGTGCCAAAGCAACATGTTGTAGAAGTAGACGAATTAGATGATGTTGTAGCAAAATCCATTATGGATGCTTCTAAGCTGATTGCAAAAGCGATTAAGGTATTATATAAACCTGACGGAATTACGATTTGTCAAAATGGTGGAATCTTTAATGAACTTACGCACTATCATATGCATGTTGTACCGAGATATAAAGAGCGTTCATTTGCTGAGTTTTATACGGTACAATCGGGAGAAAAGAAGAATCATAATTTGGAAGAAATAAAGACGTTGTTAAAAGAAGAGATAGAGCAAGTGTTGCTGACTGAAAAGGCATAAGAGGAATGTTCTTTATGAAACAGTCAGGAAAATTCGAATAAACAAAAGCCCGATTTCTTAGTTAAAATAGAGAAATTGGGCTTTTTGCTTATTCTATTATTAAATTTTATCTATAAAAAGATTTTGCAGTGTCACAAAGTTACAGTGCTCATTCGTTATATAGAGTGAGAGGAGGAATTATATGAAAGTTACAAACAAAGATTATGAAAAGATGGAAGAGCTATATGAGTTGTATGAACAAAAAATTTATTATGTAGCTTATTCTATTTTAAATAATATTCAACAGGCTGAAGATGCGGTTCAAGAGACGTTTATTACTCTTTATAAGAACTTGGAAAAGCTCCATAGCTTGAGCACTGAAGAGCTTAAACGCTATATTTTGAGGATCGCGAAAAACAAGGCGATTGATAGTTACCGGAAAAATAAACGACATGAAACATTTTTAGAAGAATATGAAAGAGAATCAATAGAAGCAGTAGATGAAAATATTGAAGAGTGGGAAAAACGTAAAATGTCTGAGGTTCAAATTGATACATTGCTAAAAGAGTTAAATGAATCTAACAGACAGGTGTTTAAGTACAAAGTCTTCTATAACTTAACGTATCAAGAAATTTCAAGTGTCATGGGGATAACGGAGGCCAATGTCCGCAAGCAGTTTGAGCGTGCTCGAAAACGAGTCCAAAATATGATAGGAGGTATACAACATGACGAATTCAAAGAACTCCAAAGAAATATATGAACTTGCTGAAAAAATTGCTTTAGATGATTTTGATAAACTCGAAGAACAACATGAATTTTCACATACATATACGCGCAAAAAGAAATTGTTTATGGAAGAAATGAAGCTGAGAGGCGAGCGACCACAGAAAAAGCGTAAAAGACATCGTATGTTAATCGCTGCTGCCTGTTTATTAATTGGTATGCCAACAACTGTTTTTGGTACAGTAAAAGTCTATAATATGATTGTTCAAAAACAAAATTACGAAGTAAATGTTTCCTTAACAAATAAGGATTCGAAAAAGAGTGATCAGTGGTATAAGTTGAAGATTGGTAAATTGCCAGAAAATATGGAAGCAATTGATGATAGTGCTATGAAATATTCATTTAAAGATAACGACGCAACGGGCGGGTTTTCATTTGTTCTTTCGAGAGTGGGAGAAAATGCGGATTTTCAAACTTTATATTCAAAAAGTTATGAAGAAAAAGAGATAAATGGCAGGAAAGCAGTAATTGTCCATAAAGAAACTGGAAACAACAACGTAATGTTTGACAGAAAGGTCTTTCTCTTTTTTGAGAAAGAAGGGATTATGTTAGAAAGTTATATTGGATCCGATGTAAACGAAGAACAAATGATAGATGTGTTAGGAAGTATTTCACTTGAGCCTACGTCAAAAGAAAAGGCATCATATATAGCAGATTATGATGAAAATCGCTTTACCAAAGCAGCTGAACCGAAAGAAAATAAGGTGATTCCATTGAAAAAAGATAGTAAACGACTATTTCATATAGGACAAAAGGTTCCAGTAACGATATCTATGGATAACAGCCAAATTGAATATGTGATAGAAAAAGTTGAAGTCTTTGATTCAATTAAAGATTTTAAACAAGAGAATTTTAATGAACTTGGCCTAGAGATATTAAGCAAGAATAAGGCTTTAGATCAGATGGGAAAATTACTATCGTACAGACGAGATGAATATAAATTAGGGAATGGTAAAGATTCAATTGATACATTAGTAGATTCGAAATTAGTTAATGTTAAATTTGTCTATTTAACAACAACAGTGAAAAATATTGGTAAAAAGTCGACAGAAGAAATCTATATGCATCCATCCATAAAACAGCTTAAATTTGAAGGGAATGCATGGAACTACGCTAAAGAAGAGGGAATGGACGCAACGCGTATTATGACGGGTGAAGTTGATTACTTGGAACCTCACGGAGAAGGGAAAAGCTTTTATAATATTGGCAGTATCACACCAGGACAAACGGTGAAGGTTAACTTAGGTTATTTTGTAGATGAGGATAAACTAGATTCAATCTTTTTGGATGCTTTCCATTACAGAGGGAATGGTGGCACTGAAAATATGAATGCGGAATATCGTTGGTGGATTGATATTCGTCAATAGTAACAAAGAGACTAAAAAGCTGCTTACATCTAGCAGCTTTTTTCGTCTTCATACATATGTAAAATTTCTTTCGCACGTATACGTAAACCATCTATCAATTCTTTCGGTTCTAAAACTTTTGCATCTTTTCCAAGTCTATAAAATAAAGGAGTAATAAAGTTAATCTCACCTTTATCAATTGTTGAGTGTATATATCCTGTCCCATCCTCGTTTACTATAACGAATTCCTCAAGATAAGGAACGCTTTTACATTGGCGTACGCCTTCTGTTGTCAGTAAAACATGTAACTGAGTAGGATTGTGTACTACGTTAGAGTTAGAGGCAAACCACTCTTCTAAATTCATGAATGTATCTGTATTTTCTTCCATCGATAATATTGAGAGAATACGATCAACGCGATACAGTAATACTTTTTTTCTACCGAAGTCATAGGACGGTAAGTACCATAACCCGTCGTGAGCATATACACCAATCGGATGAACATGTTTTGTTTTTATCCCTGATTTAGATTCGTATTGAAAGTGTAAATTTTTATTTTCAATAGCCGCTGTTAACACTTCGTTTAAAAGTGGGGTCTCAATTGTTCTCTTCGGATTCCAAAAGGCGATATAAGAACGTATTTTATCAACTTTCACTTTCGCATCATGTTGTAGGGAGCTATACAGTTTATGTGTAACGGAATTGATTTCTGTGTTAAAAGGTAAGTCGCGATAGTAACTTAAAGATTGAAAAGCAAAAAAGATAGAGACTGCTTCTTCTTCCGTAAATAAAATAGGCGGAATTACTCTATTCGTTAATACTTTATAGCCGCCGTTACGACCTTGTTCTGCGTAAATGGGCAACCCCATATCACTTAAATCTAAAATGTATCTATGGACAGTACGAACGGAGATATTAAATTCATCAGCTATTTCTTGCGCTGTAAATGTCTTTTTGGCAGAAGCAAATATAAGAATATCTAATAAGCGTTTAGCTTTTGACAAATGTATCACCTTTTCTTTTTAACGTGACATAAATTGTCATGTTTTATTGTTAGTATATTGTTTACATCATATGTTATCAAGATGAGATACAAGGAGGAAAAGATATGTCACGTGAAATAGTTTTATTTATTGCGGCGAGCTTAGATGGATATATTGCGAAAGAAAATGATGATTTAGAGTGGTTAATGGAAACGGAAGGAGAGGGAGATAACGGTTATACAGAAATGTACGAAACGATTGATACAATAATTATGGGAAAGAAAACGTACGATTATGTAGTAGAGCATACGGAAACATTCCCGTACTTAGATAAAGCATGTTATGTTTTTTCTCGTTCAGAAAAAGGTTCAGACGGAAACGTGGAATTTGTAAATGAAGATGTAGTGGAGTTTACAAAAAGGTTAAAAGCACAAGAAGGGTCTAAAATATGGATGGTTGGTGGAGGAGAGCTACTGAGAGAATTCTTTAAGAATAATCTAATTGATGAATATGTTGTTACGATTACACCGCATATATTAGGTTCTGGAGTTCCGTTATTTCAAGACAAGAACCCAGAAATTAATTTAACTTTGATGGATACGAAACGTTTTGGGCAATTTGTAAATTTATATTATAAAGTAAAGTGATAAAAAAACACGACTATTGATGATAGTCGTGTTTTTTTATGGATGGTAATGAAATTATAAAGCAAGACCCGTAATCGACTTCGCTCGTTACAGTAATATTTCCGCCGTGTAGTTCTACAATTTCTTTTACGATAGATAGCCCTAAACCAGTTCCGCCTGTAGATCGTGTTCTTGCTTTATCGACACGGTAAAAGCGGTCAAAAATGTGAGGGAGGTCTTCAAGCGGAATACCTTCGCCTTCATCTTCAATTGTAATGGAGATACGTTTATGTTCTTCTGTAATAGAAATGTTTATATGAGAATGCTCTTTTGAATGTCTATAAGCGTTATTTAAAATATTCACAACAACTTGTTCGAATCGTTGTTCATCTAAGTTTACTAGCAGTGTAGGAGGACAAGAGAAAGAAACTTTAATGTACCTTTCTTTATACATGGCGTTTACTTTTTCACATATACGCGTAAGGAAGGTGTGTAAATGCACTTCCTTTACTTGAATAGAAAAGTTATGTTGTTCCATTTGTGCAAGTGAAAATAAA
Source organism: Bacillus sp. N447-1 (assembly GCF_022701035.1). Lineage (NCBI taxonomy): Bacteria > Bacillati > Bacillota > Bacilli > Caryophanales > Bacillaceae > Bacillus > Bacillus sp. N447-1. The sequence continues at coordinate 2,433,752 of NZ_CP065509.1, read as the reverse complement.
TCTTGAACTAAGTTTGTAATGTAATCAGACTCATCTTTTATAATTGATAAATATCGCAAACGTTGTTCAGAAGGGGTGCTTTCTTTTAAAGCAATGTCAGCATAACCTCTTACGTATGTTAACGGTGTTCGTAATTCGTGAGCAACACTTGCTAGAAATTCACTTCGCTCTGTTTTCATATAATGTAGATCATTTGCGAGCGTCTGAATAGATGATGCTAGTTCACCAATTTCATCATTTCGAGTAGTTGTTAATGAAACAGATAAATCACCTTTACTCATTTTTTCAGTGGCATGTTTCATGTGTAACAATGGTTTTGTTAATAATCGAGATAATAGGAAAATTGTGATGACTGTGAGTAGAAACGTGATGGCACCAGCAATAATGAATTGTTTCGTTAATCCATTAACTAACTTTTCAATTGATTCTGTTCCAAGAAACATGTACACATAGCCTTCATGTTTTCCATCTACTACAATGGGGCTAACTGTACATATATAATTAGATGTTTTCCAATGATTTTCTATAATCGCTCCATTATGGTCTGTTCGAGTTTGCATTTTACTAATATGATCGTTTATAGTCGTGTTTATTTCGTTAGATTTAGTTAGTATTTCTTTATTTGCATTTGTAATAACGACAGTTGTTTCAGCTTCAGATTCCATTAATGCTACGTGAGAGATGGTTTGCTCATCGTAATATTTTTCAAGTACATCTCGATGACTATTTCCTCGCTTTAATAAAGCTGTCATTTCTTCATTTACTCTAGTGTTTACAAGACTATAATAGAGCAAAATAAAGAGAACACTTTCAATTAAAAGTGTAACAATTAAAAAATAAAATCCGAATTGAATTGAAATTCGTTTCATCGTTTTGCCCCTTACTGTTCAGTATCAATCCATCGATAACCTACTCCATACACGGTTTTTAAATGATGATCAATAGGGAAATTTGCTTTTCGCAATTTATCACGTAAATTACGAATATGTGAATCGACTGTGCGATCTTCTGTATTTGTGTTTAACCCCCAAATTCGTTCGATGAGCTGATCACGGTTTAATACGTAGTTTACATGGCGTAAAAATAATCCGAGTAAAGAAAATTCAATTGGTGTGAGAAGGAGTTCTTCATTATGGACAGAAACGAAGTGTTTTGTTTCATCCCATACAATACCGTGATATTGGATTTGTTTATGTTCATTTGTACGTCTTAAAACGGCTTCAATTCTTGCGAAAAGTTCTTCTTCATGGAAAGGTTTCGTTACGTAATCATCGGCTCCAATTTTTAATCCTTGAACGACATCTACTGTTTGATCACGAGCTGTAACCATAATAATAGGAATGTTACTAAAAGATCGGATTTTTTTGCACGTTTCCCATCCGTCCATCTTTGGCATCATAATATCGAGTAAAACAAATTTAAAGTTTCGATTTTCTATATGTAAAATAGCTTCTTCTCCTGAAGTCGCACATACGCAGTTATATCCAATTGGTGTAAGATAAAGCGTTAATAATTCAAGCATTCTCGGTTCATCGTCTACGAGCAGTATATCAATCATAGAGAGCCCTCCATATTTATAATCGTTACTTAAAGTGTAATGCAAAATCATGAAGAAATGGTGCAGATTATGATGTGTCTGCATAATTTCTTCAGAATTGCTTGTTATTGTGGAGTTGAAATTACATTTTAGGTAATCATATTGGCTCAAAAATGATTAATACGGAGGCGGTATAGTGAAAAAAATGACCCGAATTTTTGGGATAACAATAATTACAGCAGTTGGTCTTGCTGCATGCGGACAAACGAATACAGACCATAAAAACCATGAATCTACAAAAGAGAAGAAAACAGAGCAAAAGGAAATGAAAATGAATCAGGAGGTAACGGCGCCAAAAGAAATGAACCAAGGTGCATCTAATGATTTATTAACGACAAGTTTAAAAAATGTAACGAGATTAAACACAAACGACCCTTTGCAAATGGCAGTATTAACTTCACAAACGATATGGCCAGCAACTCATAAGGAGAACCAGCCAGGTGCTGTTATTTTAGTACCAGCAAGCGAGTGGCAATTAGGTATTGCGAGTGCAGACCTTATTCATCATCCGAATAACGGGCCGATTTTATTTATAGAAAAAGAAAAGATACCGGAAATGACGTTAAAAGAAATAAAACGATTAAATCCAATCGGAACGAAAGATGGAACACAAATTATGGTGATGGGGGATGTAGGTACTAGCGCGCTTGAGCAATTAAAAGGTTATAAAGTAAAACAAATAAAAGAAACAGATCCAGCTATATTTGCGAAGGATGTTGATAAGGAGTATGCCGATATAACAGGAAGCTACCCAAATAGTGTTATTATCGGTTCGTCTGCAGAAGAAGGACGTTTATATACAACCCCCGCTGTAAATTGGATTTCTCATATGCCGGAACCACTACTCTATACAGAAAAGAATAAAGTGCCAGAAGCGACAATAGAGGCACTAAAAATGAGAAAAGATAAAGCAAATATATATGTATTAGGGCCAGAAAAAATTGTTTCAAAAGAAGTAGAAAAAGAGCTAAGCAAATACGGGAAAGTAACGCGTATTAGTGGAGAGACCCCTACAGAAAACTCGATTGCGTTCGCTAAGTTTAAAGATGAAAAAACAAAATTTGGCTGGGGATTCACAAAACCTGGTCACGGTTTATCATTTGTTTCAAGTAAAACACCAGATTTAGCAGTTGCTGGGGCACCTTTTTCACATATGGGTAAACATGCACCTGTTGTATTATTAGAAGAAGGTAATGCTTCACAACCAGTGTATGACTTCCTTGCAAGCATTCAGCCGAAGTTTAAAGATGATCCAACACTTGGACCATATAATCACGGTTTCTTATTAGGAAATACGAGTGATATTTCATTTGAAACACAAGGAATACTAGATGAGAGGTTAGAAATTGTTCAGGAAAGTGGTCAAGGACACGGTGGACATTAATGAAATGAGAAAAGATGCTACTAAGGTAGTGTCTTTTTCTTTAGGAAACTTTTACATAGCAAAAAATCTTCTACTCGTTATATAATAGCTTTCGTGCAGTCGGCTAGATTTTCTTATGGAGAAAATCAAATTATAAAGGAGTAGAGGAGTGATATTTTGTTTCAAACGATAAAAAATGACTGGTTTTCTAATGTGAAAGGGGACGTGTTATCAGGAATTGTCGTTGCTTTAGCGTTAATCCCTGAAGCGATAGCCTTCTCTGTTATTGCAGGCGTGGATCCGACAGTTGGACTATACGCAGCCTTTTGTATTGCAGTTACCATTTCATTTGTTGGCGGAAGAACTGGAATGATTTCAGCTGCAACAGGTGCAATGGCATTATTAATGGTAACGCTTGTTAAAGATCATGGTTTGCAATATTTATTTGCTACAACAATATTAACAGGTATTGTCCAGGTTATTTTTGGCGTGTTCAAACTGAGCTCATTTATGAAGTTTGTTCCGAAATCTGTTATGAGTGGTTTTTTAAATTCACTTGGAATTTTAGTTTTTACAGCGCAATTGCCACATTTTAAAAATGCAACTTGGCAAATGTATGCACTCGTTGTATTAGGACTTGCAATTATATATTTATTTCCACGTATTACAACGGCTGTACCTTCTACGCTTATTTCAATTATTATTGTGACGAGTATTGCACTTATGAGCGGATTACAGTTGAAAACAGTAGGAGATATGGGAAGCCTGCCGAAAGAATTACCGTTCTTTAGTATTCCTGACGTGCCTTTTACACTTGAGACATTAGGGATTATTTTACCTTATGCAGTTATGCTTGCAATTATCGGTTTACTAGAATCATTATTAACAGCTTCAGTTTTAGATGATATGACGCATACGGAAAGTAATAAGCATAAAGAGGCACGCGGACAAGGGATCGCAAACATTGTTGCTGGTTTCTTCGGAGGAATGGCAGGTTGTGCAATGATCGGTCAATCTGTTATTAATATTAAATCAGGTGGACGAGGTCGCCTGTCAACATTTGTAGCGGGCGGATTTTTAATCGTATTACTATTCGTTTTAGGAGATTATGTCGTTCATATTCCGATGGCAGCTTTAGTTGCAGTTATGATTATGGTTTCAATCGGAACGTTTGATTGGAACTCTGTAGCAACGATTCATAAAGTGCCAAAAGGGAACGCATTCGTCATGATCGTAACAGTCGTGGTCGTTCTTATCACTCATAATTTGGGATTAGGTGTAATTATCGGAACAGTAATTAGTGCGGTTTTATTTGCATTCAATATGGCAAAGATTCACGTGAAACATTTATATATTGAAAATAAGAAAATATACGAAATTCACGGTCAACTCTTCTTTGCATCTACAGCAGATTTTATAAATGCTTTTTCATTGGATGAAGATATAAAAGAAATCGAAATGAACTTTACTCATGCGCACGTATGGGATGATTCGGCAGTGGCATCAATTGATAAAGTTATTATGAAATATGAACAAAGTGGCGTGAAAGTAAGTATAACAGGATTAAATGAACGTAGCTCAAAACTTGTTGCAAATTTAGCTACTTATAATAAAAGAATTGCTAGTTAAAAGCCTCCTTTTTAGGGGGCTTTATTATATAATACGAGTAGGATAACGAAAAGGGGATTCAGCATATGTACAAACAAATTATATTAGCATGTGACGGTTCTGAACATGCACTTCGAGCAGCGGAACATGCAACATATATTGCAAAATGTAGCGAAGAAACAAATGTTGAAGTTGTGTACGTAGTAGATAATAGAACGGCAAAATCAGATATTATACAAGGTCAAACAGATTTAGAAACAATATCAGCTAGTCGAAAAGATAAATTAAAAGAGATTGAAGGTTTATTAAAGAAAGAGAACATTTCTTATACAATTACGATATTACATGGTGATCCTGGAGATACAATTGTTCAATATGTGAATACAGGAGATATAGATCTTGTCATTGCTGGAAGTAGAGGGCTCAATACACTGCAAGAAATGGTGCTGGGAAGTGTAAGTCATAAAATAGCAAAGCGTGTGAAATGTCCAGTGATGATTGTAAAATGAAATAGAATGTAACGAAGACCTTAGTATAACTGAGGTCTTTTTTTATGTATAAATGACTCTTATCTGTGGAAATACTAGATATATAAGTTGAAAAGATGTTAACTTACAAATTTGTAAGTTAGTTGTTAGAGAAATCGATGTTATGAAATTTTTCCCATTGGTAAAATAAAAGTATCAAAGGGGAGATAGGGAGGATGGAAGCAATGAAATCATTTCAAAATTTGTCATATAGTCAAGGTGTCAGTCTTATTTGTTTAGGGGGATTTGCTGCATCTGTTACGTTAGCCGTTTTAATAAAGGTGTTTCATCAAATCTTTTAATCTTATAGTAGGGAAGGAATGGGTTGTTATCATTAGTAGGAACAGCAATGAAAATAAAAAATAGCTCTTAGCATGTATGTAAATGCTAAGAGCTATTTTTATGCTTGTTATATATTATTTAAGCTTGTTTTGATTTTACTGACCCTGTATTTAAAGTAAGAGCAAGGAAGAACATTGCAAGTACGCAAGATGCAAGTAATAAGATGAATCCGCCATCCCATCCGAATGCATCTACGATAAAGCCCATAGCTGCACTAGCGAAAGCTGCTCCGCCTAAGTAACCGAAGAATCCAGTTAAGCCTGCTGCAGTTCCAGCAGCTTTCTTTGGTGCTAAATCTAGAGCGTGTAGACCAATTAACATAACCGGTCCGTAAATTAAAAATCCAATTGCGACAAGTGCGATACTATCAACCATTGGATTACCAGGAGGGTTTAACCAGTAAACAAGAACTGCGATAAATACACCAACCATAAATAGAATACCAGCAGGTGCACGACGTCCTTTAAATAGTTTATCACTCATCCATCCGCAAAGAAGTGTACCTGGAATACCAGCCCATTCATATAGAGCGTAAGCAGTACGTGAGCTACTATGAGTAAAGCTTTTTTCTTCTACTAAATAAGTAGGAGCCCAGTCTACAACGCCGTAACGTACGAAATATACGAAAACGTTCGCAATAGCGATGTACCATAAAAACTTATTGTTTAATACGTATTTAAATAAAATTTCCTTTACTGAAAGTTCGCGTTCGCGATCTTTTACTTTTTCATCTGGTGGATATTCCCCAGTATGTTCTTCAATAGAAGGTAGTCCACAAGATTGAGGTGTATCTTTCATCGTAATTAATACATAAATACCAACTAAAATTGAAAGAATACCTGGGAAGTAAAAAATACTTTTCCAGTCATCTGCGAAGAAGTATAAGCCTAATGTTACAAGGGAAGGCATAAGCGCTCCGCCAACATTATGAGCGACGTTCCAAATAGACATTTTTGTACCACGTTCGCTAATAGAGAACCAGTGAACCATCGTACGACCACAAGGAGGCCATCCCATACCTTGTACCCATCCATTTAAAAACTGAAGTACAAACATAAGTATAATGCTCGTTGTAATGAAAGAAAATGAGCCGAAAATAATATTAATGATACCTGATAAAAATAGCCCAGCTGCTAAAAAGTAGCGAGGATTACAACGATCGGATACGATACCCATAAGAAATTTACTTAATCCGTAAGCAATAGAAACTGCTGAAAGGATAACCCCAAGTTCCCCTTTACTAAAGCCTTGCTCGATTAAGTATGGCATTGCTAGTGAAAAGTTTTTTCGAACAAAGTAGTAGCCTGCATAACCGATGAAGATACCTAAGAATACTTGTAAACGTAATTTACGGTATTCGCTATCAACGCGATCAGCTGGTAAGCGTTCCGCGTGGGGCGCAGGTTTAAATAATTGTGTGAAAAACATAAAATGAAAATCCTCCCCTAATTAATTCGAAGCGTTTTAAGACAGAGAATATAAAAAGGCCATGAAATATAAAAAAGTTTCCTTTTTTATGATTCATAGCCGTGTACTCCGTTTCTCCGTGACTGTCAATATTAACTTCGTCGAAAATTATACAACTTTGTGACAAAAATGTAAACGTTTTTATGAATAAAAGTATTGACGGATTTTGTTCGCGGGATTAATATTTAAATACGTTAAATATTTTATTGTTTAAATAAGAGGTGGATAACATGCCAAATGATATGACGCATATCGATAAAATTCAAGCTCTTGCCTTTTCGATTGGAAAGAAAATGCAGACGGAGTTATTAGAACAAATGCAAGCAACAGGACTTACACCACCGCAGTTTTATATTTTAAAGATTTTAGATCATTATGGGGCTTCAAGAGCGACAACATTAGCAAAAAAGATGTATGTGAAGCCTAGCGCGATTACAGTGATGATTGATCGTCTAATCGATCAAGAACTTGTAGAACGCTATCACGACAAAGATGACCGTCGTGTTGTCATCATCGAGTTAACGAAAAAGGGGAAAGCTAGAGTAGAAGAGGCAATGACAGCTCGCAACGAGCATATTGCAAAATACTTTTCACATTTAGAGTTGCAAGAAAGAGAAGATTTATTACGTCTCTTTGAGAAGTTAGAAACCATTATTTGCGGGACACAAGAGAAAAAAGAGAATAACTAAGAGGAATTGAGGAGATTACATGGAGCAACAAGAAAATCAAAATAGAAAGTTGTTGTTAATCGGTTTAGTAATCGCGATGCTATTTGCTGCATTAGATGGAACAATTGTTGGTACAGCAATGCCACGTATCGTCGGTGACCTAGGCGGATTAAGTTTAATGACATGGTTAACGACAGCTTATATGTTAACATCAACGACAGTTGTACCAATTGCAGGTAAATTAGCGGATTTACTTGGTCGTCGTAACGTATATATAACAGGGCTAGTTATTTTCATGATTGGTTCGGCGTTATGTGGTATGGCGAATGGTATGACAGAATTAATTATTTTCCGTGGTATTCAAGGTCTTGGTGGCGGTATTATGATGCCAATGGCTATGATTATTATTGGAGATATGTTCACGGGAAAAGAACGTGCGAAATGGCAAGGTATTTTTGGTGCGTTATACGGTCTTGCTTCTGTAATTGGACCGCAAGTTGGTGGTTGGATTGTAGATGCAGTGAACTGGAGATGGGTATTCTACATTAACTTACCGGTTGGTATTTTAGCAACAATCTTTATTGCAATGGGATTAAAATCACATAAACAAACAGGACCAATTAAAATTGATATCGCTGGAATCTTTACGATGATTCTAGGTGTTGTAAGTTTATTACTTGCGCTAACGTTTGGCGGAAAAGATTATGCATGGGATTCTTGGCAAATTATCGGTTTATTCGCACTAGCTGTAATTGGTATCGTTAGCTTTGTTATTGTTGAAACGAAAGCTGAAGAGCCGATTTTACCAATGCATTTCTTTAAAAATCGCACATTTACAATACTGAATGCGATTGGATTCTTTATGAGTATTGGAATGTTCGGCGCGATTATGTTCGTACCATTCTTCATGCAAGGTATTGTAGGAGTAAGTGCTGCTGAATCAGGAACAATTATGACTCCAATGATGATTACAATGATTGTAATGAGTATTATCGGTGGGCAACTTGTATTAAAAGTTGGTGTAAAACCACAAATTATCGCAGGTATGCTTATTATGGCCGGTGGTTTTTGGTTATTAACAACGATGGATATGCACACAACGAAGCTTACAGCTACTTCTTATATGATGGTTATCGGTTTAGGAATGGGTCTTGTAATGCCGACATTAACATTAGCGTTACAAGAAAGCTTCCCGAAAAAAGACCTTGGTGTCGTAACGTCATCAAGTCAGTTCTTCCGTCAAATTGGTGGAACATTTGGTATTACAATTTTAGGATCAATTATGAATAACACTTCAGGTACAACATTAACAAATAAATTAGTACCTGTATTAGATACATTCCCGAAAGAAGCGGGACAAATGGTAACGAAATTTAAAGATATGATTCACACAGATCCACAAGGTTTATATTCGATGCTATTTAGCCCAGAGGCATTAAAACAAATGCCAGAAGCGTTTGCTAACAGCATTGTACCTATTTTGAAAAACTCTTTAGTAGACTCGCTTCATACTGTATTCTTAACAGGATTAGTATTTATCGTAGTAGGTGCCATCTTTACGATTTTCTTACAAAAAATTAAACTATCAGATCGTAAAAAAGATGCTGAAGAGCCTGCTGTTGAAGAAAAAGAAAAAACTGTATCATACTCGTAATGAAGAAGCATCGCCTTATGGCGGTGCTTTTTTGAGTATAACCTTAAAAGCTTTTTAGTGAGAAATGATTGACGTATTTTTAGAAATACGTTATATTATTTTCTGTAAACGGTTACATGAAATGAGGAGAAAAGAGAATGAGTACGATTAAAGACGTTGCGAAATTAGCGGGAGTATCTGTTGCGACCGTTTCCAGAGTTCTAAATAAAAATGGATATGTTCATGAAGATACATTAAAAAAGGTAGAGCGTGCAATAGAGATGTTAGATTATAAGCCTAGTACAGTAGCGCGTTCACTGTATAATAAAAAGTCTCGTTTAATTGGCTTAGTTGTTCCGAATATCGTGAATCCGTTCTTTCCAGAAGTTGCACGTGCCGTAGAAGATGTAGCACATAAACAAGGTTACACAGTTGTTCTTTGTAACTCTGATGAAAGTTTAGAAAAAGAGAAACAATACATTGATGTACTTAGACAAAATAATGTAGATGGATTTATTGTAGCAACGAATCCACAAAATAGTGTTAATTACATGAATTTATCTGTTCCGGTTGTTGCGATTGACCGTATGTTTAATGAGCGTATTCCTACTGTATATGCAGATAACTATGCAGGAAGTCAGGCTGCGACAAAGTTGTTACTAGATAAAGGATGTAAACATATTGCACATATTCGCGGACCACGTGATGTGAGTACTGCAAATGAACGTTTTGAAGGTTTTGTAGACGTTATTACGCAAAATAATCTTTCGTATATGATTGCGGAGAGTACGTTTGAGCCAGCAAATAGTGAGCGTGTAGCGATGGAATTATTAGAAGAATACCCGCATATTGATGGTATTGTTGCTGGGAATGATTTAATTGCGATTGGTATTGTAAAGGCTGCACTTCAAAAGGGGATTGCCATTCCAGATGATTTACAAATTATCGGATTTGATGGCATTTCTTTAACGGAAATGATGTATCCATCTATTACAACAGTTGCACAACCGATATATGAAATGGGGAAAATTGCAACAGAGTTGTTGTTAGAGCAAATGGAAGGGAATACATTAGAAGAGAAACACTATCGTTTGCCAATTGAAATTATAGAACGAAATACAACGAAGTAAGGAGATGAAACAGATGCCAAATATTGCAGTAGTAGGAAGCATTTCAATGGACTTAGTGGCTGTTTCAAAAAAACGGCCGAAAGCAGGAGAAACAGTAATTGGTGAAGCGTTTCATACAATCCCAGGAGGGAAAGGGGCAAACCAAGCAGTTGCTGCAGCTAGGTTAGGAGCAAATGTAGCAATGGTTGGAGCGGTAGGAAATGATGATTATGGAACAGTAGTTAGAAAAAATTTAGAGAACGAACGCATTTTTATCGATTATGTGGTACCGGTTACAGATAGAACGACAGGAATTGCTCATATCGTTTTAGCAGAAGAAGATAACAGTATTGTTGTCGTACAAGGGGCAAATGCTCTTGTAAATAAGTCAGTTGTAGATCGCTCCAAAGACCTTCTTGTAAAAGCGGATATGGTTGTTCTTCAACTAGAAATTCCACTTGAAACAGTAAAATATGTATTGGCTATTTGTGAGGAACATAATATTCCTGTTATGTTGAATCCAGCGCCAGCACAAGTTTTATCAGAAGAAATTTTAGAAAAAGCAACTTATATTACGCCAAATGAACATGAGTGCCGCATCGTATTAGATGATTTTACATCACCAATTGAAGATTTATTGGCGAAGTATCCAAATAAATTATTGATGACAGAAGGTTCTAACGGTGTTCGTTTCCATAATGGAACAGAGATTGTACATGTTCCTAGCATTGCTGTTGATGTAGTGGATACAACTGGAGCTGGTGATACATTTAATGGTGCGTTAGCAGTTGCACTTTCTGAAGGAGAGACACTTCAAAAAGCAATTCGTTTCGCGAATATTGCCGGTGGTCTTTCTGTAACGAAACTTGGGGCACAGGGCGGTATGCCAACGAGAGATCGAGTACGTGAAGTGCAGGTGATTGTTGGATGAAAAAGCATGGTGTATTAAACAGTGAAATCGCGGCAGTCCTTGCTTCACTTGGGCATACAGATACGGTTGTAATTGCTGATTGCGGTTTACCAATTCCTGACGGAGTAAAACGAATTGATTTAGCTGTTGAGATTGGAAAACCGAGTTTTTTAGAGGTGTTACAAGTTGTAGCTGATGATATGGCAATCGAAAAAGTGACGTTAGCAGAAGAAGTCATTATAAATAATGCGGAAGTAAATAAAGAGATCGAACAGAAATTAATAGAGCCAGCATTTGAGTATGTATCTCATGAACAATTTAAAGAGCATACAAAGAAAGCGAAGGCAATTATTCGTACAGGCGAGGCTACGCCTTATGCAAATGTAATTTTACATGCAGGCGTGATTTTTTAATAAAGGGAAGTGATGGGAATGCATATTGAAATGAAAAACATTTCAAAGGCGTTCAATGGCAATCCTGTTTTGAAGAATGCACAGTTTATGATTGAAACAGGAGAAGTCCATGCATTGATGGGGGAAAATGGAGCGGGTAAATCAACGCTCATGAAGATTTTAACAGGTGTATACAAAAAAGATGGTGGGACAATCAAGATTGATGGGCAAGAGCGCACCTTTAAAAATGCGAAAGAAGCTGAAGAGTACGGCATCGCATTTATACATCAAGAACTAAACATATTGCCGAATTTAACAGTAGCTGAAAATATGTTTCTCGGTAAAGAGTTAATGTATGGGAAAACAGGTATTTTACGCACTCGACAAATGAACGCGATTGCGCAGCAGCAACTAGCAGAGCTAGGGCTGCATGTAAGAGGCGCTATGTTAGCAGAGGAATTATCGGTTGGACAACAGCAAATTATCGAAATTGCGAAAGCATTAATGACAAACGCGAGCGTTATTATTATGGATGAACCTACTGCGGCACTGACGGATCGTGAAATCGAAACGCTCTTTACAGTAATCAATAAGTTACGTAAAGAAGGTGTTTCATTCGTGTACATTTCGCATCGTATGGAAGAGATTTTCTCAATATGTGATGCTATTACGATTTTGCGTGATGGAGAATACGTGGGAAAGAGATTAATTCCAGAAACATCATTTGATGAAGTAGTGAGTATGATGGTGGGGCGCAGCATTGGTGAACGTTACCCAGAGCGAAATAGTCAAATTGGTGATGTCATTTTTGAAATGCGTAATGGAACGAAGAAAGGGAAATTTGAAAATGTTTCGTTTCAAGTGAGGAAAGGTGAAATCCTTGGTGTAGCTGGTTTGATGGGGGCTGGTCGCACTGATATTATGAAAGCGATATTTGGTTATGAACCTTTAGACTCTGGACAAATTTTTATAAATGGACAAGAAGTAAAGATTGATAGTCCAATAGATGCAATTAGACAAAGAATTGCTTTCATTACAGAAGATAGAAAGTCTGAAGGATTAGTGTTAGATTTTTCAATTCGAGAAAATTTAGCTTTACCGAATTTAGAAAATCTTTCAAAGGGAAGTGTTCTAAGCAATGAGCTAGAACAACAGTTTACAGAGGATATGATGAAGCTTCTTAATGTGAAAGCATCTAGCGGGGAGCAGGCAGTGAAATCTCTTTCTGGTGGAAATCAGCAAAAGATTGTAATCGCAAAATGGCTAGGCATTCATCCACAATTACTCATTTTAGATGAGCCAACAAGAGGTGTTGATGTTGGAGCGAAAAAAGAAATTTACTCTATTATGAATAAGCTTACAGAGCAAGGCGATGCCGTTATTATGGTATCATCTGAGCTTCCGGAAGTTTTAGGGATGAGTGATCGAGTTCTTGTTATTCATGAAGGAAAAGTCGGCGGAATTTTAGGGAAAGATGAGGCATCACAAGAGTCTATTATGGCACTAGCTACAGGGGGAGAGTAAGGATGGCTAAGAAGGGGAATGTATTACAACAACTCGGTTCTTTAATCGGTTTAGTATTAATTATCGTCGTAATTACAGCTTTAAATCCAGCGTTCATTGAAATTCCAAATTTATTTAATATACTGCGTCAAGTATCGATTAATGCGCTTATTGCATTTGGAATGACCTTCGTAATTTTAACAGGGGGTATTGACTTATCGGTAGGTTCTATTTTAGCATTATCAAGTGCACTTGTTGCTGGAATGATGGCAAGTGGCATGGATCCGTTCCTTGCAATGGCAGTTGGACTATTAGCAGGTCTTGTAATGGGAATTGTAAACGGTATCATCATTGCGAAAGGAAAAGTAGCTCCATTTATTGCAACTTTAGCAACAATGACTATTTTTCGTGGGTTGACGCTTGTTTATATGGACGGACGTCCGATCACTGGTCTTGGTGATCATTTAATGTTCCAAATGTTTGGCCGCGGTTATTTTCTTGGTATTCCGGTACCAGCTGTTACAATGATGATCGCTTTCGCAGTACTGTACTTCATTTTGAAGAAAACGACATTTGGTCGCCGTACATTTGCAATTGGTGGAAATGAAGAAGCAGCAGCACTATCAGGTATTAATGTTACGAGAATTAACGTAATGATTTACGGTCTTTCCGGAATTTTGGCAGCGCTTGCAGGTATTGTCTTAACATCACGATTAGATTCTGCACAGCCGACTGCAGGTACTTCTTATGAATTAGATGCAATTGCAGCAGTTGTATTAGGTGGAACAAGTCTTTCTGGGGGAAGAGGATGGATTGTTGGTACATTCATCGGTGTACTTATTATCGGTGTACTAAATAACGGTTTAAATTTATTAGGTGTATCTTCTTTCTTCCAACAAGTTGTAAAAGGACTTGTAATCTTATTAGCTGTATTAATTGATCGTAGAAAAGAAGCGTAATGGAGGGACAGTTCATGAAGAAATGGTTACTTATACTCGTTGCATGTATTATGGTCATTACTGCTGGTTGTTCAATGGAACCGCCAGAATGGGCAAAGGATTCTAGCGATAAAGGTCGAAATAAAACTATTAAAGTTGGATTCTCTGTTTCAACTTTAAATAATCCCTTCTTTGTAACTTTGAAAAAGGGGGCAGAAAAGAAAGCGAAAGATAGTGGCATCGAATTGATTGCTGTTGATGCGCAAAATGATGCAGCAAAGCAAACGAACGATGTTGAAGATTTAATTCAAAAGGGTGTCGATGTAGTTGTTATTAATCCGACTGATTCAGATGCTGTTGCTTCAGCAGTAAGTGCAGCAAACGCAGCAAATGTTCCTGTTATTACAGTAGACCGCGTTGCGAATTCAGGTAAGGTTGTTTCTCACATTGCATCTAATAATATCGAAGGTGGTCAAATGGCTAGTGATTACATTCGTGAATTAGTCGGCGAAGGAGCAAACGTTGCTGAGTTAGAAGGAATCCCTGGATCGTCTGCTGCTCGTGAACGTGGGAAAGGATTCCATAACGTAGCCGATAAGTCTTTAAAAGTAGTTGCCAAACAAGCGGCTGATTTTGATAGAGCGAAAGGATTATCTGTTATGGAAAACATTTTGCAAGCAAATAGCGATATTAAAGCCGTGTTTGCTCATAACGACGAGATGGCATTAGGTGCACTTGAAGCATTGAAGTCTGCTGGAAAAACAGATGTAGTAGTTGTTGGATTTGATGCAACAGAAGATGCTGTGAAAGCGGTTAACGATGGGCGTATGGCTGCAACAGTCGCTCAAAAACCAGAATTAATCGGAGAGAAGGCGATGCAAACAGCAAAAGAGATAACACAAGGTAAAAAAGTGGACAAATCTATTCCGATTGAATTAGAGCTTATTAAGAAAAATAAATAAATATAAAATGAAAATTAGGAAGGAAGAACAACAAATGAAATTCTTTATTGATACAGCAAACATTAACGAAATTAAAGAGGCAAATGAATTAGGCGTATTAGCTGGAGTAACGACAAATCCATCACTTGTAGCAAAAGAAGGCGTAGATTTCCACGAGCGCATTCGTGAAATTTGCAACGTTGTAGAAGGACCTGTAAGTGCAGAAGTAATTAGCTTAGAAGCTGATAAAATGATTGAAGAAGGAAAAGAATTAGCGAAGATTGCTCCAAACGTTGTTGTAAAAGTTCCAATGACAACAGAAGGTTTAAAAGCAGTAAAAGCGTTCTCTGATTTAGGAATTCGTACAAACGTTACATTAGTATTCTCAGCAGTTCAAGCATTACTTGCTGCTCGTGCTGGTGCAACGTACGTTTCACCATTCTTAGGTCGTTTAGATGATATCGGTCATAACGGTATGGATTTAATTCGTCAAATCGCAGAAATCTTTGCAATTCATGGTATCGAAACAGAAATCATCGCAGCATCTGTACGTCACAGCGTTCACGTAACTGACGCAGCATTAAACGGTGCACATATTGCAACAATCCCAGCAAACGTAATTGCTTCATTAGTGAAGCACCCATTAACAGATCAAGGAATTGAGAAATTCTTAGCTGATTGGGAAAAAACACAAGAGAAATAATAGAAAAGCAAGAATCCTAGTTTAATTGACTAGGATTCTTTTTTATTTAAAAGAATTTTCATGCAATTTTGCATATTGTCTTTTAAATTTGTTATATAAGATATTTAATATATATCACATAACTCTTTATTTTTAATATTTCGACATAAAGTGAAACTTTAATCAGTGGGGGCTTTGTTCATCCCCCCACTGATTATTAATTGAACCAAGAGATAAAAAGATAGAGGGTCTGACCAGAAAACTGGAGGGCATGATTCTATAACAAAAAGCTTAATGTTTATAGAATTATGTCTTTTTATATAGGGAGGGTAGTAAACAGAGATTTGGACAAAAATGCACCGATTTATCTGAATTTTAAGTTTTATAAAGGGGAGAAATGGAATGAGAAGAAAAGCACCATTTAAAGTGTTGTCATCATTAGCAATTGCGGCAATTATCGGATGTACATCTGTAATGAGTGCTCCGTTAGCATATGCAGAAACGGTAGCAAAAGAGAAAGATAGTGTATCTACAACACCAATTGATTACAATTTAATTCAAGAAGATCGTTTAGCGGAAGCTCTGAAAGAAAGAGGAACAATTAATCCAGCATCTTCTAAAGAAGAGACGAAAAAAGCTGTTGAGCAATATATTGAAAAGAAACAAGGAGATCAGGCGAATAAAGAAATTCTTCCAGATGCTCACTCACAAGAAACATCTGATTTCACAAAAAAAGTAAAAGAGAAAAAGATGGAAGAAAAGGAAAATGTAAAAAAGGCTGAAAAAAATGTTAGCCTTGAGCAAAAGCCAGAACCAAATAAAAAGCAATTGAATGGGCAAGTTCCAACTTCAAAAGCAAAGCAAGCTCCATATAAGGGACCTGTTCGATCGGATAAAGTATTAGTGTTACTCGTTGAATTTAGTGATTATAAACATAATAATATTGATCAAACACCAGGTTATATGTATTCGGAAGACTTTAGTAGAGAACATTATCAAAAGATGTTGTTCGGTAATGAGCCGTATACTTTATTTGATGGTTCAAAAGTAAAAACGTTTAAACAATACTATGAAGAGCAGTCTGGTGGTAGTTATACGACAGATGGATATGTAACGGAGTGGCTAACTGTTCCAGGAAAAGCATCTGATTATGGAGCTGATGGTAGCAGTGGTCACGATAATAAAGGTCCAAAGGGTGCACGTGATTTAGTGAAAGAAGCTTTGCATGCAGCTGCTGAGAAAGGACTAGATTTATCTCAGTTTGATCAATTTGATAGATATGATACAAACGGGGACGGGAATCAAAATGAACCTGACGGTGTAATTGATCATTTAATGGTAATCCATGCTGGTGTTGGGCAAGAAGCTGGTGGCGGTAAATTAGGTGATGATGCGATCTGGTCACATCGTTCAAAATTAGCAGTAGATCCAGTAGCGATTGAAGGTACGAAATCAAAGGTAGATTACTTTGGTGGTAAAGTAGCAGCACATGATTACACAATTGAACCAGAAGATGGAGCTGTAGGTGTGTTTGCACATGAATTTGGACATGATCTTGGATTACCAGATGAATATGACACGAAATATACTGGAAATGGTTCACCAGTCGAAGCTTGGTCATTAATGAGTGGAGGTAGTTGGACAGGGAAAATCGCAGGAACAGAGCCGACTAGTTTTTCACCACAAAATAAAGACTTCTTACAAAAGAATATGGGTGGTAACTGGGCAAAAATATTAGAAGTAGATTACGATAAAATTAAGAGTGGTGTGGGAGTTCCTACCTATATTGATCAAAGTGTTACGAAATCAAATCGTCCAGGCGTTGTACGTGTTAACTTACCAGGTAAAAGTGTTGAAACGATTAAACCGGAGTTTGGAAAGCATGCATATTATAGTACAAGAGGCGATGATATGCATACAACGTTAGAGACACCATTCTTTGATTTAACAAAGGGAACAAATGCAAAATTCGATTATAAAGCAAATTATGAGTTAGAAGCAGAGTGCGATTTCGTCGAAGTACATGTAGTAACAGAAGATGGAACGAAAACATTAATTGATAGACTTGGGGAAAAAGTAGTCCAAGGAGATAAAGATACAACAGATGGGAAATGGATTGATAAATCATATGATTTAAGTCAATTTAAAGGCAAAAAAGTGAAACTACAATTCGACTATATTACAGATCCGGCTGTAACATATAAAGGTTTTGCGATAGACAATGTAAATGTAACTGTTGATGGACAAGTTGTATTTTTTGATGATGCAGAAGGACAGTCTAAAATGAATTTAAATGGTTTTGTTGTTTCTGATGGGACAGAGAAGAAAGCTCATTATTACTACTTAGAGTGGAGAAATTATGCGGGATCAGATAATGGTTTAAAAGCAGGAAAAGGTCCAGTGTATAATACAGGTCTTGTCGTTTGGTATGCAGATGATAGTTTCAAAGATAACTGGGTTGGGGTGCATCCAGGTGAAGGATTCCTTGGTGTTGTAGATTCTCATCCAGAAGCGCTAGTTGGTAATTTAAACGGAAAACCAGCATACGGTAATACAGGCATGCAAATTGCAGATGCAGCATTTTCATTTGATAAAACACCAGCATGGAGTGTAAATTCATTAACACGTGGTCAGTTTAACTATTCTGGATTACAAGGTGTTACAACTTTTGATGATTCAAAAGTATATAGTAACAAGCAAATTGCAGACGCAGGAAGAAAAGTTCCAAACCTTGGACTTAAATTCCAAGTTGTTGGACAGGCAGAAGATAAATCGGCAGGCGCTGTTTGGATTAAACGTTAATAACATAAAAGCACATTCTTCATATGAAGAGTGTGCTTTTTAATTTGTACAGTAAGTTATTATTTTAGTTTATCCCGCATTAACGGTCAGTAAGATCCCCACCTCAAAATTCAGTGGAAGTAAAGAAGTTAGTTGGGAGATCAACTGCCCGTAAAAGCCCGATTGGTTCAACTAATAATCAGTGGGGAGGAACAAAACCCCCACTGATTAAAGTTTCACTTTATGTAATACAAGTGTTTATTCATGTGTACTGTATCAAATTATGTGGGGAAAGGAAATATTTCCGAGGAAATTGTCGAAGTATCGTCAGTATTTATAAACTTTCTGTTTAAAAGAAGAGATGTATTATTGCCTTTACGGCTCAATTTATTTACATTGTTATTTGGTTATACACAAAAGTAATATATTGGGCAAAAAGAGTTCTATTCGATAGGGCTCTTTGGTTTTGTATTTGATATACAAATATTAACCTCGATTGTTTGGAAATGTATCTTCTTGTTTAGCGTCAGTTGGACTTTAACTGCAGTTTTTGTTTTTCGTTTATATGAAGAGCGAGATGAGCCATTACCTTTTATATTTAAATTAATTGGCATTATTCCAACGCTTCCATTGTATTATGGATTATATAAATATGCATTTTAAAAAAGACAACGATGGATTATCCCATCATTGTCTTTTTTACTTTGCTTCTTACATAAATCATCCCAGCAAATGTTAATAAAAATGCTGTCCCGATAATGAAGCTGATGCTAGGTGATGCTCCGATTGCGCCGACTGTAAAGGAGCCAGCAACAACTCCTAATGAGAAGAAGGCATAAAATAATCCGAATGCCTTTCCGCGATTATCGTCTGTAGTATTTTCAACAAGTAAAGCGTTAATAGACGGAAAGAGGATTGCGAATCCAATTCCATAAATCATCATTACGATAAAGAGCATACCTTTTGTAGCAAATAATCCGAGTAAAGATAATGCGAATGCCATAACTGCAATTCCGATTAGCATTAGTTTCGAACGATTAAATCGATCATAAATACGATTTGTTGGAAGCAAGAAGAAGAGGATAGCAGTTATACCAAATACACTTAACATCATGCCTGTTGTAGATGCTTTAAGCGCTAATGCCTCAACTTTTACTGGTAACATATAAGTGACAATTCCTTGTGAAAACATTAATGTGAAAGCACCAATATATGCTTGTAATAACGGTTCTGATTTTAAAAGTTCAACCATATCTTCTTTGTTCATCATTTGTGTTCTTGATGTATCTTTTCTTGATACGTTATTTGGTAAGAAGAATAGAGATACGATCGTACCAAGAGCCATTAAAATAGAAATAGTAATGAAGACCCACTCTACGCCAGCTGTTGCTTTCATAATACCGCTGAAAGCAGGTCCTACGATTGCGGCTGTTCCAACAGCAGCACCAGATAGAGCCATTGCTTTTCCTTGTCTTTTTGCATTTGTTTGTTTTGATAAAAATGTAAAGGCAGCAGGAATTAAAAAGCCATCACTAAATCCATGCATAAAGCGCACAACTAATAGTTGTTCACCACTTTGAACAACGGTGTATAACAAGACTATGAAACTCGTAATTCCCATGCTTATATAAAGGATTTTTTTTGCACCAAATTTATCGACAGCGGCTCCAGCAATAATATTACCGATCATATTAGCGAATGAGTACATACCGACAACTAGCCCGATAATAAGAGGAGTTCCTCCAAGGCTTTGAGCGAAAGTACTCATAATAGGTAATTGTGAAAATGTATCTAAAAATGCCACGATAACGATAAAGTAAATAAAATATTTCAAGCGATATTCACCTCTCCTATGCTATTATGGCACAATGCTAATTTCACCTGCAATGAAATTGAATTAACAGATGTGGAAAAAAGTACAAAGTGACAAAATATTGAACGTTATTTGTAAAAAATTAGTGGGGATGTGATTGTTTTTTTGAAATATATGGATAGAAGTATTATAATAGAATTGTAAACTTCACCAGGTTAAGTATATACATAGAGAGGGATGTATAAAATGAAAGCACTACTTTGGCATAATCAACGTGATGTACGAGTAGAAGAAGTACCAGAACCAACAGTAAAACCAGGAACAGTGAAAATCAAAGTTAAATGGTGTGGTATTTGTGGGACAGACTTGCATGAATATTTAGCAGGGCCTATTTTTATTCCAACAGAAGAACATCCATTAACACATGTGAAAGCACCTGTTATTTTAGGTCATGAGTTTAGTGGTGAGGTAATAGAGATTGGTGAAGGAGTTACATCTCATAAAGTGGGAGACCGCGTTGTTGTAGAGCCAATTTATTCTTGTGGTAAATGTGAAGCTTGTAAACATGGACATTACAATGTTTGTGAACAACTTGTTTTCCACGGTCTTGGCGGAGAAGGCGGCGGTTTCTCTGAATATACAGTAGTACCAGAAGATATGGTTCATCACATTCCAGATGAAATGACGTATGAACAAGGTGCGCTTGTAGAACCAGCAGCAGTAGCAGTTCATGCAGTACGTCAAAGTAAATTAAAAGAAGGGGAAGCTGTAGCTGTATTTGGTTGCGGTCCAATTGGACTTCTTGTTATCCAAGCAGCTAAAGCAGCAGGAGCAACTCCTGTTATTGCAGTTGAACTTTCTAAAGAACGTCAAGAGTTAGCGAAATTAGCAGGTGCGGATTATGTATTAAATCCAGCAACTCAAGATGTGTTAGCTGAAATTCGTAACTTAACAAATGGTTTAGGTGTAAATGTTAGCTTTGAAGTAACAGGTGTTGAAGTTGTACTACGCCAAGCGATTGAAAGTACAAGCTTCGAAGGACAAACTGTAATTGTTAGTGTATGGGAAAAAGACGCAACAATTACTCCAAATAACTTAGTATTAAAAGAAAAAGAAGTTATTGGTATTTTAGGATACCGTCACATCTTCCCAGCTGTTATTAAATTGATTAGCTCCGGTCAAATTCAAGCAGAGAAATTAATTACGAAAAAAATTACAGTGGATCAAGTTGTTGAAGAAGGATTTGAAGCACTTGTAAAAGATAAAACACAAGTGAAAATTCTTGTTTCACCTAAATAAGATAGAATCGAAAAAAGTAGCCCTTTTCTAGAAATAGAAGAGGGCTACTTTTTTTCTATACTGAAAGGTGATAGACTTTCCTTTGACTCAATGTATTTTTGTTTGGAAGGGAGAATCTAATGCTTTCATTTTTGTTAACTTTAAAGCGAATGTTAAGAGCCTGTTTACGAGCGTGGAAAGATAAAGAATTTCAAGTATTATTTGTATTAACAATTTTGACTTTAATATCGGGTACGATTTTTTATAGTACAGTTGAAGGATTACGTCCTATTGACGCTTTATATTTTAGTGTGGTCACGTTGACGACTGTCGGTGATGGGAATTTTAGTCCGCAAACTGATTTCGGAAAGATATTTACAATCTTATACATATTTATTGGGATTGGACTAGTGTTTGGATTTATTCATAAGTTAGCAGTTAATGTACAATTGCCAAGTATATTATCGAATAGAAAAAAAGAGTAAAGCATTCAGATGCTTTACTTTTTTTTTACATTAGTTTAGACAAGCCTTAATAATAGTTTATTAAAATGAAAGTGTATTCATTCATTATATTCACTGTGTATAAAGTTATAATAATATGAACATTTGCATATTTTAATTTATTGATAGAAATTTCATGAAAGGTGGGATATTCTAGTCATAGGTTAACCGGACGACATCATAGGATCCTAACAAAATGTTTACAATAATTCAATTATAAAATGGAGGATTTTATATGAAAAAGAAAGTACTTGCTTTAGCGGCAGCTATTACATTAGTTGCTCCATTACAAAGTGTTGCATTTGCTCATGAAAATGATGGGGGACAGAGATTTGGAGTTATTCCGCGCTGGTCTGCTGAAGATAAACATAAAGAAGGCGTGAATTCTCATTTATGGATTGTAAACCGTGCAATTGATATTATGTCTCGTAATACAACACTTGTAAAACAAGATCGAGTTGCACTATTAAATGAATGGCGTACGGAGTTAGAGAACGGTATTTATGCTGCTGACTATGAAAATCCTTATTATGATAATAGCACATTTGCTTCACATTTCTATGACCCTGACAATGGGAAAACTTATATTCCGTATGCAAAGCAAGCAAAGGAAACAGGAGCTAAATATTTTAAATTAGCTGGTGAGTCTTATAAAAATAAAGATATGAAACAAGCGTTCTTCTATTTAGGATTATCTCTTCATTATTTAGGGGATGTAAACCAACCGATGCATGCGGCAAACTTTACGAATCTATCGTATCCACAAGGATTCCATTCTAAATATGAAAACTTTGTAGATACGATAAAAGATAATTATAAAGTAACGGATGGAAATGGATATTGGAACTGGAAAGGTACGAATCCAGAAGATTGGATTCATGGAGCGGCAGTAGTTGCGAAACAAGATTACGCTGGCATTGTAAATGATAATACGAAAGATTGGTTCGTGAGAGCTGCTGTATCACAAGAATATGCAGATAAATGGCGCGCTGAAGTTACACCAATGACAGGTAAGCGTTTAATGGATGCACAACGTGTTACTGCTGGATATATTCAGCTTTGGTTTGATACGTACGGAAATCGTTAAGTATTTAAAAAAGGTCAAATCTCAGAATAGAGTATTTGGCCTTTTTATCACTATATAATACATGGAGGTATGAAACGTGAAAGGTAAATTGCTAAAAGGTGTACTTAGCTTAGGTGTTGGTTTAGGAGCTTTATATAGCGGAACGTCAGCTCAAGCAGAAGTGTCTACAAATCAAAATGATACATTAAAAGTGATGACGCATAATGTATATATGCTATCAACAAACTTATATCCGAACTGGGGACAAACTGAGCGTGCTGATTTAATCGGGGCGGCAGATTATATAAAGAATCAAGATGTAGTTATATTAAATGAAGTGTTTGATAATAGCGCTTCAGATCGTTTATTAGGGAATTTGAAGAAAGAATATCCAAATCAAACAGCAGTATTAGGTCGTAGTAGTGGAAGTGAATGGGATAAAACGTTAGGAAACTATTCATCTTCAACTCCTGAAGATGGTGGCGTTGCGATTGTGAGCAAATGGCCAATCGCTGAAAAGATTCAATATGTATTTGCAAAAGGATGCGGGCCAGATAATTTATCGAATAAAGGATTTGTATACACGAAAATTAAGAAAAATGATCGTTTCGTTCACGTGATTGGGACGCATTTGCAGGCTGAAGATAGTATGTGCGGAAAAACTTCACCAGCATCTGTACGTACGAGCCAATTAAAAGAAATTCAAGATTTTATTAAAAATAAAAATATACCAAATAATGAGTATGTGTTAATTGGTGGTGATATGAACGTAAATAAGATAAATGCAGAGAACAATAATGATTCAGAGTATGCATCTATGTTTAAAACATTGAACGCTTCTGTACCATCTTATACTGGACATACAGCGACTTGGGATGCAACGACAAACAGTATTGCAAAATATAATTTCCCTGATAGTCCTGCCGAATATTTAGATTATATTATTGCAAGCAAAGACCATGCGAACCCATCGTATATAGAGAATAAGGTGTTACAGCCGAAATCTCCACAATGGACTGTTACATCATGGTTCCAAAAATATACGTATAATGATTACTCTGATCATTATCCAGTAGAGGCGACTATTTCTATGAAGTAGTTTCAAAAAGTTTCTTCGTAAAGAAGAAACTTTTTTTATTTGCAAACAGGAAAATCATACTTTCTTTCCAATATGTATAAGACATATTGAAAAGAGGAGAGAAAAATGTGGATCGAGGAATTTTTAAAGAAGTTCCATTACCGTGTGCATTTTTGGATGAAGTGGCTTTAGATAGAAATATTCAATCGATTATAGAGTTAAGTGGAAATAAGAAGATTCGTATAGCGAGTAAATCGTTACGTTCTGTTCCGATTATGCAAAAGATTTTAGCTGCAAATGATCGATTTCAAGGTATTATGTGCTTTTCACCTAGAGAGGTTTTATTTTTAATAGAACAAGGATTTAATGATTTATTGCTCGGATATCCTGCTTATGATGAAAGAGCTTTGTGTGAAATTAGTTTGCTAACAAAGAAAGGTTTCATTATAACTTGTATGGTGGATTGTGAAGAGCATATTGTGTATTTAGAAAAAATTGCTGAGAAATCTAAAGGATGTTTTCGTGTTTGTTTGGATATTGATATGAGTAGTCGTTTCTTTCAATTTCATTTTGGTGTACAAAGATCCCCAGTAAAAAATGTGCAGGATGCGTTGAAAGTAGTAGAAAAGGTGAGAAGGTCATCATATTTAATGTTAGATGGTGTGATGGGTTATGAAGCTCAAATTGCTGGGGTGGGAGACCATATACCGAATCAATGGCTGAAAAGTAAAGTGATTTCGTATTTAAAGCAGAAATCAGTGCTAGAAGTGAGAGAAAGAAGAGAACATATTGTAAAAGCAATACAAAAACTTGGTATTGAGCTAAGGTTTGTAAATGGAGGCGGAACAGGAAGCATAAAAACAACTGAGAAAGATAATTCAGTTTCAGAGATTACAATAGGTTCTGCTTTTTATTCTCCGAAGCTGTTTGATTATTATAAAGAGGTGAAATTTCATCCAGCGGTCGGATTTGCTTTACCAGTTGTGCGTAAACCAGTCCCGTTTATTTACACTTGCCTAGGTGGTGGATATATTGCTTCAGGAGCAGTTGGAAAAGATAAAGAGCCTGAAGTTTGGAGACCGAAGGGTGCAAAACTATTAGCTTTAGAAGGTGCTGGCGAGGTACAAACGCCAATTTTTTATAGCGGCGAGGAACGAGTGGATATAGGAGAGTCCATTTTGTTTCGTCATAGTAAGGCTGGTGAATTATGTGAACGCTTTCCTTTTTTGTATCGTGTTAAAAAAGGAGAGATTGTTGGGGAGTATTCAACATATCGGGGGGATGGCCAATGCTTTCTATAAAGGGACAAAAGTGGAGGAATTGGACAGGGAATGTAGAAGGAACGCCGCATTATACGATGTATCCAGAAAGTATACAAGATGTAGTAGAAGTAGTGGGGCTTGCACGAAAAAAGGGGCGGAAAATTCGTGTTGTTGGTTCAGGACACTCGTTTACACCCCTTGTGCAAACCGAAGAAGTTTTAGTTTCTTTAGATGAATTGAAGGGCATTGTGAATATTGATGAAGAGAAGATGGTCGCTGAAGTGTGGGCAGGAACAAAGTTATATGATTTAGGGAAGTTACTTGAGGAAAAAGGCTATGCGCAAGAAAATTTAGGGGATATTGATTCACAATCTATTGCAGGAGCGATTAGTACGGGGACTCATGGAACGGGTATTACCTTTGGGAGTTTATCAACACAAGTTATAGAGATTACGGCAGTTTTATCTAATGGTGAGAGTATAGTTTGTTCGGAAACTGAGAACGTAGAATATTGGAGAGCGTTTCAGTTGTCACTTGGAATGTTAGGTATCATTGTAAAGATAAAATTAAAGGTTATTCCAGCGTATTCACTCGTTTATGAAAGTGAAAAACAGTCATTATCCACTGTAATGAACAAACTAGAAGAATATAAGAAGCATCGTCATTTTGAATTTTTCGTTTTTCCTTATTCTGATGAAGTACAAGTAAAACTTACGAACGAAACAACGAATACAGGCAGTGATTTGAAATGGCATAAATTAAAGGTGGAGTTACTTGAAAATAGGATGTTCTCTTTACTATCTAAAGGGTGTAAATGGTTTCCTTCTATAAGTAAAGGAGTGAGTCGATTATCAGCTAAAGCTGTACCAAACACAAAAATAATTGGCCCGAGCTATGAAGTATTTGCTACATCACGTACGGTACCATTTTATGAAATGGAGTATAGCATTCCTTCAAAGTATATGAGGACGGTTGTAGAAGAAATCTCAAATCTTATTGAAAAGAAAAAGTATAAGGTGCACTTCCCGATCGAATGCCGCTATGTGAAAGGTGATGATATATGGCTTAGTCCAGCCTATGGAAGAGATTCAGCGTATATCGCTGTTCATATGTATAAAGGTATGAAATATGCTGCTTACTTTGGCGAAGTGGAAAAAATTTTTCTGAAGTATGAAGGGCGTCCGCATTGGGGGAAAATGCATACATTATCGTATGAGCAATTACAAGATATATATCCAGAGTTTCATTCGTTTTTACAGGCGAGGGAGTCTCTAGATGAACTTGGAATGTTTTTTAATCCTTATGCAGAAAAGTTATTTATCCCGCTATTTGCCGGGCAGTAAGACCCCCACTGATTAAATTTTCACATTATGTATATAAAAAAGCTGACAAATAATTATTTGTCAGCTTTTTTTAGTGTAATTGCATTTCTTGTATGACTAATATGTTCATAAAATAGTAGTTTATCACGGCTAAATACATGCAGTAAAACATGAATAATGAATAGGCCGTTAATGATAAATAGGAATAACAATGTAACGAGTAATACTAAAGGTTCTGTATGATTTAACATAAAGCTACTAGAAAGAATATAATTGATTCCGCCTAACGCAAAATAAAATATACCGTAGCGAATAAATAGTTCTTTTAATGTAATACGATCTGATTTTCCTTTCAGATGAATGCGAAGCAATGCTTTCCCAATTGTTTTTCCATTTGTAAAGTATGGAATAAGAATAAAATAAATAAGGATTGAACACGTAATGAAAATGAGTTCATACATATTCGTGTAAGATTGCATATTAGAAACGAAGAAAGAATTTCCTTTGTTTTTAACGACAGGTACAACGATAGATAAGAAAATCCAATCAATTTGCATCGCGATAAGGCGACGAATGAATCCGACTGGTTTCGTTTCCAAATCAATATGACTATCTAACTCGTTTGTCTTCGGAAGGAAGTACGTAAATATTGGTGCAATGATAAAACCAATTACGCCACCTAATGTATTTAAAAACAAATCATCGATATCAAATAATCGGTATGCACAATTGTATATACCGTATAATCCAGTCACTTGTGTTAGCTCGAAAAATAGTGAAAGGAAAAAGGAAATGCAAATTGTTTGTAAGAAACTACGTCGGAAATAATAACGTAAGTAAATACCGAATGGAACAGTTAATAGAACATTAAATGCAACTTGTAAAAACGCAGACTCTTTTAATAAGTAGAAATAAGTAGCTGGTTTCGTTAAAACTGCCGATGTATGACTACTAATCTCTTGTATGAAATAAAATGGTGAGAGTTGCATGTGTTGTGTATTAGCTGGTTGTAGGCTACAAGTATCAAACGTTTGTGGTAACGGCAAAATAACAAGAAAATAGGCATTTAATAAGTAAAGTAATAATGAGTATAAAATAAATGAGCGCCATTTATTTAAATAACCGTATTTTCGATAATTAAATATTAAAAAAGGGATTAAAAGAAACATTGCTAAAAAGGGGAATAAAATAAATGCTGTTTTTACTGGAAATAAATATGCAGTCAAAGTAAAACTCCTTTCAATGAAAATTCGTTTATCATTATAGCGCTAAAAATATTTAAATACAAAGTTAAAATCTTTCGAAATAGAAATAATTACTAATTTTATAGGAATTAAGTTATAATAAATTTAATATGAGGATATTATGATTATGTAAGTTGAGAGAGGGTACAAGAGATGCGATATGAACTTTTTTCTGTAAGTGGGGATCATATTACGACTTTTGAAAGTGCATGGCGTTTTCAGGAGGGAGAACAGATTTTTGTTCATGATGATCAAACAAAAAGAAACTTTATTATTATTCGTCTGACGCATGATGTATTTCAACAAAATAAACATGTTATTCGTTTGTATTGTCAAGAGAAGAAAGTGTATGCATAAGAGAAGCCCTCTTACAGTATGAAAAGTAAGAGGGCTCTTTATCCCGCTATTTGTGGGAAGCACAATTGGTGAGGATTAAAGTTTCACTTTATCATTTTGCCCCTCGTAAGGAATAAAAAGAGAAGGGTTAATGCACATAGGTAGCATTTGATTTGGAAGAAAGTATATAGCCTTGTATTTTGTGCTTCAAAGTTACATGGCCTTCTCTTTGAGAAAGCCATGTATGGTAATCTTGTTGTGTTTTCCATAACAGACGAATCATATATTCTGCCTTATCATTTGTACGATGAACATGTGAAAACTCTATGTTAATACAACCGTTCGTTCCAGGGGAAGGATAATATTGTTTAAGCCCATAAAGTAGCTCATTTTCATATTCGTACTTAATGTGAATGAGTTTAGTAACTATAAACATATAAACACCTCTTTTACGATAATAGTAGGAAAGATAGAATTACTGTAATAGTAAACTTAAATAATATTATACTATTCAGAAAATTCTAAGTAAATAATAGATTTTAACTTAATAGAGGTATAAAAAGCGAGTCATTCTATTACACTAGATGACTCGCTTTCAATTTGTAAGTTTTACTTTATAAGAAAATAAGAGTAAGTACACCTACGATAATACAATAGAAAGAGAAATATTTTAAATTTCCTTTTGCCATAATGTTCATAAACCATTTTAGTGAAATATACGTCATGATAAATGTTGCGATGAATGCAACGACATATGGTACGAATAATGTGTCTAGATTTGGATCATTTGCAATGTCTGTAATGCTTAACAATAAGCCACCTAAGCTAACAGGAATGTATAGTAAGAATGAGAAGCGAAGTGCTGTTTCTTGCTTCATACCAAGTAACATTGCTGCTACGATTGTGGCACCAGATCGGCTTATTCCGGGAATCAGTGCGCAAGCTTGTGCTAATCCGACGATGATTGCATCTTTCATAGAAAGGTCGCCATCATTTTTACGACCGCGTAAATTTCTAATAATCCAAAGGCCGACAGCAGTAATAAGAAGGGAAATCCCAACCATCTTCACACCTTTTAAGTACTGATCGATGTAATCTTTAAATAAAACACCAATAACACCTGCTGGAATGGTTGCAATAACAAGATAAATAATAAAGAAGAAATCTGATTTTGCGTCTTCTGCTCTTGTAAATATATAAGAGAGACCATTCTTCGTTAGACGAATTAAATCATTTCTATAAATAAGTAATACAGCTAATAATGAAGCTGAATTAACAAGTAGTTCGAAGCTAAACCCTTCTATTTTTAGTCCTAGCAAATGTTGTGCTAAAACGAGATGACCACTTGAAGAAATCGGAATTGGTTCTGTTAGTCCTTGGAACAGACCGAGAATTAAATATTTTAAAACGTAGTAAAATTGTTCCATAATAACCTCCTTGTTTATTAGTTGAAAGAAACAACTTTTCCATTATAACAAAGATATGGATGAATATTGAAAAGAAATAAATATTCAAAATAAAATAAAAATCCCTTATAGCAGTATAAGGGATTTTTATTTTTAATTAAGAAGTTACTGTTTCTTGAAGACTTTTAGACAATTGAACATCGACTTTTTCAGCATCATGAATATGATTCATAATAGTAGTATTTAATTTTTGGAACATTTGTTGTGTGTTAGCGAATTCTCGTAATATGTCATCATTACAAGACTTTTGGTTTTCGATAGCCTTAATAACATTTGTAGCACCATTTTGTAACGTTTGAATCATAACTAAAATATTTTCAATTCTAGCATTTGTATCGGCACTCATTTCTACACCTTCATCAACTAAATGTAAATTATCTTTTGTGTTATCATATGCTTTTTCAATTTCTTCTTGAATTTTTTTCGTTAAGTTGCCGATGTTTTTTGTACTTTCTGCTGTACTTTCCGCTAGTTTTCTTACTTCATTGGCAACGACAGCGAATCCCTTACCATGCTCTCCAGCACGCGCGGCTTCAATACTCGCATTTAAAGCAAGTAAATTTGTTTGTGCTGCAATGTTTTGAATGACTTCTACAATTTGCTCGATTTCTTTTGAGCGTTCGCTTAGATGATTCATACTATTAGACGTGCGTTGAGATTGTTCACCTAATTTATTAATTACAATAAGTAAGCGGTGAACGGATTCTTTTCCTTCATTAGAGCAGTCAATAATTTCTGCAATAGACTGAATTAAGCTTTGTTCCTTTTGTAACATTTCATTATTTAACTCATTGGAATGTGTCGTACGTGTTGAAACATTTTCGAAACATGAACTTAATTGTTGAACTAAGCTTTGAAGTGTATTGTGTTGGTTATTTACAAGTTGATGCTCTTGGACAACGCTTTGTACACGATCGTGGATAGTAGAAATAGTCTCTTGTTTTTCAATATCTTTTTGTTTTAATTCTAATTCTAATTCTTGTATACGCTCTTCTAATTGAGAAATTGTATGTTGGAGTGATTTTTTTTGAGTAAACATGTATTTATTTCAACCGCCTTCGAAAGTTATATTTTCTCTATATTTGGATTTTAGCATTTTTTGTATTTTTTAAATATAGGAATTGTTAAATATTTAAGAATCTATTACATTTTATTCATAATTCTCTTTTTTTCGTCACGAAAAATAAACTGTATTTAATCGTTTTGTAAACAAACTGTAAAATAAATCATGTATAACTGTATAAGAAGGGAGTCGGATTATGAACTATTTTAAGCGAATCAGCTGTCTAGTATTAGCAGGAATTATCGGTCTTTCTAGTACAGTCGCTGTTAAAGCAGAGTCAAACGACGAGAAACTTAACAACATGCAACAGCAATTGCAACAAAACGATGCAGAAATGCAAAAGAAAGAGCAAGAGAAGCAAGCTGTTAGTAAAGAAATTAAAGGTATCGAAAACGAACTACATAATTTAAATAATACAATTGCAAAAAATAAAGAGGATCAAGCTGCTATTCAACGTAAAATCGATGAAACACATAAGCAGATTGAACAAAAAAAGGAAGAAATTGTCGTTTTAGAGGATAAAGTCCTTGCTCGTAAAGATATTATGAGAAAACGTATGGTTTCTGTTCAAAACAGCTCAAATACAAGTTTAGTAGTAGAAGTTGTAGTAGAGTCAAAAAACTTTGCAGACTTCTTACAACGTATGAACGCAGTTTCTACTATTCTAGAAGCTGATAAAGAAATTTTACGTCTACAAGAACAAGATCTTCGTCAAATTGAAGAAGATAAGAAAACAATTGACGAAAAAGAAGCATCTTTAGTAGTAGACAAACAAAAATTAGCAAAAGCGCAAGCTGAACTGCAAGATAACTTGAAAAAACGTCAAGATAACTTACAAACAGTTCAAGCTAAATATAATGAGGTTGCAAGTCAACTTAATTTAGCAGCGGAAGAAAAAGCTAAAATTGAATCAAATATGAAGGCAGTACAAGAAACAATTGCTCGTGAACAAGAAGCAGCAAGAATTGCGGCGGAAGAGCGTGCAAAAGCAGAAGCGGCTGCAAAAGCAGAGCAAGAAGCTTTAGCGAAAGCACAAGCGGAAATTGCTGAAAAGCAAAAGCAAGAAAAAGCTAATAAACCAGCTGAACCAGTTGCTAATAATAATTCGAAGGTAGAACCTGCAAAACCTGCACAACCTGAACCACCTTCTAAGCCAACTGCTGGTGGGAAAGAACTTTATGTACATGCAACAGCTTATACAGCAGATCCAGGTGAAAATGGCTATGCACCAGGTCAACAAGTATATTCTGCATGGGGAGGCTATAATCTAACTGCAAACCCAGGAATGAAGTTGATTGCGGTGGACCCATCTGTTATCCCATTAGGTTCTCGTGTATATGTTGAAGGATACGGAGAAGCAATTGCAGCAGATACTGGTGGCGCGATTAAAGGTCACAAAATTGATGTTTTAATGCCAGATAAAGCTTCGTCTAGTAAGTGGGGCAGAAAAAATGTTAAGCTTACAATTTTAAACTAAAACGTAATCCAACTTTACAATACGTAAAGTTGGATTTTTTTGTAAGAATAATGTTAAGTTGAGTTTACATTTTGTTAAGGATAGCATACAATGATGGTGAGAGGTGGTAAATTTGACCATTTTAAACAGAGTAAAAGAATTAAGAGCTCGTTTTAACTTTACACAAAGCGTATTAGCAGAAAAGGTTGGAGTAACGAGACAAACAATTGCAGCAATTGAAAAAGGGGATTACGTTCCTTCGTTGTTATTAGCACTTACGATTTGTGATGTGTTTCAGTTAAAGATGGAAGATGTGTTTGTTTTAAATAAGGAGGGGGAAGAGGATGAATAGAATTGTTTTTTCTTATATTATAAACGTGCTTTATACTGCTTTAGCATGCTGGACACTTGTTGAATTTTATAGTGTCATTACAGAGTTAGCAGATATAATTAAAAACGAGAAATTCCCGTTTGAAGTAGCGGTTAATGGAGTACCATTCATTTTATTATTTATTGGAGCAATTATAGTTACAATTTTTTATAGAATTCAAAAGAAAAAATATAAGAATTTATCTTTTTGGATGTATCCATTATTATTTCCACTAGAAGATGAACGTGAAAAAGCGATTACGGATAAAGCTTGCCGAACAACATTTGTATCGTTATGGTTTGTGTTACCTTGTGCAGTTGGATTTTTAACTTTTTCGCCTATTATTAATGAATATCTTCCTGGATACCCATTATATATTCTATTTTCGATTTTCTTTATTCAAATGACAGTATTTCACGTATCACTATACAGAAATAAATTAGCTTAAAAAGAAACCTTCTTGCACCGGCAAGAAGGTTTCTTTTTAGCTAATACTTGTACATATGGCGATATTATTTTATCATTTTATATAGAGTAAGATTTTGTAAGGGAAAGGAATTGTATATGAATAAGCAAAGAATTTATAGTATAGTAGCAATCCTTCTATTTGTTGTAGGTGGCGTGTTAATTGGAAAGCCATTTTATGATGGATATCAGGCTGAAAAGAAACAGACTGAAAATGTGCAGGCTGTTCAAAAGATGGATTATGAAAAGCATGAGACGGAATTTGTAGATGCTTCCAAAATTAATCAACCAGACTTGGCGGAAGTAGCGAATGCATCATTAGATAAGAAACAAGTAATTGGTCGTATTTCGATTCCAAGTGTTTCAGTAGAACTGCCTGTTTTGAAAGCTTCTACTGAAAAAAACTTATTATCAGGTGCAGCGACAGTAAAAGAGAATCAAGTTATGGGAAAAGGGAATTACGCACTAGCAGGACATAACATGTCTAAAAAAGGTGTTTTATTTAGTGATATAGCTTCTTTGAAAAAAGGCGATAAAATTTATTTGTATGACAATGAAAATGAATATGAGTATGCGGTTACTGGTGTATCTGAAGTAACTCCTGATAAGTGGGAAGTTGTAGAGGATCATGGGAAAGATGAGATAACACTTATTACATGTGTATCTGTAAAGGATAATTCTAAGCGTTATGTTGTTGCTGGTGATTTAGTAGGAACGAAGGCGAAGAAGTAAAAAAAGAAGGTGAACTCTTTAAAGAGTTCACCTTCTTTTTTACTAATGTTGAGAAATTATAGAATATTTTGGTTGGTATTTAAGTATTCTTCTATTTATGTATAATAAAGTTAGAATTCTATATTTTGGGAGGAACAAGAGTGAGACAACAGGTGAAGAAACTTCTTTTAACAACGAGTATAGCGTTATTGGTAGCTCCAATTTCAGCTTATGCGCATCCAGGGCGTACAGATGCTAATGGCGGACATACGTGTCGTACAAATTGTGAGAAATGGGGATTACAGTACGGGGAATATCATTATCACAATAAACCAGCTTCTAGTAGTGGTGCAACGAGCCCAGCTCCTAGCCAGAATAATAATAGTGCTGTAGAAGCTGAGAGACAAGCGCGCAATACTGAGGCTGAAAAACAACGTAATGCAGAAGCACAGCGTAAAGCTGAAGAAGAGAGACAACGTGTAGCCGAGGAACAAAGAAAAGCTGAAGAGGCACGTAAACAAGAGGAAGCGCAGCGCCAAGCTGATATGGAAAAAGGTCAACTTGAAGGTCAAAAGAATGGAGAAACTGATTTTAAAGCAGGAAAAAATGATGCAGAAGTGCATGTAGCTGGAAAATCTGATGCATATAAACAAGCGTTTAAAGCGACTTATGCAGCCGTATGGTCTTTAGAAGAGCAGAAGAAAACGCATTTTGAAAAAGGAAAAGAACAAGGTTTAGCACAAGAGACGATGGACGATAGTCAAGTTGCTCCAGAGTTTAAGGTAAACTTTGCAGACGGATTCAAAGTAGGGAATAAAGAAAGAACAGAAAAAATTGAAAAAGAGCAAGCTGAGTTAGGGGAAAAGACAGGGAAAGAACTAGCTGAAAAGAATCCTGGAAATAGAGAGAAAGAAGTATACGTGAAGGCATATGAAACAGCGTATGAAAAAGGCTATAAGTCTACAAAAAAGGTAGTAGAAAAGGCTGGCTATAAGTATGCATTTGAAAACTATGATTTAAAAGTTCCTGCTAAGTATGAAAGAAATGAATTGTTAAAGAAATGGTTTACTGAAGGATTTAAATCGAATAAAAAAGCAGCGGAAATTCGAGAAGAAGGGTATAAAAAGGGAGACAGCTGGTTCTCATTCTTCTATAAGAGTTTCGTACCAAGTGAATATAAAGAACATAAAGAGCTGTACGAACAAGCAATTGAAAAAGGTAAAACAGCATAAAAAAAGATGAGGAGAAATTCCTCATCTTTTTTAATCCATCCATTTCACTAATTTCTTAGAAATTAATAATAAAACACAACCTAGTACAATTGCCACAGCGCCAATAACTGTGAATACTTCAGCGTATCCAAGTGAAGTTGTGAAGCTTGCAAGTTGTCCGCCTAAAATGTTGGCGATACCTGAACTTGCTAGCCATACACCCATTAGTAAAGATGCTAATTTTACCGGAGCAAGCGCACTAACCATTGATAGTCCGACAGGTGATAAGAATAGCTCACCTAACGTATGGAAAAGATACGTAAAGACGATAAACAGTAAGTTTGCTTTTTCTGTAATGTTATGTTCATCACTACCTGTTTTTAATGTAGCGATAACGAGAATGATATAACCAATACCGAGCAAAATCATACCAAGTCCCATTTTAGTTGGGATTTTTAAATCACCCTGCTTGCGAGTTGCAAGTTTTGCCCATAATGCAGAAATGACTGGAGCAAGTAAAATAATAAATAATGGATTGACCGATTGGAACCAAGATGTTGGAACTTCCCATCCGAACACAGAGCGGTCTACAAATTTGTTTGTATATAATGTTAATGAGCTACCAGCTTGTTCAAAGCCAGCCCAGAAGAAGACAACGAAGCATGTTAAAATGACGATAACTGCGGTACGTTGTTTTTCTTTTTTTGTTAATGGTGTATCTCCTACTGATGGTTGTCCAGCAGCTGTTTGTAAATCGCGAGTTGGTTTTTTACCGATATTACCAAGGAAGCGATTTGATAGTGTTGTAAATAAAATTTGTCCAATGATCATTCCGATTGAAGCGGCTAAGAAACCGTAACGGAATCCGTAATGTACAACGCCATCAACTGTTGTTTTGAATAAATTTTCTGATAAAAATCCGCAAACGAGTGGAGCTAAAAATGAACCGACGTTAATACCCATATAGAAAATGGTAAATGCACTATCACGTTTTGGATCGTTCTCTTCGTATAATTCTCCAACCAGTGTAGAGATGTTCGGTTTGAAGAATCCGTTACCGATAATAATAAGCGCTAATCCGAGGTATAGGCCTAATTGGTTTTGCAAGGCAAATAGTGTAAGGTTACCGATTGCCATTGTTATACCACCAATTGTGATTGCTTTTCGTCTACCTAGAAAACGGTCTGTTAAGTATCCACCAATCATTGGTGTGAAATAACAGGCTCCAGTATAAAATCCGTAAATAGAGAGTGCCCATGCGGGACTAAACCCAAGACCACCGCTTACTAAAGCTGTCGTTAAATATAATGTTAATAATCCTCGTAATCCATAGTAACTAAATCTTTCCCACATTTCTGTAAAGAAGAGTAAGTATAAACCTGGAGGATGTTTCTTTTTTCTTTGTTGTTCTCTTTCTAGTTGTATCGCTGATTCCATGTTATTTTCCTCCTGACACAAACAAAAACAAAGTTAATAATTTTGTACATTTAATATTTTACTTTATTAACTATTATAAGTCAATAAAGGTTGATTTTTCAGAAGAAATTGGAAAAGAGGAATAGCTATAGAAGGGGTGTTTCTTTTGTGATAGACTATGGACTATGTTTTCTTTGTAAGGAAGCGGGTTATTGTACTTTTTTATATGTGAAATTGATTTCATAAAAGATGAAATTAAAGAAGGAGAAAGAAATGAAATTGTTACAGAAAAAAGAAATTTTACTTATTAGCCTTATGTTATTCTCGATGTTCTTTGGAGCAGGGAATCTGATATTTCCACCTTTCCTTGGGTATGAAGCAGGAGAACATGTTTGGATTTCATTAGTAGGGTTTATTATATCAGCAACAGGTCTTCCTATATTAGGTGTTATCTCTATTGCAAAAGCAGGAAGTTTTCAAACGTTAGCGGGTAGGGTTCATTCTTCATTTGCAATTATTTTTCCATGTATCGTGTATGTATTTATTGGACCTGGGCTTGGTATACCCCGTGCGGGAAGTTTAGCTTTTGAAATGGGGCCAGGTCAGTTATTCCCTGAAGCAGGAAACGGATTATTATTGTTTTACACAGTTATTTTCTTTAGTATTGTTTACTGGTTAAGTTTATCCCCATCTAAATTAATGGGGTTGTTTGGAAAAGTCTTGACGCCGTTATTATTATGTATGATTGCACTCATTTTTATAAAGAGTATGTTTACAACAGTAGGAGATATGAAAGAACCAATAGGGAACTATGGCCAAGCTCCTATGTTTCAAGGGTTTTTAGATGGATATTTAACAATGGATGCGTTAGCTGCTTTAATCTTTGGAATTGTTATTGCAAATGCATTACGTGCAAAGGGTATTGAAGATGATAAAGGTTTAGCGAGATATATGAGTATTGCTGGAATTGGGGCAGGACTATTATTATCTATTATTTATGTCATCCTTGGATATGTGGGGGCAATTAGTGGCTCATTAGGAACATTTGATAACGGTGCGAAAGTGTTAGCACAAGTTATGATTACATTATTTGGACAGGGCGGAGTCGTTTTATTAGGTCTTATTTTTACTATCGCGTGTTTATGTGTTTCAATTGGACTTGTTACGTCTTGTAGTCAATTTTTTGCGAGTGCATTTCCGAAAGTATCTTATAAATTGTGGGCATTTATAGTAAGCGTTGTTAGTATGATTTTAGCTAATTTAGGGTTAACGCAAATTTTAAAAGTATCAGTACCAATTCTTGGATTTATTTATCCAATTGCGTTAACGCTTATTATTCTAGGGTTATTCCATCAGTATATTGGAAAGTATGCATACGTATATGCAGTAACTGTTTTGGTTGTAGCGATATTTAGTGCAATTGACATTTTAAATAAAAATGTAATGATGAATCAGTGGACGTCAGCATTAAAATACATCCCGTTTTATACAGAAGGTGTTGGGTGGATTGTTCCAGCTATTGTAGGCATGTGTCTTGGTTTTATCGTTAGCATTTTTCTAAATAAGAATAAATGAGTAAAAAGGTGTTTTCCTATTTTGGGAAGACACCTTTCTTTTTTTTGGAAAAATACTATTGAAAATGAATAGACTAAGAGTATGATAAAGATAATTGGTAATATATAGGTTCAATGAGAGTTACGAATAAGGGGGGAGCGTATGAAGAAGGATTTGGATAAGAAAATAGAAGCACTCGAAACGGCAATTGAAACAATTCAAGAAGCACTTGCTGAATTAAAAGTAAAGCAGAGGGAAATAGAAGTAGAAAACGCTCAGCAACATGTTAGTAAGAACAAGAAAGAATATATTGAAACGGTAATGGAGGAAAAGCCAAAAGAAGAAATAGTTAAGATAAAAGAGCCTTTGCAAGAACCTGAGTTAAAACAAGTAGATATATCGGCTTTTAAACCAGAGCCATTTAATATTATTAAGTTTTGTCAGACGTGGTTACCGCGTGTATTTGTCGGTATTATGTTGCTTGGAGTGATCTGGTTATTTAAAGCAGGGGTAGATGCTGGTTTATTAACACCAGCGATACGAATTGTGTTTGGTATCGCATTATCTATCGGGTTGTATTATATAGGAGATATTCAAATTAAAAGAGAGCGGCAAGCGTTAGGATTAGTATTAGCTGGAGGAAGTATTACCGGGATTGTTCTAACGACGTTTGCAGCACATTATTTATATGGATTTATTCCGGCAAGTGTCGCGTTTCTCTGTAATATTGCATGGGTTATTTTAGGGATTTATTTAGCGAAAAGATATCAATCGGAATATCTCACTATTTTCGTAGCGGTCGGTGCGTTCTTCGTACCATTCTTGTTAAATAGTACGACTCCTAATCCTTATATTTTCTTTGGATATGAGACAGTATTAACACTTAGTTTATTATGGTATGCGTTGAAAAATCGTTATAAATACTTATATATGATTTCTTACGCTGTTGCTGCCATTGTCCTTTTCGTTTTCTTTGCTGTTATGTCAATGTTAGTAGAGAACTTGCAAATACAGTTAACGATTGTATATGGTTTGATTCATTTACTATTATTTTGGCATATGTTTACGGAGAGAAGTTTTATACTAGAACCACGTTTGGCGATATTTAGTGCGAATGCAGTGTTCTTTATACTAGCTATTTCAAAAATACCTGATTTTACAACATGGGGATTAATTATTAGTGCACTCGTGCATGCCGCTATGTTCGTATGTGAATATAGGAAAAATAGACATTCTACATTTACAAATCTCTTATTTGGTTTCGCAATGGGAGCATTTAGTTTAGCAATTTTATATGAGTATAGTTTAGTGAATGCAGCGATTGTACTATTGTTACAAGGTTTCCTCGGCATGGTCACTTCTATTAAAGTAAAACAACAGATAAAATTGTATGTTAGTGCGACGGTTTACGCAATTGGAATGATACAGACTATTTTTAGCCCGTTTGATCAATTTATTTCGGCAGGCTTTGTTGCTCATCTTATTTTAATAGGAACGTTCTATTATTGCATGAGAGAAGCGAAAGAAGTATTAGCGAGCTTCGGCAAATATATGTATTCTATAGTGCTCTATTGGTTTATGATAATTGTATTTATTACAATTACGAGAATCGGTGAAGTTTTATCTGCAGATGGAAGCGTAATTAGTGTATCAGTATCGTTATTATGGATGGTATATGCATTATTTGCGGTTTGGTTTGGAAGAAATAGAAATATGGATGAAATATTATATGCTGGTTTAGTCGTTTTAGTCGTAACGGTAGGGAAGTTATTCTTACTTGACTTACCAGAGGTATCGATGATGATTAGGGCAGTGTTATTCCTAATCGTCGGTAGTATAGGTATCGTTATTTCAAGAATGTTTTTCTCGAAGGAAGAGAAGTGAGAAGAAGGCAATCCATGTATGGATTGCCTTTTTTATTATTTCTTATTAATCGTTACAGTTTCATTATATTTCGTTGTTGTATTTTGGCGTAGACGAAGCGTTGCTTGTCCAGTTGTATTTGAATCAATCTGTACATTTACAACTTTCTCAGCAGAGCCTAAGCTGTTTGTTGTGAAAGAAAATGCACTACTATATCCGAAAGTAGATGGCCAAGTGCCGTTTGCATTTTGTACTTTAGCCACTTGTGTTCCACCAGTAGTGAAGATACCTAAAGAATAGTTGTTATACGTTGTATTAGGTAGTAAGTTATTTACTTGAATCTTCATTTGGAAAATTTCATTGTTTGGTAGAATGCTAGGGTGTGTAACGACGTAGTCGCTTGTTGTTACCGCACCGTTATAACCGTATGAACCTGGTTTAAAAGTATTTGTATTAAACCATTGATAACCTGCATTTGGTGCACTCCAAGGTTCAGGTTGTGGTTCTGTTGATAAGCTTGGCTGTTCAAATGTTTGTAGAGCTGTAGGTGAATCAAGTTGTAAACCATTTACTTGATCTAAACTTGTAAATGTCTCTTTATTTGATAACCAATTTACGATGTTTTCTAATAAAATCGCATCGTTTTCTTCTTTATAACCATCGTAAGTTTTCTTTGTTTGGCCAGAATCTTCACGAACGTATTTTGGCGTAGCATCTTCAACAGGAGAAGAGTCACCAATAAAGGCAGCTTTTCCAAGTCCTACTTTTGCGATAGCAGCATATGGGCCTTCTGCAATACCACCGCCATTATAAACGCCACTATCAACAGCGTTATTCCATTTTGATGGATTTTCTGGAAGGTAAACAAGTCCTTTTGCTAGTTTTGGGTTTGTAATTGCTAGAGTAGAACCAGCATGCATTGCTACAGACGAAACACCTTTTGTAATTCCGAAAGATTGTTCAGGCGATACAATTGTTTTCGCTGAAACATCACCAAGTGCATTGTAGCGGAAGCGAATACCGAAGTTGTCAGAGAGCCAATCAGAGCTTTCTACTCCTTGCATAGCTTGTGAATTAGCTTCTTCATTAGACATTCCTTTTGCTGGATT
Source organism: Bacillus sp. N447-1 (assembly GCF_022701035.1). NCBI lineage: Bacteria > Bacillati > Bacillota > Bacilli > Caryophanales > Bacillaceae > Bacillus > Bacillus sp. N447-1. The sequence goes on along the minus strand of NZ_CP065509.1, from coordinate 2,392,705 downwards.
ATCCCAAGCACCGCGTCTATATCCATTAAATACTTCAGAAGAGTCCCAGCGATTTTTATTACGATCTGCATTGTAATGATCAGCAATAAAGAAGATACTACCACCATTTTTTACATATTGTAACATAGCGTCCTGCTCAGATTTTTTGTAAGGAATATTAGCTTCTGGAACGATAAATACATTGTAATCTTTTAAGTCTTCGTACGTAATAGGTGTTGATTTACGAAGTTCCTTTACGTGATATCCGTTTTTTGCAATGCCGTTTCCGAAGTCAGAAAAGCCGCCGTCAATAACCCAGTCAGCTGTCCCAGCAGTTTGACCGTGTGTATTATCGAATAATACTTTCTTCCCATTGTTTTGATTTACAACTTTTGCAGCAATTTCAGGAGCTGGGTCTACAGAGCTTTCGGCATAAGTAGACGATATGAACGAGGTCCCTATACTTAGTGTAATTGCTGTTGCTAAAGAAAATGTAATCCATTTTTTATTCTTCATAGAAGAATCCCCCTAATAATAAATATATGTGCTTTAATAATGTAATTTATTTTTCTGTAAAAATAAAGACGGAAAACATAAAAAATATTAAAAAATTGTAAAAATACCGTGAATTTTGTTGAGAAATATTTATATAGATATAAAAACATCCCTTCCAAGTAATAAGGAAGGGATGTTTTGCTTAACTAATTTTTGAGTTAGGTGTTTCATCAATCTTATGAAACCCTTTCATGTAATATACGATTGCTAAGCCGATAAGCCAAATTGGGCCGACAATCAATGCAATTCGTGTATCTTCTGAATACGCCATTATACCTAATACTAATACAAGGAAAACGAGTGAGAAATATGAGCTTAATGGGTATAAAGGCATTTTATACGATAACTTTTGTTTATTTTGAGTAGGCAAGCTTTTACGGAATTTAATTTGAGCGACTAATATAATTCCCCAAGTCCAAATTGCACCGAAAGTTGAAATGCTAGTAAGCCATGTAAATACCTTTGCAGGTACGAGATAGTTTAATATAACACCAATTAGTAAAACGATAGCAGTTGCTACAATTCCTTGGCTTGGAATGCCATTTTTATTTAAACGACCAAATCTTTCAGGAGCTTTTTTCTGCTGAGCTAATGTATATAGCATACGGCCTGTACTAAATAAACCACCGTTACAAGAAGAAAGAGCTGCTGTTAATACGACAAAGTTAATAATACCTGCTGCTTTTGCGATACCAATTTGTTGGAATGTTAATACGAATGGACTGCCTTTCTCACCAAGTTCGTTCCATGGATAAATTGCCATCATAACGAATAATGCCCCAACGTAAAAGAGTAGAATTCTCCAAAATACGTTATCGATTGCCTTTGCGAGTGTTTTCTTCGGATTTTGAGCCTCACCAGCTGTAACACCGATTAATTCAACGCCTAAATAAGCGAATAGTACCATCTGCATGGAGAGTAGTAACCCAGAAAATCCATTTGGGAACCAGCCACCATGTGACCAAAGATTTGAAATACCAGTAGCGATACCACCGTTTCCGAATCCGAATAAAATAATACCAGCTCCGACTACTATCATACAGATAATTGTGACAATTTTAATGAGAGCAAACCAAAACTCAAGTTCTCCAAATACTTTTACCGATAAGAAGTTAAAAGCGCTCATTAATAATAGAGCAAGTAATGCCCAAGTCCAGCGCGGGATATCTGGGAACCAGTACTGCATGTAAATACCAGCTGCTGTAATTTCAGCCATACAAGTAACAACCCATAAGAACCAGTAATTCCAACCAGTAATATAACCAGCGAGTGGTCCAATATAATCATATGCATATTTACTAAAAGAACCAGCAACAGGTTGTTCAATTGCCATTTCCCCAAGCGCTCGCATAATGAAAAAAATAACGAGACCGGCAATCATATAGCCTAGCAAAATAGAAGGACCTGCTAGTTTAATGGCGGAAGCGGATCCTAAAAATAGCCCAACGCCAATAGCTGAGCCCAGTGACATTAAAGTAATATGTCGTTCTTTTAAACCACGATTTAAAGTTCCAGATTTGTTTGTGTGCTGCATAAGAAGAATCCCCCTTGTAGAGTGAACGATATTTGAATGCGTTTACTAAATATTTAACTATTTCAAATTATAAAACATTTCTATCTGTTATGCTACAAAAATAATCATAATGAACTGTACTACATCTGTACTTGTCAGACTTAAACTTAAAATTCTAACTATTAGGGAATATATTGACTCTTCTTTTTATTGATTGTTAAGATTAAGTATTATATTTTCTCACATACTAGTAAGAAAAAGAATGTGTGATAATAATTCAGGTGTAGGAAGGGTACATAAGCATGTTTCAATTACAAAAATATAACACTTCTGTGAAGCAAGAGTTTTTGGCTGGCATCACAACTTTTTTTACATTTGCGTATATTCTTGTCATCAATCCAAAAATATTATCTGATGCAGGTGTACCATTTGACCAAGCGTTTACAGCAACAATTATTGCAACCGTTGTTGGAACAGTAGGTATGGCGATTTTCGCGAATTACCCGATTGTTATTGCTCCAGCTATGGGAATGAATGCATATTTTGCTTATTCTGTTGTACAGAAGGCAGAAGGGATTACATATGTAGTTGCCTTTTCAGCTGTATTTGTAACGGGGATTATTTTTCTTTTATTATCTTTTACTTCGTTTAGGCAAAAGTTAATTTTAGCAATTCCTGATAGTTTAAAGCATGCAATTGCAGGTGGAATTGGACTATTTATTGCTTTTATTGGATTGCGCCTTTCTGGAATTATCGTGGATCATCCGTCTAATTTAGTTACGATTGGTGATTTTCATTCTCCAGCTGTTATTTTAACTTTAATTGGTTTAATATTAGCGGCGGTATTAATGACATTGCGTGTGAGCGGTGCATTATTTATTAGTATGATTGTGACAGGAATTATTGCCTTCTTTACAGGGCAATTGAAGTTTGCTGATAAAATTGTGGCGATGCCTCATTTACCAGAGGGTATCATCGTTTCAAACCCAATCAATGCCTTTTCAGATGTAATTGAATACGGATTATACGGCGTTGTATTTTCATTTTTACTTGTACTTTTATTCGATACAACAGGTGCATTACTTGGTTTAATTAAACAAGCAGGTTTAATTACAGACAATACAGAGAAGCGTTTTGGTAAAGCGTTTATTGCAGATGCAATTGGCGGGACTACAGGTTCTATCTTTGGAACAAGCCCAACAGCAGCGACGATTGAATCGTCAGCAGGTATTGCTGCAGGTGGTAAAACTGGGTTAACAGGGATTGTAGTTGTTGGTCTAACAATTATAACGGCATTTTTTAGTCCTGTTATTGCTTCTTTATCAAGTGTAGCCGCTATTACAGCTCCTTCATTAATTATAGTAGGTAGTTTAATGGCACAAAGCATTCGAGATATTAATTGGAATGAATTTGAAGATGCGTTACCAGCATTTTTAATTTTTATAGGTATTCCGTTAACATCTAGTATTGCGAATGGAATTGCAATTGGATTTTTAGTGTATCCAGTCTTGAAAATTGTGAAAGGGAAAGGGATGGAAGTGCATCCGTTACTCTACTTATTTACAATTTTATTTGGATGTCATTTATTCTTATAATATAGGAGAGGGGGCTTCTTATGAGGGGCTCCTTTTTTGTGTATAATAAAGTGAAACTATAATCAGTCACGCAAAATATAAATTACTTAATGGAATATATATGTTACAATATGGATGGAGGGGGAACATGAATGGCTGTAAGTAAAATAAAAGTCGCGCGTGTTCAGTTAGATTTAACACAGCAACAATTAGCAGAAAAAGTAGGTGTTACAAGGCAAACGATTAGTTTAATTGAGAAGGGCAAATACAATCCGTCTTTAGATTTATGTTTGAAAATTTGTTATGCAGTAGATAAAACTTTGAATGATTTGTTTTGGGAGGAAAAGGAGTGATTCGATGAAAATTGTGAAAGATGAACGTTTAATGATTGAGGGGTTAAAACATATTAGATTAGTTTTCATCTTACAAAATATTTTCATACTAGGTATTGTTTTTTATCGCTACGTTTTGCAAGATGCAGGATATGAAAGTGTTTCGGATTTATTAATGGTATTTATGGGTGGGATTGTAGTTATTAACTTTTTAAATCTGAAAAATTCAGTGGAAGTGTATGAGCATACAGGGGGAGTATCACGTAGCTATTTCATGAAACTATTATTAATTCCTGTAAGTATTGTTATTGGGATTTTAGCTATTTGTATCGTTGTAACACCAGATATTTCGATAAAGGAAATTAGTATGACAGGATTTATTATGTTTGCTTGTTTTTTAGTTCCTAGTCTGTTTATATACATATATATGAAAAAGATAAAAAGTGAAGATTGAAATATAAGAAAAGCTTTCCCGTATTGCGGAAAGCTTTTCTTATATTCTTTTATACAGTACTTTATGAAGGCCAATTGGTTCAATTTCAAAGATTTCACCATGTTCTTGGAAGCCTAAGCGCTTGTAATAGTCAGCTACAGTAATTCGGCCATTACACCATAGCATATTTGCTTGACGCTCTTGTAAGATTTGTTCTGCTTTCTGAATTAAGGAGCTTCCAGCGTGGTTGTTTCGAAACTCAGGCAATGTGGCCATTCCTCGTAGACGATAATGCATACCTGCTTGTAAGTCGGGATGCATTTCCTTTGAGAAAGAAGCGATACTAATAAGTTGATCGTTTATAAATGCGCCTAAGTGGAAGGTGTCTGTTTCATAATCGGAAGGGTATTTACAATCTGCTAATGTTTGATTGGGGCGTAAAATTTTTTGACGTAATACGTAAGTTTCAGATCCCTCAATATTTTTCACGGTAATCATATTAACATCCTTTCTTATAACGCTTTTTCTGTTAATTGTATAAAGAAATAGGCAGGTGCGGCGAGAAGTCCGAGTATGCTAGCAGTTCCGAGAAGGAGTGAAAGTAGGAGGCAAGAATATTTTATTCCATTTGATTTTTTCCATCCGTAACTACAAATCTCAATACTAACACCGATGAGAATAATGGCAACGAGTATTTCGGCTAATAATAAGAGAGCTAAAGTTATAATAGACATAATGTAATCCATCCCCATAATATGTGATAGTAACATTTTACCATATGAAATGGAAAAAATGCCCCTCAATTATGTGAGGGGCATTTTTTTATTCTAATATGTTTTTTAGTGTATCGATATGTTCTTTTGAGCCTGTTACAAGTAATGTATCACCGTGTTGTAGTCTTGTATCCCCATGTGGGATTAATGCTTTATTTCCACGATAAATTTGAATGACTAGTACATCACCTAAAAACGGAAGGCGACGAAGTGCAACGCCGTTATATTTATTGCTCCGTAGTTCAACTTCACGGACTGTTTCGTTTGCTGTTGTAATTAAGCGAACGAGACTAGGTTTATCAATAAGCGCACGTAATAAAATACGTGTAGAGTTAATTGTTGAGAATACAGCGATATGTTCTTGCGTTGCTTTTTCTTGTAGAAGTGGATCTTCTACACTTGCAATAACATGTTCAACACCTAGCTCTTTTGCATGTTCTGCCAATAATAAGTTTTGTTCATCATCACTTGTTGCAACAACGACGCGATCTGCATCAAATGCTGTTTGTTCAGTTAATGATGCGATTGTGATGTCATCTAATTTCACGATAGGGAAGTCATGTGATGTCGCTTCTTCATCATTTATTTTGTTTTGACGCATCATATATAGCGTTACGTCATAATCTTCTCGTTTTAAATCTAGTGATAAAGGAAGGGTAATTCTACTCGCGCCAATAATAGCTACTTTTGGTTTTGGTGTTTCTACTTTTGGGAACATTTTTTTAAACAATATAGGTGCAAAAATACAAGTAATAACTGCGCTTAAAATAAGAGAGGCAGATAAACTTGGACTGATGATCTCCAGTTTTTCACCAATTTGTGCAGCCGCAATAACTAAAGAAAGTGTCGATGTTAATAAGATTGCACTTCCAAGTACGATATTACGCGGATACCATTTTCTTAAGACGAGTGATGGTAAGAGTTTCGAAATAAAGAGTCCTACAATTAAGATTGGAATCATTAGCATGCTAGAAGGTTCTTTGAAAATAGACCACACCTCTAGATTTACACCAACCATTACGAAGAAAATAGGGATGAAGAAACCATAGCCGATAGAATCAAGTTTTTCCACCATATCTTCATTTGGTGATAATAACGATACAAGTACACCTGCTAAGAAGGCGCCTAAAATATTTTCTGCTCCAACAGATTCCGATAACCCAACTAAGATTAAAATGAGTGCAAAAACAGCTCGTGTATCAATTTGTACACTACCAGCTTTTAAACTATCTAAGTATGGAATGTTTTTAAAACGTTTTGCAACGAAGTAAATAACAATACCAGCGCCGAATAGAAGAAGAAGAAGCCACATGCTTTGGCCGCTTTCGGAATTTAATCCGACGAATACAGCGAGTAAAATCATTGTAACTAAATCCGCAATAACAGCGACTAATAAAATGATTTGCCCAATTGCTGTTTTTCCTAAGTTATTCTCTTTTAATGTTGGTACAACAACACCTAAAGAAATAGTTGAAATAATTAAAGTCATGAACATTGCATTATCTACGAATCCTAGCCATACGAATAGTAATGATAGGGCATAAGATAAGATGAAAATAAATAAGAAGATAATGCTTGCTGCCTGAAATGTATTTGGTTCGTTTGTCGTATTTTTTTTCCCTTTTTGTTTAAAGATAGAAAAATCAATTTCTAAACCGCTTAAGAACATGAGGAAGATAAATCCTAATGTTGATAAAACTTGAAGCCATATATCTGGCTCAATAATATTAAACCCACTTTTACCTACAAAGATTCCTGCAATAATTTCTGCAACGACCACAGGAAGTGCTTTTAATTTAAAGCGTTGTAACAAAAGGGGAACGAAAAACGCGATTGCAACGACAACCATAAGTGATAGAACAGAAGTATGATGTTCCATTGCGTTCTCTCCCTTCAAATAAATATAGTACCTATTTAGCCATATAATAGGTAGAAAAGCAACGCATATGGATTCGATTTCATAAAGAAAGACTTTTCTTAACATTTGTCATAATAAGTATATTTTTCATGATTATGCTGTTAATTCCGTAATGTGGATGTAATAGAGGAGATAAAAAAAGACTGCTGAGGAATCTCAGCAGTCTTTTTCATGTACATTACATTGAGAAGAAGATCCATACAGTTAAACCAACTGTTGCAGTTGCAACGAAGAAACTGTATATCATTGTAAGAATTTGAACTCTTCCTTCTCCTTCTTTTAAATGCATGAACATAATTAATTGTAACAATGCTTGCGCAACAGCCATTATGATAATAGTTGTTAAGACTGTTGAAAGTGGCAATGTTGTGTAAAGTGCCACGTATAACGCTAGAAACGTTAATGCAAGCGATAAAATAAATCCGAAAACGTGTGACCAAGGGAATCCGCTATGCGCATGTCCGTTTGCTTGATTGTTGTTTTGAGCCATTTACGCCACCATCCCGTTCAAGTAAACTAGTGTGTAAATAAAGACCCAAACAAGATCAAGGAAATGCCAGTATAAGCTGATAATGAATACTTTACGAGCTGTAACTGGTGTTAAACCTCGTTTTAAAATTTGGATAATAACACAAATTGCCCAAATGATACCGCCTGTTACGTGGGCTCCATGCGTTCCAAGAAGAACGAAGAATGCAGATAGGAAAGCACTTGTTTGAATTGTTGCGCCTTCACCAATATACATAATGAACTCTTCAATCTCGAAGAATAGGAAACCTGCACCTAAAAGTAATGTAAGGACGAACCATCCAAGCATCGCTTTTTGGTTGTGCTTACGCATTTCGTGAATTACGATACCACATGTGAAACTACTTGTTAAAAGTAGTAATGTTTGAATTAAAAGCGTTTTAAGTTCAAACAGTTGCGCTGGTGTTGGGCCATCTGCCGTACGACCAGCAAGGACTAGATAAGAGGCGAAAAGTGTTGCGAACAGCATAATTTCAGCCCCAAGAAAAATCCAGAATCCTAGGATATTCAATCTGCTTTGTTCGGATTGATATTCCAAAGGTAAGCTTTTATCTAAAGCCGCCATATCATTTCACCTCTCATGCTATATGTTCTGTTTTTTTAATTTCATCAACACTGATATAGTAACCTTCATCATAATCGAATGAACGATAGATTAAGCAAGCTAAAATACCAATACCACCGATTGCTGCAAGCCAGAACCAGCTAAATACTAATGCGAAACCTGCAAGACCGAAGAATCCAGACGCAATAATAGGCACACCAGAGTTACTTGGCATGTGAATTGGTTTGATATCTTCTGCTGCTGGTGTAACTGTTTCTCCGCGTTTTTTCATGTACCAGAAAGCATCAGCTTCTTTAATTTCAGGAAGCTTCGCGAAGTTGTAATGTTGTACAGGAGAGTGAGTTGCCCATTCAAGTGTACGACCATCCCATGGATCTCCAGTTGTGTCACGTTCACCATGACGTGCACTCCAAATTACGTTGTAGCAAAGAAGTAGGAAGCCGATACCCATCATTACCGCACCAACAGATGCGATTTGGTTTAGCCATCCCCATCCAAGACTTTCAGAGTAAGTGTACATACGACGAGTCATACCGTCTAAACCTAAGAAGTACATTGGGAAGAAACAGATGTTGAATCCGCTCATAAAGATCCAGAATGTCCATTTACCTAGGCGTTCATTTAACATATGACCAGTCATTTTTGGATACCAGAATGTGAATCCAGCAAGCATAGCGAATACTGTACCTGCGATTAATACGTAGTGGAAGTGAGCGATTAGGAAGTAGCTGTTATGGTATTGATAATCAGCTGCTGCCATTCCAAGCATAACCCCTGTAACCCCACCGACTACGAAGTTTGGAATAAATGCCAATGACCAAAGCATTGGAACTGTAAAACGAATACGTCCTTTATACAGTGTAAACAACCAGTTAAAGATCTTAACCCCGGTTGGAATCGAAATCGCCATTGTCGAAATCGAGAAGAATGAGTTAACCGCTGGACCTGCACCCATCGTGAAGAAGTGGTGAAGCCATACGACGAAACTTAGTAAAGAAATTGCAACCATTGAGTATACCATTGCACTGTAACCGAATAGACGTTTACGTGAGAATGTACTAATGATTTCAGAGAAAATACCGAATGCCGGTAAAATAACGATATATACTTCAGGGTGACCCCATACCCAGAACAGGTTGGCCCATAACATTGGCATACCGCCGCTCGCCATCGTAAAGAAGTGAGCATCGAATAGACGGTCAAATGTCATTAATGCAAGAGCAACTGTTAATACTGGGAAAGCGAAAATAATGATAATTGTTGTAATTAAGATTGACCAAGTAAACATTGGCATTCTCATTAAAGTCATACCAGGTGTACGCATTTTTAAGATAGTAACAAGGAAGTTAATACCGGTCATTAGCGTACCGAGACCTGAAATCTGTAATGCAATTGCGTAGTAGTTATTTCCTACGCCCGAAGTAAACTCTGTACCTGCCATTGGGAAGTAAGAAGTCCACCCGGCGTCTGGAGAACCACCGATTACGAAAGCGATGTTGAATAACATTGCTCCGACAAAGAATAACCAGAAACTTAAAGCATTTAAGAACGGATATGCAACGTCACGAGCACCAATTTGTAATGGTACTACAAGGTTCATTAATCCCATAACGAATGGCATTGCCATGAAAAGAATCATTACTGTACCATGTGTTGTAAAGATCCCGTTATAGTGTTCAGCGTTTAAATAAGTTGTTTCTGGGAATGTTAACTGTGCACGGATCATTAAACCATCCATACCACCACGGAATAACATGATAACCGCAGAAATAATATACATAGCTCCGATTTTTTTATGGTCAACAGTTGTTAACCATTCGTCCCAAAGCCATTTCCATTTTTTATACTTTGTTAGTACGAAAATGATTGCTAATGTCACAAGAACGATAGAAGCGTCTGCACCGTAAATAATCGGGTCACCTGTGACAAAGAATTCATCAAGCTTCACTGTGTTCACTCCAATCTGTTGGAATAATAGCTATTATTTTTTGTTTTTGTAGTAGTTGTAATCACAATATTCAAGTGATTTTGGATCTACATAACTTAAGTGGTGACTAGAGAATGTCATACGACCAACTACACCAGGTTTAACAATTTCGTTGTACTTAGCTTCTGTTAGTTTAGGAGCAGTTTCTTGTACTTCTTTAACCCACTTGTCATATTTCTCTTTAGTTTTTGCTTCAACTTCGAACTCCATGTGTGTGAATCCTTCACCAGAGAAGTTCGCACTACGGCCTAGGTAAGAACCTGGCTTATCAGCTTGTAAATAAAGATCCATAATCATGCCATCCATTGTGTACTTCATACCACCAAGTTCTGGTACCCAGAAAGCATTCATTGGGCCGACAGAAGTCAGTTTGAATTGAATTGGTACACCAGCTGGGATGTTTAAATAGTTAACGGTTTCAATTTTTTCCTCTGGGTAACTGAATAACCATTTCCAGTTTGCAGATGTAACATAAATTTCAACTGGTTTAATATGTTTGGACTCTTTCGGAACCTCTTCCGAAGCATAAGTTGCTTTTACTGTTGGAATCGATAATGCGATAACGATAATAACAGGAACAAGCGTCCAAATAATTTCTAGTAATGTGTTACCGTGTTGTTCAGGTGGCTCATAGTCCATATTCTCTGGTTTTTCACGATAACGAATCAAGATGACTGTAAACAGAATGAATACAATTGCGATAATTAATGACATAAGCAAGAATGACCAAACAATTAAATCATACTGTGCTTTTGCAACAGGTCCTTGCGGATTTAATACTGCGAGTTTTTTATCACAGCCACCGAGGAACAGAAGTAATGATAACGGAAGAAGCGAAGCCAACTTCCAAAACGCTTTCTTTAGTTGCACGATTGAAAATCTCCTTTCTCCTTGGATTGAAACTATGCCAATAAAACAATATAAACCTATTAATTTATAGAAGGCAATAGTTTTTGATATATTGTTAAAAAATAGACACAAATGCACACTTTTTAAGGTGAATATCATTTGTAACTTGATTACATTGTAAACTATTTTCCAGAGAAAAACGTGATTGTGAAAATTTTAAGATAAATAAAGTTATACCAGGATATCCAAGAAATAGAAAAAAGCTATCTTATCATAAGAAAGATAGCTGAATATTTTGTATATTTAGTTTATTTATCGTATGACAGTTCGTGGCTGTTCAAGTGTGACAATTTTTTTATATTTAACTTGATATAAAATGTAACAAATAATCATAAATGGAATGCCACAATAAAGAGCAATTCTTTGATCTGGAATGAAAGCCAAACTAACAAATGTAATGAAATTCAGCGAAAACGCTACGATTGGAACTAGTGGATAGAGCGGTGTACGATATTTTAAATCATTTATGTTGCCACCGTTTTTCACGAAATTTCTACGGAAGAAAAACTGTGAAGCGGCGATTGACATCCAAACGACAACGGCAGCCATTGCTGCAATAGATGTTAAAACTAGAAAGACAGTATCTGCCGCAAATACACTTGTTAGTAAGGACAGGCTAGCGAAAATTAGGCTGAAAATTAATGCATTTAGCGGTACACCTTTTTTAGTTAATTTCGTAAATGCTGGACTTGCCATTCCTTGTTTTGCCATCGCCCACAGCATACGAGAATTTGCGTAGAGACCAGAGTTAGCAACGGATAATACAGCTGTAATAATAACAAAGTTCATAATGTCTGCTGCATATGGGACACCGGCTACATCAAATACAAGTACAAAGGGACTTTCGACTAGATTAGCCTCTTGCCATGGGAGTAAACCTACAACAACTGATATCGCTAAGACGAAGAAGAAGAGAGTTCGCCAAATTGTGTTTTTAATTGCTTTTGGAATTGTTTTTTCAGGATTTTCACTTTCGCCTGAAGCGATTCCGATTAATTCTGTTCCTTGGAAGGAGTAATTTACTGTAATCATCGTAAGAAGAACAGCTAATGCACCATTTGGAAATAGCCCGCCATTTTCAGTGAAATTATGAAGCATTGGAGCTGGCTTTCCATTAAAGTCTAGTAGACCGAACATAACAGCGCCGCCAAGTACGATGAAAATAACAATTGTTGCGACTTTTACACTTGCGAACCAAAACTCTGCTTCTGCATATGCTTTTGCTGATAAAGCGTTTACGAGGAAGAGTGCTGCTGCAAATGTAACGCACCAAATCCAGGAAGAAACGTCTGGAAACCAGCGTTTCATTAAAATACTTACAGTTGTTAACTCTACGCCAACTGTAACAGCCCAATTTAACCAATACATCCAACCGACAACAAATCCAAAACCAGGTGAAATGAATTTGCTTGCATAACTTTGGAATGAACCTGCTTCTGGCATAGCGACGGATAATTCACCAAGACATAACATCGTTAAATACATAACAAATCCACCGACTAAAAATGCGAGAATAGCACCACCAGGTCCGGCATTATGGACAATTTGACCAGATCCCATAAATAACCCGGTTCCGATAACACCGCCGAGTGCAATCATAAATAGGTGTCTACTTTTCATTGTTCGTTTTAAATCTGTTTGTTCAATTTGTTGATTCATATGCCCCTCACCCCGTATTTTCTTGAATGTGTGAACTTCGTTTTATTCTGAGTTTTTAATCATTAGTGGGGGATGCAACACACACTCGGTTTATTTGCTATGAAATGAATGGAGTATGTAAAAAAACGAACTATGACTAAATACTCTAAGAATGTTTGTTAACATGGTGACATCTTCACTATGTTAACAATTTTGATTTTAGCAAAATATTCTGTAAATGTATAATTATTTTTCTTTTTATTAAAAATAATTAGAATTTTTATAATTAATTCTATGAGCGATAATTCACATGATCTTTCTAGCAAACTAGTAAGAAGAAGGGTACAATGATAAGAGGTGTATCTGTAAAATAATAATTAATGGAGTTTTGTTTATAATGAAAAAGTTAAAATATCTTTTTGTTTTTGGGATTATACTTGCTGCTGCATTTTTTATAGGAAAAGATAAAATCATGCAAAAGGCGCAAGTTCTACGCTTAGAGTTTCTATCTGAAATGAAAGAAGCAGCTATGATTGAAGATGTTCCGTTTATTAAACAATTACCAGAATTACCCAGAGGGTGTGAAGTGACAAGTTTAGCTATGTTGCTGCAATATAAAGGTGTACAAGTAGATAAGATGCAACTTGCTAGCGAAATTCATCGTGTTCCATTTGAACAAAATGGTTTGCGTGGAAATCCTTACGAGGGATTTGTGGGAAATATTTATACAAAGGCAGAGCCTGGATATGGTGTATACAATAAACCAATCTTTGATTTAGCAGAAAAATATGTTCCTGAAAAAGTAATTAATTTAACAGGTAGAGACATGCAAGATATATATAAGGTAATTAGTTCTGGCTCTCCGGTATGGGTCATTATTAATACGACATTTAAGCCACTAGCTGAAAGTAGTTTTGAAACATGGAATACGAGTTCAGGCGAAGTGAAAATTACATATTATGAGCATAGTGCAGTAGTAATTGGATATGATCAAAACTTTGTATATGTAAATGATCCTCTTAAAAATAATCCACGTTTGGCTGTTCCGCGAACAGAATTTGAGAAAGCTTGGGAGCAAATGGGAAAACAAGCAATTACTATTTTATAATAATGAAAAAGTCATCTTTGGGATGGCTTTTTCTTTTTGGTTTATTAACACTGAAAATTCAGAAGATTCTTTTAAAAGTTAACGATTCACGTTATAATAACATTTAACTTGGTGAAGAAGGGGAGAAGAGAAATGGATGTTGCAAAGGAACTTGTTTTGTCAAAAAATCAGTTAGTTGAGTGGAGAAGGCATTTTCATAAGTATCCAGAGTTATCTTTTCAAGAAGAGAAAACATCGCAGTTTGTGTTCGATATACTTCGGAAATTCCCATATTTAGAAGTGTCACGGCCGACTAAATATAGTGTGATGGCAAAGTTAGTAGGTAAACATCCGGGCAAAACAGTTGCGATTCGAGCCGATATGGATGCTCTTCCTATTCATGAAGAAAATGAGTTTGATTTTATTTCTACATATAAAGGTGTAATGCATGCATGTGGTCATGATGGACATATAGCGATATTACTTGGGGTTGTACATAAGTTGGTAGAAGAAAGAGAGAAGATTAAAGGGGAGATTCGTTTTCTATTCCAACATGCTGAAGAGAATTTTCCTGGTGGTGCAGAGGAGATGGTTGCTGCAGGTGTAATGGAAGGTGTGGATTATATTATTGGTGCTCACCTTTGGGCGTCGTTAGAGGTTGGGAAAATAGGTGTTATTTATGGTCCTGCAATGGCTGCACCGGATGTTTTTAAAATTAAGATAGAGGGAAAAGGTGGACATGCTGGAATCCCTCATGAAACGGTGGATAGTATTGCAATCGGAACACAAGTCGTTTCGCAACTTCAGCAAATTGTATCTCGCCTCACGAATCCATTAGATTCTCTCGTAATATCTGTTACGCAATTTCATGCTGGGACAACTCATAATGTAATACCAGAGCAAGCTGAGATTGAAGGGACAGTAAGAAGTTTAAGACATGAATTACGAGGTGAAACAGAGAAGAAGATTGAGCGGATTGTGAAGCATATTACGGAATCTTACGGAGCGAAATATACATTTTCATATGAATATGGATATCGACCAGTTGTAAATGATTATGAAGCTACAGAGCTTATTGAACAAACGGCATTACAACTTTATGGAAGGGATAGAGTTGTTCGTTTACAGCCGACGATGGCTGGAGAAGATTTTTCAGCGTTTTTACAAAAGGCACCGGGGACATTCTTTTTTATCGGAGCGGGAAATAAAGAGAAAGGTATTATATATCCTCACCATCACCCTCGTTTTACGATTGACGAAGATGCATTACCGATTGGAGTGGAAGTCTTTGTATCAGCCATTATGAACTTTATAAGTAAAGGAGAATGAGATGAAGAAAATACACATTCTAGCGCTTATCCCAGTTCTTTGTTTAGTAGTTGGGCCAATATTTGCGAATTCAGTTACTCCTTACGTATTAGGGATGCCATTTTTATTATTTTGGGTATTATTATCAGTGTTTATTACATCTTTTTGTATGGGGCTTGTGTACGTGTTTGATCCTGCTAATAAGGAGGATGTAAAATGACTGCATTACTTATCATTATTTTATTTTTGTTTCTCGCACTATTTTTAGGGATTCGGGCACAACATGGAAAAGATATGAATTTAGAACAATGGTCAGTTGGAGGAAGAGGATTTGGCACTATTTTTGTTTTTCTCCTTATGGCAGGTGAAATTTATACGACGTTTACATTTTTAGGGGGAAGCGGCTGGGCGTATAGTAAAGGAGCACCTACCTTTTATATTTTGGGATATGGTGCTTTAGCTTATCTTTTATCGTATTTTTTATTGCCACCCATTTGGAAGTATGCGAAAGAGCATAACCTTGTTTCACAGTCAGATTTTTTTGCGAAGAAATATAGAAGTAAAGCGCTTGGACTTATTGTTTCGATTGTTGGTGTTGTTTCCATCATCCCATATCTTGTTTTACAGTTAAAAGGACTGGGAATTATCGTTTCAGAAGCTTCTTACGGAAGGGTGTCACCTGTTGTTGCAGTATGGATCGGTGCTATTGTTATAACTATATATGTAATGGTTTCAGGTATACATGGTTCGGCTTGGACGGCTGCTTTGAAGGATATTATGATACTGTTTATCGTTATGTTTTTAGGTATATATTTGCCGTATCATTATTATGGAGGATTTCAGCCGATGTTTGAGGCTGTAGAGGCAGCGAAACCGGGATTTTTATCTTTACCTGAAGAAGGAATGAGTATTTCTTGGTTTGTTTCTACTATTATATTAACGGCCCTCGGTTTTTATATGTGGCCTCATACATTTGCTTCTGCTTTTTCTGCAAAAAATGAAAAAGTATTTCGTAAAAATGCAGCAATTATGCCATTGTATTCTTTAGTTTTACTTTTCGTATTTTTTGCAGGATTTGCTGCTATATTGCAAGTTCCTGGGTTAAAGGGAGCGGATGTAGATCTTTCGTTATTCCGTCTTGCTTTACAAACTTTTGATCCTTGGTTTATTGGAATTATTGGTAGTGCGGGAGTATTAACGGCATTGGTTCCAGGGTCTATGCTTGTTATGGCGGCTTCTACACTGTTAGCAAAAAATATTTACCGAACGATAGTCCCGTCTGCTTCAGATAGACAAGTTGCTAAGATGGCAAAATTATTTGTGCCTGTAGTAACGCTCGTGGCAGTTTTATTTACATTTAAAGGAGGAGAAACAATAGGAGCACTTCTATTAATGGGATACAGTATCGTTACACAACTTTTCCCTTCACTTGTATGTAGCTTGTTTCCACGTCAAATTATTACGAAGCAAGGGGCGATTGCAGGAATGGGAGTTGGGCTATTAGTGGTCGCATATATTACCTTATCTGGTTCAACTATAGCCACGATGTTTCCGAGTTTCCCGCAGTATATAAAAGATTTGAATGTAGGTATAGTCGCATTGTTAATTAATATAATTGTGATGTTTGTAGTTAGTGGATTTACAAAAGGTGTATTTATAAAGAAAAACACTATAATAGTAGAAAAGTAATTCGTTTATCCTGCATTAACGGGCAGTAAGACCCCCACCTCAAAATTCAGCGGAAGCAAAGAAGTTAGGTGGGGATTAAACTGTCCGTAAAAGCCCGATTGGTGAGGGTTGATTAAAGTTTTACTTTATTAGAGCTATCTTTGAAAAGAGATAGCTCTTTTTTTGTATATATTTCCTTCTATTAGCGGAATCTAACTAAAAACTTGTTGAAAAGGAAGCTAGGTGGGGAAATTGTTAGAGCTTGAAGGTAACTTATTTGAAGTTATGAAAGAAATTAGGGATGAGTTAGGTTCACCTAATGATTTAACAATTAGAGAAGTTGCTCTTGCTGGGAGTTTTACACGTTGTGCGGTTGTGTTTTTATGTGGATTGACAGATAAGGATAATGTTTATAAATATGTCATTCGCACACTGCAATACGAAGAAATTATAAATGAGGAAGCTGTTGTTCAAACGTTATTGGATCGTTTTATTTCTATCGCAGAAGTGGGCGTAAAGACGAAGTTTCCAGATATTATGAATGCGATATTAGCGGGAGATACAGTTATATTAATTGATAATATTCAAACCGCTATCGTTATTAATAGTAGGGCCTGGGAGAAGCGAAGTTTAGAACCACCAGTGACAGAAGATTTAATACGCGGACCGAGAGTTGGATTAAATGAAGATATTAATGTGAATAAAATGTTAATCCGACGCAGTTTACGCGATCCAAAGTTGAGGTTCCAATCTTATATTATGGGGAAGCGATCGCAGAAAGAAGTAACCCTAGTATATATAGAAGATATTATTAATCCTCACATTGTAAAAGAGCTAGATCGCCGTCTTCAATCAATAGTGACAGATGTCGTTTTGGAAACAGGTACGATTGAACAATTAATTCAGGATAATAATTTATCCCCATTTCCACAGTTTTTGAATACAGAGAGGCCTGATAATATTATAGCCTCATTAGCGAAAGGGAAGGCGGCAATTTTAGTAGACGGATCCCCGTTTGCTCTTATTGCACCACTTGTGTTTGTTGATATTTTTCAATCTGTAGAAGATCATTACGAGCGCTGGGTGATTGGAACGTTATTAAGATTTTTACGTATGGGTTCAGGCATAATTGCGGTTTTGTTACCAGCTATGTATGTAGCACTTGTATCTTATCATCAAGGACTTATTCCTTCTAAACTGGCTTATTCAATTGCAGGTGCGAGGGAAGGTGTTCCGTTTCCTGCATATATTGAAACGTTAATGATGGCCTTGACTATGGAATTAATACGAGAAGCTGGAATCCGATTGCCGAAACCGATGGGACAAACGATAGGGATTGTAGGAGGTCTTGTAATTGGAGAAGCTGCGGTAAATGCAGGGATTGTAAATCCGTTTTTAGTTATTATTATTGCAGTTACTGCGATTGCTACGTTTTCGCTTCCTGTATATAGTATTACGATTACGTTCCGAATTTTACTTTTCGTCTTTGTATTAGCTGCAACGGCTTTTGGGCTGTATGGAATCATTCTAGCTCTGATCGCACTTGCTATTCATATTACAAATTTAACAAGTGTTGGTATACCGTATACAACTCCAATTGCTCCTGCATTTTATAAAGATTGGAAAGAAGAATTTATTCGCATGCCAAAATCGATGTTGAAAGATAGACCAGAGTACTTACAAACAAAAGATTCTACAATACGTCCAAAGGAGCGAAAATAAGTGAAACCATTTGAGTATGGCGATGAAGAGATTGGATCTCGTGAAATTGGGTTTGCGGTATCATCGACCATTATTGGTATAGGGGCATTGTCTATGCCAAGAGATATCGCTAACCAAACTTTATTTTCGGACGGTTGGATTATCTTGCTTTTGGGTGGATTGATCTGCGCAGTTTTAGGTTGGTTTGTGACGAGGGTGGCTATCTTATTTCCAAAACAAAATTTTGTTCAATATACGAGTGCGCATTTGACGAAGCCTGTTGCATACACAATTAGTAGCATTTTAGTATTAACGTTTGCTGCTTTGACAGCATATGAATCGCGAATGATTTCAGTTATTTCTCAAACGTATTTATTTAGTGATACACCGATACAACTACTGTCTTTCTTCTTCTTATTAGTTGTTATTTATGGCATAGCAGGATCAAGAGCAGCCTTATTAAGGTTAAATGTTATATTCTTACCTATTGTTTTAATTGCGATAGTGCTTCTTTCTTTATTAAATATAAACTTAGTGGAAATCAATAATTTACTACCAGCTTTTCAAACGAAAGTAAGTCAATACGCTGTTGGAGTTAAAAATTCTATTTTTACGTTTATTGGATTTGAAGTAGCTCTGTTTTATGCGGTGTTACTGAATGATAAGACAGCGAAAAAAGCGCCGATGGCAGTTGCGAAGGCGGTGATGGTAAACGTGTTGTCATACATTTTAATTTATGTAACTTGTATTAGTGTTTTTACGTATATGACAACACGTGGATTGACATATCCAACAATTGAATTAGGGAAAGAAATTGAAATTGGTGGAGGGTTTTTAGAAAGGTTTGATGCGATTTTTTTTACGACTTGGATTATTACAATTTATAACACTACAGCAATGTATTATGACGTCGCATCTTTATTATTTTGTGCTATGTTTCCGAAAGTGAAGAAACATATTTTTATTTTCGTAAGTGCCCCAATTATTTTTATGGTGAATATGATACCTAGTAGTTTGAATACTTTATCAAGTTATGGAACTTATTTAGCTTGGATAGATATGGGGTTTGTCGTGTTAGCACCTTTATTGGTTTTTATTGTATATAAAATAAAAAGAAGGAATGGTAGAAATGAAACACCTTCTTAAAATTATAATAGTTATGTTTTTTGTTGGACCTATTAGTGGGTGTTCTGAGTTACAAGAAATAGAAGAAAGAGGATTTGTAGTAGGTGCAGCCTACGATATTGTGAAGGAAAAGAAAGTGAATCCAATTATGAAAGGGACTTATCAGATGGTACTCCCCAGTAAATTGTCTCAACAGGGTGGACAAGGGAGCGGAGATAGTGAAAATTATATTAACGTAAGTGCGAAAGCAGATAGCGTCTTTGAGCAAATAAGAATAATTGCTAAGAAAATTAGTCGAACATTATTTTTTCCGCATATACAAGTTATTATTTTTTCGGATGAATTACTAGCGAATCCGTATGTTTTGCAAAATACGTTAGACGTATATTTTCGTGATCATGAAATGAGAAGAAATATTCGTTTGTTCGTTTCGAAGAAAAATGCAGAATCTATTTTAAAACAAAGTGCAAAACCTGAAAACTTACCGGCGCAGTACATTGATATGTTAGCTGAACATCCTCCGAAAAACGCTCAAATGATTGAGGCGGCGAGAATTGGTGAAGTACAAGGGAAAATGATTGCAGATCGAAGTTTTGCACTACCTCTCTTAGGGTTAACTAAACAAGGTGTACAAATGGAAGGAGCGGCATTGATCCGTGGAAAGGATAATAAGTGCGTTGGAACTTTGAGTGGAGAACAAACATTAGGAATGAACTATATAATAGGTAAAAAAATTGAAGGTTTCTTTACTGTTCGTAAAAAAAATCAGCTTATTACATATGAAGTTCATAAATTGCGTCGGAAGATTAAGGTGTCTACGGAACATGCTACAAAACCGAAGTTTGATATTCACGTGTTTACAGAAGGGACATTAGCTGAGCTGCATTTTAATGAACCAAAACAAGTGATGAATGAAAAGGTTTTAAAGAAAGAGCTTTCAAAGGAAATGAAGAAGCGTATTGAAAAGTCCATACAGCTTGTTCAAAAAAAATATAAGGTAGACGTATTAGAACTAGGAGAGGTATATAAGAGGCATAATTATAAAGAGTGGAGAAAAATCAGTAAGAATTGGGATCAAGGCCAGAATTATTTTAGTAATGCTGAAATTACTGTTTACGTTCATCCGACGATTGAACATTCAGGTTCAGCTTTACCGAAGAAAGTGAAGTAAGGTGATATAAATTGTTTACTGAATTGGGAATTAGTTGCACAATATTAATGGCGGTGCTTCCCGGAGCTATATATTTCATTCATAAAAAACTCACAACGTATGGAGCGCAGCCGTGGAATACTGATGTACAAAAAAAGAAACCTGAATGATTTTCAGGTTTCTTTCGGACAAAGCATATGTGAAGGGGGATGCCTTCTATGTATGCTTTGTTTTATACAAGCCCTAACCAATGTACCAATTGTGTAGAGAGGAATGTAACAACAATGGCGATAACGGTAGGGATTGCAAACGATAAGAATGTCCATTTTGCACTTTTTGTTTCTTTGTATATGTTAACCAGTGTTGTTCCGCACGGGAAATGAAGAAGTGAGAACAACATTGTGTTTAACGCTGTTAACCAAGTCCAACCATTTTCTAGGAATAGATTTTTAATTTGATTAAAATCATCTATTTCAGTTAAAGCCCCAGTTGATAAGTAAGACATTAATAAAATTGGGATTACAATTTCATTAGCAGGTAGTCCAAGAATGAATGCAGCTAGAATAAACCCGTCAAGTCCTAACATTTTAGCAAATGGATCTAGGAAATTTACAAAATACATAAGTAAGCTTGTGTCACCGATAAAAATGTTAGCAAGTAACCAAGTTAATGCAGCTGCAGGGGCAGCAACAACTATAGCTCGTTTTAAAACGTAGATTGATTTATCGAGTGTTGCGCGAACAATTGTATTCCAAACTTTTGGCTTGCGGTACGGAGGTAACTCAAGTGTGTAGTGAGTTGGAACCCCTTTTAAGGCTGTTTTTGATAGTACCCAAGAAACAGTTAATGTCATAATAACACCAAGTACAACCATTCCAACTACAACGCCAGCAGTAACCAATGTTTGCATACTGCCTGTATAACCAGCAGCCATAAATAGTGAAGCCATTAAAATTAACATAGGCCAGCGACCGTTACAAGGAACGAAGTTGTTCGTTAAAATTGCTAGCATACGTTCACGTGGTGATTCAATGATACGTGTTGACATAATGGCTGCTGCATTACAACCAAATCCCATTGCCATTGTTAAAGATTGTTTCCCGTGTGCGCCGGATCGTTTGAATAAGCGGTCCATATTAAACGCGACACGTGGTAAGTATCCGTAGTTTTCTAATAGCGCGAACATAGGGAAAAAGATTGCCATAGGTGGTAACATAACGCTAATAACAGCACCGATACCACGGAACAAACCAAGTATTAAAATGCCATGTAACCATTCAGGTGCATGCGCTGCTTGGAACCAAGATGTTAAATATCCTTCGGCCCATCCGAAGAATTCGGCAATCATATCAGATGGTACGTTAGCGCCTGCAATTGTAAGATAAAAAATAATAGATAAAATACCGAGCATAATTGGGAATCCCCAGATTGGAGATGTGAAAATTTTATCTAGTTTTTCGGAACGATATAATTTATCAGTATTTGTATATTGGACAGATTCTTTACATATGCTTGCAGATGTTCGGTAAATATCTCCGACTATATCATCTCGTATATCTTCTTTTGAAAGTGTTTGTGCATGTTGAATAATATAGTCTAATGGAAGAGCTTTACTGGCTGAGTGAGATTCCATTAATTACGACCTCCCTTACAAGTGGTTCATTATGGTGTTTTTGAAGTGTAGTTAAGAAATTTTTATCTCCATCTAATATACGTAACGCAATCCAACGTGCTGGATACGTATCACCGAACACTTTATAAATTTGTGGTTCTAATTCCTGAATCATATTTTCGATTTTTTCGCTGTAAGTAATTTTAATTGGTGTTGGAATTAGTTTTTTATTTGCTACTTTTGCAATAACATTTAGCAAATGACCAATACCTACTCGGTTACGTGCTGAAATTTTAACGACAGGTACACCAAGTGATTTTGCTAATTTCTTTTCATCGATAACAATCCCTTTTTTCTCGGCTTCATCAATTAAGTTAATGCAAATGACTACATTGTTTGTCATCTCCATCACTTGAAGTGCTAAATTTAAATTTCTTTCCATAGCAGTTGCGTCTATAACAACTACAGTTACTTCTGGTTTTTCAAATATAATATAATCCCTCGCTACTTCTTCGTCTGCGGAATTTGAGTATAGTGAGTAAGTTCCCGGTAAATCTATTAATGTATAATTACTTCCGTTATGTTCATATTCTCCTTCAGCTTTTAAAACAGTTTTTCCCGTCCAGTTTCCAGTATGTTGTTTTAAGCCTGTTAAAGTATTAAATAATGTACTTTTCCCTGTATTCGGGTTACCAGCTAAAGCGATACGATGTTTGCTCATCTGAAATCATCTCCTATTAATACCCCGAAAATAAGGGAGCTTTCTTCTTTACGCAGTGCAATAGTTGTGTTGCTCACTTGATAAGCGACCGGATCTCCAAGTGGACTGCGTTGCAATACTTTAATCGTCGCCCCCGGGATAAATCCCAAATCTAATAAGCGTCGTTTCATAGTTCCTTCTAATTGTATCTTCTCAATTTGTACAAACTCTCCTATTTTAAATTCGGAAAGTGGTTTTATATTAGCCGATACCATAAAAGTTACCTCATCTCTATATTTTTAGTTTGAGTTTAAAAAGTTTCCTAAGGTAAACTTTTTGTTAGTAATATAGTAGACTACATTGGATTATGTTGTCAATTAGTACTTTAAAAATATTCATTTATTTTTAGAATTGTTCCAATTTATTTAGTTGTACTAAAAATATTACTGAAATTATTTTTAATGTGCATAAATTAGGTGTGTAAAATTACAAAATACAGCGGAATTGTAAATGTAACTTTAACGAAAAGGGAAAAAGAGAAAAACATTTACATTGAATTTACATTGTTAAGAATATATTTACATTGCAGCGTAGTTAGTGTGGTTTTTGTTGGGTTATTTAACTATAAATGTTGGGATTTCTAGCTTTTAAGGATTATTATCGTCATTTACTTAAAATTAAAAATTGCTTAACACTCACATAATATTGTTGTCCTACAATGAATTTGTGTTCGAAAGAAAATGAATTCGAAAAGTGATAATCCAAATGGGGGTACAAGACATGGTTATGAAAAAAGGTATTAAATTTTCTTTAGCAGCTTTAGTGGTAGCAGGAGCATTAGTTGGTTGTGGGAAAGCAGAAGATACAACTAGTAAAGACACTGCTAAAGGAAGCGATAATACAAAACAAGAATTATCAGGTACGATTGCAGCGGCTGGTTCTACAGCTCTTCTACCTCTTGCGGAGGAAGCTGGAAAGAAATTCATGGAGAAAAATTCAAAAGTTTCTATTCAAGTTCAAGGTGGCGGTAGTGGAACTGGGATTAACCAAGTAGCATCTGGTGCAGTACAAATTGGTAATTCAGATGTTCCGTCCGGAGATAAAATAAAAGATGCTGAAAAGGCGAAAGAATTAGTAGATAACAAGGTAGCGGGTATTGCATTCGCTCTTGTCGTAAATAAAGATGTAAAAGTTGATAACTTAACAATGCAACAAGTACAAGATATCTTCACTGGAAAAGTAACAAACTGGAAAGAAGTAGGCGGAAAAGATGAAAAAATCAATGTAATTAATCGTCCGGCTTCATCTGGTACACGTGCTACATTTGAAAAAACGATTATGAAAGACGCGAAAATTAATGATGGAACTGGTACAACACAAGATTCTAACGGTGCAGTAGAGCAAGCGATTAACTCTACTCCTGGTTCGGTGAGTTATTTAGCAATGTCTTACATGGTGGGCGAGAAAAAAGGCGCACTACAAACAGTGAAAATTGATGGTGCTGAACCGAAAGTTGAAAACATCGCGTCTGGTAAATATCCATTCTGGTCTTACGAATATATGGTAACAAAAGGTGAAGCGAAGGAAGCGACGAAAGCTTACATCGATTATGTAAAAGGTAAAGATTTTGAAAAGCAAGTAGAAGATATGGGCTACATTCCAATGTCTAAATTAAATAAGTAATAAAATTTTATGGGGCTGGCTGCAAGGCCAGTCCTGTTCATTTCAATCTGTGAAGTGGGGTCTGTCCTGTGATGAAGGGGAAAAAGCAAATTAATTACGTGAAAAGTGAATATATAGGAAGATCACTTGTTACGTTTTGTGGTATTTTTATTGTTTTAATTACATTAGCTATTATTGCGTTTATTTGTGGTAAAGGTATTCAATCTTTTACACAAAGTGGTATCTCATTTACTGAGATGTTAACATCGACAAAATGGAATCCAAATGCTGATCAAGGATCCTTCGGGGCTTTAATTTTCATTGTAGGTTCAACGGTGGTTTCGTTAGGTGCGGTTATTATTAGTGCACCAATTGCTATAGCTCTTGCTATATTCATGAATTTAATTTCGCCAAAGTTTGGAAATAAAGTATTGAAGCCTGTTCTAGAATTGTTAGTTGGTATTCCTTCGGTTGTATACGGATTATTAGGTGTTACGATTTTAGTACCACTATTACGTGATTCGTTTGGGGGAGTAGGCTTTAGTTTAATTGCAGGTATTGTTGTATTAAGTATTATGATTTTACCTACTATTGCTAGTATCGCTTCTGATGCAATACGTTCTGTTCCATTTGATTATTTAGAAGCTTCTTATGGTCTAGGATCAACGAAATGGCAAGCGATTAGCCGAGTGATTGTTCCTGCTGCGAAAAAAGGGATTTTAACAGGTGTTGTTTTAGGCTTAGCGCGTGCTTTCGGTGAAGCGTTAGCGGTTCAAATGGTAATCGGGAATACGATTAAATTACCAGAAGGAATATATAGTCCGACAGCGACGTTAACTGGTATTTTAACAATGGACATGACGAATACATTGAACGGAACTGCTTGGAACAATGCGCTATGGACTTTAGCGATGATTTTACTTGTTATTTCATTCCTGTTTATTTTAGTAATTCGAGCGATTGGGCAAAGAGGTGAGCGATAATAATGAATGCAAGAACGGTAAATAAAGTTTGGACGGGTATCTTTTATGCGGTTGCGGCTTTAGTTGTAGCTTTGCTAGTGTTCTTAGTATTTGAGATTTTACAAAAGGGATGGGGATTTTGGGATCCTAATTTCTTGTTTGGAGAACCAAGCAATACAAGAGCTGGTGGTGGGATTGGTCCGCAGTTATTCAATTCCTTCTACATGCTTGTTATAACGCTTATTATATCTATTCCTCTTGGATTAGGTGCTGGAATATATTTAGCGGAGTACGCAAAACAAGGACGTTTTTTAAATTTTGTTCGTCTATGTATAGAGACGATGGCGTCTTTACCTTCTATTGTTGTTGGTTTATTTGGTTTGTTAGTGTTCGTTACAATGACAGGTTGGGGATACACAGTAATGGGTGGTGCTCTTGCTTTAACTATTTTAAATTTACCAGGTTTAACGCGTGTTTGTGAAAATGCGATTTCAGAAGTTCCTCAGAATGTAAAAGAGGCAAGTCTTGGATTAGGTGCAACGAAGTGGCAAACAATCGCTCGTATTATTATCCCATCGTCATTACCACAAATTATTACAGGGATTATTTTAGCGGCGGGTCGTATATTTGGGGAAGCGGCAGCATTAATTTACACAGCGGGTTTAACATCCCCGATTTTAAATTCAGCAGCGGATTTCTCAAGTCCTGCGCATCCTTTAAATCCGTTTAGACCAGCTGAAACATTAGCGGTTCACATTTGGAAATTAAATTCTGAAGGAGTTATTCCAGATGCGAAGTTGATTGCGACAAAATCTGCAGCTGTATTAATTATTATGGTATTACTATTCAATGTTATTTCACGCTTGATAGCATCTATATTACACAAGCGCTTTACAGGAACGAAAAGAAAAAGTAAAACAACGAAAAAGGTAAAAGCGGCATAAATTATAAAGAAGAACTCTCTATTTATAGGTAGGGGGTTCTTTTGTATTTTAATATAGAAGGAATGGATGTAATGATTGTTGAATTTGTGATTAATTATAAAGAAGAACAGATGTAATTTAGAGAGGAGCTTTAATTTGTTTTTTCTGCAAATGTCAGGTTTTCCTGGGTCAGGAAAATCGACAGTTTCTAAGTATATAGCGAAATTAACAGGTGCTGTAATTATAGATCATGATGTTTTGAAATCCGCGTTGTTAAAATCATTAAAAGTAAAAGGAATTGAATCAACGATTGTTGGTGGGCTTGCGTATGATGCCGAATGGGTATTGATTGATTCTTATTTAGAACAAGGGCATAGTGTTATATTGGATAGTCCGTGTTTATATGAGGGAATGGTTGAAAAAGGGATTGAACTATCAAATAAACATGGTGTGAAATATAAATATATTGAGTGTTATCTTAATGATATGGAAGAGATTAATAGGAGACTGCAAACACGTAAGCGTATGATCAGTCAAATTGAAAAGGTGGAATCGGAAGTAGGTTTTAAAAAGTGGTTAAATGGTAGTAAAAGACCTTCAAATAATGAATACCTTATTGTGGATTCTAGTAAACCTATAGAGCAATATGTGGAAAAAATGATGGATTATATGACTAAATAGAGAAAAGGCGTTATCTTCATTTGTGAAGATAACGCCTTTTGTTTTTAAATATCAGGTGTTTCTGTAGAAGTGCTTATTTTCCTACGGGAGCGTCTTTTTCTCCCGATTTTATCTAGTAGTTCATACATAACTGGAACGACTACTAATGTAAGAGCAGTTGAGACTGCCAAACCGCCGATGACAACGACGGCTAAACTTTTTGATACCATACTTCCTGCTTGGGATTGGCCAAATAGGAGTGGGAGCATAGCAACGATTGTTGTAATAGCTGTCATAATAATTGGGCGTAGTCTAGTAGAACCTGCTTCAAGTAAGGCTTCTCTAGTTTCCATTCCATGTTCCCGATTTTGTTGGACTCTTTCTATTAATACAATAGCGTTTGTAACAACAATCCCGATTAACATTAATGCGCCGATCAAGGAATTTACATCAACAGGTGTTCGTGAAATGATTAATCCTAAAATACCACCGACAGCAGCTAATGGTAAGGAGAATAGGATTGCAAAAGGAGCACGTGCTTGCCCGAAGGTGATAACCATAATTAAATATACAATCCCGATTGCAATCCCCATAATTTTGAATAAATCTGTAAAATTCTCTTGCATAGATTCAGTAGCTCCTGCGATATTTACTTTTGCACCACCAGGTAAATCTAAGTCAGTCATCGCTTTATTTACTGCTGTGTTTACTTTACTCAAATCTTCATTTGAAGCTTCGGCTGTAATTTGGATTGTTTCTTTTCCGTCTTTATGGAAAATTTCTGTTTGTGTTTGTTTTTCTGAAATAGTTGCAATGTCTTTTAAAGGTATTGGTCCATTAATAGGTGATAGTATGTTTGTATTTAAAATATCTTCTTGTTTATTAATGTTTTCTTTTTTGTGTTCTATCATAATAGTAGCTTTTTCATTATTAATTGTAATTTCGCCAATAGGTGATTTCTTCATAAGGAATGCTACTTGTTGCGCAGCTATTTCTGGTGTTAAACCTAGTTGTTCAGCCTTTGTTTGATCAATATGAATTTGCCATTCTTTCTTAGAGTCTTCTAAATTTGTTTTTACTTTAGAAAGATCATCCATGCTTTTTAGTTTTGTTTCAACGATAGTAGCCGCTTCTTTTAAATCCGCTTCGTTAGTAGCTGTTACGTTAAATTGTAAGTTATTGCCGCCGCCAGAGCTTGAATAACTTGTTTTTATATAATCAAGTTCAGCAGGCTCAAAAGTTTTATGTTCCTTTTTTAACTCTTTAATATATTGATCAATATCAGAACCTTTTTTAAAGACTACGAATATACTAGCGAGGTTATTTTTAGTTGTTTGCCCCCATTGTGCATCTTCTGCGCTAGATCCCATTCGTAAAATAACGTCTGTTATATCTGAATTAGAAAGTAATTTCTTTTCAAAATCAAATGCTTTTTGTTTTTGAGATTCAGCATTATAATGGGCTGGAAATGTCATGTTAATAGATAACATTGTGTCGTCTTCAGATTTTATGTTTGCTTTCGGTAGTAATATATA
Source organism: Bacillus sp. N447-1 (assembly GCF_022701035.1). Taxonomy (NCBI): domain Bacteria; kingdom Bacillati; phylum Bacillota; class Bacilli; order Caryophanales; family Bacillaceae; genus Bacillus; species Bacillus sp. N447-1. The sequence continues at coordinate 2,363,908 of NZ_CP065509.1, read as the reverse complement.
AGCTGCAATTGATCCTACAAATAATAAAAATGCAGTAAGTAGAATAATGAATTTATGAGAAAGAGCCCACTTTAATGTAGCGACATATCGTGATGAAGAACTTGGCTTTCGATGCTTTGTTTTTTTGAGTAGTAAAAAAGCCATAAGTGGAACAACTGTTAGTGCAACGATTAAGGATGATAATATAGAATATACAACTGCTAATACCATAGGTAACATTAATTTTCCGATTGCTCCTGATACGAGGCCGATAGGTAAAAAAACAGCGACCGTTGTTAAAGTAGAAGAAGTAATTGCGACTGCGACTTCTTTCGTTGCATCGAGAATGATATCTTTAGAGAAAGAATCTTTTTGTAAACGGCGGAAAATATTCTCGATGACAACGATACTATCATCGACGAGACGTCCAACCGCAACAGCTAAACCACCGAGGGTTAAAATGTTAAGCGTAATGTTAGATTGATGTAGTAAAAAGAGTGTTAATAAAATGGATAATGGAATACTGACAACAGCGATGAGTGTTGTTCGGAAGTTACGTAAAAAGATTAAGATAATTAGAGTTGCAGCGATTGCTCCAAGTATTACTTCTTTTCCCATGCTAGTAACAGCATTTTCAACTTGTTCATGGGTTGAAGCCAAAAGTTTAATGGAAAATTGATCTTTATATTCCTTATCTATCTCTTTAACTTTTTTATCAATCTCTTTTCCAATGGCAACTGCATTTTTACTCGGTTCTTTCATGATGATTAATCCTGTGCCTTCTTCTCCGTTTATATGTGAGATTGTATCGTAGTGTTGTTTGATTTCAATTTGAGCAATGTCTTGCAATTTCACTTGGGGTGCCACAGTGATGTTTTTAATGTCATTTACATTTTTTATGTCCCCAATGACGCGGAGGTTGTATTCTTCCTGATTAACAGTAATTGCCCCAGCTGGAGTAGAAGTTTCTTTTCCTTGTAAAACAGTTAGTACCTGCTGTGATGTTACGTTTTTGTTTTTTAATTGGTTCGGATCAAGTACGATAGATAATTCAGAGGTGGATTTTCCGAAAAACATAACGTTGGCAACACCATCAATGTTTTCGAGTTGTGGTACGATTTCTTTTTCAATTTGTTTTTCATCTGCTTTTGAAAAACCGTTTTGTTTCTGGATAGTAATTTGAGCGAGTGGAATCATAGAAGTGTTTAATTGACTAACTACGGGCTTGGTTACATCTTTAGGTAATTTAATTGTATTGACGGCTTTTTCGACTTCGCGTGCTGCATCTTTCATGTTTGCTTTTGATGTATACGCAATGTCGATACGTGATAATCCCTCGTATGTAGAAGAAGTAATGGTGTCGACGTGTTCTAAATTGCGAAATTGTTTTTCGAGAGGATTAGTTACATCCTTTGTCATCGTTTCAGCGTCGAGTCCTTGAGATAAGGTTGTGACGGTAATTGCTGGATTGTCGATACTCGGTAAAAATTCCATAGGTAATTTAGAGCCGGAATAAACACCGAGTATGGAAATGAGAAAAATCATGATGATAATGGCAGCTCGGTTTTTTAATGAAAACTTTGTTAACCTATCCATAAAATAATTCCTCCATTGGTTTATTTATAGTTGAGTGCGTCCTTTCTTACTATATAACAAAAAATGGATATTTTTCATTAATTAAATGTAAAAAAATTCTAACAATATCCTTAAGTTTGTATTAGGATTGGAATGTTGTTAATTTGTAGGGGGGGAATTTTTGAATGAGAAGGGAGGGGATAATGCGCGCGAGTGGCTGTTTAATGTAGACGGGATTTTTTCTTAAGGCTAATTTGTATAGTTATTTTATAGAAGGATAATGATTATAAGCTTTAATATAGAAGAGAATGAAAATTTGGGAAGGTATTGTGAAATACAATTTGGTTGAACGGAGTGTATTAGCATACAATTAGAATAACTATTTTCAGTAGTAAGGATAATAGTTACTTCTATAGAAGAAAGTAGGGTAGATAATTTTTTTATATTTTTATAAAAAAACACTTGTTATTTAAAAGTTGTGATGGTATATTAATAAACGTCGCTGATGCGGAAACGCAGAAAACGACAAAAAAGAAATTTTAAAACTTAGTTGACATCGAAAAATTAAGATGTTAATATGATGAAGTCGCTTCTGAAGCGGCGGACAAGTTCTTTGAAAACTGAACGAAACAAACAACGTGAAACGTCAATTTTTATTTTAGATGCTAGACAAACTAACTTTATTGGAGAGTTTGATCCTGGCTCAGGATGAACGCTGGCGGCGTGCCTAATACATGCAAGTCGAGCGAATGGATTAAGAGCTTGCTCTTATGAAGTTAGCGGCGGACGGGTGAGTAACACGTGGGTAACCTGCCCATAAGACTGGGATAACTCCGGGAAACCGGGGCTAATACCGGATAACATTTTGAACCGCATGGTTCGAAATTGAAAGGCGGCTTCGGCTGTCACTTATGGATGGACCCGCGTCGCATTAGCTAGTTGGTGAGGTAACGGCTCACCAAGGCAACGATGCGTAGCCGACCTGAGAGGGTGATCGGCCACACTGGGACTGAGACACGGCCCAGACTCCTACGGGAGGCAGCAGTAGGGAATCTTCCGCAATGGACGAAAGTCTGACGGAGCAACGCCGCGTGAGTGATGAAGGCTTTCGGGTCGTAAAACTCTGTTGTTAGGGAAGAACAAGTGCTAGTTGAATAAGCTGGCACCTTGACGGTACCTAACCAGAAAGCCACGGCTAACTACGTGCCAGCAGCCGCGGTAATACGTAGGTGGCAAGCGTTATCCGGAATTATTGGGCGTAAAGCGCGCGCAGGTGGTTTCTTAAGTCTGATGTGAAAGCCCACGGCTCAACCGTGGAGGGTCATTGGAAACTGGGAGACTTGAGTGCAGAAGAGGAAAGTGGAATTCCATGTGTAGCGGTGAAATGCGTAGAGATATGGAGGAACACCAGTGGCGAAGGCGACTTTCTGGTCTGTAACTGACACTGAGGCGCGAAAGCGTGGGAGCAAACAGGATTAGATACCCTGGTAGTCCACGCCGTAAACGATGAGTGCTAAGTGTTAGAGGGTTTCCGCCCTTTAGTGCTGAAGTTAACGCATTAAGCACTCCGCCTGGGAGTACGGCCGCAAGGCTGAAACTCAAAGGAATTGACGGGGGCCCGCACAAGCGGTGGAGCATGTGGTTTAATTCGAAGCAACGCGAAGAACCTTACCAGGTCTTGACATCCTCTGAAAACCCTAGAGATAGGGCTTCTCCTTCGGGAGCAGAGTGACAGGTGGTGCATGGTTGTCGTCAGCTCGTGTCGTGAGATGTTGGGTTAAGTCCCGCAACGAGCGCAACCCTTGATCTTAGTTGCCATCATTAAGTTGGGCACTCTAAGGTGACTGCCGGTGACAAACCGGAGGAAGGTGGGGATGACGTCAAATCATCATGCCCCTTATGACCTGGGCTACACACGTGCTACAATGGACGGTACAAAGAGCTGCAAGACCGCGAGGTGGAGCTAATCTCATAAAACCGTTCTCAGTTCGGATTGTAGGCTGCAACTCGCCTACATGAAGCTGGAATCGCTAGTAATCGCGGATCAGCATGCCGCGGTGAATACGTTCCCGGCCTTGTACACACCGCCCGTCACACCACGAGAGTTTGTAACACCCGAAGTCGGTGGGGTAACCTTTGGAGCCAGCCGCCTAAGGTGGGACAGATGATTGGGGTGAAGTCGTAACAAGGTAGCCGTATCGGAAGGTGCGGCTGGATCACCTCCTTTCTATGGAGAATTGATGAACGCTGTTCATCAATAAAGTTTCCGTGTTTCGTTTTGTTCAGTTTTGAGAGAACTATCTCTCATATATAAATGTATGTTCTTTGAAAACTAGATAACAGTGTAGCTCATATTTTTTAATTTTTAGTTTGGTTAAGTTAGAAAGGGCGCACGGTGGATGCCTTGACACTAGGAGTCGATGAAGGACGGGACTAACGCCGATATGCTTCGGGGAGCTGTAAGTAAGCTTTGATCCGAAGATTTCCGAATGGGGAAACCCACCATACGTAATGGTATGGTATCCTTATCTGAATACATAGGGTAAGGAAGACAGACCCAGGGAACTGAAACATCTAAGTACCTGGAGGAAGAGAAAGCAAATGCGATTTCCTGAGTAGCGGCGAGCGAAACGGAACATAGCCCAAACCAAGAGGCTTGCCTCTTGGGGTTGTAGGACATTCTATACGGAGTTACAAAGGAACGAGGTAGACGAAGCGACCTGGAAAGGTCCGTCGTAGAGGGTAACAACCCCGTAGTCGAAACTTCGTTCTCTCTTGAATGTATCCTGAGTACGGCGGAACACGTGAAATTCCGTCGGAATCTGGGAGGACCATCTCCCAAGGCTAAATACTCCCTAGTGATCGATAGTGAACCAGTACCGTGAGGAAAGGTGAAAAGCACCCCGGAAGGGAGTGAAAGAGATCCTGAAACCGTGTGCCTACAAATAGTCAGAGCCCGTTAACGGGTGATGGCGTGCCTTTGTAGAATGAACCGGCGAGTTACGATCCCGTGCGAGGTTAAGCTGAAGAGGCGGAGCCGCAGCGAAAGCGAGTCTGAATAGGGCGTTTAGTACGTGGTCGTAGACCCGAAACCAGGTGATCTACCCATGTCCAGGGTGAAGTTCAGGTAACACTGAATGGAGGCCCGAACCCACGCACGTTGAAAAGTGCGGGGATGAGGTGTGGGTAGCGGAGAAATTCAATCGAACCTGGAGATAGCTGGTTCTCCCCGAAATAGCTTTAGGGCTAGCCTTAAGTGTAAGAGTCTTGGAGGTAGAGCACTGATTGGACTAGGGGTCCTCATCGGATTACCGAATTCAGTCAAACTCCGAATGCCAATGACTTATCCTTAGGAGTCAGACTGCGAGTGATAAGATCCGTAGTCAAAGGAAACAGCCCAGACCGCCAGCTAAGGTCCCAAAGTGTGTATTAAGTGGAAAAGGATGTGGAGTTGCTTAGACAACTAGGATGTTGGCTTAGAAGCAGCCACCATTTAAAGAGTGCGTAATAGCTCACTAGTCGAGTGACTCTGCGCCGAAAATGTACCGGGGCTAAATACACCACCGAAGCTGCGGATTGATACCAATGGTATCAGTGGTAGGGAGCGTTCTAAGGACAGTGAAGTCAGACCGGAAGGACTGGTGGAGTGCTTAGAAGTGAGAATGCCGGTATGAGTAGCGAAAGACGGGTGAGAATCCCGTCCACCGAATGCCTAAGGTTTCCTGAGGAAGGCTCGTCCGCTCAGGGTTAGTCAGGACCTAAGCCGAGGCCGACAGGCGTAGGCGATGGACAACAGGTTGATATTCCTGTACCACCTCTTTATCGTTTGAGCAATGGAGGGACGCAGAAGGATAGAAGAAGCGTGCGATTGGTTGTGCACGTCCAAGCAGTTAGGCTGATAAGTAGGCAAATCCGCTTATCGTAAAGGCTGAGCTGTGATGGGGAAGCTCCTTATGGAGCGAAGTCTTTGATTCCCCGCTGCCAAGAAAAGCTTCTAGCGAGATAAAGGTGCCTGTACCGCAAACCGACACAGGTAGGCGAGGAGAGAATCTAAGGTGTGCGAGAGAACTCTGGTTAAGGAACTCGGCAAAATGACCCCGTAACTTCGGGAGAAGGGGTGCTTTCTTAACGGAAAGCCGCAGTGAATAGGCCCAAGCGACTGTTTAGCAAAAACACAGCTCTCTGCGAAGCCGTAAGGCGAAGTATAGGGGGTGACACCTGCCCGGTGCTGGAAGGTTAAGGAGAGGGGTTAGCGTAAGCGAAGCTCTGAACTGAAGCCCCAGTAAACGGCGGCCGTAACTATAACGGTCCTAAGGTAGCGAAATTCCTTGTCGGGTAAGTTCCGACCCGCACGAAAGGTGTAACGATTTGGGCACTGTCTCAACCAGAGACTCGGTGAAATTATAGTACCTGTGAAGATGCAGGTTACCCGCGACAGGACGGAAAGACCCCGTGGAGCTTTACTGTAGCCTGATATTGAATTTTGGTACAGTTTGTACAGGATAGGCGGGAGCCATTGAAACCGGAGCGCTAGCTTCGGTGGAGGCGCTGGTGGGATACCGCCCTGACTGTATTGAAATTCTAACCTACGGGTCTTATCGACCCGGGAGACAGTGTCAGGTGGGCAGTTTGACTGGGGCGGTCGCCTCCTAAAGTGTAACGGAGGCGCCCAAAGGTTCCCTCAGAATGGTTGGAAATCATTCGTAGAGTGCAAAGGCATAAGGGAGCTTGACTGCGAGACCTACAAGTCGAGCAGGGACGAAAGTCGGGCTTAGTGATCCGGTGGTTCCGCATGGAAGGGCCATCGCTCAACGGATAAAAGCTACCCCGGGGATAACAGGCTTATCTCCCCCAAGAGTCCACATCGACGGGGAGGTTTGGCACCTCGATGTCGGCTCATCGCATCCTGGGGCTGTAGTCGGTCCCAAGGGTTGGGCTGTTCGCCCATTAAAGCGGTACGCGAGCTGGGTTCAGAACGTCGTGAGACAGTTCGGTCCCTATCCGTCGTGGGCGTAGGAAATTTGAGAGGAGCTGTCCTTAGTACGAGAGGACCGGGATGGACGCACCGCTGGTGTACCAGTTGTTCTGCCAAGGGCATAGCTGGGTAGCTATGTGCGGAAGGGATAAGTGCTGAAAGCATCTAAGCATGAAGCCCCCCTCAAGATGAGATTTCCCATAGCGTAAGCTAGTAAGATCCCTGAAAGATGATCAGGTTGATAGGTTCGAGGTGGAAGCATGGTGACATGTGGAGCTGACGAATACTAATAGATCGAGGACTTAACCATATAATATGTAGCAAATGTTATCTAGTTTTGAAAGAATATAAAAAACTTGTTGACTTTCGAGGTCAAATGAGTTAAAATGATTCTTGTCTTAAATGAATACAGTCTGGTAATGATGGCAGAGAGGTCACACCCGTTCCCATACCGAACACGGAAGTTAAGCTCTCTAGCGCCGATGGTAGTTGGGACCTTGTCCCTGTGAGAGTAGGACGTTGCCAGGCAAAATGGAGGATTAGCTCAGCTGGGAGAGCACCTGCCTTACAAGCAGGGGGTCGGCGGTTCGATCCCGTCATCCTCCACCATATATGTCGGAGGGGTAGCGAAGTGGCTAAACGCGGCGGACTGTAAATCCGCTCCTTCGGGTTCGGCAGTTCGAATCTGCCCCCCTCCACCATTCTTAATTAATGGGCTATAGCCAAGCGGTAAGGCAACGGACTTTGACTCCGTCATGCGCTGGTTCGAATCCAGCTAGCCCAGCCATTAAGAGCCATTAGCTCAGTTGGTAGAGCATCTGACTTTTAATCAGAGGGTCGAAGGTTCGAGTCCTTCATGGCTCACCATTTTAATGAAATATGCGGGTGTGGCGGAATTGGCAGACGCACTAGACTTAGGATCTAGCGCCTTTGGCGTGGGGGTTCGACTCCCTTCACCCGCACTTTTAATAAAATAACTCATACATGTCTTGCGGAAGTAGTTCAGTGGTAGAATACAACCTTGCCAAGGTTGGGGTCGCGGGTTCGAATCCCGTCTTCCGCTCCAATTTTCAATATGACATGCCGGGGTGGCGGAACAGGCAGACGCACAGGACTTAAAATCCTGCGGTGGGTGACCACCGTGCGGGTTCGACCCCCGCCCTCGGCACCATATGCGCCCGTAGCTCAATTGGATAGAGCGTTTGACTACGGATCAAGAGGTTAGGGGTTCGACTCCTCTCGGGCGCGCTTTTATTAACGGGAAGTGGCTCAGCTTGGTAGAGCACCTGGTTTGGGACCAGGGGGTCGCAGGTTCAAATCCTGTCTTCCCGATATTACCAAAAAACATGGGGCCTTAGCTCAGCTGGGAGAGCGCCTGCCTTGCACGCAGGAGGTCAGCGGTTCGATCCCGCTAGGCTCCACTTTATTTAATATATGTCTCGGAGGTATACCCAAGTTCGGCTGAAGGGATCGGTCTTGAAAACCGACAGGCGGTGAGAATCGCGCGGGGGTTCGAATCCCTCTACCTCCTCCATTTTTTCTTTAATGGCTTAGACATATAATAATAAAATATTTATTTTTTCCTTCATGGAGGTATACCCAAGTTCGGCTGAAGGGATCGGTCTTGAAAACCGACAGGCGGCGAGAGTCGCGCGGGGGTTCGAATCCCTCTACCTCCTCCATTTTTAAAACTTTATATTGTCGCGGGGTGGAGCAGCACGGTAGCTCGTCGGGCTCATAACCCGAAGGTCGCAGGTTCAAATCCTGTCCCCGCAACCAAATGGTCCCGTGGTGTAGTGGTTAACATGCCTGCCTGTCACGCAGGAGATCGCCGGTTCGACCCCGGTCGGGACCGCCATTTATGTTGGCTCGGTAGCTCAGTCGGTAGAGCAGAGGACTGAAAATCCTCGTGTCGGCGGTTCGATTCCGTCCCGAGCCACCATTTTTTTTATGCCGGCTTAGCTCAATTGGTAGAGCAACTGACTTGTAATCAGTAGGTTGGGGGTTCAAGTCCTCTAGCCGGCATCATTTAGGGGCATAGTTTAAAGGTAGAACTGAGGTCTCCAAAACCTCCAGTGTGGGTTCGATTCCTACTGCCCCTGTAAAGTATATGGGCCTATAGCTCAGCTGGTTAGAGCGCACGCCTGATAAGCGTGAGGTCGATGGTTCGAGTCCATTTAGGCCCACCATATATTATTCCGCAGTAGCTCAGTGGTAGAGCTATCGGCTGTTAACCGATCGGTCGTAGGTTCGAGTCCTACCTGCGGAGCCATGGCCCGTTGGTCAAGTGGTTAAGACACCGCCCTTTCACGGCGGTAACACGGGTTCGAATCCCGTACGGGTCATACCAAAAAGAGTCAGCATTATGCTGGCTCTTTTTTATTTTGTTAATCCTTTTTATTACGTTACTTTCCAGAAATAAATAAAGGAATTTTGGAAAAGCTATGGTATGTATAAAAAGGAGGAAATCATAATGACACGAGTGAGAGACTTAATGAGTACCCATATTGTACATTGTACACCGCTAGACAATGTATATGAGGCAGCTGTAAAAATGAAGGAAGAATCGATTGGATTAATTCCTGTTGTTGAAAATGAGCAAGTTGTTGGGCTTGTTACTGATCGTGATTTAGTCGTTCGAGGGATTGCTGAAAAACATCCTGGATCTAATAAGATTACAAATGTAATGACAACAAATATTATCTCAGTTTCTCCAAATGATTCTATTGAAAAAGCTACAGAGCTAATGGCACAGCATCAAATTAGACGATTACCAGTAGTTGATAGTGGTCAACTTATTGGCATGTTAGCACTAGGAGATTTAGCTATAAGGGAATCAGCAGATGATCAAGCTGGATTTGCCTTGAGCGAAATCTCAGAGCGTACAGAGTAAATTGAAACTTTCATTAACCGAGAGTTTAATGGTCACTCATAAAGAGCTAAATTATATATAAATTTCAGATACATTATTCTAGTATATATGGATTAAACTAATATGTTAGCGTGATGTATCTGAGACATTATATAATAAGTATGTGGTTAATAATTTCGACATTTTTTTAAAATTTGTTATTCTTAATTTTTAATAAGAGAAAAGATGATATACTGATAGATATAAGTATTATGAGAGATTTTGAATATAACAATATTAATTTTTAGTGGTGCGATAATAAATTAATATTTCCTACATAGATGAAAAGGGAAGGGGAATTATATGAAGGCTGTACAGGGCGATCCAAATTGGAATTTGGTTACAGATACATATATAGAACCAAATAATTTCGCTGAATTATTTTCTTTGCTTGTACCTTGTCACCCAAAAGGTGAGGGGAAAGAACGAACTATATTAGTATGGAAAGAGAAAGAATTTTATAAAGAAGAAAATTTAGCGGCATTTATCGTATATGGCATGAATAAAGCAAAGAAATTACCGCAGTTTCATAAAGATGAAATTCCAACTTTAGTGCGTATTCTTCGCTTATGCCAAGAGATTGGTTGGTATGAAGAGGCAAATGATTTTATGATAGCGCAAGGATTAGCTGAGTTTGTTCATACTTCATTGGAATATGAAACATGGGATCTTTTGACGCAATCAGTTGCTTTAAATTATTTAATTATTAAATATCGTATAGGTGAATTGACAGATAGGGATATTGAAATTTGGGATAGAGTTAAATTTAATGAGAAGTGTATAACCGATTGTAAACATTTATTATCTCATAAAGAAGTATTGGAATTTACATTCTTTTATATGTGCAAGAGAGCGAAATCATTATCAAAAGAGCAATTAAATAGTGATATGATGAGTTTAGCAATGTATTGTAATACTTTTGTATATGATTTGTATACACATGATTTATTACGGAAATATCGTAAGTGTACAGATTTCCTATCATATTATGGACCTAGTCAGGCAGTTTTAGCATGTCAAAGAGCTGTATTATCTCAAATTTCCGATCGCTTAGACCCATTAAAGACAACGCATGTAGATGATTATTTATATGTGATGAAAGAAATGATGGAGCATATGACGATAGGAGTAATGGATCGATATGGTCATTTTATTGGAAAGCTACTATCTTATGTGCCATTTTTCGAAATGATACAAGTTCCACAGCATGCATATTATTGTGAAGAATTACTGTATATTTGTAAGGGCATTGAATATAAAGAAGAAACACTACGCAATTATATATTTATACAATTACATGATTGTTTACCATCATTTTTTAGGCTATTTCTTAAAAATAAGCGTTACGCAACGATTCATGATATTCTTTTCTATTGGTGCGATGACGAACAACGAATGAGCTTAGAGAAAAAATATAATCTGAGCTTTATTTATGAAAAATATGCTTGTGGATAAACAATATTTTCGATATGAAAAATTAATATAAATTAAAAAGGATCTCCAGTTTATGTGAGATCCTTTTTTGTTAGTAAAACAAGGAGAAAGTGATTAAGACAAGAAACAACATTCCATATAGGAGAAGTTGTGCAGTATAACTTCCTTGTATACCAAAAAAAGTATTGGCTTTCTTATACAAATGCAATATGTATTTTATTGGAGCATCTTTGAAAGATTGGTACACAGTGTCTCCTCTTTCTAAGCTTCTTGTTCTTGTTTTTGTTTTTGGTTATAAGGGACATTAATATATCTAGCTACAAATAATAAAACAGCCATAAAGAATACTGGAAATACAGTAGATAAATAAAAGCCATTACTAATTATATTTGTTATGAGAGCACTCAAAAGAAAAATAGCATTATAAATATGGGCAATTTTTGTTTTAGTTGCACTTGAAATGATTCCATCATAATTTCTAATGCAACAAAAGCAATAATAATAGATAAAAATACAATGTTTGTATTGTAAATGATTAAACAACAGATTAAACCTAAAAAGGCTATGTATTCAATTATAAGAGGTATATTGCGTGGCATACAATTTACCTAACTAAATATGGCAGTGGATTTACTGCATTTGTTTTTTCAAAATTCCATTCTCCATTATGTAATTCAAAATGAAGATGTTGCCCGTATGAATGACCTGTGTTTCCCATATGACCTATTAATTGTCCAGTCTGTACTTGATCACCAGCTTGTACAGTGCGATCCTTCATATGAGCATAAACAGTTGTATATAATTTCCCATTGATTTGATGCGCAATGAAAACAACATTGCCATAGCTAGCTGAATAATAAGATTTCACAACTTTACCTGCAGCAGCAGCTTGGATAGAGACGTTTCCTGGAGCGGCAATATCTATACCATAATGCATTTGTTCCCAGCGTATATCAAAGGTTGAGCTAATTCTTCCTTGAGCGGGGAATTTGAAAGCAGCTGGAATTGATGAAGGCTGATCTGTTTTAGCTTGTGGTTGATTTTGTACTACATAGTGTTTTGCTACATATCCGTATCCTGTGCCAAAACGAATTTTATACCAAGTACCTACAGTTTCTACTACTTGTACTTGAGTACCGTTTTGTAATGAACCGAGTAGAGCGCTACTTGTACTAGCGGTGCTACGTACATTTAGATTAGGTGTTGCAACAGTATATTTTGTATTATTTTGAACGGTGATTCCTTTTACTAAGGGTTGTGAACCATTAGAGATGAATGCTTTTTGTACGTAACCTGTTTGGCCATTATGTGATATTTTATACCATTCGCCTTGATCTTCTTGAACGGTAATAAACTTACCATTTGGTAATACATCTAAAATGGAAGATTCTAAATTAGGTTCAGAGCGAACGTTTAATGCATTAGCATTAACGATGTATTGATCATTAGATTGAAGTTTGTTTTTTAGTAAAATAGCATCTTTTTGTACATAACCTACTTTATTATGAACAGACACTTTATACCAACCATTAGTTGTTTCAATGATGTTCACTTTTGTATTAAAGCGAATTGTATCAATTGATGTGCTTGTTACGTTATCTTCTGTATGTAATGCTACTTGATCGACTTTGACATACCCAGTTTTAATATTAGATAATTGTTCAGCGTTTGCTTTTTGTACATTTGTTTCACCCATAGAAGGAAGTAAAGAAGCAATCGCTACAGTAGTTGCTGTTAAAGCAGTAGCTTTCATATTCATGGAATAGAGACCTCCTCTAGTTGTATAGTTGTAATTTTATTATAGTATAAAGATATAATATAGTGGGGGTATTCACATAAATGTAATATGAAATCAATATAAAAATAAATTTTTTGAGGATAATGATTCCTTTTTATACAATTAATTGGGGTTTTATTTTCTAAAATAGAATGTATGTATTGTATAATTTTGATATTATGTTGACAATTAAGAAAATTAAAAAAGTTGATGATGTCTTATTAGGGTGTTATACTGACAGTGATAATTTTATAGTTTGCTAGGAGAGCTGGTGTTGCCAGCTGAGAGTAGGCCGTAAGCCTTTGATCCTTTTTATTACCTGATCTAGATTATGCTAGCGTAGGGAAGCAATTCGGACACTAACAATGAGTCCCCGTTTCTTTGCGTATAGAAACGGGGCTTTTTTATTTGAAAATTTCATATTGAAACCACTAGGGGTGCTTGACTTGCTGAGAGAGGAATAATCCTTAACCCTTACAACACCTGATCTAGGTAATACTAGCGAAGGGAAGTGGAACATCGAATAAATGTATAACTTTATTTGCTGTAACCACTTCTTATATATAGAAGTGGTTTTTTATTTAGATACATATATTGAAAGGGGATAGAGAAATGAAATTTTGCGATAGATTATTAGAAACTGTGCAACCGGTTTGGGAGATGAGTCATAATCATCCGTTTGTAGTGGGTATGGGAGATGGCACGTTAGAAAAAGATAAATTCCAGTATTATATTATTCAAGATTATTTATATCTGCTAGATTATGCAAAATTATATGCGATTGGTGTTGTAAAAGCAACGAATCCACAAGTAATGGGAAAGTTCGCTGAACAAATTGATGGAATATTAAATGGCGAAATGACAATCCATAAACAATATGCAAAAAGACTTGGAATTTCTATAGAGGAGATAGAGTCTGCGAAACCATCTGCTAAAAATTTAGCTTATACAAATTACATGATGTCTGTATCTCAAAATGGCACACTTGCGGAATTAATAGCAGCGCTTCTTCCATGTATGTGGAGCTATTGGGAAATTGGAAAGCGTTTAAATGATATTCCTGGAGCAAGAGATCATGAGTTTTTTGGTGAGTGGATTCAAGGATATAGTTCGGAAGAATACGGTAATCTTTGTATTTGGTTAATAGATTTATTAAATGAAATGGCAGTTGGAAAGTCTGAGAAAGAACTAGAAAGATTAGAGGAGATCTTCTTATATTCCAGTCGATTTGAATATTTATTCTGGGATATGTCCTATCGTAAGGAGATGTGGGGATTTGAGGAGCAAGAACATACTACAGTTTCATAATGTTTCTTTTCATTACGATGAGAAACCAATCATCCATGAATTAAATGCTTCTATATATGAGAAAGAGTTTGTCAGTATTATCGGACCGAGTGGATGTGGAAAAAGTACTTTATTTCGCCTTATTACAGGTCTAGAAAAGGTAAGTACTGGACAGATAGAACTGACAGAAACAAAGAACCATCCTGTAGGATATATGCCGCAAAAAGATATGCTTTTGCCGTGGAGAACAATTATTGAGAATGCTGCCCTGCCGCTAGAGTGCCAAGGTGTACAGAAGAAAGAAGCAGAAGTAAAGGCAAAGGAACTGTTACATAAATTTGGTTTGCAAGGGTATGAGCAAAAATATCCGAAAGATTTATCTGGTGGGATGAGACAACGTGTATCTTTTATTCGAACTTTATTAACAGGCGGGGAGATATTGCTGTTAGATGAACCATTTAGTGCGTTGGATGCTTTAACGAAGACCTCTTTGCAAGAATGGTTGTTTGAACAATGGCAAGAGTGGGAAAAAACAATTTTATTCATTACTCATGATGTTGAAGAAGCGTTATTTCTTTCAAACAGAGTTTTAGTAGTGGAACAGCAGCCGATAACGACTTTGACTGAGCGGACTGTACCGCTTGATCATAACAGAACACGAAAAGATTTATATAAACCGGAAGTATTAGCGCTGAAAGATGAGCTTCTTAGTATGTTACAAAGGCAGGTACTTGTGTGATGAACCGATTGAAAGAATTAGTTCCTGCTATTACACTTTCTAGTATTTTACTAGCTGTGTGGGAAATAGGAGCAAGAATTGTAGATGAGATGTACATTTTACCGTCACCGTCTGCGATTGTAATGAAGATATGGAAACTAAAAGACATATTATTTACAGTTCATTTACCTGCAACGTTATACGTCGTTTTAATAGGTGTTGTTATCTCTATCGTATTAGGTGTAGGGCTAGCGATGTTAATGAATGCGAGTACATGGATGGAAAGAGCATTTTATCCATTATTAGTTGCTTCACAAACGATTCCAATTACTGCGCTTGCTCCGCTATTTGTTTTATGGTTTGGATATACAATTTGGAGTAAGGTTGTTGTCACAGTTTTAATTACGTTTTTCCCAATTGCGGTCAATACGTATGATGGACTGCGTAGTACGAAAAAAGAATGGGAGGAGCTCTTAGTTACATATGGAGCAACAAAAAGAGATATTTTTCTTAAATTAAAGTTGCCGTCTGCTCTTCCTTATTTTTTCTCAGCTTTAAAAATTGCAGTTCCGCTTAGTGTTATCGGAGCAGCAATTGGAGAATGGCTCGGTGCACAAGCTGGGCTTGGATATTTCAGTAAGAGAATGATGACGCAGTTAGATGGAGCTGGCGTATTTGCACCTATTGTATTGTTATCATTATTAGCTATTTTCTTCGTCGTAATTATTTCCATATTAGAAAAGAAATTCATTAGTTGGAGGAAGCATTCATGAAATTTTTAAAGCGCATCTTTGTGTTTACATTATTAATTGCAATAATTGCAGGATGTTCGAGTAATTCAGCATCAGATAAAAGTAAAAAAGAGAAAGAAATAACAGTCATGTTAGATTGGTATCCAAATGCGGTACATAGCTTTATCTATGCAGCAATTGAAAAAGGATACTTTAAAGAAGAAGGTGTAAAGGTAAATATTAAATTCCCTTCTAATCCGACTGATCCATTAACGCTAGCAGCAGCAGGGAAGGTGACAGTTGGCTTGTATTATCAGCCAGATGTTGTTATGGCGAGAGCGAATGAGCAAATTCCAGTGAAATCAATTGGGGCTGTCGTACGTTCACCATTAAATCATGTTGTATCACTGAAATCAGCGGGCATTCAATCACCGAAAGATTTAGAAGGAAAAACAGTAGGATACTCTGGAACACCATTAAGTGAGATGTATTTAAAAACGATGGTAAAAGAAGCTGGTGGTAATCCTGATACAGTGAAAGTAGTAGATGTTGGCTTTGATTTAGTACCAGCATTAATTACGAAGAAAGTAGATGCGGTAACAGGGGCATACATTAACCATGAAGTACCTGTTATGCGTCATGAAGGCCATGAACCAGCGTACTTTAATCCAGCTGATTACGGAGTACCAAACTATCATGAGCTTGTGTTTGTAACAGGTGATAAAACGTTGAAAAAAGATAAAGAGGCGTTGCAAGCTTTCTTACGTGGTACGAAAAAAGGCTATGATTTCATGAAGAAAAACCCAGATGAAGCATTGAATATTTTATTAAATCATCAAGAAAAAGAAAACTTCCCACTTGTGCCAGAAGTTGAAAAGGAAAGTATGAAAATTTTATTAGAGAAGATGGAAACGAAAGATGAGCCATTCTTATCAGATTCAAAAGAATCTTGGGAGAAACAAAATAAGTGGCTGAAGGACAAAGGAATGACGAAAGAAACCGTCCCAGCCGATGAATTATTCGAAAATATTTTAAAGTAGGCGAATGAATATGAAAAATGAGCTCCATGTAATCTCAAATGGCCATATGCCATTCGAAGAGTTAGTGAATGTAGCGATGCAAATTGAGAGTGAGATTGATTATTTGCATATTCGTGAGCGTGAGAAGAGTACGAAGGAATTATATGAAGGTGTGGAAAGTCTATTAATGGAGGGCTTTCCAGCTTCTAAAATTGTCATAAACGATCGAATTGATATTGCAATTTTATTAAATATTCCTCGTGTTCAACTAGGATATCGAAGTACAGATGTAAAGTCAGTGAAAGAAAAGTTTTCGTATTTGCATGTCGGTTATTCTGTGCATTCGCTAGATGAAGCAATAGTAGCTTTTAAAAATGGAGCGGATTCACTCGTTTATGGCCATGTATTTCCGACAGATTGTAAAAAAGGTGTGCCAGCGAGAGGGCTTGAAGAAATTTCAGACATTGCAAGGTGTTTATCTATACCGATTACAGCAATTGGAGGAATTACCCCAGAAAACACAGTGGATGTTCTTACTAACGGTGTAAGCGGTATAGCAGTTATGTCTGGAATTGTAAGTAGTAGTAACCCGTATAGCAAAGCGAAATCTTATAAGGAATCAATAAGAAAGTGGGCGGAAAAACATGTGTGAGAAGTATGATGTAGCGATTATTGGTGGTGGTGTAATTGGTAGTTCAGTTGCACATTTTCTAGCAGAAAGAGGACATAAAGTAGCGATTGTGGAGAAGCAAAGTATTGCATCGGAAGCTTCAAAAGCAGCTGCTGGTTTACTTGGTGTTCAGGCAGAATGGGATGCGTATGATCCGCTATTTGAACTTGCTAGAGAAAGCCGAGCTATATTTCCACAACTTGCAGCAGTTTTACGTGAAAAGACGGGTGTTGATATTGGATATGAAGAAAAAGGAATTTATCGTATTGCTCAAAATGAAGATGAGAAGGAAAGAATTCTTCACATTATGGATTGGCAGCAGAAAACAGGTGAAGATTCTTATTTTCTAACGGGAGACCATGTGCGGGAAAAAGAGCCATATCTATCCGAATCTATTATAGGAGCAGTATATTATCCGAAAGACGGTCATGTTATTGCACCAGAACTTACGAAAGCATTCGCACATTCTGCAGCGATTTCCGGTGCTGATATATATGAACAGACAGAAGTATTTGATATCCGTATTGAAAATAATAAAGTGACTGGAGTTATTACAAGTGAAGGTATTGTCACATGTGAGAAAGTCGTTATTGCAGGAGGTTCATGGAGCACGAAGTTACTCAGTTATTTTCACCGCGATTGGGGTACATATCCAGTTAAAGGAGAAGTGGTTGCGGTAAGAAGTAGAAAACAACTTTTAAAAGCACCTATTTTTCAAGAAAGATTTTACATTACTCCAAAGCGCGGTGGACGTTACGTAATTGGGGCAACAATGAAGCCACATACGTTCAATAAAACTGTGCAGCCAGAAAGTATAACTTCTATATTAGAGCGTGCTTATACAATATTGCCAGCTTTAAAAGAAGCAGAATGGGAAAGCACGTGGGCAGGATTAAGACCACAATCGAATCATGAAGCTCCTTATATGGGAGAGCATGAAGAAATAAAAGGTTTATATACTTGCACGGGCCATTATCGAAACGGTATTTTATTAAGTCCTATTTCTGGCCAATATATGGCTGATTTAATAGAAGGAAAGCAAGAGAATCATTTGCTAGATTCATTGCTTTCTAGAAGAGTTTAGAAAGGGGATGGAAGTTTGAATTTAAAAATTAATGGTAACCAAATTGAAGTGCCAGCGAGTGTAAAAACAGTAGCTGAGCTACTTACACATTTAGAGCTAGATAACAGAATTGTTGTAGTAGAGCGTAATAAAGATATTTTACAAAAAGATGATCATACAGATACATCTGTTTTTGATGGAGACCAAATTGAGATTGTAACTTTCGTAGGAGGCGGTTGATTATGTTAAACATTGGACCATTTTCATTTCATTCTAGACTTTTATTAGGAACAGGTAAATTCCCTGATTTTGACGTACAGCAAAAGGCAATTGACGTTTCTGAAGCTGAAATTTTAACGTTTGCAGTACGTCGTATGGATATCTTTGATGCAAAGCAACCTAATTTATTAGAGAAACTTGATGTGAAAAAATATACGTTATTACCAAATACAGCAGGAGCAAAAAACGCTGAAGAGGCTGTTCGTATTGCAAAATTAGCAAAAGCTTCTGGGCTTTGTGACATGATAAAGGTAGAAGTTATTGGTGATGATAGAACGTTATTACCTGATCCGGTAGAAACATTAAAGGCATCTGAAATGTTACTGGAAGAAGGATTTATCGTACTTCCGTATACATCTGATGATGTTGTATTAGCACGTAAATTACAAGAGCTTGGCGTGCATGCGATTATGCCAGGAGCATCTCCAATCGGATCAGGACTTGGTATTGTAAATCCATTAAATTTGAGCTTCATTATTGAACAAGCGACAGTACCAGTTATCGTTGATGCCGGTATTGGTAGCCCAGCTGATGCGGCATTTGCAATGGAATTAGGAGCAGATGGCGTGTTATTAAATACAGCTGTATCAGGAGCAAAAGATCCTATTAAAATGGCACAAGCAATGAAATTAAGTATTGAAGCAGGCCGTTTAGGATTTGAAGCAGGTCGCATTGCACGTAAGCGTTGTGCAACTGCAAGTAGTCCTTTAGAAGGAATGAGCGTAGTTGAATAATCGATATTCTCGCCAAGAACTATTT
This sequence comes from Bacillus sp. N447-1, assembly GCF_022701035.1. Taxonomy (NCBI): domain Bacteria; kingdom Bacillati; phylum Bacillota; class Bacilli; order Caryophanales; family Bacillaceae; genus Bacillus; species Bacillus sp. N447-1. The sequence goes on along the minus strand of NZ_CP065509.1, from coordinate 2,344,731 downwards.
TCTCCAATTGGAGAAGAAGGACAGCAAAAGATAAGAGAAAAGCATGTGCTTATTATCGGTGCAGGTGCATTAGGTAGTGCAAATGCAGAGATGTTTGTAAGAGCAGGTGTTGGCAAGATAACAATTGTTGACCGTGATTATGTAGATTGGAGTAATTTACAAAGACAACAATTGTATGCAGAGAGCGACGTAAAGAATAATCTTCCAAAAGCTATAGCGGCTAAAAAACGTTTAGAAGAGATTAATAGTGATGTAACAATAGAAGCTCTCGTTCAAGATGTAACAGCTGAAGAGCTAGAAGAACTTGTTATAAATGTTGATGTAATTATTGATGCGACTGATAATTTCGAAACGCGCTTTATTGTAAATGATATATCACAAAAATATTCTATTCCATGGATTTACGGTGCATGTGTAGGTAGTTACGGTCTTTCTTACACAATCCTTCCTAGTAAAACACCATGTTTATCATGTTTATTACAGTCGATTCCGCTTGGCGGGGCAACATGTGATACAGCGGGTATTATATCACCTGCTGTATCTCTTGTCGTTTCTCATCAAGTAACAGAAGCTCTTAAACTGTTAGTAGAAGATTACGAATCACTTCGAGATGGGCTTGTATCGTTTGATATGTGGAAGAATGAGTATTCATGTATGAATGTGCAAAAACTTCGCCAGCATAATTGTCCTTCATGCGGAGAGAATGCATTATATCCGTATTTAAATAAAGAAAACACATCAAAAACAGCAGTTTTATGCGGGCGAAATACAGTTCAAATTAGACCACCTCATAAAGATGAAATGAATTTTGAACAATATAAAGAGTTGTTGGAAGGTCGTGTAAATGATTTGAATATAAATCCATATTTACTATCATTTTCTGTTGAAGACAAGAGGTTAGTAGCCTTTAAAGATGGCCGTGTGCTCGTACATGGAACGAAAGATATAAGCGAAGCAAAAACAATTTATCATCGCTATTTTGGATAGAAAAGGATGAGTGGGATGAAAGTGAATAAAGCTTTAACAATTGCAGGGTCTGATAGCGGCGGCGGTGCTGGAATTCAGGCAGATTTAAAAACATTCCAAGAGCTTGGTGTATACGGAATGACGGCTATTACGGCAATTACTGCTCAAAACACGCTTGGCGTTCAAGGGGTATATCCTGTTCCGTTAGAAGGTATTACAGAACAGCTGAATTCAATTGGTACGGATTTAACACCAGATGCAGTGAAACTAGGAATGTTATTTAGTAGTGAAATAATTCAAATTGTTGCAGAACAAATTAAAAAATTTGGCTGGAATAATATTGTGCTAGATCCCGTTATGATCGCAAAAGGCGGTGCATCATTATTACAGCAAGAAGCAGTTCATGCATTAAAAGAATATTTATTACCAGTAGCAACCGTTATAACACCGAATGTTCCAGAAGCAGAAGTGTTAACTGGGGTGGAGATTCATAATGTTGAAGATAGTAAGGAAGCTGCAAAAGTATTGCACAAATTAGGTGCTAAATATGTGCTTATGAAGGGCGGACATGCAGAATATCAAGGTAATGAAGTAATTGATTTCCTCTTTGATGGAGAAGAATTTATTGAGTTTAGAAGCGAGCGAATTCCTTCAAAGCAAACGCACGGAAGTGGGTGCACATTTGCTTCAGCGGTTACAGCAGGACTTGCGAAAGGATACTCAATTGAAGATGCTGTTCAAGAAGCAAAACGATTTATTAGTATAGCAATTGAAGAGCCATTGAATATTGGTAGTGGTCATGGACCAACGAATCATTTTGCGTATAAAGTGAATAGAACGCGTGTATAGATAAGTGAAAAGCCAGTTTTATAACTGGCTTTTTTTCTGTTTACTTTTTCAAAATACAGGAGTAATATATCAGCCAGAATATATTTTTTTGTAAACGCTGAGTCCAATTATATGGAGCGGAGGAACCAATTTGTGCAGTGTCACTAGGGGTGAATCTTTCAAATTTGAAAGTAGGGCTACTCTCAAAGCCCGAATCCGACAGCTAACTTCGTAAGCGTCTTGAGAGAGGACGGTGCCATGATGGATACATCACTTCATCGATCTGATTAGTATAGGGGAATATCAATCTATGTTTGATTTCTTTTATACTAAGGAGGATGAGGTACATGGAACTAACACTTATTTGTGTTGGAGAAGAAAGTAAGGTAAATAGTTTAAGAGATCTAGTTGCATTTCAACATGAGTTAGTTATTTTTACAGCAAATGAAGAGGTAGCGGCTGAAGTTAGGAATTGTGGGTTTGATTGGACTTATAGTTGTAGTAAGGAGCAGGATTTTACTAGTATTTGTGAGTGTATTAAGAAGGTCATTTTACTAGGGGATGAGCTTCCAATCGTTAGTTTCTTCACAGAACACATTCGTTTTTCTTTTCAAGCACCTATTACTGTTGTTACAAGGAATAAACGATATCCAGCGAGGCTCTATGAAACCATTGGAGCTAAGTTTGTCGTGTTTACAAATTGTGATAATATTTCTTTTTTATTTTTTGAATAGGGCGGGGGAAGAAATGATGAAGGTACTATTACTTGGAGATATAGCAAATCGTTGGGCAGTATCGGTAGAGCGAGTTCAAGAATTGGTCCAGATTGATCCCCTTTTTCCAGGGCCATATATTATATTACCATCAAAAGATGCTTTGTATTTAGAGATGGATATTACCGAGTATGAGCAGCTACATGCAGAATTGACACAAGTTTATATTCGTGGGAGAAATTTACGTGCATTTTTACGAGGAGAATAAAGGTTGAATAAAAAAGAGCGAATGCTGAGTGCAACAAGCTATGCACTTCATGTCATTCGCTCTTTTTATTTCATATTTAAAAGGTCATTTTTAAGAAAAGAAAAGAGAAATAAAGAAAATAGATGAAATAACAGTAATAATCTTCAATGTAAGCGTTTAAATGAATGTAAATATTATTATTTTCAGTAATTTACCCCTTTACAAGTGAAATATAGAGGAGTATATTTACTCTCATAAATCATTCATAAAATTTCCAAAAAAACCTAAAATCGCTGAGTTCCAGAAATGGAGCGGGGGAACCAATTTTGTGCATCGTCACTTGGGGTGAATCTTTCAGTTTTGAAAGTAGGGCTACTCTTTAGGCCCGAATCCGACAGCTAACCTCGTAAGCGTTTAGAGAGGAGGTTTACTTTTTGTTGTTCATTTTTTGAACACTGAGTAGAGCTCAGTGTTCTTTTTTAATATTTAAATGGTAAATTTTAACAAAAAAGAGGGATAGTTATGTTAGATGTTGTAATGGTCGGGATTTTTATTTTATTAGTTGCATCGATGGCAAGTCTTGCAAGTTGGTCAGATAAAGTTGTGAAAGAAGGAAAGCAATCATGATGATTGTCTTATCGGTTATTGTCGCAGCAATTACAGTGTATTTAGTGTATGCATTATTAAATCCAGAGAAGTTTTAATTAGGGGGAATCATTCATTATGATTTGGGTTGCAGTCATTATTACAATGCTCTTGTTTATTTTAGTAGCAAAGCCAACGGGGATTTATTTAGAAAAAGCTTTTCAAGGTAGCAAAACGTTAGATAAAGTATTCGGGCCTTTTGAAAAACTTATTTTTAAAATTACGGGTGTAAAAGCATACAATCAAACGTGGAAACAGTACGCATTATCATTAGTTTTATTAAATGGATTTATGATCGTTGTCGTATACTTCATTTTCAGATTACAAGGTGTGCTGCCACTAAATCCAGCGCATATTGAAGGGATGGAGCCTACGCTCGCTTTTAATACAGCAATTAGTTTTATGGCTGATACAAACTTACAGCATTATAGCGGTGAAAATGGTTTATCTTATTTATCACAATTAATCGGAATTACATTTTTAATGTTTGCGGCACCAGCAACGACATTAGCGCTCGTTATGGCTTTTATAAGAGGACTTGCTGGAAAAGAACTTGGTAACTTTTTCGTTGATTTTACGAGAGCGTTAACGAGAGTGTTTCTTCCTATTGCATTTATTGCGGCACTAGTTTTTGTCGCACTTGGCGTACCACAAACGTTAGATGGGGCGGTTACAGCACAAACGATTGAAGGTGCAAAGCAAAGTATTTTACGTGGACCTGTTGCATCATTCGTTTCCATTAAGGAACTTGGAAATAACGGTGGTGGATTTTTCGGAGCAAATTCTACGCATCCTTTCGAAAATCCAGGACAAATGAGTAATATTTTGCAAATGATGCTTATGATGTTATTACCAACAGCACTTCCATTTACGTACGGACGAATGGTCGGAAATAAAAAACAAGGCCGCATCCTTTTCGTGTCACTATTTATGGTATTTTTACTAGGGTTTATAACGATTACGACATCTGAACTAAACGGGAACCCGGCATTAAATGGAATGGGTATCGAACATGTACAAGGAAGTACAGAAGGGAAAGAAGTACGATTTGGAACAGTATTTTCTTCACTATACGCAACGGTAACGACAGCTGCTGAAACAGGCGCTGTTAATACGATGCATGATACGTTAACACCAATTGGCGGTTTAGTTCCGCTTGTAAATATGATGTTAAATACTGTGTATGGCGGCGTTGGAGCAGGTTTTGTAAACATTATTATGTATGCAATTATCGCGGTGTTTATATCTGGGTTAATGGTTGGACGGACACCAGAGTTTTTAGGTAAAAAGATTGAAGGTAAGGAAATGAAATTAATCGCGGTCACGATTTTATTTCATCCATTGCTCATTTTAGGATTTTCGGCATTAGCTCTTTCAACAAATTTAGGGACGGATGCTATTTCTCATTCCGGTTTCCACGGTTTGACGCAAGTGGTATATGAATATACATCGTCAGCTGCGAATAACGGATCTGGATTTGAAGGATTAGGAGATAATACACCGTTTTGGAATATTACGACTGGTTTAGTTATGTTTTTAGGACGTTACTTCAGTTTAATTACGATGCTAGCTGTGGCAGCTTCATTGAAAGAAAAAACGGTAGTGCCAGAAACAGTCGGAACGTTCCGTACAGATAATAGTTTATTTGGTGGCATCTTCATCGGAACAATTGTAATTGTCGGTGCATTAACATTCTTCCCGATGTTAGTACTCGGTCCAATTGCAGAATTTCTTACATTGAAGTAATGGAGGGTAAATGATGAGACCGGTAGTAGTAAAAGAAAAACAATTAAATGAGTCACAAATACATGCTGTAGAAGATGAAGTTAGACAAGCGAAAACGATGGATCGTGATATCGTAACACATGCGATGAAGCAATCCGTTGCGAAATTGAATCCGAAAGTCATGATAAAGAATCCGATTATGTTCGTTGTGGAAATTGGATTTATCATTACGTTCATTTTATCTTTTCTTCCAAGTAGTTCTAGTAGTATACCAGGATGGTTTAATATAACAGTTTCTCTCATTCTATTATTTACAGTTTTATTTGCGAATTTTGCAGAAGCATTAGCAGAAGGTCGTGGTAAAGCGCAAGCCGATTCTTTAAAGCAGTCGAAGAAAGATGTGTTTGCAAATGTAGTAAAAGAAAATGGAGACATTGTCCAAGTTTCAGCAACTGATCTTAGAAAAGGTGACGTTGTTATCGTAAAACAAGGAGAAATGATTCCAAGTGATGGTGAAGTAATCAAAGGATTAGCATCTGTAGATGAATCTGCAATTACAGGTGAATCAGCTCCTGTTATAAAAGAAGCAGGCGGTGATTTTTGTTCCGTAACAGGTGGAACGATGGTCGTAAGTGATGAAATTACAATTGTCATTACGAGTAATCCTGGTGAATCATTTATCGATAAAATGATTTCTTTAGTAGAAGGAGCTGCTCGTCAAAAAACGCCGAATGAGATTGCTTTAAATACAGTATTAACGAGCTTAACTCTTATTTTCTTAATCGTCGTTGTGACGTTGCCGATTTTTACAAATTATTTAGGTTTTCAAATTGATACTGCTGTACTTGTAGCGTTGTTAGTATGTTTAATTCCAACGACAATTGGTGGTTTGCTATCAGCGATTGGTATTGCGGGGATGGATCGGGTGACAAAATTTAACGTGCTAGCGATGTCAGGGAAAGCAGTAGAAGCTGCGGGCGATATTAATACAATTATTTTAGATAAAACAGGTACAATTACTTTTGGGAACCGAATGGCTCATACATTATTGCCTGTAGGAAATGAAACGATTGAGCAAGTTGGAAAGTGGGCCGCTATTAGTTCTGTTTTAGATGAAACACCAGAAGGTCGATCTGTTATCGAGTATGTGCAGGGAAAATCTATATCATATAATAGAGAACTTGCAGAACAAGGTGAGTTTGTTCCGTTTAAAGCAGAAACGAGAATGAGTGGTGTTGATTTACAAGACGGAACAAAAGTGAGAAAAGGTGCTGTAGGTGCCGTTATTGAATGGGTTGAGTCACAAGGCGGAACAATTCCGAAAGATGTAAATCAAAAAGCAGACTTAATTTCAAAAGAGGGCGGAACACCACTTGTAGTTGCAGTAGATAATCGTATTTACGGTTTAATTTATTTAAAGGATACAGTAAAACCGGGTATGCGTGAGCGTTTTGAACAGTTACGCCAAATGGGGATTAAAACGGTTATGTGTACAGGTGATAATCCGTTAACAGCAGCAACCATTGCAAAAGAAGCTGGAGTAGATGAATTCGTTGCCGAGTGTAAACCGGAAGATAAAATTGCTGTCATTAAAGCAGAGCAAGATAAAGGGAAACTTGTAGCGATGACAGGTGATGGTACAAATGATGCTCCAGCATTAGCACAGGCGGACGTTGGATTAGCGATGAACAGTGGTACGACAGCAGCGAAAGAAGCGGCAAACATGATTGATCTAGACTCGAATCCAACGAAAATTATTGAGGTTGTAGGAATCGGTAAGCAATTGTTAATGACGCGAGGTGCTTTAACGACGTTTAGTATTGCAAATGATATAGCAAAATATTTTGCAATCATTCCAGCAATGTTTACACTTGCGATTCCGCAAATGGAGGCATTGAACATTATGAAATTAACATCACCACTGTCAGCGATTTTATCAGCATTAATATTTAACGCTGTTATTATTCCATTACTCATTCCGTTAGCGATGAAAGGTATTGCATATAAACCGATGAGTTCTAATGCATTGCTTAGCCGAAACTTACTTATTTATGGGCTTGGCGGAGTTATCGTTCCGTTCATTGGAATTAAAGTAATTGATATAATTGTCGGCTTGTTCATATAAGGAAGAGGGGAAAAAGATGGAGAAGAAACAAAGTATACTATCACCAATTATCCGTATTACTTTTACATTTCTAGTGTTGTGCGGACTTGTATACCCGCTTATTGTTACTGGTATTGCACAAGCCGTGATGAAGGATAATGCGGATGGAAGTCTAATATATAATGATAAAAATGAAGTGATTGGTTCTAAATTAATCGGGCAAAACTTCACGGATCCACGTTATTTTCAAGGGCGTGTTTCTAGTATTGAATATAAGGCTGAAGCATCTGGTTCAAATAACTATGCACCATCTAATCCAGATTTAGAGAAACGAGTAGAGAAAAGTATTGAAGAGTGGAAGAAACAAAATCCGAGCGTTCCAGTTACAGAAGTACCGATTGATTTAGTGACAAATTCAGGTTCAGGGCTTGATCCTGATATTAGTCCGAAGGCAGCTTCTGTGCAGGTGGATCGCATATCGAAATTAACGAATATTCCGAAAGAAAAACTTAATCAATTGATTAAAGATCAAACAGAAGGTGCTGCGCTTGGTTTATTTGGAGAGACCCGCGTAAACGTCTTAAAGCTAAATTGGGCATTACAGGAATTAATGAAATAGTAACAGTGCTACCTCAATCTAACGGATTGAGGTAGCGTTGTTTCGAATGAAAGGTAGTGTTTATTTTGTATGCAGATGATTATGAACCGAAGTTTCAAAGGCGAACGCCAGAGGAATATTTAGAATATATTCGTCAGCAAAATCGCGGAAAGTTAAAGTTATATGTAGGAGCAGCTCCAGGCGTAGGAAAAAGTTATAAAATGCTCTTTGATGCAAGGGAAATGAAAAAAGATGGAATTGATATTGTAATTGGTTTAATTGAAACGCATGGAAGAAAAGAGACGGCAGAAGCAATTGCTGATTTAGAAAAAGTTCCTTTGAAAGAAATACAGTATAAAGGAAAGGTATTTTATGAGCTTGATGTGGAAGGAATAAAAAAACGCGCGCCGCAAGTAGTCGTAGTGGATGAACTTGCGCATAGTAATGTTCCTGGTTCTAAGCATAAAAAACGTTATATGGATGTGCAGGAATTGTTAGAGGCTGGTATATCGGTATTATCAGCTTTTAATATTCAACATTTAGAAAGTGTTCATGATATTGTAGCTCAAATTACGAATGTAAAAGTAAGAGAACGAATTCCAGATTTTATTTTACAAAAAGCAAATGAAATTCAGCTCGTTGATGCAACACCGGAAGTACTTCGGAAGAGGTTAATAGACGGAAAGATATATAAAGAAGAAAAAATTCAGCAAAGCTTACAAAATTTCTTTACGCTTAATAATTTAGGAGCACTTAGGGAATTATCGCTTCGTGAAGTCGCTGACGATATGGACGAAAAGATTAGTCAAACAGTGATAGAACCAATCGGAGTGAAAGAAAAAATTCTCGTTTGTGTACAATACAGTTCAACAGCGGAGAAATTAATAAGACGGGGATGGCGCATGGCTGATCGGTTAAACGCTGAATTGTACGTATTAAACGTTGAGAGGGAAAATATAGATTCTATTTCAGCTGGAAAAAAGCAGACGATTGAAGAGTGGAAGTTGCTAACGAATCAATTTGATGCAAGTTTTGTATTAGAAGAAGCAAAGGGAAGAAAGCCAGCAGATGTTATTATTGAAGTGGCAAAAAGATTACAGGTGACGCAAATTTTACTTGGACAATCGGCTAGAACAAGGTGGGAAGAAATACGAAAAGGCTCTATTGTAAATGAAATTATGAGACAAACAAAGTATATTGATATTCATATTGTTGCGGATCAAAGAGGATAAATAGAGCCGACCTTTTTGGGGGCTCTATTTTGCTTTTTGTACAGAATGAAAACTTAGCATTTTCATTGTATATAAGATTACAAGTAAAAACATAATTGCGCCTAGGAAGAAAATCCAAAAGTAATTTTGGTTAAATAAAAGAAATCCACCTATAAGTGGCCCTGTGCCCATACCAAGATAGCGGATGAAGTTGTACATACCGATAGCTGTTGCGCGTTCTTGTACGAATTCTTCTGTTAATAAAGTAGTGTGAGTTGGCATAGAAAGTCCCATACTAAAACCGTACAAAGATGTAACGATAATAATGAATGGGATATTGATGCTATATGTGAAAGAGAATAAAACGACACATATAATATTGAAGAAACTCGTAATAAATAAAGCTTGCTTTGTTGTGAGTCGTTTTTGCAAAAACTTGTAGCAAAAACTTCCTAGCATGATAGAAAGAGACATTGGTACAAACATAAGACCAATTTTATTTACAGTTAAATGAAATGAATTTGTTAAAATACTCGGTAAAAAAACGAGAAAGCAAAAGTAAATACAAAATTGAATGAAGCCAATAAGAGTAATAGAAAATCCAGTTTTATTTTTTAAGATAAGAGAGTAATTCTTTTGTGCTTTAGATTGTTTAATTATATTTGGCCTTGTTTCTGGGAGTAGTGAAATGTTTATAATTAATAAGATAATGCCAAGTGTAGATAAAAAGAGAAATACAGATAAGTGACCATTTATACTGCCAAGATAACCACCTATGAGAGGAGCCATTGCAGGTGCGAGGGCAAGTAACATTTGGTATAGGCTCATCGCTTCTCCGCGTTCTTTTCCTTCAAATAAATCGCCGATAATCGTTGCTGAAACTACAGGTATAGCCGCTATTCCTATAGCTTGAACAGCTCTAAAAAAGAGAAATAAATAAATGTTTGCCGAAAAAGCACATCCGATTGAACCAATTGTACTAATGACTAAACTAGGGATAAGGACAGATTTTCTCCCTTTTGTATCAATTAAAGGTCCATATACGAGCTGCATAATTGCAAGAACGAATGTGAAAAGTGAAACTGTTACATTTACAAGATAAAGAGAAGTGTGAAAAGAATTTTGAATCATCGGTAAGATAGGTGTGTAAATATTTTGAGCGAAGGAACCGAGTAAGGCACTAATACAGACAACATATAAAATGAAAGTTAGTTTAGATTTTTTCATCTTGTTAACCTCCTTGCAATTTAGTTTCCTTGGAAACTAAATTTATTTTAACATGATTTTCTTACTTGTAAAGATGAAAAAATGGTTTTAAAATGGTATATAGTTAAATTGTTTCTTTGGAAACTTAGGAGGCGAACGGATTGAAGCATGCAACGAAGCAAATGGAAATACTGTCGGACATTCGTACACTTTTGCATAAAAAAGAAGAACATTTAAAACGACAAAATGAGAAGTTTCTTCGTGAGACAGGCGTAAGTAGTATGTCTTTATCTGAGTTACATGTAATCGAATGTATCGGAAAAAATGGTTTGATGAATGTAACGGCAATTACGACAGAAATGGGCATGACGAAGGGAGCAATCTCTAAAATTTGTACAAAGTTGTTTCAAAAACAATTCGTTGAGAAGATGCAAATGTTAGATAATCAAAAAGAAATCTTCTTCAGCTTAACGGAGAGTGGGAATGAAATATATAAAGCTCATGAAAAATTGCATAAGCAAGCTGAAGAAAAGTGGTTGTTACTTTTAGATGGATATACGAAAGAAGAGCAAGACTTTATTCAAAGGTTTATAAAGGATGTCTCCGGTCATTTGGAAATATAATTGGAAGAAAAAACTCCTTTTTCTCAAGTCTTTTAAATATAATTTCTGAAAGAACTCATATATAATAGAAAAAGATACTTAACATGGTGAATAATTAAAGAGTCAATATATATAGAGGAGAGAGTAACATGCTTGAAAATACGGGGTTAGTATTAGAAGGCGGCGGTATGCGTGGTGTATACACGGGCGGGATATTAGAATACTTTATGGAACAAGATTTATATTTTCCATATGTAATCGGTGTATCAGCTGGTGCTTGTCATGCAGCGTCGTATCTTTCCAGACAAAGAAATAGAAATAAAACGGTCAATATTGATTATGCATCACATCCGAAATATTTATCGTATAAAAACTTATGGAGAAAACGTCAGCTATTTGATATGGATTTCATTTTCCACGAAATCCCAGAAAAGCATGTGCCGTTTGATTTTGAAACATACTTTAATAGCCCGGAACGTTTCCTTGTAGGAACGACGGATTGTGAAACAGGGCAATCAGTTTATTTTGAAAAAGAAGGCACGAATGATGATGCGCTAAATTTATTACAAGCGTCTAGTTCATTGCCTTTCATTGCACCAGTAGTAAATTATCGTGGCAAGCAACTGTTAGATGGCGGGATTTCTGATCCAATTCCAGTTCGTAAAGCACAGGAAGATGGATTTAAAAAATCAGTCGTAATTTTAACGAGAAATCATGGTTACGCAAAGAAAAAATCAAGATTTGGGTGGATTGCTGCGAAAGCTTATAAAAAATATCCGAACCTTGTGAACACGATGCTAAATCGTTATGAAGTGTATAATGAAACACTTCACTATATTGAAAAAGAAGAACAAGCTGGCAATTTATTTGTTATTCGCCCAGAAGTGCCGCTTCAAGTAGATCGTATGGAAAAAGATACAGCAAAACTACAAAATTTATACGAGCAAGGCTATGAAGATGCAAAGAGGCAATTTGCAGATTTGCAGGCGTTCTTGCAAAAATAATAATTAGGCTGTGGAGATGGAGTTCTCTGCAGTCTTTTTATATTGCTTTTAAAAAAGGAAAATAGAACATCGAATTTCGATGCTCTACTTTTTATGTATAAAAAAATCCCTCTTTATGAGGGATTTTAATGTGGTAAGAATATCAATTGATAAGCAAACAAAATTCCAAATACATATACAAGTGGGTGAACAGCACGGAATTTACCTTTTGCCACTTTCATAAGTGGGTATGAAATAAATCCAAGTGCGATACCTGTTGCGATACTTGATGTAAGTGGCATGCTTAAGATTACTAAGAATGCTGGGAATGCTTCATCAAATGCGTCCCAATCGATGTGGCGAACTGAACCCATCATAAGACTACCAACGATAATTAATGAGGGTGCAGTAATAGCTGATACACCAGAAACAGCACTTACTAATGGGCCGAAGAATGCTGCTAGTGCGAATAGAACCGCTACTGTAACAGTTGTTAAACCAGTACGACCACCAGCTGCAACACCAGCAGATGATTCAATGTAAGCTGTTGATGGTGTCGTTCCGAACATAGAACCAATAGTTGCTGAGAATGAGTCAGATAGAAGAGCTCGTCCTGCTTTTGGAAGCTTTCCGTCTTTCATAAATCCACCTTGTTGTGCAACGCCAAGTAATGTACCTGTTGTATCGAATAGTGTAACAAGGAAGAATGAGAATACAACGCCGTATAATCCGTAGTTAATTACGTCAGATACAGCAGTAATTGGATTTGAAACGATAATTCCTTCTGGTAAACCAGGCATTGATGTAACACCGTTTGAGAATGATAATTGTCCCGTGAAGAAAGCGATAATACCAGTTAATAGCATCCCGATAAATAGTGCGCCATTTACATTTAAAGACATAAGGACAATTGTAATTCCAAGTCCAGCTAATGCTAGTAGTACTGGAGCAGAGTGAAGATCACCAAGTCCAACTAAGTTTGCATCATTTTTTGTAACGATACCTGTTAAACGTAAACCGATAAAGGCGATAAATAGCCCGATACCAGCAGTAATTGCATGTTTTAAGTTTTCAGGAATTGCTTCCATTAATTTTGTACGGAAAGATGTAAATGATAGCAAAATTAAAATCATACCTGCTACGAATACAGCAGAGAATGCAATTGCGAAAGTCATGCCTTCATGCGCTTTTACAACAGAGTAAGAGAAGTAAGCATTTAATCCCATACCTGGCGCGATTGCGATTGGTAAGTTTGTAAAGATTGCCATAAATAATGTTCCGACAACAGCAGCGATAATTGTTGCTGTAAATGCTTGTTCAAATGGAACACCTGCATCTCCAAGGATAACAGGGTTTACGACAATGATATATGCCATTGTTAAGAAGGTAATAATACCTGCCATAATTTCAGTTTTAATAGAAGTTTTATGTTTTGAAAGGTTAAACATATAAACATCCTTTCTGTTTACGAATAATTTTCACAACAGTTATATATAATATTCGTTTTTTATCTATTTTGCAATAGTTTTGCATAAAAAGTTTATAACAATTCATATTTTGTGTCTTAAATTCGAATATTAATCGTAAAACGATGTGTGAATTTCAGCTTTTTATTGTGCACATGCTAAGGAAAAGGAGTTGAAAGCAGCTATGCCACAGCAAAAAAACTTTATAACAATGCCTGCGCAACATCAAAATAAGCAGCCAGGTATTGAATCATTAATGAGCCCCCTTCCGCAGTTTGAAGATGCAAACTATAAAGGAAGTGAAAAGTTAAAAGGGAAGAATGTGTTAATTACGGGAGGAGATAGCGGAATTGGACGAGCAGTTTCCATCGCTTTTGCAAAAGAGGGAGCAAATGTTGCGATTGCTTATTTAGATGAGGAAGAAGATGCAAATGAGACGAAACAACGTGTTGAAAAAGAAGGTGTAAAGTGTGTATTGTTGCCGGGGGATTTGAGTAATGAACAGCATTGTAAAGATATTGTGGAAGAGACCGCCCGGCAGTTAGGTAGTTTAAATATTTTAGTGAATAACGTTGCACAGCAATATCCGCAGCAAGGGCTAGAGTATATTACAGCAGAACAGCTAGAAAAAACATTTCGTATTAATATTTTTTCTTATTTTCACGTTACGAAAGCAGCCCTTTCTCATTTGAAGAAAGGGGATGTCATTATAAATACGGCATCTATCGTTGCATATGAAGGAAATGAAACGTTAATTGATTATTCCGCAACGAAAGGAGCAATCGTAGCTTTTACAAGATCACTTTCTCAATCGTTAGTGCAAAAAGGGATTCGGGTAAATGGTGTTGCACCAGGCCCGATTTGGACACCGCTTATTCCATCGAGCTTTGATGAGAAGAAAGTCTCTCAGTTTGGGAGCAATGTTCCGATGCAACGGCCTGGTCAACCATATGAATTAGCGCCGGCATACGTATACTTGGCATCTGGTGATTCATCCTATGTTACTGGGCAAATGATACATGTAAATGGGGGCGTTATTGTAAATGGATAGTTTTCATTTATAAGAGCAAAGTAATGTTAATTCCACTTATTATAGGGAGCGCTAGGGGGGATATAGCTGAAAAAGTTATGTTTCATCATACTATTATTTTTCATCCTACCGGTTAGTGCTTTTGCTAATACAGATCATTTAATATTAGTAAATCTTACGACGAACCAGTTGTCTTTTTTTGAAAATGGAAATTACACAAAAACATTTCCAGTAACGACTGGAAGAGATCGTACACCTACGCCTGAAGGTAATTTTTGTATTATAACTAAATTTAAAAATAAAGAATACCATCGAAAAAAAATACCTGGGGGTGCACCGAATAACCCTCTTGGTACGAGGTGGCTTGGACTAGATAAGAATGAATATGCAATTCACGGGACGAACCGGGAATGGACGATTGGAAGTAGGGAATCAAATGGCTGTATTCGTATGCATGACAGGGATATACAATGGTTATATGACCGAGTACAATTACAAACAAAAGTAATCATTTCTCGTTTTCATACGAGCCCCGAATATGAAGCGAATAAACTTGGTTATCGCGTTGTGAGCTGGAATGGTCGAAAAATAGAAAAAGAACAAATTGGAGTACTTACGTTAGTAGACCGCGCGGATATATATTGGCAAGAACCAAATGGACAGTTAACGAAAGTGAAAACGGTATTGCCAAATGAAAGATATCCAGTGTACTCAAAACGAAAAGATGGAATATATTATATAGGAAACAATTCGTATATTATAGATGAAACAGGAGAGAAAGTTCGTTACGAGCAAATTCCTTCTTCGATTTTAAGTAATATATATAAACGGAAATACAATGTTCCGTAATGGCTACCGTATTATAGACGGTAGCTTATTTATACTTGGAGTTTAACTGCAACTATTGTATTTTGCTGAATATAATACAGTACAGATAGGGGGCGGTTATATTATGAAAAGTGAATTTGCGTTTAAAGTTTTCTTAGTAACGACCTGTTTATTTATCGTGTATTTATATGCGTTTCTCGTCTTTTCTTTTTATGTTCCATATGTTGATTTAATATTATTCTTCGGATTTATTTGGGCGTTTGTGAAAGCGAGGGAAGGAGAGAAGAGTATATATCGGCGCATTACCCTATGCGGGACGGCCGTTCTCGTTATTTTGTACTTTTTTATTATGCATGATTTTTGGAGAGGAATGTAAAAAAAGCATACGATTAATCGTATGCTTTTATATCTGTTAATGATGGAAGAGAGGCAATTGCACCGTAATTTGTACATGTGATAGCGCCTACTTTATTTGCAAAGGAGATAAATGCTGTTAAGTCTTTGAAATGATACGAAAGTGTATGTTCACTTTGGGCAATCTGATATAACATTGCTCCAACGAAAGCGTCACCAGCACCAGTTGTATCGACTTGTTGAATGGAAATAGAAGAGACAATAGTTTGACCTTCATTTGTCGCAAGAAGGGTACCGTCTTTTCCAAGTGTAATAGCTACTACTTTTGCGCCATAATTTAATAATTTGAGTGCAGCTTGTTGTAAATCACTCTCTTTAGAGAGCATAGTAGCTTCCTCTTGACTTACTTTTACGAAGTGTGCATGTTTTATAAAGGTTAGACAATCTTGAGAGAATTGTTCTGTATTTGTAATGAGTGCACTTCGATAATTTGGATCAAAAGAAATGAAATGGCCTTTATCTTTCGCATATTGTAACAACTGAAAATACGTTTCTTTTAATGGGCTTGATAGTAAAGCTGTCGCTGAACCGAAATGTATTAAATCATTCGTTTGTATTTTTGATAAATCAATGCTATTGAATTGATATTCACCATCTGCACCACGCATAAAAGTAAAATCACGTTCGCCATCTTGATCGATGGATACGAATGCAAGTGTTGTTTGTTTATCTTTTATGAGCATGGATGTATCGACTTGCGCACGCTGTAAAGTTTGTTCAAGAAACTCACCAAATGGGTCGTTTCCTACTTGCCCCATAAATGTAGCGTGTCCACCTAATTTTGTAATCGCAGCAGCAACGTTAGCGGGTGCTCCACCAGCTTTTTTTTCGAAATCTGAACCGTTTACTAAAGAAACATTAGTATTTCGGCACACAAAATCAATTAATAGTTCACCTATACAAAAGACATTTCTCATACAATCCCTCTTTTCAGCTTATATTGTGTGATGGTAAAGTTTAGTTTTGCATCTGAAAAGATTGCGATATGATGTTTCATGTCTTTTCGAGGAAAAACTCGGGACGTAAAGACTGTTGAACCATCGTATAAGAAAATTTCCACGATGCTTTTATCTACAAATATTTGTAGTTCTATCGTATCTTGAATATCGATTTTTTTACAGCGTTCAAATCCATATTCTCCGCCAAATTGATGGTAGAAGTTGCCCCTGTCTATAGAAATAGTACCTTGTTCCCGATTAAATGTAATGGGGAAACATTCCTCCTCATTGTGGAAGAGAGAAAGACCAAAACGTTTTGCATCTTCTGTTTTAAGTGTAACAATTAATTCATAGGAGTCTTCATCATCAAGCGTTGATAATACATTTAATCCAGCTGTTATATCTCCTGAAATGTCTTTTTTTGTTGTTCGTAGTTTTGTTAATTCTGAAACTGGTTTTTGTTTTAAGATGTTATCTTCTAATGTTAATTCACGTGGAAGTGTTAGGCAATGAGCCCACATATAATCATCAGAAGGATATGTGATTTCACTTGATCCTGCCCAAGCAAACAATAGGCGACGACTAGTAGAGTCTTCTAAAGTTTGAGGGGCATAAAAATCGAACCCTTTATCAGCTTCGTAATAGGAATCAACATGGAAATATAAATTTTTAATATCGAAATGGCCTATAGCATAAACGACATTGTATACATTGTGAAAGTTTTCTCCGTCTTTTTCAATTCCTTGCGGTGAAAAGAGAAGTACATCTTTCCCTGATAATTGGAAGTAATCGGGGCATTCCCACATAAATCCGAATTCTTTTAAGTTTGTTGTAATTTCGCCTTGGAAATGCCAATTGTATAGGTCTTGTGATTTGTATAGTAATAGAGTTCCTGTTTTATTTTCACGTTGGGCACCGAGTAACATATAGTATATATCATTATGTTTCCAGACTTTTGGATCACGTACATGTTTTGTATATCCGTCAGGAATTATATCAATAACAGGATTATTACTATATTTCGTCATCGTATATTGTGAATCCATTGTTGCCATACATTGTTTTGCATCACGGGAATCATCAGGCTTTTTTATATTCCCTGTATAAAGTAGATGAAGAAGGCCATCTTTTACGATAGCACTACCAGAATATGCACCGTGTGATTCATAGCTTTCAGTAGGGATGATGGCTACAGGCATACGCTCCCAGTTAATAAGGTCTTTTGACCTCACATGCCCCCAATGCTTCATTCCATGAATGGGACCAAATGGATACCACTGATAAAAAACGTGATATTCATCATTGTAGTATGATACACCGTTAGGATCATTCATTAATCCAAATGGTGGGTGGATATGATAAATTGGTTTCCATGAATCTTGGTTTGCAATTTCATATAAAGAATGTAATTCGTCTTTATTAGATTGCAGTATTGTTTTATATTTTGACATAGGTTTTCACCCCGTTATTATTTACTTTCTTTATATAAAATGAATGTGGCAACAAAAGCAGTGATAACTGCAATAGCGAAACCAATTATATAGTGAATCATGTTCATCATGCCAAGAGGTGCAACAATTGTAAGCATCGGAATACCTGTTAAACCGTATGCATTAGCCGCTACTTGCATCCAAACAACGTAAGCGCCTCCAATTGCGCCGCCAATAGCTGCTGCAATAAATGGTTTACCAAGTTTTAAATTAACACCAAAAATAGCTGGTTCTGTAATTCCTAAAAATGCTGAAGCTGCTGCTGGAATTGCAATTTCTTTCGTTTTTTTGTTTTTTGTTTTGAAATAGACAGCTAAAGTAGCACCGCCCTGTGCAACGTTCGCCATTGACCAAATAGGGAGTAAGAAATTGACACCGATATCTTTATTTGCGAGTAAGCCCGCTTCAATAGCGTGGAAGCTATGATGTAAGCCAGTAAGAACAATTGTTGAATACAACCCACCGAATATAAGTCCAGCTACTGGTCCTGCAAATTGATAAATTGTATTTAAAAGGTACGTAATGCCGTCACCGATTTTATATCCAATTGGTCCGATAATAATAAGTGATAAAAAGCCAGTTATAATAATTGTTAAGAATGGTGTAACTAATAAATCTAAAGAGTTCGGAACACGTTTTCGAAGTTCTTTTTCAATTGTACTCATAACATATACACATAATAAAATAGGTAAAACAGTACCTTGATAGCCAATCATATCAATATCCATACCAAGGAAATGTAAAACTGTGGGTTTTGCATTTGAAAGAGTCCAAGGATTTGTTAAGCTTGGGTGAGTTAATATACCACCAACAACTGCACCTAAGAAAATGTTTCCACTAAATTCTTTAGCGGCACTAACTCCAATTAAAATGGGTAAAATGATGAAAGCTGCACTTGAGAACATATCAAGTAATTGGATAAGTGAGTGATCTCCAGGAACTAATTTAAACGCTTTCAACATTCCGAGTAGACCCATAAGTAAACCGCTTGCAACGATAGCTGGAATAATTGGAACAAAAATATTAGATAGTGTCTTTGCTAGGCGGGCGATAGGATTCATTTTTTTCTTAGGTATATCGTTTGATGTTGTAGAATCTAGTTCGGCTATTCCAATTAGTTTTGAGAATTCATCATATACTTTGTTTACTATGCCAGTTCCAAAAATAATTTGATATTGCTCGGTCGTTGCAAAAGCACCTTTTACTCCATCGATGTTTTCGATTTCTGCAGCGTTTATTTTCGTATCATCCTTTAATATAAGACGAAGGCGAGTCGCACAATGTGTGGCACGAACAATGTTTTCCTTTCCACCAATATTCTGTATTACTTGAGTTGCAATTTGTTTCATATCCATAAAAATTCCCCCTTACTATAAATTCTCTTTTATGGAACCGGTTCCGCAATAAGTTAAAATAAAAAACAGGGAAATGATGTTGAAAATCCTGTTTTTAAAATGTGGAACCGGTTTTAATTTTATTATAGAGCGCCTTTATATTTTGTCAACGCTTTCTTGGATTTTTAATGTATAACGGGAGTGTAATATTTTTGGTATAGTTTTGTTTTCAACAAGCTGTGAAAGAGAAGTGGCAGCAAGCTTTCCAGCATACTCATAGTCAAACGCAATTGTCGTTAAACTAGGGTGTACCATTTCTGAAATATCATATCCACCGAATCCTGTTACAGAAATATCACCTGGTACAGAAAGAGAGTGGGAGTGAATGACTTTCATTGCGCCAAGAGCGATGTTATCTGTAGCACATACGATAAGAGTTGGGCAATTATTATCTAAAATATGTTGTACTTGTTTCATGGCATCTTCTATGCGGAAAGTTGTTTCGTAATATGAAACGTTGCAAGTCGGTTCTAAATTTTCAATTGCTTTTTGAAAACCATTTTTTCGATTTATTCCAACAGAAATATCATCTTTTTCTATCCCTAAATAGGCAATATGTCGATGGCCTTGCGATAAAACGTATGCCCCTAACTCATAAGCTGCATCATAATCATCGTGAACGAGGCAATATTGATCTTTATATTCTTGCCCGACGAATAAAATAGGGATGTTTGAATTAGCCATAATTTTTTGATGTTCATTCGTCAATGTTTTTGTTAATAAAATAATGCCAGCTACCTTTTGTTTTATAAAGTTTTCAATTGCTTGTATTTCAGTTCCGGTTGTTTGATTTGCATTTGCTACAAGCATTTGATAGTTATTTTCCTGTAATGTTTTATCGATCCCGATAAGTGTTTTCATTGTAGCGAAGGAGTCTAATCGGGGGATGATGACACCAATTAAATTTGTTGTTTTTGCTTTTAAACTTTGAGCAAATGTATTGGGAGAGAAATTTGTTTCTTGAATAATACCTTCGATTTTAAGTTTTGTTTTATCACTTACATATCCGCCGTTTAAGTAACGAGAGACTGTGCTTTTTGCAACTCCAGCCAATTTGGCGATATCTGCAATTGTTTTAGCCATAGTATTTCACCTTCGTATTCATAAAAATGTTAACTTTATTATAGGGAGAATTAGAGATGACGTAAACAAGAAGAGGGAAAGAAAAGACCACCTCACGTATATGAGGTGGAATAATTGTTAATATCTAGGCTTAAATGTATGACAACAAGTCTCTACACTCGTTGCTACAGAACTTTCTAGCGTCTCGTTTGTTAAAACAGCAGCTGTATATGAATCATTTTCAGTTTGACCAGTTTCATCTGCATCAGGCTGAACGATGATCGCACTTGCTTGACAAAAGTTACCTTGTCCCCAAAAAGAACAGTTGGAAACAGAACATCTTACTTCTGGCATAAAACCCCCTCCTTATACATTAGTGTGGGATTTTACGCCCATTTCATGTGTAGAAGGAGTTTCCTTTTCTAATTACTTTTTCGTTTGTTCAAGCCATTCTTTTAATTTGTCTTTCGGCTGTTCACCGCTAATACGGCTCACTTCTTTGCCATCTTTAAAATGAATGATTGTTGGTGTACCTTGAATTTTATATTCATCCCAAGGAGCATCTAATTTTTCAATATCCATAACTTTCATATCAACGTTCAAGTCTTTAGCCATTGGCACTACGACAGGAGATAATTTTTGGCAATGAACGCAAGATGTTTGATAAAAGTATACTGTTTCTTCTTTTTTCTCTTTTAAGTTCTTTTGAAGATCTGAAAGAGAAATTTTATTTGTGTAGTAGTCAGGACCATCTGTTTGACTACCAGTAGCATTATCAATTTTTTGGCTAGTTGAAGCGTTTTTTTCTTCCATTTGTGTTACAGCGAAAATTGCCGCAAACAAGGCGATAATAATACCACCAAATATAAGCATTTTTTTCATTCTTTCATCTCCTTATTTGTTTTTGATGACAATAAAGCTACAAACAGCGATTGTAATAAAGCCGATAAGTGCTAAAAACGGGATTGTCACAAAACCGAACCAGTTTATGTATTCTCCCGTACATGGTACACGTCCACAAGCTGCCCCAGCAGCTGAAAATGCTGCGACTTTTTGAATTGCATAGTGATATAAAGAAATACAAGCACCAATAGTTGCGATTGGTAAAGAATAACTTGCAATGCGATAATCTTTCTTTGCTACAGCGATACCAAGCCATAAAACGAATGGATACATAAAAATACGTTGATACCAACAAAGAACACAAGGCTCAAATTTCATGATTTCGGAAAAGTACAGACTTCCTAGTGTAGCGATAAAAGAAGCTCCCCATGCGGTAAGTAAAGCATATTCTTGCTTTTTTTCTCGTCCCATATTTTATACCTCTCTTATAATAGTTACATACTAAATTATAGTATGAAGTAGTATGGAAAAGAAAGAAAAAATATGTTTATCAATAAAAGTTTTATAAGGAGAAACTTTTATTGATATAAACATTTTAAAAAAGCGCCATTCTCCGGAAGAGAATAGCGCTATATTTTACATTTGAATTTGTTCTACTTCTTCTACATGCGACTTTTGGGATGCGTGGTCAATATATTGAAATAGGAGCTGCAATTGTTTATCAACTTCTGGAAGTTCTTTACTGTATTGATAAGCGTGTAAAAAATGCTCAATACGTTTAGAAAATAATTGATCGTTCGTTTGAACCATGAGAACGAGTAATTTATCCCAATTACAGCAATACGTGTAATAGAGAGCTTTATCATAGTCGTTATATGTTTGCACTGTGTACCCTCCTTACCGAGAGTTATATATAGTGTGTGATAAGTAAGGGGAAATACACTTGAAAGAATTTGTTAAGAAAAAAAGTGAATGAAAAGAAAAAACGAGGAGTTTCCTCGTTTTTTAAGCTTTTGGCATTGGCGTAGGTGTTGGTTTGCCATAGCCTTCTTTGTATTTATTATCGATATAGTTACGAATTTCAAGCGTTGATTTTCCTTTTTGTTTCATGGAAGCAGATTCAACTGCGATTTCTAGGCAATTGACGCAAGTCGTTGCATGGGAGTCCCAAACAACTTCACCATTCTTTTTAATTTCACGAATAAAGCAGTTTTTATTATTTTTATGTCCTACACTTTCACCGCAACCACAATAGCATGGAATCCAATCTAATAGTTCTGCATTTTGTCCAGCGACAGTGTAGATATCTTTCATTTGTGGATCAAGCTTGTCTAGGAAGGTAGGAAGTGTGTCGACTCCTTTTGTTTTCTCTTGAATGTCAGCTTGCTGAGTGTGCGATGCGTGGTCATGTTCTTCTTTTTTTGATTTAGAAGATTTTTGGTCATTTGTACTAGTACTTCCGCATCCAGCAAGAATTAAGCTTAGTACTGCAAGTAAAGAAAATACATACTTTTTCATTCGCTTGTCCCCTTTATAAATGTATTAATCAAATTGTATCAGACTAAGGGACACCTAGGGAGAAGTTTTTTTTGAACGATTTTTGAAGTACCATCTTAGTGAATGAAACAAAAATAAAATTGGGATATAAGCGTATACAATATATAAACCCGCTTGAGATAGTACGGTATTTAATGTGTTGATACTTTCACGGTTTGTGAAAAGTAGAGAAGCTGAAAATATGATGAAAATAAAAAACGGTAATGTAAATTTAAATGAAATATGAAAGGAACGCTTCATCGTTTGACATGATGACCAAATGGTTAAGCAGAGGTTTGGTAAAATAATTAAAAACCAAACGAAAATAATAATATATTCAAAGCGCTGGATAAAAGGAACTTTAATTATTTTTAACATCGTTAAAGTAGGCCAAATAGTACGGTTTAATTGTCCCTCGCTGTAATACATAAAAGATACGATAGCTAAAACTACATAAATTAAGGTGCTAAAAGCAATTCCAGCATGGGCCCATCGCTTTAAAGATTTTCCTTTTTCAATAAAGGGATAAAAGATAAGAATTGTTTCAAACCCCAGAAATTCCAATGCGGATTGTTTTGCAGATATAAGCATGTCAAAAGGTGAATGTGTAAAAATAGGTAAAATATTACGAAAATGAGCATATTTCATTGGATAGATTAAAAAGAATACAACGAAAATAGGAAGAACAATACCCCAAAAACATATCCCTGTCACAGAACGGAAGCCACCTTTTATAATGTAGTAAGTGACTAATAAAAACATAAGCGTAAGTTTCCATAACTTAATGGTAGGGAAAATCCAAACTTGTATCACTTCCATATACGTACGAAGAACCGTAAGGCAAAATAATAAGCAATAAAGAGTGAAAATTACAGAAAATATAGAGCCAACCCATTTTCCAAAGGTTGTTGTATGAATGCTAATTAAATCTCCGTCTTTTTCAAGCATTTTTAACATACAAAACAGCACAATATGAGTTGCAATTCCCGCAATAATAAGAGAAATCCAGGCATCATAACCAGCGTTTTTTAAAATTACACGTTGATATCCGAGAATTCCTATACCAATCTGGAGAGAATGCAATAAAATAAATGCAAAATATGGAGAGACTGTCTTTGTTTTATTCATTGTATTCATTGCTTATTTCACCTCACTATTCTCCGATTCCAGATTGTACAATATTAAGATCTAAATTTACATCCACCGCTACATTTTTATACATATTTCGAATTTGTGTTATATTCCATTTTCTCGTATGGCTTCTAATTTCATCTCGTATTCCTAAAGGATCAATTTCCTTTTCTTGAAATTGTTTTATTAGATCTTCACAGTCTTTTTCAACATTTCGTTCAATTTGTTTTTTTATATAGTTGATATTTGTTTCTTTTCTTAAATCAATCCAATTAGGAGAGTTTTTAATTAATCCATTTAATTTTAAATGGATTTTTACTTTTGGTATGTCGCCAGTTTGATCTATATTATACTTATTTTCCCCAGCTAAGTTTTGTATAACAACCATACCTTTATGTTTATCCTTTTTTATCGCTGCTTCGTAACGTCCATTTTTCGTAGGATTAATAAGTAATTTTGCTAAAACAGAATGTCTTTTATCCGTATACATGACGACTTTATCGCCTTTTAAAAAGGCAAGCCCTTTGACAGCGACAGAATGATTATCGTCCATTTTAATATAAGGAACATAGGCATCACATACGGAAGAGTAATAATTATATAAAAAAATGTTTAATTCGGTTTGTGGAATGTTTTCATTTCTTATATTTTGTTCGAGTAAATCAGCAATATATAAAGACCCATTTTTTTTTCCGTAATTTAAAAGCTCTTCAGCTGATCCATCTACAATTGCTAGTTGTACATCACGCCCGATATTTGGGTCACGTTGTAAGTTAGTAATAATCTCTCCCATTCCGCGTTCTCCTAGAGCTTTTCCAAATAGGACGACACGCATTTGACCTACAACGACATTGTGAGGAGATTTTGCATTTAATCTTGAAGCGATTGTCTCAAGTGAACGGGCAGATGTTGATTGCGTTTCTGGTTTAGACTTTACACCATGTGTGTACTCTGGGAATAGAATAGTTCCTTGGAATCTTTTCTTTTTTGTGATGTCAAATCCAGCGATATGAATGATACGCTGCGTATCCACTATATAGGTTTGTGTACAGCCAGTTTGTAAAATGAAGAAGATAATTATAATAAGGTGCAATAAAAATTTTTTCATTCATTCTCACCATCACGTTTTTGCTTCGCTTTGTTTGGATTATAGCGCCATTTTGATTTTGGTCTAAGAAAAGAAGGTCTTTGAGCTGTTTGACTAAATGGTAATCGAAGAAAACCTTCTGCTGTACCTAAACCACGAAATGGATATAAAGGTAACAAATAAGGTGATCCAAGTGATTTTAATTTAATTAAATGAGCTAAAATAAATACAAATCCGACAATAAGGCCTAATCCTCCGAATGCACCGGCTAAAAGAATAAGGGGAAAGCGTAACAACCGGATAGTAGAAGACATCTTTACTGTTGGTGTTGTGAAAGATGCAAGAGCGGATAAAGCAACTGCAATTAATAAAATTGTACTTGTCAAAGCTGCCTCCACGGATGCTTGGCCAATTACAATCCCCCCAACAATCCCGATCGTTTGTCCGACTTTTGTCGGTAAACGCGCTCCCGCTTCACGAAGCAATTCGATTGTAATTTCTAAAAAGAGTGCTTCTAGAATAGGAGGAAAAGGTACGTTAGCTCTCGAGAAAATAATAGGACCTAGTAAATCGGCAGGAATCATTTGATAATGATATGTTAAAGCCGCTGTATAAATAGCGGAGGAAAAAAGAGAAAATATAGCTCCGAAAAAACGAATAATACGAAAGAACGATCCAATCATCCACGGTAAATAATAATCTTCTGGTGAAATGAAAAAATCCAGTAACGTTGTTGGTCCTGATAAAGCATATGGAGAGCCATCTGTTAAAATTAAAACTTCCCCGTTAATTAATGCAAATACAGCTCGATCTAATCGTTCTGTAGGTAATAGAACAGGAAAAGGTGAATTGCTATTATCACTAATAAATTGCTCAATCATAGTTGAATCAAATGGGACATCAAAGTCAATGTCTTCTAGCCGTTGTATTGCGGTGTTGATAAATTCTTCATTTGTAACTCCTTCTATATAAGCAACTGCTACTTTCGTTTTTGACATAGATCCGACGGTAACTTCTTTAAAAATGAGTTGCTCCGTTACGATATTTCGGCGTAATAAGTGGATATTTGTATCAAGGTTTTCAACGAAACCGATTTTAGGTCCGATTACGCTATACTCATTTTCTGTATCGTTATATAATCGTGTTCCTAAAACAGTACTTTCGGCACGAATTAAAGCATATTGATCAGGATTCGAATTGTTTTTTAAGCGTATTAAAATATATCCACCTAATAATTTCTCACGAATATCATCAATAGAAGGGGAGGTAATAATGTCTTCAATAGAGACGATATTACATAAATCAGAGATGTTTTGGATTTGGTCCGATTCCTTTTTTAGAGGAGTTAAAATGAATTGTTTAATAATAAGTGCTTCCACGACAGATTTATAATAAAACAAGCACAACGTTTCATCTTTAAGTATGTTATAAGAGACAAAATCGCTTGATTCTTTCATGGTTTGTATAAATTCTGGGATAGAACAAAGTGTTTTTGTATTAGTCTTTTTTGATTTTTTAGATGATAAACCGAACATTTTCTCACCCCTAACATATATCATTTACTTGTGTTAGTTTTTGGGAAAGACGGGAATTTATACTTAAAAATTGAAAGTTCATAAAGAAAAGGAAGAGTGGTGAATGGCTCTTCCTTTTTAGCATTTTAATTTGTTTTTTGTTCTTTAATAGACTTCACTAATTTCATCATTTCCGCTCGTATATCTTCTCTTTTTACATTTAATTTTTCGGCAATTTGTTTAATGTCCATTCCATCTTTTTTCATCTTTAATACATCATCAAGAGGAGTATTGCTTTTTTGAGAGATGATTGTTAACACAGTAAGATGACGCAATTTGATGTTATATTCTTTCATTTTTTGCTTTAGCTGATCCGGTGTGGATTTTTGCATAGTTGCTAACTGTTGTAGCAGTGCTTGCTTTGTTTCTTTATTCATATGATGCTTTTTCAGCTTACTTGGATCTATACCGAAATGCTCGGCTGTTTTCTCCCAAGATTTATTTTGCTTATAGTAAGCTAAAACATCTTTTATTTCTTTATTACTAATTCTTGCAATATGAGCAGCTTTCCAAATTTCATGTTTGTTATAGCCGAGTTTTTCTAGCGATTGCATTTCTTCTTCTGAAATTGGGTTATGGTGATGCAGTGTTACTTCTTTTGGCGTGGCAGCGGATATAGGGAAGGTGGATATCCCGCATAATAATGCTGCCATAGTCATACAAACAGCGATTTTTTTGTACATGTAAACTCCTCCTAGATGGATAATGTAGAAAACTGTACACATATCATTTCCATAAAATGTGAAATACTTGTGAACAAGTTAAGTTTTTTTATTCACAGCATGGAATGACGTTTTTAGAAGTTTTCCAACATAAAACATTGATTAATAGTAAAAAACTAAGGTATAATCGAAATTGAAAATCAATATCAATACTAATGATAAACTTATACATATAGATAAAAATAAGGGAGAGATAAATATGACTACATATACTTCCATCGCTAATGTGATTAAAGAAAGACGCTCTGTTCGTACATTTACAGACAAAGCAGTAGAAAAAGATTTATTAATTGAACTATTAAACGACGCAACATGGGCACCAAATCATAAGCACCGTGAACCATGGAATTGTAAACTATACATCGGAGAAGGCCGCAAGAAATTAGTAGATGCGGTATTAAACTCTTTCACGGAAGAAGAAAGAGCGAAACGCGGTAAAATTTTATCAGATCGTTTCTTAAGCACGCCTGCACAAATCGTTGTATATATAAATGAAGATCCACGTCAAATTCAACGTGATGAAGATTACGCTGCAACATGTGCATTTATGCAAAACTTCCAACTTCTTGCTTGGGAACGTGGATTAGGTTGCGTTTGGAAATCAGGCGGATTAAACTACAATCCATTATTTATAGAAGGAATCGGTTTAACAAGAGGCCAACGTATCGTTGGAATTCTTCATATCGGCTATTTCGATAAAGCACCAGAAGGAAAAGCTCGTACTCCGATTACGGAGAAGATGGAGATTATCGAAGGTTAATAGATGAGACATTCTCGTTTTTGCGGGGTGTCTTTTTATTATGCAATCAATCCTCATGAAAGCTTGTTTTTCATCATACACTTTCTTAAGGGAAAGTGTAAGGAGGGAAAATAATGAGAGCAAGTGATGATAAAGCACTGCAATATGCGATTGCGGAAATTACGGAAATTGCGACTGGATTTGGGCTTGATTTTTATCCGATGCGTTATGAAATATGTCCAGCGGAAATTATTTATACATTTGGTGCATATGGGATGCCGACAAGGTTTTCACATTGGAGTTTTGGAAAACAATTTTTCAGAATGAAATTACAATACGATTTAGGACTTAGTAAAATATACGAACTCGTTATTAACTCTGATCCATGTTACGCCTTTTTATTAGATACGAACTCTTTAATTCAAAACAAATTAATTGTAGCGCACGTTTTAGCACACTGTGATTTCTTCAAAAATAATATTCGTTTTTCAAATACGAAGCGAGACATGGTGGAGAGTATGGCGGCAACAGCGGACCGTGTGAAAGCGTATGAGCATAAGTACGGAAAGGCAGAGGTAGAAACATTTTTAGATGCCGTACTTGCCATTCAAGAGCATATTGATCCGTCGCTTATGCGTCCGAAGCTCGCATGGAGTATTGATGATTTAGAAGATGAAGAAGTAGAAAAGAAAAAGGTGTCGCAATACGATGATTTATGGAATTTAGATAATCGCAATAAAAAGCAGGAACGTTCTAATGTGCGTAAAAAGAAGAAAATTCCACCACAACCAGAGAAAGATTTACTGCTCTTTATTGAAGAATATAGCCGTGAGTTAGAAGATTGGCAGCGTGATATATTAACGATGATGCGCGAAGAAATGTTATATTTTTGGCCACAGCTTGAAACGAAAATCATGAACGAAGGCTGGGCATCCTACTGGCATCAACGCATACTTCGTGAAATGGACTTAACCTCTGATGAAGCAATTGAATTTGCGAAATTAAATGCAGGTGTTGTACAGCCATCAAAAACAAGTATTAATCCATACTACCTCGGTATTAAAATCTTTGAAGATATTGAAGAACGGTACAATAATCCGACTGAAGAAATGAAACGACGAGGCGTAAAACCAGGATCTGGCCGTGACAAAATGTTTGAAGTACGCGAAATTGAATGGGACGTATCGTTCCTAAGAAACTACTTAAATAAAGATCTTGTTATGCGAGAAGATATGTACTTATTCCAGCGCCAAGGAAAAGAATATAAAGTAATAGATAAAGAATGGGAGAATGTGCGTGATCAACTCGTAAATATGCGGACAAATGGTGGGTTCCCGTACTTAGTAGTAGAAGATGGAGACTACTTAAAGAACGGAGAATTATACATTAAACATAGTTACGAAGGAATCGAGCTCGATTTAAAATACTTAGAAAAAGTATTACCATATCTTCATCAGCTATGGGGAAGAACGGTGCATATGGAGTCGATTGTGGAGAGTAAGGGCGTTGTGTTTTCTTATGATGGGAAGATGGTGCATCGGAAGTATGTGTGAGGGGAAGAACGGACATAGGATACTGTGTCCGTTCTTTTTATTTGGAACAAAGTTTAAATATGCTATTCTTGAAAAAAGGGAGTTACATAGAGAAATGGAGTGATTTAAATGAGCAAAGTAGGGATATGTAAGGTTGATATTACGCCGCCTGTAGGTATTGATTTTGTCGGATATCATAGAGAGACAGGCATAAATAATGTTGAAGAACGTATTTACGGGACAGTTTTTGTATGTGAAAAAGATGAAATGAAAACGAATCCATTTTGAAGAAGATGAATCAAAATGGATTCGTTTTTTGTTTACCAGACAGGTCGTATATTTGATGATAATTTCTCTGTATTTTCTTTAGTAACGAATGTTGTTAAATCTTCTTTTAGCATCTGCATTCGTTCTGTACCTATGTTTTCAATCCATCGCTGTTCTATTTCAGCTACTATTTCTTCTTTTGCTTTCATTACTGACAAACCACGTGCGGTTAAAACGATGATTTTACCTCTTTTATCAGTAGGATGTGTTTTGCGTGTAACGTAGCCATTACTCTCAAGAGAATCCACCATTTTACTTACAGCTTGTTTGGAAATCCCCAAATACTCAGCTAGCTCTATACCAGTTGCCCCATTAGGAAGGATGCGTTTGAACATAAAACCATGTGCTGGCCTAATATCTTCAAATCCTAATTCACTTAATTTGTCATGTAGCTCAGTGATTAATGTGCTAAATGATAATGATAAAAGCGATGTAAGATCTAACTCGTTAAATGTTTGATCCATGTATATAACCTCCGCGCTTGTAGTCAATTAAGTTGACTATATTATGTCGGTAGAACAAATAATGATTTATATAATATAGAATCAATGGAGGTTTCACATGGTTAATATCGTGAAAATTAGAGGGAGTGTATTTGCACCGTATGCATCGCTGGAACCTATTAAGGACCCTGCAACAAGAAGAGTGTTTGAATATGCTGGAGATGCACGTGAGTTTACACCACAAGCTGTGAACACAAAGCGTTCAAGGTTAGAACAAGAAGTGAATATTGATTTTTATAAAAGAGAAATTTTCACATATGCAGATGCTTGTATCGTCACCGTGAAGATTACAAATTCAGATGGCTCAATTGAGTATCAAAAGGGAGAAACAAGTACAGAAAACATTGTATGTACAAATATTGTATGGAGTGAAGGTGAAGTTTCATTTGAAATGAGAGCAAGTGCAAGTAATCCTTTAAACGCAGCAGCACCTGCAGCTGATTATTTTTTGACTATACGAGCTAATGAAAGTGGCACTGTGAATATTGAAGGTGTACATGATGGTTTCCCTTGCTATGAATTTTATAAACAAGTAGATTTTGGTTCGTTTGAATTGATATACACACATGATTTCAGAAAAACGGATGATACCCCAGCAGCACTAGCTGGAGAGATGGAATATAGCTTTAAAACGACAGTCTAAACATAAATATAGCGCTATTTTTTAGAAGGAAATAGAAAAGTAAAAGAGAAATCTATTGGTTTTAGGATTGAAATTATGGTCTGTTTTATTTAATAAGCATTCAGCATCTAAAATAAAATTATAGGGGTGTTTCTTATGACTAATATCGTGAAAATTAGAGCCAGTGTATTTATTCCAATGTCTTGGACTGAGGCTAAGAAGGATATGGAAACAGAAAAAGTAATTCAATTCGAAGGTGATTCACGTGAATTCACACCGTATGCGGTAAATGCGATGCGCTCTAGAGTTGAGCAAGAGGTAGTAGTTGATTTCTATAAAGAAGAAGTGTTTTCATATGCGAACACGGGTATTACGATCGAGAAGATTACAAGTCCAGATGGTTCTGTGAGTAAAAGAACAGGGAAAGCAAGTACAGAAAATATTGTGTGCACTGATATCACATGGAATTCTGAAGGTGTGCAATTCAAAATGAGTGCGAGTGCAAGTAATCCATTAAATGTATATGCACCTCCTGTGGATTATGTATTAAATGTATGTGTGAAACAGGATGGTAGTATTGATATTCAAGGGGAGCATGATGGATTCCCTTGTTTTGAATTTTATAAGCAAGTAGATTTCGGTTCATTTGAAAAAATATATACACATGATTTTAGAGAAACTGGTGATACAGCGGCAGCCCTAGGCGGGAACATGGAGTATAGTTTTACAAAGAGATTATAGGAAGTATGATAATAGAACGATGGATTGATTCATTCGTAAAGAACTTGGAAATATCTAAGTTCTTTTTTTGTTTCAAATTTGTGAAAGACATATTGATTGAAATTAAATTTTTTATAATTTATTATATACCCGTACAGGTATAGGTTTTATATGTGTGATATATGAGGGAATTAAATAATAAATAGTATGGAGGTTTGACATATGTCTAGAAAAATTGTTGTAGTAGGCGGAGTTGCTGGCGGGGCATCAGTAGCTGCAAGGCTTCGTCGTTTAAGTGAGGAAGATGAAATTATTATGGTTGAACGCGGTGAATACATTTCTTTCGCAAACTGTGGATTGCCATATTATATTGGCGGTGTCATTACAGAAAGACAAAAGTTATTAGTACAAACTGTTGAAAGGATGTCAAAACGTTTTAATTTAGATATACGTGTATTGAGTGAAGTTGTAAAGATTAATAAAGAAGAGAAAACAATTACGATAAAGAATGTAACTACAGATGAAACATATAACGAGGAATATGATGTTTTGATTCTTTCACCAGGAGCGAAACCAATTGTTCCACCTATTCCGGGCATTGAAGAAGCGAAGGCGTTGTTTACGTTACGAAATGTACCTGATACAGATCGTATAAAAGCGTATATTGATGAGAAGAAACCACGTCATGCGACGGTTATTGGTGGTGGATTTATTGGAGTGGAAATGGTTGAGAATTTAAGAGAACGCGGGATTGAGGTTACTCTTGTAGAGATGGCAAATCAAGTGATGCCACCAATTGATTACGAAATGGCGGCATATGTACATGAGCATATGAAGGTGCACAATGTTGAGCTTGTTTTTGAAGATGGTGTAGATGCGTTAGAAGAGAATGGGACTGTTGTACGTTTAAAAAGTGGCTCAGTTATAAAAACAGATATGATTATTTTAGCAATTGGTGTACAACCAGAGAGTAGTTTAGCGAAAGATGCAGGATTAGCATTAGGAGTTAGAGGAACGATAAAGGTAAATGAGAAATTTCAAACATCTGACCCATATGTATATGCAATTGGTGATGCGATTGAAGTGAAAGGTTTTGTTACAGAAACAGAAACGATGATTCCTTTAGCGTGGCCCGCTAATCGTCAAGGTCGCATGTTAGCAGATATTATTCATGGTCATACGGATTCTTTATATAAAGGTACGATGGGAACTTCTGTGGCTAAAGTTTTTGATTTAACAGTTGCTTCGACTGGAGTAAATGAGAAAATATTAAAACGATTAAATATACCCTATGAGGTAGTACATGTACAGGCAAATTCTCATGCGGGATACTATCCGAATGCTACGCCAGTGCTAATAAAATTAATCTTTAATAAAGAAAGCGGAAAAATTTACGGAGCACAGGCTTTAGGGCGTGACGGGGTAGATAAGCGTATAGATGTTATCGCGACGGCGATGAAGGCAAACTTAACTGTAATCGATTTACCGGATTTAGAATTATCATATGCCCCGCCGTATTCTTCTGCAAAAGATCCAGTAAACATGGTGGGGTATGCCGCAAGTAATATAGTAGATGGTTTTGTGGAAACGGTACAATGGCATGAAATAGATCGTATTGTTGACAATGGTGGATATCTTATAGATGTTCGGGAGCCCAATGAACTAAAACAAGGAATGATTAAAGGCTCTATTAATATTCCGTTAGATGAATTACGTGATAGATTGGATGAAGTGCCAATGGACAAAGAAATATATATCACTTGTCAACTTGGTATGAGAGGGTATGTTGCAGCGCGTATGTTAATGGAAAAGGGATATAAGGTAAAGAATGTAGATGGTGGTTTTAAATTGTATGGGACAGTATTGCCAGAACGTGTTGTATATTGATATTTTTTATTTTCTATTTCAAGATTTAGTGGAAGGTGAAAACCTATAGATTAAGGTTTTACTTTTTGTTTTGCGAACATATAAGGCGAAAAATAAAAATAGGGGTTTACAAAATACCCTATAGGGTATAATATATTGTCATAGGTTATAAATAGTGACATAATGGTAATGAGGTGATTATAGGATGGAATATAATCAAGATATGAAAAATAGATTGAAACGTATTGAAGGTCAAGTTCGTGGTGTGCTTCGTATGATGGAAGAAGGAAAAGATTGCCGAGAGGTTATTACCCAGTTAACGGCATCTCGTTCTGCCCTTGATCGTACGATTGGACTCGTTGTTGGAACAAATTTAGAGCATTGTTTACGTGAACAGTTTGAAAGTGGCAATGGTTCAAATGAAGAGTTAATTAAAGAAGCTGTTCAATTACTTGTAAAAAGCCGATAATCTGTCAAACGTAAGTGTTGACAGATTTTCAAAAACATTTTAATATACCCCTACAGGTATATGTAT
Organism: Bacillus sp. N447-1; assembly: GCF_022701035.1. Taxonomy (NCBI): domain Bacteria; kingdom Bacillati; phylum Bacillota; class Bacilli; order Caryophanales; family Bacillaceae; genus Bacillus; species Bacillus sp. N447-1. The sequence goes on along the minus strand of NZ_CP065509.1, from coordinate 2,310,544 downwards.
ATAAATTGTGGAGGAATCAATTATGAGTATAAAAGTGGATATGAGTTTAGATTGTAAAGGTTTGGCTTGTCCGATGCCGATTGTGAAAACGAAGAAGGCGATAGAAGGATTAGCACCAGGGCAAGTGATTGAAGTTAAGGCAACAGATAAAGGATCTACGGTAGATATAAAAAGTTGGGCGAGTAAAGTAGGACATCAATATATCGGGACGAAACACGAGGGTGATGTATTGGTGCATTATGTTAGGAAAGCAAACGAGCATGAAGTGAATGAAGTTGTGAAATATCCACATACAATTACGAATGCAGAATTACAGTCTATATTGTCTCATGGAGAAGAGAGCATTGTATTAGATGTTCGCGAAGCAGCGGAATTTGCTTTTGGCCATATTCCATCCGCCATTTCGATACCATTAGGTGAATTAGACAGCGCAGTATTAGATAAGATGAAGCAAATTTATGTTATTTGTCGAACTGGTAACCGTAGTGATGTAGCTTGCCACATGTTGAAAGAGAAAGGTTATGCAAATGTGAAAAATGTCATCCCAGGCATGTTAGAGTGGAAAGGGAATGTGGAAAAATAAAATTTTTTAAATAAAAATATACCTATGGGGGTAATGAGATGGATGTTAAAGCATTACAAGCAAAAGATGTTGCAGAGAAAGTTTTATTCGGAGAGTTATTCATTTTAGATGTTCGTAATGAGGCGGATTATGAAGATTGGAAAATTGAAGGGAAACAAGTTTCTTCTATTAATAGACCTTACTTTGACTTGTTAGATGGTGTAGATCATATTGTAAGTGAATTACCTAAAGATAAAGATGTTTTAGTAGTATGTGCAAAAGAAGGGTCTTCTATATTTGTGGCAGAGCAATTAACAGAGGCTGGATTAGAAAATATTTATTATTTATCTGGTGGTATGAAGGCTTGGAGTGAATATGTAAAGCCTATAAAAGTGGGAGATTTAAAAGATGGCGGAAGTATGTATCAGTTTAACCGTCTTGGAAAAGGTTGTTTATCATATATGGTTATTTCAAACGGTGAAGCAGCAGTTATTGATGCGGTAAGGACAGCCGAGGCATATGAAGAGTTTGCGAAAGAGCATGGCGTTACGATTAAGAATGTAATGGATACACATTTACATGCAGACCATATTTCTGGAGGACGTAAGTTAGCGGAAAAAGTAGGGGGTACGTATTGGTTACCGCCAAAAGATGCGGAGGAAGTCGTTTTCTCATACGAACCGCTCGTTGAAGGATCTGTTATTACGGTGGGGGGTACTAAAATTGAAATTGACGCGTTATACTCACCAGGGCATACGATTGGAAGTACGTCATTCATTGTAGATGATTCTTATTTATTATCAGGCGATATTTTATTTGTAGATTCAATTGGGCGTCCTGATCTTGCTGGTAAGGCTGAAGATTGGGTGAGTGATTTACGTAATACTTTGTATAGCCGATATAAAGAGCTATCTCAAAATTTAGTTGTGTTACCGGCTCATTATTCAAAAGTAAGTGAAATGAACGAAAGTGGTATTGTTAGCGCAAAATTAAAAGATTTGTTTGCGAATAATGCGGGGTTAAATATTGAGGATGAGGGAGAGTTCCGTAAAGTTGTAACAGAAAACTTACCACCTCAGCCAAATGCATATGAAGAAATTCGTCAAACGAATATGGGGAAAATTCACCCAAGCGTGGATAAAGAGCGTGAAATGGAGATTGGTCCAAATCGTTGTGCAGTGCACGAATAATGAAATAAATAAAAAATGGAGGAATTGATGATGAATATAAAACAAGTATTAGATGCGAAAGGTTTAGCATGTCCAATGCCGATTGTAAGAACAAAGAGAGCAATGGATACTTTGCAAACTGGAGAAGTGTTAGAAATACATGTAACGGATAAAGGGTCAGTTAAGGATATTCCAGCGTGGGCAAATAAATGTGGCCATGACATCGTAAAGCTTGAAGAAGAAGGCGATGTGCTGAAGTTTTGGATTAGGAAGGCGTAGTGAAGCAATAGTTTTGTAAATATAGAGAGGTTGGTTATATGAACACAATATTAAGTACGCTTTTCATTGTACTTGCTGCATGGTTTGTTATTTCACGATTTTTACCAGTGAAAGGTGTTCAAAATATAAATGGCAAAGAATTGAAAAGTATAGTGGGGAAAAAGGGGAAGTATTTTATTGATGTCCGTACAGTAGGTGAATATAGAGGGAATCATATGAAAGGCTTTCAAAATATCCCCCTAAATGATCTAGCAAGTAAGGCGAATCAATTAGATAAGAATAAGGAAGTAATCGTTATTTGCCAAAGTGGAATGAGAAGTAAGCAAGCAGCAAAGGTATTGAAAAAACTAGGGTTTCAGCAAGTAATAAACGTTTCAGGTGGTATGAATGGTTTGTGAGGAGGAAATTTAAAATGAAAGAAATGACTACAAAAGAATTAGAAGAAAAATTGTTGCGTAAAGAAGCAGTAAATATCGTGGACGTACGTGAAGTAGAAGAAGTAGCCGAAGGGAAAATTCCAGAAGCATGTAATATTCCACTAGGACTATTAGAGTTTCGTATGCATGAATTAAATAAAAATCAGGAATATATTATCGTTTGTCGTTCAGGCGGGAGAAGTGCAAGAGCTGTTCAATTTTTAGAAAGTTACGGTTTTCAAGTAATCAATGTGGTAGGTGGTATGTTAGCTTGGGAAGGAAAAGTAGAATAGGGAGAAACAATTTTTTATAAATAAAAATACCCCTATAGGTAATTGGAGGGAGAACAATATGGAACAACAGAAGAAAACAACAATCGTTTTATTTAGCGGAGATTACGATAAAGCAATGGCTGCTTATATTATTGCAAATGGTGCAGCAGCGTATGATCAAGAGGTAACTATTTTTCATACTTTCTGGGGATTAAATGCTTTAAGGAAAGATGAATATATGAATGTAAAGAAAACATTTATAGAAAAAGTATTTGGAAGAATGATGCCACGCGGTGCTGATAAGATGGGGTTATCCAAAATGAATTTTGCTGGTATGGGACCAAAGATGATTAAAGGCATTATGAAAAAACATAATGCAATGCCTTTGCCAGATTTAATTGATTTGGCAAAAGAACAGGGGATTAAACTTGTAGCTTGTCAAATGACAGTAGATTTATTAGGGTTAAAAGAGAAAGAGATTATGGAAGGCGTAGAGTTTGCAGGTGTAGGGGCATATTTAGCAGATGCTTCGGATGGGAATGTAAACTTATTCATTTAATCACCTTCTTTTTAGAAGGAGGGGGATGTAAGGTGAGTGGAGTATTATTACTTTTTATAATTGGGTTTATAGGATCGTTTATATCAGGAATGGTTGGAATTGGCGGTGCAATTATTAATTATCCGATGATCTTATATATTCCAGTATTGTTAGGATTTACTGGCTATACGTCACATGAAGTGAGCGGTATTACAGCGGTACAAGTATTCTTTGCAACTTTTGCAGGCGCCTGGGCATATCGGAAAAGTACTGATATGAATAAAATGTTAGTTGTGTATATGGGAGCTAGTATATTAATAGGAAGTTTTATAGGAAGTTTTAGTGCAAATCTATTAGATGAACACGCTGTAAATGTTGTTTATACAGTATTGGCGACCATTGCAGCTATGATGATGTTTGTACCGAAGAAAAATAATAGTGGAGCAGTTAAGTATAATAAATGGTTAGCAAGTGTGTTAGCGTTTATTGTAGGAGGTGTTTCGGGCATTATTGGAGCTGGAGGTGCGTTTCTTTTAGTTCCTATTATGCTAGTTATTTTAAAATTACCATTGCGCATGACGATAGCGACATCTATCGCTATTACGTTTATTTCCTCAGTAGGGATTACGACTGGAAAAGTGATTACTGGACAAGTAGTTATCATTCCAGCTCTAATTATTGCGGTTGCAAGTATATTTGCTGCGCCACTTGGAGCGCGAGTCGGGAAGAGGATAAATCAAAAAGTACTACAATATATGTTATCGATTTTAATTGTCGGCACTGCTATTAAGATGTGGATTGATATGATATCGAAATAAAAGGATGGGCTGCTTGCAGCCCATCCTTTTATTTATGCCCAAATAACTTTCATTAAGTTTTTATATTCGTCATTCGCTAATTTATATAGCATTCTCGTATGTTCAAAGACAAGTGCTGGATTAAAGTTTGGTTCTGAGAATGCAAGAGATGTTGAAATATCAATTGCATTTTGCTTATTTAATGTGAATTTTGCAAAGCGATAAGATGTATTTAATTCATTGATGACATGTAAAATATCATTTGTTGATGTTGCATCAGGTACGTGAGCAACATTGAAGCAGTATATATCCACCGTAGGATGTTCGTTTTGGAAAGCAGCGATAAGTTGAATCTTTGCGCCAGCTTCAGTCTCTAATCCTACTGAAAAATGAACAGAGCCATCATTTTCATCTATATTTTCTTCCATGTATATATCGTTGGATTTTAAGTAGTCTTTAAAATCTGAGATGTTATGTTTTACTGCAGCTTTCATATGTATGAGCCCCCTGATAATTGGAATAGATTGCTACTATTTATTATAATTTAAAAATATTAAAAAAGATAGTTAGAAAGTTCTGATTTTTAATTCTGAAGAAATAAAAAGAAGCCGTACTCTACCTCCATAGAGTACGGCTTCTTTACTATTCATTGTCGTTAGACGATGTTTCTGTATCTTCACTGCTATTTTTGTTCTTATTTTTCACTTCATTGTTACTTGATTCGCGTTCACTTGAATTTTCAGACTTAGATTCTTTTGTCTTTTTCGAATCAGAGTCTGAGTCAAACTTTGTATATGCAGGTAGTCCAAGATGAGTACGAAGTTCATTTGTAACATTAGCTAATTCTTTTTTATCTGGATTGTAGTAGTAAGTTCGACCACCACCAGCAGATTTGCTACAAGTATCGTCACCTTTTGCCATATAGCAATCATCACCTTGGATTTGTAATTTCTCAATTTCCGAATCCGATCCATATTTATAGAATGAAAGCATATCATCAAATGTTAAGTTTGTAACGAATTGGCCGTTAATATCATCAATGATGTTGCCAACTTTTGTTACAGAACCAACACTTGTTAGTTTCTTTAAAATAGCCTCGATAACGAGTTGTTGACGTTGTCCACGCATTGCATCACTATCGATGTGTCTTGTTCTAGCAAGAGCAAGAGCTTCTTCGCCATTTAGCTTTTGAACACCTTTTTCTAGGTGAATAGCCTCAGCATTATCATTGCTATCTTGCTCAGTAAATTCAACTGGTACATCAACTTCAACACCGCCCAAGTCATCGACGATTTTTATAAATGATTTAAAGTTGAATTTTACAAAATAATCGACAGGAACATTCATTAATTTTTCAACTGCATCAATGCTTGCTTGTGGTCCACCATTTTTTCCGTTTTTAGCAGAACCGAATGCATGAGCGTGTGTAATTTTATCTTTTTTCTTTTCTATTGGAATATAAGTATATGTGTCACGTGGGATACTTAATAGTTTAACAGTTTTGCTATCTTTATTAAATGTTGCAAGTAAAAGCGCGTCTGTTCTTATAGCTTCACCATATTCTTTTCCACGGACATCGCTTTCATCAACACCCATTATTAAAACAGAGACATTGTTTGTAATAGGTTTTACAGCCTTATCACGTAAATCAGATTTATCACCGCGTGCTAAATCGTGTGCGGCATTTCGAACAGCAGAAGATGCTTTATTTACTAAAAACCAAGTATAACCGCCGCCTATTAATAAAACGAATAGTATAGCGCTTATAATAATTTTTATTTTTTTCTTATTTTTTTTCGGTTTATTGCGTGTATTTTCTTGCAAAGATGGGTTTTGCTCCATTTCCTGTACTCCTTCATTTGGATTGAAATACGACACTCATATCCACTTATTATAATGAAATTTAGCGAAAAAAAACATTACAAAACATTTACATTTCGTAAAAATTCAATATATTTATAAAAAGTCAGATTTTCTATATTATATTTTTAGATGTAGAATAAGTATAAGTTGTTTTAGTAGAAATGAAAATATGTATTGTGAGAAAGTGATAGAGAAGTAAGATTTGTTGAAATATAGCCAAGAAGAAATGAGTAAGCTTACTTATTTCTTCTATATAATAAAGAAGAATTTGACGGATAAAGGAGAGAGCATAATGAATCATACATCATTCCGAGCAATCGTTGTGAACGAAAAGGAAAATCATCAGTTTGTAAGAAAATTTATTGAGAGAGAAGTAAGTAGTTTACCTGAGGGAGACGTATTCATACAAGTTCATTATTCTTCATTAAATTATAAAGATGCTCTTTCAGCTACTGGTAATAAGGGTGTTACGAGAACATATCCTCATACGCCAGGAATTGATGCTGCAGGAGTGGTTGTGAGTAGTGAAGATGCTACCATTAAAGCAGGAGATCAAGTTATTGTAACGGGATATGACTTAGGTATGAATACCTCTGGTGGTTTCGGAGAATATATTCGCGTGCCATCATCTTGGGTCGTGCCTTTACCGGAAGGAATGTCATTAAAGGAAAGTATGATGTATGGGACAGCAGGTTTTACTGCGGCTTTGTCGGTATATAAGCTTATTGGAGCAGGAGTCAAGCCTAGTATGGGAGATGTTTTAGTAACGGGTGCTACAGGCGGCGTAGGGAGTGTAGCTGTTAGTATATTAAGTAAGCTAGGGTTTAACGTAGTAGGAGCGACAGGGAAAATGGAAGAGGAAGATATGCTGCTACGTCTAGGAGCGAAAAAGGTGATTCATCGCGCGGAATTGAATGATGAATCAGGAAGACCGATGTTAAAAGGGATATACGCGGGAGTTATCGATACTGTAGGTGGACATATGCTAGAAACAGCTTTAAAAACAGTAAAGTATGGTGGTTGTGTAACGACATGCGGTAATGTGGCAGGCCAGGAACTACAAACAACGGTATATCCGTTTATTTTACGAGGTATAAGCCTTTTAGGGATAGATTCCGTGCAATGCCCAGTAGATGTGAGAAGAGATGTTTGGACGCTTTTAGCGAAAGAATGGGGAAATAAAGAGTTACTATCTTATACAGAAGAATGTACATTAGAAGAATTAGAGAAGAAGTTTGCACTTATATTGCAAGGAAAGTTAAAAGGAAGAACAGTTGTTAAAATATAATGAAAAAAGAGACGCTTAAGTTAGCGTCTCTTTCTTATTATAATGATTGTTTTAGATTAATTTTTCCTTGTTCACCTAAAACACCGTCAGCGATATTTACAGCGTGATCGCCAATGCGCTCTAAGTTACTTACCATATCGACGAAGATGATACTTGCATCACCTGAACAGCTGCGTTCGTTTAGACGTAATACGTGACGTTTACGAAGAACACGTTCCATTTGGTCGATTTTGCGTTCTTTGGCAATAACAGTTTGAGCTAGTTCAGTATCGAAGTTTGTTAAAGCTTCAACTGAGTCTTGCAGTGTTGAAATTGTTAACTCAAGCATTTCGTTTAATTCAGCTAATGCTTCATCTGATAGTGAAACACGGTTTGAAATTTGGAAATCTACAAGTTCTACAAGGTTTTCTACATGATCACCGACACGTTCAATATCTCCAACAACACCTGCTAAAACAGAATGTTTTTCAGAATCCGTAGGTGAAAGTGGCTTTTCTGATAGTAAAACTAAATACTCGGTAATTTTTTTATCTAAATTGTTAATAGCTCCTTCTAATTGAGTAGCCATGTTTGCGTGTTTTTTGTCTTGTGTATTTAAAAATTGATTTGCTTCTTTTAATCCATGTAATGAGAACTCAGCCATACGGATAATCTCTTTTTGAGCTTCAGTTAAAGCGATGGCTGGAGATTGTTCAATAAAGATTGGATTTAAATGTTGTGGTTTGAAGTCAATCGCTGCATCTTCACCACGAATAATTTTTGTTACGATCCATGCTAACACTGCAATGAACGGGAATTGAATGATTGTATTTGTTACGTTAAATGTTCCGTGTGCAAATGCAATAGTCATTTCTGGATTCAAGTTTAATGATGTTTGGAAATATTGAATTAAACTTGTAAATGGTATTAATAAAATTGTAAAGATAATTGTACCGATAATATTAAAGATAACGTGAACTAATGCTGCACGTCTTGCTGCAATTGAAGTACCGATTGCTGCTAATACAGCTGTAATTGTTGTACCGATGTTATCACCGAATAATACAGGAAGAGCTGCTTGTAAATCGATTGCACCTTGACCGAATAGTTCTTGTAAAATACCGATTGTTGCACTTGAACTTTGTACAATTAAAGTAAAGACTGTACCGACAACAATTCCTAAAATTGGATTATCACTCATGCTCACTGTTAATTCTTGGAATGATTCTAAAGAACGAAGAGGTTTCATACCTGCGCTCATTAATTCTAAACCGAAGAATAACATACCAAAACCGAATACAACTTGACCTACAGAATGTACTTTTTTATTTTTAAAGAAGAATAGTAAGATTGCTCCAACTGCCATAACTGGGAGAGCATATTCTCCGATTTTAATTCCGATAATAAATGCAGTAACTGTCGTACCGATGTTTGCACCCATAATAACACCGATTGCTTGTCTTAATGTCATAAATCCGGCACTTACAAGTCCGACTGTTAAAGCGGTTGTTCCTGAACTGGATTGGATTAATACAGTAACTAACATACCTGCTAGTACACCCATAAGTGGGTTTGTTGTAAAACGATCTAGAATATCGCGAAGACGATCTCCAGCTGCTTGTTGCAGTCCATCGCCCATGTATTTAATCCCGAATAAGAAAATACCTAATCCACCAATGAACTGGAAGATCATATCTTGAACATTATATTCCACGCATTCCACTCCTTAAATTTCATGTACGATGTAATTATTAACTGAACCTTGAGTCACTGTAAACGGTTTGCTAGTAAAATTTACACTAAATTTACAAAGGGAATAAAAGTTTACAATCCCTTAAAGAAACAACTGCATTTCATTGGTTTTTATCTTGTATAAATCTTAATTTTGTAAAGAAATCACACTTTTTAGAATAATATTGTTCAGTCGAATATCGAGGAAAGTATCTGCGAGTTCATCGTATATTTTTTGATGAAAGTTAAGAAAATATGTAGGGAAATGCATGTAGTTTATAACAGTAACTTGAGGGGAAACAATTCTTTTAACACGATAAAAAAAGCCACTGAATTATCCAGCAGCTTTTTCCGTGTTTTTATCGCCATGCTTTTGTTTTCTTATGCTTGTAATGTAAATGAAGAGAAAAGCAATAAGTAATAGAGAGGAATAACGATATACAGTTGCATAGTTTGTAAAATGAGCAATAAATCCAAATATAATCGCTCCAGCGCCGATTCCAAGGTCAAATGCGGAGAAGAATGTAGCCGTTGCTACGCCGCGTCGATGCGGTGCTACGCGGTCAATCATCCATGCTTGTAGTGCAGGTTGGATCGCTCCAAAACCACTTCCGTAACATGCTGCAGCAATAATTAAGCTCGGAATTGTCGTCGTATACGACAATAAAATAATACCTGTAAACGTTATAATAACTCCCGGAATGATGACGAATGTATGGCCTTTCGCATCATATAGCTTTCCAGAGAATGGACGAGTCACAGCGATTGCTAGTGCGTTACATAAAAAGAAGAGACTAATATCAGCTATGCCGACTTCTGTAGCAAATAGTGTGATAAAACTTCCGATTCCTCCGTACATTAATGTAATACATAATATTAATAATGAAGGAAGTAAAGCTTTACGCTCAATAAATCCATCGAGAAAAGTACTAGATGATTGTTGTGGAGGCTGTTTCGTTTTTTGGATTTGAAGTAGTTTCGTTAATATTAATGAAACAATTGTGCACGATAATGCACATAAAAAAAGAATTGTGAAGTTATATGTTTGCATAAGCCATAGTCCGATAAGTGGACCGAGGGCCATTGCAAGTGTTCCAGAAAGACCAAAATATCCCATGCCTTCTCCGCGGCGAGCTGAGGGAATTAAATCAGAAACGACAGTTCCATATGTAGTCGTTGTAATACCGAAACCAGCTCCGTGCAAAATACGAACAGCAAGCAAGAGAAAAATAGTTGAGGCGAAAAGGTAACTGCCCATAGCGAGTAAACAGATAGCAGTACCGATCATTAAAATGATTTTTTTATTGAATTTTTGCAAGGCGTTCCCAGTTAGCGGTCTAACAAAAAGTGCCGCAACGGTAAACATACCGACAACAAATCCGATATTTGAACTTGTGCCACCAATTTCTTTCACATAAACAGGTAAGGTTGGAATTAACATTTGAAACCCTAAAAACATACATAAGTTTGCAAAAATTAAAGCAACAAACTCTTTTGTCCATAACGGTTCTCGTTTTACGAGTATTGCTTCTCCCATATATTCATCCCCTATATAAAATTTTCTCTTTTCTTTCGAGTATATGTATTGGCCAATGCAACAGTCAAGGAAGGTGTCTTGAAAACGGATAACAATTTTTAAGGTGAAAAACTGACAAATTTGTGTAAAGGCTACACAACTATGAAAAAAAGATGTAAAGTATAGATGTATAGACTTGTAGGTGTTAAGAATGATAGAAATTGTTTTTTCTTTAAAGAAAGCGGATTCAAAGGAGTAGTGAACAAGAAGGGGATATATACTTTTTCACTACATATATTTGAAAAGGTTTACAATATGATGAAGAAAGAGGCGTGTACATATGAGACGATTAGGTATTTCTATTTATCCAGAACATTCAACAGTAGAGAAAGATAAGGAGTATTTAACATTAGCAAGTAAATATGGGTTTACACGTGTGTTCACATGTTTATTATCTGTGGATGGAGAAAAAGAGAAAATTATTGAAGAATTTAAAGAAACGATCTCACATGCGAATGCATTAGGGTTCCAAGTATTAGTGGATATTAGTCCATCTGTTTTTGAACAATTAGGTATTTCGTATAATGATTTATCATTCTTCCATGAATTGGGTGCGTACGGTATTCGTTTAGATGTTGGTTTTTCAGGATTAGAAGAATCAATTATGACTTATAATCCGTATGGTTTGAAAATTGAGATTAATATGAGCAATGGTACGAAGTATGTAGATAACATTATGAGTCATAGACCAAATCGTGAAAATTTAATTGGTTGTCATAATTTTTATCCGCATCGTTATTCAGGGTTATCATACGATCATTTCATTAAATGCTCGAAACAATTTAAAGATTACGGTATGAGAACGGCTGCTTTTATTTCATCATTTGATGCAACATATGGACCTTGGCCAGTAACAGAAGGGTTATGTACATTAGAGCAGCATCGTGAATTACCGATGACAACACAGGCGAAACATTTATTCGCGACGGAATTAATTGATGATGTTATTATTGCAAACGCATATGCGTCAGAAGAAGAATTACAAGCACTAGGTGCATTAAATAAAGAGAAACAAACATTTGATATAGAAATATATGATACAACGACAGAACTAGAAAGAATTATCGTATTAAACGAACCACATTTTTATCGCGGAGATGTATCTGAATATATGATTCGTTCTACACAAAGTCGTGTGAAATATAAAAAAGAAGAGTTTAAACCTCATAATACGCGTGAAATTAAGCGTGGGGATTTATTAATTGATAATGAACAATATGGTCAGTATAAAGGCGAATTACAAATTGCATTAAAAGATATGGTGAATACAGGAAAAACAAATGTAGTTGGTCGAATTGTAGAAGAAGAGATTTTCTTACTAGACTATTTACAAGCATGGGATAAATTCGGATTTACATTAAAGAAATAGAGAGAATATAAAGGGGAAAAACTACTGATTTCAGCAGCTTTTCCCCCTTTATATATAAAGAGCGAGAGGAAGAGCTATGACAAAGGTGCATCAGCGATTAATTTCTATTTTAGAGGAATTTTTAGAAGAGAAATCGATGTTAAATCGAGCTTTTTTAGCGGGCCGTTTACATGTATCGACGAAGACGATTCAAAAGGATATAAAATTATTAAATGATATATTGGAAGAAAATGGAGCGAAAATCGAATCGCAAAGAGGGACTGGGTACGAATTAGAAATTATACAAAAGAAGAAATTTGAAGACTTTTGTGTGAGTCTATTTCAAAAACAGACGGAAAAGATCCCAACTTCTTATGAAGAAAGAATAGCGTACATTCTGCAGCGTATTTTAATGACAGAGGGATATGTGAAGCTTTCAGAATTAGCGGAAGAGATGTATGTGAGCAAATCAACGGTCAATTTAATTATGAAAGATGTTACAGATATATGTGGTCGCTATAAATTACAAATTGAGAAGAGACCGTATTATGGTATACGTATTGTTGGAGAGGAATTTAATATTCGTTCTTGTTTATCACAATATGGTTTACCGCGTTATGACCATACTCCGTTTCATGAGCAATTTGAGCAGACGGAGACATATTTATCGCTACCGCATATATCACTCATTCGTTCAATTATATTAAAGTATATTGAAGGCGGAACAATATATTTATCTGATATAGAAATTGATAATTTAGTCATTCATATTGCAATCGCATTAAAGCGTTGTCAAAGTCAACATTATATGAAAGGACTGCATGCGGAGCAATCAGAACTTATAATAAAGAAAGAATATACAATTGCGAAGCAGATTTTAGGAGATTTAGAGAAAGCATTAAAATTTTCATTTCCAGAAGAAGAAGTATTATATGTGACGATGCATTTATTAAGTACTGCTGTTACAACGAGAAATCGCTATGAAAATATAGAAGAGCTATTAGGGAAAGATATATATGCATTTATGCAACATATTCTTTTTAAAGTAGCGGAAGAACGGAATCTTATTTTTTATTATGATGAAGAATTATTATTTGGATTTGGTATTCATTTAAAAACGTTATTAAATCGTTTGAAGTATAAGTTAAATACGAGAAATCCTCTTTTGGCAGAAGTGAAAAAGAATTATCCGTATGCTTTTGAAATTGCGGTTCTCGTTGGAGATATCATTGGTGAATATACGGGTGAATCGATCCCTGAAAGTGAAATTGGTTATATTGCAATTCACTTCGGTGGAGCTATGAGCCGTTTGCAGGAGCAAAATCAAAAGAAAAGATGCTTATTAGTTTGTGCGACTGGTCAAGGAAGTGCCCAACTATTAAAATATAAAATTTTATCACAGTTCCGAGATAAATTAGAGATTGTAGGTATTACAGGCTATTATCAATTGAAAGTAGAAGATCTTTATAAAGAAAAAATAGATTGTATTATTAGTACGATTCATATACCGAGTGGCTTGCCTGTTCCAGTTATAAAAGTGAATTCAATATTTGATGATAAAGAGATTAAATCGATTGGTCAGCGGTTGTTTACGCATGTGAATACTAGTGTGCAGCCTTATATTAAGGAAGATTTAATCTTTTTAAATTATAGTGCTTCTACGAAAGAGGATGTTATTCAGTTTTTATGTGAGAAAGCTGCTGAGAAACGCTATGTACCAGAAAACTTTTATGCTTCTGTTATGGAAAGAGAAAATACGTCTCCGACAGCGGTTGGGAATTCAGTTGCAATCCCGCATCCGATGCAGTTATTAAGTGAGGAAACTTTTTTGATGTTTTGCACACTTGAAAAGGCTGTTGATTGGGGAGATAAAAAAGTACAAGTAATTATTTTATTTAGTGTAAAGCGCAATAATAATGAAGATTTGCAAAGGCTTTATGATTTTTTATACGATATTATGTCTAGTCAAACTACGATAGAGAAACTTACTCAGACCGAGGTAATTGAAGATTTTCAAGAGATTTTATTATCATTTTGAAAAAGTATATAAAAACTTCCGTTACATAACGGAAGTTTTTTATGTTTAATTGTATGCGTTTTCATAATAAGATGGAAATATAGAAAACATATAGCTTGGGGGAATTTAAAATGGCTGATATGCAAACTCCATTTGCGTTAATTTTACATGGTGGCAATGCGAGAAGTGCTGCGCTTGAAGCAATTGCTTTTGCAAGACAAGGGGATTTCGGGAATGCCGGTGAAAAGATGAAACTTGCTAGTGAGGAAATTTCAGCAGCGCATCGTATTCAAACGGATTTAATTCAAGAAGAGGCAAGAGGAAATCATGCAGAAATTAGTTTACTGTTGGTGCACGCACAAGATCATTTAATGAATGCAATTACAGTGAAAGAACTGGCTGAAGAATTTATTGCTCTTCATAAACGAGTAGAAGAGAAAGTGACCGTATAAGATGTACATTTTATTATGTTGTGCAGCAGGTATGTCAACGAGTATGGTCGTAAGAAAAATGCAAGAAGAGGCAAAGAAACAGGGGAAGAATTATAAAATTAAGGCAGTTGATTCAGAACTAGTGAAGCTTGAAATTAAGGAAGCCGATGTCGTTTTAATTGGCCCACAGGTGAAATATTTATTTCCAGCTGTAGAGTTTCTTGCAAATTCATACAATATACCAGTTGCGATTATAGACCAACGAGATTATGGCATGTGTGATGGTTTGAAGGTGCTTAAGCAAGCAGAACAATTAGCTTTAGCATAATTATATCTTTTTAAATATAAACATTATAATGTTATAAAGTTTATTTCGTTCTTTTATAGTAGAGAGAAAGAGGAGGGCTATTGATGAATGGGTTTATGAGTTTTATGGAACAAAAGATTATGCCAACAACGCAAAAGATTGCAGGACAACGACATTTATTAGCAATTCGAAACGGGGTTATTTCTACATTACCGTTAACGATCGTCGGATCATTTTTTGTTATCTTTTTAAATTTACCAATTGATGCATATATGGAATGGATCGCACCGTTTCGCCATATTTTAGATATTCCATTCCGATTTACAGTAGGACTAATGGCGTTATACGCAGCGTTTGGTGTAGGGGCTTCGCTCGCGAACTTTTATCAGCTCAATCAGTTAAGTGCAGGGTTATTATCTGTACTCGCCTTTTTACTAGCATCAGTTGAACCAATTCAAATTACGAAAGCTGTACCAGGTGTTATTGATGCAGGGAGATATATTTCAGTAGGAACATTAAGTGCAACGTCTTTATTCGGCGCAATTGTTACAGCATTAATTGCAGTAGAAATTTATCATTTTATGATTAAGCATAATATCTCGATTAAATTACCAGATAGTGTACCACCAGCAGTTTCAAATTCGTTTGCAGCATTAATTCCAACATTAGCAGTTATTCTTTTATTCTGGGGCATTCGCTACGGTTTGAAATTTGATGTGAATACAACGATCACATATTTAATCGCACCATTAAAATCAGTATTAGTAGGAAATAATTTATTCGGTGGTTTATTAACAGTATTCTTAATCGTGTTTTTCTGGTCATTCGGTATACATGGACCAGCGATTTTAGGACCAATTATTCGTCCGATGTGGGATTCAGCAATTCTTGAAAATATGGAAGTATTCACGGCTACAGGAAATGCACATCAGTTACCAAACTTATTTACAGAGCAATTTATTCAATGGTTCGTATGGATTGGCGGATCAGGCTCAACGTTAGCTTTAGTAATTATGTTTATGTTCTCTAAATCTAAGTTCCTAAAAGAGTTAGGTAGATTATCATTCGTACCAGGTTTATTCAATATTAACGAACCAATTATTTTTGGGGCACCGATTGTAATGAACCCAATTCTAATTATTCCGTTCGTTATTACACCGTTAGTGACAACGACAGTATCATATTTTGCAGTTGTTTCAGGTATGATTCCACTTATGATGGCGAAACTGCCATTTACCATGTTAGCACCAATTGCAGCGGTAATTAGTACGGACTGGACAATTATGGCTGGTGTACTTGTACTTGTTAACTTTGTCATCTCATTCGTTATTTACTATCCATTCTTCAAAATGTATGAGAAACAACAATTAGCAGGAGAGGAGAAAACAGAATGCTCGGAGCAATTATCATCTTAATTACATTCGTGGTCGGACAGTGTATTGCCCATTATTCGAAATGGGTACAAAGTAAATCTTTATTAGTGTTACTACTAGTATCAGTTTTATTTATCGGTTGTTCAATGGGTGCATATGTAATGTTAGGATTGCAATCACCGTACGTAATTATTGTACCGACAATTTTATGTGCAACGTGTTTATCTGCAAAATATAGATTTACGAGCATGGCATTAATACAACGTGTGAAGGAGATGCAAAAGCATGGAGCGTAAATTAGGAATTTCACTTTATCCAGAACATTCAACGAAAGAAAAAGATATGGCTTATATTTCCGCAGCGGCACGACACGGTTTCTCAAGAATATTTACTTGTTTGTTATCTGTGAATCGTCCGAAAGAAGAAATTGTAGCTGAATTTAAAGAGATTATCAATCACGCAAAAGATAACAATATGGAAGTTATTTTAGATGTAGCTCCAGCTATGTTTGATCAGCTTGGTATTAGTTATAGCGATCTATCATTTTTCGCAGAATTAGGCGCAGACGGTATTCGTTTAGATGTAGGTTTTGACGGATTAACGGAAGCGAAAATGACGAATAATCCGTACGGTTTAAAAATTGAGTTAAATGTAAGTAACGATATTGCGTACTTAGAAAATATTCTTTCGCATCAAGCGAATAAATCAGCTTTAATTGGTTGCCATAATTTTTATCCGCAAAAATTCACTGGTCTTCCATACGATTATTTCATTCGCTGTAGTGAACGCTTTAAAAAGCATGGTATTCGCAGTGCAGCCTTTATTACATCACATGTCGCAAACATCGGTCCATGGGATATTAACGATGGATTATGTACATTAGAAGAGCATCGTAATTTACCAATTGAAGTACAAGCGAAGCATTTATGGGCAACAGGGTTAATTGATGATGTCATTATCGGAAATGCTTATGCGAGTGAGGAAGAGTTAGAGAAACTAGGAAACTTAAATCGCTACATGTTACAGCTAAAAGTGCACTTTGTAGACGAAGCGACTGAAGTAGAGAAGAGAGCTACGCTGCAAGAATTACACGTAAGGCGCGGCGACATAACAGAGTATATGGTACGTTCTACAGAAGTACGTAAAAAGTACAAAGATTATGACTTCCCAGTGCGTGAAAGTGTGCTGCAGGAAAGAGGGCAAGTTGTAATTGGAAACAATTCATTTGGTAAGTATAAAGGTGAACTGCAAATCATTCTGAAAGAAATGCCGATAGATGAACGGAAAAATATCGTCGGTACAATTGCGGAAGAGGAGTTATTCTTACTAGATTATGTAGGAGCTTGGACGCAGTTTACTTGTGTGGAATAGGGAAGATAGGGGGCGTTCCAAATTTTGGACCGCCTTTTTAATATTAAAGTACTTTTAACGTCAAAATTTGTCGGTAAATCGATATCTCTTGTCGAATCGTTGATATATTATAAGTTACGATAGATATATTCGAAAAATCGTTGATATATTGTAGGTTACGATAGATATATTTGAAAAATCGTTGATATAATTTCATTTACTATGTTATTTTTCAGTAGTTTAATAGAGTAAAAAAAGAGCCAGTCTCAACGATGAGACTGGCTCTTTTTTTACTAACTAGTTTAATACTTTAACTGTAACTGTTTTACGTCCCCAGCTACTTGATGAACCTTTATCTGGCATTAAAACATCAATTTTATTTCCTTTAATAGCTCCACCAGTATCACCAGCAATTGCTACTCCGTAACCTTCAACCCATACTTTTGAACCTAATGGAATGACACTTGGATCAACTGCAATTAGTTTCATGTTTGGATTAGCTGTTAAGTTGTGGCCTAAAGCTGATTTTACTTGGTCGCCTGCTTTATAACCATTTTCAAGTGGATCTGCTGTGTAAGCTGTTGCTACAACACGTAACTCACGAGAAGATGATGGTGCACTTGTTTCAGTTTCTTTTGCAACAGGTTGTTGTGTAGCTGGTTTTTGAGCTTTAGCCGCTGCTTGAGCCTTAGCCGCTTCACGAGCTTCAGCTGCTTCTTGAGCCTTAGCTGCTTCACGAGCTTCAGCTGCCTCTTGAGCTTTAGCTGCTTCACGAGCTTTAGCTGCTTCTTGAGCCTTAGCCGCTGCTTGAGCTTCAGCATCTGCTTGAGCTTTAGCTGCTTCACGAGCTTTAGCTGCCTCTTGAGCTTTAACTTCTGCTTGAGCTTCAGCATCTGCCTGAGCTTTAGCTGCTTCTTGAGCCTTAGCTGCTTCACGAGCTTTAGCCGCTTCTTGAGCTTTAACTTCTGCTTGGGCTTCAGCTGCTTCGCGAGCTTTAGTTGCTTCCACTGCTTTAGCTTTTGCTTGAGTTTCAGCTACTTCCTGAGCTTTAGCAGCTTCACGAACTTTAGCTGTATCTTGAACTGTAGTCGTTTTTTCAACTTTAGCTACTGGTTGAACTTTAACTGGTGCTTTACCTGTTAAGTAAGGAACATGAACATAAGCTGTTTTTCCGTTATATTCAAATTGAATCCAATCATTTTGTACTTGGTGTGTTGTTTCAATTACATCATCTTTTTTCAACTTACCAAGAATCTCTGAGTCTGTGTTTGCCCCAGCACGTACGTTTAATACGTTTGCTGTTACGTAGTAAGTGTCTTTTGTATAGTCAGCGCTTATGAAAGCTTCTTTACCGCTATTCAATTGAACTTTTGACCAACCATTTTCTGTATGTAAAACATTTACTTTATATCCATCTAATAATTTTCCTACAACTTTTGATTCAGTAGTTGGGTTTTCTCGTACGTTTAGTACGTCAGTCGTTACGATTGTTTCTGCTTTAGCAGATGTTGTGAAAATCCCAAGACCAAAAACCGCTGCTGTTGCTATACCCATAAATTTTTTCATAATAGCCTCCATTGCATTTGTTTTCGTTGACCTCATTATAGCAACCATTATTTTCTTATTTGCGAAAAACATAAAATTACAAAGCTTTCGTAACGGGGCATTAATATTCTGTAACAATTCCATAAATATCCTGATAGCGCTTCCTTGTTGTTTTTTGGCGTATTAGGGCATATGAAACACAAAATGAGTAGTATTTCAATTACTGTAACGTTAATAATGTTACGGTAATATTTCTTGATGATATCTATAGCGTTACAAAAACAGCTTATTTTACTGTTTGAATGGAAATTTAGTTATGAAACGATAATCTTTTTAGGCGTGAAAATATATAAATGAGGTGAAATTTAATAAAATATCGATATAATTGTTACAAAATCAGTCGAAGTATGGAAAAAATTACGCCTTGATTTTCGTCTATTACATAGTATTTTTGCAATAATAGAATTAGATAATAGCCTTAGTACCTATAAATAATGAAGAGTATTAGAATGGTAGTTGTAACGTGAAACATATATAATAGAAGAAACTCAATTTAGTAGATAAATAAAAAACGCGGGAGTGTAAACTCCTACGTTTTTGTTTATTCATATCGTAAACATTCAATTGGATCCAGTTTGGCAGCTTTGTTAGCTGGCAGTAAACCGAATATAATACCGATTAACATTGAGATACCTACTGCAAGAAGTCCAAGTTCTTTTGAGACAACGAGTGGCCATCCAGCAAAGATTGAGACGATCCAAGCGAAGAAAATACCGAGCATGAATCCGATGAAACCACCAAGTCCTGTTAATATACAAGATTCGATTAAGAATTGTGTTAATACTTTACCACGTGTTGCACCAAGTGCTTTACGAATACCAATCTCACGTGTACGTTCTGTTACAGATACGAGCATGATGTTCATTACACCGATACCACCAACAAGTAAGGAGATAGCTGCAATACCACCGAATACCATTTTCATCATACCGATTGATTCGTCTAGTTGTTTCGTAAATTCACCTAAATCTTGTGCTTCGAATTTGTGCTCAAATTTAGGAGCTTTCATTTCGTTTAAGACAGAAACAGCTTGTTTTTCTACACTTTTACGTTCTGTCGGAGAGGTCATTGTTAATCTTACAGAGTCATACTCATTTACTCCTGAAATGACGGGCGCATTTTCGAGTGATGTATAACCTTCAGGCATAGGCATTCCAAAGTCATTTTTCGTTTCGTATACACCAACTATTTTATACGGCTTTCCTTTTATATCTGTGTATTGATTTGATTCCCAACCACTACTAAATAATTTGTTGAAAGCTTCTTCATTTAATATAACAGCAGGGATTGCTTGATTTAGTTCACTGTCATTTAATTCACGACCGTGAACTAATTTTATTTTCGAATCTGTCATAAAGGCGCCTGTTCCACCTTTTAAATCAAGATTTACATCTTTTGAACCAGCAGATGCTTTTACTTTCATACTTACGTCTGGATACACATCTTTAACGCCTGGTACAGTTTGCAGACGGTTTAGCATATCAGGTGTGATTTTGGCACTATCTGTTCCGTAATCAGGATTGTTGTAGTAAATCGTTACTTCGTTATCTTTTCCTTGGCCTAATTCTTTTTTAAACTTTGCGTTTGTACCATCACCCATTGAAATGATAGTAATAATGGCACTAATACCGATAATAATACCTAACATCGTTAAGATAGAACGCATTTTATGAGCAAAGATAGAGGAAAGGGCCATGCGTATATTTTCACTCGTATTCAAAATTAACCTCTCCAATCTTGGACGATATTTCCGTCACGAATTACAATTTGACGTGCTGCAGCTTCCCCGATTTCACGGTCATGGGTAATCATAATGATTGTTGAGCCTTGTTTATTTAATTCGTAAAAGAGGTCCATAATTTGTGTACTTGTTTTCGTATCAAGTGCTCCCGTCGGTTCATCGGCTAAAATGAATTTCGGGTTATTTACGATTGCGCGGGCAACGGCGACACGTTGCTTTTGACCACCGGATAATTCGTTCGGTAAGTGAGTAGCGCGATCAGCTAAACCGACTTTTGTTAAAGCGGCTAATGAGCGCTCGCGTCTTTCTTTTTTATCGACTCCAGCGTAAATAAGAGGTAGTTCTACATTTTGAAGCGCTGTAAGTCTCGGTAATAACATGAAGTTTTGGAATACGAATCCGATCTCTTTATTACGTACGTGTGCAAGTTCTGTTTCAGTCATGTTTGAAATATTTTGACCGGCTAGTTCGTACGTACCTGTCGTCGGTTTATCTAAGCAACCGATAATGTTCATTAGTGTTGATTTACCAGAACCAGAAGGTCCCATAATTGAAGTGAATTCTCCTTGGTTCAGTGTTACGTCAATTCCGTGTAATATTTGAACGGACTCTGCACCATTTTGGAAGGATTTCGTGATGCCTTTTAAGTTAATCACTGGGCGACAACCTCCATACCATCTTTTAAGTCTTTTTCAGGTTTAGAGATAATTTCCTCTCCTTTTTTCACTCCAGAAACTTTTGCTTCGCTATCAGTCTCGAATTCAACAGTAACTGCTTGTTCTTTCGCCTTACCGTCTTTTACAACGAAGACAACATTTTTGTCACCTTTTTTCACGATACTGCTTTTCGGAACAATTGTACCAGTTGCTTCGCCAGATTTACTTGTTACGTAAACGTGGAAGCCGTTTTGTAATTCGTCACTATTATCTAATGTGACAGTGAATTGATAGTTAGAAACAGTTTTATTTTCATCCATGCTCTTTAATGGTGTAGAACCGATTTCTGTTACTTTTCCTGTCCAAGTCTTACCAGCGACAGTTTTTGATGAAACAGTTACTTCTTGCCCAACTTTCATACTAGCAAGCTCATATTCAGAAATTTGACCTTTTACTTTAAATTGACCAGCGTGACGAAGAGTAATTCCGCTCATACCTGTTTTTTCGTCAGCAGTTTTTACGATATCATCAATTACGCCATCAGCAGGACTTGTTACAGAAAGATTGTTTACTTTCTCTTTTGCTGCTTTAATCATTTCATCAGCTTTTTCAACTTCAAACTTTTTCATTTCAATTTGTGATTCTAATTGCCCAACTTCGGCTTCTGATGCTTTTAATGCTTCAGCAGGAAGGCCTGCATTTTTATCTTTTTGTAATTTTTGTTTCGCTACATCAATTTGTTTTTGGAGCAACGTTACTTCTTTTTGTGCGATTTTCTTTTGCATTTCTGCTTCTGTTACACCTTGTTTCGCAGTCGGATCATTGTATTTAAATAGAAGCTGACCTTTTTTCACTTCATCGCCTTTTTTCACAGCTAATTCATATGTTCCTTTTGTTGGATCGAATGAAATAGTTTCAATTCCATTTGGAATAACTTCGCCACCAAATTTTTGCGCGTTTTGGATTTGTTTTTCGGTTACTTTATATCCGCTATATGCCATTGCTACATCTGAACCGCCACCAGCAAATGCAAAGTATGATCCAGCTGCAATTCCGATTGCTACTACACTAGTAATTAACACTTTATTTTTCTTCTTCATCTATTTATCACCTTTTCGTTCGTTTTAGTATCTACATTAAGTATAGAAGAGGTAAAGAATCTGACAAATCGTTTTAGCTTACAATAACCTTACAGTTTTGTAAGGTATGAATATGTAAATGTAAGGTAGAGGTTGTCCTAGTGTAAGCAAATGAATTGACTCGTCGTTTCTTTCTTACAATAATATTGTATGGAGGAAAGGAGGAAGGAAGATGGAAGCTTATTTTAGCGCACACCCATTAAAACCATTTATTCCATACTCAAGGCAACATGCCCTTATATTATTTATT
Organism: Bacillus sp. N447-1; assembly: GCF_022701035.1. Lineage (NCBI taxonomy): Bacteria > Bacillati > Bacillota > Bacilli > Caryophanales > Bacillaceae > Bacillus > Bacillus sp. N447-1. Next base: position 2,287,857 of record NZ_CP065509.1, on the reverse strand, counting down.
ATGTTGGTGGGGATATTTTTTCTGTATCAATACCAAGATGTATTACGTCAAAGTGAGTGGAATATAACGGTTCGATATGCAATTGCATTTTTATTTATAGGTAGTGAAATTGGGCTTCATATGTGGGAGTGGAAAGCGGGGATTTTTGAGCTAGCTACTTCATTACCGTTTGAATTATGTACGATTAGTTTATTATTAGCGTCGATTATGATCGTAACGAAAAGTTACCGCATATATGAGATTGTATTTTTCACGGGAATTATTGGTGCATCACAAGCTATTTTAACGCCAAACTTGCAGTATGCTTTTCCGCATTTTCGTTTCATTGAATATTTTATCGCGCATATATTGCTCATTTGGGCACCACTCTTTATGACTTGGGTGGAAGGCTATAGACCGACCTTGCAATCTATTAAGCGTACGATGATATTTTTAAACATATTGATTCCGCTTGTTTCGTTTGTGAATTATAAAACAGGCGGTAATTATATGTTTTTAGCTCATAAGCCAGAAACAGCTTCATTACTCGATATGTTAGGACCGCATCCTTACTATATTATTTCATTAGAACTCGCAGCGCTTATTGGGTGTTTTATTTTGTATATGCCGTTTGCAAAAAGAGAAAGGCATGCGCATAAAGAATCACTAGGATCATAACCTAGTGATTTTTTATGTTTGAATATTTACAATTCAGAAAATTAAGAATAAAATTAGAGAGTAAAATATAAAGAGAGAGAAGGGAAAACGTGGTCAAAAAAGTTTTTCTGAATGGGATGGAAGTGACAATTCAATTTATTATTTCGATTTTGGGGATTATTATGTTAGGGGCTCTGCCGAAATTGTTTTATGGATTTAAGCTGGATGTATCAAAGTACATACAGAGTTTAAAAGAAGTGTTTGTGAACTTAATGGATATTTCCAATTTGCAATATGTGAAAGGTAAATTTTTATTTCCGCAGCTGTTCGTCCATTATAAAGAAACGATTATTATTTTTTTAGCTGCTTTTTTTATTTCATTATTTGTAGCATTTTGTATTGTTTATGTAATTATGAGTAGTTCACCGCGTATACAACATCGAATTAAATCATTTCTTATCTTCCTAGAATCTATTCCAGATATCCTTCTTATTTTAGTATCACAAATTTTAGTTATATGGTTTTTTAAACAAACAGGTTTTTTACCTTTTCAAATTGCTTCAATTGGAGGCGAGTCAATTAGAGGATTGCCGATACTTTGTTTGAGCATCCCGACTACGATTATGTTTGTAAAAATGGTCGTGCTTCGTTTTGAAAATGAACTAGAAAAAGATTATGTACTATTTGCTAAGGCGAAAGGGCTGGGGCGCTTTCATATTTTAAATCGTCATATTTTACGAAATGTGTTGCTTAGTACATTATTCTTTGCGAAAACGAATATCTTTTTTATGTTATCTAATTTATATATTATAGAATGGATTTTTAATACGGGTGGTATTTTTATGTTTTTGAAATCTTATTTTGGTATTAGAGTTGAGGTTTTCATCGTTAGTGTGCTTCTTATATATATTCCGATTTTTATTTTATTTAAATTGTTTCATTATCTCATTCCGGCTGCGATGAAGGAGAGATTATAATATGTGGACGTATATAAAACGTGATAAAAGATTTTGGATAAGCATTGGGTTTCTTCTCCTATTAGTTCTTTTGAGCATCGGAAATACGTTATGGAATGATGGACATATTAGACAAGTTACATTGCAATATGATGCGGATGAAAATCCACAAGTGCCACCGTTTTCACCTTCATTCCAATTTTTACTCGGGACAGATCGGAAAGGATACGACCTTTTACATTTAGTTATTGAAGGCGCGAAGTGGACGATTGGTATATCTATTTTAATTGCGGCACTTAGAATGGTAATAGGTGTGTTTTTCGGTGTCGTACTCGGAACGTATATAAAAAGAGGATTTTCAAAAATTGAGGCTTTCTTTGATAGTTTTACAGTTATTCCGACAGTTATGATTGCGTATTTTTTTCTTCAATCTGTAAATGCATTTGGAAGCGGGGAGGAAACAACAACCTTTTTTGAAAGGGCTTCGTTTCAAGTTGTCTTACTTGTAATGCTTGTAATGCCAGTTATTGCACTGTATGTTGCGAAGGAAGTTCGTAAATTGCGAACGGAGGAATTTGTTGATGCCGCACGTATATTAGGTGGATCGAGAAGACATATTGTTATAAAGCATCTTTTCCCACACCTTTATATGACGTTTATACTTGTATTTTTTCAGCAGTTTACGCAGACTCTTACTATTTTACTGCACTTAGGGTTACTAGAAATATTCTTTGGCGGAACGGTTAAGTTTTTAGGACCGATAGAAGAAATAGAATCTTACACACATGAATGGTCAGGGCTAATTGGAGTCTATTTTAGATCTTTAACAGTGCATCCATGGATTCCTCTCGTCCCAATTACATTTTTCGGGCTTACCATTTTTTCAGGAAATATGATTGTAAAAAGTCTAGAAGAGGCGATGTTGAAAGTTCGATTAGGGGGAGAGATAAAGAAGGAAGTTGTAGAAGAGGAACAATCTGCTGTACAGTCAAAGGAAGAGTTGTTTACGTTTAAACATACGATGTGAAGAGAAAAAGAAGCAAGCATGGATTTCATGCTTGCTTCTTTTTACTTTGCAGAAACTTCACCTTCAGCTTCTGTTTGCGGAATAAAGTATCCGATTATACCACCAATTATTGCTGGAACGATCCAGCCGATTCCTAAGTTATAAAAAGGAATCGTGTGTACGATATTAGCGATAAAACTTGGTATCATTCCCACATTATCGAGTGCATGAATACAGCTAATAATGAATGCTGCGATCATTGCTCCGATGTAGACAGAAGGTTTACGTTTCGTATATTTATCGATAAATGATACGAAAATTAAAATGATTGTAATTGGGTACAAAATAATTAATACAGGTAGTGTGATTTTAATTAATAAGCTTAATCCTAAGTTTGAAATAACGAAACTAAAGATACAAACGTATAGTACGAGCTTTTTGTAAGAAACATTTGTTAATACTGTTGCGAAATAGTTGGCGAATGCACTTACAACACCAATTGCTGTTGTTAAACAAGCGAAGATAATGGCGATACTTAATAAAACATTACCGCTTGTCCCAAAGAATTGGTACATAACAGTTGCTAATAGTTGACCACCGTTCTCGAATTGTCCCAAGTTTCCGTTTGAAGCTCCGATATAACCGAGTAAGAAGTAAACAATTGTTAAGAATAGAGCAGCGATACTTCCGCAAATGATTGTATATTTCGCGATATATTTCTTCTCTTGTATACCGTTTTGACGAATTGCATTTACAACAATTGTTGATAGTACGAGAGCGCCAATTGCATCTAACGTTAAAAATCCTTCAAGAAATCCTTTGAAAAACGGGATGTCTTTATAGTCACCGATAGGCTCTGCAAACGTTCCTGGTGAAAGAATCGCTTTTGTTGCCATAATTGCAATAATTACAAGTAAAATTGGCGTTAATATTTTACCAATATGATCTACTAGCTTGGATGGATTTAATGATAAGAAGTAAACGACTGTAAAGAAAATCGCACTAAAAACTAACATAGAATACCATTGATCTGGGAAAAGTGGTGCAATCCCAATTTCATAAGATACAGATCCAGTTCGTGGAATAACAAATAGTGGGCCGATTGAAAGATAAATAATGATAGCGAATACTGCTGCGAATTTTGGATGAACACGGCTCGCTAAAGTGTTAAAACTACCACCAGCAAGGGCAACAGCAACGATAGCAAGTAAAGATAAACCGACGTCTGTAATAATAAACCCTGTAATGGAAACCCACATATTTTCTCCGGAAGAAAGGCCAAGAAGGGGCGGGAAAATCATATTACCAGCACCGAAGAAAACTGCGAAGAGTAATAAACTAATCGAAAGTATTTGCGCTGGTTTCAAAGTTGTACGCATATAAAGAAAATCCTCCTAATGAGTATTTTTGTCGAAAATTCAAATAATTTGTCGAGTAACTGTTATTATTTTAAAGGTCTGATGACTAGAAAGCAATAGGGAATTTTGAAAAAATTAAAAAATAATGCATTAAATCGAATAAATATACTATTTGTATGTTTAATAGGAAGGATTTAACTTTTAACGTAAAAAAAACACATATCGCTAGGATACGTGTATTAAAAATATATTTTTCTATCGCGTTCTTCTTTTAAAATTTCAACCGCTTCTCGGAAACGTTGTGAATGGACAATTTCTCGTTCGCGTAAAAAGCGTAAACTGTCATTTATGTCGGGATCGTCAGATTGGTTGATAAGCCATTGATATGTGGCACGCGCTTTTTCTTCAGCCGCAATATCTTCGTATAGGTCGGCAATTGGATCACCTTTAGCTTGTATATAGGTTGCAGTAAATGGAACACCAGCTGCGTTATGGTAATGAAGTGCGCTGTCATGATCGACGTAATGAGGGTCGAGACCAGCTGCCTTCATCTGTTCAGGAGTCGCATCTTTTGTCAGCTTATAAACCATCGTAGCAATCATTTCAAGATGCGCAAATTCTTCTGTACCAATATCGGTAAGGAGGCCAATGACTTTATCCGGGATTGTATAACGCTGATTTAAGTAACGTAGTGCAGCAGCTAATTCTCCATCTGCACCACCGTATTGCTCAATTAATAATTTTGCAAGTGCTGGATTACAAGTTCCTACTTTAACAGGGTATTGTAATTTTTTTTCATAAATCCACATAGTTTCTCTCCTTTATATTTGCCATGGCCAAGGACCTTTGCTCCATTCCCAAGGGGCATTAGAATAGCTATTTCCATACTGTTGAAGCGGTCCATATTTTTCTTCCATCTGTTGTTTTAATACTCTTCGTTTATAGGAAAAATCATTAAATTGGTTAATAGCTGCTGTATCGTCTGGGTGGGTGTCTAAGTAAAGGGTTAGTTCAACTAATACAAAGTCTAATTCTTGGAGATTCTCTAAAAGTCGATAATACTCTTCTGGTAGTGGCTGGTTCACGTCAGTAGTCACCGCCCTTTTTTATAAGGATTTTCGTAATAATCATAAAAGATAGGCCATAAGGTTCCTTTTTGTAGTGCTTCTTTCGGTGAGAATTGTGGTAAATTTGGCGGTTGAAAACCTAAATATAAATTAGGAGGGGTAGAGTAATATTTTTTACCAATAGGAGGACAAGGATCTTGAGGACTATGATATGGCACATATGATTTCATATATTTATCCATTAATAAACCTCCCTATATTCTTCATCACTACGTATTGTATTCAGACATAATAGGCCTTTATGACACATATAAAAAAGTAATAGGTACGGGGGGAATGAATGTGGAGAATGTGAAACAATTCATTGTATTGGAAGTGAAAAACTTAAAGGAAACTTTGTATTTTTATGAAGGGATTTTAGGAATCAAGCCTAGTTTAGAAAGACCCCAATTAGATATAACAGGGGTTTGGTATGATGCTGATTCAATGAGAGTTAGTTTTGTAATGAATCGTAGTTTGGGTGGGCGTGAGAAGAGTGTTACGGATTCGGTTGATGTACTAATGTTTTCAATTTCTAACATAGAGAACTTAAAGAAGAGGTTAGTGTTTTATAAAATTGCATATATAGAAAACAAAAGTGAGAAGAGTATTGTAGTACAAGACCCAGATGGATATAAAATTCAAGTGATAGAGAAGGACGAATAAACGGAGGGGATTTAGTGGAGAGGAATTATGAAGAAAGTGCATTGTTTGAGCATCAATTTTGGCTAAAGGTGCTTACTGATCATTCGCAATTTTTACTTGATGCATTAGCTCCGAAGGAAAAAGAGGATATAAAAAAGGCCACTTATTTTGTTGAAACATTTACGAATCTGTTAAATAAAGTTCGTAATGTGAATCTCATTGCGTTTTCAAAAGAGGCAGAACGAGCCGCAAAGGAAATACGAACGTTTAAATTAAGTATTATACAGAAACAACTCGAGGGAAAAATCACTATTCATTTTACGCCAACTTTCATCAATCATATGGTAAACGAAGTAGAAGAGTATATAACAGTGTTAGAATTTTTAAATAAAGGAGAAGTTCCGCCTGTTTTTCATGAATTACATTATCATCTCGTTTGGTTAACGGATGCGGCTGGCCATGCAGGGTCTATTTCTGGTGGATTAGATCTTGTTGAAAAAAGATTAAAAGAGAAAAGCGAAGAATTTACGAAGCACTTTGAACAATTTTACTTAAAGGCAGTTGAAATGACGGGGTATTTACGGACAGAGCTTCATCATTTTCCTGCATTAAAGAAGTTTACAAAAGATGTTTCACTTGAGTTAAAATTATTTTCGCATTTTCTCCATGAGGTCGAAGAGCTGGAGTTATCGAATGAAATATTAAGTGCATTATCTGCTAGAATGGCGGATCATATGGCAAGAGAAGAATGTTATTACTTATTAAAATTAGCACAATCGTCTGGACTTGAGATGCCAAAATGTAATCCGCTTTAAAGAAAAAAGAGGTCAATTTTATTTGGCCTCTTTTTCTGCTTTATTTTCTCTTTTTATTTTTGCTTGTTCAATACTTGCCTGTAATGTCTCCATAATATTGATGATGTTTGGAGTTGGAGAGATTGTTTCGGTTTTTTCCTGTTGTTCAATTTTGTTTTCGATTAGTTCGGTAAGGGCTTCTTTATACTCATCTGTATACATCTCTTTTTCAAAAGGATTTGTAAGATGGTGGATTAAATTGATTGCTGCCGTGAGTTCTTGTTTTTGAATCGGATAATTTTCGTTACTTGGTAAGTTAGGTGTATTTGTTATATCGCGAATTTCATTAGGGTAGTGAATAGTTTGTAATATAAGCCCATCTTCAAAGTTACGGATAATAGCTAAATGTTGTTTTTTTCTAATGGAAATATGGATAAGACCAAGTTTATTCGTACGTTCAAGTGCTTCTTTTAATAATAAATATGATTTTTCATGTCCTGAGGTAGGGCCTATAAAATAAGAACGATCGTAGAGAACAGAATCAATTTCGTTATTTTGGATAAAAGATATAATACGAATAGATCTTGGTTCGTGAGCTTTTTGCAACTCAGCTAGTTCTTTTTCATCCATAATAATGTACTTATGAGGTGCGTATTCATAGGCTTTTACAATATCTTTATCATCAATTTCTTCATCCGTACAATCAGGAGCAAATTTTTTATATTTAATAGGTGTTAAGCATTCTTTATGAAGACTTAAAAATTTTATATCGTTTTCTTCTACGGCACTGTATAGTTTGATTCCTATATTTAATAGTCCAAGTGAAAGGGCACCTTTCCATACGGTATGCAAATGAAGCCTCTCCTTTCATTCAAAAATGATTATGTATATTATGAGATAGTAAGAAATTTCCTATACGTTTTTTGTTTTTACGGAATGTTAAGCAGGAGGATGTGGGATATAAAATATATTGACAAGCTCTCCAAAATATTTTAATGTGATTGTATAAAATTGTGTATATAAAGGGGAGTAACTTATTACAGTAAAGTCGTCATTACAGGGAGAAACCCTCGGCTTTATTGGCAACGTTTCGTTGTTAGTGAGACCTTTACCAGCAATGGTAAAGGCCCCTTATTGTCTTTTTTAGGACCCTTACCATGTTTGGTAGGGGCCTTTTTGTATACAAAGAGAGGAGATATAAAAATGAAAAAACTTATTAGTAGATTAAGAGTTGTATTTCATGTTCGCCGATTTGTTCCATTCCTATTTGACTTTTTCACTTCAAAAGAGGTTTCAATAAAGAAGAAAATTTTATCTATTGCGTTTTTAGTTGGTTATGTTGCGATGCCGCTCGATTTAATTCCAGACTTCTTACCGTTTATCGGTATTTTAGATGATATTGGAATTGTATTATTTATTTTGAACCGAATTGTAAAAATGGCGCCAGTTCAATTACAAGAAAAGCATAACGTAAACGTAGGATAGGAGTTGGGGTAGAAAATATGGAGCAAATTATTTTAGATATAATCGAGTTTTTAAAGCAATTTTCTTATTTTGGAGTTGTGTTAGCATTAACGTTTGAATTTATTCCAGCAGAAGTAGTTTTGCCCATGGTTGGTTATTGGGTGTACGAGGGAGATATGAATTTTTGGCTTGCTGTATTAGCCGGAACCCTCGGCGGAACGACAGGACCTTTAACGTTATATGCACTCGGTTATTACGGTGGTCGTCCTCTATTAATAAAATACGGGAAATACTTCTTCATTAAAGAAGAACAAATTCAAAAAGCAGATGATTTCTTTGAGAAATATGGACCGGTTGTAGCATTTGTTGGACGCTTTGTGCCAGGAGTTCGAACGCTTATTTCTGTTCCATGTGGTATGGCAAAAATGAACATATGGAAATTTAGCATATATACATTTGTAGCAATGTTCCCGTTAACGACTTTGTATGTTTATTTTGGAATGAAATTAGGTCCACATTGGGAAAAAGCAGCGGATGTTGTTGGGCAATATATGTTACCGATATTAGGAGGCGTTATTCTTATCGTTGCTAGTATCTTTGTCTATAAATATATGAAAAAAAGAAACAAAACAGAATCTATCTAGTCACATGAATATTTTTTGAAAATAGATGAATAGTACAGGCAAAAGACTCTGGGGGACATACACATATAGGGAATATAAAAGAGAGAGGGGAAACAACTATGTCTTGTGAGTGCTCAGGGTCAGCATTAACTTGTTGTCCAGATAAAAATTATGTGCAAGATAAAGTGTGTAGTCCGTGGTCTGCTACTGTAGTTGCAACAGCAATTGATAATGTTCTCTATACAAATAATATTAACCAAAACGTAATTGGTACTGGTTTTGTTAAATATGATGTTGGACCAGGCCCAATTACTGTAGAGGTACTTGATTCTGCTGGGGGTACAATTGATACACAAACATTAAACCCAGGAACGAGTATTGCTTTTACGTATCGTCGCTTTGATAGTATACAAGTTGTGTTACCTGCAACACCTGCTGGAACGTATCAGGGAGAATTTTGTATTACAACACGTTATCCACTTTCATAGCAGAATAGGAGAGGATCGAAATGGGAATGAGAAGTTCCAGTTTGTCTTGTTGTTCTAATAAAACACTTGTGCAAGACCAAGTATGTACAGACTGGTCTATTACAGGTGCTGGTACTCAAATTGTATATACAAATAATATCACGCAAGAAGTATATGGTTCAGGTTACGTGAAGTATGATGTAGGTGCCAACCCGATTACAGTTGATTTTTTAGTAGGTGCAACAGTGGTTGATACAATTACTGTACAACCACAAAGTAGTGGTACTTTCACTGTCCGATATTTTACTACTGTCCGAATTACTACGACAGGAACGATTGTTAATCAAGGAGAGTTTTGTATTACAGTACGTTATCCAATCTCATAAAAAGCATACCGTGAACGGTATGCTTTTTATATTAAGGAAATAATGAAATTGGTATTCTATAAGCAACATGTAAATTCGCAACAGTACTTGCCTTCTAAATATAGTGAAGGATTACTTGTTATATTGATAATATTGATCGACTGTAGGTCTTTTCCTGTGTACGATATTGTATTACCAGGAAACACAGTGAAAATATTGGTTACTGTTCCAACGATTTGAATTGTAATTGCTTCGTTGCTGCTAGTACTATTGTAAACCGAGACAGTACCTGATATAAGTAGTATCCCATCACTTTGCCATAGTATCATTAATTGTGATGTATCTTTGGCAGAGGAGATGGTGTTATTAGTTATGAGGAAATTCCCTGCAAATTCATTTGTTACTCGCTCGCAATTTGGATTTGGAGGAGGGGGCGGTGGACAAGGGTCTGGACAAATAATAGATAAAGGAGCGAAACAGCCGATATTTTTTTTATTCTTCAATACAACCCCTCCTTTTAAGTTGTCTTTTATTACTATTAAATGTAAAAGCATGGCCGATGTGTTAAAAAAAGAAGGAAATATTAAAAATTAAGATTGTCTAATAGGCTTAAACCTTAACTTATCATTAGTGTTATAGAAAAGATTATATGTGAATAGTCATAGGAAAAGAATGATCAGACTCTTTTAGACAAAAGGTGGTTGTATACAATAGTACGAGTAATGTTGAACTTAATTTCTAATTAACTGTATATTTACAAAAATCTAATAAAGTTCATTTGTTATTTAAACGACATTAACATGTATTAGATAAAATAGCCCTTGTAATGAATCAATTATTATGAGGAGGATTCACGTGGACAGAAATGCTTTAAGAAAAGTAAAAGGCCTTATTGGATTATTAATGGTTTTTGTATTAGCATTCGTATCATTTCCATGGAGTACATCAGTCAAGGCGGAAGAGAAAAAGCAAGAAAAGGCATCAAGTGAGAAGAAGATAGTTTTTCCAGTTGTAAGTGATGTGCATATTAAAAACAGTGGAACAGATGATACGTTTCGCTGGAAAAGAGCGATTGAACAGTTTAATACACTAGCACCAAAGCAAGATGCATTTGTTATTGTAGGTGATTTCACAGATACAGGATCAGTGCAGCAATATGATCGTTTCATGCAAGTGTATAATGAAAATGCAAATAAAGATGCCGTGAGAATGAATTCTCTTGGTAACCATGATTATTGGAACGGTTTATCTGTAGAGGGCGCACAGAAGCGTTTCTTAGAAAAAACAGGTATGGAATCAATTTATTATCATAAAGTGGTAAAAGGTTATCACTTCCTTGTTATGTCTCCAGAGAATGGAACAACTCATGGCTATTATTCGGACAAGCAAATTAATTGGTTAAAAGAAGAAATGGCAAAAGCGCAAAAAGATGATCCAGAAAAACCGATTTTTGTATTTTTACATCAACACATTAAAGAGACAGTATACGGTAGTCATGAATGGGGAACACAAGATAGCGCAAAAATTAATGCAGTATTAAAAGAATACCCACAAGTTATTACGTTTTCAGGTCATTCACATTATCCATTAGATGATCCGAGATCGATACATCAAAAAGACTTTACATCAGTTGGTACATCTTCAGTAAGTTATATGGAAGTTGAAGGTGGTAAAGTACAAGGGAATATCCCGCCAGGAGCTAGTACGTTAAGCCAAGGTTTATTAGTAGAAGTAGATGATAAAGAAGTAACGATTAATCGTCGTGATTTCCATACGAATTCTTGGACAGGCGAGCCTTGGAAAATTAAATTACCAGCAAAGAAAGACACATTTACACATGTAGAAGATCGTGATAAAGAAAAGCCTTACTTTGCTAAGGATGCAAAGCTTGCTGTATCAAATGTAACAGAAAATGCGGCAACAGTAACATTCCCACAAGCATTGGACAACCTCCTTGTTCACTCTTACCGTGTGCAGGCTAGAGATAAGCAAACGGGTGAAATAAAAAATAAATTGTTAGCATTCTCAGAGTTTTATCGTGATCCAGTGCCGAAAGATCTTACGTTTACGCTTGCGGGGTTAGATGGCGGGAAAACATATACACTTGAAGTCGTTGCAATTGATTCGTTTGGTAATGAAAGTGTGCAGCCGTTAACGGCAGAAATTACTACGAAAAAAGATGATATTGATCCGAATGTAAAAGTGCCAAAGGCTGATGTTTTTGATGTGAATTTTGCAGATGGTACATTTAAAGACAATTCACCATTTGGAACAAAAGGTGATGTGAAGGGCAATGTGACTATTGAATATGATAAAGCATTGAAAAAGAATGTTATGAAGTTAAACGGACAATCTAATACATTTGGATACCTTCCATTTTCAGCAGCACAAAAAGAGAAAGTAGCAAATACATTTACGTTAGAAACGGTATTTTCAATGAATCAAATCCGTGGCCAAGGTATTTTGCAAAATACAGAGAGCGGCGGAATTGGATTTGAGTCTACAGGAAGTGGATATGTTGAATTATGGGCTCACATTGGTGGCAGCTATAAACGTGTTGGAGTTCAATTAGAAGCGAACAAAACGTATCATTTAACAGGAACGTATAACGGAAGTGAAGTGGCAATTTACGTAGATGGTAAAAAAGTAAATAGCCAGCCAGCTACTGGGAAAGTATATCATCCAAATGTACCATTTGTACTTGGAGCGGATCCTGATAGTAACGGCAATGGTGGTATTCCGTTAAACGGTAAAATCGCGCTTGCGAAATTATATAGTAAAGCGTTAAGTTCTTCAGAAGTATTAGCAGCGTACAATGAGTTTTCTAACCGTACGAAGTTAGAGCAAGTAAATGCGTTATATGAAGAACTTGGAAAAGTAAAAGAAGTGTTAGCTGGTACGTATGAGTTTGGTGATAAGCCAGGTCAATATTCAAAGGAAGCATTTCAAGAACTAGAGAAAAGCTATAATAATGCAAAACAAGTGTTTGAAAATATAGGAAGTACGGGAGAGCAAATCGTTCAAACATATAACGAATTAAAAACAGCTAATGTAACATTTGTACAATCTAAAGTAGTAGAACAACCGAAAACACCGAAAGAAAAATTACAAATCAATATTGAATCTGCAAAAGTAGTAGTGAAAAAAGCGCAAGATGCAAATGTAACGGACGGTTCAGTGAAAGCACTGAGTCAAAAAATTACAGTGGCCGAAGCTGTAGTGAAAGATGTAAAAGTAAAAGATACACAGGTAGAAACAATGAATCGTACATTAGAGTATACGATTTCACTTGTTGAAAAAAGCATAAACAAATAAGAGAGAAGAAAAGAAGCTTATCATGATAGGCTTCTTTTTTGTTATACTAAAATTAGTATAGAATGAAGGAGCGAATAATTTGGAACAGAAAAAGCTAAAAAGAATTCTTGAATATGTATGGATCGCGGTTGTGCTCCTTGTAGGATATTATTTCTTAAAAGAAAAAAGTATATGGGTTTTATTTTTAATGACGTTTTTATTAGCGGGTTTAGGCACGTTATTTATTAATTTCTTCTTTGATAGTTTAAATGCCTGGAAGAATAAAAAGAAGGGAACGAAGTAAAGGAGGGAATATATGCAAAAGTGGAAGCTCATATATCAGGTGATTATTTTCCTATTGCTTGTAGGTATTGGAATTGTGAAATACGCAACGCCAATAGGAAATTGGGCATGGTTTACAGCTTGCATCGGCATATTTTTCATTTTACAATCGTTGACGAAAAAATATAATAGTACAGAAAGATAGCTCGCCGCTAAAACGGCGAGCTATTTTGTTATGCTTTTTTCTTTTCATCATTTGTTTTTTCAATAGCTAAATGACTATGTTTCCTAGAGTAGAAGAAATAGAAGCATAAGCCGACCATAAGCCAAACTGCAAAGCTAATCCATGTTGTTTTAGACAAATTGATCATTAAATATAAGCAGCAAAGAATCGCGACAACTGGTAATACAGGTACGAAAGGTGTACGGAATCCACGTTTTAAATCAGGGTGTGTTTTTCGTAAAATAAGTACTGCGCAGCAAACGAATGTAAAGGCTGTTAACGTACCGATGTTTACTAAATTCGCTAGCAAATGTAAGTCTAAAAGGCCTGCTAATAAAGCAGCAACAACGCCAGTAATCCACGTATTTAATAAAGGGATTTTTACTTTTTTATTTACACGTGCTAACGCTTTTGGAAGTAAACCGTCACGGCTCATCGCATACGAAACGCGAACTTGTCCATACATAACGACTAAGAGAACGGTTGTCATTCCAGTCATCGCTCCAACAGCGAGTAGTCCTGCAATTGTATCCTCACCAACGAAATGCAATGCAAATGCAACTGGATCAGAAACGTCTAATTGCGTATAAGGAACCATACCTGTTAAAACGAAAGATACGATCATATATAAAACAGTACAAATAAGAAGAGAACCGATAATACCAATTGGTAAGTCACGCTGCGGTTTTTTCGTTTCTTCTGCAGCTGTTGCGATTGCATCAAATCCTAAGAAGGCGAAGAACACAGTGGCAGCCCCAGTAATAATACCGTCGTATCCGAATGGGATGAACGGTGTCCAGTTTTCAGGTTTTACATATTTTGCACCTGCTACGATAAAAGCGATAATAACGGCTAACTTAATAAGAACCATAATATTATTAATGCGTGCGCTTTCGCGTATACCAAAACTTAAAAGGCCTGTAATAAGAAGTAAAATACAGACAGCAGGTAAATCGATGAGACCACCTTTTCCTACGCCGGGGGCCGAGGCGATTATGGCGGGCAGGTGTATATTGAACCCTTGTAGTAATGATTGCAAATAACCAGACCAACCGACAGCTACTGCTGCAACGGCAAGTAAATATTCGAGCATTAAACACCATCCGACGATGAAGGCGACGACTTCTCCGACTGTCATGTATGCGTAAGTATACACACTTCCTGAGACAGGAATAGAAGAAGCAAATTCAGCGTAACAAAAGGCTACACAAGCACAAGTAAATGCAGCAATAAGGAATGATAGCATAATACCAGGACCAGAATGTTTTGCTGCAACAATACCTGTTAATACAAAGATCCCTGTCCCAATTACGGCGCCGATTCCTAAAAATGTTAAATCGAGTGCAGTTAATGTTCTAGCTAGCTGCTTTGGTGATTCAGTACTAAGCGCTTTTTTTCGTAATAATGACTTCACTTTGGACTCTCCCCCCGTTTTTTCATTTCCATAACTGCGACTATAGTATGAGTCCATTAAAAAAGAGTAAGTAAGGAAGTGGAGGTGCAGTTATGGTATGTAGTTTTTTAAAATTGCTGGATTAATCTTAATATAATTCAGAATATTTTGTCAAATAAAAATATGACAAATAAAATGCGGATCAATAGGGGAAACTACTTGCAGAAATGGACGGGGGTTAACGACCCACTGATTAAAGTTAAAGTAGGAGCAGATGCTATGTTATTTTATTTTGAACTTGTCGTCATTTTACTTTGTACGAAATTAGCTGGTGACATTAGTGTAAGACTTGGTCAGCCTTCTGTACTTGGTAAGTTAATTGTTGGTATTATTATCGGTCCGGCTGTACTTGGTATTATTAATAGTTCTGAACTGATTGATGAATTGAGTGAGATTGGTGTTTTGTTACTTATGTTTATGGCGGGACTTGAAACAGATTTAGAAGAGTTAAATCGGAATTTGAAATCGTCGTTTGCAGTAGCGGCCGGTGGAATTATTTTTCCTTTCATCGGTGGTTATGTAACAGGATTGCTGTTTGGATTAATACAATCCCATGCCATTTTTTTAGGGTTATTACTTTGCGCAACATCGGTTAGTATTACGGTGCAGACGCTACGTGATCTAGGAAAAATGAATACGAGAGAAAGTACAACCATTTTAGGTGCTGCCGTATTTGATGATGTCATTGTCGTTATTTTATTAGCATTTGTAATGAGTTTTTTAGGAACGCAAGATGTGAATATAACACTGGTCATTGTAAAGAAAATTATTTTCTTTGTAAGTATTGTTTTTATTGCTTGGAAAGTCGTTCCTTGGATTATGAAAATGCTTGTCCCGCTTCGTGTAACAGAAGCGTTAATTAGTGCAGCTCTTATTATTTGCTTCTCTTTTTCTTATTACAGTGAAATGATGGGAATTGCAGGAATTATTGGAGCATTCGCAGCAGGAATTGCTATTTCTCAAACAGAGTATAAGCATGAAGTGGAACATAAAATTGAACCGATTGCTTATGCAATATTTGTTCCAGTATTCTTCGTAAGTATCGGAATGGAAATTACATTTCAAGGCATTGGAAGTCAGCTTTGGTTCATTATTATTATGACTCTCGTTGCGATTTTCACAAAGTTAATCGGATCCGGCTTAGGCGCAAGACTGACAGGATTTAATCGCCAATCTTCTATCAGTATTGGTGCGGGGATGGTATCACGTGGTGAAGTAGCGCTTATCATCGCAGCAAATGGACTTACGGCGAATTTATTAGCGAAAGAAAATTTCACAGCGATTGTTATTGTTGTTATATTGACGACGATTATTACACCGCCACTTTTGAAGAAATATTTTGTATAGACAGGAAGGGCTTATCTGATGTAGGTAAGCTCTTTTTTTATTCCCAAAAGCAATGATCATATAGCATGAAGGGTTTGTAATTATGGTAAAATCTATGTATGTGATATGACAAGGAGAGGGAAGTGTGAAGATTACGAAGGAGAAGGTTATCGGTGTAATCGTACTTATTGCAGTATGTATACCATTTACTGCATGGAAAGAATCAAAAGTGAAAGATTTTCCGGTTTCTATTTTTTCGGAAGAAGCAGATGGTGAGTACGGTCAGAAGCTGAAATATACTGCTTTTTTACCTGATGTTGCGATTTGGATGAACGGTTGGGAAAAGAAGTGGACAGAGGGGGAAAGAACTGTTTATCAAAAAGGGAATCGCATTGTAAATGTGTTTCATCCTCCTGGCGATGATGGTTATTACCTTCTTGAAGCAAGAGAAAATAAGTGAACGCAACCGTAAGAAGTGGAGGTTAAATAGTGAAAGCTTCAACATTACTATTTAAAATTGAAAGTAATATGGATCAATTTTCACCAGCTGAGAAGAAGGTTGCCATGTACATAATGGAGAATGCAGAGATTGTACCGAATTTAACGACGAAAGAAGTGTCAACGAATGCAGGCGCAAGTGAAGCGAGTGTCGTTCGCTTTTGTAAATCGATTGGAATCGGAAGTTTTAAAGCATTTAAGATAGCACTCGTTCGTGAATTAACGATTGCTGATTATAATATTAACGATTTTTCAGTGATGAATACAGAAGATGGACCGTATGATTTATTTAATAAAGTTACTTATGTGAATAAAGCTGCAATTGAGGCGAGTGTTACTGCGATAGATAAGAAGGAACTTGAGAAAGCAGCGGATCGTATCGTCAATGCGGGCAAAATTATATTTTACGGCGTAGGTGGATCAGCTACGCCAGCGATGGATGGGGCGTATAAATTTACACGGCTTGGATTTACAGCGATGATGCTATCTGATTTTCATATGATGTTGCCGCTTGTGACGAATTTAAAAGAAGGCGATATATTTGTTGCGATTTCAACATCTGGTCGAACGAGAGATGTGCTTGAAATGGCGCAGTATGCAAAGAGACAAGGTGCAACTGTTATTGGAATTACGAAATTAGATCAATCATCACCCCTATATAAAGAAGCGGATATTCGCCTTTGTATGCCAGATGTAGAACAAGATCATCGTATTGCGAGTATTGCTTCGAGAATGACACAATTGAATATGATCGATGCTTTATATGTTATTACTTTCAATCGAATTGGTAATAAAGTATTGGATCAATTTATGGAGACGCGAGAAGAAGCGTTGCGGTTACGGAAGTTAAAGTAGAAGAAAAGATGAGGAGACTCATCTTTTTTATTATCTTTGACACAAATATGTCATGTTGTGAAATTTTATTTCATAAAATAAGAAAGGGTTATTGATTTTTAGTTTCTTAAAGTTATAATAAAAGTGTGAAATATAATTTCAAAGAGGGTGGAAATATGTTAGAAAATTTATCGACAGAACATCGTAATGAGAAAACAATGAATCTGGATGAAATGAGCATAAAAGAAGTATTGCAAAGTATGAATGAAGAAGATCGAACTGTTGCGTTAGCAGTTGAAAAAGAGATAGAACAAATTGAAAAGGTTGTACAGACTGTTATTAAATCTTTTGAAGAAGAGGGACGCTTAATTTACATTGGTGCTGGTACGAGTGGTCGTTTAGGTATCCTAGATGCAGTGGAATGTCCGCCGACATTTGGAACGGATGATAAAATGGTGCAAGGATTTATAGCAGGTGGATTGAAAGCGTTTACTAAGGCGGTGGAAGGTGCCGAAGATCGCGAAGAGTTAGCAGAAGAAGATTTAAAAAGTATTGGATTAAATGAGAAAGATACAGTGATTGGAATTGCTGCCAGTGGCAGAACTCCTTACGTAATTGGCGGCTTGAAATACGCACAGAGCGTAGGAGCGAGTACAGCGAGTATTTCTTGTAATAAAAATGCTGAAATAAGTAAATATGCAAATTTAAATGTGGAAGTAGAAACAGGTGCAGAAATATTAACAGGATCAACGCGTTTAAAAGCTGGTACAGCACAAAAATTAGTGCTGAATATGATTTCAACAGCTTCGATGATTGGTGTAGGAAAAGTATATAAAAACTTAATGGTAGATGTTCAATCCACAAATGAAAAGTTAGTAGAACGGTCAAAACGAATTATTGTGGAAGCAACAGGCGCTAGTTATGAAGTAGCGGCAGAGTATTATGAAAAGGCAGAACGTAACGTAAAAGCTGCAATTGTTATGGTGTTGTTGCAGTGTGAATATGGGGAAGCACTGGAGAAACTAAAATACGCTAAAGGGTTTGTGAAGAAAGCACTATAAAATAATAGGGAGGGGGATTCTATTATGAAGAAAGAAGAGAGAATGGCCAAGGAAATTTCGGAGCAACTTGGAGGAATAAAAAATATTCGTAGTATTGCTCATTGTATGACGAGACTGCGATTAACGCTTCATGATGAAAGTAAAGTAAATATGGACCTTTTGAAAAAAGTTGAAGGCGTTATGGGTGTTATAGAAGATGAGACGCTTCAAGTTGTCGTTGGTCCGGGAACAGTAAATAAAGTGGCAGCTGAAATGGAAGGTTTGACAGGACTACGAATTGGTGAGGTAGCAGATCATCACCTTGAAGATATTGGGCAAGAGATGAAATCAGAGATTAAGAAGAAAAATAATACACCGGTGAAAAACTTTTTACGAAAAATAGGAAGTATTTTCATTCCGTTAATTCCAGGACTTGTTGCGTCAGGAATTATAAACGGGGTTGCTAACTTTGCGAAAAACGCTGGTGCTGATCCAAATGCAACGTGGTTACAAATGTTACTACTCATTGGCGGCGGTATCTTTACATTCTTAGGAATTTTAGTCGGCTGGAATACAGCGAAAGAATTTGGCGGGACACCGGTTCTTGGGGCAATTGCTGGTATTTTAATTTTCAACCCGGCGATGGCAAACGTAAAATTGTTTGGTGAAGCATTAGTGCCTGGAAGAGGCGGATTGTTTGCAGTTATTTTTGCAGCATGGCTTATGGTTGTAGTGGAAAGACAAGTTCGAAAAGCAGTGCCGAATGCAGTTGATATAATCGTGACGCCACTCATTACGGTATTAGTTGTAAGTATCGTAACGATGTTAGCCATTCAGCCATTAGCAGGTTTCTTATCAGATGGTATTACGAGCGGAATTAATGCTATTTTAAATATTGGCGGAGCATTTGCTGGCGCAGTACTTGCGGGAACATTTTTACCTCTCGTTATGGTCGGATTGCATCACGGTTTAACACCAATTCATATGGAATTTATTAATCAAACACACGTAACACCTTTATTACCAGTGCTCGCAATGGCTGGTGCTGGCCAAGTGGGCGCAGCAATTGCGATTTATGTGAAAACAAAAAACAAACGACTTCGAAATGTAATTAAAGGTGGATTGCCAGTTGGCTTTTTAGGAATTGGTGAGCCGTTATTATACGGGGTGACATTACCACTTGGGAAACCGTTTATTACTGCTTGTTTAGGAGCGGCTGTCGGTGGTGCATTCCAAGCAGTTATGCAAACAGCTTCTCTTGGAATTGGCGTATCAGGGCTATCTTTAATTCCGTTAATTGCTGACAATAAATATTTACTCTATTTCTTAGGTTTAGTAATTGCATATGCTTTCGGATTTATCTTTACGTACTTCTTCGGATTTAAAGAAGAAATGGCAGAAAACATATAGAGAAAGGGATTCCTTTCTCTTTTTCTATTAATAGAAAGGGAGATTTATATGATCGGAGTTTCCATTTATCTTTCAAAAGAACGAGTAGAGAAACAAGAAGAGTGGCTAAAAGTAGCGAAGGAAAATGGGTTTACATCTATTTTTACATCACTGCACATTCCAGAAGATGATCCAAATACGTATAAAGAGTTAATTCAAATATTGGGGAAACAAGCTCTTGCACATGAAATGGAGCTAATGGTTGATGTTTCTCCAAAATCGTTACACCATTTAGGGCTAACATATGAAAATGTGGAAGAACTATTGGACTGGGGCATTACCGGTTTAAGAATGGATTACGGCATTGCGCCAAAAGAAATTGCAAGCGTATCTCATAAGATGAAAGTAGCTTTAAATGCGAGTACGATTACAAAGCCATTTTGGAAAGAATTACTTGCAGAACATATAAGAGTAGAGAATGTAGAAGCGTGGCATAATTTTTATCCACGTCCAGAGACAGGACTAGCAAAGTCCTTCTTACAAAAACAAAATCAATATTTACAGGAGTGCGGAATAAAAACGATGGCATTTATTCCAGGAGATGCGGAAAAACGTGGTCCGTTATATGAAGGGTTACCAACGTTAGAACAACATCGCAATATGCGCCCGCTTGAAGCGTACTTAGAACTTGTTCAAGATTGTGGTGTTGATAAAGTATTGATTGGAGATATAAGCGCAAGTTTGGAAAGTATGCAAGAAGTAGCTAGTGCGAGTAGAGGGATTATTCCATTGCGTTACAAATCATTTATAACTGATAAAGAAGTATTAAAAGTGGTGGAGCAAGTGCATACAAATAGACTAGATCCAGCTCGTGATGTTATTCGATCTGTAGAATCAAGGGAAGGAAATAGAGTGGTGTTACAGCCGATGCATACAATTGTAAGAAAGAAAGGCAGCATTACAATTGATAATGAATTGTACGGTAGATATGCAGGGGAGATGCAAGTTGCTACACATGATTTACCTGTAGATGAGAAAGTGAATGTTGTTGGAATAGTTGTGGAAGAGGACGTTTCTTTACTGCCTTATATTGGCGCTGGAAAAATGTTTCAACTTTTTCTATGCGATAGAATAAAAGCTTGAATTAGCGCTATTTTGTAGGAAAACATTATCCGTAAAACGGATAATGTTTTTTGTTTTCTTTAAAAAAGTATTTGACGAATGAAATAAAATACCGTATTGTTTTGACTTGTAAATAAAAGTTCACCATAACAAAACAAAAAGGAGAGTTCAAAATGAATCAATATATTGGGAATTTAATTATTCGTATCGTGTTAGGAGTTACGTTCTTTGCACACGGTTTAGCAAAGTTTCAATCAGGTATCGATAATGTAGCAGGATGGTTTACAAGCATCGGTTTACCAGGTGGCCTTGCATACGGCGTAGCAACTGTAGAATTAGTTGGTGGTATATTATTAATTATCGGTTTAGGTGTACGATATGTAGGATTGTTATTCGCTCTTATTTTAGCTGGAGCTATCGTAAAGGTAAATGGAGCAGCAGGTTTATTAGGAGATGGAAAGAATCCAGGATATGAATTAGATCTTGCATTATTATCAATGGGTGCGTATTTATTCGTAGTAAAAGCAGAAGGATATGTAGATCGTTTCTTAAAAGAGAAAGTAATGAAAACGAAGTAAATTTTATTTATAAATGTTGACTTGAAGAAGTATTGTAACTATAATGATTACAACTAATGAATTACGAATGAAACAATTTAAATATTTTTTTACACAAGATGTAACTGTATAGGTTACATCTTGTGTAAAAATAAATAAACGGGAGGAAGTAATATGCCTAAATCAAATTTAGAAATTATTCAAAGCACGTATGAAGGATCAGCTTCTTCGAATGCAAAGCATTTAGCAGAAGCCCTCTCTGAAAAAGTGGAATGGACAGAGGCAGAAGGTTTCCCGTATGGCGGAACATATACAGGCGTAGAAGCTATAATGGAAAATGTATTTAGCCGTTTAGGATCAGAATGGGATGATTATAAAGCAAGGGTAAATACATATCATGAAGTAAACGGAAAAGATGCAATTATTGCTGAAGGTATGTATTCTGGAGTTTATAAAGAAACAGGAAAATCATTTGAAGCAGAATTTGTTCATGTATGGCAACTTGAGAACGGAAAAATCGTGAAGTTTAAGCAATATGTAGATAGTCATATTGTTAGGGAAGCGATGAAGAGATAATGCTTTTTAAATGGATCTTAGGTATATGCATTACAATTATAGTAATTTTCTCGTCTATAGTTGGCGGAAAGAAATTGCTTGCATATGTGGAAAAAGAAAATGAAAATATTCAAATCGAGCGAGCGGCAAACGAAAAAGAGAAAAAAGCTGCAGAAGAAGCTCCGCAAATTAGTGAAGGTGAAATTATTTCTACTATGCATAAAATGGTGCACCAAAAGGTAAAATCCTCTGAAAAATGGGGATTTGTAGAGATGACAAAAAAGGAAATTTCTAATGTGAAAAGGGATATTGAAAATAGTACAGGTTTTCAATATAAAATGAAGTTATTTTCTATTATAAATAGATGGGAAAAAGGAGATTTTTCTCAAACTGTTGAGGAGCATAACTTTTTATGGAGCCTTCAAGGTGGAGATACTGGTAAGGCGACGGAACGTTTATCGCCAGAAGAGGAAAAACAGTATATAAAAGAAATGAAGAGTAAATAAAAACATCGCCAACCCAGATGACGATGTTTTTTCATTAAGAATGTTTTCGCATTAAAGGTCTAACAGGCTGAACGGCAACAGTTTTGAAATGAGAAAATAAATAACACCCTGTTACAACGACAATTGTTCCTAAAATTTGTATCCACGTTAATTCTTCTCCGAGGAATATGAATGCTAAAATGGCTGTGAAAATTGGATTGAAGTTTAGAAAAATACCTGATGTAGTTGCGCCTAATTTTTGTACGCCAATATTCCAAAATACCATACAAAGAACTGTCGAAATAAGCCCAGTATATAAAAGTGATGTGATGAAAGAAGTATTTATATTTGAAACAGTGAAGCTACCTATGTTAAACGGTAGTAATAAAATAACGCCGAAAATACCAGAGTACAACGTTGCCATAAGTGGTGTAGTTGTTTTTGTTGCCCATTTACTACAAACAGAATAGATTCCCCAAATACAAACTGCTGCAATCATCCATAAATCGCCGCTATTAAAATGTAGTGAAAATAAAAGCGAGAAATCACCTTTTAATAGGACGAGGATAACCCCGAAGAATGAAAGAATCATGGATAGGATTTGGAGTGTATTTACTTTTTCTTTTAGAAATAATACTGAAAATAATGCGATTGAAATTGCATTCAATGTAGAGATAAGACCTACATTCGTAGCGGATGTTTTTTCTAATGCTAAAAATTGAAAGATGTTAAAAAGAGCGACCCCTGAAATTCCCATCAATATTAAAGGAAGTATTGCGGTACGTGGTGGAAGGATTTTCTTTTCTTTAAACCATACCATCGGTAATAAACAAACAATCGCAATCATCCATCTTAAATTTGTCAGTGTCATCGGCGATGCATGATCGACGAGTGATTTTCCAACGACAAAATTTCCTCCCCATAATAAGCTCGTTAGTAATAGTAAAAAGACGTAAAAATAAGGCATGCTAAAATCCCCTTTTTTGTAATCAATACGAATTGTAAATAATTTTAGCATTTTTCTTTATTATGTAATATATTCTTTTGTATAATGGTGAAAATTCGATAAAATCTTTAGTTGCGAATGATATTTACGGAATGATATTCAGTTTTTTTGTAAGGTATAAGGTGTTTTTTCGAATAATCATCGGTAAGAAAAAAGGGGGAATTGTAATGGAGTCGTCTGTTATTAAAGTGTTGGATGATTTGGATGTACAAATTTTAGATATATTGCAGAAGGAGTCACAAGTAAGTAATGCAGAGCTGGCACGTCGCGTTAATTTATCACCGGCTGCGATGCATGCAAGAATAAAAAGATTGGATGGGGAAGGTTTCATCGATAAGCAAGTTGCGATTTTAAATCAAGAAAAGCTTGGGTTTGATTTATTATGTTTTATTTTTATGAGTACGAATATTCATCAATTTGACAAGTTGGAAGTGTTGGAGAAAGAATTAGAATCGATGCCGGAAGTGTTAGAATGTCACTGTTTAACAGGAGAGTACGATTATTTATTAAAGGTTGCAAATCGTGATCGTAAAGAACTAGAGCAGTTTATTAGAAAGTTGAATAAGCTTGGTATTACAAGGATACAGACAAGTTTAGCACTTCGTGAAATTAAATATTCGACGGTATTGCCGATACGAAATGAGGAACCGAGCATCGATTAGATTGCTTGGTTTTTTGTTTGTATAAATTGATTGACGAGGAGAAAAGAGAGATGTATTATTATATAAAATTATGAATTAAAATTCATTTTAAGTTATAAATATTAATATTGAGGGGCAAGGGGATGTAATATGAAAATCTGTAATGCAGTGACGAGTGATGTGAAAGAAATTTATAGTCTTATTGAGGTTTATGCAAAAGAGGGAGTTGTTTTACCACGTTCTCTTTTGTCTCTTTATCAATATTTGCAATGTTTATATGTTATGAAAGAAGATGAGAGAATTGTTGGAGTTGCTGGATTGCATGTATTAGGAGAAGATCTTGCAGAA
Source organism: Bacillus sp. N447-1 (assembly GCF_022701035.1). Classification (NCBI taxonomy): domain Bacteria; kingdom Bacillati; phylum Bacillota; class Bacilli; order Caryophanales; family Bacillaceae; genus Bacillus; species Bacillus sp. N447-1. Next base: position 2,263,384 of record NZ_CP065509.1, on the reverse strand, counting down.
ATACGATCGTTAGTAGTTTCGCATACATATGCAGGGAAAGGGATAGGGCGTATGCTCGTAAATCATGTAATGGAGGAAGCTACGAAAATAAATGTAAGAAGAGTAATTTCCTTAACATATGAAACAGTATTTTTTCAAAAGTGTGGATTTGATTTTATAAATAAAGAATCGTTGCCAGAGAAAGTATGGATTGATTGTAGACATTGTCCAAAGGTGGATTATTGTGATGAAGTGGCGATGGTGCGGTATGTTGGATGAAAAATTTATAGAGAAAAAGTTCCCACTATTATTTACATATATAGTGGGAACATATATTTCCATAAGAAATGGACAGGTTATTAAGAATTTGAATTCTTTTGTCTCACGGCAAAATTATAAAGTGGATCTTTAAGTTCATAGTTATACGTTAAACCGTCGACAATTCCTACAACTTTATCATTATCATAAAGGTCGAGCATAAATTGTGCCATTTGTTTTGCAGTGTGGAATTTTGGTACAACATTATCATATTGGAATTCATCAATATCAAATGAACGCTTCGCAAATTCTGTTTCAGTTGCAGCAGGAGCTAAAACTTTTGCTTGCAGTTTTGCGCCTTGTTCTTTCAGTTCGTGAGACAGCCCTTCTGTAAATGCACTTACATAGAATTTCGTAGCGCAATACGTAACAGCATCAGCAACAATTGTGTATCCGCCGCCCGATGAAACGTTAATAAGCTGTGTTCCATCAATCATTGAATAATCTCGAACGAAAAGAGAAGAGAGTATTGTTAGTGCTTCTATATTGACATGCAACATCGTCTCTATTTTATTTAAATTTTGTTCAGCAATTGAGGCGAAATTACCAAAACCTGCGTTGTTAATCCACGTTTCAATTTGAAAAGCTTGTAGGCTTTCATAAAGTTTATAAACATCTTCAGTCACAGATAAATCAGTTTTTCGAATGACAACATCCAACTCAGGATGCATTTCGTTAATTTTCAATTTTAATCCGTTTAATTCTTCTTGTCTTCGAGCTACAAGTACTAAATTTTTTCCGCGAGATGCAAATGCTAAAGCTGCTGCATAACCAATTCCGGAACTTGCGCCAGTAATAACAGTGTATTTCATATAAAATCCCCCTAAATTCAAATTCATTTATGGTTAGATTGTATTTGTTAGAGTATACTCTAAGTCAAACGTTTTTTATAAATTTGATACGGTTATAAAATATATGAGGGTAAGCATGTGAAGGGAGTTTTAGTATGTACACAATTAGCGAGGTAGCAAAATTATTAGGCGTGAGCACACATACACTACGTTATTATGAAAAGGAAAATATATTAATTGCAAATCGTGATACAAATGGAAATCGACTTTACGAAGAGTCACATATAAAGTGGTTGCAGTTTGTAATGAAATTAAAACAAACGCAAATGCCAATAGCGAAAATAAGAGAATACGCTAGATTATATACAGAAGGGGAGCATACAACAGAAGCTCGTTTACAGCTCCTAGAAGATCATAGGAAATCTATTCAGATTCAAAGAGAAAACTTAGAGGTTACAGAGAAGATGCTTGAGAATAAAATTCGTGCATACAAAAACTTATTGGAAAATAAATAGATGGTTGTTATGTGATGAAAAATGGATTTGATCTATGAGTATTTCATCATAAGTGTGCGGACAAATAAAAAAGAGCAGCTAGCAAAAGCTAACTGCTCCATTCAAGGGATCTCTCCAAGGGGGAGTGGAGAAAATATTATGTTACTAGCAGTATTGACAGATTATTAAGAAATATACAAATCAGATGAAAGAAATTTTAAATAAACTTTCGGCATTGACAGTTTTTAAAATGTTCATGTACAATATATATGAATGACATTCAGTCATTTTTATGTGACAGGATGCAGTTAGCTTAGAAATGGAACAAATACAATGGTAAATGAGGATGATAGTTGTTTTTATATAGTATTGATGAAAGAGTATATTTTTTTAAAATAAAAATGACTGATAGTCAGTCATAAGAGGTGAGAGGTATGAAAAATAGAGCTTGGTTATATGTCATATTAACATGTATCTTTGAAATTTTTTGGGTGTTTGGTTTTAATACAGCCAATACTTGGTGGCATTGGATTATTATTTTAGGAGTTATCGCTGTTGATTTTCACTTCCTTTCTAAAGCGTGTGAACATCTTGCAACAGGGACTGTATATGCTGTTTTCGCCGGAGCTGGTACGGTAGGTACTTTCTTAATGGATGTATTTCTTTTCGGTGGAAGTTTCAGTGTAGGGAAGTTATTTTTTATCGTGATGGTTGTAGCTGGCGTTATCGGTTTAAAGCTAGCTGATAATAAAGAAGAAACTGTGGAAGGAGCTGCTTAAAGATGGGTTGGTTTTTCGTATTTTGTGCTGCAATTAGTGAAATAGTCGGTGTGATAGGTCTTAAAATGTACAGTAAAGATAAGACATTAGCCAATGGTGCAATTTATATCGGTGGGTTTGCTACATCCTTCGCATTTTTGTATACTTCCTTCTTATTTTTACAAGTAAGTGTCGCATATGCGGTTTGGATTGGTATCGGAACAGCAGGTGCAGTTTTGTTAAACATGTTCTTGTTTGGTGAGTCGAAAAGTAAAGCGCGTATCATTAGTGTGTTTCTTATTGTATGTGGAGTGACAGGATTAAAGGCACTTTCTTAAAGATATATTGCATTTTTATCTCCTAATTGTTTATTAGGAGATTTTATTATAAAAAAATGATTTCCTCTTAGAGTTCACTATCATTGACAGTACAATCGATTATCTTATAAAATGAGTGACAGTCATTCAATATGCGTGTGAAAGGGTTTAGATGATGAATAAAAAAGAGAAAATTGTCTATGCAGCTATTGAAGTGTTTCAGGAAAAGGGCGTCGAAAAAACGAAGATTTCTGATATCGTGAAATTAGCTGGCATTGCGCAAGGAACTTTCTATTTATATTTTCCTTCTAAGCTATCTGTTATGCCTGCAATAGCAGAAGTGATGGTTGAAAAGATGATACTTGCAGTGAAAGAAAAAGTACAAAAAGATGTACCTTTTTCAAATAAAGTGGCACAAGTAATCGATGCGGTGTTTCACTTTATAGAGGAATACCGTGAAATACAAGCTTTAATGTATGCAGGTCTTGCATCTACTGAACATATAAAAGAGTGGGAAGCTGTGTATGAGCCTCTTTATATGTGGTTAAGCGAATTTTTAAGTGAGGCGAAAGAAGCCGGTGAAATTCGTGATTCGGTTCACGCAGAGCGAACAGCGAAGTTATTTATCGCTCTTGTTGAATCAGCAGCGGAACAAGTTTATTTATATGATCATAAAGATGATGAGCAAGTGGATTTGCAAAAGGCAGAAGTACTAGATTTTTTAACACATGCACTACATATAAAGAAGTAGTAAGATGAACCTGTCTGAAAAGGTAGGTTCATTTTTGAGGAAAACTGAATGATAGTCATTCACCTAATACTTATGTATGTGTAGAAGGATAGAGTGAAATTCTAATGAGTGGAGGCATCCTCACTCATTACTAGCCCGCAAAGAGCAGGATAAAGAAAAAGCTTCTTGGGTATTATTTTTTGAGAGGAACTTATGGGAAGAGGTGTTAAAAAGTGAAGAAACCGATAAAAGAACAAAAGATGGTATTGGTTATTCTTTTGAGTAATATATTTATCGCTTTTTTAGGGATTGGATTAATCATTCCGGTTATGCCGTCCTTTATGAATGATATGCATTTAACAGGGAAGACGATGGGATATCTCGTTGCAGTGTTTGCAATGGCACAGCTCATTACTTCACCTATTACAGGCCGATGGGTTGATCTTTACGGTAGGAAGAAAATGATAATCATTGGATTATTTATTTTTGGTGTTTCAGAGCTTCTTTTTGGATTAGGAAAAGATGTGTGGATGCTTTATGTGGCAAGGGTATTAGGCGGAATTAGTGCTGCTTTTATTATGCCTGGTGTTACGGCATATGTTGCGGATATTACATCTATTCAGGAACGTCCAAAGGCGATGGGATACTTATCTGCGGCTATTAGTACTGGATTCATTATAGGGCCTGGAATCGGCGGATTTATTGCAGAATACGGTATACGTGTGCCGTTTTTCGTTGCAGCAGCAATTGCTTTTATAGCATGTGTGATTTCAATCTTTATTTTAAAAGAACCGTTAACGAAAGAAGAACTTGCAGAGATTTCTTCTAATACGAAAGAATCAAGTTTTATTGGTGATTTAAAGAAATCATTACATCCAATGTATGCAATTGCATTTATTATCGTATTTGTACTCGCATTCGGATTATCGGCGTATGAAACTGTGTTTAGCTTATTCTCAGATCATAAATTTGGTTTCTCGCCGAAAGATATTGCAGCAATTATTACAATCAGTTCAATCTTTGGGGTAGTTGTGCAAGTATTTATGTTTGGCAAATTGGTAGACATGTTCGGTGAGAAAGTATTAATTCAAATATGTTTAATTGTAGGTGCAGTATTAGCATTCGTCTCAACTGTAGTCTTTAATTATTGGATTGTACTTCTCGTTACTTGCTTCATTTTCTTAGCATTTGATTTACTTCGTCCAGCTTTAACGACGTTTTTATCAAAAGCAGCTGGAAAAGAGCAAGGATTCGTTGCTGGAATGAACTCGACTTATACGAGTTTAGGAAATATCGCAGGACCAGCGATGGGCGGAATATTATTTGATATGAATATTCATTATCCATATGCATTTTCAGGAGTTGTTTTAATAGTTGGTCTCGCTATTACATTTATGTGGAGAGAGAAACAGTTGGCTGAAAGTTTTGCGAAGTAATGAAGCCCCTTACGACTGTAAGGGGTTTTTGTTTTATAAACTTAACCCAAACCGTTTTAATTCAATAAAAATCCCCTCTAATTGTTTTCCTTTATCCGTTAATGTGTACTCTACACGAGGCGGAACTTCTGGATATACTTTTCTCGTTATAATGCCTTGCGATTCTAATTCTTTTAGTCGAAGCGATAATGTTTTTGGACTAATCCCATCCATTGATTTTTGTAAATCACTAAAGCGTAATGTTCCTTCGATAAGAAGATCACGAATGATTAAAAATGTCCATTTTGTACTAATTACATCAAGCGTTTTAGCGATAGGACAAGGTATGCCAGGTAAACCTTTCGTTAATTCAACTGGATCTATATTGTTCATGGAACAAGCCTCCATAAAATTTTTTTGGATGAATTTGCTTTATAGTATCACAAAACTATACTTTTGGTAACTATATGAAAAAAATATCACTACTTCCATAAATGAAGTTAGTGCATATACAATAGCAATACGAAACATAAAGGATTTATATGAGGAGGTGGTGATTTCCATGGGGATAAAAAAGTTATTTGGATTCCTTAGTTTGTTTGTTATTTGTATTGTGCTTGTAGCATGTGGTGTGGAACAAAAAACTGAAGTCCAGTTATTAAAAGAAATGCCAAGGCCAAAAGCAATGAAAATTGATCCCTCACTAAGTAAAAAAGAAGCGACAGAAATGGTTCATGCGGCGCAGCGTTTTTATGCATTTTGGGATACAGGTAAGGAGGAACTTATTCCGCAGACTGTTACTGAAAAATTTTTCGATAATACATTGCCGAAAGGGCGACCACAAGGCATTGAAGGATTAAAGTTTGCAGCGCAAAATTTTCGTAAAGTTGTGCCTGATATACATTGTGAGATTGAAGACTTATTAGTTGTTGGTGATAAAGTAACAGCCCGTCTTTCTTTTACAGGAACGCATAATGGTAAGAAAATTAATTTTTTTGCAATTGATATTTTACATGTGAAAGACGGAAAGATAACGGAAGATTGGCATTTAGAAGATAATCTTACACTACAGCAGCAACTCGGCTTAATAGCCGAAGGATAGATCATATAGGGGAGAGAAAAGTAATGAAAAATATATTTATTATAAATGGACATGAAAAATACGGTACAAAGGAAGGACGATTAAATAGAACGTTAGTAGATTATATGGTTACTGTATTAGGCGAGAATCATCATGTGAAAACAACAACGATTCAAGATGGTTACAATATTAAAGAAGAACAAGATAAGTTTTTATGGGCCGATGTTGTTATTTATCAAACACCGATTTATTGGTTTAGTGTACCGGGCTTATTTAAAACGTATATGGATGAAGTATATGAATACGGTTTGTTCTTTAAAGGTGCAGATGAATATGGAACAGGTGGTTTATTAAAAGAGAAAGAGTATATGTTCTCTACAACTTGGAATGCACCTGAAAAAGCATTTGGAGATAAGACGAAGTTCTTTGAAGGAGAAAGTTTAGAATCAGCGCTTAGTCATTTACACCGCGTGCAAAAGTTTCTCGGTATGAGTCCGTTAAAGAGTTTTGCTTGTTATGATGTGGTGAAGAATCCGGATATTGAGCAATATTTATTGAACTTGAAAGATCACTTAGATGAAGTAATTAAATAATAGTTTATATTTGTATGTGAAGAAGGTACTACTAAGGATGTAGTACCTTCTCCTTTTATAAAAACTCACACTTTAATGCGTGGATGGCTGTATCCATAACTTCGCAAAATTTGCCCAACCGAATGAATCAATTGTTACGTTTTTTAAAGAAGAAGGGTATGTTTTTCTTTTTAAAACGTGATAGTTAAATAAAATGATGTATTCTGCTTGTAAAAACTCTTCAATCTCATACATGAGTTCATAACGCTTTTCTTTATTTTCTTCTAGTAAAAATGTATCTAGTAAACAGTTAATTTGTTTTTCGTAGTGCGGGTCTATGAACCGATTTACGAAGCAACTTTTATTTTTAAATACATTTAAGAATGCAATTTCATGATTGGCAGCAAAGACTTCTCCCATGAAAATAATATCAGCATGTTTATCAATAGAGCGATCCATATAATCTGAAACGGGAAATGGGTGAAGCGCTACTTGTATACCTAAACTTTCACATCGTTCTTTTAAGAAATATGCATCATTTGCACTATCTTTAAATGCGAAGAAGTAAATATGTATCGTTTCTCCATTATATGTACTCTTTTTCAAATACTCTTTTGCCTTTTCTAAAGAGTAGGATCTTCTTGTTGCAAGGCGGCTTCTATCAGGGAAGAAGCTTGATGCAGCAATTGTCCGTCTACCCTCTATGTTACGAAGTATCATTTCAACATCATATAGTTCTCTCCAAGCTTTTCGAAAGTAAATGTCGTGATGAGGACCAGGTTTTTTAAAGTTGAAGCTAGCATAAATACAACCTATTTCTTCTATTTGTATATCATGCCTTTCATTTTCCTCTTCGTTTGGTAGTTCATAATCAGCATCTATTTGCACATGGTCAGGAATACCCCAAAATTCAATACGGTCTAATAACGCGCGCTCTTTAAAATAATGGGTGAACGCTTCGAGTACGATATTATCTTCAGAGTAATGAGCAAGTTTGAAAGGTCCAGTACCTATATAATGATGATTTTGAATACTCGTATCACGCGGTAAAATTGCGAGCTGCATGGAACTTACATAGTGTAAGAAAAATAAATTTGGTTTTGCTAAATGGAATCGAATTTGCAGTGGTGATGGTGTTTCAATTTGAATAATTTCTTCTGTTAACCATTCGAAAGGGGATTGAACTTGTTTTAGTCTTTCAAATGAAAATTGTACATCTTTAGAAGTTAAAATTGTTTCGTTATGAAAATATATATCTTTTCGTAAATAAAAGGTCCACGTAAGTCCATCTTCACTTAATTCCCACGTATGCGCAATGTGAGGCTCCATTTTTTCAGTAACATCGTTATAGACGACTAACGTATCAAAAATTTGACTCGTAAGATGGCTCTCTGTAGTTACAGCCACAAAAGCCGGATCTAATGGGAATATCTTTCTCGATATAGGAATCTTTAATACGTCGTACATATCATTTGAAGGTTCGTATCCAAAATGATGATGTAGTTTATTTTCTATCTTTTTTTGAAGTGCAAGGGGTAGAGGTTCTTTTAAAAGAAGAAAAACATCCTTTAATTTTTCTTGCGCTAACAGTTCATCTGTATAGGATTCAATCGCTTCTACGAAATTATGTATAAATAGAATTTCCGTTTTATTTCCGCGGCCTCGCCCTGGAGTCCAGCTAATTAATTGTTCCTCGCTCATTTTCTTTAATAAAATCTTTACGTTTTTCGTACTGCAATATAAAACATCCGCTAATTCTTGTAAGCTATTTTGTATATGTTTTTGATCTTGTGCATGTAGTCTTAGTCTAATGTAATAGTCCATAATTTTCATATATACACTTCCTTCTATCTATAAAAGGGGAAACTCTTTAGAATATTCTAACCTTTTTCTTCCTTTTTTTCAAAGTAAAATAAGTAAGCATAAGGAGGAGGAAACAATGGGATTTTGGAGTATGCATCGAAATATAAAAATTAGAATTATAACTTCGTTTTTAACACGTACTGTGTCCACGATGATTTTTCCATTTATGGCGATTTATTTTTCAATAAAGTTAGGTAGTGCGATTGCTGGTGCTTTACTACTCATTAATGTCATAGCTTCATTAGTAATTGGTTTATACGGTGGATATGTTGGGGATCGGCTTGGGCGTAAAAAGGTTATGATTATCGGTCAAAGTATACAAGTCATTTCTATTGCTTGTATGGGAGTTGCGAATTCGGATTATGTAGATTCACCGTGGTTAACATTTATCTTTATGCTAGTGAATAGTTTAGGATCTGGACTTATGAATCCTGCGACAGAGGCGATGTTAATTGATGTGAGTACACCTGAAAATCGAAAAGTAATGTATAGCATTAATTATTGGGCTATTAATTTATCCATTGCGATTGGAGCAATATTTGGTGGGTTACTATTTGAAAACTATAGATTGCAATTGTTTATCGTATTAACGCTTGTTGCAATTATTACTTTATATGTGATGACTGTATATATGGAAGAAGTGTATGTAGTGAGAAAAACAGTAGAGAAGAAAAATGTATTAAAAGGTATGGCAGATAGTTATAAAGTCGTGATGAAAGATAAAGCATTTTTAATTTTTTGTGCAGCGAGTATATGTACATTGTCTTTAGAGTTTCAAATTAATAATTATTTAGGTGTTCGCTTGCAGAAGGAATTTGAAACGGTGCACTTTTTATTCGGGAATGGTATTACGTTTGATTTAACAGGGATTCGCATGCTGAGCTGGATTTCTGCAGAGAATACAATTTTAGTTGTGTTATGTTCAGCACTTCTTATTAAAATGCTGAAAAGCTTCAACGATTTGAAAATCTTATATGTAGGTTTATTCATTTATACAATTGGATTTACAATACTCGGAACGAGCAATAGCTTATGGATTTTATTAATTGCAGGGCTTTTCCAAACGGTAGGTGAGATGATGTATGTGCCAGTGCGTCAATCTATTATGGCAGATATGGTGCCAAATGAGGCAAGAGGTTCTTATATGGCGATTAACGGAATGGTCTTTCAAGTGGCAAAAATGAACGGGGCATTAGGTGTTATGCTAGGTTCATTTATTGCCTCTTGGGGCATGAGTGCTCTGTACTTTATCGTTGGTATGAGCAGTATTTTACTATTTATGAAAGCGATAGGGAAAGAGAAGTATGAGGATGAGAGAAATGTTTCTCAAATTGGATGAAACTATATAAAAAGCGAACCAGTTATACTGGGATTCGCTTTTTATATAATTTTTAGAACGGATCAACTTCAGCTAAATTTGGAGTAGTACTAGGCTGTAGCAAAAGATTTTTTAATGTGCCTACTTCAGAAAGCGTTACTAATATGTAGCCACTAATCAGTACAATTAGCCCAATAACGCGTAACGTTTGTAAGCTCACTTCATTATTATTCGTTTCCGTTGGATTTGGGGGCGTTGAAGGTGGATTGTTATTCATAAATAAGGCTCCCATCTTTTGTATTTATATATGTGCGAAATCATTATTTAACTTATGGATAGGAATTATATAGTCATTTTCACTATATGAGAACTGCCTATGAAAAGTGATAAGGAATTTTTGGGCGAGAAAAAGGGGGAATCCAAAAGATTATTAAAACTGAACTTTTGGATTCCCCTCTTTTTATTTATCTTGCTATTTGTGGTGGTCGGATTGCCTGTAAACGACCAGTTGGTGGGGGCTAATTAATCAGTGGGGGATGAATAAAACCTCACTGATTAACTATTTTCATGTAAATAAAAGGAGGTTAGTTATCCTAATATACGCAACGATTCTTCAATAAACGCTGGGATGTCCTCTGGCTGTCTACTTGTTACTAGCTGATTTTGACATACGACAACCTCTTTGTCATGAAAGTTCCCGCCGGCATTTTTTAAATCGACTTCAATAGATTTATATCCAGTTACATCACGTCCTTCAAGTGTTTGTGCAGTGATGAGTAGCTGAGGTCCGTGACAAATAGCGAAAACGGGTTTGTCCGCATCCATAAATGCTTTACTAAAGCGAACAAAACGTTCATCTGCACGAAGTATATCTGGGGAGAACCCGCCTGGTATGAAGAGGGCATCAAAGTTTTCTGGAGAAACATCGTCAATACTTTTATCAATTACGACTTCACTTTTTCCTTGTTTACCGTGTACCGTTTTCCCTTTTTCCATTTCAATAGTTGTTAATTCATATCCCTTTTGTTTAAAAGCTCCTACTGGCTCTGTGTATTCTGTGTCCTCGAAATAATCCGTTATTAAAATAGCAATTTTTTTACTCATTCTAATCCGCTCCTTATATTATATTATCGGTTCCAGAATCTTCCTTGGGCAATACCTTCTATAAATGATTCAATTGAAGTGTTTGTTAAGTTATAAACTCCTGCTCCATCTAATTTAATTTTACTATTGTCCAAAGCATGAGGATTACTAAGGACATGAGCTATCGGTTTAAAATGTTTAAAAGTAGTTTCTGTAAATTCTAAAACAGGGGGGTGAATGACAGACTCACTACTAAACACTAATACTGCATCAAAAAGCGAAGAGTCTGTTGTTGTATAAGTATCAGTTACTTTAATGGAATCATTGAAATGATAAATTTTATTATCTATGATGCTATAGTTCATTCGGTGCTGTGCAAAAGCTTGAATCCATTCGGACAGAAGGGAGACGCTTGGGTCACCATTTAATAGAATTGCGACATTTTTAGAATCAGATTTAAAAATAGTATTGGACATACTTAGTGCAGGTGATTTTGCATCTGAATTTACTTCGTGATTTTCTTTAGGTAAAGGAGCTCCAACAATGTTAGCGACTTCTTGTGCTAATTGACGATCGACGTGGTTTAGGAGAGCAATTACATTTGTCTTCACCATGTCTGATTTACACTTCCCAACTTCAAAGCAAAAAGCTTCTTTTAGGTGCTGCTTTTCAATAGGGCTCATACTATTGTAGAAAAGTTTAGCCTGAGAATAAAAGTTAAGAAAGCTTTTACTACGACCTCTAATTTTATGCCCATCAATCTTTTCTTGATAATGTTCATATCCTCCTTGTTCGGCTTGGACGGTTGCAGGTTGATTGTTATTTAATCCGTTAGGATGATAGCTTGTTTGACCGCGATGAATCTGCATTTGATGCATACCATCACGTTGATTATTATGAAAAGGACATACGGGTTGATTGATAGGGATTTGATGGAAATTAGGGCCCCCTAAACGAGATAATTGTGTATCTGTATAGGAGAATAATCTTCCTTGCAGAAGAGGGTCATTTGAAAAATCAATACCTGGTACGACATGACCAGGGTGAAAAGCTACCTGCTCTGTTTCAGCAAAGAAGTTATCAACATTTTTGTTCAATGTCATTTTACCAACTAATTTTACGGGAACTTCTTCTTCTGGCCATAATTTCGTTGGATCTAAAATATCAAAATCAAATTTATGTTCATCTTCTTCTGGAATTAACTGTAATCCAAGCTCCCATTCAGGATAATCCCCTTTTTCAATTGCTTCGTATAAATCTTGACGATGAAAATCAGGATTTTTCCCAGCAATCCTTTGAGCTTCATCCCATACTAATGAATGAACCCCAAGGGTAGGTTTCCAGTGAAACTTTACGAAATGGGCTTTTCCTGCTGTGTTAATGAGTCGAAATGTGTGAACTCCAAAACCTTCCATCATTCGTAAACTACGCGGAATAGCTCGGTCGCTCATTTGCCACATGACCATATGAGTGGACTCAGGATTATGCGCAACAAAGTCCCAAAAGGTATCATGAGCGCTAGCTCCTTGAGGAATATCATTATGTGGTTCTGGTTTAACTGCATGGACAAAATCAGGAAATTTAATAGCATCTTGGATAAAGAATACGGGCATATTATTACCCACTAAATCATAGTTTCCTTCATCTGTATAAAATTTTGTGGCGAATCCGCGTACATCTCTTACTGTGTCGTTGGATCCTTTAGAACCTTGAACGGTTGAGAACCGTACAAATACAGGTGTTTTCTTTGAAGGATTAGTAAGAAAATCTGCTTTCGTATATGCTTCTAACGATTCATAAAGCTGAAAATAACCATGAGCGCCAACTCCGCGTGCATGAACAATCCTTTCAGGAATTCGTTCATGATCAAAGTGGGTCATTTTCTCGCGAAAGTGAAAATCCTCCATTAAGGTTGGGCCTCTTAAGCCCATCTTTAAAGAAAATTCATCCTCGGCTATTTTTACTCCTTGGTTTGTTGTTAAAGCATGTTTGCGTTGATTATCCGTAACATGGTGCTTCAATTGCTCCATTTTTTTATTCACAATATAGGCCCCTCCTTTACTTTGTTAATTTAATAGATACCCTTTTTATTAGGACGTAAACATGTATTATGATTTTTGTATGTAAAAATCATAATACATTGGTTGTGCTGGTGATTCTTGTTTGAGGAAGAAAAATAAAAAGGCCAAGGAGAAAGTTTATTTTCTCCTTGGCTTTTAAGATAATTCTTTTCGTTAAAATGCGGAAATTCTTTGCTTCGTTTTTGGTACAATAATAAATTTGATCCAGAGTAACCCGACAATCATAATGATAAGGATATGTAAAAATTGACCTGTAGCAATGAGTATAACAATTGAAAATACAATGAGTTGAATGCTTAGCAATATAAAGATTAAGTGAAGAAATTGCTTCATCCTTTCTTCAGTATGGATTGGATATAATGCTACAATAATATTTCCCGAAAAATATTTCCATAGGGAACGGAGCTGCATAGAAATCATATATAGGACGATATATGCGATAGCGCCTTTTACGTATATGTTTGGTATAAAATATAAGGCGAAGGCACCGATCAATCCTAAGCGAACATATATACCGAAATAATCATTCCCGCGTAAAAATGCTAATGTATGTAAATAGAAGAAAGTTGCTCGTTTTTTATGTAATAAAGGTTCAATCCAATTTGTAAGCCATTTTCTTTTATTTACTTGTTTATTCAGTTGCGGAACATCTGTGAAAATGCTAGCAAATTGATAAAAACGAACGTTCATTTTTTCTTCTTGCTCGATTATGTAATCCCACGGTATTCGTTTTGTAGGCTGTTTTTTCGTATATAGAAGTAGGAAAGCAAGTAGTAAGAGTAGTCCGCCCAATATGAGAACATTTGCGGAATAAAACAGCATGTAAATGATTAGGGCGTTACAAGTAATACGAATGATTAGCCATATATTTTTTTCGTGACTATCACGCCACATCCAATGTATGTACATGTTCCAGGCTTTCGTAATCATTAACACGATAAAGATTGTACATAAAAAAGGTACAGTTAATTGCAATGATTGCATAGCAAGTGGAACGAGAATAAGGAACGTAAATAATAATGGGAAAAGCTGCATGATGTAATTGTATAGAAGAGATTTTTTAAAATAAGATGTTAATTTCTCTTCTAGTGCTAGTAAATAGACAGCATCAGGTTTTTGAATAAATGTACGGATAGGGCATCTCGTTATAATGAATGTAAGTACAATCGTTATAATTATTAAAGATATTCCTTTAGAAGGAGATGCTTTTAGAAACTGAGCATAATAATATGCACCAACGCATGAAATAAAGATAAAGCTATATAGTAAACCGTTAATCATACGTGCAAAGTATGTAATGATATTTTGAATATGTTGTTGGAAGCGACTGCTCCATAGCGATTCGATTGACATGTTTTTCACCTCTTTGTTCTATTATATATGTTTTACAAAAGAAAAAACGAGCAAATTGCGTTATGCAACTTGCCCGTTTTTCTTTTCGTTATTTTTTTTCTGATCACAATTCATTAATGGATAGAAAGCAAATCCGATTACGAATAAACCAATTCCGAGAAGGAACGTTTTTATATCGGATGCGCCCGTTTTAATAACCCATAGTGCGTAGCAAAGTGCGATAACTGCGACTATGCCATCTGTAATTCTTGCCCGCATTTCATTTTTATATGTTTCACCAGTTGCGACTAGTTTTAACTGGAAGATTGGTGAAACGAGATATGGAATGAGGTAAGCCAGTGTCGATACGGTAATAACGAATGTATAAGCTTCCGCAATGGTTCCTGATAATGTTGAGAATAGGAATACTTGCGACATAATGTTTGTTAATCGTAATGAGTAAATTGGACTTCCTTTTTTATTTGTTTTTGTGAAGAAGGAAGGGAAGAAACCTTCTTTTGCTGCTTGATAAGGTACTTCTGAGCTTAATAAAATCCAGCCTAAGATAGAACCGAACAGGGAAGTAAGAGCAAGTAATGCCATCAGTTTCCCGCCGCCATGACCCATTGCAGCGTTTAGTGCATCTGCTAATGGACGTTCAGAAGCTTGTAATTTATCAACGTGAAGTACACCCATTGTTAAAATTGTGATTCCTAAGTAAATTGCAACTGTAATAAGTAATCCCGCAACTGTTGCACGTTTTACCGTTTTTGGAGAAACAGCACGGTTTGATAAAAGAACGGCTGATTCAATTCCGATAAACGCCCAAAGCGTTGTAAGAGCAGCTAAATTTACTTGTGAAAGAAGACCGTGTGATGCACCTGATTTATCAATCATCGGTGTGTACCATTGTCCAAATTTAGAAGCTTCGAATGCAAATAACGTAACGACGATGAATAAAAGGAATCCAGTTACTTTCGTTGTTGTTGCTAAGAAGTTTAGTTTTCCAGCTCCGCTTACACCGTTTGTTAATATAATATGAGTTCCCCAAAGTAAGATGGAACAAATCGTAAATGTAATTAGTTTTCCGACTTCTACGTTAAACGAGCCGATTGAAAATAGTAGTCGCGTATCTTTCATAATTGGGAAGAAGAGTGATAAATATCCCGCAAATGATGTAATGATGGCAACGTTACTTGCCCAGTTTGCAACCCAATATCCCCATACCATACTGAAACCAGCCATTTTTTTCTTTTTTGGTGTTGAGAATAAAGCATACGCATGACTTTGTGGCCCTGTCGTTAAATCAGGACGACGAATTGCTAAATTACCGAAAACAAGAGCTAGCATTAAAACACCAAACCCTGTAGTTAACCAAGCTAAAGTGACACCGAGTGGGCTTGCTGTTTGTGCCAACGTACTTGGCACCATGAAAATACCAGCGCCAACCATGTTACCGACAACGAAAGCTGTTAGTACCCAAAAGCCCCATTTTTTTTGTTGCATAGAAAATACCTCCAAAGTTAGTATAACCAAGTCAAGCGAGGAGATATGTATGTCTTCCTGAGTCAGGAAGAGAAGTCCCAAACAAAACAAAAAAAGCACGTAATTTGCCGCTACATGCTTTCTATCTTATAAGAAACCCACGACATACCTCTCGATAGCTCTCCACAAACGAAACGTTTGTGACAGTTCTGCACTTATTAAATACAGACCCAGCAAGCGTGCATGGTGGACACGACTTACTTCGGCAACCATTCCTTTCTCATTCCTTCATCAATGCCACTACATCTCCTGAAATGATACTCTTAATGATTGCAACCTCTACCTCACCGAGATACGAATGAGGATTTAAATATTAAATTAACGTCTTTAAGAGTAACAAATGTATTTTTATACGTCAATGGATATAGTAATAATCAGATTATAGAGAAGAGTTTGTGATTAAAAGTAAGAGGGATTGTTATGTGATATTTGAATTTTCGTAATATAATACATGTTATTAGCGCTAGATGATTGAAAAGGGGATGAAGTAAATGTCTGTATGTCATAAACATTCAGTAATAGGTGTGCTAGATTCGGGAGTTGGGGGATTAACAGTTGCGAGCGAAATTATAAGACAATTGCCTAAAGAAAGCATTTATTATATTGGTGATAATAAGCGTTGCCCGTATGGGCCAAGAAGTGTAGAGGAGGTGCAATCTTTCGTATTTGAAATGGTTGAGTTCCTCAAACAGTTTCCATTAAAAGCGCTAGTCGTAGCATGTAATACTGCTGCAGCTGCTGCATTGACTGAGCTGCAAGAAGCACTTTCCATTCCAGTTATTGGCGTTATACATCCAGGAGCAAGAGCGGCAATTAAAGTAACAAAGAAAGAGAAAATCGGAGTAATTGGAACTGTAGGTACGATAAAATCTAATATGTACGAAAAAGCATTACACGAGCTTGATACATATTTGGAAGTGCATAGTCATGCGTGTCCGAATTTAGCTACAGTTGTAGAAAATCGATTAGAAGATATAGCATATGTCACGCAGCAAGTGAAACAAGCTTTACTTCCATTAACGAAAGAAGATATAGATACGTTAATTCTTGGATGTACGCATTATCCACTTTTAGAGTCCTATATAAAAAAGGAACTAGGAGAAGATGTAACGATTATTAGTTCTGCAGAAGAAACAGCGATAGAGTTAAGTACCATTTTACAGCACAAAGGAATTTTGTCTGACAATCTGAATCCGAAGCATCGTTTTTTTACAACGGGATCTGTTTTATCATTTGAACATATTGCTGAGCGATGGCTAGGGTATCAAATTTCTGTAGAATGTGTACATTTGCCTATGAAAAATGCGTGTATGCATAATTAAGATTTAGTAAATTACGTTTTTAAATAAATTAGGTTCGTTTCATAAGAAGGAAAGAATAAGCTTTTAATTGAAATGATTAAGGTCATTTTAATTAAAGGAGAGGTTTGATTATGGAATTATCAAGATCTCAATTATTTGCTTTGGAGTATATTTCAAAATATGCAGAGAACGAAAAACGTGAGGCTAAAGCAACGATTAATCATATACTTAAAATGTCTAATATTACAGATGAAATATTTGAAGAGGCTGTCGCTAATTTAAAATCTCACGCAAGGATTGCTTTACACTTTCATCCAGACAGACTAGATTCGAGTAAGAAAAGTGTTGCTGAAGCACTATTTGAGCAAGGAGTATATAAAAGTCAGTTTGAAACATTGCTATCTAATGGAAGCGTATCTGCTTATCCTGGTGGTGAACGTGACCTTTGGGAAAAGAGAATATTTGGAGGGGCATATCAATTAGAAGGCGTAACGAATGATCAACGTCCAAAATACGGAGCGCTAAATTTAATGTTACATCCAGATGGGCCGGCTCCGCGTTTTGGTTCCTGTTATTTTCTCTTATCTCCAAAAGTTTCTTCGCGTTCTACATATACATATTTAGATTCGCATCAAGATCCGAAAGAAAAGGGGACTTACGAGGAGTTTGATATGATTTTAGCTGCTCTTTTGGAAGAGACATTCGTAAGAGATTTTGCAATTGGTGAAGGAAATTTGACTCCAACAATATTAATTAATCATTTACTGGCTAATCTGAAAAGGCCGTTTATAGATGTAGTAAGCAAAGAGCCAGCCCGTAATCTTAATCATTATATTGAAGCGCAGATTCATGGAGAGATTTCTCTAAAAGAAGACGTGGAAGCGCTTATTGCAGATCCTTCATTTAAGGGTACGGATGTAGGAAGAGTTTTAGAAGAAATTTGCCTGAAGTATGCTATTGATTTGTATTGGCACATCGGTTTTGTACTTGCGGTAGACGAAGTTCCGATGGATTTTAGAGGTTCAAAAATGCCATCTTTAGCAAGACGTATTGCACGACATAATTGTATCAATGCCAATATAATTGGCTCTGCTGTAGCGGATTTGAAACGCAATCCATTATCTTGGAGTGATTGTGGAACTTATGAAGAAGTGCTTCAGGAATTAAAATTATTATGGCATGTTTTAGTTCGATTTGGAAAACCAAATCGGAAGTAGAATGAAATACTCCGTTTTTGGAAGTATTTATATAGAAAAGAAGCTGATCTATTTATAGATCAGCTTCTTTTTATAAGATTAAACTAAGTTTAATACAGTTACTTTTTCACGTGTCATAGACTCAAGGCTCTTACGAATACCTTGTGCGCCCATACCTGAACCTTTTACACCGATGAATGGGAAGTGGTCAGGGCCGCGCTCTGTGCGTCCGTTAATTTGAACAGAACCAGTTTCGATTTTGTTAGCAATTGCAAATGCTTTGTTAATGTCTTTAGTGAAGACACTTGCTTGCAGACCAAATTCTGATTTGTTAGCAATTTCAATTGCTTGTTCATCTGAAGAAACACGGATGATTGGAAGGATTGGGCCGAATGGCTCTTCCCAAGCAACTTTCATCTCTTCTGTTACGTGATCGATTAATGTTGGGTAAATTAAGTTACGCTCACGTTTGTTACCGATAACGATTGTAGCACCTTTTTCTACAGCGTCGTCAACTAAACCTTGAACGAAGTCAGCAGACTTGTCGTCGATTAATGGAACGATTGTGCTATCTTGTTCTGGAGATCCAACTGATAGTTCAGCTACTTGTGCTTTTAATAAGCTAACAAGCTCGTCCGCTACGTTTTCGTGTACAAGTACACGTTTAATAGCTGTACAACGTTGACCAGAGTAAGAGAATGCACCGCTTACGATATGGTTTGCAGCATCTTGTAAGTCAGCATCTTCACGAACGATACCAGGATCTTTACCACCAAGTTCTAATACAAGTGGAATCATTGAAGCTTTTTTCGCTAAATGTTTACCTGTGTTTGTACCACCTGTGAACGATACCATATTGATGCCTTCGTGCTCTACTAAGTAGTCACCAATTACAGAACCGCGTCCTGTAGCTACGTTTACAAGACCTTTTGGAAGGCCAGCTTTGTGGAGTGCTTCAACCATTTTAATACCACTAATTGCACCTTGAGTTGCTGGTTTGAAAATAACAGCGTTACCCATAATTAATGCTGGTGCAAGTTTTGCAGCAGATAAGTTTACTGGGTAGTTAAATGGTGCGATTGCTAATACAACACCAAGTGGTGCGCGTTGGATAATCGCAAGCTTAGATTTTGTACCGCCCGGGAAGCTATCGCCCATCATGCTTTCTCCGTGCATATGTAAAGCTTCTTCGATCGTGTAACGAATGAAGTCAGCTGTACGAACAACTTCTTTCTTCGCATCTTTATATCCTTTACCGACTTCTTTCATAATGATATCGGCAATTTCATCCTGCATATTTACGAGCTCATCAGCCCATTTATATAAGTATTTTGCGCGATCTTGTAGGGAAGCTTCAGCCCATGATTTTTGAGCTTCTTTTGCAGATGCAATTGCTTCATCTACTTCTCCGCGAGTAATTGCTTGTACTTGTCCAATTACTTCGTGTAAGTATGGAGATGGAATTTCGATTGTTTCTCCTGAAGAGCTTTCTCTCCATTCTCCGTTTAAATAAAATTTGTACGTATTGCTAGTTGTCATGATTAGTCCTCCTAAAATAGCAACTTGTAAGAGTGAGTATAAGGTGATTGTAGGGGGTTTGATAACATTTTTCAAATGAAATGTTTGTGAAAACGATTTCTTATTCTTTTTTTATTTTGTATGCCCTTTCTTACAGAACATTCCCTTATTTCAAAATGGTGTATCATATATTTTTATTTAAAGTGTGAAAAAATAATTGACAGAATACTCAATAAAGTTGTAAGATTATAAATGGAAAATAAATGAAAGGGGTGTGCGTAATGATTGTAATCGTAAATGTAATGGGCTTAGCTCTGTTAAATGGCAGAAAACATTCATATCATTACGCAACCCGTACGGATATATAGGGCATCTTTGTCTTATAAGAAGCGTACGTTGCGTATATCGTAACGTACGCTTTTTATGCATTCCTGTGCATATCGTCAAGCGGCGGTATGCTTTTTTTTGTTTATTTTCCCTTGTTTAGTTCCGATAAAAAACTTTGGAAGGTGGAAAAATGTGATGAGATTGTATGGGTTACGAAATGTAAATGTGATAGGTCTGGATAGTGGATAAAGAAATGAGAGGTAAACGAGAACGAGAAGGGAGAGGTTACATTGTTATCAGTATTACTAAAGCTAAAATGGTTTTTTAGGGAGCACTGGAAGAGATATAGTATTGCCATTGGAGCTCTTTTAATTGTGAATATAGTTGAAGTGATTCCCCCGAAAGTGTTAGGGGTTACGATAGATAACATAAAAACAGGAACGTTATCGAACGAAGCTATTATACAGTCTATTCTTATTTTAATAGGGGTTACGATCGTTGGATATGGCCTTACTTTCGTATGGCAACATCAATTGTTTGGCGGTGCATTCGTACTTGAGAAAACGATGCGCTCTAAATTTATGGGGCATTTACTTAAGATGACGCCGACTTTTTATCAAAAAAATCGTACTGGTGATTTAATGGCGAGAGCGACAAATGATTTGAAAGCAATCGCTATGACAGCTGGTTTTGGTATATTAACGCTTGTGGATTCTAGTTTATATATGCTTACGATTGTCTTTATGATGGGGTTTACAATTAGTTGGGAGCTTACATTTGCAGCGCTTATTCCGCTTCCAATTATGGCGTATGCGATGAATATATATGGAAAGAAATTGCATGAAAGATTTACAGTTGCACAAGATGCGTTTGGTGATATGAACGATAAAGTGCTTGAATCAATCGCTGGTGTGCGCGTTATTCGTGCATACGTACAAGAGAATGCAGACGAGGAAAGATTTCATCATTTAGGAGATGACGTCTACGAAAAAAATATGAAGGTAGCAAAGATTGATGCATTATTCCAACCAACTGTGAAAATGCTTGTCGGTCTTAGTTATTTAATCGGCTTAGTGTACGGTGCATACCTTGTGTTCCAGTCAAAGGTGACGCTTGGTGAACTCGTTTCTTTTAACGTGTATTTAGGGATGATGATTTGGCCGATGTTTGCAATTGGGGAATTAATTAATGTTATGCAAAGAGGAAATGCTTCGCTTGACCGTGTGAATGAAACGTTAGCGTATGAGCCAGATGTAAAGAATCCGAAACATCCAAAGCTTGTGCAAGAGCCGGATTATATTCAATTTGATGATGTGTCTTTCTCATATCCTTCATCAACTGAAGAAAATTTAAAAAAGGTTTCTTTCACATTAAAGCAAGGAGAAACGCTAGGGGTTGTCGGAAAAACAGGAAGCGGGAAAACGACGCTTGTACGTCAGCTTCTTCGCCAATATCCGCTTGGAGATGGAGATATTGCAGTTTCTGATGTGACTTTAGATAAAATGACGAATGAAAATGTACTCGGCTGGATTGGTTATGTACCGCAGGAGCATATTTTGTTCTCAAAAACAGCGCGAGAAAATATTTTATTCGGAAATAGGGAAGCGACTGAAGAAGAACTAGAGAAAGCAATTGAAATTGCTGCGTTTAAAAAGGATTTAGAGTTTTTACCAGAAGGGTTAGAAACGCTCGTTGGAGAGAAAGGTGTTTCTTTATCAGGAGGGCAAAAACAAAGGATCTCGATTGCACGAGCTGTTATTCAAAATCCAGAAATTTTAATTTTGGATGATTCTTTATCAGCTGTAGATGCTCGTACGGAAGCAGCGATCATTGAAAATATAAGAACGGAAAGAAGCGGAAAGACGACGATTATTACGACGCATCGTTTATCTGCAGTGCAACATGCGGATTGGATTCTCGTTATGGATGAAGGCGCAGTTATAGAAGAAGGTACGCATGATCAGCTTATCCAAAAGGGAGGCTGGTATGCTGAGCAGTTTGAAAGACAACAAGGTGAAAGTGAAAGTGCGGATAGTGGGGTGAAAATATGAGCGTTTCAAAACGGTTGTTTCAATACGCGATGAAAGTGAAGGGGACGATTTTTGCTGCGATGTTAATGTTATTTATTTTCGTCATCGCAGAGCTTGCTGGTCCTTTCGTCGCTAAAACGATGATTGACGATCATATCGTCGGGATAGAGAAACCTTGGTATGAAACAGAACAGAGTGAAGATGCTGTTTCGTATAATGGGGCTTTTTATAAGCGAAGTGATCGCTTTGAACAAGGCGAGAAAAAAGGAAAAGAAGTACGCGTAATGCAAGTCGGTTTTCAATATTATTTTGTACCGAATAAAGTAAATGCGGAAGGGTCACGGACTGTAAAAGGGGATATGATTACCGTTCAAAATGGTAAGGCGGTGCAAGTGTATAAAGCGAAAGCATTAACGAAAGAAGAAGTGTTTGCATTTTATAAACCAGAAATAAACCGTCTATTATTACTTGGTGGTGGCTATTTCGCTTTATTAGTAGTCGTGTCATTATTTGCATACGGAAAGCAGTTCTTCTTGCAGAAGGCAGCGAACAAAATTATTCAAATTATGAGGGAAGATGTTTTTTCTCATATTCAAACGTTGCCAATTCGGTACTTTGATCATTTACCGGCGGGGAAAATTGTTTCGCGTGTGACGAATGATACAGAGGCCATTCGTGATTTATATGTAACGGTGCTGGCAACATTCGTTTCTAGTATCATCTATATTATTGGGATATTCGCTGCGTTATTTTTATTAGATGTGAAGCTCGCTTCATTATGTTTATTAATTATCCCAATTTTAATTGTTTGGGCGATTCTTTATAGAAAATATGCGTCTGTATACAATCATAAAATGCGCTCTCGCTTATCTGATATTAACGGAACAGTGAATGAATCCATTCAAGGGATGCCAATTATTCAAGCGTTTCGTCAAGAGCGTGAAACGAAAAAAGAATTTGAAGAATTAAATGGCGATTATTTTAAGTATCAAAATAAAATTTTAAATTTAAATGCAGCAACTTCGCATAACTTAGTAGCCGTATTAAGAAATATCGCTTTCACAGGAGTAATTTGGTATTTCGGCGGTGCGTCATTAAGTGCTACAGGTATTATTTCACTTGGGGTACTGTATGCGTTCGTCGATTATTTAACACGATTATTCTCGCCAATTACGAATATGGTGAACCAGCTTGCAAACTTAGAGCAAGCGCGCGTTGCATCAGAACGTGTCTTTGAATTGTTAGAGGAAAAAGGGGAACCGGTAGAAGAAGAACGTATGCCTCGTTTAAAAGGAAATGTAAAATTTGATAATGTATCATTTTCTTATAATGGAAAAGATGAAGTGTTAAAAAATATTTCTTTTGAAGCGAAACAAGGCGAGACAGTGGCACTTGTCGGTCATACTGGATCAGGAAAAAGTTCTATCATGAATGTACTCTTTCAATTTTATGAGTTTGAAAAAGGAAAGCTTACGATTGATGGTCACGATGTAAAAGAGATGCCGAAACAAGCAACCCGTGAACATATGGGAATCGTACTGCAAGACCCGTTTCTTTTTAGCGGGACGGTCGCTTCCAATGTAAGCTTAGAAAATGAAAAAATTTCAAAAGAGCGTATCATAAAAGCATTGCATGATGTTGGTGCTGAAAGATTTGCGAATAATATAAATGAAGAAATTACAGAAAAGGGAAGTACGCTTTCCACTGGAGAACGTCAGCTTATTTCATTTGCTAGGGCGCTTGCTTTTGATCCAGCTATCTTAATTTTAGATGAAGCAACGTCTAGTATTGATACAGAAACAGAGGCGATGATTCAACAAGCACTAGAAGTTGTAAAAAAAGGAAGAACGACATTTATTATCGCTCACCGCCTTTCAACGATTAAAAGCGCAGATCAAATTATTGTGCTCGATAGAGGAACCATTTTAGAAAAAGGCTCTCATGATGAACTCATGAAAAAGCGGGGGCGTTATTACGATATGTATAAAACGCAAATGGAAGGCAATCAGAGTGCTTAATATGCATGGAGGAGAACTTGTGATTTTCACAAGTTCTTTTTTATTGATGAACATGTCGACTCTTTAGCGAATTATGACAGTTAAATAAGAAGTATTGTTTTACCTTTTTCTCCATAAATGCTATATTAAAAAATGTTACTTATTTTTTGTATGTAGCGTTATTTTTCCCTTTTGTTTGATTATGAAGAAAAAGGATAAACTAAATAAGAACATTTTCATTGAAAAATTGTTCAAGATTGCATACAATCAATATAGTTTTTAAATTCCTATCAGAATACTTGGAGGATTACTATCATGAAGAAATTATTTTCAGTGCTTGCAGTAACTACATTAGCGATCGGGATTGTAGCCGGCTGCGGTAAAGAAGAGAAAAAAGATACAGCTAGTCAAGACGCGTTACAAAAGATTAAACAAAGCGGTGAACTTGTAATTGGTACAGAAGGTACATATCCACCATTTACGTTCCACGATTCAAGCAATAAATTAACTGGATTCGATGTTGAATTAGCAGAAGAAGTTGCAAAACGTTTAGGTGTAAAACCTGTATTTAAAGAAACACAATGGGATAGCTTACTTGCTGGCCTAGATGCAAAACGTTTCGATATGGTTGCAAACGAAGTTGGTATTCGTGAAGATCGTCAAAAGAAATACGATTTCTCTAAACCATACATTTCATCTTCAGCGGCATTAGTTATCGCAAAAGATAAAGATAAGCCTGCTACATTTGCTGATGTAAAAGGGTTAAAAGGAGCACAATCTTTAACGAGTAACTATGCAGATATTGCTAAGAAAAACGGTGCAGAAATCGAAGGTGTAGAAGGATTTAGCCAAGCGGCAGAATTATTAGCTTCAGGACGCGTTGATTTTACAATTAATGATAAGTTATCAGTATTAAATTATTTAGAAACGAAAAAAGATGCAAAAATTAAAATTGTAGATACAGAAAAAGAAGCTTCACAAAGTGGATTCTTATTCCGTAAAGGTAGCGATAAGCTTGTACAAGAAGTAGATAAAGCGTTAGAAGATATGAAAAAAGACGGTACGTATGACAAAATAACGAAAAAATGGTTCGGTGAAAATGTATCTAAGTAGTGCATTAGTTTCAGATCGATTGTCTACTTGGATAGATATTATGCAGACTTCCTTCATGCCTATGCTGAAGGAAGCTGTTTTTACAACAATTCCATTAACGCTTATTACATTTATTATCGGTCTTATACTTGCGACGTTAACAGCGCTCGCACGTATTTCAGGTAGTCGTATTTTACAATGGATTGCTCGTATCTATGTATCTATCATTCGCGGAACGCCACTTCTTGTACAGTTATTTATTATTTTCTATGGTCTTCCAACTCTTAATATTGAAGTTGAGCCATATACAGCAGCAGTTGTTGGATTTTCATTAAATGTCGGTGCATATGCATCTGAAATTATTCGTGCTTCTATCCTTTCCATTCCGAAAGGGCAGTGGGAAGCAGCTTATACAATTGGGATGACATATCCACAAGCATTAAAACGTGTTATTTTACCACAAGCAACGCGCGTATCAATCCCGCCGCTTTCAAATACATTTATTAGTTTAGTGAAGGATACTTCATTAGCATCGTTAATTTTAGTAACAGAAATGTTCCGAAAAGCGCAGGAAATTGCGGCAATGAACTACGAGTTTTTAATTGTTTATTTTGAAGCAGGTCTTATTTACTGGGTTATTTGTTTCTTATTATCAATCGTACAACAGATGTTAGAAAAGCGTTCAGAACGCTATACATTAAAATAATCCTTTTACAAAAGGAGTTTTTGTTTTTATGATTTCAATTCAGCACTTACAAAAAAGTTTCGGAGATAATACCGTACTAAAGCATATAGATTTAACAGTTGAGAAGGGCGAGGTTGTTGTTATTATTGGGCCGTCTGGATCTGGTAAAACGACATTCTTACGTTGTCTCAATGTATTAGAAACGCCAAACGCTGGTAATATTCGTATCGGTAATAAAGAGCTTAACTTCTCTCAAAAAGTAACGAAGAAAGATATTGTTAATCTTCGTACGCAAACAGGTATGGTATTCCAGCACCATAATTTATTCCCGCATTTAACAGCACTTCAAAATGTAATGGAAGGGCTCGTTACAGTGAAAAAGATGGGGAAAGAAGAAGCGAAGAAAAAAGCAAACTATTTCCTTGAAAAAGTTGGTTTAGCAGATAAAGTGGATTTATATCCGTTCCAATTATCAGGCGGACAACAACAGCGCGTTGGAATTGCGCGCGCACTTGCGATGGAGCCGGAAGTGTTACTATTTGATGAGCCGACGTCAGCGCTTGATCCTGAACTCGTTCAAGAAGTTCTGAAAGTAATGAAAGAACTTGCTAAAGAGGGCATGACGATGGTTATTGTAACGCACGAAATGCGTTTTGCACATCAAATTGCGAACCGTGTTATTTTCATGGATGGTGGTGTCGTTGTCGAACAAGGTACACCAGAAGAAGTATTTACAAATCCAAAAGAAGAACGCACGAAGAAGTTTTTACAAATGTTGCAATAAATTAAGGAAGGTCTCAAGGCATATGCCTTGAGACCTTTTTGCCATATATATTTATTTGTGGAATCCGCCAAGGCTTTGCTCAGCCATTGCAACTAGACGTTTTGTGATTTCTCCACCAACTGAACCGTTAGCGCGAGCCGTAGAATCTGCTCCTAATTGTACACCAAATTCTTGAGCGATTTCGTACTTCATTTGATCGATTGCAGCTGTTGCACCTGGTACTACTAATTGATTTGAAGAATTTTGGTTTGCCATAGGAATATATCCTCCTTAGAGTTATAAAAGTTTTTTTGGTTGGACTAGCTGGAGTTGAACCAGATTATCGCCCCGGTTGGCGCTAATCCATCGGTAATTAAGTTTGTACTCATAGTATGGATGTTACCTAGAAAGATATACAAAATAATAATTTGTAAATTTTGTCAAAAAAACGTATTGATTTCGTAAATTATGAAATAAGAGTAATCGTTGTATTTTTAAGAAAACAGGCCAAACTAAGGGGGATATTAAATATAATTTTTTCATTGTAGCCTGCTACTTGTAGGCTAATTATTAGCTTCTTATTTATGATTTATTGAAATAAAAATGAAATCGGTAGCAACTTCATAGTTCTATTTTTAAGTAGGGATGGAGTGGGCGCTCCTATGTCTGGATAGGTTGCTCTCTTCACTCTAAAAAAGAGAGGCTTATAAACGATAACGTATGGAGGAATCATGATGGGGATTTGCCCGCTTTGCAACGCATTAGAATCACAAACATATTCTTGTCAAAATTGCCAAAGTATACTCCAAGATTATGGGAAGTCTGTAGATTACATAGACGATTATAGTGCCTATATGGATCAAGAATTATTAAGTGCAGTAGATGGTTTAACGCATAATAATTCAAATGAATATTGCAATCATATTTTTTATTGCAGAGTATGTAACGTGGAAACTGAGGTTGTAGTAAAACTTGTGTAAATAGAAAACTTCCACCTTATTATCTAGGTGGAAGTTTTTGTTTTTGTATTTGTGAGTGAATCATAGGAGAAGGGATATGTTCGGTGTTTGATGAAGCCCCTGATTTTATTTGAGACATTTTTTCTTTTGTATCACGTAAAGAATGTTCAGTTAAGTAGACGGCATATTCGTAAAATAACTGGCGCGTCAGTTCACTTTGCTCTTTTAATTTTTTATCTTGGAATACAGTTCGCCCAGGTTTAGAGTTGGCTTCAAAGAGCCACGGATTTTCCTTTGTGTCTAAACCGATATCAAAACCGATTTCTCCAATATTTCCAGTTACTTGTTCATCGAGCGCGTAACTTATTTGTAAGGCAGTATGTTTTAATTTATTTTCAATTTGAACTTGTTTCGTTGAATCTGGAAAAAGCTCTTGTAATAATTTTGTATCACCGCCACTATTTACGTGCGTTGTTAAACTGCCTTTGCCGGCGATTTTGGCGACGATTGCACTAACTATCCAATTACCGAAATGGTTTTTATTTGTATGAATGCGGAAATCAACAGGTTGCCCATCGAAGCGAAGTAACGAAATACCTTGCTGTACGATAAACTTTTTTAAATCATGTCCTTTTAATACGTGGTTTAGAAGCGTTTCTAATGATTGATACTTTCTCAGTTTATTTTCTTCATTTTCGCGATAACGACAGTAGTAGCAATTCTCTGTTTGAGAATAAAATATTTGATGAATATTTCTACCAAAGCTCCCGTGTATTGGTTTCATGTACACTGATTTATACGTGCCAAGAAACCGTTCTACTTGTTCAAAATGCTGAAATGCTTCTGTATTTGGTAATAAGGGTTTAATTGATTCGTCTTTCGTAAGAAGTTGATGAACTTCCCATTTATTGAAAAAACCTGGGTTAAACCATGGAATGCAGTAGTCTTGTTCTAATTTTCTTTTTGCCCTGACGATTGGTTTATAATTTTCCGCTTGCCGATTCGGTAAGCGATCATAAATGACATTTGGTAAAGGGACTTTTTTCTTTATCCATTGTTTCTCTTGAAAGAAATATCCTTCAATCGTTTCTTCTTCCCAGTGTATATGTTGAACGCCAAAGACGAATACGAACGGTCGTAATGAGAATGGTGGTGTTAACAACTCACTCAGAGCAATTGAACGATTTCCTAAAGGGTTAGAAGAATCATCATTAAAGCCAGTTGTAAAAATGCCGATTAATGGTCCGAAAATAATTGTTTGGTTTTGTGTAAATGCATGAATAGTAGTTGATTGAGGCAGTAAAAGTTTTTCGGCAATATGCTTTCCGATAATAATTTCGCGAGTAAAGGAATAATGAATTTTCACCTCTTCACTTGCAATATGACGTATGCCGAAGGAGAGAGATGTAATAGGCGGTGTAATAGAAAAAACGTAAGGTAAAGTAATGCTATTTGGATGGTCATCTGAAATATTTAATGTATATATATGCTCTTTCAAAATAGGTTTACCTCCTTTCATTATGGTGTAAAGCGACTGAATTTAAGTGGTCCGTGAAATATCTTTTCAGCTAATGAATCACTATGACGAATGTATTGTTCGTAAGGAGGAATCGTGTTGACATACATAAGCCAAATTGCGCCTTTTTGATCCATAATTGTGGAAAGTTCTAGTTCGAATAATGAAGAATAAGACTGATCTAGTGTTTGGAATACTTCATTTATAATGTCGTGTAAAGCGTCTTGCAATAGTTGCACACCTGTACTAGATAGTACGTATTTAATTTTTGAAAATGAATGCAATGAATCATCGTCTGTTGCTGAGGGTAAAAGTTGATTAGGAAATGAACTTTTTTGTATAAATTGACCTATAACATTCCAAGTTTGTTCTTTGTTTTTTTGCAAAATAGTTCGAATGTGGAGTGGGTATGTTAATTGATTTGGTGGTTGTAGCATGGTATGCACTATGTAGCGTGATGAACGTATGTTAGATTTACACCAAGATATAAATTCATCTGTCCGCTTGATTGAAAGAGAAGTATGGTATTTTTCATTTACTGTATCGATATGAAACGTTTTATTTTTGTAAGCGACTCGATATAAGTTATCTTTAGAATGTATATTAGTGGGGCGTATAATAATATCTTTAGATTTTAACAACAATTTGAAAATGTTTTGTATCGTTGCCACTTCAAATTTGGGTATATAAGGAGACAGTTTTTTATTAGTGAGAAATAAATCATGTAGTTCACTTAAGTTAATAAGTATGTTATTTAAAAAGGTAGTGGAAGGACGGTTGTGCAAAGAGTGAATAATTGATTTTGCTTTTTCAAAGTCTGTTTCCTCGTGAAAAGAATAACGATCATATATATAAGAAGGAATAGGGAATGTTTGCTCTTTCCATTTTCCTGTATCTGTATCGTAAATAAGACCAGAAACAAGGTCTGTTTTAGAATCAATACAAAATGGCGTAAACTGGGCAACGACATTATGATAAAGCCGAGCGCGTTTAGCGATTTCGGTGTAATACGTTTGCTCATAATGAAGTTTAGAAGTTAAAAGGCCGAGAACCAACGAAATCACTCCTTTACTACTATTTGCATAATAGGCGAAGCTATATATTGCAAATACGTTTTTATACCATTATACTTTTGTCCGTATGATGATATGCTATAGTTTTGGAGAAGTGAAAGGTTGATTGTAATGAATATATGGTTAAATATGTTAACGACGACAGGACTCGGAGCAATTATTGGGGGATACACGAATCATTTAGCGATAAAAATGTTATTTCGTCCTCATCGTCCTATTTATATCGGAAAGTTTCAAGTTCCATTTACACCAGGGTTAATTCCGAAGCGTCGTGATGAACTTGCTGTTCAATTAGGAAAAATGGTTGTAGAACATTTGTTAACACCAGAAGGAATTGGAAAAAAGCTAACAAATGAAGAGTTTCAAAAAGGTTTAATTCACTGGGCGCAAGTGGAAGTGGATAAAGTAATTACGAATGAACAATCACTGCGACATATGTTAGAAAAATGGAATGTAGCGCATGTAGAAGAAGAAGCGACTCGAAAAATCGAACATGTTATTACAGAAAAAATTCATGCATTTTTAGCAGAGTATTATACATATACATGGGAACAGGCTTTACCTCATTCTGTACATCAAAAGATAGAGAATGCGATTCCGAATGTCTCGGCGTTTATTTTAGAGCGAGGAATTAGCTTTTTTGAAAGTGAAGAAGGGAAAGCACGTCTTTCAAAAATGATTGATGATTTCTTTGCTTCTCGCGGAACGCTACTTAACTTAGTCGGAATGTTTTTAGGAAATGTAAGTGTTGTGGATCGTGTGCAGCCAGAAGTTATTAAGTTTTTAGGGCAAGATGCTACAAAGCAGCTTTTAACTGACGTACTGCAAAAAGAGTGGGAAAAGTTAAAAGGAAGAGATGTAAAAGAATTAGAAGCATTTGTAGAGAAAGAAATGATTGTAAGCTCCGTGCTGTCAGCAGTTAAAGTAGAGGAAACAGTGAGTAAGTTTTTAAATCAATCTGTTCAGCAAGTATGTGAACCAGTTCGAGAAACAATTATTGAAAAAGTGGTTCCAAGTGCAGTAGCGAAAGGCTTAAAGTGGGGAACAGAAAATGTAGAGAGTATACTAAATAATCTACACCTTGCAGAAATTGTCCAGCAAGAAGTGTCTACATTCTCAACAGAAAGATTAGAAGACTTAGTTCTGTCTATTACGAAAAACGAATTGAAAATGATTACGTATTTAGGAGCGTTATTAGGCGGAATGATCGGGCTCGTACAAGGATTGTTACTATTGTTTCTTAGATAATAAGGTGAGTACATAGAAATAAAAGTGAAATTTCTTCACATCTCTTGCATAGTTTGATATGGTAAGAAGAGGTGCGTATGTAAATGCACGTAAAAGGCAGTGCGAGTGAAAAGCGCTAGCCTTCTAAAGGAGGAAAAATAAAATGACAAAGAACATTCATGATGTTGCATATGAATTACAAAAAGCAATCGCTGAAAACGAAGACTTCAAAACTTTAAAAGAGAGCTACGCAGCAGTTCAAGCTGACACAGCTTCAAAGAACTTATTCGATGAGTTCCGTACAATGCAACTTAGCCTACAACAGAAAATGATGCAAGGCCAAGAAATCACTGAAGAAGACAACCAACAAGCACAAGAAGTTGTAGCTCGCATTCAACAAGATGCTAAAATTACAAAATTAATGGAAACTGAGCAACGCCTAAACGTTGTAATCGGTGACGTTAACAAAATTATCATGAAGCCACTTGAAGAATTATATAGCGCGCAACAACAAGCGTAATAGTGGAAGACGCCCCTATGGGGGCGTCTTTTTTGTTGTAGAAAAAGGCTTATATTTGGAATAAGGGGAACTGTACGTTTTATATTATATATCCGAATAATTCATGTTCGGTAAAGCGTAATCAATTTTTGATGAAATATGAATAAACTTTCATTAGTATTAACTAAGGTTTTTCTTTAAAATTACATATTAGGACAAGGAGGAAGGTGAACTGTGAGGCGTTGTATCGAGTTATATCACTTTAAATATGAAATATCATTAAAAAAGTTGGTACATGTGATAATGGAAAGTGATTTTTATCAAAATTCTCAGCTAGTAGGAATTTTACTTATAAATGAATCTGAAATTAGGATAAATAATATTAGTATTACAACTAACAAAGTAGAGATTTATTGGAATGATAATGTGAAAGTTATTCTATATCAGAGGATAACTATATTTTTGTGCTTATAACCGTTAAATGAAATGTGTATGCTTTAATTTATGATGACAAAATGTAGAAAATGGAGTTATTGCTGTAGTTAAAAAGGAGTTTTGTACAAAAGTGATTCGAGTATTTAAGTATGAATATCAATTGATTGTAACGTTACTATCGCTTAGTTTATTTAGTTATTTTGCAATCGAAATTATGTTATATCCTAGGGTAGGGATTGAGATAGAGCATCAAGAAAATCATTTGGTGATTAATAATATTGTGAAAAATAGCTGGGCAGCAGAACAAGATCTAGCAGTCGAGGATATTATTGAAAAAATAGATGGGATTCTCCCTGATGATAACTCTAATATTTCATTATATGGTGCTACTGAAAGGGTAAAGAAAATTACAATCAAGAAAGGGGGAACAATAGAAGAATATAAAGTAGAGTATAATCCGTACGATAAGCAATTGGTTTATCATCTTTTTTTACCAACTGTGTTTTATCTAACGTGTTTTTTTGTGGCTACATATATTTTAATACGTGCTCCATACTTGAATGCAGGAACGAAAGATTTAATCTATTTTCTGCATTGTTTAGGAATGAGTTACATTAGTATTATGGCGGGGTTACGAAAAGATTCAATAGCGTATATTGTAGTTGCTATTTCTTTAACGTACTCAGTTGTCTTTTTTATAAAATTTATGGACATGTTTACGAAAAACTTGAAGATAAGGTTTATAACAAAAACAAAATTAATCTACATAAATATAATAGCGTTTATTTTAGTTTGTTTAACCATTTTTATTTATTTAAAATATAATGATTTATCGACGAGTTATATTATATTGTTAAGTTCTGTTTTGTTTTTATTAACAGTATATGTATTGTTTAGATTTTATTTTAAAAGTAGAAAAAGTTATTATTTTAAGTTTATAAGAGTTATTATTATGAGCACAATCATATCAGCCATGCCATTTATATTCTTATTTTTAATTCCTAATTTGATAAATTACAAAGAAATAATAAGTGTCGAGACGACAGCGATCTTTTTATTGGTTCCAATTTGCATTTTTATATGATTATTGAAGGAAAATATTTGATTATAATTTTGTTATTCATAGAGTTCAATATTATGCTTTACTGTCGATATGTCTAACGGGTTTCATCGTTATACTAGGGATTTTAATTTTCCACAATACTAGCGATAACATATTAGATGTTATTCGATTTGCTGGTATCTTGTTTGTTTCGTTAATGCTTTCTTGCTTTATAAAGGATTATTTGGATTTTAAATTAAGGAAAAAATTATATCATTCTCAGAAAAATTATCAGTTTAGTTTACATAGATTTTTACATCAGGCAAAAAATGAATATAAGTTTTCAAACTTAATTGTTAGCATAAAGAGAGAAATCAATGATGTATTAAGAAGAGAAGAAATATGCTGTATTGAAGTGAGTAAAGGGGATAATTCGCTCCAAATTATTGGGGATGGATATGTTTCTGAAGATGTGCTAAAGCAATTGAATGGATATCAGTTAGAGACATATACTGTTGGTTCCATTATACAATTAGAAGATCATTTTGTGTTTGTTTTGTCCATTTCAGCAAAAACAATGATTATATTGTTATGTAAGTCTAATAATAGGAGAGGTTTGAACATTCAAGAAATTGGATGGTTAGAGACATTGTGTAGTTATGCTGATTTATTATTAGAATGCTCATATCAAGTGGAAGAATTAGTGAATCAGTTGCAAACGATAAATGAACCGAAACAGCCTCCAATTTTGCTTTCAAAGTTACTATTTAATTTGTCTGAAAAAGAGCGGACAAATTTGGCGAGTGATATTCATGATGGTGTATTACAAGACCAGATACGCTTGTCTAGGAAATTAGAGGAATATCATAAAGATATTCCAGATGTCGATATGAAAAAAATAATTAACGAAGTATATGAAGATGTCTTAGATCATATTTATGTCATTCGTGAAACATGTAATAACTTACGTCCTCCATTTCTATATGAATTAGGTTTGAAAAAAGCATTATTAGATTTATTTAAACAAGTAAATCTTAAAGCTACATTTTCTTCTATTATGAAATTCAAGATAATATTATTCTACCTAATGTAGAATATGAACAAGCAATTTATAGAATTATTCAGGAGTTATTAAATAATGCACTAAAGCATTCAAAAGCTTCTAAAGTTACAATTCGATTATATGAGCAAAATGGATATTTGAATTTAACTTATGATGATGATGGGATAGGAATGGGGATAGATTTAGACGAGTTAAATCATTCTTATAGTAGTTTAGGTTTATCCGGGATTGTAGCTAGAATTCATAGTTTAGGTGGAGAAATGTCAATAGATTCAAAGGTGAATAATGGATTAAAGATTAAAGTTAGTATGAAAATTGATTAATTGATTCAATCTTTAGATGTGGAAGGGATGAAAAAATGATTTCTGTTCTTGTTGTAGATGATCACGTTGCAGTTGGCCTAGGGACTAAAGCATTAATTGAAAGATATGATGATATAGAGGCTGATGTTTTCCATGATAGTGAAGAAATAAGAGAAGTTATGCATAATAAACAGTATGATGTATATTTAATAGATTTACAAATGCCAAAAATAAATGGTTTAGAGCTTTCTAAATATATACTTAGTGTGCAACCAGAAGCAGCTATTCTTATTTTTACAGGATTTGATGTGCTTGCACATTATAATTTATTAATAGATAACGGAGTACTTGGTGTATTAAGTAAAACTTCTTCTGAGAAAGAAGTGGTAAACGCAATCCGCCATGCAGTGAAAAAAGAAGTAGTTCTTTCTCATCAACTTGTAAGACAGTTAAGGATAGTAGAAAATGCATCTAATATAAATGTAGAAGGCGAAATGAAAAATATAATTTCTTTAAATGATGAAGAGAAGATGATTCTAGTTGAAGTTGGTAAAGGAAAAACAAATAGAGAGCTTGCCGAAATATTAAACTTAAGTCAAAGATCGGTAGAATATAAATTGACCGACATATTTCATAAGTTACAAGTTTCATCAAGAATGGAAGCAGTACAAAAGGCGAAAGAACTATGGTTTATTCCAACTATAAATTTTTAATGTAGCTCTTTATTAAATTGCGGTATTCACGCAAGAAAAATGCGTGAATACGAGAGGAATGTTCGGTGATATAAATGGAAGAATATAGTATAGTTACATTAAAGGCAAAATAAACTCGCGAGGACTAACAGCTTAATATATTGCCTTTTATTAGGATGTATAGTCGTATTCAAGTATATACTAATTAATAACAATCAATATAAATATAATTATTTGAAAGACAGTCAATTATTTTAAGACACGGTAAAAAATTGCTGTAATCAGTTATTAGTATTGCATTGTTAAAAGAGTAATTTAGGGTTGAGTTACTCCAATTGATAAAAATCCTATACTTTGTCAATATAGTGATTTTATCGTCCATTATTTGTTGTTATTTTGCGTTTGTTGTTTTTGCTTGGGCCTCCTTTAAGGAGGCCTTTTTTTTATAGGAAACGGATGAAGTGCATCCTCAGACATTAAAACTCCCTTTCAAAATAGCCATTTCTTATTGGTTATTTTGAAAGGGGTATACTAATAGCAAGGTACTATAAATTTGTTAATAATGTGAATAGGTGGAAGTATTTTTGTACATTTTTAGAAGAGATATAAAAATGTTATTTTAAGATAAACAAAAGGTTGTAAGCGCATTCTTTAAATCTTGTCAAAATAATGTCGAATTCATATTGTTGGAAAAATAATGCATTTGTAATATAATGATAAATGATACTTCACCAGCTTAATTAACTAGGTGAAATTAAAATCTTTATTACACACATTATGAAATAAAGGGTGATTAGTTTTGAGTACAGGTGTAAAAGCAAACGACGTGAATACAAAAACAAAGGGAGCAGATCTTGTTGTTGATTGTTTAATTAAACAAGGTGTTACACATGTTTTCGGTATTCCAGGAGCAAAGATTGACTCTGTATTTGATGTATTGCAAGAAAGAGGACCAGAGTTAATCGTTTGTCGTCATGAACAAAATGCAGCATTTATGGCAGCTGCTATTGGTAGATTAACAGGGAAACCGGGCGTATGTCTTGTAACTTCAGGACCAGGGACATCAAATTTAGCGACAGGTCTTGTTACTGCGAATGCGGAGAGTGATCCCGTTGTTGCTTTAGCTGGTGCAGTACCGCGTACGGATCGATTAAAACGTACGCATCAATCTATGGATAATGCTGCACTATTCGAACCAATCACAAAATATAGCGTAGAAGTAGAGCATCCTGATAATGTGCCAGAAGCATTATCAAATGCATTCCGAAGTGCGACTTCTACAAATCCAGGAGCAACTTTAGTAAGTTTGCCGCAAGACGTTATGACTGCGGAAACGACTGTAGAGTCTATCGGTGCGCTTTCTAAGCCACAGCTTGGAATCGCTCCCACACATGATATTACATACGTAGTAGAAAAAATAAAAGCAGCGAAATTACCAGTTATTTTACTCGGTATGAGAGCAAGTACAAATGAAGTGACGAAAGCTGTTCGTAAATTAATTGCGGATACAGAGCTTCCTGTCGTTGAAACATATCAAGCAGCTGGTGCGATTTCACGTGAGTTAGAAGATCATTTCTTTGGCCGCGTTGGATTATTCCGTAACCAACCAGGTGATATTTTACTAGAAGAAGCAGACCTTGTTATTTCTATCGGTTATGATCCAATCGAGTATGATCCAAAGTTCTGGAATAAACTTGGCGACAGAACGATTATTCATCTTGACGACCATCAAGCAGATATCGACCATGATTACCAGCCAGAGCGTGAATTAATTGGTGATATTGCTTTAACGGTAAATAGCATCGCGGAGAAATTACCGAAACTTGTATTAAGTACGAAATCAGAAGCGGTATTAGAACGATTACGCGCAAAATTATCAGAACAAGCAGAAGTTCCAAATCGTCCTTCAGAAGGTGTTACGCATCCACTTCAAGTGATTCGTACACTTCGTTCTTTAATTAGTGACGATACAACCGTTACATGTGACATCGGTTCCCATTCTATTTGGATGGCGAGATGTTTCCGTTCTTATGAACCACGTAGATTATTATTTAGTAACGGTATGCAAACGCTAGGTGTTGCACTTCCTTGGGCAATCGCAGCTACTTTAGTAGAACCAGGTAAAAAAGTAGTTTCCGTATCAGGTGACGGTGGTTTCTTATTCTCAGCGATGGAGTTAGAAACGGCGGTACGTTTAAATTCTCCAATCGTCCATCTTGTTTGGAGAGACGGCACATATGATATGGTTGCATTCCAACAAATGATGAAATACGGCAGAACATCAGCTACAGAGTTTGGCGATGTTGATCTTGTGAAATATGCGGAAAGTTTCGGGGCGTTAGGTCTTCGTGTTAACACGCCTGATGAATTAGAAGGTGTGTTAAAATCCGCGCTAGCAGCAGATGGTCCTGTCATTATTGATATTCCAATTGACTATCGTGACAACATTAAATTAAGCGAAAAATTATTACCAAACCAATTAAACTAATGGAGGCAGATTTGAGATGACTGTTGCGCAATTAATTGATATTGATGCGAAAAAAACGAAAACGAGTAATGAAGTATATCAAACATCTACAATGCTTGCGCTATTAGATGGTATATATGATGGTGTAATTAGCTTTGAAGATTTGAAAAAACATGGTGATTTCGGCATCGGCACATTTGATCAATTAGATGGTGAAATGATTGCATTTGATAATGAATTTTATCATTTACGTTCAGACGGTTCAGCGGAAAAAGTAGAGCCAGAAGAAACAACGCCATTTGCGACTGTAACGTTTTTTGAAAAAGAAATGAGTTATACGGTAGAGCGTACGATGAATCGTGAAGAAGTTGAAGCGTTATTACATGAATTAATGCCAAGTAAAAACTTGTTTTACGGTATTCGAATGGACGGTACGTTTCGTGAAGTAAGGACGAGAACTGTTCCAAGACAAGAAAAACCGTATACACCGCTCGTTGAAGTGACGAAATCACAACCAATCTTTTCATTTGAAAATACAGAAGGTACGCTTGCTGGATTTTGGACACCAGATTATGCGCAAGGTATTGGGGTAGCTGGATTCCACTTACATTACATTGATGATGAAAGAAGCGGGGGCGGACATGTTTTCGACTATGTTATAGAAAACTGTACGATCCAAATTTGTCAAAAAGCTCATATGCATTTAGCACTTCCAGAAACAGCTGATTTTATGGCGGCTGAATTATCAAGAGAAAATTTAGAAGATAATATTGCAACTGCGGAAGGTGCAGAGTAAGAGGGAAAGACTGTTCCATTTTGGAACAGTCTTCTTTTATTCGTAATGTTATTATTTGTCGATAAATCGATATTTCTTGTCGAATCGTTGATATATTGTAAGTTATGATAGATATATTTGAAAAATCGTTGATATATTGTAAGTTACGATAGATATATTCGAAAAATCGTTGATATATTGTAAGTT
Source organism: Bacillus sp. N447-1 (assembly GCF_022701035.1). Lineage (NCBI taxonomy): Bacteria > Bacillati > Bacillota > Bacilli > Caryophanales > Bacillaceae > Bacillus > Bacillus sp. N447-1. The sequence continues at coordinate 2,224,541 of NZ_CP065509.1, read as the reverse complement.
ACGATAGATATATTTGAAAAATTGTTGATATCGCTTATTTCTTTGAAACAAACGGATGTCCCTCATAATAAAAACGCCACGGATAGTGTACAGCTTCTTCTGCATAGTCGATATTAATACGAGGTCCTGCTGTTATTTTATATTGTGATGATATGTGTTCTTCTTTTGGAACTAATTCAATATGTAACGTATCACTTTGTAACGATACACCGCGTTCTTTTAAAGTGATGCCAAGTGCACGGCATAGTTTGCCAGGACCGTTCGTTAAATTTTTGTACTGCGCTTTTGTAATTTCGGTCTTATTGTAGCGCGCTAGTTTTATTTCTTCTATTCCATCTACCGGTTCAAGAGCTCGAATGAGAACACCTTGTGGGGTGCCCACTGGCGCTGTAATAACGTTAAAGCAATGATACATACCGTAAATTAAATATACGTAAGCATGCCCTGGTGCACCAAACATAACTTCTGTGCGATCTGTCCGTCTGCCTCCATAACTATGTGCGGCCTTATCATCTGGGCCTTTATATGCTTCTACTTCTACAATGATTCCGCTTCGCTTTATTCCGTCTACAATATGAACAAGTTTTTGCCCGAGTAATTTTTTTGCGACTTCTAACGTATCGCCTTCATAAAAAGAAGGAGGTGCCTGCATTGTACTATCTCCTTTGCTAAGTGTATATGTATATAGTAAACCAAATTTTCAGTAGTAATTCTAACTCGTTCTATTTGCTACATTTATTTCATAAATTATGGATAGAGTACAACAGCGAAGAGGGGGAGTGCGACATGATTTATCGCTTACTAGCTCTTAATATAGATGGGACATTACTATACAACAATGGAAAAATTGCAAAAGGATTAAGAGAAACAATTGAATTTGTGAAAAGAAAAGATGTATACGTTACGTTATTTACGAGTCGTAATTTTCAATCCGCTCATAAAGTAGCAAAGGCGTTAAAATTAGATTCTATATTAGTGACACATGGTGGTGCTTTCGTTTCAGCAACGTTAGATAAGCCGTACGTTCAAAGAAGATTGTCTGAAGAGAAGACTTTTAACATTGTGCAAGTGTTAGAGCACTTTGATTGTAACGTACGTATTTCTCATGAACGGTTTTCGATAGGAAATCGTGAGAGAAATACACCAAACTTAATTGCGCGCACTGTATTATCAAGCGCAGATCCGTTATTTTATCCAGTTCAATTTGTAGATTCGTTAGGTGACGCGCTTCGTGACCATCCGGTAGCGGCGCCAAAAATTGATGTTCTTTTCCAAACTAAAGGTGAAAAAGAACGCGGGCTAAATACATTAAGAAAAGCGTTCCAAGATGTAGAGTATGTTGAATGTGATTCAAAACGAATAGAAATTTTACCGCAAAATGTATCAAAGTTACGCGGGTTACAATTGCTTGGAGAGCATTTAAATATTTCGCTAAATGAAATGGTTGCGATTGGAGATAGTATGGAAGATTTAGAGGTTATTGAAAACGTGGGACTTGGGGTAGCGATGGGGAACTCGCCTGTAGAATTAAAGCAAGCAGCCGATTGGATTACACGTTCAAATAGTGAAAACGGTGTAGAGTACATGATTAAAGAGCATTTCCGTAAGCAGTTCCCGCTTCCGTTTTTGAAGAATCATAAAAATACACCGAAACGATAAAAGAAAAACGTAGCTTTTTGGCTACGTTTTTTGTTGAGCTTATTAAAATGAATGAAAACGTTTTAAAATGTGAATTGTGTATGAAATCTATACAATTCACTTGAATCCTTTAGAAAACTAATGTAAAGTGAAGGATGTTGTCAAAATAGTTACACCACATGAAATATTCTTCAGATTAATTTTATTGGGCTCCCATACGTAAAAGTATTTCCGCATGACAGTTTAGTTCACGTATTATTTCAAAAATGAATTGTAGTAATTTTATTAAGTAGTTGTAGCGTTCCTTTGTTGTATTTAAATGGATTATTTTAAGTTAATGTGAGTAAGACCTGGTACATATGAAATGTACTTCTTTTTGTGATTTTAGGAAGTTTAAAAGGGGGAATGAATTTCTTGAGGAAATCATTTAATCAAAAAATTAAAAAGTTAAGTAGTAGTTTAATAGTTGTATTACTAATATGTATGAATTTTTTAATCCATTTACCATTTAAAGCAGAGGCAGCTACAACAGAGTTAAAAGGTTTAGGTGATGTATCTTATTACAACGCCATCATTTTTGGGGATCATAGTGCAACGAGTGCTGATATTGAAGGTGCGATGGCTGTTCAGAAAAATATGAACGCATCAAGTTATACAGTCGTAGCGGCTGCAACTGGAGCAAATAACTTAGCTGGAGCAACTTGGATAGATGAAGGATATCCATCATTATTACTAGGCGGTCAATTTACGAAAGCGGGAGCAGGGCAGGTAATTATTCAAGATGGAACAGTGGCGATGACAAAAGACGGTGACCCAGATGGCGCGATGAAAACATCATATGACCGTATCTCTTATAAAGAGCAAGCGGAGATTGATGCTAAGTTTAAAGAATTTAGAAAAGACGTTGATGGTGTAATTGGGGATGCAAGTAAACTACACACTGATAAGCCAAAACCTAATATGAGCTTTGGAATCGGTGAAGATGTAAACAACCCTAATATTTATGTCTCTTCAGGCCAGACGGGAAAGAAAGCATTCGATGTAAAAGACGTTTTTCTTCCGAATGTAGAGAATAAAGACTTTATTGTTATTTATTCAGATGCAGAAGAAGTGAGTTTTGGTGGCGGTGCAATTTTGTATGATACAAGAAATACTGGGATGGCGACGGATTTAATTAATACATCTCAAGCATACGACCCTAATTCATCTTTTACTGAGTTAGCTAGTAAGGTAATTTGGGTATTTCCTAATGCTACAAAGATAACAACTAAAGGTTATGGTGTAGTAGGTAGTGTGTTTGCACCTAATGCAGTTGTAGAAACAAAAGGTGGTTCTATTAATGGACAAGCCTATGTTGGAGGATTACACCAAAGAGATGGTTTTGAGGTTCATAACTTTAAATTTAACTGGCCAAAATGGAATAAACCAGCAGCTGAAAAAGGACATTTACAAATTAAAAAAGTTGATGAAAACGATGGAAATATTGTTTTAAAAGACGCAAAATTTGATGTTATAGACAAAGATAATAACGTTGTGGCTACTGTTACAACAAACGAAAAGGGTATTGCGGAAGTTAAAGATTTACCACTTGGTGACTATTTTGTAAAAGAAATAAATGCACCAGAAGGATATATAAAAGTTGATACACCAGTCAAAGTAACAATTGATAATACAAACGTAATTGAACTTGTTATGAAGAATACGAAAAAAGTAGAGAATGGCCAATTTAAATTATTGAAAAAAGATAGTGAATCCGGTCAACTTCTGCCAGGTGCAAAATTTGATGTTATCGATAAAGATGGGAAAGTTGTGGAAACAATTGTTACAGATGATAAAGGTGAAGCCTTATCGAAACGACTTCCAGTTGGAAGCTATACATTAAAAGAAGTAGAAGCACCGAAAGGGTATGAATTATCATCTAGTTCAGTTTCTGTTGATGTAGAGGCTAATAAAGTATTGACTGTAGATGTGGTGAATAAAAAGATTCCCGAAAAAGTAACAGGTCAATTTGAAATTGTGAAAGTAGATGCGGAAGATAAAACGAAGGTATTATCAGATGCAGAATTCGAAGTGTATAAAGAGGGTAAAAAAGTAGATACGTTACGAACAGATAAAACTGGTAAAGTAGTTTCTCAGAAATTAGAACCAGGAAAGTACACATTAAAAGAAACGAAAGCACCACAAGGATATAAATTGCTAAAAGAAGAAATTGAAGTCGTTGTGGAAGCGGACAAAGTAGTAGAAGTACAAATAGAAAACGCAAAAGAACTAGGAAGCTTACAAGTAATCAAAAAGGATGCAGAGAGTGGAAAAGTTCTAGCAGGTGCGGAATTTAAATTAAAGAACGAAGCTGGTCAAGTAGTTGGAGAAGCGAAAACAACGAATAAAGACGGCGTTGTGAAATTCGAAAGCTTAGTGCCAGGAAGGTATACGTTAGAAGAAACGAAAGCGCCGGAAGGTTATAAGGCGTTAGAAGTAACAGTAGAAGTAAATGTTGTAGCGAACGAAGTAGTAAAACAAGAAGTTATGAATGAAAAAGTAACAGGTCAATTCGAAATCGTGAAAGTAGATGCGGAAGATAAAACGAGATTGTTATCAGGTGCAGAATTCGAAGTGTATAAAGATGGTAAAAAGGTAGCGGAACTGAAAACAGATGAGAGTGGAAAAGTGATGTCACCAAAATTACCGCTAGGTGAATACACAGTGAAAGAAACGAAAGCACCAGCGGGCTACAAGCTTTCAAATAAAGAATGGAAAGTAACAATTCAAAACGAGAAAGAAGTAGTAAAAGTAGAGGCAGAAAACGAAAAAATCTTAGGTTCTCTACAAATTATTAAAATGGATGATAAAGATCAAACGAAACGCTTAGCAGGCGCAGAATTTACATTGAAAGATGCGAAAGGAAATGTTGTAAAAGAAGGAATTACAACAGATAAGTCTGGAACGGTTAAGGTAGACGGACTTGTGCCAGGTGAATATACGTTAGAAGAAACAAAAGCACCAGAAGGTTATGAGTTAACAAAACAAATAATTCATGTAACAGTTGACGGTGAAAAAGTTATTGATGTAAAAGTAACGAACGGTAAGAGCCTTGGGCAATTCGAAATCGTAAAAGTAGATGCTCAAGATAAAACGAAAGTATTATCAGATGCAGAATTCGAAGTGTATAAGGATGGTAAAAAAGTAGATACGTTACGAACAGATAAAACTGGTCAAGTAGTTTCTCAGAAATTAGAACCAGGAAAGTACACATTAAAAGAAACGAAAGCACCACAAGGATATAAATTGCTAAAAGAAGAAATTGAAGTCGTTGTGGAAGCGGACAAAGTAGTAGAAGTACAAGTAGAAAATGCAAAAGAACTAGGAAGCTTACAAGTAACCAAAAAGGATGCAGAGAGTGGAAAAGTTCTAGCAGGTGCAGAATTTAAATTGAAAAATGAAGCTGGTCAAGTAGTTGGAGAAGCGAAAACAACGAATAAAGACGGTGTTGTGAAATTCGAAAACTTAGTGCCAGGAAAGTACACGTTAGAGGAAACGAAAGCGCCGGAAGGTTATAAGGCGTTAGAAGTAACAGTAGAAGTAAATGTTGTAGCGAACGAAGTAGTAAAACAAGAAGTTATGAATGAAAAAGTAAAAGAAGAAATTACAGGTCAATTAGAAATTACAAAGGTAGATGCTAATAATACAAATAAAACATTAGCAGGCGCAGTGTTTGAAATTTGGAAAGACGGAATAAAAATCGACACATTAACAACAAATAAGAGCGGTAAAGCGACTTCTAAGAAGTTAGAACCAGGAGATTACACTTTAAAAGAAATCCAAGCGCCAGAAGGATATACTTTATCCAATAAGGAAATGAAATTTACGATTTCTAATGAAAAAATTGAAGTTGTAAAGCTTCAAATTACAAATAAAAAAGATACAGATAAAGATCCGGAAAAACCAGGTGAAGGAACAGGAAAACCAGGTGAAGGAACAGGAAAACCAGGTGAAGGAACAGGAAAACCAGGTGAAGGAACAGGAAAACCAGGTGAAGGAACAGGAAAACCAGGTGAAGGAACAGGAAAACCAGGTGAAGGAACAGGAAAACCAGGTGAAGGAACAGGAAAACCAGGTGAAGGAACAGGAAAACCAGGTGAAGGAACAGGAAAACCAGGTGAAGGAACAGGAAAACCAGGTGAAGGAACAGGAAAACCAGGTGAAGGAACAGGAAAACCAGGTGAAGGAACAGGAAAACCAGGTGAAGGAACAGGAAAACCAGGTGAAGGAACAGGAAAACCAGGTGAAGGAACAGGAAAACCAGGTGAAGGAACAGGAAAACCAGGTGAAGGAACAGGAAAACCAGGTGAAGGAACAGGAAAACCAGGTGAAGGAACAGGAAAACCAGGTGAAGGAACAGGAAAACCAGGTGAAGGAACAGGAAAACCAGGTGAAGGAACAGGAAAACCAGGTGAAGGAACAGGAAAACCAGGTGAAGGAACAGGAAAACCAGGTGAAGGAACAGGAAAACCAGGTGAAGGAACAGGAAAACCAGGTGAAGGAACAGGAAAACCAGGTGAAGGAACAGGAAAACCAGGTGAAGGAACAGGAAAACCAGGTGAAGGAACAGGAAAACCAGGTGAAGGAACAGGAAAACCAGGTGAAGGAACAGGAAAGCCGGGTGAAGGAACAGAAAAGCCAGGTGAGGGAGTAGAAAAACCTAATTTACCAGAAAAAGGACAAGGTTCTTCTAATAATCAACAACTCCCAGCTACAGGACACAATACGAATTACGTTCCATTCATCGGTTTTATGCTTCTGTTACTAGGAATACGTTTAAGATTCATGGCTAAAAATAGTTAACGAATGTATAAAAGGCATCAGAGATATATAATCTCTGATGCCTTTTAAGTGAATACAGATAAAATGAAAATATCTATATGGAATGATAAATATGTTAAGCTTCAATTACGCTAAGCATTCTGTTTATAAATGCAGCTGCGTGAGCACGTTGTGATGGTCCTTTTGGTACGAATTGATTAAATTCATTACCTTTTACAATTCCATATCCATACACTCTTTGTACTTCTTCTTTAGCGTAAATTAAGTTTTGGTCTACGAATGGTAGTTCAACTTGTTTTGCAAAAATACCAGCGTGTTTTAGAGAACGATCGATCATAATAACAGCTTCTTCGCGTGTAATTGTAGTATTTGGATCAAATGTATTATCACCACGTCCGCGGATTATGCCTGCGCTTGCTGCACGATTAATACCGTCTCTTAAAGATGGGTGTACTTGTTCTAAGTCTGTGAAATTAGCATTTCCACTTGGTAATTGTAAAGCACGAGTAATTAATGTAGCAAATTCAGCGCGCGTTACAAGACGTTCTGGGAAGTACTTGCCGTTCCCTTCTCCTTGCATAATGCCTCTAGCTGCTAATTGACGAATGTCTTGTTCATACCATCCACCTGTAATGTCATCAGTTACGGGATTTTTTTGGTTTTCCTTATAGTATGTTTCAGTTCCTTTTAAGAAAGCATCCCATTGTCCGCGTTGAATCATAAACGCAGGGCAGTTTTTTCCTGACCAAAATTGGTGTTTTTGGACCTTATCTAGAGAAATATTTAAGTCGTTCATTAAATAAGCTGCCAATTTACGCGCATTTTCTACCGCTTTTTCATAGTTTCCATCTTGATTAACGGCAATTTCAATTCCGATAGATTCATAGTTTCCAGTTTTATTTCCAGCATGCCATCCAACTTCATTTACTGGAAGATGTTGATAAATTTCTTTATCATCTACTGTGAAATGCCAAGATGCAGCGCGATCAGCTGTTCCGCGTGCTTGATTATCTAAGAATTTTGCATGATTCAGAGCATTAGCACCTTTCGCTGTATTAGCCGTTTCGTGAATCGTAATATATTTAGGTACCATCGGGTAACCAGGGCGAATATCGTCATTTCCTTTTGGGACAATCATTTCTTTAAATGTAACGCCATAAATAGTGTTTGTTTGTAGAGCTTCTGGCGATCTCAATAAACTATTTTTAGCAGTACGACTGTTTTTTAATAATGAAGCTTTTGTACCTTCAAATGTAGCAGAAGGTGCATAAATCCATTTTGCTGTTTCGTTTATTTGGACTTTAAACCAATTTCCAGCTTGTTCAGTAGGAGTAATGACTTGTGGCTCTAGTTTCCCTTCTTCTTTAAACGATTGGAACGGAAGTGCATGTATGGAAGCTTCTTCTTTTACAATTAATTTTTGGTTAGATAGTTTATGAATCTCTTGAACTTCTAAGCTATTATCATTGTTATCTATCCATCCAGCGCCAGTTGGCGTCGTTATGTAGTAAGCATTTCCTTTTTTCTTTGTCGCCGTTACGACTTGTTCTGTAATCTCGATATTCGATTTGTTTTTTAAATCATTCGCGGTATATAATGAATGTTTTTTTGAAGTGTATAGTAGGAATTGGCCAGTAACCTCGATATCTTCTTCATGAGTACTATGCTCATTAACATGCTCTTTAATACTTTTAAAAACTTGATCCTCCGTATATACTTCGGCGGATTTTTCAGCACTCTCTGCAAATGAATAAGTAGGTGCAAGAACAGTTTGTAATGCAAGAGAGAGAGTTAAAACACTATAAAATTTCTTTTTCATATTTGTTTTTAACACATTAGATTGTGGAATCTAGTGTTAACAGTCCTCCTTTTTATATTGTATTTTCACTATGTATCGATTTTAACACTAATAAATTTTAACAAGAGAAAATCATGATGTCTATATACATGAGCAATATTCATAAAAAGAATTATTTGAAAAAATGTAAGAGAAACAGGTAAAACCTTCTGTATTGACCTGCAAACGCCCTTCAAGTAAACTAAAGAGAGTTTGCAAATGAAAAGGTGATAATGTTGTTAATTTCAATTAAAACGTTACAAGATGATCGTTTTTTACGTCCGCTACAAAATATTGGCGGCTTATTTTTTGAAGAGAGTACGATTGGATTTGAACAAGAGGAAGCAAATCTTATCGTTGATATACACATTGAAGAGAATGTGAAAGCATCTGCTCGTTTAACAGATGTTGCGACTGGAAATGTGTATGAAGAAACATTCGCAAAAGATTTATCTGCTTTTACAGATGAAAAAGAGCGTATGAAGCAAGTGAAACACGTTGTTTCTTATGTATATCTTTCTGTTCTTCAGCAGTTAACTGGTATTGAACAAAGCTGGGGGATTTTAACGGGAGTACGTCCGACGAAACTTCTTCACAAAATGCTTCAAAATGGTATGTCAAAAGAAGAAGCGCATCAAGAACTTCGTGAAAGTTATTTAATTCATGAAGAGAAAATTGAACTTCTTCAGCGCATTGTTGATTGCCAATTAGCAGTTGTTCCGGATTTATACCGTTTGAAAGAAGAAGTAAGTATTTATATCGGTATTCCGTTCTGCCCAACGAAATGTGCATATTGTACATTCCCGGCTTATGCAATTAATGGACGCCAAGGATCTGTTGATTCGTTCTTAGGTGGTTTACATTATGAAGTTCGTGAAATTGGTAAGTTTTTAAAAGAAAAAGGTGTAAAAGTTACGACGATTTATTATGGCGGCGGTACACCTACAAGTATTACAGCAGAAGAGATGGATATGCTGTATGAAGAAATGTATGAAGCGTTCCCAGATGTGAAAAATGTGCGTGAAGTAACAGTTGAGGCAGGTCGCCCAGATACAATTACGCCAGCAAAGCTAGAAGTGTTAAATAAATGGAATATTGACCGTATTAGTATTAATCCGCAGTCATACCATCAAGAGACACTAAAAGCAATTGGACGTCATCATACTGTAGAAGAAACAATTGAGAAATACCATTTAGCTCGTGAAATGGGAATGAACAATATTAATATGGACTTAATTATTGGTCTTCCTGGTGAAGGGTTAGATATCTTCAAGCATACGTTAGATGAAACAGAAAAGTTAATGCCAGAATCATTAACAGTTCATACGTTATCATTTAAACGTGCTTCTGAAATGACGCAAAACAAACGTAAATATAAAGTAGCAGGTCGCGAAGAAATTACAGCGATGATGCATGAAGCAGAAGAGTGGACGCAAAAGCATAATTACGTACCATATTACCTATATCGTCAAAAGAATATTTTAGGTAACTTAGAGAACGTTGGTTATGCAATGCCGACGCAAGAAAGTATTTACAACATTGTCATTATGGAAGAAGTACAATCAATTATCGGACTTGGTTGTGGTGCATCAAGTAAATTTGTTCACCCGAAGACGGGAGCAATTACGCACTTTGCGAATCCGAAAGATCCAAAATCATATAATGATGGCTTTGTGAAATATACAGAAGATAAACTGAAAATTTTAGAAGAGCTATTTGCATAAGAAGAAAGAGGTTGTTCCGAGTCGGAACAACCTCTTTTTTATCCTGCAGGCGGTCCGATTATATCTTATCAGTTTTTGTCGGTAAGTCGATATATTCGAAAAATCGCTGATATAAATTGAGTTGTGGTTGATATATTTCAAGTTACGGTCGATATATCTGGAAAATCTCCGATATAATTTCATTTACTGTCTAGCGGTATCGTATGTAAAACTATGTCGATAATAATCAGAAAAATTAGTCAAATCATTAGAGGACAATGTCTACTTATGGACGAAATGATAGATTTATGAAAGAGAAAAGGGGGAAATTGTTGGCATGTATATGACGATAGGGAGAATTTTTGATTTATCAGTTGGTAAGTATCCAAATAAAGAGGCGTTAGTGGAACCTGAAAAAAATATTCGCTGGACGTATAAACAGTGGGATGAACAAATAAATAAAACAGCGCACGCTCTATTAGAAGAAGGGGTAAGAAAGGGAGATACGGTATCTGTTTACTTATATAATTGCCATGAATTTGTAAACGTTTACTTAGCCTGTGCGAAAATTGGAGCGATCTTTAACCCGATTAATTTCCGCTTAAAAGCAAAAGAAGTATCTTATATTCTTCAGGACGCATCCTCGAAAGTCGTTGTCTTTGAAAAAGCAGTTGAGTCAACTGTTGCTATAATTGAAAGAGATTTTCCAAATACATCTTTTTGGTCTATAGAAAACGATAAACCTTCCTATGCAAGTTCCTACCATGAAAAAGTGAATGAAGCATCTTCTGAGAAAGTAAATATCGAAATTGATGAAATGGATTATTGTTCTATGCTGTATACGAGCGGTACGACAGGTCATCCGAAAGGCGTGTTACATCGCCATCGTGAAATGGCTGAGCATAGTATGATTTGTACGTATTTCCTAAAATATAATAGAGATAGCGTTGGGCTTGTTGTTGCACCTTTATATCACTGTGGTGAATTAAATGCCGGAATCATACCACGCATTCAAGTTGGCGGAAAGAATGTTATTTTGCATCATTTTGATACAGAAACAGTATTACATACGATTCAAGAAGAAAAGATTACGACGTTCTTTGCAGCGCCGACGATGTGGAATATGTTGTTGCAAAAAGATTTAGCTCAGTATGATTTAACGTCAATGAAAATCGGTATATATGGCGGAGCAGCAATGGCACCGGCGTTAGTGAAGGAATGTAAAGAACGTCTTTATATTGATCTTGTTCAAATATACGGAATGACAGAAATGGGGCCAGTTGTTGCATTTCTGGTAGAGGAGGATCAAATTACGAAAGCTGGTTCAGCAGGTACGCCATGCTTTAGCCATGAAGTTCGTATTGTGAAACCGAACGAGGATGCACCTGCAGAACCAGATGATGTATTACCTCCTTATGAAGTGGGAGAAATTATTTTGCGCGGTCCAACTATGATGGCTGGCTATCATAATCGTGAAGAAGCAAATAAAAAATCGATGTATAAAGGATGGTATCATTCTGGTGATCTAGGCTATTTTGATAAAGACGGTTATTTATTCGTTGCTGATCGCGTTGATGATATGGTAATTAGCGGTGGCGTAAATATTTATCCTCGTGAAATTGAAGATTTCCTTCATAGTCATCCAGGTATATTAGATGTGGCGGTACTTGGTGAGCCAGATGAATTATGGGGAGAGCGTGTTGTGGCAGTTATCGTGAAGAAAGATGAAACAATAACAGAAGCTGATTTAGAAACGTATTGCAAAGAAAGTGATGAACTAGCAGATTATAAACGTCCGCGTCATTATTTATTTGTAGATGAACTCCCTCGTAATGCGAGCGGGAAGTTGCAGAAGTTTGTACTGAGGGAGTCGTTGAAAGGTGCGAAAAAATAGAAAATGAAGGATGCCCCATATCTATGGGGTATCCTTCATTTTTCTGTATTAAACAGAATTAACAATATCTTTGTTAATTCTCATTTTTTCTTGGTGAAGGTTAATTAGCGAATTTGAAATAAGGTGGAAACACAAAGTGGATGTAATACAAAAAGAAAAGACACCCTAAGGTGCCTTTCTCCGACTTGAACCATTTCATTTCATACGAATCGGAATCTATCCGTATTACCATTACCCCTTTGTTATGAGTGTAAACACACACTATAAAGCAGAATCGTCTATATACACTAGATTGTTAGTTCACAAAAGACAAGAGATTTGAGATCAATATCGAAGTGACGCCACATCCCCTATAATAATTGATATGTTACGCCTTTTAAAAGAATCTGCTTTATAGAACGTGCCCACAAGTTATATTTTACTACATGTAATATTCATTCAGTGTATTTTTTGATGAATATGTATAATTACATAAACTGTATGAAAAAAGAGAGTATACTCTGATGTTGTGTAATAAAGATAAAGCCCGCCTATGGAATAGGGGGCTTTTCTTACTTTTATAAATATTTATTCCAATTATATTATCAGATGAGTCTAAACGAATATAAACGTCAGCTGATAAAAGGTGTGCATTATATATTCGTTGTTTATATGTTGATATCTCGAAGCGTTTTCCATTTAATTCACATTCTAGAATAATCATATCGCCATGTTCTTTCCAATTTATTAATTTAGCAGTTGTATTCATATAAACCTCCTCTGAATCATTTTATGAAAATTAATAGAGATAGTGTGAGAAAGGAGTTTATATAACAAAAAAAGACACCTTAAGTGTCTTCTTTGATTACTATAAAAGTCGTTGAATGAAATAGGTTTCTATTTTTATTTGCGTGAAAAGCCTTCTTCATCAAGGTATTCCGCAGCTTCTGGATAAGAGTTGAATGTACCGTCTAAGTTTACACCAGCGTACACGTTCCACATGTCATCCTCTGAAATAAGAGTAAGAATATGACCATCTTCGTTCTGCCATTCTTCTTCTTTCGCAGGTTCTACAGGTGCTACTACTTCTTCTTGTGATAGAAGGTCAATTGATTTCTCAATTACTGAACGTAACTCCTCTGCTGAAAACTCACGGATGTTAACCATGCCTTTATCATCTGTTTTATAACCTTTAATACCGCTTGCATATACAAATCCATTTCCATTTGGGTGTAAATGAAATACAACGTTCTTTTTATCTAAACGACTTTCTTCAAAGTGGAAGTTTACACGTTTTAATGATACGTTCTTTCTTTCTAGTTCTGGGAAAGATTCAATAATCGATAATTTTTCTTCAAAAGTTAGCATAGTGCCTCCAAGTATATAGTAAAAGATTTAATTTGTTCATTATAGCATAGTTGCAATTGTTTCCAAAGATAAGGGGGAAACTTTTCATTGAATACGTTTACGTCACGAGAATGTAAAAAGTGAGCTAACGAATGTATCTTTTTAGGTGTACAATGGAACATGGACTTTATACAAAGGTGGTTTTTTTTATGTTTCAAAAAATAGCAAAGGAATGTTTAGCAGGATTTACTGTTGCGATTGTTGCGTTACCACTTGCGATTGCATTTGGTATTGCCGCGACAGGAACGTCTGAGGGAGCGCTTGTTGGATTGTATGGTGCGATTTTTGCAGGTTTATTCGCAGCGTTATTTGGCGGGACACCTGGGCAAGTAACAGGGCCAACTGGACCAATTACCGTTATTGCAACAGGAGTTATTGCGACGCACGGGTTAGAGGCAAGTTTTATTGCCTTTATGATGGCAGGGTTATTTCAAATTTTATTCGGTGTATGTAAGCTTGGTTCTTACGTTCGATATATTCCGTATCCTGTCGTTTCGGGATTTATGAATGGTATTGCATTAATCATTATTTTAGGCGAAATAAAGCACGTACAAAATAGTTTTTTACTTGTTGTGTTAACGATTATTGTAATGATTGTTTCTGGTAAATGGATTAAGGCGATTCCGTCTAGTTTAGTAGCACTAGTCGGTGTGACAGCTTTGCTTCCTTTATTTTCTTCCTTACTCGAAGGACTTACAGTAAAGTTACCGATTATCGGAAATCTTTCACTAAATAAAGTAATTGAAAAGATTGGAACCATTCCAGAAGCGATGCCTACGCTTCATATTCCATCTTTAAGTGGAACAGGAATAGCAGCACTTATTTTGCCAGCGCTTAGTATTGCTTTATTAGGATCGATTGACTCGTTGTTAACATCGGTCGTAATGGATAATGTGACAGGTACACGTCATAAAAGTAATAAAGAACTGGTCGGACAAGGTATCGGTAATATGATGAGCGGATTGTTTGGCGGATTAGCAGGTGCAGGTGCGACTGTAAGGTCTATCGTGAATATAAGAAGTGGCGGTAAAACGGCACTTTCGGCATGTATGCATAGTGTTATCTTATTTATTTTTATTATGGGTCTTGGTTCGGTCGTACAATATATTCCACTTGCTGTATTATCAGGTATTTTAATTTTAACTGGTATTGGAATGTTCGATTGGGGAAGCATGAAAAAGATGCATGTCGCTCCTAAAGGTGATGTCGTTGTTATGCTCGTAACGATGATTGTAACGGTGAAGTTCGATTTAATGATTGCTGTTGCATTCGGTATTATTCTTTCGTTCATCATATATATGGTGAAATGTAAAGAACGTAAAACTTCTATCGTAAAAGAAAAAGAAGAAACGTACACAATTCAAGGACCGCTCTCTTTCCTATCAGTAGATCGTATTTTCTCTACTTTACAAGATGTGAAGTCACCGGTTATTTTACGTATGAAAGATGTGCGTTATATGGATGTATCAGGAGCTATGGCCTTATTAAATTTTGTTGAGCAATCAAATAAAGTAGGAGCAAGTGTAAAGCTTGAGCAAGTACATCCGAGTATTGAAAAAACAATCGCAGTAATGGCAAGCGATGAACAGAAAGAGCAATTGAAAATCTTAAGTGTTTAGATGGTAATTAGAATATCTCACAATCTTACATAAATTATAATGTAGAGTTGTGGGATATTTTTATAATGTTTTTAGTAATATGTATCGCAGTGATAGGGAGGAAGGGCTCTTTTTGCGTAACAGAAACGGTTATAGTGTGTACATACATAATGGAAGGAATTAGAAAAAATATTGTGAAGAGACAGGCTTAAATGGGTTCTCTTTTCTATTTTGAAAAAAAAACCAAGTATTCAACCTATAATAAATTTGTTATGATAACCAATGGGATAAAGTGAATTCCTATCGTTTAAAACAATATGTTTGAGAGTATATGTATAAAAGAAAAGAGAAAAAATATGAATAAAACATTTGTAAAAGGAGCAGCAATTTTAACCATTACAACTTTTTTGTCGAAATTGCTGGGTAGTTTTTTTCAAATTCCATTACAAAATATTGCAGGAGATGAAGTGCTCGGTATTTTCCGCCTTGTTTTTCCTGTATATATGATTGCTCTTACATTATCGGTAGCCGGAGTTCCACTTGCAATTTCGAAACTAATTGCAGAGTTGAACGAAAAAAATAAGCAAAAGGAAATTGCGAAATTATTTAAATCAGCGTCAATTATTGGGATAGCATTTGGCGTTTTCGGCTGTTTAGTCATTGTATTATTTTCTATTGAAATTGCAAATATGCTTGGTGGACAAGAAACTAGAATGCCGTTGCTTATTACTTCATTAGCATTACTCATTGCGCCATACATGGCGGTGTATAGAGGGTATTTTCAAGGTTTCGGTGATATGAAACCAACAGGGGTATCACAGGTCATTGAGCAATTTGTACGTGTGTTTTTTATGTTAATAATTGCTTACATACTAGTATCATGGGATAAGAGTAATACTGTTATTACTAGTGGTGCGATGGTTGGCTCTTTTCTTGGAGTCATTAGTTCGCTTATATATTTGCGTATAAAATATAATAGAAGTCCATACTACAATAAAAGCAATTCCTATTCGCTCCGAGATTTAAGAGAAAACGGCAAAAAGATATTGCGGGTATCGATCCCAATCGCTATTGGAGCTTTATCAATGCCACTTTTAAATTTAGTAGACTCGCTTACAATACCGCATGTATTACAAGGATCATCAACAGAAATTCAAGAACAATTTGGAATATACAGTCGCGGTTTTGCATTCACGCAAATAATTGTTATTTTTGCAAGCGCAATTGTATTTCCGTTAATACCACTCTTAACTTCCGCATTGGCCAAAAGAGATATAAATTTGGCGAAAATAACAATTCAAAATACAAATCGACTAGCGCATGTTTTGACAGCACCGTTAACAATATGGTTGATGGCATTAACAGTACCGTTAAATGTCGGATTGTTCACAGATGTAAAAGGCAGTAGTATGTTAACAGTTATGATTGGCAGTTCGTATTTTACTGCGGTTATGGTATTATCAATAGGTGTTTTACAGGGCATTAACCGTTCTGCACAAGCTGCATGGATTGTTATTGGTGCGAGTTGTGTGAAAGTCGTGTTAAACATAATGTTCGTGCAGAAGTTTGGCATAGATGGAGCGGCGTATAGTACATTCATTACTTACGTATTGATTTGTATTGTAAATCATTTGTATATTCGAAGCTATATTGCCTATTCTATTCATTTAAAAAGCTTTTTTGGTGTGCTAGCAATAGCATGTATTTTGGGACTAGGATTGTATGAATTATGTAATGTGATAAATATTACATCTTCAAGAATTATGACGTTATTATTCAGTGGTATAGTATTAAGTATTACAACCATTTTGTATGGTGTATGTGCTTTGAAATTAAAATGGATATCAATAAACAAAATACCATTTTTAAAAAGATAAATATAGAAATTTAATTTTTTATTATAATTCATATGAACTGATAAAGAGGAAACTATGTAGGGTATCAAGTGTTTAGGTAAGGAATGGGTACTAGTTTATGTTAGATGAAATAAACGGTTACCTAGTTTTGGAGGAGATTTAGGGTGCGTTTAGTCTTATCAGGATATTATGGTTTTTATAATGTTGGAGACGAGGCGATTCTACAATCAATTATTGAATCGTTAAGTAAAGAGAACCCGGATATAGAACTAGTAGTACTATCAAATGATTCTAAATATACAAAGGAAATGTATGGTGTAGAATCGGTAGATCGCTGGGATATAAAAGCTGTTTATCATGCGATAAAAAACAGTGATGGAGTTATTAGCGGTGGCGGGAGCCTTCTTCAAGATCAGACAAGTACGAAGAGTATTCTATATTATACGGGTATTATGGGACTCGCTCGATTATTAAAAAAGCCGTATTATATTTATTCACAAGGAATAGGTCCAATTACAAAAGGATATAATCGTCTATTAGTAAAATGGAACTTGTCAAAAGCTTCCTATGTATCAGTTCGAGATGAGGATTCGTTTTTATATTTAAAAGAACTTGGCATAAAAAACGATATTGAAATTGTTCCAGACCCTGTTTTAACATGGAAACGGACAAAACAATCGGATTGGTTGCAAAAGCATTCGATACATGGAAAAGTAATTGCGGTTAGTGTGCGTTATTGGAATGCAAAAGAAGATTATATAAAAAAATTAGCTGCGGCATTAAAAAAATTAAAGCAAGAAGGATACCAAATTCTATTTGTTCCAATGCATGAGCCATTTGATCAAAAAGCTTCGCGTGAAGTAGTAGACTTAATGGGAGAAGAGACGTATATGCTTCCATATAAAATGGATATCGACGAGAAAATATTCATTTTATCACAATGTTCATTACTAATTGGTATGCGTCTTCATGCACTAGTTTTTTCTGCTGTAGCCAAAACTCCAATGGTCGGGATTTCATACGATCCAAAAATTGATTCGTTTTTAAGTCAAGTGAATCAGCCAGTTATAGGAAGTGTGGATGGCGAATGGAGTGCTGAATATTTATATGAAATTGCGAAAAAGCAATTAATGCAACAAGGAACTGTGCAGCAAGAGTTACAATTGACAATAGATGAGCTTCGGTTGCAAGGCAAACAGGCAACAAAGAAACTCATTGATCATATGGAAAAAGGCACTTTATTAAAAAAGTAAAGTGTCTTTTATTTTGTTTTGAATGTAATGAAAATTCAAATTAAAAAACGTTTTATTTTAATTCCTATTTATTATGCTAAAATGATTGTGATTATTATATAATCAAATTTGTGATAATAAATTCGTAGATTACGAGGAGGATAACCTTGAAGACTTTTTCAAAAGGTATAACAGCAGTGGCATTAACGGGATCATTACTTTTAACTCCTATTTCAAGTTATGCGGCAAATGATGATATTACAGGACATATGTTTGAGACGAATATGCGCTCACTTATTACTAAAGGAGTTTTAATGGGGTATGGGGACAATGTATATGCGCCTGATAAATTAGTAACAAGAGCAGAGTTTGCTACATTCATAGCGAGAGCTTTAAATTTACCGAAAGCTGATTCGAATTTCGAGGATGTGCCGAAGACTTACGGTTTATATGATGGTGTAAGTAGAGCATATGGAGCGAAAATTATTAATGGTCGTACGAACGAGACGTTCTCACCAAATGATGTGATTACACGTGAAGAAATGTCGATCATGGTAAAGCGAGCGTTAGACTATAAAAATATTAAAGTAGCTGTAAGTCCGCTTACCTTTACTGATAAAGATAGTATTAACTATAAAGAGCATGTGCAAGTTATGGTGGCTACTCAAATTATTAAAGGGTATCCAGAAGATAATACATTTAGACCACATTTATCAGCTACAAGAGGGATGGCTTCAGCTATGTTGGATCGCATGCTTCAGACGATTGAAAAAAACGGAAATACCAATCCTGTAGAAACTAAGAAATATGTTGTGACAAATGTAAGAGAAAACGGAACAGAGCAAGAAGTAGAGCGCTATAATACGTATAAAGAAGCGGTTACGGCTGCTCAAAATAAAGGTATGAATGCGGTAAAATATGAGAACGAATTTTTATGGATTAAAGATGGTTTTGCAAGTGCGAAAAGAATAACTGGGCAAAACATCATTAATATTTATGATGAGAATTTAGCAACAGTATATACGTATATTCAGTATGGAACAGAATTGAAAGTGTTAGAAGTTGGCGAAGATCGTGTGAAAGTTCAACTTTCTGGTTTGACAGGTTATGTGAAGAAGAATGAAATCACTTTAATTCCTACAAATGAAATGAAACAGTCGTCTTATTATGTGAAATCAGATGGATATTTATACCATAAATATTATACATATAATACAAGTTCACCTGGATATACAGAATTTAGATATGGTGTGGCACCTTCTTTCATGAAGCAAGGACAGCAAATGTATAGTGTAGATGGAAAGACATTCGGAGACGAAACTTTCTATCAATATTTCAATTATTTATCATTACGTTCGAAAACAGATTATACAGCTGAACAACTAGATAGTTATGTGAAATCGATTAAGCCAGACTCTCCATTAATTGGTTTAGGAAAGAAATTTAAAGAAGTAGAAAGCAAGTATAATGTAAATGCATTATTCTTATATTCATTAGCAATTCATGAAAGTTATTATGGAACAAGCGCTCTTGCAAAAGACAAAAATAATTTATTTGGTTTAAAAGCAACAGACGATAGCCCATATGGTAACGGGGAAGCATTTAATTCAAAAGAAGATTGTATTGAACATGCAGCAAAATTATACATGAATGAAGGATATTTAAATCCAGGACATTGGCGTTATACAGCAACATATACAGGTGATAAAGCTGCTGGTTTAAATGCGAAATATGCATCTGATGCGAACTGGGGTAAAAAAGTAGCGGGGCATATGAACCGTTTTGATTCTTATTTAGGTAAAAAAGAGTACAACAAGTACAAACTTGCACGTGTGATGAATAACGTGGAAGTGAAAAAGAATCCTAGTATATCAAATGAGCGACTGTATCGTTTAAATACAAATGTAGTTGTTACAGTTACTGGTGAAGAAATAATAAATGGAAAAGCGTGGGTTAAAGTTATTTCAGATAATCCTACTGTAACAGAAGCGTATATTGCAAAAGAAAGCTTAGAATACGTAAAACATTAATTAAATAAAAAAGAAGGTGCTACTAATATTTCGTAGCACCTTCTTTTTATTCAATTTCAAAATCAACAATGATATAAGCGAGAATAACAACGAAGAAAATGCTAACGGCTGGCGCTGTTAATACGTGGCCAGACATAAAGCCAATGCCAAGTGATAGAATGAGTGTGCTCGCTAATAGCATATACTTTACGGTCATGATTTTCTTAAAGTTTGTGATCATGCGGATGAATAATGTAATACCAAAGTATAGAAGTGGTATTAAGTAAATAAGGAAACCGACAATTCCAAATGCGAAAAATAGGTCATGGAAGTCCATTTCAATTAATTTAATTTTATCTGTGTAGTTACCAGCGTAACCCATTCCGAATAGTTTTTGTGAAAGCGGTGCGTCTTTATAGTACTGTTTGTATGTTTTTAAGAATTTGTCGCGATCGCTGTAAATTAAACTTTTTACTTCAGAATCTGTAAGTTCACCTTTTGCATGTTTTTTTGCATCTTCTGGATCTTCTTTAATTACTTTTCCTTCTTTTCGATCTTTCTCTTCTTGTACTGATTTTTTGTATTCGTATATTTGCATGTGAATGCCCATATTTTTTGCGATAGGAGTATGCGGTGTAAGAACAATTAAACCTCCTAGTATAACAGCGGCAACAACGGTATTTACAATATGTGTGAATCCTTTTCCTTCTTTTTTACGATTTATCATGTACTCAATGAATGAGAAGAAAAGTGCTACGCCTAATGTAATAACAATTGCGCCATATCCGACTTTCGTTCCGACCATAATACTTGCATACATCGCAAGTATTGTTGGAATCCAGTAATATATTTTCGAGAAAGAAGTTGTTTTATGAATCGAATATAAGACAATGATTGGGAACATAATGGCGAAAAGAGAACTTAAATCATTTCCAGCGAAGAACCAACCTCTTGAACCGACTTTTGAGTGAGGATAGCTTGGGAAATCCGTTCCAGTTTGCATTGCGACAATCATTGTGATGCTTAAAATTAAAGTTGCATATAAGAAATATGTAATGATTTTATGAAATACATACTCTTTATTTTTTAGCTCTTTAAAGGCGATAATATATCCAAACAGTAGCACAACTGGATATACGCTCTTTAAAATAAATTTAACTTCTTCTCCAAATGAAACTGGAGATTTAACCATCATATTATTTACAAGACCGATTGCGAGTGCGATTCCGAGTAAACATAAATAGAGGATGTACTTTTTCGCATCTTGTTGTTTGTGATGAAGAAGTAGGTATCCTAATGCAAGAAGCATAAAGGCGAAACGGACTACAACTCCAACTGTTGCGCTCATGTGTAGTATATAGATTGAAAAAGATGTTAATAAATCTAAAATTGGTTGAAACACAATGAATAGCAATAGGAAATGTGGGAAGTAGTTATCCGTTTGTTTCAACTTATTAACCATATGTTCCTCCAGTTCTTCATTCCTTTATTACAACACCCAAAAGATGGGTATAAAGCCTTTTTTATATAGTAAGGCGAATGAATTTCAATATTTGTTTTTTTATCAAACTTAAGAATACACCATTTCATTGTAATGGTAAATAGATGAAAAGCATGGATAAACCGACTTTAATTTCTATATTTTTCAACGGAATTGTATGTTTTATACGGTATATGTACAAATTGTGAGATTATTAGACAGAAAATTGAGAAAAAAGAAGGGTTTTTCAATGGTTCTCTATAATTATATAAGTATAATCTTTATGGAGAAAAGAGGGGTATATATAATGGAAATAACAAGTAAAACAGAATCTGTCGTTGTGAAATATGAAGGCCACGTTGCAACGGTTATGGTCAATCGCCCAGAGGTGTTAAATGCGTTAGATGAGCCGACCTTAAAAGAGTTATTACAAAAGTTGAAAGAAGTAGCGGAAAGTTCTGCGCATATCGTTGTGTTATGCGGGAACGGCCGTGGTTTTTCTGCGGGTGGGGATATTAAATCGATGCTTTCAAGTAATGATGAAAGTAAGTTTGATGGTATTATGAATACTATTTCTGAAGTTGTCGTGACGTTATATACGATGCCAAAGCTTGTTATTAGTGCAATTCATGGACCGACTGCAGGTCTTGGGTTAAGTATTGCGTTAACAGCTGATTATGTAATGGCGGATATATCATCTGTTATTGCGATGAACTTTATTGGAATCGCTTTAATTCCAGATGGAGGCGGTCATTTCTTCCTTCAAAAGCGCGTTGGTGAAAATATGACGAAGCAAATTATTTGGGAAGGTAAGAAATTATCAGCGACAGAAGCGCTTGATATCGGCTTAATTGATGAAGTAATCGGCGAAGATTTCCAAACGGCTGTGAAGCAAAAAATTAATGAATGGTCACAAAAACCGATTAAAGCAATGATTCAAACGAAGCAAATTTTATGTGAAGTAAATCGCTCTAATTTAGAGCAAACATTGCAATTAGAAAAGCGTGGTCAATATGCAATGAGACAAACAGCGGATCATAAAGAAGGTATTGCTGCGTTTTTAGAGAAACGTTTACCAGCATTTAAAGGGGAATAAAGTGAAGTGAGGATTTTGTCCATTCCTCACTGATTATTAGCTCGTTAATTCGGGATAAAGGGGAGAAAGTGCTAACACATTTTAGTATAATTGTGTTAGCACTTTTTTTAAGGAGTAATACATGAAGAAAATGATCGGTGTTATCACTATTATTTTGCTTACATATTCTGCTTTGCATAGTACACCATCTTTGGCAGTTCGGACTGCGTTATTTTTTGAGGGACATCCAAGTGTTGCATTTTCTGACGGGGTGACGAAAGAAAAAGATGTGAAAAAAGAAGCGATTCCAGATGAGTATCAAACTCTATATGGTAAGGACGAAGACTTAGAGCACTATTTCTTTCCACATGTAAGAGCACATGGATCAGGAATTGATATGTTAAGTGCATGCGTGAAGAAAAAATGGTTTTTCTATAAAGCAGAGCTCGGATGTTATTAAATATAGGAGGATGAATGATGTCAGCATATAACAAGTTAGTAAGAGATCGTGTTCCAGAGAAGATTTTAATGTCTGGAAAAACGTATACAGCACAAAAATTAACAGGGCAAGCATACATACAGGCTTTAGCGAAAATTGGAACGGAAGAAATTCGTGAATTTGCTTCTATGAAAGAACGCGAACATGCGCTAGATTCTCTTGCAGATGCGCTAGAGGTTATCATTTCATTAGCACGTGCAGAAGGTGCATCGATTGAAGATGTGGAACGCCTTCGTAAGCAAAAAGAGATAGAGCGCGGTGGATTTGAAAGAGGGATTTATTTATTAGATGTTTCAGAAGAATAGTTTTATAGGAAAAGCATAGCGTTAATGAGTAACGCTATGCTTTTTTGTTGCAATGAAGCTAATAATGAAGAAGATAGTTGTTAATATCCAGCCGATTGTAATAGAAGTAGTAGTATGAATGGCATAAGAGATTTGTAAACAAAATAATGATGCTAAAAACCAAATGAGTGCAATGTGTATATATTTTTTTGATATATTCATATTTCAGGACTCCTTTTGTATACTAAAAAGAATTTTACTACAATTTAGAAAATTAAGCTATATAAGTAGAGGTTTTCTGGCGAATTTTGTATACTGAATAGTAGAGAAAATGAGGAGGAAACGACAATGGCACATCATACGAAAGAAACGATGGAACTGATTAAGGAGCTTGTCTCTATTCCGAGTCCGTCTGGAAATACAGCAAAAATTATTAATTTCATTGAAAACTATGTCAGTGAGTGGAACGTAGAAACGAAACGTAATAATAAGGGAGCTCTTATTTTAACGGTAAAAGGGAAGAATGATGCGCAGCACCGCTTATTAACGGCACACGTTGATACGTTAGGTGCGATGGTGAAAGAAATTAAGCCTGATGGTCGCCTGAGTCTTTCTATGATTGGTGGATTTCGCTGGAACTCTGTAGAAGGAGAATATTGCGAAATTGAAACATCAAGTGGCAAGACATATACAGGAACGATTTTAATGCATCAAACATCTGTACATGTATATAAAGATGCAGGTGAAGCAAAACGCGATGAGAAAAATATTGAAGTTCGTATTGATGAGCGCGTATTTTCAGCTGATGAAGTACGCGAATTAGGAATTGAAGTAGGAGACTTCGTTTCATTTGATCCGCGTGTTCAAATTACAGAGAGTGGATACATAAAATCCCGTCATTTAGATGACAAAGTAAGTGTTGCGATTTTATTAAAATTAATTAAAAGATTACAAGATGAAAACGTAACATTACCATATACGACGCATTTCTTAATTTCTAATAATGAAGAGATTGGATACGGTGGTAATTCTAACATTCCTGAAGAAACTGTTGAATACTTAGCAGTTGATATGGGAGCGTTAGGTGATGGACAAGCATCTGATGAATATACAGTATCTATTTGTGCAAAAGACTCTAGCGGCCCGTATCATTACGCACTGCGTAAACATTTAGTAGAGATTGCGAAAACGAATCATATTGAATATAAAGTAGATATTTATCCATACTACGGATCTGATGCATCAGCTGCGATTCGCGCGGGATTTGATGTGAAACATGCTTTAATTGGAGCGGGTATTGATTCTTCTCACGCATTTGAACGTACACATGAAAGTTCTATTGCGCATACAGAAGCATTAGTGTATGCATATGTAATGTCTAATTTAATTGAAGAATAATTTCATAGATAATAGAGAGCTGATTAAAGATATTATTTTTAATCAGCTTTTTATTTGGCGAAGCGATTAGGAGACATGTTCTAATCGCTTTTTTATCCCGCTATTTGCCGAGTAGTAAGACCCCTACCTCAAAATTCAGCGAAAGCAAAAAAGTTAGATGGGGACCGGGCTGCCCGTAAAAGCCCGATTGGTGAGGGCTGATTAAAGTTTTTTTATATACATTCATTATAAGTTATATATATGCGATTTTTGTTATAAGGCCGGAAACGTATTTACTATAGATATATAATGTTATACACTATGAAAGGAATTAATTAATAGTTAATATTTTTTAGTTAGCTTGATTAAAAAAATGTATGAATATGAAGTTTTGAGAGGAGATTTATTTTTCATGAAGTACAAAGCAATAGCCGCAGGTTTATTAGCAGCAAATTTACTAGCACATCCAATTAGTAGTTTAGCAGAAACGAAGAAATTTCCTGATGTTTCAGATAGTGCGTGGTCGAAAGACGCAATTTATTATTTAGTAGAGAGAAATGTAATTAACGGTATGCCAGATGGTAACTTTATGCCATACGGAAATTTAACACGTGCCCAGGCAGCAAAGATTATCGCAACAGCAATTGGTGCTAAAGTAGATCCAAATGCAAAGCCGTCTTATAATGATGCAAAAAATAGTTGGGCAGCTTCATTTATTGCAGCCATGGAAAAAGAGAATATTATTAAAGGGCGAGAACCAGGAGTATTTGATCCTGAAGGAAAAGTAACTCGTGCTGAAATGGCAGCTATGCTTGTAAGAGCATATAATCTGAAAAGCAAAGTAACAGGACCAGTTCCTACAAAATTCGCTGATTTAGAGAATCATTGGGGTAAAGAAGAAGTTAATATTTTAGTAGAATTAAAACTTTCTTTAGGTACAGAGAATGGCTGGAAACCGAATGATTCTATTACGCGTGAACAAGCAGCTCAGCTTACTGCGCAAACAGATAAATTTAGCAAGAATAGTGATCGTCCAGTAGAAACAAAGAAAATGTACATAGATAGAAAATTCATTACATATCACGCACCATCATTAAGTTCTGGGATTAGTGCGAATCAGCATAATCCACAAACGGTAGAAATTAAAGAAGAACGAGATGGATGGATCAAAATTGCAACAAGTAACGGTGATAAATGGACACCTTTAGTAGAGAAAACAGAAGTTATTAATGAAGGATTCACTACTTATGCAGAAGCTTCTTCTTCGTCAAAAGTAATGGGAACACATAACGCACAGCAAGTAACTGTTATTGAAGAGAACGGCAGCTGGATTCGTATCCGCATGGGCGCTGGTTTCCAATGGGTTAATAAAAATCAATTAAATCCAGTGAAGCAAGGGAATTTCTTAGAAGGAAAAGCGATTATCATTGATCCAGGTCATGGTGGAGTTGATCCAGGGCATTCTGGTGTGAAAATGGATGAAAGTGCTATTGTATTAGATACATCTTTACGTGTACAAAAACTATTTGAACAAAAGACACCATTTACTGTTTTATTAACACGTAATGATGATACGCGTCCGGGAAATACTCCTGGTGAATCTTTGAAAAAACGTGTAGAATTTGCACAAGAAAATAAAGGTGATATTTTCGTAAGTATTCATGCAAACGGGTTTAATGAACAAGTAGAAGGAACAGAAACGTTCTACTACAGATCGGCAACAAATCCAAACTCAGAAGAAAGCCGTGTACTAGCAGAAAAAGTACAAAAACGTTTAGTACAAGCACTTCAATCAAATGATAGAGGTGTAAAGACAGAAAACTTCTATGTAGTGAAATACAATACAATGCCTGCTATTTTAGCTGAACTAGGTTTCATCGATGCTAAAGGTGAAGGTGAAAAACTAGCTACTGAAGAATGGAGACAACGTGCAGCGGAAGCGATTTATCAAGGCATTTTAGATTACTATGAAGAAATGGGTAACAACGTGTCTTCTTTCCGTTAATAAATAATAAGAGATTGCCATTGGCAGTCTCTTTTATGTATTAACGTTTCTCTTTATTTCCGGCATATGATATCATTTAATTTTATATACAAAAGAAAAGTATTTGAGTAATTGTAATCATAACAATTTTAAACGATAGAGGATGATAATAGATTGAATAATCATAGTAAAACACCTGCCTGTATATATACGTATGCATTTCGTGAGGAGGAGCGTGCTTTATGTTACTTGGAAATGCGCTCGTTCTTTGGAATGGAGTCCCACGTTAATATTTTAAAAAGTGATGTCAAGATTGACCCGAGTAGAAGTGCGTTTATGAAAGAGCGTGTTGAGGTTATGTATGAAGGGGACGACTTAGAAAGCATTTTAAAACAAGTGGAACAAATTGATTTGGCGGGAGCGACATTTAAAGTTATCTTCGTTAAAATCAATGACCTCGTTGGGGAGAATAAAATTGAATATGGAGAAAGACGTCTTATTGAACGAGACCTTGGCATGCATATTGAAGGAGAAGCGGATGTTCGTAATCCAGAGCGTGTATTCGGGATTGTTCCTCTTGGAGGACGCTGGTACTTCGGGCACTATGTAGAAAGCGAACCAGTTTGGTATCATCACATAAAAAAACCGCATAGTTATTCGACATCTCTTAGCACACGTGTTGCGAGATCAGTTGCAAATATCGCTGTACCAAATCCAGAAGGAGTACGAGCAATTGACCCGTGCTGCGGTATTGGAACAGTAGTAGTAGAAGCACTTTCTATGGGGATTAATATCGTTGGTAGAGATATAAATCCACTTGTAGTTCTTGGAACGAGAAAAAACATCGCACATTTCGGATTTGAAGGAACAGTAACAAAAGGTCCAATCGAGGAAATTACTGAGAACTACGACGTTGCCATTATCGATATGCCGTATGACTTATTTACGCATGCCACACCAGAAGACCAGCTCTCCATTCTTTCAAGTGCACGCCGCATCGCGAAAAAAGTAGTCGTTGTCACGATGGAAACAATGGATGACATGATCCATGAAGCAGGATTTGAAATTACAGATCGCTGTATTACAAGAAAAGGATCATTTACTAGACAAATTCTTGTTTGTGAATAGAAAGAGAAAGGTCACCCGTTTGGGTGACCTTTTTCTATTGTAGTTTGATGTGTGATTGGTTGGTGGTGTAGATAGATGAATTAGCGGAATTTGTCGGTAAGTCGATATTCCATGGCAAATCGCCGATATATTCCGAGAATCGTCGATAGCGTTACATTAGAATGTTACTGTTCTTTTAATTTTTCTTGTTGTGCGATTAATAAATTGCGTAATATGTGTCCGCGGTAACTTTCTAGTTTTCTTCCTTCATGATAGCGCACACCTAATTTTTTTAGTTCAGCTACGTACCAGCCCTTTGTTCCGTAATACATGGGATCACTTCCTTTTTGCTTTTGAACAGTATATGTTGGGGAGCGAAGTAACTTTACATTGAAAATAATAATGATAAAAGGAATTTTGCATGTGTGTACCAGTGAAATTGCAAAGTTATCGAGGTGTTTTATAACGTAACGTCCAAGCCGTGTATAAAAAAGTAGACAGTTGTATATGAATTTGTTGAAAAAAGAATACACATTACTGAGGGGATTTGAAAAAAGTAATGCTATACGATTTGGCATGATACTTGCGTTGGAAATAGTATCAACGTATAGGGGAGAGATAGAAATGAAGGTTAGTAAAATATATACAACGATTGATGCACACGTAGCTGGGGAACCACTTCGAATTATTACGGGCGGAGTGCCAGAAATAAAAGGAGAAACGCAGCTGGAAAGACGCGCCTACTGCATGGAACATTTGGATTACCTTCGTGAAATTCTGATGTATGAACCGAGAGGGCATCACGGAATGTACGGTTGTATCATTACACCGCCAGCAAGTGCCCACGCTGATTTTGGTGTGTTATTTATGCACAATGAAGGATGGAGTACGATGTGTGGTCATGGCATTATCGCTGTTATTACAGTTGGAATTGAAACAGGCATGTTGGAAGTAAAGGGTGAAAAACAAAAGTTCATTATTGATAGCCCAGCCGGAGAAGTTATTGCGTATGCAAAATATAACGGGAGTGAAGTAGAATCTGTATCATTTGAAAATGTTCCTTCATTTGTATACAAAAAAGACGTTCCTATTAAAATAGATAACTATGAATTTCAAGTAGATATCGCGTTTGGAGGAGCATTTTACGCTGTTGTAGACTGTAAAGAATTTGGTTTGAAAGTTGATTTCAAAGATTTATCTGCTATTCAAATGTGGGGCGGTAAAATTAAACATTATATAGAGAGCAAAATGGAAGTGAAACATCCACTTGAAGAAGGATTGAAAGGAATATACGGCGTTATTTTCTCAGATGATCCGAAAGAGAAAGATGCAACTTTACGAAATGTAACAATCTTTGCTGATGGGCAAGTAGATCGTTCTCCTTGCGGTACAGGAACTTCCGCAAGAATCGCAACTCTTTTTGGAAAAGATGCTTTACAAAAGGGAGAAATTTTCGTCCATGAATGCATTACTGACGGGAAATTCGAGGGGGAAGTATTGTCGGTAACCGCAGTAGATACATATGAAGCTGTCGTTCCAAAAGTAACGGGGAATGCCTTTATTACAGGATTTCATCAGTTCGTTGTAGATCCGAGAGATGATTTGAATCGAGGATTTTTGTTAGGATAAGAGGAGGGGGTGGAAAGATATGCTTGTCATAAGCGCGAACGAACAAAGAAACTTAGTAAATATGAATGAAGTTATTGAATACGCGGCGCTTGCTTTAAAAGAATTTTCCGCAGAAAGAACGATTACACCAATAAGAGGCTCATTACCATTTGCGAACGAGCAAAATACGGCATTAATTATGCCTTCAGTAGCGGAAGGACTTGAGGCACTTGGAGTAAAAATAGTAACGGTAGTCCCGCAAAATAAACAGATAGGAAAGAAAACGATCAATGGGATTGTGATGCTATCAGACTTTCAAACGGGAGAACCGCTCGCACTTCTAGAAGGATCGTACTTAACGATGATCCGAACGGGCGCCTTATCAGGAGTAGCGACAAAATATTTAGCTCGTCATAACGCAAAAACTTTATGCATTATCGGCACGGGTGAACAAGCGAAAGGAATTGCCGAAGCAATATTTGCGGTTAGAGATATCGAAAAAGTCATCTTATACAATCGCACAGAAGAAAAAGCGTATGCATTTGCGCAATATATACAAGAGAAATTTGGTAAACCTGCTTACGTTTACAAGGATCCAAATGAAGCAGTACGTGAAGCAGACATCATCGTCACAACTACGAACGCAACCACACCAGTCTTCTCAGAAATCTTGCAAAAAGGCGTCCACGTAAACGCCGTCGGCTCATTCAGACCGAGCATGCAAGAACTACCCTCACATGCCATAGCTAAAGCAAACAAAGTAGTAGTCGAATCAAAAGAAGCAGCACTAGACGAAACAGGAGACCTTCAAGTTCCGATAAAAGAAGGTCTATTCAAAGCAAACGCCATTCACGCTGAACTTGGTCAAATTATAAGCGGAGAAAAAGCTGGGCGCGAAAATGATGAAGAGATTACTATTTTCAAATCAGTTGGTTTGGCGGTAGTAGATATTATCGTTGCGAAGTATTTGTATGAGAGAGCGTTGGAGCAAGGGGTAGGGAATAAGATTGAGTTTTGAGACTGCCTTTTGGTGGTCTTTTTTTCAATTCATCAAATGTCATGATAACCTCCTAAATGTGTTTTTTGTCTTTAATTTCATTCTACATTTTAGATCATATAAAACAATCATTTTAGAGGGATTTTCTGTAAGTTGATAGTTTTTTAACTCATTTTATGAGGCTACTTATTCGTGGTCTTTTTATTTTCTCCTCCGCATAAATATGGTTTATCGCAAGAATGCATTAATAGATTACAAACTTTCTACCTTTGCGAAAAAGTTTGACTTTATATAAGGGTAGTGGTAATTTAAAACCTATAAGAAAACTCGGTATTAATTCCGAGTTTTCTTATAGGTGTAAATAGTCGAGAGGGGTCGAAATATGAAGAAGAAGTTGTTTGTATTACCATTTGTCCTACTATTATTTATTGCATTAGCTGCTTGTTCAGGGGAAAAAGATTCGAAGCAAGCGGGCACTAGTAAATCAGGGACTCCGAAAGATGGAGGAACGTTAACGATTGGTGTTAGCGATAATCCAGATACGATGAATCCGCTTTATGCGAATGATCGTGTGTCATTAACTGTGCAGCAGGCTTTATATGCGCCGCTATATCATATGGAAAACGGTAAGAAAAAGTTTGTTCTTGCTGAGAGCTTTACGCCTTCAGAAGATCAATTAACTTGGACACTGAAGTTAAAAGATAATTTGAAATGGCATGATGGTAAGAAAATTACATCAGACGATATAGCATTTACATTCCAATCTATTTTGGATGAAAAGCAAAATAGCTCAAGTCGTGAAAACTTTATTTTTAAAGGAAAGCCGCTTGAGGTGAAAAAGGTAGATGAGCTAACAACTCAATTCGTTTTACCACAAGTAAGCGCATCTTTCGAAGGTGTGATGAATGATTTCTTCCCAATTCCGAAACATGTATTTGAAGGGGAAGCAGATTTAGCGAAGAGTAAGAAAAACTTACAGCCTGTAGGATCAGGGCCGTTTAAGTTTAAAGAGTATAAATCAGATGAGTACGTTGCATTAGATCGATTTGATGATTATGTAGGTGGGAAAGCTAAATTAGACTCTATCGTATACCGAGTTGTAAAAGACCGTAATACAGCAAATGTTTCACTGCAAAATGGTCAAATCAACATGAAGATGATTGAGCCACAAGACTTTAAGAAATTAGATAGCACTGGGAACTTCTCAATGGTGACATTCCCTGAAGGTAGATTATTCTACTTATCTTATAACATGAATACGGAGCTTATGAAGAAAAAAGAAGTGCGCCAAGCAATTGCACATGCGTTAGATAAGAAAGAAATGATTAACTCAGCATTCGTTTCAGGTGAATTTGCAGAACCAGCAAATTCAATCTTAACGCCAGACGCTATGTATTATGCGAAAGATATTAAAGACTATAAGTATGATAAAAAAGAAGCGAAAGATTTATTAGCAAAAGCTGGCGTGAAAGATAAAGAAAAAGTACGTGTGATGTATGTAACGAATAATAAAATTATGGAAAGCTTAGCGCTTTATACACAACAAAAATTAAAAGAAGTTGGCTTAGAAGTTGAACTAAATGCATTAGATGCTAGTGCAGCAAGTGAAAAAGGCTTAGATAAAGAGAATAAAGAATATGACATTACATTTGGTGGTTACATAATGGGACCTGAGCCAGATTCATATAAGAGCTTATTCTTAAGTAATGCTGAATACAATTATGCACGATATAAAAACGCTGATTTCGATAAGTTATGGGAAGAAGCTGCAGTTGAAACAGATAAAACAAAACGCGCAGAGCTATACCATAAAATTCAAGAGACAGCTAGAGAAGACGTACCTTATCTACCAATCGCGTATCCGAAAGCAGTTATTGCAGTAGATAAAAAGTTTGATGGATTAAAAGAAGCGAAAGCAATTCCTGTCACAATGTTTGAAGATCTATCTAAGATTTATGAAGTGAAATAAGAAACAATAAAGAAGCTGGTGGAAATCAGCTTCTTTAGCTTGAGGGGGGAAGTTTGTGTATAAAGTAATTGCGAAGAGGCTTTTAAATGCAATTCCGCTTTTATTTGTTATTTCTATTATTTCTTTTCTATTAATAAAGCTAGCGCCGGGGGATCCCGTTCGAAACTTTGTAACGCCAAACATGAGTCCAATTGATGTGGAGCGTATTCGCAAAAGTTTAGGACTAGATCAACCAATTTACGTGCAGTATTTTTTATGGTTAAAAAACATTTTAACAGGAAATTTTGGTTACTCACTTCAAAATCATCGTCCTGTTTTGGAACTTATCACAGAAAGATTACCTGCAACAATTGGGTTAATGGGATCATCTTTACTCGTCTCATTCGTAATCGCAATACCACTTGGACTATTTACAGGTGTGAAAAAGAATTCATTCTTTGACCGCATTGTAAACTTTATTTCATACGTTGGTATTTCTATGCCGGTTTTCTGGTTTGCACTACTATTAGTCTACTTATTCTCTTTAAAATTGAACCTACTTCCGAGTATGGGTATGCGCACCGTAGGTAAAGACTCTGTCTGGGATATTGTGCAACACGGCATTTTACCTTGCATGGTGCTTGCGTTCCAAAACGTATCTGTTTATATGAGATATATTCGTTCAAGTACGATTCAGCAATTAGAAGAAGAATATGTACAAATTCAATATGCGTATGGTGCTTCAAAGAAAACAGTGTTATTTAATCACGTACTTCGAAATGTATTAATACCGATCATTACAATTTTCGGATTATCGATTCCAAGTTTAGTAGGCGGAGCGTTCATTACGGAAACAGTATTTTCATGGCCGGGTCTTGGTTCACTGGGGGTAAATGCTATTTTTAGATTTGATTATCCGATTATCATGGCAATTACATTACTATCATCATTCATGTTAATTCTCGGTAACTTAATTGCTGATATTTTATATGGCGTAGTAGATCCGCGCATTCGAATGAGGGGGTGATTTGGAATGAATAATAGGAGATTTCAAACGATAAAACATAGCTTTACGAAAAATAAGTTTGTTGCAATGGGAGTTATTATACTTGCGGTTTTAACGGTCGCATCAATTTTCGCATTCGTATCGCCGTACGATCCTAGCAAAATGTCGATTCCAGATCGCTTACAAGAACCGAGTATGAGTCATCCTTTCGGAACGGATGATTACGGAAGGGATTACTTAACGAGAGCGTTATATGGCGGACGAGTTTCGCTTGCGGTCGGTTTCCTTGCGATGGTTGTTTCTATTACAATCGGTACTGCAGTTGGAACAATTAGCGGGTATTTTGGCGGAAAGTTAGACAACTTTTTAATGCGAGTTGTTGAAGTGCTTATGTCAATTCCATCATTCTTTTTAATGCTACTATTAAATGCGTATTTAAAACCAGGAATTACGACGCTAGTTCTTATTATCGGATTACTAACATGGATGGACACCGCCCGTATTGTAAGGGCAGAAACGTTATCTGTAAAAGAGCGTGAGTACGTTTTATACGCAAAAGTATCAGGACAAAAGTCACTTATGATTATTGTAAGACATATCATTCCTAACATTTTATCAACCATTATTATCGCCGCGACATTAACGATTGCGACATCAATTTTAATGGAATCATCACTTAGTTTCCTAGGTTTAGGTATTAGAGAACCAGATTCTTCTTGGGGCAGCATGCTAAACAATGCGCAAGGATATATTGGTGAAGCTTGGTATTTAACGCTCTTCCCAGGATTTCTTATCCTTTTAACGGTACTTAGTTTTAACGTAATTGGTGAAGCATTGAAGAAAGCTTTCGCACCAAAAGGAGCCGGACATGAAAACTAAAGTGTTAAGTGAAAGGAGTGAGAAGCGTGTCTGAAAAACTACTAGAAGTGAAAAATTTAAAGACTTCTTTTTTCATAGAAAGTGGCGAAGTTGAAGCGGTTCGCGGCGTTACATTTCGCTTAAATAAAGGAGAAGTAGTCGGTATCGTTGGGGAATCTGGAAGCGGAAAGAGTGTAATGGCGAAGTCTGTTATGTCTCTCGTTATGTCACCAGGAAAAGTGAAAGAAGGGGAAATCCTTTTTCATAATGAAAACATACTTTCTAAATCTGAAAAAGAATTACGTTCTATTAGAGGAAATCAAATTTCACTTATCTCTCAAGACCCAATGTCAGCGCTGAATCCGGTCGTGAAAATTGGGAAACAAATGATGGAAGTAATTATACGTCATCAAAAAGTGAAAAAGAAAGAAGCAGAGCAAATCGCGATTAACTTGTTAAAACAAGTCGGCCTTTCGTCGCCAGAAGAAAGGGTAAAACAATATCCGCATGAACTAAGCGGTGGTATGAAGCAGCGAGTTATGATCGCAATGGCGATGTCTTGCAACCCTGACCTTCTTATTGCGGACGAGCCGACGACTGCACTTGATGTAACGATACAAGCACAAATACTAGATTTAATGAAAAACTTAAAGAACGAAACGAATATGGCGTTACTTCTTATTACGCATGACTTAGGAATCGTCGCGCAAAACTGTACGCGCGTTATCGTTATGTACGGCGGGCTTATTATGGAAGAAGGACCTGTACTTGATATTTTCCAATCGCCGAATCATCCATATACGAAAGGGCTATTAAACTCTTTGCCAAAAATAGCGAACGGCGTAAAAGAAAGACTCGCTCCTATTCAAGGTGTAACGCCAAACTTATTAAACCCGCCACAAGGTTGCCCATTCGCAGAGCGTTGCCCGCATGCGATGGACATTTGTGAAAAAGAACGTCCGCCATATTTTGAAATCGGAAACGAAAGACGTTCCATGTGCTGGTTAAACGATAAGACAGTAGGTGATTCACATGCATGAAGAAAACTTAATTGAAGTTCGGAACTTAAAAAAGTATTTTCCTATTAAAAAAGGACTATTTGGCAGGAAAACAGAGCAATTAAAAGCAGTTGATGACCTTAGCTTCACCATTAAAAAAGGTGAAACATTCGGATTAGTAGGAGAATCAGGTTGCGGAAAATCAACGACAGGAAGAAGCATCATTCGTTTACACGATGTCACTTCAGGTAACGTTTTATTCGACGGAAAAGATATCGCAAGTTTAAAAGAAAGTGAACTAAAAGAATATCGAAAAAGAATGCAAATTATTTTCCAAGATCCATACGCATCATTAAACCCGGCAATGAATGTATTCCAAATTATTAGCGAACCGATGAATATTCACGGATCTTATGAAAAAGAAGAACAAAAAGAAATCATTTTAGACCTTCTGAAAAAAGTAGGCCTAAAAGAAGAACATTTATATCGCTACCCGCACGAATTTAGCGGGGGCCAGCGCCAGCGCATTAGCATCGCGCGCGCACTATCTGTAAAACCAGACTTTATCCTATGTGACGAACCAATCTCAGCACTAGATGTCTCAGTCCAAGCGCAAGTCGTAAACATGCTGCAAGACATCCAAGAAGAAACAGGCGTCACATACTTATTCATCGCACATGACCTATCGATGGTAAGGCACATATCAGACCGCATCGGAGTCATGTACTTAGGAAACATAGTAGAAATTGCCGACAGCGAAGACCTATACACAAAACCGGCACATCCATACACACAAGCACTACTCTCATCCATGCCAGAACCAGATCCAACAAACATAGGAAAAGAACGGATCATCCTAGAGGGAGAAGTACCAAGCCCACTAAACTCACCATCCGGCTGCAAATTTAGAACGCGATGCAAATTCGCCACTGAAAAATGCGCGCAGGAAGTACCGAAGATGGTTGAGATTGCGAAGGGGCATCAGGTGGCTTGTCATTTGTTTTAGAGGGAGAGCACCAGGGGGACCTGGTGCTTTTTTCTTTTGCGTTGGGGTGTGGGATTGGTTGTTAGTTTAGGAGATAACGCGCTCGAAATTTGTCGGTAAATCGATATGTTGTGTCGAAACGTTGATATATTCGGAGTTACGATCGATATAATTGAATAATCGTTGATATATTTTTGTAAAGAGTGGGATTAGTTGTAGATTAATGTAGAAATTTAATGTTTTCGAAAAAAAGAATTGACTTCTATATTAGTTGTAACTAAAATAGTTACATAAAAATGTAATCGATTTAGTTACAACTAATATCTGCTAAAAATATGATTTATATATTTAATTAAGGATGGTGGTCCATACGTTGCCACCCGGTGTAGAAAGTTACTAACACATTCAAATCGATGCATATTCTAAGCTTTAGTATTTTCTGTTACGGGGCAATAAGGTGAAACGTTATCTTTTGTTAAAAACCTTGGTGGATCTTTCTTTGGAAATATTAGTTTTGGGGAAATATAGTAAGGTATCTAAAAAAGAATAAGGTATAAAAAGATGTACTTATATAAACCAAAAATTTAGTTGAGCTGGATAATAAAAAAAAGGTAGGAGATTTAAATGGAGACGAAACAAGATAATCTTATTTACGTATGGGATGCATATTGTGGATGGTGCTATGGTTTTTCAGAAAGTATTAAAGGATTTTACAAAAACCACACTGAAGTACCATTAACGGTTTTATGTGGAGGGTTATTTTTAGATAATTTACCAATGAAAAACTTTTCATATATAGAAGAAGGAAATAAAAGAATTAATCAACTTACAGGTGCTGAATTTGGTCCTTCCTATCAAAAATTGGTGGAGGAAGGGACTTTTAAAATGAATTCGAAAGATGCTGCAATTGGTTTTTCAGCTTTACGCTCATTAGCGCCAGACCGTTTATTAGAATTCACTTCGGCTATGCAAAAAGCGTTTTATTATGAGGGCCAAAGTCTGAGTGATCCAGAAACATATCGCAAAATTGCAATCGAGCATGGTTTGGACCCTGAACAAGTATTAGAACGTTTAAACGCTCAAGAAACAATAATAGATGTCCAAAATGATTTCAATAAAGTTCGACAGCTTGGTGTTAATAGCTATCCTTCATTACTTTTACAAAAGGATAATCAAATTATTCCTATTGGTGGTGGCGTAATGACACCGGATAAAATTGAAGCGCGTTTTAAAAATTTATATTAAGAAAATTTAGGATATAGTAGCAAACATGTTATCTTAGGGAACCTGACATTCATCCCCGGAATATTCGCCGGTACTATTACACTTTCAGATGAATGGGAGTGGGAGATTTTATCCCGCTTTAACGGGCAGTAAGACCCTCACCTCAAAATTCAGTGGAAGCAAAGAAGTTAGGTGGGGGATCAACTGTCCGTAAAAGTCCGATTGGTGTGGGCTAATAATCAGTGGGGGATGAACAACCCCCCCACTGATTAAAGTTTCACTTTATCGGAACAAGATAAAAATATGATAATTAGTTTATAACTTTAACAAAAGGAGAATAACATACTATGTTTAAAACAATCGATACAAATCAAAAAGATGTGAAATTAACGGTGTTTAGTTCGGACGAAAAAAGCTTTATGGTCACAGCAACATTAGTTGAGAAAGCAGGACATGCATTTTTAATAAACTCAAAATTTACTCAATCTGATTCGAAAGAAATTGTTGAGTATCTGAAAAAAAACAACTTATCTCTAGATAAAATCTTTATTATTCATGGGGATCCAGACTACTACTTTGGATTAGAGAGCATTAAAGCCGTTTACCCAGAAGCTATAGCGTATGCAACAGAGTCTACTGTTGAACATATCGTTCATTCTGTCTTAGGGAAACTAAAAGTTTGGAAAGACGCCCTTGGAGAAAATGCACCAAGTAACGTGGTATTACCTCAAGTATTTAAAGAAAAAGTGATTGATTTTCAGGGGTTAACATTTGAACTAGTAGGCTTAGATCATTACAGAACTAGCCTATTTAATAAAGAACTAAAAGTATTAATTGGTGGTATCGATGTATTTAACGAAATACATGTATTCTTAGCGGATACTAGCTCAAAAGCGGCTATGGAGGCATGGATTGAGAACTTGAAAGTATTACAAGCATTACATGCTGACATAATTGTGCCTAGCCATGGATCAATCGAAAAATCCCTAAATAATCAAGCACTTACTGCGACAATGGATTATCTAAGAACGGCGGTTCAAGCTTCTGAGGAAAGTGGAACTTCAAAAGATTTTGTGACAAAACTTGAAGCAGCATATCCAGACTATGCAAATAAAGGTGTATTAGAATTAAGTGCAAAAGTTGTAACAAAAGAAATGCCTTGGGGTTAATGATATGAATAAATATCAAAAGCTATTACATGAAACGTATGTGTTAACTGGCGAAGGGAAATTGGATGCGTTCAAAACGTATTTAAGTAAAAATGTATCTTGGACAGAAGCTGCTGGGTTTCCATATGCAGGTACTTATATAGGTCCAGATGAAGTAGTGAAAAACGTACATGAACGTCTTGGCACAGAATGGGATGACTATAGCGCTAAAGATGAAATCTATGCTTTTAATAACAATACTGTTATCGTGTATGGAAAATATAGTGGGACATATAAAGCTACAGGGAAATCGTTCATAGCAGATTTTTGTCACCTTTATAAGTTTGATGAGAACGATAAGGTTAAGAAGTTTATTCAAATTGTGGACAGTGCAACTGTTAATGAGGTATTAAGTTAGAATGAATCGTTTCTAATATGCCTTGTATAGGGGGAGGTTAGGATAAATGAAATTCCTAACATTACCCCTGACATTACATTTTGGGGAAGGTTTCTCCTTCTTCAAACTTTTTATAGAAGAAAACTTATTTAAGTAGAAGAGGTAGGTATATATGAAATTAGAGAAAAGTTTAATCATAACAATTATTTCTGTATTTATTTTAGGAGTAGTTTCGACTTTGGTATATCAAGCTTCCGCTGGTAATAACAAAGGGAACTCAATTAAGAGCGAAAATGTCGCTTCTGCATCAAAAGAAGTAAAAGAAAATGAAAAGAATAAAAAGATGGTAGTTGATTTCTATAATGAAGTTTTTAACAAA
Source organism: Bacillus sp. N447-1 (assembly GCF_022701035.1). Taxonomy (NCBI): domain Bacteria; kingdom Bacillati; phylum Bacillota; class Bacilli; order Caryophanales; family Bacillaceae; genus Bacillus; species Bacillus sp. N447-1. The sequence continues at coordinate 2,185,213 of NZ_CP065509.1, read as the reverse complement.
CATAATATCGATATTATCCCTAAATATGTTAGCGAAGATTATAAGCAACATAATCCTTTTGTTGCTGATGGACGAAAAGCCTTCATGGATTTCTTTAAGGAGGATTTTGTTAAAAATCCTAATTCCTCTGCAGAGATTAAACGTGTAGTAGCTGAAGGGGATACAGTTGCTCTTCATGTACATTCTCGTACTAATTCTCAAGATAAGGGAGTTGCTATAGTGGATATATTTCGTATCAAGGATGGAAAAATTGTCGAACACTGGGATGTAATTCAAGAGATTCCAAGTGAAGCAGCTAATGATAATACGATGTTTTAGATAGAAGATATATTTAATAGTTGTTTAATTGATAGTGCTTTGTAGAATTTAGATAAGTAAAGGAGATGTCCTAGTACCATGCCTGGGACATCTCCTTTTTGTTTTAACGATATTTAATTTATTGTTATTTGTATTTTTTATGTACTACTATTCAAGTACATATCATTTCAGGCGGTTTTCTTTTATCCCGCATTAACGGGCAGTAAGATCCCCACCTCAAAATTCAGCGAAAGCAAAGAAATTAGGTGGGGGCGGGCTGCCCGTAAAAGCCCAATTGGTGAGGGCAAAGTTTCACTTTATGCTTCTATACCTTTTCCCTCTTCTACACTAGCAAAAGCAAATCAGATAAAAATGTAGAGCTTAAGTAACTAAAATAAAGAAAAAGCCATACAAGTAGTATGACTTTCTTTGCGGAACAATTAAGCTTGTGGTGTAGGCGGTCTTCCATGATCGTAAGTAGGTGCACCAGTATCACCATCAGCTATACCCAAAGGCTCCCCGTGTGTGTAAGATGAAGACCACCCTTCTCCATGTGTATATTCTGGAGAAGTACCGATATGCCCATCACTAAATGCTAAATCAGGTCTTTGTGGTGCAGGTGTGTCACCTTTGTTTAATGCCGAAAATTCTAAGTTGTTACTTATACCAAAAGTCATAATTCCAGCTAACGTTAAACCTGCTATTGTTAATCCAAACTTTTTCATTACTTTAACGCCCCTTTAGCTAATAGTTTTTTCTTTGCTTCATTACTCATATAAAAATATTTACTAGCCTTCACATGATGTTCCTCTGCATAAAATTTATTCGCTAATCGTTCTGCATATTCTTCAATGCAATCCCATAACTCTTCTTTTTTAAAGTATGAAACTCCTGCTAATACAACAGCTTCTAATTCTGTAGTGTTAGACGTGTTGTTCAATTTTTCTAAGATTTTAAAGCGATATTGATATTCTTTATTTGCTAATTCATTGCAAATGTTTAAGCCCTTTTCGATGAGTTGAGATGCTACTGCCGTTTCGCCTAATTTTAAATTTTCATCTGCTTGTAAATATAGGGCTTTAAAGTGATTTGGTATATTTTCTGTAACCTCTGATAAGTGACGAATTGCTAAAGAGGATAGATTTTGATTTGCATATAATAGTCCGATGTTATTTCTAACACGTAGTAACAATGTTCTTTCATTTTTACTTTTTAGAATATCTATGGCAGTGTTAAAACTTTCTTCGGCTTGTTCAAATTGCCTTAAATCTATACAAGCTAATCCAAAAACATTGTCACATAATGCTACATTAATTTTATAGCCTGTGTGTTTAGAGAAAATATCTTTAGCTATTCGTATGTAATCAATAGCTAAAAGCGGTTTATAGATTTGATAATAAAATGAAGCTAAACGGTAATTAAATTCAGCTTCTTCTACTTCATTCATTGCGTACATTAAAAGTTTTTTCGCCTTCTCAAAATATTCTTTTGCTTCATTATAGTCTGCAAGAATTGTGCTGTGAATAGCTTTGAAGAAGTGATAATAATAGGATAAAAAACTACTATCAGGTATATCAAAGGAGTTAATTTCATTAAAGCTATCTTTTGTAATGTTAAGTCCATCGGTTAGTACTTTATATCTAAAGTCTAATAATGAATAGTATAATAATAAATTTTTATCTTCTTTTATACTGGAAAGCTTATCTTCAACTTCTTGTTTTAAGTTTGTTGCTTGTACATTTTGATGTTGTAGTATAGCTTGATACCAGTCATTAAATAATTTTGAAATCTGTTCATTCCCTTCACTGGAACACGCATATAATCCCTTCCTTTTCTGAATAGTCTTACATTAAATAATAGCAAGTATAGAATATAATGGAAATTGAAATTTGTTATTTCTCAACATTTGTTTAACAATTTTATTTTCAATTATATAAATAATCGTATTCATTCTAACTGTTTAGTAAATTCAAATATTTGGTACAGTGAAATAATTCTACACGGTACAATTTTTTTATAAATGCTATGAATGCCGTTAAAGAAAAAGCAAAGAAAGACTTCCAAGATGATTACATGACACAGAATTACGTAGCAGATGAACCATCTAAGGTATTTGATTATATAAATGGTATTGAACTCAAATCTCAGGAAGAACTAAACGTTATGAAGAAAGTGATCAACGACTTCCCTAATGACTTCATGACTACTGAATATGTTTATAACAGATAAAAGCTATGAACAAGCAGTAATAAGATATTATGCTTTTCATTTTTTCGCAAACAAAATATGGATAAATACGTTAAAACAATATTCGGATGGGAGTCCAATACATATTATTAAAATTAAAGTGGTTCAAGTCGGAGAAAGGCCCCTTTTGGTGTCTTTCTTTTGTATTTATAACTTTTTTTAGAAAATATTTGAAATATTATACAGTGAATTATATTATTATGTGTGTATGATTTCTGGTTTTAAAAATTACAAAAATTAATAGGGGGGAAACAATAATGAAGTTAGGAAAATTAGCATTAATTGGGGTGTTAACTTTTAGCGGTTTTACTGCAATAGAAATGAGTAAGCCTACCTCACAAGCAGCTGCAGCTTACTCAGATCCACTTAATGATGATTGGGGATTTAAAACCATTGTGGATTTACAAAATTCAGAGGAAAGTACATATCAACCAGATTGGAAGATTGGGAATTTAATAACTGGTGATACATTTTACTTAGCACAGCACTTTGGTAGAGAACATTTTGGTGCGCAAATGAAAATTTTTAAAATCCACACAAATGGTACCCTAGAACGATTCCAAACAATAGAACCAGAATTTATTCCTGGAACAGAAATTTGGCAAACCCCTATCACAGATAGCTATACAAGTGGTACTTATGTAGCTGTAATTAAATATCGTGGTGAATTCACGTATTCAAATCAATTTACAATCAATTAGGGATGTAATAAATTGAAAAAAGACTCACTTGGGTTTCTTTTCTTCTGTACATTATATCTATTACGTGCTCATTGATTTTTTATGTACGTTTGATATAATTACTGTAGTAGTATTACAGTAATAGCTTGTGTATATAATAAAAGAAGAGATGCGCTAACATCTCTTCTAATAACTGCTACCGTCAGGGTGGTGGTTATATCATTTATTTTTTACGAAACCCACCCTTTTGCTTTGGACGGCGACGAGGAGTGGGTTTTTTGTTATCTTTTTCTAAAATTTGTTTCCTAAAAACATACGCAGAAACTTCACGTACAATGGCTTTCACAAATTCTTTTAAAAGCTCAAACAAAAACTCCATAGGTATATCACCCCCTTTCCTTCCAAATGGAAAGAAGGGATAACCAATCACCCTCACAATATACAGTTAATCCTATTCTATCATACTAGTACAATCTCACCGATATAAAAAAGGACCACCATTACTGGCAGTCCTTTTTTGGTAGTTTTAGAAATTAAATTATAACATATTAATATACAAATTAAAAATATACCTTTACAAAAGATACTATAAGTTTTTATAATTCTTGATTTCTCAATTTTCATTGCATAATGAATTTTTCTATGGGGTATTAACAACTAACATTAAAATTATCAATTCACTAGATTATTAGAAAAACTGGTTATCTATATAATTATTTGGTAAAATATAGATATAATTTAAGAGGGTAAAGTTAATATAGATCAACTAAGTAATGCTAAGAAAATGTTTTATTGCATAAAAAGGCTCCATTGCTGGAGCACTCAAAATAAACAAACGAATTAAAACAAGAAACAGACAATTTAACTATATAGATAAAACATAAATAAATCTATATATATGTAAATATGCATATAAAAACTCTATTTATTGATGCTATAATAGGTTTACTCGATGATTGTTATATTTTTTTTATGGTTTTTAAGCAATAAATACCTTCTTAACACCAAGTGTACAAGTAAAAGAAGACATCTTAAGCGATGTCTTCTTTTCTTATATAATAACAACACAATAAAATTAAGGTGGTTCAAGTCGGAGGAAGGCGCCTTTGGGTGTCTTTTCTTTGTCGAATTTGCCTAATAGGGGCAGCACCACATTGCCATCAAGTTAAAAATTTTTTTCACCCAAAACAAAAAAACGAGCTGAATTCACATAAATAACTATGGAAGAAAACAAAAACTTGGGATTAAAGAACTTGTGATGTATGACTATATTGGCTGTTTTTATTCAGAAGGATATATTAATCCTGAGTATACATTTGTATTTAATCATGAGGATATCGAAGAAATTATATTTGTAGGTTTTATAGATGAGGAAGAAGAGGCATTTGTAGGATTGCTTAATTGAATATGATCTAGAAACAGGTAATCTTCAAATTCCGATAAAACTAGCAATCTCCACGCCGAACTTGGACAAATCCTAAGCGGGGGAAAAACGGACGCGAAAATGATGAAGAGATTACTATTTTCAAATCAGTTAGTTTGGCTGTAGTAGATATTATTGTTGCGAATTATTTGTATGAAAAAGCAGTGGAGCGCGGGATAGAATTGAGTTTTGAGGGACTGCCCTTTGGTGGTCTTTTTTGCATAAAATCTTGTAAAGCAAGAAAAAGTAGAATGTTAATATTCTAATATTCAATAGAAAGATAAAATATTCAAAAGTTCAGAATAATACATTATAATATATTTAGTAAAATTAACCAATATATATTTTGCTCATTATGTATTAAGGGGGAAATGAAAATGGCTGGACAAATTCGTATGTCACCAGAGGAGCTTAAATCGAAAGCGGCTCGATATGGACAAGGTGCAAATCAAATTGAGGATATTTTAAGTCAACTACAAAACTTACAAAATGAATTAAGAGGAGAATGGGAAGGACGTGCTTTTGAAGGCTTTGACCAACAGTTCAATCAATTAAAGCCAAAGGTACAAAACTTTGCACAGCTATTACAAGAAATTAATATGCAGCTTAATAAAACTGCAGAGGCTGTTGCTTCTCATGATGAAGAATTATCACGTAATTTCGGTTTGAAATAAAAATTGTCATACTCTATATAACAAGCATTTCAAATGAGCCATACAGCTTATATTGTATGGCTCATTTGATTGCATGCCCAACTTAGCTGGACACACGTTTAAAAAGAGTGATATTGTTAGGGGATTTTCATATATTTATTGGGATTTCTTTGGCATGTTCTGAAAATTAGAGAAAGGATTTGAGTGATGGGACAATTTCAAAGTAATTTTCAAACGGCACAACAAATTGCTACGCAGATGAGAACAGCTTCGAATATAATCCAAAGTGCAACAAATCGTTCTATAACAAAGGCGACGCGTACAACACTATCTGTTAATTCCAAAGCACAAGAAGCGAATCAACAAATGTTAGATTTTACGAAACAATTTTTCACTGCCTTTCAACAAGCGGTCGATAATATTCATTCAGTAGCCCAAGAGTTTGAGAGAATGGATAACGAACTTCACAATACTTTTCGCTAATGTGACAACCTACGTAAAGGTAAAATAGTAGGAGGAATATAATGAGTCAAGATATTGAAAAACAAATCAATCAAGTAAATCAAAAGTTAAGAAGTGTATTTGAAGAACAAGACCGAAATCAATCCGCGATTCACATTCAGGAGCAAGCGGAAGCAGATTTTTATGAATGGAGAGGTCGAAACCATCGTTTGTTTGATCGAATTTTAGGAACTTGGTATGGTGATAGAGAAATGTCTCAATTTTTTATGAATACATATCAAGAGGCACAACATATTGAACGAAAAGTCACATTTGAATTAGAAAACCAAAAAGAAACGTTGCTTAAAGAAAGACGAAACCTTAATGATTTAGAAAACGACCTTTCCTATCAACAACAACAATTAGCGAGGGAGGTCAATGCATGAGCTTAAATATGTATTTAGGAGAAGTACAAGGCCAAACTCAAAGTATGAATGCTGTATGTAACGCTACTATTCAAGGTATGGAACAAGTCATTCAGTCAATTGATGCCTTTGCAATTGATACTGTTCTACAAGGACAAACTTATAGCAGTGCAAAATCATTTTTTGTACAAACCTTTCGTCCTTTAGCGCAAGGAATCATTTATCTGTGTGAAGAGTTAATTCGCCAGAACGATGCTTTTCCAAGTCAATTTCAATCACAAGTCGCTTCCACAGATGTAATTGAACAAGAAATATTAGAACAAATTCGAGAAATTGACCGAATGAAAGCAAGTATGGAAGCCATCAGTCAAGCTATGCCAATCCCAGGTATGGACGCTATGGCGAATCTTTTTACTGTGATGAGGAAAAAACTGCAAGAAAAGCTGGATTATTTGTATCAATTCAATCAGACCTCTAGTAATAATTATAGTACAGCACTTCAATTAGCAGCTAGTATTGCTGCAGGTCTTGCGGAAGTTCAGAGTGGGAAAGGGTTTAGTCCTGCAAGTGGTACATTTAGTACGCAAGGGTTGAATATGGAATGGACAACTTCTATTCAGGCGATTACAGAAGATAGAAATCGTCAGACTGATAACCTTCTAAATAGTGGTACAATTGAAGAAGGAGCAATTGATGGTAGATTTTCATCGGAATCAGAAGAAAAAGGTTTTGATGGTAAAAAACTAGCAAGGGATATAGCTGGTGAAATAAGTGGTGAATATGATATTCGTCGGGCTTGGGATGGTGTTGATCCATCATCTGGAGAAAAACTGTCTACTTTGGACCGATTTTTAGCTGGTGGGATGGTAGTAGCTGGTCTTACCCCAATTGGAAAAATTTCGAAAGTTGGTAAGGGTTTAAAGATGACTGCTGACGCTACTAAGGTTGTAAATAAAACTAAAAAAGTACCTGTTGAGAAAGTAAATGAAGCTAAAGGTACAAGTGAAGTTAATAAGAAAGTCAGCGGAACTAGTGTAGGAGAAGAAAACGTTACTTATCGTAGGGTTCAAGGTGGTGATAGTAAAGAGTTAATTTTAGTTAATGATGATGGTACACTCTCTTTAAATAGTAAATGGAGGGCAGATCATAATTTAAATGTATCTACTGGAAAAGATCACTCTACATATTTCAAAAATAAACGAGCAGACTCATATATTGTGGAATTTGATGTACCACAGTATTTAGATGATTTAATTAGAGAAAATGCGATTTCTCAGAAGGGTTATAAAACTAATCCACTTAACCAAGGTAGAACAGCTCCTAAGATTGTTGACAAGGGTATTTTTGATAAATATGGATTTGAAGGTGTTGCATACGAATTACCTGACCCCATTAGTCGGTGGTTGGTAGAATACGGACGGAATGCTAAACTTATTAAGTAAGAGAGGAGAGCGTGTTAAATGATTAAGCCTTTATACGCCGAAAATATTATAGTAGGTGTAAAATATAAAAATAAGCTCAATTGGTATATAACTGAATCGGATTTATGGTATTTAGATTATAATCAAGCTGGATATTCTCCTAGTGAATATCCAGAGGAAAGAAAAGGCATTAGTATTTTAAATGAGACTACAATAGCTAACTTTTTAGAAAGAATAGAAAAATATAAAAGATTTACAGAAGATATTAGGTTAGAATTTTTAAGGGAACTAAGAACTAATAGAGAAGAAGCCTATTATGATTATAATCCATGTTTCCTAATAGACTTTGAGCGTTTAATTTTTTATTCTAATTATCCGGAATCAATATCTTTTGAAGAATATATTCCGAATAACTGGAGAGGTTATTTACAGCGATTTGATGAACAAGTACCCTATGAATATAGATATTGGGAAGATGAGAAAAAAAACTATTTAGTTAGAGAGGATTAGGTCATGGAAGAAAATAAAGTAGTTATGATAAAAGAAACATTTAAAAATGAAGAAACTGGTGAACTAACGCCAGGAGTTACTATAATACTTGATGGGAATTTAAGGGAAGTGTTGGAGATAATTATGGAAAAAGAAGGCTATTCGGATTATCCAGAAGCTTTAAAAGAAGTAATCTTTGAAGGGATTCATCATTTTGTGAAAAGAAATAAATAATAAGCTGACATATACTTTTAAGGTAAAGGGCAATTCTGAAAGGGATATGCCCTTTTTATTTTTTAAATTTGAAATGTAGCTCAGATATTATCTTTTTCTTCCTTATTGATACCAATATATTTTAAGTGTAATTTATGAGGTGCTATGATTGAGTATTTCTTACAACATAGCGAAATCTTTTGTTTGTTTATAGAACCAATAGCCGAAGGTTTTGCACATGGTGTGAGTCCCAATAGATTCGATCCCAGCAAAATCTTTGGCTTTTTGAAATTTTTGATAAGCCTAGAGTTTATTAATGGGTTGATCTTCTTTTCGAGAAGGGAATAATATTTCACAGAAGGTGTAAAATGGGATGTTGATTTAGATGGTGATGGTGAAGATAATAGTATTAAGGATAGGGTGAAAACGGGTTCGAAAAAAGCTTGGTTAACAGTAGCGGGGGTGGTTTAATTAACATGAAAAAAAATACAGATTTTAATAAAAAAGTTTTTGAATATTATATGGCTCTTTATGCTGTAAATGATATAAGATCGACTATAATTACTCTTGTGATTGGGATAGCAGATATATTTGTGCTTTTACCTGCTTTTGCGAATCCTGTTCAACCGATATATATGTACATAATAGTTCCACCAGTTGCTTTTTTAAATGTATGGGCAATATGGATTGTTATAAATCCTAGGAAGCGACAATTACAATACACTCTATTTCGTGGGGTATTTGGCATCGTATGTTCAGTAGGATTATTAGTTATAACCCAAAAGTTTGCATATGGAATGTTAGGATTACAAACTCCCATCTATTTTGTTTTTCAGTTGGTTTGTATATTTTTGCTTTGAACCAGTATTATAAAAATCATATTAGAAAACTTCAGGGATCAATCAAAAAATCAAAGTCATCGAAAAAAAACTCTGGTTTCGGAGTATTGGCTTTTGTAGGATTGGGTCAACTCATTGCTAATATCAGTCTTGGTTTTGCAACACAAAAGATGATAGCAATTGTATTAATGTGTGTATACTCCATGCTTTCGTTTATGTTGTTTCATTTCATTATGGAACTTCATAGGTACTATTATTTAAGGAAGCATATAGAAGATGGGGGTAGAACACATGAAACCTTTTAAAGAGGTTTATTGAATTTTAAGTATTGTGATTTATGGAAGGAAACAAAAACTTATGGTTAAAGAACCTGTGATGTATGACTATATTGGCTGTTTTTATCCAGAAGGAGGAAAGCTGATATGCAAGCATTTAAAGTTGGGAAATTAGTCACATTCGTTGCAATTATAATACTTCTTGTAGTTGCTATTTTATCTCCTTACAACTTATTTAAAAAGATTTATTTTATTATTGGTGTTCTTATTATTGGCGCAATTTCACTTGGTGCAAATAAATTCTTTGAACTGATACACAGTAAATTTAATAAGAAATGATATTACTTATGTGATAAGGAAATTCCCCTCTAAATTCTTAATGATTTAGAGGGGAATTTCTACAATATGATTTTACCGGATTACGTGGAACTAAATTAGTCCATCACCATATTGGTGGTGGTCAAGCTGTTGGTGTTCCGCTGCCACTACATCCTGGTTTTGGAGGGATTCATAACGCAGAAAAAGCGATTGGAGCATGGGGGAAAAGATGCAGGATATGTAGAAATGCTTCAGAAATGTATTGAACATCATACATTAGGTGGTAAATAAAAAATGAAAAATGAAATGGAAAATTGTTTTGATAAAATAATTAGAGAGTGGCAAGATTGTAATAGTTCATTACTAAAATCTTTATGGATAGAAGAAGCAGATACTTTTATCTATGAAGGAGAACCAGATATAGAGGGGTACGTATTCTGGAAACCGTTAGAAAAAATATAATTCATGATTTTTCTAATATAGAAAAAGATTTGGGGATACAATTACATAATTCAATTAAAGAATATTATAATTCTTATTGGTTTTTAGACTTAGGAGGTAATTATTTAGGTTATGATTTTGAATTAAATTCTGTTATACCAGGAATTGAACTGCATGATTTTTATGTATCTTTACAAAGGTACCAAGGCGCACATGATAATCAACTGAATAATATTCCTCTTGGTATGGAATTTAATGGTCTCTTGGTAGTTGTAGATAATGAAAATGGACAAGTGAAATTAGAAGATTATGAAAGCAAAAGCTTCGAAGTTATTTGTGATAGTTTAGCAGAATTAATTTTAAATCTTTCATAATCAGGAACCTGGTCGAATGCAACTTGTAGATTATCAGATACATCACGATACTGGTCATACAGGTGGATATAAAATTTGAGGAAAAGATAGGGCGGTTTATAATTATGAACAACATTACATGGATTAATGTAAGTGAGAAAAAAGTTACAGATGAACAAATTGAACAATTAGAAGAGTACTTTGGTATTAAATTTCCTAATGATTTTATTGAGTGTGTAAAGAAATATGATGGTGGCTATCCTACTCCAGATACATTCAATATTCCTAATCAGGATGAAGATTCACTTAATAACCTTTTAACCTTAGACTCTGAGAGAAAAATTTCTATGCTGCAAACATATAATAGTATAAAAGATAGATTGGTAGATAAAGTATATCCTTTTGCTAGAGACCCGTTTGGTAACCTTCTATGCTTTGATTACCGAAATAATCCTCAGTCACCAACAGTCGTATTTTGGGACCATGAGGAAGAAGAAATGGAAGAATCAATCTATCCTGTTTGTTCATCTTTTGCAGAATTACTTGATAGCTTATATGAGTTTGAAGACGAGGACGAATAATTAATTATGAGTAACAAAAGTAAGACTTATGTGAATTACGCATAAGTCTTTTTAATATTATCTCAAAGTTAAGAAGATTGAGGGGGAAAATTCTCATGAATCTAGGGGAGCTAGTTTAAAAGAAATTAAAAGACAATTAAATATACCTAGATTTCAACACCCGATTAGTCAAAAGATGGTACCATTAACAGATAGTAATGGTAAAAGGATATTGAATGATAATAAACAGCCTATTATGACTCGAGAATTTACATATGAAGTAAAAGGTCAATCAAGATCATCCACCGCATCATAATGTAAGACCTGAATACAATACACGAACAGGACAGGTAGATGGTATGGAGGATTATTATTATTTTGAGAAGAGAAATAATAAATAGGGAGTAAAAAATGATTGATCAATTTAAATTTTTAAATCCACAAGCGTTAATTAGTATTTTTGGGAAAATACCAAAGTTTGAAGAATCAGAGTTAGTAGATGTGCGTCTTAAAAGAGATGGTCCTACTTTAGTTATTCAATTGATGATAAAGGAAAAAGTTGAAAATAAGCCAAAACGATGGAATAAGTGGGATGTAATTTATGTAGAGATATCTTTCTTTACTATTTATAATTTAACAATAAAAGGTTTAGGGACAGAAAATATAATTGATTATTTTGAAATAAATAAGATAGAAGAAGGTTTATTAAAAATTAAGTGTAAGAATCAAATGTTAGTTGAGTGCTCGTTTGAATGGGCGAAGGTAGAAGGAGTAACCCCAGGCTTAATAGGATTACCGTAATTTTGATGGGAAGTAGATAGTTAATTTTTATAATATTCATATTTTAATATTTTTGGGTTAAATAAGGAATGTATAAAGGACGTTTGAAACGTTGATAGTATTGCAAACATATGAAGCGGAAATTACTAAAATTAAGATACGTGATTATATACCTGTATTAGATGATTATGATAGAAGTGTCAAAGGTGAGATTGTAATAGGTGGGTATAGTTATAGATTCCGCAGGAGTTTCATTTAAGTTTGAGAAGGAAGCGAGATAATAGAATGCAAAAATTTTCAAAAATAGTTATATGTGTTGGTGCGTTAATAATGATTATACTGGGCATGATTGTACATGATACATGGAAGGATAGGATTTATTTTTCTTTAGCTGTACTTTTTGTTACCGTACTTTCTTTACTATGGAATATAGTTGCTCATAATATTATGGATAAATTTAGAAAAAAGGAGAATAAATAGCTATGAAACTTTTAATGATCGGAACAATAGCAGGGTGGTTTAATTAACATGAAAAAAAGTATAGATTTTAATAAGAAAGCTTTTGCACATTATATGGCTCTTTATCCTGTAAATGAAATAAGAGTCCAAGTAATTGTCCTTGTCCTTTTGGGGGCAGATGTGTTTGTTCTCTTGCCTGCTTTTGCGAATCCTTTTCAATTACTCTATGTATATATAGTAACTCCTCCAGTTATTTTTTTAAATTTGTGGGCGATATGGATTGCTATCAATCCTCGGAAACGACAATTACAATACACTCTATTTCGGGGAGTATATGGCACCATATGTTCAGTCGGATTATTGGTTATAACGCAAAAGTATGCCTATGAAGTGTTACAATTACAAACTCCTATCTATTTTATTTTTTCAGTTGGTTTGTATGGTGTTGCTTTGTATTATTTTTATAAAAATCATATTGAAAAACTTCAGGAACCAAGAAAAAAATCAAAGTCGTCGAAAGGAACTGGTGGTGTAAAAGTAGCAGCTATTGCAGCTGGATCGGGGCAGTTAATTGCTAATATAATTCTTAGCATTGCAACACAACAGATGGGGGTAATTGTATTTATGTGTGCATGCACAGTGTTTTCGTTTGCTTTGTTTTATATGATTATAGAACTCCATAAGTATTATTATTTACGGAAGCATATAGAAGATGGAGGGAAAATACGTATAGGATTTTAAAGAGGATTTGTTGCATTTCAAGTGTATAATTGCATTCTTCTTATGGAAGCCATTCACGAGGCTTATAGCAATAAAAGATGTATAAAATGATAAAATTATAACTGTTTATACAATGTATTAAAGAATGCGAGGTACTCAAAAATGAAAGTAACTACTCAGCCCATAGTTAAAAATGCAAGGCAATATGGAGGGAATTGTTAAGGAGCACTCCCCCTAAGTTTCAGATGAAATTAAATGATTGAATATTTACATTTAAATAATCGACTATTTATGCTTTAATATTTCTATATAGATAACTGGGATAATTAGGGATTTATATTTAATATGTTTTAAGAAAGGGGAATGTTTTTTATATGGAAACTCCAGAAAATCAATTTAAACGTGCACTTAATCCTTGGTTCTCCATTTGGACAAAACCACGTGATACAATGAAAGAAATTTTTATATCCAAACCTAAGAATGTGTTTTTACTCATTTTATTAGGCTCATTCGTACAGACTTTAGATCGAGCATCTTCTAAAAATGTGGGGGATTCAATAAGTAGTCCAGTTTCAATAATCTCAATGGTTATATTCGGTACCTTCGTTGCTTTCTTAATTTATTATTTTTTGCTACCAGCGTTATTTAATTGGGTAGCAAAAAAACTTGGTGGACAAGGTACCTTTGAAAAAACACGTTACGCAGTTGCCTATTCTTATATCCCTTACGTTTATTCTCTTATATTAGTTTGGTTGCCTTCATTTTTCTTGTTTGGGATAGAAAACTTTACGAGTGAGACACCGAAAATGGATAGTAGCATAACTTTAACGATTTTGTTTATTATTTTTGCCATAATTGATATAGTTATTGCAATTTGGACAATCATTATTTCCTTAAAATGTTTAGGAGAAGCACACCAATTTTCAGCATGGAAAGCATTATTAACAATAATAATATCCTTTATGATTATCATTCTTCCTTTAGTAATAATAGTATTTCTTATAGTAGGGGTTACAATCTTTTAATCATTTATTTGCTTCTTATTTATCCAAACGTTTTCTACTTGCTGTTAGTAATTGTTACAGGGTGAACAACCACATGATTCGGATGTTCCACTTGGCGAAGCGTATGACCTTTATGATCAAATTGATCGCCCGTTACGGTCTGTTTTCCTTATTATTAGTGTTAACAGGAATTTGTGAAGGCAAACTTGAAAATCAAAATATTAAACCATTAAAATCTTAGGGTAGCTGAGTAGATTGTCTTTGTTTGTCCCTTATTTTCCAATTGGAGGCTAATTATTACCAATTGGTTCTGTAGTTCTTATAGAAGAAATTAATCAACCTCTTATGATTTATGGAAGAAAGCAACAACAAGCTGATAATAAATTATGGGATTATGTTTCTTGTCCATATCCTCATGGTAATTTATCAAAAGAATATAATGTGTTTTTAATCATAATCAAATAATTCATTTATTATTTAAGGGTTTCGAAACAGAGGATGAATTAGAATTAAGAAGTAAATTATCTGAGTTTTAGTGGAAATGGAGAAAATATAATATGGTTTTAGGAATTTCATATTCTGATATTTTCGTATCATAATTATTGTTTTGGTTTTTCATTTTTTGGAGATTGAATACTTGGTATAATAAAAATATAATGTTCCTAAGGTTTTTCAATGGTTTCCTAGAAGATGGGGAAAAGAAAAGTTTCAGAGCATTTGTCTCAACTAGATAAAAAGTTAGAAGCTGAAGGTAAAGGTATCTGGGTTACAATCTATGCTATAGATTTGTACATTGTAACTATTCCTTGTACAGTAAAAAATATAAATCTTAATACATATATGTTTATAAAAAAGACCTTTTATTTTAAAATAAAAGGTCTTTTTTATGATGATTGAAATAGTAATTTTAAGTAAATTAAATTTGAAATGTATCAAGAATATTATCTTTTTCTTCTTTATTAATTCCAATATATTCCAGGGTGATGTGTGGTGTGCTATGGTTAAGAATTTCTTGTAACATAGCAACATCTTTTGTTTGTTTATAGAACCAATAGCCGAAGGTTTTTCGCATGGTGTGAGTACCAATGGATTCTACATCGGCAAAATCTCCGGCTTTTTGCAATTGTCGATAATACGTGTTTTTTCGTCATACAAAAACCTCTACATATAAGTAGAGGTTTTTAAATTATATATGAATGAATTATGCCTCCTTAGATAAAACAAATCGAGTTCAGATAAACGAAGAACATAGAATACATAATTTTAACTAGACTTATTATTAGCTAGTGTATCCCCACCACCAAGCTCCGCCTCAATCTGCGAAGTTTTCGATGACTCATCCATACGCCAATACGTAATAAAGCTGATCGCGATACATCCAGCTACGTAGAAGTAGAATAGTGATTCCATTCCGATACTTTTTAGCCATAATGCGATGAACTCAGCTGTTCCGCCGAATATCGCGACTGTTAGTGCATATGGTAAACCTACGCCGAGTGCGCGAATTTCAGTTGGGAAGAGTTCTGCTTTTACAATTGCATTAATTGATGTGTAACCAGTAACGATAATGAGACCGACCATCATGAGTAAAAATGCTACGATTGGTTCTGTCGTTTTTTCCATGAAGAAGAAGATCGGTGCTGTTAGTAATGTTCCGAGAATACCGAATGCCATTAATAGTGGGCGGCGTCCAATTTTATCGGATAATAGCCCTGCAATTGGCTGAAGTACGACGAATATAAGTAGTGCGACAAAGTTAATCCAGCTTACAACTTCTTTCGGAAGGCCGACTGTGTTTACCATGAACTTTTGTAAATATGTTGTGTACGTATAAAATGCAACAGTGCCTCCTAATGTTAGGCCGACTACTGTTAATACTGCTTTCGGATGTTTCATAAGCGCGCGAACGGTTCCTGCGCTTTCACGTTTTTGTGATTTTATGTTTGAGAACTGCTCCGACTCATCCATCGTGCGGCGAAGCCATAATACAGCTACTGCGCCCATCGCTCCAATAATGAATGGAATACGCCATCCCCAAGCTTTCATATCTGGTTCGCTTAGTAATTGCTGAAGAACAATTTGAACGCCTAACGCAACCATTTGCCCAGCTACAAGCGTCACATATTGGAAACTTGAATAAAAGCCACGGCGACCACTACTAGCCATTTCAGATAAATACGTTGCGGAAGTTCCATACTCTCCGCCGAGTGATAATCCTTGTAGTAAACGGGCAAGAACTAAAATAATTGGCGCCATAATACCGATACTTTCGTAACTCGGTGTACAGGCAATAATTAAAGAACCACCGGCCATAACCGTAATGGAGAGGGTTAATGCCGCCCGGCGTCCGTGCCGATCTGCATAGCGTCCCATTAATAAACTTCCGATAGGGCGCATTAAAAATCCAACTGCGAAAATAGCTGCTGTGTTCAGTAACTGACTCGTTGGATCTCCTTTAGGAAAGAACTCTGCTGAAAAATAAACGGCGAAAGCAGAGTAAACGTACCAGTCGTACCATTCAATTAAATTGCCGACTGAACCTTTGAAAATATTGCCGGCGACTCGATTAGATTTTACTTGAGCCATAATCATTCCTCCTCTTGCTTATAAATAAAATGATAATTATGAAAGCGTGTTCATTATAGTTGAATTGTACTGTTCTTTAAATAAAATCTCAATATTATGACAATTTTATTCTTTTTGTACTTTATGAACATGGAGAGTTTTTATAGTTGCTTCATTTTCAGTTTTGTCATAATAATAGAAAAAGGAGATTGATAGTTTTGAATATTTTATCAAAGGATATGAAGCATGAAAAAATCACGCAAAGTGTCATTACAAACGAAAATAGTAAGCTTAATTATTACGTTAATTTTATTTGTCGTTCTCCTATTAGCGGGAATATTTGTTTACATTCAGTCCGTTGATACGAAGCGCCAAGTAGAACAGTTAGCACTGCAAACGGCTAAATCTCTTTCTTTTATGCCAGCGATAAAAGAGGCTTTTCAAAATAACGAACATAAAAGTACTATCCAATCCATTGCGGAACAAGTTCGTGAGCAAGCTGGTGCGGATTATGTAATTGTGGAAGATCGCTATGGGGTTATGTATTCCCATTCTAATTCGGATTTAATTGGCACAAAGAGTAACAATCCATATAACTATGAAGCACTCACTTTTGGTGGCTATTATACGCTTGAAGGAAATGGTGAAAGTGGTCCGGCTTTAATGGCGAAAGCTCCCATTATTGTTCATAACGGAGACTATGATCAAGTCGTAGGTGTTGTGACAGTAGAGTTTTTAATAAAAGGTATCGAATCTAACATATTAAGCAGAACGAAAGAAATTATCCTCTTTTCCTTAGCTGTATTACTAGCTGGAATTGTTGGTGGAATTCTTTTAGCGCGTAGCATTCGTAAAGATACACTCGGTTTAGAGCCGAATGAAATCGCAGCGCTATACCGGGAACGCAGCGCGATACTACTATCTATAAAAGAAGGGATTATCGCCATTGATCAAAATGGTTTTATTACGATGATGAACACATCGGCAGAAGAAATGCTACATGTAAATGGTGATTATATGCAGCAACACATTTCAAAAGTTTTACCGAATTTTAATATGGAAAGAGTGCTAGAAACCGATCAAGAAATCGCGTTTCAAGATAAAGTGTTTATTTTAAACATGACGCCGATACTCGAAAATAACAGTACGGTAGGTGTTGTATGTAGTTTTAGAGATAAAACAGAACTGCAAAACTTAGTGAATACGATATCTGAGGTAAGAAAGTATTCTGAGGACTTACGTGCTCAAACACATGAATTTACAAATAAGCTCTTCGTCTTATCAGGATTACTTCAGTTAGGACATTACAAAGAAGCGATTGAATTCATTCAGCAAGAATCTAACATTCATCAAAGCCAAAATCATATTTTATTCCATCAAATTCACGATGCGAAAGTACAAGCTATTTTATTAGGAAAACTCGGAACAGCGTCTGAAAAGAAAATTGATTTTCATATTGAAGGAGATAGCGCGCTTCATCCGTTACCAGACCATATAAAAGTGTCGCATCTTATTACGATCCTTGGAAACATAATTGATAATGCATTT
The DNA here is from genome assembly GCF_022701035.1 of Bacillus sp. N447-1. Taxonomy (NCBI): domain Bacteria; kingdom Bacillati; phylum Bacillota; class Bacilli; order Caryophanales; family Bacillaceae; genus Bacillus; species Bacillus sp. N447-1. The sequence continues at coordinate 2,167,062 of NZ_CP065509.1, read as the reverse complement.
GATGCGGTGAATGAACGAGAGGAAAAGAGAGTTTCCTTCTTTGTTACGGATATTGGGCACGATATTGTGTTTGAAGTGATAGATAGCGGGATAGGAATACCGGCAGAAAAAATAAGCACCATTTTTCAAAAAGGGTTTTCAACGAAAGGAACTGATCGTGGTTACGGACTAGCAAACGTGAAAGAAATGGTAGATCTACTAGGGGGAACAATTGAAATTCAAAACGAGAAAAATGGGGGAGCTATTTTTACAATTTACCTTCCGAAAACATTGAGAGAAAGTACATAACAAACAGGGGGATGGGCATATGTTGAAGGTTGCAATTGCAGAAGATGATTTCCGCGTCGCGCAAATTCAGGAAGAGTTTTTATTAAAAATAAAGGATGTAAAAGTAATCGGAAAAGCATTGAACGCGAAAGAAACGATGGAACTACTACAAAAGGAAGAAATCGATTTGCTTCTATTAGATAATTACTTACCAGATGGAATCGGTACAGACTTATTGCCGAAAATCCATGCTGACTTTCCAAACGTTGACGTCATTATGGTTACTGCGGCAAATGAAAACCATATGTTAGAAAAAGCAATTCGAAACGGCGTCAGCAATTACCTTATAAAACCGGTCACGTTAGAAAAATTCGTCCGCACAATTGAAGACTATAAAAGAAAGAAGCAATTATTACATAGTAACAATGAAGTGAATCAAACACTTATCGATAACTTTTTTGGTACTTCACAAACACAAGACATAAAAAACTTACCGACTGGTGTCGATCCGTTAACATTGCAAAAAGTGAAAGGAATTATAAAAGGATTCGACGAGGGCATTACAATAGAAGAAATGGGAGAACAAATGGGTGCCTCCAGAACAACCGCAAGAAGATATTTAGAATACTTAGTAGCGACCGGCGAATGCACAGTAGAGTACACATACGGCATTATCGGACGACCAGAACGAAAGTACCGAATAGGACGAGGACTATGAAAAAACGATTATTACTATGTATATGGATCATGACAGGAGTAATAGCTGGTTGTTCCTCGGAAAAATCCCATACGAATAAAGTGAACATCGACAAATTAGAAATCGTTGCACCAAACGTTCAAGGAGCAGGATGGGACTTAACAGCACGGGCGATGCAAAAAACACTAACGGAAGAAAAAATCTTCACAAAACCAATCACTGTCACAAACAAAGTAGGCGGCAGCGGTGATGTCGGTTGGAAATATACGAAACAAAAAGGTGGTCACGTACTCGCGATCAACTCAAGCTTACTCATAACGAACAACCTACTAGGCCACAGTAAACTAACATATAAAGACTTCACCCCGCTCGCAACACTTGCGTCAGACTGGGAAGTCGTTGTCGTATCAAAAGACTCTAGCGTAGAAAACGCAAACGAACTAATGGAACAACTAAAACAAAACAAGAAAAACTTCAAAATCGGCGTTGCCCCCGGCCTAGGAAACGACGATCACCTATCCTTCGTACAGGTAAGCAAAGCATTCGGCATAAACCCAGCCGAACTACAATTCTTCGTCTACGAAAACAAAGAAAAAATCATAAACGCCTTAACGAACAAACAAATCAGCGCCGCAACCATGACCCTATCCGAAGCCGAAAAACAATACAAAGCCGGCAAAATAAAAATACTAGCCGTATCCGCACCAAAACGGCTAGACCGACTACCAGAAATCCCAACCTGGAAAGAACAAGGAATCAACGTCATCTTCCAGCACTGGAAAGGAATTATGGGCCCAAAAGATATGACGGAGGAAGAGGTTGCTTATTGGGATGGTGTTATTAAGAGGATGGTGGAGAGTGAGAGTTGGAAGGGGATTTTGAGGGAGAGGGGTTGGGAGAGTTTTTATAAGGATAGTGGGGAGAGTAGGGGGTTTTTGGAGGAGTGTCATTTTAGGTATGAGGAAATGGTGAAAAAAGAGGCTTAAGAGGGAAGTATTCAATCAGGCTTTATTTTTGTAGTTACTTCTATATAATATAAAAGAGATGAGAGTGTTAGGCTAATTGTATTAAAAGGGCTAGATAGGGATAGATAAAATCTAGCTTACTGATTAAAAATATATTAGTCGTTAAAAGATATAAAAGGCATTTTTCAGTCTATAAAGTGTGGAAACATAAAGTATAGAGTTTCTGTGAGATTTAAGGAGGACATAATGAAGAAAAATATTTATGTTGTTGGAGCAGTAATTGTTCAAGATGAGAAAATTTTATGTGCACAAAGAGGACCATCTAAATCGCTACCTCTTATGTGGGAATTTCCAGGTGGGAAAATAGAAGAGGGAGAAACACCTCAAGAGGCGTTAAAGCGTGAAATTGATGAAGAAATGCATTGTAGCGTGCAGATTGGTGAGCAAATTGATTATACAGCCTATGAGTATGATTTTGGTATTGTTCATTTGAAAACTTTCTATTGTAAACTTGTTGAAGGAAGTCCGGTTCTAACTGAGCACGTAGCAATTAAATGGTTATATCCGAATGAACTAGCAGCTTTAGAGTGGGCACCTGCGGATATCCCGACTATTGAGAAATTATCAAAAGAATCGATTGTAAAGTAATTTGAAAAAAACTATTCGTTTTATACGGATAGTTTTTTATATTTGTAATAAATTTGCACTTTAAATCAGTGAGTAATACAATTAATATAAAAAATTGTCATAAATGGTGATCATATGGAGAATTTTATTCAAAAATTAGAGGGGTCTTTATATAAAGGGTTTATTGATCAAAAACATAATCATCCTGGAATATATAAGCCGAAATTATTAGTAAACAATACGAAAAAAAATGAAAATGTTTTAAGCTCATTATTGGAGGAGCTAGAAAATAGTACATCTTTTATTTTCTCAGTAGCTTTTATTACAGAAAGCGGGCTAGCGACTTTAAAATCACATTTCCTTGATCTTAAACAAAAAGGGGTTAAAGGACGTATATTAACATCTACATTCTTAAACTTTAATACACCAAAAGTGTTTAGAGAGTTAATGAAACTTGAAAATGTAGAAGTAAGATTAACAAATTTATCTGGTTTTCATTCAAAGGGATACATATTTGATAACAAAACACATTGTTCATTAATTGTCGGTAGTTCAAATCTGACTGCACATGCTTTGAAGGTAAACTATGAATGGAACGTTAAGTTAACATCGCATGAAGATGGAGAGATTGTTCAGCATTTCAAAAACCAATTTGAAGAAGTTTGGGAGCATTCTCAAGTATTAACCGAAGAGTTGATTGCAAATTACGAAACAATATATGAGCAAGCTGCAAAAAATAAGTTACTAGATCGAGTTATAGAATTACCTGGTCAATATCATAATTCAATTGAAGAAGCTTTGAAAATTACCCCAAATAAAATGCAACAAGCTGCGTTAAAAGAAATACAAGCTATTCGAGACGCTGGAAAAGCAAAAGGCTTAGTTATTTCCGCAACAGGAACGGGTAAGACATATCTTTCAGCATTTGATGTCAGAAATTTTGCGCCTAAACGGATGTTATTTATTGTTCACCGAGAGCAAATATTAAATAAAGCGAAATCAGATTTTCAAAAAGTTCTTGGTGGAGCCGATGAGGATTTTGGAATTTTATCAGGATCAAATAAGCAAATGAATGCTAAATATTTATTTGCGACAATCCAGACTATTTCAAAGGAAGAAAATTTACATCAATTTGATCCTGGGCTATTTGATTATATTTTAATAGATGAAGTTCATAAAGCTGGTGCTAGTTCTTATCATAGAGTTATTGATTATTTTAAACCGAAATTTTTAATGGGAATGACTGCTACGCCTGAACGTACAGACAATTTTAATATTTATGAGCTATTTGATTACAATATTGCTTATGAAATTCGATTGCAAGAAGCACTTGAAGAAGATATGCTTTGTCCTTTTCATTATTTTGGAGTAACTGATTTTGAATATAATGGTAAAAAGATAGATGACACTACTGCTTTATCTAAACTTGTTACGGAAGAGCGAGTGGATCATGTAGTTGAAAAAGTAAAATACTATGGTTATTCTGGTGAGAAAGTAACAGGATTAATGTTTTGCAGCCGAAAAGATGAGGCAGAACAATTATCATATGCCTTAAATAATAGAGGTTTTCGCACATTTGCATTAACCGGCGATCATTCCCAAGAGGAAAGAGAACTGCGGGTGAATCAATTAGAAAATGGCATACTGGATTATATTTTAACAGTAGATATTTTTAATGAAGGAATTGATATTCCAAGTGTTAATCAAGTTGTCATGTTAAGACAAACTCAATCAAGTATTATCTTTATACAGCAACTGGGGCGTGGACTTCGAAAACACGATTCGAAAGATTTTGTTACGATTATTGATTTTATTGGAAACTATAAAAATAACTATTTAATTCCGATTGCCCTTTCAGGAGATAGATCACAAAATAAAGATAATATACGTAGATATACAAATGACACGAGTTATATTAAAGGTATTTCAACAGTTAACTTTGAAGAGATAGCGAAAAAGCAGATCTTTAGAGCGATTAATAATAGCAATTTAACAGCTATGAAAGTATTGAAGGAAGCTTTTGCTGAGTTGAAAAATAGAATAGGAAGAACTCCATATCTATATGACTTTATAGTAAACCACTCTATTGATCCAGTTGTACTTGCAGAAGGATATGCGAACTATCATCAGTTCTTATTGAAAATGAAAGAAGATGTCCCTGCATTAACAGAGTACGAAAATAAAGTTTTAACGATGTTTTCATTGGAAGTATTGAATGGAAAACGTAAAAACGAAATCGTTTTGTTAGACTTATTATTAAAGCAAGAAAAAGTTGATAAGGATGAGTATATAAAACAACTTGAAGAATCTAATTGCCTAACAGATGATGCTACGATTACTTCTGTGCAGCGGGTGTTTGAGTTATCGTTTTTCACACAGAATAACCAGAAAAAATATGGTGAAAAGCCAATTCTCGCGTTACAAGAAGATAATAAGTACATGTTTAATGATCTAATCCGAGAAAGTTTAGAACAGAATGAATACTTCAAGTACATGGTAATAGACATCATTAAAAGTGCGAAAGAAAAGAACAAAAACTATGAGTGTGATAGTAACCTTACTATATATAAAAAATACTCAAGAAAAGATGCATGTAAACTTTTAAATTGGCACATTGATGAGACTTCAACTATGTATGGCTATAAAACCAAATACGGTACTTGCCCAATATTTGTCACATATCATAAAAACGATGAGGTAGAATCGAGTGTGAATTATGGTGATGAATTCCTTAATCAAGATGTTCTTAAATGGTATACAAGAAGTAATAGAACATTAAAATCAAAGGAAGTTCAAACAATTATTGATGCTAAACAAAATAATATTGATGTCCATATTTTTGTGAAAAAAGATGATGACGAGGGAAGCGACTTTTACTATTTAGGAAAAGCGAAACCTGATAAAGCAAGTGTAGAACAAACTGAAATGCAAGATAAAAATGGAAAAGAATTGCCGGTCGTTACGATGAATATGATTATGGAGAAATCGGTTGATAATAAGCTTTATGATTATTTAAAAGATAGTAATGTTTTGTAGGTAGATTAAAAGTTCAATAATATTATTACTTTACAATAATAAAAGAAGTTTAAGTTTTTAAAGTAATATCTATATGCAAGATAAGGCTGTATCAAACTAACATCAGAGAATGTTTTAGATATGGCCTTATTTATTGAATTATAATATATTGTTTAAATAGTTATTGTATGCAAATAGAAAGAAAAGTACTAAATCTTGTATAATATAATCAAAAAGTTACAATATTAGCCATGGAGGAATTCAAATGCCAACCTACAACAAATTAGTAAGAGATCGCATACCAGAAATTATCGAGAATAATGGAAGAACATTCACAACTAGAATACTAGATGAAAAAGAATATATAGAAGAAGTGAGTAAGAAAACACAAGAGGAGTTAGCTGAGTATTTAGAGGCTGAAAGTAAAGAACATAAAGTAGAAGAATTAGCTGATTTATTAGAGCTAGTGAATGCATTAGCACAATATGAAGGTGTAACGTTAGAGGCTGTTGAGCAGGTGCGTAAACAGAAGGCTGAAAAACGTGGTGGTTTTCAGGAGAGAATTTTTTTAGTTGAGGTACATGATGACTAATGTACAGCTCGTTACGAATAATTTGATCCATAAGCTAGAGCGCTATATGGATGATGCAAAATCAATATATATTTTAACTTCGTTTGTTATGAAATCGGGGGTAGATGTCTTAGCCCCTCTTTTGCGAAAAGCAGCCGAAAAGAATGTAGATATTAAGGTTTGTACAGGAGATTATTTGTATATTACGCAACCAGATGCTTTAGAGAAATTGTATAAAATTCATCCTGATATTGAGATTCGACTGTGGAGGAGTGCTGGGAAATCATTTCATCCGAAGGCTTATTTAGTTGAGCGTGAGAGCGACGGAGTTATGATTGTTGGTTCTTCTAACATGTCTCGTTCCGCGTTAACAAGTGGCGTGGAATGGAGCTTGCTTGTGAAAGAGAGTGTTGGAGAGGAAGCTTTTTCGGAGGCGATTGATCAATTTTTACATATTCATATGAATGAAGCAACTCAGCCTATCAATATAGAAACAATTAAACAATATCGTAAAGAGTATGAAGAATTTCATACAACTCATTCGAGTTTAGTCCGAACTTGGACAAAGCAAGAAGAGATTGAAATGATGATTCCCTCGGGACAAGAGGATTATACTGCGAGATCAGGAGTAGAAATTGAATTAGAAGAATCAGCTATATATGAAACAAAGATTGCACCACGCTTTGCACAATTACCTGCATTGGAACAATTAGAGGATGTACTGGAAGAAGGATACAACAAAGCGATGGTTGTTATGGCAACAGGACTTGGTAAGACTTATTTAGCTGCTTTTTTTGCAAAACGTTTTAAGCGAGTTTTATTTATTGCGCATTTAGAAGAAATATTAAATCAAGCAGAAAAATCTTTTCTACGTGTAATCGATAATAAGACTACGGGGATTTATAATGGAAAGAAAAAGGAAGGCGAGAAGGATGTTGTTTTTGCATCTATTCAAACGTTGAGTAGAAAGCGTCACTTAGAAAACTTCTCACCTAATGATTTTGACCTTATTATTGTAGACGAGTTCCATCATGCTGCAGCTAACAGTTATAAAAGAGTGCTAGATTATTTTAACCCTGATTTCTTATTGGGAATAACGGCAACACCAGATCGAAATGATTTTCGTGATATTTATTCGATTTGTGATGGGAACGTTGCATATCGAATTGATTTTATGGAGGCGATTCAGCGTGGATGGTTATCTCCTTTTCACTATTATGGAGTACATGATGATACCGATTACTCACAAATACGTTGGATAGGCAATAAGTATGATCGTGAGGAACTTATGCAAATTCAGTTAAGAGAGGAACTTGCCTTAAATATTTTAGAAGCTTGGAAGAAATATAAGAAAACTAGAACAATTGTCTTTTGCTCTAGTATTAGGCAAGCAGTCTTTTTGTCTACATATTTTAATGAGAACGGTTATAGTACAATTTCACTTCATTCGGAAACAAAACATATTTCGAGAGAAGATGCGATTAAACAGCTGGATAATAATGAACTAGATGCTATTTTCACAGTAGATTTATTTAACGAAGGTGTTGATATTCCATCTGTTGATACACTTTTATTTGTTCGCCCAACAGAATCATTAACAATTTTCACGCAACAAATTGGTCGTGGTTTACGATTGCATGAGCATAAGGAGTATTGTGTTGTAATTGATTTAATTGCAAATTATCGAAATGCAGATATAAAAATGCAAATGCTTCGAGTTGATGATGGAAAGACGAAAGGAAATGGTACACAAAATATATTGCCAGATGGATGTACAGTAGAATTTGAATTAGAAGCAAAGCAGTTATTAGATGAATTACTGAAAAAGAAAATGCCGAGAAAAGAAAAATTGCAACATAGCTATCAAACTGTAAAAATGGATCTTGGACGTCGACCTACATATTTAGAATTACATAAACTTGGTATAGAAGAGAGTAAAGAATATCGCCAAGAGTTTAAATCATATGTTGGCTTTTTAGCATGGAATGATGAATTAACAGAACTTGAAAAAACAGTGTTTTTACATTGTGAAGCGTGGTTGCAAGAAGTTGAAAAAACAGGAATGGCAAAAAGCTATAAAATGCTACTATTGTTAGCGATGTTACAACGCGGAAAAGAGGAATGGTACCATCCTATCTCACCACAAGAAGTTGCACCATTCTTCCATCAGTTTTTAATGGAACAAGAATACCGCAAGCGAATCGATTTTAGTGACAAGCAAGCACAACGTATGTGGGAATATGATGAAGAAAAAGTTAGTAAATTAATTGCTACAATGCCAATGACAAAATGGAGTGGTAGCTCGAAAGGTTTACTATCATTTGATGGCAAATTATTTTCTCTAAATATGGATGTTAGAAAAGAAGATGAAGAGATCTTATTTGAATGGACGAAGGAGATATGTGAATATCGTCTTCATACATATTTTGAAAGAAGGACAGCAACGCTGAAATAAGTGTTGCTGTTTTTAAATTAAAATTCCCCTTGCACCTCCCCCAACGTCACCCCCTAACCTAAAGAAGACAAATCAAAAAGGGGGGACCAAACAACTCATGAAAACCACCACAAAAGAAAAAAGAAACACCATCATCATGCTACTACTCTCAGCCGCAATAGGAATCTTTTCGCCACTACTCATGTACATCACACTGGCACGTAAAAATGGAGTGTACAAATACCATTGCCGAAAGGCGTTCAATTTTCATTTGTTAATCTTTCTTCTATTTAATATTAGTTCGGGTATTAGTGATGTTTTGTTTTGGATTGTGTTTGCCTTTGAGGTCGTTCAAGTGATCATTGTTGCGTGGAAAGTAATACGCGAAGAGCCATATCGTTATTTCATTCGAATTCCTTTATTTAAAGAAGATAAGTATGCAGTGGAAGGAGAATAGATGATGAAACAAGAAGTGGAGATAAGGGGAAAGCGAATTTTTATTATGATTGCAGTGTTGTTTATTGCGATTTATATCGTTTTACGAAAAAGAAAGTATGAGTACTTTTATGATGGTATTAGCGAGTATGAAAACCGTTATAGAGAGAATGTTCCTTTTGTATTGCTTGTTGTAGGTTTGTTTCAATATTGTCGGCAGAATGAGATGAGTTTTTCTCATATGCTTCAGTATGTGAGAGAGAAGTTAGCGGAGTAGGTGATGATATGGCGTGGATGATTAGTGAGTTTGCAAGTGTTGGGGATGTTACGGTGCGAACACTGCGTTATTATGACAAAATTAATTTATTAAAGCCGAGCGATTATACTGAGGGCGGACATCGGTTATATACGAAAGATGATTTGTATGTGCTGCAGCAAATTCAATCGTTTAAGCATCTCGGTTTTTCGCTTGGAGAAATTCAAAATATTATATTGCAGCGTGATATTGAGACGGAAGAGTTTTTAAGACAAATGCATTTTCAAAGAGGATTGCTTTTGGCAGAGCAAGAAAGAATTACGAAGGTACTTTCGCATATGGATGAGATGACGAAGAAGTTTCAAAAGGAAGAACGAGTAGATATCGCTTTATTTTCTTCTTTTCTGCAAACTTTTATATGGGAGAAAGAAAATAAAGAATGGTTAGAGGTGCATTTTTCGAAGGATAGTGTTCAATCTTTTTATAATAATAAGGAATTAAAAGAAAAGTTCGATCGGCGATTTATAGATGTGATAAGGAAGTTGAAAAAGTATAAGGAAGAAGAGACGGATCCGAGTCATCATGATGTTCAAGTTACCTTGAAGGATTTTTTCAATTTAATAGAAGAGGTAACGAACTATCTTGATACACCTCAAAGTGATATAGAAGATATAATCCAAAAATCAAACCTCCCACTATCCGAATTTCCAACCCTCTTCACAACCGAAGAAGAAAAATATATAAAAGAAGCAATGAAGCAGTTTAACACCTAGTTAAACTGCTTTTCCATTATAATAGAAGAAAAACCAAACGGAGGAAACCCCCATGCCAACCTACAACAAACTAATCAGAAACAAAATCCCACAAATAATAAAAACCAACGGAAAAACACCAACAACAAGAATCTTACCCACAGACGAATACATAAAGGAACTATGCAAAAAAACACAAGAAGAACTAACCGAATACCTAGAAGCAACAACAAAAGAACATAAACTCGAAGAACTATCCGACCTACTAGAACTAATAAACGCCCTAGCCGAACACGAAGGTACGACACTAGAAGAAATCAACAACATCCGTAAAAAGAAAGCAGAAGAAAGAGGCGGCTTCTCAGATCGAGTCTTCCTAATCGAAGTAATCGATAACTAGCCCCTCCTAAGCCCCTTACAAGCCCCTACCAAGTAATAAATCACTAAGAAAAAACATAACAAAACAAAAACACCAACAAACACCTTAGTAGTAGTCAAAAAAAATTTAAAATAACACGCCAAAAACCCGGCCAGTCTCCCATATATATTATGAAGGGGCTTTTACTTTTGAACGGAGACGGGAGGAATTAGGATGGCGGTGTATCGTAATGTGCAGGTGAATTTTTGGCAGGATGATTTTGTTTTGGATTTGACGCCGGAGGAGCGGTATTTTTATGTTTACTTATTAACTTGTTCGAAGACGACGCAGTGTGGGATTTTTCCTTTTCCGAAGCGGTTAGCTGAGATGGAGACGGGTTATAATCGGGAGACTGTTGATAAGCTTGTGCAGCGCTTCATTGATTATGGGAAGATTCTGTATGATGCGAATACTCGGGAGTTATTCATTTTGAATTGGCTTCGTTATAATCCTGTGACGAATACGAATGTGGAGAAGTGTGTGCTACGTGAGCTTAAGGGTGTGAAGAATAAGGAGTTTGTACATATGTTTCTTCAGAAGTGCACTGAGGAAGAGCTGAATGTTCCGATGCTTTTAGCACATTTCGGTATGCCTGATGATTTGGCTGTGGATGATGTTGAGCCGATTTGTGAGGAGACAGAGGAAGAAGAGGTTATAGAGGAAGAGACGGGAAGTCGCGTGTTTTCTTTTTATGAGCAACATTTTGGTAGTTTGTCTCCGCATACTGTGGAGGAACTGAGTGCGTGGATGGAAGATTTGTCAGAGGAGCTTGTGCTGAAGGCTCTTCAAATTGCGTTTGAGAATAATAAGCGGACGGTTGCTTATGTGAAGGGCATTTTGAGAGGCTGGCACGGGAAAGGGTTTACGAAAGTGTGTGAGGTTGAGGCAGATACGGCTAAGTTTCGGAAGAAGGAGTCGTCTGTTAGTACGGGGGAGACGGAGGAGTTTTTGGCGAGGTGTGAGGAGTGGGAGAAGAATGCGCCATCTGAGGAAGAGTTGCAGCGCTTTTTAGCGGAGCGCGGGTGGCGGCCATGAGTATTCAAAATGTGGAGGCGGAAAAGACGGTGCTAGGTTCTCTATTAATTGATGGAGAGCTTATTAAGGAGTGCCGTTTGACGGAGCAGTATTTTTCTATGCCAGTACATAAGTCTATATTTCAGTTAATGCGAAAGATGGAAGGAGAGGGGCAACCGATTGATCTTGTGACGTTCATTTCTCGGGTAGATCCGAAGTTTTTAGAGGGTATCGGGGGAATGGAGTATTTTATAGGGTTAATGGATGGTGTGCCTACTACTAGCAATTTCTCTTATTATGAGGGGCTTGTTCGAGGTGCTTGGAAAATGTATCAGGCGGGTGTTCTCGGGCACAAGATGGGAGAGCGCCTTATTGCGGAGAAGAATGAGGAAATTATTGGTGAGACGATTACGGCACTTTGTGAGTTAGAGGAAAAAGACTCTGTATGTGAGTTTGATTTGAAGGATGCGTTAGTTGATTTGTATGAGGAGCTTCATCAAGATGTGAAAGAGATTACTGGTATTGAGTCTGGTTATACATCGTTAAATAAAATGACGTGTGGACTTCAGGAAGGTGATTTTGTCGTTCTTGGTGCGCGTCCTTCTATGGGGAAGACTGCGTTTGCGCTTAATGTTGGACTACATGCGGCGAAGTCTGGAGCGGCAGTTGGATTGTTTTCGTTAGAAATGAGTAGTAAGCAATTGTTAAAAAGGATGGCTTCTTGTGTAGGTGAAGTGTCAGGAGGCAGGCTGAAAAATCCGAAGCATCGTTTTGCGATGGAAGATTGGGAGAAGGTAAGTAAGGCGTTTGCGGAGATTGGTGAGTTGCCATTTGAGATTTACGATAATGCAGGCGTTACGGTACAAGATATTTGGATGCAAACCCGTAAGTTAAAGCGGAAACACGGTGATAAAAAGCTTTTAGTCATTGTAGATTATTTGCAGCTCATTACGGGCGATCCGAAGCATAAGGGCAATCGATTTCAAGAGATTAGTGAGATTTCTCGTAAGCTTAAGTTATTAGCACGTGAATTAAATGTTTGTGTAGTAGCACTGTCACAGTTATCTCGTTCTGTAGAGTCGCGGCAAGATAAGCGTCCGCTTTTATCAGATTTAAGAGAGACCGGACAAATTGAGCAAGATGCGGATGTCATTATGCTTATGTATCGAGAGGATTATTACGATAAGGAAACAGTGCAGAAAGAGATGACGGAGATTCATGTGGCGAAGCACCGGAATGGGCCTGTGGGGAGTTTTAAGCTGAGGTTTTTGAAGGAGTTTGGGCGGTTTGTGGAGATTGGATGATAAAATAGAAGAAGGCATATAAAAAGGTAAAGGAGTGGTTACGGATGACAAAAGTAGGTCGTTTATATGAGCAAGAGAAGCAAGAAGAAATTGATAAAGCACTTTCGGCAGCTGGAATGCTCTTTAAAGGAATGAGTGTAGAAGAAATAGCTAAAAAATTAGATGTAACAATTGAAAAGGTAAAAGAGTGGGAGAAGCGTTTATCTCATTAATCGCTGGGGTAATGGCAGCGTCTGTATAAATTTATACAAAAATAGCCGAATATTTACTATATAATAGTCGGCTATTTTTGTAAGGAGAAGTTGTTAGGTTTAATACGCAAAATTTTTTATTTGCTCTTGAATATGTTTCTTATTTCCCCATAAAGAAAGTCTTTCTCTCTGCCGTAATCCACTGCTGCAAATCATCTTGGTTACGTCGGACAAGTCGATTTACTAACACATCATGCCATACATAATCCTCTAATAAGTATATATGGACGGGGTCATCTGTATAAAAAGCAATATTACGCTCTGCAAGTGATGGTCCATAAATCATTTCTTTAGAATCTATCGATACAATAAACCAATGTTCTGTAGACAAGGTTTCTGTATAAGGTGTTATGCGATGGGCTTCTAGATTTTTAATGGGATTTTCAACATGTAGGGTAATACCTTGTATTGTAACTTTATCAGCTACTTCAGATAGATCTTCTTTTAATGCTTCATACATCTCATCCCACATTGAAATGACAATACGTCGTTCTGCTTTTTTTATTAATGCCTGACAATAGCTAATGATTGTTTGATTGTCTTTTAAAGTAATGACTCGATTATCCGTTTTTTCCTCGGAAGTTTCTAGTTTTTTTAATGAATCACTTATTCCTTCATATGTAGACTGCCATTCTGATTGCGCCTTCTGTAAAAAGATTTCAACAGGTAGAGGTGAATAGCGAGTGGTGTCATTTATTTCTTCTTTCATGACAATGCCTTTTTCTACAAGGTTACCTAAAATCTCATAAATTCGCGCTCTTGGGACACCCGAATCTTTACTCACTTGGTAGGCTGTGACAGGCCCTTGTTTAACAAGAGATACATAAGATTTAGCTTCATATTCATTGAAACCAATTTTTTTAAGCTGTTGCACTATGTAGTCCACTTTTTTCGTCCTCCGATGTTTGCTTTTATATTTTAACGTTACAATAACTGTTTACATTTAGCAAATTATTAGTTACTATTCGAATAGTGACTAAAGGGGAGGTTAATAGTATGGATTTTTATTTAGACCCATCTGTATTAATGATTTTAATTGTTTTTGGATTTGTAGCTGCATTTATTGATTCAGTTGTAGGTGGTGGCGGACTCATTGCTTTACCAGCTTTGTTATTTACAGGATTGAATCCAGCAAGTGCAGTAGCCACAAATAAACTAGCATCAACAATGGGGAGTGCAACTAGTAATATTGTGTTTTATCGTTCTGGTAATCTTAATTTGAAATCGGCGTTTAAATTAGTTCCGCTTACTTTCATAGGTTCCATAATAGGGGCATGGACCGTTCATTTAATGAATCCAGAAGTACTGAAGCCATTGATGTTGATTATGCTTGGTGCGGTCGCTATTTATACGATATTCAAAAAGGATTGGGGTAGTATTTCCACTCATAAGAAATTGTCTGGTCGACACGTCATTATTTTTACCTTTTTTATTTTTGCTATTGGTTTTTATGATGGATTTCTAGGTCCTGGAACAGGTTCGTTTTTAATGTTTTCTCTTTTATTTATTGGGTATGATTTTTTAAAAGCAGCAGGTAATGCGAAGCTTCTTAATTTAGGAAGTAATGTTGGTGCATTGTTGATGTTTATGTATGTAGGGCAAGTAAACTATGCGTATGGTTTTATCATGGGGATTGCTCAAATTGCTGGAGGGATTGTTGGCTCCAAATTTGCTATAAAAAAAGGAAGCGGGTATGTTCGTGCTCTTTTCATTACAGTAACTTGTTTATTGTTAGCGAAAAATCTGTATGACTATATTCAGTAAGTAATTAAAGAACGTAGAAAAGGTCAAGTATGCAAACTACATCGAGTATAAGAAGATACTAAGGAGAGATTCCTTTTAACATTTTTTAGATGCTACCTTGTTTGAAGATAGCATCTAAAAAGAAAATCTAAGTGAAGAGAATGAAAAAAAATATAAACTCATATTTTTCCATATGAAATTTCATTTGTTTTATTTACATAATATCTTTACAATCATTTGATAAAATAAAGTCAACTGCATATTGTGAGGGTGGGTGGTTATCCCTTCTTTCCATTTGGAAGGAAAGGGGGTGATAATATGGAGTTTTTGTTTGACCTTGTAAAAGAATTTGTAAAAGCGACTGTACGTGAAGTTTCAGCGTATTTTTTGCGGAAGCAACTTCTGGGTAAGGACAACAAAAAACCCACTCCGCGCCGTAGGAAGCAAAAGGGTGGGTTTCGTAAAAAATAATAACGTATAATAACCACCACCCTATACGGTAGCAGTTAAGGAAGAGATGTTAGCGCATCTCTTCTTTTTATTATATGCCATTTTATTTGATGTCATACTTATATAGTATTCTACGGAAAATATATCATATTCCTATTTTGTGGTCAATTTGATTGCATGATTGAAAAGGTGTAGTCTTATTCCTTTTCAAACTGAAAAATATCCCGATTAATAAGTTGGTGGAGGTACCTATCCATTTCAGCAGCAGAAACGCTTTTTTTATTTTTAAACCACCATGTGCTTAATGAGGTGATTGCCCCTGAATAAAACTCAATGATTAAATCATTTGGTATCGTATGGTTTTTGCAAAGTTGATTTAATGCTTCTATTTCTTGTTTTCTCGTTTCGTGACTTAAATAATGTGTACGGGTAATAAATTGTTCATCAGACATTTGCGTTTCTAATATTTTACCGAGTTCTTCATGATGTAGGAATTGTTCCATTACTTGAAATGGTTTACTTAATCGATCTGAAACCGGTATTTCAGCAATCATCTTGCCGTATCGTTTAAATCCAAATGTTAATAAAGCATCTTTATCTTCAAAGTGTTTATAAAAGGTTGTTCGGTGTACCATTGCACGGTCACATATTTGGTTAATCGTGATCGTACTATATTTCTGTTTTGATTGCGTCATTAATTCAAATAAGGAATCCCACAGTAATTTATGTGTACGTCTAATACGTAAATCAAGTTGTTTTTCATTATCATTCATCTACAATTCTCCTTTTTTGTAGATTAAATATACAGTGGTTGAAAATTGATTCTCCCTTTTTAATCTACATATGTATATTATATTACATGTGTTTAGGTATATTTAAAGTTTTTTAAGTAAGAAACAGGAGGAGAATCTGTAAATGAATATGACAACTAAGAGCCCTGCAAGTGGCAAAGTTGATACTTCTAATTTGAAACATACCCCCATTTTAATTGCATTACTTTTAGGTGCAATGGTTGCATTATTAAATGAAACATTACTTGGAAATGCGTTAACGGTATTAATGAAAGAATTTGACGTAACGGCTTCAACGATTCAATGGCTTTCTACAGCATACATGTTAGTAGTTGGGGTTTTAGTTCCAATTACAGCATTACTTCAGCAATGGCTCACAACGAGACAAATGTTTTTGATCGCTATGGTAACGTTTTTAGTCGGTACATTAATTGCGGGATTCGCACCGACATTTTCCGTTTTATTAATTGGCCGTATCGTCCAAGCTGTAGCGACGGGGTTAATTACACCGTTATTAATGAATACGATTTTAATCATTTGTCCACCTGAAAAACGTGGTGCGACAATGGGATTAATCGCACTTGTGATGATGGCAGCTCCGGCAATTGGTCCTACGTTATCTGGAGTAATTGTGGATTCATTAAATTGGCGCTGGTTATTCTATATTGTTATTCCTATCGTGATCATTTCAATTATGATTGGGATAAAGTACATTCAAAATGTTTCAGAGTTAACAAGGCCAAAAGTAGATTACCCATCTATCCTTTTATCGACATTAGGATTTGGCGGATTTGTGTATAGCTTTAGTGCATCAGGTGATTTAGGATGGTCCGATGCGAAAGTATATGGCGCTTTAATTGTTGGGCTTATCTCATTATGTATTTTTGTCGTTCGACAATTAAAAATTGAGAATCCAATTTTAGAATTACGCGCATTTAAAGTTCCGATGTTTACATTATCAGTCGGATTAATTGTCATTGTGATGATGTCGTTATTTTCAACGATGACTTTATTACCGATGTTCCTGCAAACAGTTTTACTCGTTACAGCTTTTAAGTCAGGGATCATCATGCTTCCGGGAAGTGTTATTAGCGCTATAATGGGACCAATTGCAGGTAAACTATTTGATAAATTTAGTCCGAAAGTTATTATCGTTCCCGGCATTGTGTTAGTAGGGATTGCAATGTTCTTATTTAAAGGCATTACTCCTGATACATCAATGTTACAAATTATTATTATGCATAGCGTATTAATGGTTGGACTTATGTTTGTCATGACAGCACAAACATACGGTTTAAATCAATTAACACCAGATTTATATCCGCATGGAACAGCACTGTTTAATACGTTGCAACAAGTAGCTGGTGCAATTGGTACAGCTATCTTTATTTCGAAAATGTCTTCAGGAACAACTAAGTATATGGAAAGCTCCGCAAATCCACTGGATCCAGTAGAGAAGTTAAACGGTTTAACGTCAGGATTCCAAGGTGCATTTGCACTTGGGTTAATCTTTATTATTGTTGCATTTATCGTATCGTTATTCTTAAAAGAAGAGAAAGAAGGAGTAAAGGCAGCGAGGGTTTTACAGAACGAACATTAAGGTTTATATAAAAAAGACATCTTTCCCTAGAAAAGATGTCTTTTTTATATTTTTTTCGTAACACTTGTTTTGGGTGTCTTCATACATAAGAATTGGTATGTACAATAATTATCCTTTTTGAGAATAAGGATGCAAAGCCGTACCAATAACTAATAGTTCACCAGATGATTTAGTGACATCGTATATAGATTCTGTTATGAGAATAGGCATAGTCATGATTATAAAGTTATTATATTTGCATTAAAAGATTTGTACGTTTTTTATAGTAAAAATTAGAGATTCTTCAATAAAAAGGAATTAAATATGGTATTCTTTAGTTAAGATATTTAAACGAAGACAGGGGAAATGAAGATGGACAAGAAGCTAACGTATTGGCTAGCATCTATTATAGGGGGAGTAGTACTTGCAACTGGTATGACTTATGGAATGTTACAGTTTGTTGAAGTCCCGCTTAAGAGTGAGGACCATGTTTTTGCAGAGGTTAATAAAGAAGACATACTCTCGAATGAAGCAGAAGTGAAAGGCTCAAATGCACAACTTCACATTACAGTAACTTCTACTGAAGAAGAAGTGATTTCAGCTATGCATAGCATGACTCATCAAAAAGTAAAAGCGTGTGAAGGAAAGGGAGCAACCCCTATGTCCAAAAATAATGCAGAGAAAGTAAGAAACATTCTAAACGGAAACAATTTCAAGAATAAAGAAGAGCTATTAGCAATTACTGAAAGATGGGCAAATAGAGATTTTAGTAAAATTTTAGAAGAACATAACTATTTTATTAAACTTCAAGGTGGCAAGATAGGTGAAGCTACAGTGATGGATACGGTAGACGAGCAAGTATTCTGTCTCAATACTTTCGGTGAGGATGTAACGGCTGCATTAGTTAAATCAGGAGATCTTCAAGCGTTGTAAGGTGTTTTTTCTTTAATATAAAGAAAGCCTCAAGTATTCATATACTTGAGGCTTTTCTAATGGAAAGATAGGAATGATCCGAATTCCTTACATTAAGAACAAAGTGGAATTACTCCTAAACCAATTAATAAAGCTGCAGCAACTGCTGGAATTGGTACAGGAATTTGAATACCTTCTACAAATAAGAAATACTGACCACTTACTATTTTAAAACAAACTACTTGCATGGCTATTCCTCCCTTCTTTTAGAATTAATACATTATATTAATTAATCTATTTATTGATATAGTTAAATTATTCATTTTTAAAAATATAGTTAATATGTGAATAGTTTTCGAAAGGACCTGCTCAATCAATGCGGAAAAACATAAGATGAAACGAATCCATTAAAATACATGAGTGAACCTTAGTTTTCCCCTCTTATCTAAAGGAGGAACTATTATGGGTTATGGTGGTAGTTGTGGCGGTTGTGGCTTCTCGGGAGGCTTTGCTTTATTAGTTGTGTTATTCATTTTATTAATCATCGTTGGAGCTTCTTGCTTCTGCTAAAAACTATTGGAAAAGACACTCATATAGAGTGTCTTTTCTTTCGTGCAAAATGCTTCCTGATATTATCCAACTGTATATAGTATACGGTATACTTTTTCCTCATTAGACATATAAAAAGGTTGGAGGGATGTTATGAAACTAGTAGGGAAGCACATTTATATTCGGCTTTATAAAACTGATGATGCTAACGAGTTAGCTAACTTACATATTAGAAATCGCGAATTTTTTCAGCGAGTTTGTCCATTGCTCCCAGAAGTTTTTTATACAGAAGAACATCAAAAAATACGTCTCGAACAAGCTCTGAAAAAGACAGCTGAAGGGCAAGTATATCCTTTTGGAATCTTTTTAAGAGAAAATGATAAACTTATCGGAGGCATTTCATTAACTCAAATTGTTAGGGGAGACCTCCAAAGTTGTTATACGGGTTTTACTTTGGATAAGGAGCATAATACAAAGGGCTATACAACAGAGGCTCTTCAACTTGTTGTAGATTTTGCTTTTAGGGAATTAAAGCTACATAGAATTGAAGCAGGAGCGATGCTTGATAATATAGCATCTATTCGCGTATTAGAAAAAGTGGGATTTAAAAAAGAAGGTATAGCGAAAGAAAATATAAGGATTAATGGCAAATGGACAGATCATCAAATATTAGCTATTATCAACGACTTGGATGTGTAAGCTTATTTTGATTCCAATAACGATAATTATGTAAAGGGCTGTCTATATCGACAGCTTATTATATTTTTTGCTTAGCGTGATTTTTTCGGAATGCTGGCGGCGTCATTGATGGGCGTAAGTATACTGAACATGCGCTTGAAAGAATGGCGCCTGATACAATTCAGGTTCGAGCAGAACTTACAAAGCGTGCACGTGAAAGAGCTGAAAGGAATGGTTACACATTCGGATCAAAAGAATACATGGAGTAATTAAAAAAAGTTGATCCACGTGGTGTAACACCAAGTGTAGTAGAAGAAACAATTAAGCATGCTACTAAAAAACCCGGAAATAAACCTGGTCTATGGCAATACGATGGGAAAGATGTTAGAGTCGTATTGAATGATAATGGCGATGTTGTATCCGTTGTACCTAATAAATCGTGAATATTATAAATAAAGTGGATTGAGCCCATTCACGTAAGGAGTTGTTAAATTGAATATACAATATGATGAATATGAATTATTAGAAATATTCGAGAGTGAACCAGAAGATTATTTTATTCCAGGTGCAGGTGCATATAGATATAATAAAATAGATAAATTAGGTTTTGAATTAGTAATGATTATGTGTTATTACGAGGAAACTGTGGAATTAAATTTGTATTATAAAAATAAACGCATCTTTGAAACCAAGATGCATTCGGCGAAACGAATCTATACCCGTAATGACTCATTATATGTCCAAGGTGGCGTAGAAAACAAAACAATCGAAGTAAAATTCAAGCCACATTTTACAGTTACAATAAATGAGTTTTAAAAACTTGAAATCAATGTTCGTAAATATTCTGAACATGCTTTAGAAAAAATGGATCCGGATACAATACAAGTTCGCGCTGAATTAGAGGCACATTCCAAAAGTAGAGGGATATACAGAAATTTAAAGAATTTGTTAATCCTAGAGGTATCACACCTTCTGTAGTAGATTTTCTGTGCCTTTCCATCGGAAAATCAAGGCTGATATAAAAAATGAGTAGAAAAAACAAGGCTCTTACTTCGTGGATACCGCTACAAAGTAAGAGCCTTGTTTCATTATATTTGTTCATACAGTTTTCCTTGTAGTCTTCTGTTTTCATCCTTCAATCGCTTATTCTTTATCAATTTTTCGAACAGGTTGCTCCCAAAAGTTTTTTATACAACATAACATCAAAAAATACGTCTTGAACAAGCGTTAAAAAAGACAACTGAAGGGCAAGTATATCCTTTTGGAGTCTTTTTAAGAGAAAATGATACAATGAAGATAATATTAGGGAATTATGGGGATGATTACGTTGCTTACTTTGATAAAATTTGTAGTTAGTTATGCTGCAAGTCTATTTGCTTTTATTTTTGGATGGTTCTTAATTTCATATATTTTTAATCCTAGCTTTATTCACCCAGACGTTTTACAGGGGTTCATAAAAACTATCGTCACTTATGGTAGTATACCAGCTCTTATAGCTTGTCTAATTGGGGAAGTTTTATATAGGAAAATTAAACGATGTCGAGAGTTTCAATTTGGAATTCCTTTATTTATAGGACTAGCAGTTATCTATACACTTATACCATTTCTTTTTCTTTTTAATTTTTCTTTTTCATATTTCTTTGACTTCGTTGCACCTGTTATTATGGGTTCCTTAGCGTTTTATTTAGTACGTAGAAAAATATAATTTTCGTTTTGATGCATTATAATAGCTATCTCTGAATCACTAGTTTCAAAAAGCCTTCACGCAATGATGATTGCATGAAGGCTTTTGATGTTTTCTTATTTTTTTGTCTCGTTAACCCATGTAATAATGTCCTGGATGACGTATTCGGGAACGTTAGCAGGGATTTCGTATTCACTAGGAAGACTTAATTCCCCGTCACCCTCCGTGAAGAAATGATTCAATTTCGGGTATTTTTTGAACTGAATATTCCTGCGGTTTGCAAGCCCTTCTTGCCATTTTGTATATTCATTTTTTACTGTTACTTGATAATCACGTGCTCCTTGCAGAATGAGTAAAGGCTCTTTTCGTGATTTTGCCTCTTCAACTGGACGCCACCTAGAAACATCATACATAAAATGAGGTGACCCAAAATTGTAGCCAGCTGGAGGATGGTCAGGATTGAAAGTAGGGTCCTGAATAAAAGCAGCCTGTCTTTTTAGTTCATCGATTTCTTCCTGTGGTTTCCCAAGGTATTCATACTGATCAATGGCAATGTCAGTCAAAGGGCGTGCAGGTGGTGCGAGTAAGATACTTCCTCGAACAAGTGAGGAAGGCGCTTTGCTCAGTATACGCGGCATTGTGCCAGCTCCTTGGCTATGTCCGAGAATGAAAATATTATTTGGATCAATGCCTTCCTGCTGCGCTGCTGACTTTGCTGCATATATGGCATCATCTGTAGTATCACGGTCTAATGTAACAGGTTCTGCACTCATCTTTAATGCATGTTCTAAGGTACGTTTTTCATAGCGCAACACTGCAATTCCGTTGGATGAAAGGCCCACCGCAAGGTCTCGTAAGATTTTTGTTCCCAAATAGGTAGCATCGCGATCATGGATGCCAGCACCATGCACAAGAACAACGACGGGTACCTTTTCACCACGCTGATGCTTCGGAACTGTTAATGTCGCTGGTAACGGATAGGTAGAATTTCCAATGACGATTTCACGTTCTTGATAGGAGTCAGGTTGATCATAGCTAGGATGTGGGATGGTATAAGATTCTTCGGGTGGCCTTTCTCCAATTTCATCTACTTTCCCGCCAGGTGTGAATTTAAGGAGTAGCGGTATGGTAGTTCCTTCGGTAGCTGCTGGAATTTCTACCGTCTGATGGACCAAGTTTCGTTCTTTTATCACGGGGGTTCCCATGCTTTTTATCCCGCTCCAGCCACTTTGTGTCCACCAGTTTTGTAATGTGGTTGCTGTAAACTTGGATTGAAAAGCAGTAGACGTCAACTGTAGTGTCTCTGCATACTTACCTTGCTGGAGATATTCAAAAAATAATGATGTACGCTCCGTTAAAGAGACTAGTTTCTTTTCAGCAGATTGTTCTTCGCGTGTATCTGCGTGAATAGTTGTTGTAAGCGGGAAAGATGAAACGCCTAAAGAAAAGAGTAGGGGAAAGGTAAGTACTGATCTTTGTATTTTCTTTTTTTTATTCATGTTTTAACCTCCAATACGTGATGGTACAAAACAGGTATGGTAATTAGAATTCTGGTGCGAAAACTTCAAAATATTTGCAAGCAATCTCCAAAACTTGGACATACTCATATTATTATTCTAAAAAAACGTAGCTTTCTTCTCTTGTCACATGCATATTAATCCCAGAAATAATCTTTCTTCCTTCACTTTATATTTTGATTATACGAAACAAAGCTCTCGTTTTTCTTACTTGATACTTACAAATTCCTTAAGTAAAGGATATTTTAAAATCTTAGCTTGATGAATATGTAGCGGTACTCCTATGTTAAGAGATAGCTTAAGGACCGAGGATTATATTGTTTTTATAAAGGGTTGATGTTATGTTTGTTTTGTAACATATCGTGTTTTATGCATGTAGGAGGATTTATTGAAGAAATTATTAATATTGTTTTTATTAGCTACATTTTGTCTACAGATTACAGGATGTTCTAATAATATGGGTACACTAAGGGAGAAGTCTAAAACTTCAACAACTGTGAAGTCTAAACGCATCAATAAAGGGTGGTACAAACATATGTAATAGTTTGTATCACCCTTTGTTGATGATAGAAGTCATAAAGAAAAGACACCCTAAGGTGCCTTCCTTCGACTTGAACCATCTTAATTTTAATAATATATTGGACTCCCATCCAACTATTATTTTACCATGTTAAATTGTTTTATTCATTGAGAAATATGCTTTAAATATATATTTTAAAAAAATATATAGATTTGAACAATATGTATACGAGCCACATATCAAAAAAAGACACTCTCAAGAGTGCCTCTCCTTAGCAGCCGAATCCGCCGCCCCAACAGCTAGCGCCAACGATGATTAATAAGATGAAGAGCACAACAAGTAAGGCAAATCCGCCGCCGAAACCACAGCCTCCACCACAACTACCTCCATAGCCCATATTAACTCCTCCTTCCATAAAGACCATTTATTAATGGATTTAATTTAATTTATGTTTTTAAGGGTGAATGGAGCAGGTCCTTAAAAAAATAAAAGGATTTTGGAAGTTAAAAAGAGTTGACGATCTTATTTTTGTCACCGGAATTTTGTCTTCTACATATTGTATTTTATTCTGTGTATTGGGGGAAGGAGGATCTTATGGCTAATTCTGAGATGATTTTACGTTTACTTACGGATTTAAAGATTGAACAACAATTGTTGAAAGAACAGTTAGAGAAAATGCAAACAGCTGTGACTATTCTTGAAGAAAAGTCAGTGACGCTTAAAGAAAAACCAGCGACTCTTAAAGAAAAAACAATGACTCCTGAAGAAAAACCATCTGTTACAAAGCAAAGAGCTTTTTCTGGACGCCCAACATCTTTTCGTGATTGGAGAGCATCTAGTCAAAAAAATTAGGGAATGTTATGTGAAATGATAAATAAAAAAGTACAGTCTGCTGTAGAAAAGACTGTACTTTTTTATGTCAGTAGAGAATGTTAAGGGAGACGCATTTATTGGCCTATTCCACTTTTAATTGGAGTTCTTTATCTAACTTATCATTATTAATTTTTAAAGTTAATCCTTGCGTGTTTTTCGGTACATCAAATACAATGTTTCCTTCCGAACTTTCATTAGGATTAACAATATTAAATTTGAATGTGGAGATATTTGCAGCTTTAAGTACTGACTGATATTCATTGGAAATGTGATATTCTCTTCCAAATCCATCAATTAATTTAAAGTTGTTAATATCTAGTGTAATGGGTTCTTCTTTACGATTATAAACGGCGATGTCTAATACTTTAAAGACACCTTGTGCTTTAACTTCTCCAGTCCCTAGAACATCTAATGACTCGGCAGATCTCATTGACATGTATACATCAGAGGAATCTACATTGGTAGGAAGTTCTTTTTGCGGATCCTTGCTGCTAAGTTTGTCATTCTCTGTTTTTTTAGAAGTCGCCTGCTCATTTTTCGCAGGCGTATCATGTGAACTGCAAGCTGATACTCCAAACAAGAATGTGCTACATAATAATGATGCTAATAACTTTTTGTTCATCGTTTGTTTCTTCCTTCCAAAATAGAAGCACTTTTAATGAGTGCTATATATATTTGTCTTTATATGTATTACATTTTATATCTTATTATATTGATTTTGGAAGGAAAAGGGAAAGATTTGTGCGTTTCTCTGATTCGAATTATTTATCTGTCTAAAAGTTGAAATTAAAATGAGCCCCATAAATGATAAACCATTCCACTAACAAAAAACACTAATCCTAAAAATAAAACAATTAAAGCAAGCACTCCATTTTTATTATGTTCCATAAAATTAGCTCCTTTTTCATTTACTTACATACCAAAAGCCTTTAGTCGTAATTATGGCTAAAGGCCTTAATCTTCATACTTTGTAGTTTATAAAAAAGTTGTACTTCTGTATTAATTTGGAATATGATTATTTAAAGAGAAGGTGATGAGTACATGCAGGAAACAAAACAATTCCCGCTTATATCGGGAAATCTCTCATTAGATTTAGTAAATACAGAGTTAGTTAGGCGTGGACAACGTTATGATTTATTAATAACAGATGAAGATGTATTAGAATGGCTACATGTAATAAAGGTTAATCTTCCTTTTTGGAATGAAAAAACACTTATAGGAATTCAGAAGCGAATGGATCAAGTTACATCTAGCATATTAGAGGTAAGAGAAGTATTGAGAAAACAGTTTGAGGCAATTGCTGATCAGCAAGAAATTTCTAATGATTTTATTACGTATTTAGAAAAACAAATTGAGAAGGCACCATTTACATATAAAATCATTGAACAGCAGCTAGTATCTATCCCAGTTGGAGAAATCGAGGATGTACTCGCATCGTTAATTGCATTTGACGCTTTAACGTTAATAGCAGAAAATAAGCTTATTTCCCTTAAAAGGTGTTCAAATCCTGACTGTGTTTTATTATTTATAGATAAGAGTGGAAAACGAAAATGGTGTTCTATGAAAATATGTGGGAACCGGAAAAAGGTAGCAAAATTTCAGGATCGAAAATTTGAGGAAGTTTAGAGAATCAACTTATAACAGTTGATTCTTTTTTTGTATTTTAAAACTAACCCCTTAAATTAATATTTATAGGTTAGTTATGCCGGGTTATAATTGTTGGTAAATAAAGGAGGAGAACGATGGATAATATAACAGCAACTAAGCAGAAAGATCCTCAACCAATAAGTGTACGATATTTTACAAAAATGAAAGGGAAAGGAAGAAGCCCATTACAAGTAAATGTAAAGGACTCTTTAACGGGACTACTAGGGGGATTTTTAACAATTCTTACCTTAACATATTTAACGAGCATAACCTCTACAGAATTATTAATGGCTCCATTTGGTGCGAGTTGTGTATTAGCGTTTGGAGTTTGGAATGCGCCATTATCTCAGCCGCGTAATATTATTGGAGGACATTTGATTTCAACTTTCATTGGTCTATCAATATATCATTTGTTTGGGAATGAATATTGGACAATTGCTTTAGCGGTGGGGATGGCAATAGCCGTTATGATGTTAACGAGAACGACGCACCCTCCGGCAGGCGCCGATCCGATTATCGTTATTTTAGGGGCAAATAGTTGGAGTTATTTAGTAACACCAGTTTTAATTGGCTCCGTTGTTATTGTAGTTATTGCTTTATTCATTAATAATATGAGTAGTAAAAGAAGTTATCCAACTTTTTGGATGTAGTTTGTGAAGTGAAAAATAATTTAATTGAGTATTCTATTCTTACTATGTTTTATTTTTTATATAGTAAAAGCCTTAGTCGTAATTGTAGCTAATGGCTTGGGTCCTCATACTTTGTAATTCATAAAGAAAAGACACTTTAAAGTGTCTTCTACAGATTTGAATTATTTAATTCATGTAATTAATATTCGTTAGCATAAAACTCTTTTATTAATTTTATTTCATTTGTATCTGGATTAAACTTAAATATTTTAATTTGATTCGATTCGTCTTTGTATGCAAATGTATTCTCACCAACTTGGGTCATATTGCTGGTGTTTAAAATAGGATCGCTACCGTGATCAGTAATTTCCACAGTTTTCTCACGATCCCAGAATGCAATGACAATAATCAAAATGATAAGACATACCCGTATAAAACGTAATTCTCTTGTAACAGGATGTTCCATCTGTTTGTCTCCTTTACTGTTTGATAGAGTTTGTTTATAAAAGAGATAATTGCAATGAATATAAATAAAAAAGACACCGTAAAGTGTCTTTTTTATTTTAGTTATGCGCATTACTTAATAAGACGCTAGTTCCTCAGTCTGGCTATGAGTAACTATGTAGGGTAATTCCATTATAACATTTTAACCAGTAATGGGTCTATATGGAATTTAATTGATTTTCTTTTTGATTATTCAGAACGATTAATCGGGTATTTGGATGAAGGAAGCGGTGAGGAAGAAGGGACTTAACTTGTTTTAGAAGAGTGTCTTCTTTTTTGTATCATTGTGAGTAAAGTGTAGAGTTATATTTCCCTTTACACGAACATAACGGTATAATATAGTTAAGTTAAGTGAACTTAACTATTAAACAAAACGAAATAAAAGCATGGAGGAATAACGCTATGACTAGAACGTATAAAGAAGTAATTAATGAAATGAACCGAGCTTATAATGAATTCTACATTTTACTATTCCAGGAGTTAAAAGATGAATTCGGTCTTACAGGACAGCAAGAGAGCATGCTATTTCATATTAATTTAAATGAAAACACGACAGCAAATCACATTGCGACTACTTTTAATATATCAAAAAGTGCCGTTAGTCAAGTTTTATCTAAATTGGAGAAACAGAAGATGATTTCAAAACAAGTAAACCCTAATAATAAACGGGAGTATTTTCTTACACTTGGTCCAAACGGTAGTAAGTATATAGAGCGGTTGTTGGAGTTAGATGATGTATTAATTGAGAAATATTTTTCTAAAATCGATATAAACGCCCTAGAGCAAATGACAGATACGTTAACGAAAATAAATAAAGTCATATTGGAAGAAAAACAGAAAGATCTTGATTGTAATGAGTAAGAACGTAGATGAAGCAATTAGTAGAAAGGAGGAGAAGTGTATTATGAGTTTCATACCAAATATGATTACGATAGCAAATTTTGTATGTGGGCTTTTAGCTATTTACGCTGTTTTCGTTCACGATATTTATTTGGGAGCAGTTTTTATTATTACAGGTATGTTGTTTGACTTTTTAGATGGTATGGTCGCTCGGAAACTTGATTCTGTTTCGGAAATTGGTGGAGAGTTAGACTCATTTGCGGATTTAGTTACTTTTGGTGTGGCACCGTCTATTCTGGCATATAGTGCCTCGTTAAAAGATTTGCAGTCTATCGGGATGATATGCGCGCTTGCTTACAGTATTTGCGGCATGCTTCGGCTTGCAAGATTTAACACACAGCAAAGCAAACTCCCGACCTTTATCGGCATGCCAATCCCATTCGCGGCAATGTGTCTCCTCATTTTATGTTTTTTAAAGAATCCAGTTTCCGTGGCGTTTGGTACATGCGTACTCGCTTATTTAATGGTAAGCAAAATCAAATTCCCTCATTTTAAAAAAGATATAGCTGAAAGCTTGAAGCCTGGAAGATTGGATTGATGATACGGGATTACAATGAGAAAGATAAAGGAGTATAACATGATTCGTATGGCATTAAGATCATTCAACATACAAATGTATTGTTTGCTAGGCGTAATGTTATTGGGATGGCTTGTGACACCTTTTTCAGCCCAGTTCGTAGGGATAAGCATTGGCCTTTTAGTAAGTATGTACTGCGCCTGGATTTTAGGAAGGCGTATTGAAAAGTTCGGAGATAGCATTGTAAAAAAAGAAAAAGCACCGATGCTTGGAATGATAAATCGGTTCGCAGCCGCAATACTCGGCGCGATTATTATGTATGAAATTGAACACCATGAATTCATGTGGACATTCGCTGCTGGAATTATGAGTGGGTATTTCTTGGTTATTATTAATTTGGGGTATTACAGTATGAGGGATGAGAAGGGATAAAGTGAAACCTAAGTTTAAGCATACTGTTGCCTAACAACGAATAGAGGATTAGTAATTAGAGTAATAATAAAATCTAACATAAAATTTAAGAAAAATTTTATATTTCCCCCACTTTTTATTTTAAAAGTTTTTTCTATCCTATAAACAAGTTACATCAAGGAGGAGACTGAAAATGAATAAGTGGGGATTTTTTATTTTTAATATATTCCCTATATTCGAAGACAAAGTAGAAGATTAAACATATGAACAAAGTACTGGTTCTTAAACTATATTCTAAAATAATAGATGAAAATGTAAAGTTAGGGATTCCACATGCATACAGGAGTTTTGATGAGTTATTTGTATACTTATTTTTTTACAATTATGTTTTGTATTTTATTTCAAATTGGATTTTATTTTAAAGCGAAAAGAAACATATCTATTCGGCATTTTCTATGGGTATATGTTTTTCTGTTCTACCTTTCGTTAGTGTATAAGGTGACGCAGATTGCAACTGTATGGGATATAAGTAGATATGAAACGTGGATTCGTGTAAGTCAAATCAACTTGACTCTATTTGATACGGCAGGTAGTACTACGTATCTTTTGAACATCGTACTGTTTATGCCGTTCGGTTTTTTATTACCGATGATTTGGCCGTATTTTAGAAAAATAAAAAACACGGTATGTGCAGGATTCTTTTTTTCATTGGCAATTGAGTTAAATCAATTGTTAAATAATAGAATTACAGATATTGATGATTTATTTACGAACACCCTCGGGGCGATTATTGGGTATTTATTATATAGAGCTTTAAAAATGATATTTAAAAGAGAGGGGGAAAAGCTTGATACCAGCTCTTCTCTAGTTATAAAATACGAGGCTATTTTTTGTTTAGTATGTTCATTTGTAGGAGCGATGTTAATTTATCATCCAGCTTTATTTGGAAGACCTGTCATCATTCAGTGAGGCAATTACGAATTTCTTTTGAATGCTCGAGTGATATTTCAATTTGCAAAAAGCCTTTAACTTGTTATAGTTAAAGGCTTTTATCATCATAATTTTTACTTACCAATTACCCACTCTAACATCCGCCTTCAACCACTTCACCCAATCCAAATCCTCTACCTTAAGCAAACTAAGCGAAACACCCTTCATATCTAAAGAAGTTAACAGTGTACCAACCTTTACGAATGCGACTTGCAATCCTTCAAGTTCACACAAACGGCGAATGTCGTTTGCGAAAATGTATTGTTCCATTAATGGAGTTGCGCCGAGTCCGTTAATGAGGATAGCGAAGTTGTCTCCTTTTCTCCAGCGATAAATGCTTTTTAGTTTGTTCATTAGTTCGATCGCTAATATTTCAGAAGAGGATAGTGCTTCTTTACGGTAACCTTTTTCTCCGTGAATGCCGACGCCATAAAACACTTCATCGTCATTTAATGTGAATGAAGCTTTTCCTTTTACTGGATCGTTGACAGGGGAAAGAGCAACTCCTAATGTGTGTAAGTTTTTAGTGATAGAGCGGCCAAGTGTTGTTAGTTCTTCTAGAGAATGGCCTTCAAGAGCGGCCGCACCAAGTATTTTTTGAACGAAAACAGTACCAGCGACGCCGCGTCTTCTTTTATTAAAAGAAGCATCATCTTCAATTGAAACGTCGTCATTTACGATGATGTGGTCAATTTTTCTTCCTTCTTCTTTAGCGATCTGCTTTGCCGCAAGAAAGTTCTCAACGTCATCTTTAAAGTTTTTAATAATGAATAGTATACTTTTATCTTTTGGCATAAGGCGAGTTGCCGCCGCAATTTGTTCCACTGTAGGCGGAGTGAAGATGCTTCCGTTTACTGCCGCTGTAAGCATACCTTTTCCTACATAGCCAATATCAGCAGGTTCATGTCCGCTACCACCGCCACTTATAATAGCGACGTCTTGCTTCATTTTTTCGATATCTTTTACATAAATGATGTTATTCGTTTCATCGTAATTTACTTTGTCGTTATGTTCAAAATAAAAGCCGTGCAGCATATCTTGAACGATATTTTGTACATCATTCATAATCTTTTTCATTGCTTTTGCCACCCTTTAATTACTTTGCTGATTGCTCCAGTAATAGTAGTAATTGATTGTTTATCATATTTTTCATAAGAGAAGACATAATGGAAGGATCTACTTCGCACTTACTTTCAATCCAATCTTTTATCGTTCCAACGAAGCCGTGACTATAAAAGGAGGCAATCGTATTTTTTGTCTCATCAGAAAGGCTGAATCCACAGCTCACAGATAGTTCATCGATAATCTTCATATATAAGTTTTTCGTATGCTCAAATAAATAGTGATTAAACGAGTTTTGCTCAATGACTTTAAAAGCATTTCGGTAAAATTTTTGATTTTCATAAAAGTAATCAAATAATAAATCGAAAATGTTTTCCCACGTTTCATAATCGAGAAAGTCGATAATGTTTTCCTTCGTTTCTTCTCTATAAATCCAGCTTAATAGTTCAAATTTATCTTTAAAATGATAATAAAAAGTTTGCCTACGCATTTGACAGTGTAACATAATATCGCTCACTGATATTTTATGAAACGACTCTGTTTCCATTAAATACTTCAATGAGTTCGCGATTATCTTTTTAGAAATTATAGAAGAGGTCATCTGAATCATCCCTAGAATGTTATTAATATGAAAATCCTATCTATAAATGAGAGCGGTGTCTTTAGACAGATTGTCCATTTTGTCCGTTTACTATAAAACGCTTTCATTTTAACATGGTTAGTAAGAAGAAGATTTCAAATATATCACAATATATTAAAGGAATTGAGGGAGAACTACAATGAAAAAGATTATAAACAAACCAGAAACATTAGTAATGGAAATGTGCAACGGAATGGTTATGGCTCATCCAGAGCTTGAGCTTTTGAAAAAATATAAAGTGATTAAGAAGAAAGAAATGAACGAAAATAAAGTAACGTTAATTAGTGGAGGCGGTAGTGGTCACGAGCCGGCACATGCAGGATTAGTCGGAAAAGGAATGTTAGATGCGGCAGTGTGCGGAGATGTGTTTGCGTCACCTTCACAAATTCAGGTATACCAAGCGATTAAAGAGACAGCTAGTAAAAAAGGTACGTTATTAATTATTAAAAATTATAGCGGCGATATTATGAATTTCAAAAACGGTGCGCATTTAGCGACGGAAGATGGAATTGAAGTCGACTATGTAAAGGTGGACGATGATATTGCGGTAGAAGATAGCCTGTACACAGTAGGACGCCGCGGCGTTGCGGGCGTTATTTTAGTTCATAAAATTGCTGGCGCAGCAGCGGAAGCAGGTATGGATTTAGGAGCGGTGAAAGCTGTAGCAGAAAAAGCAGCGGCTAACGTGCGCACAATCGGTTTAGCATTAACGTCTTGTACAGTTCCAGCGAGTGGATCACCTACTTTCACACTTGCGGAAGATGAAATGGAATACGGTGTAGGTATTCACGGCGAACCAGGAATTAAGCGTGAAAAAATGCTGTCAGCAGATGAACTAGCGAACCGTATGACAAATGACCTTGTAAAAGATTTAGGAGTAAAAGATGGCGAGGAAATCGCAATTCTAGTTAACGGTTTTGGCGGAACACCACTGCAAGAACTTTACTTATTTAACAACGCAGTTACGAGAGAACTAGCTGCAAGAAACATTAAAATTAATAGAGTATTCGTCGGTAACTATATGACAAGTATTGATATGGCTGGTATGTCTTTAACGGTAATGAAGTTAGATGAAGAGCTAAAAACATTACTATCAAAAGAATGTAATACACCAGCGTTTAAAGTAGACGGTCCAGTTGAAAGTGTAGAGTACGTAAATGTACTTGAAGAGACAGAAGAGAAGGAAGTTTCATTTGAACTAGAAACTGCGGAAGAGCACGCTGTTATTAAAGATAATGTTATTACATTAAACAACATGATTTATCTCGTTGATAAAATGAGCGATATTATTATTAAAAATGAAGTACCGTTCTGTGAGCTAGATACGCATGCTGGTGATGGCGACTTCGGAATGAGTGTGGCAAAAGGATTTAAGCAGTTAAAACGTGAGTGGCATTCGATTGTAGATCAAGAGAACGTAACGATCGGATCATTCCTTGACGGTTGTTCGATGATTATTATGGAACATTGTGGCGGTGCATCTGGTCCAATTTGGGGCGGTGCATTCCGCGCTGCTAGTAAAGCTGCGGGCGAAAAACGTGAGTTAACAGTGAAAGAATTCGCTGAAATGCTGCAAGCAGCATTGCAAGGCATCCAATCGATCGGTGAAAGATCATTCGGCAGAGGAGCAGTAGTTGGTGACAAAACACTTGTTGACGCACTTGCTCCATGTGTAGACTCTTGGTTAGATAGCGCCTCAAACGAAGTAGACGTAAAAACTGCCTTTGAAAAAGGAGCAGAAGCAGCGGTCAAAGGAGCAGAGTACACGAAAGAAATCGTAGCTCGCATGGGCCGCGCTGGTACAGTTGGCGAAAGAAGCTTAGGATATCCAGATGCAGGTGCACATGCACTTGGGGTTATCTTTACGGAGATTGCAGGTAGTTTGAAATAGGGGTGATACAATTTTCGCTCCACAGTAATTCTCTTACTGTGGAGCGAATTTTAAATTATGATTTAATTGTTTTTTTATAAAATAAAAAGCTATCTTCACTCGTGTATTTTGATTGGAGCAGTATGTAATAATGTTAATTGTGTACAAACCTTATTAAAAGCTAAATATCATAATTGTATTTAAATCGATGATAGCATATCTTTTAAAAAGGTAAACCGTTGGCGTGGCTTTTCTTTAAGTCCTTTTAGAAAAATATTTAACTCCCCAATAATTGTAACTTCCTTTTTAGCACGAGTAATCGCTGTGTATAATAAGTTGCGATTCATCATAAGTGTATACGAGCTTGAAATTGGAAGCAGAACATGGGAGAATTCGGAACCTTGAGATTTGTGAACTGAGAAGCAATAAGCTAATGCAAGTTCATCTAGTTCTTCCTTATCATAAAAAACTGCTTTTTCACCGAAATCAATGATTAATTTTTCTGGTTCTTCAACTGTTTGTTCATTATTTTGTAATGATATGCTTGCTGGCAGAATACCAATCACCATTCCTAGGTCCCCATTTAATACATCTTTATTACTATCATTTTTTAATTGTATCACTCGGTCACCTACATAAAATTCATACTGCTTATTGGCATATCCTGTTTCCATAAAGGAATGAGAGGATGGGATTTTTTGGGTGATTAATAAATTTTGCATATGTTTATTAATATTAGTAATCCCTTGCTCTCCTCGATGAATGGGAGCAATAATTTGAATGTTTTCAAATGGAATACCCCGGTCAAGGATAGAAAATACTTCGGATTCAATTGTTTTTACAATGTCATCTTTAGTTGTTGGATGCCATTTTACATCGTCGCTAGTTTTAATGAGTTTTTTTGAAATATCACCTTTCCGAATAGTGGCAGCTAAATCAATTATCATTGAGTGCTGTTGTTGACGAAATGTAGTGTCCAATTCAATTGTTGGAAAAGCATTAGACTTGATAATATCTTCAAATACATTTCCAGCTTTTATAGGAGGAAGTTGTTCTTTATCACCCACTAATATAATTCGATCTCCTGTGTGCAATTGTTCAAGGAAACGGCTCATAGTAGAAATGTCCATCATTGACATTTCATCGATAATAAAGAGCCGGTTCTCAGTATTCTTATCATCTGATTGTTGATTTAATAAGAAGTGATGAATTGTTTGAGCTGGAATTTCTGTGATTTCTGTCATTCTTTTTGCAGCTCGGCCAGTTGGAGCTAGTAAAACAACCTTATTTAAAAGTTGATGAAAGTCATAAATTTCGAAAAAGCGATTATATAGCATTAAAATCGCTTTTATAATTGTACTTTTACCTGTTCCTGGTCCTCCTGTAATAACAAGCACATTGTTGCGCATGGATTCAATAATTGCTATTTGTTGTTCATCAGATAAACTGAAAGGTAACCTTCTGTGTATATTAATAAAATGATCTAATAACATATCAGTATCCTCTTCTGTTAGTTGTGTTTTGAAAGAGCATAGAAGGGATAGTTTTTCTGCAATAGTTTGCTCGTAACTATGATATCTTGCTAAATAAATACGGTTTTCAATTTGACGAATTTGACCAATTTCAGTTGTGAAATCTTCTAATTCATTTACATCGGTAGAAATAAGTTCAGTCAAATTTGCATCTAGTACTTCTGGGGGATATTGCACACCATCTTGATTGAATAAAATTTGTCCTGTCTTCTTTATAACATATGCTTTCATTGCAAAAGTACTTCCATCATGTTCGTAAATTTCGTGTAGGGCGTACTCAATAGCGCCTTTAATACGGCGATTATCTGTTCCGCGTATGTTGATTTTCTCTGCAATTTCATCTGCCCTTTTAAAACTAATACCGCGTATTGTATTTGCAAGACAATATGGATTTTCCATAATCCTTTGTACAGATGCATCTCCATATAACTGGAAAATTTTCTTTGCTAGATTCAAAGAAATTCTCCATTCATGAAGTTTAGTAATAATCTTTTGCATTCCTAAATTTTCGATAATAGTTTCTTGAATTGTTGCAATTGTTTTTTGGGGGATACCTTTAATTTGGCTCAACACTTCAGGTGAATTAACAATTTTAATTAAACAATCCTCTCCTAATGTTTCTACAATCTGCTCTGCTCGTTTTCTTTTAATCCCTTTGAAAAGACCAGAGCTTAAAAACTCTATGACATGAGCTGAGTTTATAGGAATATCACGAATATATGTATCGCATTTGAAAGACATACCGTATTTTTTACTAATTTCAACAGTGCCAAAAAATTTATAGGTTTGGTCTTTCTCTGGAGGTGTGGAATGAAAAATAACTCGTATTTTATCTTGACTTATATCTATATTTGTTTCCTGGATAAATACATCACAGATACAGTAGGGCGATAGTGGGTTTTTATAATTAGCGTAGACTGTATCTGTAACTGTTCCAATAATGTATTTAATTTTTTCAGCGTAAATTTCTTGCATTAAAAATTCTCCTTTACAGTAAAACACTTGTTGTTTAGAAACTATTTAATAAAAATTAATAGTAAAGAATTTTTTATAGGAAGTAGCTTTCTTTGTTCTATTAACTTTTAAAAATTATATTAATACAATTGATATAAACATGATATTTGGTGATTTAGTATATAGTTCGTAAAATTCTAATTATATAATATATTTTGGCGTATTTGTAGTTTTTTAGGGAAGAACTATAATAAGAGATGTATTAGGAGACAGGATTATTATTTTGGTTGGTATTCCCACGAGGGGGGACGGGTAGTGGCTTTAATTTATCGTGTGTTAGTACCGAGTAAGCAATGGTGGTACTTTCAATGATGATGCCGTTCATTATATATTGAAAGATGGATTTATTTTAAACAATTCTTTATCATGATAGTTGCTCAGGTTTTACAATGTTCCCAGAAAAGGTGTTAACGTTTATGAAATTAGATAGTCGCGTTCCGCACAACCAGTAAAGCAGCAGGCGAAAAACGTGAGTTAACAGTGAAAGAATTCGCTGAAATGTTGCAAGCAGCACTGCAAGGCATACAATCTATCGGTGAAAGATCATTCGGTAGAGGAGCAGTAGTGGATGATAAAACACTTGTTGACGCACTTGCTCCATGTGTAGACTCTTGGTTAGCTAGCGCTTCAAACGAAGAAGACATGAAAACTGCCTTCGAAAAAGGAGCAGAAGTAGCAGTTAAAGGTGCAGAGTACACGAAAGAAATCGTAGCTCGCATGGACCGCGCCGGCACAGTTGGTGAAAGAAATTTAGGATATCCTGATGCAGGTGCGCATGCACTTGGAGTTATCTTTACGGAAATTGCGGGTAGTTTGAGATAAAAGTGATGTTAATTTGATAGAATCCCCTTCATGGTAAGTTGTTTACTGTGGAGGGGATTTTTTATAGTTGATGGTATAGAAAATTTCTTCAGGTACCCTTTTTGGAGTATTGTCATGTATGCTCTTTATATAAATGTATGTATTTTTATACGACTAGGGATTTTAAAGGAAGTTAAAAAATGAGTTCAAGTAAGTATGGAATTTAGGTTGTTTAATTGTTTAGTGCTCCAAAATTATAGTTGGAAATTTTGTGAGATGTTTCGAGGAGAAATAAAGATATTGTTCTATAGGGTGTACCATTCGGTGTTGTGGATAACGCCAGACATACAACGAATGCGTCGCAATTATTCTATATTTGGTGTATTAATTAAGTCGAGGGGTGTTATTAGATAGTGACTATTACGTAAATAAACTCGTCTTCTATTATGTAAAATAATCTTAGGTAAATGATATACTAGTATTATAGTAAATTCTTACAAAGGATAAGGTGCAAAATGAATAGATTAGCTTATGTGGTTGGAATAAGTGAATATATAAAGTGGCCAAGTTTAAAAAATCCAGTAAATGATGCGGAAACTATGAAGGAAGTCTTAGAAAATGCAGGCTTCGATGTAAAAGTATTTAACAATACTGAGTATGCAACGCTTTCAAGTTGTATAGCTCAATTTAAATTTGAACTGAGAAATTATGATATAGGTTTATTCTATTTTGCAGGACACGGAATTGAAATAAATGGAGACAATTATTTAATTCCGTCAAATGCAGAGCAAAATACGAACGAAAGTATCTCCGCTACTTCAGTTAATATTTCATCTATGGTTAAAGAAATATCATTATCAGATGAAGGTGTTTTTATACTAATTCTGGATGCATGCAGAACAAAACTTTTTACTGCCGGAGTACGGGGATTTAGAGAAACGGGGTTGAAAAATTTCACGAATACTCCGATTGGAACTTTTATTTCATTTGCAACGGGCCCAGATTCAACGGCGAGTGATGGTAATGATGATGATTCTAATGGGTTATATACAAAGGTATTAAGCAGTCATATTCTCGTGGAAGGCTTAAAAATTGAGGAGCTATTTAAAAAAGTGAGAAAAGAAGTAGTTAGTGCATCAAAGAAGAAACAAATTCCTTGGGAACATTCTTCTTTAATGGGGGATTTCTATTTTATAGAGCCTAAAGCAAAGTTTATTGAACCGTTGAAAACAGAAAGTGATATGCAGGAAAAAGAATATGCGGATGATTATGAAGAAGACAAATACGAGCAACATAAAGAATTCTACTACAATACATTAGATGGAATTAATCAGCGCATTGAAACAATAAAATATAAAGAGTTTTACATCGTTAGTAAGGTTAGAACTCAAGTTAATCAATATACTAGTGGGAATATTCATTGGTGGGGTAAAGGAGGAGAAGGGTATACTGATAATTTAAAGGAAGCAGGGAAGTTTTCTAAAGAAGATATAAAAGGGAAAATTGAACCATATAATTTCACTTTACGTTTTACTAAATCTTTTGCTATACCAGTTCAAATAGTTGATGAACTATTTGAACAATCTAATGATTATGTTCAATATAATAGGGGTGTTTTAGATGAATTTGAAAGTGTAGAACCTTCTATAATTGGTGATCTTGAATGGAATTTACCCGAGATTATGTACTAGATATTTGTAGTTACAATGGGAAAAGGTTAGAGGAAAGAGATAAAAAATTTGTGAGAGTAATTAGGGGATGGAGGACACAAAACAAACTGTTGTTGTAGCTTAAAAGGAAATAGTGGCAGAAAAAAAGAAATCTAACTGGGTATTTTTGGGATAAATGAATATGTCAGATAGAAACGAATAGATCCTTGCTCGTTTTATGAACTAGGATCTTTTTTGTTTGACTTAAGATGATTTTTCCTGTTTTGTGTAAAGTTAATTGTAAAATGACAAATTGTATTATTAAGTG
Organism: Bacillus sp. N447-1; assembly: GCF_022701035.1. Lineage (NCBI taxonomy): Bacteria > Bacillati > Bacillota > Bacilli > Caryophanales > Bacillaceae > Bacillus > Bacillus sp. N447-1. The sequence goes on along the minus strand of NZ_CP065509.1, from coordinate 2,128,266 downwards.
CAACACTTAAGAAAAACAATATCAATCAACTTTTATTTGTCTAGTCTAAAGCCTATTTCCATGGCCAATTTGATTTCTTCACATATGTACTACATATCAGTAATTTGTTCAGTATCATTAAATTTAAAAATACCAACTTCATCCCACTCTAAAAAAAACTTTTCGCCAGTAGCTGCTTAAAGGATCGCGCTGGTACAGTTGGCGAAAGAAGCTTAGGATATCCAGATGCAGGTGCACATGCACTTGGGGTGATCTTTACGGAGATTGCGGGTAGTTTGAAATAGGAATTGGAAAGTCCCTCTGCCTTAAGGTGGAGGGGTTTTTATATAGTTGATATGTAGAAGACTTCTTTCGGTTCTTTCTCAGTAAAATATGAGTTTGTTACTATTTTTGATAAAATCTTATTTCAAAAATACAACTAATATTTCTCAACATTAATATATTGAAAATAGTTAGAATATTTAAGATAATCATTTGTGAAGAAGTAAATTATAAAAAAAGGGGGAATTTATTTTGTTACGTCGTTTATCTATTTGTACAGTACTAACAGCTTTTATATTTACTTTATTTACATTTAACGGCTCTGCTTTCGCGGCTACGAATGCTACTGAAAATCAAAATGTAGTAGCAGCTTGTGCAAAGGGAGGTACGGTAGGTGTATATGGTGCAAAGATGCGCAGTGGTTATACTGTCGATTCACCTGTCTTACATACATTTAATGATGGTACGAAAATTACTGGAACATGGGTAACTGGTGAATATGTTCAAGGTCATTACAGTAATTCTAAACAGTGGTTAAAAGTTACATATAAAGGGATGACAGGTTATGTATCTCATACAACATTATATAACGTTTGCTCATAAAACTATGTACCATAATAGCTTTGGATATATTGAGCTAATCTCTTCTCGAGATTAGTTCTTTTTTATCTCTTAGTTTTTAATGGGGCATTTTTTGAAAAAGACCAACGATTCATTAAATCGATGGTCTTACGTTTATATAGTATTCATTTGTATCTATATTAAATTTTTCATTGTTTTTTGCTTATTTTAGACTTAGTTTGTTTGTGATTGCAGCTTATCAATTTTCCAGTATGTTTGTAGAGGGTCTAAAGAGCTTTCAATATAAAACATATATTCATCTGCGGTACGTGGTACTTCAAAAGCTATTTTCAATTCTACCGTTTCATTTGGTTTAACTTGTATATCAGAAGGGTTTTGATCAAGCACCTTTCCTTTATAGATCTTTCCGTCTTTTTCATCTTTTAAGTTATATTTTAATTCTGATAGTCCAATCGTTTGACCTCGTACATTTTTTACAGAGACATTAACAACTACGGAATCGTTGCTAGCATTTAAATAGGCACTTTGAACAGCGGTCAAGTAATAGCCTCCCTTAACACTCTCACCAACTAATAAAATACCTTGTTCCAAGCGGCTCATATCTTCTTTTTCTTCAAAATTTATTAATTCTTCATTTTCATTTTTTGCGGTTGGTTCTTCTATTGGACCATTTTCAACGGCACTATCTGTTTTATCTTGTGTGCAAGCAGCCGTAACACTGACTAATACTAGAATGAAAGTAAGTAATATAGATAATTTTCTCATAAAATTTATCTGTCTCCTTAAGTTTCTCAATTTTGTGCAACTATACATATAAGATTAACATAATGTCTCATTATTGGCTCAAAATAGGGGGTCTTTTAGACAACTTATTCTTTTTACTTTTAATATACATTCGATTGGTTCTCGCGATATTTGTTAATCTTTTAAAACATTGGCTTAGTAATACCGAGGGTTATTATAGATATATTAATCATGTAATTTGTCCATATCAAAATGAACGTTTTTTGCATTTAATATATTGTAAATATATTTTATTTTGGAAGGATGTGATTATATGGCTCATAAATCTACTGGAGTGTTTCGAGTTCCAGTTTCTGAAAATGGGATTATTCCAACTGCTCTCAACATTATGTTAAACAATGATTCACGCTGTCATACTAGTAATGTAACGGTAACTGTTAAGAGAAGTCGAAACACCTTTTTCCCAACTCAAAATGAATTAGTTGAAATCTCTCGTACTTTTGTTTTTTTAGAACCAAATAGAACAACTAAGATTGTGTTGTTTACTCCAGAATTCCAAGTAGAAGATTTCCTTGATGTCATCATTAGTGGAAATAGAGAGGATGTTAAGGATGTTCTTGTATATTCTTTCTTAGCAGATTCAGTAGGTCATAATCTGCCATCTACTGTTTTCAGAAATGCAGAATACACTTTTGCTTGCTGACACTGTGATAATGTATTCTTTACTGTCGTATATCTGAATTGAAATGTTGCAAACAGCACTTCAAGGCATATAATCTATCGTTGAAAGATCATTCGGCAGAGGAGCGGTAGTTGGTGAAAGAAGTTTAGGATATCCAGATGCAGGTGCACATATGCTTGGGGTTATCTTTACAGAAATTTTAGGTAGTTTGAAATAGAAATTAAAAGATCCCTTCTACCTTAAGGTGAAGGGTTTTTTTAATATGTTTTTTGATATATATTGCTAAATATGTTCCCATAATTCATTCTATTGTATTGAGAATAATGTCATCTACATCACAAAACGGTTTATAAAAGGAACTAGTATTTGAAGAAGTTCCACCTCAAACATACTCCTATGCATATAAGTATGTTTGAGGTGGATTTATTAAAGAATTTTATATATAGCATGAATGAAAATGAGATAAATAAAACAATGCTTCTCAGTATGTTCTTAAGAATTAATTGAGCAGGTCCTTGTAAAATAAAGAAAAGACACCAAAAGGTGCCTTTCGCCGATTTAAATTAATTTTAATATTATCGATCTAAGTTTAAAAGCTATAAGAATTTTTTCTGTAGGATTTGTAAGTAGTTTTACGAAATTATGAGTGTTTTTATTTTGTAATTCAATAAGTTCATCTGGTAGCATTTTTGTATAATATTCTTTTCTGTTAGTTCAAATATAAATAATGCTTTTTCCAGTTATAAATAACATCTTCTACATTATGTTGTTTCATTTTTAATAAACACTGACCTTTTAAATAGAATAGTTCACCTAGTAAGTATAAAGTATTTAGATTAATTGCTAATTTGATACCCTTATCAATATACTTTATTGTCTCTTCATGTTGATATGTGAAGTCGAAACATTTTGCTAAATTTAACATGAGTTTTAATTTAATTTCTTTATCTCTAGGAAATCTAATTTATTAAAATTAGTTAAACATCTTTTGAATATATTAATACTTTTTCATATTCTTTATTTTCTGCATAAAATATAGCCATTGTTTGCATAATATCTATTTCTCTTTCTGATAAAAATCAGAATTAGTTAAAGTTAGTTTTAATGCATTATTTAAAAAATCTAAAGCAGTTTTTATTGATTTATCCACCATAAATATAGCAATTGCTTCATGCCACATTAGAAATTGTTTCTCATCTTTTGTTTGAAAATTATTCAAGTTTTCTCTTTTTACTATTTCATAAAGTTCTTTATATTGTTTTTGCTTTAAGCAATCTTTTATTACGTATTTTACATTTTCTACATATTTTAATCTTTTGTTTTGAGTTAGTGCAAATATGTTATTCGGATCAATACCAAGTCTTTCTGATAATTGATATAACAATATACTAGATGGATAAATCATACCTTTTCAATCTTGCTAATTTGACTTTGTGAACATATTCCATGACATAATTCGGATTGTGATATATTTTTTTAATTCTAAGTTCTTTAATGGTAATACCCAAATCGTTAAATTCCATTTTTCCACCTACTATTTAGCACTTTATTAATATAAGAACATTCTCTAACCTTAATGTAATGTAAAATTAATATAGTTGCAATTATTGTTTTAAAGGGCTTATCGTTTCTATAAGATGGTGAGATTTTTTTATGTACAAAAAAGACACCCTAAGGTGCCTTACGCCGACTTGGACCACATTCGTTTAATATAAACCTATCTGTATTTTCACATGCTTCTCTAATTCCTCTATTTTCCATTTGATAAAATAAAATCCTAATATTACTAATAATTAAATAAATATTTCTACATATTCAAGATATTTACATAAATTACAAAAGTGATACATTTAAGTTGTAATCTATAAAAACTATTAAAGGGGGATTTATTATGTTCAAGAAATTAGTAGTAGGAGCGTTAGCAACAGGTATTGCATTAACAGGAGGAATGGGTGCAGCTTCAGCTGATACACAAAAAGCTGTGAGCTCTCCGAAGCAAGCAGCCTGCTCAATTCCTTATGAGTATTCTAATGGTAAATTCAAAAGAACTCTTTATTACTCAAATGGAGTATATGCTAATAGTTTTAATGAAAATGTTTGTGGCGGGACGATTACGTGGTACTTAAAACATGTTCAAAATGGAGTTGCTTTTTACGAAGGTAATTTAAAATAGTAGATTTTTTGAACCTCATTTATTGAGGTTCTTTTATTTTTAGTTTTTAAACTGATTCTCTATAAAAAAGACACCCTAAGGTGCCTTTTTGCGATTTGATCCATTGTAATATGGTATTGAATGCCAGTCCGATTATTATTTTACTATGTTAAGTAGTTTCGATTATTGAGAAAAAATACAACTCATTGTTTGAATGCAAAAAAGCCCTAGGGGGACTAGGACTTTTTGCTAGAATGAATAAGATTTAAAAAAGGACTTATATAACGTAACATATGAATGTTTCGTAAATGTATCAAAAAAGTGAACAAAAGCGTTAATTTTAATAAAAAAAGCTCCGCGATAAAAGCTGCGGAGCTTCATAAGGTCGAGTTATGTCGTACTCACAAAGGATTTTAACATGAATGTTGTGGTGAAAATACTGGTAAATTTATCCCATAAAACTCCCGCTGATTAGAGTTTCACTTCATTCGAAGGAATTTATGTTTTATAAATTAGATTATGATAGTTGATATTCTCCATATTGACCAGAAAAGAACTAAAAATTCTAGTGAAATTCCAAGTGTTCGTTTCCTAGTTTTTTGAAATTCTTTTATTAAATAGCCAACAGCACTAATTGCTATAAGAATAAAAAGAATAAGTTCGAGTGTAACTGGCATTTTATCCACTCCTAATACATTAATTTATTATATGAAGATTATAAGATATTTTTGTGGCTAGTAGTGAAAAATTTAATAAAACTATCTCTAAATAGTTATTTTAAAAGAAGAGAAACTAGCAAAAATTAGATACTTTTGTATAAGAAAGGAATAGATTAATAATTTAATATAAAAATACAAGATATGCAATATTGCATATCTTGTATTTCATATTACATTGAACCCAATTATGCCTTGAATAGAGAGGGTTTAAAAGAAATATAATAATCTAAATTGTTTACCAATTAATATGGTAAATTATAGATAAATAAAGAAATTTATGTTAATGTACTTATGGTAATATACTGTTAAAAAAAGGAAGAGGTGAAAAGTTTATATGTTTAAAAAAGGCGTATCATTGCTATTAATTTTCATTTTATCTATTTCTACATTTAGTATAGTAACTCACGCTGCTAGTAGTTCAGAATATGTGAATCAATCATTCTATGGGTATAAGGAGCCATCTTTTAATTCAGTTAAAACAAATGGCGGATCAGAGTATGGTGCTCAAAATGTAGGAGTCGTGGAAAAAAGAGATAATGGTTGGTGGAAGATTGAAACATGGGAAGGTCCAGTTTGGATTAACTTAAATGGGGAAGAACGTGTCATGGGAGATTTCTATGCATATGATGAACCTTCTTTCTCATCAAAGGTTGCGAATGCTGGAGCGAAGTACGGGCGACAAACATTTAGAATAGTAGATGGAACAACAGATGGTTGGCTAAAATTTAAGACGTGGGAAGGCGACAAGTGGATGAATCCTACGGCTGAACAAATTACTGTCAACAAAACAATCTATGCGTATAATGAACCTTCATTTAATGCACAGAAAGCAAATTATGAAGCACCATTTAACCCGCAAAATTGGGGAGTAGTAGAAAAAAAAGAAAATGGCTGGATGAAAGTAAGTACTTATGAAGGTTATAAGTGGATCAATCCAGATGGAGAAGAAAGGTTCATAAACAAATCATTCTATGCGTATAACGAAGCTTCATTTAATGCAGCTAAAGCAAACGCTGGAGCATTATATAATCCGCAGAATTTTAGAGTTGTGGATGGGACACCTAATGGATGGTTAAAGGTTAAAACATGGGAAGGCGAGAAATGGCTGAATCTAGATGGAGAAGAAAGATTCATAAACAAATCATTCTATGCGTATAACGAGCCTTCATTTAGCTCAGGCAAAGCAAACGCTGGAGCATTATATAGTCCGCAGAATTTTAGAGTTGTAGATGGGACAACTAGTGGGTGGTTGAAGATTAAAACATGGGAAGGCGACAAGTGGATGAATTTAAATGCGGAAGATACAGGCGTAGAATTCTACGTGGAAGCTACTGCATATAGTGTAGAAGGTAGTCCACCAAATGAAAGGATTACGGCGTCTGGAATAGACATAGGAAAAAATCCTAACATCAAGTTAATTGCAGTTGATCCTAAAGTTATTAAACTAGGAACGAAAGTTTGGGTTGAAGGATACGGTGATGCAATTGCTGGAGATACAGGTGGGGCTATTAAAGGCAATAAAATTGATGTTCTGTTTCCTACAGAAAAGCAAGCACGTGAATGGGGACGTAAAAAAGTGAGAATTAAAATAATGAAATAGGATATATCTATTCTTTGCTTCGAAAATTATATATTAGACAAAATAAAAGGGAGGATATTTTTATGTTTAAGAAAAGTATAGGAATCTTATTGTTTTTTATTCTATCTATCTCGACATTCAGTATGGTAACTCACGCTGCTAATAGTTCAGAATACGTGAATCAATCATTCTATGGGTATAAAGAACCATCTTTTAATTCAGCTAAAACAAATGGCGGATCAGAGTATGGTGCTCAAAATGTAGGAGTCATGGAAAAAAGAGATACTGGCTGGTGGAAGATTGAAACATGGGAAGGTCCAGTTTGGATTAACTTGAATGGGGAAGAACGTGTCATGGGAGATTTCTATGCATATGATGAACCTTCTTTCTCATCAAAGGTTGCGAATGCTGGAGCGAAGTACGGGCGACAAACATTTAGAATAGTAGATGGAACAACAGATGGTTGGCTTAAATTTAAGACGTGGGAAGGCGAAAAATGGATGAATCCTGCGGCTGAACAAATTACCGTCAACAAAACGATTTATGCATATAATGAGCCTTCATTTAATGCACAGAAAGCAAATTATGGAGCACCATTTAACCCACAAAATTGGGGAGTAGTAGAAAAAAAAGAAAATGGCTGGATGAAGGTAAGTACTTATGAAGGTTATAAGTGGATCAATCCAGATGGAGAAGAAAGATTCATAAACAAAGCATTCTATGCGTATAACGAAGCTTCATTTAATGCAGGAAAAGCAAACGCTGGAGCATTATATAATCCGCAGAATTTTAGAGTTGTGGATGGGACACCTAATGGATGGTTAAAGGTTAAAACATGGGAAGGCGAGAAATGGCTGAATCTAGATGGAGAAGAAAGGTTCATAGAAAAAGCATTCTATGCGTATAACGAGCCTTCATTTAGTTCAGGCAAAGCAAACGCTGGAGCATTATATAGTCCGCAGAATTTTAGAGTAATAGATGGGACAACTAGTGGATGGTTGAAGATTAAAACATGGGAAGGCGACAAGTGGATGAACCTAAACCAAACAGATTCTGGTTCTTCTGGAGTAATTGATTTAGCTTTAAAACAACTTGGAAAGCCGTATGTTGAAGCTGGGACAGGACCAAATGGATTTGATTGTAGTGGCTTTATTTATTACGTATTTAAAAATAATGGATATAACATTGTGAGAACAAGTGTTGCAGGATACTGGGGAATGGTTACAAAAATAAGTGATCCTCAACCAGGAGATTTAGTATTCTTACAGAATACATATAAAGCGGGTCCTTCTCATTTAGGAATATATTTAGGGAATGGTGAATATATTCATGCTGCTGACGAAACAACAGGTGTAATTAAAAGTAAGATAAATAGTTCATACACTCAAAAGCACTTCTTGGGGTATGCTAGATTTTCAAAATAATTAAATTGGATTCAATAAAAAGACAGCTATCTATGGATAGCTGTCTTTTTATTATTTGTGTTGACTTGACTACTTATATATATTCACAATCGAAACAACATAATATTAATACGGAAAAATATATTAATATGAATTTTTGCATATTTTAAAATTCAATATATCCCTCAAAAACTTTTAATTGTATAATATATTTTGTCATATTTTTAGATTTTTCGACATAAACCAACAAAAATAGAGAACGTATTGGGAGAAGACATTATGTATACAAAACTATTAAAATCAATTACATCATTATCACTGATTGGTGGTGCGTTGTTATATACAAATGGCAGTGGTGTGAAGGCTGCTGAAGTGGGTGTTTTTTCTGATGTGCCGACATCACATTGGTCATATCCTGCGATTAAAGATTTAGCGAGTAAAAATATTATTTCCGGTTATGGGAATGGGATATTTGGTTTTGGAGATGTTGCGACAAGGGAGCAAGTTGCGGCTTTAATTTATCGAGTGTTAGTACCGAATAAACAAGGCGGTTCGTTTAGTAATGATGGAACTCGTTACGTATTAAAGGATGGGTCTACGTTTAAAAATCCTTACGGTGATATTAATCAAAGTTCTACAATGTTTCCAGAAGAGGTATTAACTTTAACGAATTTAGGAGTTTTTAAAGGTGATGAAAATGGCCAATTTAGACCGAAAGCTTCTGTGAGTCGTGCGGAAATGGCACAAATTCTTACAAATGCTTTCCATCTTGCGGCAAAACAAAAACATACCTTTAAGGATGTTCCAAATCCATTTTGGGCAGAAAACGCAATTAGTGCAGTGCAGTCAAATGGAATCGCAGATGGCACAGGGAACGGGAATTTTGAACCGTATGGCACAGTAACACGTGAACAGTATGCGCAGTTTTTATATAAAACTTTAAAATATAAAAATGCCGATGTGAAAGATACAGGAGATGCTGCATTATTAACAGCGTTTAAAGAGGAAGTACAAAAGCGTATTAATACATACGAGACAAATATTACACTTCCATATAAAACGAAAAACAATAATACAAACGAAGTGATGAATACACTTTTTAACGCATATAAAGAAGTTGCAAGTAAAAATGAGTATACAAATAATAATAGATCGAATGTTTCATATGGACTTTCTGGATCACCTGGAAATTATACATTTACGCTTAAGATTACATATCGTGAAACGAAAGAACAGACGGAATATGTCATGAAACAAGCGAAAGCAATCGTTTCTTCTATTACTCAAGTTGGAATGGATGATCACGAAAAAGTGAAGGCGATTCATGATTACGTAGTAAAACATGTTTCTTATGATACGTCTTATAAAGCTTACACAGCATATGAAGCACTTGTAAATCGTTCTGCGGTTTGCCAAGGTTACGCACTATTAACGTATCAATTATTAAAAGAAGCAGGAATTGAAAATCATTTCGTGACAGGAACTGGGGACGGACAACCTCATGCTTGGAATTTAGTGAAAATCGAAAACAAATGGTATCATCTTGATACAACATTTGATGATCCGGTTCCAGATGAGCAGGGCCGCGTAACGTATTCGTATTTCAATTTATCAGATGAACAAATCGCAAGAAATCATGAGTGGAACCGCGGAGACTACCCGCAAGCTACAACGAATTATTATAGTACACTGACAAACAAAATTGCGGCAGGTAGTACGAAAACGCCTGCATATCAACAAATATTAAAAGATACAAAGTTAAACTATTTAGGAAATGAATATATCGCAAATAACTATACCGAATTAAAAAATAAAATGCAGCAACGCTATAGTGCAAAACCAGAGAAAATTGAAGTGCTATACAAGCAATCAATGAATGGTGCACTGCAAGATGTGAAAAAGGCAATTGGTGAAATCGATTATCCGCAAGGGGCAAATCGAGTTTCTTATAAAGCGGAGCCTTACAATGCGAAAGAAGGGTATTCTTTAGTGACGATTACGTTTACGTATTAAAAGCAACCTAGATCCTATGGGATCTAGGTTGCTTTTTTATTATTCTTCGACAAAACATGACAATATATAGATACATTCTTTGCTACTATGAGATGAGAAATCTTACATTAAAAAACTGTTTAAAATAACTAATGCAGATAGGCGGAAAAAAATGAACCGAAAGTTACTAATGGCTTTAACATGCGGTACATTGCTTATGGGAATGGCTGCTTGTAGCTCAAATGAGAAGACTACAACTGAATCAAAACCTAAACAAGAAGAAAAGGTTCAGGAAAAACCGAAAGTTCAAACCATTCAAAAGCAGCAAAAAGATAGTTATGTAGTAAGTGAAGAAGAGCTCTCTAAAGCGGCACAGTCGATTGGTGAAATCCAAAACGAGCAAACTATAAATGATATGATGATACATATGTCTTTACAAAAACTCACATTCAATGGGAATAATCTTCATGTTTCCGGTACCCGTGATGTAGGGCGATTTCAAATGACGAAAGAAAACATTCAATACTTAAAAAACAACTTAAATGTTATTAATAATGATGAAAGACCAAAATATGAATCTATTCTGAACAAATGGTATGATGGAGAGTTCGAATCTGTAGTTAAAGACTTTGAAGAAATTCATTATTTAAGTTCAGCAAAAAAGCAAAGTATGGAGGGATCTAAACTAGCTAAAAAAATTGATAGTGATGAAAAAGAATTTATTCTCCATTTCTTTGGTCAAGAAGGATTAGATATCCATAATAAAGAGTGGAAACAGGGCGAGTTATAGAAGTAAAACTGAATTTCTCTTCACTAGGAAGTACAATGTTTTACGGAACAAAAAAATAATGAAATTTCCTTAAATATAGTCCCATCGGGAGGTTGTCTATACTGAGATTCAATAGATACACAGTAATGCTTATTTTTCTAGCCATTGGCACAAATGCTGCATTATCTATGTGGATTAAGCAGGGACTTTTAGGTGTCATCAATGCTATTATTTTCTTGTTAACCGCTGCACGGACTACAAAATGAACTAATACAGAAGATTAGCATAAATAAAACATTGTATTTCTCAATAAACAAAACAACTTAACGTGGTAAAATAATAGTTGGACGGGAGTCCAATACATATTATTAAAATTAAGATGGTTCAAGTCGGAGGAAGGCACCTTAGGGTGTCTATTCTTTTTTATAAAAAGAAATTTGTACGTTTAGACGCATTTTAAATACAAAATAACCGATTCCTTATACGTTAAGAAACCGGTTATTTATTTTCCTACTTTTTTAGAGGGCTTTTTCTTATAATGGTCTTAAATTATAAATAAAAGATAGAGTAAAACTATATACGAAATAAATGTAACGAAAACAAGAAAACATATAAACTGAGAATTAGATACATATTGTTCTATTCTTTTTTTCATGTTAATTCGTATTATTTTTCAAATGTGAAGTATCAATTGGAATTTGAGCTTTCCAAGATCCATTTACTTTTCCAATTCTAGTTATATTTACGTCTAAAGTAAGAGGCTGTTTAAAAATGTCTTTTTCTTCATTAGTTATAACAAATGTAGCAACACCTTCGGGTCTATCATTATCACGGATGCCTATTTTATCTAACTTTTGACCTGCTGCCACAAGTTCAAAAGGAAGACGATCATCTGCATCATGGATAAATGATAGTCTCCCATCATGTTTAATCTCAGGGTTTTCCTCTTGTTGTCCATTAATTATACCATCACTTTGGAGATCTAATCCTGATGTATCAAATTCAAATGGTACTAAACTTCCGTCAGCTTTTTCCATTCTATAATGAACTGATATACGTGAATCTGCGATAAATAATTCTTTGAGATGTACAGTAATACCTTGATCTGTAATTTTTTCATCAATAGGAATATATTTACCATTCTTCATCATATCTTGTGTGATACCATTTTCATCTTTTATTCCTTCATTTACAACTTTATCATTTGTAATTGCATCAGAAAAATATGAAGCGACATTTGTAGCCGCCACTTGTACTTGTGGAATCATTGCTGTTGTGAAAAGTGCAGCTGCAGCTACTGCTGTATAAATGAAACATTTTGATTTTTTACTCATGTTTGTAAAGATGCCTTTCTTTTGTTGTTTTTTGTAATTTATATTAGAAACGTTGTCTAACTTGGAACGACTTTCAAATGTTTTCCATGCTTGTTCTATATCAATTTTGATTTCTTGTGGTGAATTTGCAGATTCTTCATCTAGCATTACGTTTTCCCATTGATTTAATTTACTAATTTCTACTAATAAATCTTGGCATGCTTCACATGTATCTAGGTGCTTTGTAAATTCCTTTCTTATATCATGAGAAAGTTCTCCATCAATATATGTTTGAATAAACCCGATATCATAACATTTCATTTGTTATGCCTCCTCTATTTGTTTATAAATCTTGCGGAATTTCATTTTGGCTCGGACTAATAATGTTCCTATAGAAGATATTTCAATTTGAAGTACTTCTGAAATTTCTTTATATTGAAAACCAGAGAATTTCATTAGTAAAAGGGTTCGTTCTCGATCATTGATTTTATTTAGTGTCGTTTGGACCTTTGTAATTTCTTCTTTTCTTATCCAATCATCGTCTAATGATGATACATTTTGTACTTCATGGTATTGTATTTCCTTATCAATCTTCGCTTGCTGCCTTTTTTCAAATCGAAAATGGTTATAAGCTACATAAGTAGAAGATTTAATCAACCATCCAGGTATATTTTTAATTCCTTTCCAATCGCTACGATATAATTGTAAAAATACTTCTTGTGCTAACTCTTCAGCGATAGATTGATCTTTAACAATCCATATAATCTGTTTCACAGCATAAGCATAGTACTGCTTAAATAAATCTTCAAAGGTCATATTAGAAGCATGACTTTCTTCATTTTCTATGGTTAACATGTTCGTTTAAACCTCACTTTCAATTTGATACCTGTATTATAGAGAAACCAGAAAAACGGATTTTGTGACAGTTTTTCTGGATATTTTTTTATATTTTTTATCTCGCATTAACGGGTAGTAAGACCCCCACCTCAAAATTCAGCGGAAGCAAAGAAGTTAGGTGGGGGGCGGGCTGACCGTAAAAGCCCGATTGGTGTGAGCTAATAATCAGTGGTCGATGAACCCCCCACTGATTAAAGTTTCACTTTATTATGTACTAAAAAAGCATTCATCTGATTAAAAAGATAAATGAAAACATAAAAACTATAATTCTTGCAGTAGTTGTCTATTAATGTACAAAAAACAGTTAGTTTGTTGCCAAATTGTATCTAAACGTACGATTTTCTTTTTTCTAAATGAGAGTCTTGCCTTAAAGAAGATAAAAATTCAATGGATAATTACCATGAATATATAGATAAAGTTCATCCATATATTTGTAGAAAGGAGGCATTCAAATGAAGAGACATGATAATAAGGTTGGTCACTTTACATCTGAAAAAGGAAAGGAAGACTTTCAAATTGCCTACGATGAATCAATGGCACTCCTTCCAAAACCTAACGATACGAAAAATATAAAAACGAAATATGGCACAATTCGTGCTTATTATTTTACTAAAGAGGAAAACAAACATAAGGAACCAATACTCTTACTCCCTGGACGTGGTGCATCTACTCCAATGTGGGTACCTAATTTAGAAGGTCTAAGAGAAAAAAGGCCTGTTTATACGATAGATTTACTAGGTGAACCTGGGATGAGTGTGCAAACGAAGGTGATTGAAAATCAAAAACAACAAGCAGAATGGTTAAATGAAGTAATTGAAGGATTAGGTTTAGAAAGAGTGCATATCGTAGGTGTCTCCATTGGAGGGTGGACAACAATGAACTTAGCCAGATATAATCCTGAGCATATTGCTACGGCTAGTTTATTAGATCCAGTCTTTGTATTTGCGCAAATATCCATAAAAATGATTCTGGCATCTATTCCAGCTTCTGTTCCTATTGTCCCTAAGTTTTTAAGAGAAAAGATGTTAAGCTATGTTTCTGGAGGAGCAGAAGCAAGTGACGATGAGCCTATCGCTAAGTTAATCGAGTCGGATATGCGTAACTATAAACTGAAAACGCCAGCGCCTGATTTATTTAGTAAAGAAGACTTAAAAAATATTGATATTCCAGTGCTTGCACTTATAGCTGAAAAAAGTACAATGCACAATTCGGTAAAAGCAGTTGAAACTGGAAAAAAATACGTTAAAGATATTGATATAGTTAATTGGAAAAATGCATCTCACGCAATCAATGGTGAGTTCTCTAACGAAGTTAATGCTAGGATCCTTGATTTTTTAGAAAAACATTCTAATGATAACTAAGTTGAAAGTGGAAAATATGTTGTCATAACAACTTCATCTCTATATAGCTATTTAGGGGATTTAGCTCATTTTTTATTTTGGCATATTTTAATTCTGCTATTTTCATGAATATGTATAATTACATAAAATTTCAGTGAAAAAGAGAGTATACTTTCATATTGTGTAATAAAGGTAAAGCCCGCCTACGGAAATAGGCGGGCTTTTTTTACTTATAAAGAAAAGACAACCTTTAAGGTGTCTTCCTTCGATTTGAAACATTTTACTAGGTTAAGTTTTTGTGATAATAAACTCTTTTAATTGGAATGAACCTACGCAGTACATCACTTTATTCTTAAGCATCATTCTCAACAAAAGTGAAGATTTTCATTATCTTTTTAACTACAAAGGGTAATAATTTAGAAGCTAAAAATGCAAGTATGAAAGCAATTCCCCATGTTTTTATCCATGATTTGAGAAATAAAGCTGTATATCCAACATTCATTGAAACCATGACGAAAGAGATAATGCTAGATATGCCTAAAATCATAAAGATATTAAAAATTAATGGTTCAAATTTTTTATTGATTTTCAACATTAACACCTATTTTCTATATATGCTTTGCTGCCCGATTTCACTAACATCTAATCTTACAGTTTGAAATCTAGGTTGTCCAGTTTGTTTTACTTTGCTGCAATAGCAATTATTGAGATGTTTATTAGTTTGTCTGGAATAGGATCTCCTGTTATTGCTATCCAGCTAAGATTTTAAGTCCGTACCTAAATGAACACTTTATATTTTTTATAGTATCGAAGTTCATTTTGGGGGCGAATGTAATACTACATCATTAAAGTATTAGTTACAATTGAATCTCTGCGCACATAACCATCAAATTAAGCTTAAAAATAAAATAAACTTGCATTTACATAAACGAAGAAATTCTTAAAATATGTGTTTTCATTAAAAATAAGCATACGAAATAGACCCTAGCGAGTTTCATTTTTTTACTTATGCAGCTTTCTTTTGCTTTCTCAATCCACTATTTTCATAGATAACACCCATGATATCTAAGACAGTCTTCTTCTCATATCGATGAGATTTCCGCCCGTTGTTCTGTAGAAGGTATAACAAGCGAATCAGCAGATTTGTAATCTCTAGGAGTCCTTTTTGTATGACTTGATATAAGAGAAATGGATGATCTTGTATCATACCTATCGCTTTATATTCAATTAGTTTTTTTTAGAACTTGGCGCATTTTAAACATTGTAGAGGAACATAGGTAAATAGTGATTATATTTCTATATAGTTGGCACTCTAATCGCTCCTGTTTTACATTACGATAATGGTCTGTTTCGAATTTGTAGTTTTCTGTTATTTTTTGGGAGACTGTATTGGATATATATGCTAATATAAGTTGGTGATTATACAGAAAACTGAAAAAATGGAGGTAATTATGAAAACTTTCATATATATGGTGAGACACGGGGATTCACCAAAGTTTGGAAAAGAAAAAACAAGAGGATTAACTGAAAAAGGAAAATTAGATGTTCAACGAATAACGGATGCATTACAAGGTGAGGGAATCGACGTTGTTATCTCAAGTCCATACAATCGTTCAATTCTAACTGTTCAGCAGTTAGCAAAGCAAATAGGACAAGAAGTTTTAGTATTTGAGGACTTAAAAGAGAGGATTTTTATTGCTGAAGAGGAACGAATTTCGGATAAAGAATTATTCCCTTTGATAAAAAAGTCATTCTTAGCCCACGACTTTGCTTTAATGGGGGGAGAGTCTAATGTCGACTGTCAGAAACGTGCTATAAAAGTCTTAAAAGAATTATTAAACACCTATCGAGGACAGAAAGTAGTCTTAGGCACTCATGGAGCTATAATGACTTTGATGATGGGGTATTATGACAGTAAGTATGACTTGAATTTTTTACTACAGACATCAAAACCAGATATATATAGGATGGAATTCAATGGACAGGAATTGGTGGAGGTTAAAAGATTGTGGGAAATTTCATAGATTGAATTTATTCATCTATTGCTTCTCCCAATGACGTGTATTATAAAAAATAGGGTTACTGCGGTAACTCTTTTTCTTATGGAACTAATGGGGGATTGAGTTCAACAATCTAAAAATTTCGGTTCCTTAGCGCACAAAATTCACGTTTTGTTCTTGCTATCCCGAGATGAAATGGGAGGGAATGTTTTTTGGGCAAGATACTTTTAAAGTTATTTTTTAAATCAATCTTATTTTTTTTCTTATGCAGTATTGTTGTTTATTCTATATTTCAGATTATTTTTGTCTTGAGTGTTTCGACAGGATTAGGGAGGGATGATATAGTCGGATTTTCTGATAATAAGTATGTAATTGGCCGTCCACCTGTTAGCTATAATTTATATAAAAAAGATAGTGGAAAAACTATATTAGATAATGTTATTGGTTATAAAAAGGGGAAAACCAAAAGCTATGTTCGGAATGAAGTTGAATTTGTAGTGATAGATGAGATAAAGGGTAGCTATGAACTGTATAAAATACAAAATGCTTCAGAAAAGGATATAGAACGGCTGAAGGAAATGAAGAAATTAGAATAATAGAGACTATCTGAAAGGTAAAGAAGCACACTTGCTATTGTTAGATCTAAAAAATGGTTTAGACTGATAACTGAGTTTTGTTTCATGAAAAGAGTCATTATTAAAATAAAGTATTAGGGGTTCAGTCCCATTGTCATCAAGCTAAAATTTTATCGTACCTCCAGAACGAAATTTTGTGCTAACTTATAATAAAAAAGCTCATTTTCTCGTTTTGGGGTAATTCTGAATTCTTAAGTTGATAAGCATGGCCTCTGCACATTGCATGGGGCTTTTTCATGAAGAAAGGACACTCACGTGAGTGTCCTTTCGATAGTTTTTAGCAGAAGCAAGCAGCTCCAACGATGATTAATAAAATGAACAATACAACTAATAAAGCAAATCCTCCAGCGAAGCCACAGCCACCACAACTACCACCAAAGCCCATAACAGTTCCTCCTTTTAATAGGAAGGGAAAACCAAGGGGTCACTCATGTGTTTTAACGGATTCCATTTACTTTATGCTTTTACGAATGAATGGAGCGGGTCCTTTTCAAAATAGATTTATCCCGCTATTTGTCGGGGAGTAAGACCTCGATTGATGAGGGCAGAATAAAGTTGCACTTTATTCTTAGAAGGAATTCAAAGGCAAAATAGGAGAGTCTATATCATTCTTTAAAAGCGAATAAATGAAAAATAAAATATCTAATAATATAGATAGAAATCCGCTTTTATACCTTTCAATAAAAGAATAATAGCATTATATATTATAAGGAATACTTGTCCTTAATTGTAAATGAAAGGGGGGAATTGGTATGAGTTATGGCTATGGTCACCCTCCAAAAAAATGCTTTGAACATCATAATGAAACTTTATCAACGGGTGTATTACGTAGACATTCCGCTACGTTATTTCTTACTGTTGAAGCTATGAATGTTGATCCAGATGATACTCGTAGAGTAACAGTTGAAATGTTTGATTGGTCATCGGGTTCTCCGGTATTGTTACCATTAATAGACCCTTCAACACAAACATTGCCACCTAATCGATATGTTACTTTTCGTTCAGCAGCTCTTCCTCCAGCACTCTTTGCTTATGAAGTAAGAATCATTCGTCCGAAAGATAGAGATGTTGTTACAAATGTTTTTGGTCTTAGTGCAATCGTATTTAACCCACAAGAAGGAAATAATGTTTTACAACATGATTTAGCAAAATTAGACCTTAAATAGATTTTATAAAGGTCTATTTATTGAGCATGATTAAACAAAAGAGTAGGGTGTAATGAACTGCACCCCAATTGTTAGACACAGTCTAACAATTGGAGGTGCAGTTTTTCTATGGCTAAATTTACAGCTGATGAAAAAGTACAAATCGTTCTACGTTATTTGAATGGAAATGAAAGTTATCGAGAAATGGGTAAATCGATTGGTATAAGTGACACAATTATTTTGAATTGGGTAAACCAATATAAACAGAATGGTATGGAAGCTTTTCTAAAACGATGTACAAATTACACACAACAATTTAAACTAGACGTACTAAACTTTATGATTGAAAACGGTATGTCCTTATTTGAGACGGCAGCTATCTTTAACATTCCTGCCCCTTCAACGATTTCTGTTTGGAAAAAACAGCTCGAAACACAAGGAATTGATGCCCTTCAATCTAAGAAAAAGGGGCGTCCATCCATGAAAAAAGATTCAAATAAACAAGTAAAACAAGCTTTAGCTGAAGGGTCAGTCGAAGCACTTGAAGCACGTATTCAACAGCTTGAAATGGAAAATGAGTACTTAAAAAAGTTGAATGCCTTAGTTCAAAACAAGGAAAAATCACGAAACAAGACAAGGCACAAGTAGTCTATGAATTAAGGCATAAATATTCAGTGAAGGCACTCGTGGAGCTAGCTGGTATTCCACGGAGTACGTATTATGATTTAGTAAAGAAAATGAATCGTCCGGATCAAGATGCCGATTTGAAAGCTGAAATTAAAGCAATTTATGAGGAAAATGAAGGTCGTTATGGCTACCGTCGCATTCGTGATGAGTTAACGAATCGTGATCAGAAAGTGAATCACAAGAAGGTTCAGCGCATTATGAAAGAGCTTGGATTAAAGTGTGTTGTGCGTATGAGGAAATATAAATCCTATAAAGGGAAAGTCGGTAAAATTGCACCTAATATTTTAGAGCGTAATTTTTATACAGATGCCCCGAATCAAAAATGGGTAACGGACATCACAGAGTTTAAATTGTTTGGAGAGAAACTGTATGTATCACCTGTATTAGACTTGTATAATGGTGAAATTATTACCTATACAATTGGTTCTAGACCGACGTATTCACTTGTTTCAGAGATGTTAGAAAGCATTAGAACGCTTACCTGAAAATCACCAGCTACTAATGCATTCGGATCAAGGATGGCATTATCAAATGAGACAGTACGTCCGGACACTTGAATCAAGAGCTATCGTCCAGAGTATGTCTCGAAAAGGCAACTGTTACGACAACGCAGTAATAGAAAATTTCTTTGGGATTATGAAGTCAGAGTTCCTATACATAAAAGAATTTGAAAATGTAGAGCACTTTAAAATAGAATTAAAAAAATATATAGATTATTATAATACGAAACGGATTAAGGCAAAATTAAAAATGAGCCCGGTACAATACCGGACTCACTTTTATCAAGCTGCCTAATGAAATAACCGTGTCTAACTTTTAGGGGTCACTTCATAATCCTACTCTTTTTTTAACGTTAACTAGAATTTTAAAAGAAATCCTTCATCATTTTAGCATCTTTAATATTTACTATCACACCTTCTACCTTATCTTTCTTCTCATCTTTAGCAATTGTAATTTGTTCCTTATTATCAACCCAAACAAGAAACTCTTCTTTGGAGTCATCTTTATATGTAACGGTAATAGTAGAATGTGCAGATTCTCTCTTTTTTTGATCTAAAGTAATTGTTGTAGGTGTTCCATTTTGAACTGCTGAAACGATAGATTGTATCATTTCTTCGTTATCTGTTTGAGATTTGGAAGTAGTATGATTTGTTGTTTTCAGTATTTCAATGTCTGAAATATTTGCGGAGTTTAATTGAAAGGTATATTGTGCATGTTCTTGCTTAACTTGTGAAGCTTTATCTGTAGCCGAGGTACTTGTACAACCTATTAAAGTGAAAGATAGAGCGGTTAGTGCGCATATAGATATGATTTTTTTCATAGTATCCCTCCTTAAGATTAATTATAATAATTTTCTGTCAATTTAGGTAGTTATTGTAAGGGGAAGATGTTTTAAAGTGGTAAATGATGTTGTTCATTTTCTATTAAAATTAAAATTCACATAATTTTTTTCATATTTTATGTTTAACATTTCGAAAATAGGTGTACTACATATAATATAACAAATAATTCATTTTAAAGGAGGAAGTTAAAGATGGAAACGAAGTATAGTAAACCTTTTGTATATGAATTTATTACGGAGAAAGAGGTCATGAATGCGGCGAATGATCTAGTGAAGAAAGGAATAGAACAAAAAGATATTTACGTGTTAACACATGAGAAAGAGAGGACAGATAGAATCGCAGATAATGCAGACGTGAACACGATTGGAATAAAAGAGGAAGGACTTGGGACAAGCATTATTAATGTCTTTCAAAAAACGGGAGATCAGTTAAGAAATAAGATGCAGGAGTTAGGGCTTAATGAGGAAGAAGCAAACTTCTACGAAGAAAAGCTAGATGAAGGGAAGATCTTGTTATTCGTTAAAGATTTAGAAAGAGTCGGTGAATGGTTACACGAAAGAAGATGCATGTATTCTATTTAAATTTGTATCCTGTAAATCTATAAATCTATTACGAAAAGGAGATGGGAAATATGAGTGAGAGCGGACTAAAAGAACAAATTACTGGTAAAGTGGAAAAGGCAAAGGGACAAGTAAAAGAAGGAATTGGTGAGGTTACAGAAGATAGAAAGTTGAAAAATGAAGGGAAGTGGGACAAGACGAAGGGAACGATAAAAGAAAAAGTCGGAAAAGTGAAACAAAAGATAAGTGATGGGTTGGATAATAAAGAATAATACATGTTTATCAAGCTTTGGTTACATACCAAAGCTTGATAAATACAATATAAAACGAATATAGGAGGGTTAATTGTGGGACTTATTATTACGTGTATTGTAGGTGGACTTATTGGTGCGTTAGCTGGAATGATTACGGGAAAAGACTTTCCTTTAGGTATAGTTGGTAATGTAATTGCCGGATTAATCGGATCTTGGGTAGGTAGTGCATTATTTGGTCATTGGGGTCCTGAATGGGGAGGCATCTTTGTTCTTCCAGCGTTATTAGGTGCAATCGTCTTTATTTTAATCGTAACATTTTTCTCTAGAATGCTGCGGAAAGCGTAAGTATGATCATGAATAGTAATCTTAAGTTTTTTATATATAGCTATAAGGTTAATAGAGTGATAAATATACATAAAAAAGCATCCAATTAAACTAATTTGGATGCTTTTTTAATGTAATCTACATAGGAATAAGCGGGGGATGAAGGCCCCCGCTCATTGAAATTACAATTTCTATTATGTATTAAACCATCGTTACTTTTTTACAATTATTTATTCTTACGACCTGCCTTGGTTCTATATGAGATAAGTCCTCGTTATTACCTATATCCACTACAATTGTATTCGTTAGTATATTAATAATGGAACCAACTAATTTTGTAGCATGATCGTGTCGATAAGAAAATTGAACAAAATCTCCCTTTTTAAAGCTGTGCTCTTCCATAGATAGATCCCCCTAAAAATAATGTTTATAGATTATATATACACAAATTTATAAGGTTTAAACATTTGGTAGTATTTTTTACGTGTTAAGCTGAGAAAGGTGTAGAAAATTTATCCCGCTTTAACGGGCAGTAAGACCCCCACCTCAAAATTTAGCAGAGCAAAGAAATTAGGTGGGGGATCAACTGCCCATAAAAGTCCGATTGGTTCAACTAATAATCAGTGGGGGATGAAGAAAACCCCCACTGATTAAAGTTTCACTTTATTTATAATAAAAATAAAAAAATATGTTTAAAACTAATTTTTATGGGTAATTAACATAGTAGTAGTTCGAGATAAGGGGGCGGAAATGATGAATTTGGCAATAAATATTTTGCAAAATGATGTAGGTTATACGGTACAACTTAATGGTGAAATTGATGCATATACGGCATCAGATTTAAAAAATAAGATTATGCCTATTACAAGCGAAAAAGAGGTTCATATTGTAGTAGATTTTCATAACGTAGATTATATGGATAGCACCGGTTTAGGTGTTTTTATAGCGCTATTAAAAGCGGTTAAGAAAAATGATGGGAAACTAGAGTTTATCGGTGTATCTAAAAGATTAAAAAGATTATTCGATATTACAGGATTAACGGAAATATTAAATTTGAATTCTGATTTTGAAAAAGTAGAAAGAAGGTGACTAGGGATGATGGAGAGATTTGAAAAGATAGAAATGAAAATTCCTGCAAAGGCAGAATATGTGGCTATTATTCGTTTAACAATGGCTGGTGTTGCGAATCGAATGGGCTTTGCTTATGACGATATAGAAGATATGAAAATTGCTATTAGTGAAGCATGTACAAATATTGTACAACATGCATATAAAGAAGACGTTGGAGAAATTGCAATTGTCTTTGGACTATATGAAAATCGATTAGAAATTATGGTTGCGGATAATGGGGTTAGCTTTGATTTTAATAACTTAAAAAGGAAAGTTGGTCCGTATGATATTAGTAAACCAGTAGAACATTTGCCGGAAAATGGTTTAGGTTTATATTTAATTAATACGTTAATGGATGATATACAAATCATGCATGATGAGGGCATGACAGTTTTAATGACAAAATATATACAAAGAGAGCAGGTGGAGAATGATGGAAATCCAATCTCAACCTACGAATCTTACTAAAGAAGACGTTATTAAACTAATTGCAGACTTCCAACAAAACCAATGTGATGAAGCGCAGGAAAGGTTAGTTGAGCATTATAAAAATCTTGTCTATTCCATTGCATATCGCTATTCAAAAGGCGGACCGATGCATGAGGATATTATACAAGTAGGCATGTTAGGGCTCTTAGGCGCAATAAGAAGGTATGATTATTCGATAGGGAATGCCTTTGAGCCTTTTGCAATACCTACAATAGTAGGCGAAATAAAGAAGTATTTACGTGATAAAACTTGGGGCATTCACGTTCCAAGGCGGATTAAAGATTTAGGCGGAAAAATTAAACTTGCGATAGAGGAGTTAACAGATCATCTGCAACGTTCACCGAAGATAATAGAAATTGCAAATCATTTAGGACTATCGGAAGAGGAAGTTCTAGAGATTATGGATGCTAAAAATAATTATCGAGTATCTTCCTTAGATGATGTAGTTGAAAATTCATCTGATGGAAGTTCGGTAGCGAGAATTGAATCTGTAGGTGAAGTAGAGCAAGGATATGAAGAGACAGAAAGGCGTCTCGTTTTAAAGGATATTTTTAACGTATTAAATGACACGGAAAAGAGTGTTATTCATTATATATTTGGAGAAAATTTAAATCAAAAAGATACAGGGGAACGGTTAGGTATTTCACAAATGCACGTTTCTCGTATTAAAAGACAAGCGATAAGTAAATTGAAGCAAGCCGCATTTTTAGATACATAAAAAATTTAAAATAATGATGTTTAAAACATGAGAAAAGGGGTACTTATTAAGTATAGGAGGAGATATGAAAATGTCACACGATGTGAAAGAACTAATCGAAGGATTGAATGAAGATTTAGCAGGAGAATACGCAGCAATTATTATGTATAACCATAGTGCAGCTACAGTTTCTGGTATATATAGACAAGTGTTAAAGCCTTTCTTTGAATCTGAAATTAGTGATGAACAAGGACATGCCCTATATTTAGCGGAGAAAATTAAGACGCTAGGTGGTACACCTACTACGATCCCTTTACGAGTGAAACAAGTAGAAGACGTTAGAGAAATGTTAGAAGAAGCTAGGAAGTCAGAATATGAAACAATTAAGCGTTATGAAAAGCGAAAAGAACAGGCAGCGAAATTAAATATGACAGAGTTAGTTGTAAAACTAGAAGATATGATTGCCGATGAAACAAATCATATGGAAGAATTAGATCGTCTTTTAAATGATAAAGCAATGGTATTAAATTAATAGTGGAAATTTATAGAATGAAAGAACAAACTCTCATTTCTGGGGGTTTGTTCTTTTGCTGTATAAAAATTATGTTAGAGTAGGAAATTTTCATTTTGTAACTGAGTATGCAATACTAGAAAAATAGAAAATGATAATAGATTTACATTTTAAATAAGAAAAGGGGAAATAACTTGTGTCCATTTTAATTGTCGATGATAATCCGGTTAACATCTTTGTAATTGAAAAAATTTTAAAACAAGCCGGATATCAGGATCTTGTATCGCTGAATTCTGCACAAGAGCTTTTCGAATACATTCAATTTGGAGAAGATTCTTCCAGGTATAATGAAATTGATTTAATACTATTAGATATTATGATGCCTGAAATTGATGGACTTGAAGTTTGTAGGCGATTACAAAAAGAGGAGAAGTTTAAAGATATTCCTATTATTTTTGTTACAGCTTTAGAGGATGCAAATAAATTGGCCGAAGCTCTTGATATGGGGGCAATGGATTATATTACGAAACCTATAAATAAAGTTGAATTATTAGCACGTATGCGTGTAGCGTTACGCTTGAAATCAGAATTAAATTGGCATAAAGAACAAGAAGAAAATCTTCGGAATGAACTAGATTTAGCTACGCAAGTACAAAGAAACTTATTAAGTAGCCCATTAAGAGAAGATCATATAAAAATTGAAGCAAGTTACTTACCTTCATTTAAACTAGCTGGAGATATGTATTATTGGTATAAAATCGATGAAAATCGCTACGGTATTATATTATTAGATGTGATGGGACATGGTGTATCTGCTTCATTAGTTTGTATGTTTATTTCGTCTGTATTACGTGAAACAATTAAATGTTTAATTGATCCAGAACTCGTTATTAAAGAATTAAATAAATATATGACCCTTTTACATAATGAAAATGATAATATTCCTTATTATTTTACGGCGATATACTTAGTTGTTAATACAGAAGATAGAACAGTTGAATATGTAAATGCAGGGCATCCTTCTGGATATGTTTTAGTTGATGAAACAAATGTAGTTGAACTAGATCGCGGGAGTTGTGCCGTAGGATTTTTTGATGAAATAAAAGTTAAAAAGACAGTTATACCTTTTGAGAAGAACGCTCAAATATTATTGTTTACAGATGGTGTTCTTGAAGCAATTGCAAATGATGAATTTGAGTCTGAAGAGAAATTACGTACTTTTACAGAAAGAAAATGGGGAGATTTAGAAGGCGAGATAGAAGGGTTTTATAAGGAAGAACAAAAGAAAGCGCAATCAGATGATATGTGTCTCATTATGATACAAACGAATGCGAAATAAAAAGCGTATGAAATCCAAACAGAGGATTTCATACGCTTTTTATTGTATTTTTTGATAAATTTGTTCACTAGGATTAAATTGCGTATAATGCGGCATTATATTTGAAAAACGAAGAGTTTCTTTATTTCCTAAACATAGAAATCCATTGTGACCTAAGCTTTCATAAAATAGTTGCTGCACTTGATTTTGAAGTTTACTTGTAAAGTAAATTAAAACGTTACGACAAAGTATAATATGAAACTCGTTAAAAGATTGATCGGTTACTAAATTATGCTGTGCAAAAATAATGTTTTGTAAAAGTGATGGATTAAAATAAGCAAAACGATTATCTGTTGAATAATAGTTAGAAAACGCTTGTGTACCGCCAGCTTGTAAATAGTTTTTCGTATAAGTTTGCATTTTATTTAACGGGAGGATACCTTGTTTTGCTTTTTCTAACACATTTGTATTCATATCTGTTGCGTAAATAACCGACTTTTCACTTAATCCTTCTTCGTGAAGTAAGATGGACATTGATAATACTTCTTCACCAGTTGCGCATCCAGCATGCCAAATTCTAATTTCAGGTTGCTTTTTCAATTCAGGAATAACATGCTCTCTAAGCGCTTTAAAAAAGGCAGGGTTACGGAACATCTCAGTTACATTAATCGAGAAATCATTTAATAACTGTTCTAAAACCCCTTCCTCGTGAATTACTTTTTCAATTAATTTTGAAATGGTTGGGATATTAGAGAGCTGCATTCGATTACAAATCCTTCTATAAATAGATGTGCGAGCATATTGACGAAAATCAAATCCTGATAGTTTAAATACCGCTTCCAATAGTAATTCAATTTCTAAGTTCGTGCGCTCATCCGTATCTACTGATGGATCAAAATTATAATACTTATTTTCCACTCCAACTAAACCTCACTTATTTTATTAACCATACACTCATTACCGAATAGAGTTGATGTAGATTTAATGGTTTACTTATATAATCTGAAGCGCCAGCAGATAAACATTTTTCCTTATCATTTGGCATTGCTTTAGCAGTTAATGCGATAATAGGTATTTCATTTAGCCCTAAGTTCATTCGGATATTTTCCATCGTTTCATAACCGTCCATATTCGGCATCATAATATCCATTAAAATAAGGTCAATATTTGTATTGCTTTTTAGTATTTCTAAACACTCTATGCCGTTTTGGGCAGTAATAATGTTGGCATTTTGTTTTTTTAATGCATTTTGTAACGCAAATATATTTCGATGATCATCATCGACAATTAAAATGTTTTTCTCTTGGAAGACGTTATTTGTTTCTGGAGTAACGATAGTTTCTTCAACAACTTTAGCAGGAATAACATCTTCTATCGTTGCTGCGACTTCTAAATTGGATAACTGTATATCATGTAATCCATTTGGAAGGTTAGGAATATATACGGTGAAAGTACTACCTTCTCCTACATTACTCTCTAACGTAATCCAACCACCTAATAATCTAGCAAACTCTTTACAAATAGATAAACCTAATCCTGTACCACCATACTTTCGAATCGTTGCTCCATCTGCCTGTTGAAAGGCTTCGAAAATAAGTTGATGCTGTTCTTTAGCGATACCAATACCAGTATCTTTTACTGAAATTGTAATCCAATCTTTACTTATAGACTGCATATCATGACTCAAATTGGTTGTTTCTATCGAATCAAAATGTAAAGAAACGGATCCTTTTTCTGTGAATTTAAATGCATTGGATAATAAGTTTTTAATAATTTGCTCAATCCGTTTTGCATCTGTATAAAACAGATCAGGAATCGTATCACTGTCCTCAATAGTAAATTCGACATTTTTTTGTGCAGCTATATGTAAAAAGTTTTGATGCATATTGGCTGCCATGTCACTTATGTTCGTTGCCTCAAAAATGATGTCTAGTTTGCCTGCTTCTACTTTAGATAAATCTAGTATGTCATTAATTAAAGTAAGTAAGTCTTTCCCTGATGAATGAATGACAGTTGCTAATTCAATCTCATCGTCGGATAAATTGTTATCATGATTTTCTCTTAACATTTCAGATAATAGTAAAATACTATTTAATGGTGTGCGTAATTCATGTGACATATTTGCTAGGAATTCTGATTTGTATTTTGAGCTACGTAACAACTCGCTTGCTTTTTCTTCTAATTCTAATTTAGTAATTTGTAAGTCAGCTGTCTTCTGCTCAGCCTCTTCAGTTCTAGACTCTAATTGTTCATTCGTTGTTCGTAATTCTTCGGCTTGCATTTGTAGTTCTTCCGCTTGTGTTTGCAATTCTTCTGATTGAACTTGCAACTCTTCTGTCATTGCTTGTGATTCATGTAAAAGAGTTTGAATTCGCATACGTCCCATAATACTATGGATTGTTAAACCTAGATTATCAACAGTTTGTTGAATTAAATCTTGATGTAAGTCTGAAATGTCAGTTACACTTACTAACTCCATTACTGCAATCACTTCATCTTCAAATAAGACAGGGATGACTAGTATATTTTTAGGACGTATTTCTAATAATCCAGTAGTAACGTAACGAAACTCTTCAGGTATGTCCCTCAGAATAAAACTTTTCTTTTCTAAAGCAGACTGTCCAATGAAACCTTCACCCATTTTAATGGATTGTTTTCCAATATCAGCACCTTGATCGGCGAAAGAAGCTTTTTTCACATAGTAGACAGTTTCTTCATATTCTTCACGTACATAAAATGCACCACAAGAAGTTTGCGTTTTTTGTATAATTCCACTAAGAAGTTTTTTACCTAACATCTCAATAGAAGATACACCTTGATACAGTAAAATTAATTCTGCAAGCTCAGTTTGTAACCACTCTCTTTTCGATATTTCGTCTAGTAGGTGATTTGTTGTATGAGCAAGATCTTTTATTTCATCATGTGTATTTACGTGAATTCTCTCCGTAATTTTTTCTTTAGAAGAAATGGATTTAATAGCTTGAATTACATTTTTAATCGTTTTTGTAATGGAATTCGAAATATAGAGTGAAACGATAATGGCAACACAAGAAAGTAAGAACAGTAAACTGTATAACCAAATCTCTAATTTATTATTTTCAATATCTAATTGTGCAGCTCTTTTTTTCGTTAGTTGCTCCTCAGTGCTCCGGAAGTTAGTTAGCTGTGATTGTAATGACTGAATTTGAGTCGTGTCGATTGTTTGTACATTATTACTATTATTATTTGTAATGAGTGGGTGAATTTCTTTATTAATCCAACTAGTAATGTTTTCGTTAATCTGTTTTAATTTTTCTTGCTGAGAGGGGTTATCCTCTAATAAAGCAAAAAGATCTTGATAATGTTTTTCGTAATCTTTTTCCGCAGAGTTAAGGGATTGCACGTAATTAGGGTTATTAGAAATGATAAACCCTTTTGCTTTATTTTCAATTGTTAGTAACTCTTTCTCCACTTGATTCGTTAAATTGAGAACTTTAAAATCGTGATCAATAATAAAATTACGAGATTTTTGTAAGCTGGAAATCTCATTGTTTAACATAATGAAAGAAACAAGTAAGAACAAAATGATAACTAAATAACCAGCCATAATTTTGTAGCGAATACTAAATTTTGCTTTCGAGTTCATTAAAAATTCCTACCTTCAAGGTTATTAAAACTTTTCTATTTTAAAGAATGAAAACGTAATATATATTATATCAGTTTTCATAAGGTCAACTAGAAATCCCCTATTGTATTAGGGTTCTTTTTAATAGAGGAAATCATTTTGAAATATAAAACATATATGAAAGGTAGTAGACGAGGAATAGAGGATAACAAACATTCTAAGAAGGGAAGAGTGTTTTAAAGCTCTTTTGCATCTATTCCTTCAAAATAAATAATACAAGATCTCTTTTTACAGTAAGGAAAAGGATACTAGAGTGCTTAAGTTTTTAATAGAAGTAAGTGTTCCGTGTTTACTTATAAATACATTCGTTTGAAATGTTGTCATTAAAGCATAAAAATGATGAATCTGCGTTATTGTAGGTGTTTCATTATAAGAAATAGTAGTAGAGTGAATGGCGTTCATCGTAATATTCCTTTCCATATAGTAAGCATAACAATATAAACATACCCGTTTAAAAAATGTTAAACATATAAATAAGAAAAAATATAATTATAGTTTTTACGTTTAGAAAAGGTTAGGAAGGGTATACATATACTACAAAGAGATTAACTGAAGATGAATTGTAAGATGTCTATGTTTAGTAGAGTAGTCTATCAAAATATACTTTTACTTTAAATAAAAAGGAGCCTGGTATACATGAATGAAATGATGATTAATATAACATTTGATTTAATTTACTTGTTAAGTAGTTCACTTGTAGTGCTTTTACTATTCGCTTTTTCGTAAATGGTTATGTTAATAAGAAGATTAGTGTATACAGAAATGAAGAAAAATAAAGATACATTATATAAAACTTTAGGAGGTTAATAGTTATGAATGTAGATAGAAAAATAGTAGGTGTTTTTAGAACAATTGATGATGCGGCACTCGTTATTAATGAATTAAATGAAAAAGGATACTCAGCAGATAACATTTCAGCTATTGCGAAAGATCAAAAGGAAATTGAACACCTTGAAGAAAAATCGGGTGAAAAAGTAAATCATGAAACTGCACATAAAGCAGATATCTTTTCAGCAACAGGGCTTGTGGCAGGAGGAGTAGCAGGCGGACTCGGTGGTTTATTAACAGGTCTTGGTATACTTGCCGTTTCTGGAATGGGTCCAATCGTAGCAGCAGGACCGATCGCAGCAGCTATTGGAGGAGCTGGTATTGGAGGAGGAGCTGGAAGTTTAATAGGAGCATTTATAGGATTAGGAATTCCAGAAGAACATGCTAAAAAGTATGAAGAATATATTTACGATGGAAATATATTAATTTTAGTAGATGCAAAATTAGATAATAAGTTAGAAATCTATAAAATCTTTGATAAGCATCATGCTTATAACTCTGATTTCTTTAAATAAAATGTAAACAAAGTAAATATCGTTTTTTGATCTTACAAATTTGGCGCGGCCGAGGAGTCGTATGACTATAAGAGAGGAAGGGCTTATAGTAAAAGATCAAGTTCTATCATGCTATTTAAAAGGGAAGAGGTGTCTTTTCGTGATTGTAAAAATATTAAAGGATAGCAGTAATAGTTTCCTTTGTACAGTTCAAAATAAAAATGGAGACCAGTATGTGAAGAAGTGGTTTCGTAAACATGAAAATAACAAAGAATTAGGACGACCAACTTTTAAAGAAGTAGAAAAGGACTGGAAAGAAAATAAAGAGTCGTTTATGTATCCTAATTTTAAAGCGCTTTATTAAAATGAAACATAATGCGCGTTTCATTCTTACAAAACTGTCACATTCCTGTAAGGTAATTCAATAGATTAGTTGTTTGTTCCATGTCATAATAAAGACATAAGAAAGCTAATTAAAACTACAACTTATTAGGAGAGTGTCAGTCATGATTGTAACAACAACGTCTGGAATTCAAGGTAAAGAAATTATTGAGTATATCGATATTGTAAATGGTGAAGCTATTATGGGTGCAAATATTGTCCGCGATTTATTCGCTTCTGTTCGTGATGTTGTCGGTGGTCGTGCTGGTTCTTATGAAAGTAAGCTAAAAGAAGCTCGTGATATCGCAATGGACGAAATGAAAGAACTTGCAAAACAAAAAGGTGCGAACGCTATCGTTGGTGTTGACGTAGATTACGAAGTAGTTCGTGATGGAATGTTAATGGTTGCTGTAAGTGGTACAGCTGTACGTATATAAGTAAATAAAAAACAGGCTCACCCCTTGAAGTTTATGCTTTGAGGGGGTTTTTTATTTTTCTTTTGTTTATGACTAAAGTTAAAATAGAGAAGGGCCGATGTACTAGCTCGCTTATTTCAAATGTAGTATATTATTTCTTAAGAAAAAGCAAGTAAATGGAAGTTTTTGTATTTAAAGAAGGTGTTAATTTTATGACAAATAATAAAATTGCTATTTGAGGTACGAAGAGAATGAGTGGTATGAATAATTTTAGAAAGTGTATAGTTAATAGAAATAAACGATGGAGTATGTAAAGAGTTATATTACATAAAATTTATTATGAATGGAGGCGGTTACACTATGTTTTGGTTAGGATGTTTTTTAGGATACATTGTAGGTTCTATTATTACATGTGCGCTACTTTACTTTGGATATAGATCCAATGAAAATAAAAAAGCGAATATGCAAAAGGTGGAGGAGAGGAAAATCAATAAAAAAGGTGTATAGTAGGCGAAAGGTAAGGTGATAATGTTGATGCAACAATAAAGGACAGTACATATTGTATATGACTACTATGTACTGTTCCGCTTATTCTTTTTGGATTATGAGAGGTTGTTTCCTGTCTTGCTATAAATTTCATAGGCGAAAAACCCCAATAAATAGCCGATTCCAGATCCTAAACTCACTGCAAGAAGTGAATAATCTGGGAAAAACATGCCGAAAATTAAACCGATTATACAGCCAACAAGCATTCCCATAGGTATTAAACTGTCTAATAAAATTTGAGCGTTTTTTGATTTTTTCTTACCTAAGTTACCGTTGTTATATTTATGTTTAAGGCTACCAATCACATATACTACAATTCCCCTGACTATTAAAACAGGCGCAATTGCCGTGAGTAACCACATGTTAGAGTCTCCTTTCGCTTTTTTAATTAAATTACATAAGCTACTTAAAATTCTATGCTACTAAATGGATTGATAGTTGAATGTACTCAATTTAATAATTCGTTAAAAAAACTTTCCCTTTCGTTTTCTCCGCAGATTGCACAACATCAACCGCCGTTTTCACATCCGCTAAGTCATATGTAGAATGTACTTTCATAAAACGTAATTGCTTATTTTCTACTAAGTGAATTAAATGACGAAACGTCTCTTGCCATTTATATGGTGACACTTCTTTATTCCAATGTCGTAAATGAAATATGTTCGCGTGCACTTTTGCTTTCGTGACAATCTCTGCCCAGTTTACTTGTACACCTGATAGAAGACCGATCGTTAAAAAGTGCCCGTTTGGACGTAAGGAGAAAGCTAATTCATTTCCATCCGGTCCCCCAATAGAATCAATCGCAGCGTCTGCACCTCTGCCGTTTGTTAATGTCATAACTGTTTCATAAAGCGGGGCAGTCGAAGTATCAATTACATGATGAGCGCCAAGCTGAAGTAATTCCTCTGTATGTTTACTATTTCTTGTCACGGCAATGAGTTGGAAATTTAAAATTTGCGATAACTGCGCAAAAAGATGACCAATTGCGGATCCACAAGCATTCACTAATAAAACGTCATTACGCTGTAAGTTTAACGTTTCTGTACATGTAACCCACGCTGTAAGGGGATTAATATACATTTGTGCCGCGGTAAAATCATCAATAGAATCGGGAATAGGGACTACAAAATCAGCCGATGTTTTCACATATTCTTGCCAAGTACCTTCCCCGCGTAACGGTAACACACGTTTACCGATAAGCTCTCTAGAAACAAAAGCTCCTACATCTTCTACAATACCAACACCTTCATAACCAGGTATGTTAGGTAACGGAATTCTATGAGCGTACGCTCCGGTTATTGGAATTAAGTCAGATGGATTAATCGGTCTAACTAGCATACGGACGAAAACTTCATTATCTTTCAGTGGTTCTATATTTTTATATTCAACTTGTAATACGTCTTTTGGATTGCCAAACTTATGAAATTGAATGTGTTTTCCACGCAAGATAGATGTTCCCCCTTAGTTTGATTGAGTTTATTATAGCATTTTTGGTTTGGTTGGTTATTTTGTTAATGATAAATAGGGTTTGTACAATGGTAAGTAAAATAGATTTTAATTTACGTATTTATCAGAATTTTATAAAATGTGTATATAACTATGAAATGGGGGAGATTTCTTCATGTGTACTAGTTTGACGTTACAAACTAAAAATTTCCAACATCTTTTTGCGAGAACAATGGATTTCACATTAGATATGAATCAGGAAGTAATAATCATTCCTCGGCGTTATCAGTGGAACAATATAACTGGTGAAACAATCCGAACGAAAAAGGCTGTTGTCGGAATGGGAATTAATTTTGGAGGAAGGGTCATGATGGCAGATGGAGTAAATGAAGCTGGTATGACATGTGCAACTCTCTATTTCCCAGGATTCGCTACTTATAGTAGTCATGTAGATAGCAATAAAACGAATGTAGCACCATTTGATTTTGTGACTTGGAGCCTCACGCAGTTCAATTCTGTTGAAGAATTAAGAAAATCTATTGATAGCATTGCCTTTATAGATGTGCCATTACCAATTTTAGGGGTTACTCCACCGCTACATTGGATTTTAGCAGATAAATCGGGAGAATGTATTGTACTTGAGCCGACAGCTGATGGAATAAAAGTGTATGACAATCCAATAGGAGTGATGACTAATAGTCCGGAGTTTAGTTGGCATTTACAAAATTTAAGACAATATATTGGTCTTAAATCGCAGCCATTTGCGCCAACGGAGTGGGGCGATGTACCATTAAGTGCTTTTGGCCAAGGTTCAGGATCGATGGGACTTCCTGGAGATTTCACACCGCCATCAAGATTTGTACGGGCAGCATATGGCAAACAAAACATTCAAAGTATAGAGAACGAAGAAGAGGGGATATCGGCTATTTTTCATATTTTATCGAATTGTGAGGTTCCTAAGGGGGCAGTAATAACAGAAGACGGTATATTAGATAATACGATCTATACAAGTGCAATGTGTATGGAGTCTGGAACATATTATTACCATACTTACGATTGTAGACAAATTATAGCCATTCATTTATTCAATGAAGATTTAGATACAGCTGAGATTAAAACGTATCCGTTTCAGCGGAAACAAAAAATATTTTATGAAAACTGAAGCGCCCCTGAAAAAGTGAGACTAATCAAAACACCTCCATTTAATTTGCATACTTAGTATGCGAATTTAGGAGGTGTTTTT
This sequence comes from Bacillus sp. N447-1, assembly GCF_022701035.1. Taxonomy (NCBI): domain Bacteria; kingdom Bacillati; phylum Bacillota; class Bacilli; order Caryophanales; family Bacillaceae; genus Bacillus; species Bacillus sp. N447-1. The sequence continues at coordinate 2,093,742 of NZ_CP065509.1, read as the reverse complement.
TATCATTTACCAATATTCAGGTTTACTTCTTGCTATTCTATTAAGCCGAAGCTCTCTTCATTCTCTCAAGTAAACTAGACAACACATGCGTACGATAAGATTCTAGTTTTTTACCTTCATAAGTACGGATACCTAATTTTTTAAGTTCTTTTACATACCAACCTTTGCTTCCGAAATACATGTGATCGCTCCCCTTCAACTTTGTTTTTATTTATCCTGATTGCATATGGAGGTACAGGAATTATAATGAAGGAAATGAATTTCGCGCGAAAATGGTTAACTTTGTTGCAAAAGACATATATACTAAAGATAGTATACAACGAGGTGGACAAGACGTGATTATAGAGAAGCACGAAATTCAAATTGACCAAATTACTAGCGGTAAAGTGAATATCTTTACTTTCTATAGAAATAGAAAGCAAATTGATGATCATTTTTTACGATTGCAAGAACCATCGCTTACAGCAAACTACTTCTTCCATTTTCATTTTGATGCAGAGAGCTTGCATCTACTGCAGAAAGAGTTTCCGAGCGTATATCCGTACGACGGTAGTGAAACGATTCACGACTGGACGGAAAAGATGAAAGCTGAATTGCAACATCAGATCCAAACAGGAAAATGGAATAAACGCGTACGTATCGGTAATCGCATTCTAGATGTGGTGTTTACGTGGTGTGACGAAGATATAGTAGAGTGAAAAAGAAGCGGATGACGCTTCTTTTTTTAGCGCTGGAATAAAACGAGCTTACCTGCAGTAGATGTACAGCGATGTGTTTTTTCATACAATCCTTTTTCTTGTAAGATAGATTCACCTTTTGCTTTTGCTTCTTTTTCAGTTGCCGCCTCGAATGATTCGTCTAATGCTTTTGAACCATCTTTTTCAAAGACTGTTAGAACGTATACTCCCATGAAAATTCCCTCCAATAATTAAAATCAGAATCTTATAATTATTTTGACATAAAATGCTGCAATATGCAAAGAAATATATGACATTGCGTGGTAAAATAGAATGAAACTTTACTCATCGAGAATATTTTTATTCTCGATGAGTATTAGTTTTCAGCGATTTTAATTTTAATAAAATGAAACTTTTGAAAGATAGAAAGGATCGTTATTTGTGAAACAAGTAAAGTTTATACATGCGGCTGATTTGCATTTGGATAGTCCGTTTAAAGGAATGGAGATGAATGTTGCGCAGTCTGTTTGGAAGAGAATGAAGCAAAGTACGTTTGAATCATTTGAGCGTATTGTTGATAAAGCGATTCAAGAGCGCGTTGATTTCGTATTACTAGCTGGGGATTTGTATGATGCGGAGACGAGAAGTTTGAGGGCGCAAGTGTTTGTGCGTGAGCAAATGAAGAGACTTTCGCAGTACGATATCCCTGTTTTTATTATTCACGGTAACCATGATCATTTAGGGGGAAGCTGGGCAGCAATTGAGTTTCCGGAAAATGTTCATGTATTTACTGAGCCTTATGTAGAAGAGAAATCATTTTATAAAAATGGTGAGCTATTAGCTTCTATTTATGGTTTTAGTTATTTGCAGCAAGCGGTAACGGATAATATGACAGCGCAGTATACGAAAATGAGTGATGCGCCTTTTCATATTGGCATGCTTCACGGAAGTGTGGAAGGAGATGCAGAGCATAATCGCTATGCACCGTTTCAAATTCGTGAGTTGAAAGAAAAACAGTTTGATTATTGGGCTCTTGGCCATATACATAAACGTGAAATTTTATCAGAAGAACCATGCATTATTTATCCAGGGAACATACAAGGTCGTCATCGTAAGGAAACAGGCGAGAAGGGTGCGTACCTTATTGAACTTACGAAACAAGGAACGCAATGTTCATTTTTCCATACGGCAGATGTTGTATGGGATGAAATCGAAGTTTGTATTGATAGACTTGAAACTGTTGATGAACTTATGACGAGCCTATCTACTGCGATGAATGAATGCCGAAGAGAAGAGGAAGGTACGCTATTAACTGTCGTATTCACAGGACAAGGCTCACTTTCCCCTTATTTGCGTGACGAAAAGCGCGTGGAAGAGATTTTTCACATTTTAGCATCTAGCGAAGAGCGAAAAGATTTTGTATATGCGATGAAGTGGAAAAATGAGACGGTTTCTTTTGCGGAAATCGAACGTTTGAAAGCGGAAAATCATTTCATAGGTAGTGTGCTAAAGGAGTTAGAAGCTTTCAGCAATATGGACGGCGTATTGCGTACTATTTGGACATCTCCTGTAGCGCGTAATAGTATTGAATCCTTTACAGAAGAAGAGAAGAAAGAGATTCAAAAGGAAGCAGAAAATATTATTTTAGAGCAATTATTCCAGCAAGAGAGGGATAAAAAATGAGAATTGAAAAACTCCATATTTATGGGTACGGAAAATTAGAAAATGTGGAAATGGATCTTTCATTGCTGACGGTGCTATACGGTGAAAATGAAGCGGGGAAATCGACAATTCGCTCATTTATGAAAAGTATTTTGTTCGGTTTTCCGACGAGAGGACAGCGCCGTTATGAGCCGAAAGAAGGCGGGAAGTATGGCGGCGCGATGACTGTGCAAACAGAGCAGTACGGTCGTTTGAAAATTGAGCGATTGCCAAAGACGGCAGCTGGCGAGGTGACCGTTTATTTTGAAGACGGGAAAACGGGCGGAGAAGAAATTTTAAACGATATATTAAGCGGGATGAATGAAAGTTTATTTGAATCTGTCTTTTCATTTGATATGCATGGTCTTCAAAATATTCATCAGCTAGGCGAAGCGGATATTGGCAATTATTTATTTTCGGCAAGTGCAGTCGGAAGTGATGCGCTATTGCAGTTAGATAAAAAGCTAGAAAAAGAAATGGATCAGCGCTTTAAGCCGAGCGGGCGTAAACCAGAAATTAACGTGTCACTGCAAGAGATGAAGAAACTTGAAGAGAAGATGAAAGAGTGGCAAGGAAAAATTGGCACGTATGAAAAACAAGTAGAGCAGTTAAAAGAAAGTGAAGAGAAGCTTGCTTCTGTTCGCGTGGAGAAAGAGAGTGCAGAAAAGCGAAAGCAAGATTATGAAATATTAGCAGCGCTTGAGCCACTCGTTATTGAAAAACATGCGCATGAGAAAGTGTTAGAGAACGAGAGCGGGCAGTTTCCGGTAAACGGAATGGCGCGTTATGAAGCAATGAAGGCGAAGATGGAGCCGCTTCAATTACAAGTTGATTCGCTCCACAAGAAAATTGAGACAGTGCAATCGGAAATTGCCTCGATTCAAATAGATGAAGAGTTTTTACAAAAAGAAAGTTATGTAGAAGAACTTCGTATGCAGCATATGTCTTACGAAAATGCACGCCAAGAAATGCGTGATATGAGCGGGAATATTACGAATATAAAAGAAGAAATCGCAGAACTAGAACAACAAATTGGTACTACTTTTGAAAAGGAAACAGTTCTTTCATTTGATATGAGTTTGGCAACGAAAGAGTTAATTACGCAAACAGTGCAAAAGGCGCGCGAATTAGAAACGCAAAAAGCACAGCTCGATGATCGTTTTAAAGTAGCGCAAGAGCAATTAGAAGAACAAGAAGAAAATATAAGACAGATTAAGAAACAAATGTTAGTGGATGAAGAGAGAAATGTGTTAGTTGAGAAAGAGAAATCGTTCCAAGATGCGGCGTTTATCGGTATGGGCGCAGAGAGAATGAAGCGCAAGTATGAGGAAAAAGCAGGAGTAGCTAAGCAAAAGAAAAAGCAGTGGCAAAGAGTTTGTCTTCTGTTACTTCTTATTAACACAGTCGTTTTATTCACGAGCTTATTTATAGACAATCGCCCGCTCTTATTTATTAGTGTCATTATTTTTGTAGGGATTGTTCTTGCCCTCATTTTATATAAAGATCCGTCAAGTGGATTACAAGAAGAGCTCCTTACACTTCAGCAAAGTGCCGGCGGGAGACAAAGTGAAGAAGCGATGTCTGTTCGCTATCAGTTAGAAAAAGATGAAGAGATACGTAAATTATTTGAGCGCGAGTCTTATAAGTTACAGCAGTTGGAACGAGCGTATGATAAAGTCGTTTCATCGTATGAGGAATGGGAGAGAGAAACGTTCCAGGCGGGAGAACAAGTCGATGCATATAAAGCGCGCTATATGTTTCCTGAATTTTATACGTATGCACACATATTGCCGGCGTTTGAGCGTATTGAAAAAATGCAGCAATTATATCGTGAATTAGAGAAACAAGGCACGCGAAAATCTTCATTATATGAAATGATTTCGCAATTTGAACATAAACTAGAAACTGTTATCGGTAGTGCGGAGTATAGTAAGCTACACGAGGCACAAAGCCGTATGCAAAATGAGAAAGAGAAGCGCCAAACTTGTAAGCAGTTAAAAGAAAAACTGGCGGAATGGCAAGAAGAATATGAGTTTATGCAAGAACAATTAAAGCAATTACTAGTAGAAAGAGACAGTTTATGGCATATTGCAGCGTCTACAGATGAAGAGATGTTTTTAGAAGCAGGTAAACTAGCGGAAAAACGTGAAGATGCAGAGAAACAAGTGGGGCGTTTATTACCGCAAATTGATCTGTTAGAACAGCGTTTAACGAGTTTATCATTAGCTGAACATTACGAAGCTGACGGTTATGACGGAAAATTAAAGCAAGAACTGACAGTCGTGCAAAACTGTCTGGTGCAAGAGAAAGAACTGACAGAGCGTATTGCGAAACATCGTATGGAAATTGCGAATTTAGAAGAAGGTAGTACGTACGGCGATTTAATGCATGAATGGGAAATGAAAAAAGCGCAAGTGCGTGAACAAGTGAAGAAGTGGGCTGCTTATGCGGCCGCAAAAACGGTGTTAACGAAAACGAAGCAATATTATCATGAAGTACATCTTCCTCGTATTTTACAAAAGTCAGAAGAGTATTTCGTCTATTTAACAGGCGGACGATATAGTAAAATCTTTTCACCGTCAGAGTCAGAGCCGTTTATTGTAGAGCGTAACGATGGTATGCGTTTTTACAGTCATGAACTAAGCCAAGCGACAGCGGAGCAGTTATATTTATCGCTGAGATTTGCACTAGCAAAAACATTTGAGCATGATTATCCATTTATTATTGATGATAGTTTCGTGCACTTTGACGCGGTAAGGACGAATCGAACGATTGAACTTATAAAGGAAATTGCAAAGGATAGACAAGTCATATTCTTTACATGTCATGCGCATTTACTCGCGTATTTTACAGAAAAACAGATTATAAAATTAACACATATGCGTAAAGAAAATGAGTTGTAGTGTGCTATACTAAAAGTAACTGATTTGGTGGAGGAATTCGAATGAAAAAGAAAATTGCAGAGTATGAAGTTGGTGAACAAGTCGATATTTTCTTGTTAATTAAAACAGCGACAAAAGGTATCGCAAGCAATGGAAAGCCATTTTTAACAGTAATCTTACAAGATCCAAGTGGAGATATTGAAGCAAAATTGTGGGACGTATCACCAGAAGTTGAGAAACAATATGTAGCGGAAACAATCGTGAAAGTAGCTGGAGATATTTTAAACTACAAAGGACGTATTCAATTACGTGTGAAACAAATCCGTGTTGCGAATGAAAATGAAGTAACAGACATCTCAGACTTCGTAGAAAAAGCACCAGTGAAAAAAGAAGATATGGTTGAGAAAATTACGCAATACATATTTGAAATGAGAAACCCGAACATTCAACGTCTAACAAGACATTTATTAAATAAGCATCAAAACGAATTTTTAGACTATCCAGCAGCGACAAAGAACCATCACGAGTTCGTATCTGGACTAGCTTATCACGTCGTATCAATGCTTGATTTAGCGAAAGCTATCTCAAATCTATACCCATCGTTAGATAAAGACTTACTATATGCAGGCGTTATTTTACATGACCTTGGTAAAGTAATCGAACTATCTGGCCCAATTTCTACAACGTATACGTTAGAAGGAAATTTACTAGGCCACATTTCGATTATGGTGAACGAAATTGGTAAAGCGGCAGACGAATTGCAAATCGATGCAGAAGAAGTATTAATTCTTCAACACATCGTCCTTTCTCACCACGGAAAAGCAGAATGGGGTAGTCCAAAACCACCATTAGTAAAAGAAGCAGAAATTCTGCATTACATCGATAACTTAGATGCAAAAATGAACATGATGGACCGCGCATTAGGACGCACAAAACCAGGCGAATATACAGAGCGTGTCTTTGCGCTTGATAATCGTTCGTTTTATAAACCGTCGTTCCATAATTAATAGTGTGAATAAAGTGGCCTCATTAAGTTTTAAAAGCTTAGTGAGGCTATTTTTATAGGAAGTAAATAGTATGATACAAAAAAATATCTCGAATTTGAGATAAATCTCTTGCTTTTTAATCACTTGAGGTGTAAAGTGATAGTAACGAAAGCGATTGAGTCATATGAAAAACATACACTCAGTTGTTTTCGATTAAAAACAAAGTAACTTATACAGTAAAAACTAAGATGAATTTACAAAAACATAATTAAGAATAAATTGAAAAGCTAAAAACCATATTAGTTGTGGGAAATGTTATTTTTTTAGTTATCACTTGACTAGTAAAACGAAACGGAGGAATAACCAATGTATGAAATTAAAGGGCATCATCACATTTCAATGGTTACGAAAAATGCAAATGAAAATAATCACTTTTATAAAAACGTGCTTGGCTTACGTCGTGTGAAAATGACAGTAAACCAAGATGATCCGTCAATGTACCACTTATTTTATGGAGATAAAACAGGAAGTCCAGGCACGGAATTATCATTTTTTGAAATTCCATTAGTAGGAAGAACATATCGCGGCACGAATGCCATTACTCGAATTGGATTACTCGTTCCTTCAGAGGAAAGCTTACATTACTGGAAAGAACGATTTGAGAAATTTGATGTGAAACATAGTGAAATAACAACATATGCAAATCGTCCTGCTTTGCAATTTGAGGATGCTGAAGGTCTTCGCTTAGTACTACTCGTTTCAAACGGAGAAAAAGTAGAGCACTGGGAAACTTGGGAGAAATCAGAAGTTCCTGCAAAGCATCAAATTCAAGGAATGGGTTCTGTAGAAATGACAGTGCGTAGACTTGATAAAATGGCGAGTACACTTACAGAGATGTTCGGTTATACAGAGGTTAGCCGAAATGATCAAGAAGCAATTTTCCAGTCCATTAAAGGAGAGGTTTTTGGAGAAATCGTTGTGAAATATTTAGATGGTCCTACTGAAAAGCCGGGCCGAGGGAGCATTCACCATTTAGCAATTCGCGTGAAAAACGATGCAGAGCTTGCTTATTGGGAAGAACAGGTGAAACAAAGAGGCTTCCATTCTTCAGGAATCATCGACCGTTTCTATTTTAAAAGCTTATATTTCCGCGAATCAAACGGAATCCTATTTGAAATTGCGACAGATGGACCAGGATTTACAGTTGATGGAGATGTGGAACATTTAGGAGAAAAACTTGATTTACCACCATTCTTAGAAGGTCAGCGTGCAGAAATTGAAGCGAATTTAGCACCGATTGAAGAGAAGTAATAGAAGAAAATATACAACTTTAACATATAAATGAAACCCCATTGGAGGAATATAAAATGAATCAATTAAAAGGAATTCACCACGTTACAGCGATTACAAGTAGTGCAGAAAAAAACTATGAGTTTTTTACTCACGTTTTAGGAATGCGTTTAGTTAAGAAAACAGTAAACCAAGATGACATTCAAACGTATCATTTATTCTTTGCAGATGATAAAGGTAGTGCAGGAACAGATATGACATTCTTTGACTTCCCAGGTATTCCAAAAGGAGTACACGGTACGAATGAAATTTCAAAAACTTCATTTCGCGTTCCGACCGATGCAGCATTAGAGTATTGGGTGAAACGTTTTGACCGTCTTGAAGTAGAACATACAGGAATTAAAGAGCAATTTGGTAAGAAAACTCTTTCTTTCGTTGACTTTGATGATCAACACTATCAATTAATCTCAGATGAACTTGATAAAGGAATCGAATCAGGTACACCATGGCAAAACGGACCAGTTCCATTAGAATATGCAATTACTGGTTTAGGGCCTGTATTCATCCGTATTGCAAACTTTAGTTTCTTCAAAGAAGTGTTAGAAAAAGTTTTATTATTTAAAGAGGTTGCGCAAGAAGGAGAATTCTATTTATTTGAAGTGAACGAAGGTGGAAACGGTGCATCTGTCATTGTAGAACATAATACGGTTCTTCCAGAAGCACGGCAAGGTTTTGGTACGGTTCACCATGCTGCATTCCGCGTAGAAGATCGCGCTGTATTAGAAGAATGGATTGAGAGAATCAGTAGCGTTGGACTTCCTTCATCTGGTTATGTAGACCGTCATTTCTTTGAATCATTATATGCAAGAGTTGCACCACAAATTTTATTTGAATTTGCAACAGATGGCCCAGGATTTATGGGAGATGAGCCATACGAAACACTTGGCGAAAAATTATCTTTACCTCCATTCCTAGAGCCAAAACGTGAAGAAATTGAAAAATTAGTTCGTCCAATTGATACAGTAAGAAGCACGAAGGAATTTATTAAAGAGTAAAAATAGAGCAAGTAGTTTTAGCGGAGTGCTGGAACTGCTTGCTTTTTTATTTATTCTAGTAAATTTTCTGACAATTGTTTCTCAAGTTATTAAAAAGGAAAACTTTGGTATAATTAATTGAAATATTTAATTTTCTGATAATTATTTTTCAATACATAGAAAAGGAGTGGTAATATACAATTTTGATAATTGTATAAAAATCCTAATTTTGTAATTTTGGAGAAAAGGGGATGCGAGTGTATGGGAGCAGATGTAGTAACGCGGGAGCAAATGAAACATTCTTTAGATGATTGGTATCGTGTAATGTTGCAGCAAAACATAGAGAAGGCCACAGAAATGAAAGAGGAGATTGAAAGTAAGATTAGTGGGTTGGATGTGGATCAGGAGTTATCTTTGTATTTTACTTTATTAGATTTTAGATATAAAATGCTGACGGATTGGTTGAATATAAAAGAAAATAGTTTTGAGAGAATAGAATCTTTTGAAATTCCAACTGAAGGGTTTTTAGCATATTATTATCATTTCTTTAAAGGGATATATTGCACTTCAATGTCTAGATATGGCGATGCAAAGGAAAATTATGAAAAAGCAAATGAACTAATGAAATATGTTTCGCACTCTTTAGAAAATGCAGAATTTGATTATCGTATAGGTAATTTTTACTATCAGACATATCAACAAGTTAATGCAATTGATTATTTGAGAAAAGCGAAAGAAGAGTTTAAAAAACATATAGGTTGCGAAATAAATATAGCGCTATGTGAAAATGCTTTTGGTCTGTGTTGTGTAGATTTGAAAAATTACGAACTCGCGGAAGAAAGCTTTAATGCTGCTATGGATATTTTCCAAAAGGTAAATTATGAAAAATATATTTTAATGGTGCGTCATAATTTAGCCTTTTTGTATGCTAGTCAAGATTTATCGGAACTTGCAGTTCGCCATGCATCCGAAGTTACAAAAAAACAGCCGAAATTTTTTAAAGCGCTATTTGTTGAAGCGCGTGAATGTTATAAATTAGGGCAATATCAATTGGCAGCAGATCTGGTTGAAAAAGGTTTGGATATTTGTAAAGAATTAAATAAGGAAGAGTTTCAATATCGTTTTATGATTTTGAAAAGCGTGAATGAAAAATCACCTACATTAAGTTTAGAGCAAGTAGTTTTAGAAGGTATTACTTATTTTGAAAAAGAAGAGCTATGGGAGTGTATACAGGAATACGCTGAAATGTTGGCCTTAAGGTTTTATAAGGAAGAGAATCACGATAAAGCTAGTCATTATTTTTACATGAGTCATAAAGCTCAAAAAAAATTGTTAAAAAAAGGAGCGCTAAAATAATGAAAAAGATTCACTTTGGAATGTTAGGGATTGCGTTAGTAGGTGTGTTATCAATTGGAGCTAATAGTTCATTTACAAATCAAGCCTTAAATATAGGAGAGACAGGAGGAGCACCAGCAAGACCAGACTATATTAGCTTCAATAAAGGAGATACTGGTGGAGTACCAGTAAAACCAGACTATACTAGAGGCGACACAGGAGGAGCACCAGCAGATAATAGAGGTGACGGTGGCGGTATTAGCAAACAAGACTCACACGCTGATCATTTTTAAATTAAATAATAACAAAGAAAGGGATCTCACAACGAGGTCCTTTTCTTTGTTATTAGGCCATGTAGAGAAAAGAATTGACTTACTTTAAATATGTAACTATAATAGTTATGGAATAACCATTAGTAATAGAAATGAATTATATTTTTTTAGTATTATTGTAACTGAATCAGTTACAATTAAAAAGAGAACATAAAATAACTAAAAAATGTAAAAACTTTAAATAGCAACAAGAGAAAGGAGACGGGAACTTTGAAAAGGTTTAAGTTTTATATGATTAGCGGTATTGTGCTCGTTTTGTTAATTGTTTGTAACTTCGTTGAGAAGCCGATTGCGAAGGTTGGCGAAGTGAAAGATACTGTTATGATGAAGCTGAATACGAAAGAGAGTATGGCGCAAATTGATGGACAGACGATTTATTTTAAGCAAATTGGTGAGGGAAAACCCCCGTTACTCATGTTGCATGGGTTTGGTGGTTCTTCTGATGGGTTTAGTGATATTTATCCGGAACTAGTGCGAGACCATACGATTATTGCGGTTGATATTTTAGGGTTTGGGCGTTCTTCTAAGCCAGTTGATTTTCAGTATTCGTTTCCTGCGCAAGTGAATTTATATTATAAGTTAATGAAGAAGCTCGGATACGATCAGTTTGCGGTGCTCGGCCATTCAATGGGCGGAGAGATGTCCCTTAATTTAGCGTATTTATATCCGGATGCAGTGACGCATCTCATCTTGGCGGATTCTACAGGGATAGAGTCTTTCCAGCAAAAAGAAAGTTATGAAGTACCACCGCTATCGACGGACTTACAAACTGTAACTGAGATTGCGAAGTATAATAAAAATGAAGTGAAAAATAGTCGTGAGGATAAAGAGCATTATGATCAGCTTACGAAAATGAGAGAGCGCCGCATTGCGATGGAAGCTGATAAAATTAAGGTGCCGACTTTAATTATATGGGGACGACATGATAAAAGTGTTTCTTGGAAAAATGGTGAACTGTATCATGGGCTATTTGCGAATAGTACGTTTCATATTATTGAAAAAGGATACCACGCACCGTTTCGTCAGGAACCAATTGAGTTTATGGAATATGTACAAGCATTTTTCGCGAAGCATCCACAATAAAAATTTTAAGCATAAATCCATTTCTTTCCTCATAAAGTGAAACTAATAAGGCTTGTCTAAGGAAAGGAATGAAGTGATTTGGAAACTTTACCATGGTGGGTGTATCTTGTAATTGTCGGGATTGTACTAAGTGGCTACATGGTTTTATATACTTCGAAAAAAGAGCAAGATATGGATAATGAGTTTATCGAAAAAGAAGGCGAAGTATATATGAAGCGCTTAGAAGAAGAGCGCGAGAAACGTAATCAGGATAGTGATAAGGATTCTGTATTGCTTTAATAGAAATTTTGAAAGGCTATCATCTAGTAAAACTTTACATCTAGAGGATAGCTTTTTTCTTTTTGGAGAGCATGTATACGAAATTCATCATGAACTTTTATTGATGGTATTTATATATATGTTTCCTCATAAGAATGGAACTAGCGGGGATTTTACTGGGGGGGATTAACAATGCATAGGGATGAAACTTCATTACATCCTGATACAGGTGTTACATCTGTAATGTTTGTTGAACGTTCATTAAATGAAATTCGTTTTTGGTCTAGAATCATGAAAGAGCATTCTTTTTTTCTTCGCTTGGGATTTAGATGCGAGGATACTCAACTAATCGAAGAGGCGAATCAATTTTATCGATTGTTTGAACATATTGAACAAATAGCGCATTCCTATACAAATGAAACAGATCCTGAGCAAATAAAAAGATTTAATGCAGAAGTACAACAAGCCGCAACTAATATTTGGGGATTTAAACGAAAAATTTTAGGATTAATTCTCACATGTAAATTGCCAGGACAAAATAACTTTCCACTTTTAGTTGACCATACAAGTAGGGAAGCTGATTATTTTAGAAAACGTTTAATACAATTAAATGAAGGTAAATTAGATGCCCTTCCTGATGCTATTATTAAAGAAAATGTTTTCTTTTTACGGATTATGGCAGACCATGCTAAATTTATTGGCCATCTTCTTGATCCGTCGGAAAGAAAGCTTGTAGATACAGCACGAAATTTTAGCAATGATTTTGATGAATTGATGTATCAAGCAATTGACTTAGAATCTATGAAACCACAATCCCAAACAGCTCCTCTTTTAGATCAATTTTTAGATCAAAATCGCGTGTCAGTTGCATCTCTTCGGGATTTTAAGAAAACAGCACGTGATTTAATTGAGCAATGCAAAATAAAGAGTATCATTCATCCATTATTAGCAGACCATGTTTTCCGTGAAGCTGATAGATTTCTTGAAATCATTGATATGTATGATGTTCATCTTACAAATATTCAATCACAACCTAGATATTAGAAGATAAGGAAAGATACTATTTTTCCTTAAGCTGAGAAGTTAACAATTTATTGTTAGCTTCTTTTCTTTGTGATTAAAATTTTCTTTTAAGGACTACATAAATCCTTTTGACCAAATATGTAATTCTTTGTAAAATGTTATATATGGAAAGATTATGAATATACAGGAAATCTATGGGTAGTAGATTTTAATAAATTACTCGGGGAAATTTATTAATTAAGTATATTAACTTTTTCACATTAAATTTTACAACTAAAGGGGTAGTAGTAATCATGAAGGCAAAGAAATTAGTAAGTTTAGCATTACCAGTTATGTTATTGAGCGGTTGTATTACAATTGAAACGGATGGTAAGAAAGCTAATGAACCAAAGAAAGAAGAAACACAACAGGTAGAGAAAGAAAATAAGGCTTCTGAAAAAGAGAGTAAGTCAACTGATAGCAAGAAAGAGGATAGCTTATCTGTAGCGAAAGGTGAAGGTACAAACAGTAGTTCATCAAGTAGTCAACCAAGTTCTTCTTCAAATAATTCAACATCTTCACCTGGTAAGGTAACTGGTTCAGATGTTGAAAGGTACAAGGCAGATATCATAAATAGTGCTACTCAAATTGAAGATACAATGAAATTAATTGAAGGAATAGCAGATTCAGACGTAAAATCATACAAACAAAAGAAAAGTGAAGTACAACTAAGTTTAGGTGGAGCAAAGGCAACAACGAAGAAACTGAAGAATTTACAAGCGCCCCCTGAGTTACAGGGAGAACAGGCGAAGATAAAGCAGTCGATGGAACTATATGCGGATTGTTTTCAACTTCTTTTTGATGCATTGGACCAAGAAGACGAGAGTAAAATGCATCAATCATTAAGTAAAGCACAAGAAGGTTCAAAACTGTTTGAAGAAGCAGCGAAGAGTATTGGTAGTAAAACCAACTAAAAATAAAGTATTTAAAGGGGTATTTGTAAGTGCAGTTGGTGCAAGTGAAGAGTTAGGAATTAGTTATGGAAACACATTACAAATTTATCAAATGGACGATAATGTTCGTATTCGATATGTAAAACAATAAATAATTGGTGAAAAACTCTGTAATAAATTTTACAGGGTTTTTTGTTAGTTCTAGTTTATTTTTTGTCTTCCTAAGCGCTAAGCATACTAGTATAAGTTGAGAAATGAACAAAACGATAATGATAGGCAGATGATGTAACTCCATAGTAACTGTAACCATCTAAAGCCCAATTCATACACTATGATGGAGGATTTTTACTTCATAACCGGATGAAAAAGGAGTGTAATCATGAAGAAACGTACTGTTAATGAAGCAGGAAGGAATGTGCCACAACCAATCCGCAGCGACGGAGCAGGTGCGATTGATTCTGGACCTCGTAATGTTATGCGGGATATTCAAAATCCGAATATGCTTGTTCCGCCTATAACGGATGCAGGGTTAGTTCCTAACTTGAAGTTTTCATTCTCGGACACTTCTATGATTTTGAAACAAGGCGGGTGGTCTCGGGAGATTACTGCTCGGGAACTACCGGTCTCGACGACGATTGCCGGAGTAAATATGAGTTTAACGGCCGGTGGAGTACGAGAACTACATTGGCATAAAGAAGCAGAATGGGCGTATATGCTTTTAGGACGGGCACGCATAACGGCTGTTGATCAAAATGAACGGAATTTTATTGCTGATGTTGGACCAGGTGATCTTTGGTATTTTCCGCCTGGTATTCCGCATTCCATTCAAGGATTGGAACATTGTGAATTTCTACTCGTTTTCGATGATGGACATTTTTCTGATTTATCTACTTTAGCTATTTCTGATTGGTTTGCGCATACGCCAAAAGAAGTGTTGTCGGCTAATTTTGGAGTACCTGAGAGTGCTTTTCGTTCTATCCCTTCAGATCAAGTTTATATTTATCAAGGAGAGGTGCCAGGTTCCCTTGAAAGTCAGGAAGTTCAATCACCGAAAGGAGAAGTTCCTTTAACATTTAAACATGAATTGTTAAAACAAAAGCCGATTAAGACGTCTGGTGGTAGCGTTCGAATTGTAGATTCCACAAATTTCCCTATTTCCAAAACAATCGCAGCAGCGCTCGTTGAAGTGGAGCCTGGTGGAATGAGAGAGCTTCATTGGCACCCGAATAATGATGAGTGGCAATATTATCTTACCGGGGAAGCGAGAATGACTGTGTTTCTTGGAAATGGTACAGCTCGAACATTTGATTATAGAGCTGGTGATGTCGGATATGTACCATTTGCGACGGGGCATTATATCCAAAATACAGGTGACGAAACATTATGGTTTTTAGAGATGTTCAGAAGCAATCGTTTTGAAGATGTATCGTTAAATCAATGGATGGCACTGACTCCTAAAGAAATAGTGGAGAGTAATATACATGTTGGGCCGCAAGTAATGGATTCTCTGCGTAAAGAGAAATCGCCTGTTGTGAAATATCCGGGAGTTTCATATAGTCCGAAAAATGATGAGTAAAATGAAAATTTACGTTATTCTTTCTGGAGAATGATAAGAAAGGATGGCGTATTTTTTTATGCTTAATCTAGTCTTAACTAGTATCTGTTCGTTGTATTATTGTTCGGGAAATTATTATAGAAGAAAAATATATGAAATCGACATACTACATAGCTTTATTTTTAGGTGTAACGCACAAGTTGCACAGCTAACGCAACGACAACTCGCTTTACTCTTCATTATGTATTTGTCCATACTAGACGTAGAGAGGTGATAAACACAGTATGATTTTTAGTGAGCGTTTAAAAGAAGAAAGGGAAAAAAGAAATTGGTCGCAAAATGATTTGGCTGAAAAACTTCATGTGAGCAGGCAATCTGTTTCGAAATGGGAGACGGGAAAGAACTATCCGAGCATTGAAATTATTATTCATTTAAGTGATCTGTTCGGTATTACAATTGATGAACTGCTAAGGAGTGATGAAGAATTGACGCAGAAAATAATTGAAGATAGTAAGCAATTGGCGTATCCAAAATGGAAGGTGTTTTTGGATAGTCTATTTATGATAGGAGTATTTTTGTTTATTGCAAAAATCGTTGTATGGATGCTAAATAAGTTTGCTGGAGCAAGTATTACAATTGTAGCAGATGCGCCATATGTAATGAATCTTTTGCCACTTGTATTCATGATTATAGGTGGTATAGGTTCCGATAAGTTGAAGAAAATATATAGATAAGAGAAAGATTTGAAAGAAATCCCCGACACTAGCTGTTCTTTTCACTTAAATTGTGTACTATAAAGGATAGGATGACATAAAGAAGGGGACGTATAGAATGGAATTTCATGAACAGAAAATTTTGCCGGCAGTGAGGCAAATTAAAGATTTGGAAAAGCTATTACATAGTTCGTATGAATATATCGTTATTTTAGATATTCATGTCGGCCAATTGAAGAGTGTTATATCACTTGCGAAGCAATATTGTAAAAAGGTATTTTTACATGTGGATTTAATTCATGGTTTGCAGAGTGATGGGCATGCGACGGAATATTTATGTCAGGAGTTTAGACCGTACGGGTTACTTTCAACAAAGGCGAGTGTTATTATGAAGGCGAAGCAAAAAGGTGTTGTGGCAATACAACGCATCTTTTTAATCGATTCGAGTGCGATGGAGAAGAGCTGCAATCTTTTAGATAAGACGAAACCGGATTATATTGAGGTACTTCCTGGAGCATTAACGGATGTTATCGCTGAAGTGAAAGAGCGTACTGGTGTACCGATTTTAGCAGGTGGTTTTATTCGTACTGTAGAAGATGTGGAAAGAGCATTAAATGCTGGTGCGACAGCAATTACGACATCAAAACGTGAACTATGGAAACATTACCAAAAAAAGTGACGAAAATGTGAATTTTTTCGTTGACACCGCTTTCATTTGCGGTTAACATTATAGACAAGTTAATAAACGTGACGGAGAAAAGTAGAGATCCACATTTCATTGTTTCTATATAAATTTATATAGAAGCGTGCAAGCTGTGGGTCTTTTTCTTTTGACAAAAACGAATGGCCATTCATTTTACCTCTATCACATTTGAAAGCGTTTAAATTGATTGTGGAGGGATACTATGTCAGCATTTTTAGGAGAGTTAATAGGGACTGCGTTGTTAATCGTACTTGGTGGCGGCGTTTGTGCTGGTGTAAGTTTAAAGAAATCGTTTGCGAAAGATTCAGGTTGGATTGTTATTACAATGGGCTGGGGCTTAGCAGTAGCGGTTGCAGCGTATGCGGTTGGATCAATTAGTGGGGCACATTTGAATCCAGCTTTAACGATAGGATTAGCATTTAAGGGAGCGTTCCCATGGAGCGACGTACCAGGTTATATCGTAGCACAAATGATTGGGGCAATTATCGGGGCAGTTATCGTATATTTACATTACTTACCACACTGGAAAGAAACAGAAGATCCAGGAACAAAGTTAGGTGTATTTGCAACAGGTCCAGCAATTCCGAACACATTTGCAAACCTTTTAAGTGAAATGATTGGAACATTCGTTTTAGTATTTGGTATATTAGCAATTGGTGCAAATAAATTTGCAGATGGATTAAATCCATTTATCGTAGGTTTCTTAATTGTAAGTATTGGTTTATCATTAGGTGGGACAACAGGATACGCAATTAACCCAGCGCGTGATTTAGGTCCGCGTATCGCACACTTCTTCCTTCCGATTGCAGGAAAAGGCGGTTCAAACTGGAAGTATGCATGGATTCCAGTAGTTGGTCCAATTTTAGGTGGATCACTTGCAGGTTTATTCCATCAAGTTGTATTTGAAGGAAAACAAAATGCAGCACTTATTTATGTGATTATCGCAACTGTGATTGTACTAGCAATCTCTTATATGACAAGTAAAAAAAGCGGAAGCAATACAAATAGTAGAAAAGTAGCATAAGGGGGAAACCGATATGAAAAAATATATTCTTTCATTAGACCAAGGAACAACAAGCTCACGCGCAATTCTTTTCAATAAAAAAGGTGAAATTGTTCATTCAGCTCAAAAAGAGTTTACACAACATTTTCCAAAGCCGGGCTGGGTAGAGCATAATGCACAAGAAATTTGGGGATCTATTTTAGCAGTTATCGCAACTTGCTTAAGCGAAGCAGATGTAAAACCAGAACAAATCGCAGGTATCGGTATTACGAACCAACGTGAAACAACGGTTGTATGGGATAAAACAACTAGTAAACCAATTTACAACGCAATCGTATGGCAATCTCGCCAAACAGCTGAAATTTGTGATGAGTTAAAAGAAAAAGGTTATAGCGAAATGGTTCGCGAAAAAACAGGTCTTTTAATTGATGCATACTTCTCTGGTACGAAAGTAAAATGGATTTTAGATAACGTTGAAGGTGCAAGAGAAAAAGCAGAAAACGGCGATCTATTATTCGGAACAATTGATTCGTGGCTTGTATGGAAACTATCTGGTGGTAAAGCACACGTAACAGATTACTCAAACGCATCACGTACGTTAATGTTTAACATTCACGACTTACAGTGGGATGATGAGCTTCTAGAAATGTTAACAGTACCAAAGAGCATGCTTCCAGAAGTGCGTCCATCATCTGAAATTTACGGAGAAACAATTGATTACCACTTCTTCGGCCAAAATGTACCGATTGCAGGTGTAGCTGGTGACCAACAAGCAGCATTATTTGGACAAGCTTGTTTCGGTGAAGGTATGGCGAAAAATACTTACGGAACTGGTTGCTTCATGTTAATGAACACAGGTGAAAAAGCAGTAGCTTCTGAGCACGGTCTATTAACAACAATTGCATGGGGAATAGATGGTAAAGTAAACTACGCATTAGAAGGAAGTATTTTCGTAGCGGGTTCTGCAATTCAATGGTTACGTGACGGAATGCGCATGTTTAAAGATGCAAGTGAGAGTGAAGTGTATGCGAGTCGCGTTGAATCAACTGACGGTGTATACGTTGTACCAGCATTCGTTGGACTAGGAACACCTTATTGGGATAGTGAAGTACGCGGCGCTATGTTTGGTGTAACGCGCGGTACGACGAAAGAGCATTTCATTCGTGCAACGCTAGAATCTTTAGCTTACCAAACGAAAGATGTATTATGCGCAATGGAAGCAGATTCAGGTATTGAGCTGAAAACATTACGCGTTGATGGCGGAGCAGTTAAAAATAACTTCTTAATGAAGTTCCAAAGTGATATTTTAGATGTTCCTGTAGAGCGTCCAGTAATCAACGAAACAACGGCTCTAGGTGCAGCATACTTAGCTGGTCTTGCGGTTGGATATTGGAAAAACCAAGATGAAATTAAAGAACAGTGGCATATGGACAAACGCTTTGAACCAACGATGGAAGCGAAAACAAGCGAAGAGCTATATGCTGGATGGAAAAAAGCAATTGAAGCAACAAAAGCTTTCAAATAATCATAAACAGTGTTATAATGGTGACAAGTTAATAATTCGGTAGGAGATTTGGAGAGACCACAACGCGCTATAGAGGCGAAATCTATAGCGGAGTTTGTGGTCTCTTTTTTCGTTATCAAAGGGAGGAATTACCATGAAATTTTCAAGTAAACAACGTAAAGACGTATTAAACGGAGTAAATAAACAAGAGTTAGATGTGATCGTAATTGGTGGAGGTATTACTGGTTCTGGTATTGCATTAGATGGAGCAACACGCGGGTTATCAACAATTGTGTTTGAAATGCAGGACTTTGCAGCAGGTACATCAAGTCGTTCAACGAAGCTTGTACACGGTGGTCTACGTTATTTAAAACAACTTGAAGTGAAAATGGTAGCAGAGGTGGGGAAAGAGCGTGCGATCGTATATGAGAACGGTCCCCATGTAACAACACCAGAGTGGATGTTACTTCCGTTCCATACAGGCGGTACGTTCGGATCATTTAGTACATCAATTGGTCTTCGTGTATACGACTTCTTAGCAGGTGTAAAACGAAGCGAGCGCAGAAAGATGTTTAACCGTGAAGAAACGCTAAACAAAGAGCCTCTTGTAAAAAAAGAAGGATTAAAAGGCGGCGGTTACTACGTAGAATATCGTACAGACGATGCGCGTCTTACAATTGAAGTAATGAAAGAAGCAATTGAGCATGGTGCGAAAGCTGTTAACTACGCAAAAGTAGACAGTTTCTTATATAAAGATGGAAAAGTATGCGGTGTACGTGTAATCGATTTACTAGACGGTGAAGTGTACGAAGTTTACGGTAAGAAAATTGTAAACGCAGCTGGCCCTTGGGTAGATACACTTCGTGAAAAAGATAACTCGAAAAAAGGAAAAGTACTTCAGTTATCAAAAGGTGTTCACTTAGTAATTGATCAAAAACGTTTCCCATTAGGTCAAGCGATTTACTTCGATACACCAGATAAACGTATGGTGTTCGCGATTCCACGCGGCGGAAAAACATATGTAGGTACAACAGATACGTTCTATGATAAAGACGCAGCTGTACCACAAATGACAACAGAAGATCGCACGTATATTATTAATGCGATTAACTACATGTTCCCAAGCGTGAAAATTACAGAGAAAGACATCGAATCAAGCTGGGCTGGTGTACGTCCGTTAATTTACGAAGAAGGTAAGAGTGCATCTGAAATTTCTCGTAAAGACGAAATTTGGACTTCTGAATCTGGTTTAATTACAATCGCAGGTGGTAAATTAACTGGATACCGCAAAATGGCTGAAATGGTAGTAGACTACGTAACGAACTTACTACAAAAAGAAGGTCATAGCGCATATCCGAAGAGCGACACGAAACATATGCCAATCTCTGGTGGACATGTAGATGGTTCACACGGATTCCCAGCATTCGTTGCGAAAAAAGCTGGCGAAGGTACGAAATATGGTTTAACAACAGCACAAGCAGAAGAATTCGCGAAATTCTACGGCTCTAACGTTGACGTACTATTTGATTTAGCGAAAAAACATAAAGACGAAGAGAAAGAATACAACATGCCACTAGACGTTCTAATCCCGCTTGTATACGCAATGGATTACGAAATGACAGCAAAACCAGTTGACTTCTTCGTACGCCGTAGAGGCGCTGTATTCTTCAATATCCACTGGGTATACGAGTGGAAAGAAGCAGTAATCAACTACATGGCTGCGAAACTAGGCTGGAGCAAAGAAGAACAAATGAAATACACAGCTGAATTAGAAAAAGCATTAACAGACGCTGTAATTCCTGTAGATCAACAAGAACAGGCAGCTGCGTTAGCGTAAAATAGAGAACCACCTGAAGGGGAGCCTTTAGGTGGTTTTTTTATGGGGTATTTTTCTAACTATGTTGCATAACGACATATGTTGTTATACTATGTATATAAGGTGGTGGTATTGTTGGACAAAGAAATCTTGAAGGGAAGTATAGATATTTTATTACTTTCTATCATTGCAAAACGTGATACATACGGATACGAAATAGCTCAAAGTTTAAAGGATGCAAGTGAAGATTTGTATAGTATGGGACAGGGAACTTTGTATCCTGCTTTAAAGAGATTAGAGAAAAAGGAGTTTCTTGAATCTTATTGGAATGAATCTGAGAATGGGATGAAAAGGAAATTCTATACTATTACAGATAAAGGGAAAAAAGAATTGCAGAAGAAAGTGAACTCTTGGGAGAGTGTAACAGCATTAATTCAAGCTTGTCAGAAAGGAGTTATTTATGAGTGAATTTGACGAGTATATTAAGTCTATTTTAACCTATTCAGAACTTAGTGATATTGAACAGGATGAGTTATTTCTAGAAATGTATGATCACTTGAACAGCTTGAAAGAAGAATATATGGAACAAGGTATGAATGAAAAAGAAGCGATTTATAAAGCGATTCAAAGTTTTGGAGAATCAAAAGTTATTGGCGTAGAGATTAATAAATCGGTATACGAAGTTCCTAGGCCATTAAAGGTATTATCAAAAATTTTATGTATTCCTTATATAATCATTTGTTTTATTGTCTTTTTAGGAACGTTTATTTCAACTTCTACATTTGACTCTGTTCGCAGTTTGACAGGTGGGACTGTCTATCATCCCATTGAATTTTGGCAGCAATTTTTACATATATCTGATTTAGAAACGTTATTACAACTTTTTGGAATAACACTTTGGCAAGTTAAAGATTTTATTGCACATCCAGGTCCTTGGGGAAACTCAACTTATTGGTTAAGCGTTTTACAACATATAATATTAGTAGTTCCATTCGGATTTTTCGTTCCAGTGCTCATTAATAAAGTGACTAACTATAAGAAAGCTCGTAAGTGGTATGTTATGACCTTTCTTGTTTGGGAGATATTACATTTACTAACTTTGTCTGATGTTTTTGATGTGTGGCGGATTGCTATAAATATGCTCGGTGCGTCGGTAGGATATCTTTTATTTATAAGCATAATGCAACTGGATAATAAATTTAAGGTTATGCGAAAGAAGATATTTGAAAATTAGCTCGCTATTCTGTAGTTTAAATTATACAAATTCAGTTTGATGGTAATAGAGTATCGCTGAAAACATAGGTACTATGTAGTGAGAGGATTTTTTATATTCGTAATAGGTGTTGTTCCTTGTTTAATCCTACTGTTATGAAGCGGGTCCATAATCCGTCTTTATTGGTGCTATAAATGATGAGAGCGGCACAGCTGAACTAGAAAAAGTCTAGAACAACAAGAATAGGCGGCTGCTTTAGCGTAAAATAGAAAACCAACTGAAGGGGAGCCTTTAGGTGGTTTTTTCTCTTGACTAAAAATAAATAAAATGTGTTACAATGATGATAGAGTATTTAGTATGAATTTTGCATAAAATAAAGAAGACAGAAGCCTGAGAAACTTCTGCCTTTGTAACCTAACTTGCTATTGTGGTGGTAGTAGGTGCGGTTATAAGACAATTACATTAACGTTTTAGCCGAGAACCGCCCTTACCTTTTCCACGAAGCAGGGTGGTTCTCGCTTTTTTGTATACAGAAATTAGCCATGGACCGACGTATCTTCTACCGATGACAACGCCAGCTCCGGTTAGGATACCATACACTAATTTAATTACAAACATCGCGATCATATTATCACCTCCCCCCTTTTTTCAAAATGGAAGAGATGATTGCCACACCTACTAGTTATAGCTTATTAAGTTACATTTTAATTGTATTATGTTTTAAAATAGGGAACAAGATATATGGATGAAAATTCCTGTTTTTAAGCAGAGCATTAGTGTCAGGGGACAAGAAGTAAATAAATATACATAAAAAAACGGTATGGACATTACCATCCGTATTTTTTTATGTATTTATAAAACTTTTCCATACAGTGCGTCGTCTAATATATGGGAAGGAGGAAATGATGTGGATGAATTAACGATAGAAGCGTTTGAAATAGAAGATAAGGAGGACCTTATCGACGAAATAATGAACAAGTATGGACAAGAAGTCCTACAGCTTGTGTATTCATATGTAAACAATAAAGAAGTTGCGGAGGATGTAACGCAAGATATATTTGTGAAATGCTATAAATCTCTTCATACATATAAAGGGAATTCGAACTTAAAAACATGGTTATGGAGAATTGCAATCAATCATTGTAAGGACTATTTAAAAAGTTGGTATAACAAAAAAGTTATCGTTACAGAGGATGACTTTACGTATATGGAGAGTCAAAAAGAAAGTGTCGAACAAACAGTCATTCAAAATGCGGAGGATCGTGAACTGGCTTCTGCAGTAATGAATTTACCGATAAAATATCGAGAAGTTATTTATCTATTTTATTATGAAGAATTATCAATTAAAGAGATTGCTACAGTAATAGATGTGAAAGAAAACACGATAAAGACAAGACTAAAAAAAGCGAAGGAACTTTTGAAGGAAGGATTGGAGGAATAATCAAATGGAAGATCGATTAAAAGGCTTGCGAAAATCAATGGAGAACACAACGTTTAAACATTTGAGTTTTTCTGATCAGCACCAGAAGCAAGTGCGCGAAAAAATTAAGCAATCGTCTGAAAAGGAAGAAGATATCCTTTTAGCAGTGTTACAACTTCTTATGAATGAAAAATCAGGTTATGAATTGATGCAGTTACTAAGAGGAAGAGGGATTCAAAAATTCGAAGGTGATGAAGGGTCTCTATACACTTTATTACATCGTTTAGAACAGAATCGCTTTATCCAATCTAGCTGGGATCACGCAGGAGCTAAATATTATCAATTAAATGATAAAGGAAACAAGATGCTGCGAAAGGCAGAGAAGAATGCTACGAAGGCACGATTTATATTAAAAGGATTAGTACAGGAGTGAGAAAAAATTGAACAAAAAAGGGGAGCGTTTTTTAAAAGAAGTTACGAACCATATTAAATCAAAAGAAGCGAAGGACTTAGTAGCAACGGAACTAGATTTTCACTTGAAACAGACGAAAAATATGTGGGTAGAGAAAGGCTTAAGTGAGGAAGTTGCTGAAGGTAAGGCTGTTGAACAAATGGGGAGTCCGATTAAACTTGGCCGGGAACTTAACAAACTTCATAAGCCAAAGGTGGATTGGTTCTTACTTATTTTATTAGTGGCTGCTATGGGGTTAGGGTTTTTGCCGGTTTTAGTTTTTGGATATACGAATGATGTAATAATAAATAAGGTGATATTTGTTATTCTCGGTGTTGTAACAGCGATTGGAATGATGTTACTTGATTATCGGAAATTAGAGAGAATGGGATGGTTGTTTTATATAATCGGAGTAGTTGTCCTGTTAATGCTATACTGTTTTCCAAACGCTTCAATGATTGGAGAATCGTTAATACAAATCGGCCCAATTGCAATTGACTGTCTAATGGCAGTGCCTTTCTTTTTTTTAGCTTGGGCTTCTTTTTTTAATGATAGTAGGTTAAAGATTATACATCTTGTGGTTTTATATTTATTTTCTTTGTATTTATTTTTGATTGTATCCACCCTTTCGTCAATTTTTATCTATATTACGATGGTATTCGTTATGCTTTGGTGGAGTAAGCTAGGAAAGAAAACGTCGTTGATTATTACGATTGTACCTATTTGTTTATTTGTTATCAAGGTATCCGTATCATGGTCTTCAGGATACCACTTAGATAGACTTTTAGGGTATTTAAATCCTGAGAGTGATGCAGGTGGCGCAGGATTTATGTATATACGATTAAAAGAGGTAATGTCATCAGCAGGTTGGTTTGGTACATCTGGAGATACAAAATTCATCCCTGCTCCGGATACTGATTTTGTATTTGCAAGTTTGACTTACTATTATGGGTATTGGCTTGCGTTAATTCTTGTCTTTGTTCTTTCTCTTTTTGTAGCAAGATTAATAGTCATCTCTTATAAAATAAATGATCGGTACGGTAAATTGCTGCTCGTTGGTGGATTGACTCTTTTTGTATTCCAGTTCATTTATAATGTTGGAATGATACTAGGATTATTGCCGCTTGCTGCTATATCCTTACCTTTTATTAGTTATGGATTAACGCCGACTGTATTTCATGCGCTTATAATGGGGATTGTGCTGAGTGTATATAGACGTAAGGGTATTTCATTCAGAATTAGAAAAACACCTTGATACTTATATAAGTTGCATATAAAAGAATTCATTATTATGATCAAGTACAAACGGAAATAGATAGTAGAAGAGGGTTATGATAAATAACCCTCTTTTCGTGTTTAAATAAGTGCACTCTCTTTAACAGAAATACATAATTCAGAACGAGAGATTGATTCAGTTAGTTGCTGTAAATAAGAGTATTCTTCCGCATCTTTTTCGGAAGTGTTAGGATCTAGTAAAGGTGAAGAAAGAAGTACATCAATCGTAAGTATGTCTGCATCATGAGAGACGATGTTATAACCTGCAAATACAGGTCGTTTTAAGTCTTTTACTTTTTGAATCATTTGATGGAATTTCGTAACACTTATATGGATTTGTGCGAATGGAAAGCATTTTTGGATAGGATTCTCGATGTTCTTTCTAATTTTATAATCGTATACATAGTAGTACTTTTCTTGCTGCTCAAGTGTTTGCAACTCTTTCGTTAATGAGTGGTATTTGTCTGTAAGTCCAGTTGTGAGTGCACGATGTTCTTCGCAAACTAATAATGTGAAAGGTCTTGGTGAGGAGATTGAAATGGTGCGGACGTTTAGGTCAGTAAAAGTGTGCTTAGATTGTAAAATGGTATGTAATTTTTCGGTAGGAAACTCACCGTCATAAATAGCAATAAAATAGTGGTTCATCTTTTCGCTCCTTAATTTTTTCTAAACTGATATATTCTACTTTAAAGGTGTAAGTCCTGCATAAAAAGAAAACACCTTGATTGTTATCAAGGTGTTGTAATAAGCTCAAAACTATCCGAATCAGCCCCAAGCACAAAAGGACTAACCTCACCAACGCTATAAAGGTGCAATTCATGCATTGCACGCGTACAAGCAGTGTAGAACAATCTACGAACGCTCTCATCGCTGTACACATCTTTAGAAGCATCGTAAATAATAACAGCATCAAATTCGATACCCTTCGCTAAATAAGCAGGGATCACGACGACGCCTTGCTCATACTCGGCTGAGTTACTCTTCACGAGTTTAATATTCTCGATATGATTAAGTGCTTCGTAAGCAGCGGCGCTTTCAGCCGCAGATTTACATATAATTGCGATCGTATTGTGCTGCTCTGTTTGTAGTGCAGCAACTTTAGCAGTAATATGTTCGTGTAGTTCGTTGTGATTAGCTACTTTCGTCACTGTAGGTTTCGCGCCGTCACGTTCAAAGGCGTGAATGTTCTTCCCTTCCGGTACGAGAGCACGTGTAAATTCAATAATCGGTTTTGTTGAGCGATAGCTACGAGTTAAGTTAATGCCGTTTGTTTCGTCTGGCCCGTATAAATTCGTAAGTGTATCGAAATTCACCGTTTCACTCGCATGGGCAAATATCGCTTGGTTAAAGTCTCCGAGTACCGTCATTTTTGCGGCAGGGAAGAGACGTTTTAAAAACTCGAACTGGAACGGAGAGTAATCTTGTGCTTCATCTACGAGTACGTGTTTAATCGATCTGTTCGTTTGGAAGCCTTCAATTAATTCTTTTAAAAGTAAAAATGGAGTCGCATCCTCGTAATATAGCTTTCCTTCATCAAGCATGTTTACTGTTAATGAGCAAATGTCATCCCATTCTTTCGGTTTTTCCCCAGTAACCCATGATGCATCTGTGAAAAGTTGTTTATATATGCCTGTAAAATTGATGAAACGCAATGTTTGAACGCCTTTACGAAGTGGCTTCATTTTTTTACGGACAATCATACGTCCGAGTACTTTCGTTTCTTTCTCAAAATCATTAAAGGAGTTGTCGTCAAACTCGCCTTTTTTCTGCAAGTATTTATAAGCCTTTTGATATTCGTCTTTACTAAGTAGTTCAATTTCTTCTTCTACCCAAGGCTTTTTCAGTTCTGCTTTTTCAAGTGCATCTATTTGCTTATTTAGCCAATCCGTTAACTTTTCAATTCTATTATTGAAACGGAGGGAGGAGTCTGTATTGTAAAATTGCTCTGTAATTTCTTTAGCTGAGGCGATTAGTTTCCCTCTAAATTTCATTCCTCTAAATAGCATACCTGAAGATTCAAGAGATTGTCTGTACGCTCTAATCATCTCGAAAAATTGAGTGGATGCTTTAAATCGGATGCTCGCATTTCTCGTTTTATAGGTAGGGCTATTTGTTTCAGTTAGCATATATTCTAATTGCTCATAAGGGTCTTCAACGTCAAATGACTTACTCAGTCTATGATTTAAATATTCTTGGAATGTCACTTGCTGCATATTTTCTTCGCCGAGTTCAGGTAGTACGTTAGAAACGTAGCTATTGAACATAGAGTTAGGGGAGAAGAGAATAATTTGATCCGCTTTTAGCCATTCGCGATATTTATATAGTAAGTAGGCGATTCGCTGCAGGGCAGCTGACGTTTTACCACTACCAGCAGCTCCTTGCACGATAAGGAGTCGGCCTTCATCGTGACGAATAATTTCATTTTGTTCACGCTGAATTGTAGCGACGATACTTTGCATATGTTTGTTCGTACCTTTTCCGAGCGCTTGTTGCAAGATTTCATCGCCAATTGTAAGGCTCGTATCGAACATAGAATCAATCTCGCCATTTTGAATAATGTATTGTAATTTTTTCTCCACATTACCGTGGATTACGCCTCCTGGTGTACTGTACTCAGCTGGTCCTGGTGGATAATCGTAGTATACACTCGAAATAGGTGCGCGCCAGTCATATATAAGAAAGTTTTCTCCGCTAGCATCCGTAAGTGTAGCAACACCGATATAAATTTGATCCGCAGCAGATTCTCCTTCTTCTTTGAAATCAATTCGTCCGAAATAAGGTGCTTTATGCATGCGTTTTAGTGCGGCAAGTCGATTAAAGGTGTGCTTATGAGTAATTTGTGTGACAGCTAATGACTGAGCTTGTTGTCTTAAGTTGATAACTGTTTCAAGATAATCATCAAAAGTATCCGTGTTCACTTTCACATCATCCCAAAAGTGTTTACGAATATTGATTACTTCTGCCCGGCGTCTGCCAGTTTCGTTTTCCAGTTTATCAATTTGCTCCGTAATTGTCTCGATTACGGTATCCAATCTTTTTTGCTCTAAATCAAGTTTTTTGTTCATACGGTAAGCACTCCTTTAAAAGTGAAAAATAGAGGTTGACTGAAGATGTGTTTTGGTGTACAATTAAAATACGGATAAATACGTTCCTTTCATTTTAGAAAACGTGTTTCTGTACTAATTTAACATAGTTTTTGAATTTAATCAATGATAATAAGATAAACCTTGGTTCTGCGTGGCGTGGATCAAGGTTTTTTTTGTGTTTTTCTTTAAGGAAGAATTGCAATTTTATTGAGGAGAATGTAAGTAAAGCAAAGAAGAAAATCAGGAATAGGGGGATACTGATGCA
This sequence comes from Bacillus sp. N447-1, assembly GCF_022701035.1. Lineage (NCBI taxonomy): Bacteria > Bacillati > Bacillota > Bacilli > Caryophanales > Bacillaceae > Bacillus > Bacillus sp. N447-1. The sequence goes on along the minus strand of NZ_CP065509.1, from coordinate 2,065,205 downwards.
AAAATATTTTGAGGAAGCGCATCGTTTTTGTTCTCGTAATAGAAAGCACTTAGAAAAGGATGTTATATGTGGTTGTTTCTATTGTTTAGAAATTTTCCATCCAGAAAAAATTACAGAGTGGTGGGATGATGATAACACAGCAGTTTGTCCGTATTGTGGGATTGACTCTATTATAGGGGAAAGTTCAGGATTTAGAATCACAGAAATGTTTTTAAGTGAAATGCATAAAAGATGGTTTTAGTTAAACGAATGACAAAATAAACTTTCGTTAACGAAGAGGATACATAAAAAAGCTCGGGCCGAAGCCCAAGCTTTTTACTTCATTATTTCTTTTCTTCTTTTTTATCGTCAGCTTTTTTCTCTTCGAAAAGATCTTTTAAATCTTTATCGTCAACTTTTACGTCAGCTTTTTTGATTTCTTTCATCATAAGATCATTCATGAATGCAGCATCTTGTGCTTTCTTCTGAACTAGATCTTTTTTGATGTCGCCTTTTACTTCATCAAATGGTTTTTGTTCTTTAATGTCTGTTACTTTAATGATGTGGTAACCGAATTGTGATTTCACAGGTTCGCTTACTTCATCTTTTTTCAGCTTGTAAGCAGCATCTTCGAATTCTTTAACCATTTTACCAGCAGTAAAGTAGCCAAGGTCTCCGCCTTTTTCTTTTGAACCAGTATCTTCAGAGTATTGTTTCGCTAACTCTTCGAAAGATTTACCTTGTCCAAGTTCTTCTTTAACCTTTTTCGCAGTAGCTTCATCTTTTACAAGAATGTGGCTTGCTTTAATTTCAGGCTTGTAGTTTTCTTTTAGTTCTTTATCAGTGATTGTTTTCTCGATAGCTTTTTCTTGAGCTAATTGAGCACGCACACCAGTTTTTATAGTTTCTTCTTTAATACCTTGTTGTTTTAATAGTGTATCGAATTGATCACCGTATTGTTTTTTCATTTCATCGAACTTTTTGTCTACATCTTTGTCTTCAACTTTGTAGTTTTTAATAAGTACTTTTTCCATAACCATGTTGTTTAGTACTTGTTTACCAGCTTGTGTCTTCATTTGATCGTAGAATTCTTCTTTTGTAATGTCACCAGCTTTAGATGTAACAATTTTGTCTGATGATGATGTTCCACATGCTGATAATGCGATTACACTTGTTGCGGCTAAGGCAAGCATAGCTTTCTTCATTCGATAAACACTCCTACTATTATGTATTTTTAATTTATCCTACACCAATGAATTTTGATTCATAAGAGCCCGATTAAGTCTCACTGATACTTTTGCTTTTTTATATTGGTAAAGCGCGCTTAACAGGGCTTACCGAGGCTGAGGATAAAGTTTTGATGAATGTTTTGTTCTATAGTATAAGCAATATGTACAAAATTTAATATATCATATTTCGAACCGTTTTCATATTGATAAAGAAAAATTAACCAGCACGTGTCAGATTTTGAAAGTGTGCCATATTGGGCGTATGCCGCATATACAGAATAGAGGAGGGGATGGGGATGAATTCTCAACTTATTTTATTACTTGTACTGTTTATTTTATTGGTTATTGTAGGTATAATTTGCTTATAGAGGAAAAAAGTGAGGAAGGGGCTTTCCTTCCTCACTTTCCATGAAATATAATTTCTATATAACTAGAAATTAATAAAATTGTTATACATACATTAATAACCCGAAAGACACCGGGCTGGCGGCTCGCAGCTATTTGTTTTCGTTCACACAGTGTATGTGTCATGAAATTCGTGTAAAATATAACAAGAAGTGCAAATGCGACAAAAACAACTGTTATAAGTGTCATGAGGCGAGACCTCCTTTTGGCTAAAATACATATACATATACATATATTGTATCACACGATATTTTGTTCGTGTTACAAAATTCAGAAATAGAAGACTTTGTGTTAGAAAGTGAGGGAGAAAATGGACGTTGTTAGAAGATTAGAACAAGCTGAATACTATGTAGACCTACTATTTAAAATGATTGATGAAGAGAAGTGTCCATTTTATTCTTTGATCATAAAGAAAAAAGCTCGTAAAAAAGATATTGAACGTATACTAAATCTTTGTGAAAAACTGAACGAGCAATATGTAGTGGAGAAAGCAGAAGGGCTTCTTTTGTTCGATGCGCTGTTAGATCAATTTGAAAAAGCGCTTCCACATCAGCTCGAAGTACACGAAACTGCGGAAGCGCTAGCAAAACAAGGTTTATTTAAGCCGCTTATGAATGAATTCTTAAGCATGATTGCGAAAAAATAAATAGATTATTTCTTAACTAACTTTTGATCGGATTCTGTAAAGTTCTCTTCAATATCTTCTAATGATTTCTCAAAAATATCGATAAAGTCTTGTCCGTAAATATTACGCAGGATTGCAATCAGTTCGATATTTTCTGGGAACTTCCCATAAAAATTACGAAGTGCAAGAGCCCCATTAAACACTGAATTATTTTCAGGATCATACTCCTCCATTAAGCGAAGTAGTAATTCTTCCCCTTTGTCTGTAATTTCAATGTACGTATTTCGTTTATCATCTTCCTTTTTTGAGAATACAAGATAGCCGCGTTCTTCTAGCTTTTTAGAGAAGTTAAATGCCGTTGATACGTGCATAACTCCAAACTTAGCAATCTCAGAAATAGAAGCCCCTTTTAAATGATAAGCGATTGTTAAAATATGATGTTCATTAATATTTAAATCGTAAGGTTTAATCCACTGCTGCCAATCTTTCTCTACACATTTCCATAACGCTTTCGATAATTGAGCAATGCGTTGGCTGAAAATCATCGCTTCTTTTACCGAGTAATCTTTTTCTCCACTTTTCATTTACTCACCCACTTTAACATTCTTTTTCATTACTATCTATTATGCCAGTAAAATAAAAATTAATAAAGTCTTTTTGTAAGAATTGTGAAAATTTTTTAACAAAATGACATTCTATACAAATCATGCATAACTATGGAAGCGTTTTATGAGTCGTGAATACATGCGTTGTCCTTACATGTTAATTGATAACATATATTGTAAATGCATAAAAACACGGCATATCTATACGATATGCCGTGTCAAGGTCAATTTATATAAAAAATATTTGTTATATGCAAAAAACTAAGCAGGAATTTGTTTACGCTTTTTCTGGAACAGCTTCTTGCAGTTTCTCAATTGACTTTTGGATGTCCAAAATTTCTTTCTCAATATGGCGCTTGTTTTGAGAAATATCTTGCTTCCAGTTAGAAAGTGTATCGTGCATATCGTCTTTTAATTCTTGGAACACTTCTTTACCTTCTGAAGCAGTTTCAACGATTTGACGTTTTAATAATTTCGTATCAGCTGTAATATCAGCTAAAGTCTTTTTAATATCATTTCCTTTTTCTTTTAACTTGCCGCGCATGTCTTTACCAGAAGAAGGAGTTGAGAAAAGAACGGCTAGTCCAGCAACTGCTCCGCCGCAAATAACACCTGTAATAAAGGATTTAGCTTTTGACATAAAAGGAGACCTCCTTATTTTTTGTTCGTATTCATGATGTGAAAAAATATGCATATCTTTCTTATATGTGCTATGCACAAACAATCATCCCTGAGCATTTTAGGTGAAGAAACAAGCCATGCGGAATTTGATGACTTCAGGGAAGTGGCTTGTTATGTATTACGCCTTCTTATAGTGTCATTATTTCACACTATTTGCAATTGTACTTGCGATGTTTTGTAAATTTTCCATAGTGTATTCATTTTGGTGTGATTTCCAAACAGCACCGAAACCATCTTTTTCACCGTAGCGTGGAATTAAATGAAGGTGGAAGTGGAACACAGTTTGTCCAGCTTTTTCACCGTTATTGTTAAGTAGGTTAAAGCCAACTGGATTAAACTCTGTTTTAATCGCATTTGCGATTTTTGGAACGACAGAAAAAATATGTGATGCGATTTCTGGCGTTAACGCAAAAATGTCTTGTTTGTGAACTTTCGGAATAACAAGAGTATGTCCTTTTGTTACTTGACTAATATCTAAAAATGCAAGCACATGTTCATCTTCGTATACTTTTGAGCAAGGGATTTGCCCGTCAATGATTTTACAAAAAATACAATTGTCTGCTGTATGATTCATTGATCTCATCCTTTCAAATATCCTTAGCCGTATTTTACCATAATTACATAAGAGAACAAACACGAAAAACAGGAAGCTGACTCAGCTTCCTGTTTTCTGAAGAGGGATTGAAAAAGCATTATCGTAATTTACGTTTCGCAGACACCTCATTTATTTAAGAAATGCACGGTAAATCGGCTAAAGTTTCTGCCGTAGACACCCCATTTTCAAGTGAAATGAATTGCAATCTTTTTTAAAATGAAATTGTTTATTTTTTAAAACAGTATATGCTCTTTCAGAGACACCCCGTTTCGAAAATGAAACAAATGATCTGGTTATGTGTAAATTTCATTGTCCAACTTGGACACCCCATTTCATGATGACTTCACTATGTTGTTGTACTCATCAATTGGTGGTTGCTTTTTCAATGTGTTCCTTCTTCAATAATTATGATGTCCGCTTTCGGGAAATTATATGCTAATAAATTTTAAAATTTTTTTTGAGTACATGGATACTATGTAGTACAGCATAATTTTTGGTAAGATGAATATAGAATGAATACTAATGAAGAAAGTGGTGTCGTATGAGCGAGTTATTGCGTGTAGAAAATGTTACAGGAGGATATACGAAACGACCTGTATTAAAAGACGTTTCGTTCTCTGTTAATAAAGGCGAACTTGTCGGCTTAATCGGTTTAAATGGAGCTGGTAAAAGTACGACGATTAAACATATTATCGGTTTAATGGAACCGAAAAAAGGAACTGTCACAATTAATGGGAAAACAATTCGTGATGATATGACAGCGTACCGTTCTAGCTTTTCATTTATTCCGGAAACGCCGGTATTATATGATGAATTAACGTTAGAAGAGCATTTGAAATTAACAGCTATGGCGTATGGCGTGGATGAAAAACAATATGAAGAACGTGTAGGACAACTACTACAAGAGTTTCGTATGAAAAATCGTTTAAAATGGTTTCCATCTCATTTCTCAAAAGGGATGAAACAAAAAGTAATGATTATGAGCGCATTTTTAGTGGAGCCATCTCTTTACATAGTAGATGAACCTTTCGTTGGATTAGATCCGTTAGCGATTCAATCCCTTCTTCAAATGATGGACCAAATGAAAAAGAGTGGTGCCGGTATTTTAATGAGCACACATATTTTAGCGACGGCAGAGCGTTATTGTGATTCGTTCATTATTTTGCATCAAGGTGAAGTAAGAGCGAAGGGAACGCTATCTGAACTGCAATCACAGTTTAATATGCCAGGTGCAACGTTAGATGATATTTACATTGCATTAACGAAGGAAGAAGATTATGAATAGCACAGCGTTATGGAAAGAACGATTTCGTCAATTTCTAAAAGAAGTTCGTACATATAGTAAATACGTATTTAATGATCATTTGAAATTTATTTTCGTGTTCATCATCGGTGCGGGAGCGTATTATTACCAGCAATGGTTACAAACGTTAACAACTTCGTTTCCAACTGCGCTCGTAATGGCAGTATTAATTGGACTCGTGTTAACGGCTGGATCCATTCAAACATTATTAAAAGAAGCGGATCTCGTTTACTTACTGCCAGTTGAAGAAAAGTTAAAACCTTACTTCACAAAGGCATTTCTTTTTACATTTATGATTCAGTTATACATAATCGCAATCGTAGCAGCCGCGCTTGCTCCGTTATACTTCCAACAAATGAAGCAAACAGGAGCTGGCTACATATGGATCGTACTCGCATTTGTCATTGTAAAAGCGTGGAATTTATTTGTAGCGTGGGAAAAGTCATTTTTAACAGATCAAAATATACAAAGGGCTGATTGGTTTATTCGTTTTATCCTAAACGGTTTATTTGTATATTTCCTTGTAGAACGTACTTCAGTTCTTTTCATTGGTGGAATCGTCCTTCTTATGGTGTTATACCTTGCTATCATTCATCAAATGGTCAAAGGAAAGCCACTAAACTGGGAGTATTTAATTTCCGAAGAAGGTAAGAAGATGATGCTGCTGTACCGCATTGCGAATATGTTCGTTGATGTACCAGCATTAAAAGAAAGAGTAGCCCGCAGAAAATGGCTAGATTTCATTCTGTCGATGATAGGCGAAAAGCGTACATATTTATACTTATATACGAGAACGTTCTTAAGATCTGGTAATTATTTTGGCTTATATGTGCGCCTGCTCGCTCTAGGCGGAGTTATTCTTTACTTCATTCCGTTTTTATATGGACGATTTATCGTAAGCCTTATCTTCCTATACTTAATCGGTTATCAGCTATTAACTTTATGGAAACATCACCGCATGAAAATTTGGCTTGATTTGTACCCAGTAGGCGGAGAAGAGAAGAAGAAAGATTTTCTTACTTTATTAAATGCAATTCTTATTACAGGTAGCGTTATATTTACAATTATATTTGCACTAGCAACGAAAGATTTCATGATGACAGGAATTTTACTTATCGTAAGCATATTATTTAGTATCGGTTTCGTTTACCAATACGGGGCGAAGCGCATTGAGCGTTTAAATTGAAAGGAATGAACCTATGATTACATACGAAGAGAAGGTTATAAAAGAATTGGAGCAGTGGAAAGCTACATTCATGAAAGATTCTTCTATGATGACACGGTTCTCCAAAAAAGTGCAGACGAAGGTGCAACAGCTCATTCCGGCGAAAGTACAAAAGGTACTAACAGAGACGATTCGTATGATGGTGCAAACGATTAGCGCCGGGTCAAACTTTATAAAGCCGAAGCTAAAAGAGACGACATGGTCACTGCAAAGACGTGACGATGAAGTTCGTAAAAAAATGGATGAGTACAAAAAAATAGCAGCGGCAGAAGGAGCAGGGACTGGAGCTGGTGGTATTCTCCTCGGTCTTGCTGACTTTCCGCTTTTACTTACAATTAAAATTAAATTTTTATTCGATGCAGCGACATTGTACGGATTTGATACGAGTAAACAAGAAGAGCGTCTTTTTATCCTTCACGTTTTCCAACTTGCCTTTTCAAGTGACGATCACAGAAAAGAAATATGGAAAGCAATCGAAACGTGGGATACAGAAAAAGAAAATCATATGGACTGGGAAAAGTTCCAAACAGAGTACCGAGACTATATTGATTTAGCGAAAATGCTTCAGCTCGTCCCAGTAATCGGTGCCCCAGTCGGCGCATATGCGAACTATCAATTACTGCAAAGGCTTGGAGAAGTGACGATGAATTGCTATCGTATGCGATTGCTGAATAGGGATTAAAAACAAGGCGTCCTACATATGTAATGTAGGACGCCTTTTCTTAGAAGCTAAGTCCGATATAGCTAATTCCAACTATAATCAATACGATAAAAAGTACAATGATTAATGAAAATCCGCTCTTACCAGCTTGTCCCGCTTCACCGCCGCCATTACCACCACTACCGCCATTACCACCAAGTCCCATATGATATCCTCCTTATTGTTATATGTTGCTTTTACTTTATAACTTTCTGTATTTTCCAATAAATACCTTCTGTAGCGCTAACTAAATTGAAAATCATTTCGTTTTGTTTTATAATTTACTTACCGAACGGTAAGTAAAAATAAGTGAGGTACAGTATGACGAAGAATTTACAAACATCGCAGAACATTGTAGAGGCATCATTTAAACTTATGGCAGAACACGGCATTGAGAAGATGAGTCTTTCCATGATTGCGAAAGAGGTAGGTATTTCAAAACCGGCTATTTACTATCATTTTTCTTCTAAAGAAGCGTTAGTTGATTTTTTATTTGAAGAGATTTTTTCTGATTATCATTTTACAAAGTACTTTAATGAAGAGCGGTATACGAAAGAAAACTTTGCAGAAAAGCTAATCGCAGATGGTTTACATATGCTCTCTGAGTATGAAGGGCAAGAAGGAATACTACGCGTTATCAATGAATTTATCGTAACTGCATCACGAAATGAAAAGTATCAGAAACGTTTATTTGAAATACAAGAGGATTTTTTGCATGGTTTCCACGATTTATTGAAGAAAGGCGCGAGACTGGGCGTTGTGTCACAACATGAAACGGAAGAAAATGCTCATACGCTAGCGCTCGTGATCGATAATATGAGCAACTATATGCTCATGGGATTCCAGTTAAAGTATAAAGAAATTTGGATTCGAAATGTGAAAAACGTAATGAAGGAGGAGTAAAAATGAAAATGCAAAAAAACTGGTGGCTCGGTTTTCTTGGATTTATTGGGGTTTATAAAATACCAGGTATGATTGAAGCTTTTCAAGCGGATGGAAATTGGATGAAGTTAATCGGTTTCATTTGGCTACTTTGGTTCGGATATTTTATTCCTGAGAAGAAAGAAGATTAAATTCCAATTTTCTGTAAAGTTACGTAAAATATAGATTGAGAGTATTCATATATTAGATTACTAGATTTGGAGTGGTTACATGGATCCATTGAAAAATGAAATTCACCCTGACATGGTCAAGGTGTGGAAAGTGCGTTCTTTAATTGAGCTAGGAATCAGTATTATAGTCATTTTTGCATATCTTTTCTTTATGATTAAGTTTAATTGGTGGGCTTGGATTTTCTATGTGCTCATCGGATTAACAATCGTATATACACCGTTTGATTACTTTACGTTTCCGAAACTACGTCAACGTTATTACAGCTACCAACTAAATGAAGAAGAACTTGAAATTCAGCATGGCCTTTTCGTTGTTAAGCGCGTATTAGTGCCGATGATTCGTGTACAGCACGTAACGATTGAACAAGGGCCAATTATGAGAAAATACGGATTAGCAGAATTACACATTTCAACAGCAGCAACTTCCCATAGCATCCCAGGTTTAACGATGTATGAAGCTGAAATGTTGAAAACGAAAATTGCAGAATTAGCGAAAGTGAGTGATGAGGATGTATAAAAGGCAGCATCCAATCACGATGTTATTAGAGTTAAAAATAACAGACTTTATACCACTCATTATTTTCATGTTTAGCTTAAACGGAAAGTTCCCGTTTTGGTATTTAATTCCCGCTGCATTCGGTTTACTCACCGTCTTTTCAGCGTTTGAAAAATGGTATTACACAACATACTGGGTTGAAAATAACGTATTACATGTGAAACAAGGTCTCTTTGTGAAAAAGGAGAGCTACTTAAATAAAGAACGTGTTCAAACGATTAATACAAGTTCTAACGTACTATATCAAATGCTCGGTTTGAAAAAAATTCAGATTGAAACAGCTGGCGGAGGCGATGAAGCAGAAGTTAGCTTAGCTGGAATTACGGTAGAAGAAGCGACAGAGCTTATCGCAATGTTAAATGAGTCGGCTTCAGAATTGAAAGTAGAAAAAACATTAGAAGAAGTAGAAGTAAAAGAAATTATTACAGAGGAAAAACAAGCGAGAGAATACAAATTAACGTGGAAAGAGATTTTAATAGCCTCTGTTACATCTGGTCAATTTGGATTGTTATTCTCATTAATCTTTTTTGTGTATCACCAAGTAGATGAGTACATTCCGAAATGGATAGAGAATAGCGTAAAGTCGTATGTAATGGAACATGATATATATGGCTGGATTTTGATGATAGCTATTTTGCTCGTCCTTTCGTGGATTATATCGACAATTGGTTATGCGCTAAAACATGGAGATTTTACAGTGAATCGAAGAAATGACGAAGTCCGTATTTCGCAAGGATTACTGGAGAAAAAAGAACTCGTACTAAAATTGCACCGTATTCAAGGGATTACGATAAAAGAAGGTATTTTACGCCAACCGTTCGGTTATTGTGCTGTGCAAGTAGAAGTCATTCAAAGTAAGGGAACGGATGACGAAAAAGAAAAAGTTACACTGCATCCTATCATTCGAAAAGATCGAGTGCAACAGTTACTCACGCATTTACAATTACCATACGAACTGAATGCAAATATTACTTCGTTACCAAAAGCAGCATTGCGCCGTTATCTCATTGATAGTTTCATCTTTTTCGCTATGCTCGCAATCCCGCTTACTGGAATAAGCATATACTTTGAAAAGTATTACATCATGTGGGCATTATTACCGCTCGCAATCCTTATCTTTACACTTGGATACGCAACATTTAAAACAAATGGTTACAGTGTTAACGGAGAACAAATTACACTTGTCTATCGTAGCGTCGGAAAATATACAGGACTTATTAGAAGAAGACACGTCCAATCAATGGAGAAGACACAATCATATTTCCAGCGCCGTGCGGATTTATGTACGTATAAGTTTTCGAGTGCATCATCTAGTTACAAAATAGAGCATACGAGAGTAGAAGATGCGGAGAGAATGCAGGATTGGTATAAGAAGAAGTTAAGTGAGAATTAAGTGGAACGGCTCGTCTTTCGCGGAAGACGGGCGATTTTTTTATGCGAAAATAATGAATAATATATGTAAAGAAAAAAGCGAGGTGAATGAGAGTGAGCAAATTTTTAATACCGTATTCATTTTCTATATTAAGTTTCTTTATTTCAGCAACAGCACTTGATTTATATGATAGGATGGGAAACAATAGTGAGCTGGTTTCGCCGAACATAATTGGAAAGATAATTCAATCTACTGCGCAAATGGGAGTCCTTACATTGTATTTCGGAGTACCTATTATTTTAGGTGGCTGTCTACTTGGTGAGCTATTGTTTAGAGGTATCATTTTACGATTTAAACTCAGCTATATTATATCTTTATTATTATATCTACTTTTAGCTTTTAGTATTGTTTTCGTAACGGTAGGCATTCCAACTACATATGAAGATTCTAATACATTTTTCATGGGGATAACTATGATTTGTGCTGTGACATTCTTTATGGGCCGGAATATATGGGAGAAAAAAGAAATGAATAATGGAGTAACAGAATGAAATATACATGTCCGTGCTGCGGGTATAGAACAATAGAAGAAGAACCACCAGGTACATATGAAATTTGTAATATATGTTACTGGGAAGATGATGAGGTACAGTTTAACAATCCTGACTTTGAAGGCGGTGCAAATGAAGTCTCGTTAAGACAAGCACAGAAAAATTTTATTGTATTTGGTGCTTGCGAGGAATGTTTTATTGGATTAGTTAGAAAACCGACTAGTGAAGATGTGAAGGATGCTAGTTGGCAGCGAATTTGTTAAGTGAAATGTTATTACTCAATTCAATGGGAGTAATAACATTTTTTATTTAGTGCTGAAAGAATTACTGCCGTCTTATAAGGTAATAAGAAGGACTAAATTGGTAAATTTTATTAATGGATATATTTTCAATAAATACAAAAGTATAGATGTATAGTCAGCTTTGTGTGTTTAATGTTATCATATTGAATGATATGGAAATTTTTAATAGAATAAGTAACTAAAAATTCAAAGGTAATGAAGCTTTTGTTGTATAAAGAAAATACTTAGTAGTAATCAACAATATTAAAAATAAGATTCGTATTTATATAAATTTAGTAGAAATGGGGTTTTAAAAAGGAATGAGTATAAGCATAACGCGGCAAAAGATTTTGGCGGCCGCTTCTCAAATTGTGCAATGTAAAGGGGTTGCTAAATTAACCTTAGAAGCAGTGGCAAAAGAGGCGGGTGTAAGTAAAGGTGGATTATTGTATCACTTTTCAAATAAAGAAGCTTTAATAGAAGGTATGATAGTCAGAGGGGTAGAGGATTATGAAGGGGCCATTTACAATAAAGTTGCGGAAGACGCAGAGAAGAAAGGGAGATGGGTTCGCTCTTTTGTAGAGGAAAGATTAAATAATGAGAGAAGAACAGAAGAGTTATCTAGTAGTATGATGGCAGCATTCATGTTAAAACCTGAATTACTTGAGCCATTACAACAATCATTTCAGCAACTGCAAAAGAATATAGAAAACGATGAGATAGATGCAGTTTGTGCAACAATTATTAGATTAGCAGCAGATGGATTATGGTATTCGGAATATTTAGGGGTTGGAAGACTAAGCCCCGAGTTAAGAGAAAAAGTGATTCAAGCTCTTATTAGAAATTCATATAAATAGAATATACGAACTATATAATGTGAAAATAATTCACCGTTGCTTCTTTAATGTAGTGGTGAATTATTTTTTTATTAGAAAAATAGAACAATTTTATAGAGTATTGAATTATAACCGTCCAGACGGTATAGTAATATTTGGTTTAAGAGGAAAATGAAACAAAAAAAGAATAAAAGATATTTTTAGCACACTATTCGAAAGGATAGGCCGCAAAGCTTAGAGTCTACGGTAATACATATTGGTTACTAAGATCGTCTGGTTGCACATTTTTGATGCAACCGGACGGTCTTTTTTTGTTATATAAATATAAAAAATAGGAGGGAACTATGCAAATGAAAAGTACTAAAAGACATATTTCAATGGTTTCATTAGTTTTTCTAGTATTATTTTCAGTGCTGAATGTGTGGGCTCCAGTTATTCAAGCTGCTGTGATGAAAAGTCCAGTGGACGAAATTAATATTTCCCGTACTGATGGCACGACATCTGAACCGTATCAAGCCTCAGATGGTATGAAAGTAGAAGTGAAGTGGTCAGCTAAAGAAAAAATAAAAAGTGGAGATCAATTCACAATTGATATGCCAAAAGAGTTTCGAAAAGACCTTATGAATATGAGTTTTCCTTTAAAAGATGCTGAAGGAAAAACAGTTGGTACATGTGAGATGAAAAAGGGTCTATTAACGTGTACTATGGGGGATTACGTAGAAGGAAAGAATAACATTAAAGGTTCTTTATTCGTAGAATTCTACTTTGGTCTAGAAGCATATGATGGTGTTAAAGAAATTCCATTAGAATTTAACGTTGATGGTCAAATCGTCAATAAAGAAGTAAATGTAAGTAATACGACAGAGAGACCGAAGCCACAGCCCAATACAGATAATCTATTGAAATGGGGTTCTTATAATCAAGAAGATCCTTCGATTGCTGATTGGCTTGTATATGTAAATGCAACTGGAACAGAAATGCAAGATCTTAAATTAACAGATACATTAGGACCTGGGCATGAGTTAATTACAGACAGCGTAGTATTAGAAGAGGCTGTATTTGAAGATGGTTATGCACCAACAAATATTAAGCCAGCAGATTTATCTAACATTAAAATTAATGCAAAAAAGGCTGGATTTACAATTGAGTTTCCAGACAGTTCAAAAGGTTATATTTTAAGATATAAAACAAAGATTACTAATCCTTCTGCAAAGCCTCATAAAAATACTGTGAAATTAGAAGGTAAAAATATTAAAACTGAAGAAAAAGTAGGACAAGTATTCGTAAGTGGTGGGGGAGGAACCGGTTCAGGTGACGATAATCCACCTAGTATTGAAAAAAATATAGTTGATGAGAATGGCAAGCTTGTAGAGAATGAGCAGCTAACACAAATGGATCAAGTGATTCAATACCAAGTTGGTACACATATACCAAACGATCCTCCTAAATACACATCAATGGTAATTCGTGATGATTTAGAAGATGTTTTAGAAGTATTAGAGGCAAAAGTGTATGATCAAAATGGCCAAGATATTACTTCTAAAGGGACGTTAAAGATAGATAAGCAAAGAAGTGAAGTAACATTTACGTTTGGTGAGAATTTTGACTATAAGTCATATGAAGACCAGAGAATCAATCTTAGTATCAAGGCGAAAATTAAAAATAATGCAGACTTATCTTCTTACGTAGATAAGAAGATTCCTAATAAAGCGGAATTACATTTTGATGATAAAACATTAACATCAAAAGAAGTAACTATTACGCCGCCTGAAGCTCCAAAAGACGGTACAGTATCGATTCATAAAATAGATTCTGAGGATCTGAACAAAGGGTTAAAAGGTGCCGAATTTGAAGTTCGAAATAGTGCAAATGAAGTTGTTGCAAAACTGAAAACGGACGAAAAAGGTTTTTCAGTACCTCAAACTTTAGCTCCTGGAACGTATAAAGTTTATGAAACAGTAGCACCAGAAGGATATCAAAAATTAAAAGAACCAGTAGAGGTTACACTTCAAGCTGGAGAAACAAAAACAATTGAAATTAAAAATACTATGCAAAAGGGTCAAATTGAAGTAAAGAAAATTGATTCGGAAAATGGTGAAAAACCATTAGCAAATGCAGAGTTTGATATAGTAAAAGACGGTGTAGTAGTCGAACATATTGTTACAGATAAAGATGGTAAGGCAATCTCTAAACCGTTAGCACCAGGGAAATATATTTTAAAAGAAACGAAAGCGCCTGAAGGCTACCAATTAAAAGAAGCAGAGTTCGAAGTAAATGTAACAGGGGACGGCATATTCCCAATACAAGTGGAAAATGCAATGGTAGACAAAGGTAATATAGAAATTACAAAAGTGGACAAAGAAAACGGAGCAGTATTAGCGGGTGTCGAATTTGAAGTCCAAGATGAGAAAGATGAAGTAGTAAGAAAAGTAGTAACAGATAAAGATGGAAAAGCAAACGTTTCAGATCTATCAGTAGGAAAGTACAAATTAGTAGAGACAAAAAGCTTACCAGGTTATAAAAAGCTAACAGAACCAGTACCATTTGAAATAAAAAAAGGTATGACAAAAGCTTTAGCAATAAAAGTAGAAAATGAGCAGTTAGACAAAGGCTCAGTAGAAATTACAAAAATAGATAAAGATAGCCAAAAAGTACTAGAAGGCGTAGTCTTCGAAGTGCAAGATGAGCAAGGCAAAGTAGTAACAGAAGTAAAAACAGATAAAGATGGTAAAGCAAAAATCTCTGATTTATCAGTAGGAAAGTACAAATTAGTAGAGACGAAAAGTTTACCTGGCTACAAAAAGCTAACAGAACCAGTATCATTCGAAATTACAAAAGGTATGACAACAGTCCTATCATTGAAAGTAGAAAATGAACAGTTAGATAAAGGTTCAGTAGAAATTACAAAAGTAGATAAAGACAACAAAAAAGCATTAAAAGGCGTAGTCTTTGAAGTGCAAGATGAAGCTGGAACAGTAGTAAAGGAAGTAAAAACAGATAAAGATGGTAAAGCAAAAATCTCAGATCTATCAGTAGGAAAGTACAAATTAGTAGAGAAAGAAAGTTTACCAGGCTATAAGAAACTAACAGATCCAGTATTATTTGAAATCAAAAAAGGCATGACTGAAGTTCTATCATTAAAAATAGAAAATGAAATGGTAGATACGGGAAATGTAGAGATAACAAAGATAGATAAAGATAATAAAGCACCGTTAGCGGGAGTAACATTCATCGTCCAAGATGAAAAGGGTAAGGAAGTTACGAAAGTAACGACAGATAAAGAAGGAAAAGCAAATGTTTCAGATTTACCTGTAGGAAAGTATGAATTAGTAGAGGTAGAAAGTTTACCTGGTTATAAAAAGTTAGAAAAACCAGTATCATTTGAAATTAAAAAAGGCATGACTGAGGTTCTATCATTAAAAGTAGAAAATGAAATGGTGGATACAGGGAATGTAGAGATAACAAAAATAGATAAAGATAGTAAAGCTCCATTAGAAAATGTTGTATTTGAAGTACGTGATTCAAAAGGAAAAGTAGTTGCGAAAGTAAAAACGGATAAAGAAGGAAAAGCAAACGTTTCAGATTTATCTATTGGAAAGTATGAGTTGGTAGAAGTAGAAACACCGGCAGGATACAAACCACTAGAAAAGCCAATTTCATTCGAAATTGAAAAGGGTAGAGTAACAGCATTACAATTGACTGTAGAAAATGAATTAGTGGATACAGGAAATGTAGAAATTACAAAAGTAGATAAAGAAAATAAAGATGCTTTAGCTGATGCAGTCTTTGAAATTCAAGATGAAGCAGGACAAGTAGTCGCTAAAATAACGACAGATAAAAAAGGACAAGCACAAGTTACTAATTTATCAGTCGGCACATACAAGTTAGTAGAAGTAAAAGCACCAAAAGGATATAAACAATTAGTAGATCCGATTACTTTCCAAATTGAAAAAGGTATGACAAAATCTCTTGCTTTAACAGTAGAAAACGAAATGTTAGACAAGGGAAATGTGGAAGTAACAAAAGTAGATAAAGATAGTCAAAAAGTATTAGAAGGCGTAGTCTTCGAAGTTCAAGACGACAAAGGCAAAGTAGTAACAGAAGTAACGACAGATAAAGAAGGAAAAGCAAACGTTTCAGATCTATCAGTAGGAAAATACAAATTAGTAGAGAAGAAGAGCTTACCAGGTTACAAAAAATTAACGGAACCAGTATCATTCGAAATCAAAAAAGGTATGACGAAAGTTTTATCATTGAAAGTAGAGAACGAACTGTTAGATAAAGGTTCAGTAGAAATTACAAAAGTAGACAAAGAAAGTGGCGCAGTATTAGCGGGCGTAACATTCGAAGTGCAAGATGAAAAAGATAAAGTAGTAACAAAAGTAACGACAGATAAAGAAGGAAAAGCAACAATTTCAGATTTATCAGTAGGAAAATATAAGCTAGTAGAGGTAGAAAGCTTACCAGGATATAAAAAACTAGCGAAACCAGTATCGTTTGAAATTAAAAAAGGTATGACAGAAGTTTTATCACTAAAAGTAGAGAACGAATTAGTAGATAAAGGCTCAGTAGAAATTACAAAAGTAGATAAAGATAGCCAAAAAGTATTAGAAGGCGTAGTCTTTGAAATCCAAGATGCAGCAGGAAAAGTAGTAACAAAAGTAAAAACAGATAAAGAAGGAAAAGCGAAAATTTCAGATCTATCTGTAGGGAATTACAAACTAGTAGAAGTAGAAAGCTTACCAGGCTACAAAAAGCTAACAGAGCCAGTATCATTCGAAATTAAAAAAGGTATGACAGAAGTCTTATCATTAAAAGTAGAGAATGAACAGTTAGACAAAGGTTCAGTAGAAATCACAAAAGTAGATAAAGATAGCCAAAAAGTATTAGAAGGCGTAGTCTTCGAAGTACAAGATGAGCAAGGTAAAGTAGTAACAGAAGTAACGACAGATAAAGATGGAAAAGTAAACGTTTCAGATCTATCAGTAGGAAAATACAAATTGGTAGAGACGAAGAGCTTACCAGGTTACAAAAAATTAACGGAACCAGTATCATTCGAAATCAAAAAAGGTATGACGAAAGTTTTATCATTGAAAGTAGAGAACGAACTGTTAGATAAAGGTTCAGTAGAGATTACAAAAGTAGACAAAGAAAGTGGCGCAGTATTAGCGGGCGTAACATTCGAAGTGCAAGATGCAGCAGGAAAAGTAGTAACAAAAGTAACAACAGATAAAGAAGGAAAAGCAACAATTTCAGATTTACCAGTAGGAAAATATAAGCTAGTAGAGGTAGAAAGCTTACCAGGATATAAAAAACTAGCGAAACCAGTATCATTCGAAATCAAAAAAGGTATGACAGAAGTTTTATCACTAAAAGTAGAGAACGAATTAGTAGATAAAGGCTCAGTAGAAATTACAAAAGTAGATAAAGATAGTCAAAAAGTATTAGAAGGCGTAGTCTTCGAAGTACAAGACGACAAAGGCAAAGTAGTAACAGAAGTAAAAACATATAAAAATGGTAAAGCAAAAATCTCAGACTTATCTGTAGGAAAGTACAAATTAGTAGAGAAAGAAAGCTTACCAGGCTACAAAAAGCTAACAGAGCCAGTATCATTCGAAATTAAAAAGGGTATGACAGAAGTCTTATCATTAAAAGTAGAGAATGAACAGTTAGACAAAGGTTCAGTAGAAATCACAAAAGTAGATAAAGATAGTCAAAAAGCATTAGAAGGCGTAGTCTTCGAAGTACAAGACGACAAAGGCAAAGTAGTAACAGAAGTAAAAACATATAAAAATGGTAAAGCAAAAATCTCAGACTTATCTGTAGGAAAGTACAAATTAGTAGAGAAAGAAAGCTTACCAGGTTACAAACAATTAACAGAACCAGTATCGTTTGAAATTACAAAAGGTATGACAGAAGTTCTATCATTAAAAATAGAAAATGAAATGGTAGATACGGGAAATGTAGAAATTACAAAAATAGATAAAGATAATAAGGCACCGTTAGCAGGTGTAGTCTTTGAAGTACAAGACGACAAAGGCAAGGTAGTAACGAAAGTAACGACAGATAAAGCTGGAAAAGCAACAGTTTCAGATTTATCAGTAGGAAAGTACAAGCTAGTAGAAGTAGAGAGTTTACCAGGCTACAAAAAATTAGAAAAGCCTGTACCATTTGAAATTACAAAAGGTATGTCAAAATCTTTAGCGTTCACTGTAGAAAATGAAATGGTAGATACGGGGAATGTAGAAATCACAAAAATAGATAAAGACAGTAAAGCACCATTAGAAAATGTTGTATTTGAAGTACGTGACTCAAAAGGAAAAGTAGTTGCGAAAGTAACGACGGATAAAGAAGGAAAAGCAAACGTTTCAGATCTATCAGTAGGAAAATACAAATTAGTAGAGACGAAGAGCTTACCAGGTTACAAAAAGTTAACGGAACCAGTATCATTCGAAATTACAAAAGGTATGACAAAAGTCTTATCATTGAAAGTAGAGAACGAACAGTTAGACAAAGGTGCAGTGGAGATTACAAAAATGGCCGCTGAAAGCAAGGAAGTCTTATCAGGAGCTGTGTTTGAAGTTCATGATGAAAAGGGAAAAGTAGTAGTGAAAGTAACAACAGATAAAGATGGAAAGGCAAAAATCACAGATCTATCTGTAGGTAACTACACACTAGTAGAAGTAGAAGCACCAAAGGGATATGAAAAATTAACTAATCCAATTCCATTTGAAATTACAAATGGAATGATAAATGCAGTTCAATTAGAAGTATTAAACAAATTGAATTATTTAGCACCACCAGGTCCAGAAACACCAGATCCAGAAAAGCCTGGAACACCAGATCCAGAAAAACCTGGAACACCAGATCCAGAAAAACCTGGAACACCAGATCCAGAAAAACCTGGAACACCAGATCCAGAAAAACCTGGAACACCAGATCCAGAAAAGCCTGGAACACCGGATCCGGAGAAACCTGGAACACCGAATCCAGAAAAACCTGGAACACCAGATCTAGAAAAACCTGGAACACCAGATCCAGAAAAGCCAGGGACACCGAATCCAGAGAAACCTGAAAAAGAATTACCGAAGACAGGGCAGAAAATGCCTGTGGAACCATATATGGGAGCACTTCTTGTAATGATGAGTTTTGGGTTACTCGTATTAGGTAGAAAACAGCAGAGATAATAAAGGTGAAAAGGTATCCTCAAAGTATTTGAGGATACCTTTTTTAGCATAAAAAAAAGCATCTAGCAAAAGTACTAGATGCAAATAAAAACACAAGGGAAGACAAAATTCTTCCCTTTTCCCGTATGTAATTATATCAAAAAATTTATAAAAAACTAGCTATATTTAAAATATAATTTTTAAAAAGTTATATACATAAATAATTGCAATACGCGCAGTTTTATCTTTCTGAAAAATCCATTTCTTTAATTTCAAATATTAAGACTAATGTTGATGGATCTTCAGATAATTAGAAAAAATACCCAAAAGGATATATAATATTGCTTAATAAATAATTTTAATGAATTACATATATTTCATTTGGTGTATTAATTGAATATCATAATTTTAAATTTTATTAAGCAAGAATCTCGGTTACTTATTGCATTTCTAACATAGGGTGAGATAGAAAAATACAATAGTGTGGAGGTTTTTATAATGACGTTTGTTCTTAGTAAAATGAATGGGTTTAGCATAGAAGAAAAGGTACATGAATTTGAATCTAAAGGATTCCTTGAAATCTCAAATGAAATCTTTTTACAAGAGGAAGAGAATCATCGTTTATTAACACAAGCACAGTTAGATTATTATAATTTGGAAGATGATGCGTACAGTGAATGCCGTGCTAGATCTTATTCAAGGTATATAAAGTATGTTGATTCACCAGATTATATTTTAGATAATAGTAATGATTACAATTGAGTGTTTTTGAGGAAAAGCACCTGTCCTTTTTTTAGGCTGGTGTTTTTCTCACTATAAACCGAGTTTTTATTGGAGGGGGATTAATTTGCTTCAAAAGAGTTTTAAGCAAGAGAAAACGGTACCGGCCTTAAAGATGATAGCATCAATGGTTATCTTTGGATCAGTTGGATTTTTTTCTGTTCAAACAAACTTACCTTCGTTTGAATTAGTGTTTGTAAGGTGTATTTTTGCGACAATATTTTTAAGTGTATGCTGGTTGCTTACAGGGCAATATAAACAAGATAAATGGGAACGAAAAGAAGTTATTCAAGTTTTAATATGTGGTTTTTTCTTAGTATTTAATTGGGTTTTCTTATTTAAAGCCTTTGAAAATATGTCAGTTACCATTGCTATCTCAGTTTATCATCTTGCACCAGTAATTGTACTGTTAATTGGAAGTATCGTCTTTAAAGAAAAATTAACATTCATATCTATCATTTCAATAATTGTGTGTTTTGCAGGAGCTTTATTAATTGCTGGTATTGATGGAAGCTTCTCTGTCGGCTCATTAATGTCTTCAGGTATGATATGGGGATTTCTTGCAGCTCTCTTTTATGCATTTACAACTTTATTTGGTAAAGGGATTAACAAAATGAGTGCGTATGCAATGACATTTTTACAAACATTCTTGGGGATATTTCTTTTAATACCATTTATAGATTTAGATGCTTTTAGTGGCCTCACTCAAAGTAATTGGACATATATTATAGCTACTGGTTTTATTCACACAGGGATAGTATATTATCTGTTTTTTGATAGTTTACGCTATTTATCTACAAAAACCATCTCAATATTAGTTTTTTTAGATCCGGCAGTGGCAATATTATTAGATACTGTACTTACTGGATTCCGTCCAACTTTAATGCAAATAACAGGAATTCTTTTTATTTTTATTGGCATGACTTTAACATTAAAAAATCTAAAGATAAAAAACTAAGCCAAAAGAAAAGCAAATTGAAAGCGATGCTAGTATATCTCAACAATAATGAAATATATTGTGTATAAAACGATAAACCTTGCATGAATCATGTAAGGTTTATTTTAGTTCAATATAATTCATATTTATAATACATAATTTTCAAAACTGAGGTATGTGTTTCTTTAATATGCTTTTGATTCAACTATTTTTATTTGACTATAAATTTACAAAAATGTATATAAAACCTTATTTTTTGATAATATATAAGTAATAAATTCATAGAATTGGAGTGATGAGATGCAGCCGTTAGAAAGGGAGATTCATTCTAATATGCTGAAAGTGTGGAGGATGCACGCTTTAATTGGGGCGGTAGTTATACTAACAGTCGTAATTGCGTATTTCTTTTTTATGATTAACTTTAACTGGTGGGGCTGGTTGTTCGGACTATTAGTAACAGGAGCTATTACATTTATTCCCCTTGATTATTTTGTGTTTCCAAATTTACGTCAACGCTATTATAGTTACAGATTAAATGAAGAAGAGATTGAGATTCAAAAGGGAATGTTTGTTGTAAAACGCGTACTTATTCCGATGATCCGTGTGCAGCACGTAACGATTGAGCAAGGGCCGATCATGAGAAAGTATAATTTAGCAGAATTACATATTTCAACAGCCGCAACTTCTCATAGTATTCCAGGTTTAACGAAAGAAGAAGCAGAACAGCTGAAAAGACAAATTGGAGAACTTGCGAAAGTGAGTGATAAGGATGTATAAGAGGCAACATCCGATTACGATATTGTTAGGTATTAGGATTGCGAGTTTGTTGCCACTTATTATTCTTGTTTTATTTAAACCTGATGAACAAGTGGAACCTTGGTATTTATTTTATCTTTTTCTTCTGGTTGTTTTATTCATCATGGCTATTTTTTCAGCAATTAAATGGTATTTTAAAGTGTACTGGATTGAGAATAATATTTTACATATAAAGCACGGTGTTTTTGTAAAGAAGGAAAGCTATTTAAATAAAGAGCGTGTACAAAATATTAGTACGTCTTCTAACATCATTTATCAAATGCTCGGACTTATGAAGTTAAATATAGAAGTAGCCGGTGGTGGTAATGAACCAGAAGTGATGTTGGCTGGTATTAAAGAAGACGAGGCAAAACATTTAATTTCTTTATTACATAAGAAAGAAACTACTGTAAAAGAAGAAATAGAAGAGGAAGAAAGCAAGACGGTTTATCAGTTAACAGCGAAAGAGGTTTTAGCCGCAGCGATTACATCTGGTCGGTTCGGACTAGTGTTCTCTGGACTGGTACTTCTTTACACAAAGTTTGATTTTGTTCTTCCTGAAGGATTCACAAGTAAAGTAGAAGCGTATGTGATGGGAAACGGTGTTTATAAACTAATTGTAATTGCATTAATTTTAATGGCAATTTCGTGGATTATTTCCACGGCTGGATATGTGTTGAAATATGCAAACTTTAAAATTGAGCGAAAAGGGGAAGAGATTCGTATCGTTCAAGGATTATTTGAAAAGAAAGAGTTTGTCTTAAAATTGCACCGCATTCAAGCGATTACTGTAAAAGAAGGTATGCTTCGCCAGCCGTTTGGCTATTGTGCTGTTGAAGTGGAAGCAATTCAAAGTATTGGAGCAGCAAGTAACGAAGTAATGTTGCATCCATTTATGAAGAAAAAAGATGTACAGCACCTGATCACATATTTAGAGTTACCATATGAAATCGAAGCGGAGATCGTTCACTTACCAAAAACAGCGTTGCGTCGTTATTTCATTATGGGCTGGTTAATAAGTATCATACTCACAGTTCTAATTGCCAGCGTGAGTATATATTTTAAACAATATATTGCGTTGTTTGTTATTTTACCATTATTTATCGTGTTTTCGTTACTTGCGTATGCTAGATATAAAAGTGGCGGTTATGAATTAAGAGAAAATCAACTAACGGTTGTATATCGTAATTTTTCGAAATATACAGGAATAATGCGAAGAAGACATGTTCAAGCAGTAGGTTATAATCAATCGTATTTTCAAAGAAAAGATGAATTATGTACAACTCTTGTAGCGGTAGCTGGGCGCGGTTATGAAGTAAAGCATATGAGAAAAAAAGATTCACTTCGTATATATAATTGGTACAAAGAAAAAGGAAACACCGGTGTGTAATGGTGTTTCCTTTTTGTCATTAAATTGATATCTTTAGTCGAATCGTTGATATATTTCAAGATATGATAGATATATTCGGAAAATCGTTGATATATTTCAAGATGTGATAGATATATTCGGAAAATCGTTGATATATTCAAAGATATGATAGATATATTCGGAAAATCGTTAATATAATTTCACGTACTGTTAGTGTTGTATTATGTTTTAATTAAACTAACACATCAAAAGTAGTCACAAAAGATGGACGAGAGAAAATACTCTTTTGCTGTTCCGCATGTGGATGCGCTGGAGCTTGTCCTTCTGCTTGCGTGGGACGTTTTTTATGAGCGTTTTCGAATGAACGTGATTCTGTCCAGTCTTTAAAGTTTTGCTCTGTTTCCCACATCGTTAAGATGACGTATGTATCGTTACTTAATGGGCGTAGAACACGGATCGCTTGGAATCCTGGTTCGTTTTCAATAAGGCCTGCGCGGTTTTTAAAACGGTTTTCAAATACAGGGCGACCTTCGTCTGTGACAGAAATGTTGTTACAAACGATATAGCCAGGTTGTCCTTTAAATTCACCGACAGCATCTAGTACGTCATACTGAAGTGAACCTTCTACAGATTCTTCTGTATTTTCTTTATAAAACATATTTTTTTCATCATTTTTTGCAGTGAAATGTGCTTGTTCTAGAGGTGTTTCGTATGAAATAATAGCCTTCATTTTAATGCCCCCTTAATAGTTTGTTTCTATTATATCAACTCTCTTAAAAAACTTCGAAGATTATATACATAAAGATACTTCTTTTTCAAATAATAAATGTACCATCATTTGGAAAGAAGGACGATGTATGAAGAAAGTAAAGTGGACTTTATTAGGCGGCGTCGCAACGTTCGTAGTAGCGATTGTAATCTATAAACTTATCGTGTTAGCTGGTGGCTATATGATGGATGAAAAGCAGCTCGTTTTCCACTCTTCATCACGTATCGTTGACCAGAAAGGGAAAGAAATTACGAAATTATACGTAGAAAATAGAGAGCTCGTACCAATCGAGCAAATTCCGAAGTATGTGCAGCAGGCGTTTGTTGCGGTGGAAGATTCTCGTTTTTATGAGCATCAAGGGATTGATTATCCGTCTATATTCCGTGCTCTTTATAAAGATACGTTAGCTAGAGAGAAGGTAGAGGGCGGTAGTACCATTACGCAGCAACTCGCTAAAAACGTCTTTTTAACTCGTGAAAAAACATTTACGCGCAAATTGAAGGAAGTCGCAATTTCTCTTCAATTAGAGCAAAAATATACGAAGCAACAAATTCTTGAAATGTATATGAATCATATTTATTTTGGTCATGGGGCTTACGGCATTCAAGCGGCAGCAAAGTTGTATTTTAATAAAAATGTTGAGGATTTAACAGTAGAGGAAGGGGCAATGCTTGCAGGCCTTCCGAAGTCACCAAACGGATATTCACCGTACTATTCTGCAGAGAAGAGTAAGGAACGCCGTGATCTAGTGTTGTCACTTATGCATAAACAAGGCTATTTGACTGCAGAAGAAAGCGTTCGTTATCAAGGGAAGACAATTGCTCTATATAAAAATTTAGATGAGAATGAGCTTGCATATATGCCGTATATTGATATGGTCATAGATGAAGCCGCTCGTTTATACGGATTGTCTCATCAAGAAGTACTTCGCGGAGGATATACGTTTGTCGTACCTATGGATGAAAAGATTCAAAAGGTAGCATATAACCAGTTTCAAGATGCAAGGAATTTCCCTGGGAAAGAAGAGGGGGCGCAAGGTGCTTTCTTATTAATGGATAATCGTACGGGAGGGATTAAAGCGGCGATTGGGGGAAGAAAGTACGTCCCGAGAGGATTTAATCGTGTTTTTGCCAAAAGGCAGCCTGGATCTGTTTTAAAACCACTTATCGTTTATGCACCAGCACTAGAAACGAAAAAGTATAATCCGTATTCTTTATTAACGAATGAAAGAAATTCTTTTGAAGGGTATGAACCTCGAAATTATAATCATGAGTATTCAAAAGAAATGACGATGTATGATGCGATTTTAGAGTCGGCAAACGTACCGGCAGTTTCTTTATTAAATGAGTTAGGGGTAGAAGAAGGAAAGCAATATTTAGAAAAAGGGAATGTTCATATTGCAGATGCCGGTTTAAGTACAGCGCTTGGCGGATTGAAAAATGGCGTTTCAACATTTGATCTTGTAAAAATGTACCGTTCATTTTTAGCAAATGGAAATATTATCGAGCCGCACGTTATTGATAAAGTATTAAACAGACACGGTGCAGTCATTGGGGAATCTCCAAAAGTAGAGACAAAAATCTTCTCGAAGCAGACAGCATGGTATATGACGAAAATGCTAGAAGGAGTTGTGAAGGAAGGGACAGCAAGAGTTGGTGTATATAACGGTGCGTTAGCTGGAAAAACGGGTACAACTTCATTGCCAAATGACGATAAGGGAGCAAGAGATATGTGGTTCGTTGGTTATACACCGAACTTAGTAGGCGCTGTTTGGATTGGTTATGACCGTACGGATAAGGAGCATCAGTTGCAAGGAGAAAGTGCATCTGCGACAAAATTGTTTAAGAAAATTTTAACGAAGGCTAATGTAGAACATAAAGAGAAGTTTATGAAGCCTGAAGGTGTGGAAACAATCGGCGCTCCGATTCGGCTGCGCAAAATTGAAGATGTAAAAATGAAATTATCATTTAGCCCTTTCGGTTTATTTAAAGCAAAATTAAGCTGGACGCCACTTCCAGATAACAGAATTATGTACCGAATCTATAGAGTGGAGAACGGAATTCATACGCATGTTAGCACTGTAAATGGTGCTGGGGAATATGAGGAAAAGTTCGTTAACATATTTTCAAAACCGAGCTTTTACGTTGTACCATATAATACACAAACGAATCGTGAAGGAGAAAAGTCAAAAGTAGCTAAACCATAGTTTTTCTCTGTGTTATAATAAGAATGTTGTGAAAATAGTAAGCGTTTTTAAGAATGTTTGTGTCAATTTAATGAACAACGTACATAATATTATGCATTTTGTTTTTACAAGCTGTATAGTAAAAAAAGATAAATATCGAACGTATTCGAAGCATTGGTAAGGAAG
The DNA here is from genome assembly GCF_022701035.1 of Bacillus sp. N447-1. Taxonomy (NCBI): domain Bacteria; kingdom Bacillati; phylum Bacillota; class Bacilli; order Caryophanales; family Bacillaceae; genus Bacillus; species Bacillus sp. N447-1. The sequence continues at coordinate 2,038,963 of NZ_CP065509.1, read as the reverse complement.
GGAGCAAGGGTCTTGGTAAGAACTATAAATGAGACATTTTTAAAAGCATGTAGGGGGGAACGTACCGATTATGTACCAGCATGGTATATGCGTCAAGCAGGTCGTTCACAGCCGGAATATAGAAAGATTAAAGAAAAGTATTCTTTATTTGAAATTACACACAATCCAGAGTTATGTGCTTACGTTACAAAATTGCCGGTTGATCAGTATAACGTAGACGCAGCAATTCTTTATAAAGATATTATGTCACCACTACCTGCAATTGGTGTGGATGTAGAAATTAAATCAGGTATTGGCCCAGTTATCGATAACCCAATCCGTTCTTTACAAGACGTAGAAAAACTAGGGGAAATCAATCCAGAAGATGACGTACCGTACATACTAGATACAATTCGTTTATTAACGACAGAAATGTTAGACGTACCGTTAATCGGTTTTTCAGGAGCTCCATTTACATTAGCGAGCTATATGATTGAAGGCGGTCCATCTCGTAACTACCATAATACGAAAGCGTTCATGTATGCAGAGCCGAAAGCTTGGTTCGCTTTAATGGATAAACTAGCAGATATGGTTATTACATATTTAAAAGCGCAAATTAACGCAGGAGCAAAAGCAGTTCAAATTTTCGATTCTTGGGTTGGAACAGTAAATGTAGCGGATTATCGCGTATTTATTAAACCAGCAATGGAGCGTATTTTTGCAGAAGTTCGTAAGATGGGTGTTCCAATGATTATGCACGGCGTAGGAGCTGCACACTTAGTGAATGAGTGGCACGACTTACCGCTTGATGTAGTCGGCTTAGATTGGCGCTTACCGATTGAAGAAGCACGTGCACGGGGCGTTCATAAGGCGGTACAAGGTAATATGGACCCTTCATTCTTACTTGCACCATGGTCTGTTATTGAAGAACATGTAAAAAGTATTTTAGATCAAGGGATGAAACAGCCGGGTTATATCTTTAACCTAGGTCACGGTGTATTCCCAGAAGTAAATCCAGATACATTAAAACGTTTAACTACATTTATTCATGAATACTCTAAAGGGCAGTTAGCGAAGTAAAGGAGCATTGCTGTATGAAAAAGAAAATTGGTTTGCTTGTAATGGCATACGGAACGCCATATAAAGAAGAAGATATTGAACGTTACTATACACATATTCGCAGAGGAAGAAAGCCAAGTCCTGAAATGCTGGAAGATTTAACAGAGCGTTACCGTGCAATTGGTGGTATTTCTCCTTTAGCTACTATTACATTAGAGCAAGCTAAGAAGTTAGAGAAGCGTTTAAATGAAGTACAAGATGAAGTAGAGTACCATATGTATCTTGGCTTAAAACATATTGAACCGTTTATTGAAGATGCGGTGAAAGATATGCATAACGACGGAATACAAGATGCAATCGCACTTGTTCTTGCACCTCACTATTCTACGTTTAGCGTGAAATCGTACGTTGGACGAGCACAAGAAGAAGCTGAGAAACTTGGAAACTTAACAATGCATGGCATTGATAGCTGGTATAAAGAGCCGAAATTCATCCAGTACTGGGTCGATGCAGTGAAAGGTATATATAACGGTATGTCAGATGCAGAGCGTGAAAAAGCAGTATTAATCGTATCTGCACATAGCTTACCAGAGAAAATTATTGCAATGGGCGATCCATATCCAGATCAATTAAATGAAACAGCGGACTATATCGCGCGCGGAGCTGAAGTAGCAAACTATGCAGTAGGCTGGCAAAGTGCAGGAAACACACCAGATCCTTGGATTGGTCCAGATGTACAAGATTTAACGAGAGAACTAAATGAAAAGCACGGTTATACTTCATTCGTATATGCACCAGTTGGATTTGTTGCGGAACATTTAGAAGTTTTATATGACAACGACTTTGAGTGTAAAGTTGTAACGGATGAAATTGGCGCGAAATATTATCGTCCAGAAATGCCAAATGCATCGGACGCATTTATTGATTGTTTAACAGATGTTGTATTAAAGAAAAAAGAATCTGTACTGTAAGAAGAAAGGGGGAGCCTGCTTGAGGAAAAAGGTTGTGATCATCGGCGGAGGCATCACTGGATTAACAGCAATGTATAACTTACAAAAAAATATTCATGAAAAAAACTTGCCGATTGATACATTACTTATAGAAGCATCGGGTAAACTTGGCGGAAAAATTCAAACCGTTCGAAAAGATGGATTTACAATTGAGCGCGGACCAGATTCTTTCTTAGCACGAAAAGAAAGTGCAGCTAGATTAGTGAAAGAATTAGGTCTTGGCGATGAACTTGTAAATAATCAAGCCGGTCAATCATTTATCCTTGTAAACAATCGGTTACATAAAATGCCGAATGGATCAATGATGGGAATTCCAACGCAAATTACGCCGTTTCTATTTTCCGGGCTGTTCTCCCCAATTGGTAAACTAAGAGCTGGCTTTGATCTATTAATGCCGAGGTCAAAGCCAGTATCTGACCAATCACTCGGACAATTTTTCAGACATCGTCTTGGAAACGAAGTGGTTGAAAACTTAATAGAGCCGTTACTATCGGGTATTTATGCAGGGGATATTGATGAAATGAGCTTAATGTCAACATTCCCGCAAATGTATCAAATTGAGCAGAAACATCGCAGTATTTCACTCGGTATGCGTACGCTCGCTCCGAAAGAAGAGAAAGCTGAACCGAAAAAGGGAATGTTCCAAACAGTGAAAACAGGTTTAGAATCTATCGTAAAATCTCTCGAAGCAAAGATGCATGAAGGTACGATAATAAAGGGAACTCGCATTGAAAAAGTTGCGAAACAGGGTGATGGTTATACGATTACTCTTAGTAACGGAAAAGAAATAGAAGCGGACGCCATCGTAGTGGCAACTTCGCATAAAGTATTGCCGTCCATGTTTGCTCAGTACAAGCAGTTTCGTTTCTTCCGTAATATTCCATCCACATCCGTTGCGAATGTGGCACTTGCTTTCCAAAAGTCTGCAATCCAGCGCGATATTAATGGTACAGGATTTGTCGTATCACGAAATAGCGATTACACCATTACAGCATGTACGTGGACGCATAAAAAATGGCCACATACAACGCCAGAAGGAAAAACACTCCTTCGCTGTTACGTTGGACGTGCTGGTGATGAAGCGGTTGTAGAACAAACTGAAGAAGAACTCGTTCAGCTCGTACTAGAAGATTTAAGGAAGACGATGGATATTACAGAGGATCCAGAGTTTACAATCGTAAGTCGCTGGAAAGAAGCGATGCCTCAATATACAGTAGGCCATAACGAGCGAATGAAAAAGCTCACAACATTTATGGAGAAAGAGTTGCCAGGTATATACTTGGCAGGTAGCTCCTATGCTGGTGCTGGACTTCCAGACTGTATGAATCAAGGTGAGGAAGCTGCAAAGCGTGTATTATCTCATTTGGAGAAAGTAATAGATGCTGAATTAATCGCACAATAAATTATAAGAAACGCCTTCAATCATATTGAAGGCGTTTCGTTTATTATATAAAATACTTATTCGCCAATAAACATATATAAGTTATTTGGCTTTATAACAGCATCTCCTGCATAAATAACCCACTCTGTTAAGTTATCAAAATCTAAATGATAACTATTTCCTTCACTCATATCTTCTATAAAATATGGTTCATTAATGAGTATTCCTTGAATGAAATCTTCCGTAATGTTTTGCATTTCAAACCACATATGTTCGCTTTTACCCTCTTCATAGGAAACACCAAACTTAGCGAGAAAACGAAACTCTTCATTGGATTTTTCAATTTGAAAAATGTTGCTGAAATACCCGAAAGTATTTTTCGCATTATAAGCCATACGATCGGTTTCACTATTTGTTTTATAGAACATGAGCCCTGTAGCTTCCTCGTGTTCTTTGAAAAAACTTTCAATATATTCTTCTGAAGTATTAAATTTGAATAAGAGAACGGATGGAGATTGATGGTATTCATCTCGGGCATCCATTCCGCCTAAGAATGTATTTTGTGCATCTATTGGCTGTAATTTCACTTCTTCATCCTCGATTGAAGATAATTGGTCCATACTCGTTTTATGCCCTATATAAGATAATCCTTTCTCCCACGGAACAGCTACTGTATGTATAGAACCTTGCTGACTATGCGCGATAACGATAGGCTCATTCATAGGGACTTGTCCATTCTCAACGGCATTATTAGCAAATGTTTGAAAGAGATCGCCAATGCCGTAGTAGGAAGAAATGCGATTTGGAATAATTAACTCTATTTCAGTTACGCCCGCTCTTAAAAGGCCGTGTGTATGAAACCAATATTGCGTAGGCTCGCCTTCTTTATCGTCTTCATAAACGGAATGAATAACGTATAAGTCAGGAATGTCAGGTAATAATTCATTTTCAACGTGATATTCAATATAGTTTCTAGATATCACTTTCATTGCTGCACTTGAATCGATTACAAATAACAAATCTGGGGCGAGGTTCCATAAAAATTGTATTTGCTGGAAAAAGCAGTCGAGTACATCGCCTACAAATAGCGTACGAGTGAAAATTTCAGTACCGAAAGCCGCATCTTCAAAATTACGATCTACAATTGTAGAATCTTGTCTATTGTACATTTTATATTCTTCTGGGTCATTCGCCTCATCAATATGCAGTTCATACGGTATGATTGTTTCATCCATATGTAACTCAACAATAAGGCTTGTCTCATCACTATAAACAATTTTTAACTCATCAACTTTAGTAGTGATATTTTCTAGCCGTTGTTTTAACTGCTCAATTGTAATTCTAGTTGGTATAACAGCAATCATATCTGAAAAATGACGTTCTAATGTTCCATTCATAGCTGCGCGGTATGTTTCTGTTTGCACTTCCATCCAATCACTCCTATTCAAATGAATCCGTTTTACATGCCAATCAAATGTCGATATTTTCTGTTTTCTCTCTCTAACATTATAGAGTGCATTTGTAGAAGGTGTAAAATTATTATTTTGTATTATAGTTTGAAAGCTTGTAAATTAAATAAATCTTTTGTAAAATTTGTCGAAAAATAGTTCTATATAACGAATCATTTGTTATGATAGAAATGCTGAGAAAATATGAAATAGGGAGAGGAAAATGGCTGTGAAGAAATTGTTAAGCGTCTTTTTATCATTCTTGCTATTGCTTTCATTTACTGGAACTTTAGCGCAAGCAGAAGAAACTGCTTCTATGTCAGTAGAAAAAGCAATTCAAGTATTTAAGCAGCAAGGGAAAACGAAGGGGATTGTGGAAGGATATATTGTCGGATATACGCAAAGTTCTTCTAAATATACGAAGGATCCAGCTAAGTTTGATGATACAAACGTAGCAATTGCAGATTCGCCAAACGAAACGAATCCAGACAAAATCATGCCCGTTCAGTTGCCAAAAGGTGATGTGAGAACGGCAGTGAATGTAAAAGATCACCCTGAAAATATCGGGAAGAAAGTTAGTTTGACTGGGACTCTTGAATTATATTTTAGTAACCCAGGTCTAAAATCAGTAACAGCTTATAAGTTTCAAGGTGAAGGACAAAACCGTGTTAGCGATGTAGTAGCTTCACCGAACAGCGGAGAAGTTGCTAAAGGAACAGCGGTAACATTAACGACGAATACAGAAGGTGCAACAATTTACTATACGTTAGATGGCTCTAATCCTACTAATAAAAGTGTTCGTTATAATGGACAGATTATAGTGAATGAAAATAGTGTAGTGAAAGCAATCGCAGAAAAAGAAGGACTTACTTCTTCAGCAATTTCGACATTTTCATTTATTATCGTAAATAATGAACCAGTTCGTATTCATGACATTCAAGGAAAATCACATATGTCTCCTTACAACGGGAAGAAAGTAAACAATGTGGAAGGCGTTGTCACAGCGCTTGATAAAAACGGCTTTTATATAGAAGATAATCAGCCAGATAATGATCCAGCTACTTCAGAAGGTATGTACGTATATAAAAAAGATGCGAATGTAGCAGTAGGAGATCTTATTCAAGTTGATGGAGTAGTAGAAGAATATGTTGGACCAGGATATGCAGAGCGATTTGAAACAGACTTAACGACGACAGAAATTAAGGCGAGTCGCGTTGCTGTAATCGCAAAAGATCAATCTTTGCCAGCACCGATTGTACTTGGGGAAAACGGTGTGAAAATCCCGGACCAGATTATTGATAATGATGCATTCGGTTTATTTGATCCAAATGAAGATGCAATCGACTTTTATGAAAGTATAGAAGGCATGCGTGTTACGATGCCAACACCAAAAATTATTGCACCTCAGAAAAATGGAAATTTATATGTAACAGTAAAAAATGGTGGAGATAAAATAGTAACACAATATGGCACACCTCTATTAGATGAAAACCAATTAAACCCAGAGCGTCTTTCTGTAAAAGTACCTCGCGATTATGTAGCAAAAGTAGGAGATATTTTTACTGGAGATATAACAGGGGTAGTAGGATATGATTACGGTTCTTTCCGTATTTCGCCAATAACAGAACTGCCAGCTGTAGTGGATGGTGGATTTAAGCAAGTAGGCGCAAATATTCAGCCACGTCTTGATAAGTTAACGGTTGCTACATATAACATTGAAAACTTCTCAGCGAATAAAAAAGAAACAACAGATGAAAAGGTAAAAGCGTTAGCGTATTCTATTAAATACAACTTAAAAATGCCAGATATTATCGGTGTAGAGGAAATGCAAGATAATAACGGATCAATTAATGACGGTACAACAGATGCGTCATTAAGCGCAAAACGTATCATTGATGCAGTGCTAGAAATTCGTGGACCGAAGTATGAGTATGTAGAAATCGCTCCAAACAATAATCAAGACGGAGGAGCACCAGGAGCGAATATTCGCGTCGGCTTCTTCTATAATCCATCACGCGTGAAATTAGCGACGGTACCAAAGTTACTTGATAAAAATGTTGTTCGTATTGGAGACGAAAATCCATTATTTGAAAGTACACGTAAACCGTTAGCGGCAGAATTTACGTTCCAAGGACAAAACATTGTTGTCGTTGCAAATCACTTAAACTCAAAACTAGGAGATGCAACGCCATTTGGAAAAGTGCAGCCGCTCGTATTAAAAAGTGAAGACAAACGAATTCAGTTAGCACAAGAGGTAAATCATTTCGTGCAAGGAATTCAGAAAAAGAATACGAATGCACCAGTTGTCGTGTTAGGTGATATGAACGATTTCGAATTCTCTAAACCACTAAAAACACTAGAGGGAACAATCTTAAAAGATATGTTAAACACAGTGCCAAAAGAGAATCGTTACACGTACATTCACGAAGGAAATGCACAAGTGTTAGATCATATTTTAGTAACAAATAATATCGCACCACACACAATTGTAGATCCAGTGCACTTAAACTCAAATATAATGAAAGAGCACGGACGTGTAAGCGACCATGACCCAGTACTTGCTCAAATTGATTTGAAGAAAGCTTCTTAAAGAAAGGAACGCTTAGGTGACTAAGCGTTCTTTTTTTGCATCGTTATAGAATAGTATAAAGAGATGATTCCTTTTTTTGTAATCCAATGATAAAATTGATTGAATATTTAGTTTTTTAATAAGGAGGACAACAATGCAGTTACAAATAAATGGAAAGGTAATGAATCAGTTTGCAATTTTTTTTAGTACGATCGTCATGCTTCAGTTTGTAGCTGATATAACAGGACTTACAAGCAATCTAGATATTACGTATAACTTAATACATACAGCAACTTCTTATATAACATTTAGTTTGGCGGTTATTTTCACTTTAATAGGTGCAAGAAGAGAATTAAGTAAATATGCAATTGTTTCATTATGTTTAGTAGTAGTGATTAAAGCGATTTATTTTGTAGCGGTTGTTATTTTATGGGGATTGGCTGGTACACCGTAAGTGAATAGTAAATAAAACCCTAATTTCCAATATAGTAAGGAAATTAGGGTTTTATTATACTTGAAACGCCTTTCTACACCGCTCTCTTTTTTGCAACCTTCTTCTATATTTTTTTCTATCACGTTTTACTCCTTGTATATACATGATTAAGCTAACGAGGAGGAAGAAGGCACATTGTATTGTCAAAATATATGGTGACATGCCATGCAGCGGCTGCCTTGGATCATATAAATGAATAGGTGCTCCGCCTATTGTAGGGAGTACCGTATTTAGCAGGACGTAAGGAATAGAGGTAGTTGCAAATGGAAATAGAAGCGCCATATAGTCCTTTTGGGACCATGCAGATGCAGCAAGTCCTAAAAGAGCCATCAAACCTGCAAATAAAAAATTAATTCCGATATATACAGCAATGTAAGTGATGGGAGAAGTTTCATATAAGTTTGCGAACATCCCGTTATCATTTATAATGCCTGAACCAGCCGTTGGTACTCCGTCTGGAATGGTTAATTTGCAAAATAATAACGATAAGATGAATGGAAATGTATAAAGAAGTCCGCCGCAAAAAAATGTAACGATATATTTCGTTACTGAATAAGAAAATAAAGAAATTTCTTTACTGACAAACGGTTTAAAACCATCGGACTTATCCGAGTTATAACTTGTACTAAAGGGAAGACTTGCAATAACTGGCATTAATAATAAATAAACATCCATTTCATTTCCACGAAATCCAATCCATTTAATATCCGTCGATATAGGTCCATTCGCAGCGTCTCCTAAATAACGAATTACATAATAATAATGATAAATACAAATAAGAACAAATCCACTAAACATAATAATTAAAGAAACACGATTACAAAAAGCTTGCTTTATATTTAAACGAAGCGCACGCATCATGACTGAAAAAGCCTCCACTATTTTGATAAACTTGTCTATTTTCTATATTACTATTAATTGTAAAGATTTTCTTGTTTTTTTATTTGATTATTTGAAAAAGAGGAATTTTGTTGTTGTGAGGTAAGGTTTAGCTGAAAGGAATTTTTCTAAAATATGGTTGACAATTAAGTATTACATTTGTAATCTTAATTGTAGATTACAAATGTAATACTTAGGAGTGAAACATACGATGACAAATCAATTACCTAAAATATCTGAAGCGGAATTAGAAATTATGAAAGTACTTTGGTCGAGTTCTCCACAAACAGCGAATGAAATTATAGAAGAACTGGAAGATGCAATGGACTGGAAACCGAAAACAATCCGCACATTAATTAATCGATTAGTACAAAAGGAAGCCGTTTCTTACCATCAAGATAAAGGGCGAATGTATGCTTATTATCCGTTAGTATCACAACATAATTATTTGCAAGTGGAAACGAAATCTTTACTAAAACGTTTTTGCGGTGCAGCGTTTAAGCCATTACTTGTTAATTTCTTAAAAGAGGAGAAATTATCTTCAGAAGATATTAATGAATTAAAACGCATTTTAGATGAGAAGACAGAGGAGAATAAGAGGAAGGATCGATAAAAATGATAAACACACTTATAAATGTATACCTTCCTCATTTTTTTGATTGGCTTATAGAAACGTCACTTATGGCTAGCATATTAGTCGGATTTATTTTATGTATAAAAGTTCTATTTAGAAATAAATTAACCCCCCGGTGGCAATATATGCTGTGGATCGTATTAATGATAAGACTCCTTTTACCGTGGTCGCCAGATAGCTCTTATAGCATTTACTCATTACTTTTTTATAGTTCTAGCGTATCGGAAGTTATTCCAAAAAATATGCCGGCTACTGAGAATATAGTGAACATAGAAAGCGAACGAAAAGTGGAATTGAAATCAAATTCTAAAATGGTAACAAAAACTAGCGAACCGGAAGTAAAAGTCAGTTCGGAAAAACAGACTACATTTTCTTTATACAAACTTGCTTTGTATGTTTGGATAGCTGGGTTAATCATATTAGCGGTCATCACGTTTCTTACAAATAGCCGTTTATATTCTTACATAAAGAAACAACCGGATATTACGGATGAACAGGCCATTACAGTGTTTAATCGCTGTAAGCAATCTATGAAAATGAAGAAGGCGGTTTCATTACGTCTAGCGGGAAAGATTGCGAGCCCAACTGTGTTTAGTTTCTTTCGTCCGAAAGTATTACTATCAAAAAAACATATGAAAGTATTAAATGAGCAACAATTACAATATGTCTTTTACCATGAGTTAGCTCATATTAAGAGAAACGATGTAGCTGTAAATTGGATTATGTACAGTTTAATCCTATTAAATTGGTTCAATCCGATTCTTTGGTACGCCTATTTTTGTATGCGAGAAGATCAAGAATTAGCCTGTGATGCATATGCACTTACTTTTATAGATAAAGAGGAACAAATTGCATACGGACATACAATTATTACCCTTCTACAACACTATTCCTATCAAGTACCAAGCCTAGCAAATTTAAGTAGAAATAAACGAACACTAAAAAGGAGAATCGTTATGATTAAAAAATTCCAAAAGAAATCGTATCGTCTTTCTTTACTTGGAGTTATTGCTATAGTTGCTATTGCATCCCTTTCTTTATTCAATGCACGTGCAACGGAAGGAAAAGAAAAGCAAGAGGATAAAGTAGAGCAGTCAAAGGATGCTTTCCAAAATGCTGTAGATACATTATTTGGTACAGAGGAAAAGGCGAGAAAAGAGTGGGGAATGTCAAACTGGCAATATGAAAACCGAACAGCCTTTTTATATCATGCTGAAAAAGCTTTGACAAAGGAAGAGTTTGAGAATTATGTGCAGTTATATAAAGAGGTATTACAGATCGAGAAAAAAGGATTAGTTAGATTAAACTTACCCGAAAATTTCCAAGGGGATATAAAAGAGGTGAAAGAAGAGCGCTTAAGTACAGAAAATCGTGAAAAATTAAAAGAAATTCGTAATAAAACAACTCCTTATGAGGATAAGGTAGGGAAGTATTTAACATATACAGTTGAAGAAGTGCAGCAACATGTTGATTTCAAAATCAAGAGGCCAACTTATACAATTAAAGGATATACCCAAAAAGACGAAAGAGTGAATTATTATCTTAAGATAAAGCCGGAATTCACTATTGAATTAGAATATGCGAACGGAAAAGGAAATTATACAATTTCTCAATCGCAAGTTTTTGGGGAAAGCAAAGACCCATTTAGCCACCAGTTTATAGTGCCTGAAAATATAGAAAAGTACGAACTAGAAGGGAATCAAATATTCTACGCTACTCATCACTCGGATAGTAATTTACAAGGTATGAAGATGATTGTTCCAGCAAAAGGGAAAGATAGTGCATATCAAATTGTCATTATTAATCATAGTTTAGAGAAGCAAGGAGAAGCAGTATTTGATAAGAATGTAAATAAAGAAGAGTTAGAGAAGGTTATGCTTTCTATGGTGAAATAATAAAAAGGTGTTCTTAAGATGTATATCTCAAGAACACCTTTTCCTTTTCTCTTTTCTTCTGATAAACTATGGACAGTATGATATACACTGACTGGAATTTTTTTATACTGGAAATAATAAAAAGAGAACTTGTATAGAATGTAAGCGTGTGGTAATATCAAAGATGTACTGATTGACTATATTATCCAATTGGTCATTTTTGGAGGTGACAATGTGGCGATAGATCGAAAACGTTCTATTATTGAAGCTGCAACAAAGTCTTTTTCAGCGTTCGGTTATAAAGCAACAACGATGGATCAAGTAGCGAAGTTAGCGAATGTAGGAAAAGGAACGATTTATACTTTTTTCAAAAATAAAGAAGAGCTATTTGGTGAAATTATTTCTAATTTAATTACAGAAATGAAGCAAGTTGCAGAAAGTGCAATTCGTTCAGATGTTTCATTTTTTGAAAATGTACATAGAGCATTATATAGCATCTTGGAATTTAGAAAAGAACATCAGCTCATGATTAAATTAATTCAAGAAGAGCGCGATATGGGAACGAAAGAAGTACAAGAAGTTATGCAACAAGTTGATGTGGAAATCGTTTCTGTTATTCAATCGTATTTAAAGATTGCGATTGAAAAAGGTGAAATTAGCAAATGTGATCCAGAAATTACAGCATTTATTATGCTGCGTCTATATGTATCGCTTATTTTTGATTGGGAAAAAAATCACGAACCGCTAGAAAAAGAAAAAATTGCAGAGTTATTTGAACTTTATTTATTAAAAGGATTGTCAAACTAAGATAATCCTTTTAATTTTATAAAAAAATGACCAAATGAACAATGCGGTCATATATTTAAGTTAAGGGGGGATATAGAAAAATTATAATCATAATAAGAAAAAGTTGCATAGTAATAAATTCAGGGATAAGGCATATGTATGAACAAGTATAGCCTTTTTGTTTGGGTAAAAATGACTATATGAACATTTTGGTCATTTTATAAAAAGGGGGAGAAATTATGAAAGGGAATCAGTTACTTCGGAAAGAGTTCACGGAAATTATAAAAAGTAAAAAAATATTAATTCCAATTATTGCGGTCTTATTCGTACCGATTTTATATGCAGGGATGTTTTTGTGGGCCTTTTGGGATCCGTATAAACAGTTAGATGACTTACCAGTTGCAGTAGTCAATTTAGATAAAGGCGCAGTATTTGATGGGAAACCAATTGAGGTCGGAAAAGGGCTCGTTGATAATTTAAAAGATAATAAAAGTTTTAAATGGGAGTTCGTAAGTGAAAAAGAAGCGAAGAAAGGAATGGAAGGTAGAAAGTATTACATGTTAGTGCGCATTCCAGATGACTTCTCAAGTAACGCTACAACGTTACTAAAAGACAATCCAAAGCCATTAAACTTAGAGTACATTCCAAACGAAAGTTTAAACTTCTTATCTTCACAAATTGGAGGAACAGCCATTGAAAAGATTAAAACTGAAGTATCAAGTACGTTAACGAAAACATATGCAGAGAAAATGTTCGATTCTATTAAAGACGTCTCAAAAGGATTAGCAGATGGATCAGAAGGGGCAAGTAAACTACACGACGGATCAAGTGAATTGCATGATGGTTCAAGTAAAGTGACGGATGGCCTTCATACACTTCAAGGGAAGTCTGGGGAGATGAAGGATGGAGTTCAGAAATTAGCGGATGGATCTAATAAATTAGTAGATGGGTCAGGCAAAGTAACAAACGGTTTAAATGTGCTAAATAGTAAAACAGGTGAAATGCAGGTAGGTATAGGGAAATTAGTAGATGGGTCAGGCAAAGTAACAAATGGTTTAAATACACTAAATAGCAAAACAGGTGAAATGCAGATAGGTATAGGGAAATTAGTAGATGGGTCAGGCAAAGTAACAGATGGTTTACATGCATTAAATAGCAATGCAGGTATTGGGAAACTAGTAGATGGATCAGGTAAAGTAACAGATGGTTTACATGCATTAAATAGCAATGCAGGTATAGGGAAATTAGTAGACGGATCGGGCAAAGTAACAGACGGTTTAAATACGTTAAATAGTAAAACGGGTGAGTTGCGTGATGGATCTGAGAAAGTGACCGGTGGCTTGAACAAATTAGTAAGTAAATCCGGTGAATTAAAAACAGGAACAACGGACCTATCAAATGGTATGGGAAAACTCGTTGAAGGGCAAAGCCAATTAGAGGAAGGTTCTCAAGCGATCCAAAAGGGATTGCAAGAGTTAAATAGTAACGTACAAAAGTCTGCTGCAGGCTTAGAGGAAATGCAGTCGAAAGTTCCTTCTATATTGAATACAGTAAATGAAAAAATAGATGGAGCTGGGGCGAATGTAAATCAGTTAAATGAACTTACACAATCAACAGCAGGAGATGCAAAAAATGCAGCACAAGAGGTAGCGAATTTACAAAAGCAAATTGAAAGTTTACCAAAAGAATATCAAGAGCAGTTACAACCGTTCATAACAAGTGCTGTAAAAAGTACAGCGACAGTTCAGCAAAAGGCTGCCGGAGTAGCAGGTGGAACAAATAAACTAAATGAAGAAGTAAAACAATTAAAGGGCGAAATACATCAAACAACAAATGGGTTGCAAAAAAACTTACCAAATCCAGCAGGGATAAAAACTCTAGCAGGTGGTATTGAGAAACTAACGAGCGCACAAAATGAATTTGTTAGTAAGTTTCATGGATTTGGTGAGGGATTAGATAATGCAAAAATAGGTGCCGATAAATTAAAAGATGGATCAGTTCAATTAATTGATGGAGTAACGCAATTACAAAGTGGCTCTGGAAAAGTGACAGCAGGATTAGGTCAATTATCTGCAGGAGTAAATCAATTAGCAGATGGGTCTGGTCAAGTAACAGGCGGTTTAGGAACATTATCTGTAGGAGTATCCAAATTAGCAGATGGGTCTGGTCAAGTAACAGGCGGTTTAGGGACATTATCTGTAGGTGTAACGAAATTAGCAGATGGCTCAAGCCAAGTAACAGGTGGTTTAGGAACATTATCTGCAGGAGCAAACCAAATGGCAGGTGGCGTAAATCAATTAGCAGATGGTTCAAGCCAAGTAACAGATGGTTTAGGAACATTATCTGTAGGAGCAAACCAAATGGCAGGTGGCGTAAATCAATTAGCAGATGGATCTAATCAAGTAACAACTGGCTTAGGTACTCTAAATGGTGGCCTAAATAAAATGTCAACCGGCTCAACCCAGCTAATCGACGGAGTAAATAAACTAGCAGACGGATCAGGAAAAGTAACTGATGGACTAGTGAAAGTAAACGATGGTTCAGGTGAACTTGCAGAGAAACTTGGCGAAGGAGCAGAAAAAACTGGTGAAGTAAAAGGGACGGATAAAACGTATGATATGTTTGCAAGTCCTGTAAAAGTGAAGACGGAGAAAATGGCGGAAGTTCCAAACTACGGAACTGGATTTACGCCGTACTTCTTATCACTCGGTTTATTCGTTGGGGCATTACTATTATCAATCGTATATCCATTACGTGATACAGTCGGCGTTCCGAAATCAGGGTTTAGTTGGTTTATTAGTAAGTTCGGCGTACTACTATCAGTTGGTATTATTCAAGCGATAGTAGCAGATGTTATATTACTGTTCGGATTGGGTGTAGAAGTACAAAGCATTCCATACTTCATACTCTTTAGTATCATTACAAGTTTAGCATTTATCGCATTAATTCAATGTTTAGTAACAGCATTCGGTGATGCAGGCCGTTTTATCGCCATCATCACATTAATTATGCAGCTTACAACAAGTGCTGGAACATTCCCGTTAGAGTTGATTCCGAAGTTTTTACAACCATTCAATGCTTGGTTACCGATGACATATTCTGTATCAGGACTGAAAGCAGTCGTATCAAGCGGAGACTTTGACTTCATGTGGCAAAACGTAGGGGTGCTCATGATTTTCATTGTTGTATTATCACTTGGAACAATTGCATCCTTAACTTGGATGCACAAACGACAATTTAGAAATATTGCGGAAAATCAATCGATTGAAGCTTAGAAAAAAGCACCTTTTTGGTGCTTTTTTATTTTAATAGAGGGCATCTTTTCCTTAGTTCATCTATAAATCTTTCTAAAAGCTATAGAAACGAAAGAAAAGGAATTACAACAATTTACAGAGAAACATAGGGTAGAGGAGTTGATATGATGAAAGGCAATCTTACTTATTATTTTATCGTAAATCCGCTAATAATCTTTCTTGTTTATGCCCTTTCACCTATATTGTTTGATAAAGAAGTATATACAAGTATGAAAGATGCATTTGGAATACTTACGTTCTATTATGTGTTAATGGGTGGATATTACTTTATTGATATTTTAAGTGAAAAGATAAAGAAAAAAAGTGATGGAGGATAACAAAATGACTGAAAGTGAAATGAAATTCCGGGATACGACCATTCGTAACTTTTTCGATAAAGAGGATCGTTTAAAATCGATTCCAGGTCAAAAGAAGAAAAAACTAGTATTGTTAGAGCATTTAATTAGCAAGTTAAATGCTGAAAATCAATATACAGAAAAAGAAATTAATACATTTATAAAACAATATCATGATGATTTTTGTACAATTAGACGTGAATTTATTGTACAGGGGTTTATGAATAGAGAGGATAATATGTACTGTATAAACGGGAGAGAAGTTTGGACGAAGTGGGAGGAGTTAAAATAATGAATCAGCGAGGGGATCCCCGCTGATTATAAGCCTGTGCTAGTCTTGCTGTTTCTTTGTAGTAAGTCTATGAACGCTTCAACATTCGAACTTGTAATGTATCCAAGCGTTATATGTTCATCTTCATAGTAAAATATTATTTTTTTGTCAAAGATTCTTCTCTTCGTTTCTATGGATAGAATTTTTTCATAATCAAATTCGGCAATGAATGTGTTTTTATATTGGCTAAAAAAGAGAAGTCTTTGATTAGTAGCAAGTAACATGCCAGGATACGGGACTTTATGCGTAATCATATAGCCAGTAAGTGAACATTTTAAAGTAGATAAAATTTTTTCTTCTTTATGTAATAGTTGTTTTGCAGCTGTTAAGATTGGATTCATTGTATACATTCCTTTTATTTTGATATATGAATATTGTATCAAGAGTAAAAGATTCTCAATATGTAATATTGCATATTGGCCGTTTTATAGTTGTAATATTATTTTTAAAAGAAAAAGTACGAGGTGATTCAATGATACGGTTAGTAAAAGAGACTGATGCAGAAGCAATTATGAATATTAGAAAAGAAATTATATTATCGGAAACTACTACAAAATTTTTCATAGTATCCCCAAAGAAGTTACCGAATGATATGAATGCAGAAAGAGAAAAGATACGGAAAAGTAATGAGAAAGGTAATCTTTATATCGTGTATGAAGTAGATGGGAAGGTAGTTGGCTTTTTAATTTTCAACCGATATGAACTAGAACGGTTACAACACGCAGGCACAATGGGAATGGGGATTAAAGAGGCGTATTGTAATCAAGGCATCGGCACGAAATTAATTGAATTTCTTATTAGTTGGGCGAAAGGGCAGAAAGGTTTAGAGAAAATTTGTTTAGGTGTAGTTTCTGTTAATGATCGGGCAATTAAAGTGTACAAACGTATGGGCTTTGTAGAAGAAGGCAGACAACGAAAGCAAATAAAGTATGAAGATGGATCATATGGAGATGACGTATTGATGGGGTTTTATATTGAATAAAGGATATATGGTATTAAGAAAAGGAATGTACATAACGTAAATTTCTAAAAGCAGTATATTGCCCATGCATTAACAGACTTTTACCTATGTATAATATTAATATAGTAAAATCATAACAACCGATATTGCAGTTTCCAATAATATACTATATAATCAATTTAAGAAAACGTTTTCATGCAAAGGGGGAGAATTTCGTGTCGACTATAGAGGACGTGGCGAAATTAGCGGGGTTATCAAGGACAACGGTTTCTAGGGTGATTAATAATCATCCATATGTTTCAGATGAGAAGAAAAAAAGGGTTCAATTAGCAATGAAGCATTTAGGCTTCGTTCCTAATTCTGCGGCGAGAAGGCTTCGTAAACAAAAAACAGAAACAATTGCGGTGCTCGTTCCAAGGATTACAAATCCTTTCTTCAGTAGATTTATCGAAGCAATCGAGATTGCTGCTTCTGAACATAAATATAAACTGATTATTTGTCAAACAAGATATTTACCGGAAAAAGAGATGGAGTATTTACAATTATTATCTACGAAGCAAGTAGATGGGATTATTCTATGTTCACTAGAAAATCCGTGGGAAGATGTAGAGCCATACTTACAGCACGGTCCAATCGTGTTGTGTAATGAATATATTGAGGAAGCAAATATTCCAACAGTGAAGTTTGATCATGCGCAAGGAGCATACATAGCTGCGAAGCATGTGTTAGATCAAGGATATCGTAATCTTATTTTTTGCCGTGGTAACGAAACCAAAGTCGTTAGCCAGCAGCGAAAAATGGGCTTTTTACGTGCAATAACTGAGAAGAGCCGCCAAGTAGAAGCGATTGACTTTCTTGAAAACGCTTTCTCTTGGGAGGATGGAAAACGAATATTCCATGAAGTATTAAAGGACAAAAAAAATCCTACCGCGATTTTGGCAGGAGGCGATGAGGTAGCAGCTGGAATTATCTCAGAGGCGAAACGCCATAACTGGAGCATTCCAGATGATCTCGCTGTTATCGGTTTTGATAATCAAATATTATCGCAGATTACAGAACCAGGTATTACGACTATTGAACAGCCAATTGATGAAATGGCCCGAAAAGTTGTCGACCTGATGATGGATAAAATCCATACGAAAAATTATCGGAAAAAAGAATTGTATGAGTTTGAACTGGAGCTCTTGGTGAAAGGTTCAACGATGAAGGATAAGATGTTATTAGCCTAGTAGACTATGTCTGCTAGGTTTTTTTATGTTCACAAACTACTATTCTTCGTGAACGCAATCGTCACATTTGTTATGGTATGCTTCGTGTTGCTCATCAATTTCTTTCCCACAGTGCGCACAAGTTTTCGTCGGTAAATTTCTGAAAAACTCCATTGGTTGATCGATCATGTCAATCCCTCCATTTCCATTTCTTACTATCATTGTATTAGTACAAAAAATAAAAGTCAACAACTGTTTTATAACAAAATTGAAAATTAATGAAAAAGTTTAGGAAATGGATTATAGTTAACAATGTAGGATGTAAGTAAAAAACTTTCTCAAGTACGGAGAAAAACTGCATTCCTACTCGGTTTTAGAAAGGATGGATACATATGAAAATGACTGTTGTCGGCTTTTGGGGCGGCTTTCCAGAAGCGGGAGAAGCAACGTCGGGGTATTTGTTTGAACACGATGGTTTTCGTTTACTTGTAGACTGTGGTAGTGGTGTACTAGCACAGCTTCAAAAATATATAACACCGTCTGATATAGATGCAGTTGTACTATCGCACTATCATCACGATCATGTTGCAGATATTGGGGTATTGCAATATGCGAGATTAATTACGAGCGCGACAACAAGGCAACTACCAGAACTACCAATATACGGTCATACGTTTGATGAGAATGGTTTCCATTCTTTAACACATGAACCGCATACGAAAGGAATCGCGTACAATCCAGAAGAAACACTTCAAATTGGACCGTTCTCGATTTCATTCTTAAAAACTGTTCATCCTGTTACATGCTTTGCGATGCGCATTACAGCAGGTAGTGATATCGTAGTATACAGCGCTGATTCCAGTTATATTCCTGAGTTTATTCCATTCACGAAAGATGCTGATCTTTTCATTTGTGAGTGTAATATGTATGCACATCAAGAGGCTGCAAAAGCAGGGCATATGAATAGTACAGAAGTAGCAAGTATTGCAAAAGATGCGAATGTAAAAGAACTTTTATTAACGCACTTACCGCATACAGGCAACCCATCTGATTTAGTAACAGAAGCAAAACAAATTTTCAGTGGTCACATTACGCTAGCGCATAGTGGCTACGTATGGAACTCATGAGGTGATACGATGTTATTTATTGATAATAAAGGAATTACAGACCCTAGAATAAACTTAGCGATTGAAGAATATTGTGTGAAGAATTTAGATATTAACGAAACATATTTACTGTTTTACATTAATGAGCCTTCGATTATCATTGGTAAAAACCAAAACACAGTAGAAGAAATTAATGCAGATTACGTAAAAGAAAAAGGTATTCATGTCGTTCGTCGTCTATCAGGCGGAGGCGCAGTATATCATGATTTAGGAAACTTAAACTTCAGTTTTATTACGAAAGATGATGGAGACAGTTTCAGCAACTTCAAAAAATTCACAGAGCCTGTAACGAAAGCGCTTAGTAAATTAGGCGTAAATGCTGAACTAAGTGGTCGTAACGACATTTTAGCTGAAGGTAGAAAAATTTCAGGTAACGCACAGTTCGCAACGAAAGGTCGTATGTTCAGCCACGGTACGTTACTATTTGACTCTGAAATCGATCACGTCGTATCAGCGTTAAAAGTAAAAATGGATAAGATTCAATCAAAAGGAATTAAGTCAATCCGTAGCCGCGTTGCGAACATTACAGAGTTCCTAAACAAAGAAATGACGACAGAGGAGTTTAGACAACTTCTTCTAGAAACAATTTTCGAAGGAGAAACAGAAATCCCAACGTATGAATTAACAGAAAATGATTGGAAAGAGATCCACAAACTTTCTGAAGAACGTTACCAAAATTGGGATTGGAACTACGGAAAATCACCGAAGTTCAACTTACAACATTCACACCGCTTCCCAGTTGGACAAGTTGATGTTCGTCTTGAAGTGAAAAAAGGAACAGTAACAGAATGTAAAATTTACGGCGACTTCTTCGGTTCACTAGATGTTCATGATATCGAAGAGCGTCTAACAGGCGTTCAGTTCGATAAAGATGCATTCACTGCAGCTTTAGAAGGCGTAGATATCGCACGCTACTTCGGTAACATTACAACAGAAGATTTCTTACATTTATTCTTCTAAAAATGAGGGAGGCTGCCATAAAGGCAGCCTCTTTCTTTTTGTAGTTTTGTCGATATAATTCCATTTACCACAAAATGTATACTTACAGGACATCTGCCTCTTATAAAGGAATATATATATGAAAAGGAGGCGAATCGAAATGAAAAGAGTAATGTACGTTATATTATTGCTCAGCTTCGTCATCGGAATGACAGCGTGTAACAGTGGATTGCCCTCAAGTCGTACAATTTTGTCTATCGGAAAACCGGCTGAGGATAATGTTATATATTTTACGCATACAGATAACAGACGAAAGATACAGGAAATACAAGACATGTTTCAAAATAAGAAGTGGAAAAGAAATGAAACATTCAGCACTGTTAATAAGACACCAGATGTCGTTTTTTCAATAGATGAAGACAATACAGGGTTACCGACATTATATGTTACGGTGTATTTTCATGAAGATGGAGCGGACGCTCTTAACTTGCACGGCGAGCATACGACGTTAAATAAAGAGGAACTTAATAAACTTAGAGAAAAGATGAATGCATATTATCCTAAAATGATTTCTGGTCTAGTTTCATAAATTACTTACAAATAAAATCCCCTTATTTTTCCAAAGTAAACTAAGAGTAGGTGGTCTGTCTATATGCAGTTAATAGAATATCACTTGCCACTTTAATTTTCTTTTAATATAATTAATTTAGAATTTTTAAATATTCTAAATTTTATAAAGGTGGGGTTTTTGTGAATCTCGTTCAATCTTTGGCTGAAACGGCAAAAAAGAAGGGGGATAAACCGGCTTATATATTTATGGATCAGTCGGTCTCATATGACCAATTAAACAAAATGGTCACAAGGTTTTCTGGCAATTTAGCAGAAATGGGCATTGGAAAAGGGGACAATGTCGCATTAGTTGTTGGGAACTCACCACATTTTTTGGTCGGTTTATACGGAACAATGAAAGCCGGAGCAACTGTTATTCCAGTTAATCCAATTTATACAGCAGACGAAATGCATTATATTTTACAAAATGGAGATGTAAAAACAATCATCGTACTCGACGTCCTTCTACCTGTTATACAATCTCTTACAACAAGACTTCCTTCATTAGAAAACATCATCATATGCGAAACCTCATCAGATTTTAACCATACAGAAACCGAAAAAATGAAAACGTTTACTAGTTTTGTGGGGACTGGAGATACAACTTACGAAGGTCCTGAACTAGATGAAGAAGATGTAGCGGTTATCCTATACACTTCGGGCACAACTGGAAAACCGAAAGGCGCTATGTTAACACATAAAAATTTATATAGTAATGCGAGCGATGTGGCTTCGTATTTACAATATACGGCTGATGACCGCGTTGTTGCGGCACTGCCTATGTTCCATGTATTCTGTTTAACAGTTGCGGTAAATGCACCGATTGTGAACGGGGCAACGATTTTAATGTTACCGAAATTTAGTCCGAAAGAAGTATTCCGTATTTGTCGTACGTACGAACCAACGATCTTTGCTGGCGTACCGACGATGTACAATTATTTATATTTATTTGAAGAAGCAAGCGCAGAAGATGTGAAGACGCTTCGTCTTTGTATTTCCGGTGGCGCATCGATGCCTGTTGCTCTTCTACAAAACTTTGAAAAACGTTTTAACGTTATTGTTTCAGAAGGATACGGTTTATCAGAAGCATCACCAGTTACTTGTTTCAATCCGCTAGATCGTCCTCGTAAACCAGGGTCGATTGGCACAAATATTTGGCATGTAGAAAATAAAATTGTGAATGAACTTGGGGAAGAAGTACCTGTCGGCGCAGTCGGCGAATTAATCGTTCGCGGACCTAACGTTATGAAAGGATACTATAATGCACCAGAAGATACAGCTGCGACATTGAAAGACGGCTGGCTATATACAGGTGACTTGGCGAAAATGGATGAAGAAGGTTACTTCTATATCGTTGATCGTAAAAAAGATATCGTCTTAGTTGGCGGTTATAACGTATACCCTCGTGAAGTAGAAGAAGTATTATATACGCACGAATCAGTAGCGGAAGTTGTTGTAATCGGTGTTCCTGATGAAAACTTAGGAGAAGCAGTGCGAGCTTACGTCGTTCTGAAACAAACGAACGTAACAGAAGAAGAACTAATGCATTACTGTACGTTACATTTAGCGAAATATAAAGTGCCGAAAAGCATTGAGTTTTTAATAGAATTACCGAAGAATACGACTGGTAAGTTGTTAAGAAGAGCATTGAGAGAGAAAGCGATGCAAGTGTAATGAAGAAAAGGTCTCCTAAAAGATATTTTAGGAGACCTTTTCTTTGTTTATCGTAATAACTTTTTCTCATATGAAATGTAGTCGGAAGTTTGTATATATAATAGCGGAGCGTGTTCAAACAACTATTTGATACGAGTAGTAATGAAGATATTCTTCCTACGTTCTTACATAAAATTTTTAATTTTGGATATTTGTATCATGTGTTTCTGCGACAAACACAAAGTCTACATGCTCTTTATCAATAAAAATACTTGTTTTAGATGGAAGACCTGTTATGGTAGAAACAATATCAACCTCAACAAGGTCAAATCCTACACGATAAGCATCTTCAATTTCAATTCCACCAGTTAGAAAATGCAATCCATCCCCAAATGACTTAAATACAAATACATTTTCTTTCAAACTTTTATTATCCATTTCAATCCATTATTCGTTAATATAAATCTTAAATGTTGTGCACTTTGGAACACACTCGATGTGATGTATCCCTTTATAACTATTAAGCGAAAACATATAGGTATGAGTTTCTTTAAAGTTAATATCTATCCCGTATTTAAAAGCAAAAGTTTTATATACCATTTCATAAAACAATGGCATTACAATATCATCCCATGCGTCATAGGCAAAAGCATGAATTGGTATTAGATGAGGGTATAAACTTACAATCGCTTTTTGAAAATTAAGTAAGATGGTTGTATCTGTAATTTCTTTTAAAGAATCATCTATTTCATGATCATAATCTTTCGAAATTCTGTTATCAATCATATGACAAACTCCTTACATAGTCTTCTATATACTACGTTTTTCCGCATCACCAGTTACGTTCCTTCTTCAACTAAATTGCAAGTTTAACCGATGATTCCAAAAAAGCCCTTGTCTTATTTTATCAATCGTTAAATCGGATTGGGATACTACAAGCATAAATGAGAAAAGAAATCGTCTTTTCTTTTTTATGATAGATGTATTTATTTTTAAACTTCAATTTAAATCAAAACATTCGTGTGACAGACGGTTCGCAAACGTATCGATTTGACTATGACGATCAAGGAAATGTTCGTACGTATACAGCCGGAAATGGTTCAGGTTCGACGTTTAACTATGACCATGCGAACAAAATTAAAGACCTAGTAGTAGGTACATCAAACAGTATTCTGCTTTCTGAACGATATGAATATGACCAAGCAGGTAACCGTACGAAGATTAAACATGAAGGTACGGGCGGAAAAGTAACAGAAACAAACTTTGTATATGACCCGATTAACCAATTATTAAATGAAGTATTACCAAACGGAACAAGTAAATCTTACACATATGATGGATTTGGAAACCGTACGAGTGTGAAAGTTGTAGAGAATGGAAAAGAAACAAAATCTATAGCGGCAACATTCAATGAAGGAAATCAGCTTGTCAAATTCGGAAATGAATCATTAACGTATGATGCGAATGGTAATCGTACGTCTGATGGAAAGTATAAATATACATGGAATGAAGATGACCAACTTGTATCTATTACAAAACAAGGTGAAAGCAATGCAATCGCAACTTATAAATATGATGACGATAATCGGCGTATTGAAAAGAGTGTAAATGGTCAAGTAACACGTTATTTCTATGATGGAGATAGTATTAATCCGCTGTATGAAACAGATGGTAGTGGAAAGGTACTTCGCCAATATGTCTATTCCGTAAATGGTTTACGTATGGCTATGAAATCACAAGGACAAACATTATACTATCACTACAACCCACGCGGTGATGTAGTCGCAATGACAGATCAAAATAGAGAAGTTGTAGCAACGTATGAATATGATTCGTGGGGTAACGTATTAAAAAGTGACGCGAAAGGTATCGCAGCAGACAATCCATTCGGATATGCGGGATACATGTATGATAAAGAGATTGGTACGTACTACTTGATTGCGCGTTATTATAATCCAGAGCATGGTGTGTTCTTATCGGTGGATCCTGATCCGGGCGATGAGGATGATCCGGTTACGATGAATGGGTATACTTATGCGGATAATAATCCGGTTATGATGACGGATCCAGATGGTAAGTGGGCATGGTTAGTACCGGTTGCAATTGCAGGTGGAATGATAGCAGCTAGGTATGGTGCGAAATATGCAATCCGTGCTGGTGTTAAATATGGTAAACAGGCAGGGAAGTGGGTAGGCAACAAGGTAAAGGCAGCTTATAATAATTATAAACACTCTAGGGCTGTGAACAAAGAATTAAAAAATATAGGGAAGCAAACTAATAAAGTACAGCATATTTTAGCTCCAAAGTGCAATTGGAATAAAGTTACAAAATAACCAGGTGATTTTAAATCTGTTTCTAAAGTTATGGGGAAGGTAATGAGGAAAGGAAACTCCATATAAAAAATCAAGTTATCAAAGAACTATGAAGGTGAAAGGACAACAAGTAACGGTTACGTATGCTAAAAAGAACGGGAAGATATATATATCAAATGGGTGGATAAAATAATGAATGATTTGTTAAAAGATGCAATTTATCGAGGAGACATTGGAAATGCGATAGCATATGCAAATAAAATAAGTATTGAGGAATTAGAGGATTTATTAACAGAATGGTCTTTTAATGAACCCAATATTATTATATACACTTTCTTGACTAGTTATTTAGAGAGTCGAAATGATGCTAGATTACATTCACTAGCATCAGATATTTTATGTCATCCACTATGTCATTTAGAGGGGGCATACCTAGCTGCTTTTTATCATGCAAAGAAGTGTATCGAATTGGAGCCTAATAATATGCAATATAGGGAGTTTTTATTGTTTTTTGCTAGTGTTCCAAATGATGTTTTTGAAGAAAAATCAGCTATGAATTGGGCAAAGGATATATTAAAAGATGACCCAAACAATGAGGTAGCTAAAAATTATATTGAAGAAAATTTATGAACAATGGATAGTAAATTCGTTATTTGAATTGTAAATATATGATGTAGAAGAAGTGAAAGAGGAAAAATAAACAGAGAAGTAATGGAAAGAGAGAAGAGCTAAATTAGCCTCTTCTCTCTTTGTGTATACATTAATTTTTATTGATTATAAAATCATAAGAAGAAACGCTATACTATCATTACAACCTTCGTGGTGATGTAGTTACGATGACGAATCAAAACAAAGAAGTTGTAGCAACGTACGAATATGATTCGTGGGGTAACGTATTAAAGAGCGAAGTAAAAGGTATCGCAGCAGATAATCCATTTGGATATGCGGGATACATGTATGATATAGAAATTGGCATGTATTATCTGATTGCGAGATACTATAATCCAGAACATGGTGTGTTCTTATCGATAGATCCAGAGCCAGGTGATGAAGATGATCCTGTGACACAAAATGGATATACGTATGTAGATAATAATCCAGTAATGTTAATCGATCCAGATGGTAATATACCTGTTGCTCCACTTGTAGTGGCTGGAGCGAGAATGGCTGCCCCTCATGTAGCTCGCTATGCAGCTAAAAAGCTAGGCACTATATATAGAGATATGCTAGAGGTCGAGGTTTTGAAAAGAAAGTATTAAAAGAGCTTGGATTAGCGAAAAATACTAAAAAGGTAATGGGCCGGATTCCTAATAGTTTATCTAAAGGGAGAATTACAGAAATTAAAGATGTCCGAAAGATATCATATTCCAAGCAGTTTAAACAATATGCGAAGTCAGGTAAGCGGATTGATTTGATAGTTTCTAAACATTCTAAAGTTTCCAAGCCGTTAATAAATGCGATTAACAAATCTGGTGGGAAAATAAAAGTACGCTATGGAAAAAATAAATATTATACTTATAGATAATATTTATAAATTTAAAAAATGGAGGTTTTTATGTCTATACAATTAGATATTTATACGAAGGAAGATATTTCTTCGCATGAATATGCAATATTTTTCTTTGAAGCAATCGAAAAAATGAGATTGAAATTTACAAAAATGGCACAATATGAACCAATTAATAAAGTATTTACAATTGAACAGGCTTTGAAGATGTGGATGCATGAAGAACCAGGTTGCTATGATTTTGAGTTAGATGAGATGATGGGTACAGCCGGTGGAATGCTTGGGAGAGGAAATGGCTTTTGGTTTAATGTAGCGTGGTGGAAAGATTCTAGGGGAAAGAGTATCAATTATTTAACTATATCGTTCACAAAGAAAATTTTTACTAAATACCAAAAAGAAATACTAAGTTTTTTTGAAGGAGCATTGGTTGAATTTAATGCTATATACGGATATATCAGTGATGAAAAAATGGTAGATAGACAACATATAACAGGAACAATAAAGAATAGAATACCCGGAATATTTGAATATAATTATTTCGGGAAATCATTTGTTGATTTTATAGGGAAGGATAAGCTTCAATCTCTTCCATGGTCTAATTCTTTTCCGCTAAACGAAGGACTACTAACAGTTTTAAATGATAAGAAGGAAGAAGAATTTTTACTGTTAGAACAGCGAACGAAGGAGCTCATTGGATTGAACCTTTTTAATGGGAAATCAAGTGATTATCCAGATGTTTTGAAGGGATAGAAAAAGATTCATGTCTTTTTGAGAACTATTTTTAGAAAGAAGAGCTTATATAAGCTCTTCTTTCTTTGTATATATTAAGGTAGCTTAGTGGTAAAAACATATATGGTGTGTGGGATAATCTTATTAAAAAGTGATGCAAAAAGAATCATGATAGACAAACTTTGTATATGACCCGATCAACCAACTATTAAATGAAGCATTGCCAAACGGAACAAGTAAATCATACACATATGACGGATTTGGTAACCGTACGAGTGTGAAAGTTGTAGAGAATGGAAAAGAAACAAAATCTATAGCGGCAACATTCAATGATGGGAATCAACTTGTAAAATTCGGAAACGAATCTTTAACGTATCACGCGAATGGCAATCGTACATCTGATAGAAAGTTCCGTTAATTACAGAATGAAAGATTATATAACTTCTAACAATGCGCTTAATACGAGCGTAGTTATGATTAGAGAGTTTTGTATGTGTAAAATAACTCCAAAAATATAAGGATATATTCTGAGGGCGTATGATTATATAGTATATTTATTTATTCGAATTTTTAAAAGGAGAGGAAACATGGGGAAAATAATAGGGATTATTCTGATTATAGGTGGTATGATTCCATTAATTTATGCAATGATACAAATTTATCGGCAATGGAAAGAAAAAGGGGCTTCTTTTGCTCTAAAATCAATAGTTTTTCTAGCCGTAAGCATTTTGCTAGATACTGCAACAACTATTATATTGTGTATAGTAACAGTATTCATTGGTATTTGTTTAATCATCTACACATAATAAGTTCAAAAAGGCTAACTTATCGGTTGTGACTAATTGGAGGGATTGTATGAACTTCATTTTACATGGATCTAAACATACAGTTTTAGCTTCCGTTTTTGACTCATTTCAAGGTAGGGAAAAAGAGTTTAATTGGCTTATAACAGACATAGAGATTGTCGCACATCAGGAAGAGAAACTTATCCGAGATTATCCTAAAATGTCGCATCCAATAGTTTGGATAGCAGGTGAAGAACTTTCAAATCTCGTAAAGAAATATAATCCTCAATTTATTTGGGGCGTACTATCTGCATTTGATAAGTCTATAAACATTGATATTCATAATTTGCTTGTAGAACCCTATGCAAATGGAAACGAAGGGTTCTGGGTACCAAGTCCAAATATTCAGCACCCTCAAGCAAAAATTGAAATTGTTTGTTGGGATTCCAGTTTAATGTTGTTATTAAGTAACGATAGAAATATTGATGATAAATTTAGAAATTACTTTAAAGAAGCTAGGGATTTAAATGGCTATAATTCGGAATTTTGATTTAAATGGAGACAACATTAATCCGTTATACGAAACAGATATGGAAAAGGGAACGGTATGCGTACTCTACAAGTAGCGTATTATAAGGTGAAAAGCGGATTCTCTGTGAGGAGAATTAGATTATTATTGATTTATAAAAACAATTAGGAATAATAAACTTAATATTATTAAATGAGAATAGGATGGGAATAAATATAACTTTGAGAGAAAAGA
Source organism: Bacillus sp. N447-1 (assembly GCF_022701035.1). Taxonomy (NCBI): domain Bacteria; kingdom Bacillati; phylum Bacillota; class Bacilli; order Caryophanales; family Bacillaceae; genus Bacillus; species Bacillus sp. N447-1. The sequence goes on along the minus strand of NZ_CP065509.1, from coordinate 2,010,239 downwards.
AGGTGTATTATGGAGTTTACATTCGAAAAGGTTCAACGTATTGAAGATGCAAATATATACCGTGTTAGTAATATAACTGATATTTATGAAACAGATTTATTTGATGATTATACTCGTAATGTTGATAATTTAAGTTTACTTGTTCAAGAGAGGATTAATCAGTTTATTGTACATGTAGATAAATCTGAGGAAAAAATGTGAAAGAAGAAATAGAGTCTAAAAACATTTCCTACACAGTTTTTGATTCGGGAAGAAGGAACATTTTCTTTGTTTTTGATTCTATACCAAGGACAGAAGTATCATATATAATCAAGTATTTTTATGGTGTAAGTATAGAAAATACTTTTGCTATTATCAGTTTAGGAAATAGCGTTGGTATTAAACTAGAGGAAATAAATCAAAGTAAATTGATGAAGTGTTTAATGGGAGAATGTGTTGTACCACAAATCGAATTAGTTCCATCATCGGCGTGTGCATTTATTCAATATGATGGTGCGCTTTTAACAATTGCTAGTAATAATTTTGATATTTGTGCAACATGAAAATAATAAGATGTAATTAAATGATTTTTTTAGCGCAAGGAGATACTGGAGATGTCCAAAGTTAATTAATATATATGTCACACCACTTATATTTTTCAGAAAAGGTGACTTTAAGAATATAGGAGGATAAAAGATACATGGATAAAGAATATGAAGAACTCATAGTTAGGAGTTTTTTTCAAAAAAAAATCCAGGATAGAATTATTTTTGAACTAACTTCACCTAAAAAAGAGTGAAGGCATTAGGGCGTTTGGCGCATAACCATGACACTATCTTAAATTCTATGTATTTTGAATCTATCCCCAAAAATATGGAGCAAAGGATTCTTGTTACGTAATGTCCCTTATTAGTGAAATTGATGTGAGTTTTATGGGATTAGAATGTGCAATAGAAAAAGTTATTTGGTGTGGTTTACCTTGTTTAATTTCATGCATACCGAGTAAATTATTATATTTTCAAGCTGAGCAGGGGAGCGGCCCGCCTGAAAGATATATTCTACGTAAAATTTAAAAGTATATCCCTATAAAAAGATATATAAGGTAGGAGAAAGAGTGGCATCATCAATCCATTATATGAAACAGATAGAAAGCGTCCCCCTAAATAAAAGTAATAATTGAAAAGGATGAGTGATTATGAGGTTTTTTTTGAGTGGTGAATTAGAAGGTGACATTGCTGAGGAATTTATAAATATAATTTCAGAAATCGGTAGTGACCTTGAAAAATTAAATAGTAATAATTATGGTAGCGAAGTAGAAGAAATAGCTATAATCCCTATAGTAGTTAACATAACTCCGGAATATGAAGCTGCGGGTTTCTTTAAAGAAAGAAAGCTTTTTAAAAAGAAGAGTAAAGTAGCAGACTTTCGATTAAGGATTGACTATGAGACAGTTTTATCTGCAGATTATGCTACGAAGAAAATATTGATAATTGAAAATATTATTCAATCTATTAGACTGTTAGGGGAAAAGGCTACGTCGGACTTTAATGCAATAAAGTTAGAGCAAGATATTTTACAAGTTTTTAATATCAAAGAATTGATATAGTGGGACATTTTACAGGTGAATATTATGTAGTACGAAAATACTAAGGAACACCCTGTAGTTCCTCATAAAACATTATTTTAACTGGAAAAAGGAAAAGAAGAACATACTGTATGGTACTCTCTAGGAAAGAAATGGTGATACTATGAGATTGTATGTAGCAGATGATTCAGAATATATAAACGAAATGCTCTCATTTATGTTTGAGGATATGAGCAAGTATGATTGGATATTTGCAGATATGGTGCCGCACGTATTTAAAGGCGGAGCGGAAGTGATGGATACCATATTTGAGCAAGAAAAATTTTATATTTCAGGTGAAAATCTTTATAGCTTTTTGAAAGAGTATAAAGTTTTACTTATATTTGGAGTGGTGATTGCTGTGGAGAAAGGAAATGAAAAACTCCTTGAAAGTATTCCAGACACTCCAATTATTACAGAAAACAGAGAGTATTGGAAAGATGAGTACAATTTAACGTTGCCAGGATCATTAATGGAGTTTGGTTTTTTTGATACATCAATTTTAATGTTTGCCAGTGATGACGACTATAGCATAGAGAAATTTAAAAGCAGTTTTCAAAATGTAGTATTTTATGTAGAAGATGAATTATAAAAGCGTTAGTGAAATTTGAAAGGAAATCCATCGAGTTTTGGAGAGACGTATATAAGTAATTAGTATCTCCATGAGCGGGGATACTTCGTATTGATGCAGAAGAGCTAGTGTTGGCTCTACTTTTTTCTATATGTATTTTATAAACAATTCGATATAATGTTGATAACAAATTAATGGTAGTTTAAGATGCATGGTAATGTTACATATTAGTATGATGTGAATGCAAAACGATTGTTGAATCTTTCTAGTAAAAATAGAATAGCTGCATTAAAAATTTACAATGAACCTTATGCTATAGGAAAAGAAAGAGAATTGTTGATGTGGATAGCGTTTCTAGAATTTTTAGAGTTTATTATAGTTTCGAGTTTAAGTCTTATATTAACATTGGTCGTTTTTTCAAGAAAATTATCTGTTTGATATTAAAGAAAGTATTAGTAAGAATAGGTTTTGTTTATTATTCTAATCATACGTATGTCTCTAGGAGTGTGGATATTATATGTTACAGAAACTACTATAATTGCTGTCTCAAAAGTGACTGCAATTCAATTAATTATTTTACTTCTTTTTTGGGCATGCTCGAAGTATGTAAAAAAAACTCGTGAAAATTGGCTAATTACTATAGTTGCTTTTGTTGTTTATGGTGTTGGTACATACATGTATATTCAGTTTGCTTTTAGAGGCTATTAATATATCATCAGAAAAGTTAGTGGTTAGAAAGATGCATTTATTAAATGTTTGTATGAAGGAAGAGCGAATATAGGCTCTTTTTTCTTTATATATAGGATAGGACATGTATCTAATCCTCGTGGGATAAATCAAAATAGAGAACGGAAGGAATCATATGAACAAAAAAGAATTAAAATTAAAGCTACTGCAAGATCTAGGTGAAGAGTTAAAAGAAGACGGTTATAAGACTAGGATTACACAACAAAGTTTTGTGAAAAAATTTGATAAAGGAAAAATTAGTATGCATTTAGCTTTTATCGATCATCCAGAAGATTTTCATGTGACGGTGGATGTGGGAATTCGGTTTGACGAATTAGAGAATATGAAAAATCAATGGGATGAAGGTTTAACAATTAAAGAGAAAAAGGAAACCTATACGATTGGGGTTGAGTTAGGGAATTTAGTCCATAGGGAGCAAAAAAGATGGTGTGTTGAAAAGGAAACCGATATTTTGCCTGTTACCATAGATATATTAAAAGAGATCAAACAATATTTCATTCCATATATTGATAAGTATGTAGATATAGAAAATGTATTTGATTTATGTGTAAGAGATGATGACGAAGCTGCATTACTAGGTACAACATTTGAGGGATATCGAGCGCAAAATGCTATTGGATTAGCTTTATTATTAAATAAAGAAGAGATGTTAGAGCAAATCATTGAAAAGAAGAAAGAGTATTTAAAGACGCGGGATAAATTTCAATTGGAGTTATTTGAAAACTTTCTTTTTAATATGAATTTAAGATAGGTGAATTTAGTTATTTATTGTAATGATTATAGTAGGTTTAATTGTTGATATTTAGTTAGCCTTTCTAGAAAAACATTAGACTCTGTTTTTTATTAATTATAAATATTAGCATCCTCTATAAGGAATCATTCAAAGTTTTTATGATTATATACAAAACCTTGAATGTAACTTATGGGGGATTTTATTTACAGATTGTGTAATGCGGAAAAGTCTATATTGAATTTTATTCGGTTTGATAGTGCCTGAGAGTGGTGATAACACACGGTAATCTTGTGCGTCAGCGATAGACCGCGCTTTTGATAGCGACTAATCCATTGATTTTAGTTAGCTTGCCTCTTTATTGGGAGTGTCAAAGAATAATTTATTTTTATAAGTTAAATGATTAAGAAGTATTATTATAAAATACTAGATAGATGCTTTTTATTATAATATATTTGAGCTCAATTATATTATGTGAAATAGGAGTGAGAATTTTGTTCGAAACAATAGTTTACGATAAAGCTAAATATCATTATGAAGGAGATTTCCCACAAGAGTTACCGATGGAGCAAGCATTTGTACATACTGGAATGTTCTTAGGTTGGATTATTGATAATCATTTATTTAGTGATGAATTCTTAGAAGAGACCGAAGAGGAAATTAATAAATTTAAACTTAGAAAAATGACTGGAACTCAGGTTTATATGTTCTGGGATGGGGTTTTAAGCGATGACATGTTAAATGATGAAGGGAATCAATTTGCAATAGATTATTTTGATTTTGAAAAAGGTTTATATTTAGATGATTATGATGATGTATTTTTAGAGTGTGATACATTATATCAAGTGCAAGATACTTGGGAAATTACTTTAAATTAAAAGAAGTGATCGATACTAGGTATAAGGAATGGAAAAAACTTAAAAGTAACGGATAAAGAGGACTTTAAGTAATGAAATATTTTTGTTCCAAATGAAGGTTTATTATATGCTGTAGAAAAGGGAGAAATAATGAAATTCCCAAAAGATGAAGATGGACAAGTGTTAAATATGTTATACAAGCAAGGGATAGATTTTAATAAAAAACACATAGTAGATTTCTTTATTGCAATTCCTGATCAAGGTAATGGAGAAAAAGTAATTGGTAGATTACAAGCATTGGACTTAAATTGTGAATTAGATTTTAATGAAGAATTTGAAGATTGGACATGTACTTGTTCTAAAGAAATGTTCTTAATTTATGAGGATATCGTAGAGATGCAAAAGGAATTGAATAAACCGGGTGAAGAGTTTGGTGGATATACAGATGGTTGGGGTGCATTTGTGTAATATTGAATTTATTTATCGTGATAAAATAAATTAGACGGAGTAAAGAAACTATTTATGGAAAGAAGGGCTTATATAAGTTCTTCTTTCTTTGTATATATTAAGATATCTTAGTGATAGAAACGTATATGATATGTGGGCGGGGGGATACCGGTAAAAGCCCGATTGGTAAGGACTAATTAAAGTTTCACTTTATATAGGTTTTGAGAGAGTAAGATATAAGGTATATTGTTTGTAGCGGAAATCTTGACGGAAGGAAGCGTGTGATAATTGGCAATGACGGATGAACAATTCGAGAATTATCTTGTTATGTGTTATGACAAATTAGAAAGTAAACAGCAAAAATTCATTTCGGATTATAATATCTATAACTTTGATGAGTATTGGTATGATCAAGATCAATGTATATTACAGTTTAAAAAAAATGGTCAAGTATTACTTGAATTTAGTGTTGTTTTTATAGGGTCTTGGTCTGGAAAGCGTAACAGTTGGATGTGGTCTTGGGCTAATGAGAATGTGGCTGATTATACAAGAAGTAAGTCTAACTGTTTGAAAGATTTACAAAAGATTACAGGAAGTGAGGTTTTTATAAATCCACTTTTTGAATGCGATCAAGAAATGGCGTATGAGCTAGCAGCCTTTTCCATTGAATATTTAGATGCAGAAGGAATGTATATGGCACCAGGTGAGAGAAGTGATGTATTTATGGCTGTTATGTCACCGCATGCGTTGTGAGTAGAGCATATGAAAAATATAGATAAGGTAAAATGAATAAGGAGTACAGTTTAATAAATTAATAAAAGGTATCATAGGTCCCTGATGCCATGGTGATAAATTTAAAGGAGTGAATTATATTGCTTGAAGTAAAGTTTTACGATTGGAAAAAAAAACGTCCTAAAAAACATTATTTGCTTGTACATGAAATTAGAATTTTCGAGCTAATTTTCTCAAAGAAAGTTAGCGAGTTTGAGATGGGATTAAGAGAGATTGAAAAAGTAACTGTCTTTTGTTTAGCTAACGAAAACACTGATATTTCATATGAAGTGAATAGAGCTTTGGGTGAAATTCGTATATATGTTCCATATGATTTTATGGACTTTTTAGCATTAAATTCAGTTGAAGAGAAATACAAAGAGTTTTGCAAATTAGTACGCCAATATGTTGTCCTTGGACTTGAAGAAAACTCTACTCTTTCATCATCTGTTGTTAAAGGGTATATAGAGGAATCTTTAGATGAAATTGTGAAGCAAAACTATGAAGGAATATTTTTAGTTGGGAAGACACCTAAGAAAAGCCCAAGCCGTAAGAAGATAGTGATATTAAAAGGAATTCATCGTGTTAAAGGTTTCCAGCTACGATGTGAAGTGTATGATGAAAAGGGATTAAAGATTCGAGATCAATTATTGGTGGAAGAGGTAGGAAATGAAATGGTGTATGCAAGATTTTTGGGTACATTAAAATGGGAAAGTGAAAATCTAATAGTAGTTCAATCTAAATCCAGTAGTTGGAAAGAAGAAATCTATCTTTAATAACAAGGTTGTATAGTAGAAAGAGGGTTGTAGAGCATAAATGAATTTTTTTCGAAAAAATAAATTAAGTGACATTCAGAAAAAATACTATGAACATTTTGGAGAGCCTAGTCAGATTCTTGAATATACCTGGGGTGAAAGAGGAGCTAAAAGAGTAGAATTAGATAATACCGCTCTAAAAAAAGGAATGCTATACGTTTTAGAATTCCCGAAAAATGAAGATAGGCCAGTATGGACATATGTGACATTAGGGATGTCAGCTGAATATATGACCAATGGTGCTAAAGGAGAATTAATTTGGTTAAATGCAAATCAAAATGAGGAAATGATTGATTTGCTTGCTGGATTAGCACATTATCCATTTATAGATGAGACCTCGTTTGATTATGGGGATACAATTTCTAATGCGGATGCTGAATCTGATTTTTCAATGAATGTGCTTTTAGTAAGCCCGGCAGTTATTGAGGCAGGAGAGTCTCCAGAGCTAATGGAGTTTTTTGAAGAAAAGGAGCTTGATTTATTTTGGTTATTACCTATTCATCAAGCAGAAAAAGAGTATATGATGGAACAAGGAGATGGAGATATTAGTGCGCTCTTTGACCTTTGGCTGGAAAAAGAGATTGATACAGAAACTTTCTGTGATCCACATCGTTTATCTACGGTTTGATAAAAATATTTTAAATAATAATTGTGAGTAAGCATCAAACTTATTAATATTAAGGAAGTTTGATGCTTATTTTTTATGTTTAGAATAAACGAGAGGTTTTGATATATATGAAAGATATTGTATGTAAAGAATTAATAAGTCTTAAGTCTATTGTTGAAGCCTATCAATTTAAAAAATGAGTTTGGATTATAACAAAATGTAATTTTGCTAGTAAAGACAATCAGAATCGACCTTTTATTATTGATTTAGATAAAAAAATGTGAATATAAATATTTTTAATTTAGAGGTGATAAATGTGAATGAACGTCTAAAGAAAATTGCAATGTTAAGAGAAAAGGTAGAGGAAAAGGCTACTAGAGAAAAGTTTTTAATGTTATGTCCGTCTATAAAAGAATTTCAGATTATTAGCGGGAAGAAAATTGCTTCATTAGTAAACTTTTTAATTGATGAAACACCGAATCCTATCAAAGTTATGAGTGAATTAAATGCTGAACAAGTTATCAATGAAATAAAAGAATTTGAACGTGAATTAACTAGTTTATTGTCTAAGAAGATTATTGTATGGTATGCACATGAAAATTGGGACTTTGGTGTGCAATTAGAATTAGAAGATTTCATGTTATATACAAAAGAAGTATTACATTTCATTGGATATGACGATGCTCAAAGAGGATTAATTTATTCTAGCCTTATTGTAGTAGATGAAGCAATGAGAAGTGCTTTTTCTTTTCTAAAGAATGAGTATAATGTCGAGATAGTACTATGGAAAGAAAGCTGAGTGTATTAGAGTGTTTTAAAACAAATTGGATGAATGGTTGAATTTATTATTAGAAGAAGTGGTGCGTGGTTTAGTGTGATAGAAAGAAAAAGAGAGTCTTCAAGGGATATGTATAAGAGAGTAAAGGAGAGAAAATATGTCTTTTTATAAAGAGGAAATAAAAGGGGATAAATTGATTATAAGTGATGAAAGCATTGATATTTTAATGGATGCTTTTCAAAAGATTGAAAAGATATATAATGAAGGGCCTCACAGATTACCAAATCTAAATGAGTTAGAGATAATGTTAAAAAATGCATTAGAAATGCAGAGTGATAGTTTTTCTTTAGAGGAACAAGAAGTAGTAGATTGTAAGTTTAAATTAAAAAAACATCGCAAAAAATCATTTAAGCCAGGGATAGTTTTTGCGATAAATCTTAAAAATATTAATAAGTATGGGTACGGAATGTTAGTGAAAGGCCAAAATGTTACGCGGCCATATGATGGGGAAACATATATAGAATATTTTTCTTTATTTACAGATGAAAAAATACGAATAAGCGAGTTTAAAAACTATTACAAGAATCAAAAAGAAGTATTATTTACGGCGTATACTGCCTGGTCTGGTTGGTTAGATGGTGATTGGAAAATTATTGGTGGATTACCAATGGAATTGTTTGATCCGGGGGAGTATAATCTTCCAGATTTTGTGTTTGAGAATAAGGATCAGGGGACTTATTTTGTAAGCCGAGGGAGAGCAGATGGTCCTTTAATCGATTTTGAAATGGTTAGTGAAGAAGAAGGGAAGAAAATTAAAAATCCTTCAGGGATAGCAGGACAATATGTTATAGAAGATTGGTTGGAAGAGAAATATAGCATTTTATAAAAAAGAATGTTTTTGTGTTGAAGAGATCGAGGATTTTACTTGTATTTGAAAGGAGTAATAATGTGGATATTTATGAGTTAGCTAATGGTGTAGATTCAAAAGAAAAATTAGTAGAATTCCTGTTTTATTTTCAAAAAGATTTCAAAGAAAATAAAGATGAGTCGGAGAATATAACATTAGAAGATTATTTAGAATCAAAGGAAGCATGGCTAAATGATTGTGATGGTGCTTTTCAAAATAAAGGTGAAGAGATGCCTAAAAATATATCATGGAATTTCATAGCGACGGTATTACTCGCGGGATCTTATTATGAATAAGGAAGACATAAAAAATGGGGTGTCTATATGATTAAACTGGTTAAGCAAGAAAAGGATAAAATGTTGTTTTGGGAGATATGGAAAGAGGCGGAGAAAACTTTAATTGTACATTGTGGCTGTGTTGGTGATACAGGTGAAATGTATGAAATAGAACTTTATCCATTTCAACGTGTTGAAAAAGAAATGAAAGAGTTAGCGGATGAACAGTTGGCGGATGGCTATAAGGTACTCGATGAGGAAGAGCTAATAGAATTTGTTTTGCAATATGATTACACAGAAAATCAGTTGGAAGAAGCATTGGAAAAACGAAACCAAGTTCAAGAGATAATGGATGAAGCGTTAGGGTGGTCTGGAAATGGCCATTGTGATGGTGGAGATATTGGTAGCGGGACGATTAACATATTTAACTTTGTAATTGACGTTGATAAAGCGTTGAAAACAATTCTAAATGAATTAGAAAATCAGCAGTTGTTAGATGGTGTGAAGATTGCCTATGTAAACGATGAGGGAGATTATGTACAGATTTATCCTAGTGAAGGTGAATTTGATTTACTATAAATCTAGTGAGTAGAGGTGCCGAATGTATGTATCAGGAGTAGGTATTTTTGAAGATAATCTATCTGAAGATATAAAGTTTGATTTCCAAGATTTGATTAGTGAAGGCTATAGCTCAGAAGAAGCTACTGAGATGATGGTGAATACATATATTTCATCTTTACGAAAACATGAGGAAAATATTTTTTGGCTAGCGTTGGCTGCAATTCAATGGGAACTAGGAAGATTGAATCCTCAAGTTAAGGAAAAAGCCATTTGTATTATTGAAAGTAAATCAGATTTAAAACGATGGTGGAGAGAACCGGAATTAAAGAAGAAAAGAGAGCTTGTTTTGGAGAAATTAAAAAAGAATTTAGTTTCACCTTTCCCAAAACCGAAAAAGGTAAAAAGAAGAGTAATTCTAAAAACTGAGCTGGAAATTGGAGATGTAATTACGTATCGGTTATTAAGTGAGCAGCATATTATACTAAAAGTCGTGGGTGTGAATGAGTATGCTGGAAATGCATATCCAGTATTGATGTTATGTGACTGGATTGGACGAAATATTCCTGATAAAGATGAAATTCTCACGATGGGAATGAAAGAAGGATTAAATCAATATTTTCAAAAAGGATTTCAGTACATAGAAGTGTTTCCATTAAAGAAAAAGAGTTATCCAAAAGAACGTATTCGCCTTGTATATAAAAATATAGAGGTACCGTCAAAGGATGCATATCCAATTATGTCTTTAGCATGGGATGAGTTTGATGATGATATTGAAGAATATTATGAATTAAAATAAAAACGATAAAACATGAAATGAAAAATGCACCTAAATTATTGAGTGCATTTTTTATAATCTTTATATACTTTGCTGCATTAATTCCAAAATGTGCATCACAATATAACATGTGAAATTTTAAAATACCAGTTAATACCCGATTGATTTAACTAATAAAATAATGAGTGGGGGATGAAGCCCCCCCACTCATTAAAGTTTCACTTTATTTTTTCTCTACTAATTTCTTATTCTTCCAATCTAGTGTGAACAATTTATTAAATGTTTTTTGATCAACGTCTTTTACGTTGTTTCCAACCCAGTTTGCAGTTCCGAATGTGTAGCCTGGACGAAGTTGGTAATCGTCGACGTGTTTTGTATAAGCGACTTGTAAGTTAGATTGATCTGTATTTTTTTCAGAGATAACAACAGCGATCATACCAGGAGAGAAACCGCTATTTGTTAGCGCTGGAAGTTGATCCATCGGTATTAAATTACCTTTTGCATCAGATTCATATAGGTATGTGCGAGAGTACATGAAAAGTTGGTTTCCATATAAAGAATGATAGGAGTCACGTGTATAAATACCCCAGTTTTGATTGTTATATCCGTTAAAGAATACGTTCCACTTTACGTTTTTGTTTGTTTGGTCAATTAAATTCGTTTTATAACTAGTTTGTTTATAGCTTACAGAGTCAGACCAAGTGACTTGACCAGTTGCACCAGCTTCACCGCTAGGGCCATTAGGCGTTACAGAAGCTTTAACAGAGCCACCAAGTTGATAAGATACGCTAGATGTTACAGTCGTTTCTTCTACAGCATTTGTAGGTGCTACGTTAAAGAAACGAGCGCTGTTATCTTGAAGGTTAAATGCAACATCATATTGTGAAGGATAACGTAATGTTGCACTAGCGCCAGAGATTGGGTAGTTATCAATAGGTGCATCACTTATAGTAGGATTTGCTTTTAGAAAACTACCAGTTGTATTAATAACGGCAATCTGTTTATCAGCGCTTGGGTCATCGATAAAAGTTACCTTTAAAGACATTGTCATATTATCAGCTTGGTCATTATTAAATGTATTATAGCTCGTATGTGTTTTTGCATTTTGCCCGATATCTGTTACAACTTGCGATGTTGTTTGAGCATAAGCAGCAGGTGTTGAAAGAGTTACAGCGCTACTAGCAAAAACAGCGGATAATGCTAAATATTTTAAGTATGTTTTAGAACGTTTCATACAATCACTTCCTTTTATCTTTGTCGATATATGTCGTATTACATTTATATCGTAACATGAAAATAAAACGGAATGGATGGTTATGCATAATTGCATAGATGAGTTTTGAAGGATAACGATAATAGCATTTTATCAATCCTTATTAAGGAAATTGATGTGATTTTATTTTATCCCGCTATTTGCTGGGCAGTAAGACCCCCACCTCAAAATGCAGCGAAAGCAAAGAAGTTAGGTGGGGGATGAATAAATCCCCACTGATTAAAGTTTCATTTTATATATTCCTCCTAATCAATTCTCCAACTTGCGTCGCAACAAACGCAACATCACTATCAATTTCATCCAACACGTAAGACTCTAAAATGCCCATTACAGCTGTTCCTAAAAATTTTAAGACGATATGTTTATCGATGTTTTTATTTACTGATGTGTCTGTATTTAATTTTTTCTCTATTTCACCCATGATGAAAGTTAGTAATTTTTTTTGAAATGATAAGGTGCTGTTACTTCTAAATAGTGCCGCAAAAAATGGTTTGTGTTCTTTGAAGTATTCAAACCATATGATTGTTCCTTCTATAAATTCTTTGTTTTGCTTCTCGTAGCATATTTCTTTTAATTGGTCTAAATGATCGTCCACAATTTTATCTAATAAATTGTACTTATCTAGATAGTGTAAGTAAAACGTTTTTCTTCCGATATTTGCTTTTTCGGTAATGTTTTTAACTGTAATTTCATCAAATCCATCTGTAATTAACATTTCTATAAATGCCGATTGAATGGCGTTTTGTGATTTTATAATTCTTCTATCGATTTTCTCCATATCGTGTTCCTCCGTTGTTGATACACATATTTCTTTATGTGTGTATTATCACCCAAATGCGTAAATGTGGTCATTGAAACAAGGTTCTACTCATTTTATTATAAATATACATGTGAGTAATAACTCTCACAAGTGTAAAATTAATAATAAGATAAGGGTGGTTTTATATATGGCAGTTACGAAAAGAAATGTCCGTTTTTATGCAAGAGGATTACAAGTTGCAGGTATTTTAAATATTCCTGTAGGTGCTGAGGGAAAGAAACAAAATGCAGCGATTGTTTGTGTGCATCCAGGTAGTAGCTGTAAAGATCAAACGGCAGGATTATATGCAGAGAAGTTAGCAGAACAAGGCTATGTAACGCTTGCGTTTGATGCATCGTATCAAGGTGAAAGTGAAGGTGCACCGAGATATATGGAAGAACCAGCTGCGCGCGTTGAAGATATTCGCTCAGCGGTAGATTATTTGACTACTCTTTCTTATATAGATGAAGAACGTATCGGTGTGTTAGGCGTTTGTGCGGGCGGTGGTTATGCGGTAAATGCCGCAATGACAGAGCGCCGCATTAAAGCAGTTGGCACAGTTGTTGGTGCAAATATTGGCCGATTAAATCGTGAAGCTGATCCAATTGGGGTGTTAGAGGCGATTGGTAAACAACGTACTGCTGAAGCACGCGGAGCAGAGGAACTGATTACAAATTGGATTCCTAAAAATCAGGAAGAGTTAGTAGCAGCGGGTATGACCGATATAGATATTGTAGAAGCAGTTGAGTATTACACAACGCCACGAGGGCAAAGTGTTAACTCTCCAAATAAGCTAAACTTTACGAGCATGGGATCGGTAATTGGTTTTGATGCGTTCCATTTAGCAGATACGTTATTAACGCAGCCGCTGCAAATTATTGTCGGTAGCAAGCAAGGCGCATTCGGTTCTTATAAAGATGGTCATGAGCTGTATGAGAAAGCAGCTTCAGAGAAAAAAGATTTACTTGTTGTGGAAGGTGCGAGTCATTACGATTTATACGACCAACCAGAACCAGTAAGAATTGCAGTTGAAAAATTAACAAGTTTTTATAAAGAGCATTTGTAAAAACAATGTTGATATAAATGGTGCCTATAGTTGTTAGATACAAGTCTAACAACTATAGGTTTTTACTATGATGAGCGAAGTGCTTAATATTTACGTTATAAGTGCATAACAAGTTATAATAAAAGAAATCAATAAGGAGGCTGGCTGTGAAGAATCTTCGTTATCTCAATATATTTACGATATTAATTATATACACACTACTTATGTTTTACATCGGCTGGAACGGATGGGTTTGGCTTCATGCGGTATTTGGCTGGGAATCTTGGGGATATTATGCTTTCATAGTCGCATTTATTTCATATGCGTACATTCTCGTGCAAGTGTTTAAGTTTCTGCCATTTCTGCGAACGATAGGTTCGATTTGGTTTGCGGTCATACAATATGCACTTATGTTGTTGCCATTAGCTAATATTATGGTCTTTCTTTTACAGTTTTCAGTAGAGAAAGAAGAGGCAATTATTTGGACAGGAGCGGCTGTGATAGCTGCATTTATCTTTATCTTTGCGTACGGAGTATTTAATGCGTATAGTCCGGTAGTAAGAAAGTACGAGGTGCACATACCGAAAAAGGTAGAGGGGCGTAAAAGTTTACGCATTGCGATGGCTTCTGATATGCATTTCGGTAAACTGTCTGGCGTTTCACATTTAAAAAGACTTGTTCGTCATGTAAATGAGATGGAACCTGATATTATTTTACTGCCAGGTGATATTATCGATGATCATCCAGGTGTGTTCATTCAAAAGAATATGGGATCGATCATGAAACAAATGAAAGCTCCATTAGGCGTATATGGCGTTTTAGGAAACCATGAATACTACGGCAGAGCAGTTCCAGAGTTTTTACAAGAGATGGATAAGATTGATATTCGTATTCTTTTAGATGAAGTAATTACAATTGAAGATGACTTTTATCTCGTTGGAAGAAGAGATAAAACAGAGCGAGATCGTCAAAGCTTTAAACAATTAATGAGTACGGTAGATAAATCGATGCCTGTTATCGCAATGGATCACCAGCCATTTGAGTTGAAACAAGCAGCAGCGGCAGGTGTAGATTTATTATTATCCGGTCATACGCACCGCGGACAAATGGCGCCCAATCATATTGTAACGAGAAGAATGTACGAGCTAGACTGGGGATACGCACAAAAAGGCGCGTTCCACGCAATTGTTTCTTCTGGATTTGGATTTTGGGGACCCCCGCTTAGACTTGGTAGTAGGTCGGAGATTGTGCAGGTAGAAGTTACGTTTGAATAGGGGTTATGAAATAGAGAGCTGATTGCTCTCTATTTTTTTCAATAAAAACAAATAACAATAAATATTTATGTTGGTGCTAATTTCATAAAAGAGATACGATTATAAGACTCGATTAAAATAAAGGGGGGGGATTGTAAGTGATCATATCAGATGTACTATACGGAGAATTTGAAGTGGATCAAGTAGTAGAAGAATTAATTTCAAGTAAGTCTATGCAAAGACTAAAGGGAATTCATCAAAATGGCGCAAGTTACTTAGTGAACGAGAAATGGAATGTAACGCGCTTTGATCATTCAGTTGGTGTTATGTTATTAGTTAAAAAACTAGGTGGTTCAGTAGAAGAACAGATCGCTAGTTTACTGCATGACGTATCGCATACTGCCTTTTCCCACGTGATTGATTACGTTTTTGATAATGAAGATGAAAGTTATCATGAAGAGATATTTAGTTCTGTTGTGAAAAACTCAGAAATTCCAGCGATCCTTGCGAAGCATGGTTATAACTATGAAGATATTTTATTAGATGATTCGAAGTGGACATTACTGGAAAGGTCAGCGCCCGAATTATGTGCAGATCGAGTGGATTATACGTTACGAGATATGTATACATACGGATATATTTCTTTAGAAGAGGTTCATAGATTTTTAGAGGATATTATCGCAGTAGAGGGGAAAATGGTCCTTCAAAGTATCGAAATGGCAGAGTGGTTTACAGAAACGTATTACAAAGAAGTAATCGATTTCTTTATGAAACCAATGAATATTTACGGAAATGATATGTTAGTGAAAACGTTAAAGTTAGCTCTTCATAAAAAGGTTATTCATGCAGATGATTTCCTTCTTGAAGATGATGAGCTTATTTCGAAATTGCAGCAATGTAATGATTCAGAAGTCCATGCTTTATTAAGAAAAGTTCATCCCAATGTAAAAGTAAAAGAAGATAGAGACGATTACGATTTGTATCAGAAAAATAAAGTCCGTCTTATTGATCCTCCGTTACTTCGTGAAGGTGAAGTTATTCCAGCATCTGTTGTGTCAGAAAACATAAGACAGATGAGTGATATTGCTTATGAAAAAGCGGTGAGAGGGATGTATGTGAAAGTGATTTCGAATTAAAAAAGAAGTAGCGCATCGTTTTTAGAGCGCTACTTCTTTTTTATTAATGATCAAACCAATTCCAAATCTCAATATCTCCAAGAGTCGCATAACGTACGTGCGGGGAGTTTTGTAATTTTAATAACTCTTTCGATGGGCCAGTAATAACAATTCCGTATACTTTTACACCGTTGTCCTTTACATATTGATAACGTTTATCTAAGTTTAGTTCTTTCTCAGAAAGCGCTGATATTTTGCTTACCGTTTTTTTATGGATAGAAAGGATGCGCATCATTTCGGTTACTTTGTCTTCTTGCGTTTTCTGCCCGTCAGTTTCATTAGCGAGGAATCTTACATGTTCTGGAAACCCTATAGCTTCTCCGCCATGTAGGATATAGTCATCTACATTTTTTCTTTCTTGTCCTGTATCTAAAGCGTACCATACAGGAGTTGGAGGGAGTTCTTGTGCCTCGAATGTGCTATATAAAAGTGGTTCTAATTCTTTTAAAGTGTAAGCTTTATCAAAAGAAATTGCTACTTCTGCAACGGTTCCATCATGTACTTTTGCAAGTGTATCCCATACTTTTTTTGATGAATCCTTTAAATAATCACCCTGCTCTGTTTTTGGATGAACAAAGAAGAGTTTTGGTTGATAGAACGGATTCATCCAAGTTCGCTTCGTAACATCTACAGATGATAAGAAGCTTTTTGTTTCTATTGTACCGAGGGGCATTTCTTTTTTACCGACGGTTCGTACTAAATCAAATTGGCTATTCGTACGGAAAAAAGCTTCTACACTTGTTCCGCCTCCCATAACACGGCTATTTGGGATCGTTGCTTCAAGTGCAAGCGAAGGAACCTCTCTAATTTCTTCTAGCCTTTTATCATTATTAGCTTGAAAATAAAAGGCTGATAATACCCCGCCGATTATATAGATAACGATGCAAATTGATAATATAAAACCAAACGTTTGTAAACGATGTTTCCACTTAATTCTCCAAAAAGGAATTTTAAGATTTTTTGGAGGTAACTTTTTCTTAATTGGTTCTGTTTTTGTTAACAGCTCATCTAAGTAAGCTTCACACTCTTCACATGACTCAATATGACTTTCTAACAGTTCTTGTTCATCATGCGTGAGCGTTCCATTTTCATACTTCTTCCATAGTTTTTTAAATTCTGTACAACCCATCCGTATCACTCCTTTATGCTTTTCGTGTCTTTCCGTCCCCTGTGTAATTCAATTTTCACTTTCGCTAATGAGAGACCAGTCATTTCTGCTATTTCCTTATAGGAGAATCCATAGTAATCTCGTAGTAGTAGGACATTTCGTCTTTCGAGCGGAAGAGCGTATAAACTGTCTAACCAACTAGCAATCTCATGTTTTACGAAATATTCATGTTCTGTACTTGGCACGTTTGGTAAATGGAATTCTTCCACTGTAGTTGTTTTATACTTTTTTTCTTTTCGATACCAATCGATAAAGGCATTGTAGGCAATTGTAAATAACCACGGCCTAATTTCTTCTCCTTTATAATAGTCAATATGGACGAGCATTCGGTAAAATGTTTCTTGCATGAGATCTTCCGCATAGTGGGAATCTCCGGTTAGGGAGAGAAGATAGCGAAATAAATCTTGCATATGCTCTGAGTAAATTTCTTCTAATGTTTGTTTACGTTTCACTACATTTCCCTCCCTTCATACATAACAACGAAATACATATAAAAAAGTTACAATTTTTTATGGAATTATAGTAAAAAACGTCAAGAATTGGATTACGTTCTCTTTTATCATAATACATATAAGGCGGGTGAACAGAGATGGAAAGCTATGAAACACAAATTCAAAGGTCAATTGATTATATTGAGGAAGATGTAATGGAAAAACAAACGCTGCGTAATTTAGCGCGGGTTGCAGGTTTTTCTGAGTCTCATTTTCATCGTGTATTTCAGGCGTTAGTAGGTGATACGGTAATGGAGTATGTTCGAAAGAGGAGGTTAGCCCGGGCAGCTTATCAACTTTCTCATACGGATGAAAAAGTTATTGATATCGCGTTTGAACATGGCTTTCAATCTCACGAAACGTTCACGAGAGCCTTTAAAAAATTATTTCAAATGACACCGAGTGAATATCGAAAACAAGAAATCGAAACACCGATGTATTACAGAGTAAATGTAAAGCAAAGAAAATTAAATCCGTATTTAGGAGGCATACAAATGGAATATCGTATTGTAAATAAACCAGAATTTTTAGTGGCGGGTTATGAACTGAAGACGACAAGTAAAGAAGGGAAAAACCATCAAGACATTCCAGCATTTTGGCAAGAATATTTACAAAAAGATCTTGGAACGACGATTCCGAATCGTAAAGATACGAGCCAATGGGTAGAGCTTGGATTATGTACTGATTTTAATTTAGAAACAGGAGACTTCACTTATATTATCGGAATGGAAGTTACAGACTTTGAAAATGTACCAAATGAAATTGCAAAGCGTACTTTCCCGGCAGCAACATATGCAGTATTTACAACGCCGAAAGTTCCTCATGAAGAAATGGTATCGTCTATCCACCAAACTTGGAATGCAGTATTCTCAGAATGGTTTCCGCATTCAGGCTATGAACATTGCGGCGTTACAGAGTTTGAATTATACGATGAGCGTTGCCACGAAGATAAGAGTGAGTTTGCACAAGTAGAGCTTTGGATACCGGTGAAGAAAAAATAATAGGGTAAGAGCGAATCATTGGGAGATGGTTCGCTTTTTTTATAAGTGGATTGTTAAATTTGTATTGTTTTATCTGTAATACATATGAAAATGGTAAAATAAAATAGCAATTAAATATTGCGGGTGGAAGGTTATGCCCTTTCTTCATTTTGTGAAGAAAGGAGGTGTAATCGTATGGAATTTCTTTTGCAAATTTTGTAGGAAATTACAAAAACTATAGCTAGAGAAGGTATAGTTTTTGGATTTAAGAAATTAACGGCAAAAAAGCGCAAAAAGAAGACCACCCGTCTGCCTGCGAAGCGTGGGAAGTCTTCTAAGCGCAAATAAGCTTTAGTTGCAACCTTCCACCTTGCGGTAATTAGTTGCAGTGACGGGGTGTTGGAAGCACCTCGTCTACTTCATTTTATGCAAAACTTAGTTAGTTTATACTTCTATTTATAGTATAACAGTTTAGAAATGTATTTGTTAATAGTTTTATTTTTACTTTGTATAGTAGGGAAGCATGTTAGTATTGTCGGTTTTTGTCGGTAAGTCGATATATCTAGAAAATCGCTGATATAATTCGAGTTGCGCCGATATAATTTCATATACCGATAAAACACCTCAAAAAAACGATCCACATAATTTCAATTACTGTAAAATCATCCCAGAAAAGAAAAAAGACGCCACATAGCGTCTTTCCTACGAACGAAACGGAAATACAAGAATAATCGTCGTTCCTTTTCCGAGTGCACTATCAACGGAAATTGTTCCGTTATGAGCATGAACGAGCTGTTTTGTAATGGCTAGGCCAAGTCCAGTTCCGATGTTGCTTTCTTCTGTGTTTGTTCCGCGGTAATATCGTTCAAATAGAAGTTCTTTCGTTTTTTCATCCATTCCTTTTCCATCATCTGAAATGGAGAGTGTAAAGGAATTAGCGTTTTGTGATAGTTTTACGATGACAGTAGTTGTTTCATTATTATGTTTTACAGCATTTACGAGTAAGTTTTCGATAATACGCTGGAACCATTTTTCTTCAATGAAATATTGAATTTTATTTGAGCTCGGTACGAATTCAATATTTTGATTTTGGAGTGTTGGATTGTTAATAAATTGCAATAACACTTTTTGAACGAACTGATTGATTTCAACGTTTACGTGTTGGGCAGGAAGGCTGTTATTTTTTAATTGATACGTTAAGCTTAAATCATCAATTAATGTTGTCATATATTGAGATTTCTCTTTCATAACACTACCAAATTGCTGAATATCACGATCAGTCCAGTTATATTGATTCGATTCGAGTAATAATGCGTAGCCATATATAGAGCTAAGTGGTGTTTTTAAGTCGTGTGTTAGACCGGTAATCCATTCTTCTCGTGTTTGCTGGAGGACTTGCCTCATCGCATCATTTTTTTTGAGTGTAATAGAAAGGTGTTCTAGTGAACTTGTTACATCTCTAAACAAACGGAATGACCATTTTTCTTTACCAGATCGCCGGAACCTGACGGGTTTTCCTTTTTTACTAATAGGTTCTTCATACTTTCCACCAGCGATATTTTTAAGCCAGCGCATCGCATGTAATAACGGTTTCCCGAATTTATTACCGTACCAAATAGAAAGAATGACTAAATAAACAAATACGATAAGAAGGATTAATCCGCATCCGATGAGAAACTTCTTAGTAAATACATCTTCAATTTCGTCACCTGGATAGTAGTGCTCATTTTTTGCAGTTACAACGAGAAGGTTGCCACTATTTGCATCGTAAAAGCTAGACGTATTTTCTTTATGATTCCACGGTTCTTTTTCATTAAGGGCGATTTGTATTGCTGAAAATGTTTTTTTCTTTCCAGCTGGATAGGCAAAAACCTCTTCGCCATTTTGATTAAATATTTGAAGTGCTGCTTTTTCTTTAGACAGTAACTGTTTTTCTTGATCTGTTAATGTGAACGAATCCATCGTTAAAGAGGAGTGATCCTTTTGAATTGCTGTCAGTAACGCATTGCTTTTTAACATACCACCATAAATAACAAGTACTTTCTTTTCTTCTAATTCAATTTCCCAATATGTAAATTTATAATTACTTTCGATATGATGTTGTATATATGCGACTAAAGATGTCTTCGTATAAGCATTCGGAACATCATTTGGTGTATTAAAGTGGTAGAGGATTTTTCCGTTTTCATCTACAACTTGGAGCCAATCATTTTTCTCCTTTATTAAATCTTGCACTTCAGATTGTAACGAAATATGCCCATCTTCTGAAGAGATGTATCTTGAAATTGTAAAACTATCAGAATCTGGAATGTTAGGTTCGTATAAAGTACTAGTAAGAAGAAAAATTAAATAAGTAAAAGCAGCAACTACAGCGATAAGTAATGTAACTAAAACAAAAACGTGTTGCATGATAAATTGAATAATAAGTCGTTTATTAAAATTCATATCGTCACCCTACTTTGTAACGAACTTATAACCAAGCCCGCGAACGGTTTTTATATATTCTGGTTTACTTGGATCATGTTCAATTTTTTCACGTAGTTTTCGAATGTGGACCATAACAGTGTTGTCATCGCCATTATAGGCAGGTGCTCCCCAAACTTTTTCGTATATTTCCTCTTTCGAAAATACGTAGTTCGGATTCTCGCAAAAGAAGAGTAGTAGTTGAAAGAGTTGAGCGGAGCATTCGACAATGTGCCCATCTACTGTTAGTTCTGCAGAGTGCTGATCAATTTCAAATCTTCCAAATGAAATCGAGTGTGATTTTTGTTCGTGTGGTACGGTTTGTTTCATATGTCTCCGAAGCTGTGCTTTCATGCGTGCTACTACTTCTAATGGATTAAATGGTTTCGTAATATAATCATCTGCACCGTATGAAAATCCGGATATTTTATCTAAATCAGATGCTTTTGCTGATAGGAAGAAAATTGGACAATCTGTTTGTTGGCGAATGATTGGACAAATATCAAAACCAGATTGTCCAGGAAGCATTACATCTAAAATAATTAAATCGTAATTGTTTTGCTTAGTTAGAGATAAAGCCATTTCAGCTGATGTTGCAGTTGTAATATGAGAAAAGCCTTCTTTTTCAAGAATGGTAGTTAGTAATTGTAAAATTGCTGTTTCATCATCAACGAGTAAAATATTTGCTTGGTACATAAACATCCCTCCTAATTTTCTCGAATATCATATCATCATTTTGTAACTTATGGAATTTTTAAGGAAATTTTAAGGTTTTCTTTCGCAAAAAATTAAGAATCAAATGATATGATAAAAGTAACATAGGGGAGGAGATGAGTGTGAACCCGTTTCAAGTGATGCGAGCTAGATATTTTTTAATTGTATTTGCACTATTAATTTTAATAGCGAGAAGTAGTGGCGATTTGCTAACAAGTATATTTCATATACAAAATTCTTCTTTTATAAATATCCTTATATTCTATATCCTTCCGATGGTATGGATTTCTTATGAGTATAGAAAGCACCACATTTCATTTTCATTATTTGTTAATAAAAATGAAACATTTAACTTGGTACAAGTTTTATACATTACGGTTATGTTATGCATGTTTAGTTACGGGTATCTTATTTTGTATATGTATAGTTTTGCATGGATTACACCGGACTTTATTATGAACGCCCTGCATGAACCAATTGTAGATAGTACTGGGGGATATGTATCTCAAGTCATTAGGGTCGTATTCATCGCACCAATTATTGGGGAATTTGTTTTTCGCGGATTTTTACTTCAACGTTTTGCAACAAAATGGGGAACGAGCATAGCGACCATCGTTGTAGCAATATTGTTTGCGTTGTTACATGTTGATTTCCTCGGTGCAGCCATATTCAGCATCGTATTGTCAATCGTATATATTCGTACGAAAAGTTTACTCATGCCAATTGCAATACATATGTTAAACAATGCATTTGTAATAGGTGCGTCTTTTCTAATAAGTAGAGAAAAAATTATGAGTTTTGCCGATTTCTCAAATTATACGACATTCTTTCCTGGACTTATTATTTTTATAACAGGATTAAACTTAGTACTTATCTTTTTATTTGTTAATCGTAAATATTGGAGTAAAGAAGTGCCAGTTATATATGCAGAGCAGGAAAAGAGCTTTTCAGATGTAGTCGGGAGTAAATGAGATGAAGAAGACGGTTGAAAAAATATTAAAAGACATTATAGATGTTACGTCTATTACAGATATGTGTGATAAAACATTTTGTAATCGGCTTCAACCTGTAGTAGATACGATTGTGTTTCCAGAGTAGTACTTATTTTCTAGTACTCATTTAAAAGAAAATATTATTTCTCTTCTTATTGTGTTCGGGGTTTTACTAATATTTGGTCTAATTGTAGAAGAAATGATGAAGCGCATCTTCAGAAAGAATGAAGAGAAGTATATGTGGATTCATAAAGTATTCGAGAAAGTAATGGTGGCTTTCCTTTTGTTTTATGGTATAAAAACAATCATTTACTTTATAGCTTTGAAACATCATTAATTCAAAATTTGAAAGGGATGTATAAAATTATATGAATGAAACGATATCATCAAATAAGTTTTTTTATTTGATTTTACTTAGTCTAGTGTTAATAACGACAGTGAATGTTATTTTGCGCTGGGAGGAAGCTTATTTTTTCATGTATTTAGCGCTTCATTTGCTAGGGATTTTATGTATAAGTGGTGGAGTCGTTACTGAAAAAAAGAATGAAGAAAGCGTTAATTATATGTGTGTGATCGGTCTTGTTTTACTTTTAGCTGTACAGGGGATTATGAAATATAGTTCTTTCTCTTTACAAGATTTTAGTTTATTAATAGATGTACTTCCTTAAAGAGGCTCTTTATGTTATCTAAAAAGCAAGTAGGGTACGTGTTGGTTTGCAAGTGCGATCCTTATTCCGGATTGTGAACCGAAGAAAGTGTTTAAAGATAGGCAAAACTCTTCTTATGTAGAAGAGTTTTTTTTTGTAAATAAAAGGATTTCGAGCAATTCACATAATAAGCTTGTTCTAATTTAGCGTGTATGAACTTACAATAATAATAGACAGGCAGCATAGAGGAGGGAATAGCGTGAGGAAGGTTATCGGTTGGTCGCTTTTTTTGTACGTTGGATTTGCGTTACTTATATATTGGTATTTATTTGGATGGAATCATGAACTTATTCCGGACATGTATAAGGGAACGAGTGCAGATCCAGAAACGTTTATGAGTGCTAGAGAGCTTACGCTAAGCCAAGATTATTCGCGCGTGAAAAATTTACTATACTTTTTAGCGACGCCTCTTGAATGGATTATTTTATTATTTGTACTTGTGCTAGGTATTTCAAGAAAGTTTGAGAAATGGTCGAAGGAAACGACTAAAATAAGTGTTTTGCAAGTTGCGATTTATTTCTTTTATTTATCATTACTGACAACAGTGCTTGCCTTACCGATGCAATGGATTGGCCGGAAAGTGTCCGTTGATTACGGCATTTCAACGCAAAGTACACAAAGCTGGATAAAAGATCATGTTATCGGTTTTTGGGAAAGTTATGCGACTATGTTAATTGTAGTTACCGTTCTATTATGGCTTATCCGTAAATTTCCGAAGAGATGGTGGCTCGCAGGATGGGCACTCTCTGTTCCATTTACAATCTTTTTAACATTCATACAGCCTGTCGTTATTGATCCGCTTTATAACGACTTCTCGACGCTGAAAAATAAAGAATTAGAAACGAAAATTTTAGCGATAGCAGACAAAGCGGACATTCCTGCTAAACACGTATATGAAGTAAATATGTCAGAAAAAACGAATGCATTAAATGCTTACGTAACAGGAATTGGCCCTAACGCCCGTATTGTAATGTGGGATACAACGCTTAAGCAGTTAAAAGATAAAGAGATTTTATTTATCATGGCCCATGAAATGGGGCATTATGTTATGAAGCATATATATTTTGGCGTTGCAAGTTATGTATTGCTATCGTTTATAGGTATGTTTTTAATTAGTCGTATTATAAATATGTGTATTCGCAAATGGGGAGATACATTGCAAATTTCAAAAGTGGCATGTTTCTCCATTTTACCTTTATTTTTCTTAATTTCTTCTATACTCTCATTTGCAGTACAACCAGCAACAAACTATGTTTCACGTATAGAAGAAAGAGCGGCAGATCAATATGCTTTAAATATGACGAAGGACGGAAAATCTGGTGTGAAAACTTTTCAATATTTATCAAAAACAAGTTTAAGCCAAGTAAATCCGCCTGCGTTAGTGAAGTTTTTCTTATACACGCATCCACCAATTTTTGAAAGAATTCATGCGTTTGAACAATATGAGAAACAAAGAAAAAAGGAGTAGCTATTATGCTACTTTTTTTTATAGAAATATAAGTTTCATATTGGGAATATTTATCATTGCTTTTATTGCGATTTTGTAAATAATAAGCTATAAAATTCTAAAAATCTATATATAAAGGAATAAAGGTGAAAAATGTATTTTTACAAAATTTAAAAGTGAAATATAAATTATTAGCGCTTATTTCATTAGCAGTTTTAGGTATGGTAATTATAAGCAGTGTAGCAATTCATTCTATTAATAAGATTAAGCACGATACAGAGGTTGTAGTAGATGATTATCAATATTCTGCAATTTTATTAGAAGGAATGCTTCGTACACAAAATTCACTAGAATATAACTTATTAGAGTTAATTACGGCATCACAAAATGAAGTGGCAAATAAAGAGGGAATAATTGATAATATTGAAAAGGATCTTAAAAAATATGATTCTTTATTAAAAGAATATGATGATGGTTTTAATTTAAGTAAGCAAGAGGATGAACTGTTTCAGAAGATGAAGAAATCTTTGCCAAGTTATAAAGATACATATAAGAAATTATTTGAAAAGGCGAAGGCAACAAACGAGCCACAAATGGTAAATGAATTTCAGAAGGAATTAAAACCGAAGGGAATAGAGTTAGCTGGTTATGCAGTGGATCTAGAATCGTATGTTTCAAATTTAGCTGACCAAGTATTTAAAGATTCTCAAAAAATGATTGATCGTTCCGTTATTACCTTTATCATTCTTGTAGTAGTTACTACAATCGTTATATGTATAGTAAGTTATATTATTAGCAAGCTTATAGTTGCTCCTTTACAAACGGTTAGTCGTATGATGGAAAGAGCGAAAGAAGGAGATTTAACCGTACATGGTGATTATACTGCTAAAGATGAATTAGGTGTATTAGTAAGTAATTTTAACGAGATGATTGCAGGGCTAAGAACAAATATGCAAGAAGTAGAGAATAATATTCAGCTTTTATTTCAACATGCAGACGGAGTAGTATCTGCATCAGAAGTATCTAGTAGTGCAGCGAAGAAAATCACTATGGATATTGAAGAAGTTGCAAATGGTGCAGAAAGTCAAATGCAAGCAATGGAACAAACTGCGGGTGCGATGGAAGAGTTGACACAAGGAATGCAGAGTATAGTCAATACATCATCCTCTGTAAATGAATTATCTGCTCAATCAGCATTAGATGCAGAGAATGGTAACAAATTAATGAAACAAATGATTCAACAGATGGATACAATTCAAAATTCGGTACATAGCGGTGTGAAACAAGTAGAGACTATGAAAGAACAATCAGAAGAAATTGTTAAAATCATTGATGTTATGCAAGGTATTACCTCCCAGATTAACTTATTAGCATTAAACGCCGCAATTGAGGCTGCACGTGCTGGTGAAAGTGGTAGAGGATTTGCAATTGTGGCAGATGAAGTGCGGAAATTAGCAGAACAATCTAGTGATTCTGCAAAACAAATTGAGAATCTTATTACTCAAGTTATGGGAACAACGAACCATACAGTACATATGATGGGGAAAGTAGATAATGAGGTACAGGCAGGTACACAAGTAGTAATGCATACAGAAAAAGTATTTGGAACAATTACAGAAAAAGTACAACAAGTATCTGAGCAAATTCAAACGGTATCTATGTCTACAGATGAAATTGCAGCGAGTAGTGAGGAAATCTCGGCTTCTGCAGAAGACATGGCTCAAATTTCTCAAAGATCATCTGACCGAACTGATAGGGTAAAAGAGTCTATTCAACAGCAAGAAAAATCTGTTCAAGAGATTTCGATTTCAATTGAACATATGCATAACGCAGCAGGAAAACTAAAACAAATAGTTGCCCAATTTACTCTTCAAAAGTAGTAGCATATTTGAGTGTTAATAAAGATAAAAAATCATCCTCTTTTAAGAAAAAAGGATGATTTTTTTATCTCGTTATTTGCTGGGCAGTAAGACCCCCACCTCAAAATTCAGCGAAAAATGCTACCCCTGAAATATAAACCATGAATATAGTAGCCTATCTCCTTTAGGTGCCAATAAAGGGAAGTTGTAAAGTGAAAAGGAGTTTATAAAGAGATTGTAGAATGTTTTAGTATATAACACCTTAGATGTGACAACTTCCTTTTTGAAAAAGAAAGAAGGGAGTATAAAGCAGAAAGGTAGTGGAAATATTTCTTCTAGAAGATTTACATTTTATCTTACATTCACCAAAAAATAATACTCCTGAAACAATGAAGTTCATTTTATTTGAATGAAATAGGGAGAGAGGACAATGAAGAAAAAAATATTGGGTGTAATGATGATTGCGACAATGGCAGGAGGTATATTTGCAGGGACGAATGTGACGCCTGTAAAAGCGGAAGAGTATCCACAAATGATTGTGTTTGAAGATGTTCCATACGGATTTTGGGCATATGATGCTATTATGGACTTAGCATATCATAAAATTATATTAGGGTATGGAAACGGGAAGTATGGTGTTGGCGATCTTATAACACGTGAACAAGTAGCTGGGACTATTTACAGAACACTTGAGATAAAAGAAGAAGGGCCAGTAGCGAATCCATATAAAGATGTTTCTGATAGTACAACAACTTTTAAAAAGGAAATTTTGGCGTTAACAAAACGTGGTGTTTTTTCAGGGGATGGCCAAGGGAATTTTAGGCCGAAAGCACCAATCTCTAGAGCGGAAATGGCTGTCATTTTAAAACGAGCATTTCATTTTGAAACGAAACAAAAACATACATTTAAAGATATTCCAAAAGGCCACTGGGCAGAAGATGCAATTAGTGCGTTACAATCTAATAATGTTGTGAGAGGAACTGGGAATGACATGTATGAATTAAATCGCCCTGTACCTAGAGAACAATATGCTCAGTTTATTAATAATGCGATTATTAATTATCATTTGAAAGAGGATTGGAAGTAGAGTGAAATATGAAAGCACAAATAGAAATATTTGTGCTTTTTTGTTTGTTTAAAAAAGAATTATTATTCGTATTTATGTATTTTTATGGTTATACACAAGCTTTATAATCAACCCGATGAAAAAGACATGATGTTTAATATGATTCACAAAACCGTCACGAAATGTGTCGAAAAATATATTGTCACTATACCATTTATTCTGTATATTTTTAAAAAAACATATACATATTGGGGAGATAATTTGATGAGCAAAAAATTATTAAAAACAGCTACAGCATTAACAATTATGGGTGGGGTGTTATTCTCAGCAGAGAGTAACAGTGTAAAAGCGGAAAGTGCACCGTTGCAAAAAACAAATACAATTGTATTTAAAGATGTACCACAAGGGCATTGGGCATATGAGGCAATTCATGAATTAGCGGAACAAGAAATTATTTTAGGATATGGCGATGGAATATTCGGTTTTGGGGATAATGTAACACGTGAGCAAGTTGCAGCTTTAATTTACCGTGTGTTTGATATGGAAGAACAAGATGAATATGAAAACCCATATGGAGATATTGATGAAAATTCAACAAGCTTTATCGAGGAGATATTGGCTTTAACGGAAATGGGAATTTTCCAGGGAGACGAGAATGGAAACTTTAGACCGAAGGCGACGTTAACGCGTGCGGAAATGGCACAAGTTCTTACGAATGCTTTTGACTTACAGGCAAAGGGATCTCATAACTTTAATGATGTTTCAACAAATTCATGGGCAACGAATGCAATTAGTGCAGTACAAACAAATGGTATTACAATGGGAATCGGAGAAGGTAAATTCGGTCCGTCTATGAAGGTAACGAGAGAACAATACGCACAGTTTTTACATAGAGCAATATTGCATGATATGGAACAAGGGCAGTAATAAAGTTTAACTAGTCAAAGTGAAATTTAAAAATAATACAAAAAGGTCGTTGTTGTATAACAGCGGCCTTTTTTGTATGAAATAAAGCGCGAAAGAATGGCGTTTTGAAAAAAAATGAAATGAATTTTCAAAAAAAACTTCCTTTTCTGAAGATTTGTTATATAATATAAAACATGAAATCAAATCTGTTATAAAACAGTTTAAGAAGGGGATGCTAATATGTCGACGCAAACTTCACGGGTTACACTCGTTGGAGAAATGTTACCAGCGTACAACGAAATATTGACACCTGAGGTGCTTAGTTTTTTGAAGGAACTACATGAGAATTTTAATGAGCGCCGCATAGAACTTTTACAAAAACGTGTAGAAAAACAAAAGAGAATTGATGCAGGGGAGTTTCCGAAGTTTCTAGAAGAAACAAAACACATACGTGAAGCGGATTGGACAATTGCCAAGCTGCCAAAAGACTTAGAGGATCGCCGCGTAGAGATTACTGGACCAGTAGATAGAAAGATGGTCATTAACGCTTTAAATTCAGGAGCGCATCTTTTTATGGCGGATTTTGAAGATTCGAATGCACCAACTTGGGAAAACGCAGTTGAAGGGCAAATCAATTTACGAGATGCAGTAAAGGGAACGATTTCACATGAAAATGATAAAGGGAAAGAATATAGATTAAATGAGAAAACAGCTGTACTCATTGTACGTCCAAGAGGATGGCATTTAGAGGAAAAGCATATGCAAGTTGATGGGAAAAATATGTCGGGTAGTTTAGTAGATTTCGGCTTGTATTTTTTCCATAATGCGAAAGCTCTTTTAGCAAAAGGGAGCGGCCCATACTTTTACTTACCGAAAATGGAAAGTTATTTAGAAGCGAGATTATGGAATGATGTATTCGTATTTGCTCAAAAATATATCGGCATTCCAAACGGAACGATTAAAGCAACTGTGTTACTGGAAACGATTCACGCTTCGTTTGAAATGGATGAAATTTTATATGAGCTAAAAGATCATTCTGCTGGCTTAAATTGCGGAAGATGGGATTATATTTTTAGCTTTTTAAAGAGTTTCCGTAATCATAATAAATTCTTACTACCAGATAGAGCACAAGTCACGATGACAGCGCCATTTATGCGTTCGTATTCTTTGAAAGTAATTCAAACATGTCACCGCCGTAATGCACCAGCAATTGGAGGAATGGCGGCACAAATTCCGATTAAAAATAATCCAGAAGCAAATGAAGCAGCTTTTGAAAAAGTGCGTGCTGATAAGGAACGCGAAGCTTTAGACGGTCATGACGGGACTTGGGTTGCCCACCCTGGACTTGTACCGGTTGCAATGGAAGTGTTTAATCACATTATGAAAACACCAAATCAAATTTTTAGAAAACGTGAAGAAATATGTGTAACAGAAAACGATTTACTAGAGGTACCGGTGGGAACGATTACAGAAGAGGGCCTTCGCATGAATATTAGCGTAGGTATTCAATATATTGCATCTTGGTTAAGCGGACGGGGAGCAGCACCCATTTATAACTTAATGGAAGATGCGGCAACAGCTGAAATTTCAAGAGCACAAGTATGGCAATGGATTCGTCATGAAGGTGGAAAACTAAATGATGGTCGTAATATTACGCTTGAATTAATGGAAGAGCTAAAAGAAGAAGAATTAGCAAAAATAGAAAGAGAGATTGGTAAGAAAGCCTTTAAGAAAGGGAGATTCCAAGAGGCGACAACGTTGTTTACAGATCTCGTTCGAAATGATGAATTCGTACCATTTTTAACATTACCGGGTTATGAAATTTTATAAAAAATGAAAAGGGGATGGAACAAATGAAAAACGAAAGAATCGAGAAGTTACAAGAAAGCTGGGAATTAGATGAGCGTTGGAAAGGGATCACACGTCCATATTCGGCAGAAGATGTAATTCGCCTGCGCGGGTCAATTGATATTGAACATACGTTAGCGCGTCGCGGTGCTGAGAAGCTTTGGACATCGCTTCATACAGAAGACTATATTAACGCACTTGGCGCATTAACAGGAAACCAAGCGATGCAACAAGTAAAAGCTGGGTTAAAAGCGATTTACTTAAGTGGTTGGCAAGTAGCAGCTGATGCAAACCTTTCTGGACATATGTATCCAGACCAAAGTTTATATCCAGCGAACAGCGTACCTGCTGTAGTAAAACGAATTAATCAAACGCTTCAACGTGCGGATCAAATTCAGCATATGGAAGGAAGCGATGATACAGACTATTTCGTACCGATTGTAGCAGATGCAGAAGCTGGATTTGGTGGTCAATTAAATGTATTCGAACTGATGAAAGGTATGATTGAAGCAGGTGCATCAGGTGTGCATTTTGAAGATCAATTATCTTCAGAGAAAAAATGTGGCCATTTAGGTGGAAAAGTACTACTACCAACGCAAACAGCAGTACGCAATTTAATTTCTGCACGCCTTGCAGCAGATGTAATGGGAGTGCCGACAATTATCGTTGCAAGAACAGATGCGGATGCAGCTGATTTAATTACGAGCGATATCGATCCTGTTGATAAAGCATTTATTACAGGAGAAAGAACACCAGAAGGGTTTTACCGTACGAATGCAGGTCTTGATCAAGCAATTGCGCGCGGTTTAGCGTATGCACCGTACGCAGACCTCGTTTGGTGTGAAACGTCAGAACCAAATTTAGAAGATGCAAAACGATTTGCGGACGCAATTCATAAGGAGCATCCAGGGAAGCTACTTGCATATAACTGCTCACCTTCATTCAACTGGAAACAAAAACTAGATGAAAAAACAATTGCAAGCTTCCAAAAGGAAATCGCATCTTACGGTTACAAGTTCCAATTCGTAACACTTGCTGGATTCCATTCATTAAATTACGGTATGTTTGAACTAGCACGTGGCTATAAAGAGCGCGGCATGGCAGCATACTCTGAACTACAACAAGCAGAATTCGCAGCTGAAAAACATGGCTACTCTGCAACACGTCATCAACGCGAAGTAGGAACAGGTTACTTTGATGAAGTTGCACAAGTGATTACGGGCGGAACTTCATCAACGACAGCGTTAAAAGGATCTACGGAAGAAGCACAGTTTACAAAATAAAAGGAAGGGGCACCTTTTTGAAGGGTGCCCCTTGTTATTTTCTAAACGATTCGAAAAGAGAGAGTGAGTTGTCGGCAAAAAACGATACTTCCTTTTCTTTATTACTAAATCAAATCAACTCCACTCAGCCTTATGATCACGAATAAACTTTATATCTTTCTCATAATGCTCTAGATGTCCTTCATCAATCATTCTTTGGAAATTCAAGTCGCCTTCTTGCGCTTTTCGTTTCATATATGTACATAATCCTTCTAATCGAAGCAACACCATTCCTAAGTAATCTTCATTCATATTTTTATCATAGGACTGAACGAACAAATTTATTCTCTCTTTAATACGATCTGCATGTTGCGATGAGTCATAATGAACAGCTTCACCGGATTCTGTATAATACACTCTACTTAAAGGCACACAAGTATAAAGTGTATAAGCGATATCCCATAGTCTTGGACCAGGAGCAGCAACATCGAAATCAATAATTCCTACTGGCTTCTCATTATTAAAAATAATGTTATATATGGCAAAATCATTGTGACATAAAACCTCAATGTTATTTGGAGTGTGATCCATCGGTTTCCAATCATCTAATAACAGAAAATCACTTACAGCATCATGGTAAAGGCGGAGCATCTTTGCTATTTCTTTTAATACATTATTAGATCGCATATATTCTTTTAAAGGATAATTGCCAGCTTCTCCTTCAATAAAGGATAAAATCTCTCTATCCTTTTCATCTACACCTAAAAACTTTGGAGCATAATGAAATCCTTTGTTTTCTAAATGTTGCAATAACTTATGAATCTTTTCATTGCCTGGCTTTAACTCTCGCCGAACAGTATTTTCAGAACGATATACGCTTGAGACGTTTCCCCCTGTTAGCCTTTCTTCTTTAGCGTAGTTTGACATGTGAAAATTCCCCCTGTGATTAAAAAATCCAATTCCAAATAGTAAATAGACCAACAACGGCAGAAAAGAGAAGGGAAGCAAGCAATGCTAGACAGCAAAAAGGAACTAGCTTATCTTGCCATGTTTCTTTATACTCATAAATTAACTCCTCTGCTACTTTCTTCTGCACTGAAGATAAAGGTTGATCTTTATACAAACCTTTTATATGGTTAGAATCGCCTTTAAACTTTAAAGCACGTGCAATATGATGAGGACTATTTCCGATTGATTTTTCAAATAATAAACATGATTCATGCATAATGTCTGTTTTATCCCGCTATTTGTGGGCAGTAAGACCCCTACCTCAAAATTTAGCGAAAGCGAAGAAGTTAGGTGAGGGATCAACTGCCCGTAAAAGCCCGATTGGTGAGGGCTGATAATCAGTGGGGAATGAACAAAATCCCCACTGATTAAAGTTTCACTTTATGCTCCTCTAGATACCAGTAACGTCCAGCCATTTCTGGATATTGTAATGTATAATAAATATCTCCGAGTTGTTTTCGAAGATGTAATTCATTTGGGTATGTAAAGATGAGGCCATGCAATCTATCCCTTGCTTTTCCAAGATTATTATTTTCAATATCCTCTTCAATTCTTTTTAATGTTTTTCTAGGAATTTTATTGGTCATAAACTCCTCCTTATTTAGAATAGAGATAATTATATTTTATAAGAAATACTAAAAATTAGAAATTCTATTTTCGAAAAAGATTGTACATTTTATTTTAATGTGCTATGATGATGTCAGTTGAATAGTTAAATTAAGCAATCCATATGTTATCAAGTGCTGGAAACGAACGAGAAAAAGTATGTGAGAACTAGTTTATGTTTCGTATTTGATAATGTGTGGATTCTTTTTTTAGACAGGAAGACTAAAAAATTAAAAATTTGTATTTTCTTAGGAGGAAATAATCATGGCAGTAACAGGACAAGTAAAATGGTTTAACAACGAAAAAGGCTTCGGTTTCATCGAAGTTCCAGGCGAAAACGATGTATTCGTACACTTCTCTGCAATCGAAACTGAAGGTTTCAAATCTCTAGAAGAAGGCCAAAAAGTTAGCTTCGAAATCGAAGAAGGTAACCGTGGACCTCAAGCTAAAAACGTAATCAAACTATAATTTTATAGTTGATGATGGAAAAAAGGATGGCTAATGCCATCCTTTTTTTGTTGTGGGGAAAGTTTTTTCAGAGCCTGTTTTTATATCTAAATCTCTTTTTCTATGTTACAACGGGTGAAAAATTATCTGGAATGCGTATTAGTTTCTGTAGAAGAATTAGTTCAGCAAGAGTATTTGCTGCGTATGATAGTAAATAACTATAAATTTGTATTCTCTATTGAAATAGGGAAATCTTTTCCAGATAGACCTTGAGTAACATCTTTTTTGTTAGTGTTGTTGTTGGAATTTTGTACGTTTTGAGATGATGTTTCTAACAGTTGTTCTTGTTCCTTGCTAGGGGTATTCAGGGCATCTGAGGGGATGCTATTAACCTGCTGGCTTAAGAGATTTTCTTTGTCCATAGTATACAGCTCCTTTTGGAATTCGATAAAAAGCAATGTAATTATAAATAGCTACTTATATATATTGTGTTTTTGAATGACATTATATACAAAACTTATATTACAAAGTTAACTAATTAACGAATTGTTAGTGATGGATAAAGATGTACAAATTTGAAGTGTTTAATAAAAATTAAAAGCGGGTAACAAGTACCAATACTCTTTCTCATGTTTTATATAAGGACCATATTACAAATCAAAAAAGATGTAGGGAACCTTGGGAGAAAATATAGTTGTTTTTTAGGGAGAAGAATAAATAAAATGATACTACAAATGTAAAAAGGCATTCCATAAAGGAAGGCCTTTTATTGTTCTTGTCCTGATTTTTTCTTCTCACGTTTTTTACATTCTGGACATTTTGATTTACGAAACGGTTTAGCAAAGAATAGCAGAATGAAAAATAAACCGAATATAATACTAGCTGAGTTTTTCACGATAATGACGCTACTATTTTTCATTTGAATCGATGGTTGGATCTCTTTTTCCTCCATAGTGGCCCTCCATATATTGGATTTACATTTTAATTATAGCAAAGTTAATTGTTTTCATGATGTGAAAATAGGAAGGGATAATAAATATTTATAGGTAGTATAAATGCTGTTTTTATAACTTCAAAATTAAATAATCACTATATAGTGATTTTATTATTTAACAAATGTTTGATAAATGATAAAAAAATGTAAAAAAGCGGAACTTGTAAGCTATTTCCTTTTCATAGATGCTAAAATTATATATGCAGCTGCTAATATAAATGGAAAAAAGGAGATAATGGAGTATGGAAAGTAAAGTGGAACGCTATGTCGAAAATTATGTTGTAACGAAAAATACGATGGCCTTACTTCCTGTTATTCTAAGTGAAAAGAAAATTGTTACGCGAGTCGTTGAAATGAATGATTCTTTTTTCGTATTTCAAAAACCTCTAGATATTATAGAAAGAAGTTGCCGCAAGCATGGCTCTAGTTTCTTAGGCAGAAAAGAAGGAACGAAAGAGTTAACTCATATTACACATAAAGCACCGATTGCGATTAGTCCAGCAGATCAACTTTATTTTTTCCCTACCTATTCTTACTCTAGAAAAGAGTGTGCTTGGTTGTCTCATTTTTATATTGAAAGTAATAAAGAATTAAAAGATGGAAATCTTATTATTAGATTTATAAATGGCTTTGCTGTGAAATTAGAGATATCAAAAACTAGTTTTGAAAATCAACAAAATCGTACAGCGAAATTACGTACTGAATATGAAGATCGTAGGAAAAAACAAGGGAATCCTTGTTTTAAAGAGGTTGATAAAAAAGAGGAATCAACATTAAGACCCGCTTATGAGAGTGTGTATTTTGTGAAGGAAGGCGAAGTGTGAAAGGATGGGGGAATCCCCATTCTTTTTTGTTTATCCTGTTATTTGTGGGCAGTAAGACCCCCGCCTCAAAATTCAGCGAAAGCAAAGAAGTTAAGCGGGGGATCAACAAAATCCCCACTGATTAAAGTTTCACTTTATCAGTCTTTGTAGGTAAGGCGATATATTAGAAAAACCGAGTTGTAATTGTTATATTTAGAAAATCACCATTGTAATTTCATTTACCGAAAAAATCAAAAAAACAATCTAAATAACAAAACGAATGACACGTCCTGTCGAATATTGATAGATTATCATAGCTAAATAATGAAGGAATTCTTATGAAAGATATGGAAACTTTAATAAATACATCTCCATATGTCGTATCTACCATTTCCTCTTTCATATAAGCGATGATACAGTAGGGATAGTATTTAGAGTAAAGGGGTAAAGTGTAGAATGGATTTTCAGACAATCAAAGAGTATTTTTCACCAGAAAATATGGATCATATTGTTGAGAGTTATAAAGCGTTCGGACCACTTCTTGGTATTGGTTTACCGATGATAGAGGCGTTGATTCCAGCATTACCGCTTATCGTATTTGTACTGGCGAATGCTGTTGCATTTGGCTTTTGGCTCGGTTTTCTTTATTCATGGCTTGGATCAGTAATGGGTGCATTACTTGTCTTTTTCATCATCCGCCATTTTGGTCGCAGTCGTTTCTTTTCGTTTGTAAATAAGCATGAGAGAGTACGAAAAGCAATGGGGTGGATTGAAAGGAAAGGATTCGCACCGATTTTTGTTATATTTTGTTTTCCGTTTACACCGTCAGCGCTCATAAATGTTGTCGCTGGTTTATCCCGAATTAGTGTAAAACAGTTTGGTCTAGCGTTAGCATTCGGAAAACTTGTGATGATTTTTATTTTAACGTATATCGGTCATGATTTAATGTCATTTATTCATAATCCGGTGAAATCAGTTATTGTAGCGATTGGTATTTTTATTTTATGGTATGTCGGTAAGAAAATCGAAGTAAAGTTAGAACTACATTAAGAATAGTCTTCTTTGTAAAGGAAAGCTTCAGTATTAAAGGATAAGGGGAGAAGCAGATGAAGAAAACTTTGAAAAAAGAAGGCATGGAGTGGATACGAACAATTTTAATTGGTGTATTATTAGCTGTATTTTTTCGAACGTTTTTCTTTTCAACGTATGTTGTAGAGGGGAAGTCAATGATGCCGACATTGCAAGATGGCAATATGCTAGTTGTAAATAAGGTGAGTTATCAAGTTGGGGACTTGAACAGATTTGACGTTGTGGTATTTCATGCGAATAAAAAAGAGGACTATGTAAAGCGGATTATCGGTTTACCTGGAGATCATATTGAATATAAGCAGGATAAGTTATATATAAACGGTCAATTTATTGATGAGCCGTATTTAGAGAAGTATAAGAAAGAGATAAACGGAAGGCAACTAACAGGCGACTTTACATTAGAAGAGTTAACGAAAGAAAAACTGGTGCCACCTGGGTTTATTTTTGTAGTAGGTGATAACCGGCTCGGGAGTTGGGATAGTAGACACTTTGGCTTTGTAAAAGCTGATACAGTCGTCGGTAAAGTTGATTTGCGATATTGGCCAATTCAAGAGGTGCAAACGAATTTTTCAAAAGGTTGATATAATAGATAGAAGTATAGAAAAAGGCAAACAACTCAGTTTGTCTTTTTTCGTGTCCTATAATACAATTATAGTAGCAAACTAACGTTCGTTATGTAAGTGAAAGGTGGGGTTACATGTCACTTCGATTTGTGATTGGTAGAGCGGGAAGTGGAAAAAGTACACTTTGTTTACGCGAAGTGCAAGAAGAGTTAAAACAACGCCCGAGAGGGAAAACAATATTATATCTTGTGCCAGAACAGATGACATTCCAGACGCAGCAGGCGTTAATTGGAAGTGAGGATGTAAGAGGTTCTATTCGGGCACAAGTTTTTAGTTTTTCACGATTAGCGTGGAAGGTACTGCAAGAAGTTGGCGGAGCGAGTCGTCTTCATATTGATGAAGCTGGTGTACATATGTTACTCCGTAAAATTGTAGAGTCTCGTAAAGATGGATTATCGGTGTTCCAAAAAGCAGCGGAGCAAAACGGTTTCTTTGAACATCTTGGTAGTATGATTGCAGAGTTTAAACGTTACAATGTAACGCCATCTAACGTATATGAAATGTGGCAACAATTAGATGCGCATAGTAGCGGTGCCGAACAAAAGTTACTAGCGAATAAAGTGTATGATTTACAGCTGTTATACGATGATTTTGAACGTGCTTTAATTGGAAAATATTTAGATTCAGAAGACTACCTGCAATTGCTAGTGGAAAAGCTTCCGCAGTCTGAATATGTAAATGGTGCGGAAATTTATATAGACGGATTTCATTCATTCTCCCCGCAAGAGTTAGAGATTGTAAGACAGCTTATGATTTGCGGAGCGAGAGTTACGATCACGTTAACGATAGATGAAAAAACGTTAGCGCAGCCAGTAAATGAACTCGATTTATTTTATGAAACGACGTTAACGTATGAAAAAATAAAACAAGTAGCGCGTGAAGAGAAAAT
Organism: Bacillus sp. N447-1; assembly: GCF_022701035.1. NCBI lineage: Bacteria > Bacillati > Bacillota > Bacilli > Caryophanales > Bacillaceae > Bacillus > Bacillus sp. N447-1. Next base: position 1,971,888 of record NZ_CP065509.1, on the reverse strand, counting down.
AGAAATTGAAAAAACAATTCCACTTATGGAACAGCCGCGTTTTCATTCTCCGGCATTAGCGCATTTAGAAGCTCATTATGAAGCGCGTCCGAATGAAAAATTTAACGGTGAAGCGAGTGTAACGATTAGTACAGCTGCGAATTTACGAGCGGAGGTAGAAGGTGTTGCTCGTGAAATTCGTAAACTTGTTGCGGACGAAAAATATCGTTACCGGGATATTGCAGTGCTTCTTCGTAATGGGGAAAGTTATTACGATGTGATGCGAACGTTATTTACAGATTATAATATCCCGCACTTCATCGATGAAAAGCGCCCGATGTCACATCACCCATTAGTAGAATGTATTCGTTCTGCACTCGAGATTATTAGTGGGAATTGGCGTTATGATGCGGTGTTCCGCTGCGTGAAAACAGAGCTGTTATATCCATTAGACGTAAGAAAAGAAGCGATGCGTGAAGAAATGGATGAATTTGAAAATTACTGTTTAGCGTACGGTATACAAGGAAAGAGATGGACTGCTGAAGATCCATGGATGTATCGCCGTTATCGTTCTCTTGATGATACGAACGGGATGATTACAGACAGTGAACGTGAAATGGAAGAGAAAATAAATAGGCTACGTGACGTTGTAAGAACACCTGTTATTCGCATGCAAAAAAGGTTAAAGCGTGCAGGAACAGTTATGCAAATGTGTGAAGCAGTTTACTTGTTTTTAGAAGAACTGGATGTTCCGAAAAAACTAGAAGAATTACGTATACGTGCAGAAGAAAGTGGAGATTTCTTATTTGCGACAGATCATGAACAAGTATGGGAAGAAGTAATGAGCCTTCTTGATACATTTGTAGAGATGCTTGGGGAAGAGAAAATGTCTCTTTCTATGTTTACTGACGTTATGTCGACTGGTCTTGAGGCACTTCAATTTGCTAACATTCCGCCGTCATTAGACCAAGTGTTAATTGCTAATATTGATCACTCCAGATTATCTGATGTGAGAGCAACGTTTATTATAGGTGTAAATGAGGGTGTCATTCCAGCAGCACCTATGGATGAAGGTATGCTTTCTGATGAGGAAAGAGAAGTTCTTGGTGCGGCAGGGATTGAATTAGCGCCAACGACGAGACAAACTTTGTTAGAAGAACAGTTCGTTATGTATCAAATGGTAACGAGAGCATCTGAGAAGTTATACATTTCATGCCCGCTTGCAGATGAAGAAGGAAAGACGTTACTTGCGTCTAGCTTTATTAAGAAAATAAAAAGAATGTTCCCTAATGTGAAAGATTCATTTATTACGAATGACGTAAATGATTTATCACGTTCAGAACAAATTTCATATGTAGCAACGCCAGAAGTAACGTTATCTTACGTTATGCAGCAACTACAAACGTGGAAGCGATACGGATTTGAAGGGAATTTAGACTTTTGGTGGGACGTATATAATTTCTACGTAACTTCAGATGAATGGAAACAAAAAAGTAGCCGCGTCTTATCAAGTTTATTCTATCGAAATCGTGCGAAGAAACTAAGTACAGCAGTAAGTAGAGATTTATACGGAGATATAATTAAAGGAAGCGTCTCTCGTATGGAACTATTTAATCGTTGTGCATACGCTCATTTTGCGCAGCACGGTTTATCGCTTAGAGAGCGTGATATTTTCAAGCTTGATGCGCCAGACATCGGCGAATTATTCCATGCGGCATTAAAGAAAATTGCGGACAAGTTATTGCGTGAAAACCGCACTTGGGCGGATTTATCCATAAAAGAGTGTGAGCATCTTTCTGTTTTAGTAATAGAAGAAATTGCGCCGTTATTACAACGACAAATTTTATTAAGTTCAAACCGTCATTTCTATTTAAAACAAAAACTACAACAAATCATTTTCCGTACGTCAATCATTCTTCGTGAACATGCGAAGTCAAGCGGATTCGTACCAGTTGATTTAGAGGTGCCGTTCGGTATGGGAGGTACAGGGTCACTTCCGCCGATGGAATTCTCATTACCAAATGGTGTAAAGATGGAAGTAGTCGGCCGTATTGACCGTGTTGATAAGGCAGAAGATGAAAACGGGACGTTCTTACGTATTATTGATTATAAATCAAGTTCAAAAGCGTTAGATTTAACGGAAGTGTATTACGGATTAGCACTTCAAATGTTAACGTATTTAGATGTTGTTACTTCGAATGCACAGACGTGGATGAAAAAAGGCCACGCAGCATCACCAGCTGGTGTATTGTATTTCCATATTCATAACCCAATCGTTGAGATGAAAGGTGACGCAACGGAAGCTGAAATTGAAAAAGAAATTTTAAAGAAATTTAAAATGAAAGGACTCGTATTAGGAGATGCTGACGTTGTTCGTTTAATGGATAACAAACTTTCAACAGGAAGCTCAGATATTATTTCTGCTGGCCTGAAAAAAGACGGTAGCTTTAGTGCGCGTTCAAGTATTGCAAGTGAGCAAGAGTTTAACGTACTGCAAAAATATGTACACCATACGTTTGAAAATATCGGAAAAGATATTACAGAAGGTGTTATCGATATTGCTCCTTATAAAATGGGGAATAAAGCAGCATGTACGTTCTGTAACTTCAAATCTGTTTGTCAATTTGATGAGTCACTGGAAGATAATCAGTTCCGATCGTTAAAAGATATGAAAGATAGCGAAGCGATGGAGAAAATAAGAGAGGAGGTTGGCGGAGAATGATAGAAAATTGGCCTAAAAAACCAGAAGGTAGTCAATGGACAGATGACCAGTGGAAAGCTGTTGTAGCGAACGGACGTGATATTTTAGTTGCTGCTGCAGCTGGATCAGGTAAAACAGCAGTATTAGTTGAACGTATTATTAAAAAGATTATTAATGAAGAGAACCCAGTCGATGTCGACCGCCTGCTCGTTGTAACATTTACGAATGCAGCAGCGCAAGAGATGAAAAACCGAATCGGGGAAGCGTTAGAAAAGGTATTAATTGATGAACCAGGCTCTCAACACGTAAGAAAGCAGCTGAGTCTATTAAATAAAGCTTCCATTTCAACAATTCACTCATTCTGTTTACAAGTAATTAGAGGATATTACTACATGCTTGATGTTGATCCTCGTTTCCGTATTGCGAATCAAACAGAAAATGAATTGTTAAAAGAAGAAGTGCTAGATGACATATTAGAAGAAGAGTATGGCATCGAAGATAATACGATATTCTTTGAACTCGTTGATCGTTATACGAGTGACCGTAGTGATGATGACTTACAACGTATGATTTTAGCGCTTCATACAGAATCAAGAGCGCATCCAAATCCGGAAAAATGGCTTGATAAATTAGTAGAAGCATATGACGTAGAAGGAAAGACAATTGAGGATTTAGTATATGCTTCTTATTTATTAGAAGATGTGAAATTCCAGCTTGAAACAGCGGAACAGCATATTCGTAAGGCAACTGAACTCGCAATGCTTCCTGACGGTCCAGCGCCTCGCATTGAAACCCTGCAAGCAGATGTAGCTTTACTTGGAACGCTATCATCAGCTGCTCGTGAGTCGTGGACAAGTTTGTATGAAGCGATGCAAAACGTATCGTGGCAAACGTTAAAGCGTATTAAGAAAAGTGATTACAATGAAGAGGTTGTAAAACAAGTAGACTCTCTTCGTAATAAAGCGAAAGATGAAGTAAAGAAATTACAGGAAGAGTTATTTAGCCGCAAACCTGAAAGTTTCTTACGAGATTTTCAAGATATGCACCCAGTATTAGAAAAGCTTGTTCAACTTGTAAAAGTATTTACAGAGCGTTTCCAAGCGATGAAGCGAGATAAAGGAATGGTCGATTTCACAGATTTAGAGCATTTCTGTTTACAAATTTTAAGTGAACAAAGTGAAAATGGTGAAATGAATCCGTCAGCAGTGGCGCTCCAATATCGTAATAAATTTGCTGAAGTATTAGTCGATGAATATCAAGACACGAACTTTGTACAGGAATCCATTATTAAATTCGTAACGAAAGATTCTGAGAGTGAAGGAAACTTGTTCATGGTTGGTGACGTAAAGCAGTCGATTTATCGTTTCCGACTAGCCGAGCCAGGCTTATTCCTAGGAAAGTATAAACGTTTCACACAAGAAGGATTGGGCGGCGGAATGAAGATTGACTTAGCGAAAAACTTCCGTAGTCGTCATGAAGTACTAGCAGGTACGAACTTTATTTTTAAACAAATTATGGGCGAAGAAGTTGGGGAAATTGACTACGATGCTGACGCTGAACTAAAGCTAGGTGCTACCTATCCAGAAGGTGAAGATGTAGCAGCAGAATTATTATGTATTCAGCAAACGGAAGAAGAAGTACTAGACGGTGAAGAAGGTGCAGAAGTCGAAAAAGCACAGCTTGAAGCTCGCCTTATGGCGCAGCGCATTAAAGCGATGGTTGATTCCGGTTATGAAGTGTATGACCGTAAAAATGATAGTATGCGTCCGGTGCAATATCGCGATTTCGTTATTTTACTTCGCTCCATGCCGTGGGCCCCGCAAATTATGGAAGAGTTAAAATTACAAGGAATTCCAGTATACGCTGACCTCGCGACTGGTTATTTTGAAGCGACGGAAGTAAATATTATGATGAACGTATTCCGCGTTATTGATAATCCGATGCAAGATATTCCGCTTGCCGCTGTACTTCGTTCCCCAATCGTTGGATTGAGCGATGAAGAACTTGCAACGCTTCGTGCTCATGGAAAGAAAGGCTCGTTTTATGAAGTAATGAGCTCATTCTTAAAAGGGGCACCGCTTGAAGAGGAGCAAGAACTTCATGATAAATTAGAGTGGTTTTATAACTTACTGCAAGGATGGCGTGAATTTGCCCGTCAACAATCCCTTTCTGATTTAATTTGGAAAGTGTACGGTGAGACAGGTTATTACGACTTCGTTGGCGGTTTACCAGCAGGAAAGCAAAGACAAGCAAACTTACGCGTACTATATGACCGTGCAAGACAATATGAAGCAACATCATTTAGAGGGTTATTCCGCTTCTTACGTTTTATTGAACGTATTTTAGAACGCGGTGATGATATGGGTACGGCGAGAGCCCTAGGTGAACAAGAAGACGTTGTTCGCATTATGACGATTCATAAAAGTAAAGGGCTAGAGTTCCCGGTCGTATTTGTAGCTGGACTCGGTCGTCGTTTTAATACACAAGACTTAATGAAACGTTTCTTATTGCATAAAGATTTCGGTTTCGGTTCGCAATTTATCGATCCGCGTAAACGAATTAAATATACAACATTATCACAGCTTGCGATTAAGCGTAAAATGAAAATGGAATTAATTGCGGAAGAAATGCGCGTACTATACGTAGCATTGACGCGTGCGAAAGAGAAGTTAATTTTAATCGGAACAGTTAAGGATGCAAATAAGGAAATGGAAAAATGGCTTGATGCGAGGGAACATAGTGAATGGTTATTACCAGATCACATACGTGCCGGAGCGTCTTGTTATTTAGACTGGATTGCACCTTCATTATATAGACACCGTGATAGTGAAATGCTTCTTGAATTAGGACAAGGAAGTATTCCAGATGAAATTTACGGATATGACACTAGCTGGAAAGTAGAAGTTGTGGACGGTAACACACTACTTGCACCAGAGCCAGTTCAAGAAGAGAAACAAGAATTGTTAGAAGCACTTCGTGAGAAAAAGGCTGTTCCCCTGCAAAGTGAACGGAAAGAAGAAGTGTACGACAGATTAATGTGGAAGTACGGATATGAGGATGCGACATCTCATCGTGCGAAGCAATCTGTTACAGAAATAAAGAGAAATTATCAATCTGAAGAAGGTAGCGATAACGCCTTTATTAAAAAACTACGTGCACCAATTAAAACACGCCCGCGCTTTATGGAGAAAAAAGGGTTAACGTACGCAGAGCGCGGAACAGCAGTCCATGCCGTTATGCAGCATGTTGATTTGAAGAAGCCGATTACGGTTGAAGTTCTTCAAGAGCAAATTGCTGGAATGGTAAATAAGGAATTATTAACATTCGAGCAGGCGGAAGAAATAGCGATTGAAAAAGTAATTTCATTCTTTGACAGTGACTTAGGTAAAAGGGTATTAGCGGCGAAAAGTGTTGAGCGTGAAGTACCATTTACGATGATGCTTGCAGCAGAAGAAGCATATCAAGATTGGCAAGGGAAGAGTGAAGAAACGATTCTTGTCCAAGGGGTTATCGACTGCATGATTGAAGAGGAAGATGGCATTACGTTAATCGACTTTAAAACAGATACGATTGAAGGGAAATTCCCAGGCGGATTCGAACAAGCGAAACCAATTTTAGAAGATCGATATAAAGTGCAGCTTTCGTTATATGCAAAAGCACTGGAGAAAAGCTTACAACATCCTGTAAAAGAGAAATGTTTATACTTCTTTGATGGGAATCACGTTGTAAATATTGAAGAATAGAGGGGCTTGAAAATGGTAACGGAAAAAACGTTAAGAACTTGTGAACAGGGACACGAGTACTATAAAAGTAGCGATTGTCCAACTTGCCCAGTCTGTGAGAAAGAGAGAAAACCAAAAGAAGGTTTTCTCTCTCTTCTTTCAGCGCCAGCAAGAAGGGCATTAGAGCACCGTGGAATTCAAACTGTAGAAGAACTCTCAAAATATAGTGAAAAAGAAATTTTAAAACTGCATGGTATGGGACCTGCGTCTTTGCCGAAGCTTAGGAAGGCTTTGGAGGAGAGTGGGTTATCATTTAAATAAAATGAAATAGTGCCTCTTCACTACTTACGTGTTTATACCACTATTTGTGGACAGTGAAGCTCTTGCTTATTAAAATTTCATTTTAATAATTTTGAATTACATAAAAGAAAAAAGTAGGAGAATATCTCCTACTTTTTTTACGCTGTTCCAATCTGATCTTGATCTGCCACATCAGAATCAAATGTATTCGTTGCACTAACACCGTTAAACGTATTCACGACAAACCCAACATTGGAAGCTCCAGATCCGTTATAGGCTTTCGTGTTTTCTTTCGGAGATACGTTATAAAAATCTCCTAAGTTGAAAGAGCCGTTACTGTTTTGCACGACGAGATTTCCTACAACTGAAGGCATACCATCCACCTACTTTACTAAGCTTTTTAATTACTATATGAATTATTGTGCGGAAGGTTCATCCGTAATATATTGGCGGATTTGTATAATACGAGAGTTATTAAAACCATAATCAACATTTCCAATTTGAAAGCAACCAGAATTTAAAAGTGTCCGCAATTCAACGTTATTCACTTCAATAAAAGGGCATTCATTTACAATATTTAATTTTACATCTGTCGTTCGTTTTGGAATTGTAATGTGTTCATCTGTAAAGATTTCAAAAGCATCAAAGCGACCTTCTCCCCGTATATAAAAAGGAATTTCACGGTGGACGGCAATAGCTCTACTTTTTAATTCCATTTGGTTTGCATCTCCAACTTGAAATACGGCAGTAATCCCTAAAGAAATAATAGAAACATTTTGGACAATGGACACATGATGCAACATAATTTTTCAGTCTCCTTAACCTGGAGTAGGAGGGACATCTGTTACTAATGGTACAAATGGACCCTCTGTAACTGTTTCAAATGGTGTATCGAGAATAGAAGATAGAATGAGGAGATTTGCATCTCCAATTAAAAAGAGTGCGGACGACGATACACCGTTCATTTTAATCTGTCCGACTTTTAACTCACGGTTTACAACGTTAAGGTTCATACATACTTACTCCTTTCGGAAATTTCCCGGTATGTGCTGAATAAAGGAGAGAAAGGCTTTGTCAATATCTTGTTTCATTGCCTGAATAATGATATCTCGTAAATAATCTGGATCTGTTGAAATACCTTCATATGATTGCGCTTGTGATAAATAATAAGGGAGTCGATGCTCCATCTGTTTTTTTATGTCATCCACCATCATTTGTCGATACATTTCATCAAGCGGTGTTCTCTCTTCTTGTTCAAAATGGAGAATACGATTATATGCTTCTTCATCTAAGTATCGATGCATTTCTTGGAGGATACCTTGATAAAAGTCTGGGTTTGTTTCGGTTTCAGGGTTTACCTTCAATGTTTCTGTATCCACTTGAAAATCTTCAATTTGTTGTCCTTTTGCTGAAAATGGGTTTAAACCAATATTTAAAGTACCATTTAAATTTTCGACTTTTAATTGATCGAATTTGTATTCCACTTTTCCTACAGAAGAGGAGGGGCGATTTTTTAATTCGTTAAGCTCTTCTTGGAGTTGGCGCACTTGATCTTCTAAATTTAGGATGGCTGCTTGTTGTGTTTGAAGAGCTTGTTGAAGTTGGTGTAAGTAAGTATATATATCTTGATTCATTTGTGAAACCTCCTTTTCAATAGGGAGGGTAAAAATATTCCTGCTATATATTTATGACAAGGATGTCTTAAGAAGAACTAGTTGATGGTTTGATAGAAATAATTTGTCCTTTTGCCTGTAATGGGCGAAGCGGTTCCGTAAATCCGCCCGTATTTGAAAATTTAGATAGGGCTTTAATACTTCCGGCAGTACCAATTTGGAACACAGAAGAGGTTGTAATGCTATCAATTTTAATACTGTTGATGATGATACTTTGGTTTACATAAAAATTCAATGCAATTGCCTCCTTTAAGTTGAGCCAATTATCGCTTGATCGATTACATCTGAATCGTTGACAGTCGTTGCACTTTGATAATTGTAGACAGAAACATTATCTCCAACGTTGAAAGAGCCGGCCCCGGCGAAAGCACGTGAGTAACTAATAGGCCTAATCGCAAATACATCTCCAATATGAAAAATACCACTTGATCCAATATTGACGATACGAATATGTCCGACCATAGCTGGCATACAAAACACCCTTCGTTTTTAAAATTTTCTTTTCTACTATTGTATGGGCGTTTCCAATAAAATGTGTATTTTTTTGAAATAAAAGAAACACACGCATTATTGCGTGTGTGTTTTGAACGTTTGATTAGGGTGTAAATCCGTATGTACATGACAAATTACATTTAAGAGCCTGTCCAGTTCTTGGCTACAATCCACTGTTTTTTGAGAAGTCATTCCATAGCGTTCAGCAAAATAAATCATTTTTTCACGTTTTTTTTCAATCGCTTGCTCAAACATTGAAATCGGCTCCATCTCTAAATGAAATTTTTAGTATATATGTAGTACATATTATACAAAAACTTCATAAAAAAGAAATGCGTTCGCTAAAAAAAGTAAAATTTCTACATTTTATGCCAAATGATAAAGGGGTAACGAATAGGGGATGAGAAGAATATTGTAAAAATTAGCGTGCATGAGAAGGTTTTTTTCTTGCGGATGCGAATACAATTAAAGGGTATGAGTTTTAGGATGGAGAGTGGAAATATTGCGTTTTGTAACGGCGAAGAAAGAAGAAAAGGTATTTGTAGGTATTGTAGATGAAGAAGAAGAAAAGGTATTACACTTAAGAGAAGCGCAAAGACAAAAAGGGGAAAAGGTTACAATCCCTATTACAATGTTAGAGTGTATTGAAAGAGGGACTGAATGCTTTGAGAAAGTATGTGAAATTGTAAATTGGGCAAAAGAGAACGGGGAAGCGGCGTATTATCCGTTAACAGAGGTGAAAATATTAGCGCCGATTCCAAGGCCAAGAAAGAATATTTTGTGCGTTGGAAAAAACTATCGTGAGCATGCGGTAGAAATGGGCGGAGTAGAGTCTATTCCAGAAAATATAATGATCTTTACGAAAGCCCCAACAACAGTTATTGGCATAAATGAGCAAATTAATGGTCACCCTCATGCAACGGACGAACTAGATTATGAAGGAGAATTAGCTATCATTATTGGTAAGCGAGGGAAGCAAATAAAAAAAGAAAAAGCGCTTGAGCATGTTTTTGGTTATACGATTATCAATGATGTAACAGCTCGAGACATTCAAAGAAAACATAAACAGTTTTTCCTTGGGAAAAGCTTCGATACATTTTGTCCGATGGGACCGTATTTAATTCATAAATCGGTGGTTAATGCGCCGAATGCATTACACATTGAAACGGTAGTAAATGGGGAAGTAAGGCAAACTTCTAACACAAATAAAATGATTTTTTCAATAGAAGAAATTATTTCAACGATAAGTAAAGGAATGACTTTAGAACCAGGTGATATTATCGCAACAGGAACGCCGGCTGGTGTCGGAAAAGGTTTTACACCACCGAAGTTTTTACATGCTGGTGATGAAGTGGTCATTACAGTAGAAGGAATTGGTACTTTACGAAATGTAGTGAAATAAAGAAAAGAGCTATCTTGTTAAAAGATGGTATTATCCCCTATAGGTAGACAGTAAAAAAAGAGTCCATCTGATATGATGGACTCAATACTGTTTTATCTGGAGGGGATTTTTTTATGGCAAGAAAAGGACAATCATTTCAAAAATATACAGAAGAACTAAAGCAAGAAGCAGTTCGTCTTCGATTAGAAGAGAGAAAATCATTGCGAGAAATTCGTGAACAACTCGGTGTGAAGAGTGATGCTCAGATTATTGAGTGGGTAAAACGTGCGCAACAGGGGGAGTCCTTTGAGGATCAACGTGGTGTCTGGAATCGAAAGAATTTTAATAGTCTAGAAGAAGAAAATGCTTATTTGAAGGCGCAGGTTGAGTATTTAAAAAAGCGCAATCCAAATCTACACGGGAAGGAATGGTCCTAAAGAAAGAACGATTTTCTCTTATCGATTCATTACGCCAAGCCTATCCACTTCGATGGCTGTTTCAATTCGCGGAAGTTTCTAAGGCTGGCTACTATAAATGGCGGAAATATCATAACGTAGAGCGTTTACGTCAGAAAAGGGATATGTGGCATAAAGAACATATTTTATCTATTCATCGTCAGCACCCTTACTATGGGTATAAACGCATGACTCGTGCTTTAGCTCGAGAAGGAATGGTAATGAATCATAAACGTGTTCGCCGTCTCATGAGAGAATTAGGCATCCAATCTATCATCCGGAAAAAACGTCCATTTTACGGAAGGAAAACATCGGTGATATTTAAAAATCATTTGAACCGAGAGTTTCAAGCGGACAAACAAAATCAAAAATATGTAACGGATATTACTTATGTACGAATTGGAGACCAGTTTGCTTATTTGTCAGCCATGTTAGACCTATATAACAATGAAATTGTCGCTTGGAAGCTATCTCGAAGAAATGATTTAGATTTGGTTTTAACTACATTACAACAATTAGAGGGGAAATCCTTATCCATTAAGCCCCTTTTACATTCAGATCAAGGGTTTCAATATACATCAAAATCTTACGCAAAGCAGTTAGAAAGATTAGGATTTGTCGGTAGTCATTCTAGACGTGGAAACTGTTTTGATAATGCGTGTATCGAATCATTCTTCTCACATTTAAAAACAGAGAAGTTGTATTTAGTGCGCCCAAAAACATATGAAATGGCTTATCAAGCAATTCAAGAATATATTCAATTCTATAATACAGAAAGGTTCCAAGAAAAACTTCACGGCCTTTCCCCGATAGAATATCGGGAAAAGGCCGTGGCATAATACTCTTTTTATTACTGTCTACTTGACAGGGAGATGACCAAGATAGCTCTTTTTTTATGGCCTTGGGTTATAGAGGTAATCGATAACGGCAAAAGTGTAAAGACCAATGAATGCAAGTGTACAAATGCCAAATAGTATAACCGTAAGTGCGCTTTTTTCTCGTCCAAAACCAATGATAGTAAGAATAACAGCAGTCCAAAATGATGCTTTCAGTAGTGTGAGTGTAGTAGGAGTTGAGTAATGAAGCCATGTTGTGGAAAGTAGGAAACCAAAGAATGTAACTAAAATAAAAGCTGTAGCTAAATAGTTAATATGTTTACCATATCTTAATAGCATGTCGCACCTCCTTTACGATTTTAAAATACAGAAAATTACAATTTCATCTTAATATAAATGAATATAAAAAGAAAGAGGTTGTCCCAACATGTCGGACAACCTCTCTATCATTACGATAATACAGCTTTAATTTTTTGGAATGCCCACTCTAAATCTTCTTCAGAGATTACTAGAGGTGGTGCGATACGAATTACATTTTCGTGTGTTTCTTTACATAATAGACCAGCTGCTTTTAGTTGTTCACAGTAAGGACGAGCTGGCTCGTTTAATTCGATACCGATGAATAAACCTTTACCACGAACTTCAGTGATCATTGGGTTATCAATCTCTTTTAATTGCCCAACTAATTTTTCACCTAATTGAAGAGAACGATCTGTTAATTTTTCTTCTTCTAACACTTCAAGAGCCGCGATAGAAACAGCACATGCAAGTGGATTACCACCGAATGTAGAACCGTGAGAACCTGGCTCAAATACACCTAAAATGTCGCGGTTTGCTGCTACGCAAGAGATTGGGAACACACCGCCGCCAAGTGCTTTACCAAGTATGTACATGTCAGGAGTTACATTGTCCCAGTCACAAGCAAATACTTTACCAGTACGGCCTAAGCCAGTTTGGATTTCATCTGCTACAAATAAAACGTTTTCTTTTTTACATACTTCAAAAGCTTCTTTTAAGTAACCAGTTGGTGGGATATTAATTCCTGCTTCACCTTGAATTGGCTCTAAAATGAATGCTGCTGTGTTTGGTGTAATTGCGGCTTTTAATGCTTCTAAATCACCGTAAGGAATTACAACGATGCCAGGAAGCATTGGACCGAATCCACGCTTGTACTCTTCATTTGAAGACATAGAAACAGAACCCATTGTACGTCCGTGGAAGTTATCTTCACAAACGATGATTTCAGCACGGTTTGCTTCCACTTTCTTCACATCATAAGCCCAGCGACGAACTGTTTTAATTGCAGTTTCAACAGCTTCAGCACCTGTATTCATTGGAAGTACCATTTCTTTATTAGTTAGTTTCGCAACTTTTTCGTACCAAGGACCTAATTGATCGCTATGGAAAGCACGAGAAGTTAACGTAACACGATTAGCTTGGTCAATTAAAGCGTTAATAATTTTCGGGTGACGATGACCTTGGTTTACTGCAGAATATGCACTTAATAAGTCCATATAGCGGTTTCCTTCAGGATCTTCTACCCAAACACCTTCTGCTTTAGAAATAACGATTGGAAGTGGGTGATAGTTATTTGCTCCGTATGTGTCTGTAAGTTCGATAATATCCTTAGTTTGAATCATGATTGTTCCCCCTTTTGTTATTACAAGAAGTTTGTAAATACTCTAAATATTATAGCATTTAAATGTAAAAAAGCGAAACATTTCCTGAAAATAAATGAACATGTTATCATATAGAGTGAAAAAGTGTGAAAAGAGGAGGTAAGGGATACGATGGTACATATGCATATTACAGCATGGGCGTTAGGTTTAATTTTATTCTTCGTTGCGTATTCACTTTATTCAGCAGGAAGAAAAGGGAAAGGTGTACATATGGGGCTTCGCCTAATGTATATCATTATTATTGTGACAGGCTTCATGTTGTACATGAGTATTGTGAAGACAGCAACAGGTAGCATGCACATGTGGTATGGCTTAAAAATGTTAGCTGGTATTTTAGTTATCGGTGGAATGGAAATGGTTCTTGTGAAAATGAGCAAAAACAAACCAACAGGGGCGGTTTGGGGCTTATTTATTGTTGCGCTAGTAGCAGTATTTTACCTTGGGCTGAAATTACCGATTGGCTGGAAAGTATTCTAATAAAAAATAAAGCCACCTTATAATCTCAAAGACTTGGGAGATTATAAGGTGGTTTTTTACTTTATCCCGTAAACATCAGATTGGTGAAGGCTAATAATCAGTGGGCTCCCCCGCTGATTAAAGTTTCACTTTATGTCGCATCGATATGCAACTCTTCTCCATTTACTTTCGTAAAACGGAACATATTTTTATTTGACGTAGTGTGACGGACGAAATGGTGCTGCAGTGTACAGATCATTTCTTCGTTATCAAACAAAAGAATATTTACTCCTTCGCGTGACTCCTCTTGCGGTAAGAAAGATAAATAATTATGACAATACATGCAATCATATAAAGAGTAGTGAAGTGATTGCAATGATTCGGTTAATAATGTGAAGACAGAGTCAGGTAATTCCTCCAGCCATTCATTATAGCTAAGAAGTAACTTTTTTCGAATACGTATCATTTCACCATTTTGCAAATGGTGTTGCTCGTTGGCGATTTGTAATACATCTTGTTCATAGAAACGGGCTGGTAGCCAATTGTTATTATACAAAATTTCAAACCCATCTTCGGCAATATCTTCTAATAAAAACGCTTCATCATTTTCATCATCAAAGAATACCCACTCATTGTTTATATATTCTACATTACCGACTGTATGAGCACGGGGCTGATTATATAAAATATGTTTACGTTGTATCATACACGATTTCTCCTTTATGAAAAGTAGTTATTCCTGTTATAGACAGTTCGTGCATTCTTTATAACTAGACACATATAGACATAGGTGGGCATACAATAAAACACGTTTTACTGAGTGAAAATGCTATTCCATATGTGGATAGTAGGTTATCGTCAAGTTTTTCATTTTTTTGATCCGCACTCACAGGGTGGGGATTACTGCACGTTCGAGAAAAGAAATAAGATGGAAGGATGATTTATATGTGCGGGATTACAGGATGGGTGGATTATAAACGCTCATTAGAAGGAGAAAGAGATGTCGTTACGAAGATGGCTGAGACGTTAGCGAAACGGGGGCCGGATGATAATAAAGTTTGGATTAAAGGAAATGTCGCATTTGGGCATAAGCGGTTAATCGTTGTGGATCCTGAGGGCGGTAAACAGCCGATGACTTGTTTAAAAGATGAAACGAATTACGCCATTTGCTATAACGGTGAACTTTATAACACAGAAGACATTCGAAAGGAATTATTAAGAAGAGGATATACGTTCAAAGGTCATTCTGATACAGAAGTATTATTAGCTTCTTATATTGAATGGAAAGAAGAATGTGTCGATCATTTAAACGGTATATATGCGTTTGCAGTATGGGACGAACAGAAAGAACAAGTATTTATTGCGAGAGATCGATTAGGTGTAAAGCCACTTTTTTATAAATATGATAGCGGACGCTTACTATTTGGTTCGGAGTTAAAAGCGATATTGTCGCATCCAGATGTGAAGGCGGAAGTAACGTTAGAAGGATTATCAGAAATATTCGGGCTCGGACCGTCAAGAACGCCTGGCCACGGTATTTATGCTGGTATAAAAGAATTGCGTCCAGGTCATGCGATGACATTTTCAAAGAACGGTTTGTGTATATGGAGATATTGGAATGTAGAAAGTAAAAAACATGAAGACTCTTTTGAAGAAACAGTAGAGAAAACGCGCTTTTTATTACAAGATGCTATTACAAGACAGCTTGTTTCTGATGTACCACTATGTACTTTTTTATCGGGTGGTGTAGATTCGAGCGCTATTACAGCTATTGCAGCGAAAGAATATGAGAGATCGGGAAAAGGGCAATTACACACGTATTCTATTGATTACGAAGATAATGACAAATACTTTAAAGCGAATGCATTCCAGCCAAATTCAGATGCTCCGTTTATTAATTTAATGACTGAGACATTTCAAACAACCCATCATCGCTGCGTCATTTCGAATGAAAAATTAGCAGAGTATTTAACTGAAGCAGTACTCGTTCGTGATTTGCCTGGTATGGCAGATATCGATTCGTCATTATTATGGTTTTGCCGAGAAATTAAACAAGATTTTGTCGTTGGCTTATCTGGAGAATGTGCAGATGAAATATTTGGTGGATATCCGTGGTTTTATAGAGAAGATGATTTACAATCGAGTGCATTTCCGTGGATGCGTTCTACAGAGGCACGTGAACAACTTCTAAAAAAAGAATGGAGAAATAAATTAAATTTACAACAATATGTACAAAGGCGCTATGAAGAGTCGATTCAAGAAGTTCCTATTTTAGAGGGGGAAAGTCCGCTAGAAGCAAAAAGACGCCAATTATTTTATTTAAATATGATATGGTTTATGACAACATTATTAGACAGAAAAGACCGCATGAGTATGGGAGCGAGCTTAGAAGTACGTGTTCCATTTGCAGATCATCGTCTTGTCGAATATGCGTGGAATATTCCTTGGGAA
This sequence comes from Bacillus sp. N447-1, assembly GCF_022701035.1. Lineage (NCBI taxonomy): Bacteria > Bacillati > Bacillota > Bacilli > Caryophanales > Bacillaceae > Bacillus > Bacillus sp. N447-1. The sequence goes on along the minus strand of NZ_CP065509.1, from coordinate 1,955,763 downwards.
ATGAAAATGTATAAAAACCGCGAAAAAGGTCTATTACGTAAAGCGTTAGAAGGTGTACTTCCACATGACATCTTATATAGAAAGAAGAGTCCTTATCCGAAAACGCACAATCCGCACTATACAAAAGCAGTAACAGTATGGCTTCAAAATCTATTAACGGATAAAGGTTCAATTTTACACGAACTGTTTGATAAAGAGCAGTTGAGCGGATTAATTCAGTCTGGCGGCAGTGCATTTCAAACACCATGGTTTGGTCAATTGATGACTGGGCCACAGCTTTTAGCTCATTTAGCACAAATTCACGTTTGGTTTAAAGAATATGGGGTAAATATTAAAGAATAGGAGAAAAGCGACTTACTTTATAAGTAAGTCGCTTTTTATTAAATAAATTGTCATATAAAATTCAGAATCATATTAGAAAAAATCCTTATTTAGAATAATTATCTTTACGTATTTATTATTAGTTGTTATAATTGGAAACAAATGTTCTTGAAAAAGATTCTCATTTATAAAATTGAGGTGTTATATAGATGAAAAAGAAAAAAATAGGTTTACTCGTAATGGCGTATGGAACACCAGAATCATTAGACGATGTAGAGGCGTATTATACACATATCCGTCACGGGCGTAAGCCATCAGAAGAAGCGCTTGAAGATTTAATTGGGCGCTATAAAGCGATTGGTGGAATTTCGCCGCTTGCAAAAATTACGAAAGAACAGGCGCATAAATTAACAGATTCAATGAATAATATATTTACAGAGTATGAATTTACTTGTTACTTAGGTTTAAAACATACTGCTCCGTTTATAGAAGATGCTGTAGAAGAAATGAAGCGTGATGGGATTGAGCAAACGATTAGTATCGTATTAGCGCCGCATTATTCTACATTTAGCATTAAAGCGTATAATGACCGTGCTATTCGTCTTTCAAAAGAAATCGGTGGTCCTGTTATTGAATCAATTGAACAATGGTATGATGAACCGAAGTTTATTTCGTATTGGGCAGACCAAATAAAAGAAACGTTTACAGAAATTGATGATAAAGAGAAAGCAGTCGTAATTTTTTCAGCGCATAGTTTGCCAGAAAAAATTATTGCAGCAGGAGACCCATATGTAGAACAACTAAAGCATACGGCAGATTTAATTGCAGAAGCTGCAAATATTCAAAACTATACAATCGGTTGGCAAAGTGCTGGGAATACTCCAGATCCGTGGATTGGTCCAGATGTGCAAGATTTAACGAAAGATTTATATGAAGAGCATGGGTACGAATCTTTCATATATTGCCCAGTTGGTTTTGTAGCGGAGCATTTAGAAGTTTTATATGACAACGATTATGAATGTAAAGTTGTAACGGATGAATTAAATGCCAAATATTTTAGACCAAATATGCCGAATGCGCAATCTGCATTTATCGACTGTTTGGCTGAAATTGTTTCCAAAAAAGTGAAGGAAATAGTTGACAAAGATCTAGTTTTGAATAATAATTAGTTTATAATAATTTTAAACAAATAATAATTACTATGAAAGAAAGAGGAGGATCCCCCTAGATGAATCCAAATAATCGCTTAACAACAAACCAAGGTGCTCCAGTTGGAGACAACCAAAATTCTCGTACAGCTGGTCGTCGTGGACCAATATTATTAGAAGACTATCATTTAGTAGAAAAACTTGCACACTTTGATCGTGAACGTATTCCGGAGCGTGTTGTGCATGCACGTGGTGCAGGTGCTCACGGTGTATTCGTAACGAAAAATAGTATGAAGCAATATACGAAAGCTGCATTTTTACAAAATGAAGGAACTGAAACACCTGTATTTGTTCGTTTTTCAACGGTTATTCATGGTCAAGGTTCTCCTGAAACAGCACGTGACCCACGTGGGTTCGCTGTTAAATTTTATACAGAAGAAGGAAACTACGATATCGTAGGTAATCATTTACCAGTTTTCTTCATTCGTGATGCAATTAAATTCCCTGATATGGTACATTCTTTAAAACCAGCACCTGATACGAATATTCAAACGCCAGATCGTTACTGGGATTTCATGACGTTAAGTCCAGAATCTACACATATGATGACATGGGTATTTTCTGATTACGGTACACCAGCAAGTTATCGTGAAATGGAAGGTTTCGGTGTCCATTCATTTAAATGGATTAATGAAGAAGGTAAAATTGTTTATATTAAATACCACTGGAAACCACAGCAAGGTGTACGTAACTTAAATGCGAAAGAAGTGCAAGAGGTACAAGGGAAAGACTTCAATCATGCTACTCGTGACTTGTTCGACGCGATCGAAAAAGGAAATCACCCGAAATGGGATTTACACGTACAAGTTATGCAATTAGATGAAATGGATTCTTTAGACTTTGATCCACTAGATCCAACGAAAGTATGGCCAGAAGATCGCTTCCCGTTAATTGAAGTAGGGACAATGACGTTAAATCGTAATCCGAAAAACTTCTTTGCAGAAGTAGAACAAGTAGCGTTCTCTCCAAGTGCCACTGTAAATGGTATTGAGCCATCGGAAGATAAATTATTACAAGGTCGTTTATTCTCTTACCCAGATACACAGCGTTATCGTCTTGGTGCAAATTACTTACAAATTCCTGTAAACTGCCCATACGCAGCTGTTCATAATCAACAACGTGATGGTGCGATGCAAGTGAATCAAAACCCATCTACAATCAACTACGAACCGAGCCGTCATGCTGAAAATCCAGTTGAAGACCCAGCTTACCGCGATTCAACTATGAAAGTAGAAGGCTATGTATCTCGTGAAAAAATTGAGAAACCAAATGACTTTAAACAAGCAGGTGAGCGTTACCGTTCATTCTCTAAAGAAGAGCAAGATAACTTAATTGCAAACTTAACAAATGACTTGAAAGACGTAAATGAACGCACGAAATTACTAGCTGTTTGTAACTTCTTCCGTGCAGATCAAGAATACGGTATGCGTTTAGCGCAGGCATTAAATGTTGATATTACGCAATATGTAGGAAATGCTCCGAAATAAATCGGAAAAGACGACTGGGTTTCGGTCGTCTTTTTTATGTGTAAAGTTACACGCGGGTATTCTTCAGTTTCGTTATGTCGGAATTTGTTGGTAAATCGATATCTTGTGTCGAAACGTTGATATATTGAAAGGAACAATCGATATATTTGAAAAATCGTTGATATATCCAAAAAACCGTTAATATATTTCCGGTTATACTAGGTGGGGTATGTTGCCCGGTGCGCAAAAAAGAGATGCAATCTATTACTAATAGATTGCATCTCTTTTTTAGTTCACTCGCTCAGTATACTCATAAGCTTTCTCCCCATGCATCGAAATATCAAGTCCCATATGTTCCTCGTGCTCATCTACCCGGACAGGGAGGAAGAAGTTGATTGCTTTAATAATGGCATACGTCATTATAATTGTGAACGCATATGTTGCGCCGATCGCTACAAGTTGTTTCAACAGCAGCGAGGCGTTTCCGTAAAATAATCCGTTAGCGCCATCGCCGTTTACGGCAGTAGTTGCAAATAATCCTGTCGCAATACCGCCCCAAGTTCCACCGATGCCGTGACATCCGAATGCATCGAGTGTATCGTCGTATCCGAATTTTGTTTTTAAGAAAAAGACCGCTCCGAAGCATAATACGCCGCCAATTGCTCCGATAAGAAGAGCTGAGAAAGGTGTAACGAACCCGCAAGCTGGTGTAATAGCGACTAGACCGGAAACGGCGCCACAAGCAGCTCCCATCGCAGTCGGTTTTGATTGGAAGAACCACTCTGAAAGCATCCAAGTTAATGCTGAGGCAGCAGCGGCTATATTTGTATTAATAAATGCAGTTAAAGCTACGTCGTTTAAGGATAATGCGCTGCCGACGTTAAAACCGAACCAGCCAAACCATAATAAGCCTGCGCCTAACATTGTAAATGGCAAATGGTGAGGAGAAGAACCATTTATGTTTTTTCGTTTTCCGAGGAAAATAGCTAATACAAGACCAGCAACTCCGGAAGTGATGTGAACGACGTTTCCGCCAGCGAAGTCTAGTGCACCAAGTTCCCTTAGCCACCCGCCGACGCCCCATACCCAATGAGCGACAGGATTGTAAACAATCGTTGTCCATAAAAGGATAAAAATAAGAAAGGCAGAAAATCGCATTCTTTCAGCAAATGCACCTGAAATTAAAGCTGGAGTTAAAATGGCGAACATGAGTTGAAACATCATGAATAAATTGTGAGGAATAGTAGATGAGTAGTCTGGATTTGGTGCGTAGGTAACTCCGTTTAGACCGAACCAATCAAGTGTACCGATAAGCCCGTGCCAATCTGGTCCGAATGATAAAGAATAGCCGATAACAATCCATTGAATCGAAACGATAGCCATTGCACTATAACTATGCATCGTTGTACTGAGTACATTTTTGCTGCGAACCATACCTCCATAAAAAAGTGCCAATCCTGGTGTCATCAACATGACCATTACTGTCGTCACAAACATAAAAACTGTATCTCCCATATTCATGAGCTCTCCTCCTATAATGTTAGAAAAAATAACATCGTTTTGTTATGTTTCATATCATATTCGAAAAAGAACTAAAAATCAACTAAAAATTCAGAAAAATATATACATGATGTCAGAAAATATAACATAGATTATTTTGTGAGGATTGAAATCGACATATGCGTTTCTCTCGGATAATTGGTATAATATTCTTACAATTAAAAACTTGGGGGATGCGTGTGGGAAAAATACGGACTAGGAAACTATTCATTTGTTTTTGCTTAGCTTTTGTTTTGTTTGTACCAATACATACTTTTGCAGACGAAAAAAGAGAGTGGAAAGATGAAGTTATATACTCCATTATGATTGATCGCTTCAATAATGGAGAACCGAAAAATGACAAACAATTAGAAGTTGGTAATTTAGAAGGGTATCAAGGCGGGGATATAAGAGGAATTATAAAAAGGTTGGATTACATAAAAGAAATGGGTTTTACTACCGTTATGCTTTCGCCGCTTTTTGAAAGTGGAAAGTACGATGGATTAGACGTGCGAAATTTTAAAAAGGTAAATGAACATTTCGGGACAGACAATGATGTGAAAGAACTTGTAAAAGAAGCTCATGCAAAAGGAATGAAAGTTGTATTTCAATTTCCGCTTGGAGAAAACGAACGACAGGTAATTGACGCAATGAAATGGTGGATAAAAGAAGTTGATTTAGACGGAAGTTATGTTATACATAGTGAAAAAAAGCCGCGTTCCTTTTGGGATAACGCGCAAAAAGATATGCAAGTGATAAAGAAAGATTTTCGTATTATGACAAAGGAGGATAGCGAATACAACGAAAAAATCGTAGAATCGTTTTCCGAAGCGGATGTATCGGTGAAATCGTTATACGATGTGAGTAAAAAAGAAGGGGAATTTGTTACGTTTTTAGATGATCAAGAAACAAAAAGATATGCGCGTATTGCAAAAGAAAATATGTATTATCCGCCATCACGTTTAAAACTGGCGCTTACTTATTTGTTAACATCACCTGGGATTCCGAATTTTTATTACGGAACGGAAATTGCATTAGATGGAGGAAGTGTACCCGATAATAGACGATTAATGGATTTTAAGTCAGACGAAAAATTTATGCAGCACATAACAAAACTAGGTGAACTTAGGCAGGCGAGACCGTCTTTACGACGCGGTACGTTTGAGCTTCTGTATGATAAGAGCGGGATGAGTATACTAAAACGAAAATATAAAGATGAAGTAACTTTAGTAGCAATTAATAATACGAAAGAAACACAAAAAGTCTCCTTACCTGCAAGTGCAATTGGTGAAAAACAAGAGTTAAGAGGATTGTTGCAGGATGAAATTATAAGAGAGGAAAACGGAAAATTTTATCTCGTTTTAAAGCGTGAAGAATCAAACGTGTATAAAGTTAACGGAGAAACAGGTGTGAATTGGTTATTTATCTCCTTAATCGTTGGTGTGAATGTATTATTTATTGCGTTTCTAATTGCAGTTAAAAGGAAGCGTAGATGAGATGAGAAATTACTCGCTCTATGTTCATGTCTTCTTATTGTATTTGTAAGTTTGTTCGGCGGGGCAATAGTGTTATTCTGTTGATATGAAATTTCTTAAGAGAAACGACGTGAGAATGAAAACGTCCCTAGTGAGAGGAGGGCTAGGTTAGGAAGAGGATTTTCTTCCTAACCTGTTTTTTGTGTTAGCACCGATAGGGAAGAATCTTTGAAGCAATCAATAATTGCAACTATATTAATTTTACATTACATTAAAAGTTAGAGAATACTCTTATACTAATACAGTGCTAAATAGTAGGTGGGAAAATGGAGTTTTACGATTTGGGTATTACCATTAAAGAGCTTAGAATTAAAAAAAATATATCACAATCCGAATTATGTCATGGAATATGTTCGCAAAGTCAAATTAGCAAAATAGAAAAAGGTGTGATTTATCCATCTAGTATATTGTTATATCAATTATCAGAAAGACTTGGTATTGACCCAAATAATATATTTGCATTAACTCAAAACAAAAAATTAAAATATGTAGAAAATGTAAAATGCGTAATAAAAGATTGCTTAAAGCAAAAACAATACAAAGAACTTTATGAAATAGTGAAAAAGAGAAAACGAAAATAACTTCCAATCAACAGAAGATAAACAATTTTTAATATGGCATGAAGCAATTGCTATATTTATGGTGGATAAATCAATAAAAACTGCTTTAGATTTTTAAATAATGCATTAAAATTAACTGTAACTAATTCTGATTTTTTATCAGAAAGAGAAATAGATATTATGCAGACAATTGCTATATTCCATGGGAAAATAAAGAATATGAAAAAGTATTAATATATTAAGAAGGTGTTTAACTAATTTTAATAAGTTAGATTTTCCTAGAGATAAAGAAATTAAATTGAAAATTATTTTTAATTTAGCAAAATTTTAGGTCATGCAAATCAACATGAAGAGGCAGTAAAATACAATGATATGGGTATCAAACTAGCTATTAATCTAAATACTTTATATTTACTAGGTGAATTATACTATGGAAAAGCTTGGAATTTATTGAAACTTAAACAACCTAATGAAGAAGATGTTGCAAATAACATGAAAAAGCATTATTTATATTTGAACTAACAGAAAAAGAAAATCTGATAAAAATGGTTAAAGAAAAATATTTTGAAAACCAAACTGAAAAAGTCACTCATAATTCATTTGGAAATCACTTGAAATATAATAAAACCTACAGGAAATCTCTGTAGGTTTTATATATAAACTTGCTTCTAAAATATTAGTGCTTAATATAAAATTTTGAATAAGAGTTTACTTAGCGCTTTAGTGTACTTTTTTATTTTGAAGCCTGCATCTTTATTAAAGATGTATGCTTCTGTTTAAATCCATCCGAATATTATTGGTTCAAGTCGGAGGAAGGTACTTTGGGGTGTCTTTTCTTTAGATCTTTATCATTAACTATTTAATGTTTTTAAATGATTACATGACATATTTTTTTGTACCAAGCTTTGTTGATACAGTTAGATTTATCCGTTATTGTATTCGTATTATTAGAACATCCTACAGTATTTAGGAGAATGTGGCTAATAAAAACCATAATATTAATTTCTTCAAAAAACCACTTCTAACTCTTTTTTAATTAACATTTTTTAGATCCTTACTAATTTTACATTACATTAAAGGTTGGGAAATATTCTTATACTCATAAATTGTTACGTTTTGGCGGGGAGAGGAATTATGAGTTACAGCGATTTTTAAGATGACTTTGGCCCAGGATGTGGTTATTAAGAAAAGTAATTCAAATTGAAGGGGAAACGTCTTAAGGTATATTTTTCTTATTTTCAATAAGGTCTGCTAAATACATGTATAAAACAAATTCTACAATAAGGCCTAGTTTAATCATGTGCTCACTTGTAAAGTATTCGTATGGTTAGACTCTGTTCACTTAGTGATTTTCACCGCATATACCATTTTTCTATGGTTTGTTCTCGGAATATTGTCTCTACAAAACAAAAAACTCCCCTAATTAAGAGGAGTTTTCTTTTTAGCGGTAGTTAATGAACTGTACGTCGATTGGTAAATCAGCGCTACGAACAGCTGCGATTACTGCTTGTAAGTCATCACGGCTTTTCGCTGTAACACGTACTTGATCATCTTGTACTTGTGTTTTTACTTTTAATTTCATTTCTTTAATGATGTTGTTAATTTTTTTCGCGTTATCTTTATCGATACCTTGTTGAAGTGTTGCGCGTTGGCGAACAGTGTTGCCAGTTGCAGCTTCAACTTTTCCGTAATCTAAGTTCTTAATTGGAACGTTACGTTTTACAAGTTTAGAGATAAGAACGTCTTTTACTTGCTCTAATTTAAACTCGTCATCAGAAGTTAAAACAAGTACTTCTTTTTCTAATTTAATATCACTTTTACTTCCTTTAAAGTCATATCGGTTTTGGATTTCTTTTAATGCGATGTTAATTGCGTTTGTTACTTCAGGTAATTCTACTTTCGAAACGATGTCAAAAGAACTATCTTTTGCCATAGTTAGCACCTCCAAATAAATTTCTAATCTTGTTATGTACTGTACATACTAAAGTATAGCTGAAAACGAGTCTAGACTTAAGTGTTTTCGTACTTATATTCATGTAACCTTATTTTATTATAGTGAATTTTGGGCAGTTGGACAAATACAGGGAAAATCATGTTATAATTAACTTTTGTTTGGAATGATAAAAAAGATAATTTTATATATATAGAAGGGAATTAAAAAATATGTATTTGCAAATAGGATCGATTGAACAGGTAACTGTTTTACGCGAAACGGAAATTGGATATATGGTTGGGAATGAAGAAGAAGAAATTTTCCTACATAAAAACGAAGTAGCTGGAGAAATTGAAGAAGGCGATACGATTGACGTATTCTTATACCTTGATCACCAAAATCGTATTTCAGCAACAATGAAGGAGCCAATTATTACAACTTATGATTGGAACTGGGTAAAGGTTGTAGAAGTTATTCCTAGTTTAGGTGTGTTTGTTGATATTGGTGTGTCAAAAGATATACTAATTCCAGCTGATGAGTTCCCGATTTATATGCCAGTATGGCCAGAAGTAGGCGACGAATTATATTGTACGTTAAAATTAACGAATCGTGATCGTTTAATTGCTCTTCCAGCAAGAGATAGTGATATGCAAGAAATCGTTGTAGATGCGACACCATCTATGCGTAATAAAAACGTAAACGGACGTGTGTATCGTTCACTTCAAGTTGGTTCGTTCGTATTAACAGATGAGCATTTCCGTGCATTTTTACATCATACAGAAAGAAAAGAGCAAGTTCGCATCGGTCAGCGTGTAACGGGACGTATTATTGATGTAAAAGATGACGGTACAATTAACATTTCACTTCTTCCTCGTAAAGAAGAAGGAATGGAAGATGATGCTGCAGTAATTTATGCATATATGGAAGAACGAGGCGGAGCAATGCCGTTTTGGGATAAGAGCCATCCAGAAGATATTAAAGAACGCTTTAACATGAGTAAAGCTGCATTTAAGCGCGCACTTGGTAAGTTGATGAAAGAAGAAAAGGTTTACCAAGAAGAAGGCTGGACTTACTTTAAGAAATAAAGTAAATGAAAAAAGAACTATTCTTTCTCTGAATTTTTAAGAGAAGAGATAGTTCTTTTTTATTATAAAGTAGATAAAAAGTAAATAAAGTGTAATAAAACGTTTAATCTACAAATATTTTACTGTATTTATAAGGAAAAAGGAATATAAAATGGTAAATTGTCGGAAAATATACATTTTTAGAAAAAAATGTCACAATATTGTCATTTTTATGTTGAACCCCCTCGGAAAATTCTTTAAATTGTTAATTGTAAGAATAAAACCGATGCGAATTAGGGGTGAATGTATGGAAAAGAGGCCAGTTAAGAAAAAATGGTATAGGCAATTAATCCAACTTATCGTAGTTGCACTAATTGTTACTTCTATACCACTGAATGGATTGGCAGAAACGGCACCACCGTTTACACCGTCACCAAATTCAGAACAAACTCCAGAAGTGGAAAAGAAAGAGGAGCAGGAATTACCAGCTCCACATCCAGATCAATTAAAGAAGGATAAGGCTAAAGCACAGGCGAGTCCGACTGAGATTGTAGAAGAAAGAAGGGAAACCGAAAAGGTTTTTGATAACAATGATGGTACTTTTACAAAGAGGGTATATACGGAACCGATTCATGCAGAGAAAGATGGAAAGCTAGAAGAGGTTTCACCGAAATTAGTAGAAGCACCAAATGAAAAAATTGTAACGGAAAATACAACATTAGAACCAGAGTTCGAGAAAGCGACACAAGATGGAAAGTACGTTCAATTTAAAGTAAAAGATCATACTATTCAATATAAACTAATAAGTGCAAATGGTGAAAAAGGTGAAATGAAGCCATCACCAGTCACTGCAACACATGAAAATAATACAGTATGGTATAAAGGGGTCTTCCCAAATATTGATTTAAAGAGTACGACATTCAATGAAAATGTAAAAGAAGATTTTGTATTACGTGAGTATACAGGACATCATATTTTTACGTTTGCATTAGAAACAGATTTAACACCTAGCTTACAGGAAGATGGTTCAATCGACTTCCAAGATGAGAAAAAAGAAAAAGTATTCACATTGCCGAAACCATATATGAATGATTCCAATGTGGATCAACAATCAGGTGAGGCTGTAACGTCAGATGCGGTTCGCTACAATATTGAGAAGACAGCTGAAAAAACATATACATTAACTGTTACCGCAGACCCGCAGTGGTTACAAGCACCAGAGCGAAAATATCCGGTATATGTAGATCCTTCGGTTCAGTTGAAGGATTTTGATAATGCATATGCTTCAAGTGCGTATCCAACTGTCAATTATTCAGGAGGAAAGCTTTGGGATGCTGGTCAAAATGCTTATACGTTAAAAGTAGGATATTATGATGGGTCATCTGGGACAAACTTTGCATTTATTAAACCAGACGTTTCGAGTTTTAAAGGTGCAAATATTGAAAGTGCAACATTCAATGTACATACCATTTGGCATTATTATGCGAATCAACCAAATGGTGTTTGGTTAGATGAAGTAACGAGTGCCTGGAATGAAGGTAGTTTAAATTGGAATAATAAACCTGGTTCAAATAATATTGCACATGCTGATGTAACAAGAGGACAATTGGCGAAGTTTAATGTAACTAACACAGTAAAAGCATGGGTAGAAGGCGCGAGACAAAACAATGGCTTTAAGCTACATGCAAATGGTAATGGTCAAAACCATTGGAAGAAATTCATTGCAGCTGAAAATGGAACGAATGCACCATTCTTGGAAGTGAAATATTCCTACGCAAAACCAAATAAGCCAAGAGTACAAGCTTACTCAAATGGGAGTGGGAGTGGTTCTGGTCACTTCAATGTACAATGGGACGCAGTTCCAGGAGCAACAGGTTATAAAGTTGCCATTTTTAATGGATATGACTATGAATATATTCCTGTTGGGAATGTGACAAGCTGGACGACGAAAGATAAAAAAATATTCCCGACGCCAGAAGAAATTGCACAAGGGCGTTACTGGATACATGATGACGGGAAAGGTGCAGAAGCGCCTACTAACCCAGGACAAATATATAAAAATGCTTACGAGTCAGGAGGTCCGTACGGGGATTATAGCGGAAGAAGTAGCTACTGGATTCGTATTGTAGCAGAGTATCCGTTTGGGGATAGTCCACTTTCAGATGAAATAGTTCCATTTATTCCATTAGAACAAGTGAAAAAGCCAGACGGATCGGCCTACATTAATGCGACAGATAAGGAAACAGGATATGTCACATTAAAGTGGGATGCAGTTCCGGCGGCTGCAGGCTATAAAGTTTGGATTTATAACGGAAAAGATTACGAAGCGTTCGATGTAGGAAATAAAACAAATTGGACAACGCAAAATGAGAAAATTTGGCCAACGAAAGATGAAATTGCAAAAGGCCAATATTTACTTCATCATGATAAAAAAGGTGCAGAATTAGCAGTTGATCCATCACCTGTGTATAAAAATTCTGGCGGAATTTATGCTGGCTTTAAAAATTATTGGTTCCGTGTAACAGCGTATAGTAAAGCCGGACATGCTGAAAGTGAAATTTCGCATGAGTTTGTACCTAAATTTGCTCAAGACTTTGGGTTTATAGGGATGTTTGATTACTGGGCATCAGTTCCGGTACTAAATGGCACAGTGAATGCTACAAATGGTAACTTTATTATGAGTGAAAAAGATATTACGTTATCAGGGCGCGGACCGGATGTATCAGTGGAAAGAACGTATAATAGCCAAAGTAAAAAAGTAGGTCTATTTGGTACAGGGTGGTCTAGTGGATTAGAAGAAAGAATTTTGGCTGAAGGAAATGGAAACCTACTATTAATTTCTGCCGATGGCGCAAATATTACTTTTACTAGAACGGGAGATAATACGTATCAAGCTCCTACAGGTATATATTTAGAAATTAAACAAGTATCAGGCGGATATGAAATAAAAGATAAAGACCAAACGGTTACTTTCTATAAATCTGGAGATGCACAAGGGCGTATCGAGTATACAAAAGATAAATATGGAAATACGACGACATATGAGTATGATGGGGAATCACGTTTATCAAAAGTAAAGAATGCTTCTGGTAAAGAGTTAGTCGTACAATATGACGGGAATAATAAAAAAGCAGCAAGAGTAATCGGCCCAGATAGCAAAACGATTACATTTAAATATGATGGAGATTTACTCGTTTCTTCTACAACACCAGAAGGAAAAGTATATAAATACGGATATGATAATGGATTATTAACATCTATTTATGATCCGCAACATACAGATGTCAAACCATATAAAACATCGTATGCATACGAGAATAATAGATTAGTAAAAGTAACGGACCCATTAGGGAAAGCTACGACATTAGCATATAATACAGATGCGAAAGAAGTTACGTTAACGAATCCTAAAGGAAGTAAAACTGTTTATACGTATAACGATGCTGGAAACCCAGTCAAAACTGTTGAAGATTCTGGACGTCTAAATTTAACAACAACGTATGAATATAATGCAAATAACCTAGTAAAAACAACAACTCCTAAAAATCAAACAGAAACAGCGACCTATGATGGTAATGGGAATGTAACTTCTGTTACTGATGAAATGGGAACAGAAAAGTTTGAGTACAATAAAGACAACGGGCTTATAAAAGCGACAGATAATGAGAATCGTGAAACAACAGTTGCTTATAAGGCTGCAAATACAGAAGTATCTGAAACAGACCAAGCAGCAAATACATCATCTTTCATGCAGTATGATCAGTTTGGAAATCCAATTGCGACAACTAGAGAGCTGGGAACAGGAGAAAACCTGATTCAAAATCCAAGCTTTGAAATGAATGGTACGGAAAAATGGGTACCAGTAAATGCGAATAATTCTGGATCTATTATAAAAGATGCAACATCAGCACCAGGTGGTCTGGGCGGAGAATCATCACTTAAAATTTCAACAAAAGCAACGAATAATGATTGGGGCTATATTGCTGCAATTCAAGAAGTAACGTTAGAACCAAATACAACGTATACGTTAAGTGGTATGATGAAAACGGATTTAGCCAATGGTGCTGGTTTCTTCAATGTACAGTTATTAAATGAAAACGGTGCTGGTGTAGATGGTGGATGGCATGATACTCGTCACAATAAAGTTCAAGGAACGAGGGATTGGGTTAACCGTCAAGTTACTTTTAAAACAACAGAACAAACGAGAAAAGTACAAATCTATTTACAAGTAGAAAATGGCGGTTCTGCTACGAGTGGTTCTGTCTGGTTTGATAAGATTCAACTAGAAAAAGGTGAAGTTTCTTCTAGCTTTAACCCAATTGAAAATAGTAGTTTAGAAAATATGGCGGGAAATGGCTGTATGCCAGGTTGGATTCGAGGAGATGGAACAAGTTGTGATCCGAAAGATGTTTCTCAGCAAGAGGGCTTTACGGGACATTCATCTATTGTATTAGAGCGTAGCCAATATGGAGGGTCAGATGTTGGCTATAGTAAAAGAGTTATATTGAATCAGAAAAAGGCAGAAACATTAACGCTAACAGGAATGTCTAAATCTGAAAATGTAGAAAATGATGCGCCAGATAAACTTTCTCGAGACTATGCGATTTGGGCGGATGTACATTATCAAGATGGCAGTGGTGAAAATTATCAAGTAAAATTCCCAAGCGGTACAAATGATTGGAATCGTAGTGCGGTTGTAATTCCAGCTAACAAACCAATTAAACATATTCAGGTGTACCTATTATTTAGAAACAATAATAAAGGGAAAGTATGGTTTGATGATATTCGTTTACTAGAAGGAAACGCTCTTATTAAAAACGAGTACGACAACGATGGAAATGTTGTTGCTGCGTATGATGAAGAAGGACAGAAAAACACCTTCACATATGATACATCAGGAAATAAAAAGAGCGAGACAGATGAAAAAGGAAATACCAAACTATATGATTACAATAAAGATAATCTATTAACGAAGGTTACTTTGAAAAATGGTACCTCTGTAAATTATCTGTATGATCATAATGGAAATACAACAGAGAAATCTGTCATGTTTGGCGGGAAGACACAGACACACAAATATGAATATGATGTAGATAATAAAAACACGGTGTATATCGATGCGTTAAACCGTCGTATTGAAAATATGTACGATGAAAATGCAAACAAGATTAAAACAACAATGCCAAACGGCTCTATTTTAGAATCTGTATATGATACAGCAGATCGCGTCGTTGGTGAAAAGCGCAACGGAAAAGATTCATTTACATTTGAACGTGATCAAAATGGACAAGTTACGAAAGTGAAAGACCATGTCAATGGTGTAGAACGAACAAAAACATACGATAAGGCAGACCGCGTTACAAGTGCAACAGATAGTCGAGGCGGAAAAATTGATTGGGCATACCACGACAAAGCAAACAGTAAGACAGAAAAACTAAAAGAACAAACAATTACGCAAGGTGGATACACAAATAAAGTATCGTATGACTACAATACGTTAGATCAAAACATTCGTGTAACAGACGGTTCTCAAACGTATCGCTTTGATTATGATGATCAAGGAAACGTTCGTACGTATACAGCTGGTAATGGTTCAGGTTCTACCTTTAACTATGATCATGCGAACAAAATTAAAGATTTAGTAGTAGGTACGTCAAACAGTATTCTACTTTCTGAAAGATATGAATATGACCAAGCAGGCAACCGTACGAAGATTAAACATGAAGGTGCGGGCGGAAAAGTAACAGAAACAAACTTTGTATATGACCCGATTAACCAATTATTAAATGAAGCACTACCAAACGGAACAACTAAATCATACACATATGATGGATTTGGAAACCGTACAAGTGTGAAAGTTGTAGAGAATGGAAAAGAAACAAAATCTATAGCGGCAACATTTAATGACGGAAATCAGCTTGTGAAATTCGGAAACGAATCGTTAACGTATGATGCGAATGGAAATCGTACATCTGATGGAAAGTACAAGTATACATGGAATGAACATGACCAAATTGTTGCTATCACAAAACAAGGTGAGAGCAATGCATTCGCGACTTATAAGTATGATGAGGATAATCGTCGTATTGAAAAGAGTGTAAATGGTCAAGTAACACGTTATTTCTATGATGGAGACAGCATTAATCCGTTATATGAGACGGATGGTAGTGGAAAGGTACTTCGCCAATATGTGTATTCCGTAAATGGTTTACGTATGGCTATGAAATCGCAAGGACAAACATTATACTATCACTACAACCCACGCGGTGATGTAGTCGCAATGACAGATCAAAATAGAGAAGTTGTAGCAACGTATGAATATGATTCGTGGGGCAATGTAATAAAGAGTGATACGAAAGGTATCGCCGCAGAGAATCCATTTGGATATGCGGGATACATGTATGATAAAGAAATTGGGATGTATTATCTGATTGCGAGATACTATAATCCAGAACATGGTGTGTTTTTATCGGTAGATCCTGATCCGGGTGATGAAGATGATCCAATTACCATGAATGGGTATACGTATGGTGATAATAATCCGGTGATGAAGATTGACCCAGATGGGCATGTCGCTTGGTGGATAGCTGGTGCGTTAGGTGGAGCTGCTTGGGATGTTGGTACTTACTTATGGAATAATCGAAAAAAAGGGTATTCTTGGAAAGGAGTAGGGAAATCAGCACTAAGAGGAGCGGTGGCAGGAGTTGCACTAGGTGGAGTTGGAAGAGTTGGCTATTTCGCAGCAAAATTAAAATATAGTATTCATGCGACAGAGCACTTAGCGAACCCAGCGCGTCAAATGTCTAAATCTGCTACAGTATTAGTTCGAAGTTTTGGTAGAAAGCATATAGATAAAAGAAATCCACATGACCGATTTGTGCAAACGTTAGGTAAAAAACATATTGTTGTATCAAAAACTAAAAAAAATAACATTATTAGTCTAGGGCATCGCTCGAAGAAGGATAAAAATTGGAAGAAGGTGGAATGGTGGAAATAAAAAAAGAAATTGAGTTGGTGTTTTTAGGGGATGAAAAAAAGATAACCATTGTATCATTTGGGTCTATGTATCCAAATGATGATGAGCTGTATTTACGTGATTTACAACTGAATTTCTTAGCTGTATCCTCGAATAATATTCATTATGAGTGTAAAGGGCCAATGTTTTTGACGAGTGAAATAATTAAATTTGGGGAAGAACTAGAAGCATTACTACGAAAAGATATTAAGGAAGCTGTATTAAGTGCTGATGAAGAGGAAATAGAATTTAAAGTGAAGCTAAAAAAAAATCGATTTTTAGTATACTTTACTTTTGTTAAAAATGATTTGATTAATGAAAAATGGGAGTATGAAACATCATTCGGGATGGAAGTAAAAGTTGTAGAAGAGATGTGTTGTAAAATAAAAAAAATATATAGTTAATTAGGAGGTCATTGAAAAAGTCCACTTAAAAAGAAAAAGGAGTTCATCACCTACTATTTACAGGGGATGAACTCCTTTTTTCGAAATAATCACTTTTTTGGTGGAGGGTTTGATAAAATGATTTCTTATGGTATTTATTACAAAGGCTATGAATCTAATAAAAGGGTATAGTTATTAAAGACTGCTTGTATTTATTGATAGCAAGGAGGGGATGATAATGAAATTCCTAAAATATGAAGATGGACAAGTATTAAATATGTTATATAAACAAGGTATAGACTTTAATAAAACACACATAGTGGATTTCTTTATTGTAATTCCTGATCAAGACAATAGGGAAAAGTAATTGGCAGATTACAAGCATTGGATTTAAAGTGTGAATTAGTTTTAATGAAGAATTTGAAGATAGGGATTGCGCGTTATTATAATCCAGACCATGGTGTGTTCTTATCGGTGGATCCTGGATCCGGGTGATGAAGATGATCCGGTTACGATGACGAATCAGGATAAAGAAGTTGTAGCAACGTATGAATATGATGCATGGGGTAACGTCTTAAAGAGCGAAGCAAAAGGAATCGCAGCAGACAACCCATTCGGATATGCGGGATACATGTATGATAAAGAGATTGGTATGTATTACTTGATCGCGAGATACTATAACCCAGACCATGGTGTGTTCTTATCGGTGGATCCAGATCCGGGTGATAGTGATGATCCAGTGACGCAGAATGGGTATACGTATGGTGATAATAATCCGGTGATGATGGTGGATCCGGATGGGTATAAGGCAAAAAAAGTTGTAAGTGGATATAAATATTGGAAAAAAGGTAAGCATGAATATTACCAAAGAAGTTATAAGCAAACTAAATTTAATTATTATTCAGGACAAATTGCGAGAGCAGTTGTCAGTTTTAATGCTGGTAATGTAGTTAAGAACATTGGTTTAAAATATATAAAAGCTCCAAGTCGACAGAAGAGTTTAGAGATAGTAGGGGGCTATTATGTTGGGGAAAAATTTATAAAGCCAGTCCCAGAACCGGGTACTAAAATTACTTTAACTTATAGAAAAAAATTGAATTCTAAACAGTGGTATTTAAAATATGACGAAGGTAAATCAAAAGGGAAATGGAAGAAAGCCAAATGGTAAAAGTGAATAATATGCTTAAAAGGTTCAGAATTATTGATTTGCTATTTATATATATAGTAGCTTATGTTTTAGTAGATCAGCCTTCGGATTTGAAAAAGATAGTCTTCTTTCTTGCTGGCATTACCATATTTATACTAGAGAAAGTTATGCTGTCTTCAAAAAAATTCAATCAATATTTAAAAAATGTCAGGAAGGATTTATATCTGATGTACTGATAGGAGTGTTGTTTTTTGGTATATCTTTAATGTTCTTAATATAGCTACTTTACTTGTTTTATTAATAATTTGTATTTTGAAATTCAAGGAAGATATTGATGTGCTTTTGCGTAAGTAAATAGTTTTCTCTTGAATTTATTATCGGCCTATGGATTAACACGAATGGAAACAGAGCAAATTGAAACATTAATAGATTATAAAATTAAGGGAAGAGGCGAGAAAATGTCTTCTTCCTTTTCTATACACATGGAATGAAGCAGATGGCTCTGTTGCAAAGTTTTTTACAGATAGAAAGTTAGGATGGGGCATATACGTTTACAACAAAGACGGTGTCCGCCTAGCAATGACCAACAAAGATGGACAAATAGTCGCAAGCTATGAATATGATTCATGGGGTAACGTATTAAAGAGTGATGCAAAAGGTATCGCAGCAGACAATCCATTTGGATATGCGGGATACATGTATGATAAAGAAATTGGTATGTATTACTTGATTGCAAGATACTATAATCCAGAACATGGTGTGTTTTTATCGGTGGATCCTGATCCGGGCGATGAGGATGACCCGGTTACAATGAATGGGTATACGTATGCGGATAATAATCCAGTCATGCTGACCGATCCAGATGGTCATTTTGCTTGGATGGCATTGAACGCAGGTTTTGCGGCTTATGATGGTTATAAAGCGTATAAAAAGAATGGCTGGAAAGCAGCTGCAGTAGCTGTTGGTGCTGGATTAGTTGGTGGGGCAGCTTATAAAGGTGCAAAATTAGCATATAACACATTTAAATATGGTACAAAGCTTAAGTTTACTAGTATTACGACAAAGAAATCCAAGCCTAATTTTCAGGCGAATATAAGTCTACGCCAATTACACAATAGATTGGGAAAAGCAGGATGGAATCAAGAAACATTTTACAAAAATGGTTTGCAAATTAGGAATTTCACTAAAAATGGAAGGAAAATAACTACTCGCGATGGATCTAGTGGTGGTTTTAATACTGCTGATTATTATCCAAGAGGGAAGAAGAAAAAGAATAATGTTATTAAGTTTAGGTTAAAGGGAAAGGGGAAAAAGGTTGAAAAAAATAGATAGCTTATTTCAGCTTACCGAGAACGAGTATAGTTCTGTTTATACAAGGATTGCCGAGATAGTAGATATGGAAAAAAGTTTACCAGAGTATGTAGTAAGAGGTGATCTTGATAAATATGTATTGTTATTTAGTGACTATGAATTTGATGAAGATGAATTTCTTGATTCGTTAAAACAAATAGGCGAAGTTTTAGGAGAGCGTACGGCATATATATGTACAAAACAAACCTTTCAATATCGAACCTTTCTATTTTTTACTAAGAGTGGATATTATGATGAAGATGTAAAAAAGGCAGCAAAGTTTGATGTAAATATATCATCAGAAGACTATTGGGACATAATCACATGGCGGGAAGAAAAGGATGGAAAAGAGTTCGGATTATCACTGCGTGATCATTATGTACTGTATATACTATTTTCTTCTGGAAAGGTGTTATTGGTAATCGATGTTCATAATGAAGTGGCATTGTTAATTAGTGAAAAAGATATTTATAGAGAGCAGATGATTGATTCCATGATATGGAAGACTCTTTCTGATTTTCTTATTGAAACGGAGGAGTACCATAAAGAAATTTTTCGCGATGGAGGAAAAAGGTATAGGAAAGCTTTAATTGAAAACTATGCTGGTCTGCAATAAAGGAATGACAATGCAAGTATTGAAAGTAGTAATATTTTATACATGTCGTTCTAGGATTATAAAATTAATTCATTGCTAATATTCTTTTTAATGATGAGTGGGATATAAAGTTTTATAGATTCAGTGCATCTCGAAAATTAAACAGGTAATTTTTGAGATGCACTTTTTATTTTAAATAATCTATTATTCTTAAGGAAGAGGTAGTATTCCACCGTTATATGGGATAGATGGAAATGGGACTGCCCTTCGTCAATATATGCATTTAATAAATGGTGTACGTGGAGCAATGAAATCACGAAGACAAACAGTATACTACAACTTCTTCATGGTGACGTAGTCGCGATGACAGATCAAAATAGGGAAGCTGTAGCAACGTATGAATAGGATTCGTGGGGTAACGTATTAAAGAGTGATACGAAAGGTATCGCAGCAGACAATCCATTTGGATATGCGGGATACATGTATGATAAAGAAATTGGCATGTATTATCTGATTGCGAGATACTATAATCCAGAACATGATGTGTTTTTATCGGTGTGTCCTGATCCGGGTGATGAAGATGATCCCCTGATCCGGGTGATGAAGATGATCCTGTGACGCAGAATGGGTATACGTATGGTGATAATAATCCAGTGATGATGGTGGATCCAGATGGGCATTGGGTGTGGTTTGCAGTAAATGCTGGTTTTGCAGCTTATGATGGCTATAAAGCTTATAAATCAGGAAAGGGTTGGAAAGGGGTAGCAAAAGCTGCAGCTATAGGCGCAATTGGCGGAGGAAAATTAAAACTAACAAAAACAATTACAAAACCGGTTTATTTTACAAAGTTATTAGGAAAAAATGCAAGAGCGCATAAATCAAGAATTAATAAGGATTTGCCAGGTGGAAAAGCTGTTGCAAAAAGTATTTTTAGACATTATACAAAAGGGCAAAAGGTGATAAATCATAGAAAAGGAAATTCAGTTAGAAGACATACTAAAGACAATCGAATTCAAATTAGAATGGTAAAACGTAAAGATGGCACGTGGAAAGTTAATTTAGATATTAAAAGAAAAAGAATATACGAAGATATTCATTTTTAAGTATATAATACTGAAATTTTAATTAGGAGTGAAGAAGATTGATAGGAATGCCACATTATATAGTTCCGGTGCAAGTTCATCCAAAAGCTATAGATGCTTTAATGAAAGAAGCGGAGATCAAGATATTAAGTTTAACACCTATAATGCAAAAAGATGATAATACTATAATCAGTTCAGAAATAGCCATTCAACTAAAAGATAATTTATATTTAAATGTTTCTGTTGCTAGGTCAGAGATGAAATTTGAAGATGAAGTAGAGCACCTTCAGGTAATAGTGGAAAGAAATGTTCCCAATATAACCGATGGAAATCCTAAAAATATACTAGTTTTCGAAAAGTTTTTGAGGATAAGGGGAAATGTTCAGTGTGAACTATTAGTGGAAGAAGAAAAATATACAGATTTATCTTCAAAGAAAGTACTCTATACTTCCGAATGTGGAACAGGTATATTATTAAAAAATGATGAGGAAACTGTCTTAATAACTTGTAATGAATTTTGTACAATTTTAGTAACAAAAGATCAAGAAATAATTAATGATATATTAAATAAGCGTTATAATTTTACTAGATTAAAAGGATGAAATGAAAAATAAGGGAATGTAAATAAATCTGTACTATTTGTAAAGGACATATATTTAACAAAGGAATCCAGTTTGTCAAGTTTGGAAATAAATCGTTAATGTTTCGGGATGCATTTTTATTTTAAATAATTCATTTTTTCATTAGCATTATAAAATAAAGAAAAAATTAGAAATAGTGATGGAAGATTAAAAAGCACGATCTTATTTTTAAATAAGGTCGTGCTTCCTTTTAATTCTCCTGCTCACGCGTAAGAGTAAATGTATCTTTCAAATCACTATCATTTATTTTAATATTTGCCTTTTTTAATTCCTCTTGTAACAATTTTTTGCTGAATACAGGATCAGCAGTACGTTCTTCCTCTAAGTTTTTGCGAATAGAGTTTTTTACCTCATCGTAAGGTTTTAAATCTTTTTTATCAGTTAATTTAATAACGTGATAACCGTTTGATGATTTTACGGGATTGCTAATTTGTCCAACATTTAGTTTGTAGGCAGCGGTTTCGAATTCAGGAGCCATTGTACCTGAATTGAAGTATCCAAGGTCTCCACCTTTATCTTTTGATAGCAGATCTTGTGATTCTTGTTTTGCTAATTCTTCAAATGAAGCACCAGCATCTAGTTTACTCTTTATTTCTTTCGCTTCATTTTCGTCACTTACTAAAATGTGACTCGCTTTAATTTCTGGCTTATAGTGGTCTTTTACATCTTTTTCTGTAATGCTTTTCTTAATCGCTTCATTCATAGCAAGTTTGAACTTAATTTGATTTTTGAAATCCTCTTCATCTTTTAAACCATAATTTTCTAATACTTTTTTGAATTGATCTCCATATTGTTTTTTTACTTTTTCTACTTCTTTATTTACCTCTTCATCAGGTACTTTATATTTTTTTGTGATGACGTCTTGTGCCATCATTTCGTATAGCATGTCTTTTCCGTAACGATCTTTCAATTGTTTTTCGAAGTTATCCTTTGTAATGGTGGAGTCTGTTGCTGTAGCGACTGTAGCTGAGCCATTCTTTTGTCCGCAAGCAGATAGCATCAATATACTTATTAGTGCAGTAATAATGAAAATATGTTTCCCTCTCATGCCAACACCTCATCCGAATATGTTATCGCTATTGTAGAATATAGAAGTGAACATGAAGTGAATTTTTAATGTTTTTTCCTTTAAAATGTAAAAAAGTACATCAACATAATTGTTGATGTACGATGGAATCAAAGGTGATCGGTCTTTTTAGAGTATGCACGTTTACCTTGCTGAATATTTTTTTGCTCTTGCTCATTTTTTTGTGTGCGTTTTGCGTTATTATCGCGTGCTTTTTTGTCGTTATCACTCGTATGTGGCATATGTATCAACTCCATTTCTAAACGTTGTACGTTTATCATTTCCTTTTTCGTAAAGACTATGTATAGCGGTGCATTTATGAAGGGTAAAGGTGGATTCGAAATGGATTTGAAGTTGAATTATACTGAACTTATAAAGAAGTTAATCGTTGTAATCATCGCAGGTTTATTAAACGCGATTGGGATGAATTTATTTTTAACGCCAGCAAAAGTGTATGCGAGCGGCTTTGCTGGATTGTCTCAATTATTATCACAAATATTAGGTGATTTTTTATCGATTCACATATCTACGGGAGTATTGTTTAGCTTATTTAATATTCCTGTCGTTATTTTAGCGTGGAAAAAGGTTGGAAAGGCCTTCACCTTTTTTAGTTTTCTTTGTGTTATATTTATGACTCTGTTTCTAGAAATCATCCCTGTTAGAGCGGTTTCGAATGATATCATATTAAATGCGATTTTTGGCGGGATTATTTCGGCAATTGGAGTAGGGATTGCTTTAAAGTGGGGTGCTTCTACAGGTGGATTAGATATTATCGCCATGATTTTATCAAAAATAAAAGATAAGCCTGTCGGTACATACTTTTTCTTTTTTAATGCAATTATCATTATCGCTGCTGGCTATGTATATGGATGGGAAAAAGCGTTATATACGCTAGTGACTTTATATGTATCAACGAGAATTATTGATGCAATTCATACTCGTCATGTAAAGATTACAGCATTAATTGTTACGAAGAATGGGGCAGATGTAAGAAAGGCGATTCACTCGCGATTAGTAAGAGGGATTACAACGATACCAGCAACAGGTGCTTATACGAATGAAAATAAAGAAATGTTAATGATGGTTATTACTCGTTATGAGTTATACGAATTAGAGAGGATTATTAAACAAGTGGACCCAGGTGCATTTACAAATATACTGCAAACAGTTGGGGTGTTCGGATTGTTTCGGAAAGATTAAAGAGGACCAAAGTTGGTCCTCTTTTTTAATGTAAATTCGTAATGTTTTGCAATTGCTCTTGCATTTCACGGAGCTGAACTTTTTCAGCAGTTGAAGAGTTTGCGTAAGCGGATTGCAAAGCATTTTTTGCTCTATACACGAGATCTTGTTGCTCAGTACCGCTTGAACAAGATACGGCATTTTCAACAGCATCTCTAGCTTGTTGGAATAGTAAGTTCCCCATTTAAACCCCTCCAAAAGAAGAGTTACTTCTTGCTTTTTCTGCCTCAGCTAATGTACCTCTGTACGGGAATCTTGCATCATGCTTCATAACAGCATCGGCTCCTTGTTGGATAAAACGTTTTGATTTGTTCTTTTTACCCATTCGAAAAACCCCCTTTATTTAGCTGAAAACAATCGACGCGATGTCTCATGCGTCTACTTATAGTATGGACATTTGGCAGGAAACTATAAGTAGGGAATTTTTAGATTACAACCCAAGAACCTCTTCTAAATATAAAGCAATACCATCTTCTTCGTTCGTTAACGTCGTATGGTTTGCGAGTGATTTTAATTCAGGGATGGCATTTCCCATTGCGATGCCGTGACCAGCAAATTCAATCATTTCAAAATCATTATCTTCATCACCGAAAGCGATAATGCGCTCTTGTGGAATGTTGTAATGACTAGAAATTTTTTGTAATCCAACTGCTTTATTTAATCCGCTTTTCACAATTTCAATAATCGGCCAAGGTGCGCCCCATTTTCTATGGTCGATTACTTCCGCATGCATATCGGTTAAATGTTGACGAATTGCAGTAGAATGCTCGTCATGTGCGTCAATTAATAAGCAAGTTGGATGATCGTTTAAAATATTTAATAAGTCTCCCGTAAAAATCTTAGGAGAGCCGAATTCGAAAATATGTTTTTTATCTTCATCAATTTCACGAACATACACATCGTCCATTACTTCCGCGTATATATTTTTTACGCCAAAATCAAAGCAAGCTCGGACAATTTCTTGCGCTGTTGCTAGCTCAAGAGGAGAGTGATGTGTTCCCCAGTTTGAATCAAGAGGATGATGTACGTAAGCGCCGTTAAAGTTTACGATAGGTGTGTTAAGATCAAGTTCTTTATAGTAATCATAACTAGCACGGAATGGACGTCCTGTTGAAATAACAACAATATGTCCCTGTTCCTTTGCTTTTGCAATTGTATGTTTCGTTCGAGTGGAAATTATTTTGTTGTCTGTTAATAAAGTGCCGTCTAAGTCTAATGCGATTAAATGTTGTTTGTTCATAATTTCACCTCTTATAATAATTTTTTTGTATCTATCTGTATTTCCGTTTTTAATATGCAGAAATAAGAGGTTAGGCTCGGTGAAATCACCATAGATGGAAATTTCACTATATATCCATCTTACGTCTCAAAGTGCTGTGGTGTCTACTATTTATCGTTGGAAATTAAGAAAAGTCAACATCTTTTTAGAAAGTTCAAACAATGTTTCTTTCATTATGTACAAATTGTGAAAAGGGTTACATTGCTCGTGTGATGAGGCATATAATGAACATGTAATCTTCTCGTATATGTTTGACTCTCCTTTGAAACTAGCCTAGAGTAGGTTGGTTTCTTTTTTTTTTCTACAGGTAGGAAAGAAATCCCTGCTTACGCTTGTGTCATTCATATATATGTACAAGAATGAGATGTAGTACTGTTTCCTAAACATGACAGAAAAGCTTTCTTTTAAAATGGATATACTAATGAGGCAAGACGTCATGGAAGGAGAATGAAGATGGGACAAAATCGCAGGTTTCGTTCTGGACAAAAAGCGCCGAATGATGGCATTTACGTAGAAATTGGTGAAACGGGAAGTATGGTGAAAGATCCGCAAATGGTGAAATTAACTGCCGGTGAAAAGTTTCCGGATAACACGAATCATAACCGCCAGTGGACATATAAAAGAAAACCGTAACAGAAGCCGCAATCATTATTGCGGCTTTTTTGTCGTTACACATTGTAATTTCATTTACCGTATTTTTTAGCAGTATAATGAATGCTCTCTTTTTCTTTTTCAAATAATAAGTTTGAAAATACATAGGCAAAATTATTGTATAAAAAAGTCAGTTGGCGTATAATCAAATCAAAGGTCAAAGAAAGTCAAACTTTTGGAGGGCTGTAAAGATGGACTTAAATCAAATGACAACAAAAACACAAGAGGCGATTATGAGTGCCCAATCTTTAGCGGTATCTCATCATCACCAAGAGGTGGATACTGTTCATCTATTACTTGCATTATTAGAAGAGCAAGATGGATTAGCAGTACGTATATTTCAAAAAATGAATGTTGATATAGAAGCATTAAAGCAAGGTGCTGAAAGTTTAATTAAAAAGAAACCTTCTGTAACGGGGAGCGGTGCAGAAGTTGGAAAATTGTATGTAACGAGCGCTCTGCAACAACTTCTTGTAAGAGCAGGAAAAGAAGCAGAAAAACTGCAGGATGATTACATTTCAGTAGAACATGTATTGCTTGCTTTTTCTGAAGAAAAAGGCGATATAAATCAATTATTTACAAGATTGCATATTACGAAAGATAACTTATTACAGTCTTTAATGACAGTTCGGGGGAATCAAAGAGTGACGAGTCAAAATCCAGAAGCAACTTATGAAGCGTTAGAAAAATATGGCCGTGATTTAGTGGCGGAAGTGAGAGCAGGGAAAATTGATCCTGTAATCGGCCGTGATAGTGAAATACGACGTGTAATCCGTATTCTTTCACGTAAAACGAAAAACAATCCTGTTTTAATTGGGGAGCCAGGTGTTGGTAAAACAGCAATCGTTGAAGGGCTAGCACAGCGTATCGTGAAAAAGGATGTACCTGAAGGATTGAAAGATAGAACGATTTTTGCGTTAGATATGAGTGCGCTCGTAGCAGGTGCGAAATTCCGTGGTGAGTTCGAAGAGCGTCTGCAAGCTGTATTAAATGAAATTAAAAAGAGTGAAGGACGCATTTTATTATTCATTGATGAACTTCATACAATAGTTGGAGCTGGTAAAACAGAGGGAGCCATGGATGCAGGAAATATGTTAAAACCGATGCTTGCGCGCGGTGAACTGCATTGTATCGGGGCGACGACGCTCGATGAATATCGCAAATATATTGAGAAAGATCCAGCGCTAGAAAGACGTTTCCAACAAGTATTAGCAGAAGAACCAACTGTTGAAGATACAATTTCAATTTTACGTGGATTAAAAGAACGCTTTGAAATTTATCACGGTGTAAATATTCATGACCGTGCGATTGTAGCAGCGTCAGTTTTATCAGATCGATATATTTCAGATCGCTTCTTACCTGATAAAGCAATTGACCTTGTTGATGAAGCGTGTGCAACAATTCGTACAGAAATTGATTCTATGCCAACAGAATTAGATGAAGTAACGCGCCGCATTATGCAGCTGGAAATTGAAGAAGCGGCTCTTGGGAAAGAAACGGATCGTGGTAGCCAAGAGCGTCTAAAAACATTGCAACGTGAATTATCGGATTTAAAAGAAGTTGCAAGTGGCATGAGAGCGAAATGGGAGAAAGAAAAAGAAGACATTCACAAAGTTCGTGACTTACGTGAACATTTAGAACGTTTGCGTCGTGAATTAGAAGAAGCAGAAGGCAATTACGATTTAAATAAAGCAGCGGAACTTCGTCACGGGAAAATTCCCGCAATTGAAAAAGAGTTAAAAGAAGCGGAAGAAATGGGCGCGCATAATAAACAAGAAAATCGTTTATTACGTGAGGAAGTAAGTGAAGAAGAAATTGCAGATATTGTTTCACGCTGGACTGGTATTCCTGTTGCGAAACTCGTGGAAGGTGAACGCGAGAAATTATTACGCTTAGAGCAAATCTTATCAGAGCGTGTCATCGGACAAGAGGAAGCAGTAAGCTTAGTGTCAGACGCAGTTCTTCGTGCTCGCGCTGGTATTAAAGATCCGAACCGCCCGATTGGTTCTTTCATCTTCTTAGGACCAACAGGTGTTGGTAAAACAGAACTTGCAAAAACGTTAGCCCAGTCTTTATTCGATAGTGAAGAGCAAATGATTCGCATTGACATGTCTGAGTATATGGAAAAACACGCCGTGTCTCGCTTAATTGGTGCACCTCCTGGATATGTAGGATATGAAGAAGGCGGTCAATTAACAGAAGCGGTAAGACGTAAACCATATTCCGTTGTTTTATTAGATGAAATTGAAAAAGCACATCCAGAAGTATTCAACATTTTATTACAAATGTTAGATGATGGACGCATTACAGATTCACAGGGCCGTACAGTGGACTTTAAAAATACAGTTATTATTATGACTTCAAATATTGGATCTGCTCATTTACTAGATGGATTAGAAGAAGATGGTTCCATTAAAGAGGAATCAAGAGACCTTGTAATGGGGCAATTAAGAGGACATTTCCGCCCTGAATTTTTAAACCGTGTGGATGAAATTATTTTATTCAAACCTCTTACAACGAATGAAATTAAAGGCATTGTTGATAAAATTGTAAAAGAACTACAAGGTCGTCTAGCTGACCGTCACATTACAGTAGAATTAACAGATGCAGCAAAAGAATTTGTTGTGGAAGCAGGTTTCGACCCAATGTACGGAGCTCGTCCATTAAAACGATACGTACAGCGTCAAGTGGAAACGAAATTAGCACGAGAATTAATTGCAGGAACAATTACTGATAATAGTCACGTAGTTGTTGATGTAGAAAATAACGAGTTAGTCGTTCATGTGAAATAAAAATAAAAAAGAGTTCGGATAAAATCCGGACTCTTTTTTTAGTGTTGTTCTACTGGCTCGTTTGGAATTGCAGCTGAAATTGCTAGTACTAACACAGCAAGAACAACTGAGAAAATAGACGCTTGGTTAAAGTCGTATGTACCGCCAGTCATAGAGCCGATTACATAGCTCATCATATGTACAAGTAAGAACGACCAAATTAATGCCCAAATGAAACGCATATTTTACACCTCTATTCGTTCAATCTGTCCTTATTGTAACACAATTGAAAAAAGAATATAGAAAAATATTTGTAGATTTTTCAACGCAAATTTGCATTCCGTTCATACATTATAAAAGAGTGGTTTTATATGTTTAGAAAATAAGGCGGGGGAAAAATGAGTATTACGGAACGTTTTTTTTACTTAGAAAAAGAACCATGTGTCATTTATTTACCGGAGAAGCCAAATGGATTTTCTGTTATGCTCCTCGGTGATTATAACTACTTTATTGAGAATGGTACAAGTTTATGGACACAGCATGCGGGTAGATCTTATTTTTTACATGGCCTTATTGAGCAAGGCTACACAGTCTTTTCTTCTAATTTATACGGAAGACATTGGGGAAACGACCAATCTGTTCGTCTAGCGAAACGTTTATATGACGTTGTGTTGAGAAAAGAGACATTGAATGCGAAAATGCACATTATGGCAGATGGTATGGGAGCACTTGTAGCACTCGAAATGATGAACAAATACCCTGAGTGTATACGCTCTGTCATTATGTTAAATCCGTGTTTAGATTTACCAGAATATGTGGAGTTTGAGAAAGAGCATAAGTTTTTTTACAAGAGACTCGTGAAGGAATTAAGTTTGGCGTATGATGCCAAAGAAGAAGAATTAGAATCAAAAATAAATAAGAAATCATTTACGCTTCTTCCATCTTGTGTACCTGTTAAAATTTTCGTATCAACACAAGAAAAAAGAGGAAGAAAACAGCAGTTGCGTAGATATGAGAAAATGAGGCAACTAAATCAATGTGATACTTCTGTCTTGTTCCATCTGCAAGATGTGAAATATAAAATGGTTAGGCAAACGACCGATTTCTTTAAAAAATATGAAGAAGAATTATGAAGCTCCCATATACATAAATGAGGAGCTATTTGTTTCAGAGGGAAAGGGTTGGTGGTATGGAACGCGTGCTAATTGTAGGTGCACTTACGTTTGTAGGTTATCACCTTGTAAATAAAATGATTGCAGAAGAAGTGGAAGTATATGGTCTTGATTTTGATGAATTCGATAGTATGACGAAAATTAATGAAGAGAAGTTATTATTAATTGGGCGAAATGCATTATTTACGTATTATTCGATAAGAGATGAAGATGGATGGAGATCGGTTGAGGAAGAGAGATTCGATACTGTTTACTTTTGCTTATATGAGCCAAATCAGCAAAGTGGATTTCGGAATGAAAGAGTCATATTACAATATTTAAAGCGAATTATAAGAATGTGTGAAGAACAAAAAGTGAAGTTAAATTTAATTTCTTCTATTGAAGTAGGCAGTACAGATGAATCCGAAAATAAGCGACTATTTTTGAAAGTAGAAGAAGGATTGAAAAAAGGGAATTTACAATATAGTGTATTTCGAGTTCCAACATTATATGGACCGTGGCAACCGTCCTTTATGATGTTTCATCAGCTTATTTTATCAGAATTAGGTGAAAAAGAGTGCCGTTGTACGATTGAGGAAAAGGGGAATGATTTACTTTACGTTGAAGATGTATGTGAATACTTATGGGAAAATGGAACGAACGGGGCGCATCTTGGTATATACAATTTACTTAGTGGTAAACAGTCATTATGGGAAAAAGGTATGAATCTTTTACGCGCGGATGATAAAGTAAATAAAAATAATAACGAAGTAAGAGATGAGGCTATCGAGGTAATTTCAATAAAAAGAAATACTCCGTTAGAATACGGTTTAAATAAGCAACTGGCACACATGAAAAAATATAAAGAGTTATACGAAGGGTAGTACGCGTGTTACACTATTGTATGTGAAAGTTTTAATGGAGAGGAAGAGCATAATATGAACGAAAAAAGCATGCAGTTTTTACAAATCGCAATGAAGCATTTACCGGAAGCAAAAGCAATTTTAGATGATAATGGAATTGCACTTGATATGGAGAAGGCACAGCCAGTGTTAGAGTTGTTAATGAAAGTTATGAACGAGGCCTATGAGCTCGGGAAAGCAGATAAAGAATAAAAAGAATAAAAAGCATCTTTTTAAGATGGAAGAGAGGCCCGAACCGTGGATAGAAGCGGTCAGGGCCTTTTTTATTCTCGCCTGGGGGGAAACCAGAGATATGAAGAGGATAAAGGAAAAGTAGTGAGGAGAACTCTCTAGTTTAGAAGGAAAGCAGATAAAGAATAAAAAAGCATCTTTTTAGATGAAAGAGAGGATCGAACTGTAAATAGAAGCGGTTTGAGTCTTTTTATATTTGAGAGGTATGTTTCCGTTTCTTTTAATGAAAAATAACGTGAATAATGCGTTAGCTTTCTGTTTTATGCGAAATATATTCTAGACAAAAATACATTTATGTTTTAAAATTAGTACCAAGTCATAATAATTGATATAAAACGGAGGGCTGCGATGTGAACGTGGGCATTTTAGGGATCGGAAGATATGTGCCAGAAAAAGTAGTCACAAATCACGATTTAGAGAAAATAATGGAAACATCCGATGAATGGATTCGTACGAGAACGGGAATTGCAGAAAGACGCATTGCCGATGATACAATAGATACTTCATATATGGCCGTAGAGGCTTCTAAAAAAGCACTTGAAGATGCAGGAATTAGCGGAGAGGATATCGATCTTATTTTAGTAGCAACAGTAACACCAGATCGTGCTTTTCCAGCAGTTGCTTGTGTAATTCAAGAAGCAATAGGAGCGAAACATGCAGCTGCAATGGATTTAAGTGCAGCATGTGCTGGTTTTATGTACGGAATGATTACAGCACAGCAATTTATTCAAACAGGAACGTATAAAAATGTATTAGTAGTTGGTAGTGATAAACTATCTAAAATTGTAGACTGGAACGATCGAAATACAGCAGTACTATTTGGAGACGGAGCCGGTGCTGTCGTAATGGGAGCTGTTTCAGAAGGTAAAGGCGTTCTATCTTTTGAATTAGGAGCAGACGGAAGTGGCGGCAAGCACCTTTATCAAGACGAGTATGTTATGATGAATGGCAGAGAAGTGTTTAAATTTGCCGTTCGTCAACTTGGTGATTCTTGTCTTCGCGTTTTAGATAAAGCTGGTCTTACGAAAGAAGATGTGGATTTCTTAGTACCGCATCAAGCAAACATTCGTATTATGGAATCTGCAAGAGAGAGGTTAAATTTACCACAAGAAAAAATGAGTATGACGATTGAGAAGTTCGGTAATACATCAGCTTCTTCAATTCCGATTGCAATGGTAGAGGAATTGCAAAACGGACGTATTCAAGACGGTGATTTAATTATACTTGTTGGTTTTGGCGGCGGATTAACATGGGGAGCAGTCGCTCTTCGTTGGGGTAAATAAGGACTGAGAGAAAAAAAGGAGTGTATTTTGTATGGAAAAAAAGAGGGTCGTAATTACAGGACTAGGAGCTGTTACACCGGTCGGAACAGATGTTGAAACAGCGTGGGAAAACATTAAAAAGGGTGTATCTGGAATCGGGCGACTTACAAGAATTGATCCAGAACTATTTCCAGCAAAAGTAGCAGCGGAAATTAACGACTTTGAAGTCGAGAAATATATTGATAAAAAAGAAGCGCGCCGTATGGATCGCTTTACACAATATGCAGTAGCAGCAGCGAAAATGGCAGTTGCAGATGCAAAGCTTGAAATTACAGAAGAAAACGGACCTCGAATTGGTGTATGGATTGGATCTGGTATTGGCGGTATGGAAACATACGAAGAACAATTTAAGATTTTTACTGAGAAAGGCCCACGCCGCGTGAGCCCATTCTTCGTGCCGATGATGATTCCAGATATGGCAGCAGGTCAAGTATCAATCGCAACAGGAGCAAAAGGAATTAACACTTGTTCTGTAACGGCTTGTGCATCTGGTGCAAACTCAATTGGTGATGCATTTAAAGCAATTCAGCGTGGTGATGCTGATGCAATGATTACAGGCGGAGCAGAAGCACCGCTAACAAGTATGGCATTCGCAGGATTTAGCTCAGCGAAAGCATTAACATTTAATGAAGACCCAGCAACGGCTTGCCGTCCATTTGATAAAAACCGTAGCGGTTTCGTAATGGGTGAAGGTTCAGGTATTCTAATTCTTGAAGAATTAGAGCACGCATTAGCACGCGGTGCTCACATTTACGCGGAAATTGCTGGTTATGGTGCAACTGGAGATGCGTTCCATATTACAATGCCTGCTCCTGGTGGGGAAGGCGGAGTGCGTGCAATGCGTCAAGCTTTAGCTGATGCAGGCCTACAGCCAGAAGATATTGATTACATTAATGCGCACGGTACAAGTACTGATGCGAATGAAAAATATGAAACGATGGCAATTAAAGAAACTTTCGGCGAGCACGCGTATAAAGTAGCGATTAGCTCAACGAAATCAATGACAGGTCACTTATTAGGAGCAGCTGGTGCTGTTGAAGCGATTTTCTCTATTAAATCAATTACAGACGGAGTAATTCCTCCAACAATTAACTATGAGACACCAGATCCAGAATGTGACTTAGATTACGTACCAAATCAAGCGAGACACCAAGAAGTAAATGCAGTATTAAGTAACTCATTAGGATTCGGTGGTCATAACGCAGTGTTAGTATTTAAATCGTATAAATAATCGATGAAATAAGGAGTTTTTTCGCAATAGATTGCGAAAAAACTCCTTATTTATTTTTACGCCTTTTTCTCCTGTAGCATATACATAAGAAAAAGGAGGGATAAAGATGGGGATTGTTGAAACAGCTGAATGGCTACATTTATATTATGGACGGCCAGAAAAACTTTGTGAGAAATTTACGAAGTATATTCCGTTGCCAAAAGAAAGGTTGTATCGCTTTTTAATTTCAAAAGGGATGTATCGCCCGATCATGCGCGGAGAAAAGGAAATTAAAGAATTAGAGGAAAAGGAAATTTGGAAAGAATTGAGCCTGGAGTATGATAAACTGAAAAATTGGTTAAAAGGTCCAGATGTCCCTGTCTTTATTTTATTATCAGATTCCTATAATCGAACTGTACAAGAAGAGTATAACGGTAGGGCTGGATTATCTATGCGTCATGTTATTTTCTTATTCGTATGTGGGCGGAATTCGGTAGAAGAATTAAAAGTGTTATTGGCGCATGAATATCATCACATATGCAGGTTACATCAAATTGAGACGAAAGAAACAGAATATACATTACTTGATACGATGATTATGGAAGGGCTAGCGGAACAAGCAGTAACAGAAAGGTATACAGAAAAAAACAATGCACCGTGGACGGCGTATCTTTCAAAAGAAGAGGCTGTTTATTATTGGAAAAATGTTGTACATGAAAGAATAAGTATAAAACGAGGAACAAGGGAACATGACATCTTATTAAATGGCTTTCACTCTTATCCGAAGATGCTTGGCTATGCGCTTGGATTTCATATTGTCAAAGATTGTGTAACTTTGGAAGGAGAAGATACACTTTCTTTATTATCTATAGATGCAAAAGAAATATTGAATAAAGCAAATACATTTCATATATAAAAAAACAGGAATTCTATTTCCTGTTTTTTTAGTATTAATAGAAGAAAAAATAATAATTAGAATATATTTCCTCAAGTGGAATAAAGTTAAGCAAAAATGAACATAATGATTGGTACAAACAGTAGTGAAGTGAGGGGTAGTGAATGTTATATCTACATGATGTATGGGTAAATTGGTTTGAAGGTGAAGAGAATGGGTATAACGTTTGTCATTTTTACGAATGGCGGAAAGATGATACGATTGAGCTATTAGATCAAGTGCCATTATTAAAAGTAGATGCCACATTATATCATTACATCGAGAACGAATTGTTAGAGCTTCCGCAAAAAATGCTGGAAGACGTACATCATAAGGCTTATATTCGTAAAAATCATGAACGTTTGCAGCAAGAGTATTGCTTTGTTGTTACAGATGGGAAAGGCATTATTGCCATTGACACAATTGGTTACAATGTACCAATTCGCAAAAGTAGACTTATACCACGCCAAGAGCAGATGGTATATGAGATGGTAGAAAACGTACAAGCAGAAAAGTATGAGTTCCAAGTAGAAGAAACAGAAAAAGAACATCATATTTTATCACCATCGCCTTTCATTATGAATGGCTTGACTCGTAAAGAAAGACAGCTAAAACAATTATTATTTATGGCGTTAGATCAATTACATACAACGAAAAACACAGCAGAAATTCGCTATTGGTTCACAGAGTGGGATCCATCAGCATATGGAATGGTTCAACATATGGAATTTGAAGATATTTGGGCTAAGCTGTATGATGAAGCGAAAGCTGGCTGGTCTGATAAGCACGAACAATTATGTGAGCGTCTCGTAAAAGGACAGCCATTTTTTGAAAAGTTATGGGAAATGGAAAATGAGCAAAAGGTAAATTAAAAAACCGCCAATTGGCGGTTTTTTAATTTTGTAGAAATTTAGTTCCAGCGGCAAGAATGTTCGGTGGCTTCGCGCCTTCACATTCTAAACGAGCCGCCTCCGCTTTTTGTAGAAATCCAGCTCCGGCAGCGAGCTCTTCGTGTCTAAGAACCTTCCGCATAAGAAGACAAAAAGCGTCTTCTATGCGAAGGAACCTTATCCAGTCAGAGCTGAACGAGCTGCCTCCGCTTTATATATAATCTAGCTCCGGCTCCTAACCCTTCGCGTCTAAGAACCTTCCCCACAAGAAGGTAAAAAGCACCTTCTGTGGGAAAGAACCTTAGCCGTCAGGGCTAAGCAGTCGCCTCCGCTTTATATGTTACCTACGTTTTCTGCTTAGTCCCATTGCGTTTTCTACTTTGCGTAGTTGTTTGAATGCAACGCGGTTTGCTTTTTCTGCACCTTTGTCTAGGATTTCGTCTAGTTCTGGTGAGTTGATTAGTTCGTTATATTTGTCTTGGATTGGACGAATAGCTTCTACGACTACTTGCGCTAGGTCGCCTTTGAAGTCGCCGTATCCTTTTCCTTCGTACATTGCTTCGATTTCTTCAACTGTTTTTCCAGAGAATGAAGAGTAGATTGTTAATAAATTAGAGATACCAGGTTTGTTTTCCTTATCAAATTTCACAATACCTTCAGAGTCAGTTACAGCACTCTTAATTTTCTTTTCAATTGTTTTTGGCTCATCAAGCATACTAATCATTGATTTTGGATTCGGATCAGATTTACTCATTTTTTTCGTAGGCTCTGTTAATGACATAACGCGAGCTCCTACTTTTGGAATGCGAATTTCAGGCATTGTGAAGATTTCGCGGTAACGTTTGTTGAAACGCTCTGCTAAGTCACGTGTTAATTCGATATGTTGCTTTTGGTCATCACCAACCGGCACGATTTCAGTGTTGTAAAGTAAAATATCAGCAGCCATTAATGGTGGATACGTAAGTAATCCAGCTGGAACTGAATCTCTACCAGAAGCTTTATCTTTATATTGCGTCATACGTTCTAATTCTCCAACGTAAGCAACAGATTGCATGATCCATCCTAGTTGAGCGTGTGCTGGTACTTCTGATTGTACAAATAAAGTAGCTTTTTCAGGATCGATGCCGCATGCTACATAAAGTGCAGCAAGACTGCGGATGTTTTTACGAAGCCCGACGGGATCTTGAGGTACTGTAATCGCATGTTGGTTTACAATACAGAAATAACAGTCGTGTTCATTTTGAAGCTCTGTAAACTGCTTCATTGCTCCTAAATAGTTTCCAAGTGTAATCGTTCCACTTGGTTGAATACCAGAAAAGATAACTGACATAAGTAATTCCTCCTAAAATAGAATGCGTGATGTGGGGAAGAGAAGGCAAACAAAAAAGCCCATTCATCCCAAAAACTATAGGGACGAATGGACCGTGGTACCACCCTAATTATTTCACTACTGTGAAATCTCTCTAATCCATAATAACGTTTGGATATAACGCCAAAGCCTACTACTTTCGGTTCGGTTTGGTGCTCAAAAGCCCATTCCATACTGTACAATTACTTGTTCACACCAACCACAAGCTCTCTGAAATTGCCTCAATATGTACTCTTCTTTATCATCGCATACATATAAATTTATTTATTGTTACTTGAGCTCTTTTAATATGAAAGAACTAAAGTTTTATAACAAAATGTTTTGCTGATTATTATATCATATGGGATAGTGTTTGCAAACTACATCAAAATAGTAAAGCTAATGAGGGTCGAGAACAACCCAAGGAAGATACCTGTAATACAAATTGGATATGTCCATTTGAATGAATATGTTTTATAAATACGTTCTTTCTTATCTGTAGGTTCCTCGACTTCTTCAATTAAAGAGTCAATCTTTTTGTTCGTACCAAATACTCTTTGGAATGCGTAAATGGTTACATTGAAAAAACCATTTTGAAATATGTATAAAAAACCGCCGATAAGAATAAAAAACAGTGCAATATAAAACAAAATGTTGACAAAGTTCAACAAAAATTGAGATGAAATGAGGAATGCACCAATACTAGAAGCAATCATCGCTATAAAAATTAGTATACAAGTATGAAAAAAAACTTTATTCAAAATATTCCCTCCGTCAAAATATTACTAGAATTATTATACTATAAAAGCTATAATAAGTACTAGGATTAATTTTTGAAAATTATACGCAATTAAAGGTCTGATTTTAAGATGATGGTAGCAATGTTAATGTATCCTTTACGAAAAATTAAAAATATAAATATTTTATTAAAAATTTTAACAAAAAAACAAAAAACTATATTCACAATTGTTATATTATATGTATAATGAAAATTGTAGAAACTTGGAGATTATTCTTTCAATTCTACTTTTTAACAAGTGAGGGTACAGGAAGTGCAATTAGGGGAGGCAACACAACATGAAGAAAAAGATACCGTTATTACTTGCATCAACTTTAACTGCAAGTATGTTGCTTAGCGCGTGTAGCTACCAAAAAGATGACGCAAAAGCAAAAGGGAAAGAGAACGCTACGAGTAGTAGTAACGGAAAACAGATTCTTAATTTAACAGAGTTATCTGAAATTCCGTCAATGGATGCATCATTGGCATCTGATTCTTCATCTTCTACAGCATTAAATAATACGATGGAAGGTTTATATCGTATTGGCAAAGATCAAAAGAGAATGCCTGGAGTTGCAGAAGATGTCGAAAAGCTAGATGATGGGAAGAAATACATATTTAAATTAAGAAAAGATGCGAAATGGTCGAATGGGGAACCTGTAACAGCTAAAGATTTTGTGTATTCATGGAAAAGAGCAGTAAATCCAGATACAAAAGCAACGTATTCGTACATTATGTTCGATATTAAAAATGCAGAGAAAATTCATAAAAAAGAATTACCTGCTGACCAATTAGGTGTAAAAGCGATTGATGATTATACATTAGAAGTAGAATTAGACAATCCCGTTCCTTACTTTATCGATTTAACAGTTTATCCAGTATTTTACCCACTAAATGAAAACTTTGTAAAAGCACAAGGGGATAAATTTGGTTTAGAGGCAAATACAACATTATATAACGGTCCATTCGTTATGAGTGATTGGAAACATGAACAAAGTTTCCAATTCAAGAAGAATCCTTCATATTGGGATAATAAAACGGTTAAAATCGAAGAAATCAACTTTAATATTGTAAAAAATACAGCAACTGATGTAAATTTATATGAGACAAACGCGATTGATCGAGCGGCTTTAACGTCTGAATTTGTTGATAAGTTTAGAAAAAGCCCAGAGTTCCAAACAAGAAAAGAAGCAGGGGTTGCTTACTTAAGATTTAATCAAAGTAATCAGTACTTAAGTAATAAAAACTTAAGAAAAGCAATTTCAATGTCCTTTGACCGTGATAACATTGCAAAAGTTATTTTAAATAACGGTGCAATTGGAGCTTACGGATTTGTTGGAAAAGATTTCGCTGAAGGTCCGAATAAAAAAGATTTCCGAGCTGAAAATGGAAAGCTAGTTGAAACAAATCCAAAAGAAGCGAAAAAGCTTTGGGAAACAGCGAAGAAAGAGCTTGGAACTGATAAAATCGAACTAGAATTCTTAAACTTTGATAATGAAGATGCTAAAAAAGTTGGGGAATTCTTAAAAGGTGAGATGGAAAAGAACTTACCAGGTTTATCAATTAAAATTAAACAGCAACCATTCGCACAAAAAAATAAATTAGAAGATTCTCAGCAATATGATATTGCGTTTGGTATTTGGGGACCAGATTTCCCAGATCCAATTTCATATTTAGATATGTTTGTTACGAATGGTTCTCAAAATAAAACAGGGTATTCTAATCAGAAATATGATGAGTTAATCCTAAAAGCTAAAACAGATACAAAAGATTTACAAGCTCGCTGGGACAACCTTCTAGAAGTAGAGAAGATGTTAATTAAAGAGGATGCAGTTATCACTCCAATCTTCCAAAAAGGTTCAGCGTATGTAGTAAAAGGTGCCGTAAAAGATATTATCCCAATTAACTATGGTGGTAAATTAACTTACAAATGGGCATCTGTTGAACAAAAATAATCTTTTTTTCCATCGTTTACAAGGGTATATGCCTATGATGGGCATATGCTCTTATTTTAAAAAAATAAAAGTAAGAATATTTTAAACTATCTTATTGCTTTTGAGAAAAACGGGGAGGTGCTTGATATGGGACGTTATGTATTAAAACGTTTCGTGTACATGGCTTTGACATTATTTTTAATTACTACACTGACTTTCTTTTTGATGAAATTACTTCCGGGTTCTCCGCTTAAAAACCAGGAGAAGCTATCACCGGCACAAAAAGAAATCATTCTTGAAAAATACGGATTGAATGATCCGGTACCAGTTCAATACGCACGTTACTTAGGTAACCTAGCAAAAGGTGATTTAGGGGTATCATTCCAATATGATAACCGCCCAGTAACAGACATGATTGTGGATCGTATTGGACCATCAGCCCAATTAGGTTTACAAGCGATTATATTAGGAACATTTATCGGTTTAATTTTAGGTATTGTTGCCGCACTTCGTAATAATACGTGGGTAGATTATAGTGCAACAGTTATTTCGGTACTCGGAATGTCGGTACCATCATTCGTATTCGCCGCATTACTGCAATATTTCGTAGGGGTAAAACTTGGCTGGTTCCCAGTAGCATTCTGGAAAGGACCAGAGTTTACTGTAATGCCTACAATTGCATTATCGATGGGAGTTATCGCAACAATCGCACGTTTCTCTCGTGCAGAATTAATTGAAGTTATGCAAGCCGATTACATTTTAACAGCGAAAGCGAAAGGAATTAGCCAAGGCGTTATTATTGTCAAACATGCACTTCGTAATGCGTTAATTCCAGTTGTAACAATTTTAGGACCAATGGTTGCGGCATTAATTACAGGAACACTTGTTATCGAGCAAATTTATGCTGTACCAGGACTTGGGGAACAATTCGTTAAATCGATTACTTTAAATGACTATACAGTTATTATGGGAACTACGATTTTCTATAGTGCAATCTTCATTTTAGTTATTTTCATTGTCGATATTTTATACGGAATTATTGATCCTCGTATTCGTTTAGCGGGAGGGAAAAAATGATGAAAGATGTACAAAAATTATCTCCAGATTTATTTCAACAAGCCAATCAAAATAATGTTGATAATGAAGTCATTGCCCGTCCAAGCCTAACGTTTTGGCAAGATGTAAGAAGACGTTTATTCCAACATAAAGGTGCGATGCTTGGCCTTGTATTATTAGTTATCATTGCACTATTAGCGATTTTTGGACCGATGGTAAGTAAACACTCGTATAAAGAGCAAGATTTAGGTCGAGCGAAATTACCACCAAAAATTCCAGTTATTGAAAATGTTCATTGGTTACCATTTGACGGTACAGATCAATATGGTGTTGACCAATATGAAAAACGTGATATTAAAGAGTACTTCTGGTTTGGTACAGATGATCTTGGCCGTGACTTATGGACAAGAACATGGGAAGGTACACGCGTATCATTATATATCGCTCTTTTAGCAGCAGCAATTGACTTAGTAATTGGGGTTGCATACGGAGGTATTTCAGCATTCTACGGCGGTAGAGTAGATAACATTATGCAACGTATTATGGAGATTATTAACGGTATTCCATACTTAATCATCGTTATTTTAATGGTAATCATTATGGGATCTGGTATTTGGTCAATTACACTCGCGATGGCGATTACAGGTTGGATAGGGATGTCGCGAATTGTTCGTGGACAAATCTTAAAGTTAAAAAACCAAGAATATGTATTAGCATCTCGTACATTAGGTGCAACAAATACACAATTAATTGTGAAACATTTAATTCCAAACGTAATGGGACCTATTATCGTAATGACAATGTTTACAATTCCATCAGCGGTGTTTGGTGAAGCGTTCTTAAGTTTCATCGGTTTAGGAATTCAGCCGCCATTTGCGTCACTAGGTTCTCTTGTAAATGATGGTTATAAATCTATTCAAACGTATCCGCATATGATGTTCATCCCTGCGGTTGTCATCAGTATATTAATTTTAGCGTTTAACTTAATGGCAGACGGATTACGCGACGCGTTAGATCCAAAAATGCGTAAGTAAAAGAGGGGAGAGGCAAAGATGAAAACATTGTTAGAGGTAAAAGATTTACAAGTCTCCTTTGATACACATGCAGGTGAAGTACAAGCTGTACGCGGCGTTACTTTTGATTTGAAAAAAGGAGAAACATTGGCGATTGTAGGAGAATCTGGTTCAGGGAAATCAGTTACTTCTAAAGCGTTAATGGGATTAATTCCGAATCCTCCTGGACGCATTAAAAATGGTGAAATCGTATTTGAAGGTCGTGACTTAACGAAATTAACAGAAAAAGAAATGCAGCAAGTACGCGGTAAAGATATCGCGATGATTTTCCAAGATCCAATGACATCATTAAACCCAACGATGACGATTGGAAATCAAATTATGGAAGGTCTAATTAAACACCAAGGGATGAGTAAAGCAGATGCACGTAAAGTTGCTTTAGAATTAATTGACCTTGTAGGTATTCCAAATCCAGAAGCTCGTTTAAAACAATATCCTCACCAATTCTCAGGTGGTATGAGACAGCGTGTAGTTATTGCGATGGCGTTAGCTTGTAACCCGAAATTATTAATTGCCGATGAGCCGACAACAGCGCTAGACGTTACGATTCAGGCGCAAATTTTAGAACTTATGAAAGACATTCAGCAAAAAACAGAAGCAGCAATCATTTTCATTACGCATGACTTAGGTGTAGTAGCAAACGTTGCGGACCGAGTGGCAGTTATGTACGCTGGTAAAGTTGTTGAAATTGGAACTGTAGATGAAATTTTCTACAATCCGAAACATCCATATACTTGGGGTTTAATCGCATCTATGCCAAGTTTAGATGGTTCAGAAGAAGAGTTATATGCAATCCCTGGAACGCCTCCAGATTTATTGAAGCCGCCAAAGGGAGATGCTTTTGCACCACGTAACCCACAGGCACTGAAAATTGATTTTGAAATGGACCCACCTTTATTTAAAGTAAGTGATACGCACTATGCGGCAACTTGGTTACTTCACGAGCAAGCTCCAGAAGTAAAACCGCCAGCAGTCGTTGAAAAACGCATTCTTCAAATGAAAGCAGGTGAACAACATGACTAAACAACGTGAGAAATTAATTGAAGTAAAAAATGTAAAGCAGCACTTCGACGTGAGTGGTGGTGTTGTCAAAGCGGTTAATGATATTTCATTTGATATTTACCGCGGAGAAACATTTGGTCTTGTAGGAGAATCAGGTTGTGGTAAATCGACAACTGGAAGAACGATTATTCGTTTATATGATGCAACTGCTGGTGAAGTATTGTTCGATGGTGAAAACGTACATGGTAAGAAATCACGCGCAGAACTGAAGAAATTCAACCGTAAAATGCAAATGATTTTCCAAGATCCATACGCATCATTAAATCCTCGTATGACAGTAGGGGATATTATCGCAGAAGGTATTGATATTCACGGATTAGCGAAAAGTAAAAAAGAGCGCATGGACCGTGTTCATGAACTATTAAACACAGTTGGTTTAAATAAAGAGCACGCAAACCGTTTCCCACACGAATTCTCAGGTGGACAACGTCAGCGTATCGGTATCGCTCGAGCGCTTGCTGTAGACCCAGAATTTATCATTGCCGATGAGCCGATCTCAGCACTTGACGTATCGATTCAGGCGCAAGTTGTAAACTTACTGAAAAAGTTACAAAAAGAAAAAGGTTTAACATACTTATTCATCGCCCATGATTTATCAATGGTAAAATACATTAGTGATCGTATTGGTGTAATGTACCGTGGCCAAATCGTTGAGTTAACAACAAGTGATGAATTATATGCGAATCCAATTCATCCATATACGAAATCACTATTATCAGCGATTCCACT
This sequence comes from Bacillus sp. N447-1, assembly GCF_022701035.1. NCBI lineage: Bacteria > Bacillati > Bacillota > Bacilli > Caryophanales > Bacillaceae > Bacillus > Bacillus sp. N447-1. Next base: position 1,912,277 of record NZ_CP065509.1, on the reverse strand, counting down.
TCCAGATCCAGATTATGAGCGCAATCGTAAACGTATCGTATATGATCCATCACAGCATAATTATGGTAGTGAAGCACCAACAATGCGTGAAATTCGCCCGGGACATTTCGTACTATGTTCGGAAGCGGAGTACAAGAAATATAAAGAGATTTATCAATAAGAAAAAGAGCCATTCTTCTGTTATGGAAGGATGGCTCTTTTTCTACTATATAAAAGAATTGTATACATTTGTCGGTCAGTCGATATATTTAAAGAATCGCCGATATAAATCTCATGTATCATTAGTGATATCCATATGCAAAATTACTGAACTTGAACAGAGACATTCTCCTCTTGTTCTTCAGGTTTAACAAGTGCATAACGCTCCCATGCTCTACTTTTCCAGCGGAAGAACATAATAATGGCACGTGTCCATTCGTCGATGGCGATTGCTAGCCAAATACCAACGAGCCCCATATCTAAATGAAAGGCGAAAAAGTAACCTAGTGGTAAACTCATTAACACCATAGAGAATGCACCGATTAAAACAGGATATTTTGCATCACCAGCTGCACGAAGCGAATTAATGATGACGATATTCATCGTACGTCCCGTTTCAAGTAGTACACTTAGTAAAAGAACACTTGCGCCTAACCCGATAATGTACGGATTATCTGTAAACAGTCCCATTAATTGTGTACGGAATGTAATAACGAGAGCGACCATACATAAAGTTACACCAATCGCCCATTTTACACTTTTCCACAAGCGTTCGTATGCTTCATCTTTTTCGCCACCACCAACGAGGCGGCCAATAATAATGGCTGTTCCCATACCAATTGCAATAGCGAATAAATAAGTGAACATAGAAATGTTCGTAGCGTATTGTCTAGCCGCTAACGATTCCGTTCCTAAATATGTTGCATAGTATAAGAAGACAATTTGACAAGCTTGATACATAACTTGCTCAAAAGCAGATGGAATCCCGATTTTTAAAATTTTCCCGATATATTCTTTTGATAAGGTGAAATAATATTGTAATTTTACACGATATTCCATAACGCGGTATAGTAACCAGAAGAAAACAATAAGCGCTATAAGTCGGCTGACAGCAGAAGAAATGGCAGCCCCTTGTACACCGAGCTCAGGGAAACCAAATTTCCCGAAAATGAGTACATAGTTTCCAGCGATATGAATCATATTCATTCCGAGTGAAATAAACATCGCTTGCTTTGTGAAACCGTGTACACGGATAATTGCGGCTAATGAGTTAATAATAGCTTGTAGGAAGATGGCTCCTCCGACGATAGATAAGTAGTTTTGCGCATACGTTAGTACATCGCCTTGTAAGTTCATTGCGAGCATCATATGTTTCGAAAATAAAAGAAACCCAGCGCTTATAACGAGCCCAACTATTAAATTTAATGTGACGGCTAATGCTGATATTTTAGATGCTTCCATAAAGCGTTTGGAACCGAGGTATTGAGATACGACGATAGCTGCGCCGTTCCCGATGACTTCTAGTACCAAAATAGCGATATGGAGGTATTGATTCGCTGCACCAACCCCAGATACAGCATCGTCTGATAATGCACTTAACATGAAAGTATCAGCGATCCCCATTAACATAAAAAGAAAAACTTCTAGAAAAATAGGCCATGTTAATAAGAATAAACTTAATTTCTCAGTAGGCCCGTTTTTTGCCTGAATTGCTGCCATGTCCGTCCCCTCTTTACCGATATCTATTTTTAGCAAAATGTATCGTAACATACTTTCTTAACCTTTGCACTCATTTTAGCCTACATATTTTTATTATGAAGAGAGTGCTATTTTATGATAAAAACAAAAGGATAATTATACATAAAGTATTATGAGATATAAAATTCATTTTTCTCTGATAATTTAGAAAAGTATAAAAATATTGTTTTTAACACTTTAGTAAGAATAATCAGCAATATGAAACGTTTACAAAGATTTATTTTTTAACAGGAAATTTTAATGAAATAGAAATATAAATATACAAAAAATATATTTGTGTGTATAATATGAATTATTAGAACATATATATATTTCTTTCTGTTTGAAAATGAAAGGGCTAACATTTTTATGGAGGGTGGAAGTATGAAAAAAAAGATGCCAGTTTTTGTAGTATCAACAGTAGCAATGAGCATGATGTTAGGGGCATGTAGCTACCAAAAAGATGAACCGCAAGCGAACGCAAAAGGGGATAGCGGGAAAAGCGGTGCGAAGCAAGTTATTAACTTAATTGAAACGCAAGAAATTCCAACGATGGATCCAGCGTTATCAGCTGATGCAGTTTCTTCAAGAGTAATGGGTAATACGATGGAAGGCTTATACAGTTTAGGAAAAGATGATAAGCTAGTTCCTGGTGTAGCGAAGGAATTCCAAAAATCAGAAGATGGTAAAAAATATACATTTAAATTACGTGAAGACGCAAAATGGTCAAATGGTGATCCTGTGACGGCAAAAGATTTCGTATACGCATGGCAAAGAGCGATTAACCCAGATACAGCTGCGAAATCAGCGTACATTATGTATGATATAAAAAATGCAGAGAAAATTAATAAAAAAGAGATGAGTCCGGATCAATTAGGGGTAAAGGCGATTGATGATTATACATTAGAAGTGGAATTAGATAATTCAATTCCATACCTTGTAGATTTAATGGTATATCCAATCTTCTATCCTGTGAATGAAAAGTTTGTGAAAGAGCAAGGTACGAAGTTTGGTTTGGAAGCGAATACAACGCTTTATAACGGACCATTTACATTAAGTGATTGGCAACATGAACGTAGCTTTAAAATGACAAAGAGCGCGTCATATTGGGACAATAAAGAAGTGAAGATTGAAGAAGTAAACTTTAATATTGTAAAAGATACATCTACGCCAATTAACTTATATGAAACAAATGCAATTGATCGAGCGTCGTTATTAGCGGAGTTTATTGATAAATATAAAGGAAAACCAGATTTCCAAACAGTAGAAGATACATCTGTATTCTTCCTTCGTTTAAATCAAAAAGATCCAGCTTTAGCAAATAAAAATATTCGTAAAGCAATTTCACTTGCTTTTGACCGTAAGCCATTCGTGGATACATTATTAAATAACGGTTCTAAGCCAGCAACAGGATTAATTCCTGATAACTTCATTAAAGGACCAGATAAAAAAGATTTCCGTGCTGTAAACGGGGATATTGTAAAACCAAACGTGAAAGAAGCGAAGAAATATTGGGAAGCTGGTAAAAAAGAACTTGGTAAAAATGAAATCGAATTAGAATTATTAAATGAAGATGTAGAGTTATCAAAGAAAACTGGTGAATATTTAAAAGGTGAATTAGAAAAGAATTTACCAGGTTTAACAGTAAAAATTAAACAACAACCATTCGCACAAAAACTAAAATTAGAAGATGCGGGCGATTATGTCATGTCATTCTCTGGATGGAGTGCGGACTTCCCAGATCCAATTACATATCTTGATATGTTTGTAACAGATGGGTCACAAAATAAGATGAAGTACTCTAATCCAAAATACGATGAAATCATTATGAAGGCGAAAAAAGATGGAAGCGATGTAAATGCTCGTTGGAAGAACTTATTAGAAGCAGAAAAAATGTTACTTGATGATGCTGCGATCGTTCCAGTATATCAACGTGGTAGAGCATATTTACAAAGAGATTCAATTAAAAATATGTATAACCATAAATATGGCGGCGATTTAAGCTTTAAATGGGCGTCAGTAGAGAAATAAAAAAAAAGCAGGTGATCGCCTGCTTTTTTTTTAATACGTTCGTTTCTTATAAATGCCTTTTCCGCCAACTTGGTTCCAGCCAGATTGTACATCCAAACTTTTGTTAACAAACTTCATTTTTTCTTTTCCACCAAAGAGCTTTTCGCCGATGCTATTTGTAATGATACCAATCAATGCTGTTATTCCGATGATGAGGGCAGCAACCGTAATAAAATCAATAAAAAAAGCAATCATTTGAAAACTCCCCCTTTGCCTGTCTGTATGTTTATTGTATGAGATAAAAAATGAAAAAGAAAGAAATGTCAGAAAAATATTTAATTTACTTTAGAAATCGTGTAGACAGGAGGGAGGATATTTGTTAAAATGAGAACAAACGTTCCTTTTATTCTCATTTGTATAGTCTTACATTTCTTAATTGATTTATCAAGAAAAAGTAAGAAAACGTTCTCTTTTCATAGGGAAGATTATAGATAAATAACTATATATTATATGAAAAATCTATGAGAAGTGAGTAGTAAAAGGATTGAAAGTTATTGTTAAAGTACAGCTGAAGTGAGCGTAATCATGTTACATAGCAGTGAAATGCACGGAAGAGTTTTCTCAACTAGCAGGAAATTTACTGTATATTTCTTGCAAAATCTATTGTATAATGATTATAGAAGTTACTTATTAAAAGTAATTGTTGTTTATTATAAGTTGTTGCTTACATGAAATGCGATTTTTGTACTTTTCAATAAGACAAGTTATCGCGAAAAATTGCTGAAGTTAGAAATTAAAACTGTATTTAGTACAGAATTTGTACTCTTTAAGGAGAGTGAGCTTTGTATGGTAACATTATATAGTTCTCCAAGCTGTACGTCTTGTAGAAAGGCGAAATTATGGCTAGAGGAAAATCATATTCCCTATACAGAACGTAATATTTTCTCAGATCCATTAACGATTGAGGAAATTAAAGAGATTTTACGTATGACAGAAAGCGGAACGGATGAGATTATTTCTACTCGTTCGAAAGTTTTCCAAGAATTGAATGTAAACTTAGAGTCTTTACCACTTCAAGATTTATATAAGATGATTCGTGACTATCCAGGGATTTTACGTCGTCCAATTATGATTGACGAGAAACGCCTTCAAGTTGGTTACAACGAAGACGAAATTCGTCGTTTCTTACCACGTACAGTAAGAACGTTCCAATTACGTGAAGCACAACGTCTTGTAAATTAATTATAATAATATGAAAACCTTCTACCTATTATATAGTAGAAGGTTTTTTTTAATGTTTCACATTGCGTAATCGAACTTGTTGTACGATAAAGCCGATGCATAAAATAGTGAAAATGAACAAATAAGGAATGCTTGTAGTGAAACTTGGATTGTTATGAAAAAAGGTTGCAAGTCTGTCTTCATGTGTAACCATTTTTCCTGCAGTATAGGCAAGAATCGCTGCACCGCAATAAATGAGGAATGGAAATCGTTCCATAAGTATTAAAATAAGTTTGCTGCCCCAAATAATAATCGGGATAGAAATGAGTAAGCCGATTATGACGAGTAAAAATCTCCCGTGAGCTGCACCTGCAATGGCAATAACATTATCAAACCCCATAACGAGATCCGCGAAAACAATTGTCCGCACAGCTTGAAATAAAGTTGTTTTTCCTTGAATAGAAGAAAGATCGTTGCTATTATCGGTTAATAAATTGACTGCAATTAATGTAAGTAAAACCCCGCCAATCAATTGTAGAAATGGAATGTCGAGTAAATAGACAGCTAGTATAGTAAGGATGATTCTTAGTACAATCGCTAAAAGAGTACCGATCAAAATAGCCTTATTTCGTTTCGATTCAGGTAAATTTCGGCTAGCTAGTGCGATGACGATTGCATTGTCACCACCTAATACAACATCGATACCGACAATCATTAGTACGGATGTTAAAAACTCTAAGTCCATTCGTCTGCCTCCATTTATGATGTTTTAATAAGCGAACTATATGTATGTGATGAAGAAAGTTGTTGTTAAATAATCTCTTCTAATAGAAGTTTCACTTTATTACAGTGTACGGGGGAATGTGGAAATGTATGTCCAAATTTTTTGTAAGTAAGAAATCGCTATAATAATATATTTATGTAGTTTATCGAGTAAAGATAGGCATATAACTATTTTTGTAAAATAAATCGATTTTATTTCCATTCTGGAGAATCTTATCATAAAATGAGAGTACAAGAATCTATTGATTTGTCATATGAGTGGGGAATCCCTTCATAACAATTCTAAGCAGGAAGGGAGAGTTGTATTTTGGATATTGAAAGAATTAATGATCATACGATGAAATTTTTTATTACGTACATTGATATAGAGGATAGAGGATTTAATCGTGAAGAAATTTGGTATGATCGCGAACGAAGTGAAGAGCTCTTTTGGGAGATGATGGACGAAGCTCGTGATCATGACGATTTCTTTATTGATGGACCGTTATGGATTCAAGTGCAAGCAGTCGATAAAGGGATTGAAGTACTTGTCACGAAAGCAGAGCTTTCAAAGGACGGACAAAAGCTGGAACTACCGATAGGGGTAGACAAAATTATAGATATTCCTCTAGATGAAGGCATCGAATCATTATTCCAACAAGAATTAGTCGAAGAGGTAGAAGAACAAACAGGAACAAACTTTAATGAAGATGGTACGTTTGGCTTTTTAATTAAATTTAATGATTTTGAAGATGTCATTTCATTAAGTCATCGTCTTATCTTTGAAGATATAAAAGATGAGCTGTATTCATTTGAGGACCGCTATTATGTATATGTGGAATTCGATGAAGTGCTACATGATGAAGAAGAAATCGATCGTATTTTAAGTATTATTTTAGAATATGGAGAAGAATCAACTTTAACAATTCATCGTGTAAGTGAGTATGGAAAACAAATTGTGAAAGAGCATGCGCTTGAAACGATTCGCAATAATTTTCCTGCTAAAACGTAGGCCGATTTCTGTAGTATGAAATCGGCTTTTTATATGAAGAATAGGAAAGCTTTCTTAGTTAGGAGGTAAGAGATGAAAAATACGTTAAAGCTGATTTTCTTTATACTGCTATTGTTCGCATTATTTGTTTCGTTACGTATGTTTATTGATGTAGCATTTTATTCAGATGTGATTGGGATAAAAGATGTTTCGATTTTAGGTATTATTAGTATTTTATTTACAGTATCTGCGTTTTTAATTGGTTGCGTTATTTTCTTAGAAAATCGACATCCATCTAAAACACTTACATGGTTAATTGTTTTAGGAATTTTTCCGGTATTTGGTTTCTTTGCTTATTTATTATTCGGACAAAATTTTCGAAGAAAAAGAATGTTCCAAAAGAAGGCGTTACTTGATGAACAGGCGTTTTTACAATATAAAGGGCATGAAGATTACGAAGAACGAATTTTACGCAATCATAAGCATCAAGAACTGTTATTTCGTTTAGCGGATCGATTAGGAGCTTTAAATATTTCATTTCAAACTGAAACGAGGACATTAACAAATGGAGATGAAACGTTTCGGGCTATTTTAAATGGGTTAAAACGAGCGAAACATCACATTCATATGGAATATTACATTGTGCGTGATGATAAATTAGGAACAGAAATTAAAGATATTTTAATACAAAAATCGAAAGAAGGCGTTGTTGTTCGCTTTTTATATGATGCGGTTGGAAGTTTTAAGTTATCGAAATCGTATATTGAAGAATTAAACGATGCAGGTGTAGAAATGATTCCATTCTTTCCTGTGCGCTTTCCGATTTTAAACGATAAGATTAATTATCGAAATCATAGGAAAATTGTTGTGATTGATGGGAACGAAGGATTTGTAGGCGGATTAAATATCGGTGATGAGTATTTAGGGAAAAATAAATATTTTGGCTTTTGGCGAGATACGCATTTGTATTTACGTGGTGAAGCGGTTCAAAGTTTACAACTTATTTTCCTTCAAGACTGGTTTTATATGACTGGAGAGGCTGTGCTAGCCCCTGAATATTTACAAGCAAAAGCAGTTGAGGGTGATCATTGGGGAGGAGTGCAGCTAGTTGCAGGTGGCCCCGATAATAAGTGGGAAACGATTAAGCATTTATATTTCGCAATGATCGCTTCTGCTCGGAAATCTATTTGGATTGCAACGCCGTATTTTATTCCGGATGATGATATTTTATCCGCATTAAAGGTTGCTGCACTTGCTGGTATTGATGTTCGTTTATTAATGCCGAGTAAACCGGATAAGCGTACTGTCTTTTACGCATCGAGATCGTACTTCCCAGAGCTTTTAGATGCAGGAGTAAAGATATATGAATACGAAAAAGGTTTTCTTCATAGTAAAATTGTCATCGTTGATTCTGATTTAGCTTCAATTGGGACAGCTAATATGGATATGAGAAGTTTTCATTTGAATTTTGAAGTAAATGCCTTTTTATATGATACAGATAGCATTCGAAAACTTGTTCAAGACTTTAAAGATGATTTAGAAGAATCAAGTGAAATTCATGGTGATCATTTTCATAAAAGACGTCTTCATAGACGAATTGTTGAATCAACGTACCGATTATTATCACCTTTATTATAAAAAGAGATGTCCGAAATTGGGACATCTCTTTTTTAAAAGGAATTTGTAACAAATTGTAGAATATAAGGAGCTGAAAGGGTGTGATTACGATATTTATCGCTAAAAGAGAAAACGGTGAAAAAATTCATTTACTCTATAATTGTAATGAAGAGCTTTTGCGCCGTATGCGTCAACAAGAACGATTCTTTTGTGTAGCTTGCGGAAAGGAAGTGCAAATGAAATTAGGGAAACAAAAAAGTTGGCATTTTGCTCATAAAAAAGTGGATTCATGTCTTGCCTTTTATGAAGCGGAATCAAAGTATCATATGCATGGTAAAGAATTGTTATATAGATGGTTCAAACGTCAAAACTTTCAGGTGGATATAGAGTACTACCTCCCAGAAATTAAGCAACGACCAGATGTTTTTGTAGAGAGGGCGGGTAGAAAAATTGCAATTGAATACCAATGTGCAAACCTCGCTATAGAGCAGCTGTACAAAAGAACATATTCGTATTGGCAAGCTGGTATACAGGTCATTTGGATCGTTGGTGGAAATCAATTGAAAAAGCAATCTGCATATTGGATGAAATTTTCCTCACTTATGGCTTTCTCCTTACAATCTTATCCTCAGCCACTTCTTATTTTCTTCTGTCCGAAACAAAAATCATTTATGAAATGTGCATTTGTCACTCCCTTTTCTACAAATGTTTTTTTCTCACATACTATATATTTACCAACTGATGCGACTACTTTTGAAATGCTTTTTTCTCCTGTTCCTTTCGGGAAAGAAAGATTGGGTGAAGAGTGGAAGAAGAGAAAGAAAAACTTTCGCCAAAATGCCTTACCGATTTGGAATTATAATTATAAGTCATTATTACGCCTCTTATATCAATTTAAATGTACCCCAGCGAGCTTTCCTTCTGAAATTGGTGTTCCACTCCCTTCTGCATTTGCTTTTCAAACAAACCCATTTATATGGCAAGCTTTTCTATATATGAAGTGTATAGGGGAGCTTGCAGTGGGAGAGTGTATTTCTCTTCAATACGTGTGTAGTTATGTAAAAAGGTATACGAAAAGGCGGATACTTCCGTACTTTTCGCAGCACATATGGAAAATGGCAGTTACTGAATATATGACATTTTTATGCTATATAGGTGTTTTACGTAAAGTGGGAACTTATACGTACCGAAAAATAAGGGATGCCGTGATGTTAAAAACAGAGGAGGAAATTATGAAACATGATGAGATTTGCTTAATACATGCGCTATCTTTATTTGAGGCAAATTTTAACATGAGAGGAGGAAAAGCGGATATAATAAAGAATGATTGTGAAGGAATTACATAAGAAAAAAACGAATTGTACTTAAGTAGAGATATTTAAAGGAGGGCTTAAAGAATGTCTGAACAAAACAAAGCGAAAGCATTACCAGATCGCAACGAGATTGAAGAAGCAAGTACGTGGCGATTAGAAGATATTTTCCAAACGGATGCAGAATGGGAAAAAGAATTCCAAGCTATTAAAGAGCTATTACCGAAGTTAACTGAATTTAAAGGGAAACTTGGTGACTCTGCGGACAATTTACTTGAGGCATTGCAATATGAAGATGAAATATCAATGCGATTAGGTAAGTTATATACATATGCTCATATGCGTTACGATCAAGATACAACAAACTCTGTATATCAAGCATTAAATGATCGTGCAACAAATTTATATTCACAAGTATCTAGTAGCACAGCGTATATTGTGCCTGAAATTTTATCGATTTCAGAAGATACATTGCAAACATTCTTGAAGGAAAATAGAGATTTAAGTGTATATGAACATGCATTAGAAGAAATTACACGTCAACGCCCGCACGTATTATCAGAAGCTGAGGAAGCTTTATTAGCAGAAGCATCTGAAGTAATGAGTTCATCAAGCAGTACATTCGGTATGTTGAATAACGCGGATTTAAAATTCCCATCTATTAAAGGGGAAGACGGAGAAGAAATAGAAATTACACATGGCCGTTACATTCAGTTTTTAGAAAGTGATGATCCTCGTGTTCGCAAAGATGCATTTAAAGCTGTATATGAAACGTACGGAAAATTTAAAAACACATTCGCAAGTACGTTAAGCGGAGCAGTAAAACGTAATAATTTCAATGCGCGTGTTCGTAAATATGATTCTGCTCGCCAAGCTGCACTGAGCAATAATAATATTCCGGAAGCAGTATACGATCAACTCGTTGAAACAGTAAATGACAACTTACATTTATTACACCGTTACATCGATATTCGTAAGCGTGCACTAGGACTTGATGAGCTTCATATGTATGATTTATATACACCACTTGTACCAGAAGTGAAAATGAATGTGAAATACGAAGAAGCGCAAGACCTTTTATTAAAATCTTTAAACGTACTTGGTGATGAATATGTTGATATTTTGAAAGAGGCATATGAAAATCGCTGGGTAGATGTGTATGAGAATAAAGGAAAACGAAGCGGGGCATATTCATCTGGTGCATATGGAACAAATCCGTATATTTTAATGAACTGGCATGATAATGTAAATAATTTATTTACACTTGCTCATGAGTTTGGTCATTCGGTGCATAGTTACTATACAAGAAAAACACAACCGCACGTATATGGTGATTATTCCATCTTCGTAGCAGAAGTGGCATCTACTTGTAATGAAGCGCTTCTAAATGATTATTTATTAAAAACGACAGGAGATAAGAAAGAGCGTCTATATTTATTAAATCATTATTTAGAAGGGTTCCGTGGTACTGTATTCCGTCAAACGATGTTTGCAGAGTTTGAACATATTATTCATAAGAAAGTACAAGAAGGACATGCTGTTACGCCAGACATGTTAACGGAAATTTACTATGATTTAAATAAGAAATATTTCGGTGACGCTTTAGTAATCGACGAAGAGATTGGTTTAGAATGGTCTCGTATTCCACACTTCTACTACAACTATTACGTATATCAATACGCAACAGGATTTAGTGCAGCGACAGCTCTATCTAAACAGATTTTAGAAGAAGGACAACCAGCAGTAGAACGTTATATTAACGAGTTCTTAAAAGCAGGAAGCTCTGATTATCCAATTGAAGTGCTGAAAAAAGCAGGAGTAGATATGGCATCTCCTGAACCAGTAAAAGAGGCGCTACAAGTATTTGAAGAGAAATTAAATGAATTAGAAGCATTATTATTTGAAGAAAAGTAATGAAAAAAGACGAGGGATTGTATCCTCGTCTTTTTGTTGAATAGATTCAATGTCGATATTTGTCGGAGAGAAAGGTGAATTTCTTTGTTTTTCTAACTGAAAGGATAGTTTTACGACTGATTTTTAAAATTAAAACCCTTTGAATCGTTTTTTATAATTGAAATAAGAGAGAGTGATAACGATGATTCCGAATAAAAGAGGTAAGGCAATAATTTTAGGAAAAGCTTGTAGTAGAGAGAGGATGTACAAGAAAAAAGAAACGATGACAGCTAGAAAGAGAAGAGCAATATAAGATTTTTTCATAAATAAACCCCCTAAATGACCTTTTTTATAGCTTATTCAAAAATGAAAACGTTTAGAATGTGACAAAAGTGTGAAATTCGACAAAAGGGGTTGTCATCTGACGTCGAATCTTGTAATATAATAAGCGTGAACGAATTCACATACAAACATATACCCCTTTGTTTGAACGTGAAAATTTCTCCCATCCCCTTTAATATTTTTATAAGCCGTAAAGAAGAAGACCTGGTGTTTACACCAGGTCTTTTTCTTTTGCTATCCATTTCCAATAACGTTCGCATTTTACTTCTATCATTTGTACTTTTCGTTTCAGTTGTAATTTTTTTAGTTCGCGTTCAATTTCTTGTTGCGGACAATCATAAATAAATGCTACTTCTTTTGAAGATATAAATTGTGTTGCCTCTAGTAACACTTCTAAAGGTGGTAATGGTTCTGGCTCAATTTCACATTTTACAAGTTCTTTCAATAATTGTACGTATACATCGTAGGAATAATTTCCAGCGATTTTAATACCTTCTTCATCTGAGTTCGCATGAAAAAAGACGAGGGAAGGTATTTCTGTAATATGCATTTCATTCGTGAATTTCAAGTCACACTGGAAAGCTTTTTTTGCACTAGCAGAATGTAGATCTTTTTTAAATTCTTCTACATCAATATTGCTATCTTTCGCACATGCAAGTAATAGTTCGCAGTCAGGGTTTGATACATTTTCAAGGAAAATGTATTCTTGGAGTTTTCGCAAAAACTTCGAACCTGCTTTTCGGCCTTGCAACTCCGCTGCCTTAATTGCCATCGAAACTAAATATGGTGTTGATGATGCTTCTTGCATATGTACCTTTCCATCACATGAAAAACCTTGTAAACTGGTTGTCTTTTCCCACACAAATCGAATATTAGCAGGTTTATTCCATTTGTGTGAGGAAGCGTTCGTTCCATCCACTTTTCCTGTTACGATATGACGAATAGAGAAGTATTTCCCGTATTCAAGCCATAGTTTAATAATAAAAGGCTCAATTTCCCAGCAATCTTTACAAAGTGGATCAATAAATAAATATGCTTCTACAGACTTATGCTCGCATGCGGAAGGAGATGGCATATTTATATGCTTTGCTTCCTGCTTATCCATTACACTTCACCTGTTTCGTTTGGAGTATTAACCATATGCTGAGCGGTTAATGCTAAACGTTCAAAAACAAACTCTCTTATATGACCATGAACTCCAGTATCATCCATTGCTTGCTCCATACATGATAGCCAAGCCTCTGCTCGTTTTGGAGTAATCTCAAACGGAAGATGGCGTGCCCTTAACATAGGATGACCATGTTCTTCAGTGTACAAATTAGGACCACCTAAATATTGTGTTAAAAATTGCTTCTGCTTCCTAGCGGTTTCTGTTAAATCTTCCGGGAAGATGGGAGATAAGTCAGGGTGTTTACTGACATAGGAATAAAATGTATCTACTAATATTGCAATGCATTGTTCACCGCCAATTCCTTCAAATGGTGTCATCGGTTGCTTGCTCATCCTTTATAAACTCCTTTTTCCATGAAATGTATATCTATTGTAGCAATGGAATGTTCGAGAGGGCAAATAAACAGCTTTCTCAAAGATTCTTTGCTTATTCTACGGGTGTAAACTTTTTTAGTGAGATGTATCCACTAGTGAAACATATTCACTAGTGGAATTTTCACTTTAGCGTGCTTTTTTTTGTTTGGCAAGGAAAAAGCGTTTTACTTTGTTATTTGTATGGCGAACAGGTATGTTATGTTGCGTTAATAAATGAATAAATGCAGCTTTTCCTGTTTCTTCATCTTGTACTTCAAATTCAATTTCATAATCATCGTGATTGTAATAGAAACTATGATCAAAGACAAGCGTTCCGCCTTTAAATAATGTTTCTGCTCTTTCTGTTGTTAAACTACCCATATATGTTAAAGCAGAAACAGGAATTTGTAATTTGTGTAATTGATCTACTACTGCTCCTTGAATGATTGTGTTTGTTTCCATCATCATTTTTGCTTCGTCTTCTGTTACGACTTGATGCGTTTCTAATAAACCGATTTCTGCAGGTTGTTTCAACGTTAACGTATAAGTTGCTCCTTTATGACGAATACGAAGTGCAGAGCCAGCTTCTTTTAACGAGAAGTCAGGTGTTTCAAAGTAGTGATTCACTTGTTTTGTAAATGCTTCAATAGAAAACGATTTACATAATGTATCGAATTCTTCTTTTGTAACGATATTTTTGAATTCAATTTCAATTTCTTGTGTCATTGTATAATCTCCTTTTGAAAAATAATTCTTTACACATTATCGCTTTTTCATAAATTTGGTTCAATGTTTTATTTGTTTGCGTCCATGTTATGATACAATAATACTGTTAAGTAAGACAGGAAGTTGAGATGGAGGAGTTAGAGCATGCAAAATAAAATCCAAGTTAAGAGCGTAGAAAAGAGAGAGAATGCTCTTATTTTTTGTGCGGAAAATAGTGAAATAGAGGTAAAGGAGTTAAGTGCGCGTAATCACGTACTTGTAGACTCAGACAATTTATCATTTTTATATATCTTAGAAAATGAATCATCTTTCATTTATGTAAGTATTCCGCACACATGCTGGGAAGCAATGCATGAAGCGATGAATAACGATGTGGTTATGTTCGTTCGCGTGAATGACATTGAAATGGAATTAGAAGGATTAAAAGAAGAAGTAGAATATTTAGTTGAAAATATTGAAGGTAATGCAAATTACGGAGAAGAATTAGTAACTGCTGTAGAAAAAGTATTTCTATAAGCAAATGGATTGATTTTGGTGGTGGTTGAAATGAATCGAAATTGGGAAGAATTTTTAGCACCTTACCACCAAGCGGTGGCAGAGCTAAAAGTGAAACTAAAAGGAATGCGTACTCAATTTGCAATGTTAACAGAGCATTCTCCAATTGAGTTTGTAACAGGAAGGGTAAAGTCGGTTGCAAGTATTATTGATAAAGCGGAGAAGAGAAATGTACCGCTAGACCGATTGAGAGAAGATATGCAGGATATTGCTGGGCTTAGAATGATGTGTCAATTTGTTGATGAGATTAAGCCTGTTGTAGAATATCTTCGAAAACGAAATGACTTTGAAATCGTGGAAGAACGTGATTATGTCACGCAAAAGAAAGATAGCGGTTATCGTTCTTATCATGTTGTCATTAGTTATCCTGTTCAAACGATTCAAGGTGAACAAAAAGTATTGGTAGAAATCCAAATACGCACGCTAGCAATGAACTTTTGGGCAACAATTGAGCATTCTTTAAATTATAAATATAGTGGACGTTTTCCTGAAGATATTAAAATACGATTGCAACGTGCAGCTGAAGCGGCGTTTTTATTAGATGAAGAAATGTCTTCTATTCGTCTTGAAATTCAAGAAGCGCAAAAGGCTTTTTCAAGAAAGCAAGAAACGAAAGATTCCGAATCATAAACTAAAGGGTGTTGGGCGATGAAATTTACAATTATGTCAAAGGGAGATCAATCATCAGATACACTTGCAAGCACGATGAAAGAGTACTTGCTAGATTTTGGATTTATAATGGATGAAAAGGAACCCGATATTGTAATTTCTGTTGGGGGAGATGGAACGCTTTTATATGCGTTTCATCGTTATTATAATCGATTGGATGAAACAGCATTTGTTGGTGTACATACAGGACATCTAGGTTTCTATGCAGATTGGTTACCAACAGAAGTAGAGAAATTAGTAATTGCGATTGCGAAAACACCATTCCAAGTGGTGGAATATCCGCTTTTAGAAGTTATTATTCGCTATGTGAATGGAAGTAAAGAGTCACAGTATTTAGCGATGAATGAGGCGACTGTAAAAAGTGCAGAAGGTACATTAGTAACAGAAGTAGAAATACGCGGAGAATATTTTGAAACATTCCGCGGAGATGGCCTTTGTATCTCTACTCCTTCAGGAAGTACCGCGTATAATAAAGCGCTTGGCGGAGCAATTATTCACCCATCTATTGAAGCGATTCAAATTGCAGAAATGGCGTCCATTAACAATCGTGTATTTCGTACTGTAGGATCGCCACTCGTATTGCCGAAGCATCATACATGTGTGTTAAAGCCAGCTGCAGGAATGAACTTACAAATTACAGTGGATCATTTAACGATGGTTCATCAAGATGTGAAATCAATCCAGTATCGCGTCGCAAACGAGAAAGTACGATTTGTTCGTTTCCGCCCATTCCCGTTCTGGAAACGAGTTCGTGACTCGTTTGTTGCAGATAAATAGAAAGGGTTATATATTTGAACAGATTTACATTGAAATGGGATATAGGGCCGGCTGAAGAGGGAACTTTAGTTAGGGAATTTTTGAAAACGAAAGGTATTTCTAAAGCCGCTTTAACGGATATAAAGTTTCATGGCGGAGCAATTGAAGTAAATGGTCAACATGCGAGTGTTCGTCATCAGTTGCGTGCTGGTGAAGAATTACGTGTCTTTTTTCCAGTGGAGGAAAGAAGTGAAGGGATGATGGCAGAAGATATTCCTTTATGCATTATATATGAAGATGACGCGGTTCTTATCATTAATAAAGAGGCGAATATGTCAACGATTCCGTCTAGAGAACATCCGGCAGGAAGTGTTGCCAATGCGCTGTTATCTCATTATGATAAGCAGCATCTTGCAAGTACAGTGCACATCGTAACACGTTTAGATCGTGATACTTCGGGGCTTATGCTTATTGCAAAAAATCGTTTCGTGCATCACCTTTTATCGAAGCAGCATCAACAAAAAGCTGTGAAACGAACGTATGAAGCAATTGTTCACGGAAAGATTGTAGAACGAGAAGGAATGATTGATGCACCAATTGGTCGAAAATCTGATAGCATTATTGAGCGAATGGTTTGTGAGGATGGACAAAGGGCAGTTACTCATTTTAAAGTAATTGATAGTACATATCATAAGACACATGTAGCGCTTGAGCTTGAGACAGGAAGAACGCATCAAATTCGTGTGCATATGGCTCATATAGGACATCCATTACTTGGTGATAGCTTATATGGAGGGAGAAGGGATGAAATGAAACGGCAAGCACTTCATAGTAAATCTTTGACGTTTTATCATCCTATTTTAGAGAAAGAGATGTCTTTCACTATAAAGCTTCCAAGCGATATGCAAGAAGTGTTGCGGCATACTTAAAAAGGGAACAAAATTCTTATATTATAAAGAATTTTGTTCCCTTTTTTCTTAGCGGAATAATATTAAAATTTGGTTTTCACCCGTACGCTTTATAACGAAAAATCCACTTTCGGCTTTTGTAGCAATGCCATTGTCATTTGGAAGACAAAATCCATGTGCTTCGCAAGTTCCGTCATCACGTACTAACATTTGTCCAATTAATCCGACAGGAAGCCACTCGGCGCGATCTTTTCTTGCTACATATTTGCGAGTTGGATCCCATTCTGTATTTAAAAGAGGTTGTATTTCTTCGGTTTCCGTCCATACATATTGGCGTTTTCCAAAGTTATCTGTTTTATAACGTTTTTCCCAACTTAAAGCCCCGCTATTTCCTATAAGGGCAGGGGTTGCACTAGATATTCCTAAAATGAACGAGTCGTGTGAAGTAGCTATCCGAATTTTTTCTTCGCTACTAAATGTAACGAAATAACCGACATCAATAGGTTTATGATCTTCGGTTTCAAACATTTGTGCAAAATCCGTTCCACTTGCATTGTAAGACGCACCCTCAATGTACATTTCTCCATTATGGGCAAGCCATTTAGCCCCGATATTATGGTCGGTGTCGCTTACACCATTTGCAATAAACCAAGAATAAGCTTCTTCTGCAGTGCCGAAGCGCCCCATAATATGGCTACCTGCAAAATGAGCTGTTGATGTATGATGACCTTCCGCATGAGAAGAGGATCCGTTAGCGATAGTTGCGGTTCCTTCTGCGTGTGCTGCTTCGCCTAAAGCAATCGTCTGTTTACCCTCTGCATGAGAATAAGCTCCGCCTGCTGTCGTTTCACTTCCCTCACTATGCGAACTATGTCCAGTTGCTTTTGAGTTTGATCCCTCTGCATGAGAGAAAGAACCTTTTGCGTGTGTTAATAAGCCTTCCGCATGTGCTGCCATGCCCTCCGCATGAGAGTGAAGCCCTTCCGCATATGCATATCGGCCGCCCCTTTTAACTTTTGTATTTTCAGGTGTAGGTGTCTCAATTATGAGTGGTTTTTCAGTTTGTATATCATTCGATGAAGCCAATGCCTCTTTTATTTTTTTTACTTTGTTTATAATAGCAGCTGGAATTTCTGGTTCCACTTTTTTATTTATTGCTACAGAAATATTTTCTTCCGTCTTTTCTTCTGTTTGATTAGAATGTATTACCTGTTCATCTTGATTTGAGAGCTGTTTATTTTTTTGTTGCATCTTTATTTTTCTGCGATCGATTATGCGGCTCATCACAGCATTTTCTAAAGAGACATATGTTGGTTTTACTTTGCTTTTTTTTGATGACTCTTGTTCTTCCAGTTCTTCTATCGCTGCAGCCCGAATACTACACCAGTTGTTAATTCCGTACATGGGCAGATATAAAGGGGGAAATTTTCTTTTTTGTTTAGAAGATTTTTTCTTCATTCTGTCACCTCCTGCGACATTATATGTAGTGTAATTAAAAAAAGATGCACTTTATTGCATCTTTTTTTAATTACTTTACCTAGTTTTATATGAGATCTGCCTAAATAATACGGTAATCTTTCGCTAAGTAAGGTAGTTATGAAATTGGACGGAATTTCTCAGCGACAAAAGGTAAAGAAGAAGGAACAGAGATAGTCTCCATTTCAGGATAACGTAATCCGGTTAATTTGCCACCAAATACAGCACCAGTATCAATATTGACTGTCTGATTGACGAATCGAGGTTCTGCTACTGGTGTATGTCCATATACAATCCAAGCTTGCCCCTTGTACTCTTGCGCCCAATCGCGACGGACAGGTGAGCCATCGGCATGCTTTTCTCCTGTAATATCGCCATATAATACAAAGGTTTGTACTTTTTTATCTCGTCTTCCTATGTAATCTTGCCGAATCCCAGCGTGACATACGATTACTCTTTTTTCATCTAGTATGTGGTAGAGGGGTGATTGTTCATAAAGAGTGATAAACTTTTCTTTTATAATGTTTTGCTTATGAGAAGGAAGTGCCTCATATTCAGCAACAGTTGTTTCAAGTCCGTGAGCGACTGTTACATTACGCCCAAGGAAAAATCGATATAGTTTATTACAGTGATTTCCAGGAGCGTAATAAGCTTCTTTTTTATGTATGACAAGTTCCCATACAATTTCAATCATACGTAATGAATGAGGACCACGGTCTGTAATATCGCCAACGAATGCAAGTTTACGTTGGTCAGGGTGAACCGGTAGACCGCTACTCCAGTTATATCCTAGCTTCTCTGTTAAATTTTGAAACTCTTGGAAGCATCCATGAATATCTCCTATAATGTCATATTTCATATTTAAACCTCCATCGTATTTTTCATTAGTATATCTAAAAAAGGATAGAGATAAAAATATAGCGTTTTTGTGTTGTTCATTTAAACATAAAGATTTTCGTTCTTGAGCGAACATTTAAAATGAATCCAATCGCAATCATGTATGTAAGCAGTGAACTTCCTCCGTAACTCATAAGAGGTAATGTTATCCCTGTAATGGGGAGTAATCCGATTGTCATCCCGATATTTTGGAATACTTGGAAAGTAAACATTCCGATTGTACCAGCGCAAATGTAACTACCGAAAGGGTCATTACTTTCTAAAGCAATATGAATCATTCGAAAAATGAGTAAGAAAAAAAGAGAAATAATGACACTTGCGCCTAGAAATCCAAATTGTTCAGCGACATTAGTGAAAATAAAATCTGTATGTGGTTCTGGAAAATATACTTGTCCATTTTCCCACCCTTTTCCTTGCATTTCTCCGGATCCAGTCGCTAAGAATGCTTGTCTTAATTGATAGCCTTGTGCATCATATTTGTAAGGTGCTAACCATCCGTAGAAGCGATTTAATTGATATTCTTTTAAAATGTGTGCTTTAAAGAAATCTGTGTGAGTAAAAAAAATATATATTAATGTAGATCCAGCAACGAAAGTACCTGAAACTAATCCAAAAATAAAACGCCATCGTATGCCAGAAACTAGTATCATTGCTGCAAGCATCGCTGAAATGACCATTGTGTTTCCTAAATCTGGTTCTTTTGCAATAAGTAGTAGTGGTGGCAAGCTTGTCGCAAATATTTTTCCAAGTAGTAAAAAATCATCATGTATCGTTTGGGAAAAATATTTCTCATTATGATTTGCTATAATTCGTCCAATGACGATAATTAAAAACAATTTCATAATTTCAGAAGGCTGAAAATTTCCGATGCCTGGGAGCCTGTACCAAGCGGTAGCGCCTTTAATTGTAACGGCACCTGGTACTTGAAGTTCTAGTCCAATAAGTAGTACCATTGCAAAGCTGTACAAATACCAAGCAATTTTTTGATAATGATCGAAGTCGATAATCATAATAACACCAATGGCTATAAATCCAATGAAATACCATTGGATTTGCTTTAGTACAAAATTGACGTTTTGTAAAAATGGCGGTAAAGAGGCTTGCGCACTTGCAATAGCACAACAACTAACAATCCCAATGGCAAATAAAATAAATAGTAATACGTAGTCTATTTGATATTGAGAATTTGGATCTTTCAATGTAGGTATTCCTTTCTACTGCTCTTTATAGTAATGGATTTTATCCCGCATTAATGGGCAGTAAGACCCCCACCTCAAAATTCAGCGAAAGCGAAGAAGTTAGGTGGGGGATCAACTGCCCGTAAAAGCCCGATTGGTGAGAGCTGATTAAAGTTTCACTTTATAGTATGAGAAAGAATGTATGAACTATACGAATGATTCACATATAGTCCATACACTTTTAATTTTGCAGAGTAGTTTAATTGTTTAGCTCTTTAATAATTATATCCAAACAATGAGAGAGACGTACATGTGCGTCAGGAAAAATATCTAGTTGATGAAGATAGTATTTTAAGGAACTTTTACACCATTGGTAAGCACTAAGTAGAGCTGCTCTATAGTCCGTAGTATTTTGTAAAAAGCCATATTCTTTTGCTGTTATAACAAGGTGTGTGAAATCTTCACAACCTTGAAGGAGCTTATTGTGTATTTGTTGTCCAGCATGGTAGCGAAATTGACTTAAAGGCTCAGAAATGTATATTGCATTTCCTTTAGAAAGTAAAGAAATCCATGAGGCCATATCAACACTACAAGAATATTGTCGCTCTTTAAGGGTACCAAAAGGTTCAGTGAGCAATTCTTTTCGAAACAAAGTAGTTGTAGGCTCACCGATAATATTGTGCCCGCCCTTTAACATCCAATTACCTAAAAATATCCCGTTTAATGGAGTGTCTTCACTATATAACCTTTGTGTTGGATGGGAATCACCTATTAGATTTCCATGATCATCAATACGTACTCGATAAGAAGTAACAAGAGCAAGATTTTTATTGGGATCTTGCTCAAAATAGGTCATCATTTTTTGTATTTTATGCTTATAAAACACGTCATCGTCCATTAAAAAATTTATATACTCACCATTTGATTTTTCTATGAGCATAAGGTCATTGTGAAATTGTCCTAGAGTAGGGGTATTTCGAATGTATGTTATATTTTTATAATTTGGTAAGTATTGTTCGCGTATTAAAGTTGCTGTTTCATCATTTGTACTATCATCTCCGATGATGATTTCAATATTTGAATAAGTTTGTGCCAATGCACTTTCTAGAGCAATTTTGAAATAATGAGGCCGATTATAAGTAGGAATAAGGATGGAAACGAGAGGTGGATTTTTTTCATTCATCATACATAACTTCCTTTCAGAAGCTTTTTTTTGTAAGAACAATATCTTGGTAACTTGTATATTCATGTCTGCCGCACCATAAACCGTAATGCGGCTTATTGATTATTTCTAGGCCGTACTTATTCAATAGATTGCAAATATCTGTCTCAGGATAAGCAACTGCGAAATTCGGAATATCTTTATTTACAACGTAGCAATTTTCGATTCGATGATAAAAACCTAATGTACTTTGTCCTGCATTTAAATAATAGGACGATTCAGGGTTTATAAGAAAGAATGTAATGAAACATCTCCCGTCTTTTTTTAATACACGTACAATTTCAGATACGTAATGTTCTAATTCTTTTGGGAGAAGATGTGTAAATACAGAAGTTAAAAAGATAAAATCGAATGTTCCGTCTTCATAGGGAAAACGATATTGAGAGGCATCTTCTTTTCCTTCCGGATTATAGAATTGATTGTATATGTCAACATGTTCAAAGTGAAAATTATTACGCATAGTTGAAATGTTATTTTGACACCAAGTAATTCCATCTTTAAACAAATCAAATCCATAATACGCTCCATCATCATTTAAGTAATTCATTAATGGTACAGCCATTCGGCCGACACCGCAGCCTACATCTAATACTTTTTCATTTGATTTTAAAGCGCCAATTTGAATAAAATGCTTTAGGAACTCTTTTCCAACCTTTTTGAAGTCGCCACCTACATATTGGACGAGTTCAGGAGGGGGGAGTAAAGTCATTTCTTTGTTAAATTCGCTCATGAGTATACCCCTTTCTTATGTGAGAATATGCAGTAACTCTATTAATAAAATTTTCAATTTGTAGTGAGAGAACACAGGAAAACAATTATTATATGTAGGGAGATTCCGAAAAAGAATACTTAATTGGATCAGAAGTAAGAGAAGAATGAGTGAAAATGGAATCTCCTATAGATTAAATCTTTTTTATTCTTTTCTCCAATAAACGCCAAATACATCAATTTTAGTAATAGGGGCTTTTAAATTCCGTTGATTTCTAAAGTCTGTCACAGCCTCAGCGCATGGTGGTAGCCCGTAGTCATCGATAATTATATAGCCACCTTTAGAAACTTTATCATATAAGTTCACGAGACCATCCATGGTGGATTCATACATATCACCATCAAGCCGTGCAATTGCTATTTTTTCAATTGGTGCTGTTGGTAAAGTATCTTTAAACCAACCTTTTAAAAATTTCACTTGATCATTTAGTAAATCATATTTTTTGAAATTCTCTTGTACTTGTTCTAAAGAGACGCGTAAGTAATCGAATGTGTGTAAATAATCACCGTAATCTTTTGGATATTGCTCTAGATTCGGTGCTGGCAAACCTTCAAATGAATCTGCAACCCACACATTACGATCCGTAATGTTGTTTGCTTGTAAAAAACCATTCATAAAAATGCATGATCCTCCGCGCCATACACCTGTTTCAATAAAATCACCTTCTATATTTTCACGAACAACGGTTTCCATCGCCTCTTGTAATTGGTTCATACGTTCTCGACCAATCATGCTATGTGCTGCTCTTGGCCAATCCATTCCATCATGACGTTCACTTTTTGAGACATTTGGTTTTACAATTTTTAAGTTATGGTTTTCGGCATATTGCTTAATGAATAAAGGGAGGGGGACTGTAACTGGTTCGAATTCTAGTTCTTTCGAAATATGTAGAGATGCGGGTAAGTATGCCTCATATTCTAACCATATTTCAAATAAAATTGTCTTCTTTAGCAATTCGAGATAAAGCTGAACAGCAGATTTACTTTCCATATTTGTGCCTCCTGCAAAATGTCATACAACAATATGATTATGTAGGTACCGAATGTTTCATGATTGAATTTGAAATTGAAAAAAGCAGTAAAACTGATATCAGTTTTACTGCTAAGTAAAAATTAAGCAACCTTTTCAATAATAATGGATGCACTCGTGCCAAGAGCTAATGATAGCCCAAGCCCTGTAACAATTACTTCAACTAATGATGGAGTTGTCGTAATTTGCGTAATTGCTTGAATAACGATAGGTGCTCCGAGTGAGATTAAACTCGATCCAGTACCTGGTACAGGTACTCCATTCACTTGGATTGTAAGACCTCCTAATAGACTTGCAGTTGCAGTGTTAGCGATAACAGTGATTTTATAGAATCCAGTTTCACTAATTACGAAAGTATCAGCATCTAATTGAGAAATTGCTGTACCAAACTGAGATCCAACAGTATTAAATGGTACTGGATCATTAATTCCTAAATCTAAAGAAATCCCACCGGAGTTAAATGCGTATAGTCCTGCTGGAAGTCCTAGTCCTGATGGTCCAGTCGGTCCAGTCGGTCCAGTCGGTCCAGTAGCCCCAGTCGGTCCAGTAGCTCCAGTAGCTCCAGTGTCACCAGTCGGCCCCGTAGGTCCAGTAGCCCCAGTGTCACCAGTCGGCCCCGTAGGTCCAGTAGCCCCAGTGTCACCAGTCGGCCCCGTAGGTCCAGTAGCCCCAGTGTCACCAGTCGGCCCCGTAGGTCCAGTAGCCCCAGTGTCACCAGTCGGCCCCGTAGGTCCAGTAGTCCCAGTGTCACCAGTCGGCCCAGTCGGCCCCGTAGGTCCAGTCGGCCCAGTCGGCCCCGTAGGTCCAGTCGGTCCAGTTGGCCCGGTAGGTACAGTCGGCCCCGTAGGTCCAGTCGGCCCAGTCGGCCCGGTCGGCCCAGTCGGAAGGGTAAACGGTGGTATCGGTGGTAATGTAGGTCCTACAAGATTAGGGTCAAATGCACTAGCTGATAAAGATTCATCGGGATTTAATCCATTTGAATAATTATTATTTGACATAAATTCACCTCCATAAAGCGTTCATTATATAGTAGATGCAAAACCGAAAGAAAATGACACGGACATTTGAATTATTGAAAAGAAATCTTAAACTACTTGAACAATTTAAAAAAATGGAAAGTTTAGTATATGTATAACATATGATTGATTTGGAAGAGGGTGATTATGTTGAACAAGCAAGGAATTACAATTAGTTTATGTATGATTGTTCGAGATGAGGAGGAGACAATAGCCCGTTGTTTAGACACAGTTGAAAAAATTGTGGATGAAATTATAGTGGTTGATACAGGCTCCGTCGATCGAACGAAAGAAATCGTAGAGAAATACACTTCTAACATATATGATTTCCAGTGGATTGATGATTTTGCAGCAGCAAGAAATTTTTCTTTTTCAAAAGCGACGCAAGAGTATATATTGTGGCTAGATGCAGATGACGTATTATTAGAAGATGCTCAAGAAGCATTGAAACTTTTAAAAAGAGAATTAGATCCTAAAATTGATGCTGTTTCGATGCCTTATCATCTTGCAATGGATTCTAACGGGAAACCTTTATATTGTACAAAAAGAAATCGACTTGTAAAGCGTGAAAAACAATTTCAATGGTTTGGAAAGGTTCATGAGTATTTAGCTATTTCTGGTGAGGTTTTTAGTAGTAATGTTGCTATTACACATAAAAAAGAAAAAAAAGTAACAGATCGTAATTTGAAAATTTTTCAAAATACTGTAGCTGCAGGTGAAGAATTGAGTCCGAGAGATTTATTTTATTACGCAAATGAATCTACGGATAACCAAAAATATGATGATGCAGTTCTTCTATATGAAACATTTCTTAATCAAGACGAAGGATGGTATGAAGAAAAAATTTATGCATGTGGTAAACTAGGAGATTGCTATGCGAAGCTCGGAATGTGGGAGAAGGCAATCGAATCTTGTGTGAAGTCGTTTCGGTATGACGTCCCTAGAGGAGAGAATTGTACAAGAATAGGATATATATATATGGAACAAGAAAAATATAATGAAGCGATATTTTGGTTTAAACTTGCAACGGAAGTACCAATGGCAACGGAAAGTCCTTTCCATAGTCCAGCTAGCTACACATGGCTACCCTATTTACAAATGTGTATTTGTTATAGCAGGTTAGGAGAGCAGGATAAAGCGTATTATTACAATGAATTAGCAGCTTCTTATGTTCCGAATAATGCTGCAATTGAATATAACCGTAAATA
Organism: Bacillus sp. N447-1; assembly: GCF_022701035.1. Classification (NCBI taxonomy): domain Bacteria; kingdom Bacillati; phylum Bacillota; class Bacilli; order Caryophanales; family Bacillaceae; genus Bacillus; species Bacillus sp. N447-1. Next base: position 1,886,482 of record NZ_CP065509.1, on the reverse strand, counting down.
TTTTCGGGGGGTTTTTGATAAACCATATAAAGTGTAATGGGTTTCGTTTTTTAGAAATGATGTATCTTTATTCTAACTCTAATAGATTGGTTATATATTAGAGTATCGGTAACGTAACCAATATAGATAAAAGATTTTATACTGCTATTTGTGGGCTAATAATCATTGGGGGATGAACAAAATCTGCACTTTATAGAATTCATATGAGATTTATATTTCTAATTCTAATTCAATTTGCATAAGGAGTGTGTGAAATGAATCGCGAAAAAAGTTCTTTATATGAAGAAAAATCCGAGCATTATTATAATGCAGCGAATCCGAATTTATTAAAGCATATAAAAAAGGAATGGAAAGAAGTTCTTGATATTGGTTGCTCGAGCGGTGCATTGGGAGCGGCTATTAAAGAAAATGGTACACGTGTATCAGGAATTGAGGCATTTCCAGAGGCGGCAGAAAAAGCGAAAGAAAGACTAGATCATGTTATTTTAGGGGATATAGAAAAAATAGATCTTCCTTATGAGGAGGGACAATTTGATTGCATCCTATTTGGAGATGTATTAGAGCATTTATTTGATCCGTGGGCTGTGATAGAAAAAGTAAAGCCATATATAAAGAAAAATGGTGTGATTTTAGCAAGTATACCAAACGTTGCTCATATTTCAGTATTAGCTCCCTTACTTGCCGGAAATTGGACGTATACAGAATATGGTTTATTAGATAAAACACATATTCGTTTCTTTACATTTAATGAAATGCTAAGAATGTTTTTAAAAGCAGGATATGTTATTAGTAAAGTAGATCGTGTATATGTTGATCATAAAATGTATGAGCCGCTTATTGAGGAGTTATATGGAATTTGTAAAAAATATCGTCTTGGAAGTGGCTTCATGGCTGAGACAGTTGTATTTCAGTATATTATTGAAGCTGAAAAATCACAATTATGAGTACTGCAGACAAAACAATATTATTTGTTACATGTATAAATGATCGGAAATTGTATGCAAACTGCGTTCGACATATATTGCAATTGTTAGTACCGCCAGGGTATATTGTACAATTTATGCCGATTCGAAATGCGAAAAGTATGACGAGTGGATACAATCAAGCCATTTCGCATCCAGCGAAGTATAAAGTGTATTTACATCAAGATGTTTTTATTATAAATAGGGCTTTTTTATACGGATTACTTCAATTATTTGAGGAACATGAACACCTTGGTATGATTGGGATGGTTGGAGCGCAATATGTTCCTCCGACTGGTGTATGGAACGAAGGGCGTGGAATTGTAGGAAAGGTCATTGGTTATATGAATGATTTGTTTTATATGGCAAGTTTAGAACAACCGTATCATGAATCAAAAACATTTATTCCTGTAGAATGTATTGATGGTTTATTAATGGCCACACAATATGATGTTCCGTGGCGAGAAGACTTATTTGACGGATTTGATTTTTATGATGTATCTCAATCATTTGAATTTAGAAAAGCAGGATATACAGTTGGTGTACCTGTACAGCGTGATGCTTGGTGTATCCATTATCATTTTGATGTGAATATGACGAACTATGAAAAGTATCGGAAAATATTTGTGGAACAATATATGTCAGATGTAAATAAGGAAGAATAAAAGGGGGGACAAAAATGAAAGATCATACAATATTAGTCGTTATCTGTGTAAATAATGAGGAGCTTTTCAAACAATGTGAGAGCCAAATAAGAAACATTTTTGTTCCCCCAGGTTATGTCGTGCAAATTTTTCCGATACGAGATGCACAAAGTATGGCAAGTGCATACAACCGAGCCCTTTCATATCCAGCGAAATACAAAGTGTATATACATCAAGATACATATCTTATTAATCGAGACATGTTCTCTACACTTATATCTCTTTTTAAAGAAAATGAAAAGCTTGGTTTAATAGGAGTCGCTGGGGCTCAGTTTTTACCGAATAACGGGATATGGTGGGAAGGAAAAAATTTAGTAGGGAAAGTGATTGAGTATAGAAGACAGAATTATCAATTATTAAATTTAGATCAGGTTTTTTATGGTAATCAACCATTTTTGTCAGTTCAGGCAATTGATGGCTTATTCATGGCAACGCAGTATGATATTCCGTGGCGAGAAGATTTGTTTCAAGGGTTTCACTTTTATGATGTGTCACAGTCTTTAGAGTTTCAAAGGGCTGGTTATTTAATTGGTATCCCAAATCAAGCAAATTTATGGTGTATTCATTACAACGGGGATGAGTTTGATGCGGATACATATGAGAAGTACCGGAAAGTGTTTGTAGAACATTACAAAGATATATTATCTCCATCATAAAGGAGAGATGCAAAGTGAAAGGAATTATTTTAGCAGGTGGTACTGGATCGAGATTATATCCAATAACGAAAGTAACGAATAAACATTTACTTCCTGTTGGTCGGTATCCAATGATTTATCATGCGGTATATAAGCTAAAACAATGCGATATTACAGATATTATGATTATTACAGGTAAAGAGCATATGGGGGATGTTGTTAGCTTTTTAGGGAGTGGTCATGAATTTGGGGTTTCCTTTACGTATCGTGTGCAAGATAAAGCGGGCGGGATCGCACAGGCGTTAGGGCTTTGTGAAGATTTCGTCGGGAATGATCGTATGGTAGTTATATTAGGGGATAATATTTTTTCAGATGATATTCTTCCGTATGTTGAAGAGTTTGCAAATCAAGAAGAAGGTGCGAAAGTGCTATTGCAATCTGTAGAAGATCCCGAAAGATTTGGCGTAGCACATATTCAAAACCGAAAAATAGTTGAAATTGAAGAAAAGCCGAAAGAGCCGAAAAGTTCTTATGCGGTTACGGGAATTTATTTGTATGATTCGAAAGTCTTTTCTTATATTAAAGAATTAAAACCTTCTGCGCGGGGAGAACTTGAAATTACAGATATAAATAATTGGTATTTAAAACGAGGGGTACTTACTTATAATGAAATGAGCGGTTGGTGGACTGATGCGGGAACTCATGCTTCGCTTCAAAAGGCGAATACGTTAGCGCGTGATATTAATTTTGGGAAACAGTTTAACGGAGAATAGGTGAGAATATGAAAGTTGTAGAAACAAATTTTACCGATGCAAAATTGTTAGAACCGAGGTTGTTTGGAGACGAGCGTGGCTTTTTTTCAGAGAGTTATAATAAGCAGGTGCTAGAAACATTAGGGATAACGTATTCATTTGTACAGGATAACGTATCTTATTCGGCTAAGGCAGGAACGATTCGGGGACTACACTTTCAAAAAAAACCGAAAGCACAAACGAAACTCATTCAAGTTATGCAAGGGGCAATTTATGATGTTATCGTTGATTTACGAAAAAAATCACCAACATTTAAACAATGGAAAGGATATATTTTAAGTGCAGATAACCATCGGCAATTACTAGTGCCAAAAGGGTTTGCGCATGGATTTTGCACGCTTGTTCCGCATACTATCGTTATGTATAAAGTAGATGAATATTATAGCGCAGAGCATGACTCAGGATTACTTTGGAAAGATAAAGATTTAGCAATTCCTTGGCCAGTAACCGATCCTATATTGTCCGATAAGGATCAGATATTACCATTATTAGAGGAATATGAAGATAGTTTTTAAGTAGGAGCGTTGTTTATGAATATATTAGTAACAGGTGGGGCTGGATTTATTGGAAGTAATTTCGTTCATTACATGCTACAAAGTTATGAAACATATAAAATTATTAATTACGATGCATTAACATATAGCGGGAATTTAAATAACGTAAAATCTCTTCTGGATCACCCGAATTACTCTTTTGTAAAGGGAGAAATTCAAAATGGAGAGCTATTAGAACACGTTATAAAAGAGCGGGACGTACAAGTGATTGTAAATTTTGCAGCTGAATCACATGTGGACCGTAGTATTGAAAATCCGATTCCTTTTTATGATACAAATGTAATTGGGACGGTCACTTTATTAGAACTAGTTAAAAAATATTCGCATATAAAACTTGTGCAAGTATCAACGGATGAAGTGTATGGCTCTTTAGGAAAAACAGGGAAGTTCACAGAGAAAACGCCGTTAGCTCCAAATAGTCCATATTCTTCAAGTAAGGCGAGCGCGGACATGATAGCTCTATCTTACTATAAAACATATCAATTACCGGTTATAGTAACGCGTTGTTCTAACAATTATGGACCGTACCAGTATCCTGAAAAATTAATTCCATTAATGGTTACGAATGCACTAGAAGGAAAAAAACTACCGTTATATGGTGATGGTTTAAATGTAAGAGATTGGTTACATGTAACGGATCATTGCAGTGCGATTGACGTTGTTTTGCATAAGGGACGTGTCGGAGAAGTATATAATATAGGTGGAAATAATGAAAAAACAAATGTAGAAGTTGTGGAACAAATTATTACTCTTTTAGGAAAAACAAAAAAAGACATTGAATATGTTACAGATCGTTTAGGGCACGATCGTCGTTATGCGATTGATGCAGAGAAAATGAAGAATGAATTTGATTGGGAACCGAAATATACGTTTGAACAAGGATTACAAGAGACGGTGAAATGGTATGAAAAGAATAAGGAATGGTGGAAACCACTAAAAGATTAGTAAGGGGCATGTTAAATGAAAGAGAGGGTTATCATAACAGGAGCAAACGGTCAATTAGGAAAGCAACTATTTGAAGAGTTAGACTCTGAAGAATATGATATATATCCATTTGATAAAAAGTTATTAGATGTGACAAATATATCCCGAATACAACAAGTGGTACAAGAAATAAAACCACATATAATTATTCATTGTGCTGCCTATACGAAAGTAGATCATGCGGAGAAAGAACAGGATCTTGCATATAGAATAAATGCAATCGGAGCTCGAAATGTAGCGGTTGCTTCACAATTAGTAGGGGCGAAGCTAGTTTATATTAGTACTGATTATGTATTTCAAGGCGCCAGACCAGATGGATACGACGAATTTCATAGTCCAGCGCCGATAAATATATATGGGGCCTCTAAGTATGCGGGGGAGCAGTTCGTCAAAGAGTTACATAATAAATATTTTATCGTTCGCACATCGTGGCTATATGGTAAATATGGGAATAATTTCGTGAAAACGATGATGCGATTAGGAAAAGAAAGAGATGAAATATCTGTTGTAGCGGATCAAGTTGGCTCTCCTACGTATGTTGCGGATTTGAATATGGTTATTAATAAGCTCATTCATACTTCTTTATACGGTACATACCACGTATCAAACAGAGGCTCATGCTCTTGGTTTGAATTTGCACAAAAGATATTTTCGTACGCCAATATGAAAGTGAATGTATTACCTGTTTCAACGGAAGAATTCGGGGCTGCGGCTGCGAGGCCCAAATATTCTATTTTTCAACATAACATGCTAAGATTAAATGGTTTTTCACAAATGCCGTCTTGGGAAGAAGGATTAGAGCGGTTTTTTATAGAAACCAAAAGTCATTAACAAATTTCTGTTAATGACTTTTTTGTTTGCCTTTAAGCGGTTTTATGGTACTATAATTATAGTATCAGGTACTAATAACAAGTATAAGTATTTCTGGGAGGATATATCATGGAACTATTACAAGGGAAAACATTTGTTGTTATGGGCGTTGCGAACCAAAGAAGTATTGCATGGGGAATAGCTCGCTCTTTGCATAATGCAGGTGCAAAATTAATATTCACATATGCAGGAGAACGTTTAGAAAGAAACGTTCGTGAATTAGCGGACACATTAGAAGGACAAGAATCACTTGTATTACCTTGTGATGTAACGAATGATGAGGAACTTACAGCTTGCTTTGAAACAATTAAACAAGAAGTAGGTACTATTCACGGTGTAGCACATTGTATTGCTTTTGCAAATCGCGATGACTTAAAAGGTGAATTTGTAGATACTTCTCGCGATGGATTTTTACTTGCACAAAATATTAGTGCATTCTCTTTAACAGCTGTAGCAAGAGAAGCAAAAAAAGTAATGACAGAAGGCGGAAATATTTTAACGTTAACATACCTTGGCGGCGAGCGCGTTGTGAAAAATTATAACGTTATGGGTGTTGCGAAAGCTTCATTAGAAGCGAGCGTGAAATATTTAGCGAACGATTTAGGTCAACACGGTATTCGTGTTAACGCTATTTCTGCAGGACCAATTCGTACGTTATCTGCAAAAGGTGTAGGCGATTTCAACTCAATCTTAAGAGAAATTGAGGAGCGCGCACCACTTCGTCGTACAACAACGCAAGAAGAAGTTGGCGATACAGCAGTATTCCTATTCAGTGATTTAGCTCGCGGTGTAACAGGAGAAAACATTCACGTTGATTCAGGGTATCATATCCTAGGATAAATATAATATTAAATTTTAAAGGACAATCTCTAAATGATGAGATTGTCCTTTTTATTTGTTCTGAGAAAGAACGATTTTTAACGAAAGTTCTTATCAGGTGATGAATATAACTATAATAGTACACGATTTATTTAGCTACGTATGGAAGTGGGAGGGACGAGTGTGAAGAATAAAAATAAAAGTTCAACAGTTGGAAAACCGTTGTTATATATCACGCAAGTAAGTTTAGAACTTGCTGCACCGAAAATAAAAAGGATTATTCTGACAAACTTTGAAAATGAAGATCAAAAAGAGCAAAGTAATAAACAAGAAAATATTGTAAGCAGTGCTGTGGAAGAGGTAATAGAGCAAGAACAACAAGAAGAGCAGCAAGTGGAAGAAAAAGTAGAAAAAATAGAAGAAAAAGAAGAACACGCAGAACAAGAAGAGGAAGAACTAGAACCAGTAAGAACTGTCCCGTATAATAAATCATTTAAGGATATGAATAATGATGAAAAAATTCATTTTTTACTAAACCGCCCTCATTACATTCCGAAAGTAAGGTGCAGAATAAAAACAGCTACAGTCTCATATGTTGGATCGATTATATCGTATCGGAATGGCATTGTATCTATTATGCCTCAAAATAGTATGAGAGATATTAGGTTGTCTATAGATGATATCCAATCGATTAGTATGGCCGGTTTTTAAATATGTAAAGGTGGTAGAAAGCTTCTACCACCCCAATAGTTTTTTAGTTTACTTAACGATAGAAACGTCGCGTAAGCATTGAATCGCACAGAAACAGCTTAAATCAACAGTAATACAAGTAGTTGTAGATATTAATCTTGCATTTGGTACAGCTAAAAACGTACAAATTGGATCGTCACCAGGTGGTACCGGAGAACTGTCACCTAAAACTACAGTTAATACACGTAGTACAGCACAGCTATCGTCATCTACACTTTCCACACGGAAAATTGGAGAACGGCAGCTAGTAAGGCTTGATGATGGTGCAAATGCTTCAAAAGGTTCTCCAGTTTTTGTGTATAAAATAAAAGGGCGTGTATTAGCTACTGATGCAGTATTGTGTGCACCTAAGAATGGGATTTCACAACCAGATCCACATGTTGTTGTAGAACAATCTTGTAATTCATTGATGAATTTTACAACGTCAACTACACAATGAGAAGAGCCATGGTGTTTATTTTCGTTACAACTCATTAATGTCACTCCTTATCTTCTTGTTTGTATTTACATTAATAAGATATTGGAGTCGAGGAGATTTGGTCACAATCTCAAGACCTTTTTTTTTAAATAGGCGAAAGAGGATAAGGGAAGGTGGAATCATGCTGTTTACAAGCTGGCTTTTATTTTTTATTTTTGCGTTAGCTGCTTTTAGGCTCACTCGTTTAATTGTTTATGATAAAATTACAGCCTTTTTGCGAAGACCATTTATTGATGAATTAGAGATTACGGAGCCGGATGGAAGTGTATCAACGTTTACAAAAGTGAAAGGTAAAGGATTAAGAAAGTGGATTGGCGAATTGTTAAGCTGTTATTGGTGTACAGGTGTATGGGTTAGTGCTTTTTTATTAGTCTTATATAATTGGATTCCTATCGTTGCAGAACCGTTACTTGCATTATTAGCCATTGCAGGAGCAGCAGCAATCATTGAAACGATTACAGGATATTTTATGGGAGAATAATATATTTTCATAATAAGAGAAAAAGCGGAGTTTAAAAGAATGAGGGAACGGAAATAAAGAGTTGTTCATATAGTAAATAGACAGAATTGACAGTAGAGGAGATGTTTGCTGTGAGCAATAATCCAAGGCAAAATTCATATGACCTGCAGCAGTGGTATCATATACAGCAACAACACCAAGCACAACAACAGGCATATCAAGAACAATTACAACAACAAGGATTTGTGAAGAAAAAGGGATGCAATTGTGGGAAAAAGAAGAACACAATAAAACAATATGAAGAATGAAACACTCATGCTACTGTGAGTGTTTTTTATTATATATAAAAAGCGGTATTTCTGTATTAGAAATACCGCTTTTTACTAGCTAATTTGTGCAACTGTTAATGCTGCAGCACGAATGTCTACAGTTCCAATTAACTGAACTGGCACAATTTGAATTAAGTCACCAGGATTTAAGTTAATAAGAATAACACCGCTGGATACGTCTACTTCACCAGTACCAATAACGTTAGAACGAACTGCTGTACCTGATCCAGGAATAATGTTAGCTGGTGTATTTAATGATAAGAAGAAACGACCAGCTTCTGGTGCAACAGGTGAGTTATCAAGACTAATTGTTAATGTATAACTGATTTGATAAATACCAGCTCGTAGAATTCGAATGCCATCTCCGACACTTACTGTATCATTTATTACAGGAACAGTAATATTTGGGTTTGGACTTACGCTAGGTAATAATAGTGGTGTAAATAGTGAAGCAAACTGAGGTGCAGACGCGTTGAAAGCAAAACCAAAGGCAGGTAGTGTACTAGCTGGCTTCGCCTCGCAATCGATTTTAGTAAATTCGCAATCAGAAGAGAACATGTTTTTCACTCCTTTATCTGTTTCTACTTTCAGTTAATGAAAAGGACAGGTTCTATGTTCTAGACAAGTTCCCAATTTTAAGAAATTTACATAAGAATACTCTTTAAGCATGGATTGGGTGGCAGAATTATCTGCCACCCAATCCATGCTTAACTCATTATTTAGTTTTAAATAGAAACATCGCGTAAGCATTGAATAGCGCAGAAGCAACTTAAATCAACAGTAATGCAAGTGGAGGTTGATATTAGTCTTGCATTTGGTACAGCTAAAAACGTACAGATTGGGTCGTCACCAGGTGGTACAGCGGTACCATCACCTAAAACTACAGTTAATACACGCAATACAGCACAGTCATCATCATCTATACTTTCTACGCGGAAAATGGGAGATCTGCAGCTAGTAAGGCTTGAAGATGGTGCAAATGCTTCAAAAGGTTCTCCAGTTTTTGTGTATAAAATAAAAGGACGTGTATTCGCTACTGATGCATTGTTATGTGCACCTAAAAATGGAACTTCGCAACCAGATCCACATGTTGTCGTTGCACATTCTTGTAGTTCATGTATAAAACGAACAACATTCGATACACAGTTGAAATCACACTCATGTTGATGATCTTCATTACAATTGCAGCTCATTATGTTCACTCCTTCTCGTGAGTTCTGACATACACTATTACAATATGAGTGGAATATGGCTGATATTACGTTAATTCTCACGATAAAAACAAGGAATTTATATAGGAGGGATGTACATAACGTGATATAAAAAAAAGACATCCTTATTTAGTGGATGTCTTTTCAGGTAAATCTTTTCGCACAGTATATAAAAAACGAGATATATCTAATTTCTTTCCTCTGAAAAATTGCGGAGAAGAAATATAAAGTTCTTCTTTCGCACGTGTAATGGCGACATACAGTAATCGGCGTTCTTCTTCTAACGCTTCAGAAGTTTCCGTAACACGATCATTTGCATCTTTTAAAGAAGAAGTGTGGGGCAGGATTCCATCACTCGCTCCAAGTAAAAAGACACATGGAAATTCAAGGCCTTTTGCGTTATGGATTGACATAAGTGAAACGGCATCTTTTTGCGGCATTGTTTTTAATGCTTCCATTTCTTTTTGACCTTGAATCGCCTCGTCGATAAATTGTAAATAAGCTGGAATATCGGTGAAACGAGTTGCAGACTCCATTAATTCTTCCAACATTTCTTCTTGTATGTCTTTATGCATCGTAAAGGAAGAACGATCGTTACTTTGTAAGTACTCTAAATATTTTCCTTTACCATGAATGATTTCTTTTAATGCTTTTTTCGGTTCTAATTCTTTAATAAACTTAATAAAATCGATGCGCTCATTTACCTTTTTCACTTGAAAAGGTTTTAAGCTTGGATTTAATAGTAAGAAATGAAGAAGAGAAGGGAAGCGTCCCTCACCATATTTCCATTGTTCACGTTCAATAAATGAAATACAATCATCACGTCCGATATACATCGTCGGCAATATGTTTGAAAGTGATTCTAGTCGAAACGGCTCAATCACGAGTCTTAAATGATCTAATACAGGCTTAATTAAAGAATGTTCATAAAATGATTGGCTCGCCCCGTGTTTAATAAACGGGATTTTATGAATGGTAAGCTGATCAAGTAACGAACGACTTACAGAATGTGTGCGATACAGTAAACAAAAATCTTTATAGTTTCGGTCACCGCTATCTACTTTTTCTTGAATGAGCTGCAAAATTTGATTTGCTTCATCAAGAGTGGTAGCAGGTCTTGCATAAAAAGGTTGTACACCTTCTTCACGAACGGAGTATAGCTCTTTATCAAAACGTTCTTGATTTAATTTTATAACTTCATTTCCAAGCCCGACGATAAAGGGATTGGATCGATAATTCGTATTTAGTGCAATGATTGTTGTGTTATCAAATTCTTTTGGAAAAGATAAAATAATTTGGTGACTTGCCCCTCGCCAGCCATAAATTGCTTGATCATCATCACCTGCGATGAACAAATTATTTCTTGGCGTGGCTAACAATTTTACAATTTCATATTGTGCATAGGATGTATCTTGAAACTCATCTACTTCAATGTAGTGAAAACGTTGTTGTAATTGAGTTAGTAAAGGAGCATTATTTTCTAACATGTAATATGTTTCCAATAAGATGTCATCGAAGTCAATATAATTGTATCGTTGTTTTACCTCTTCAAAACGTTCATATACTTCTTTAAATTCTTGTTCCACTGGTGTTTTCGCTTTTACATCTTTCGGACGATTTAATTTGTTTTTCTCAAGTGAAATCATCGCGAGCATCGTTTCCGCATCATAATCGTCTTTTAAACGCAATTCTTTTAAGATTTTCTTTATCATAATTTGTTTATGTTTTTCATTTGCTAAAATTTGCTGATTATAACCTTGACTACGAAGTAATTTTAAGAAAACAGAGTGGAATGTACCAGCAACAACGTAGCTACTTGCTGCATGATTCATACCTGGTAACTTCGCAACACGACTTCGGATTTCTTCAGCTGCTTTTTGTGTAAATGTAAGTAATAAAATATTTCGTGGATGAACTTGTTTTACATTTACTAAATAACCAACGCGAGTTGTTAAAACCGATGTTTTCCCGCTTCCAGCACCAGCTAGTGTAAGAACAGGACCTTCTGTTGTGCGCACGGCTTCTAATTGTTTTTCGTTTAAAAAAACATTTTGTTGTTCAAGAGCGCGGAAATAAGCCGCGTCTACATCTTCTTCCATAATTAAATGGGTAGATGTTTTCGGAATATGATATGTCGCACGCGGAATATCAGCGTGTGTTAACGATTTTTGTGAAAATTTTTCTTGTGTCATATGTTCACCTTCAAAACTATAGCATCAACATTTAACTTTAGCGGAAGAAAAAGAAAATAGCAATGTAAAAAAACAGGAGAGGTCACCTCCTGTTTTCAAATTACAATTTTTTTATCATTACAACGTGCGGGATATTTGCTTCCATAAATACATCAGAACTTGTTACATATCCAAGTTTTTTATAGAAATTTTCAGCATGTGTTTGAGCGTGAAGTTTCAATTTTGGTAGCGAATTTTCTTTTGCATACGCTTCAAGAGAATCCATAACAATTTTTCCAATCCCTTTTTTGCGATGGGAATTTAGCACGCAAATGCGTTCCATTTTTCCTATACCATCAAGGATGCGAAAACGTCCAGCACCAACTGGAACATCATTGTCATATATAACAACGTGTGTTGAAGTTTCTTCAAACTCATCGTACTCTTCTTCAGCAGAGACACGTTGTTCATTTACAAACACTTGTTTACGTACAGAGAATGCATCTCTTAGTTGTTCGTCCGTTTGTACAATCTGTGCGTGCAAATTAGTTGTTCCCCTTTCCAAGACGGAATGTTTCGTGTACAGTCCATGTTCCATTTTCTAATTGATATAGAAGATGGAAACGATCAATTGGTTGTTCGTAATAGAAATCTTTCATACGTAATCGGCCCAACACATCAGCATGCTCTGCATCTGATAAGCCTTGTCCGATTGTTAAATGAGGTACGAAAGCATATTCGCGTTCTTGCGTGAATAACCCGCTATGCATTTCTTCATTTAAGAAAGTAAGTTCAGGTGTTTTTTCTACTTTAAAGTAAAGGACGTTATTAACAGGTGCGAAAGAACCAACTTTCCCAACATGAAGGGTGAAAGGGTTCGTTTTACTTGCGATTGTATGTAACTCGTTTACAATCGACTCTAATTGTTCATCTTGCGCCTCAAAGGGTGTTTTCAATGTAATATGTGGCGGAACTAATGCGTAGTGCGGGTCATAACGTTTACGCAATCCGTTCGCTTTATCTTGAATCATTTTAGATGGAAAAATTACAATGCCTAATTTCATGTTCCAATTCCTCCCTTTGTAAGTCTAGTTAGATTTTGAGATAAATAAATCTCTTTATCTATTATATCAAATTATTCTGAATACTGCTCTCTATTATTTCATTGATAGAATATGAGAGAAGGCTTTCGGTAAATCAGTCTGCCAATATTTCCAAGTATGATTGCCTTCAAATTCCTCGTAATGCGTGATGAAGTTTCTATCTGTAAGAAGCGTATTTAACTCACGGTTCGGCCCTACGAAATCAGATACTTGTCCATCAGTACGCTTTACAGCCGTTTCTTCTGTACCGATGACGTGATACAGTTCTAACGCCTGTGGATCTTTGAATTCTTTTGCTAAGTTCATCACTGTCTCATCCACAAATGGTGATTGCATAACGACTTTACCGAATGTATGCGGATACATAAGTGCAGTCATAAAGGAAACTGTTCCGCCAAGAGAATCACCAATTAAAACACGACCTTTTCCCATTTGATACGTTGGATAATTTTCATCAATATATGGTGCAAGTTCATGAGCAAGGAAACGAATATATGCAGCATTTTTCACTTCATTTGGGAAATATTTTTTTTTACGATCATGTACATTTTTATATGGAATACCGACAATAATTGTACGGTCAATTTCTTCGGTTTCACGAAGGCGCTCAATTACACGGTGCGCTTTACCGAGCTGAAAATAATCTCTACCATCTTGTGCAATTACAACTGTATGTTTGTGCAGTGGTGTGTAATTTACTGGTAAATAAACGAGAAGTGTAACATCTTCTTGAAGTGATGCGCTATAAAATGAAATTTCTTCAATTCTCCCTATTGTTTGACTCATGTAGATCCCCCTAAATAAAAATTTACTGTAACGATTGTAAGAGCGACGCTTGTAGTGAAAAGGAAAGAAATATTCACTAATTGGTGCCTTAATTTCTATTTTACCATAATGGTACGAAGAATCTAAAAAATTAGTATTTAAGTTACGAAAGAAAACGGATATAATGAAGTGGGATTTTTGACAGGTGAGAGGGGAGACAGGATTTGAAACAAGAAAAATCAATCGCACTACCATTGGCTATTTCTATAATTGCTATTTCCTTTGCAGCAGTTTTTGTAAAGATGTCCTCAGCACCATCTTCAATATTAAGTATGTACCGATTATGGATTATCGTACTTATTATGCTGCCTATCGTATGGAAAAAAAGAGAGGAATTTAATAGGATTCAAATGAAAGATTGGGGCTTTTTAATTGGATCTGGTTTCTTTTTAGCACTTCATTTTCTTTTATGGTTTGAATCTTTAAAGCATACAACAGTTGCTAGTTCAACAATTATTTTGGCGCTTCAACCAATCGTATCTTTAGTTGGAGGTTTTTTTCTATTTAAAGAAAGAACAACATATTCAGCCATTGCAACGATGGGAATCGCTATTTTGGGAGTAATGTGCATTGGTTGGGGAGATTTAGGTTTAAGTAAGCAAGCAATTTATGGTGACATATTATCCTTTCTAAGTGTAATAGCGGTTGTCGGTTATTTATTTATCGGGCAAACGACAGTGAAGAAAGTATCGCACTGGATTTATAGCTTTACAGTCTTTGCGTTCGCAGGTCTTTTTATGGGGATTTATAATATCATATTACAAGTACCCTTTACAGGTTATACGAAGTGGGATTGGACTGTTTTTCTTTTACTTGCGGTTGTGCCGACAGTGTCACATGTAATTAATAACTGGCTATTAAATTATGTAAATGCAACGACAATTTCAATGAGTATTTTAGGAGAACCTGTTGGAGCATCTATACTTGCGTTCTTCTTACTTGGAGAAAAATTAAATGCAATGCAAATTATCGGTAGCATGCTCGTATTGTTTGGTGTCTCTGTTTTCTTACTGCAGCAACAAAAGCGAACAGCAAAAAATGTCGTAAACGAGCCGGTGTATACACAGGAATTATAGTGTTAGGGGAGAAAAGAGAAGTTGTGATACTTCTCTTTTTGTTTTATGGAAATACGGGTGTAGAAGGGGGAGGAAAATGGAATTTCCATCAAAAAAAGATGTATGGTTACATCCAATTTTTTTTATTGTTGTAGGCGCCTGTTTTGCTCCTATATTTGCAGGGAGAGAATATTTCCTTTTGTTTTTTACAATTCCATTAGCAATGTTGTTTAGTTGGAGTTGATTTTTGGCAAAATATATTGCCGGGAAAGAAACAATTACGATTAGATCGGGTCTCGTTACAAAACGTATATTTATACGAGATATAAAACAAATTTCAAATACGAAAAATCCAATAGCAGCTCATGCATTATCATTTGAACGACTTGAAATTGTTTACGATACACATAAAAACAGAAATTATTTCTCCAAGAAATAAAGAACAATTTATTAACCTTGTAAAAAGTAAAAACTCAAATATTGAAACAAAGTAAAAGAGTGGCTACGAAGCCACTCTTTTACTTTGGGTTTGTCATATAAGGTTGTACGTGAATGACACATAGGTCACGGAATTTGCCTTCAGCAGTTGTAACAATTACGACTGCTTTACCTGCACTTTTTCCAGTAATCGTCACGGTGTCACCTTTTGGATATATGGTGATGATATCAGAATTCATATTTGACCAAATAAGCTCTTTATTCGTTGCTTGTATTGGCAAAGTAGAAGCTGCTAACACAATGTTTTGTCCCGTTTTTATTTTTAATTTATGTTTTTCCATATGAACACCGATGACTGAAATAACAGAAGGAGCAATTGAAATTTTAGGCGGGTTAGGTTGCATGTTTAAACAAGACGCAGAAGTATTTGTGATAGGTGAAAATTTTCGTGTTTGTTGTTGCTGGAAAGCTGCTAACATGTTGGAGTCCCCTTTCTGTATAAGTGCTGATACTCATACTATAAAGGAGTAGTGTTATGTTAAATTTAACGAAACATAAAGAATTTGTTAAATTTGATAAGAAGATTGTCGAACTGTAAAAAATCTCTGCTGTTACGATAACAGCAGAGATTTTTTTATAAATTATGACGATGTTGTTTTTCGAAATCCTCAAATTGCTCTTCAACTTCTTTTGAAGGTTGTGTTAGTAAACTAACAATTACGATGGCTAGTAAACTAATAGCGAAACCTGGAATCATTTCATATAAGAAATCTTTTAAGAATTTGAATTGAGTCCAGATAATAACAGTAGCGGCACCAGAAATCATACCAGCAAGCGCGCCCCATTTCGTCATACGTTTCCAATATAAGCTTAATAAAATAGCAGGTCCGAATGAAGAACCAAAACCAGCCCAAGCGTATCCAACAAGAGCTAAAATCGTATCATTTTGTTTAAACGCTAAAGCGCACCCAACTAATGCAATAACAAGTACAGCCATACGACCGACAAATACAAGTTCTTTATCAGATGCAGAACGTTTGAAGAATGTACGATATAAGTCTTCCGTTACGGCACTAGAAGTAACGAGTAACTGAGAGGAGATTGTACTCATAATCGCTGCTAAAATTGCGGCTAATAAAAATCCAGTAATAAGTGGGTGGAATAAAATTTTCCCAAGTTCAAGGAAAATTGTTTCTGGGTTAGATAATGTTAACTCTTGTTGTGAATAGTAAGCAATACCAATAAGACCAGTAAACATAGCTCCGACAACAGAGAAAATCATCCAGCTCATACCAATTCTTCGTGCGCTTTTAAGTTCTTTTACAGAAGCGATTGCCATAAAGCGTACGATAATATGAGGTTGTCCGACATAACCAAGGCCCCATGCGAATAGAGAAATCATTCCTAAAGTAGAGGCACCTTTAAAAATATCTAGACGTGTTGGATCTACAGATCGAATTGTATCAAATGCAGGTCCAAGTCCGTTCGAATTCATAATTGTTACGATAGGAACAAGAATAAGAGCAACTACCATAATGATTCCTTGCACGAAGTCTGTCCAACTTACTGCTAAGAAACCACCAAATAATGTGTAAGCTACAACAACGCCTGCTACAATGAATAATCCAACATGATAGTTCATGCCAAATGAATTTTCAAATAATACAGCGCCTGAAACTAATCCTGAAGCTACATAGAAAGTAAAGAAAATCATAATAACAAGTCCAGATACTAAACGTAGCATATGAGATTTGTCGTGGAAACGGTGTTCCAAAAATTCTGGGATAGTAATAGAGTTATTTGCAATTTCTGAGTAGGTACGTAAGCGAGGAGCGACATAAAGCCAGTTTGCGTATGCGCCTAGTGTTAGGCCGATCGCAATCCAACTACTACTTAATCCAACGCTAAACATTGCACCGGGTAATCCCATTAAAAGCCAACCACTCATATCGGATGCTCCAGCACTTAATGCTGTTACTGCGGGGCCTAGTGTACGCCCGCCAAGCATATAATCTGTTAAGTTGGACGTTCGTTTGTAGGCGAAATAGCCAATTACTAACATCCCGAGCATGTAGATAGAGATCGAAGTTAAAGTTAACATCTGCGTACTCATGTAGTTCCCCTTCCTTTTGTCATGTCTTTTGATGCGTTATGCATATTTATAATCTATCATGATTATTCTGAAAAATCCATATAGAAATATGAATTTTCAGAAATGTAAGCGTTTTTTGATGTCATTTTACTTTTTTAATATATAATATTCATACAAAAAACCTTATTTTTAATAGAGTATTTATTATATTTACATAAAAAGAGGTTGTTTTGTCAATATAATATTGAAAGGAAAGAAAAATAAAATTTTTAAAAAAGTATTGACTTGTGAAAAAAGTCAGGTCTATAATGAGTGCAACTTAAAAAAATGCAAGCGTTGATGAAGAAGAGTACACATGATGAACATGTCAGAGAGCTGATGGTTGGTGCGAATCAGTATGGAATTGATGTGGAATGGGCTTCGGAGCTTCCAAACCGAAACGAAAGAAGTAGGCTTTGGCGACATGATCTCATCGATACAAGAGACACGTATTGTTTTTGATACGGTAAAGTGCGTTACATTTGTAACGAATTAAGGTGGCACCACGGGAGTACCCGTCCTTTCTATAGGATGAGTACTCCCTTTTTGTGTATAAAAAATTAAATAAATGAAATCGTTTAAGTAAGAAGAGTACGTATATTGGAGACGTTACAGAGAGCCGGGAATAGGTGGGAGCCCGGTACGGTGCCATATACGGAATGGGCTTACGAGAGGTATGCTGAACAATTGTTTTCAGTAGGCAACCCGGGTTCCGCCGTTACAAGGATAAGGTATAAATTTTGTACCTGAACAAAGCGGGATGCTTTTGCATCCAACACGAGGTGGTACCGCGGTATATTTATCGTCCTCTACATATTTTCGATATGTAGGGGACTTTTTTATTTTTCAGAGTGAGGTGAAGGACATGATGACGAAAGAAGAATTTATAAAACAAAAAAGAGAGAGAAAGACATTTTTAGTAATTACTGAAGAAGAAGGAGATAGCATTACGCCAATTTCTTTATATAGACGTATGAAAGGAAAGAAGAAATTTTTATTAGAAAGTTCACAGCTTCATCAAGATAAAGGGCGTTATTCTTACTTAGGATGTAATCCTTATGGAGAAGTAAAAAGCGTTGGTACGGAAGTAGAACGAACGATTTTCGGCCGGGCAGAAAAGTTACAAGGTAACGTACTACAAGTGTTAGAAGAAATAATCGCATCATCACAAGTAGACAGCCCATTTCCATTTTGCGGAGGAGCAGTTGGTTATATTGGATATGATGTCATTCGGCAGTATGAAAACATTGGAGCGGATTTACACGACCCATTAAATATTCCGGAAGTACACCTCTTACTATATCGTGAGTTTATCGTTTACGATCATTTACGCCAAAGGTTGTCGTTTGTATATGTATGCAGGGAAGATGATTCAGCAGATTATGAGGAAGTATACGAAAGGCTACGATTATACAAAGAGGAAGTGCTACAAGGAGAAGAAACTGAAGTAAATGCAATACAATCCACATTATCATTCACTTCTTCTATAACGGAAAAAGAGTTTTGTGGGATGGTAGAAATGGCGAAAGAACATATAAGAGCCGGAGACATATTCCAAGTCGTACTGTCACAGCGTTTACAAAGTGAATGTATTGGTGATCCATTCGCGTTATATCGAAAACTTCGAATTGCAAATCCATCACCATATATGTTCTATATCGATTTTCAAGATTATGTTGTACTCGGTTCTTCGCCAGAAAGTTTGCTATCAGTAAGGGAGGATAAAGTGATGACGAATCCAATTGCTGGTACAAGACCGAGAGGGAAAACGAAGAGGGAAGATGAGGAAATCGCAAAAGAACTGTTAGACAATGAGAAAGAGCGAGCAGAGCATATGATGCTTGTAGATCTTGGGCGAAACGATATTGGTAGAGTGAGCGAAATCGGCTCGGTTACGATAGATAAATATATGAAAGTAGAAAAATACTCTCACGTTATGCACATTGTATCTGAAGTTTACGGAACATTGCGAAAACAAATGAGTGGATTTGATGCATTAGCGTATTGTCTACCAGCAGGAACAGTGTCGGGAGCTCCGAAAATTAGAGCGATGGAAATTATAAATGAGCTAGAGAATGAAAAAAGAAATGTATACGCGGGTGCAGTTGGATACGTTAGTTTTTCAGGGAATCTTGATATGGCGCTCGCTATTCGAACGATGGTCGTAAAGGGTGAAAAAGCATACGTTCAGGCAGGAGCGGGAATTGTTTATGATTCAGACCCAGTAGCTGAATATGAAGAAACGTTAAATAAAGCGAGAGCGCTTTTGGAGGTAATGAAATGATTGTACTTATCGATAATTACGATTCGTTCACATATAACTTGTACCAACTGTTAGGCGAACATGAAGAAGAAATTGTAGTTGTAAGAAATGATGAAATAACGATAGAACAGTTAGAAGAGATGAATCCAAGAGGAATTGTACTTTCACCAGGACCAGGAAAACCAGAGGATGCTGGCATTTGTATCGATGTCATCCGCCATTTTTATAAGAACGTTCCCATATTAGGGATTTGCCTTGGTCATCAGGCGATTATATCAGCATTTGGAGGAGACATTGTTAGAGCAGAACGTATTAAACATGGGAAAACATCACGTGTGAAACATAACGGAACGTCAATCTTTTCATACGCTACACAGCCGCTAACGGCGATGCGCTATCATTCCCTTGTTGCAGAGCACACGAGCTTGCCAAAGTGTTTTGACATACTAGCGACAGCGATGGACGATGGAGAAATAATGGCAGTCCGTCACAATTATTATCCGCTCTTCGGATTACAGTTTCATCCGGAATCAATCGCGACAGAAGAAGGCGGAAAGTTAATATGTGCCTTTTTAACAGAAGTGAAGGAGGAGGAAAGAGTATGAATAGCTATCTTCGTAAATTAGTGGAGGGGAAACATTTAACAGAAGAGGAAATGTATAGAGCAGGGCTTCTTTTATTAAATGAAAACATATTGGAAAGTGAAATTGCAGCTTTTTTAGTCTTACTGAAAGCGAAAGGTGAAACTGCAGAAGAAATATACGGCCTTGTTCGAGCTCTTCACGAAAAGGCACTACCATTTTCGAACCATATACAAGGAGCAATGGACAATTGCGGGACGGGTGGTGACGGTGCTCAAACGTTTAATATTAGCACAACATCAGCATTCGTACTGGCAGGAGCAGGTGTAAAGGTTGCAAAACATGGTAATCGTGCTGTTTCTAGTAAAACAGGAAGTGCAGACTTATTAGAAGAACTAGGTGTAAATATTAGTAGTACGCCAAACGAAATTGATTATTTACTAGAGCATGTGGGCATTGCATTTTTATTTGCACCAGTGATGCATCCAGCACTAAGGCGCATTATGAAAATAAGAAAAGAGTTAAACGTGCCGACGATCTTTAATTTAATTGGTCCTTTAACAAATCCAGTGAATTTAGAAACACAATTTGTCGGTATTTATAAACGAGATATGTTATTACCAGTTGCAGAAGTATTACAAAAGTTAGGCCGGAAACAAGCGCTTGTCGTAAATGGAAGTGGTTTTTTAGATGAAGCGTCATTACAAGGGGAAAATCACGTAGTCCTTTTAAAAGATAATGAAATAGTAGAAATGAGTATTGATCCAGAAAAGTATGGTTTTTCAAGAGTGAAAAATGAAGAAATTAGAGGGGGGAATTCAAAAGAAAATGCAAAGATTACGCTTGAAGTATTGAGCGGAGAAAAGAGTGTTTATCGTGATACAGTTTTATTAAATGCAGGTCTAGCTCTTTTCGCAAATGGAAAAACGGAAACGATTGAAGAAGGAATTAAACTCGCGGCACATAGCATTGACTCTGGAAAAGCATTAACCAAATTAAACTTATTAATTGCAGCAAGCAATGAAAAATTAGAAAGGGTGAACTAAGGTGGGGACGATTTTAGATGAAATTGTAGAACAGAAGCAAAGGGAAGTTGCGGAGTTGTATGAAATATATACACCAGTAAAAACAAAAAGAAAGACACATTCACTTGTAGAAGCGTTACAGCAGTTTACTGTCATTGCAGAAGTAAAGCGAGCATCACCATCAAAAGGAGATATCAATTTACACGTTGACGTACGAAAACAAGTGGGAACATATGAGAAATGTGGTGCAGGAGCAGTATCTGTTTTAACAGATGGTCAATTTTTTAAAGGGTCGTTTCACGATTTACAAACAGCAAGAGAAGAAAGTAACATTCCGCTTTTATGTAAAGATTTCATAATCGATAAGATTCAAATTGATAGAGCATATGAAGCGGGAGCAGATATTATTTTACTAATTGTAGCAGCGTTAACGAAAGAGAAGTTAAAAGAGTTGTATAGCTACGTGTTAGAAAAAGGATTGGAAGCGATTGTTGAAGTTCATGATGAACAGGAATTAGAAACTGCGATTGTATTAAATCCGCACGTTATTGGCATTAATAATCGTAATTTAAAAACGTTCGAAGTAGATTTAAGCCAAACTGAAAAGCTTGGAAAAAGATTGAATGAGGAGAAACTACTTTGGATTAGTGAAAGTGGCATTCATTCAAAAGAGGATATTATTCGTGTTAAAAGAGCTGGAGCAAAAGGTGTATTAGTTGGAGAGGCGCTTATGACATCATCTTCTATTAGTAGTTTTTTTGAAGATTGTAAGGTGAATATATGAAAGTGAAAATTTGCGGCATCACTGATGTGGAAACAGCGAAAAGTGCGTGCGAATATGGCGCAGATGCACTCGGATTTGTTTTTGCAGAAAGTAAGCGGGAAGTCACTCCAAAGAGAGCGGAAGAAATCATTCAGGAGCTTCCAGCCAACGTGTTAAAAATCGGTGTTTTCGTAAATGAATCAGTAGAAGTGATCCAGAAAATTGCAGATGAGTGCGGGTTAACACATGTACAACTACATGGGGATGAAGACAATTATCAAATTAGAAGATTGAATATTCCGTCTATAAAGTCACTAGGAGTAACTTCAGAGAGTGATATGAAAAACGCCCAAGGGTATGAAGCGGATTATATATTATTTGATAGCCCGAAAGAAAAGTTTCATGGAGGAAATGGAAAGACATTTTCATGGGAACTACTTAGAGATATGCCAAAAGAATTGCGAAAGAAAATGATATTAGCTGGTGGATTAAACGCTCTTAATATAGAAGAAGCAATTCGAACTGTTCGGCCATATATGGTCGATGTGAGCAGCGGAGTAGAGACAGAAGGAAAGAAAGATGTAGAGAAAATAAAACAATTTATTATAAAAGCGAAGGAGTGTTCCAAATGAACTACGCATATCCAGATGAAAAAGGACATTACGGTATATACGGAGGACGATACGTTCCAGAAACGTTAATGCAATCTGTACTAGAACTAGAAGAAGCATATAAAGAAGCGATGCAAGATGAAGCATTTCAAAAGGAATTAAATCATTATTTAAAAACGTACATCGGAAGAGAAACACCGCTATATTATGCTGAAAATATGACGAAGTATTGCGGTGGTGCAAAGATTTATTTAAAACGTGAAGATTTGAATCATACAGGAGCTCATAAAATTAACAATACAATCGGTCAGGCACTACTTGCAGTGCGAATGGGCAAGAAAAAAGTTGTCGCTGAAACAGGAGCTGGACAACACGGAGTTGCAACAGCTACTGTATGTGCTCTTCTCGGATTAGAATGCGTCATTTTTATGGGAGAAGAAGATGTAAGACGTCAAAAATTAAATGTGTTCCGAATGGAATTACTCGGAGCGAAAGTAGAATGTGTAGCGGCAGGTAGCGGTACATTAAAAGATGCGGTAAACGAGGCGCTTCGTTACTGGGTTTCACATGTGCATGATACGCACTACATTATGGGATCTGTTCTCGGACCACATCCATTCCCGCAAATTGTCCGTGATTTCCAAAGTGTAATTGGAAATGAAACGAAAAAACAATATGAGGCGTTAGAAGGAAAGTTACCAGAAGCAGTCGTTGCTTGTATTGGCGGTGGCAGTAACGCGATGGGGATGTTTTATCCGTTCGTACACGATGAAGAAGTTGCTCTTTACGGCGTAGAAGCAGCTGGAAAAGGCGTTCATACAGAAAAGCATGCAGCAACTTTAACGAAAGGAAGCGTTGGCGTTCTCCACGGATCAATGATGTATCTTCTGCAAAACGAAGAAGGACAAATTCAAGAAGCACACTCTATTTCAGCAGGACTTGATTATCCAGGTGTTGGTCCAGAACATAGCTTGCTAAAAGATATTGGCCGCGTTTCTTATCATTCGATAACAGACGAAGAAGCATTAGAAGCATTTCAATTATTAACGAAAAAAGAAGGTATTATCCCGGCGTTAGAAAGCTCGCATGCTGTCGCATACGCATTAAAATTAGCTCCGAAAATGAAGGAAGATGAAGGACTTGTTATTTGTTTATCTGGCCGTGGTGATAAAGATGTAGAGAGTATAAAACGTTATATGGAAGAGGTGTAAAAAATGGGAGTAGAAAAAATTAAAGCAGCGTTTGAAAATGGCAAGAAAGCATTTATTCCGTACGTAATGGGCGGAGATGGTGGCCTTGAAAAATTAAAAGAAAGAATTCGTTTTCTAGATGAGGCTGGAGCAAGCATCGTTGAAATTGGTATTCCATTTTCAGATCCAGTCGCAGATGGCCCAACGATTCAAAGAGCAGGGAAACGAGCGCTAGATAGCGGCGTAACATTAAAAGGCATTTTTCAAGCGTTAGCAGAGGTAAGGAAAGAAGTACAAATGCCTTTTGTTCTTATGACATATTTAAATCCGGTACTTGCATTCGGAAAAGAGAGATTCATTGAGAACTGTATAGAAGCAGGTGTAGACGGCATCATCGTTCCAGACTTACCGTATGAAGAACAAAATATTATTGCGCCGTTACTTCGAGAGGTAAACATTGCGCTCATCCCACTGGTTACCGTAACGAGTCCTATTGAAAGAATTGAAAAAATTACGAGTGAATCAGAAGGGTTCGTTTATGCTGTTACAGTAGCGGGCGTAACGGGAGTACGTCAAAACTTTAAAGAGGAGATTCATAGTTACTTAGAAAAAGTAAAATCACACGTCAACTTACCAGTAGTCGCTGGATTCGGCATCTCAACAAAAGAACATGTAGAAGAAATGGTTACAATATGCGACGGAGTTGTCGTTGGAAGTAAGGTCATTGAGCTTTTAGAAAATGAAAAGCGAGAAGAAATATGTGAATTAATATATGCAACAAAACAAAAAGAAGAGGCATAGTCTCTTCTTTTTGTTTTGCGTAATAAGTGTTAAAATATACAGAAAATACATATAATTCAGAGGGGGGAGAAGGCATGCTAAGACGTAAATTACTATATCTATTTTTAACTGTACCATTATACGCTTGGCTCATTAGCATGACGAAAATAGAGTTAATGGCTCTATTTTTAGGGTATGTATTCATCTTTTCCAACTTAAATCGCATTCAAGAACAGTCTATTTTAGAAATATGTCTATTTTCGATTAGTATAGAATTATTTAGTATCGTTTCGATTGTATTATTAAACGAACTATTTCTACGGATTCATTCATTTACATTAATGAAATTTTGGAATATTATATTGCAAGCAATATGTACTTACATTGTGTTTGTTGTGTTGAAAGAAATAGTCGGAAAGCAGACAGTTTTTCAGGATAATAGAAAATGGGAGTGAATGAAAAGGAGCCGTTTGGTTCCTTTTTTGAATCTGTTTTAAAAACAATTGAAAATTATAGCATCTGTTATATAATAGTTAAAAATTGTATTTTAAACGAAATGAGATGATAACATGGCCATATTGTTGGCACTTATCCCAATTATGATGATTTTCATTTGTTTATTTTTATTTAAACAAACGTCATTAAGGTCTTCGTTAATTTCTTATGCTGTGTCTGTTGGAATCGTTTTACTCTCGCCAACGTTTCAATTAGGGATAAGTGAAACTGTACACGCAACGATTAAAGGATGGTTAATTTGTTTTATTGTCGGGTACGTTTTATTTTTCGGTATTTTTTTATTTCACCTCATGAACAAAATGGGGTACATCGATCAAGTGGCACTTTTTCTAGAAGCAGTTACTCAGGATCGCTTATTACAAATGCTGCTTATGTGTTTTGGCATTTGCCCGCTTATTGAATCAGTAAGTGGATTCGGTATCGGCTTCATGGTTGCAGCACCTATTTTTCTTTCACTAGGATATAAACCATTTCAAGCTGTACTACTCTCATTCATCGGCTTACTAGCTAGTTCATGGGGCGCAATGGCAACTGGTACGATTATCGGTTCGCAGCTAATAAATATGCCTCTTACAACACTTGGCACAAATACAGCGCTATTAAGTATTCCAATGTTTGCTTACTTCGTTATTCTTTCTTTACACGTTGTTGGCGGCTGGCAAGCGGTTATAGAAAAGTGGAAAGAAGGAGTAGGATTCTTTCTATTATTTTCTCTCGGAATCTATCTTTCTAACGCATACGTAAGTGTTGAACTAGCAGGTATATTAAGTTCTATCGTTACGATTACATTTGGCTTTCTTATCATTAAATTAAAAGGAAAAAGTGGGCAAAATCTTATAACAGAGCATGCGGCTGCAACGGAGAGAGAAGTATCCATTATAAAAATTATTAGCCCTTATATATTTCTAACAGTTTGTATTTTACTTTCTCGCCTCGTTCCAGCATTACATGATTTGTTCAGATCATATGCGGTTCTTGATTTGAAATCATACTCTTACAAACTAGAGTTACTATATTCACCAGGATTTTGGCTCGGTATGACTTGCTTATTTACTATTATTTTCTTCCGCATCCCGTCTCATATTATTAAACAATCACTCTCACAAACGATCAAACAATGGATTCCTTTTGCGATTACGACGACAATGTTTATCGCCATTTCAGAACTAATGGGTGCATCAGGCATGCATTCATTACTCGCAAAGACAGCTGGTGATACATTTGGAACATTTTTCGTTTTCGTTGCGCCGTTTATTGGCGCTATTGGTGGATTTTTAACAGGTAGTAACGCAGGATCAAATGCAATGTTTATAAAACTACAAATGCAAACCGCACAAAACGTAGCACTCCCGTGGCAATATGTCACAACACTTCAAAACACCGCATCATCAGTAGCGACAATCGCTTGTCCATCACGGATTACACTAGGTGCTTACTTATGTAATATCCCTTACCGTGAAAATGAACTATTAAAGAAGACGACGTTAATGATCTTTGGTGCGGTTTTGCTTGTAGTGGTAGAGGTTATTGTTTGGTATATGTTGAGAAATTAAAAATCCTCCTAACATAGGAGGATTTTTTTTATGAATGGATAATGTTTTAAATATGAAAAGCTTCTACTAGATGAATAGGAGATGAAATGTATGCCCTTAAAAAATTATGGTGTGTTAAAAGGTACCGTTATACAATCTAAGATCGGAAAAGGGAAAACTCCTCATTATCAAGTTCATTTACAAGGCGAAGCAGAAGTAGATTATCGTATTGCAATTAACGTAAAATCGCAAAGTTATCCGTCAGAAGTTTTATATTTTGCGAGTAACAATATTAAGTCAGAGGCGATTCATATTTTACCGACATTACCATTCGGTTTTACAGAAATAAAAAACAATGAACCGAAAGTAGCTTTAGATTATATAAGAGGAAATCTATTTGACTCAAATCAAATGATTCCTTTACCTCCCGAAAAAGCAGGAGCAGATAATGATTTAAATGAAAAAATAGAACGTTATATAAAGCGAGCGATAGAAGAAAAAGCAATTATTTACGCGTTTGGCGAAAGATGGGGACCAGAAGAAAATACACCAGATTCCTATTTTCATTTCAAACCAGGAAACGGTATACATGATATTCACATGAATCAAGGGAATGTAGAGAAATGGAAAGGAGATAATGGTATATGGCAAGACGGAGGAATACTCATTCACTTTGAAAAGGAAGAAGAATGGATTGGTATCTTTCTTGCCTTCCAATCACAGTCATGGTGTACCGATGAAGAGGGGCATGCTCGTGTTCCGGTTGAGCATTGTGATTATAAGGGGAATAATTAATAAGAAGAGGGCGTTCAAAAAGAACGCCCTCTTCTTATTTTATAAAACGAAAAACTAACGAGTGTAGAAAGACAAGAGAACAGCAGTGCTACACTAGAAAACGCAATGAGATACATATTATATTTCATAACCTGTCCAATTAGCTGGTTACTGTCGTATTGAAATAGTCCTGCGATTATGTTGAATAAAAATAATACGATAAACATGACGATCACACCGTCTATTGATCCTTTAATATCTGGTTTACTTAAAGCGATATGTGCAGAAATACAAATGGCGATAAATAAAAATAGCCAAAAGGAAGGATTCAATAAATTACTTATTGTAAATAAGCTTTTCAATAATACAAACGTCGACAAGAGCATGTTTTGAACCATTTCTATATTAATAGAAGTAGAAGCGATTGTTTTTTCGAGAGTTGTATTAAATAAGAAATATGAATTCGGTACGAAATAGCGCATTAAAAGGATTAACGCAGTAATACCAGAAATAATAGGACCAATTCCAATGAAGAAGTTCCCAATTCGTTGATATACACTTTTTTGATTGTATTGATGTTGTACGTATCCTAAAGCACCTTGACTTGTATCTGTTGGGAAAAACTGCGTTCCTACAATTTTATGACGAAATAGCACACACATAATGGCATGTCCAAGTTCGTGAATCGGAACACCAATCCAAGCCGTTAAAAGGAATCCTTTTCTTCCGAAAGCTCTCGACCAATACATGCGTGTGAGAGATTCTAAATATCCTAATAAAAATCCAATTACAATGATAACGCCAATTAAAGATAATAATTGGATTACGCTTGTAAGGAGTATTTGAAAAATTGAGGTTACCAATTCCATTGCCAGTCATCCAATCTGTTAAAAATATTATTTATTCTGTTTCATAATAGCATTTTTTTCAAGATTACTAGCACATATATTTTCTTTCGGAAGAAGGATTTCAGAATCTTTTTCTTGTAGTCATGTTTTATGTACAAATTCATATATTGAATTTGTAACACCCTATACGGTATATCCTTAAGGAGGGATAAGAGAATGAAATGTCCGTCATGTCATACAGAAAATGCAGCGGAGGCAAAATTTTGCGGGAATTGTGGACATTCGTTAACGGAAGAAGTAGTGGCAAGTAGTGGCCAAGAAGAAGGGCCGGAACAAGTACGTGCGGCACAAGCAAAGGAAGCTCGGCCAAATGAAACGGTAGAGCAAGCGAAGCGGTTCGCGAGCGGCTATTTTCAATTTTTTAAACATGCATTACAAGCACCCACAGCGATTATGAAAAGCGGCGCTATTGAAGTGCGAAATGGAATTGTAAGTCTTGTTCTTATTTGTTTTTTAGGAGCATGTATTTTTTATAGAATGATGAGTGCAGCATCAGCAGTTACGAGAACATTTGCACCAGATATATCTACTCCCACGTTTTTTGGAGAATCTATAACGGTCTTTTTCTTTTTATTAATTTTAACTTTATTTGTCGGATTTATTATTTTTGTAAGTGGTAAGATGATGAAATCGTCTTTTTCGTTTCTTGAAGTATTTGGTATATGGGGAACGATAGCGACGCCGACTATTGTCATATTAGTCCTTTCTTTTCTTTTTAGTTTCTTATTAATCTTTTTCTTACCTATATTATTATCCGTAGCTGCAACTTATATAGGGATTAGTATAACTGTAGCCGTATTAAAGCTAGACAATGGCGGATTAGATCTCGTTTACACACTTATTATTGCAAATGTTTTAATTGGAATTGCAACGTTCATTGTACTTTGGTCTTACATTAGTACGATAATTCAAGCCTTAACAAAGGGAATAACTGGCTTCTAATAAAAAGGTGGTTGACTGAATGAATGTATGTACAAAGTGCGGAGCTCAGTTTGAAGATGGTGTGCAATTTTGTCAAAACTGCGGGTCGAAGAGGGGACGTCCTGTAGTAAAGAAGAACATGAGCGGCGGTACAAAAGTTGGCATTACACTGTTAGTACTATTTGTTATAGTGATTATTGGCTTGTATTTGTACGGAGCATCGTATTATACGCAGGTGGCACAAGTAGACCGGATGATTACGATTTTACAAGAGAGGGATGGAGAGAAATTAGCTGAGATCGTTACGGCAGATGATCCATCGGTTATGATAACGAGAGAGAGTTTAACGCCTCTATTTTCATATATAAAAGAAAATCCATCTTACGTAAATGAATTAAAAGGATATTTGAGACAAGGTGAAAAACAACGGGACGGAATAGAAAGAGTTGATTTTTCATTAACGAAAGACGGAAAGTATTTCTTTATATTTGATCGATATAAATTGAAAGCGAAGACGTACTATACAACTTTGCTTACAAATGAAAAAGGCGTATCGTTAAAAATGAATGGAAAAGAAATTGATAAGACAGATGACAAAAAGTTTGAGAAGCAATATGGGCCATTTCTTCCGGGAAATCAAGTGTTTCAATCAGATTATAAAAATGACTATGTAAAATTATCTCGTGAGGAAAAGGTTGTACTTATGAAACAAAGCCAATATAACGTAACGATAGATTTAACGTTGCAAGGTCAATATATTACAGTTCAAACGAACGCGTCTGGTGCAACATTGTACGTAAATCAAAAACCGGTTACAGCGCTGGCAGGAGAAGAAATTACATGGGGGCCTGTAGCGACTGATGGAAGTGCGACGATTTATTTAGAACGAAATGGAGAAAGCGGACGAGAAACGACACAAGTAGAGACGATAACGACACTTTCGTCTTATAATCTTCCATTCCAAAAGAAAAGTACAGAAAAAACAGTTGTTTATAATGTTACTCCAACGCCCGCGATTGGGCATGTATATAATGGTTTCATCTTTCCTGATAGTGATATTCGAAAATTAACGAGTGCAGATTTAACATATTTATCGAAAGAGCAGTTGAAAATTGCTAGAAATGAAATATATGCAAGGCATGGACATATTTTTCAAACGAAAGATATGCAAGCGTATTTTGCAAAACAGTCTTGGTATAGAGAAAATCCTTATTTTAAAGGAACGTTAACAGATATTGAAACTTATAATATTGAACTAATCAAATCAAGAGAATAGGCACTTGAAAAAGGTACAGTGTATATTGCTGTACCTTTTCTATCGTTATTTAGCTGGACCAGGATCCCTTGAGAAAAAGATATGAAAGAGAAATGTGACTTTACTTGATCCTCCTGATGTACTAGCTTGTATATGTGATAAAGGACCAGACGTTAGAGCAGCCTCGGAATGGGGTGGTACGACTATTTTGAGCGCATGATCTGATTCTGGTGAAGCAGTAACAGTAATTGTATCATCAGAGAAGTTTATAATTTTAACAGAACCGACTGGAAAGATGGACTTGCCAGCATGTGATGCTGAAGCGAATTGGGTAGCTTTCCAAATATCTTGCGCAAACGTATCATCGTTAGATAACCAAGCACGAGCGCTATATATTGTTGCATTAATGGAAAATTCTTGGTCAAGTGAGACGGCGGGTTTCGGTTCTTTTGGTTCTTGCGGTTCATCTGGAAGCTGGGCGAGAAGGCTGGCGCACATATATTTCACCTACTTTCAATAGTAACTGTTATAGCATATTAAACATGTTGTTTATAAGACACGACAGTTACCTATTCATACATAAGTTTGTGCACCAAATTTGAAGATAAAATTCTCTTTCTTTACAATGGAGGTAGGTGTTATTTTTATAAAATATGGAAAACGTAAAGAGTATGTAAAAAAGAAGGAGTGGTAAAGTGAACTATGTCATTATTGGCGGAGATGCAGCTGGTATGAGTGCAGCTATGCAAATTGTTAGAAACGATGAAAATGCAAATGTTGTGACGCTAGAAAAAGGTGAAATTTATTCGTACGCACAGTGTGGGTTACCGTATGTCATTAGTGGTGCTATCGCTTCAACGGAAAAGTTAATCGCGCGTAATGTAAAGACGTTTCGTGATAAATACGGAATTGATGCGAAAGTACGACATGAAGTAACGAAAGTAGATACGGAAAAGAAAATGGTATACGCAGAGCATACGAAGACGAAGGATGTCTTTGAATTTCCATATGATCGATTATTAATTGCGACTGGAGTGCGTCCTGTTATGCCAGAATGGGAAGGACGGGAATTACAAGGCGTTCATCTTTTAAAAACAATTCCTGATGCTGAGCGCATATTAAAAACGCTAGAAACGAATAAAGTTGAAGATGTAACGATTATTGGCGGTGGCGCAATCGGACTGGAGATGGCAGAAACATTCGTTGAACTTGGTAAGAAAGTAAGAATGATTGAGCGAAATGATCATATCGGTACGATTTATGATGCAGATATGGCAGAGTACATACATAAAGAAGCAGATAAGCATCATATTGAAATTTTAACGAATGAAAATGTAAAAGCGTTTAAAGGGAATGAACGAGTAGAAGCAATTGAAACGGATAAAGGTACGTATAAAGCAGATCTTGTTTTAGTGTCGGTAGGAGTGAAGCCAAATACTGATTTTCTTGAAGGGACAAATATACGTAAGAATCATAAAGGGGCAATTGAAGTAAATGCATATATGCAAACGAATGTGCAAGACGTATATGCAGCTGGTGATTGCGCAACACATTACCACGTTATAAAGGAAATTCATGATCATATCCCGCTCGGAACGACTGCCAATAAACAAGGCCGACTTGCTGGACTGAATATGCTTGATAAACGAAGAGCATTTAAAGGTACGTTAGGTACAGGCATTATTAAATTTATGGATTTGACGCTTGCAAGAACAGGATTAAATGAAAAAGAAGCGAAAGGGCTACACATCCCGTATAAAACAGTCAAAGTAGATTCGACTAATATGGCGGGCTATTATCCAAATGCGAAACCACTTTACTTGAAATTACTATACCGTTCCGACACGAAACAATTATTAGGCGGACAAGTAATTGGAGAAGAAGGTGTAGATAAACGGATTGATGTAATCGCAATGGCACTCTTCAATAAAATGAGCATTCACGATTTAGAAGATGTCGACTTAAGTTATGCCCCACCATATAACAGCGTTTGGGATCCAATTCAGCAAGCGGCAAGGAGAGCGGAATAGCACTTTTTAAAGTGCTATTTTTTTTACAATGAGGGAGTAAATGAAGTTTCACTTTATTTTGAATATACCGTTTCCCCTTGAAAACATATTACGTATCGCTTATATTTTCATATAGTATTTATTTTTTAAACGAAGCAATGAACGAACCAGGGGGCGCAGTATGGCAATTAACATGAAAACAATCGAAGAATGGATTGCTGAATCAAATGCAAGACATGAAGAAGACTTTGGACACGTTGTGGAAGAAATGAAAGAAGTATGTGTCGGACTTGATAACGCGACATTAATTTATACGAAAAATGTATTTTGTTTCGGTAAAAAAGTAGAAGTATTTTTCTTCTTCCAAGACCATGTCGTGATTGGACAAGAAAAAGACGAATATGTTGAGATTGAAAAATTAAAGTATGATGCCATTACAAATAGTAACTTAAAAACAAATGACAAAAATACTACGTTAGAATTAAAGTTTGCTAACGGACAATCTATCAATTTAGATAGTTTAAATGATAACTACGGTACGAAAAATTGGTTATTTGCTAGACAAATTAAGAGTATTTTTAAGTTAATCTAGTAAAAAAGCACGCCGTCTACCGGCGTGCTTCTAACAATGCAAATCCCCTTTTAACCAATTCCGCGCCCGATATGCCCCAACTGGAACTTGAATAAGAGATGTTTCATTCCCAGCATCTATTCCGTACAATTGATCACATGAATTTGTATCAAAACTAAGTAAAGGATGCCCGCCCATCCCCATCGCGGTCGCTGCAAAAACGAGTTTATGAACGAGTATACCTGCTTCCATTTGATGAATACGGTACCCTCTATAGCCTAATGCATTTGTATAGTAATCTTTCTTTCCGACTACATGTAAGCAAAGTGGTACTTGAAAAAGGTTCACGTTATCCATCGTCATACTAGACTGAAGTGAGTAGCGAAGGTCTCCATATCGAATTGGTTGTATGGAATGTGTTTTACTGTTATAAGCGTAAGCCCCGTTTTTAATATTTTTCACGTTATAAAAACATCCATATAAGGAGACGCTTGTATTTTCATTTGTATACTTACCGTCAAGATCGTTGTAATAGGGGAAGGAGAGACTCGCTTCTTGTAGTAAAGTAGCGAGCTCGGCTGCATCCCATTTCGTTAAAGTAAAGTCAGCATCAGGGGAATACCGTTTTCTGCAAAGTTGCAAGAAATCATAAGATAAACGCTCTACTTTCGGCAGTTGTACAGCATGCTCATGATATTGATAGTGCTCTTCATGAGCTAGTGTTTGGAAGTGTGCTGTCGATTCGATCATAGAAGCTTCATTTATTTTTGTTATCATCGGATATTCATCTACATGTTTTGAGCGAACGAAATGTTCATGTGCGAGCGGCGGAATTTGTTGCAACAACTCATGAGAAGTAACTGTTTTATTTTCATGGTAATCATTGTGAAACCAATTAGTTTCTGGCTCTGTACTTAAAGGAATAACGGCATACACACTTTCTTCACCTTCTGACAATCCGAGTAAATGGTTCAGTGCACGGTCTAGAAATTGAAAGTATACGCCGTTCGTATAACCGAACTGTTTTGCACATTCAAGTAATTGTCCAATGAGAACCCCGCTATCTAATCCTTGAAGGCGATATGAAAAGTTATTGTATTTAAAGAAGTTTTTCCAAAACATAGTGGATACGAATGCGGCACCGAAACAATCATGTATATTACAGCGATTACCGAGTGCGTCTGCTAAATAAGAATCGAAATTTCCTTCGCGAAGTAAAATAAGCCGGTGATGCGCGGCGTCATAATGGTAAATGCCGTCTGGATAATCGTCAATCTTTAAATAGATATACAATTCATTCGGATATAAAGCACCGCCTGAAGGAATGGATCTACGTAATACATTTCTCTCGCTATTTAGCTGACATAATTGTGTTACACCAAATGAATACCAAAGGTAGTGACCAATCTCATTTAGAGTAGGTGTAGTAGAAGAGTTCGATAAAGATAACGGGATTTCTAAGGAGAGCGGGATGTTAGGTACATTTCGATATAATTTATAAGGAAGCGGTGCGTCTTTCCAGTCCACCTCATGATTCGGCATAATTTCATCGATAGAGAAATGGAGATGATGTAAAAAAGTATTTAGCTGCATGAAATCCCTCCTTTACTATGGAAACGGATGTGGATGTGGATTTAATTTTTCATTTGTTAAAGGTTCGTCTGTATATCCAAGTGTCATCGGTATGGTATATACCCGGTCCAGTCCTGTAACCCGAGTAAGATGGTGTCCGAACGTCATCGGTAACATACCTGGAATAATAACTTTTACACAGTGTAGTCCGTTCTTCTCTATAAGGGGAACGGTTTGATCTACAACGATTACTTCAAGGTCAGATTGATGCAAACGATTTAAAAGTTGGTGGAGATCGGATGTTAAATCCATATCAAATGATTGTGATACATTCATTTCTTGGAACGTTTGCACCGGTGCATCTTCTCGTAAAAGGAAGTGAAGACGTTCTTCCGTTTCTTTCAATCCGTACAGCATACTATGGTCTTCCATTTTATTAACGAAATAAGGATCTTGTAAGCATTTTTCGTAGTATTCTCTTTTGTGCTCGAGCTCATCGTCTGTTATAAGTAACATGCCTGCTATTTCTTGAATGGCACTTTTTAAAGCTCGAATAGGATCTAAATGAGCGCCTCCTGCACAAACAACGTTCATTCCATTTTCACGCGTATTTTTTGCAATTACCCATAAGCTAGGGATGCCGTGTTCCATCGTCGCGTTAAAAGCGTGTAATTCATATCCGGTAATCGTACGTAACCGCTGAATCATTAATTGTAATTCTGTATCATTTGCTGAACTCAGATCAAGGCGGGGAAGAGGTAATTCTGCATACCAAGTGAGTAAGAAGGCATCACGCTCTACAATTTCTAAAATGCCGTGAAAAATCGCTTCTTCTAAACTACCGCCAATTGCACATCCATTTGATGTTTCATATACGAAAGCGTCTCGATGACCGAGGCTATAATAAGCAATTGATTCAGGAACTAAAAGCGGTCTGTTTTGTGATAAAGAATATCCCCATACCCAGTTTTGCTCATAATCAGGATCAAACGGTTTAAATGGAAAATTATCACGATTGTAATGTTCATTTGTATGTACACCGAGCGAGAGGGGATTTAGTGCGTGTTCTTCTAAATCATGAAAACTACCATGCACATTTGTCTTTTTCCCGCGAGGCGACATCCCGCAATATCGTTCTAAACCTTCTAAAATAGCAGTTGCTTCACTCACTGCAAATGAATGAGTTCGGCCTGCAACACCTTCATTTCCGAACATTAATGGCATGTTTATAATGACGTCAGCGAATGGTAATAATGAATGCTGCATTTTGCCGTTCAACATACCGACCCGATAATCTAAATAGTCTCTCGTTAAAAATGTGTTTAATTCATGAATGGAACGGCAGCGATACGTTTCGGTGCTTACTTTTAAACTCGGTTGTAAAGAAATTTCCGCCGCATCCGCAGTATCATTAGGTAAATTACTACATACAGGACAGAGAGGATCTGGAAGAAAAGAATGCCGCGTACATTGTAATGTTTGTAAGTTTAGTAAAATAAGTTCATTTTCTAAAGAAGAATGGTTATGAGTTAATATTTTTTCTGTTTCTGCGCAAATAAGATGGCACATTTGTAACATTCCATTTTGGGTGGCACGTACATCACGCCTCGTTACATCATCTGCTTTAAAGGCATATTTCCGCTGTAGTTCCCACATTTCTTTTTGGTCAAAGCCAGCGATAAAACGGCGTCCATCAGAACAATGGGAACATCCGGGCGTAAGAGGATGAATGTAAGGACCGATAATACCTTCGCCAAATGAAGTAAAACCACGTAGCCATGGAATATGATTTGACCGAAAAATTAGCTCAGCGTCATGATGAATAGTAGAAGGAGATCCGTCATGTAATACGAGAGCGAGATGAATATTTTCAGGAAGTACTTCTGGAAGGGTATGCTGACGAATGATGGAATATTGTTTGCATAATTGATCATGTACATAGTCTGCAAGAAGGCCATCTCCTATAAGCAATATATTTTGAGTCATAGACCGTCCTCCTTTGCAATTAATACCCCATACACACCGTCTAAGTTTTCTTTCAAAAATGGTTCGATTGCTAAATCAAACACGAAGGGATAAAAATTATGTTCTTCTAAATGCTGTAAGGCAAGCTGTAAAGATTGCACACTTGGAATTTCTTCTTCCGCTTGTATTTCCACTCTAAAAGAATCCGTGTCATATAAAATAATAGATGATTCAGGCAAGATATTAGCTCTGTAAGGAGTCTCTGCACTTTGAATGTGGAGCAGTGATAGTTGTAGTGCGTTCCGTAAGGCTAACGTCATATTAATATTAGATGCACCGTACCATCTATCATTTATACCAACCCAAATGACTGGAAAACTGAGAATCTCTTCACTCATTGCAATTTTAGGTGTTTCATGAATTGTAGCAAGAGCATCGTAATAAAATCTACAATGTTTATCGTGAATATCAGTTAAATCAATCGTTGTAAGTTCTTCTAGCATATGTGACTGCCGCTCATACAGTTTATTGTTTAAATGTTGTTGTAGTGCCCGGTAAAATCCTTCTGTCATCGTTTCTCCAGCACCGATACCGATATCGTTATGTTCAGGAATAAGGCGGTGAATGATTTCTGCTACATATGTTTCAATTCCTGTTAAACCGGCTTCTCGGCGTGCTTCATTATGAGTCAATCCACTGCAAGTCATAAGAGGCAGAAGGGGAGCTGGGCCATCTGATAGTGGAGTGGCTACTTGAATATAGCACTGTGATAACGGTAATTGATATGAATCTTGTTCATCCCATACATGGAATATACCGGCTTCTTTAGAAGTTAATGAGTCGAAAAAGCGGAATATATCAGTTGAAGTATGTTGGCCATACCGATGCTCAAGTTTTTCAGAAAGATTTTCTATCGTATCAATTGTAAAACTTTCATCAGTTGCAAGAGGATGTTTTATAAAAGAATGCCACGTTCCTTCAAGTGTTTCATAGTTTAATAAAAAGAATTGTGCTTCTTTTTCCCGATAAGAATCATCTGCGACATGCTTAAATAATTCAAAAACGATTACATTTGCTAACATGGCAGATGTAATTGGTGAGAAGGAATTAGATGAATTTTCATTTTGTAAAGTCGTTTCATGTAGTCGATGCCATGCGGATTCCCAGCATTCATCACGATTTTCCGTTACGACAGGCCCAGCTATACCGAGTGTAGATAAACAAATAGCTGGTATAAAATTCTTTTTCGTTTCTCTACAAATAGTGTGAACTGTTTTTAAACCGTCAATGTCTCCGTTTTGAGAAATATATAAAATCCAATCAAAAGGTTCGAATACTTCATGCAAGGGACGGTCAATTGTAGTATCGATTTCTTGAAGGAGTACACTGTTATCAACTTCATATGCACGTTCTATTAGCTCATGTATTCTGTCATAGTTTGTTTCATCTCGATCTGTAACGAGGTAATGAAATGTAGGTAAACCAGATTCTAATAAAGAAGAAACTAAGGAAGTAAGCATATCCCCAGAACCAAGTACAAGGACATTTGCCCCGCGGTACGTTTCAAATTTTAAAGCACCTGAATGAGAATCAGCTTCTAAAAATTCAATTTGTGAAGCATATCTGTCGAGTAATGTACTGTTTAATTCATGAGGTGCATCTTGATTTGCATCGCGAACGAAACCATTTTCATATAAAATCTCTCCAATTTCAAATACACGATTTTGATAGGGGAGAGGGAGGCCATCGGTTATTTCTGCTAAAGAATAATTCCCGTTAAACATTGGCATTAATTTTTCAATCCAGTCATAAATTCCATCACCGTCCATGCGAAATGAACTGGCGTTATTTCGAAAATAGACACCCCCGTTTGAATCGGGGAGGAAGAAAGTATCCTTATTTACTTTAAGTTTTGCATGAATTGGAAGGTTATTCATTTTAATCCTCCTTACGTTTAGGCATACATTATTACCTTATGTCATGAAATTTGTCCCGTATGAACACAATAAAAAAAGGCTGTAGAATGAATCATTCTACAGCCTTTAATAGATTTTTAATCTATCAACCTTCTAATAATAATGACTTTGGATCTTCAAGCATATCTTTAACAGCAACAAGGAAGCTAACTGCTTCTTTACCATCAACAATACGGTGATCGTAAGATAAAGCAATGTACATCATTGGGCGGTTTTCCATACGCTCGTTATCAATTGCAACTGGGCGTACTTGGATTTTATGCATTCCTAAAATACCAACTTGAGGGCTATTTAGGATCGGTGTTGACATTAGAGAACCGAATACACCACCGTTTGTAATTGTAAATGTACCACCTTGTAGTTCTTTTAATGAAAGTTTGTTATCGCGTGCTTTTTTACCTAATTCACGAATTTCGCTTTCGATTTCAGCGAAGTTTAATTGGTTAGCATCGCGTACAACTGGAACAACTAATCCATCTGGAGCTGCTACTGCAATACCGATATCATAGAATTTTTTAATGATAAGCTCGTCACCTTGAATTTCAGCATTTAATAATGGGAATTGTTTTAATGCTGCAACAACTGCTTTTGTGAAGAATGACATGAAGCCAAGACGTACATCATGTTTTTTCTCGAAAGCATCTTTGCGTTCTTTACGTAATTCCATGATCGCACTCATATCAACTTCGTTAAATGTTGTTAACATTGCAGATGTTTGTTGAACTTCTACAAGACGTTTTGCAATTGTTTGACGGCGGCGGGACATTTTCACGCGCTCAACTGGTTTTTCAAATTCCGTTTTTGCAACTGGAGCAGGAGCTGGACTCTTTGGAGCAGCTGGTGCTTCTTTTGGTGCTGCAGCATGAGCTTGTACATCATGTGGTCTCACGCGTCCAAGTGGATCTGTACTACGTACGTCGTTTAAGTCGATTCCTAATTCACGAGCCATCTTTCTAGCAGCTGGTGATGCGATAGGACGGTTTGTATTTGGTAACCCTTGTAGTGTTGCAGTTTGCTCAGCACTTGGTGCCGCAGCTTTCGGTGCTTCAGCAGCTGTTTCTTGTTTTGGTTGCTCAGCAGCCGGTGCAGGTGTACTTACTGCAACTGGTGCTCCATTAGCATCTAAAATTGCGATAGTTGCGCCAACTTCAACTGTATCCCCAGGTTCGCCTAGTAACTTCGATACAATACCTGAATCTTCTGCAATGATTTCTACATTGACTTTATCAGTTTCAAGCTCAACAACGCTGCCACCTTTCTCAACTTTGTCGCCTACGTTGATAAGCCATTGTGAAATAGTTCCTTCAGTAATAGATTCTGCAAGCTCAGGTACTTTAATTTCGATCATTTTAAATGTCCTCCCCTTATTTGCCTAACGGTGTGTTTTTTCTTCTTTTGTCTTCGGTAATCTCCATTTGTTAGCCTGGCCTTGGGCAGATATTCTGCCCAAGGAACAAGCTAGAAACCTTCATTGTTACTTTTTAGTTGCTGTAAACTTCAATTTCTTGTTTATCTTGACGGAAGTTATACTTCACATCTAAAGCATGTGCAACAATTAGCTCTTGCTCAGCTTTGTGAGCGAATGGATCGCCGCCAGATGGACTAGAGCGATCAGGACGTCCAATGTAGCCTGTTTTCACTTTATCTCCAGCAAGTTCGAACAGAATTGGAGCCATGTAATGCCATGCGCCCATATTACGAGGTTCTTCTTGAACCCAAATGATTTCTTCTAAGTTTTTAAAGCGTTTAATAATAGATTGAACTTTCTCAGCAGGGAATGGGTACAATTGCTCAATACGAACGACATGAACTTCGTCTAAGTTGTACTC
Organism: Bacillus sp. N447-1; assembly: GCF_022701035.1. Lineage (NCBI taxonomy): Bacteria > Bacillati > Bacillota > Bacilli > Caryophanales > Bacillaceae > Bacillus > Bacillus sp. N447-1. The sequence goes on along the minus strand of NZ_CP065509.1, from coordinate 1,846,150 downwards.
ATGTTTACCCGACTCGATTTCTGCTGCTAAGTCAATCGCCATTTTACCTGTGCTTAAAACAAGACGCTTTACTTTATTTGGTTTCATGCCAAGGTTTTCTTGTTCTAAAGCAGGTTGGAAACGTCCTTCGCTTAACTGACTAGCAGTTGAAAGCGTAAGTGGGTGACGTAATAAACTCTTCGGCGTCATCAATACTAATGGTCGAACAGCTTCTGTTCCTAAGATAGATGCTTGACGACGCAGGATATGGAAGTATTGAGCCGCGCTCGTTAAGTTTGCAACTGTCCAGTTATTCTCAGCAGCTAACTGTAAGAAACGCTCTGGACGTGCACTAGAGTGCTCTGGTCCTTGACCTTCATAACCGTGTGGTAATAGAAGAACTAAGCCAGATTTTTGACCCCATTTTGCTCTTCCAGCTGAAACATATTGATCAAATAATGCTTGCGCAGTATTTGAGAAGTCACCATATTGCGCTTCCCACATAACAAGAGTTTCTGGAGCGAATACGTTATAACCATATTCGTAACCAACAACAGCAGCCTCTGATAACGGACTGTTATGAACAGAGAACGATGCATTAATGTTTGGTAAGCGATGTAACGGTGAATATGTTTCATTTGTATCAGTATCGTGTAATACGATATGACGGTGTGCGAATGTACCACGCTGTGAATCTTGACCAGTTAAACGAATTGGCGTACCTTCTTGTAAAATAGAAGCGAATGCTAACGATTCAGCAAGTGCCCATTCAATTTTACCGTTCTCTTCAAGAGCATCTTTACGGCGCTCAAGAATTTTCTTCACTTTCGGATATACGTTAAATCCTTCTGGCCAAGATAGTAGACCTTCATTAATTGCACGAAGTGAGTCAATCTCAACACCAGTATCAATTGGTTGAATACCTTTTGCAACAACATCTGGTACTTTAACGTGAATTGTTGCGTCGCTCGTATCAGCTGGTGGTACTTGTGCATAGTCGGATTTTAATTGCTCTTGTGTAAACTGTGTAATTGTTTCAACCTCATCTGCATTTAGAACACCAGCAGCTTGTAATTGATCTGCATAAATTGCCCTTACAGTTGGATGGTTTTTAATTTTTTTGTACACTTGTGGTTGCGTAACTGCTGGATCATCCATTTCGTTATGACCGTAGCGGCGGTAACCAATTAAATCGATTAAGAAATCTTTTTTGAACAACATGCGATATTGAATCGCAAGGTTAGCAGCTGCAAGACAAGCTTCCGGATCATCAGCGTTCACGTGAACAATCGGAATATCGAAACCTTTTGCAAGGTCACTAGAATATTTCGTAGAACGAGAATCATAGCTATCAGTTGTAAAACCAACTGCATTGTTTGCTATAACATGAATCGTTCCGCCTGTTTGATACGCGTTCAATCTGCTTAAGTTGAGTGTCTCAGATACAATACCTTGACCAGGGAATGCAGCATCACCATGAACTAAAATTACGAATGATTTTGAAGTATCTTGATCTGGAAGACCAGATTTTTTACGATTCTCTTGAGCAGCACGTGCGAAACCTTCTACTACAGGATTCACGAACTCAAGATGACTCGGGTTATTTGCTAATGTCACGCGAGTGCTAACTTCTTCGTTACTAACGACTTGTTCTCTACCTAGGTGGTATTTCACATCGCCAGTCCAGCCAGAATTAGCCACTGCGCCTTCTATTTTTGCATGTTTGAACTCAGCAAACATGTGGCTATATGGTTTTTCTAATACGTGAGCAAGTACGCTTAGGCGACCGCGGTGAGCCATACCAATCATGACATCCTCTACGCCGTTCTTAGCACCTTCTAGAACAATTTCATCTAAAACAGGTACAAGCATATCAACGCCCTCGATAGAGAAACGTTTTTGCCCAACGAATGTTTTATGCAAGAATTGCTCGAAACCTTCAACAGCTGTTAAACGTTTTAAAAGAGCAGTTCGTTTTTTATTTGATAGTGGTTGACGCAATGAATTTGATTCCACCATTTGATGCAACCACGCGCGTTCTTCACTATCTTGTATATGAGAAAATTCATAAGCTAAAGATTTTGTATAAACGTCTTTTAATCTATGAATTACATCAAGTGCAGTGTGAATACCTTCTGGTGCATCTGGCCATACTGTTTTCGCTGGAATCGCTTTCAAGTCAGCATCGCTCAGTTCGTTCAATGCTTTCTCAAGAAGAGATTGTCCATTTGCAGCATCTTCCATCGGGTTGATGTGAGCCAACGTGTGCCCGAAAGAACGAATCTGCTCAACAAGTTGAACGACTTTAAGAATTTTTTCAATGTTACCTGTGTTTTGAGGAGAAAAATGTGTTGCTGTGTTGTCCCCTGTTACGACATCATCTTGGAACGAAGGAGCTCCAAAAATTTCAAAAAGCTCTTGTAATTCCGGATCAACAGAACCTGCTCCAGTTACGTAAAGATCATACTGTTCAATAACATAACCAAGGTTCGGACCGTGGAACTTGGCCCAAGGGTTTGTCGTTGTATTCTTCCTCGTCATTTGTTTAAACCTCCCAATGCATATAATCCTTTTCCATACAAAGGTGCATTTTGCTCTTTTTCAATAAGTAATGAATCAATAATCAATGTAAATGTTTTCTTTACTCTTATGTTATTACAATAATTTACATAATACCAAACACTATTACTTATCTGTTTTGTAAAAAAACATTCACAATAACTTATCACCCAAGTTAATCTTTCATGTTATAAAGTAATTTTACAGAAAAATGGGGTGGATATATTTGGTATGCCTATACTAATAGCTATAATTGTTGCATTTAAATATAGGTATAATAGTTAGAATGTTTCGATAAAATTAGTTTGAATTATGTATATTGAAATAATAAGCGCTTTCATAGATATTATACAACAATATAACGGAATATAGTATAAAAATAAAAATTATGAATTTATCGTAAACTTTATTTAGATAGTGTTAAATATTGAAAGGAAAGTGAAGGATTTCTACAAAAAAGTTGCTAAACATAAAAATGCTCCATAAACAGTTAGTTTCTATAAATATGACGAAAAACACCGTAAAACAAATAACGTATTTCGTGAAATAAAGAAATAAATGAAATGTTTTAAAAGGATAAAACAAATATGGAGATATTAAATTTTAAAAAAAGAAGTGAGGAGATATAGTAACAGTTATTTACAGTGTTCCGTGTTTCGCTTCAAAATAGACGTGCTGAAATTGAAAAAAAGTTTCTTCTATATAAATAGCGTGAATAATAATCAAAATATATGTAAAGGGAACTTGGCGTAAAATTTCCTTTACATATATACTCGGTATATGGAAGGAGGGAGAAATTTCCTTGGAAAATAAAATGGTCGAATACCGAAAAAAATTTGGACTATCTCAAGAAAAGTTGGCTGAGAAACTTGGAGTTTCCAGACAAACCATTATCTCAATTGAAAAAGGGAAATACGATCCATCACTTCCGCTAGCATTTGAAATAGCGAAAACATTTCAGACAACAATAGAACATGTATTTATTTATAAAGGAAAAGAAGAGGGGGAATAGGGATGAATTATTCACAAAAGTACTTTGTAATTATGGGGATTATTTTTCTATTTATGAGTGGATTTATGATATTAACAGGTATAATGACGCATTCTGCACCGCCAGCCATAACGTATCCATTGCTTGGGATGATGATTATGAGTTTCTGTCTAAGCTACTTGCACCCGCAATTTAAAGAAAAAGATGAGCGAATGAAACTTATTCGTTATAAAGGAATGTTTGTAACCTTTTTTGCGTTAACGGCATATTATCTTCTTTTCTCTATCGGCTTAAACTTAAAAATACTTACACTATCTGCTACTGAATTATTAAATATACTTATGGCACTTACAATGAGTACAGTTTTTATCTCATTTGTTGTTTTATCAAAAAGATATTAAGATGGAAGAGAGAAAGGAAGATTAACATATGCAAATGATGTATGCTTTTGGCATTGGGCTTGTATTATTTTTAGCAGTATTCTTATTTATTCGTAAAGACGTTCAAGGTGGGACGTTAACGAAACGAGGATTTTATAAAATGATCGGCTGTTTAGTTGTTATGTTTATAGCGATTATTGTAATGATTGTTTTAATAAGTCGGTCACTATAGAATGTAAAAACGGAACCTTACTTCGGTAAGGTTTTTTCTTTATTATTCAACCTAAAAATTACCACTAAATCCATTTACTATAAATGACTTGTATTATATAATCCAATGAAATGATAGATAAGGAGTGTAGTATATGAATAAAAAAACTATCTTCTATTTATTAACTTGTCTACTACTTGTAGCTAGTACTACTTATATAATATGTAACAAACGAGAACAAGTGCCACCTATGTTAGTATGGGACGAACAAGAATACTATGTTACGAATGAACCTGCCAAAGTAGAAGAAGTTGGGCAAAAACTTGGCGAAGTAACAAAGAAAATTAAAATAAGTAAAAAACCTACTAAAAATAAAGAATCTAATACATTACAAGAGAAAACAGAAGTATTCACAATGATTGAGGAAGAAAAAAGTGAATATCCGCCTTTAATCATAAAGGAAGCTTATAGTGATGAATATAGGGTAGTGAGGCCGATTTTGAAGCAAGTATTATGATGAAAAGGAGATTCATATGCAGACAGTAATTTCGTATCCGTGGGTGTTAAGAAAAATATTTGTCTTTTTCCTCCTATCGGTGCTGTTTACATTTTGATGAATAGAGGAGTGCTACAAAAGAGAGATTTTATATTTATTATTTGCTGCTATGAATATATCACTTTGGTTATTGCTTATGATTTTTGATTGGAGTATGTGGATGGTAGTAGGGCATTATTTGTTTGGAGCAGTTGTTATTGTTTTTTCGAATATGAATAAGAGCTAAGCCAGCAACCTTAAAGTTGCTGGTTTTTATTTTGCTATTTATAATGAAGAAACAAATTTTTAATAGAGAGTAGTGGGCGTTATGAGATGGAAAGAAGGAACGTTTGAAAAAATAGACACGAATAACTCATCTGTTGAGCAACTTATAAACACGTTTAAGGAACAAAACTTAATTGGTGGAGCAATAATAAGCTGTTTTAAAGTGCATAACGAAAATTTTTTTAAAGAAATACCACATTCGAAAGATGGACATGAGCACTTCTTTAGAAGAATCTTCAACTCTTTAGATATAATCAATAACTTAGAAGAGTTAAAAATACATACATCAGACAAATATAAGTTTCGTTTTAAAGAGCAGCTGGCAGTTATGCTTGATGGTAGCATTGCTGCGCAAATTTTGTGGGGCGGAGCATATGAAGGGTTTAAGGAACGACCAGTTATCGCAAAACAATTAGCAGTCAATGTATGTCAATATATGTTCCAAGATCGATACGAAGATATTAAAGTGTTCGAAAGCTATCGCCCTTGGACAGATTGGTTTTACGATGTTGCGTGGGATGTTACTTGGATGGTGTTAGATAGTAGGGAGCGTAAAGTGTGGTTTATTTGTGTTACGGATTGATGGGGGGATGGACAAACAATGATATCAGTTGTCATCAAGCAACTATAAGATAGCAACTTGTGAAATTGAATTTAAATAAAGACAAGGAGTGCGACTGTGACATCTTTGGAGAAGCTGTTTGGTTGGAAGTGATTGACTTGTATAAAGAAGAGAAACCATATCACGTAGAAGGTTGATATGGTTTCTCTATTTATGAACCCGGAGAGGCTCGAACTTACGATGTTCTTCATTTTGACACATATATTAAATTACATGGGTATATACGGAGTATCTCGTATCATTATTAATTTTAATTTTTTTGTAAAGCTCCTTTGTTACTCTCCATAAAATAAACTCAAACCATTTTGAACAGAGCGTTGTAATCGTTTAAGTTCAAGTTCTAATACCTCTTTGCCTAAAGGGGTAAGCACGTAACACTTCTTTCTATCTATCGATGCTACCTCATCAATTAGTTCTTCGGTTAATAGCTTTTTAATAATCCCATACAATGTGCCTGGTCCAAGTTTGACTTCTCCATGGGTAAGGTTTTCAACCTCTTGCATAATTCCATAACCATGTATAGGTTTTAGTAATGACAGTAAAATATAGTATTGTGGTTCTGTTAATGGGATGTATTGTTCTACTGCGGTCTTCATTATTACCACCTCCGATATATCGTATATCGATATCTTAAGCCGTTTTTTCAATAAATGCAACCAAGGAAATGGACTTACATATATATAGGGAGAAAGTAGAATAGAAGTGTACAATATGTGTAATCAATTTATGAAAAATTGATTTTTTGAAATATGCAGTATTGCATATTTATACTTCGTAATCTTATGGTATCCTGAAATTGTTAGATATGGTATATATTTTATTTTCCTCAATGCCAGTTGAAACGTAGTAAATAATAGTCATATCTAACATCACTTATTCTGTTTATTTATATAGTATGTATAAGTGATTTTAAAAATAATTGAGTAGACATAATGAAAGGAGATGAAAACATAATGTTAAATTTAAAATTCATGGAAATCGAAAATGAAGAATTAAACTGTGGTTGGTGTATGGCAGGTGGCGCGGTTGTAGGTGGCGGCGCAGCAGTTGGAATTGGTATTCTTTTAACTTAATAAAAGGGGTTTCGTCATATGAAACAGTTATTCTATACAGAAGTTGAATTAGAAGAATTGAACTCAGCAACTAGTTGGGCTCAATCGGTAGCTATGGGCGGCGTTGGAATTTACGTCATTTTAACTTGATAATATAAAAAATATCATTGTTTTAGAAGGTGAAAAGCATGAAAACACTAACTTTTAAAGAAGTACAGTTAGAAGAACTAAACTCAGTACCGTGGAATGTGAAAATTGCGGTAGCGGGTGGCGTCGGTGTAGCATCAGGTGTTGCAGCAGTACTTATTATTACTTGATTTTTGTACAAATAAGCTATTTGTATGAAAAAAGGAGGTGACAACATGAAAACATTATCTTTTAAAGAGGTTGAATTAGAAGATTTAAACGTATGGGACATGATTGGTTACGGTCTTGGCGCAGGTGCACTAGCAGGTGGAGCAATCCTTGTACTTACATGATTTTAGCTAATAAAATTAGTTTTTTGAAAATGTAATAAGGAGGTGAAAAACATGAAAACATTATCTTTTAAAGAGGTTGAATTAGAAGATTTAAACGTATGGGACATGATTGGTTACGGTCTTGGCGCAGGTGCATTAGCAGGCGGGGCAATCCTTGTACTTACATGATTTTAGCTGTGGAGAATTGTATTTTGAAAATGTAATAAAGAGGTGAAAAAAGTGAATACATTATACTTCAAAGAAGTTGAATTAGAAGAAGTAAACTCTTATACAGATGCTGCTGGATTTGCGATTGGATTTGGTATTGGAGTAGGTCTAGTATTAACTTGATCTTAAATAATATTAACGTAAATAATTTAAAAAGGAGGTAAACAAATGAATACATTATACTTCAAAGAAGTTGAGTTAGAAGAAGTAAACTCTTATACAGATGCTGCTGGATTTGCGATTGGATTTGGTATTGGAGTAGGTCTTGTACTAACTTGATCTAAAATAATGATGGTAATAAACTAAAAAATTTAAGGAAGGAGGCGAAAAAGATGAAAACATTATTCTTTAAAGAAGTTGAATTAGAAGAATTAAATTCACATGGTACAGATTTCTGGACTGGAGCAGGTATTGGAGCAGGTGTTGTTGCTGCTGGAGCTGCCGTAGCTGGTGTACTAATTGTAACATGATTAATGTTGAGTGTTTAATATCACTTTTGATATTGTAACCTACGATTACATGCTATTTTTTGTATATTAAGTTATTAAACGAATATGCAACATTGCATATTCGTTTTTCTTTATTTCATGTTATTCTCAAATAGTTATATATGGTATTTAATGGTACCCCGTATTTCTATGATATAAAAGTTATTAAAACCATCTATAATTTCATTCATTTAGTATTTTTATATCTATATATAATGATGATTTTCTAGTTGATACCTCTGAAGACTTTATGGGAGGAGATGAAAACACAATGCTAAATTTAAAATTCTTAGAAATTGAAAGTGAAGAATTAAACTGTGGCTGGTGTATGGCAGGTGGCGCGGTTGTAGGTGGAGGCGCAGCAGTTGGAATTGGTTTTATTTTAACTTAATAGGGTAGTGAACGATCAATGCTGAAGAGATAGGCACATACTAACCTGATTATATATCCAAATAGATTTTTGGGAAGCTTAAAACAGGAGGCGGAAAAAGTGAAAACATTATTCTTTAAAGAAATTTCGCTAGAGGAATTAAATTCACATGGTACAGATTTTTGGGTTGGAGCAGGTATTGGAGCAGGCGTAGTTGCAGCTGGAGCAGGCGTGGCTAGCGTACTGATTTTAACGTGATGGATATGAATAAAAATCTACTTTTTATTATAATTCCAGCTTTAATAGTATTTGGTTTAATTGTTCTTGTTAATAGTAGTAATTTATATATGAACATTGCTTTAGCAACTACAATAACGCTAGCTTCTGGCATTTTAGTGGGCAGAGTACTACAATTACGAAAAAATTAAATAGTAACACACTATAACATAAAATGTTCCAAATATTCACTGTATAATCGCTGGTTTAAAGTGCCTGTTTCGTTACTTTAACAAAATTCACATGATCTCACCTGTAAGAATTTTTATATTCAAAACGAGAGGTGAAGAGTATGAAGAAATTGCACTTTAAAGAGGTTGAAGTAGCAGAGTTAAATTCATTCTGGACTGGCGCTGCTGTTGGAGCTTTAATTTCTGGTGGTGGAGTAATTTTACTTACATGATCTCAGCCGTAAAAATAGAATTTTCTTAATGAAAAACGTGAGGTTAAAACATGAACAAACTACACTTTAAAGAAGTTGAATTAGAAGAATTAAATTCAAAAACTGACATCATTTACTGGGCTACAGGAGCAGTTCTTGTTGCGGGTCAAGTAATAATAATAACTTGATTTCTGTAGTTAAATATTGATGATTTATAAAATAATAATTTTCAGAGGTATCAACTAGAAAACCAGGGGGACGAACTAATGATTGGAATTTCGTGCATAATTGAAGAAAACGGTTTATTTAAAAATATCAATGAAGGTAACGCAAAAGAGCTATTTTCTGCTAAAGCCAAAGATATACACTTTGATAAATTTGATTTTGAAAATAACACTTTTATTGATTTTGTTGACTATCTAGACTTTCAAGAATACCAAAAGTATATATTTTTCGTTGGTGGGAGCTTGCAAAGAATATATAAATTAGTTCAATTTTTAGAAACTGAGTTAGAAGAAACAGATTTTTGTATAGTCGATGATAATTTAGAAGTAAAACATGGGGATTTTGAATTGATAGACATGTTACAGCCGTTAAAAGATATGTTCCAACTAGAGAAAGAAAAGGCTAAGTTGTCTCACATGCAATATTTAAGAAATGGGTTAATGACATTATTTTCAGGCGTATATCCAGCTGTTATTAATAAAAGAACGCTAAAACATCTCTATGTAGAAAATTGTAATGTCATTCAGAATATCGAACCAGATGTGTATTATAACATGGCTGTAAACAGTTCAATTTTTATTGATCAATCTAGTGAAGAAATTGAACTAAATAGCAATGACTTGAAAGACATACCAAACATTATATTATTAAATAATTCTGTTCCGAGTTTTCAAAAAGAAGATTTGACGTCATTAGATGTAGAAGAGTTAGAAGAATTAATAAGCAAGTTTAAAAATTCAGGGGTTATTGATAACAAAGAAAGTAAAAAAGCGATTTTTGATTATGCGACTATGACAAAGACTAGTACAAATAATAGATTGTTTGTCTATTCTGACGGGATTTTCAATGATTACTTGAAAGAATATATAATTTCAAAAAACATTAAGCTAAATTACTTTGATATTGTTTCAAAATATCAAAATAATGAAGAACAAGATAAAGTAGAGGCGATGATTAAGAACATCATTCCGATGATGTATAATTTGGCAGCATCATTTAAAGGTGGGGCAACTACTTTTACTACGCCTTATACAAAGAACAAACTGGACCTAGTAGTAGATTCAATCGTTGAATTCAAATTAATTGGAATTCAAAATAATAGAGGTTGTTTTGTTTATAATATCCGCACTAATAAAGTTTTTGAAACGGATGAAACTTTCCTTGAAATTTTAGAAGCCGATCTTAAAAATAACCAAAGCTACCTAAAAGATCGTTTCAAAGATCAATATGATGCAATTATGAATGAATATAAGGGGTTGGTGGAACATGCATAGTAAGTATATATTTGGCCCCTTTTTACGAAAAGTTAAAAGAGGAAACGTGGAAATTTCGGATGATATTTATTCAGATACCGACTTTGCTGATTTTTATAACCGCTCGATAAATGAAAAATTTGAAATAAATGATTTAGATTTCTATAGAGAGAAAATCAATAATGATGATGTAGTACTAGAAATAGGATCAGGTAATGGTCGGGTATTTAATGTTCTATCTAGAGAAGGTGTCAATATTTACGGGATTGAACCACAATTGGAAATGATTAAATATATCGACACTAGTTACAGGGATAAGATTTTCAATATTGGTATAGAGGACCTGGATACGATTAAAGGTATTAAATTCACAAAAATTATTATACCAGCCACGACTGTTTCTTTATTTTCAGAAGAACAATTTAAAAGTTTTTAATTAAAACAAAAGATTTATTGGATATTCATGGCTCCATCATTTTTGATTTCCTTAAACCTTCGTGTATAAAAGAAAATTGTGATAAAGTTTTAAATTTTAAAACAGATGATAGTGTGTTTTTGTAAGTAATGCCATTATAGAAAATAAATATGTTTTAAATATATTTATGGAAGGCAATGGTGTTAAAAAGTGGGATATTCAGTGAAAAATCTACACACTATTGAATATTTTGAGAAAGTCTCTGAAGAGTTACATTATAAATTAAATATATTATATAGCGGAGAAAATATATATTTCTTGGAGTTGGAAAATTGTGAAGAATAATACCTATGTTGTTCCAATGGGGATATTACGCAATCCCTTTTATAATATGATAATCGAAGAAGCTAAAGATAGTTTTTACTAGATACAACTGGAAAAAATATTTAGATCTTAGAAGCGGTTTATGGAATGTTTCATTGGGATACAAGGAAGAGTTATACCAAAGAATTTCATCTCAATTTAATGAGTATTTACAAAAATCATTAACTTTTTTAGATATCCATGCATACAATCATCCTTTGTATAATGATTATAGTAATGCCTTGCTACAGTTTATTAATGAAAAAGATTCTGCGTATACTAAAGTCTTTTTCACAAATAGCGGTTCGGAAGGAACAGAGTTAGCAACAAAGGTTGTAAGACATTTAAACAACAAAGATAAAAAAATTATTACGTATGATAAAAGTTATCATGGTACCTTTTTTGCAGGGGTATCAGCTAGTGGATTAGATGAGAAGATTACGGAAGATTATCAACCAAAACTAGATGGATTCTTAAGTGTAAAAACTCCTCAAAATCGTGATGATGAAGATCATGTGTTGAATTTTATAGAGGAAAATCATCAAAATATATCTGCTTTTTTATTTGAACCTATTATTGGTTCAGGCGGAGTGTATATTTTTAATAAAGAATTTATTAAAAAACTACACAGCACATTAAAAAAATTCAACATACTACTAATTTTTGATGAGGTGGCAACAGGTTTTTATAGAACGGGCAATCGCTTTTTCTTTAAAGAATTAGGGGTGACTCCAGATATTTTAATTTTGAGCAAATCGATTAACAATGGAATTCTCCCATTTGGAGCAGTCGTAATTTCAAAAGAAATTGAAGACGCTCTCAAAGGTAAGCATATCGAGCATTTCTCTACTCAAAACGGAAATCTGCTAGGGGTACTATCAGCAAAGATTACATTAGAATATATTTTAGAAAATGAGACAAGTATTATTAGCAATGTTCGAGAAATCGAAAATATAGTAACAAATACGCTTAAGATGAAAAATATTGGTTACACGGGTATCGGGGGGATGTATTCGATCCCTGTGAATGATCCAATTAAAACTATGGAAATAGTTAACGGATTAAAAGAACTCGGTATTTTAGTCTATCATTACATGGATAATGATGAAGGTAATGGCATTACACTATTTCCTACCCTTTTAATAGATACGAAGGCATTTTCAAAAGCTATGAAAATAATTGCAAAGAGGGTATTAGTTTGAAAGAAGTAAATAACTTAAATGTTTGCAATGTAAATCTTGAATACCACATAGACGACTATGTTTATATATATAACCCTAAGAATGAGAGAATGATACAAGCAGATCAGAATACACTAGAGTATCTTAGAGCTATAATACTGAAACTAGCGAAAAAGTAGAAGGTTTAGAAAGATTTTTGCATGGCAAAAAAATACAATCTATTAAATTTTAAGTTGCTAAAATTAAGTATAAGCACAAAGGGATTTGAAACGCTATATAAAATCGAAAACATTAAGATTTTTAAGTACTTGTTCGTATGTTTACTTTTATTTTTTGCAATTACTTTTCCTGTAGTAGTGAAAAGGGTTATACGATCTTCAATAGTGGTGCAATGAACTTTAATGTATATCATTTGATATACATATACGTAGCACAGTTATTTATCGTTTCGTTCCATGAATTTTCGCATTATTATACTTACAGAAAATATATTAGATCTGACAAAATGCGTTTTGGAATAATAATTCGATATTTCTTTTATTATTATTTTTACAAATGTTAACTATATGAGGACGCTCGATAAGAGAAAAAATAGCAATAATGTTGTCAGGTGTTATGGGACAAATGATTTTAGGAAGTCTATTAGCAATCATGTATCTTTTGTCAAGTTCTGACGTGATATTATACATATATATTACTAATTGTATAATTATTTTTACTAATATGATGCCATTTTTAAAGTTAGATGGTTATTGGATTATAAATCAAATGATAGATTCAGAAGATTATATGAATAGTTTCAAACAATTTATATTTAAACGACAAAAGATAAAATCTTCTGAGTTACTACTCGGACTAGTAAATTGTATTCTCATAGCCACAGTTATTTTAAGTGGTGTTTATTGGGTATTCGATGTTGTAAGGAGAGGAATAATGTGAGTGGTAATATACTGATACTAGGCGCAGATGGATATATTGGTAAAGACTTACAAACGGTAATAGATGATACAAAAAATATATACTGTATCGATAAAACGTATAAAGAAAAAGTAATGAAAGAAACCAATAAAGTCTATTTCAATTTAGATGTTAGCCAAGAAGAAGATATTAGATTTTTATCCACTTACTTTGAAGAGAACAATATAACAATAGATGGTGTTATCAACCTAATCGGGGTTAATACTTTATCTAATTTTTATAATGTGACAAATGAAGCGTGGGATAAAACATTTGATATAAACATTAAGAGTTTTGTATTTTTACTCAAGTCCATCTATAGCTCACTTTCACACCGCGTTTCAATTGTAAGTGTAGCTTCACAAAATGGTATAGTGGCACATGAGGATAGAATTGCTTATGGTACTTCAAAAGCAGCGCTGATTCACTTAACAAAAAATTTAAGCATTGATTTTTTGAAAGATCAACAGAGAGATATTAAGGTGAATTGTGTGTCGCCGTCCTATATTATCAACGATAATAACGAAAGTTATTTGAAGTCCTTTGAAGGAAATAAGTTATTGAAAAAAATTCCATATAGAAAATTTGTTGAAATTTCAGATGTAACAAATGTCATTTTATTTTTAATGTCTGATAAAAGCGATGCCATTAGAGGGCAAAATATTGTGGTTGACTATGGATATACAATTGTATAAATAAATCATCTTGGGAATTAAGGGTGTGGATAATGAGTTTACTAATTAAAGATTTAACAAAGAAATTTGACGAGCATGTTGCAGTGAATAATTTGAATATCGAGATACCAAAAGGTGAAATATTTGGATTCTTGGGCGGGAATGGAGCAGGTAAAACGACTACATTTCGAATGATACTTGGACTTTTATCGAAATCAAGTGGGACCATTTCATGGAATGGTAAACCTATAAATTATGGTGTTACAGATAAAATTGGGTATTTACCGGAAGAACGTGGTCTTTATGCGAAAATGACTGTCAAAGAACAAGTTAACTTTTTTGCAAAACTAAAGAACATGAAAAGTAAAGATGCAGAAAAAGAACTTCACTATTGGCTGGAGCGTTTTAATATTACTGAGCATCTGAACAAAAAGGTAGGAGAACTTTCTAAAGGGAATCAGCAAAAAATCCAGCTGATAACAGCGATTATACATAAGCCTGAACTCTTAATTTTAGATGAACCATTTAGTGGTTTAGACCCAGTAAATGTTGAAATGTTAAAAGACGCTGTTCTTGATATGCAAAAACAAGGGTCGTCAATTCTTTTTAGTTCACATCGTATGGAACATGTGGAAGAGTTATGCCAACACATTTGTATTATGCACAAAGGTGTACCTGTTGTTCAGGGTGACATTGCCAAAATTAAAAGTGATTTTGGTAAAAAGAACGTTGTAATCGTTGGCGATCATGACTTTGACCATTTGAAAGAAATAAAAGGTGTAGAAAGTATGAAGAAACGTAAAAATGCAGTTACTCTTAAAATTTCATATGAAGAAGTGTCACATGTTTTATTTAAAGAGATAACAAAATTAGGGTATGTTAAAAAGTTTGCAGTAGAAGAGCCTACATTAAATGATATCTTTATTGCGAAAGTAGGTGCACAAAATGAGTAGTTTCTGGACAATTTTTTTACAAAACTATAAATCTAAAGTGAAATCAAAATCATATTTTGCTATTACAATAATAGTTTCTATGTTAATTATAGGATTGATGAATTTTGACAAGATTTATAACTTGTTTGCAGGGAACGAGGAGGATCAAGTTGTTGTTGTTACAGAAAAAGAAGAATTATATTCAACCATTCATCAAGTGTTTAAAAATGTCGATAGTAAGATACAAGTTAAACGTAGCACGGATAAACAAAAAGCAGAATCAGGTGTTAAAAATGGTGATTATACATATGCAATCGTTGTAGAGGAATTGAATAATAAACAATTAAAGGCTACGTATATAACTGAGACGGATGTAAATCAGCAAGATGTTAGCAAGGTTCAAACGATTTTATCTCAAATACAATCTTCTAATTTCGCCCAGCAATTGAATCTATCTCAAGATGAATTAAAGGTGTTAACAACGCCAGTAGAAATTCATACCAAAACGGTTTCAGATAAGGTTAAAGATGGAGAACATACTGAGGGTGTAGGGATTTTAATTAATGTCTTTATCATGCTAAATTATCTAATGATATTAATGTATGCTGCACAATTAGCAACAGATGTTGCAACAGAGAAATCTTCTCGTGTTATGGAGTTAGTTGTTTCGAGTATTTCGCCTACCAAACATTTATATGCGAAGCTATTCTCAACATTATTGGCTGGTATTACGCAAATCATAATTTGGGGCTTGGTCGCAACTGTTGGATATAAAACAGCAATTAATGATTCGAAAAATGATATTTTAAATAGTATTGATTTAAATTCTGTTGCTCCAACTCTAGTGTTTTATGGGATTCTATTCTTCACATTAGGATTCTTATTATATGGCTCATTATCTTGTCTATTTGGCTCTATCATTACGCGTATAGAGGAATCTTCTCAAGCTGTTATGCCGCTGATGTTTATGTTACTTGCTGCTTTGTATATAGCAATTTATGGAATGTCAAACCCAAGCAGCATGGTTGTTACCGTTACTAGTTATGTACCTTTCTTCACTCCTATTGTTATGCTTGTACGAATTGGATTCCTCAATATCCCAGTATGGGAGATTGCGCTTGCATTAGCAATTCTAATTGCAACAATATGTATGATGATTGGTTTAACGAGTCGTGTTTACCGCGGTGGCGTATTAATATATGGTAAAGGTGCATTTAGTAATATCAAAAAGGCAATCAAATTAGGGCAAAAATAGGATTCGTCTATTCATTTCTAAACTTAAATTTACAAAGATCTGCATAGTTAAACTGTGTAGATCTTTTTTGTTGAGAAATTTATATAAATAAATATAAAAATTGCTGTATTAGGCTATTTTTCAAAGAGAATTTTAAAAAGCTCCCAAAAGAGAGTAAAGAATCGAGTTCTAGCGAACAACGTAGAGCGATAATTAATATAATTTATGTCTTTCTCCAAAATGGAGAAAAGAAGTAGGGAAAAATTTAGTTTTAATAATAATCATTTATTTGCTACATAAAGAAAACCCCTTGACTATCAAGGGGTTTTTCATATGACCCCGGAGAGGCTCGAACTCACGACCTCCACCCTGTCAAGGTGGCGCTCTCCCTACTGAGCTACGGGAGAAACGTTGATTTAAAGTCGTTTTCATGGGTTTGCATAAATGAAATTCTACTGAAACGGCAATAGTTATTATAGAGAATGTGACCAAATTTGTGACCACAAAATTATGTTCTTAACTGTCTGTATAATGGTAAAGGAATGAGATAACTCATTCCTTTTTGTATGTAGTGGGGGTATTTTCCATATTTTACAGCCATCTTACTAAAGAAGGCGGATATAGTACCCTAAACCACACGATATATATGGTGTGAATCAAGGTGGGTTAAGCATTAGAAGAAGGAAAGATAGAACGGTATTTATACTAGAGATTTTGAAATGATATTGTATTGTTCTATTTGAAGTGAAAAACAAATTAATGTTATTTAAACATAATTATTGAAGGGCGCTTTTAACAGCGGGAAGTTAATGTGTTAGTGTATTACTGTATGACTTATACAGTAATAAAGCGGATTCATTTCAAATTATTTATAAACTAAATATTTTGAAAATAATTAATTTTTGTTTTATAATATAATGAATGAAAGGAGGTTTTTGGGTATAAATGGGAAAATGGTTTTAGAATGATTTGCCGTTGAGTACGCAGGTACATAAAGATGGATTTACCCATAACATTATGCTCTTGTGTTAATAGCAGAAAAGGGCTGGATATTAAAGTTATAACGGAAGCGTGGGGTTGATAACTATGGGGATGAAAGAGTATACACATGCTAAAGGTTTTAATGTTACATCTTTAAAAGGGATAGCGGGATTGTACTTTTTTCAAAATTCTAAAGGTGAAATTCTATATATTGGAATGTGTAATGGTGATTTTAAAAATCGAATTAATAGTCATGCATATGGTAGTCATGGAAAGCTTAGTCTAGAAATACATTATATTCGAGTGGTTATAGCAGACCCATCTATTTATCCGCTCCATGTACTAGAACACCTCTTCATATGGTACTTTAAGCCACGAAAGAATTACTCTTTATGGTTTTTTCGTGGAGAGAAAAATGAATGGAAAGTGAAACGGATTGCAAAAAAACATAATCTTTATATTAGAGATTCTCTTGAAAAATTTATATTATCATTTGAATCAGTACTTATAGAAAAAGAGTGGGATGATAATTTAAAATATAAGCGGTATGGAAATGCAGAGGGCTTATTTTCCAAAAAAGTGGATTGTAGTGGAACTCTAGATTGTCTATGTTTCCAATGTACAGTATACAGGAGCAGATATATCTAGTAAAAAAGGTCATTAAAGCACAATAGACAAGGTATAGAAAATACTAAGATGGGATGTTGTTAACAACATCAATCTTGAGGTATGTGTAAACAATTGATTTGTGCCTAGAATCTTTATTTTATTCATAAAAGTGATTTGGCGTTGAAAATCCTTTATAGAAACGAAAGGAGTTAATTCCTATGACAGGTATTACTTGTAGTATATATAAAACTTGTAAAATCTGTGGTCAGACGAAGTGGTATCGTGAATTTGCATCAATGGGAAAAGGACGAAGAAGGTCATATTGTCGAAACTGCAAGAGCCGTAAGGATGAAATAAAGATACCATCCATTCCATACTCTTATGACACAGCTTTGTTAGAGCAGTCAGATATAGAGGTTCGTGTTAAACTACCGTCAAAGAAGAAGATTAAGTACAGTGTTCCATATAAACAAGCGATATTAATGGTAAAGGAAGGAATGGCGGGGATTGTACATAGAACTCTCATTCATAAGTTATATGATAAATGCACATTTCGTCAAATGATTCTGAATAGAGATAACTACACTTGTACATATTGCGGTAGATACGGAGATACTATAGACCATGTTATTCCCAAGTCGAACGGAGGCATTTCAAGTCTTAGAAATTGTGTTTGTGCTTGTGTAGAGTGTAATACCAAAAAAGGAACTCTTTCCCCAAAAGAATATCTTTATTATTACGAACCATTAGCAGGGAATGGCATTCTTCAAAAACAGCAACTAGAACAACAACTACACTATGTTCAATGGCTATTAGAAACAGCAAATGAACAAGCTGTATATGAGCAATATAGGGCTATACAGAATGGTGCAGCAGACGTCCTTCAGAAGATTGAGCAATTAGAATTCATCATTAGCAGTATAAAAGAGAGTGTTGTTAATTACTCTAAGTTACAGGCATTAATTGATTATACAAAAACTTCGATATAATAAGTGTTATTAGGCAGTTGCATGGCTGCTCTTTTTTGTTTGGAGCAGGAAAGAGGAGGGAGTATTTTCTAGATTCTATGCTCGTTCCTTCGAAAGCATTACTACCAGCACCTCAATCTACGCCAAAAGCAGTCGCAGAATTCCGATTCGTTAAGGATTTTTACTACTTTACAACCGACATAAACACTCTATTTTTTAACGTTTATAATATTAATCTCGAAGCGTATATATGTATTTAATTTGTATCTTTAGTTGTTCAAAATGCTTGTGGGAGATAAGTATAGTTACAAAGGAAGTTGTTATCCATTGGTTACATAAAAAATTCTTGGTGGGTACTTTTACGGGATTCCTCTAATTTTTTCTATAGGATTTTGGGCAAATCGGCAATTTTGAATTTTGTATAGTAGAAGTATGAACTATCATAAAGGTTACTATCTTAAAGTGAATGGACAATAATCATTGAAAATAGATATGAGAATCAGTTTTAAGAGGTAATGTGAAATATAATTGTAACAAAAATGTAACAATTGACCAAATCATAATTAACCCTTGGTACATAAGCATGTAAGCGTTTTACTGAGTAGTTGGTACAGTAAGAATTGAGTGTGATACAGTGAGAGAGTGCAAAATTTATACTACCTTAATAAAAAAATTGCACTAGGGATAGTGTAAAAAATGTAAAGAGGTAGTGCGAAATTTGCCCAATATAAGAGAAAACATTAGAGGATTAAATAAGAGAAAAATAAATAGGGTCGCTTACGCTCTTTCTCTTCTATCTCTCTATATGAAAACAGGGGTAAGGAAGGTAATTCATTATGACTTTATATAAATAAAAAGAAACGGAGACATAATGATGAAAGAAAGTAAAGTAGGATTTATAAAGTTCAACGGAAGCTTAATGAGAGATTATGAGTTAAAGGTCGGAGAAACGCTCGTATATGGTGCATTGGTATCGTTCAGAAATATGAGTATTCAATCCAATACAACAGATGAACAAGGTCAAGTATACGCTTATCCGCCTATCTCAAGAATTGCAAACATTACAAGACAATCAGAAAGGAGTGTAAAGAGTCACATTCAAGTATTAGAAGAAAAAGGATTAATGACTGTTAAAAGGTCGTACAAAGAAAGTAGTAAAGAGAAAAACGTAAATCGTTACTATCTTAATACTGACGTGTTAGATGTTTATTTTACTATTGATGCAAAAGAGACATCTAAAGCTAAACCAATAGTGAAACCGAAGGCAGATATAAAGAAAACATCTAAACAGTCAAAACAAACGGTGTTTATTACTAATGTTGATGTTGAGAAATGGTTTACTCATTATCAAGGTGAACATAATAATAATTCTGCTAAGAAGCTAAATGAATTAAGTGAAACATACGGAGTTGAAACAGTTGTTAAGGCTGTTCATAACGTAATGAATGGTGTAAACATCAATACTCTATCTCAAGGAACTACAGGATTTATTCTAAGCAGATTGAATAAGGAAAACCTAGAGAGTGCGAAACGTCAATTGCAAAATGAGAAAGAGAGACGGGAACGATTTATGAATGAACCCATTACACCAGTACGGGATTATACTGCACATTTAAAACGTAAAGAGAATAAGAGAAAGATTAGAATGATGTAGATATGAGTCTATTATTATTAGGATGATTGCTATGAAAAGTTTAGAATAGGGATGACTCAGTTTTGAGTTATCCCTTTTTTGTACACTGAAGTGGGTGATTGAGCAGGGAGACTGCATTCATCACAACGATTCACAATAACTAATAAAACCCGTCTTTTATAATGTTGAGCAGATGCAGAATCAAATCAAAAGTTTTTATGGTAGTAGAGTAGTGTATAAAGAGAGTGCCTCTTTTTAAAATTAGTATGGTATAATTTACCTGTCATTAAATCTCAAGGGGAAGCTAGAAGTAGTTCTTGAATTTTACAAATTTTCATTGAAAGGCTTATGGGTGAAATAAGCATGGACGAGTATCGATTATTTTTTGGAGGATATATCAAGTAAACATGTAATTGAGTTCTGACATAATAACTTTTGCACTAATCGCTGAACATGTTAAACTGAATGAATATATTAGTTTAGAAAGTGTGATTAGTATGAATTATATGTATTTGAATAGGTTTTTAGCAAAAAAATTTAGTAGATACGTTGTTTATGGAAGAATTTAATAAAAAGTATTTAATGAAGAACTTGAAAGAAATTATGATGTTTTGACAAAAGATATAGGAATGAGTTTTTCTTTAAAAATACTTTGTTTAATAAGCTAGTATTGGGAAAGTATAGTCTAAATACGACTTCTGCTTTTAGTGAAGTTGTAGTTGGAAAATCAAAGGCGGATTTTGTTCTAATAAATCATAATAAGGGGAAAGTTTATGAGATTAAGACCGACCTTGATAATCTTGAAAGGTTAGTGCATCAATTAGAAGATTACTCTAAAGCTTTTAGTGAAATATACGTTGTAACTTCTGAAAAGAATTACTACCCAGTTTATAAAGTTGTGAAAGAGTCAAATCCATCAGTAGGTATCATTGTTTTGACAGATAGAGTACATCTAAGTGTTAGAAAAAAAGCTATTGAGAATGATAACACTTTGAATCATGAAGTTTTATTTAAATTATTGCGAAAAAAAGAATATGAAGAAATCTTATTTTTAAAATTTGGATGTTTACCCGATGTAAAACCTGTGCAGTATTTTAAAACATCTCTTAATTGGTTCAAAACCTTAAACATCAAGGAAGCACAGGGATTGACATTGAATCAGTTAAGAAAAAGGATATTTATAGAAGATTATGAAATATTAAAAGAGATACCTTTGCCAATAAGATGGATAATTTACACAGGAAACTTCCAGCAAAAAGAGTTGCTTGAGATATATGACAAATTGAAATAAGGCTAGGGGGAGAAGAAATGTATTTTCCGATTATTAGAGGGAGACAATATGATTTACTAGCGCTTAGGGAATTACAAACTAGAGGACTATTAAGTGACAGAATTGTACCAATTATTGAGCCTATCAAGTTAAGTTCTACTTTATTGTCTACGGTCAGAGCATTTGAAGACAATAATCGAGATTTAATAATAATATCAAATCCGAAAGTCGGCTCATTTACAGGTGAACTAGCTTTACCTAGTGTTTATCAACAGTTTAGAGAAATGATGTCATCTGATTCTGTTATTATCGGACACCATCTGAATCGAGATTCTATGAGTGAGATAGCAGACTTACAGCAAGAGTTTAATGTGGAGCTAGAGGATTTAGCGATTATACATTCTGAAAGAAATCTCGTACGTTCTTACAGAGAGATTTTTAATGATGAAACAGCTCGTTTTAATGTGATTCCATCTGATAATTCATTTAGAAGACAATTAAGTGGTCAGGAATTAGTGGGATTAGATGACAAGTTTAATAAACTTCCTCGGAATGTAGACTATCTAGAACAAGAGAATGAATTTTTTTCAGAGGAACATCTTTTCTTCCGAGATGAAGGGGATATTGGCTTTTCAGATTTCTCTGTAGTTGGGGAAGAATATAATGAAAACGGTTTCGCTCCCTATGCAGTTGCAATTCATATTGTTTATCCAAATACAGAAGGTGCTTTGGAAATAATGCACTTTGTTTCAGATTCCAACGAGGATACAAGTGACCCTGCAGGGAAGTTTTCGGAAGCTGTGGAGAAATTAATACAGTGGCATCAATCATCTACGCCAGATGAAAGAATGAATACTTTGGCTATGCAGTGTTTTATACAGCACCATAGAGAAGGAACATACCCTGGTCTACCAACTTTAAAGAAATTATCTATCATGCATCATCTGGAATTAATCGGTAGATTATTAGATTAAGGAAGAGTATGTATGAATTGTTGTGTGAGATGTTTTATGTGAAATCAAAAACGCAAAATGATATAAATAAAAAACAGTGATAAGTGTAAGCTCACTGTTTTTTATTTAGTATAAAGTTACTATGCTGTTTTTGCTAAAAATGCACTTATTAATAAAGTTTTGATTTTATTAATAAATGAGTTAGCAGCTACATTGGTTTTGCTAATTTCATGATTCATTTATGTTATTTATTAAAGTAGCAAAATAATTGTTTACTTTTCGGAAAACAAAGATTATATTAACAAATAAGTAGCAGCTGTTAGAAAATAATTGTAAATGTATTATTTTTTGGTATTTTACAGATAGCAGCGAACGATTTAATATGATAAATGCTGTAATAATAGGAGGTTGTTAGATTGGTAAAAATGGCTCTTAACCCAAATTTGAAGACGTATGCATCTTATGACCCTACTAAGGTAACTAAACAGTTATCAATAACGGAATTGTGTGAAAAAATAGATGAAGGTAGTTTAGTTTTACCTATCTTCCAAACGTATTTACGATGGACGAAACAAAAAGCTGTTGATTTATTTAATTATCAACTAATGGGAAAAGCACCAGTTGCTCCAATTTCAGTTAATCTTATAAAAAATCCGAGTAATGTTGTTAAGCAGATTACTTTCATTGATAGAGTGATAATTTCTGACGACGATATAAATGGGAAAGAATCGGTTGCGGACGGTCAGCAAAGAATTTCAACTAATTATCGTGCTTATAAAAACGACCCAGAGTTTAGTGATATTGTATTAGATGTGGTAGATGGAGCGTTCATAATTACAAATAAGATTAACAAGCATCAAATTCCAGTAGGTATTCTTTATAATGAGGATGATGATGTTTTCTTCAATTATGTAGATGATAATAAGTTCTTAGCATCTAGAGAGGTAAAGAATACTTTGCTTTTAGTTAGACAAAAATTCCAAAAGTATTATTATATTCTAAATTATGCTCAAGACTTAAATAAAGAGGAACAAATGAGCTGGTTTGATGTATTAAACTTGGCAGGTAGTCGAGTAACAGGGGTTATGGTTCATCTTACTAATATGTTAGAAAAAGGGGTAGACTTCTATGTTGAATATGCTATTCCTTTTGGGGAAAAGTTAGATAAAGTTGGATTAGGTCATTTATTTAGTAGAAAAACAACAGAAGTGTCTATCCCATTAGCTGCATTGAATGCTGCATATGAAGTAGTTAAGAATAAAGAGAGGAGTAGTAATTTTAGTCCTATCCCTTCAGATGAGAAGTCTGTATTACTTGGCAAGTGTGACCCAGAAGAAATTAGAAGTATTTTTAATATTACATTAGCATCATTAGAAACGACACTCGATTTTATTTCAAGCATCAAAGATAACATTAAACGAATGGATGTAATAACATATTTGATTGGAGTGTTTGTCTATAATGATGTTAATGAATTTACTGATGAAGAAAAAAAAGAGTTAATTACTTGGGCAAAAGAAGTTAATTTCACAAATTTCTCAAATACTCAACGAAGAGAGGAATATAGCAACCTTCTGAATAAATTTAAATAAGATTCTTTAAAAGGTGTGCAGATGAGCAGTTAACTTCATTTGTGAATATATGTATATCTGTGTGTGTTTTACAAAGAGAACTGTATTATAATTATTTCTTGGTTGGTGTATGACAATAGTTCGTTATTGCCGTTACAGAAGAAGATGTATGTTCTAGAAGGATATAAAGACAAAGGGTTATATAATGAATTGAACGAGTAAGTGAAGACTTTTTGTCAAATAGAGTACACACTAAGAGACAGAGAACAATGTGCGATTCTCTGTCTCTTTTATTTCTATACTTTATTAGTAAAGGAAGTGTTATATGTGAACGGAAAGAAGATTCTAGATTTATTTGAAAAGGTATTATAATTGATATTTGGATGAAAGGGATAGCTACTACAATGCTATCTTTTTTTGATGCAATCGTTAGAAAGTTGTAATTTTACTAAGAAGTAGTGTGGGTATAGAAAGCAAAGAGAGAGGAAAAAGAATCGGAGAAAGAATATAGGTATATTAGTTTCAAATAGGTTGTTTAATTTTCTTATACTAATATAGTGACTAAACATATAACCTATACTATAATTATTAATTTTAATGAGTATAGGTATTAACAATAAAAACGAAGAATTTGTTAAAAATTTAAAGAAATATTGTTTTTAAACCATTTGAATGATAATATGATTTATGTAAAAGGGGAAAACATTATGCTATTAAGTGATAAACACCTCAAAATTCTTGCGAAAGAACATGAACTGGTTAAACCATTTAATGAAGAAAACTGTGAGGGAGCGACTATTAATTTAACTCTAGACTCACAAATTAAAAAACATGTTTCTAATGAAAAGCTAATTATGGTGAATAAGATACCAGATACTCATTATGAAACCATTGATATAAGTGAAAAGGATTTTTACTTAAAACCAAATGAATCTGTACTGGTTCAAGCGTATGAGTATTTTAAAATTCCAACGAATATGGCGGCTTTAATTTTGGAAAGATATAGTATAAAGCTGTTGGGGTTAGTTGTTAGTCCAGCTAGTTACATGAATCCAGGGTATGAAGGTAGATTAAGTTTTCTATTGACTAATCATTCTTCAGCGCCAATTCAATTAGTAGCGGGAGTGAAATTTTCCCAATTAGCAATAGCTGAATTGTCTTCTGAAGCAGATAAGCCATATGAGAAGCAAGATAGAAGGTACATGGGAAGTAGAGATGTACACATTTCAAAGTTACATTTAGATGAAGAAATTCAGAAGTACATAAAAGAGAAGGGACAAGGAGATATCTCTGAATTTGATGCAAGGCAACTTGGAAAGCACCTATTAGAACAATTAGATAAAAATGCACAAAAATATGTAGAGATTATTCGCAAGGAAATAGGTGGATTTAATGAGCCGACTTCGTGATACCTTGTTAGAATTGCAAAAAGAGAAGACTTTAAGGCTCCTTCTAGGAAATGATTATGACCAAGCGACAGATGAACAGAAGCAACATTTCCTAAGAGTTGTTGGTGACCAAATCGAGAGGGATGTAGATGTTTTATTGCATGACCATGTAATTAATTATCAAAATAATACTCCTGTCAGCCGTAAAGGTAAAAAGTTAAAATGGGTATATATTGTAGGTAATGTGGCTCTAGCCAGTTTAGGGGCTTATGCTATCAATGAGAAAGAATGGGTTTATGTTGTAGGTATTGGACTATTAACTATTATGAATCAATATTTACCGTTTATTTATGAAAAGGAATAAGAGGTACGGAGGGTATTTATTATGAAGTACTATAAGCATTATAAAGGAAATATATATGAATTTCTGTTTGTTGCAATACACTCAGAGACTGAAGAGAGACTGGTCATTTATAAAAATAAAGAAGGACAAATATTTGCAAGACCGTATAATATGTTCTTTGAAATAATTGAGGTTGATGGTGAATTAGTCCAAAGATTTAAAGAAGTAGAATAAATCTGTATCAGATAGTAAAAGAGAATACAGTTGATTTTAAACCTTTATTAAAGAAAACACGAACAAAAGTATTTTGGAAGGTAAAAATGAAAAGGATTAGGTAAATAAGCCTAGTCTTTTTGTTATCGATATATTTACTGTATATAATGTTTATTATAAAAATAATACTTTTTATTTACATAAAACTAAAATATAAAGGTATAGAAAGGAGCGGAAGTATGAATTTCATTTGTATAAGCGAATGATGACATAAAGTGAGTCATTTGATTTGAAAGACATAAAAATGTAATAGAATAATATGGTTATTTGTATATTATGTTATTCACCTGATGTATAAATAACTATTCATTCTGTTCTATTAATAGTATTAGAAACTTACTGAACAATATTAATAATTACCCGTTATAATAAAATTACCATATACAGAACAGTTAAGGACTCCAAGGAGGCTCTTAACGATGCAAGGAAGCGTCAAAAAAGATAAGAAAACAGGAAAGTATTTTTATATTGTAGATATTGGTGTCGACCTTATAACAGGTAAGAGGAAGCAAAAGAAGAAAAGAGGATTTGTTAGCAAAAAAGAAGCAGAAAATGCTTTAACAAAACTGCTTTCAGAAGTTCATACTGGAACATATGTAGAACCTAGCAAACTCTCTTATGGTGAATATCTACAAGATTGGTTTAATACAAAGAAGCACAGTGTTGGTATCCAAACAGCGAAGGTACTGAAAGGTTATTTAAACAGTCGTATTATCCCTTCTCTAGGTAACCTCAAGCTAGCCAAGTTAACATCATTGCATATGCAAAACTACGTTAATTCACTACGAGACGAAGGTTTAAAGAGAGGAACAATTGAGAAGATAATCAAAGTCATTAGGAACTCTCTTGAACATGCAATAGATTTGGAGTTAATTACTAAAAATGTTGCAGCTAAAACGAAGTTGCCTAAAGGTGATAAGGAAGAGTTAACCGTGTGGAATGAGCAGGAAGTACAATTATTCTTGAAAGCTGCGCAGGATAGCAGGCATTATATTGTCTTTCATATGGCTCTTGTAACTGGAATGCGACAAGGTGAATTGCTAGGGTTACGGTGGAAAGATGTTGATTTAGAAAAAGGACATTTAACCATTAGCCAAACATTAAGTCATGATGGGAAGACGTTCTTGCTTGGAGGAAAGACGAAATCAAGTTTAAGAAAGATACTATTACCTGCATCAACAGTAGCAAAGCTAAAGAAGCATAGAGCAGTCGTATTGAAAGAGAAGCTGAGTCAAGGTGAGGAATACCAAGACAATGACCTGGTGATGTGTACTCCTTCTGGAACACCAATTAACCCTGCTAATGTGAGAAGAAGTCTAAACGCTTTGATTAAGAAAGCAGCTGTACCAAAGATTCGCTTTCATGATTTACGTCATACACATGCAACTCTGTTATTGGCTAAAGGTGTGAACGTGAAGGTGATTTCTGAACGTTTAGGACACAGTAACATCAAAATCACACTAGACACCTATTCACATGTATTACCAACGATGCAAGAAGATGCAGTTAACAAAATAGAAGAGATTTTGTAGGGAATGTGACCAATTCTGTGACCACTAGCGTTATAGAGTATGAAAGTAAACAAACAAAAACCGCATCAAACGTTAATTTGACACGGTTTCTATCAGTATGACCCCGGAGAGGCTCGAACTCACGACCTCCACCCTGTCAAGGTGGCGCTCTCCCTGCTGAGCTACGGGATCCCAACTATAAATGTTACCATCAGCAATGTATTTTCATTTCATTCGTGTAATCGGAGGATTTGTACAATTTGTTGAGTATTGTAACATTTGATGTATTCCTATAATAGCAACGAACTTTAATGGTGTAAAGATGTAATTTTCCGAATATTTATATTCTAATTTTTGTATAAAAAAATAAGCCCCGAAGAGCTTATTTTAATAATAATATCAACGCAATTATCAATGATATTTTCAAAAATACAATCATAAATAATGGAGCTTGTTCATAAGCTATCGTCCTGTAACTGTCATTCCTGCTGTGTAAATTGTATCAATAGAACCGTCAGCGCCTTTTATTTCGACTTTATAACGATATGTTCCATCCTCATAAATATCATCGCCATATCCTGTGAAAGTTGCAATTTCATCATTGCTTCCAGCTGGGACCCATTGATTTTGCCAACGGAAGTTGGTTTCAAATTCTCCCCATCTATCGCCATATTTCTTTTCAAGGCTGACATTGTAATGAATTTCTTCAGCTCGGTCATTTGTAATTCTTGCAATTACGCTGTTACCAAAAGTAACTTGTGTAGAGTGTACCTGAACTGTAACACCGTTCACCGTTTCACCAGGACCACAAATGTAATGACAACCATCCCATTCGTCAGCATGTGCTTTTGGTGTTTCAATGTTCATAACCGTTAAACCGCCTAAAGCTAATGCGCCAGTTAATAATACTTTACCAAATGTTTTCACTTGAAATTCCCCCTAAGTATATTCTCAATTCATTCGATAGATATCACATTAATCTAATGGAACGTTTTTTCCTTAAGTGTATTCGCTATGAATCTTTCATCTTGTAGTAATCTAACCTCTACATAAAATTTCATAGTTTTGATTCCGTATATGTATCATGATTTACATAGAACAAATCTGTTAATACGTTTTGGTTATTTGCTTATCCCACTACTCTTCATTACCTTTTATTGGTAAAACGTTGATTTTATTATATACCATTATTATCTATTTACAAGAGAAAATAATACTGTATGCAAAAATGCATAATATAAAACACTGCTTGTATTCTGAATTATAGAATACAAGCAGTGTTGGGTTTCAATTAATATTTGATTGGAACCTAATGCTAATTTTTTATACTTAACAGTATACATATATCACTTTTTTTAGTCATAATTGATAAACCTTGTCCAGGGGACGCTCTTCTTGCTGAGCTACGGGATCTTCAAAAGGGAAAGTATAAGCCGATTATGCTAGTAATGTATGAAGGGATAATGATAAGAAGAAAATTCAGTGAAAAGTAGTTTTTGAATGTAGCTGTTATATTATTTCCGGTATTTATCTAAAGGATTTTCATCGCTTAAATCAACAATTAAAGGGCATAAAAATAACAGTGGTAAAGCGGCGTTAGCTTGATGAAAAGTATCATTAGACATATATTGCCTCCCAAAACAATACGGACAATCTTTTTCAAATGTTATGAGAAGCGACCATACATCTTTTACTTTCCACTTCGTTTTACAATACGTACAACGCGCCATTGAGTTCCTCCTCAGTTTAAGGTGTTTTCTAATATATTCTACTTTATTGTACGAAAGTCATTTGAATTTGATGTGGTAAAATGCAAAACAAGCCTAACCTCGTTCTACATTCAGGGAGGGGCTAGGCTTGTTTTAATTCCGTTCAATGTCTCTTTGTATCAGGCTGTTTATACATTGCCTAGATAGCTTCGTGTTAAATTCGGGAGAATAATTTTTCCATCTTTACTGTATTTTTCGAATAGCTCTGATAGGAGAAAAATAAAGTTTTTATACTGTTCGTCATTTTCTTTCGGAGCATAAGATGCTGATAAATTCCTTCCCAAAAACCCTTCATAATCAAAAAGTAAATCATTTTGATATTCTTTAAAATCATACTTTCCATCTTTAAAAAAGTTGTTAAATACTTCTGGAGTTTCATCTATTCCACCGCTAAAGCCTTTAAAGTTTGGACAGGTTTTCTGGCAAATTTCTGCATTCTCTTTAATAAGTGGACTAGTTAAATCTCTACTATTCCAAACAAGTGCAACATTTGCTTTTTGTTTTAAAATTCGTTGGCATTCGATTTTGAAAGCCTCTTTATCAAACCAATGAAATGCTTGGGCAACAGTTACTAAATCTACACTATTTTCTTTTAAAGTGGTATTTTCAGCAGTTGCTTTTATGGATTGAAAACGAGAATATAGTTTTAATGATTGCTCAGCCATCTTTCTCATATCATCATTTGGCTCAACTCCAATAACATGTAAACCACTTTCAAGCAGCTGGTGGCTAAATATCCCCGTACCTGAACCAATATCAGCCACAATCTGATTCCCTTTCAGTTGGTTAGCTGAAAGCAAGTAATCAATATATTCATTAGGATAACTAGGGCGATATTTTGCATATATATCGGCCCTGTCAGTAAAATTTTCTGTTGTTTTCACAGTACTACCTTCTTTCTTACGATATGATGTACAGAAATAGAAATTAAATATGAATTCAGGCATCAGTCTTTAAGTCTACAACTTAAGAATCCAGCTAAATAGAGGGCCTCAGTTTCTTTATTCAAATATCCTTTATCCGTTTAGTATACTATTTTAGATAATATCTTCCAAAAGACTAGAATGGCTTACTCAATTATGTTTTAAAGTGTATATTTTTATGGATTTATTTAATAATTTATGAGCGATTGTATGTCGTATTACGTTTACGTAGGTAAGAGATTTTTATTTTTGCTATTTAAATTGGCCAATATATCCTTTTTACAATTTACTGAAAATCATGTATAACAGAGATACATGATTATTTTATCTCGCTATTTGCGGGCAGTAAGATCCCTTACCTCGAAATTCAGCAAAAGTAAAGAAGTTAGGTTCGGGTCGGAATGCCCGTAAAAGTCCGATTCGTGAGGGTTGATGAAAGTTTCACTTTATAAATATTCAGAAGTAGAGGGAGAAAAGTTGTAATGGTAAGAAAAACGTTCAAGATGCGCGTGTCTAAAAATAGAACGATTTCGATTAATGGATCGATTCTTGATGTGGATGTTACACATGATGAATTTTTACAAGAGTTTGTTGAGTGGGTTGATTCTAAAGGTTGGTCGTTTATGGGAATAACAGATGAGATTACGCCCGAGGAAGCTAGTCAAAAGTTAATAGATTCGTTGATTGATGAGAAGGATAAGAAAGAGTAATTCCTTCTTATTTTTATTGTATATTTATGTTCTTTATCGTAAAAGTATGATATAGTAAAAAATAGTGAAATTTCTTCCAATATAATACAAATTACATATGATTGGTAGATTTATTATTTTGTTAAGGAGTAAATGGAAAAGGGAGAGTCATATGGTAAATTTTAAGAAAATTTTGGTTTTTATTACAGTTATTTGTTCGTTTTTTTTGACGCCCATAACATTGCGTGCTGAGACGAATATTGGAGTAAATCCAGAACAAGTTGCACCACCACCTGCGGAAGGACCGAATGTTTTTAGTCAGTTTGCAACGACAATTGATGCGAAAACAGGAGATGTTTTGTATGATAAAAACGCATATCACCGAGCATATCCTGCTAGTACGACGAAGGTGTTAACAGCGATTTTACTCATGGAGCATACAAAGCCAGAGGATCAATTTACATTTTCACAATTAGCATTAGATCAAGAGAAGAGTAATTATCAAATTGAGTTTCAACCTGGAGAGACAATTAATAGAAATACTGCGCTTATGATTTTAATGGTGCTGAGTGCGAATGATGTGTCGTATGCGATTGCGGAGCGGATTGGCGGGAGTGTTGAGAATTTCGCTAATATGATGAATGAGAAAGCGAAGCAATTAGGAGCGAAAGATAGCCACTTTGTAACACCGAATGGATTGCATGATCCGAACCATTATACGACGCCGTATGATATGGCTATGATTACGAAGGGTGTGCAAAAGTATCCTGAAATTTTACAAGCGATGAATACGAAAAGAACGACAGTTACGACGTCTAGGCAGACGGTGTCTATTTTTAATAAATCTAATTTTTTTGAAAATCCATATAGCATTGGCGGTAAGACAGGGTTTACGAATGAAGCACGTAATACACTTGTTTTATTAAATGAGAAAGATGGAAATCGTATTATAAGCGTAGTAATGGCTTCTCAAAGACCTGAAATTTATGAAGATTTGAAGCAGATGGCGGAATATTCTTTCGGTCAATTTACGAAGCAAATGGTGCTTGATAAACATAATTGGCATCAAAAAACAACATATTTAAATAAAGATGTTAATTCTGAGTTGGAACAAAGTGCGGAGCTTATGCTTAAGAAAGATGAAGGGAAAAATGTGAAAACTATTTTCCGGGCGGCTTCATTAGATAAAGAATCTTTATATCATAAAGGAATACATCGTGGTGAGGTAGTTGGTGCAGTTGATATTACGAAAAATAATCAAACAATTGCGACGGTAAATGTTCTTTCAACAGAAGATGTCACTTTTACGATGCCTAAAAAAGATACAACTATGCCTGAAGTAAAAGACTCAAATGTGAAAGTAATAAGTGTTGGGATAGGTGCGATTATATTATTTGGAGCAATTTTATATGTAGTGTTGCGCCGAAATACAAAAGGAATGAAATCAGAAGATAAATAAATTACTAATAAAAAGACTGTGTAAAATTTTGGCACAGTCTTTTTTCTATATTTTAAATAACTAATAATTGTAAATTTTCTTATTGCAATAACTTAAAGTTCGTTATATCATTTACTTGTGTTCTTGTTAAAGAACAAAGTGGATGTTGCATACTTCAAATAATATAAAACAACGGAGAGGGAGAGAGACGATGAAATTAATATGGAAGATAATTAGCAACGCGATCTCATTTGTTTTATTTGCATTGATGGTTTTTTTAGCTTTTGTAGTTATTTCTTCAAAAGCAAGCGGTGGTGATCCGACAGTGATGGGATATCAATTTAAGAGCGTTCTTTCAGGATCAATGGAGCCGACGTTTTTAACAGGATCAATCATTGCAATAGAACCAAACAAAGATGGTTCTAAATATCAAAAAGGTGATGTTATTACCTTTAAAGAGAAAGATCAAAAAATTATCACTCACCGTATTATCGGTGTGAAAGATACAAATGGAAAAGTAATGTATGAAACAAAAGGGGATAACAACAACGGACCAGATTTAGAGCCAGTACTTGCAGAAAATGTAGTTGGAAAGTATGCAGATATTACAGTTCCATATGTTGGTTATTTACTGAATTATGCGAATTCGAAAGCAGGAGCAGCATTACTTCTTATTATTCCAGGAGTCTTTTTGCTTGGTTATTCCGCTATTTCTATTTTTGGTGCTATTCGTAGCATTGACGGAGAAAAGAAAGATAAAAAAGTAGAACAATCCGTCTAGTTCGTTTGGTTATACTTTCCGTTTAGGAAGTTAACAAATATATATTAAGGGGATATGGACATGACTTTAAAGAAAAAATTAGGAATGGGTATTACATCAGCAGTATTAGGAGCAGCTTTAGTTGGTGGAGGAACATTTGCATTTTTCAGTGATAAAGAAGTGTCAAACAATACATTTGCGGCTGGAACACTGGATTTAGCATTAAATCCATCAACAGTTGTTAACGTATCGAATTTAAAACCTGGGGATACAATTGAAAAAGAATTTAAACTAGAAAATAAAGGTTCTTTAGATATTAAAAAGGTTCTACTGAAAACAGATTATAATGTAGAAGATGTAAAGAAAGATAATAAAGATGATTTTGGTAAACATATTAAAGTAACATTCTTAAAAAATGTAGATAAGCATGAGACAATTGTGAAACAAACTACTTTAGATAAATTAAAAGGTGACACACTTACAGCTGTAGATAATGATTTATCGGCTTGGTTCTGGGATGAAAAAGGTATTTCAGCAGGTAAATCTGATAAATTCAAAGTGAAATTTGAGTTCGTTGATAATGGAAAAGATCAAAATCAATTCCAAGGCGATAAGTTACAATTAAATTGGACGTTTGATGCACAACAAACAGCAGGTGAAGAAAGATAATAATAAAAAGGGCTATCACATGGATAGCCCTTTTTCTATTTTTCTAGTATTTGTCTATCAATTTTAATAGTTCTTTACTATAATATAGATAATGTTCTGTATAAAGAACGTAATGTTCGATGGGAGAGATTAAGATGCTGAAAAGACCGCGTAATTTTAAAAAGATGCTTATATTGCCGTGTATGTGTTCTATTACGTTTTATTTAGGATCTCAAATTATGACGCATACAGAAGCGGCGTTCATTCATGAAACGAAAGTAGAAGCGACGCTTTCTACAGCAATTATATTTCCGAAAACAGTTAATACGTTAAAAGAGCAATCTGAGAAACATAAACAGTTTATTGAGCGTGAGTATGGAACGATGAAGGGGAAATTGAAAGCAACTTCTATTGAAGAAATAAAACAGGCGATTTCTGTATGGCAACAAGGGCGTGAGAAAATTGTTGCTGAGAAGGAAGCTCTGCAAAATGTATATACTGAAATAGAAGCTCCTTACAATCAAATACAAGAAGAATTAAAGGTAAATAAAGATGAGTCGATGCAGCAAGTGTCCGTATATGTAAATGAAGGCTTTCGCAGTATCAAAGAGAAGCGTGACTATATTGAGAAAGAAATTAGCTTGAAAGCTATTGATGAGCAAATTCAGGCTCTTCAGCAACAATTAAACGTTGCAATTGAAGCGGAAGGACAAAAGAAAGTAGAAGAACAAAAGAAAGCAGAGGAACAGAAGAAAGTAGAAGAACAAAAGAAAGCAGAGGAACAGAAGAAAGTAGAAGAACAAAAGAAAGCAGAGGAACAGAAGAAAGTAGAAGAACAAAAGAAAGTAGAGGAACAGAAGAAAGTAGAAGAACAAAAGAAAGCAGAGGAACAAAAGAAAGCCGAAGAACAAAAGAAAGTAGAAGAACAGAAGAAAGTAGAAGAACAGAAAAAAGTAGAAGAGCAAAAGAAAGTGGAAGAACAGAAAAAGCTAGAAGAGCAGAAGAAAGCGGAGTAACTGCTTTAGTGAAACAGTCAGAAAACAAGAATGTGGTGTAAGAGAGTGTGAACGAATAAGCAAGACTAGTAATATTTATACGAGTGTGAGGGAACGTTAGCCCTCACCTCTTTGTTTTTCTTTTTTCTTATAGTATTAAATGATTTGAGTGTGAAAAAAGTTATAAATTATCATTATTTTTCTGAAAAGTCTAAAAAATATTGAGAAATAAAAATAACTGAAAATATTAATAAATATGTGTTGTGTTTATATAGAGTTGTTCGTTATAATGAACATAAGGTTTTTAAAAAAGAACGCATATTAGCTAAGCTAATATAGTTTTCTTTACATCTCTTATTGAAAAATAAGTGATAAAAATATAAAAAAAAGCTAGGGGGAATTGATTGTGAGTCTGAAAAAGAAATTAGGTATGGGAGTTGCATCAGCAGCATTGGGGTTAGCTTTAATTGGTGGAGGAACATTTGCATTCTTTAGCGATAAAGAAGTATCAAACAATACATTTGCAGCTGGGACGTTAGACCTTACATTAAACCCTAAGACGCTTGTAGATATTAAAGATTTAAAACCAGGGGATTCTGTTAAGAAAGAGTTCTTATTACAAAACAGCGGTTCGTTAACTATTAAAGACGTTAAATTAGCAACAAAGTATACTGTTAAAGATGCAAAAGGTGATAATGCTGGTGAAGACTTTGGTAAGCACGTTAAAGTAAAATTCCTTTGGAACTGGGATAAACAAAGTGAGCCTGTATATGAAACAAC
Source organism: Bacillus sp. N447-1 (assembly GCF_022701035.1). Taxonomy (NCBI): domain Bacteria; kingdom Bacillati; phylum Bacillota; class Bacilli; order Caryophanales; family Bacillaceae; genus Bacillus; species Bacillus sp. N447-1. Next base: position 1,810,598 of record NZ_CP065509.1, on the reverse strand, counting down.
TTTAGCAGACTTACAAAAAGTTGATCCAGATCTTTTAGCTAAAGATATCTTTGCTCCTGAGTGGGGAGAAAAGGGTGGATTAGCAGCTGGTACAGAGGATTATCTATGGGTACAATTTGAATTCGTAGATGATGGAAAAGACCAAAATATCTTCCAAGGTGATACATTGAATTTAGAATGGACATTCAATGCCAACCAAGAAGCTGGGGAAGAAAAATAATAAAAAAGCGGGTATTCCCGCTTTTTTTTATAAAGAAAAAGAAGTGCTGGTTGTAAGCACTTCTTTCTATTATTATTTTTGATTTTGCTTCCACTTTGTAAATTCAAGAAATTCACGAAATTGTTCTTTGGAGACACCAGAGTTCATTGCATCTTTAACGAGTTGTGTCCATTCGGAGTCTAGGTTAGTTTCCTTTGTTGTTTCATCATGAAGTAAAGTATCAACTGGAATTTGTAGAACTGCTGCGATCTTTTCAAGAAACTGAATGGAAGGGTTTTTTTGTAAATTTCGTTCTATAGAACTAATGTAAGATTTAGCAACGCCAGCTTTTTCGGCAAGTTCAGTTAATGAAATCCCTTTTTGTAAACGAAGGCGTTTTATACGTTCTCCAATCATATTTGCGCACCTTTCTATCAATATGTAGTTGTCTTATGATGTCATTATTATAACATAAACTTCGTTAAAAAGAACAAACCTATTGAGCCTGACTGGATGGCTTCATACGTTGGAAAAATTGCTCGATGTCTTGCATGGCGATACCAGCATCTAGAGCTTCAAGTATTAAATCAATCCATTCTTGATCCAGTGCGTCTGTCTTATCTTTGTACAAATGTAATTCCTCCCTAATTATCGGTCATAATTGCTGCTACAGAATACATGATAATGCAATCGGATTTTGTGTTTTATATAGTGAATTATCAAATATTGTGTAGATGAAACAAAGATAAAATCCCCATTAAACTCCCTCTATGGAAATTATAAATTGTTCGATAAAAACTTTCAATATTTTCAGAAAACATTGTTGAATTGTGATATATTCGTATGCTAACTATGAAATTTTTACAAATATATTAAAAATATTACATAATATGACTAAATATTGAAAAAATATTGAATTTTTAATAAAATTCAATTTGTAATACATATTATTTATTAGGGGAGGAAATAAGGGATGAACAAGAAACCGTTCAAAGTTTTGTCATCAATCGCTTTAACAGCTGTATTAGGCCTTTCATTCGGAGCTGGTACTCAATCTGCATATGCTGAAACGCCTGCGAATAAAACAGCTACGAGCCCAGTTGATGATCACTTAATTCCGGAAGAACGTTTAGCAGATGCGCTAAAAAAACGTGGGGTAATTGATTCGTCAGCTTCAGAGAAAGAAACAAAGAAAGCTGTCGAAAAGTATGTAGAGAACAAAAAGGGTGAAAATCCTGGGAAAGAAGTACCAAATGGGGATCAACTTACGAAAGAAGCATCTGATTTTTTAAAGAAAGTGAAAGATGCGAAAGCAGACACGAAAGAAAAATTAGATAACCCTGCAACAGGAACACCTGCAGCGACAGGCCCAGTTAAAGGCGGTCTAAATGGTAAAGTACCAACTTCTCCAGCGAAACAAAAAGACTATAACGGTGATGTACGTAAAGATAAAGTACTCGTTTTACTTGTAGAGTACGCTGACTTTAAACATAATAATATCGACAAAGAGCCTGGATATATGTATTCTAACGATTTTAATAAAGAACATTATGAAAAAATGTTATTCGGCAACGAGCCGTTTACATTAGATGATGGAAGTAAAATTGAAACGTTTAAACAATATTACGAAGAGCAATCTGGTGGTAGTTACACAGTGGACGGAACAGTTACAAAATGGTTAACAGTTCCTGGTAAAGCTGCTGATTACGGTGCAGATGCTGCTAGCGGCGGTCATGATAATAAAGGACCAAAAGGCCCACGTGATTTAGTAAAAGATGCATTAAAAGCAGCTGTAGATAGCGGTCTTGATCTATCAGAGTTTGATCAATTTGATCAATATGATGTAAATGGTGATGGAAATAAAAATCAACCGGATGGTTTAATTGATCACTTAATGATTATTCATGCAGGTGTTGGACAAGAAGCAGGTGGTGGTAAATTAGGTGATGATGCAATTTGGTCACATCGCTGGACAGTTGGACCAAAACCATTCGCAATTGAAGGTACACAAGCGAAAGTTCCATATTGGGGTGGAAAGATGGCAGCGTTCGACTACACAATTGAACCAGAAGATGGAGCAGTTGGTGTATTCGCGCATGAATATGGTCATGATTTAGGTTTACCAGATGAGTATGATACACAATATAGCGGTGCTGGTGAGCCAATTCAAGCTTGGTCTATCATGAGTGGCGGAAGCTGGGCTGGTAAAATTGCAGGTACAACACCAACGAGCTTATCACCACAAAATAAAGAGTTTTTCCAAAAAACAATCGGTGGTAACTGGGCAAATATCGTAGAAGTAGATTACGAGAAATTAAATAAAGGTATCGGCCTAGCAACATATTTAGACCAAAGTGTTACGAAATCTAACCGTCCAGGTATGATTCGTGTTAACTTACCAGACAAAGATATAAAAACAATTGAGCCGGCATTCGGAAAACAGTATTACTACAGCACAAAAGGTGATGATCTTCATACGAAGATGGAAACACCACTGTTCGATTTAACAAATGCAACGACTGCAAAATTTGACTTCAAATCATTATATGAAATTGAAGCAGAGTATGATTTCCTTGAAGTACACGCTGTAACGGAAGATGGTCAACAAACGTTAATTGAAAGACTTGGTGAGAAAGCAAATAGTGGAAATGCAGATTCGACAAATGGAAAATGGATTGACAAATCATATGATTTAAGCCAGTTCAAAGGTAAGAAAGTAAAATTAACATTTGATTACATTACTGATGGTGGTTTAGCATTAAATGGTTTCTTACTTGATAATGCTTCATTAACAGTAGATGATAAAGTAGTATTCTCTGATGACGCAGAAGGTACGCCACAATTCAAATTAGATGGTTTTGCTGTTTCTAACGGAACAGAGAAGAAAAGCCATAACTACTATGTTGAGTGGAGAAACTATGCTGGTTCAGATAACGCGTTAAAATTTGCACGTGGTCCAGTATATAACGCTGGTATGGTTGTATGGTATGCAGATTCAGCTTACACAGATAACTGGGTAGGTGTACATCCAGGACACGGTTTCCTAGGTGTAGTTGATTCTCATCCAGAAGCAATTGTAGGAACTTTAAATGGTAAACCGACAGTGGAAAGTAGTACGCGATTCCAAATCGCAGATGCGGCGTTCTCATTCGATAAAACGCCAGCTTGGAAAGTTGTATCTCCAACGCGTGGAACGTATACGTATGATGGTTTAGCAGGTGTACCGAAGTTTGATGATTCTAAAACGTATATTAATCAACAGATTCCAGATGCAGGACGTATTTTACCGAAGCTTGGTCTGAAGTTTGAAGTAGTAGGACAAGCTGATGATAATTCTGCAGGTGCTGTTCGTTTATATCGTTAATACTGTAAAACTACCGAGAGATTTTCTTTCGGTAGTTTTTTTGTGAGCAATGAATTTTATATAGCTGAAAAAGTCATATATAATGTAACCTTAAGAATAGAAATTTGTTATATATGAAGTCTATATAAATAATGAAAGAATTGGATAAAAATAGTGGGAGAAGGTGAGTGAATGAGTATTTCCTCTATTGTAAGTAGGCAAAAGGAATATTTTTTAAAAGGGCATACGAGAAGCATCGAAATGCGAAAGAATAATTTGAAGAAGCTTTATGAAGGCATTCAGCATTTTGAAGAAGAAATATTTCAGGCATTGAAATTAGATTTAAATAAGTCAGTTCACGAGTCGTTTACAACGGAAGTTGGATATGTATTAAAAGAAATTTCCTTTCAATTGAAACATATGTCATCGTGGAGTAAACCGAAACGAGTTCGAACAGCACTTACTCATTTTGGATCAAAAGGAAAAGTAGTGCCAGAACCGTATGGTGTGACACTTATTATTGCACCGTGGAACTATCCTTTTCAATTAGCAATTGCACCACTTGTAGGAGCACTGGCAGCTGGAAATACAATCGTTTTAAAGCCGTCAGAGTTAACACCAAGCGTTTCAAAAGTGCTTAAGAGAATGTTAGATGAATTATTCCCAGAAGAGCTTGTAGCGGTAGTAGAAGGTGGCGTTGAAGAGAGTACATCTTTGCTGAGGGAACCATTTGATTATATTTTCTTTACTGGTAGTGTTGGCGTTGGAAAAGTTGTAATGGAAGCAGCAGCGAAACAGTTGACGCCGCTCACTTTAGAACTTGGCGGGAAAAGTCCTTGTATTGTACATAAAGATGCAAAGATAGAGATGACAGCAAGAAGAATTGTTTGGGGTAAGTTTTTAAATGCAGGGCAGACGTGTGTAGCGCCTGATTATATGTATGTGCATTCTTCCGTGAAAGAAAAGCTAATTGAGGCACTGCGACATGAAATTATAGAGCAGTATAGTAAAGAACCTTTGCAAAATGAAAATTATGTGCGTATTGTAAGTGAGCGTCATTTCGAAAGATTATGTGGATTTTTACAAGATGGTCAAGTCGTAATTGGTGGAAACTATAAGAAAGATACATTACATATTGAACCGACAGTACTAGCGGATATTACATGGAAAGATACTGTTATGGAAGACGAAATTTTTGGTCCGATTTTACCAATCATAGAGTACGACAACATAGAAGATGTAATTGGCACAATCCAGCAATATCCGAAGCCGTTAGCGTTATATGTATTTTCTGAAGATAAAGAAGTACAAAAGAAAGTGACGAGTAATATTTCATATGGTGGAGGCTGTATTAATGATGTTGTCTATCATCTTGCCACGCCATATTTACCTTTTGGGGGTGTTGGAAGTAGTGGATTAGGGGGTTATCATGGGAAAGAAAGTTTTCGGACTTTTTCACATTATAAAAGCATTTTAGCCCAATCTACAGCATTCGACATGAAAATTCGTTACTCTTCTACAAAAAGTGCTTTAAAATTCATACGAAAGTTGTTAAAATGATGATGGTGTTTATCAGTAGGCGTAGCCGTATGATAATAGCCCCTTCGCAATGGAAGGGGTTTTTCTGTTCGACGTTATGTATCATGCGAAAATGAATCAAACATACTACATAAAGAATAGAAACGAACGCTTGTTAAATAACCATTTTTGTTTGGATCGAAACAAAAAATAGTCTATAGAACATAAATATTTATTCATGAATATAAAAATTTAAAATTTAAGGTAGATAGGACGGGAAAATGAAAAAGATTATTAAAGTTGAAGCAGTTGAAAAACATTTTGGAAATCAAGTGATTATCCCACCTCTTTCTTTAGATATTAAAGAGGGAGAGTTTTTAACAATTTTAGGGCCGAGTGGCTGCGGGAAAACGACTTTACTTCGTATGATCGCAGGATTTGAAACTCCAACTAAAGGGAATCTTTTATTAGATGATGAAAGAATTAACGATTTGCCGCCATATAAGCGTCATATGAACCTAGTGTTCCAACATTACGCACTATTCCCACATATGACAGTAGAGAAGAATATTTGTTTTGGTATGAAAATGCAGAAAGTATCAGCAGCAGAGCAGAAAGAGCGTGCTGAAGAGGCAATGCGTTTAACGCAGTTACTTGAGTTCCGTAATCGTAAACCTGCGAAGCTTTCTGGTGGACAACAGCAGCGTGTTGCAATTGCAAGAGCGATTGTAAATAATCCGCGTGTATTACTATTAGATGAGCCACTTGGAGCGCTTGACTTTAAGTTACGAAAAGACTTGCAACGTGAATTGAAAAACTTACAACGTAATTTAGGAATTACGTTCATATACGTAACGCACGATCAAGAAGAAGCAATGAGCATGAGCGATCGTATTGTCGTTATGAATAAAGGACATATCGAACAAATCGGAACGCCGAAAGAAATTTATAATAAGCCGAAAACATTGTTCGTTGCGACATTCATCGGTGAAAATAATATTGTGAAGAACGGGGAAGGCTATGTAGCAATTCGCCCTGAAAATGTAAAAGTACGTTCGGTTGAAGAACCAATTTTAAAAGAATACCATCTTGGACATATTGAAGATATTGAGTTTGTCGGAAATATGGAGAAGCTTTATGTACGTGATGAGAAAACATCAGAATTACTAATGGCATATCAAACTGCTGAAGAGGCAGCGCAGTGGAGCATTGGAGATAATGTATATGTAGGCTGGGAGCAAGAGGACGAGGTGACCTTAAATTGAAAAAAGGGAAATTACTCGCACTACCTACAGTCGCGTGGCTGCTAATTTTCTTCCTAATCCCGCTCGTATTCGTATTAGGATTCGCCTTCATGCAGCGCGGAGCTTACGGGACAGTAGAAATGCAATTTACGCTGGAGAATATATCCCGTGTATTTGATCCATTGTACTTAGGAACGTTATGGGAAACTGTTAAGATCGCAGTTATTACAACAGTAATATGTTTATTAATTGGTTATCCGTTTGCGTATACAATTACAATTGTTGACCGCAAATACCGCTCTATTCTTTTATTATTGGCAACGATCCCGTTTTGGATTAACTTTCTTGTTCGTTCATACGCATGGATTGTTATTTTACGTTCACAAGGTCTTGTGAATACGTTGTTATTAAAGCTTGGCATTATTAGTGAACCGTTAAATTTATTATATAATACTCCTTCTGTAATACTCGGAATGGTCTATTCTTTATTACCATTTATGATTTTACCAGTGTATGCAGCAATTGAGCAGCTGGATAAGCGTAAGCTAGAAGCGGCTTATGATTTAGGAGCAACACCAATAAAGGCATTTTGGAATATAACAGTGCCGATGACGATGTCAGGAATTGCGACTGGTTCTATTTTAGTATTCGTTTCTTCTATCGGAATGTTTGTTGTATCAGACGTGATGGGCGGATCGAAAGTAGCATTAATCGGAAACGTTATTCAAAATCAATTCTTAGGTGCACGTGACTGGCCGTTTGGATCTGCGTTATCGATTATCGTTGTTCTATTCTCTGTTCTGTTAATTTACTTATATTATCGTGCAACGAAAGTATATAAATATAATGAGAACGGAGGGGAATAGGCAAAGATGAAGAAGTTTTTAGTTTCTTATTCTTGGTTAATTTTGTTATTCTTGTATTTTCCAATGATGGTTTTAATGGTCTATTCTTTCAACGACTCTCGCATTAATGCGGAGTGGGAAGGTTTTACATTCCATTGGTATACAGATTTATTTCAAAAACAAGATGTTATTGATGCATTTGTAAATAGTATTACGATTGCAGTTATAACAACGATTGTGACAACGGTACTTGGTGTATTCTTTGCAATTGCTTTACATCGTTATAAATATCGTTTCGAAGGGGCTATTAATGGCCTTGTATATTTACCAATTTTAATTCCTGATATTTTAATGGGATTATCTTTACTAATTCTTTTCAGTCAGTTAGGAATGGAACTTGGACAAACAACGATTATTATTGCACATATTACATTTAGCATTTCGTTTGTTGTTGTTATTTTAGCTGCGCGTCTTTCAAGTATGGGACGTGACTTAGAAGAAGCTGCAAATGATCTAGGAGCAACGCCTTGGCAAACGTTTCGTTATGTAACGTTCCCAGCAATTGCACCGGGAGTTATTTCGGCAGCATTATTAACATTCACATTATCAATTGATGATTTTGTAATTAGTTTCTTCGTATCAGGACCAGGATCAACAACATTGCCACTATACATTTACAGTATGGTTAAGCGCGGAGTATCACCAGAAATTAATGCTCTTTCTACAATTTTAATTGTTGCTATCGTAGGATTAATGGTTCTATCTGAAATCTTCCGAAACAAAGGTGCAGATGGTGAAGAAAACTCTGGAGGACACCTTCCTTTATAATACGAACGATATAGAAAGTACAAGGGGGTAATAAACCGATGAAATTAATGAAAAGAATAGCTGGCGCAGCAATTAGCTTTAGCCTTGTTGCTGGTGTGCTTGCTGGTTGTGGTGAAAAGAAAGAAGAATTAAATATTTATAGTTGGGCTGACAATTTTGATGAGCAAGTGCTAAAAGATTTTGAAAAGAAGTATAATGTGAAAATTAACTATGACAAGTACGCAAGTAATGAAGAAATGCTTGCGAAATTACAAGCTGGTGGCGCAAAGTATGACTTAATCCAGCCGTCTGATTACATGGTTAAAACAATGGCGAAAATGGACTTATTAGCACCGTTAGATAAAAAGAATATCCCGAATATCGAAAACATGGTTTCTAATTTTAAAACACCTGCGTTTGATCCAGAGAATAAATATTCTTTAGTGTACACTTGGGGTGTAACAGGGATTGCATACAATAAAAAGTATGTGAAAGAAGCACCTACAAGCTGGGCTGACTTATGGAATGAGAAATATAAAGGACATGTAACGTTACTAAACGATTCTCGTGAAGTATTAGGAATGGGTCTTAAGAAGCACGGGTTCTCAAACAGTACGAAAGACGATGCACAATTAAAGACAGCAGCAGATGATTTAAAGAAGCTGCTTCCAAACTTATTAGCGTTTGATACAGATAACATTAAACAAAAATTCATTACAGAAGATGCTTGGATCGGAACAGTTTGGTCTGGAGATGCAGCATTTATCGCAAAAGATAATAAAGATGTAGAATATGTTGTACCAAAAGAAGGCGGCACAATTTGGGCTGATACGTTAGCAATTCCAAAAGGTGCAAAACATAAAGAGCTTGCTGAGAAATTTATGAACTACTTACTAGATGAAAAAGTAAGTGTGAAAAACTACGAGTCAATTGGTTACAGTAATCCAAATGAAAAAGCTCATCCTCTTCATAGTAAAGAATACCGTGATAATCACATGATTTTCTTAACGAAAGAAGAGTTAGATCGTACAGAATGGCTTGTTGATGTAGACGATAAGTTAAAAGACTATGATCGTTACTGGACAGAGCTAAAAACAAAAGGTAAATAAGCAAGGAAATGCGGTTTCTAAAGTAGAAATCGCATTTTTTCATAGTAGGAGGAAATCGTTTGAAGAAGAAGTTACATCAGTATGAGGTAATGTGTATCGGTTTGTTATTTGCTGTATTTGGTATTGTTGCTTGGCGCGTACATGCAGGTGGCGTTACAGTGATGGATACATATGTCCGTGGATTAGTAAGAGGGCTACAAACGGAAAGTTCTCTTACATTTTTCTCGTACTTTACAAAATTGGGATCAGCAATTGGGATAGTCGCTACGCTCGTTATAAGTTTGCTTGTTTTTTGGAAGAAGCGTTATTATGCTGCGATGATTGTATATCCAATGGGAATTTTAATAACACATCTTGTGAATAAAGGGATAAAAGAGATTGTAAAGAGAGAACGTCCGTCATTAAATGAAGCGCTAGATGCACTTGGATATAGTTTTCCTAGTGGACATGCAATGCTATCAATTATGACATTTGGATTTCTTACTTATATCATTGCTGCTAATTTGAAAAGCGTAGCTGGGAAATGTGTCACAACGATTTTGATGGGTATAGTAATTCTATCGATTGGATTAAGTAGAGTCATTTTAAATGTACATTACCCAACTGATATTTTAGCTGGTTACTGCGTAGGTGGTATTTTGTTAATTATCGCGATTTACTACCATCGTTTACTTACTGAGAGATTAGGGCTTAATAAAGAGAGATAGAAAAACGTCTGGAAAAACTATTATTATAGTTTTTCCAGACGTTTTTTGTTTATATCAAGATGTGATACAGTATAAGTGACAATTGAATTATGTAAAGTAGGTGAAAATGTGTGAAGACAAATGTACATAAAGTTGATAAGTGGGGGAAGTTAGGAGCCTTTTTGTATCAGTTTCGTTATACAGTAATTGTAGCGTTACTGTTGCTCGCAATCGCACTTGGGATTTTTGCTCCAAAGCTACCGGGAGTATTAGGTGGTGACGGTTTCCAAACGGAAGGCGACTATCAAAAAACGAAAGAAATTTTAGATAAAGATTTTAAGAAGTCTCAAGATACGCTGCTGCTTGTTTTTGAGAAAAATAAAGATGCTTCGCATGAGGAATTTAAAAAGCGAATAAATGAAATTGTAAAGAATGTTCAAGAGAAAGAGAACTATGAATCTTTCCATCACCCAATCCAAAATAAAGAAATGCTACAAGATGACATCGGCTATGCGACAATTTTATTTTCCGGGAAAACAAATAAGGAACGAATGGAAAAGACATTACAATTTGCTGATGAGATTGAGAAAGAAAGTAATATAGCATTAAAAGTAACACCTACAGGGTTTCCGAAAATTAATAAAGAGATTAATGAAAGAACGCAAAATGATTTAAAAGTAGCAGAGATGATTGGATTACCAATTGCGTTTCTTGTATTACTATTTTCGTTTGGTAGCCTTTTGGCATCAATTTTACCGATTTTGAATGGGGCGCTTAGTGTTATTAGTACGATGGGTATATTGTATTTCATCGGTGTTGATAAAGAACTATCTATTTTCGTGTTAAACGTTGCACCGATGATTGGACTTGCATTATCTATTGATTTTGCGCTATTATTTGTGAACCGTTTTCGAGAGGAAGTTGCTAAACGAACGGTAAAAGAAGCGATAGCAATTACATATCAAACGGCAGGACGTGCGATTGTATTTTCAGGATTATGCGTATTTGTTGGGTTATCCGGTTTGTTTTTCTTTAAGATAGATTATATTCAATCTGTCGCGATTAGCGGAATGATTGTTGTCATTATGAGTATTTTATTCTCACTCACACTTCTTCCAGCACTATTATCGTTAATCGGTAAAAGAATATTAAAAAAGAATCAAGTAGCACATACGCCGGCAAAAGCATGGCGTAAATTTGCAAAATTTGTGATGAAACATCCAATTGCAATGATTATTGTTGTTACAACATTTATTGTTATTTGCTTATTACCGTTACGTACAGCTAATTTGCAGTTCCCTGGTGTTGAAGCTTTACCTGAAAAGAGTGATACAAGGATTGCATATGAAAAGTATGAAGAAGCATTTAATGAAACTGTCAAAACACACGCTGATGTTACGTTAGTTGTAGAGACGAAAAAAGATATGAAAGAAAAAGAAAGTCTACAAAAGATAGAAGAAGTCGTTCAAAAGTTAAAAGGTGATAAGAAAGTACATGAAGTAAGAAGTTTATACGACGGGTTAACTGGAATGAAAGCAGATCAAGTTGTTGGAATGTTGCAGTCGCCAGAATCAGCGAAACTAACTCCTGTATTTGAAGCATACACGCAAGGGAATAAGACGACGATAGAAATATTTTTGAAAACAAAATCACGTACAGAGACTGCAAAACAGTGGGTACGTGACTTTAAAAAGAACTATAAAGAAACGGATGTTACGTATTATCTAGGCGGAATGACGACGTTTCAACAAGAATTAGAAGATGAAATTAAAGATAAAGTTGTAATTGGTATGTCTGTTATATTTGGATCGACCTTTGTTATATTATTATTTGCATTCCGATCTATACTCATTCCAATTAAGGCAATTGTTATGAATATACTTAGTTTAAGTGCAACCATTGGAATTGTTGTTTGGTTATTTGAAGGTGGTCATTTCGGTTTAGAAGCAAGTCCGGTTCTGTTTGTCTTACCAATCTTCATTTTTGGCCTCGTATTTGGGCTTAGTATGGATTATGAAGTATTTCTTATTTCACGTATTCATGAGCTCTATGAAGAAACAGGAGATAACGATCAAGCAACATTAGAAGGGCTCGTTTCAACAAGTAGAATCATTACATCAGCTGCTTTAATAATGATTGTTGTAACTGGTGCATTCGCATTTACTGATATTTTACCAGTAAAGCAGATGGGTCTTGGCGTTGCATTAGCAATATTTCTTGATGCAACAATTATTCGTCTTATGCTCGTACCAAGCTTAATGAAGTTATTTGGAGACTGGAACTGGTGGTTACCATTTCGAAAAAAACGAGAAAAATCATCGTAAAAAATGCTCATCAATATGATGAGCATTTTTTATGAATAGCAAAGCCTACATTTTGCAAATAGTATGTGATAAGAACATTACATAATAAGTAGGTGAAGGCAATGTTTCGTTATTTTAAGTTTAAGTTAAATGATACAGTACAGTTTGCCGAGAACGATGGGCATATGTATCGCATTGTCGGTTATCGGTTAGAAAAAGGATTTTATCCAAAAGATGAATGGACTCATATCATTTATGAACTACTTAGAGAATTTGACGGGTATACGATGGATGCAGAAGAGGAAGAACTTGTAAAGGTCGTTCAAGTAGAGGATGAGTATTACAAAATACAAGAAGTATCAGGTTATCGCTATCCAGTAAAAATGAAACAAAAACAACAAGTGATGAAAATAGAAAAGATGGACGATTTATTAGATGCTTACAATGATTATAAAAGGTTGGCGGATTTCTTTAAGGATTTATCGTATGAACAAAAAGCTGAAGAAGTATTGTTAGAAATGAAAAGACTTAGAGCTTGAGGGGCAGTCTATTATAAGACTGTCCTCTATTTTTGACGGTGCATCAAAGTGTGTTTTCCGTTACAATGAGAGAATCAATAGAAATAAGGTGATAAACAGTATGGAAACAAAGAAAAAGGGTGAATGGTGTGAAATTACCGTTCCAGCTAAATGGAATGGTATAAGTATTGAATCGGTATTAAAAGTAGAATGGGAAATACCGAAAAAGCTATTACATCAGCTTCGTATGGAAAAAGGTGTTACGGTTAACGGGGAACAAAGAAGATGGAATGAGCTTTTAAAAGAGAACGATAAGTTACAAGTCCATATGTTTGCGGAGGAAGAGTACGGTGTAGATCCAGAATATGGTGAATTACATGTAGTATACGAAGATGATCACGTACTTATCGTAAATAAACCAGAGCAAATGGACACACACCCTGCTGAAAAAGGTGGAACCGGGACGCTTGCAAATCTTGTTGCTTTTCATTTTCAAATGCAAGGTTTAGAGACGAAGGTGCGTCATATTCATCGTTTAGATAAAGATACGACAGGTGGTGTCGTGTTTGCTAAGCATAGAATTGCTGGTTCAATTATGGATCGCTTATTAATGGAAAGAAAAATTAAAAGAACGTACGCAGCGCTCGTTGAAGGGAAAGTAAAGAAGAAACAAGGAAAGATTGATGCTGCTATCGGAAGGGATCGCCATCATGCTACAAGGCGTCGTATTTCTCCAAAAGGTGACCAAGCTATCACATATTATAAAGTAGAAAAGTATTTTAAGAAGCAAAACACGACTCTCGTAACGTTACAATTAGAAACGGGTAGAACACATCAAATTCGTGTTCATATGAGTCATAATGGTAATCCATTAGTTGGGGATGTATTATATGGTGGACAAACAAAATATATGTCCAGTCAAGCATTGCATGCGATGAAGATACATTTTTTGCATCCAATTACGAAAGAAGCGATTGAAGTTGATGTGCCGTTTCCTACAAAGTTAAATAATAAAATAAAAGAATTTCAAAAAGAAAATGCGTAAAGTATAAGTTTTAACTTGAAAAAAGTAGTTTTTTGCAGGGATTTCTCTAAAAGAAGCGAAGCCGTTAAGAGAAAAGAGAGGTGAGAATCACTTGATTAAATATAAGTATGTACTGGGAATATTTTTCGCTTGTCTTTTACTTACTCTATTTCTCTATCCCTATTTACCAAATCGTATCGCAGTACATTGGAATGTAAATGGTCAGCCAAACGAGTTTATGAGTAAACAAGTCGTTGTAGCATTTATTCCCTGTTTTATTATTTTTTCATATGGATTTTTGTATATTATTTCACATAATATATTTAAGTTTAATGAAAGAGAGCATGGTATTATAGGCGGATTTATAAAGAAAATTACGTTGTTTATGTTGTTTATTCATACGCTTATCCTCTTTATTAATTTTGGGGATTTGATATCCTTTCAAACAGGATTAACGATTGGGATTAGTATGTTTCTTTTTATGCTGAGTAAAGAATTTAAGAAAATAAAAGGCAAAGAAAAAGAAAAAGATCCAATTAAATTACAAAAAATTTGTTTAGTGAGTAGACGGATTTTTCAAGTGATGGCATGTGGCATATTGTTTTCATTGTTTTTGAACTTAGAGTGGGGATTTTATGTATTGCTTAGTGTAATAAGCTGTGGATCTATGTTGTTTATGTTATATATTTTCTATTCATACATAATAGAAAGCTATGAAACTTAAAAAAGAGTCTTCTCATTATGAGAAGACTCTTTTAATCTATTTACTTCGTAATAAATTGTTGTGTCCAGTAGTTGCCGCTTTCTACATAACCAACACCGATGTGAGTGAAGCCGTTATTTAAGATGTTTGCACGGTGTCCAGCGCTGTTCATCCAAGCTTGTACTACTTCTTCAGGTGTACGTTGACCTTGAGCGATGTTTTCACCTGCAGATGTATAAGAAATACCAAATTTCTTCATCATGTCAAACGGAGACCCGTATGTAGGGCTGTTATGATCAAAGTAGTTGTTTTTTTGCATATCTTCAGACTTAATACGTGCTACTTTGCTTAATTCAGTATCGATTTTTAGTGCTGGTAAGCCTTGTTTTGCACGCTCAGCGTTTGTTAATTCAACAACACGTTGTTCAAACTCGCTTAAAGATTTTGCTTCTTCAGCAGGCTTTTGCTCAGCTGGTTTTTGTTCAGCAGGTTTTTGAGTATTGCTGTTTTCAGCAGGCTTTTGAGTTTCTGGTTTTTGAACTTCTTCAGCAGGCTTTTGCTCGGCAGGTTTTTGCTCAACTGGCTTTTGAGTTTCTGGCTTAGCTGTTGGTTGCTCAGTTACAACATTTTCAGTAGGTTGTTGACCAGGAATGAAGCAGTTTGGTTGGAAGTTTCCTTGTTGCCATTGTGCTAATGATTCAACTCCCATAGATTGTAAGAATGCTTGTAATTCTTGTTGGCTCATTTGTTTCATCATTACTTTTGAATGCTGAATATTTTGAACCTTTACGTTAGATGGTTGTACTGTTGCAGCTTGTGCATCTAGAGAAGATACTCCTAAAGTAAGAGCTGTTGCAGCAGCTACAGATAATAAAACACGCTTTTTCATGATGTGTGTCCCCCTATATAAAGTTTTAATTTGTTTTCACACGATTTGTTTTTGACAGCCTGTCTGACTGACAAATTCATCGTAGCATACAATTTGCGAGAAAAAAGATGGAAAAAAATTCATAGACTTTAAAATTACCTAATTTATCCTAAGAGAAGAAGGGAGCAAAAATAAGAGAAATATAGAGTATAAAAGGAATTTATAGTGTTTTTATACTTGGTTTTAAGAGGGGGTTTTTGGATAAAGTTACCTAAATAGAAAATGAAGAATCCTATTGTATCAATGGTTTGAACGTTTTTTTGAGGAATATAATGGATTGATTTTTACAAAACTGTAATGTTTCTGTTGTTCTTTTTTATAATAAAGTAACATATTTTTAATGTTGTAGCAGACAAAAAAGCGGCTATCTCTTTACATAGACGAAGGAGATAGCCGTTTTCCTATTATTACGTATGTTACGAGTTAGTTTCAATTGCTTCTAATAATAAATCCACAATGTGAATTCCTCTCATTTTATGAGAAAGCCCTTCTCGCTCAATACCCAATTTCATTTGTAATAAACAACCTGGATTTGCAGTAACAATGGTTGCTGCTTCTGTTTCATGCACACGGTCCATTTTGTAATCTAGAAATTCCATTGATAACTCTGAATGAACAATATTGTAAATACCAGCAGAGCCACAGCAGCGGTCGGCATCTTTCATTTCTCGATATGTTGCACCTTGGATAGCCTCTAGTAACATACGAGGTTCAGAAGATGTGCGCATAACATTGCGTAAATGACAAGAGTCTTGATACGTAATAACTTGCGGCGTGAGTCGTAAGTCAGTTCGCTTATGGAAGTCTAGTTCTACTAGTATAGCAGTAATATCTTTAATTTTAGAAACAAACTGCTTAGCACGTTCAGCCCAATCCGGATCATCTTTTAAAAGATAATCATAGTCTACGAGATAAGCCCCGCAACCACCTGCATTCGTAATAATATAGTCGATGTTTAAATCTTCGAATGCTTTTATATTTCGCTTTGCTAATTCTTTTGCTCCACTCTTTTCACCAGCATGTCCATGCAATGCACCGCAGCAACTTTGTGTTTTTGGAATAACGATATCACAACCAGCTAATTGAAGAAGTTTCATCGTTGCGTTATTTGTTTCTAAAAACATCGTATCCATTAAGCAGCCTGTGAAGAATGCAACTTGTTTTTTCTTTGTACTTTCTGCAGGTAAAAATGAAGGACGATCTTTCATGGCTTTCATTTTAGGGACTTTTGGTAAAACGAGATCCATCGTTGCAAGTGTTTCAGGGAATAACTTCATAATCCCTGTTTTATGTGTTAGCGTTTGTAAACCAGAACGTTGATAAAATCCGATTAGTCCAGTTAATGTTCTCATTCGATTTTGATGGGGGAATAGTCCTTCAAAAACGACTTTTCGAACAGCTTTCACTGGCACTGAGAATTTTTTATTTTGATTAATAATATCACGAGCTTCTTCTAATAAATGTCCATAATTTACACCAGATGGACAAACAGGTTCACAAGCACGGCAACCAAGACAAACGTTTAATGTATGTTCAACATCTTCATCTGGTTCGATTAAACCATCAACGACTGCTTTCATCAATGCGATACGTCCGCGTGGTGAATGTGACTCTTTATATCCGGATTGAATGTAGGTAGGACAAGTAGGTAAACAAAAACCGCATCGCATACAGTTTAGTAATTCATCTTCACTTAATCGTTCTTTAAATTCTTTTTGAATATTTTCTTTATTTAATGTGGTCATTGCTCAACCACCACTCTTTTTCGAGTGTCTTTCGCGAACATTTTTCCAGGATTCATAATGTTATTTGGATCGAAAGCTTGCTTTATTCCTTGCATAGCTGCAATACCTTCTTTACCTAATTTCATTTCTAAATATGGAGCTTTCATTGCACCAACACCATGTTCACCAGTAATTGTGCCACCAAGTTCAATTGCTTTCGCAAATATTTCAGCAAAAGCTTGTTCAGCTCGGTGCATTTCTTCTGCATTACGAGCGTCTGTCATACAAGTTGGATGTAAATTACCATCACCAGCGTGTCCAAACGTACAAATAGGAATATTATATTTTTTTGCAATGGCATTAATAGCTTCAACCATCGGAGCGATTTGTGAACGTGGTACAGTCGCATCTTCTAATATTGTAGTAGGTTTTAATCGTGCGAGCGCTGATAGAGCACTACGGCGAGCGGTACGAAGCGCATCTGCTTCTGTTTCGTCTTTTGCAATACGAACATCAACTGCATTCATAGAGCGGCAAACATTAGCCATGTTTTCAATGTCTCGATTGACTACTTCGGGAGGGCCGTCTTGTTCAATTAATAAAATTGCTTTTACATCTGTAGGTAAACCGATTTGCGCAAACTCTTCTACTACTTCAATTGTCGGTTGGTCTAAGAACTCCAGTGTTGCTGGAATGATTTTATTTGCAATAATAGAAGAAACAGCACGTGCAGCTTCATTAATATCTTCATATAGTGCAAGCATTGTTTTCTTTGTTTCAGGCATAGGAACAAGTTTTAATATAGCTTCTGTTACCACGCCAAGTGTTCCTTCAGAACCGATAAATAAACGAGTTAAATCGTAACCAGCTACATCTTTTGCTAATTTACCACCAGTGCGAATAATATCGCCATTTGGTAAGACAAGTTCAAGCCCCATTACATAATCACGTGTTACGCCGTATTTCAAACCGCGTAATCCACCTGAGTTTTCATTAATATTACCGCCGATTGTAGAAATTTTCATCGAGCTTGGATCTGGTGGATAAAATAAACCTTTTTCTTCTACCGCTTTAATAATATCAAGTGTAATGACACCTGCTTGTACAGTAATTGTTAAGTTTTCTTCATCAATTTCTAAAATATTGTTCATATGGCGGAAAATAAGGACGATACCGCCTTCAAGTGGACATGTTCCTGCGCAAAGATTTGTTCCAGACCCGCGCACATACACAGGAATTTTGTGAGTGTTACATACTTTTAACACTTCAGCTACTTCATTTGTATTACGAGGAGCAATGACTGCATCAGGCATTGCTTGGAAGTTTGGGGTGGCATCATAACTATAAGTTAAACGCCCCATATTGGATGTATCTACATTATCTTCGCCAACAATAGATACGAATGAATGAATAATTTGTTTTTCTAACATTGGAAATCCCCCTCAAACTGTTAACGTGTTTAGTTATAATAAACAACGTGGTAACAGTGCTTTCATTATAATGATAAAAAAGTCGAGGGATTCTTTCTATGTATAATCATCTAAAGATTAATCTGTTTTATCGTTCTTTTTTGTATGATCATCTAATAGGAGGAGTGCGAAGTATAAAACGTTTAAGTCTTTGAATTGTTTTGGATCAAGTCCTGTATGTTCTTCAATCTTTTTTAGCCTGTAATGTAATGTGTTAATGTGTATATGTAATTGTTTAGCCGTCTGTTTATAAGATTGGTTATAATCGATAAATAAGCGCAAAGTATGTATAAGCTCAGGAAATGATAATAAGTTTTCGATGGTACGCTCTAGAAATTGTTCACGCGTTTCGGCAGAAATATCTTGTAAACACATTTCTAAACGTAAATCTTCATTAAATACAATTTTTTTCGTTTCCAATGATACAGAAAGAGCGCGTAATGCTTGTTCGTAACATATGTTCATATTGTTTGAGGTAACTGTTCGTCCAATCCCGATATATAAAGAAATAGAAAATAAAGTTTCGCAGTCTTGTTTTAACCGTTTTAAAAATTGATAAGTTTGCTCTTTTGAGCTCGTTGCTGTAAATAAAATAAAACGATCATTTCCCCAACGAACAAATAGATGCTCTTTTGTTAAAATATTACGTATGTGTTGCCATATTTTACGCTGGAGCATCGTGTCATTTTTGCCAATAGAAAACAAAATAAGTTGTTTTTTCTTATATAAATCAATGCCAAGTGTTTTGGCGCGATCAAGAAAACTCGGGGACCACTCTGTATTTTGAAGCCAATCAAAGACAAAAGCTTCATAAGAACGGTGCTCAAGTTCTAGTTGCTCTAAAAAGTAGTTTTCATGAATTAATAATTCGGTCATCTTACGCAATATTTCTCCGTAGCGTGAGATATTTTCAGGTTCTCCTGTAATCCCAATGACACCAATTACTTCATCATGAAATAATAAAGGAAGATTCATCCCCGCCTTTACACCTTGCAATCGCCTTTCATCTTCTTTTGTAATGATGACGGTTTTCTTTTGTTTGGCGCAGCGGAGTGCACCTTCATGAAATTGACCAATTCTTTCTGTATCTGTACTTGCGATAATAACGCCTTCTATATTAATGATAATAATATTTTCTGTAATTAGTCTGCGTACTTCTCGTACAATTTTATTCGCTAAATCAGGAAATAGCATAATTGACACACCTCAAATTCTATTTGTTGTACATTATATATGTAAATTGAGTAAGAAAGGGAAATTTCACACTTTCCACACATTTATTTGTTATTTTACAATTATAACGAAATCATCCGAAGATGGAGGGAATCTTTTGAGAAAGTATGTTTTTCTTCTCTGTTTTTTATTTCTACTAGTAGGGTGTCAAGGAAGTTCATATACACCAATTGCTAAAGATAAAAATGTTATTATAACTACGAATATAAAAGAAGGCAGCATTAGTTTTATTGATAAAAAAGATAAAAAGTTAATTACGACATGGGAACTAAATGAGCCAATGGCCGGAATCACACTGCTTCCAAATGGCGATGAAATACTTGTATACGGTAAGCAATTAGAATATATGTATGTATATTCACTAGCGGAAGGAAGGCAAGTGGGAAAATATAAAACTGGAAAGGGCATTGTAAATGTGGTCGTATCAGCAGATAAAAAACAATTATTTGCTGCTGATCAAAATGTTCAAAAGGTAAGGTTCTTTACGATAAATGGGAAAGAGACAGGAAGTGTTTCAACAGGAAAAGGGCCTATAACGATGGTAGAGTATCAGAATCGGTTATCTGTACTAAACTTTTATGATACGAAACTAACGACAATTGATACGAAGAAAAAAGAAGTTATTCAATCCTTTATGATTCCGCCAGCATCAACAGGAGCGACGATTAGTCCTGATGGGAAAGAAATATGGATTGGCGGACATGGTGATGGAAATCAAGTAAATGAGAAAGTGTTAGTGTATTCTTTACAGAGTGGAGAAATGGTGCGTTCTTTACACGCTCCATTTATGCCTGTGAATATAACGAAGGATAGTAAGTACGTATATGCACTCAGTCATGGGTCGAATACACTTAGAAAGTTTGATATTAGCACATATAAAGAAATAGCTTCTGTAGAAGTAGGGTCGAATCCATTTGCATTTTTTGAGAGCGGAGCAGAAGGGTATGTAGCCAGTTATGATAGTGATGAAGTGTGCGTTATAGATATGAAGAATTTGAAAATAAAACAAACAATTAAAGTCGGAAAAGGACCGTTTCAACTCATAGAGAGGGAAGGGAAGGACAATGAATAAATATAGAGTGCTAGTTGTAGATGATGAAAGTGATATGAGACAGCTTGTTGGAATGTATTTGGATAACTTTGGATATGAGTGGGGAGAAGCTGAGAATGGAAAAGAGGCTCTTAAAAAACTAGAAACGGATCATTATGATTTCGTTGTATTAGATATAATGATGCCAGAAATGGATGGACTTTCAGTTTGTAAAGAAATTAGAAAAACGTCAGATGTGCCGATTATATTTTTAACGGCAAAAGGTGAAGAGTGGAATAGGGTGAACGGCTTACGTATGGGAGCAGATGACTATATTGTAAAACCGTTTAGTCCTGGTGAATTGGTTGCCCGTATGGAAGCTGTGCTAAGAAGATATACAAAGCAAGAACAGCAAGAAGAGATTCAATTTGGACCAATTCTTATCAATGAAAAAAGTAGACGAATAGAGGCGGGTGGTGAGCCGATTTCTCTTACTGTAAAGGAGTTTGATTTATTATATTTTCTTTGCCAACATACAGGACAAGTATTTAGCCGGGAGCAATTACTTGAAAAGGTATGGGGATATGATTATGCCGGAAGTACAAGAACGGTAGATACGCATGTGAAAACGATGCGCTTGAAGCTTGGAGAAAGTGGAAACTACATTCAAACTGTTTGGGGTGTAGGCTATAAATTTGAGGTGTAACGTATGTTTACGATGGTACAAAAACTTTGGCTTACAGTAGTATGTGCAGTATGTGTAACAGTGTCCTTTCTTTATTTCGTATCTTTATACTCGTATGAAAAATTATACGTTGATAATTTAAAAGCTTCGTTAGTAATGGAAGGAAAAAGTCTTGCTGCTCAATATGATAAGCGTGAAGGAATATCAACTTTTGAAGAGAAAGTAAGATCGTTTGATCAAATATCTAGTTCAGACGTTATTTTCGTGTCTAATCCGCGTGATTTAAGCGCATGTTTGCCTTTTGATGTGCATCATCATTCTCTTATAAGTGAAGGAGATAGGCAAACGCTATTAGACGGGAAAACTGTGACAAAAATAGGATATGAAGAACATTTTGACCGTAATATTATGGGGGTTGTCATCCCTGTATTGGAAAATAAAAAATTAGTCGGAATTGTCTATTCGTATATTCCTTTAAAAAGTATAAAAGATTTAATCTATGATATGGGTCTTATTTTAGCACCGTTAGCAATTGCTATGATTTTAATTACGATATGGGTTGGAAGGAAAATTATAATTGCAATTACGAAGCCACTTTCGCAAATGGAGCGGGTTGCAAATCATTTGGCTACGGGAGATTTTTCGGAGCGGATTACAGTTTCTTCAGAGGATGAAATTGGACGATTAGGAAAAGCATTTAATAAAATGGCAAATTCATTAGAAACAGAAGATGTAAAGCGTAAGGAATTTTTAGCAAATGTTTCGCATGAACTTAGAACACCACTTAGTTATATAAAAGGGTATAGCGAGGCTATTTTAGATGGTGTTGCAAAGGGACCGCAGCAGGAAAAAGTAACGCAGCTAATTCATAAAGAAGCAGGTCGTATGCAGCGTCTCGTTCATGACTTGTTAGACTTAGCACAATTAGAAGGTGAGCACTTTCCGTTAAAGAAGCAACCTATCGTTTTTTCACAGCTGATTGAAGACGTATTAGATACCTATGAGATTAAGTTTATAGAAAAGGAAATTCATATTTCAACCAATTTAAATCCAGAGGTCATTGTCATGATTGATGAGGATCGTATGCAACAAGTGCTTCATAATGTGTTAGATAATGCGATACGGTATACAAATCAAAAAGGAAATATCGTTATAACTTTAGAGCAAATCGATGATTACTGTGAATTAAAAATAAAAGATACAGGAATTGGTATTGATATAGAACATTTGGAGAATCTTGGAGAACGCTTTTACCGAGTTGATAAAGCGAGAAGTCGTCAACACGGTGGAACAGGTTTAGGCCTTGCTATTGTGAAACAAATTGTTCATATACATGGTGGACAGTGGAAAATTGAAAGTGAAAAAGATAAGGGAACAACGGTTATTATTAAACTGAATGTACAGGATGAGGGGAGCATGTTCTAATTTTTAGGACATGTTCTTTTTATTGAAGAAAATATTTATCCCGCTATTCGCCGGGCAGTAAGACACTCACCTCAAAATTCAACGGAAGCAAAGAAGTTAGGTGGAGGCCCTGCTGCCCGTAAAAGCCCGATTGGTGAGAGCTAATAATCAGTGGGCGATGAACAAAACCTCCACTGATTAAAGTTTCACTTTATACGTAAAAATATAAATTAATATGTAATAAATATCGAAAATTTGACTATTTTATGAACAAAACATTTGTACTTCTTATCAATTCGGTCTAAAATAGTTATGATGCAAAGTTCTTATAAATCGTTTCAATTGTTGTTTGGAAGATACTGAGGTGATTTAACTGGAGTACAAATCTATTAAACCGAAAAAAATTTACGAAGAAGTATCTGAAGCTATTTTAACAATGATTAAAAATGGTACGTTAAAACCTGGTGACAAACTACTCCCTGTGCATCAATTAGCTGAGCAGTTTCAAGTTGGCAGATCTGCTGTTCGTGAAGCGCTAAGTGCGCTAAGAGCGATGGGCTTAATTGAGATGAAACAAGGAGAAGGTACATATGTGAAGAACTTCGATTCTTCTTCATTAACGAAATCATTAAACAATAGATTATTAATGAAGAAAGAAGATATTTTGAATTTATTAGAAGTACGAAAGGTGCTTGAAGTGGGGGCAGTTCGAGTAGCGGCGGCAAAACGTACGGAAGATAACTTACAAAATATGAAACATTGGTTAGATGAAATGGCAAAGAGCATTGGAGATGAAAAGGCTGGCGAAAAAGCCGATTTTCAATTTCACATGGGAATTGCAGAGTCTTCGCATAATAACATTTTGCTTGAACTCATGAATCATGTTTCAGAGATGATTGCTGAAACAATTGGTGAATCAAGACGCATTATTTTATATGGTGAACAAACGACATCAGAACGACTTATAGAAGAGCATCAAGTTATATATGATGCGGTGTTAAAACAAGATGTAGAATTAGCGCAGCAAGCAATGCTAGATCATTTAACAAATGTAGAACATATTGTCACAGGTAAAAACGATATAAATTCGTAATTTAATCTTTTAAAAATTTAATTTTCTGATAAAATAGAGAAAGATTAAGTAAGCGTTTTCTTTAGAAGAGGGAGAGGATAGGCCATGGTTGAGCCTATTTCTTCTCTGCTAAGTCATCTGATGACCATATGTTTGTTGGTGAAGTTGTAAAAAGGGGGAGTAATAGTTATGAAAGTTACTTTATTTGTTACTTGTTTAGTCGATATGTTTGAAACAAATGTCGGCAAAGCAACAGTTGAAGTGTTGGAGCGTTTAGGTTGTGAAATTGAATTTCCAGAAGCACAAGTTTGTTGTGGGCAGCCTGCTTATAATAGCGGCCATGTAGAAGCAGCAAAAGAAGCGATGAAACATATGATTGAAACTTTTGAAGATGCAGAATATATTGTTACGCCATCTGGTTCTTGTGCGACAATGTTTCATGAGTATCCGCATGTTTTCAAAGATGATCCAAAGTGGGCTAAACGTGCACAAAAAGTTGCTGATAAAACTTATGAATTTACACAGTTTATTGTAGATGTTTTAAAAGTTACAGATGTTGGTGCAAGTTTACCAGGGATAGCTACTATTCATAAATCATGTCATATGACGCGTATGCTTGGAGTAAAAGAAGCACCAGGAATTTTATTATCAAATGTAAAAGGATTAACTGTGAGAGATTTGCCAAACGTGCAAAATTGTTGCGGGTTTGGGGGAACGTTTTCAGTTAAGATGACTCCAATTTCTGAGCAAATGGTAGACGAAAAAGTAGATAGTGTCATGGAAACAGGTGCAGATTATTTAATCGGTGCAGATTGTGGGTGTTTGTTAAACATTGGCGGACGTATTGAGCGTTTAGGAAAAGAAGTAAAAGTAATGCATATTGCTGAGGTACTGAATAGTCGCTCATGAAGGGGGAACATAAGCTATGTCTATGAAAATCAGTGAGAAAAAATTTAATGATCGCGTTGGTGATGGAATTCAAGATTCGTTTATGCGCGGAGCAGTATCTTCTGCACAAACGCGTTTATATACGAATCGCTTAAAAGCTGCAGATGAATTAGGAAACTGGGAAGAGTGGCGTGAACTAGGTGAACAAATTCGTCAACATACGTTAGAAAATCTGGATTATTACTTAATGCAGTTAAGTGAAAATGTATCAAAAAGAGGCGGACACGTGTACTTTGCGAAGACGAAAGAGGAAGCTGCAAAGTATATTCAAGACGTTGCCAAAAAGAAACAAGCGAAAAAAGTAGTAAAATCAAAGTCGATGGTAACAGAAGAAATTAGTATGAATCATGCGCTTGAAGAGATTGGCTGTGACGTATTAGAGAGTGACTTAGGAGAGTATATCTTGCAAGTAGATAATGATCCACCTTCACATATTATTGCACCTGCACTTCATAAAAATAGAACGCAAATTCGCGATGTATTTAAAGAAAAGCTAGGCTATGAAAATTCTGATGACCCATATGAAATGACAAAGTTTGTTCGTAAACAACTTCGTGAGAAATTTATGGATGCAGAAATTGGTGTAACTGGTTGTAACTTTGCTGTTGCCAATACTGGATCTCTTTGTTTAGTAACGAATGAAGGTAATGCAGATCTTGTTATGTCAATTCCTAAAACACAAATTGCGGTAATGGGTATGGAACGTATGGTTCCGACAATGGAAGAATTAGATGTTTTAGTTGGTTTACTATGTCGTAGTGCAGTAGGTCAAAAATTAACAAGTTATGTAACAGTAGCAGGACCAATTCAAGAAGAGGAAGTTGATGGACCTGAAGAATTCCATTTAGTGGTTGTTGATAATGGTCGCTCTCAAATTCTTGGATCTGAATTCCGTTCCGTATTACAATGTATTCGTTGCGCTGCTTGTGTTAACGTATGTCCTGTATATCGTCACGTTGGTGGACATTCATATGGATCGATTTACTCAGGACCAATCGGTGCGGTATTAACACCGCTTCTAGGTGGATATGATGATTACAAAGAGCTTCCTTATGCATCTAGTTTATGCGGAGCATGTACAGAAGCTTGTCCAGTAAAAATTCCGTTGCATGATTTATTATTAAAACATCGTCAAGTCATCGTTGAGCAAGAAGGTCGTGCACCACTTGCAGAAAAACTAGCGATGAAAATGTTTAGTATGGGTGCTTCTTCAGCTGCTTTATATAAAATGGGTTCAAAAATGGCACCAGCGGCAATGAGTCCATTTACATCTGGTAATCGTGTATCAAAAGGTGTTGGACCACTTAAAAACTGGACGGATATTCGTGAATTCCCAGCTCCAAGTAAAGAACGATTCCGTGATTGGTATAAAGATCATAAGAAAGGCGGGGATAAATAATGACAGGATTAATTCAAAACCGTGATGCCTTTCTAGATAACATTGCAAAAGAACTTGGGCGCGCACGTAAAACAGAAGGTGTAGAGCGTCCAGTATGGAAAAGTAATGTGAATATAGAAACGTTAAAAGATTATTCACAAGAAGAATTACTAGAAGTGTTTAAAAAGCAATGTACAAACATTCATACAACTGTAGTAGAAACGACAAATGACCGTTTAGGTGAAGACCTTCAAAAAGTAATCATGGAAAACGGCGGGGGACCTATTTTATTATCAGCAGATGATCGTTTTGATGCATATGGTTTAACATCTTTATTTAAAGAAGAACTTCCAAAGCGAGACGTTGAAGTAAACGTATGGGATCCAGAGAGAAAAGACGAAAATATGCGTTTAGCTGAAAAAGCGAATATTGGTATTGCATTTAGTGATTATACATTAGCCGAATCTGGTACAATTGTTGTACAAAGTCATAAAGGGCAGGGACGTTCTTTACACTTTTTACCGACTGTATATTTTGCTATTATTCCACGTGAAACACTTGTGCCTCGTATTACACAAGCAGTTCAGGATATGAACTCACGCGTAGAAAATGGGGAGACAGCGGCATCTTGTATTAACTTTATTACAGGGCCAAGTAACTCGGCTGACATTGAGATGAATCTTGTTGTCGGAGTACATGGACCATTAAAAGCAGTATATTTCATCGTATAAAAGAGGGGAAAGCAGGCCGGAAAATGGCCTGCTTTTTTAGTAGAATAAAGGATAATATGAAGTAGAAGTTCTCTCCTTTTTTTGCTATGTTTTTTGGGAAAGGAGAGGAAGGGATGTTCACTTATTTATATGCACTGTTAGCAGGGATGGTGTTTGGTTCTTTTTTTATGTTAGTTGCGGTGAGGGTTCCATTAGGTGCGTCTATTATTACCCCGCGTTCACATTGTTATTATTGCAAATATGTGCTAAGGCCAAAAGAACTAATCCCCATCATTTCATTTTATATACAAAGAGGCTGTTGTACGAATTGTAAGAGGAAAATTCCAATTATATATGTAGCATTTGAATGTATAACAGGAAGTATATTTCTTCTTACCGTGTATATGATTGGAATAGAACGAGAACTTATTATCATTTTATCCCTTTTTTCGCTACTTCTTATTATTTCAGTTACAGATTACTTATATATGTTAATTCCTGATTGTATTTTAATTTCGTTTGCGGTTTTACTCATTCTCGAAAGTGTTTTTGTACAATTAGTTACTTGGACAGATAGTATAGTTGGTAGTGGTGTTATATTCCTTTTGTTATATTGCATGCAAAAGATATATCCAGAAGGGCTTGGCGGAGGAGATATAAAACTACTTTCGTTACTTGGTTTTATAGTAGGAGTGAAGGGAGTTTTTATCGTTTTATTTTTAGCATCTTGTTTTAGTCTTTGTTTTTTCGGGATTGGTATCGGATTAAAACGTATAGAAGTACGAAAGCCAATTCCATTTGGTCCTTTTATTAGTTTTGGGGCAATGTGCTATGTATTAGCTGTTTATTCAAATTAGAGAGGGAATCGAAAATGAACGTATATATGGATGATCAAAGAAGTTGCCCGTTCGGGTATGTGTCCGCAACTACAGTAGAATGTGCCTTGCAAATGGTTCGGAATTATGATGTGAATATTCTTTCCCTTGATTATAATATGGGCTGGGGAGCAAAAAATGGACTAGATTTTGTAGAAGCTTTTTGTACAGAGGGATTATATGTAAATGAAATTCACCTTCATACGAATGATGT
Source organism: Bacillus sp. N447-1 (assembly GCF_022701035.1). Taxonomy (NCBI): domain Bacteria; kingdom Bacillati; phylum Bacillota; class Bacilli; order Caryophanales; family Bacillaceae; genus Bacillus; species Bacillus sp. N447-1. The sequence continues at coordinate 1,782,629 of NZ_CP065509.1, read as the reverse complement.
CATCGGTATGCACAAGATGAAACAGAGAATGGATAAGGGAAAGGAAGAAGGAGAAATTAATCCTCACCTTGTTGTTAAATACGTGGGAAGCTAAAAACTCCAAAGTAAAACTTTGGAGTTTTTAGTGTTTCATATGTGCTTGTAAAGGAATAATCTCTTCTTGTTGAGCTACTGCGATTTCAGTTTCTTCCTGTTGAACTTCAGGTGTTTTCTTTGTTAAGTAGTGGTATACCATACCGACAAATACTGATCCGCCAATAATGTTACCGATTGTAACAGGAATTAAGTTATGAATAGCACCTGAAAAAGAAATTGTCTCAGGATGCGGTGAAACTAAAGATAAAGCAAAGAGTGATAAGTTTGCAATACTATGTTCGTAACCAGATAAGAAGAATGTGAAAACAAGTAGCATCATGACTATTATTTTTGCTGTGTCACCTTTAACCTGAGAAGGTAAGAAACAAGCAAGACATACGAGCCAGTTACATAAAATGGCTTTAAAGAATAACTGCATTGTAGGTGTGTTCATCTTTCCTTCAACGACTTTATTCATTAAGTGACCGTGATCAATTGCTTCAAAAATTCCAGTTGCGTAAAATAGTAAGGCAAAGAATAACGCGCCGGCTAAGTTACCTGCATAACAAGCAACCCAGTTACGTAGTGTATCAGAAATCGTTGTTTCTTTTCTTAAAGTTGCTACAGTAAAGTACATTGTGTTCCCAGTAAACAATTCAGCACCGCCATATATAATAAGTACGAGAGCAATCCCGAAAAACATAGAAGCAGCTAAATAAGTTGCTGGTGAATCTGCAATGTGAAAAAAGTTACCTAATTTAAAACATAGTACAATAATAAAACCGATATAAATACCCGCAAGTGCAGCACGAATGAAATATTGCATTGGGTTTGTATCTAGTATTTTCTTTTTGCTTTTAGCCAGTTTGACAACATAATCTAGTTCTTGTTCTAGCATGAGTAATACGCTCCTTTAGTAAATCTTCTATAAATACTCCTTATATGAATAAAGTACATGGAATTGTTCTCACTTTCAATAAGTTTGTGCAATGTTTCACAAAAAGGACATACATACATTAAGAAAACGTTTACAAAAGGTAGTATAATGGAATTTTTTCTGGACATTGAGAGGAAGAAAGAAAAAAGAAAAAGCGCTGTAATTACAGCGCTTTTTCGTCTAAATTCTTTTCTACTTTTACTTCTACTTCTTTTGAGAAGAACCAACCACCAACTGCGATTCCGACTAATACAATCCAGAATGTAAGCTTCCACGGAGTGGATTCTGGGAATGAATGTGGAATTACATTTAATGCAGGGTGTGCTAATGTATAAACTGCTAGCTTCACACCAACCCAACCTACAATTAAGAATGCTGCGGTTTCAAGTCCTGGTTTACGTTTTAAGATTTGTACGAAAGCAGTTGCTGCAAATCGCATAATGATTAATCCGATAAGTCCACCTACAAAGATAACAGCGAATTGCCCAGTATCAAGACTACCAATTGTACCTAATCCTGTTTTTGGTAAAGTCATTGCTAGTGCAACAGCAGCTAAAATTGAATCAACTGCGAAGGCGATATCAGCAACCTCAACTTTAAATACAGTCCACCAAAAGTTCTCTTGTTTTTTCTTTGCTTCTTTTTCTTCTGTTTCTTCATCTGTATTCTTTTTAACATATGTTTTAAATAAGTGATTACCAGCGATAAACATAAGGTAGATGGCACCAATTGCTTGCACTTGCCATACATCGACTAAGAACGAAATCATAAATAACGATCCAAATCGGAAAACAAATGCCCCCGCTAATCCATAAAATAGTGCTTTCTTTCGTTTTTCTTCTGGTAAATGTTTTACCATAATTGCAAGAACAAGAGCGTTATCAGCCGCTAAAATCCCTTCAAGTGCAATTAGGATGAGTAATACCCAACCATACTCCAATAATAATGATACATCCATGTACATTCTCCTCTCATTTCTATAAGTTCTAAATAAGTGAAGAATTTCCCCACTATTTAGTTTCCCCATACTCCTGCCTATTAACTTTGGAAAAATCTGGAAGTGAATGCAAAAAAGACCTCTGCCGTTAATAGGCAAAGGTCTTGCTAGACATATGTAATAAAAAATGCCAACAAAGCCGGAAGAACTAAGTTCTACGTAATGACGACTTTGTTTCCAAGAAATATTCTTGGACGCTACTCCCCTTTGGAGATATGTTATTGTATTCTCATTATATGGATAATTTATACGGTTGTCAACCTGTTAAAATATCTTCATTCGGATATTTTATTTTCAGGTTCTTTTTACGAGCAAATGAAAAAGCCAATGTTAAAGGACCCATTTTCCCGAAAAACATCATAAAGATAATAATAGCTTTTCCGATTATAGTTAAGTGGGGTGTTAAATTCATACTGAGGCCAACAGTCCCAAATGCTGAAAATACTTCGAAAGCACTCATCAATAGAGGAACTCGCTCAGTAATACTCAAAATTAAAATAGCAAAAAAGATAAATGAAATTGAAATAATAGTAATGGTTAATGATTTGACAATGAGAGTATCTTTAATGGATTTTTTAAATACGACAATATCCTCTTGTTGTTGTAAAAATTTAAATACGCCAAAAAATATGATTAAAAATGTTGTTAACTTAATCCCACCACCAGTTGAAGCGCTACCAGCACCAATAAACATAAGGAGCATCATTAATAGGAGAGAAGGTTTTGACAATGTAGAAATATCAACTGTATTAAACCCGGCAGTTCGCGTTGAAATTGCTTGAAAATAAGATGCCAATCCTTCTTCAAATGGGGTAAAACCTCTCATAGAAAGGGAGTTATGGAACTCGAATATAAAAATAAAAAGGGTAGCAATAATGTTGACGATTAGAGTAGAAGAGAGCATAAGTTTTGAATGTAGTGTAAGGTTTTTAAAGTTTTTCTTTCTTTTTATGTCTACGATTACTGTAAAACCAATTCCACCTAAAATGATGAGAGAGGAAATGACGAGATTGACAAGAATGCTATGAGAATGGGACATTAAATTATCGCTCCACACAGAAAAGCCAGCATTGTTAAAGGCTGAGATTGAATGGAAAAAACTATAATAGATCCCTTTCATAACCCCATATTTTGGTACCCATTCAAAAGAAAGAATTATAGTAGCGATACATTCGACTGTAAAAGAGAATAAAAATAATGCTTTGGCAAGACGGATGATGCCGCCGATATTCGTTTGATTTAATGCTTGTTGCAGTAAAATTCGATTTTGAAGACCGATTTTTCTTCCGAGCATAATCGCAATTAAGACAGCAAAGCTCATAATGCCAAGCCCGCCAACTTGTATAAGCGTTAAAATGACACATTGTCCAAACAAAGTAAATACTTTTCCAGTATCTACAACACCAAGCCCAGTAACAGTACAAGCGGAAACGGTTGTAAATAAGGCATCGAGCCATGAAATGGACGTTGTCGTAGCAATGGGTAGTTTTAATAAACATGTGCCGACAACTGATAATACAAGAAAAGACAAAGTAAGAACGCGGGGAGGGCTCATGCTAATATTAATCCGTTTCATTTTACAGATCGCTCCTTTCGTTTTGATTAGTATGTGAAAAAGCACCATTATGTATGTTGAAAATAGAAAGAGGCAGAGAATATCTGCCTCTAAGCCATATGTTATATTATTATCCACGTAATTGTTGTTGAGCTAAAGCAACAAGACGTTTTGTTACTTCACCGCCAACTGAACCGTTAGAACGAGATGCTGTATTAGATCCTAAGCTTACACCAAATTCTTGTGCAATTTCATATTTAAATTGTTCAAGTGCTTGTTCTGCACCTGGAACTAATAATTTGTTTGTTTTTACCATGTTGATACACATCCTTATGAGTAGTCCAGTTCAGCTAAGTTCTTATCTAAACTGGTAACGTTATTTTATGTGGAAACGACGTACTCATACGCGGAAGTAATCGGTGCGATTAGAAGTTCTTGGATAGAAAAAAGAGTAGCAAATTTGCTACTCTTTTTTTAGTATTGTCGCTGTTCCTTCCACGACAATATCATCTGATTGATTATATATGTTTGTTTGCAGCGTAATGATTTTTTTATCATCACGCTTCTTAATAACCTCTGCCACAACGCGAAGTGTATCACCGATTTTGACAGGGGCACGGAATGAAACATTTTGGGATAAATAAATCGTATTTTTGCCTGGGAGTTTCGTTCCAAGGATGGTAGAAATAAAACTCGAAACGAGCATACCGTGAGCAATACGTTCTTTAAACATTGTCGTTTTTGCAAAAGAATCTAAAATGTGAATAGGATTCACATCCCCAGTCAATTTTGCAAAATTGATAACATCTTCATCTGTAATTGTTTTTGTAAGGGATGCTTGATCACCGACTTGAATCTCATCATAGCGAAGCTCCGGAACAGTTTGTGCTTCTTGAAATGGATTCATTTTGTCCTCCTTCTTTTCCATATCGAAAAATGTTAGCCATCTTGATGTAGTAGGAGGAAGAAAGAGTTTTGTTTGTGCTGCGGTTAGCTCCCACATTTTTCTTACTTGATGGAAGTAAATAGATTTTTTGAGTTTTCCTCGAACTTTTTTGCGAGTTCCAACTGTTTTGACTTGAACTCTTCCAAAAAACCCTCTAACTGTTTTTGAGCCTCTTCACGTTGTAATTGTTGTTGCTCAATAAATTGTTTTGTTGTTTCTTCAAATTGGCCGCTTGTTTGGGTAAGAATTGACAATGATGTTTTTGTAGGAGAAACAGTAAGCTGATGCATATGAGCAGAAAGTTCCTTCCATTTGTCCTGCCACTCGTTAATTTGATCATTTAAGGAGTTTCCAGTTAATTGTTTCACGTAATCTGTATATTGGTTATTGAACTGAGCAGTGAGTTGTTGTAGTTCTTTTTCTAGTTCATCTACTCCTGATGTTAATTTATGCAAAGCGTCTTGTTGTTGTTTTAATGTTTCTAAAGTAAGTTGCTCTAATTGCTTCCCAGCTGAAGAGAAAAGGGAAAGTGATTGAGACCAGTTTTTCCAAAATGCATCGACTAATTCGTATGGTTTAGTTTCCATTGTTTGACCCCCAAATGTTTTTTTGCATATTGTGAACGCAGATTACTCTGCTGTACCACCAGGTGAAGATGAAGAATCCTTTTCATCCTTTTCTGGAGAAGTAGAAAATGGAAAGAATGCATTGGTGTATAACGTGAAAAACGTTCGCAACATATTTTGATAATGTTCAAAAGAAGTCGCACATGTTGTTAAATATTGCTCTCCATATTCAGTTAAAGAATAAATTCTTTTTGCCGGCCCTCCATCGCTTGTATCCCAAGTAGAAGAAATAAGGTTTTCTTTTTCTAATTTGCGTAGTGTTCTATAAACATTACCTTGGTCAACAGAAGAAAAGCCGATATCCATTAGCATTTGAATAAGTTTGTAACCATGAAGACTCCAGTCTTTTAGACAGAGAAGTAAGAAGGGAACTAAGAAGTTTTTTGGCATGGAGTTTGGTTGTTTCGCTTGGTTGCTCTCCAAACTTTCGCGTTGTTCTGGTTCATTTTGTAGCATGATTGTGCATCACCTCATGAATCAGTTAGATGGAATTTTTTGCTTATAAGTGCAATTTACACCTATCTGTTTTTAAAGTCAACACATTTGTTAGAAAATAGAAAAAAATAAAATATAGACTTGAAGTTTTATTCAGAATATTAGAAAATAGTGAATAGGTTGAATTGTTTCAAAAACGAAAAAGGGAGTGTAGGTAAAGTGATTGATCAAAAATTCGATCCACTACAAGCATGGAAAAATGCTTATGAACAAACCGAAACATTTTGGGGAAAAGCGCTCAATGAAACAATTAAAACAGAAGAATATTCTGCTTGGATGGGCAGCGTTCTAGATTTGAATTTGTTTTATCAAAAAGCATTAAATGATACGACAAAAAACTATTTAGAACAAGTAAATGTGCCGACGAAAGAGGATATCGCAAGAGTGGCTACGCTTGTTATTAACTTAGAAAATAAAGTAGATAACATTGAGGAGTTTCTAGAGGAGAAAGTAGATTCTTTAGGGCAAGCTCCTACATTAAAGCGTGATGTAACGAAAGTAAAACAAGATATTCGTACGCTTGAAACAAAAGTAGATCAAATTTTAGAATTGCTAGAAAAGCAAAATGCAGTACTAGCTAAACTACAAGTACCTGTAAAAGAAGAGGTAAAGCCTGCGAATAAACCAGAAAATAAAAAATGATAAAAGCGCTTGTTTATAACAGATAAAAGAGAGAGGGAGAATCTCTTTTCACGTATAAACAGCGAAACATAATTATATATGGACTCTATAGTATGAGTACCAAAATGATTCATAACAATCGTTCACAAATTCATTTAAGGGGGAAAAGAAATGGTTCAATTAAATGGAAAAGTAGCAATCGTAACAGGTGGAGCAAAAGGAATTGGAAAAGCAATTACAGTAGCATTAGCACAAGAGGGAGCGAAAGTAGTTATTAACTATAATAGCAGTAAAGAAGCAGCTGAAAATTTAGTAAATGAATTAGGAAAAGACGGACATGACGTTTATGCAGTGCAAGCGGATGTTTCTAAAGTAGAAGATGCAAACCGACTTGTAGAAGAAACTGTGAATCATTTTGGTAAAGTTGATATTCTTGTTAATAATGCTGGTATTACAAGAGACCGTACATTCAAAAAGTTAAATCGTGAAGATTGGGAGCGCGTAATTGACGTGAATTTAAGCAGCGTATTTAATACGACAAGTGCGGTTCTTCCATACATAACGGAAGCAGAAGAAGGAAGAATTATTAGCATTTCTTCTATTATTGGTCAAGCAGGTGGATTTGGCCAAACAAACTACTCAGCAGCAAAAGCGGGTATGTTAGGATTTACAAAATCATTAGCGTTAGAACTTGCAAAAACAAATGTCACTGTAAATGCTATTTGCCCAGGATTTATTGATACTGAAATGGTAGCAGAAGTACCAGAAGAAGTACGTCAAAAAATCGTTGCAAAAATCCCGAAAAAACGTTTTGGTCAAGCTGATGAAATTGCAAAAGGTGTAGTATACCTATGCCGTGACGGTGCGTATATCACAGGTCAACAATTAAACATTAACGGCGGATTATATATGTAATGAAGTAAGAAAAAAGTGCATATCCATAGCAGGAATGCACTTCTTTTTTTTAAGAAGGAAATCGACCAAAAAGGAGATAGAAAAATGACTACATTCGCAACAGAATGGGAAAAGCAATTAGAGCTATACCCAGAAGAGTACCGAAAAGCATACCGCCGAGTGAAAAGGGCGAGTGAAATTTTATTACGTGAACCAGAGCCGCAAGTCGGATTAACGCCGAAAGAGGTTATTTGGACGAAGAATAAGACGAAGCTTTATCGCTACATTCCAAAACAAGAAAAAACACAAAGAGTTCCAATTCTGTTAATATATGCTCTTATTAATAAACCATATATTATGGATTTAACTCCTGGAAATAGTTTAGTGGAATATCTAGTGGATCGTGGTTTTGATGTATATATGCTTGATTGGGGCACATTTGGTTTAGAAGATAGTCATTTGAAATTTGATGATTTCGTGTTTGATTATATTGCAAAAGCAGTAAAAAAAGTAATGCGAACTGCAAAATCGGACGAGATTTCTTTACTTGGTTATTGCATGGGTGGAACGCTAACTTCTATTTATGCAGCGCTTCATCCGCACATGCCAATTCGTAATTTAATTTTCATGACAAGTCCTTTTGATTTCTCTGAAACAGGATTGTATGGTCCTTTGTTAGATGAGAAATACTTCAATTTAGATAAAGCGGTTGATACATTTGGAAATATTCCGCCAGAAATGATTGATTTCGGAAACAAAATGTTAAAGCCAATTACGAACTTTGTTGGTCCATATGTTGCTCTAGTAGATCGTTCAGAGAATGAACGCTTCGTCGAAAGCTGGAGATTGGTTCAAAAGTGGGTTGGTGATGGTATTCCGTTCCCAGGTGAATCATACAGACAGTGGATTCGTGATTTTTATCAAAATAATAAATTGGTTAAGGGTGAACTCGTTATTCGCGGACAAAAGGTAGATCTTGCAAATATTAAGGCGAATGTCTTAAATATTTCCGGGAAACGTGATCATATCGCTTTGCCATGTCAAGTAGAAGCATTACTAGACCATATTTCTAGCACAGATAAACAATATGTATGTTTACCAACAGGGCATATGTCTATCGTTTACGGTGGAACAGCTGTAAAACAAACATATCCGACGATTGGAAATTGGCTTGAAGAGCGTTCTAATTAAAAATAAAAAATCCAACTAGCCTATGTTAGTTGGATTTTTTTACGAAAAATAACAAAACATAGAAAGGAGAAATTTATATTTTAGGAGTATAATTATGAAACTTATGACAGGTAAGTTGTTTTGGAATACAGGAGTTTCAGTACCTTGTTATCCACCGTTAGGAAATGATATGATATGTGATGTGCTTGTAGTCGGAAGTGGCGAAGCAGGTGCCCATATAGCGTATTCTTTAGCGAAAATAGGTATGAGTGTAATGCTTATTGAAAAAAGAGAAATTGCATGTGGTAGTACATTTGCAAATGTAGGTGTATTACAGTTTCTTCATGATAAATCGTTAACCTCACTTATCCATACATTTGGTGAAGAAAAAGGGGTACGAGCATATAAACTGTGTTACGAAGCGTTACGGACAATGGAGAAAGTGGTACCTACTCTCGATATTGATCCCTATTTTATTCCGAGAAGTAGTTTATATTATGCAAGTAAAAGTGAGGATGTCTCATTTTTACAAGAGGAGTACAATACGTTACAGAATTATGGATTTCCTGTTGAGTATTTTACAGAATCTGATATTAAGAAACGTTATCCTTTCATAAAACAAGCGGCATTATATACACACGGTGATGCCGAGGTGAATCCGTATTTATTAGCGCACAGTCTTTTGCATAAAGCAAATCAAATGGGAGCTAATATATATGAACATACAGAGGCAATACATATAAAAAAACGTAAAAATGATTTAATTTGTTACACGAAAACAGGAAATCAAATTGTAGCAAAGAATATTATTATGGCGACAGGTTATGAAGCGCTTTTTGGAAAGAAAGAAAGAAAAAATACAACAGTAGACACCTCTTATGCAATTGTAACAAATGAAATAGATCAGTTTGAAGGCTGGCATGAGCGATCGTTAATTTGGGAAACGGCACGGCCCTACTTATATTTTCGAACGTATCGAAACCGCATTATTGTAGGCGGATTAGATGAAGCGCTGCAAATTCAAACAATTGGTGATACGAAATTATTGCATAAGCGTGATATCCTTATTAATATTGTAAAAGAGATGTTCCCGCAGTATAAAAATATACAGGCAGACTACTATTGGGCAGCCGCGTTTGGTGGTACTCATGATGGTCTCCCCATTTTAAAAGAAGACGAAAAGATACATAATTTGTTTTACGCATTGCCGTATGGAGGTAATGGAACTGTATATGGAATGGTCTTTGCCAAATTATTTGAGCAGTTATTTACAAATAAAGAAAGTAAAGATTTTTCTTTATTTAATCGATAGAAAAAAGGTAGCGAAGTGATGGAATGAGAGATATAAAAAAGTTTTTACAAAAATTACGTCCTGTACAACTCATCGTTTTGTTTTATTTGTTAGCAGTAGTTGTATCGGTGATATTGCTTAGTTTACCGTTTGTTACGAAGCCTGGTGTGAAATGGACATTTATAGATGCGCTTTTTACATCGGTTAGTGCGGTAAGCGTTACGGGACTGTCTGTTATTACGATTTCAGATACGTTTACTACAGCAGGAATTATTGTTTTAGCCCTTATTCTACAATTAGGCGGCTTAGGAATTATGGCGCTTGGTACATTTGTTTGGATCATTACGGGGAAAAAGATTGGTTTGCAAAGAAGAAGATTAATTATGGCAGACCATAATCAAGGGAATTTATCGGGTCTTGTAGAATTGATGCGTTCTATTTTGATTGTAATTATTTCAATAGAACTTATTGGAGCAATCCTATTAGGTACAAGATTTTTACTTTACTTTCCGACTTGGAAAGAAGCTTATTTTCACGGTTTCTTTGCAGCTGTTAGTGCGACTACGAACGGCGGATTTGATTTAACAGGACAATCATTAATTCCTTATAAAAAAGATTATATTGTTCAAATGATTCATATGTTACTAATTATTTTAGGAGCGATTGGTTTCCCTGTGCTAATGGAAGTGAAACAATTCCTTAGTAAAAGGAGACAACAATTATTCCGTTTTTCATTATTTACAAAATTGACGACAACAACATTTTTTGCACTCGTTGTTGTTGGTACAATTATGATTTTTTTACTGGAGAGAAATCATTTTTTAGTAGGAAAGTCATGGCATGAAACTGTATTTTATACATTATTCCAATCTGTGACGACGCGAAGTGGTGGACTTGCTACGATGGATATACGTGAATTGTCACAACCGACGCTTTTATTTATGAGTATATTAATGTTTATAGGGGCATCTCCAAGTTCGGTTGGGGGCGGAATACGTACAACAACATTTGCTGTTAGTATATTGTCACTATATACCTTTGCAAGGGGTGGTAGAACAGTTAGAGTCTTCAAACGTCAGCTACATGAAGAGGATGTACTGAAAGCATCTGTCGTTATGACGATGGGGATTTTGTTATGTGCTACTGCGCTATTCATTTTATCTATTACGGAAAATGTACCGCTTATGAGCTTAATTGTTGAAGTTTGTTCTGCTTTCGGAACGACGGGACTATCAACAGGTGTTACGCCTGATTTAACAACTGTTGGGAAACTTGTACTTATTGTGCTTATGTTTATCGGACGCGTTGGTATTTTAACATTTATTTTAGCTAGTGGTGGAAGGGAACAACCACCTCGCTATAAATACCCGAAAGAGCGGATTATTATTGGATAGTATGAAACCATTCTACCTACGTTAGGTAGAATGGTTTTTTAGTCGTTAATTCCAAATTGTGGATGCATAAAAGCTTCATTTTTATTATCCGCTTCGTTTTTTAGCAACTCTTGATTTTCTTCTGAAATCCACCCAATATCATTTGTAGGATGGATCCACTCATCGCCAGCCATAATGGCAGGATCTATTTTATCACTCCAATTGTTAAGTGGACTGTTCTCGGAATTATATTTACTGTCTCCAATTACAACATCATATTGATTCACAAAAGGTTGTTGCATCGTTTTTCCTGTTCCTTTAAAAGATGGAAAATTCATTTGATGCGGGAGCGTTTCGTCTAAAATTGGTGATTGAATCTTTTCTTTTTTCTTCAAAATTATCGCTCCTTTTTATAATGATTTCTTCATACGTAGTATTTCCATCTAACGCCTCTTATGTACTTGTTAACACTTGCCAGTAATAATTATTTTAAGTTGTTTCAAACTAGAGTAGAAAGTGATTTCTTGAGAGCAGGTGAATGTATTGGTAAAAAGAAAAGTGAAACAAAATGCGGCAATCAATAATAATAAAACTCCGAAAGAAAGCTTACCAGATGCAGAATTTGCATTAGAGTATGAAGGAGAAAATAGCGCAAAGTATGCTAATCGTAATTCAAAAAAAGGGAAACAAAAATGAGGCGTTTTTTACAAACGCCTCATTTTTTTGTGGGATTATAAAGGTTTTTTTAATTATTTGTAAATTTAGTGTTTTCTATTAGCAGAAAAATGCGAAAAAACATAGAAGTAGCAACGTATTACACAAAAACAAACAACAAACAAAAGATTAATGTTGGTTTAATACTGCTTTTACACTAGTTGTTTATATTTGAGTTGTACATAAGATTTGTAAAAGGAGAGAGAAACAGTGAAAAAAACAATCTTTAAAGCTGTAGCGACTGGAATGGTATTTTCGTTATTAATGGGGTGTGGTGCAAAGAAGGAAGAAAGTGCTGGAGCGAAAGTGAAAGATGACAAATTATCTGGATCATTAACTGTTTACACAGCAATTGAAGAAGAGCTTGTACCAATTTATCTTGATTCCTTTAAAAAGAAATATCCTGATGTGAAATTGAACATTGTACGTGATTCAACAGGAGTTATTACTGCGAAATTGCTAGCTGAAGGGAAAAATACACAAGCAGATGTTGTATGGGGAACTGCGGCATCAAGTCTATTAGCTTTAGATAAAAAAGATATGTTAAAAGGATACTCTCCAAAAGGAGCAGATCGTGTTCTTCCACAATTTAAAGATGATAAGCAACCTGAAAAATGGGTAGGAAATACTGCATTTATGACGGGGATTGCTGTAAATAAAGAAGAGTTAAAGAAGAAAAATTTACCGATGCCAGAATCATATGAAGATTTAACGAAACCAGAGTATAAAGGAACACTTGTTATGCCACATCCAGCATCATCTGGAACAGGATTTTTAACAGTTTCTGCATGGCTACAAATCATGGGTGAAGATAAAGGCTGGGATTACATGAAGAAACTTCATGATAATATGGCAAGTTATACGCATTCAGGATCAAAACCAGCGAAATTAGCAGGAGCAGGTGAATATCCAGTCGGTGTATCAATGGTTTATAGTGCTTTAAAAGAGAAACAAAAAGGTGCACCAGTTGAAGTTGTACTGCCGAAAGAAGGATTAGGGTGGGAAGTAGAAGCGAACGCACTTATTAAGAAAGATAATGCGAAAAATGATAAATTAGCACAAGCATTTTTAGATTGGGCAATTACTGATGATGTAATGAAGTTATACTTTGAGAAAAATGGATTTGCGACAATTAAAAATGATTATAAACTTCCAGAGGGATTCCCGAAAGATGTTACTGAAAAATTATATAAAAAGAATGACTTTAAATGGGCAGCAGAAAATCGTGACAAAATTTTAGAAAAATGGGAAAAAGAGTTTGGCCAAAAAGCAGAACCGAAAAAGTAAGTGAGTGGGAGAGAGAAAAATGAGCGAATATTTATCAATTCAACACATTCAAAAACAGTTTGATGCATTTACAGCGTTAAAAGATATTTCTTTTACTGTGAACAAAAATGAGTTTGTTTGTTTATTAGGCCCGAGTGGCTGTGGGAAAACGACGTTGCTTCGCATTTTAGCGGGACTAGAGGAACCAACGACTGGCAGTATAGCTGTGAATGGAAAAGATATTACAGCATTGCCTCCTGGAAAGAGAAACTTCGGAATGGTTTTCCAATCGTATGCTTTATTTCCGAATTTAACAGCACTTGAAAATATTGAATACGGCTTAAAGACAAAAAAATATGGGAAAGCAGAAGTGAAAGAGAAAGCGCTAGATGCGTTAAAACTTGTAGATTTGCTGAATGTAAAAGATAAATATCCTGCTCAAATGTCTGGTGGACAACAGCAGCGAGTAGCACTTGCACGTGCGCTCGCTCTGTCTCCAGATATTTTGTTACTCGATGAGCCGTTATCAGCTTTAGATGCAAAAGTGCGTGAAAAATTACGTAGGGAAATGCGTGATTTGCAAGAGAAAATAGGAGTAACGACGATTATGGTAACGCATGATCAAGAAGAGGCATTAACGATGGCTGATAAAATTGTTGTAATGAATCATGCGGAAATTATGCAGATTGGAACACCAGAGGAGATTTATCAAAGACCAGCCAATCCGTTTGTGGCAGATTTTATTGGTTCTATTAATTTCTTTTCGAAAAATAACGAAGAACATGCAATTCGTCCTGAACATGTAACAATTGTACAAAAGGACGGTATTAAAACAGTTGTGGAAAGTATGGAATTTCGCGGATCTGTATATCGGACGGAAGTGCGAGTCTTAGAAGAAAACACACACCTTTATAATGAGAAAATTGTAGTGGATATATTAGCATCAGAAGTAGAAGCAACGGCTATTAGAAAAGGAAAGCCGATTCAAATCTCTTTCTCAGAAAATCATATGTTGTCATATGGAAAGAAGGTCATTGTATAGATGGAGATGTTAGAAAACTATAAGGTAGAAAGTACGAAAAAAAAGATTAAGAGAAGTATAGGGAAAGAGGAATGGATCCAACGGCTCGTAATTATCGGTATGATTTTTTCTTTCCTTATCATACTTGTATTACCGCTATTACAACTATTTACACAGGCTTTTTATAATAAAGATGGAGTTTTCGTTGGTTTAGCGAATTTCAGTAAATATTTCACAACACCAACTTTAGTTCAGTCTTTACAAAATACAGTATGGATTTCGGGCGCAACAACAATTATTTCAGTTGCAATCGCATTCGTTTACGCATATGCAATTGCCCGTACGAATGTTTTTGGAAAGCGTGTATTTCAGTATGTAGCGTTATTACCATTGTTCGCACCAACGATGATGCACGGTATAGCACTTACATATTTATTTGGTAATCAAGGGCTAGTAACGAAAGGAATGTTTGGTTTATTTGAAGGTATACAAATCCCTTTATATGGACCAATAGGAATTGTAATAGCTGAAGTTATGTATACATTTCCACAAGCCTTTCTTATATTGCTAATTGCCTTCCAAGGATCTGATTATCGTTTATATGAAGCTTCTAATATGTTAGGGGCGAGTAAAACAAAGCAATTTTTCACGGTTACTTTACCTAGTGTAAAGTACGGATTAATTAGTGCAATGTTTGTTGTGTTTACACTTAGTTTTACTGATTTTGGGGCACCAAAAATTGTTGGTGGTCAATATAATGTGCTTGCTACTGACGTATACAAACAAGTAATTGGACAGCAAAATATGCCGATGGGTGCAACTGTCGGAATGATTTTATTAATCCCAGCTATATTCGCATTTGTAGTTGATCGTATTACGCAAAGAAAGCAGGCGAATTTCTTATCTTCAAAAGCAGTACCATACAGAATAATAGCTAATAAGAAAAGAGATGTAATCTCATTCATATATTGTAGTGTGATTACACTTATGATCATTCTATTATTTGTTGCAGTTGGTATTGCTGCAAGTGTGAAAGTATGGCCATATAATATGAGTTTTACATTTGAGCATTTTAATTTTTCAAGTTTAACAGGAGATGGACTTGAAGCATTTAAAAATAGCGTAATTGTTTCAGCAGTTACAGCAGTTATTGGGGCGATTTTAACATTTGTATTCGCATATGCAATTGAGAAAATAGACCAGCTACAATTTTTCAGAAAAACAGGTTACTTTTTCTCTATAGTGCCGTTAGCGATACCAGGTTTAGTACTCGGATTAGGATATGTCTTTTTCTTTAGTCAACCAACGATTCAAATTCTTGGACTATCAGTAACGAATCCGTTTCATTCTTTATACGGAACAATCGCTGTATTAGTACTAGTAAATATCATTCATTTTTATTCTGTAACATTTGTCACGGCAACGACTGCTTTAAAGAAATTAGACCGAGAGTTTGAGCTTGTTTCGCAGTCGATGGGTATTCCGTTTTATAAAACATTCTTCCGAGTAACAGTACCAATGTGTTTACCAGCAATTTTAGAAATGGTAATGTACTACTTCGTAAATTCAATGGTAACTGTATCGGCAGTTGTATTCCTATATGCAGCTGATTTTAAACTAGCTGCCGTATCAATCGTAAATATGGATGATGCAGGAAATGTAGCACCAGCAGCTGCAATGAGTGTACTTATTGTTGTTACAAATATTGTAGTGAGAGTTGTATATGAATGGGGAACGAAAGCACTTCGTAACCGAACTTCACAATGGCAAAAAAGATAAGTAAGAAGGGTGATGGACAGAATGAAAATTGAAGCAGTTATTTTTGATTGGGCAGGTACGACGGTTGATTACGGATGTTTTGCACCGCTAGAAGTATTCATGAAGATTTTTCAAAAACGTGGCGTTGAAATTACAGCAGCAGAAGCACGTAAGCCAATGGGATTATTAAAAATAGATCATGTAAGGGCACTAACAGAAATGCCTCGTATTGCGGATGAGTGGAAGCGTGTCTTCGGTCAATTACCAACAGAAGCAGACATCCATGAGATGTATGAAGAGTTTGAAGAAATTCTCTTTTCTATTTTACCAAGTTATGCTACGCCGATTGATGAGGTAAAAGAAGTAATCGCTTCTTTACGTGAGAGAGGCATTAAAATCGGTTCAACAACGGGCTATACGAGAGAAATGATGGAAATTGTAGCAAAGGAAGCAGCGTTACAAGGATATAAACCTGATTTTCTTGTTACGCCAGATGATGTTCCAGCAGGCCGCCCATACCCATGGATGTGCTATAAAAATGCAATGGAACTTGGTGTGTATCCGATGAACCATATGATAAAGGTAGGGGACACAGTATCAGATATGAAAGAAGGTAGAAATGCTGGAATGTGGACAGTTGGTGTAATTCTTGGAAGTAGTGAGCTCGGTTTAACGGAAGAGGAAGTGGAGAGTATGGATTCGGTAGAGCTTCGTGAAAAAATAGAAATAGTTCGTAATCGGTTTGTTGAAAATGGGGCTCATTTTACGATTGAAACGATGCAGGAGCTCGAAAACGTAATGGAACATATCGAGAAACAAGAACTTATTATTTCATAAAAGGGGTACGGGATCATGAATGAAAATCACTACTTATTATTAACACCAGGACCATTAACGACAACAAAATCAGTAAAAGAAGTTATGCTATACGATTGGTGTACGTGGGATGTTGAATATAATACGATGGTGCAAGAAGTAAGAGCTAAACTTGTATCGTTAGCGACGAAGGAAGAAGAGAAATATACAACAGTGTTAATGCAAGGAAGCGGTACGTTTTCAGTTGAAGCAGTAATTGGCTCTGTTATTCAGGGAAATGGGAAGCTTCTCGTTTGTACAAATGGTGCGTACGGTAAGCGCATTGTACAAATGGCAGAGATGTTACAGATTGATGTAGTGGTCAGCCAAACAGAAGAGTGGGAACCTACTAATATTGTAGAAGTAGAAAAGTTATTGGAAGAAGATAAAGAGATTACGCATATTGCAGTTGTTCATTGTGAAACAACGACAGGCATTATAAATCCAATTGTAGATGTATGTAAATTAGGAAAGCAGTATGGAAAGGTTACAATTGTTGATGCGATGAGTAGTTTCGGCGGGATTGAAATAGACATTGCTGATTTACAAATTGATTTTTTAATTAGTAGTGCGAATAAGTGTATTCAAGGGGTTCCTGGATTCGGATTTGTAATCGCAAAACGTGATGAATTATTGAAGTGTAAAGGGCAAGGACGCTCTTTATCTCTTGATTTATATGATCAGTGGGAAACGATGGAAAAACAAAATGGGAAATGGCGTTTTACTTCACCTACACATGTTGTACATGCTTTTTATCAAGCGCTACTTGAGTTAGAAAAAGAGGGTGGAGTAAGAGCACGTTACAATCGATATTACAACAATCAAAAACTACTAGTGAATAGAATGGGAGAAATCGGATTTAAGCCACTAGTAGATGAGAAATATCAATCTCCTATTATTACATCTTTCATTTATCCAAAAGGGGAGTTCGAGTTTCAACAGTTATATAACGAATTAAAATGCTATGGATTTGTTATTTACCCTGGGAAAATTTCGAAAGTAGATACGTTCCGGATTGGAAATATAGGTGATGTACATGAAGAAGATATTAATCGCTTAGTTGATAGTATTGCTAAAGGAGCTGTTATTGGGTGAAAGTATTTTGTTTAGGTGGAGCAGGTAAAATTTGTCGTGAAGCTATTTTGGATTTAATTCAATTTTCATCTTTTGAGACGATTACTGTAGCCGATTTTAACGAGGAAGAAGGCCGTAAAGTAGTAGAATGGCTCAACGATCCTCGTGTTGATTTTGTAAAAGTAGATGTAACGAATCACGAGGATACGGTTGCAAAAATGAAAGGTTATGACATTGTATTGGATGGTACGACGATAAAGCTAAACGGATTGTCGACTCGCTGTATTGCAGAAGCAGGCTGCCACGGTGTGAACTTAAATGGATTTGGTGAAGAAAATGAATCGCATGCTATATTTGTTCAAAATGAAAAAACATGTTTGCCTGGGTTTGGCATGACGCCAGGTGTAACGCAAATGATGGCAATGCATGCAGCAAATCAACTGGATACTGTAGAGTCTGTCCGCGTAAGTCACGGTTCGTATCGTCCGATTGCTTTTTCTGCTTCAATTACAGAGACAACGACATATGAATATGATCCACATTTACCATCGCGTACAGTGTATGAAGATGGTGAATTTAAACAAGTACTTCCGTTTGCGCGTCCGAGAGAAATAGAATTGCCAGCGCCTTATGGTAAGGAAACGCAGTATATCATTCCGCATTCTGAAACGATTACGTTAGCAAAGGCACTAGAAAATAAAGGTGTCAAACTGATAGAGACGAGAGGAACTTGGCCGAAGCAAAATATGCAACTTGTACGTGCTTTATATGATTACGGCATATTGCGTAATGATCAGATTGAAATAAACGGGAAAGAAATAGGCATTATGGATTGTATTTCGCAGTATTTATTGCAATCGAAAGAAGGACAAGAAACAGAGCTTTATGGTTATGCACTTCATGTAGAAGTAATAGGTATGAAAAATAATGAGAAGCAAAGACATGTGTTATATCATACACATCCGTTATCTGATGGTTCTGTTGTAGGATGGGAAAAATTAAGGGCGTATACGAGAAACGTCGGTATTCCATTTGGGATTGCTGCAGAGTTAATTGCAACTGGAAATGTAAGTAGGGTGGGTGTTGTTACGCCTGAAGAAGCTTTTGAAAATCCACAATTAATTTTTGATGAACTAGCAAAGCGCGGTATTCATATTCATGAAGAAGTTTCTACTTATAAAGAAAATTATAACTTTGTATAAGCAAGGAAGCTTATGAGGGAGATATAAATGAGGTGAATCTATGTCTGTAGTAGGAGAAGAAAGAAAGCGAACCATTCTTGAAAAGGTAGAATTTAAAGGAAAAGTAAAGGTTTCAGAATTAGCGAGAGAATTTGCTGTATCAACAGAAACGATTCGTCGATATTTAGAAGAATTAGATCGTGAAAAGAAGCTGAAAAAAGTGTATGGTGGAGCTGTTCAACTTCCAGGCGCTGGGGTAGAGGCGCCAATGTTAGAAAGAGAAATGCTACATATAGAAGAGAAGAAAAGAATTGGTTATAAAGCAGCGACATTTGTAGAAGATGGTGATGTCATTGCAATTGATGATGGAAGTACACCGCTTCAAATGGTTCCATACCTTGTTCATCGTAAAAACTTAACGATTGTAACAAGTTCATTTCCAGTCGCAACACAATTAATTTCTTCTATTAATAAAAAGATGTTTCACGGTGAAGTTTTATTTATAGGTGGAAAAGTATCTCCAAAGCATTCGCGTGTATCAGGGTCTATTTCTCAGCAAGTAATACAGCAATTCCATTTTCATAAAGCGTTCGTTTCGATTGATGGGTTATTACCTAGTTTTGGAGTTTCCAGCTTTGAATTAGAGAAAGCGAAATTGTCAGAGGCGATGATGAAATTAGCTGAGAAGACATATATTTTATGTGATCATACGAAGGTAGGCGTGAAAGGGAATTATCGTATAGCAGCATTTTCACGTATTCAACATGTAATTTGTGATAAAAAAATGCCATATAGTTTTGAAGAAGAACTTATGAAGCATAATATTCAGTGGACAGTTTGTTAAATAAAGTGAAAGTGCCTAAACTCCCGCCTAATTTTTAGAAGGGAGTTTTATTGTCTGCAAATCGTAAAATAAAAGATTTGCATTTATGCAAAAAGTGGACACATTTTCTCATCTCTTTCATATAATTTACCAATACAAAAAAAGTTGGTCGAAGGAAAGAAGGGAGAACATGTCAGAACGAATATATAATAAACTTGTATTGTACGCGAATATTTTGCAAAAAATTGGTGTCATCAATGAGAAGGAAAAAAGTGAAATTCTTCATACGATAGGTAAAAAAGCCCTTTGAATAAAGGGCTTTTTATTTTTTATCTTTAAAAATATAAATTTAATGTAATATTCTCATTGACAATGATAATGATATTCATTATCATTTATTTGTGGGTAATTGATAAGGGTTATCAATTATAAAAATTGTATATGATAGGGGATATTATTTTGAAAAAAAATTATATGAAGGCGCTAGTAGTAGCGACAACATTAGCAATTCCATTTGCTACGTATTCTACTCCAGCATTAGCGGCATTAAAAGTTGAAGCAAATCAATCGGTAGCAGCAGCGAGTGATCGCACGTATGATACTGAAATTAAAATATATAAGGACCAAAAAGACGAGCCATCTATGGTTTCTCAATATATAAAAGATCCTAAAGTAACGATTGCAGCTGGCAAAAAAATTGTCACTGTAACAATGCAAGATAGCGATTATTTTCAATATCTTAGAATAGAAGATAAAAACCAGCCTGGTGTATTTCATGATGTGAAGGTTTTGTCAGAAGATAAGAGGAAGAATGGAACGAAAGTAGTTCAATTTGAAATTGGCGAGTTTGAGAAGAAGCACAATATGCAAATGCATATACTTATTCCAGCTATTGGATATGATCACAAATATCAAGTTCAATTTGAAATTAAAGATCCAACTGTAGGTAACAAAGAAACAGAGAAACCAGATGATAACTCTAATTCAGGAAATACGGAAACGGATAATCCAGTTGATAATCAAAATATGATAACAGATAACAAATTAAGAGAGCTTGTTAATAAAAAAGTATTTAATAGAAAAGATTTAAATACACCAATTACGAAAGAAGATTTATTACAAGTAAAGGATTTGTTTTTAAATACAAATGAGATACTTGATTATAGTGCATTAAAATATATGCCAAATTTAAAATCTTTAACAGTTGCGAATGCGAAGATAAAAGACCCGTCGTTCTTTGCGAACTTAAAGCAATTAAATCATTTAGCTTTGCGTGGTAATGAATTTGCAGATGTAACGCCACTTGTTAAGATGGATAATTTAGAATCTCTTGATTTAAGTAATAATAAAATTACAAACGTTGCACCACTAACTGAAATGAAAAATGTAAAAAGTTTATATCTATCAGGCAACCAAATAGAAGATGTAACAGCATTAGCGAAAATGGAACAACTAGATTACTTGAATTTAGCAAATAATAAAATTAAGAACGTTGCTCCATTAAGCGCTTTAAAAAATGTAACATACTTAACTTTAGCAGGTAATCAAATTGAAGATATTAAAGCGTTATATTCATTACCTTTAACAGACTTAGTATTAACACGTAATAAAGTTAAAGATTTATCTGGCATTGAGCAAATGAAGCAATTAGAAGAATTGTGGATCGGGAAAAATGAAATAAAAGATGTTACTCCTCTAAGTAAGATGACACAGTTAAAACAATTACACTTACCTAACAATGAGTTAAAGGATATTACTCCATTATCAAGTTTAGTAAACTTACAAAAGCTTGATTTAGAAGCGAATTATATTTCAGACTTATCACCAGTTAGTAATTTAAAAAAATTAGTATTTCTAAGTTTTGTTGCAAATGAAATCCGTGATGTCCGACCAGTTATAGAACTAAGTAAGACGGCTTATATTAATGTCCAAAATCAAAAAGTATTTTTAGAGGAAACAGAAGTAAATAAAGAAGTAAAAGTACCTATATATGAAAAAGATGGTGAGATTTCTACGAAAATCCGTCTGAAGAGCGATAATGGTACGTATAGTAATGGTGTAGTGAAATGGAGTACACCAGGTGAGAAAGTATATGAATTTGGTGTGAAAGATCCATTCGCGGATACAGGAATCTTCTTTACAGGATCTGTTATTCAAAATGTAGTAGAAAGTAAAGACGGTAATACATCTAAAGAAGATGAGAAAACAGAAGTGGTAGAATTTAAAGATGTACCAAAGGGACATTGGTCAGAAGAAGCAATTAATTACTTAGCGAAAGAAAAATTATTTATAGGCTATGGAAATGGTGAATTTGGATTTGGTGATAACATTACTCGTGGACAAGTAGCACTTCTAATACAAAGGTATTTAAAATTAGAAAATAATCTAGAACAAAAAACGGCATTTATAGATACGAAAGGAAATATGTATGAAACGGCTATTGATGCAGTGGTTCAAGCTGGAATTATGACAGGCTATGGAAATGGTATGTTCCGTCCGGATGGAGTATTAACTCGATATGAAATGTCAGTAGTACTACAAAGAGTATTTCAGTTAAAAGAAAATGAAAATAGTGCAGAGAATTTTAAAGATGTACCAAATGGCCATTGGGCGAAAGGATATGTGAAAGCTTTAGTGGATAATAAAATATCAAAAGGCGACGGGGAAGGGAATTTTTTAGGAGATAATTTCGTAACACGTGAACAATACGCGCAGTTTTTGTATAATGCAATAAAGAAATAAGGTGAAACTTTATTCAGTGGGGGTTTTGTTCATTCCCCACTGATTAGTAGCCCTCACCAATCGGGCTGCCCGTTAATGCGGAATAAAAAATGAGGAAAATACGCTATTCTTTAATTAAAGAATAGCGTATTTTTTATGTGCAAAATGAAATAGATAGGAGTATAGACATATGAATAGCCTATTTTAAAGAAGAACCACGAAACTATATTGACAAAAAAGCGTTCGCATGTGATAATTCAATTAAATTTTTAGAATAATCAAAAAATATTCCTTTTACATAGAAAGGATTCGAACCTTATATGAATATTATGCCGGGGGTGACGAAATGTTATTTTTTCTGAAGAAATGGAATGAATTAAAAGATGTGAAATCTGAATTGGCACTTCGTGATTGGTTTTATGGTACCAAAATTAGCTTATCGCTATGTACGTCAAAAGAGCCGTTAACATTTTTAGTAAATGTTGAGGGAAGAGATAAAGGGCTATTTTCGGAAGAAGATTTTATTGTCGTAAATTGCATGTGCGAGTCAGTATTTGAAAATGAAGAAAAACCAGCTGCAGAGTCATTTATGCATGCGGATATTTATAAAAAAAGTAGTGCAGGATGTATTTTACAAGTGCAGACTGTAGATAGTCATTTAATATCAGAGTTATATGGGGAAGAAGGAGAAGTAACGTTCGATAAACGCAGTGTGGAGCGTGTTTTCGGAAAAGAAGGTATAACAGAAATGACAATTCCAATTGTAGAAGATGAAAAAAAATTCGCTGATTTATTAGAAAGCAATGTTCCGAATTTCATTGAAGGTGGAGGAGTAGTTCTTGTTCATAATTACGGCATGATTGTGTGGGGAAAAACGCCAGAAGAAGCGAAAAAATGGCTAGAGGGTATAGAATATTTAATGAACTATCATGTAAAGTTATTAATGATTAAGGGTGCAAGGAGCTCTGTTATATAAAAATGGATGTGATATGGCTACAAGTTAATAAACAAATGAAAGCGTTTTAAAAATAATTTCACTCATAAAATATAGGTCTCCTTATTATATATAGATTACATGTTGACATGTAAGGAGGAACATATTTTGCGAGTTAAATATCATTTTCTGCCAAAGCAGCAAGTAACATTTTGCAAGATAAATGATTCTGGTGAAGAGGCACTGCAAATGATGAACGAAACGGGATTTCGAGCCATCCCGGTATTAGCAGAAGATGAGAAGAAATTCACGGGGATTATTTATAAAGTAGATTTATTAGAAAAAAAATGCAATAGCGGATTAGAGCATGTAAGTGCAGGGGATATGCTTGATGATTCCAATGCATTTATTTTTGAAAAGGATTCATTCTTCAGAGCTTTTTATGTAATTCGTCGGCTTCCGTTTTTAGCCGTGCTAAATGATTATAATGAATTTGTCGGTATGTTAACGCATTCGAATATATTTGATGTTATTGAAGATTCATTTGGTATGCGAACAGGTGGTTATATATTAACAATTGCAACACAAGATTGTAAGGGAACGATTAAAGAGCTTGGGACATTGTTAAAAGCATATAATATCGGTGGCCTATTTACGTTAGATAACGGTGATCAATATATCCGCCGCGTTATTGTAAATATATCAGATGAGTTAGATGAAACAAGATTAAAGCAATTAATCGGAAAAATAGAGAAAAAAGGATTCAGAGTGAGTCATGTAGATTATATTTAAGTTAAAAAAAGTACCTATCTGTTATATATAGATAGGTACTTTTTTGTCCCGCCATTTGTGGGCAGTAAAATCCGAGCCTCAAAATTCAGCGCAAGTAAAGAAGTTAAGTGGGGGGACGGATTGCCCATAAAAGTCCAATTGGTGAGGGCTGATTAAAGTTTCACTTTATGTGAGTAATGAACTTTATTTTGAAACAGGGGGCGGGGATAATGCTAGATCAGATAAGAAAATAAAGTCTGCATGCTCACGAATTTTAGGGATAGAAGTTTCAATAACGCGTGATGTAATTTCACCTGGAGGGCCCACATGCCCGATAGCTACCATAATAGGTTTTTCTTGAATTTTTTTGATGAGTAATTGGGCTTGTTTTGAAATATGTCCTGCTGTATACACATCATCAAAAAATAGTTGGTTTTCAATAATAGGAACTCCTAATTCTTTTCCGATTTTTGGGACGACACTATTAGGATTCGTTTTACTATCTAAGTAAAATAAACCGTGTTTTTTACAAGCAGCAAGTATAAGGCGAACAATTCTTTCATCCGCTGTTACTTTTGACCCCATATGATTGTTCATTCCAATTGCATGCGGTACTTCTTGAATCGCTTGTTCAAGTCGGTTGTTTATTTCTTCATCGCTTAAATCAGTTGTAATTGCTTTCGGCCCAAGCCATTCTTTTTTACCTTTTATAGGTTCCATTGGCATATGTATAATAACTTCATGGCCTTTCTTATGGGCAGCTATTGCATCTTCTTTTGTGGAAGGAAGAAAAGGCATAACAGCAACAGTGAGTGGAATGGGAAGTGATAACATTTGATTAGTCCCCTTCATATTATTTCCGAAATCATCAATGACAATAGCAACTTTATTCGTATGAGCATTTGCTTGAATAGGAAATAAGAAGGACGGTAAAAACAAAACAATGATGAATAATGCAATCGTATATTTTCGCATATAAATATTTCCTTTCTATTGTTATCCCGCTATTTGTGGGGAGTAAGACTCCCACCTCAACATTGGGCTGGATAGGTGGGAGATTCACTGCCTACCCGATTGGTGAATGCTAATAATCAGTGGGGGCTGAACAAAAAACACTGATTAAAGTTTCACTTTATCAATCATCATTATGTTTTGCTTTTTTATATAAATTAAACAAAAAATGTCGAAGAAAAGTAGGTGGAAAATTAAGAATCCACGGTTTACGTAGCATTTATAAAAAAACAAGATGAAAAAAATGTCTATTATTGCGAATGTATTTACAAAGATAGAATAATTTGTAATAATTCTCAAAGTGAGGGTAAAGATTTGTAAATTACAGGGAGAAAATGTTAAAATTTCTGATTCTTCAAATTTGCATATGATTAAGTAGTTAAAAAAGTCAATGGAGAAGTGAAGTTAAGAGCATGGAAGTATAATAAGGGGGATATGGATGTTTACTGTAAAAAGGAAGTACACATTAGAAAAGCTTTCACGTGATATTCATATGAAACGTGAAGAAATGATTCAACTAGGATTAACAAGTGGGCTAAATAGTAGGGAGACAATTCAAGTTAGTCAAGAATTGGACAAGCTTATTTTACAATATCAATGTTATAAAGAAAAACAAACACCGAAATGGTTTTCAATTATAAAAATACCTATTTTCCAAATCGGGTATGAAGGAAAATCAAATAATTTTTGGCGAATGCTTGTGGCTGGTTTTATGAAATAAGTATAATTACCCTTATAGGATAAGGATAATTATACTATGTGTAACGGAATTTCGATATGAACTGTTGTTCCTTCGTTTTCTGTACTGTCAATAAAAATATGCCCATTATACATCTCTACAATTCGTTTACATATGACAAGTCCAAGACCTGTTCCAGTATCTTTATTAGTAAAGAACGGATGAAAGAGGTGTTTTTGAATATGTTGCGGAATCCCTTTTCCAGTATCTATAATCTGCAATTGTGCGTGTGTTTCATTGTTTTTTACTACAATGGTTAGTGTATCACTAGAAGTCATGGCCTCAATTGCATTTTTTGTAATGTTTAAAACCACTTGTTTCATATGGTCTTTCGAACAACGGATATGAACAGGATGGTCTGGCAGATGTAAATGGAATACAATGTTATGTAAATTCGCCTCAGATTGAATAATTAATGCTACCTCATTTAGAATTTTTCTTACATCATACGTTTGTTCGATGATGGCGGTTGGCTTTCCGAGAATAAGAAATTCACTTACAATTTCATTGATTCGCTCTATTTCTTGTTCAATTACGGAAAAGTAGAACTGATCTTGCTCATCTTTATATTTCTCTTTTAATAGAGCGACGAGTCCTTTAATTCCAGTAAGAGGATTACGGATTTCGTGTGCTGTACTCGCTGCAAAAGTTCCAACTAATTCAATTTTTTGTAGTTCATTTTGTTGCCTTTCAATTTTTGTTTGACGTTTTAACAACATATATTGAGCAAGTAAAAATAAAATAGACATTAAAAATAAAGTAGCTATACACTCTATTGCAACCCACTGGTATAAGGTTTTTTGATGAATAGGTAATGGAGAAACAGAGACCTTCCAATTTAATCTTTGGAGTGGGGTAGTAAGCATATTAGAATGCGTATCACTTGTGTCGTTATTATCATCGGTTAGAAAAACTACATCATGTTTATCAGTTACCTCAAAATGGTATTGTGGTTTAATGGCATTTAAAGAAGATGAAATGTAATCAAAGCGTAAACTAGCTAATAATAATCCTGAGAGCTCCTTCTGTTTATTAAATATGGGGGCAGCAATCATAATAGCTTTATGTCCAAGAACGCGATCAGTAATGACTGATGATACAGTGGTTTTTTTAGTTTGGAGCGCGTCTTGAATATATTTACGGTCTGAAACATCTATAGGCTTTGATTCATCTTCAGATGCGATTGTAATGACTCCTTCTGGTGTAGCGTAATATAGACCAGAAAAGCGTGCATCGTTTCCATCTGTATCATGTACAATTTGTTTAATACCATTTATATTACCAGTCTCGGTGCCTACAACTTTTGCAAGCATGTCTAAAGCAGAAATTGCTTCACCAAGATGATGATCCAAATAATCTCTATATAAAAAGAGAACTGTATGAGCAGATAATTTGTTTTCCTGTTTCATTTTATATGTATGATACGAATAAAATGTAGCACCAATCCCTATTGTCGGTAGGATAACAAGCAATATATATACAATTATGCTTTGGAATTTGACTTTCAAATGTGGTACTCCTTCTTTTTTTATTATCATTATATATAAACTATGTTAAAATTGTCATGTTTTTATTCAAGAATGATTCTTAATATATTAGGGGAGAGGAAATGGATGAGTGAATGCTCATTCGGAATTCACAGGAAGTATGAACTGGCATTTTCTTTTTATTGCTGAGAATTTAAGTGAAGGGTTGAAAGTTGTATGACATCAAATAATGAACGAGAAGATATTTCTCAATCTTTAAAAGTATTTATTGCATTATCTCGTGTACATCGTTCTGTTATGGATACTACAAATAAATCTATACAAAGTAACGGGTTAAATCCAACTGAATTTGCTGTATTAGAACTGCTATATCATAAAGGCGGTCAACCACTTCAGCAAATTGGTGAGCGTATTTTAATAGCTAGTGGCAGCATTACATATGTTGTAGATAAGCTGGAGAAAAAGGGATTAGTAAAGAGAATTCCATGTCCGAATGACAGACGTGTTATTTACGCGCAATTAACTGAGTCTGGCGAGAACTTTATTGCTTCTATTTTTCCGGGGCATGAGAAAGTTATACATCAGTCTTTTGAAATGTTAACGAAAGATGAAAAAGATGAATTACTTGATTTATTAAAAAAAATTGGGAAGTATGAAAAATAATATGTTCCAAAGGAGCTTTGGATAAATAAATCCAAGGCTTTTTTATTTGTAATGAGCTCAGGGCAATCACTGCCGAAATTTGTTGAAAATTAAGAGGGAATTCAAGAATACGTATTGAATTATAATAAAGGTATGTAATGGAGAGGAGGCTCGTTCATGTCATTTAAAGACTATGAATATAAACGCCCAAATATTGAAGAGTTAAAAGAGAAATTTACTGTTGCTTTAGAGAAGTTTGATAACGCAAAAACTGTAGAAGAACAAAAACAAGTCATT
Source organism: Bacillus sp. N447-1 (assembly GCF_022701035.1). NCBI lineage: Bacteria > Bacillati > Bacillota > Bacilli > Caryophanales > Bacillaceae > Bacillus > Bacillus sp. N447-1. Next base: position 1,754,355 of record NZ_CP065509.1, on the reverse strand, counting down.
CATTCAATTAATGAGATTCGCAACGATTTTGGTACAATGGGAAACCTTTGTTACATTCGCCATTCTGTTGATACGACGGATACTTTTTATAAGGAGGAGCAGGATTTCTTTGATGAATTCTCTCCAGTTGTACAAGGATATGGTACAAAATATTATAAGGCACTCATTAATTCTCCATTTCGTGAAGAATTAGAGGCGTATTATGGAAAACAATTATTTGCTCTAGCAGAATGTGATTTAAAAACATATTCAGATGAAGTCGTGAAAGATTTACAATTAGAAAATAAATTATCATCGCAATATACACAGTTATTAGCATCTGCAAAAATTGACTTTGCTGGAGAAGAAAGAACGTTATCGCAACTGATTCCGTTTATGCAAGGAAAAGAAAGAAGCGAACGTAAAGCAGCAAGTGAAGCATACTACGGATTTTTAGCTGGAAATGAGGAAGAACTAGATCGTATTTATGATGAGCTTGTTAAAGTGAGAACGAAAATCGCAAAATCTTTAGGTTTCAAAAACTTTGTTGAACTTGGATATGCAAGAATGTACCGTACAGATTATAATGCGGAGATGGTGGCTAATTACCGTCAGCAAGTGCTAGATTATATCGTTCCCGTTACAACGGAATTAAGAAAGCGACAACAAGCACGTATCGGTGTAGAGAAGTTAGCTTATTACGACGAAAACTTTGAGTTTGCTACAGGTAACCCAACTCCAAAAGGAGATGCGGATTGGATTGTTGATCATGGAAAGACAATGTATAAAGAGTTATCGGCTGAAACAGATGAATTTTTCAATTTCATGCTAGATAATGATTTATTAGATTTAGTTGCGAAAAAAGGAAAAGCTGGTGGCGGATATTGTACATATATTGAGAATTATAAAGCGCCATTTATTTTCTCAAACTTCAATGGAACATCTGGTGACATTGATGTATTAACACATGAAGCAGGTCATGCTTTCCAAGTATATGAAAGTCGTAAATTTGAAATTCCAGAATATAATTGGCCAACATATGAGGCGTGTGAAATCCACTCTATGAGTATGGAATTCTTTACATGGCCATGGATGAAGCTATTCTTTGAAGAAGATGCAGATAAATATTACTTCTCTCACTTAAGTTCAGCACTTCTGTTTTTACCTTATGGTGTATCTGTTGATGAATATCAACATTATGTATATGAAAATCCTGAAGCATCACCTGAAGAGCGTAAGACAGCATGGCGTAACATAGAGAAGAAATATTTACCACATCGTGATTATGAGGAGAATGATTATTTAGAGCGCGGTGGTTTTTGGCAACGTCAAGGGCATATTTATAGCTCACCGTTCTATTATATTGATTACACGCTTGCTCAAATTTGTGCGCTACAATTTTGGAAACGTGCAAGAGATAATAGACAAGAGGCGTGGGAAGATTATGTGAATCTGTGCCAACAAGGTGGAAGTAAATCGTTCTTAGAATTAGTAGAGGTTGCAAATTTAACATCACCATTTGCTGAAGGCTGTGTGAAAAGTGTTATTACAGAAATTGAAGCATGGTTACATGCGATTGACGACACAAAATTGTAAAAAACATGCGCTTTTTTTCACATGTTTAACATCGACATAATGGGAAAATGATGAGATAATAAAAGAAAATTCAGAATACTAAAGGGGTGTTTCTAATAAGGAGCACCTCTTTTCACCAACAAAAGGGGGGAACAAGTATGCTTCAATCTAATATGGATGTAAGTTTAGAAAGTTTAGTAAACTCATTACAGGCTACTCGAAGCACGCTATTATCAGAAATTGAAATGTTAAATGACACAGAAGTGAATGTAAAGCCACGCCGTGATAAATGGAGTATTATTCAAATTTTACACCACTTGCATTTAGTTGAACAATCTGTCACGTCTGCCCTTGTATATGCTTTACAAAAAAATGAAAGAAACATGACTCCATTTAAAGACCTCCAACTTACGCTTGATCGCACACATAAACGAGAAGCTCCTCAGCAAATGCAACCAACAGAAACTTTAATGAAAAAACAGCAAGGAATTCAATTGCTAGAACATTCACGCCAAGAACTATTACACGCGCTTCATAGTGTTATAGATGAAAAAGATCTATTTGAAAATGGATTAAAGCATCCTGTTTTTAATGATCTGAATTTGTATCAATGGGTTCAATTTCTTGATTTGCATGAACAAAGACATCTTACGCAGTTAAAAGAGGCGAAACATGCAATTTTGCAACGCTAAAGTGGAAGAAGTGGGAAACCACTTCTTTTTTGATACGTGCATAGTTTTCTTTCTTATTTTGGAATACTACATGGAGAAATAAGAAAGAAAAGAAGGAGTTGAAAAAACATGTCTAAGAAGAAGCGAGAAGAAGAGCGCGCCTGGAAAGCACGTAAAGAAAATCAACAACCGCACGGAAAAGTGAAAGCTTTTGCTGAATTAGTTGAAGGAACAGAAAAAACGTGATGAGTATTTCATCACGTTTTTTGTATGAGTGGAAAAGTTAATAAAAAAGTTGTACCGATTCCTTTTTCACTTATAATATCAATTTTTCCATTCATAGCTTGAACAACACTGAATACGACCATCATTCCAAGTCCAGTACCTTTTTCTTTCGTTGAATAAAAGGGCGAACCAAGACGTTTTACTTGTTCTGAATCCATACCGACTCCTGTATCTTTTATATATAACTGAATATGCTTATGATCAGGAACTAATGTGAAATAAAGATCACCGCCTTTTGGCATAGCCTCAATGCAATTTTTTAAAATATTTAATAAACATTGATTTAGTTTTTGCTTTTCTCCAGCGATAAAAAAAGAAGTGCTTTGCTTTATATAATGAGTACGTACATTTGTTAAATTAGCAAGCGGTGTAATTAGCGACAATGCATGTAGTAATTCTTCTTCTAACTGTAATATTTGTTCTTTTTCAATGCTTGGTTTAGCAAAGGTTAAATAATCTGTAAGAACATGATTTGCTTGTTCGATGCCATTAATGGCAATGTCGATATATAATTTTCGTTCCTGCTCAGTGCATGTATCTGATTGTAACAGTTGTAAAAAACCTTTCGTTGAAGTTAATGGATTGCGAATTTCATGAGAGATAGACGCTGCCATTTCACCAATTAAATGAAACTTTTCAGCATTTATAAGTTCATTTTGGAGACGAACTTGAGTTTGTAATATGTGTAGTAAATATAAAATTAGAATCGTACCAAGCATTGAACATAATTCATACACAATAATATGCGGTATATAATCAGTCTTATTTGTAACCTTTGAAAGGAAGAAGGGTATCCAACTAAATCCGTATGTGAGACTGTAGATAATAGCAAGTGTTATTTTTATACGATTAGAAGTTCGATTGAAAAATTTATATGTTAATAATAGAACAATAAATAGAAGAACAGAACCGATAAGAGATGGGAAAACACCTACCCCACCTAATAATAAGCGATATATGTTTAATACAACTAAGATAGAACCACCAGCAATAGGCCCTCCCGTTAATGTACCGACAATTAATACAATATGGCGCATATCAAATTGAAAACCATTATTTGTTTTTGCTGCAAATGTAATACAGAGTACGGTAGCGAGGCAACAGAGTACAATGAATATAGCTGAATTTAATTTAGGAGAGCGTTTCCCTTTTTGATTCCAAAATAAATGATATACGAGCATTGTAATCAGGATGAATAATATATTTAAAAAGAGATAAATAATAAAGGATTTCAGTGGGATGCCTCCTCTCTTCTTATATTAAATTAATCATACTATAAAATGAAAGAAATGAAATAATAAATAGCGGAAAAATCAGAAATTTTCACGCTAGTATACAATATGTTACAATAAGCTATGTCAATGAAAGAAGAAATTCCGTGCACCGCGCGGGAGAGGTTCGCGAACTCCCTCTATAAAAAACTATGGAAACAACAATATCCTTAGGTATTGTTTTGTTTTTTTATTGTGACAGTTCAAGAACGTTCTTTCTTCTTATTTATAGTAGAGAAGGAGAATGAGTGAAATGAAAAAAGAAAAAGCAGTTGTTGTTTTTAGTGGAGGACAAGATAGTACGACATGTTTATTTTGGGCAATAGAGCAGTTTGCAGAGGTAGAAGCTGTAACGTTTAATTACAATCAACGTCATAAGCTAGAAATTGATTGTGCAGCGGAAATTGCAAAAGAACTAGGAATAAAGCATACGGTACTAGATATGAGTCTATTAAATCAACTTGCTCCAAATGCGTTAACGAGAACGGATATGGAGATTACACATGAAGAAGGTGAATTGCCATCGACATTTGTAGATGGACGAAATTTACTCTTCTTATCATTTGCTGCTGTATTAGCAAAACAAGTTGGAGCACGTCATATTGTAACGGGTGTATGTGAAACTGATTTCAGTGGTTATCCAGACTGCCGTGACGTGTTTGTGAAATCGTTAAATGTTACTTTAAATTTATCTATGGATTACCCGTTTGTCATTCACACGCCACTTATGTGGATTGATAAGGCTGAAACATGGAAATTATCAGATGAACTTGGAGCATTTGAGTTTGTTCGAGAAAAAACATTAACATGTTATAACGGAATCATTGGTGATGGTTGCGGTGAATGTCCAGCATGTCAACTTCGTAAAGCAGGATTAGATACGTACCTACAAGAACGCGAAGGAGCGAACAACTAATGGATAACTTTTTTGGATTTCGCATCGTAGAGAATTTGCAAAAAATGGACAAGGATATTCAGCGTAAACAACTCAAATACCATAATAAAAGAGTAATGGTCAGCAAGGAATTTACATTTGATGCAGCACACCATTTACACTGTTATGAAGGGAAATGTAAAAACTTACATGGTCACACATATAAAGTTGTATTTGGAATTAGTGGATATGTAAATGAAATAGGTCTTGCAATTGACTTTGGAGATATAAAAGAAATTTGGAAGAATGAAATAGAAATTTATCTAGATCATCGTTATTTAAACGAAACGTTACCTGCAATGAATACGACTGCTGAAAATATGGTCGTTTGGATTTATGAAAAGATGGCAGAAGCACTAACAAAAGAGAATCGAGTGAACGAATATAAAGGAGCTCGCGTTGAATTTGTTCGTTTATTTGAGACGCCGACTAGTTATGCGGAAGTAAGACGGGAGTGGATGCTTGATGAGTAAAATCCCTGTCTTAGAAATATTCGGTCCGACTATTCAAGGTGAAGGAATGGTTGTAGGGCAAAAGACAATGTTTATTCGTACAGCTGGTTGTGATTATAGCTGTGCTTGGTGTGATTCTGCTTTTACGTGGGATGGATCAGCTAAAGATCAAATTAGACAGATGACACCAGAAGATATTTGGGATGAGCTTGTTGCAATTGGAGGAGAAAATTTTTCTCATGTTACGATTTCAGGTGGAAATCCGGCATTATTGAAAAATATTGAGTTTCTTCTTTCTATATTAAAAGAAAATGGAATGCGAACGGCAATTGAAACGCAAGGGAGTAAATGGCAAGATTGGTTACTTCAAATTGATGAGATAACAATTTCTCCAAAACCACCAAGTTCAACGATGAAAACAGATTTTCAGAGGTTAGATGCTATTATTCAGAAACTAGCAGGAAAAGATATTAGTTTAAAAGTAGTAGTATTCGATGATCATGATTTTGAATATGCAGTTAAGATGCACGAACGTTATCCAAAGGTACCATTTTTCTTACAAGTAGGAAACGATGATACAAAAACAGTGGATGATGCGATGCTTATAAAAAAATTATTAGATAAGTATGAATGGCTGATTGATAAAGCTGTAAATTGTAAAGAGATGAATGATGCAAAAGTATTGCCTCAGCTTCATGCGTTAGTATGGGGAAATAAGCGCGGCGTATAACGAGAAGGGATGTTTAAAATGACAGGAAGATTAGATGAAGATTTAAAAGATGTAACATTACTAGGGAATCAAAATACAAAATATTTATTTGAATATAGCCCAGAAATATTAGAGGTATTTGATAATAATCATCCAAACCGTGATTATTTTGTAAAATTCAATTGTCCTGAATTTACAAGTTTATGCCCGAAAACAGGACAACCAGATTTTGCAACAATTTATATTAGCTATATTCCAGAGCAAAAAATGGTAGAGAGTAAATCTTTAAAGTTGTATTTATTTAGTTTCCGCAATCATGGTGATTTCCATGAAGATTGCATGAACGTTATTATGAACGATTTAATTAAATTAATGGATCCACGTTATATTGAGGTATGGGGGAAATTCACACCACGTGGTGGCATTTCAATTGATCCATACTGCAACTACGGGCGCCCAGGGACGAAGTATGAACAAATGGCTGATTACCGCATGATGAACCACGATCTATATCCGGAAACAATTGATAATCGTTAATAGAAAGAAAGGGCCTGTATACTATACAGGCCCTTTCTTTCTATTATATTATGCATTTTGATTAATGACAGTATAGTTTTTATGACTTACAACTGTAAGAGGTTCCATATCTAGTTCTCTAAAATTCTTCATAATTGTTATATCAACAATAACAGAGTTTTGATTTACTTTTTGAACACGGCCTTGCATTCCACCTTTAAATTCGATGATATCTCCAGTTTCTGCGATCTGCATAAGCAACTCTCCTTGTTACAGTTTTCCCAAAAAAAGAATAAATTTGGGTTTTTTTATTTCCTCCTATTTTGAACCATATTTCCTACTTTGTAAATGTTTCCAAAGTAAAAATTCGAAAAATATTCACTTTTTGTAAGAAAATATGTAGAAAATCCATGTTTTTTGAAAAAAATAGCAAAAATGCGAGAATCTTTATATCGAGGTATAATGAAAAAGTAGAATAACCTGCTGAAGTGGGAGAAATTAGAGGCGGTAAAATGATGTTTGAATTTGTGGGGAGTGTTATAGCTTTAATTTTATTTTTATTTTCTTATATGCATTTAAAAAAGATTCGTCAATATGATACGAGTACATATTTTGATGGGATGGATGGTATCCATGCTTCGATAACACATGATAGTGGTGGGGAGATGTAAAGGTATATAACTTTATTTTCTTGCGTGGTATGATGTTTAGAACTAGTGCATAATAGAGTTCATAAGTGATGAATGGAGAGTGAAAAGAATGAAGATTTCTTTTATTCGTCATGGTCGCTTAGATTGTACTATAGAACCAATGACGGTTACATCCTTTCATGAATGGATAAAAGGATATGACTTACATACTATAACAGAAAAACAACCTATACCATTGGAAACAAGAGAAGCGGTTGAAGTAGCGAAATTGATTGTAACGAGTGATCAAAAGTGTGCTGTACAGTCAGCAGCTGAATTAATGGATTCTTTATGTTTTATACAAAATTCTCTTTTTAGGGAAGCGGCAGTTCCGGCGAGCTTTTATGCGCCAAAATGGTTGAAGTGTAAACTTAACGTATGGATGTGTATTGGACGAGCATTATGGATACTTGGTTACCATAAAAATGTTGAATCTTATAAGGAAGTAAGAGAGAGGGCAAGGCAAGCAGCTTACGTATTACATCGTTATGCTCTCGTACATGGAAGTATTGCTCTTGTAGGTCATAATTATTTTAATTCGATGATTGGAACGGAGCTGAGGGCAATGGGATGGTCTGGTTCGCCTATTTTGCATAGAAAGCCATGGGGATGTACAACATATACGTTTCACGAGGCGATGGATGGAAATATATTAAATACGAATTTAACATAAAAGCACACGATTTATATAAATCGTGTGCTTTCTTTTTAAGATACAGAAATTTTGACGTTTAATGGTTTTACGAGATGAGCATAAGGTTCGCCTACTAGCATAACAATTTCATCTTTTTTATAACCTAACTTTTCGTATAGTGAATAGGCGCGTGTGTTTTCTAAATTAACAAGTAAAGCGATTTTTTCATGCCCTTTTTCAGTTGCATAGATTTCGGCAGCTTCAATTAATTTAGAACCGATACCTTTTCCGCCGTGTGCACTTGAAACTGATAGTGTATCAATGTAATACTCATCAAGCTCAGCTTCTTTTTCTAACGTAATTGATTCATCTTTATGTAATTTTCTTAAGTGATGTACAATTGGTGCGTCAAGCTGTGTTGCTTCACTACCGTGATAAGCGACAATAACTCCAACTGCACTCTCGTCTTGTTCATAGACAAAACAGTTTTCGTAGCTCAGACGGTTATTTTCTTTTGAGAACCATGTCTCAAGTCCTAGTAATACTTCTGCTTCATCTGTGCTACCTGTGATTTTTTCAGCAATTTCATGCAGAGCATTATACAATAAAGGAGCTATTGCCATTGCATCTGTCTTTTTTGCTTTCCGAATCATAGTATCCCTCCTAGTTCTATTTGTATATTGTAGCATAGTGGTATGGAACTTTGCATAATTGAATGCCGAAATGTTTGATATAGAGAAGTAGCTATGTTAGTATATGATATTTAGTGGACATATAGTAAAACGATATTGTTTGCGAAATAACGAAAATAAAATCATGACATAACAACGAGATAAAGTGAAACGTTAATCAGTAAGATTTTTTGTTCATTCCACGACTGATTAGTAGTCAACACCAATCGCACTACCTGCAAATAGCGGGATAAATTTACAGTTGTTGACCTATAGAATATACGATAAAATAAAATATTGCAGAGAGGTGAAATACATGGATAAAGAATTAGCAAATACAATTTTAGATCAGCTAAAAAATGGTGAAATAAAGGAGTATGTTGTTACGAAAGATGTATTTTATACGTTCAGAGAAGTTGTTGTAAATAGAGAAGACTTTAAGCATTTCATTGGTAACGCACAGCGAGGCGGGCAAGTGATTTATACATATTCAGAAACGCCACGTTCATAAAGAGGAATTTTGATCAGCAGGGCATCTCTCACTGATTAGTAGCCTTTCACCAATCGGACGTTTAATGCGGGATAAATAAAAGATAAAGGAGAGGGGAATTATGGGCGATTTTAAACAAGGCATTTTACCACATTGGGATTATATGTGGAAAGATAGAGCCGGCAATCGATTTATGGGAATGGTTATGTATCCAGAGAAACGAAAATGTTCAGCAAAAATGCTTCAGAAAATAAAAAGAGCATATGAAGAAGCAGTAGAAATTAAAGTAACTGTACAAGTTCGACATACATATCAGTACGTAGAAGGAATGATTGTATACTTTGATGAAGAGGCTCCGGTATGTACAATGATTGATAAAGATGAAAATCCGCATCATATATTTGTAAAAGATATTTTGCGCATTGAGCACTCTGAATAAACTTTTCATAAATAAATTGAAGTTCCATAATAATAATCTTTTTCTATAATAGTTATCTTTTAGTATGTAACGAGAAACGAAAGTATATGTATAATATATTTAATAAGGTAAATTTGATAAATGTAATCGTTTTTAGAGCAGATTATAGTTTCATATCTGTTCTTTTGCGTGATGCTGGAGAAATATATTTCTTCAGCATCTAACGTTTTATGACAAAATATATTGTTAACTTTTTAAAAATAAGGTTAAATTCGTTGACAACTTTTTTGAAAAGCACTTTATTGACATGAGTTTTAGAATGTTGTTTCATAGTCATTGTATTGAAAAAAAACGGCTATCATGTCGAAAAGTAAAAGTTAAAAAAAGAAAGAATTTATACATATATCTTGTGTCTTATTTTGAAACGTAATACAATATATAGAGAAATCAAGAACAACATATAGAGAATATAGATTTGAGAGGGAGGGTCGGAAATGTTAGTTGCATATGATTCTATGACAGGAAACGTGAAGCGTTTCATTCACAAATTAAATATGCCGGCCGTTCAAATTGATGAAGATCTAGTAATAGATGAAGACTTTATTCTTATTACGTATACAACAGGTTTTGGCAATGTACCAGAACGTGTTTTAGACTTTTTAGAGCGCAATAATGAAAAATTAAAAGGCGTATCTGCAAGCGGCAATCGTAACTGGGGAGACATGTTCGGTGCAAGTGCTGACAAGATTTCTACTAAATATGAAGTGCCTATTGTATCAAAATTTGAGTTATCTGGAACAAATAACGATGTAGAATATTTTAAGGAAAGGGTGCGGGAGATTGCGACACATTGAACTGAATAATGAAATCACGCAAATGCAGGACGGTTTTTATCAGCTTCATAAAGATAAAGAGGCATTAGAAGTCTTTATGGAAGAAGCTAGAGAGAATACCGTTCCTTTTAATAGCGTGGCAGAGCGAATGGAGTATATGAAAGAACATGATTACTATTACAACGTTCTGGACGAGTATAGCTTGGAGGAAGTAGAGGAAGTATATAACATCGCTTATGGTGAAAACTTCGAGTTCCAATCTTATATGGCAGCATCTAAGTTCTACAAAGATTATGCGTTAAAAACGAATGATCAAAAACAATACTTAGAAAGCTATGAAGATCGTGTAGCAATTGTTTCATTATACTTAGGACGCGGTGATGTTTCGAAGGCAAGACAATTCGCAAGCATGATTGTAAAACAAAACTACCAACCAGCGACACCAACCTTTTTAAATGCGGGAAGAAGCAGAAGAGGAGAAATGGTGTCTTGTTTCTTGTTAGAGATGGACGATAGCTTAAATTCGATCGGCTTTAACATTAATACTGCGATGCAATTATCGAAAATCGGCGGGGGAGTAGCTTTAAACTTATCTAAGCTACGCGCACGCGGTGAGCAAATTAAAGGTATCGACAACGCTGCAAGTGGCGTAGTACCTGTTATGAAATTGCTTGAAGATTCGTTTTCATATGCGAATCAGCTTGGCCAACGAAAAGGTGCCGGTGCAGTATATTTAAACATTTTCCATTGGGATATTATTGAATTCCTTGATACAAAAAAAATAAATGCCGATGAGAAGAGCCGTATTCAGTCTCTATCAATCGGAATTATCGTTCCAAGTAAGTTCTTTGAGCTTGCTGAGAAAAACGAACCTTTCCATGTTTTCGCGCCTTACACGGTGTATAAAGAATACGGAAAGCATTTAGATGACATTGATATCGATGAAATGTACGATGAATTAATGAGCAATCCGAAAGTGAAGAAGAAGCCACTAGATATTAGTGCACGTGATATGCTTATTAAAATCGCTATGATTCAGCTTGAGTCTGGTTACCCATACTTAATGTTTAAATCAAATGCAAATAATCAACATCCATTGAAGGATATTGGAACTGTGAAGATGTCGAACTTATGTACAGAAATCTTCCAGCTTCAAGAAACTTCAGAAATAAATGATTACGGTACAGATGACATTATCCGTCGTGATATTAACTGTAACTTAGGATCGTTAAATATCGTAAACGTAATGGAAAATAAAGAAATTCGTGAAGCAGTTCATGCGGGAATGGAAGCTTTAACAGCTGTTTCTGATATGACGATTATTCCGAATGCACCAACTGTGAAAAAAGCAAATGACGAGCTTCATTCAGTTGGACTTGGAGCAATGAACTTACACGGATATTTAGCAAAAAATAAAATCGCTTATGAAAGTGCAGAAGCGAAAGAATTCGCTCGTACATTCTTTATGATGTTAAATTACTACTCTATTGAGAAAAGTATGGAAATCGCTACAGAAAAAGGCGAGACATTTAAGGACTTCGATAAATCTGATTATGCGAATGGCACATACTTCGAAAAGTATGAAACGACAGATTACAGCCCAGTAACTGAAAAAGTTCAGCAACTATTTGAAGGAATTCATATTCCAACAAAAGAAGATTGGACAAGTTTAAAAGAGCAAGTGCAGAAGAATGGTTTATACAACTCATATCGTCTTGCCATTGCTCCAACACAATCAATCAGTTACGTTCAAAATGCAACTTCAAGCGTAATGCCGATCGTAAGTCAAATCGAATCAAGAACATATGCGAATGCGACAACATATTATCCAATGCCGTATTTATCAAAAGATACGTTCTGGTACTATAAATCTTCTTACGATATGAATCAGTTTAAATTAATTGATTTAATCGCAGAAATTCAAGAACATATTGACCAAGGAATTAGTACAATTCTTTACGTTAATAGTGATATTTCAACACGTGAATTAGCACGTTACTACATCTATGCACATAAAAAAGGCTTAAAGAGTCTGTATTATACGAGAACACGTAAATTAAGCGTGGAAGAGTGTGTGGCTTGTACCGTTTAATATAAAAAGTGAGACATGATGAGCAGGGTTTTCTGAACCCTGCTCATGCTTAGTTATCATATTTAGAGAAGGGGCGATTTAATGCGTGCGGTAAACTGGAACAAAAAAGAAGATGATTTTAGTTTAATGTTTTGGAAGCAAAACATCGCTCAGTTTTGGACAGAAGAAGAAATTGCGGTTTCGTCTGACAAAAATACTTGGGTGCAATTATCGAAAGAAGAGCAAATTGCTTATAAGCGTGTATTAGGTGGTTTAACACTTTTAGATACGAAACAAGGTGGCGAAGGAATGCCACTTGTACTGGTTCATCTTGAAAATTTACAAGCGAAAAGTGTATTAGCTTTCATGGGAGCTATGGAAGAAGTACATGCGAAAAGTTATAGTCACATTTTCACAACATTAGCTACAGAAGAAGAGATTGATGATATTTTTGACTGGGTAGACAATCATCCGTTACTTGAGAAAAAAGCTGGTATTATTACTAGTTACTATCGTCGTTTATTAAAGCCTGAAGTAACAAAAAAAGAGTTATACATGGCAATGGTAGCAAGTGTGTTCTTAGAAAGTTACTTATTCTATAGCGGATTCTTCTATCCACTTTACTTAGCTGGTCAAGGAAAACTAACAGCAAGTGGTGAGATTATCAACTTGATAATTCGTGATGAGTCAATTCACGGCGTATTCGTCGGTATTTTAGCACAACAAATCTTCGCAGAACTTTCTGCAGAAGAGCAACAAGAAGTGCAAAAAGAAACACAAGAGTTATTAATGGAACTATATGAAATTGAAATGGCCTATACAGAAGAAATTTACACTTCTATCGGTCTTGTAGAAGATGTAAATCGTTTCGTTCGTTACAATGCGAATAAAGGGCTTATGAACTTAGGACTTGAGCCGAAGTTTGAAGAAGAAGAAATTAACCCAATCGTTTTAAATGGTTTACGTACAGATACGAAAAACCATGATTTCTTCTCTGTAAAAGGAAATGGTTACGTAAAAGCAACGAACGTTGAAAAGTTAGCTGACGATGACTTCGTGTTTAACTTTTAATATAGGATTATAAAGAAAAACTGTCTTATTCATTGATAAGACAGTTTTTCTTTATAATTTTGTTTACATAACACTATTATTTTTGTATAGCGATTTATATTTGGGAAGTTCTATTCGTTTAACGGATAGAACTTTTTGTAATTAAATGGGTATTTACAAACTTTTTGTATCGGTGTATTATTTAACTAGTACACTGATACAAAAGGAGGGAAGAAATGAAAATAGAGTTTTCTCCAAATACACCAATTTACATTCAGGTAATGGAATACATAAAAAAAGAGATCGTAACAGGACATTTATTACCTGGTGATAAAATTCCCTCTGTCCGTGAATTAGCGAGTGAATTACAAGTGAATCCAAATACGATTCAGCGTACATTTCAAGAGCTAGAACGGGATGGAGTTGTTGTCACACGTAGAGGAATGGGACGGTATGTAACGAATGAAGGGGAGAAAATTATGGAGCTGCGAAAAGAGATGGCGAAAGAATTACTTCATTCTTTTATAGATGGAATGGACAATTTAGGTTTTTCAGAAGAAGAAATTCTTACAATTCTTCGTTCTTCATTACATGATAAGAGGGAGGAGAGCCAATGACAGAGCTATTGAAAATAGAAAACTTATGGAAGAGATACGGATTAAAAGCAGTGATCCGTGAATTAAACATAGAGATTACGGAAGGGAAAATCGTTGGGCTTGTTGGAGATAACGGGAGCGGGAAAACGACGTTATTGAAAATGATTGCAGGCTTGCAACACCCTTCTGAAGGTAGTATTACAATAGACGGTAAAAAGGTAGGGTTACAGACGAAAGAAATTGTTTCATTTATGTCCGATAAGCCAATCTTTGATGATTGGATGACTGTAAAAGACGCTTTATTTTTCTACCGAGATTTTTATAAAGACTTCGATATTCAAAAAGCGGTAGATACGATTGCAGAATTTAAAATACCGTTAGAAGAAAAAATTACAGCATTGTCAAAAGGTATGGTTGAGAAGCTGCAGATTATTTTAACGTTTTCTCGAAAAGCGAAGCTATATGTACTGGATGAGCCATTGGGCGGGATTGATCTTGTTTCTAGAGAACATGTACTTGAGTTAATACTTAAATTTTATCGTGAAGATTGTACGCTACTTATATCGACTCATTTAATAAGAGAAATCGAAAATATATTCGATGAAGTAATCTTTTTGAAAGATGGAGAAATAATATTGCATGAAAATGTGGAAGAACTACGATTTCAAAAGGGTAAAGCAGTACATGAGCTGTTTAAGGAGGCCTATGAGAAATGAGTCAGCTTTTTCTTTATCTATATAATTGTAATAAGAGAAAGATAGCCATTATTTACTTTGGTTTTATTACAGTTTCATTAATTCTTTTATTTAATATGAAAGGAGTTTCAGGAGTTAGAATTTCAGGTAGGCAAGATATAATTATTATTATATTCTTTATCGTACTAGGTATAAATGGATTTGCAATTCTTTTAACAGGTATATCGTCTTTTCGGAAAATGTTAAAAACTCTATGCTACGTTATACTTCTATTTCAGCAAAAAGTATATATGTGCAAATAGTTTATTCTGTGTACTACTCTTTATGATTTTGCTAGGAATAGGAATCATTTTTCTATACTATTTTTCTTTAAATATTTACAATGGAAAAACTAATTTAGGTATTCAGCAAGCAATACACAGTTTATATAATTATGGAATATTACATCATATGTTATCTATTTTCTTATGGGGACTAGATTTTCTTAATATGCTAGTTTCTATTTATTTCATTATAGTAATTGTAAAACTATTAAATGTGAAATCATCTATGAATAAAGTTGCTTGTTTAGTTTTATTCGTCATTTTTACCGCATTTAATGGAGGAATAACGTATATTTTTCAGCAAATAGAAAAGTATGTGTTTGCTATAAATAATATTGGATTTATAGATCAAAATGGTTTTTTAAATACATCATTTTATTCTGGTACAGAGGTTACAATTTTAAATCTATTTTTTAATTGTTTATTAACAATTATATTACTAGTAGTTACAGGTCACATAGTCGATAAAAAACTAGAAGTCTAAAGGAGGAATCAGCATTGGGAAACGTAGTAGTAAAGTTAGAGAATGTTCGAAAAAAGATTGGTGGAACGGAAATTATTCGTGGTTTATCATTTGAGGTTCGTGAAGGAGAAGTATACGGATTCCTTGGACCGAACGGTAGCGGTAAGACGACGACGATCCGTATGATGACAGGTCTTATTTCAATGACAGAGGGCGATATTACAATTTGTGGACATAGTATTCGCTCGGAGCGTGAAAAGGCACTAGAGCAAATTGGAGCGATTGTAGAAAATCCTGAACTATATGATTATATGACAGGAATGCAAAACTTAAAGCATTTTGCGAACATGGCCATTACACCAATTAGTAAAGAGCGCATTGCTGAGATTGTAAAGCTTGTTGAGTTAGAGCATGCGATTCATAAAAAGGTGAAAACATATTCACTTGGTATGAAACAACGTTTAGGAATTGCACAGGCATTACTGCATCAGCCGAAAATCTTAATTTTAGATGAACCGACAAATGGATTAGATCCAGCTGGTATTCGCCAAATTCGTGATTATTTACAACGTTTAGCGAAAGAAGAGAATATTGCTGTAATCGTATCAAGTCACTTATTGAGTGAAATTGAATTAATGTGTGATCGCGTCGTTATTATTAAACAAGGTGAGTTTGTACAAGAGTACAACTTACATGAAAAAGTGAAACATGATGAGGCAGTCGTTGTAGCGTTTGAAGTAGATGAAGTTCAGAAAGCAAATGAAATCATTAAAGGTAAAGCAAAAGGGAATGTAATTGTAGCATCTGTAACAAAAGACAACATTCCGCAACTTGTAAAAAAACTTGTTCATGCTGATGTGCTTGTATACGGAGTTACTGTTCAAAATAAAACGTTAGAGGATGAGTTCTTAGCGATTACTGGGGGAGTGAAAGCGTAATGTTTAAATTAATTCAAAATGAATTTTTAAAGTTGCATGCGAAAAAAGGTATGTATATTTTAATGGGTGTCATTGCGGCACTCGAAATTTTAGGTACTTTAGCAATGTTGAAGTGGGGAAAAGGTGATGAGTTTAAGGGATCATATTTAGATTATGCAAACTCAGAGATTGGCTTAATTGTTTTATTTACAACGATTTTTGGGATTACACTTGCTGCCCGTACTCTTACTGATGAGTTCCAAAAAGGTACAATTAAACAATTGTTAATCCGTCCAAGAAAAAGACTTGCAGTTTTATTTTCTAAATATATTACAGTGTTATTAGCAATGTTATTTATCGTATTAGCTGGTATGCTAATTGCAATGATTATTGGCGGTATTGTAATGGATGGTAGTAAAACAGAATTAACATTAGGAATCGTTATGAAGTCCACTTTATATCAACTACTTTCACCGTTCTTTTTTGCAACACTTGCATTTTTCCTAGCAAATGTCTTTAGAAAATCTGTATTACCATTAATTATTACGATGTTCCTATTCTTCTTACAAGGTGCAATTAATATGGTATTAATAATGTTTGCAAAAGGTGTAGCGAAGTTTGTAGTATTCAACCATTTGGATTTAAGAGCTTACGATAGTAATAAATTAATCAATGGTGGAATGGAACCAACATTTACAGAATTTACGTTTACAACTTCATTATTACTTGTAGCTGCATACTTTGTTGTGTTACTTGTAGCATCAAGTGCATTATTCCAAAAACGTGACGTATTATAATAAAAGAAATCCCCGCTTGTAAAAACGGGGATTTTTATTACATAAATTTCACTTGGATTGCAACTTGAAGAACAGCGATATGGTATTTTAAGAGCTATGTTGTTTGAAAGTAATTGAGAAAAATAGGAAGAGTTTCAACTATATTCATATTATAATGTAGTTATCCGACCATTTACTTTTACTATCTTTGGAGGTGTTCTATATGCACTATGCATTTTCACGTATAAGGCTACGTAGCTTTTTTGGATGGATGATTATAGGGGTGTTCCTTATAATGATACCATTAGGTCTAGCAAATGTTTCTGAGAATACGATGGAGGTTATTTCACAAATAACTGTATTTTTTGTATTTCCGTTACTTTGGCTATACGTAAAAACAAATAAAAATAATATTGTATTTAACAGTTTTTTTGATAAGCCAGGACGTTTATCTTGGGGATTAATTGTATTAGCAACGATAATGGGGATGATTTTTTCAGTTGGCATATCTCAGATTCAATTTTACATATTAGCACATACGTTACCGAATTTCTTAGTTACTATGCTAGAAGACGGAAATGTTATTAATACGAGTAACGTATATATGACGATATTTACTTTCATTTCAGCATGTGTGTTAGCACCTATTATGGAAGAGGTTATTTTTAGGGGATTTTTCTTACAGCGAATGGCTCATAAATGGGGAATTAAAAAAGCTGTAATTATATCTTCAATTATTTTTGGCCTAGGACATTTTGATGTTATTGGTGCGTTCATGTTTGGTGTCGTTATGTGTCTTTTATACATAAAGACAAAAAATATATGGACGAATATAGCTGTGCACGCTCTAAATAATTTGATTGCAACAAGTATGCAATTTTTCGGTGGAGAAGAAAGTGGTACAATCTCAATTACTGAATTACAAGCGCAAAGTAATTTATGGATTGGTATCGGTCTTACAGTTGTTGGATTACTATGGTTAATTCCGTATGTTTGGAAACAATGGCGTACAGTAAAAGAAGTTGGCGTGCCACCAGTACGTTTTATAAATGAGCAAAAAGTAGTGAATTCATCACAAGAAAATGAAGTGTATAGTCAAGTGATCGTAACCGATAGATTGATGGCCATAGAGTTACCAGATGAGGCTGTAAATAAGCTTCGGTTAGAAGAAAATGATTATGTAACAGTAGCTGTAGAAGAAGATAAAATCGTTATAAAGAAAGCACATAATAGATAATTAAAAAGTAGCTCTTAGGAGCTACTTTTTAATTTGTAATAATTTCTACACGAAAATTATTACCGTTCTTTACATATTTAATATCTGTAACAGTGCGGACTGTCTTTAAAATCTCCACTTTTTCACCAATTCGCGGGATGGTCGGAACATTGTCCCAAATACCAAGCAAGCCATCTAATTGTGCCGTTTTTTCATAAAACCAGATTTTCAATGTAAAGCCCCTTTCTCGAATATTATGTATTTTAATACATAATATATTATTTTTATTCTTATTGTAAGGGGTTTTTTTATAATTTATGAATAAAAATAAATTAATCTTCTGGGAAGATATGTTCAATATCAGGAGTAAGAGATACTTCTGATAATACGATATGAGAAACTGTCGTTGCATATGAAGAAACATCATTGATAAATTCTTCAAGTTCAACGAGTGAAGGAACAGAAATTTTTACAATGTAGCATAAGCTTCCTGTTACTCGGTAACAAAAACTTGCAGATGGATAAGACTGAATAAACTGTTGCATACGTGTTGTATCACCATTTTTTAAAGTGATTTCTAAAATACAATCTAAAACTAGTCCTGCTTTTTTATAGTCGATATCGATTGTATATTTTTGAATAACGCCTTCACTTTCAAGTTTACGAACACGTTCTGCAGTAGACGGAGCAGATAAGTTTACTCGTTTCGCCAATTCACGCATAGAAAGGCGACTATCATTATATAATTCATTTAAAATTTTTCGATCAACACGGTCTAGTTGCATTTGTAAATATACCTCCAGTAAAATAATGATTTTTGTAAAGGGAAAATATAAATTAAGATTCATATGAAATGTAAAGTGAACGTTATTTATTTTACAATAAAACAGAAGGAAATAGGAGGGGAAATGATGGAGAGAATTTCATTATCAAATGTAGGAGATACAAAGTTTCAAAAGTTATTAGGGCATAATTCGGATATATTACACTCGTGGAGTACGTTAGAAGATACACTGTACAATAAAGGAACTCTTTCAGCAGAGTTGAAGGAGCAAGTGAGAAGAACATTAGCGTATGGGAATGAATGTCCGTACTGTATGGCAAAGGGAAGACCTGATGATGTGCAAAAGGCAGAGGAGATTGGTGTAGCTGTTACTTTTGCGCATACATTTGTTCATGACCGAAAAGCAATAGATGATACTATGTTTCACGCTTTAAAACAATATTGGACAGAAAAAGAAATTGTAGAGCTTTGCGCCTATGTTTGCTTTATTACTGCGTCACAACAACTTGGTTTTCTATTTCAATTACAGCCAAATTAAGGGGGAAATGATGACAAATCAAATAGCACTTATCATAATCGATGTACAAAAGGCATTTCAATTACCAGATTGGGGCGAGAGAAATAATATTTTTGCTGAAGAAAACATGAGAATTTTGTTAGAAGAATGGAGAAAAAGGGAACGACCAGTTTTTCATATTCAACATGTAAATAAAGAAAATGCTCAGTCAATGTTTTATGAGAGAGCGGAAACGGTAAACTTTAAAGAAGAAGTGCAACCACTACTTGATGAAGTGGTTATTCAGAAATTCGTTAACAGCGCGTTCATTGGGACAAATTTAGAAGAGCAATTAAGAAAGAACAAATGTAATGCAGTAGTGGTTGTAGGATTAACGACAAATCATTGCGTGGAAACTACGACACGAATGGCAGGGAATTTAGGATTTACAACATATTTAGTGAGTGATGCAACGGCTACTTTTAACCGTAAAGGTTTAGATGGTAAGGAGTATAGTGCAGAGGATATTCACAATATGACACTTGTAAATTTACATGAAGAGTTTGCTACGATTGTGACGACAAAAGAAGTGTTAAAATTATTTTAAGAAAATAATTGCGAATTATGTAGAAAAAAATAAGAATATTTCGTATAATCTAAGTACAATCATTTTGAAAATAGGGGTGGCATCATATGGAGCAAATTTCAGTAAAGAAATTAGAAGAGGTACTTGTTGTAGCAGGGGATGATAAACAGAAGCAAAAGGAATTTTATGAATTGCTCTTATCTACTGAGTTTTATGTTGCTGGTTCACTAGAAGCAGAGGACGGGGCAACAGAAGGAATACTTCGTTTGCGTCATTTCCAAGGAGAAGGTAGATGGATCGTTCCGTTCTTTACACAAATGGAATTTGTAAAAGATGTGTTGCCAGAAGGAACGCCCCTTATTACGATACGTGGGAAAGAGTTATTTGGTAGCATTGAGAAAGATGCTACAGCTGTATTAAATGTTGGCACTGATATAAGTAAAACATTTATTCCAGAAGAAATTGCAGATATCGCATCTGGACGAATTTTTAATTATTATAAGTAAAAGGAAAAGCGTAATCGCTTTTCCTTTTACTTTTTAATTTGAATATGAAGTGGCTATACCAGAAGAAATAGAGACTGTTTTATTATTCGTGTTTATTGTCGCTGTAGCTCCAAGTGGAATACCGATGTTTGGACTTATATGTCCAATTGGTAAATCGAATAGGACAGGTATATGATATGGCGCGAAATATTCATATAATATTGTTTGCAATGATTGAGAGGGCTTTGAAGGAGTGCAGTCGTGACAACTTGTGAAAATAACGCCCCTGCATTCATTAAACTTTCCAGATAAAAGTAGCTGATTTAACATACGGTCAATGCGGTACGGTTCTTCACCAATGTCTTCAAGTAATAAAAGTGTATTGTTCGTAATTATCTCGTAGGGCGAGCCAATTATACTTGTTAACACAGCTAAATTTCCTCCAACTAACGTACTTGTAACTGTACTGTGAGAGCTAGGTACGATACATTCTGATGCAGATAAAATGGTTGAATACGGATGGAATAGCTGATTAAAAGAGGATAAAGATAGGGAATCAATACCTTTTCCTAGTTCTTCAATCATCGGACCATGAAATGTTATAAGCTTTGCATAACGTGAAACAGCAGTATGTAAAGCTGTAATATCGCTATATCCCCAAAAGATTTTTGGATTTTGCCTAATAACTTCATATTGAATGTGAGGAAGAAGACGAGCACTTCCATAACCACCTCGTGCACAAAAAATTGCCTTCACTTCATTATTTGTAAATGCTTCATGTATATCGTCAAGCCGAACTTGATCACTTCCGGCTAAAAATCCATATTTCTCGTAAACACTCTTCCCGATTATTACGGATAACCCCATCTCTTGTAATACATTCACACCTTTTAATACACTTTCGATTGTAGGTGGACCAGATGGTGCAATAATCATTACTGTATCACCTTGTTTTAATGCATTTGGATAAATCATTAAGCTCAGCCTCCTTCTCTTTCAATATATTCGCTTCATATGAAGTTCAACCCTTGCAAAAGCAGGGGAAAGCTTATCAAATAAAGAAGATATAAAGGAAATAGGAGGGGAAATGATGTTTACAAGTCGAGTAACAGACATATTAAAAATTGAGTATCCCGTTGTTCAAGCCGGTATGGCAGGCGCGATTACGACGCCAGAACTTGTTGCAGCAGTAAGTAATAGTGGAGGATTAGGGACGCTTGGAGCCGGCTATATGAGCCCAGAACAAATTCGTGAAGCGATTTATAGAATAAGAGAACTAACAGATAAGCCTTTCGGTGTTAATTTACTTGTAACGAAAGAGATAGAAATAGAAGAAGAGAAGGTAAATGAGGCGAAAGTATTACTAAGCGGAGTGAATAGAGAATTAGGTATAGAAGTAGAAGGAACGTTAAAGCTTCCAAAAAGCTATAAGGAACAATTACAAGTGCTATTAGATGAAAAAGTACCGGTCGTTAGCTTTGCATTTCAAACGTTAGAAAAAGAAGAAATAAATGATTTAAAAAGAAGTGGAATAAAAGTTATCGGAACAGCTACCCATGTGAAGGAAGCGAAAGTACTTGCTGAACTAGGAGTAGATATTATTATTGGGCAAGGTAGCGAAGCAGGAGGGCATAGAGGAACGTTTATTGGGAAAGAACGAGATGCTATGATTGGTACTTTTGCGTTAATACCTCAGTTAGTAGGGGTTATTCCGCATATCCCAATTGTCGCAGCAGGTGGTGTAATGAACGGACAAGGGCTTGTTGCGGCATTGGCACTAGGAGCAGAAGGTGTTCAAATGGGATCAGCCTTTTTAACAAGTGAAGAGAGTATTACGCACGATGTGTATAAAGAAGCGGTTTTACATAGTACAGATACGAGCACAACTGTAACTCGTGCGTTTTCCGGGAAATATGCACGCGGTATTCGGAATGAATTTATAGAAAGACATGAAGGAAAAGAAGAAGGGCTTCCGGTATATCCAGTGCAAAACGTATTAACTTCTAAAATACGCCAAGAGGCAGCGAAGCAAAATAAGGAAGAATATATGTCACTTTGGGCAGGACAGGCAGCATCATTGGCACGAATCGAATCAGCTCAGCATGTAGTGGAGCGAGTTATGAAAGAAGCGGCGAATGCAATCGAGCAATTACAAAATATATACAAAAAGACCACTTGAGTAATTCAAGCGGTCTTTTCGTTAGTTTGCTTTATAAAATTGTTGGATGGCTTCGTCGATGTAAACCCAGCCTTTCCAACCTAAGTGCATATGATCTTTTAAGAAGTATTTATCGTATTCATGATTTGAGAAGTCGGCAATTGGATAACCAGCTTTTTCAATTTGCTCATGAACTTTCTTATAGTATGCTTCGCGGCGTTCTTTCGGGAAGCCAGCGTAGTCGTACCAAGGACCTTTGACAGGAACAGAAATGAAGAGTGGTTTTGCACCAGATTGTTTTAATAAATCAAGTACAATTTGTAAATCTTCATATTCTGGCGATTGGTCATAAGCATCATTTTTTAAGTAACCTTCACGTTGCTTTAATTTTTTCTTAATTTTGCTATTGAAGTAACCATCTTCGATACCATATTCATTAGATCCAGATTCTGCTGCACCTGTTTGATCCGCATGTTTACGAGCCTCTTCCCAGTTCATTTGTTTTAATGAAGGATCGAGCTTCTCTTTGTGCGGTTTAATATTAAACATAGCTGTAAATAAATCTTTACGATCTAAAATGTTACGATAAATATAAGCGAAAGGTTTAGCAGCAAGTGCTTTTACTTTATACTTCGTATCATCATAAGCGATACCTTCAAGCGAAATTTTTAATAAAGTTTCTTTTTTTACAATCTCAAAGTTTAATAAACGCTTTGCAATTTGTTTTTTCATTTCAGGTTTTAAATCATTGTTGAAAATGAAGTGGTAACCTTGTTGTTTTGAAAAGTTAGGTGCAAAGTGCGTTTCGTCAATACCTTGTGGTACAAACCATTGCGGAGAAAGAACGAATACCATTTTCTTATCTTTCAATTGATCCATTGTAGATGCGAAGTTTAATACATGTACAAGGTCTTGTGTTCCGCCGCGTCCAAGAAGGAATGGCGTAAATCCTTCAGGCTTTACTTTAAAATAATTAGATGGATGGAAAGCATCCATACGTGCGAATTCCGATGAACCGTACATCGGAAGATATTTTGGATCTGCTAACATCTTTTGCTGTAAAATCATACTTTGAATTTTTTCTTCTTTTAAAGAAGTAGCAGCTTGTTCTACTTTTTCATCACTTAAAAGTGGAAGTAGGAAGCGCGTTGGAATAAGTAAGAATACAGCAAAAAGGGCCAATGCTAAAAGCATCGGACCAAATTTTGCTTTGTTCATCGGATTTCTTCCAACTTTTTAATAACCATGTTTGGTGTAGCCCACTCGTCACGGTCAAAATCAGAAATAGAAACTTCAATATCTAAACGCTCTTGGAATTCAACTAATAAAGATACTACAGCGAAAGAATCAAGGATACCTTCTTCAAATAATTGAACATCTAAGTTTTCTTTCACAATATCGTTTTCACATACTTCTTCTAAAATATCTAATACTTGCTCTTTGAATTCTGCCATTTTTAAAATCTCCTTTATATCCGAAATATATTATATGTGCAACTTCTTAATGGAATAAGAAGGGTGCATTAAAAGTATCTGTTAAGGTGTCCAGAGAAGATTAGGAAACCGAAACATACAACGTGGAACGTAATTACAATCGCAAGGATGTGTGTAAATTTATTGTTTGGCCAAAACTTATGCTTCTTGTTTTTTCGTTCAAAAATATCGAATAAAATAAACAGTGCGGCATGGTATAGACCATAAATAACATACTGCGCAACAGCGCTTCCTTGGATGTGCCAAATTCCCATAATGAAGAAGTTTAAAAATGCCCCGATATACGAAATAGTGTAACGGTTCTTAATTAACTTTTTCTTCGTTGCAAAAAAGACGAAACGCATGTAAATAAAATCACGGAACCAGAATGATAAACTCATGTGCCAGCGGTTCCAGAAGTCTTTAATATTACGACTAAGGAATGGCTTATTGAAGTTTTCTGGCGTTTTAATTCCCATCATATAACTTACACCAATTACAAAAGAGCTATAACCAGCAAAATCAAAGAATAGATATAAGCTATAGCTATACATGTAAATCATATTTGAAAATATTGTATCGTGTTGAGCGAATGCTGGATCCATACAATATTGCTTTATTAAGTAAGCAATAATAAATTTATACAAGAAACCTTGGAAAATACGATTTAGTCCTGTATATAGTAAATTTTGATATTCTTCAGCGCTAGGTGGCTTTTGAATATCTTTTTGGAATCTTCGGTAACGATCGATAGGTCCTGTTGAAATCGCAGGGAAGAATAAAACGAATTCCCAGAAGTTAAAGAAAGAAAGCTCTTTAATTAAACCATCACGAACTTCAAATACCATTTGAACTGCTCTGAATGTTACGTAAGATATACCTAGGAAAACAACAAGTTTTAACTCAGGTAAAAACGATGCAAACGGCGCGATTTTTGCCAAAATAAGAGGCAAAATCGATAAAATAACAGCTATGCAAAATGTGAATGTACTATTATTTTGTTTTCTTAAAATTAAGTAGCCTTTAATAAGGACATATTGCCAAATAATAAATGCAGCTAGCATCATTGCTTGCTTTGGTTTATCTGAGAAGATAATAGCAATCATGACTAATGTTAAAACGGCATTATATTTGCGCAACATTTTACCTTTTAATCCAGCTATGATAGTAGGTATTAATAAAATGCCCACTATAGCGAAAAAATAAAATGATCCATATGCGGTCATGCTGTAACCTCACTCAATAATTTTTTGCGATCTACCTTTCCATTTGGTGTCATTGGAATAGAAGATTGATACATGAATTTACGTGGAATCATGTAGTTTGGTAATCGCTCATTGAGTTCTTTTTTGATTGCAGATGTTAATTTGAATTCTTTTTCAAATGAATGTTCTCCAGGAACAACAACCGCTAATAAATAATCGTATTTCTCACCTTTTTTAATTGGAACGATAACTGCTCCTTCTACGTAAGAACACGCACGAAGGTGATGCTCAATTTCTTCTAATTCCATTCGATAACCATGCAGCTTAATTTGGAAATCAAGACGACCATTATAGAATAGAAGACCATTTTCAACATAGCCAGCATCGCCTGTTTTATAGGCGCGCTCACCGTCAATCATAGTAAATGCTTTTTCTGTTAATTCAGGGCTTCCTAAATATCCAACGCTTACGCTTGGACCGACAATTACGATTTCACCTTTTTCACCATCAGGTGCGATCGTGCCATCTTCTTTCATAATAAGAAGGCGACAGTCTGATTTACAATAGCCAACTGGAAGTGATTTGTATTGATCAAGCACTTCTTCTGTAACGTGAATACCTGTTACAGCGACAGTAGCTTCTGTTGGACCATACGTATTCATAATTGTTGCTTTAGGGAAACGTTCAATTAATTTTCTAGCCACTTCATTTGGTAACACTTCGCCGCAGAATAAGAATGTTTTCATGTTCGGTAGCATACTCTCAGAGAAAGATGCTTCCATTAAACACATTTCAGCGAAAGAAGGTGTGGAAGTCCATACTTGAATATCCGATTGCTCTAAAGAAGCAAACAAGTCTTTTGGACGCGCAATCATATCTTTATCGATTGCCCAAAGTGTACCACCTGTTACTAATGATGGGTAAATATCCATTACAGATAAATCGAATGAGAAAGGTGCTTGGTTTAAGAATACTTGCCCTGTTTGTAAGTTGAAATCTTCTACAGCCCATTTTGTAAAGCTAACAAGGCAGTTATAAGTAATCTGAACCCCCTTCGGATTACCTGTGCTTCCTGATGTGTAAATAATGTAGAAATTCTCATCACCTTTTACCGCATGTTCAGGATTTGGAGTGTTCCCTTTATGAGTAAAGAAAATATCTTTTAAGTTGTCTTCACTTACGATGCGAACTGGTAAATCAGTTACAGTTACTGCTGTTGCCGATAAAAGTAATTTCGCACCAGAATTTTCAGCAATACGTTGTACACGATCAGCTGGGATAGATAAATCTACAGGAATGTAAGCATGTCCAGCTTTTACACATCCTAAAAAGTTAATAATCATTTCAGGTTGCATATGGCCATACACCATAATTGGTGAACGATCGTCTGGATACTCAGAAGAAATCCAATGTGCTAACGCATCAGAATCTTCCTTTAATTGTTTGTACGTAATTTTCGCATCTCGCCAAACAAAAGCGGTTTGATCAGGCGTTTCTGCAGCCCACTTTTCAATTTGTTCTAATAACTTCATAACGTTCCCACCCTAGAATTCATTGTAAATAAATGTACTTGTGTTTGTATCATGGAATCCATACAACCAAAGCAATGCAAATAAAATTGCAAGATAATAAACCGTCTTTGCAACCCATTGTGTGAGTGGTCGAGACCATATCTCTTTTAATCTTTCCATGTCTTTCCCTCTCTTAATGAAATAATAGCTCTTTGTAGGTATCATGTCCTACATTATTGTGAAAAAAACAAAATCCCACATTTTAGGTAAAAATAAGTCAAAAGGCTCTTTTCTGATATTAGCACTAAATACTAAAAAAGAAAATCCCTAACTTAGCAATTATATTACATTCAGTATGAATTTGTAATGGGTTTGACATGTAAATAGAAAGTGGATTGTGTGAATACATAAAAGTGGACTATAAGAATACGTAAAAATACAGTGTTTGTTTTTATTAATCATTTAAGACGGAGTAAACTTTTAAATTTCTAGTTCTTTTGAAAAGGAGGAAATTATCATGAATAGAGTGTGGAAGAATCTAATTTCGGAAGAAAATATCGTGAAATGGAGAAGGCATTTCCATAAGTATCCGGAATTATCATTTCATGAAAAAGAAACTTCGCAATTTATATATGATACATTATGCTCATTTTCTTCTTTTGAAGTAACGAGACCGACGAAATATAGTGTACTAGCAATTAAAAGAGGTGTGAAGCAAGGGAAAGTAATTGCGATTCGAGCTGATATAGACGCTTTGCCAATTCAAGAGGAGACAAGTAAATCTTATACATCTGTGAATAAAGGAATGATGCATGCATGTGGGCACGATGCTCACGCAGCTATTTTATTAAGCACAGCAGAGGTGTTATCAAATATAAAGGAAGATTTTGCAGGTGAGATTCGTCTATTCTTTCAGCACGCAGAAGAGGTGTATCCAGGCGGGGGACAAGAAATGGTTGAGGCAGGTGTAATGGACGGTGTTGATTATATAATAGGTTTACATGTTATGTCAGGACTTGAGAGTGGAAAGATAGGAATTGCATATGGACCGATGATGGCAGCTCCAGACGTATTTACAGTTGAGATTCAAGGCAAAGGAGGACATGCGGCGCGACCAGAAGAAACGATAGATCCTATTGCTATCGGAGCACAGATTATTACAAATCTACAACATATCGTATCAAGAAATACAAGTGCTTTTATGCAAAGGGTTGTTTCAGTTACACAATTTCATGGGGGAACGGCTGACAATATTATTCCTAGTACAGCAACTTTAATGGGAACTGTTCGTTCATTTAATCAAGCATTGAGGGTGGAAGCAGAAGGGAAAATCGAGAAAATTGTGAAAGGAATTACAGAAGCACATGGAGGATCGTATACATATACGTATCGATATGGATATGATCCGGTTATTAATGATGAATATATTACGAAAATAGTAGAAGAAAGTGCACTACATTTGTTTGGGAATGAGCGTGTTGTGAAGCTTGAACCTTCTATGGGTGGAGAAGATTTTTCAGCATATTTAAGAAAAGCACCTGGTTGTTTCATTAAATTAGGAACAGGTAATGAAAATATATATACTTGTTATCCACATCATCATCCGAAATTTGACTTGGATGAATCAGCATTAATTTGTGGAGTGGAGCTATTTTTAGAGACGACTATAAGATTACTAAAATCATAGAAAAACAAAAAAAGGCAACTGCACTCTATTGCAGTTGCTTTTATTTCTTTCCGTCAGAGAGGGCTGAGAAAGAACTATGCTCATTCATAGTATATGAATAGCTAACGGACAAGCTTGTACATTTTAATCATTTTTTTAAAAATAGTTATTGACATTGATAATCAATGTCAATTAATCTAAATATAGTTGGAATTGATAATTATTATCAATAGAATGGATGCGACATGTTAATGAGAAAGAATTTTCACCTTCTGCGGAGGGGATTAAAAGATAAAAATAAAGATGTTGATCAGCATATGAAATGGCAAAGAAATGTAATTCGGTCTGAATATGTAGATGAGAAGAAGAGCATTCAAACAGAAAAAGAGATACAAAGTAAAGGGAGAGGTTCAGTTGAGTAAGTTAGTAATGATTTTTGCAAGTATGAGTGGAAATACAGAGGAAATGGCTGACCATATTGCCGGCGTAATTCGTGAAACAGAAAATGAAATTGAAGTTATTGATATTATGGATTCACCAGAAGCTTCTATATTAGAACAGTATGATGGAATTATTTTAGGTGCATACACTTGGGGAGATGGCGATCTTCCTGATGATTTCTTAGATTTTTATGATGCAATGGATTCTATTGATTTAACTGGGAAAAAAGCGGCAGTATTCGGATCATGTGATTCGGCTTATCCGAAATACGGAGTGGCAGTTGACATTTTAATAGAAAAGCTACAAGAGCGCGGGGCAGCAGTTGTGTTAGAAGGACTAAAAGTAGAATTAACGCCAGAAGATGAAGATGTAGAAAAATGTTTACAGTTTGGAGCTGAATTTGTAAAACACCTTTCTTAATGGCAGAAGGGAGATGAAGAGCAAGTGCATGAGAAAATCTCAATCAAAACGATGACAGATTATCATTTGTATGATTTTATGCGTTGTCCGCATAAATTTTATTTTCGTCACATAAAAAGAAGAGAACCTTCTTCATTTGAATGGCAACAAATAGCACAAATGATTGTCAATCAAATTATTAACGAGTATTACACGCTACCTGCGGGTCAACAAACGAAAATTGTACTTTTAATATTAATAGAAAAGTATTGGAAAAAAGTAAGGATTGATATGTTTGCTTCGAAGACGGAGTACTATATTGTATTAGCGAAGCTAACGGATCACTTATTACAGTTCGTTGAAAAGGATGATAGTCAGACACCACCATTGTTTTTATACGAGAAGTTTCAAACATATATGGAAGAGTTAGGTGTCCACATGTCATTGACATTTGAAGTTGGTGAGTGGAGTGCTGAGTCGTTTGTAATTAAAAAGTATGTTGTCGATGCAGATGAGGAAATGCTTGCTCTTTGTCAGAAGCTAATGACAGTATTCAGTTATAAAGCTTTCGGAGTTCTTCCAGGAAAAATTGAAGTTGTTAATTTAATAGAAGGAACTAAGTATGAGTACATTCCGAAACAGGAAGATATTATAACTGGAATGGCTGATTTATCTAGAATGAAAGAAATGTTAGAGCAACCTGAGCATTATACAGAGCGTCATTTTCGTTCTGAGTGTATAAGTTGTGCGTTTCGTAGTGAATGCCAAGGGGAAGAAGTAAAGACAGAAGCGAAACAGAAGAAAAATATAGTTCATTAAAGGATGCAACTTTGCATCCTTTTTTGTTATTGACATGAAAAGCTTTTCATCATTTACGGTATATTTGTAGCAGATTTTAATAAAGTGAAACTTTAATCAGTGGGGGTTTTGTCAATCACCCACTGATTATCAGCCCTCATTAATCGGGCTACCCACAAATAGCAGAATAAAGGGAGGAATAATCAATGAAAGATGAAACAAAAGTATTTCAATGGTTAAAAGAACAAAATGCTCCTTTTGAAATTCAACTGCAAATTTTACAGGCGTTTCAATTATATAAAGTTATTGTTGAAATGGATAAAAAGTTAATGATGTATGAGGAGAGAGTATATAGGGAGAGAATGTAATCTCATCCCTGTAATATCGTTTTTAGCTGTTCTGTGCCTGTAATGAATTCGAGTTCATTCTCTGACTCAAAGTTATAAATAATATTATGTAGTAAAGGACTGTATTGATAAAAGGTAGTAATACGATGAATGAGTAATGGATCATGATGAGAAATAAGTGTACTGTACTGTTCATATACAGATGTAGTAAACTCATCTCCGAAATCATAATATAGTCCTGCAAAATCAAAAGCAGGATCGCCAATTTGCGCATCACCAAAATCGATAACACCTGAAATGCGTTTGTTCTGCTTGTTAAATAAAATGTGATGATGTGTAAAATCAGCGTGAATGATTGTATTTTGAAATTTAGATGTAGCTAGACAGGCAAAGAAATTCTCGAATAAACGATTTAAGGCTGATTTCTGGAACGAAGTAAGATTGTTAGTAACATACTGATTTAATTTAGTTTGTAGCTCTTTCCAGTAGGTAAGTGTTTTTTCAATAGGGAATCCTAACGCTGTAACACTTTTTAGAGGAATACTATGTAGAGCAGCAAGGAAAGTAGCTAATTGTGTAATAATTGCTTTCAGCTTTGGATCCTCCAGCGTGGCAACTGTTTCTGTTTTTAATGGTTCACCATGAATGAGAGTATAGTAACTACAAAGAGGAACCTCATCAGATTCATTTTTATAAATTAGGTGATATTGTGGAACTTCGATTTCTTGTAGTGATTGAGTGAGAATTGCGCATAGTTCTTTTTCTAACGGAATTCGCATCGCATATTCCTGTTTTCGCGGGAAACGAAACAGTAGCTCATCATTTACTATAACTGCTACATTATCCCATCCTTCTTCATTTTGTTTATATGAATGTATAGAAAGATTAGGCAAAGCTTCTTTTATATAATGTTTGTAAGAGTCCATAATTGTTCCTCGTTTCTGAGTTAAGTTATTCTATTTTATGATATCAGAATTTTCTTTCTATATGTTAAAATATATCTATTATTATGAAGAAGGGCGGGAGTATTACGAAAAAAAGACTGTTAATCATTTCTCTATGTATCGCTTTTGTATTGTTTTGGTCATATAAAGAGGAGGTTTTTGCTACCTTTAAACCGATTGATCAGTACGAGTTAAATAAGGAGTTAAAGAACAAAAGTATAGAAAACTTAACTCATAATGAAATGAAAAAGGTAGGAGAGCATTTTGTGACCGAGCAACTATCAGTGTTTGGGTCTACTAATAAAGAAGATGTGAAACGAAAAGGTGAAGAACTATTTTTAAATAGAGGGTATGAACAATTAATGGGAAATTATTATCCAAATCGTTTTCAAGATTTAGAGTATAAATTTACAAACGAGGAGATACGTGAAGAGACCAATGAGAGTTTTCTTTATCAAGCTGTAGCGTACGTTGCGGGTACTGAAAATGGTAAGAGTAAGAGAAGCGAAATGAAATTGAATTATGAAGTGAAAATTGTAAAGGTTAATAATATATTTATGGTGCTAGAACAAAAGCAGCGCGTACAATAAAGGAAATTCATTGCTCAATAGAACATTTGAGGGTGTATTACTTAATGCGGAATAAAAAGACCCTTAAGGAATAAAGGGCCTTTAAAGATTTTCATTTTGTTGACCAAGTTCTTTTTGAGCAATATATAAATTCCCTTGCTCGACTTGTTTAAGAGTATGAACAGAATCTCCTGCATATCCTTTTTGTGTTTTAACAGTTCTTTTTGAACGATTGGAATCTTGTTTCTTCATATAATAGGCCACCTTTCATCAAAAATAAACGAAAATGATAAGTATGAGTAATACAGCAGCGAAAATGGTAATGCCCATTAAAAACGAAGTGTTTTTATATTTAGGTGGCTTATGTACATCTTGCCGATATCCAGGTGAAATTTCAGGGGCAAATTCTTCATCGAATGATTGCTTTTTTTCTTTGTCGTCCATATGTACCCACCTTTCTTTTTCATTATATTATACGTTACAAGAAAAAATATGCATAAAGAAAACAGCCGCTTTATTATTAGCGGCTGTTTTGTGTTGTATATTTTCGTTGTACTTGAAAGAGACGGATAAGTAGGAAGGCAGCGCCAAATGCTAGACCGATAATAAGACCGATCCAATAGCCTTTCGCGGCCCATTCTGTATACGTCGCTAATATGTAACCTAGTGGTAGACCTATTATCCAATAAGCAATTAAAGTCATAATTAGAGCAACATTTACATCTTTATAACCACGCAAAGCTCCTTGTACAGGGGTTGCAATTGCATCTGAAATTTGAAATAAAATTGCAAAGATAAGAAATTCTTTTGCTAAATGATGAACTTTTGCATCTGTCGTATAAATAGAAGCAATTTGATCATC
The DNA here is from genome assembly GCF_022701035.1 of Bacillus sp. N447-1. Taxonomy (NCBI): domain Bacteria; kingdom Bacillati; phylum Bacillota; class Bacilli; order Caryophanales; family Bacillaceae; genus Bacillus; species Bacillus sp. N447-1. The sequence goes on along the minus strand of NZ_CP065509.1, from coordinate 1,721,398 downwards.
AAAGAAGTAGAGAAGAATCGAATATAATAAAGCAAAGGCAAGGGCTAATCCAATTCCAATCAGTCCGTATTGTTTTGCATTATCGTAACGTTTTGCTCCAACTTCGAATCCAACCGCAATAGTCATTGCCATTGCTAAACTTAGCGGAGTCATATATAACAAGGAAGCAAAGTTCATAGCTGCTTGGTGAGCTGCAATAGTTGTCGTACTAAAATTACTCATCATGAGCGTTACCGCAGCGAAAATACTCGTTTCAAAAAAGATAGCAAATCCGATAGGGACGCCAAGTTTTAAGAATGCTATCCAACTCGAAAGAGAAGGTCGGTATAATTGTTTGAAAATGTTGAAAGAGGCAAAAGGCTCTTTCGTCTGAATAATAATGACTGTAATAATTAAAATGCACCAATATGTTGCAGTGGAAGCAATTGCTGCTCCGACACCACCGAGCTTTGGGAAACCGAAGTTACCAAAAATTAATAGGTAATTTAATATTACATTAATTGGTAATGATAATAATGTAATAATCATCGTTGTTCGAGTTTTTCCTAATGCATCAATAAATCCACGTAAAACAGTGTAAGTGAATAAAGGTATAATTCCTATTGCGATAATACTTAAAAATTGAGCTGCAATACGTTCCACAGGTTCTTCTAAGCGCATGCCATTTAAAATAGGTGAAACGACGAAAAAACCGATGAGGATAACAACGAAGCTAGCACAAATTGCTAAATAAACTGCTTGTATGACAACGTGGGGAACGTCCTCTTTTTTCTTGGATCCAACGAGCTGTGCAACAATGGGAGTAGTAGCCATTAAAATTCCTGTTAACCCCGTACTAACTGGAATCCATATACTTGTTCCAATTGCCACACCTGCTAAATCAGTTGGACTTGCATGTCCTGACATCGTTGTATCAAAAAAACTCATCGCAAATAATGACATTTGCGTTACGAAAATCGGAAAAAATAGTAATACAAATTGCTTTAACTTTTGTGAGAATGAAGTAGTTTCTTTCATAAAATCCCCTTTCCGTATAAAAAAACAAACTCTTACTATCATACAATTTAATCAAAGATTAGAAAAGAAATACGCGCCTATAACATATGAAGCCAATAAAAAAAGGATGCACTTTGAAAAGGGATAAGGTATTATGATAAGGTGTGAAAAAATTACATATTATTTGTTATTAAGGAGGCACTACTTGTGGCTGATTGGTTAATTGGTTTAATCATGGGTGCTGTTGAAGGGTTAACAGAGTTTCTACCAGTATCATCAACAGGACATATGATTTTAACAGGACATTTAATTGGATTTGACGATGAGAGAGCGAAAGTTTTTGAAGTTGTTATCCAATTGGGATCGATTTTAGCAGTTGTTGTTATATTTTGGAAGCGTCTATGGTCGTTAGTTGGAATAGGTAAAGTAACAGACGGACCATCGTTAAATTTATTACATATTATTATCGGGATGATTCCTGCCGGGGTACTTGGCGTATTATTCCATAGCACTATTAAAGAGGTTTTATTTGGTCCAGGACCAGTTGTTATTAGCTTAGTAGCCGGTGGTATTTTAATGATTGTTGCTGAGAAGTTTTCGAAACCAAGTACAGCAAGAACGTTAGATGAAATCACATATAAACAGGCATTTACAATTGGAATGTTCCAATGTTTAGCTCTTTGGCCAGGATTTTCTCGTTCTGGTTCTACAATAAGTGGTGGTTTATTAGCTCGCGTGTCGCATACAGCGGCAGCTGAATATACGTTCATTTTAGCGGTACCGATGATGGTAGCTGCAAGTGGCTTAGATTTAATTAAAAGCTGGGATGTATTAAGCTCAGCAGATATAACGCTATTTGTAACAGGATTTGTAACTGCATTCGTTGTTGCGATGCTTGCAATTGTTTCATTCTTGAAATTATTATCTCGTGTAAAACTAACACCGTTCGCTTATTATCGTTTCATTTTAGCTGCGGTATTCTATTTCTTCATTATGTAATAAAAAAACCTGCCGAGCTCGGCAGGTTTTTATTTTACTACTTTTTCCATCATGTTTTCCATTACATGTTCCCAAAGAGAAGTATCATCAGCTAATGTAGCACGGAAATTAGCATACATTTCTTTTTGTTTTTCTTCGAAAGTTGGATCTTCTTTTTCAGGTAATGTAGCGCGCATTGAAGTTACTAATTCTTGTACTTTTGGAGCGCGTGGTCCCCAAACAGCTTGTTCATTTCCATCTTTATCAATGAAAATAAAGATTGGAATCGCACGTGCTGTTCCATTTGTTAAATATTGATCCATTAATTCTAAGTTTTCATCGCGAATTAATAAACTCATATCAATATTTGCAACTTCAGAAATTCGTTTCATAACAGGTACGCATAAAAGAGCATCGCCACACCAATCAGCAGTTAATACGATAACACGCCAGCCATCATTTTGACGTTCTTCTAATACAGGAAGTAATTCATTTGGAATTAAAAAATTATTGTAAATGTGTAGTAGCTCGTATTGGTTTACTTGCATTTCATTCACATATGTATCAAAGGACATACCTTTATCAGCCCATTGTTGTAAGTTCATAATTAACACCTCTTTAGTAAGATTTGCTTTCATTGTACCAATTTTTATATAGAAAAGCTTGTATTCTTACTCTTTCTTGTCACTTAATAATTTATTTAATAGAAAAAAGAATAGTACGACACATAATTCAGTTAAGTTGGACATTTGTACGCTTTCTATCCAATCATCAGCAGTATGAATGACGAACCAATCTAGTGTAATTTCAATGAATGAGAAAAGAGTGAGAGAAATCCAATTTGACATGTTTTGAGTCAATGGGTATAGCAGCGCTTTGAAGAAACTGAAAATAAATAATGTAATACCATCTAAGAAAGTGATTAATAAAAAAAAGAGAAGTAAAGCAGTACGTGAACTATACGCTATACCTGTAATTTGAAAGATTCCTACATATACAAAAAATATAAATGTAAAAACTATAATGAGAAAAAGAGCAATAATACTAATGATAATTGTTTTATCTTTTAGGCTGAGATTTGAGAACCTATCCTCCTCATGCATTAAAATACCCCTTTTTCTGGAAGTTGACTTCATTTTATCATGAAATACATATTAAAAAACTACGAATTATGGGAAAATAAGGTGACAAAAAGTAAGATTTCATGTAAAATTATTAATAAGGTTTTTATTTAACTAAATGAAATAAAAGGAGCTGTCAATGTTGTCTCAAAATCGAGAGCAATTAATGGAAGAACTATCGACAAATGTGTTTGCTATGTTTCGCACGTTGCGTAATGATATCGGAAAAATATTTGGTGGTTACATACCGTGGAATGAATTCATCGTCCTAAGAATATTAAATCGTACGAATAAAGAAATGGTATCGCGTGTAGCAAATGAATTAAATGTGTCGAATAGTCATATTACAGCTGTTACAGAAAAATTAATTAATAAAGGTTTTGTAACTCGTTCACGTTCTACATCAGATCGCCGAGTTGTGTATTTAGAGATTACAGAACAAGGGAAAGATTTAGTTGCGAAAATGGAAGATGCGAAAAAACAATATTTACAAGAAAGATTCTCTGCACTTTCAGAAGATGAAATGAATGTAATGATTTCAATTTCCAAAAAACTTATTTAAGTGATTATAAACAAGAAAACGCTTACGTGATAAAATAGAAGGTCTTCCTTATAGATGGGAGATCTTCTTTCGTGTGTAATAGATGTTAATAAATAAAATGTGTATGAAAAAAGATAGAGCGCCATACTACTAATACAAGGAAGGAGGGAGAAATATGACGAATCGTAACGGTAGTAAAGGGAGCGGTAATCAAGGATCACCAAAGTCCGGCCAGTTTAATCAGGAATTTAGCACTGAATTTGAAACTGGTAATGATAATAAAGGGAAAGAATATCGTTCTAAAAAAGGGAGTAAATCAAAAAAGGAGTGAAATAATTCACTCCTTTTTTGATTTACGATGCTGCCGATTGATCCGTATTATATTTTTCTTCTGATTTTGCGACAATCATTGCGCAAATTGCATCACCAGAAATGTTTACAGCTGTTCTAGACATATCTAGAATACGGTCAATACCGATAATTAAAGCGATACCTTCTACTGGTAGATTTACTTGATTTAAAACCATTGTAAGCATTACAAGTCCAACACCAGGTACACCAGCAGTACCGATACTAGCTAGTACAGCAGTTAATACGACCATAGCTAATTGCGGTAATGTAAGTTCAACTCCGTATACTTGAGCGATAAATACAGTGGCTACTCCTTGCATAATGGCAGTACCATCCATATTAATAGTTGCCCCTAGTGGTTGTACAAATGAGCTTATCGCTTTTGGAACGCCAAGCTTATCTTGTGCTGTTTTCATTGCAAATGGAAGCGATGCATTAGAGCTAGATGTACTAAATCCAATTGCCATTACTGGTCCGAAATGTTTAAAGAAACGAACAATACTTTCTTTTGCTAATACCTTTAATAAGCCGCCATATACAAAGACCCCGTGAATAATGAGTACTAACATAACGACAATCATATACTTGAACATCGCAGCGACGCCTGCAAGCCCCATTTTACCAACGGATGAAGCGAGCAAACCGAATGTTCCAATTGGGGCTAATTTCATAACGAGATTAACAAGATACATCATTAATTCGTTGCCCTGTTCAAGTAATGAATGGATACCTTGAACTCGTTTTCCTAAAATAGCTATACCGAGTCCAATCAATACGGCAAAGGCAATGATTTGTAACATGTTTCCGTCAGCCATCGCTTTTGCTGGGTTATCTGGTACGATATTTAGCAATGTGTCGACGAAAGATGTTTCAGTTTTTGCACCTTCATACTTAAGACCTTCTGTTTTAAAATTACCGCCAGCTCCTGGTTTTATAATAAGTGCAAATGTAACCGCTATAGAGATGGCAACCGCAGTTGTTACGAGAAAGAATGAAATTGATTTTAAACCGATTCTTCCAAGTTGTTTCGGATCTCCAAGGCCGGCAGCACCAAGTACGATAGAAATGAACACAACAGGAACAACTAGCATTTTAATAAATCGAATAAACAATTGACCAATTGGGTTGAACACATATTGATTTAGTGGCTCAAAGATAGATGGAGCAGCTAAATTTAGAGTGAGTCCAACAACTAGACCTAGAAATAATGCGATTAAGATTGCTTTTGTTTGTTTCAATAAAATCCCCCCTTTTGTTTTTGCGAAATTTCTTTCTAAAGTAATTATACCGAAAAAATACCTAATTTGACAATATTTTCTGAATTTTTCATTTTTGTTTAAGTGTAGATAGACCGATTTTGTGTTTGGAAAATAAAATAGACCATCACATAGGATGGTCAAGGGAAGGGGACAATTTATGTCAATTTAATTAGGGATGGAAGTTGCTTTAAGACACTGGGGAATGTCTTATAAATTAGGGAGGAACAACTTCGATACATATACTATAAAAGATAGGTGTGACTCTCATGTGAACATAGGGTGAAAGAGAGGGGGAGTTTTAAATAAAAGATAGAAAGACAAAAAAATAAGACCATCATATATAAGATGGTCAAGGAAGGGGACAATTTATGTCAATTTAATTAGGGATGGAAGCTGTTCAAAGACACTGGGGAATGTCTTATAAATTAGGGAGGAACAACTTCGATACATATACTATAAAAGGTAGATGTGACCTCTGTGTGAACATAGAGTGAAAGAGAGGGGGAGTTTTAAATAAAAGATAGAAAGACAAAAAAAATAAGACCATCATATATAAGATGGTCAAGGAAGGGGACAATTTATGTCAATTTAATTAGGGATGGAAGCTGCTTTAAGACACTGGGGAATGTCTTATAAATTAGGGAGGAACAACTTCGATACATATACTATAAAAGGTGGATGTGACCTCTGTGTGAATATAGAGTGAAAGAGAGAGGGAGTTTTAAATAAAAGATAGAAAGACAAAAAAATAAGACCATCATATATAAGATGGTCAAGGAAGGGGACAATTTATGTCAATTTAATTAGGGATGGAAGCTATTCAAAGACACTGGGGAATGTCTTATAAATTAGGGAGGAACAGCTTCGATACATATACTATAAAAGGTGGATGTGACCTCTATGTGAACATAGAGTGAAAGATATGGGGATTTGAAAAATAGTACATATGAAATTGTTATTGCTAGCAATATTGAGTTAGGATATAGAGTTTTCCGGCATAAAACGAAAAGGAATCTGAATATAAATAAAAGTTGTAATCTATGAAAAAAAGGATTATGCTCAACTATATTATGAGAATATAAGGTTTGTCCCAATTATTTAAGGGCTTTTAAAAAGCTTTTTATTGTATGAGGGGAAAGCTTCACTTTAATAAGGGAGTTAGTGATATGGACGTAACAAAAAAACAAGGGCTGTATAATCGTCTTATACGATTAAACCCACCACAAATATTAGCATTAGGCTTTTTCTGCTTAATTGTGGTTGGCGGTTTGTTATTAAAATTACCATTCGCAACGAAAGTACATATTAGTTGGGTAGATGCTTTCTTTACAGCAACGTCAGCAGCGACCGTAACTGGTTTGGGAGTAGTGGATACAGCAAGTACATTTACGATGTTTGGCGAAATTGTTATTATGTTTTTAATTCAAACAGGTGGTCTAGGCCTTATGACAATTGCCATTTTAATTGTTTGGGTACTAGGTAAAAAAATCGGATTACGCCATCGTTTATTAATTGGAGAAGCATTTAATCAAACAAATATAGGTGGTCTTGTAAAATTAGTAAAGCGTGTCTTTATATTTTCGATTTGTATTGAACTTATTGGGGTCATCTTTTTATCGTTTCGCTTTATTCCAGAGTTTGGTTTTGGAAAAGGTTTATACTATAGTATTTTTCATGTAATTGCATCTTATAATAATGCAGGATTTGCTTTATGGCCAGATAATTTAACAAGATATGTAGGGGATCCCATTATTAATATTGGGATTTGCTCTTTAATTGTAATTGGGGGACTTGGTTTTACCGTATTAATTGATATATGGTATAGCCGCAGTTTTCGAAAATTATCACTTCACTCAAAAATAATGATTATTGGAACAGTAGTACTAAATATTATAGCAATGATTGTGATTTTTGTATTGGAATATAATAATGTGAAGACGTTAGGGAATTTATCTTTAAATGAAAAACTATGGGCTTCCTTCTTTCAAGGTATTACTCCGCGGACAGCTGGATTTAATACGGTTGACTATGGAGGTATGGAAGAATCATCTATATTATTTACGATGATTTTGATGTTTATTGGTGCAGGAAGTGTATCGACAGGTGGAGGAATTAAATTAACGACGTTTGTTATCTTAATTACATCTGTCCTTTCTTTCTTTAGAAAAAAGGAGGAAATTGTTTTATTTCAGCGTACAATTAAAATGTCAACAGTAACGAGGGCCTTAGCGATTGCTGTTGCCAGTCAAATACTTATTTTAGCAGCGGTATTCATATTAATGCTTACAGAAAACTTCAGCTTTATTCAATTATTATTTGAGACAATATCAGCGTTTGGCACAGTCGGATTAACGATGGGAATTACTGCAAAGCTATCGGCATTCGGAAAATGTATTATTATGTTTGTTATGTTCTGCGGATTAATTGGACCATTAACACTTGTGTTCTCTTTAGCGCGACCAGCAAAACAAAAAATAAAATATCCATCGGAAGATGTGTTTACAGGATAAGGTATCCCGCGTTAAGCGAGATACCTTTTTCTTTTTTAGAACAGGGAGAACAATAGACCAATAAGTGCTACTCGGAATAAAATTGCGATAAGTGCAGCAATTCCACCGACAACTGCAGCGATACCACCAGTTACAGTAGCTCCGCGATTATAAGCGTAAATACCGAGTAAAACAGAAACAAGACCAAATAGTGTTGGAAATGTAAATAGCGATAAGATAGATAGCGCAAGAGCGATAAAACCAGCAGTTGATCCAGCTGCGGACGATTTTACAACATCTTTATCGTCGTTATCATTGTAATCATAATCAATGCGTTGTGGTGCAACCTCAGCGGCGTACTCTTCTTTATAGTCACTATAATCACTATCTATTCTATCTTTTCTTTTATAATCATCAAATTTCTCAGTCAAAGTCATGACTCCTTTCATAACAAGGTTCAATAGTAGTATGTATCTCTTTTTCTTTTTTATCCCGCTATTTGTGAGAGTCGAGCTACGTACACATCCCACTGATTAAAGTTTCGCTATACCGGAGCATGTACAGGGAGTAGTATCTTTTAAAAGGAGGAAAATGTTTTCTTGAAATAGGAAAAGTTAGTATGACTTCCTCTATTTTGGAAAATATAAAAAGGAATAATGAGGAAAGGGTGCAATACATAATGGAACATCCAATTGAAAATTTAATGAAAACGGCAATGACAAATTTAAAAGAAATGGTAGATGTAAATACAATTGTTGGGAGCCCGGTTTCAACAGCTGACGGAAATGTAGTATTAACAGTATCTCAAGTGGCTTTTGGTTTTGGAGCTGGTGGAAGTGATTTTAAAGGGGATTTCATTACTGAAAAACATAACGGTGGGCAAAATCAGCATAAAGAGAACAAACAAGGGCATCCATTTGGAGGAGGAAGCGGGGCTGGGGTTTCCATTAGTCCAGTAGCTTTTTTAGTAGTTGGTTCTAATGGGGTGCAAGTATTACATCTCAACAGCAGTACACATTTAATTGAAAAGGCTTTAAATACTGTACCAAGCACTGTAGATAAATTTGTGAATGGTCGTCAAAAGTGAACTTGCATTTTTTAGGAATTATGATATATTAGAAAAAGTGCGCTTTAGGATGATCGGAATAATTGAAATGTAAATATATATGATGTGTGGAATAAGGGAGAGGAATTTATGATTAATATCAAAAACTTAGTAGTTGGCTTATTTATGTTAGTAAGCGGCTTTGTTGTATATGTAATAAAAGAAAAAGCTCCATTCTAAAACAGACAAACCGTTAATGTCTGTTTTTAATTTGTGGAAAAATATTGACAAGTTATTGTATTGGTGTTAGAATTTTAATTCGTGTCTCGGTTACAGCTAGTGTAAAGTAAATATCTCTTATGAATGCAATACGAAAAGTTTGCGAAAGATCGGGTAATTTTATCAACAACTTTTGTGAACAAACCCTATAAATTGTATTTGTAAGCTATATATGTATACTAGTGAATCAAGGAGCGGTCAGTGGAACCGTAATGATGAGAGAGAGGTAGGGCTTTCATCCAGTATATGTTACTTTCCCGTTAGGTGAATATAAAAAAGAGGACTCCTTTTAAAAGGAGTCCTCTTTCATTTTTTAAGTGCGACTTTCAACTTGTTGACAAATTTCATCTGTTGTTAAACCGTGAGCTGTAATGACTGATCCTTTAATTGATGTATCTGCAATGCCCATCACATTAGAATCTTGCCCAGTTACAACGCAACAATCACAACCTTGTGCATCCTGTTCTGAGTTAAGTGTAACAACTTCATGACCTTGTTGCTGAAGAGCTTGTTGAACGTCTGTTAATGAGTTTTCAACGCCAATTCTAGCCATAATTCTCACCTCCTACCATCTAATTGCTAGTATGCTCAAGTTCACTGCATTTATGAAAAGACGGTAGGAAGTAAATCTTTGTTTAGTCGTTATATACGCCAGTAAGCATTTGACTAACGAATTGATCGTTTAATGTATCTTGGGCAGAAGAAGTATTTGAATGGATGTCGATTGAAGCAATAAAATGATTATGTTCTTGCGTATTTGGTTCTACCTCTACGTAATTATCGAATTTACAAAAACCTTTCGTATCCATTAGATCAAATAATTGCAGCATTTCTACTACCTCTTGTCTAGTTCCTTTAATTTGTACACACGCCATATTTATTTCCTCCTTCATTTTGACAAATTGTTTTTTAAAAATAGGATTATGATTACGAAATGAAAAATATGAATGTTATTTTTAGACAGCGCTATTTTTGTTATTTTCCCCCTTTTTCAGCAAAAGTCGTTATATATTCCCGGATTTATAAAATCGGACGTCCGTTTATTGAATACAATAGATTCGCATCAATCGATGAAAATCCTTCTTTTAAACAAATATTTTTTTAGTGGAAATTGGCGAAAAAAATTTTTTGACTTTTTGTAAACGTTAACAATGTTGTTAAATCAATATAAGTAAAGAAGTACGTACGATTAAAAATTATAAATTTTCTAAAAATTCACTTGATTTATTTAGAAAGGAGAGTAAACTAGGAAACAATAAAAAATTCATAGAACATAGGAGGCGCTTCTAGTGAATGAGCAATGGATTTTCTTAAATGGAGAATTTGTTCCAAAAGATGAGGCAAAAGTTTCAGTATATGATCATGGCTATTTATATGGCGATGGAGTGTTTGAAGGAATTAGAGTTTATAGCGGTAATGTTTTCCGTTTGAGAGAGCACCTTGTCCGGTTGTATGAATCAGCAAAATCAATCCTTTTAGAAATTCCATATTCATTAGATGAAGTAACAAATATTGTTGTTGAGACGATTCGACAAAATAAATTATCTAATGGATACATTCGCCTTGTTGTATCAAGAGGAGCAGGAAATCTTGGATTGGATCCCGATTCATGTAAGAAGCCGAATGTAGTAGTAATTGCAGAACAATTATCTTTATTCCCACAAGAATATTATGAGAAAGGGATTCCAGTTGTAACAGTTGCAACGCGCCGAAATCGTCCCGATGTTTTATCCCCTCAAGTAAAATCTTTAAATTACTTAAACAATATTTTAGTTCGTATTGAAGCGAAATTAGCTGGAGTACAAGAAGCACTTATGTTAAATGATCAAGGATATGTAGCTGAAGGCTCAGGAGATAACGTGTTTATTGTTAAAGGAAATAAATTAATTACACCACCAAGTTCTGCTGGAGCGTTAGAAGGTATTACACGAAACGCCATTTTAGAAATCGGCGAAAAACTTGGATATGACGTAAGAGAAGAGTTATTTACAAGACATGATGTATATGTAGCTGATGAAGTGTTTTTAACAGGAACAGCTGCTGAAGTTATTGCTGTTACGACAGTAGATGGTAGAACGATTGGCTTAGGGCAAACAGGTCCACATACGAACCGTTTATTAGAAGAGTTTCGTAAGTTAGTTGTAGAAGATGGAGAGAAAATTTACGAAGAAAATAAAGTTGGATAAAAACTTTTTTAACATAAGAAAGCGTTGATAGGGAGGAGTAGTTGATTGTGAAGCCTCACAGAGAGTCGGTGGTTGCTGAAAACCGATGGTTCACGTCGACGAACATCGCCCTTGAGTGCTAAGCTAAAGCATTTGTCTAGGCTTAGACGGTAGCTCCGTTATTAGCTAGATCCATTTATGGATCACTGAGGCAAGAGTATTCTTGCAAAGAAGGGTGGTACCGCGAAATCTTTCGTCCCTTCAGCACATAGCTGGAGTGTGGACGTAGGATTTTTTTATTGTATAAAAGTTTGAAAAAGGGGGCTTATAAGAACAATGTCTTCAAAAACGGAAGAGAAACTGGCAACTGGTGCACAGCTATTGTTAGAAGCGCTAGAAAAGGAAGGCGTAAAAGTGATTTTCGGTTATCCGGGTGGTGCCGTTTTACCTCTCTATGATGCACTGTATGATTGTGAAATTCCGCATATTTTAACAAGGCATGAGCAAGGGGCAATTCACGCTGCTGAAGGGTATGCCAGAATTACAGGGAACCCAGGGGTTGTAATTGCAACGAGTGGACCAGGTGCTACAAATGTAATTACGGGTCTAGCGGATGCGATGATTGATTCATTGCCACTTGTTGTATTTACAGGCCAAGTAGCAACAACGTTAATTGGGAGCGATGCTTTTCAAGAGGCGGATATTATGGGACTTACGATGCCAGTGACAAAACATAACTATCAAGTGCGAAAGGCCTCAGATTTACCTCGAATTATTAAAGAAGCATTTCATATTGCTAAAACAGGAAGACCAGGACCAGTCGTTATTGACCTTCCGAAAGATATGGTAGTCGAGAAAGGTGAGCGATGTAGCAATGTACAAATGGATTTACCAGGATATAACCCTAATTATGAACCGAATCTACTTCAAATAAACAAATTACTACAAGCAATTGAAACCGCAAAAAAACCGTTAATTTTAGCTGGAGCAGGTATACTGCATGCGAAAGCTTCGAAAGAATTGACAAGTTTTGCCCGTAAATATGAAATCCCTGTTGTGCATACGTTACTTGGACTTGGTGGTTTTCCGCCAGATGATGGGCTATTTCTAGGGATGGGGGGAATGCACGGTTCTTACACAGCCAATATGGCGTTATATGAATGCGACTTACTCATTAATATAGGTGCGAGATTTGACGATCGTCTTACTGGGAATTTAGCTTTTTTTGCTAAAGGGGCGACTGTTGCACATATCGATATTGATCCAGCAGAAATTGGGAAAAATGTGCCAACAGAGATTCCTATTGTTGCAAGTGCTAAGCGGGCGTTAGAAGTATTGCTTCAATCAGAAGGAAAGAAAGAAAATCATCATGAATGGCTCTCTTTATTAAAGAGTAGAAAAGAAAAGTATCCATTCTCTTATAAACGAAATTCTGAAAGTATTAAACCTCAATACGCGATTGATATGCTATATGAAATCACGAAAGGAGAAGCGATTGTAACAACAGACGTTGGGCAACATCAAATGTGGGCAGCACAATACTATCCGTTGAAAAATCCAGATAAATGGGTAACTTCTGGCGGATTAGGAACGATGGGGTTCGGATTTCCAGCAGCAATCGGTGCGCAAATTGCAAAGAGAGATGAACTAGTTATTGCAATTGTTGGTGATGCTGGGTTTCAAATGACTCTGCAAGAATTAAGTATATTAAAAGAACACGCTTTACCCGTTAAAGTATTTATTTTAAATAATGAAGCTTTAGGAATGGTAAGACAATGGCAAGATGAATTTTACAATCAAAGATATTCACATTCTTTATTGCCATGCCAACCAGATTTCGTCGCTCTTGCGAATGCGTATGGTATAAAAGGTGTTCGTATTGACGATCCACTTCTTGCAAAGAAGCAAATCCAGCATGCGATCGAATTACAAGAGCCAGTCGTAATCGATTGTCGTGTACTTCAATCAGAGAAGGTTATGCCGATGGTTGCACCAGGAAAAGGTGTTCACCAAATGGAGGGAGTGGAAAAAGGGTGAAGAGAATTGTTACAGCGACAGTTCGAAATCAAAGTGGTGTGTTAAACCGAATTACAGGGGTTATGACACGAAGACATTTTAATATTGAAAGTATTTCAGTAGGTCATACAGAATCATCAGATATATCGCGAATGACGATTGTTGTACACGTTGAAAGTGAACAGCAAGTTGAGCAGTTAATTAAACAACTTCATAAGCAAATCGATGTTCTGAAAGTATCAGATATTACAGAAGAAGCAATGATTGCTAGAGAGCTTGCTCTTATTAAAGTAGCAACTTCTGTAGCGAGGGCAGAATTATATAGTTTAATTGAACCATTTCGAGCCGCTGTAATAGATGTTGGGAAGGATTCCATAGTTGTGCAAGTAACAGGTACGCAAGATAAAGTAGAAGCGTTAATTGAATTACTTCGTCCATACGGTTTAAAAGAAATTGCTAGAACAGGTGTAACAGCATTTACACGTAGTATGAAAAAACAAGATAAGCAAGTTATGTTAATTCAATAATCATTTAAATATAGGGGGAAATGAAAATGGCAAAAGTTTATTATGAGAAAGATGTAACAGTAAATGTATTAAAGGAAAAGAAAGTAGCAATCATCGGATATGGCTCGCAAGGTCATGCGCATGCGCAAAATTTACGTGATAACGGATTTGATGTAGTAGTAGGTTTAAGAAAAGGTAAGTCTTGGGATAAAGCGAATGAAGATGGGTTTTCTGTATATACAGTAGCAGAAGCAGCGGAAAAAGCTGATGTAGTAATGATTCTATTACCTGATGAATTACAACCAGAAGTATATGAAGCTGAAATTGCACCAAATTTACAGGCTGGAAACTCTCTCGTGTTCGCACATGGATTTAATGTTCACTTTGATCAAGTAAAACCACCAGCGAATGTAGATGTATTTCTAGTAGCGCCAAAAGGACCGGGGCATCTCGTACGCCGTACGTTCGCCGAGGGAGGGGCTGTTCCTGCATTATTTGCAGTATATCAAGATGCAACAGGAGTTGCGACTGAAAAAGCACTTTCTTATGCTGACGGAATTGGAGCAACGAGAGCTGGTGTATTAGAAACGACGTTTAAAGAAGAAACAGAAACAGATTTATTTGGAGAGCAAGCTGTACTCTGCGGCGGAGTAACTGCACTTGTAAAAGCAGGATTTGAAACGTTAGTTGATGCGGGATACCAGCCTGAACTTGCATATTTTGAATGTTTACATGAACTGAAGCTAATCGTTGACCTTATGTATGAAGGTGGACTTGAAAATATGAGATATTCAGTTTCAGATACAGCGCAGTGGGGAGACTTCGTATCAGGACCACGCGTTGTGACTGAAGATACGAAGAAAGCGATGGGGGCAGTATTAGCAGAAATTCAAGATGGTACATTTGCAAGAGGCTGGATTGCAGAGCATAAAGCAGGAAGACCAAATTTCCACGCGACAAATGAGAAAGAGAATGAACATGAAATCGAAGTAGTAGGACGTAAATTACGTGAAATGATGCCTTTCGTACAGCCGCGAGTAAAGGTAGGGATTAAATAATATGAAGCAGATTTTGTTCATGGATACAACGCTTCGTGATGGCGAACAATCACCAGGAGTAAATTTAAATGAACAAGAGAAGTTACAAATTGCTAGGCAATTAGAGAGGCTTGGTATTCATGTAATGGAAGCTGGATTCGCGGCAGCTTCCGAAGGTGACTTCCAATCGGTAAAACGCATCGCGAATACAATTCAAAACGCTACGGTTATGAGTTTAGCTAGAGCGAAAGAAAGTGACATTCGAAGAGCATATGAAGCTGTGAGAGGCGCTGTATCTCCTCGTCTACACGTATTTCTAGCTACGAGTGATATTCATATGAAATATAAACTTTGTATGTCAAAAGAAGATGTGTTAAATAGTATTCATCGCTCGGTTACGCTCGGAAAATCATTATTTCCGACAGTACAATTTTCTGCAGAAGATGCGACAAGAACATCGAGAGCATTTTTAGCTGAAGCAGTAGAAATTGCGATTCGAGCAGGAGCGAATGTAATTAATATTCCGGATACAGTTGGATATACAAATCCGGAAGAGTATTATTCTCTTTTTAAATACTTACAAGAATCCGTTCCATCATATGAAAAAGCGATTTTTTCTTGTCATTGTCACGATGATCTTGGTATGGCGGTAGCAAATTCGTTAGCTGCGGTTGAAGGGGGAGCAGTGCAAGTAGAAGGAACGATTAATGGCATTGGAGAAAGAGCAGGGAATGCAGCGTTAGAAGAAGTTGCAGTAGCTCTTCATATTAGAAAAGATTTTTATAAAGCAGAACCTTCGATGACTTTAAAAGAAATTAAGGCGACGAGTACATTAGTAAGCAGGTTAACGGGTATGGTTGTACCGAAAAATAAAGCAATCGTTGGAGCGAATGCATTTGCTCATGAATCAGGCATCCACCAAGATGGGGTTTTAAAAGAAGTAACAACTTATGAAATTATCGAACCAGCGCTTATAGGAGAATCTCAAAATCTCTTTGTACTTGGGAAACATTCTGGCCGTCATGCGTTTACGGAAAAAATGAAAGAGCTTGGTTATGAATTTACAAATGAAGAGCGAGATGCGGCATTCGAAGCATTTAAAAAACTGGCGGATCGTAAAAAGGAAATTACTGAGGAAGATTTACGCGCAATTATGCTTGGTGAAGCAGCATTTGCAGCCCAGCAATATAACATTACGCAATTACAAGTGCATTTCGTATCAAATAGTACACAATGCGCAACAGTTGTGCTGAAGGATGAGGAAGGAAATGTATATGAAGATGCAGCCACTGGTTCTGGTAGTATTGAAGCGATATACAATGCGATTCAAAGAATTTTAGGATTAGAATGTGAATTGGCAGATTATCGCATACAATCTATTACACAAGGTCAAGATGCACTTGCTCACGTTCATGTTGAATTAAAAGAAGGTAGTCACCAAATATCAGGTTTCGGAGTTGCGCAAGACGTATTGGAAGCGTCGGCGAGGGCTTATGTCCATGCAGCAGGGAAATTAAAATCTCTTATAGCGCTTGTGAAATAAATAATTGATAGGTGAGAGAAGCTTTCCTCACCTATCAAATTAAAGTTCTGAAAATTCAGTTAAAAGGAGTGTTAAAAATGGAAAAACGTATCGTTTGTTTAGCTGGTGATGGTGTCGGTCCAGAAGTAATGGAGAGTGCGAAGGAAGTATTGCATATGGTAGAAAGGCTATATGGACATCATTTTCATTTGCAAGATGAGTACTTTGGTGGTATTGCTATCGATTTAACTGGGCAACCATTACCACAGCGAACACTTGCCGCCTGTTTAGCGAGTGATGCGGTTTTACTTGGCGCAGTAGGTGGACCAAGGTGGGATAGTGCGAAAGAAAGGCCTGAGAAAGGATTATTAGCATTAAGAAAAGGACTCGGTGTATTTGCGAATGTTCGCCCTGTAACGGTAGAAAGTGCAACTGCACATTTATCACCATTAAAAAACGCTGATGAAATTGATTTCGTTGTCGTTCGTGAATTAACAGGCGGAATTTATTTTTCTTATCCGAAAGAGCGAACGGAAGAAGTGGCGACAGATACACTTACGTATCATCGCCATGAAATTGAACGTATCGTTTCGTATGCTTTTCAATTAGCAAATAAGCGGAAGAAAAAAGTAACATCTATTGATAAAGCGAATGTTTTAGAGTCTAGTAAATTATGGAGAACTGTGACAGAAGAAGTAGCACTTCGCTACCCAAATGTGGAAGTAGAACACATTTTAGTAGATGCAGCAGCTATGGAATTAATTCGGAATCCAGGAAGATTTGACGTTATTGTAACGGAAAATTTATTTGGTGATATTTTAAGTGATGAGGCTTCAGTATTAGCTGGATCATTAGGAATGCTTCCATCAGCAAGTCACGCTGAAAAGGGACCTTCATTATATGAGCCTATTCACGGATCAGCACCGGATATTGCGGGGAAAAATAAGGCGAATCCAATTGCGATGATGCGTTCTGTTGCAATGATGCTTGGGCAATCGTTCGGATTAACGAGAGAAGGAGATGCAATTGAAGAAGCAGTTTCTGCAGTCCTTAAATCAGGGAAATGTACAGCAGATATCGGGGGGACTGAAACGACAACTTCATTTACAAAGGCAGTTATTCAAGAAATGGAAGAGCAAGCGTTAGTAGGGAGAGGAAGATAATGGGAAAAAGGTTACTAGATAAGCTTTGGGAAAGACATGTAGTTGCGACTAATGAAAATGGATTGGATTTATTATATATCGATCTACATCTTGTTCATGAAGTAACGTCACCGCAAGCCTTTGAAGGCTTGCGGCTTACAAATCGAACAGTCCGCAGACCAGATTTAACATTTGCAACGATGGATCATAATATTCCAACGAAAGATGTTTGGAATATTACCGACCGCATTGCGAAGCAGCAACTAGATACACTTCGGCAAAACTGTAAACAATTTCAGGTGCCATTAGCGGATATCGGAGATGAAGAGCAAGGGATCGTTCATGTAATAGGACCAGAACTTGGACTCACACAGCCAGGAAAAACGATTGTTTGTGGTGATAGTCATACAGCAACACACGGTGCTTTTGGCGCACTAGCGTTTGGTATTGGTACGAGTGAAGTGGAACATGTATTGGCAACGCAAACGTTATGGCAACGAAAGCCGAAAGCGATGGGCATTGAGTTAAAAGGAAAGTTACCGCAAGGTGTCTATGCGAAAGATATTATTTTACACCTTCTTTCAAAGTACGGAGTAGCAGTTGGAACAGGTTACGTAATGGAATTTTACGGAGAGGCCATTCATGCTATGGATATGGAAGAGAGGATGACGCTTTGCAATATGGCAATTGAAGGGGGAGCAAAGGCTGGCATTATTGCACCAGATGAAAAAACGTTTGCTTACGTAAAAGGGCGTAAATATGCACCGAAAGACTATGAATCTATTAAGGAAAAATGGTCAGAACTTTATACAGATTTAGATGCAGTTTATGATTTACATATTCTAGTAGATGTTACGAATTTAGCGCCGTACGTTACGTGGGGAACAAATCCTAGTATGGGTGTTCGGATCGATGAGAAATTGCCAGAAAAGCATGATGCAAATGATGAAAGAGCGTTTTCTTATATGGGATTGAGTCCCGGACAAAGTACGTATGACATTCCAGTTCAACATGTTTTCATTGGATCTTGTACAAATTCCAGGCTTTCTGACTTAGAAATTGCTGCATCTGTCGTGAAAGGTAAAAAAGTAAAAGAAGGTGTGCGAGCACTTGTTGTACCTGGATCTCAAAGGGTAAGAGAAGCAGCGATGCATAAAGGATTACATCGCATATTTGAAGAAGCTGGATTTGAATGGAGAGAGCCCGGATGCTCAATGTGTCTAGGTATGAATCCAGATCAAGTGCCTGAAGGAGAACATTGTGCCTCTACGTCCAATCGCAATTTTGAAGGAAGACAAGGAAAGGGAGCACGAACGCATTTAGTTAGCCCGGCAATGGCGGCAGCAGCTGCGTTATATGGTCATTTTGTTGATATTAGAAAGGAGAGTTATGATGGAGCCATTTCGTATTCATAAAGGTACTGCCGCAGTACTGATGAATGATAACATTGATACGGATCAAATTATTCCGAAGCAATATTTAAAGAGAATTGAAAGAACTGGGTTTGGGAAGTTTTTATTTGATGAGTGGCGATATGATAATAATCGCCAAGAAAACCCTAATTTCCCGCTTAATGCACAAGAAAGAAAAGGAGCCAGCATATTAATCACAGGTGATAATTTTGGATGTGGCTCGTCTAGAGAACATGCTCCATGGGCACTTGCTGATTATGGTTTCCGCGTTATTATCGCTGGAGGATTTGCCGATATCTTTTATATGAATTGTATGAAGAATGGCATGTTACCGATTGTAATGGATAAAGATATGCGTGAACAACTTGCAAAAACAGATGCGAGGGAACAAATTACAGTTGATTTAGAAAATGAAATAATTATAACGAATATGCATAGATTCCATTTTACAATCGAGAAAATGTGGAAAGAGAAGTTATTGAATGGTTTAGATGAAATTAGTATTACAATGCAATATGAACAAGAAATAAAAGAGTATGAAAGAAAAGTGGCTTTACATTAAAAAAGTGACGGAATATTAAAAATGTATTTACATTCAAAATTAACTGTTATATACTATGTGAAAATCAGAGGAGAAAGGGAGTAAGTATTATGAATACAATAAAATCTATTACAATGCTTACACAACTACATCATCATACATGAAACCCTTGAACCTAGCGTGAAAACGTGTAGGTACAAGGGTTATTCCCGTTGTACCTACACTCTACTGAAGAGCCTTGTAGGTATTTTGTCTACAAGGCTCTTTTTATTTTCGGCTTAGGGGAATGAAATAGGCATACATTAGAAGGGGAAAGGTGTGAAAATTTAGATGACAAAATGGAAACGAGCAAACCCGAATGGAACGAGAGATTATTTATTCGAAGAATGTACGTTAATTGAAGAAGTGGAGCAAAAATTAAGGCTTACTTTTTTAGAGAGAGGTTATGAGGAAATAAGAACACCTACAATTGAATTTTATGATGTTTTTGCATTTCAAAATAGACCGATAGATGAAGAGAAGATGTATAAATTTTTTGATGAAAAGGGAAGGATTATCGTTTTACGTCCAGATATGACAATTCCTTTAGCAAGAGTGATTGGAACACAGAGATGGGATACGCCACTTAAAGTGACGTATAGCGGGAATGTATTTCGAGCGAATGAATCCCATTCTGGAAAATATAATGAAATCGTACAAAGTGGTATTGAAGTTATCGGGATTGATAATGTAAGAGCTGAAATTGAATGTGTAATAAGTGTCATTCAAGCACTTCAAAAGTTGAATGTGCAATCTTTTACAATTGAGATTGGGCAAGTACAGTTATATAAATGTATTGTAAAAAAGCTCTCCATCCATGATGAAGAAGAAAGAGTACTTAGAACGTATATAGAAAGTAAAAATTATGCTGCCCTCTCAAATTTTATCGGAGAAAAGAAATTAGATCGATGCGATGAGACAGTAAGATTACTTGAGAAATTACCAAGGCTATTTGGAAATTTAGAAGTTATTGAGGAGGCAGAAAAGCTTGCTTCAAGTAATGAAATGAAAATGGCAATTGCAAGAGTAAAAGAAATGTATGAAACAATTGAAACGTTAGGATATGGTTCTTACATATCAATTGATTTGGGCATGATTCAACACTTAGATTACTATACGGGTGTTATTTTCAAAGGATATATATATGAAATTGGAGAAGAAATCGTTAGTGGCGGAAGATACGATGAGCTAATTGGGAATTTTGGAGAAATGCTGCCAGCTGTTGGACTCGCGGTACAAGTAAATCAAATTGTGAAGGCGCTGCAAGAGCAGCAAGAACCATATGAACGAAATCAAATTGATATTGTGATTCATTATGAGTTAAATAGATTAGCGGAAGCAGAAAGGTTACGAAATTTACTTCGAAAGGATGGGAAAAATGCTTGGTTATCTCTATTCTCTAATTTAAGCGATACCTTTCAATTTGCAAGAAAAAATAAAATAGGAACGGTCGTTGAGGCAAAGAATGAATACTTAGTGGAATATGTATGGAATGAGAAATGGGTAGTCCAGAAAGAAGGAGAGGCTTCATGCGTAACATTCAAATTGCGTTAACGAAAGGAAGATTAGAAAAACATGTCATTCCACTTTTTGAGCAGATTGGAATTGATTGTTCCGAGCTCAAAAATAAAGGTCGGAAGCTTGTATTTCAAAGTAAAAATACAAATGTTTCATTTATTTTAGTAAAAGCGGTTGATGTTGCTACTTATGTAGAACATGGGGTAGCTGATATTGGCATCGTTGGAAAAGATATTTTAATGGAAAACGAGAAAGATATTTATGAAATGCTGGATTTAGGAGTGGGAATTTGTAAGTTTTGTGTTGCTTCTATTCCTACGTATAATCCGAAGAGTTACCGGAAGAAAAGAATCGCTACGAAATACCCCCATATTACTTCTACTTATTTTCATGATAAGGGAGAGGATGTAGAAATTATTAAGATAGAAGGTTCTGTAGAAATCGCTCCTCTTCTTGGATTGGCAGATGCGATTGTAGATATTGTTGAAACAGGAAAAACATTACAAGAGAATGGACTCATTGTATTTGAGGAAATGTACTTTATATCGGCTCGGATGATTGTAAATAAGGCAGCCTTAAAAACTAAAAAAGACGAAATATTCAGCATTATAAATATGATGGAGCAAGAAATCTTATCAGGGAAATAGGAGGATTTAAAATGGAAATCATTTATGAAGAATTTAAGGAGGCATTATCTAAAATAAAAGTGCTAAGAGAAAACGCTAATATAATAGAAGAAACTGTTCAAAGAAGTGTAAGAGAAATCATTAGACATGTAAGGGAAGGGAAAGATGAGGCTTTATCTTTCTATACAAAAAAGTTTGATGGTGTAGAGATGAAAAATTTTCGTGTAAGTGAAGAAGAAATACAGCAAGCGAGTATGTTTGTAGAGAATTCATTTTTAGAAGCTTTAAAAGAGGCGAAGAAAAACGTTGTTTCGTATCACGAAAAGCAAAAGAAGCACTCAATATTCGATTGTGAAAGTAAAGGGATAATTAGAGGGCAACTCATTCGGCCGTTAGAAAATGTAGGTGTATATGTACCGGGTGGGACAGCCTCATATCCTTCTTCAGTATTAATGAATGTATTGCCGGCGAAACTCGCAGGTGTGAAAAAGATTGTAATGGTAACACCGCCGAGGAAAGGAGGAATTGATCCACATATATTAGCTGCTGCAGATCTTGCGGGAGTAGATGAAATTTATACGATAGGTGGCGCACAAGCAATTGCTGCTTTAGCATACGGGACGGAATCGATTCCGAAAGTGGATAAAATAGTTGGACCGGGAAATTTGTACGTCGCTCTAGCGAAACGAGAAGTATACGGAATAGTAAATATCGATATGATTGCTGGTCCATCAGAAATTGTAGTTGTCGCGGATGAAACAGGTAATGCAAAATATATCGCAGCGGATTTATTATCGCAAGCAGAGCATGATGAGAGAGCAACGGCGATTTGTATTACAACGAATATGGAACTAGCTAAAGAAGTAGAAAAAGAGGTAGAAAGACAGTTAGAAACGTTACCAAGAAGTGAAATTGCACGTGAATCAATAAATAGAAATGGAGCCATCTTTATCGTTCCTTCTTTAGAGGAGGCGCTAAAGTTATCAAATGAAATTGCTCCAGAACATTTAGAGTTACATATAAAAGAACCAATGAATGCTCTAGATTATGTGAAACATGCAGGCTCTATTTTCCTTGGGCCATATTCACCTGAACCGCTCGGGGATTATTTAGCGGGACCGAATCATGTATTACCAACGAGCGGAACGGCAAGATTTTTTTCTCCGTTATCAGTCGATGATTTCGTGAAAAAATCAAGTTTTATTTCTTATACGGAGGAAGCATTAAAAAATGTACAGCATCATATTGTAGAGCTTGCAAATAAAGAAGGGTTACATGCACATGCGAGAGCAATCCAAATAAGGTTTGAGGAGGAAAAATAATGCGTCAGTCCAGTCAAGCACGTGAGACGACAGAAACAAAAATTAAATTAAATTTGCAGCTTGATGAAAGTACAAATGTATCTATTCAAACAGGAGTTGGTTTTTTCGATCATATGCTTACTTTATTTGCTAGACATGGAAGATTTGGATTGCAGGTTGAAGCAGAAGGTGATGTATTTGTCGATGCACATCACACCGTTGAAGATGTTGGAATTGTACTCGGAAATTGCTTGAAAGAAGCATTGCAAAACAAAGAGGGAATTAATCGTTACGGTTCTGCGTATGTACCGATGGATGAATCTTTAGGATTTGTCGCAATTGATATAAGTGGACGCTCATATTGTGTATTTCAAGGGGAATTAACAAATCCGAAGCTCGGGGATTTTGATACAGAATTGACGGAAGAATTTTTTAGAGCAGTTGCACATGCTGCCAATATTACATTACATGCGCGCGTTCTATACGGAAGTAATACACATCACAAAATTGAAGCATTATTTAAAGCTTTTGGTAGAGCGCTTAGAGAAGCGGTCGAAAAAAATGCCAACATTACTGGTGTAAATTCAACGAAAGGAATGTTGTAATTGATTGCCATTATAGATTATGGAATGGGGAATATTCGCAGTGTAGAGCAAGCATTAAAATATATTGGCGCAGAGTACATTGTAACGAGTGATAAAAAAGAGATATTGAGAAGCGATGGCGTGATTTTACCGGGAGTAGGTGCATTTCCGAAAGCGATGGACGTATTAGAAGAAAGAGATTTAGTGTGTGTACTAAAAGAGGTTTGTGATATAGGAAAACCACTCCTCGGTATATGTTTGGGCATGCAGCTTTTATTTGAACGAAGTGAGGAACTAAAAGATTGTAGCGGGTTAGGTTTACTACCAGGGGAAATTCGTAAGTTAAAAGTTTCGTATAAAATTCCTCATATGGGATGGAATGAATTAAGGAAGGAAAGAGAATTTCCGCTTTGGAATGGATTAGTGGATGGTTCTTTCGTGTATTATGTTCACTCATATTACGCGGATTGTCCAGATGAAATTGTATGCGGAGTAAGTGATTATGGAATGCAAGTACCAGGGTTTGTCGCGAAAGGAAATGTATTTGGTGCACAGTTTCATCCAGAAAAAAGTGGCGAAATTGGCATGCAAATATTAAAAAATTTTCAAGGGGTGGTAGAAGCATGGAAATCTTCCCAGCTATCGATTTAAAAGAAGGACGATGCGTTAGACTTTATCAAGGAGAGTTTAGTAAAGAAACGGTGATGAATGAAGATCCAGTAGCGCAGGCGATCATATTTGAAAAGCTTGGAGCGGAAATACTACACATTGTTGATTTAGACGGTGCAATTGCTGGCGAGTCTTTAAATTTGCCCGTCATTGAAAAAATCTGCAAGGCGGTACGTATTCCTGTGCAAGTGGGAGGAGGAATTCGTTCACTTGTAACGGTGGAGAAGTTATTGTCAGCAGGTGTAGAAAAAGTGATTTTAGGAACAGCAGCTCTTTATGATAAGTCATTTTTAGAGGAAGCAGTTCGTCTATATAAAGAGAAAATCATTGTTGGAATTGATGCGAAAAATGGTTTCGTAGCAACGAGAGGTTGGCTTGATCTATCTGAAATTTCTTACGTTAGTTTAGCGAAACAAATGGAAAGTTTAGGTGTTCAAACGATTGTGTTTACAGACATTTCGAAAGACGGGACGCTTGCAGGTCCAAATTTTGAACAATTAGCGATACTTCAAAAAAGTGTAGGCATTCGTCTCATCGCTTCTGGAGGAGTGGCATCTATTCAAGATGTGAAAAAGTTAAATGATATGAATATATATGGTGTCATAATTGGAAAGGCGCTTTACGAGAAAACGATTGATTTAGAAGAAGTATTACAGGTAACGAAGTTATGTTAGCGAAACGAATTATTCCATGTCTAGATGTGAAAGAAGGGCGAGTCGTAAAGGGTGTAAATTTTATAGGATTACAAGATGTCGGTGATCCGGTTGAAATAGCTGAAGCATATAACGAGGCAGGGGCAGATGAAATCGTATTTTTAGATATTACGGCGACTCATGAAGGAAGAAAAACGATTATAGATGTTGTAGAAAAAACAGCAGCAAAAGTATTTATTCCTCTTACGGTTGGCGGGGGGATATCAAGTGTGAAAGATATGTACAATTTACTAAGAGCTGGGGCAGACAAAGTTTCAATAAACTCAGCGGCAGTGCGAAACTCGAAGTTAATAGAAGAAGGGGCAGAACACTTTGGGTCACAATGTATTGTCGTGGCAATTGATGCTAGAAAAGTAGCAGAAGGTAAATGGAACGTATATGTCAACGGCGGAAGAGTTGACACAGGAATGGATGCCATAGAATGGGCGAAGCGTGTTGTTAAACTTGGGGCAGGTGAAATTTTGTTAACGAGTATGGATGCAGATGGAACGAAAAGCGGATATGACCTTCGTTTAACAGAAGAAATTTCAAAAAGTGTTTCTATTCCAGTCATCGCATCAGGAGGCTGTGGTCATACGAATCATATTATAGAAGTTTTTCAAAAGACAACGGTTGATGCAGCGTTAGCGGCATCCATCTTTCATTATGGTGAGGCGACAGTGCAGAGTGTAAAGCGAAAATTAAGAGATGCAAATATTGAGGTGCGGTTATGAAACCTAATTTTTCAAAAGGATTAATACCGGCAATTGTCATCGAAGAAGGTACGAAAGACGTTTTAATGCTAGCTTATATGAATGAAGAAGCATATAAAAAAACGTTAGAGACGAAAAGAACATGGTTTTATTCTCGTTCGAGGCAGTCGTTATGGAATAAGGGGGAAACATCAGGGAATGTTCAATATGTGCAATCTTTATATTTAGATTGTGATCAAGATTCAATTGTTGTGAATGTGAAACAAGTAGGACCTGCTTGTCATACGGGAGAGAAGACATGTTTTCACTATCAAATTATATAGGGGGATACATATGGAAAATGCCTTTAAGTTGCTGTATAAAACAATTGAAGAACGAAAGGGAAGCCCACTTCCTGAATCGTATACAAATTATTTATTTTCAAAAGGAGAAGATAAAATTTTAAAGAAGATTGGTGAAGAGTGTGCTGAAGTAATTATCGCATGTAAAAATAATGATAAAGAAGAAGTAGTGAAAGAAATGGTTGATGTATTTTATCACTGTTTCGTTTTATTAGCTGAAAAAAATATTGCATTGGAAGATGTGATGCGAGAGGTGAAAGAACGAAATGGAAAGCTTTCGAGAGTTGGGGATAGAAGGGAAATAGATACATTATAAGGGGGAATGTATATGAAAGTAGATTATCATCTTCACTTAGAAGAAGGACCGTATTCAATAGGATGGCTTGCTAAAATAAATGAAGCGTTGGAATGTTATGAACCGCTTCAAGAAAGACATTCTATTGATTGGCTTATGAAAACACAAGAGCGTTTGCAAAAGCGTGTGAAGGAAGGGCCATTTACAACAGAATGGATAGATCTATATTTAGAAGAAGCTGTGCGAAAAGGAATAAAAGAAGTGGGAATTGTTGATCATCTATATCGTTTTCATGAAGCAAAAGGATATTATGAAAAATATGTAGATATTAGTGATTCTAAGCTCGGTCGTATACAGAAAGAATGGTTAGATCAAGTAAGGGTAGTTTCACTGTATGATTTTACAAAGGCAATTGAAGAGGCGAAAGAACGATGGGGGAAAAGAGGTGTCACACTTAAACTTGGAATTGAAGCGGATTATTTTATTGGTTGTGAAGGAGAGTTAAAAGAATTATTAGCGCTAGGAGACTTTGATTATGTAATTGGTTCCGTTCATTTTCTAAATGGCTGGGGGTTTGATAATCCAGATACGAAGGAATATTTTGAGGTGCATGACCTACGCGCATTATATGATATGTTTTTTAAAACAGTTGAGAGTGCGATTCGTACCGAGTTATTTGATATTATCGCTCATCTTGATAATATAAAGGTATTTAATTATCGATTGGATGAGAATGAACAGCTTTCTTATTATGAGGAAATTGCCTGTGCATTAGTAGAAACGAATACGGCAACAGAAATAAATGCAGGATTATACTATCGTTATCCTGTTCGTGAAATGTGCCCAAGTCCACTATATTTACAAGTATTAGCTAAGTATGGTGTTCCAATTACGATTTCTTCGGATGCCCATTACCCAAATGATTTAGGGAATTATGTACAAGAAAATATACAAACATTACGAGCTCACGGTGTTACTCAGGTTGCAACATTTACGAAGCGAGCAAGAGTAATGAGGTCGCTTGAAGAAGAAGTAACAAATTCAAAATGAAACGCAATTTTTTGATGAAAACTGTCCTTTTTGTTCAAAATAAGAAAGAATGAAAAGGAGGGTAAGAAATGGCGAAACAACAAAACAAACAAAATGTACAAGGTGCACAGCAACAAGCTTATACTTCTGAAACGAATGCTGCATCTCAATCGGTTATTGAGGAGCAAATTAGCGATACGGTTGCAGAAGGAACTATTGATGTGAAGCTCGGAAAAGAATCGCAGGAAAAAGCGTAAGAAGAGGGGAGAGTTGCATCTCCTCTTTTTTCATGGAAAAGTGTCGATTTTCAAAACTATAATCAAATTCCTTGGTTTTTATATGTGGATTTCTTACAATGAAATATAAGAGATGTCTTATTTTCTATAGAAGAGGTGTTAGTAGTGGCAAAAATATTAGTAGCGGGAAAAATTCCGGAAATTGGATTAGAACTATTAAAAGATCATAATGTAGAAATGTACAATAAAGAGGAGTTAATTTCTATAGATGAATTAACAGAGCGTGTAAAAGATAAAGATGCATTGTTAAGTTTACTTTCGACAAAGGTGCCAAAAGAAGTTATTGATGCAGCGCCTCATTTAAAGATTGTTGCAAACTATGGGGCTGGTTACGACAATATTGATTACACGTATGCGGGCGAAAAAGGAATTGCAGTTACGAATACACCGAAAGTATCAACGGAAGCGACTGCAGAATTAACATTTGCACTTCTTTTAGCAGCGGCGCGTAGAATTCCTGAAGGGGATACGTTATGTCGTACGACTGGATTTAACGGATGGGCACCGTTATTTTTCTTAGGACGAGAAGTCCATGGTAAGACAATCGGAATTATAGGTCTTGGAGAAATCGGGAAGGCTGTTGCAAAACGTGCGAAAGCATTTGGAATGGATGTTTTATATACAGGGCCAAATCGTAAGCTTGAAGCTGAAAGTGAACTGGGAGCAACGTATGTGACGTTGGAAGAATTATTACAAACAGCAGACTTTATTACAATTAACTGTGCTTATAATCCGAAATTACATCATATGATTGATGAAGAGCAGTTTAAAATGATGAAGAAAACAGCGTATATTGTAAATGCTTCACGTGGACCAATTATGAATGAAGCAGCACTTGCTCATGCATTAAAAACGAATGAAATTGAAGGAGCAGCTCTTGACGTGTTTGAATTTGAACCGAAAATTACAGAAGAGCTAAAAGAATTAAAGAATGTAGTACTTGCTCCACACGTAGGGAATGCAACATTTGAAACTCGTGATGCGATGGCTGAAATGGCTGTCAGAAATATTTTAGCTGTATTAAACGGCGAAGAGCCAGTAACACCTGTAAATCAAAAGGTATTAGTTACAAAATAAAAAGAAACCTTCCGGACTCGGAAGGTTTTCTTATTTTTCTTTATTCGCTTTTTTAGACGGTCTTTGTCTAATGAATTGAGATAACATGTACAAAATATATAGTGGAATGGCAATGAATAAGAAAACAGAAAAATTTCCAAATCCTGTTTGATACATTGTAATAATGATTCCAACTAAAAATAGTGTAATAATGATGCTATATCGTGGAATTGGTACATCTTTTAAACTTGGGATACGAATGCGGCTCACCATTAAAAATGCGAACGTTACAAATACGGTAATAAGAACGATTTTTGGAATGGTATGTGAAAATAATGTTAAGAAAGCAACAAGCCCTCCCGCTGCTGTAATCGGTACTCCAGTGAAATATTTCATTGAAGTAGAAGATGGTGTTACATTAAATCGTGCTAAACGATATGCTCCGAAAAGAGGGAATAATCCCGCTATGTATAATCCGATGATTCCGTAGTTTGAGAAAGATGTGTAATACATTAAAACAGCTGGTGCTGCACCAAATGTTACGACATCTGCAAGCGAGTCGAGCTCTTTTCCCATTTGTGAATCAACACGTAATAAACGAGCAACACGACCATCAAGACTATCTAACATCATCCCGATAAGTACTAAAATAGCAGCTGATTTATAATATCCTAAAGATGCATAGCCGATTGATAAAAATCCGCTATATAAATTTCCGAGCGTAAATAAGTTTGGAATAGCTGCTCTATACAAAATCTGATCCCTTGCTTTCTGTAATAAATTCTTAATTAGTGTATGAAAGTTTACTTATTTTATCATACCATAAATTTATTCCTCATACGAAAGAAATTACCAATTTGTGAAAGATTTCATAGAAGGATGGTTCGAAAATTAAGTGAAAATAAAAAGAGGAAGCAACTTGTATAAAGTTGCTTCCTTTACTATTCAAATTTCGTTGTCATCGTTCCGGTTTTATATCGATTATTAGGATCGAAGCGTAATAAATCTCCATAAATTAATTTATCGGAGAGTTTTAATTCTGTTTTTGCTTTTTCAATATACGGCTGACATAACGTCATGTCAGCTTCTTCACCCGTACTTCTTTTGTAGCACATATTTTTTGTATAAACATACTCTTCAGAAACAAAGCTACCATCACGCATTACCATAAGCGGGTCTTTCTCTTTAATAAATAAGTCAGTTCCAAATTCAACGGATTTATTTGTTTTAATACCAAGTAAATGAAGGAGCGTTGGCTTAATATCAATTTGACCGGATACTTTAGAAACAACTTTTCCTTCTTGGCCAGGCACATGAATAATAAGAGGGACTCGTTGTAATTGCATAGAATCGAATGGTGTAATAGTATCTTTTCCTAGGAACTGTGCCATAGCTGCGTTATGGTTTTCGGAAATACCGTAATGATCACCATAAATGACAATAACGGAATTATCATATAATCCTTCTTCTTTTAATTGTTGAATAAATAATTTAAGAGCTTCATCTGTGTAACGAACAGTTGGGAAGTAGCGGTTTACAACACCACTTTCCGAGTTGAATTCATCAACATATTGATCTTCCGGATTTAGAAGAAACGGAAAATGATTTGTTAATGTAATAAATTTTGTATAGAACGGTTGCGGTAAAGATTTTAACTTTGGAATAGATTGTTCAAAGAACTCTTTATCTTTTAATCCCCAACCGACAGACATTTGCTCCGTTCCTGCGTAATCATTTAAATTAAAATAACGATCATATCCAAGCGCAGGATACATTACATCCCGATTCCAAAACGTTTTATCGTTTGAATGGAAGACGGCAGAAGAATATCCGTATTTCTTTAATTGTTCTGGTGTCGCTGTGTATTCATTTGTTGCATGAGTAAAGAATACAGAACCACGATCTAGTGGATAAAGTGAGTTTTCAACGATAAATTCAGCATCAGAAGTTTTGCCTTGTCCAGTTTGATGATAGAAGTTATCGAAATAGAAACTATCCTTAATAAATTCATTTAAAAATGGTGTAATTTCTTTTCCATTTATTTTTTTATTAATAACAAAGTTTTGTGTAGATTCCATTGAAATTAAAATTACATTTTTACCTTTTGCAGCTCCAAATAAGTTCTTATCAACTTGTTTGTCTTTTGAGTCTGTATAGTTTTTAATTTCAGAAAACCCATCCCCACTTGCAAATACACGCTCAGCTGAAGACTTGGATTGAAGCGTAATGTCAAATAGATGGTATGTGTATAAACCTAAATTCTTCACGACAGTTTGACGGTCAAATGAGCGCGAGAACATTTGTGGTTTATAAATAACTGATACAACAATTTGTAGTGCTAATAAAGCTGTTACACCGCTAAAGAAAGTTCGCTTCTCTGAGCGGGAAAGTGGTGTTTTGTCGCCAAATGATGGGAATTTACGTGAAATAAACATTAAAATAATTGCATCTGCAAATAAAAGTAATGTTTTGTACGTAAAGAGTTCTTTTATACTTGTCCCTAAATCAGCCATATTGTTTGTTTGGAATAAAATCGGGAAAGTAACGAAATCGTTATAGAACCCATAAAACATTGCGTTTCCAAATAAAATAAATGACAGTATAAAACTGATTCCAATTATAATTCGGTTTCGGTGCTTAGATGCAAGTAAAGCTAAGCCGAAAAATAAAAGTAACGCAGCTAGTGGATTGATAAAAAGCATGAATTCTTCAAAGAAATTATCAATTTTAATATCAAATGCTAGCTTGTACACAATATATGTTTTAATCCATAGTAAAACGACTGCAACGAGTGCAAATCGCAGTTTTGGAAACAGATGTTGTAGCATAATATACTCCTCTCCTAAAAAGCATGACAGTTCTTGTGAGTCAGTTTGCTTAACGACTCATTTTATATATACGAACAGTCCTTTGTTATTATGATTATTATACTATGAGTATCATTATACGAAAATAAAAGAAGGTTGTGGGCTTTTTTATAATAATCGAGTAGAAAAAGAGTGGTGGGAGACAATAAAACAGAATTTCTATGTATGATAATTATCGTACGCAGAAAGAATCGCGTGATAATACGGAGGTTATAATGCGAAAATTATTATATTTTATAGCATGCAGTAGTGTTATACTTTTTACTTCACCGAGTGTGTCGGTAGCCCAATATGATGCACCTCTTATGGAAGATGCACTTTATTCTGTTTTATTTCCAAAAATAAATAAAGCAATTGAAAAACAATATGGAAGTTTGAAACCTTATCAATGTCCTAAAATTATTAGTTTAAAAAAAGTGTATAGCGGTACATATTTATTTCAAGCAAGTATTGAAGTGACAAAGTATGAACGTGTTGCTGGGAAAATTGCTCCACCATTTGAGAAGGTAACGATTACATTTAATAACGAAGAAGGCGAATGGGAAGTGACAAAGATTTCAGTAAAGCGCTTACCAAATGATACGAAACTAAACTGTAAAAAAACAATATAAAAAATTGTTTGACAAATAAAATGGTCCTTTGGTATTGTTAATAGCAACAATTAGATGTTTGAAAATTAAATAGACTTACCTCATCTACTCTCAAAGGTAGAGGCCGCGATAGGAAAGAGTAAGCTATGGGAGATTTAATGGAATCTGTGATCATAGGTTGAAAGGGACTATTGCCGAAATATAAGAATAACCATCTTATTCATATATTGGGACTGCATTGAATAAATGTAGTACTGTCATAAGATTTATTTTATGGAGAGCTATTTGGAGATGTTGATGCGGTTTCTTATTTTGAGGAGATAACAACTCGTTTATTTTTTCAATATATATTTTTCCTAATAAGAAACGCGTGTGAACATTGTTCCGCGCGTTTTTTGTCTATCTAAAAGCGTGCTGCAATGAATAGAAGATTGGGGTTATGAGTTTTAGAGGAAATAAGGGAGGAATTTAAATGTATTTACACGGCACAAGCCGAATTAATGGGCAAGGACACTTAGAAATTGGAGGGTGCGATACGACGCAGCTAGCAAAGCAATACGGAACACCACTTTATGTATACGATGAAGAGTCTATTCGAGGAAAATGCCGAGCATTTCATCGTGCTTTTAAAGAAAGTGGTTTCTTTTATCAAGTAGCATATGCAAGCAAGGCGTTCTTGTGCATGGAGATGTGCCGAGTAGCTCGTGAAGAGAATATGTCATTAGACGTTGTTTCTGGGGGAGAATTATATACTGCGCTCCAAGCAGGATTTCCGGCATCACGTATTCATTTTCATGGAAATAATAAAACAGAAGAAGAAGTAGTGATGGCTCTTCAGGCGAATATCGGTTGTTTTGTCGTAGATAATTTCTTTGAATTAGAAGTTTTACACGATTTAGCGATGCAACATGGGAAATTTGTGAACATATTAATTCGTGTAACGCCTGGAGTAGAGGCGCACACACATGAATATATTACAACAGGTCAAGATGATTCGAAATTTGGATTTGGTGTTTCAAATGGTCAAGCAATGCAGGCAATTGGATTGGCTTTACAAAAATCCAATTATAATGTGCTAGGGATCCATTCACATATTGGGTCGCAAATATTTGAAACAGCTGGTTTTGTTCGAGCAATTGAAGTTCTTCGCCAATTTTTAGAAGAAGTGAGAGAGCAAACAAACTATGTAGTAAAAGTGTTAAATGTAGGCGGGGGATTTGGAATACGTTACACAGAGTCAGATACACCATTAACTCTTGAGACATATGTGCGAGCTGTAACAAGTGCAGTGAGAGAACAATTTACTGTATGTGAATATCCATTGCCAGAAATATGGATTGAGCCAGGCCGTAGCATTGTAGGTGATGCTGGGACAACAATTTATACAGTTGGATCTGTGAAAGATATTCCTGGTATTCGGAAATATGTATCAGTCGATGGTGGAATGACAGATAATTTAAGACCTGCTTTATATAATGCGCGTTATGAAGCGATGTTAGCGAATCGAGCGAATGATGAGAATGAGGAACTCGTTTCGATTGCCGGGAAATGCTGTGAGAGTGGAGACATGTTGATTTGGGATATTCATTTACCGAAAGTCGCTGCTTCTGATTTACTAGCAGTTTCCTGTACAGGAGCATACGGGTACTCGATGGCGAATAATTACAATCGGATTCGAAGACCAGCCGTTGTCTTTGCAAAAGGCGGAACATCGCAAGTAGTTGTAGAACGCGAAACATATGAAAATATTATTGGGAACGATCGCATACGTATTAAAGAGCTTGTCTAAATAGGAAAAGGAGTTGTTCGAATGGGCAATTCCTTTTTTATAAAATAAAATAATTAAAATATATCGGAAAACTAGGATTGAAAAAAATCAGAATTGTGATAAAATACAAATACAAAGCTTATCAAGAGAAGCGGAGGGAACTGGCCCGAAGAAGCTCGGCAACCTGCTTATAGAAAGCAAGGTGCTAAATCCAGCAAAATGGGATCCATTTTGAAAGATAAGGTAAAATATATTACCGAACAGTCTTTTCGAAATGGGAAAGATTTTTTTTATGAATAAAAAAGGGGGGCTGTTCGCGTGAGTGTACGGGAACATTTTGATGAAGTATCCGAGAAGATTGAAGCGATGCTTGCTGATATGAAATATGGTTCAATTACAATTGTTGTGCAAGATGGAAAAGTAATTCAGTTAGAGAAAAGTGAAAAAGTACGTTTAAAGTGAAAAGCGCTGACTAGAAAAACTAGAGGCGGTTTTAACCTATTTTCATTAGGTTAAAACCGTCTTTTTGCTTTTACAGGGGGAAAAAACATGTTGACGTATGAAACGTGGGAAGAAAATGTTGTTTCGTTTTCGGAAGAAGATGAAACAAAAGGTGCGTTATCAGTATTAAATTGGGCTTATAAAGAATATAAAGATGAGGTTGTCTACGCATGTAGCTTTGGGGTGGAAGGTATGGTATTGCTGCACATTATAAACCAAGTAAATCCATCTGCTAAAGTTGTATTTTTGGATACAAATGTTCATTTTCAAGAAACGTATGAATTAATTCGAAAAGTGCGGGAACGATTTCCTTCATTGAATATTATAGAAAAACAGCCAGAACTTACACTTGATGAACAGGCGAAGTTGCATGGTGAAAAACTGTGGGAGAGCAATCCGAATCTTTGTTGTAAGATTAGAAAAATTTTACCTTTAGAAAAATCATTAGTCGTGGAAAAAGCATGGATATCGGGCTTAAGAAGGGAACAATCAGAAACACGTAAGCATACAAAGTTTATAAATCAAGATCATCGTTTTCAATCTATTAAAGTTTGTCCACTCATTCATTGGACGTGGAAAGAAGTTTGGCGATATGTATACAAACATAGCTTGCCGTATAACCCGTTGCATGATGTTGGCTATCCAAGTATTGGGTGTGAGAAATGTACGTTACCTGTAGGGGATGGTGGCGATTCAAGAGATGGTAGATGGGCTGGAAAAGTGAAAACTGAATGTGGTCTTCATTACCAATAAGATGAATCTTGAAATAAAGCTAAGAGAGGATATAGAAAAATGAGCATAGTAAACGAATTAGTAAACCGTATAGATGAGACATATGACGTATCACAAATTGAAAAAGAAATTAAATTAGACAATATTGCGTTAAGTGATTTAGAACTATTGGCGACAGGTGGATATAGCCCCCTTACTGGTTTTTTAGGGAAGGAAGATTATGATTCTGTTGTAGAAACGCTTCGTTTAGCAAATGGTAGTGTGTGGAGTATACCAATTACATTACCGGTAACAGAAAAAGTCGCAGAAAGCCTGAAGGCTGGAGAGGAAGTAAAGCTTGTCAACAATGGAAATATATACGGTGTCATTCAAATAGAAGATATTTTTGTACCAGATAAAGAAAAAGAAGCGTTACTTGTATATAAAACAACGGATGAGGCTCATCCAGGAGTGAAAAAATTATATGAACGACCAAACGTTTACGTTGGAGGAACTATTATTCTAACAAAACGCTTTGAAAATAATCAATTTCCTTCTTATCATTTAGACCCAATTGAAACGAGGGAAGCATTTAAAAAACGTGGGTGGAAAACAGTGGTCGGATTTCAAACGAGAAACCCGGTACATCGTGCCCATGAGTATATTCAAAAATCTGCTCTTGAAATTGTAGATGGTCTCTTTTTAAATCCGCTCGTTGGAGAAACGAAATCGGATGATATTCCTGCTGATGTAAGAATGGAAAGCTATGAAGTACTTCTTCAAAACTATTATCCGAAAAATCGTGTCTTTTTAAGTGTATTTCCTGCTGCCATGCGTTACGCAGGACCAAGGGAAGCGATATTTCATGCGTTAGTAAGAAAGAATTTTGGATGTACCCACTTTATAGTAGGGCGTGATCATGCTGGAGTAGGAGATTATTACGGAACGTATGAAGCGCAAGAAATCTTCACAAATTTTACGATAGAAGAGTTAGGAATTACACCACTATTCTTTGAGCATAGTTTTTACTGCACGAAATGTGAAGCGATGGCTTCAACGAAAACATGTCCGCACGGAAAAGAAGATCATGTTATTTTATCGGGTACAAAAGTAAGGGAATTATTAAGAAACGGTGAGATTCCGCCAAGTACATTTAGTCGTAAAGAAGTAGTGGAAGTGCTAATTAAAGGCTTGAAAAAAGAAGTAGTAATAGAATAGGGAGAGAACGAGATGGATACGAATATTACTTGGCATACAGCTTCGGTTTCAAAAGATGAGAGAAGAGTGAAGAATGGACATCATAGTTTTGTAATTTGGTTTACTGGTTTATCAGCTTCGGGTAAATCTACAGTAGCGAATGCGGTCGCTCGTAAACTGTTTGAAAAGAATATTGGAAATTATGTGCTGGATGGGGATAACATTCGCCACGGTTTAAATAAAGACTTAGGATTTTCTGAAAGTGATCGCATGGAAAATATAAGACGTATTGGCGAAGTGGCAAAGTTATTTGTAGACCAAGGAGTAGTTGTCCTTACAGCATTTATTTCACCATTTCGAGTAGACCGCAAACAAGTAAGAGATTTATTAGCGGCAGATGAATTTATTGAAATTTTTGTGAAGTGTCCGATTGAAGAGTGTGAGAAACGTGATCCGAAAGGACTTTATAAAAAGGCAAGAAAAGGTGATATTAAGGATTTCACAGGTATTGATTCGCCTTATGAAGAGCCAGAGCAAGCGGAATTAATTGTAGAAACGCACAAATATTCTATTGAAGAATGTGCAGAACAAATCGTGAAGTACTTACAAGAGCGTAGTTTTATATAGGGGGATAAACAATGAGTTATGAAAAAGTATGGGCTAACAATGAAAAATTAAATCAGACCGAGAAAAATAAATTAGAAAAAGATGGCTTAGAAATTTTTAATGATATTCCTTACTATGCGGAAAATGGTTTCGAATCTATTCCGAAAGAAGAGTGGGATGCCTTTAAATGGGCAGGCTTGTATTTACAAAGACCGAAAGAAGCTGGTTATTTTATGATGCGGGTAAATATTCCGTCAGGGATTATTACAAATGCACAGGCAGAAGTACTTGCTTCTATCGCTGAAGATTATGGACGTAATGTAATAGATATTACGACGAGACAGGCGATTCAGTTTCACTGGTTAGAAATTCAGCAAATTCCAGATATTTTTAAAAGATTAGCAAGAGTTGGGTTATCTTCAGCGGGGGCTTGTGGTGATATAACGCGGAATATTACAGGTAATCCGCTTGCTGGCATTGATGCAAATGAACTATTCGATACAACGCATATTGTAAAAGAAGTATATGATTACTTCCAACATAATGAAGAGTTTTCTAACTTGCCACGTAAATTTAAAATGTCTATTAGTTCTAATATTTATAATTCAGCAAACGCAGAAATTAACTGTGTTGCATTTACGCCTGCAACGAAAGAAATAGATGGTGAGAAAAAAGTTGGTTTTCATATAAAAGTAGGTGGAGGATTATCAGCTCGACCGTATTTAGCTGATGAATTAGATGTATTCGTTTTACCAGAAGAAGTGAAGGCGGTGGCGATTGCGATTGCTACTATATTCCGTGATTTTGGATATCGTGAAAAACGTCATTTAGCTCGGTTGAAATTTCTTGTTGCGGACTGGGGAGCAGAGAAATTTAAAGAGAAACTAATAGAGTATACAGGGCCTTTACAAAGTAAAGGGGAAAGTGCACTCAAAGGATGGAATGCAGGCTATTTTTATGGTGTTCAAGACCAAAAACAAAAGGGATTAAAATATGTAGGTTTTAATGTACCGGTAGGTCGTTTACATGCAGAAGAAATGTTTGAGATTG
Source organism: Bacillus sp. N447-1 (assembly GCF_022701035.1). NCBI lineage: Bacteria > Bacillati > Bacillota > Bacilli > Caryophanales > Bacillaceae > Bacillus > Bacillus sp. N447-1. The sequence goes on along the minus strand of NZ_CP065509.1, from coordinate 1,683,549 downwards.
CAAGAATCGCAAAGCAATATGGAAATGGACAAATTCGTACATGTAACTCGCAAAACTTCATTATTCCGAACGTTCCTCCGGAAAATGTAAAAGGATTACTTAGTGAACCGCTGTTTGAAGCGATATCTGCTAGCCCGAAATCATTTATTGGTCATGCGGTTTCATGTACCGGTATTGAATATTGTAATCTTGCACTAGTAGAAACGAAAGAAAGATTACGAAAAATTGCAGAATACTTAGATACACAAATTGCACTCGATGTTCCAGTTCGAATTCATATGGTAGGCTGCCCGAATTCATGTGGTCAACGTCAAATTGCTGACATTGGGCTACAAGGGGTGAAAATGAAAACGAAGGAAAAAGGTATTGTTGAAGCGTTTGAAATATACGTAGGTGGAACATTGTTAGATGGCGGTGCCTACAATCAAAAGTTAAAAGGAAAAATAGATGGCGAGGATCTACCTGATGTACTCGCATCATTTATAAGTTATTTCAAAGAGAATAAATTACCAGCCGAAACATTTTATGATTTTGTAGGTCGTGTTGGTGTAGATACATTACAAATAGCGTTAAATAACGTGCTAGAAGAAGTAATAGCGTCTTAGGAGGGACGATATGGATTTATATCGATTTGAAGCTGTGTTAGTAAATAGTATTGTTCCGATTGTTGTTGTTGCTCAAAGTGAAGAACAGGCATTTAAGCTTGCGGAGATTGAGCTTGAAAAGCATTTTTTACCGTTGCCAGAGGTAAAAGAGATTTCTTTGTTTGAAAAAAAGAAGATTCGAAAAGGTGGGGCATTTGTTATCCATGAGTAGAGATCAGTAATACGAAAAAATAAAAACTTCCATTCTTATATACGAATGGAAGTTTCATTTTAATAGAAGAAATGAGGAGAGATGATGGGGAAGGTTTATATTGTTGGAGCGGGTCCTGGCGATCCAGATTTAATTACTGTTAAAGGGTTGAAATGTATTGAGAAGGCAGATGTTATTTTATACGACCGACTTGTGAATAAAGAGCTGCTTTCATACGCAAAGCCTGACGCGGATTTAATTTATTGTGGAAAACTCCCGAATTATCACACGATGAAGCAAGAGACAATTAACACGTTTCTTATTAAGTATGCGAAAAAAGGAAAAGTTGTAACGAGGCTTAAGGGTGGCGATCCATTTGTGTTTGGTAGAGGGGGAGAAGAAGCTGAAGCATTAGCAAAGCAAGGTGTACCATTTGAAATCATTCCTGGTATTTCAGCTGGAATAGCTGCTCCTGCTTATGCGGGCATTCCAGTGACGCACCGTGATGCAAGTGCAAGTTTTGCTATTGTGACTGGGCATAGGAAAGAAGGTGCTGAAGAAGAAGTGAAATGGGAAAGTTTAGCGAAAGGTGTAGAGACTTTAGCGGTATATATGGGGGTTAGTAATTTGCCCTACATATGTGAGCAACTTATGAAGCATGGAAAAGATAAAAGTACGCCAGCTGCTATTATTGAGCAGGGGACGACGTCTATGCAACGCACAGTTGTTGGAACGTTAGGGACAATTGTAGATGTTGCGAAAAAAGAGCAAATTCAAAATCCGAGTATGATTGTAATTGGAGAGGTTGTCCGTTTTAGAGAAAAAATTCATTGGTTTGAGAAGCAGACAGAAAATGCTTATCAAGTAAGTGGAGTGTTGTAAAATGAAAGCCGTCTTATATATATGTCATGGAAGTCGTTTGAAGACAGCGAAAGAAGAGGCGATTCAATTTATTACATCGTGCATGAGCCGTATAGAAGCGACTATTCAAGAAGTTTGTTTTTTAGAGTTAGCGAATCCTTCTATTGAAGATGGTTTTCGTACATGTGTGAAGCGTGGGGCCACTGAGATTATTGCTATCCCTGTTTTTTTATTAGCGGCAGGTCATGTAAAAAAAGATATCCCTTTTGAATTGGAAAAGTTAACTAATCAATTTTCGGATGTTAAAGTGACCTATGGTAATCCGTTTGGTGTATCAGAAACACTTGTTAAATCGGTGTATAGCGGAAGTGGCATCGAACAGGAAGATAAAAATGAAGTGACGTTACTTCTTGTTGCAAGAGGGAGCAGTGATCCTGAAGTATTAAGAGATATAAACTGGATTGCTTCTTTATTTCAAACAAAAGAGAAGGTTAAAAAAGTAGAAGTTTGTTATTTAGCGGCTGCAGAGCCAAAATTTGAGGAGAAGTTAAAGGAAGTTGTAGAACGAAAAGAAAAGAACATCGTTGTACTGCCTTACTTGTTATTTACAGGTTTACTTATGAAACATATTGAGAAAGAAGTGTGCCAATATGAAGTGGAAGAGATAAAAATTAGTCCATATTTAGGGAAGAATGAAGCGTTTCAAGATATGTTAATTCAGAAAACGACGGAGTTATTGAAAGGAGATCAGTATGTATCCACTTACAGTGCGAGTTAATGAGAAACGCGTTGTTGTTATTGGCGGGGGAAAAGTTGCAGGATTTAAAATTATTCCTTTACTCAAACAGGGTGCGGATATAGTTGTGATAAGTCCAGAATTAGATGCGAATTTAGTAAAACTTGTGGAAGAAAAGAAAATTCGTTGGTATCAAAGAGAATATGAAAAAAGTGATATTAAAAGTGCTTTTTTAGTTGTTGCAGCGAGTAGTGATTCAATATTAAATGAACAAGTTGCTGAAGATGCCGCTGAGAATCAATTAGTAAATGTTATTACAAATCCGGAAAGTGGTAATGTTCATTTTCCGGCAGCGATTCATCGTGGTTTACTTAATATAGCAGTTTCTACTGGGGGAGCGAGCCCGAAGCTCGCAAAAAAAATTCGAGATGATATTGCAAATAAATATGATGAGACATATGAATCGTATTTAGATTTTTTATATGAAGTAAGGTTGAAGTTAAAAGATTTACAGTTAGAAAAGAGGGAACGAAATATATTGCTCCAAGAAGTGTTGAAATCAGTATATGTGCAAAATGAGGGGAAAAGAGAAAGTTTTTTACGTGAGTTAGAGGAAAAGGTTTTAAAATAATAAAAGATAAAGTGCGCTTTACAAATATAAAAATATAATTTATAATCACAAGTAACTTCAATAGATGAAATCGATGAGCAAGAAGAGTACGTATATTTGATGCGTTCAGAGAGCTGGGGTTAGGTGGGAGCCCGGTACGATAAAATATACAGAATGGGCTTGCGAGAGGTATGTTGAACATTGTAGTAGGCAACCCGGGTTCCGCCGTTAAAAGGATAGAGTATCGGAATTATTCCTGTACTTGAACAAGTGGGATTTATCAATCCAATTGAGGTGGTACCACGGTATTTACATTACATATATCGTCCTCTACATGCATATTTGCGTGTAGGGGACTTTTTTATTTTCTAAAGGAGGTGTGCGAGTATGAAATGAAAGTGTATAATTAACAAAAGTTTAAATATTCAGAAAAGGAGAAATTATGATGAAAGAAACACAGCAATGGACGTCGAAAATAGGCTTTGTACTCGCAGCAGCCGGAGCCGCAGTAGGTCTTGGTGCGATATGGAAATTTCCATATGTTGCAGGTAATGGCGGGGGAGGCGCATTCTTCCTTGTATTTTTACTATTAACTTTATTTATAGGTATGCCTCTTCTAATAGCGGAGTTTGTTATTGGACGTAGCACGCAAAAAGAGGCGGTTACAGCTTATAAAGTACTAGTGCCAAATAGCAAATTATATCCTTGGATTGGTCGTATGGGAGTTGTTACTTGTTTTAGTGTACTATCTTTTTATAGTGTTGTAGGTGGATGGATTTTACTTTATTTATATTATAGTGTGACAGGAAGTTTCTGGAATGGTGCAGCTGATTATGGACAATTGTTCGGTGAAACGATTTCAAATCCATTAAGTGCGATTGGAGCACAATTTATCTTTATGCTTTGTACGATTTTTGTTGTAAGTAAAGGTGTAGAGAAAGGTATAGAAAAGGCAAGTAAGTACATGATGCCGCTATTATTTATTTTATTTATTGCGATTATTGTTCGTGCGTTAACACTCGATGGTGCTTTTGCTGGAGTAGAGTTCTTCTTAAAACCAGATTTTTCAAAGCTTACAGCAGATACAATTTTATATGCGATGGGACAATCTTTCTTCTCGCTAACTGTAGGTGCCTCGGTAATGGTAACGTATAGTTCGTATTTAAAGAAAGAGGAACATTTAGCGAAATCGGCAACATCTATTGTAAGTTTAACTGTTTTTGTTACAGTACTTGCAGGATTAGCAATTTTCCCAGCGATTTTCGCATTAGGAGTTAAACCGACTGAAGGACCGGGATTACTGTTTATCGTCCTTCCAGCAGTATTTGCAAAAATACCATTTGGTCAATTTTTCTTTATTATGTTTTTAATTTTATTCTTCTTTGCGACTTTAACATCAGCAATTTCAATGCTTGAAATTGTAGTAGCATCTGTTGCGAAAGGTAATGAGAAGAAGCGTCCGTCAGCATCATTATTAATTGGTATTCTTATTTTTGCAGTCGGTATTCCATCAGCGTTATCATTTGGGATTATGAGTGACGTGAAAATATTTGGGAAAACATTCTTTGATTTAGTCGACTTTTCGGTAAGTAACGTATTGCTGCCGTTAGGAGTACTAGCTATTTCATTATTTGTACCAAATAAAATGAGTAAAGAGTTGTTGATGAAAGAATTAGAAGTGACGGAAACGAAAGGGAAAACGTTATTTAACATTTGGTTCTTCTTACTTTGTTATGTTATTCCGGTAACTGTAATAATTGTATTTTTAAATGCGATAGGTGTATTTAAAATGTTTGCATAAAAATAGGCGGGGATCTCCCGTCTTTTTTTATGTTGATGAATGTAATAGACGATTATACGCTTTATAGGCTGTGGTGACTGCGAGGAATGAACCGATTAAAAATAAAACTGAGCCGCCAAATGTAAATATCCGGCCAATATACGTTTCTCTAGCTTCTTCTATTTTTTGTTGTAATTGCGTATTCATATGGATCACCTCGTAAACTATAGGCATTTAGTTATAGTCTATGTAGAATGCCTATAGTGTGTGAAGTGTAAATGAAAAACCTCGGTAGGCACCGAGGTTTTTCATAATCCGATATAAGGAGATGGGTCAACTGCGTTTGTCTTGCCGACATTCCATTCTCCAAGATGAAGTTCGAAGTGTAAATGTTGTCCGTATGATTGGCCCGTATTCCCCATAAATCCAAGCTGATCGCCTTGTTTTACAGTTTGTCCATTCGATACAGAACGACTATTCATATGAGCATATACTGTCGTATATGTTTTTCCGTTTATACGGTGAGATAAATACACTACGTTTCCGTAACTAGATGATAATTCTGAGCGAATAACAACGCCATCTGCAGCAGCGATAATTGGAACCGTTCCCGAAGCAGCGATGTCAATTCCTTTATGGTTATCTAAAGAACGTACACCAAATCCGGAAGTTTTTGATCCAGCTGCTGGTTTGATAAAACCACCGATATTTGTATCATGTGGTGTTGGGGCCGCTTGAGCAGATTTAGTAGCTTGTTGTTTGCGAGCCTCTTCTGCCTGGCGGGCTTCTTCCGCTTTACGAGCTTCTTCCGCCCGTTTTTCTTCTTCAATTGCTTTTTGAACAGCTTGACGTTGATTTTCTAAAATGCCCTTGGATTCTTCTAATCCTTCAATCTCTAAATCTACTTTTGCTACTTTCGTATGTAGATCGTTAATAAGAGTTTGTTGCTGCTGTTGGTTATTTTGTAATTCTTGTTGTTTTTGTTCTAGTTTTTGTTCAGAGTCTTTCAGTTGTTGTTCTTTTTTCTCAACAGCCTCTTTTTCTGTCGTTACAGCATTTTGATCAGATGTTTGTTTTTTTACAATATCTGTATCGTTGTTTAATATTAAACTTACGGAGTACATATTATCAACAAGATCAGCAATGTTTGTAGAGTTTGTTAATACTTCTGTAATGATATTTGTACGCGGTTTTTCTTGCATAGATTGTAATCGTTGTTTAATAACTTCCTGACGTGTATCTATGTTTGTTTGTAATTGTTCTATATGTTTCTTTTTGTCAGTAATTACTTGTTGTGTTTTGCTAATTTCTTTTTTTGTATCGTTTAATTCAGTCTCATTTTTATTAATGGAAGTAGTTAATTCATCGATTTTCTTCTGTAATTCTTGAATTTCTTTTTCTATTTGTTCTTTCTCGACTGATTTATTTTGTAAGTCACTTTGTTTGCCTTCTAATTCAGATTGAATGTTAGATAATTTATCTTGATTCGTTTCAGCGTATACGGGTGAAAGTAACGGGGAAGCAAAAATCGTTCCTGCTGCTAAAACACTAAACGCTGCAAATTTCTTTTTCATTGTTGTCTGACTCCTTTCCCTATGAATGTTATATATCATAAGAAGAAGGGTGTCTATCGTTGTAATCATAATGTAAAGAAAATTTTATAAAATTGCTAAGTTTTGTCGGAATTTATCATTTTTCAACTGTAATTGTCATAGTGCTTACATTTTATTCATATGTGTAACAAAGGTATATTTTGGAATTTTCCTGTAAAATGAAGGAGGAAAGTAATCGTTTTTATGAGGTGAAATATTACTTGGAAAGCTAATAAAACACTAGTGAGGAATCGTTCTCATGTGAGGTTTTCTAACATGGGTTTATTTTTTGTCAAGAAAATTATTTGCATTCGGGGAAAGTTATTTTGTTGTCAGATTTTAAATTTTGATTTATGATTTTTAACAGGGACAAAATGTAGTGAATTGTCGAATAATATGTAATACTCTTAATTTCTTAGTTTTATAGAGATAGAATGAGAGATAGAGTGACACATCGAAGAGGGGGTTACAACAAATATGAAAAGAATAGGACTTGCATGGCAAATATTAATAGGGCTTGCGCTTGGTATTGCGGTTGGGGCGATTTTCTTTGATAATCCAGCTGTTGTGAAGTACTTACAACCAATTGGTGATATTTTCATCCGATTAATTAAAATGATCGTTGTACCGATTGTTGTAGCAAGTATTGTTGTTGGGGTTGCTGGTGTTGGCGATGTTAAAAAACTAGGTCGACTAGGCGGAAAAACAATTATTTACTTTGAAATTATTACAACAATTGCAATTATTGTTGGTCTATTAATAGCGAATATTTTCCAACCAGGAAAAGGCGTAAATATGGAGCAGTTAACAAAGACAGATATTTCGAAATATACACATACGACAGAGCAAGTACAAAGTCATTCATTTGCAGATACGTTTGTAAATATTGTTCCAACGAACATTATGAAGTCATTGGCTGACGGAGATATGCTTGCTATTATCTTCTTCTCTGTACTATTTGGTTTAGGTGTAGCAGCAATTGGTGAAAGAGGAAGACCAGTTCTTCAATTTTTCCAAGGTGTAGCTGACGCAATGTTTTATGTAACAAACCAAGTTATGAAATTTGCACCATTTGGTGTGTTTGCACTAATTGGTGTTACAGTTTCTACATTTGGTCTTGCTTCATTAATTCCATTAGGGAAATTGCTAATTGTTGTATATGGGGCAATGATCTTCTTCGTCGTAGTTGTCTTAGGACTTACAGCGAAAATATTTGGAATTAACATTTTCCAATTCTTTAAGATTTTAAAAGACGAGCTGATCTTAGCGTATTCTACAGCAAGCTCAGAAACAGTTTTACCAAAAATCATGGAGAAAATGGAGAAATTCGGTTGTCCGAAAGCAATTACATCTTTCGTTATTCCGACTGGTTATTCATTTAACTTAGATGGATCAACTTTATATCAAGCAATTGCGGCTATTTTCTTGGCGCAAATGTACGGTATTGATTTATCTATTACACAACAAATTACATTATTACTTGTATTAATGGTTACATCAAAAGGTATCGCAGGTGTACCGGGCGTATCATTCGTTGTATTATTAGCGACACTTGGTACAGTAGGTATTCCACCTGAAGGCTTAGCGTTCATTGCTGGTATTGACCGTATTTTAGATATGGCTCGTACAGCAGTTAACGTTGTAGGAAACTCTTTAGCAGCTGTAGTTATGTCTAAGTGGGAAGGTCAATATGACGCTGAAAAAGGACAAGCTTATTTAAAAGAGATTTCTGAAAAGGGTCAAGCGGCTTAATTATAATATGAACAAGCTCTCACATAATATGTGGGAGCTTTTCTGTATATAGAAGAGGAGCAGACATAATGAAACGAAAATATGGTGACGGTTCTTCGTGGAAGAGACTAATAGAAAAGAGTTATACGGTTAAGCAAGTGGAAGAGGGAATGCTCGGAATACTGGATATAAAAAAGGTGAGAGAGCCTAGTTGTAAAGAATATGATGGTGAAGAACTTTGTATTGCAGCAGATCAGTATACGTGGATTCAATATTTCATAGACGGGAAAAACTTTGCGATTACCGCTATGTTAGATGATCAGAAAAAATTAGTGCAATATTATATCGATGTGGCGAAAGAATATAAAATAGACGATCGTGGTTTACCGTATTTTGATGATTTATATTTAGATGTAGTATTATTATCTAGCGGTAAGGTGTATGTATTAGATGAAGAGGAGCTAGAGGATGCTTATAAAAGTGGTGATGTCACGAAGGAAGAGTATGAGCTAGCATGGCACACTACGAAATGGATATTAGCAACAATAAAAAATAGTGAATTTTATTGGATTTCAATATTGGAAGAAGAAATCGAAAAGTTAAAATGATTGTTGTATTCAAATTTTTGTATAATTACCAAAAAAATCTATACAAAAAATAATTGACTTTTGTTTTGTAAGCGAGTAAAGTTAGGGAAGAAATTATTATTAAAAAATAAATATGAAACCTTCTTATAAAGAGAGGCGGAGGGACTGGCCCTACGATGCCTCGGCAGCGGACTCGATTTCAGAGTGCTGTGCCAAATCCAGCAAGCGTGTGCTTGAAAGATGAGAAGAGTGTTTCTTATAGATGTATAAGACCTCTTCTCATCGGAAGAGGTCTTTTGTTATTCATTAGAAAAAGGTTGAAACTAGGGAGAGATGGTACTTTGAAAGAAACGAGAGGAAATGGTTTAGCTTTATTACCACTTGGAATATTTTTGGCGCTATTTATTGGTTCTGGAATTATTACAGGTGATTTCTATAAATTGCCGATACTTGTAGCGATTTCAATTGCTGTAGGAGTCGCTTTAGTGATGAATCGTAAAGAAAGTTTTAATGTGAAAGTAGAGCGGTTCGCTAAAGGTGCAGGAAATCCGGATATTATGATTATGGTATTAATTTTTGTGCTTGCAGGTGCGTTTTCTGAAACTGCTAAAGGAATGGGCGGAGTAGACTCAACTGTTAATTTAGCGTTAACTATTTTACCGCCAGGATTTATCGTAGCTGGAATCTTTGTTATTGGTGCATTTATTTCATTAGCGATGGGAACTTCAATGGGAACAATTGCAGCATTAGCGCCGATTGCTGTAGGTATTAGTGGTCAAACTGATATCTCAATTGCGCTTGCAATGGCTACTGTTGTTGGCGGAGCGATGTTTGGTGATAATTTATCATTTATTTCAGATACAACAATCGCAGCTGTTCGTTCACAAGGAACAGAAATGAAAGATAAGTTTAAAACGAACTTTTTAATTGTGTTACCAGCGGCTATTATTACAATTGTACTATTAGTAATAGTTACTTCAGGAAGTGACACGCAGATTAAAGCACATAGCTTTGATTGGATAAAGATTTTACCGTACGCAGGAGTACTTATTACAGCGCTACTTGGCTGGAATGTACTTATTGTATTAACTGGTGGAACTGTACTATCTGGTGTTATCGGCCTTATAGATGGAAGTTACACGTTAGAAAGTTTCTTTAAAAGTGTAACGACTGGAATGGGCGGTATGATGGAGTTAGTATTACTTGCTATATTAATTGGCGGTATGGTTGAATTAATCCAATATAATGGTGGTATTCAATATTTAATGAATGTATTAACACGTAATATTCGTTCGAAAAAAGGAGCGGAATTTGGTATTGCTGGTTTAGTGAGTATGACGAATATGTGTACAGCGAATAATACGATTTCAATTATCTTTACAGGCCCGCTTGCAAAAAATATTGCAGATCAATATGAAATAGATCCTCGTAAATCAGCGAGTGTATTAGATCTTTTCTCATGTTGTGTGCAAGGATTAATTCCGTACGGTGCCCAAATGTTAACGGCAGCAGGATTTGCAGCGTTATCTCCGGTTGAATTGTTGCCATATGCATTTTATCCAATCTTAGTTGGAGTATGTGGGATTGTTTCTATTTTAATTGGGTTTCCAAGGTTTTCGAAAGTAGCTGAGAAAAAAGAGTATCATAAAACAGCTTAATTTAATATGAATGTTAGTAATTAAAAAACGTGCAGAGAATAGACTCTGCACGTTTTTTTGCGTAAAGGGCTGAATATGACTCGGTCTTAAGTCTGAGTTAAAAACGGTTCTTAAGCTCGTTATGGAAAGATGAAAAAATAGTTAAGATAAGAGTATCAAATCGAAGGGAGGCAAGCACAAGATGAAACAATTTCTAGCGTTTATCGCAGCCGGTATTTTGGCTTTAATTGCTCTTGGTAGTCTTGCTGGTATTGTAGGATTCGCAATCGGAGCAGGAGTTGTATATTGGAGCTATAAATCATTTGTGCGAGCTAAATCATTTTTTGGAAAGTTAGCTTGGGGTATTGTTGGTTTAATCGGTTTATCCATTGCACTTTCTCATTCGCCAGCATTAATCGGTATCGCTGCTTTAGTGGTTTTATACTACGGATACCGTGAGTGGAAAAAAGAAAAAGATGTAGTTGTTGAATCTGCTCCAGAAAGTTCTAAACCATATAGTAACTTTGAAGATGAGTGGAACAAATTAATGAAAAACTAAAACAATAAATCAAATTATAAATAAAGTAGAAGAGAGGAAGATTTATAATGAAACAATCTTTATTCGGACGTGTACGCGATGCAATTTTAGCTGATTTTCATAACGTGTTAGATGAGAAGGAAAGAAAAAATCCAATTGCGATGTTAAACCAATATTTACGTGATAGTGAGCGTGAAATAACAAAAATTGAGAAGTTAATTGAGCGTCATAAAACATTAAAATCTAATTTTGCTCGTGAGCTTGAGCAAGCACGTTATTTCGTTAATAAAAGATCAAAGCAAGCTATCATTGCTCAAGAAGCAGACGAATTACAATTGCACGAACGTGCGTTAGAAGAGGTAGCTTATTATGAAGGGCAAGTAACTCGATTAGAAGAAATGTATGCAGGTGTTGTAGAGCAAATTGATGAGTTAGAGCGTCGTCTTTCTGAAATGAAAAATAAATTAAAAGAAATGCACGCAAAGCGCATGGAACTAATGGCACGTGAAAATATGGCACATGCAAATCGTCGTATGAATACTGCGATGCATAAAATGGATGAAAATAATCCGTTCTTACGATTTGAAGAGATTGAAGATCATATTCGTGACTTAGAAACTCGTATGAATGAAGAGCATGAGCGTGACACGTTTGATATGAAAATTGCAAAACTTGAGCGTGAAATGAAAGAAAAGAATGATGTATCGTTAACGAAAGAGTTAACAAAATAATAGTAGTATATTATAAAACAGGCTTATGATATAGTGATAGGAGAAAAGGTGTTGGAAAGCAATGCCTTTTCTTCTATGTATATGTGACAAGAAGGGGGGAGCTGAAATGAAGAAACATTTTTCAAAGACACAATTAATGGGGATGCTCCTCATCATATTTGGATTCGGTCTTTTTCTTGATATGATACTTGGACATTTTGAACCAGGTGGTCTCATTTTTGCATTTATTATGCTTATGTTTGGAAGGCATTATCGTAAAAAGAATCGTTATGTACGGGGAAATGTATTTTTATTTGTTGGTGGTATCGTATTTTTATTTTTCTTATTTTCATCAGCAGCATTTGTTCTTGTCGTATTTGCTTGTTTAGCTTTAATTGGTTATCAATTGATTCAACAAGGACATCAGCAAAAAGCAATGAAGGTTGAAATTAAAGAAAAAGGGATTATAGACGAAGAGAAGCAAATATATCGTACAGAAACATATTTGAAAAATATGTTTGTAGGCAATGTACGAATGATGGATCATATTTATGAACTTGAGGATATTAATGTTCAATATGGTGCTTGTGATGTGGAAATAGATTTAACAACTGCTATGATTCCAGAAGGGGAAACGGTAATTGTTATTCGGGGTGTCGTTGGTAATATTCGTTTATATGTGCCATATGATATTGAACTTTCTTTAAATCATTCTGTTATTGTCGGACGTGTGCTCTTGCCAGGTCATGAAGAGACAGGGTTTAACCGCAATGTTACATTTAGAACAGAGCAGTATAAAGAGGCTCCTCGTCGTATTAAAATTATTTCTTCGCTTGTCGTAGGCGACACGGAAGTGAGGAAAGTATAATGAAGAAACAAAAAAATATTTCGTGGATGTATATTCGTTATTCTATGTTGTCCTCAGTTAGTATCGCACTCATTTGTACAATTGTATATGTATGGAAAAGCGAGCAACAAGTGTATGATTTATTATGGAAGGAATCCATCGCTTCTGTTCCAATTGGCTTGTTTATTATGACTACAAGTTTACTTATCGGGGGAATTGTAGGATATGCAATCGGTTATTATATAGAGCAGCGTATACAAGGATTAAATACTTTTCTATTTGAAGTAGAGCGAGGGAATTTTCCGAGCGATGTTTCGTTTACTGCAGATGATGAATTTCATGAAGTGGAACGAAAAGTAATCGTTCTGGCTCGTCGATTAGAGGAGCAAGCTGGACTCTTTCAAAAAGTAACGAATGAACGAGCTCATTGGAATGAAGAGATGAGACAAGAAGCGATTTCTCAAGAAAGGCATCGTTTAGCAAGGGAGTTGCATGATTCAGTAAGTCAGCAGCTTTTCGCAATGTCGATGATGATGTCAGCGATTAATGAACAAATAACTGAATTTCCAGAGGTGACAAAAAAACAATTGCAACTTGTTGAAAATATGGTTGTAAATGCTCAATCAGAAATGAGAGCATTGCTCCTTCATTTACGTCCTGTACAATTGGAAGGTAAGAAACTGACAGAAGGTATAGAGGAATTATTAACGGAATTATCGCGAAAACAACATATGAAAATTGAATGGCTTATTGAGCCAATAGAATTAAAAAAAGGTGTAGAAGATCATTTATTCCGTATTGTGCAAGAAGCGTTATCAAACACGTTGCGACACGCGAAGGCAAAGAAAACAGAAGTGCGCCTTCGAAAAATTGATCAATATGCGATTTTAAAAATTATTGATGACGGCGTTGGGTTTGAAGTAGGCGTTAATAAGGCAGGTTCATATGGCCTAAGATCGATGCAAGAGCGTGTTCATGAAATTGGTGGGACACTCAAGGTGCTTAGTTTCCCGGCCAAAGGTACACAAATAGAAGTAAAAGTACCGATTATGATTGAGAGAGGGGGAGAAGTATGATAAAAGTATTGCTTGTCGATGATCATGAAATGGTTCGTATGGGTGTATCGGCATATTTATCTACACAGCCAGATATTGAAGTAGTAGGGGAAGCTGAGAATGGACGAAAAGGATCAGAATTAGCATTGCAATTAAGACCGGATATTATTTTAATGGACCTTGTTATGGATGAGATGGATGGTGTCGAAGCAACACGTGCTATTATTCAAGAATGGCCAGAAGCAAAAATTGTAGTTGTAACAAGCTTTTTAGATGACGAAAAATTGTATCCTGTTATTGAGGCTGGGGCGACCAGTTACTTATTAAAAACATCAAGAGCAAGTGATATTGCTGATGCTGTACGAGCTACTTATGATGGAGAAACAGTATTAGAGCCGAAAGTTACCGGGAAAATGATGTCCCGTATGCGTCAAAAGAAAGAGCAACCTTTGCATGATGATTTAACGGAAAGAGAGTTTGAGATTTTGTTATTAATTGCAGAGGGAAAAAGTAATCAAGAGATTGCGGACGAGTTATTTATTGCACTGAAAACGGTAAAGACACATGTGAGTAATATATTAAATAAATTGAATGTAAGTGACCGTACTCAGGCGGTTATTTATGCATTTAGGCATCAATTAACGAAGTGATAAAGTGAAACTTTAATCAGTGGGGAGGTTGTTCCTCTCCCACTGATTATCAGCCCTCACCAATCGGGCTTTTACGGGCAGTTAATGCGAAGCTTTAATTGGAGGGGAATTCCTCGCTGATTATTGGCTCGATACAATATAGATTTGGCATTAAAACAATTGAATGTTTTTATTGACGATAAATAATGTAAGCGTTATCATTGAGGTGTTAACAGTACATATAAAGGGGAGAATGTATATGTTAGTTCAAACTATATTCGGAATGGATAAGTCTAAAAAATTAGGGGATTATGTGAACGCATTACAAGCGCTTTGTGAACAATATAATGTTGAAACAGATAAAATTGCGATTATTGAGGCAACAGAGGAATACTATTTATTTTTAGTAAAGCAAGAAGAGCGCTATGATGTTGTCAAGGTAGAAACAGTTGATACAAATATTGAATATTATACGAAGGCTTATAAAATAAGCAGTTTTAATCATGCTGCGTATCAAATGTAAAAAAACTCCCTTTTGGGAGTTTTTTTAGGAGGCTTTTACTTCGTGAGATTCGGTTACTAATGGAACTTTTTTCGTACCGCTTAACCTAGCCGTTGCAAGACCAATAAGACCTCCTACTAATGCTGGTATTAGCCAGCCGATTCCTTCATTATATAAAGGGATAAATTCAAAATATGGTGTGATAAATGAAACTGAAATACCACCTTGTTTTAATCCATCAAATACGCTCACTACAGCTGCTCCAATTAAAGCACCTACATAAACAGAGCGATATCCACCGAAGTATTTATGAAGTAATGATAGTAGTACGAGTACAATCGCAATTGGATACACAACAAGTAGAATTGGAACAGAGATTGCGATAATTTTCGTTAAACCTAAGTTGGCAACTAGTAATCCTAATGCGCAAATGATACTCGCGAACGTTTTGTATGAAAATGTAGTCAATAATGTTGAAAAATATTGGCTGCACGCAGATACGAGTCCAACGCATGTCGTTAAACAAGCGAGTGTAACGATAAGAGATAATAGGAGCAAACCGTATGGACCGAATAATTGTTGTACGATAACAGTAAGTAGCTGTCCGCCATTTTTTGCATATCCGAGCGAGACGCTAGTTGCCCCAAGCCAGCCGAGTGCACCGTATACAAGTACGAGCCCTGTAGCGGCAATAAGCCCTGCTTTTGCTGTGGCGATGGCAATGGACTTACGATCATTCACACCTTTAGAGCGAATTGCATTTACAACGATAATTCCGAATGCAAGTGCTGAAATAGTGTCCATTGTTAAGTAGCCTTCCATAAAGCCTTTGAAGATTGGAGAAGTTTGATACTCTTGCATCGCTGGTCCTGATTGCCCAAGTGGTGTAAATACACTTTTAACAAATAATAAGAAAATAGAGAGTAATAAAATAGGTGTTAATACATTCCCAATACGATCAACAAGTTTAGATGGATTCAAACTCAGCCAAAATACGATAGTAAAGAAGATGATTGTATATACAAATAGCACTAGGCTGCTAGAGCGGATTGTTTCTGGCAAGAAAGAACTAACCCCCATTTCATAAGCGACATTTGCAACACGTGGGATGCCCATGGATGGACCGATGGCAATGTATACAACTACTGTAAAGAAAATTCCGAATAATGGATGGGCATGACTTGCAAGTTGCTGCATTCCATTTCCTGATAGAGAAATTGCGATAACAGTAAGTAGTGGTAAGCCAACTCCTGTTAGTAAAAATCCAATCATTGCTGGCCAAAAGTTTTCACCTGCGTTTTGCCCAAGCATGGGAGGGAAAATTAAATTACCTGCCCCAAAAAATAAAGAAAATAGCATAAGACCCGTGAAAAAAATATGTTTTTTTGATACAGTGTTCATTGTTTTTCCTCCTTTTTCATTCATTTGTAAGAACACAAAAAACTCGTCCCTAAAGAAAGGGACGAGTTATATTTACCCGCGATACCACCCTAATTTACACATGTAGAAATAAATCTATATGTATACGGCTTTGCAACGTACAACATGATACGTGTTCCTTGTAACGGGGGACGGCCGGTAAGAACTTACTGTAACATTCGGTTCTACTTCTCGGAGATGATTTTCGGTTACGCACTGAACGTTGGCTTTCAGCAAATCGCCAACTCTCTGGGGAACAGTTCTATAACGTACTCGTTCTCGTCAATGAATTTTTATTCAAGTATTCTGACAGTATTGTTGCATGTTTTTTTTAGAAAGTCAATATGTTTTTTGGAAGATATATTTATATATGGAAATATCGAAAGTGATATTCGTTGTTGCAAAAGGAATAATGAATTGTAAAATAGGAGTAAAAATTTGCGGAGAATTGTAAAATTTATAGAGAAAGTTGATATTTATAGGAGTAAAGAAGGGATTGTTTGAATTTACAGAGAATAATACAACAATCCACTTGCTGGAAAGAACAAACCAAAAGAGGTGACTGAAATGCTTGCGATGGGAGTATTATTTGGCATTATTGCTATAATTGGTTTTATGTGGTTATATTATTCGCGTTCGTTTAAACAAGCAGAAGTTTTACTCTTTCAAAAAGGTAGTTTATTGACAAATCAGTCTAGATATTTAGTATGTCCGAAGTGTGGAAGTGCACAGGCCAGAAGTGGAGGATATCAAGAGTGTTGCAAAATTAGATTATGAAAGAAAGGAAGCCTCACATTATTTTGTGAGGCTTCCTTCCTTACAACTTCATGGCGCTCCAAATTGTCCATCGATCTCTTTCAATAATAGGAGAGACGTTTTGTAATGTGGTCTGTATATGTTGTAGAAGTTGAGAAAGTTCATCATCTGTTAACTCATATAGAATGGATCGACCTGTTCGAGGAGATAAATCTTGCAATAATGCTTCTACAGAATCATGTATTTTTCGTATTTCCCATTGTGTTTGTGCGGGAAGTACATGAAGAGAATGTTTTTGTAATTCTGTCTGTATAGTGTTGGTTTTTGGACGTCTTTTTGACTCTATTTCAATAAGTTTTGGAAATAGAGAGAAAAAATATCCGCGAATGTGTTCGGGACTTCCTGGAATTGTACAATCTTCAATTGTTCGATCTTGTAAAATAAGTACACCGTTTTTATTTAATATACGAGAAGCTTCACGTAAAAATGTAGGAATGTCTTGTAAATGATGAATAACTGCACGCGAAATAACTATGTCGAATGTTTCATTAGGGTATGGGATATTATGTGCATCACCGTGGATGAATGAAATGTTTGAAAAGTTGTTACAATTTTCTTTTGCAGCTTGTAATATTTCTTTTGAAAAATCAAGTCCCACAACATTTTTGGCTCCCATAAGAGCGAGTTCTTTCGTATAAATCCCACCACCACAGCCGATATCAATTATTTGCTTGTTTTGTATTTCTGTAATGTTTTTTACCATTTCAGCCCAAGAAATATGAGCGTTTCTTGTTGCATATGTGTACTTATTATTTTCATCATGAAAATTAATGGACATGATAAAGACCTCCTTTCAATGATTAGTATAGCGTATTTAATAGGATGTCACGTTTTTGTTTTATGTATGAAGATTATAAGGATTTCTTATCGTAAGAGGAGGATTAATTTGAAAGGGAAATATGTATTGGTGTTGTTGTTTGTTATGTTACTAGCAGCTTGTGGTCAAGTTGAGCCGAAAAAAGAAACAAAAAAAGTAGAAGAGACGGTGAATGAAGTGAAAGAAACAATAGGGGTAACCGTTATACAAAAAAAACATAAAGAGAAAAAGTTGCAGGAATCAGAAGCGAAGTTAGTAATAGACATTTTGAATAAAGCTGAGAAACAAGAAATAACAGGAAGCTTCGGTGAACCTGAATATGAAATACAAATTAGTAGAGATGGGAAAAAAGAAACTTATTATGCATGGTTAAGAGGAGAAGATAGACGAGGATGGGTGCAATATAAGAAAGCTATGTATATGTTGAATGAAAAAGATACGGAAAAGCTTTTGGATATATTTCCAAATGTCTCAGAACAAAAAGAAGATGAGATGCAGGTAAGCCCTTTAACAGAAGTAACAAAAAAAGATTTACAGATTACTGCATTTCATATTAAAACAGGCGATCAAAACGTGAATTATACGGTACGGTATACGATTTCACAATCACTATACAATAAGTTAGTGAAGGAGCAAGAATATTATTTGCAACTCAATTTTCCAGAAAAAGTTCAAAAATTAATTGGAGCAAAAGAGAGTGAAATAATTTTAGGTGAAAAAGTAAAGGAAGGGTATAAGCAATATGAATTGCATGCTACTGTTCTGATAAAAAGCGCTTCACAATCACAATTAAAATCATTAGAAACATATTACGAAAATTATGATTTGAAAATATTAAACAGTGAAAAAGAAAAAATAGGTGTGTTTCAAAATATAATTCAGATTGTTAAAGATTATGGTGAAAAAATGAATTTTCAAAGATAAAGTGAGCCTTTAATTAGCCCTTACGGATTGGAATGAATGTAAACTCGTCAAATCTATATGGCCTTTCCTAGGAAATGATAATAGAGAGGGGAAAGCACCCCTCTCTATTACTTTGCTTTTGCAGATGGCTCATTCATTGATTTTCGTGTAATAAGAAAAGAAATCATAAGAGCGGAAAGGATGACAAGGGCAATAAATACGTGATTGGGCAACAAATCTAATAATAATACGTAACTAACGGTATAAAAAATAAGAGTTGAAGCTAAAAACGATAGAGCACCTATTATAAGAGATTGTAAATTCATTTGTGTACACCTCCTTTTATTTATATTTTTGGCTGAAAATGGATTATATAAACATTATTTCTAACAATAGAAAAAAATATGTCATAATAGAGAAAAGAACAAGCTTTGATGAATGAATATGATTCATTAATGAGAGATAAAGGAGAGGAATATGAAAAATAATAAAAAAGGATTATGGGGAATTATTGTTGCGGTAGGTCTATTTTTACTGTCTAAGTTAAAGTGGGTATTTGCAATTTTTAAATTAGCAAAGTTTTCAACGGTATTTAGTATGTTTCTATCGCTTGGCGCATACGCAGTTCTATATGGTTGGAAATTTGGAGTAGCGCTCATTTATTTGTTGTTTGTTCATGAAATGGGCCATTTATGGGCTGCGAAAAGAAAGGGGATCCCGACATCGCCAGCAATCTTTATTCCATTTATGGGGGCCCTTATTGGAATGAAAGAGATGCCGAAAAATGCGAAAGATGAAGCTTACATTGCCTATATGGGGCCGCTTTTCGGACTTCTGTCATTTTTACCGGCGATACCGCTTTATATAATGACGAAAGAGCCATTTTGGGCGCTTGTTATTTTGCTTGGAAGTATGATTAATTTCTTTAATTTAATTCCCGTTTCGCCGCTAGATGGTGGGAGAATTATTTCAGTTGTCAGTACTAAAATTTGGGGAGCAGGCCTTATTTTATTACTTGGCTATTCAATTTACTTTAAAAGTATTTTGGGAGGATTTATTGTTATTATCGGTTGTATGGAGTTATATAGAGTAATAAAGAGAGATGAGCCGATTAAGGAATTAGGGCATAAAATTGATGGGATGAAAGAATATGTTACTAGGCTTGAAGAGGAATTAAAAGAAACGGGTGCTGTACATCGGACTATATACGTGATGCATCATGAGATGAATGCATTAAGACAAAGAGAACGGGAAAAAGAGTTACAAATAGGTGAACTTCAAAAAATGGAAGTGTTAGAGTATCTTTTACCGAAGTTCGAACCGTTAGATTATGTTCCATATGAAGATGAAAAAGATGAGTATACAATTCACATAAGGGAAGCATTTGAAGCGTCAGAAAGAAAATTAAATGAATGGAAAACAGAAAAGGAACAACAAGAAAACTATTATAAAGTGGATGCGAAAACGAAATGGACAGTATTTGCTTGTTATATCGGATTAATGGTTATACTCGGTTACACAGCTTATGAAGGATATATTGTTTTACAAGAACATTTGCCAACGAGAAATGTATAGAAAAATATTGTCGAAATGATAGGAAGAATTAATACAGGAATTATATTTCTACGAGAGAATGTTACAAGTATAGTCATACGTTGCAATATTTTTAGTAGAGAAGGAGTTCTGTGTATGAAGAAATTGTTAAATGTATTAGGTATTATTATCGTGATGATCATTGCGAGTTATAGTCTTATGAAAGTGCTGTTACATTATGCGAATAAGCCTGCTGAGGTAAATACAATAGCTCAAATAGAAGATGTGCAAGAAGAGACAAAAGTGCTAGATTTTATTCGAATGACACATGAAAGCTATAATAATTTCTTAAATTATGGTAAAGCAGAGAATTATACAGACGGGGATTGGAATCAATTTAAGCAATGGTTTCAACAACAAGAACAATCTTTAAAAAATATACATACGGAAATAAAGAATGAAAAAATAAAACGCGATGTAAATAGAAGCTATGAAATTGTAAAAAAAGGTGTGGAACTTCAAAATATTGAGTATGTAGTGTATGCCCACCGTGTATATCATGACTTGGATATTATCGTAAATAAATATAGAGGTGAAACGAATATCTGGGGGTATACGGAGTTTGGCGATGGGAAAGATATAAAAGTAATCGAACAAGCTATACAAACAAAATAATAAGCTAGCTAGAATTCTAGTTAGCTTATTTTCTTTTGTAAATGCAATGTTCATATATTATTCACAAAAACACCGTGTTAATAGTGATTAAAATCACAATCTGCATTATAAGATTCAGTTAAACTAAAAACAGTTAAGGAAATAGAGGAGTGGGATACAATGTTAAGTGCAAAAACAATTGAAATCGTAAAGTCAACAGTACCATTATTACAAGAAAAAGGTGTTGAAATTACAACGAGATTCTATCAAATTTTATTTTCGGAACATCCGGAATTGTTGAATATTTTCAACCATACGAATCAGAAAAAGGGAAGACAACAACAAGCGTTAGCGAATGCTGTTTATGCAGCTGCAACGTACATTGATAATTTAGAAGCAATTATTCCAGTTGTAAAACAAATTGGTCATAAGCATAGAAGTTTAGGGATTAAAGCTGAGCATTATCCGATTGTAGGTACATGTTTACTACGTGCCATTAAAGAGGTCGCAGGTGCACCTGATGAAGTTTTAAATGCATGGGGAGAAGCATATGGTGTAATTGCTGATGCATTCATTAGCATTGAAGCAGAGATGTATGAAGAAGCTGCACATAAAGAAGGTGGATGGAAAGACTTCCGCAACTTTGTGATTGTAAAAAAAGTGAAGGAAAGCGATGTTATTACGTCATTTTATTTGAAACCTGAAGATGGAGGGAAAGTTTCTTCATTCATCCCAGGTCAATATGTAACGATTCAAATCAATATTGAAGGTGAGACATATACACATAATCGTCAATACAGTTTATCCGATGCTCCTGGGAAAGAATATTATCGTATTAGTGTAAAAAAAGAAAAAGGTGTAGATACACCAGACGGTAAAGTGTCTAATTACTTACATGGACATGTAAAAGAAGGAGATGTTTTACCAGTAAGTGCACCAGCGGGAGATTTCGTGTTAAATATGGATTCAACATTACCAGTTGTACTAATTAGTGGTGGAGTGGGGATTACACCGATGATGAGTATGTTAAATACGTTAATTGAACAAGATTCAAAACGTAATGTATATTTTGTTCATGCAGCAATAAATAGTAATACACATGCAATGAAAGAACACGTTAAGGCAGTAGAAAATGAATATGAACAAGTTAAAGCATATACTTGTTATTCTGCACCGACTGAAAAAGATTTAGAAATGAAGAACTTTGATAAAGAAGGTTTCATTGAAAGTGAATGGTTAAAAACTATTATTCCGACAACTGAAGCAGAGTTCTATTTCTGTGGTCCAGTAGCATTTATGAAGCATATAAATGCTGCACTAACTGATTTAAGTGTGAAACAAGAGCATATTCATTATGAATTTTTCGGCCCAGCAACAAGCTTACAATAAGCAAAAAAACGAGGTATTTATTTTACCTCGTTTTTTATTTGTTCTCGTAATAAACGGTTTACTGTTTCACGGCGTATACCTATCAGTTGGCCAATTTCGGTTTGTGTTAATATTTCATATATAGGAATGTCACCTAAATATAGGGTGAACCATTCTTGTAAACGATGAAGACGTTCTTTCGGGGAGACGGTTGTCAATTGATCAATTCGTTGTTGCATCATTCTTAATTTAGATTGCAATTGCATAGCAATGTTAGCATACGATTCGGGATTTGCTTGAAGTCTCTCATACCATTCACTACTAGTGATCGGTTCCACTTCTGTTTTTATTAAAGCGATAGCTGTACCATGATATTCTTTCGGTGAAATTAAAGAATGATGAGGTATCGTTTCACCTGGAACGATAATGTTGAATAAAAATGGTGTTCCGTTTTCTTCTAGCCGAACTACTTTTAATAAGCCTGTTTTTATAAAGTATAAAGGACCGTCCTCGCCTTGACGGAATAGTACATCTCCTTTGTGTAGAATCAATGTTAGCCCCCCATTAATATGTTTCTATTTCTTCTATTTTAGCGTATATGTATATAGACAATATGCTATTTCAACAGCAATTTCATTGACGAAATGTATGCTATTACAGTAGTATACTATTTAGTGTGTAATAGTACTAGCAATGAATACGCTGTAGGGGGTTTAGTATATTGTTAGATGCGATGAGAATGACGGATATGAGAATTCCGGCGAATGCTATCATTCATGTAGAAGAGATGAAAGGTGGAGTCGTTTTATCCGTTGAAGTAGACGGCCAAATTATTTATACGATGGCTTATGATGAAGAAACAGATAGTTATGCTGAATTATATGATCGAAAGGATAAGAGGGCGTGCCAAGTACATGAAGACTTCATGGGATGGTCACTTCTTCACTAAAAAAGATGTCAATATGACATCTTTTTTTATTAAATCGATAGAATATACAAAGAAATGAAATATAAGGATAAAATTTGTAATAATTGATTTTGCATTGTTAGCACTCTGTAACTGCAAGTGAACTATTTTTTCGCTATCATAAAGATAACAGTCGCAGTTATAGGAGTGGTCAACTTGAAGAAAGTACATATTTCAAATTATATGTTATTATGTGTTTGTTTAATTTTATTTGTTCTCCTCGGAGGATTTTTATATTCATGTGTATAAGAAAAACGCATTCTAAAAAGAATACGTTATAAAAGGGAAATAATGATTAATCTAGTTCCAAGAATAATTAACGTAATACGCAATAAATTAATTACGGCGTTACCACTTAGTTTTGTATTAATGTAAGCCCCGATTTTTCCGCCAATCCATGCACCCGGAATCAGGATTAATGCATAAATCCAGCTGACATTTCCAAGTGAGATGTGAGTTGCAGAACTTACAATTGCTGATAGAAATACGATGAACATTGAAGTTGCTACTGCAATATGTGCTGGGAATGCAAAAAGAAGCATCATTGCTGGAACAAGTAAGGCACCGCCACCAATTCCAAATAATCCAGATATAAACCCAACTATAAAAGCGATAAAGATAGCAAGAAACGGTGGGAATTGGTAGTGTACAGTATTTCCATCATTATCTGTAAAAGAACGCTTAATTACAGACGTATTTGAGAGGGAAAGAGGTTTTAATTTGTCTCGAAGCATAAGTAGAATTGAGACGAATATAAGGAAAATCCCAAAGTATAAAGAAAATGTGTCTTGGTTTAAAAATTTATTTGCCCATGATCCGATAATACCACCAGGGCCGCTTCCGATAAATAAAATAAGTCCACTTTTATAATCTACTCGCTTATGCTTCATGTAAGTAAGGGTGGAAGATAGTCCTGTGAAAACGACTGTTACCATAGAAGTCCCTACTGCAAGTTGTGGTGATAAACTGTGTAATCCAATTAATAACGGAACAATAATAATTCCGCCTCCAAGCCCAACTAGGCTGCCGACTGTTCCGGCGATTAGTCCGATGAAAAGTAACATGATGTATTCCAAAATTGCCAACTCCTCTAAATAACTTATCCATCAATTATTATACACGCTTTTTAATGAGAAATAGGCTTGTTCACAAAAAAGTCGTCTTCCTAGAAAAATAAGGAAGACGACTTTTGATTAGAAAACAAAATGTAATAGGTAGTAAAACAGAGCAGCTAAAGAAGCTGAAATAGGAAGTGTAATAACCCATGTAATTAACATACGTTTTGCAGTTCCCCATTTTACCCCTTTCACACGGTGAGAAGCACCAACCCCTAAAATAGAAGAAGAGATAACGTGCGTCGTACTAACCGGTAAGTGAATGAATGTTGCACCGAAAATAACAAGTGATGATGATAAATCGGCAGCTACACCATTTACAGGACGAATTTTCATAATTTGTCCACCGACAGTTTTAATAATTTTCCATCCACCGACAGAAGTACCAAGCCCCATTGCGATAGCACAAGATAATTGTACCCAGAACGGGATATCGCTAGAAGTATGATAGTTATTAGCCATAAGAGCCATCGTAATGATTCCCATTGCTTTTTGTGCATCATTCGTACCGTGTGTGTAGGCTTGTAATGCTGCAGTGAAAATCTGGAATATACGGAAGTTCTTATTCGTTTTTGTTAAGTTAAAGTTTTTAAATACTACTTTAAAAATACTGTATACGATATAACCAATAACGAAAGCGATAATCGGTGAAATGATTAAAGCTTCAATAATTTTAATAAATCCTTTAAGATTTAGCGAGCTAATCCCAGCGGCCGCAATTGCTGCACCTGCGATTGAGCCGATAATTGCATGCGAAGAACTACTTGGAATACCGTAGTACCAAGTAATTAAGTTCCAAGCTATCGCCGCAAGCAAAGCAGCTAAAATTACAAGAGAACCATTTTGTAAGGCGAATGGATCAACGATATCTTTTGTAATCGTTTTTGCTACACCTGTAAATGTCATTGCGCCTAAAAAGTTCATAATAGCCGCCATAATAATGGCATGTCTAGGCTTTAGAGCTTTCGTTGAAACAGCCGTTGCAATAGCGTTTGCTGTATCGTGAAATCCATTGATAAAGTCAAAAGCTAAAGCGCAAATGACTACTAAAACGGTCAGTATCAAGAGTGTATCCATGATCAAACTCCTTACGCGTTCTTCATAATAATTGTTTCTAATACGTTTGCAACGCTTTGACAGCTATCAGCTACTTCTTCAAGCTCTTCGTAAATCTCTTTAAATTGAATAATCTTAATCGGATCTTTTTCACGAGAGAATAAGTTCTTAATCGCATGACGGCGAATATCATCACACTGTGATTCATAATCCTTAATTTTAATCGCATTTGTACGAATGTCGACTAATTTTTTGTTAGACATTAATTCAACAGAGTTTGCAATCTCAATCGCACATTGATTAATTGCTTCTACGAATTTAATCATGTATTCATCAGCTTCTGTAATAGAATACATTTCGAACAGACCAGCACTGTGATCTAATCCGTCTAATACATCATCCATACTCATTGCAAGTTGTAGGATGTCCTCACGCTCAATCGGAGTGATAAACGCTTTGTTTAACTCCATAATGATTTCGTGAATAAATGAGTCACCTTTTGACTCATACTCTTTCATGCGCATAGAAAACTCTTTTAAATCGCTAGCATTTTTAATTTTATACTCCACGAAAAACTGCGCGCCTTCTTTTAAATTTTCGGAAACATTCATTAACATTTCAGAAAATTTATCTTTTTTTGATTTAAAGACCATTATTGTTACCCCCACAAAAGTAATATATGTAAAATATATTGGCTAATCAATTCTAACAAAAAACTGTCGTTTTTAAAACATTTTATCGAAAAGTTTACAAAACTTAACATAACTCTCGTTGTTCTATTAATAATATTAATATCCAATAGTGAATATCTTACTTGTAGAATGTCCTTTTCTTGCAAAAAGTATGAATGCAAAAGAAAAGCTTTACACTATAGGAATGACTACGTTATTATAATAAATTTAAAAGGCGGTATATTCTTCCTTTTAAAAAGAAGAGTGTAAATAAATGAAGGAAGTGAATGAATGAAATTGAAGAACACTCATTTTAAAAAAATGCTTGAGTGGTTCAATAAGAGGAAGAAACTTCGTAATTCATTAATTGTATTGGGAAGTGTATTCGTTACTCTATTTATTGCTGTAAATATAATAATTTCCATTCAAGACATATCTGAATTAAAACAAGCTGTTCCACAACCGACTTTAATTTATGATGCAAATAATGAGGTCGCAACTAAATTAGCTTCTTCGAAAACAGAAGGTGTTAAAAGAAAAGATATTCCTGATATTATGGTTCAGGCAATTGTTGCAGTAGAAGATAAGGAATTTTTTAACCATCATGGTATTTATTATAGTGGAATTATAAGTGCGGTTTTTAAAAATATTACAGCAGGAGAAGTTGTAGCAGGGGGAAGTACAATAACACAACAACTTGCGAAAAATGTATTTCTGACACAAGACCGCACATACTCCCGAAAAATAAAGGAATATTTTTTAACGAAAAAAATAGAGCGCACGTATACGAAAGATGAAATCATTGAAATGTATATGAACCAAATTTATTTTGGTGAAGGTGCTTGGGGTATAAAAAGGGCAGCTAAATCTTATTTTGATAAAGATGTAAAAGATTTAACAATTTCAGAAGCTGCAACGATTGCGGGCTTGATTAAAGCACCATCTGCGTATTCACCTTATAAAAACTTTAACAAGTCAATTGAAAGACGTAATGTCGTATTAAGTTTAATGAAAGAGCAAGGGTATATTTCTGACGAGCAGTATAATAAAGAAAAAGAGAGCGGACTTGTGTTAAAACGTGGCGTTGATGATAAATACAAGGGAAAATACTCTCAATATGTAGACTATATTGTTAGAGAGGCGATGGAAAAGTACGAATTAACACAAAATGAAATTTTAGCGGGTGGTTATCGTATTTATACAGAGCTTGACCCGAAAAAACAACAGGCTGTAGAAGACGTTGTGAATAATGATAGTTATTTCAAAGATAGTGGCTCAGACCAACTTATGCAAACGGGTGTAGTTCTTATGAACCCCAAAACAGGTGGTGTACCAGCTCTAGTTGGAGGCAGAGGGCCGTATCAGTTTTTACAGTTTAACCATGCAACCCAATTAAAAAGACAACCTGGCTCAACGTTAAAGCCTTTGGCTGTATATGTACCAGCGTTAGAACAAGGATATGAAGTATACGATATATTAAAAGATGAACCATTTAACATTAAAGAATATAAACCACAAAATAGCGATCATACTTTTCACGGTGATGTGACAATGTATGAAGCTGTGGCAAAGTCGTACAATGTTTCAGCTGTGTGGCTATTAGAACAAATTGGATTAGATAAAGGATTGAAATCTTTAGAGCGATTTGGTATCCCATTAGTGCCAGAAGATCGTACGTATCCGATTGCTTTAGGCGGTATGCATGTGGGGACATCTCCATTTGTAATGGCTCAAGCATACAGTACATTTGCAAATGATGGAGTCCAAGTGGAAGCTCATGCAATTAGGGAGGTACAAAATGCTGAAGGTGAAACGCTTGGAAAGTGGTATAAGAAAGAGACACGAGTGACGAGCGAGAAAATTTCTCAAAAGATGACATATTTATTAAAAGGTGTTGTCGAAAAGGGAACGGGCGAAAAGGCGAAAGTTAATAATGTTGATACGGCAGGTAAGACAGGAACTACTCAAATTGTAAATGGCCCGAGCACCGGTGCAAAGGATTCATGGTTTGTTGGATACACGCCAGATTTGGTAGGTGCGATTTGGGTAGGATATGATAAAACAGATAGCGATCATTATGTTCCGGGTGGTAGTCAAATTACGACGACAATGTTCCGGGATATTATGAAAAAAGCAAACGCAAATCCAGCTCAAAAAGCATTCCAGTTATCGCTCATATCTGAGGCTGATTATAAAAAACAATTGACTACAATAGAAGAGGAAAAACGAAGAAAAGAAGAAGAGAAGAGAAGGAAAGAAGAGGAACAACAACGAAAACAAGAGCAACAAGAGTGGCTTGATAAAGTGAAAGAATGGATTCCTTCATTTTGGTAAAAGAAAGAGGCGAATAAAAAAATTCGCCTCTTTTTTTGTATGAAAACAAAATAAAATTTTAATCGGTAGAGATTTTTGTCTATCTTAATTAGCTATTAATCCATATCCGTTGAGATACATGATATTACTCATTAAGTACAATATTCGTACTGCCAAAGGATTCGGAATCGTATGTGACGATTATTTTGCCTTTACTAATAGGTTCGTAAGGCAATTCTTCTTCGTAATTACCATTATTTTCATTGTGGATAGAAAGTGTAATTTCATCGATTTTTTTATTCGTATACTGATCTTTAATCGTTTCAGCAATTTGGAGTAACGCCTCGGAACTAGAAGCTTTCGTAATAAGCATTCCTTTTATAACTTTTTTTTCATTATTTGTTGCATTGGAATAAGGGATGTTGCTTTGTTTTGTATACAAAAGTTTGTATGGAACAGTTTTTCTCTCTGCTTTTGATATAGTGGAATATTTTAGAGTTAAAAAAAATCCTACACATAAAATAATGCATACCATAAGAGCAAACCAAATGCGTATTAGTGACATAACTCTCATTTTCATCCCTCTTTCATATCTTTGACTTCATTATTTATCATACAAAAAGAGGATTAAGATAGAGTAAATTTGAGGTAAAGAAACGTAAAGAAGGAGCACTTATCCTCCCAAATAAGTGCTCCTTTCTATATAAAGAGAGATTTAATGCACGGTTAAACGATACATATTATTATAAATATATTTTTCAAGTGAAAATTAGTAAATTCGGAATACAGATAGTGTTGCAGTTGTATCGCCCGTGTTTGGAATAGAAATAGTGTTTGCTGTAGGTTGTACAGAAATTGTTGTACCAGCTTGTAAAGTAACGATTGTAGAGAACGATACAGCACTACCGATAACGTTAGTTGAGAAATTACGAGTAGGTGGTTGGCCGTTGAATGAAATACCGAATCCAAACGGTGAAGAGCCTGGGAAAGTTGTAGACGCTGAGAAACTAATATCATATACGCCTGTTTCTAAAATTGTTAAAGTATCTGCAGTGTCATTAAAATTAATGTTATTTATTTCGAAAACTTGATTAAATTGGATGTTTGTTCCAGGGGATATTGTTTGAGCATTGGAGTTTCCGATTGCCGCGATCGTTACAGGAATTGGCGTACCCGCTGGTCCAGTAGCGCCAGTAGCACCCGCTGGTCCTTGAGCACCTTGCGCACCAGTAGCGCCAGTAGCACCTGCTGGTCCTTGGATACCTTGAGGTCCAGTAGCGCCAGTAGCACCCGCTGGTCCTTGGATACCTTGAGGTCCTTGAGGTCCAGTAGCGCCAGTAGCACCCGCTGGTCCTTGAGCACCTTGCGCACCAGTAGCGCCAGTAGCACCCGCTGGTCCTTGAGCACCTTGCGCACCAGTAGCGCCAGTAGCACCCGCTGGTCCTTGAATACCTTGAGGCCCAGTAGCGCCAGTAGCACCTGCTGGTCCTTGGATACCTTGAGGTCCAGTAGCGCCAGTAGCACCTGCTGGTCCTTGGATACCTTGAGGTCCAGTAGCGCCAGTAGCACCCGCTGGTCCTTGGATACCTTGAGGCCCAGTAGCACCTGCTGGTCCTTGAATACCTTGAGGCCCAGTAGCGCCAGTAGCACCCGCCGGTCCTTGAGGCCCAGTAGCACCAGTAGCACCTGCTGGTCCTTGGATACCTTGAGGTCCAGTAGCGCCAGTAGCACCTGCTGGTCCTTGAGCACCTTGCGCACCAGTAGCGCCAGTAGCACCCGCTGGTCCTTGAATACCTTGAGGCCCTTGAGGTCCAGTAGCGCCAGTAGCACCCGCTGGTCCTTGAATACCTTGAGGTCCTTGAGGTCCAGTAGCACCAGTAGCACCTGCTGGTCCTTGAGGTCCTTGAGGCCCAGTAGCGCCAGTAGCACCCGCCGGTCCTTGAGGCCCAGTAGCACCAGTAGCACCAGTAGCACCTGCTGGTCCTTGGATACCTTGAGGTCCAGTAGCGCCAGTAGCACCTGCTGGTCCTTGAGCACCTTGCGCACCAGTAGCGCCAGTAGCGCCAGTAGCACCCGCTGGTCCTTGAATACCTTGAGGTCCTTGAGGTCCAGTAGCACCAGTAGCACCAGTAGCACCTGCTGGTCCTTGAGGTCCTTGAGGTCCAGTAGCGCCAGTAGCACCCGCTGGTCCTTGAATACCTTGAGGCCCTTGAGGTCCAGTAGCACCTTGAACACCTGCTGGTCCTTGAGCACCTTGAGGTCCTTGAGGTCCAGTAGCACCTTGCGCACCCGCCGGTCCTTGAGGCCCGGTAGCACCAGTAGCACCCGCCGGTCCTTGAGGCCCAGTAGCACCAGTAGCACCAGTAGCACCAGTAGCGCCAGTAGCGCCTGTTGCTCCTCCACCTCCAAGACAACCTGATCCGTATTGAACTAGGATAGTTTGGATCTCTGTTATGAGTCTAACTAGTTTGTCGATCGTACAACAATCTACTTTGAATAACTTAGCGATATACAATAAATAATTAAGCAAGCTTTGTAGCTCAACGTACAATGCTCCGCACGAGAAAGGTGTTGTTCTTAAAATAGTTAATAGATTAGCAATAATAGAATTTCCAATTTGTTTTTGTGCTGGAGATAAATCTAAGCAATTGAGGAATTTTTGTAAGTTATTTAGGGCAGCGATCAAGTTATTGATATTATTTTGAGAAGGGTTTTGAAAGACAGCTTGAATAGCTTGGCCAAGAGCTTGAAGAAGTCTAACGAATTCTGTAAGTTCGGACTTAGAGATGTTAATGTGACTGCAAGTTCTGACTTCACAACAATCATTACCATAAAATACTTTTCCTTTATTTTTATTGTTCATCTTTTCATTCCTTTCTTTCATAGAATCAATAGTCATTACTATATATTAAAATGAAATTTCTACTAAATCCGTGCTGGACAAACTACCATTTCTAAAAAAATAAGAAATCGGCCCAGCTAGCAAAAAATAAGTAAAATATAGAGAAGGTTTTATATAATGTAAAGAAGAAAAGTTCAACATAAAAACTGCATGTCAATTGTTGAAGGATGTAACAATTGACATGCAGTTCGTGGATTGGATTTTATTTGTATTGATTTAATCTTTCAAGGGCTGTTTTAGGTAAGATTGGAATTGAAATAGTAAAAGTAGTACCATCTTCATTACTAGTCATTTTTAATGTACCGTTATGATTTTGAATAATTTTTTTCGTTACTGACAAGCCCAAACCTGTGCCGGAATCTTTTGTTGAGAAGAATGGATCAAAGATATAGTCTTGAATCGCTGGTGGAATACCAGTCCCATTATCAGTGAAAGTAATACGAACAAAATTATCTAGGCGGTAACTAGTGATTTGGATAGAAAGTTTTTTTTCTCCTTGAGCATCGACAGCGTTCTGGAATAAGTTTAAAAAAACTTGCACAAGTTCATGACGATCAATATGAACTAATATATCATCTAATTCGGTAGAAAAATTATAATCAATTGAAATGTTATGTAAAAAGACTTCGCTAGCTAGTAACTGTTGAATATACTCACGTAAAAATGTATTAATAGGAAAGGGTTCTCTTTTAAATTCACGTGTTTTTGAAAGAGATAAAAATTTTGTAATGATACTATTTGCTCGATCTAATTCAGGAATAAGTAAATTTTTAAATAGTTCTTTATTAGATGGAGAAACACTTTCTTGTAAAAATTGTAAGTATCCTCGTACTGTTGTAAGAGGATTTCGTACTTCGTGTGCAATTCCAGCTGCGATTCGCCCTGCTAACGAAAACTTCTCTGCATCACGTTCTGTATTTAAATAATGAAAGACACTAATAACTCTAAAAATCTCCCCGTTATAATCACGAATAATTCGGTTATTTATAATGCCATAGTTTTTGTCTAAAACTTCTTCATTATATATTTCTGTTCCCGTTTTTAATGTTTCAATCGCTTTAATTTTTTCTTCCGGCAAGTTTAGTAATTGTTGAATCGGTTTTCCGATAATATCATTTCGTATTACACCGAAATCATCTGCAGCAACTTGATTACATAAAGTAATATTCCCTTTATTATCGACAAAAGTTACATGATGTGAAAAGGCATCAAAAATATGTACAAAGTGTTTTTCGAGTTGTTCAAATAAAAATAATGAATCACAAGTAAGTTGAAAATGAGCCTCTTTATTCTCTTTTGGTATTTCTTGAATGGAATGGGTTGTTCTAGTTTTCTTTATTCGTAAACCAATATGTGGATTTTTGTATGTGAAATGATGTGGTAATTGATTCACAAGTTCTTCATAAAAACGTACTTTATTTTCTAGTTCTTCAATTCGTTTTTCATGAGATACAGTAGCATCGTTTGGAAGCATAAATAAATAACCCCTCATTTTAAAAATTCTTCCATATAGTATATCATATTTTTATAAGGATACTCTTAAAGAAAAGGCTACATGATGCAAAGTGTTTGGAAAGTGAATAGAAGATGAAGTTAAAAAGGGAGGGGTATATGTGCTGTTTATTGGAGTGACAGGATGGGGAGATCATGATTCTTTATACATAAATCCCTATGAAAATAGAAATAAATTACGAACATACAGCGAGTATTTTCCTATAGTAGAAGTGGATAGCTCATTTTATGCGATGCAACCTGCACGAAACTATACAAAATGGGCAATGGAAACACCGAAAGATTTTTCTTTTATCGTAAAAGCATATCAAGGAATGACAGGACATAT
Organism: Bacillus sp. N447-1; assembly: GCF_022701035.1. NCBI lineage: Bacteria > Bacillati > Bacillota > Bacilli > Caryophanales > Bacillaceae > Bacillus > Bacillus sp. N447-1. The sequence goes on along the minus strand of NZ_CP065509.1, from coordinate 1,650,565 downwards.
GAAAGGTGAAATTCCTTTTTCTACGTTCGATGAGATGTTTGATGTATATAAACAATCTATTCTTCCTTTAATTGAAGCTGGTAAATTAAAAACGATTTTATTTCAATATCCACCATGGTTTGATTGTAAAAAGAAAAATGTAGATTTTCTTCGATATACGAAAGAAAAAATGGAAGGTTTACCATGTGCAATAGAATTTCGAAATCAAACATGGTTTTATCCAGAAATGAGAGATAGGACGTTACAGTTTCTAGAACAAGAGAAATGGATTCATACAATTTGTGATGAACCACAGGCTGGGATAGGTTCTGTGCCACTCGTGTTAGAGGTTACGAATTCAGACATGGCATTAATACGTTTTCACGGTCGAAATGTTCATGGTTGGCTTGATAAAGGGGAAAACTGGAGAGCAGTTCGCTGTTTATATCGCTACAACAATAAAGAACTGGAAGAATGGGTTGAACGATTAGAGCAATTAAAAAAGAAAACAAAGGATATATACGTACTGTTTAACAACAATTCAGGTGGGGATGCAGCAGATAATGCGAAACAGCTTATGAAAATGATGAACATTACATATGGTGAGCCGAAGCCGGAGCAATTAAATTTTTTTGAATGATAATAAACAAGAAAGGCACTGTACAAACAGGGGGAATGTACAGTGCCTTTCTATATGAAAAAGAGGGGTAACAATGTTACTGAGCGTTTGGTTGATTCATCAATTGTTGGCTTCATAATAAATGATAATGGTTATCATTATCATTGTCAATGGTTTTTCTAAAAATATATAAAAAACTTTGTATATTTTAAATAGAGATAAAAAAAGAACAGCATTAATGCTGTTCTTTTCCGTTGACGAATTGTTGCAAATCAAAAGGAGTTATCGCCTGGATAAATTCTTTTGAGATAAGTGTTTGAACGAGAGTGCTCTCAGAGATAGAAGCACCTGTTTTCTTTTCATAAGCTTGTTTTAATAAATCAAGTTTTTCAGCCGTTTCTTTTGGTAATTCAATTGTAAGTGTGTTCATAATTTCTCCCCCTTATTATTAGAGTACCACTACAGTATAGGAGAGACAAGAAAAGAGAATATGAAATATAAAAAAGGTTACCAAATTTTCAAATGGTAACCTTTTTTATGTATAAGAGTTATTAAGCAATACCGATATACTTTAAAGTTTTTGATGGAGTACTGTGATCAAAGAAGTGTTGTAAAAATGCAATATCAACACCTGATTTGTATGCACAATAACCCCAAGTTTTTCGAAGTGTATGTGAGCTAATCCCTTCTAATCCAACTTCTTTTGCAGCTTTGTTTAAAATGTACCATGCATGTTGTCTCGTAATAGATTTTGTTCCTTTTTGAGATTTTAACAATGGTTCATTACGTTTCCAAGTTTTACGTTCTTTCATGTAGTCTTCGATTGCGTGCTGTAAGTCTTCATTTACAGCAAACCATTTATGTTTCTTCACTTTTTCATTGTAAAATAAAATGGAATGGCGAACATTTTCATTTTCATCGATTACATCACTAACTTTTAATTGTAAGATTTCACTTACTTTTAAGCCAGAATTTACAGCTAATACGAATAATAAGCCATCACGTTTCGAAGATTGTAAAAGTATATTTTTGATAGTTTCTAATTGTTTTTCATTTTGAATAGGTTGTCCTGCTTGTTTCATTTCACGCACTCTCCTCTTTTATATGTGTAAAGGAAAGGATTAACTTGTTTCTTACTATAAAGGGAGAGTGTGAATTTCATGTGAACTCCTAGTGAAATTAAGACAAATTATTTGACTTCTTTTACTTTTTGTAAATTGAAATAGAATACAACACTGTTAGTCGTATTATACACACCGTATTCGGCATGATGGAGGTCTAAAATGTTTTTTACAATAGATAATCCGAGACCGGTACCTCCAGTGTGACGGCTACGTGATGCATCTAGACGATAGAAGCGATCCCAAATTTTTTCAAGACTTTCTTCAGGGATAGGGTTTCCTGTATTCTCGATTTCGACTTTTACGTTATCTTCTGCTTCTATAATGGAGACTTGTATTTTTTCTCCCTCTGGCGTATAACGGATTGCATTACTTAGTAAGTTCACAACTACTTGCTCAATGCGACTGCGATTTGCTTTAACAAGTATAGAAGGGTCTGCATCGATGTTCACTTGTAAATGTTTTTCTTCCATGCTAAATAATAATTTTGTGTAGACTTGTTGCGTTAATTCACCGATTGAGAACGTCGTCATATCTAGTTTGTAAGTACCAGATTCCAACTTTGCTAATTCTAACATTTCAACAATCAGCCTGTTCATATTTTCTGTTTCTTCTAAAATAACATCAGTATAATACGAAGTATCCTTACTAACACCATCTTTAATTCCTTCTGCAAAACTTCTAATTACACTTAGCGGTGTTTTTAATTCGTGTGATACGCCAGAAATGAATTCTTTTCTTGTTTTTTCTAATTGACGTTCACGTTCAATATCTTGTTGTAACTTTGTATTAGCAACATTTAATCGATCGATTCGATCTTTTAAATTTACAGATAATGTATTGATACTGCCAGAAAGCCCGCCAATTTCATCGTCAGCTGTAACAGGTAATTTCTCGCTGAAATCAAAATTAGCCATTTTTTTTGTAACACGATTTATTTTAATTAATGGCTTAACAATGATTTTTGAGTAGTAGAAGGATAACAAAATAATTACGAGAAACACGATGATTAAGGCATAGACATAATAATCTTTTAAAACGAGCATCGCTTCATTAACAGGCTGCAAAGATGCTATCGCAAAAGCGTATTCTGTAATCCTTCCATTTTCTATAATCGGTTTTACAAAGATACTATTTTTTATATTTTCTCCGCCATCTAATATGAAAGTACTTAATTGGTTCGAGTTAGAAGTTCCCTCTCTAATCATATCTGCAAAATATTGAACGGCTTGTAATGTTTCAATATCATTTGCAAGACGAACCTCCGCTTTGGATGGGAGCTGTAACTTAGTTATAACACCTGTAAAGACGATTCGAGTTGTAGATTTGTATCGGCTTGCAAGTCTGTTCTTAGAAGGGTTACCATTAATTGACTGAAAATCCGAATAGAAATGTTCGTTCTGCCATTGATTATAATTCGTTCCTAATTTTTGTGGTGTGATTATATTATTCTCTTGTACGACTCCATCAACATTGATTATTACATCTTTTTTTAAACCTAAATTTTCGAATTTATTATATTCTTCTGGTGTTAAAAGATTGTTGAGTGGAATGGAATACTGTTTATTATTATTGGGATTAAATACATCGATATAGTAATTGTTATCACTTTTAATAATACCGTTAGAATCCAAAACTGCATATCGGCATTTGTTTTATCATGAAATTCTTGTTTTAGTTTTCTAACCTGCTCATAACTTTTATCACTTTTATCATAATTATCTACGAATTTTTCAAAAGCAGTTTGGACTGTTTTTACTTTCTTATTAATATAAAATTTCTCTAAAAATAGAGATTGTCCTAGGAAAAAAAGTAGGAATATGATTGTAAATAAAGTGGATGTTAATAAAAATAGTTTAAAGACAATACTTCTGTTTTTCACTGCGTCACCTCTTATGAGAAATACTGTAAATGATTTCTTTCTCCCGTTAAATCCGATTGGTTCAACTAATAATCAGTGGGGGATGGAAAAAACCTCCACTGATTAAAGTTTCACTTCATTATAACAAACGTTACAAGAAAGTAGAGGGGAGAAATCTGTCTCTTTATAAAGTAGTTATTTATAAAAAGTCACATAAAAAGAACTCGCCAGACGTATGACAAGTTCTTTAGTGTATTATTGTTGAATTGCTGCATCTAAAGCGATTTCAATCATTTCGTTAAATGTAGTTTGACGCTCTTCAGATGTTGTTTCTTCGCCAGTGAAGATGTGATCGCTAACTGTTAATACAGATAATGCATTTACACCGTATTTCGCTGCTAATGTGTAAAGAGCAGTTGTTTCCATTTCTACTGCTAATACACCGTAATCTCCAAGTTTTTTAACTATGTCCATGCTTTCACGATAAAACACATCTGCTGTTAAAACGTTACCGACACGAACGTGTAATCCTTTTTCAGTTCCAGCATCATAAGCTTTCTTTAAAAGGTCAAAATTTGCAGCTGGTGCAAAATCAAATCCTGGGAATGTTAAACGGTTCATATTAGAATCAGTACAAGCCGTCATTGCGATAATAACATCACGAACTTTTACATCTTTTTGAATTGCACCGCAAGTTCCAACGCGAATTAAATTTTTAACTCCGTAGCTTTGGATTAATTCGTTTACATAAATAGAAATAGAAGGAACACCCATACCTGTACCTTGAACAGATACACGTTTTCCTTTATAAGTTCCAGTGAAACCTAACATACCACGCACATTATTATAGCAAGTAACGTCCTCTAGAAATGTTTCAGCGATATATTTTGCACGTAATGGATCACCAGGTAATAGAATAGATTCAGCGATTTCGCCTTGTTTTGCTTCGATATGTACACTCATAAAAAAGTCCTCCTTATAATGTATTGATAGAAATCAATATCATTTGCATTATACACTACGAATCCTTTCAATTAAAATCTTTTTATTATTTGTAATATGTGCAAAATAGGAGGATTTCATAAATCATAATCTAGAATATATATCTTAAGAAGTTTTGTATGAATAGAGACAATAAAAATGGTAGGTGATGTTTTGAAAAATCTTGTCATTGGGCTTATTGCGTTAGTACTTATTGTGGCAGGAGGATTTTACATAAAAAAATATCAAGAAAACGAAGAGACTGTAGGAGATGTTCAGGAAGTAAAGTGGGATGTTTCAAATGGAAAGGGAAATGAGAAAGTAGATATTGTATTTCAGTTGTTAAACAACAAGAATAATGAAATTCGTGGTGTAAATGATCAAATGCGGGCAGTGATTGTAGATGGACAGTTAAAAAACATACAACAAATTAAACCCACATTTGCAGGGAACGGGTCATATAAGTTATCTTCCAAAATAGCAAAAGACGAAGAATATACAATATTTTTATACGAAGACAAAAATAAGTCCGTAGAGTCATTCGCTAGGAAGAATTTTGGTAGAACGAAAGAGGAGAACAATAAGAAAAAAGTGAAATTTCCAATCGACAGTGTACTTACAAAAAAAATAGGAGAGTATGAAGTTTCTCTTTTATTTGGCGCATTACATCCGAATGAACCAGTTACGTTAACATTTCAGTTTCAAGCGAAAAAGGGTGAAAAATTGAAATTGCATTCAGAGAGAGGAGAAGTAGAGTCACTCTATATAGTGGATGAAACGAAGGAGAATTTTTTATACGCTATGCCTGTAGATACGGATGAGCAATTACAATACCGAATTACATTTCCTGCCGAGGGCACGTATAAAATGTGGGGGAATTTCTATATAAATGGTAAGAAGTATGAAAAAGAATTTATTGTACAAGTTCAAAAAAGAAAAAGCAGCTAAGAATTTAGCTGTTTTTTCTTTTTCCTATTAATTTTGTTACAGAGAGCATTGTAATTGGTAAAGAATGATTCTTCCTAAATGCTAAATATTTACCGCTCCATGCTGGTTTATATTTTTCTTTAAAATGTCGTAATCCGCTGAAACTATACGTATAACGAACGTTATTAAAGATTGCAGCAGCCACTCGTTCAGACCAGAAAGACTGTGTGGATAAACCAACATTTGAAAGTGGTGCCATACCGATATTAAAGGAGTGGTATTCATTTTCTTTTGCCCACTGGAATAAGTGGATGAAAATTGCGTCCATAATGCCGCTAGGCGCATCTGGATAATATCGCATTAAATCGACAGATAATGATCCGTTTTGATATACAGGCATGAATGTTGTGAATGCAATAATTTTTCCATCCGCATCAGATAATGTTGCGATAGGAGCGCGACTAATATATTCACGATCGAAGTATCCGAGTGAAAAACCTTTCTCTTTTTTTCCACCAAGCCATGCATCTGAAACTTTTCTTAACTCTTCATATAATTCGTCGGAGAAAGGTGGCTCATGAATAGAGAATGTATAGCCTTCTCTTTCAAAACGGTTGAAAGTAGCTCGCATGCCAGCGCGTTTCTTTCCTGTTATTGTAAAGGTATTTAAATCAACAACAGCTTCTTCACCAAGCTTAAAGAAGTTATAACCAAAATCGTGGTATAAACTCATCCATTTACTTTCAATTTGATAGAATACACAAATGTATCCAAATCGATCAGCCTCAGCTAAAAACTCTTGCAATACAGTACGATAGGAGGAAGGGTCCCCAATTGGATCACCCAGTACAATAAGTCGTTTTCCAGTTATTGAGAAGAGAATGAGTGCTTTTCCATCACTACTGAAAAAGAACTGTTTATCTCCTAAAAAACCTAAATGACTAAGTACATTTCCACCATGTTCATCTAAGAAGTTTTGTAATCGTTTATCATTAGCTGGTTGCCCGGGAAATTCATTTCGATAACGATTTGCAATGAGTGAACCAATTAGTAAAAAAGTAGGAACAAAAAAGGCAGCTGCTAATGCACTTCGTTTTACTTGTGTAATATTACGAACGACAAAATCAGGTTTGAAAGCTTCTTTTGCACCTGCAAATAAAATACCTAAGTTTTTATATAAATATAACGTTACAAGTAGGAATATAAAAACTTTTACGATATCGGAAAGTGAGACTTCCATTTTCTCACGTACAAACCTTTTACGAAGCATATACAATACAGCGAGTACGATTAATAAAATAAAAGTTTCTTCAACATCAATTCCTTTTAGTGTGTTAAAAATAGCCGCTCCAATTAAAGATACAATCGTCATATAATAAGAACGTTTTGTTCCGTAATATATCCCCCGCGAAAGAATGAGGAGGAGAATACCGAATGTTAGCGATAAGCTAAAAGAAAATTGAATAAGATGTTTTGGAGCTAGAATATGTAAGGCGTGTGCCCGATTTATACTTGTCGGTAGAATGGTTGATAAAATAACCATTAAGCCAGCAAATACTGTTAAAGCAGCAGATGCCCAAGAACCTAACTTTCCTAGAAAGTCACGCTGCAAAGTCCATATAACACCAGTTGTCTCTAATGCAGGCGCAATAAAAGGTTTATCTTCAAACTTTTTAATGGCTACTCCTGTCATTTCAAAAGCTGCAAAAATGAGACCAAGGCAGAAGGGCAAGATGTAATAGACGAGACGATATAATAACATAGCAGGGAGTAAAACACCTGTATCGATGCCGTATTGCCCAAGCCCAGTTAAGAAGACAAGATCAAATGATCCAAGGCCACCAGGAACAAGACTAACGACACCAGCTAAAGCAGCAATAACATATACGCCTAAAAACTTTTGGAATTCGATTTCAATGCCAAATAATAGTAATATGACGTACATAACAATACCAGCAGATACCCATTCGACTAATGAAACTAATGAGTATAAAACAGTTGGGTTTTTCTCCTCTTCTTCTTGTTCCTCTGTTTGCGTCGCTTTTCTATTTTTTAATTTAGAAAATCCGATATATATAGGGACGAAAAGAGCGAAGAAGATAAGAACAGGCCATAGCCATGGTTTTTCATGCAAAATAAATCTCGTGTCTAATATTCCGATAAGACCAAGAAATGAAAGAATGGCTAATCCATTAATAAAGGCAGTTGTCATCCAAGCGATACTTTTAATAAGTTTTCCATTTTCTTTTATATATGGACGATAAAGCATTGTGCGTACGCCGGCTCCAACAAGACCACCAAACCCGATAAATCCATTTAAAGTATTAGCAATCCACGAGATACGGAAAATCTTTTGGACAGGAATGTCAGCTTTTAAGTAACGAAGCATAACATAGTCATAAAAGAACATTGTTGATACAGCGAATGCACCAAGTGTAATTGCTAAAAAGACTCCTCCAGTTGGAATGTTTTTAATTGTATCAATCGCTTCTAAAAAAGAAATGCCCGCTAATTCTTTTTTTGCTTGAAAGAATACAATTGTTAATACAACAAATGGGAAGATAATTTTCCCGATTTGTAAGAAACGTTTCCATGAAAACGACATAAATACAACTCTCCTTGTATAAGAAAACTGAGACAATAATATTATTATGACAAACTTCAAGAAAAATAAAAGGTAATTTCCTGTATAGGGAGCTATTTTTATATAGGTATATTTAAAAGAATATTTTGTTTATCAGAAAATTAAGTTAGAATAAGGTGAAAGAAGGTTGAGGGGAGTATATGATTATAAAAGGTTACGTAGGATATGAGTTAGAAAAAGAAACCTAATACATCAGAAGATTTTTTTAACAGATCTGAAGTGACATATATATTAAATGGTAAAGAGAAAACTTTTTCGGTTTTATACGTTCGATATTTTGAAGAAGTTTTACAAGAAATTACTCCTTTTGAAGGAAATCCAGTGTATAAAGTAGAAGAACAAAACATATATTTGCGCGATATTGTAGCGATATGTTGTTTAATGAAAGATAAGGAGCTTCGTGCGCAAAAACGTTTGTATTTAAATAATATGGAAGAATTTCAACAATATTTTGATGAGGGAACGGTGTCGAAAGTACAAGAAATATTGGCTGAATTACATAAAAATAAAAGAGTAGAAATAGCGTGAAATGGCAAAGGAGAGAGAAAAAATGTCTAATTTTATGGTTGAAAATCAAACAGAACAAGTTTCTATATTTTTAGAAGATGCTATTAATTTAATAACCAATTATGTAAATTATCATACGTTACCTTCTTTATTAGAGGAAACACCAGCAGGGAATGAGCGATATTATAAAGGGTTATTAGCATCAATGAGACGACTTCTCGTTTTTTGCGAAGAAGGACAGGATGCATGTTTTGTTTTGTTGAATAGCCAGCCATTTCGAAAAACAGCAGCTGAAAAAATTTTATATAAGATTTACCATCAAGTAATTGCAGAGTTTTTTTCACCGAAGAGTGATCATTGGTATGAAAATAGTCGGTCTGCATATACAGGGAAAAATTCTATCGTTTTTCAACAAACACCACCTGCATCTTTAGAGCAAGTGATGAAGAGTTTAGAAGGTAAATTTCAATTGATGCGTGAAGAACTAGAATATTATGAGACGGATTATCAGACAAAGATGTTACACAAATATTGATTGAGGAAAAGAAGCTAAGGTGACTTAGCTTCTTTTCCTTTTGTACAGTTATATAAGGGATTTTCATTGAATATAGTTAAGTGGATAGCATTAGGGAGGTGCAACATGAATCAGCAAGGTGTATTTACAGATTACTTTCATGAAGTAGAAAATTGGTGTGAAAGTGTTCTTCACGTATTAGATAGTCGCGCAATGGAAGTGTATGATGTCCATATGCTTGCTTATAAAATTCAGACGTTATTAGAGCGTATGAAAGAGCATGAGTATGAAACAGATGCAGAGTTTATGTATGAAATAAGCGATGATGTAGAACATATTCAGCATCACTTGCAGGAAGTATTTATGCAAGAAGAAGAGGAATATGAATTATATGAAAGAGGGGATAGTGAACGAGCTGTCCCAATTGGAGGACATACACTCCCGCCATTACCTTATCCATATAATGCGTTAGAACCGTATATTTCTAAAGAAATTATGATGTTACATCATGATAAACATCATCGGAGTTACGTGGAAGGATTAAATAAAGCAGAGAAGATGATGGAAGAAGCGAGAAAAACAAATAAATTTGATTTAATTAAGCATTGGGAAAGGGAAGCGGCTTTTCATGGGTCAGGTCATTACTTACACACGATATTTTGGAATAACATGAAAAAAGACGGTGGTGGAAGTCCAAGAGGAACTTTTTCACAACAAATTGAACAAGATTTTGGGAGCTTTTTACGTTTCCAAAAACATTTTACAGAAGCAGCCTCTAAAGTAGAAGGTTCAGGCTGGGCAATTCTCGTTTGGGTACCCCGGTCTGGAAGGTTAGAAATTTTGCAAAGTACACTTCATCAATTATTTACACAATGGGATACGATACCGCTCCTTGTACTAGATGTCTGGGAACATGCGTATTATTTACAATACCAAAATCGAAAAGATGAATATATTAAAAACTGGTGGAATGTTGTAAATTGGCCTGATGTAGAAAAAAGGTTTGAAACTGCGAAACAAATTGAATGGACACCATATTAGACGCAAATTCTCTGCGTCTTTTTTAATGGAAGTAGAAGGAAGATTTCGTTCATATTTTAAAAGGCCAAGCATACACTTGTACAAAAAGTGCCAAAAGGACGTGGGGGGAAATATGAGACGAATTTGTGTAATCATTACGCTTCTTATGATGTATGCAAGCGTTATGCCGATTCCTACATATGCAAAGATAAACAGCAATGTTAGTGCTCGAAATGCTGTATTAATGGAGCAACAGTCTGGTCGTGTATTATACGGAAAGGCAGAACATGAGCCTCAAAAAATTGCTAGTATAACAAAAATTATGACCGCCTTATTAGCTGCTGAATCAGGGAAGATGAAAGAAATGGTATCAGTTAGTAATGAAGCGGTGAGGGTGGAAGGATCGGCAATCTATTTAAAGCCTGGACAAAAAGTGAAGTTAGAAGATTTAGTATACGGACTCATGCTTAGATCTGGTAATGACGCAGCGCAAGTAATTGCTGAAAGTGTGGGTGGGAGTATAGATGGATTCGTATATTTAATGAATCAAAAAGCGAAAGAAATTGGAATGAAAGATACGCACTTCTCAAACCCTCATGGCTTAGATGGAGATGGATCACATTATTCGTCGGCTTACGATATGGCATTATTAACGAAATATGCAATGGGAAACGAGACATTTAAGAAAATCTTTGGAACCAAAACATATAAATCAGATTCTTGGGATTACCCGTGGAAAAATAAACATAAGCTGGTAACGTCTTATTATGAATTTGCAACAGGGGGAAAAACAGGCTTTACGAAGAAAGCTGGGCGAACGCTTGTTACAACGGCATCAAAAGGTGGACTAGATTTAATTGTCGTAACTTTGAGTGCCTCTAGTGATTGGGATGATCATATGAATTTGTTTGATAAAGGTTTTGACCGTTTCAAACAAACGAAAGTTTTAGGACAAGGAGCAATTGCTGAAATAAATGAAAAGAAGTATGCCAACCATGTTTATACGAAAAATAGTTTTTCGGTACCGTTAACTGAAGAAGAAAAAAAGAACGTAGTATTAAAAGTTGAACTCGATAAAAGTACAAAACTTACGGATGGAGTAAAGGTTGGGAAGACAGACATTTATGTTGGTAATGAAAAAGTTGGAGAACGGAATTTATTTTATAGTAAACGAAAGTTAGTAGCTACAACGGGACTTTACTGGAATAATGTGAAAGAAATTTTTTCTTACATGATAGGTGTTGGGAACGATGGTTAATCTCGTATGGGTAGCGATGGCTGTCATTGGGATTGTATACGCCATGATAAATGGAACGATGGAAGAAGTGAATAAAGCTGTATTTGACGGAGCAAAAGATGCGGTAACGATTTGTATAGGACTTATTAGTGTTTTAGTATTTTGGCTCGGTTTAATGAAAATTGCAGAGGAAGCCGGATTGTTAAAAAAATTAGTTACACTTTTTATGCCGATAGTAAAAAGGTTGTTTCCAGAAATACCAAAGGATCATCCGTCTATGGGATTTATTCTATCAAATATGATGGCAAACTTTTTTGGTCTAGGTAATGCAGCGACCCCTCTTGGTATTAAAGCGATGGAACAACTGAAAGAGTTAAATGGAGGAAAGGATTCGGCGAGCCGTTCTATGGTGACGTTTCTAGCATTAAATACATCAGCTATTACATTAATTCCTACGACAGTCATTTCCATTCGAATGACGTATGAATCAGCGAATCCTACTGAAATTGTTGGGGTAACATTTATTGCACAAGTACTTTCTATGATTGGAGCAATTTGGATTGACCGCTATTTTTACCGAAGAAGGAGTAGAAAGGGGCGGAAAAAATGAGCATTGTAAATACAATTTCCTTATGGGTAATCCCTTGTGTAATTGGTTTTATCCTTTTATATGGCACAATAAAGAAAGTGCCGACGTATGAATCGTTCGTTGAGGGAGGAAAAGAAGGGATTCAAATTGCAATTTCCATCTTACCGTTTATGGTTGGAATGCTTGTGTCTATTTCTATATTCCGGTCTTCAGGTGCGTTAGATGCAATGATATCGGTAATGAAGCCAATGTTAGATTTAATCCATGTTCCAGCAGAAATTGTACCCTTAGCACTTATACGCCCTATTTCAGGCTCTGCTGGTTTAAGTATTACGACCGATTTAATTGCAACATATGGGCCAGATTCGTTTATTGGGAGATTGGCTTCTACGATGCAAGGGAGCACAGATACGACTTTCTATATTTTAACTGTATATTTTGGAGCGGTTGGGATTAGAAAAATGGGGGATGCACTAAAAGTAGGACTTTTTGCAGATTTAATCGGGATTATATGCTCAATTGTGTTCGTTTCTTTATTGTTTCAGTAATACTATTCATTTTTTACGCTATTTCGCTTATAATACGTATACGACCACTATTAAGGTGTAGCTTAATAGTGGTTTTTTTATGTGGTATTTTTGACAAAATGATGAACTTTTATTGTGAGAAATATGAAAAATATGGACAATAATAAAGGGTAAAAACATGATTTGACCTTTATATGTTTATTATCATCGCTATGTTGTTTAAGTAAGATGAAGCGAATAGCCGTAAAGCGTATGCGGTTGCCAAGTCTTTCTAATGTAAGGTAAGATAAATTCGAGGTGAAAAAAAGAAATGGAACGATTACAAAAAGTGATTGCGCAAGCAGGTATTGCATCGAGAAGAAAGGCTGAGGAATTAATTCAGCAAGGAAAAGTGAAAGTTAATGGAAAAATAGTGAAAGAGTTAGGGACAAAAGTAACTCCTCAAGATAAAGTAGAAGTAAATAATATCCCTCTTGAAAAAGAAGAACCTGTTTATTTTTTACTATATAAACCAACTGGCGTAATTTCAAGTGTATCAGACGATAAAGGAAGAAGTGTTGTAACGGACTTTTTCCCGGAAATTACACAACGTTTATTCCCAATCGGACGCTTAGATTATGATACGTCTGGCGTATTATTAATGACAAACGATGGGGACTTCGCAAACGTATTAATGCATCCTAGATATAAAGTTGAAAAAACATATGTTGCAAAAATAAAAGGGCCATTAACAGGTGAGAAAATTCGCATGTTAGAACGCGGTGTTACGTTAGAAGACGGTAAAACAGCACCAGCACGTGTGAAAATTATTTCTTGGGACAAGCGTAAAGAGATGGCTATTGTACAATTAACAATTCATGAAGGACGTAATCGTCAAGTACGTCGTATGTTTGAAGCGTTAGACTGTAAAGTAGTGAAATTAAAACGTGAACGTTATGCTTTCTTAGAAGTAGGAAGCCTGCGACCTGGTGATGCGAGAGAATTGACACCACATGAGGTGAAACAATTACGCGCGCTTGCTTCTACAAAGCCAAGATAAGCTATAGAGTTAAAAATTCACCAGTGGAGTGCTCTGCTGGTGATTTATTCAATACAACATTTACAGAAGATAATACATAACATTTACCGAGGAGAGGAGAGGAGAGGTAATATGAAGAAAAATCGCTTATTATTTCGCGTTATTATTCTACTCATTTTATGTGGTGCTTTAGGATTTACCCTTTATCAAGGATTCTTTGCTAATAAAGAGAAAATGCAAATCGGAAAAGAAGCACCTAACTTTATTGTGACGGATTTAGAAGGAAAGAAAATTGAACTAAAAGATTTAAAGGGAAAAGGTGTATTTTTAAACTTTTGGGGCACGTGGTGTAAACCTTGTGAAAAAGAAATGCCTTATATGAATGAATTATATCCAAAGTATAAAGAAAAAGGCGTTGAAATCATAGCGTTAGATGCAGATGAAACGGATATTGCAGTAAAGAACTTTGTGAACCAATATGGTTTGAAATTCCCAGTTGCCATTGATAAAGGACAAAAGATTATAGGAACATATGGAGTAGGTCCTTTACCGACAAGCTTTTTGATTGATAAAGATGGAAAAGTAGTGGAGCAAATTATAGGGGAACAAACGAAAGAACAGTTAGAAGGGTATTTAAAGAAAATTACTCCGTAATAAAGAAAGCCTTTACATAAGGGGTGCGTGTTTATAGTGCCTCTGGTTTAAAAATTCTGAGTATTGCGGTAACTTGAGGTTAGAATATACAATAGTACATATAGATACAGGGGCGGTGAGAGTGTTGAAAGAAATTAAATGTGAATGTGGACATGTTAATCCGATAGGAACCGTTTTTTGTGAAGCTTGCGGGAAACCATTTGAAAGCAATGAAAATGCAAAACTATTGGATATGCGCTATGAGGGGAGTGCACGGAGATCTCTCACGCAGACAAAAACGATAGTCGATAAAATTTGGAGCTTTTTCTCTTCTGTAAAAGTAGGTGTATGGCTAATCGTAATAACTTTAGCTGCATCAGCGATAGGAACTATATTTCCGCAAGAAATGTACATAACTCCAGGTATTGCACCAGCTGAATATTATAAACAAGAATATGGATTTTTAGGACAATTATACTATCAATTAGGGTTTAATAATTTATACGGTTCATGGTGGTATATGATTTTGATTGCTTCTATCGGTATTTCACTTGTGATATGTAGTTTAGACCGCGTTATTCCACTTTATAAAGCTTTAAAAAAGCAAGGCGTAAAAAGACATCCTAGTTTTTTAAAGAGACAGAGATTATATGGGACTGGTACACCGCAAGAAGGTGACCTGGAAAGAGTGCAAGAGAATTTAAAGAAAAGAAACTATAACGTGAAAGTGGAAGACGGAAACGTTTTAGCAGAAAAGGGACGCTTCTCGCGTTGGGGTCCATATGTAAATCATATCGGTCTTATTATCTTTTTATTCGGTGCGATGCTTCGTTTTTTACCGAGTATGTACGTAGACGAAGCACTTTGGTTACGTGACGGTGAAACGAAAGAAATACCAGGGACGGATGGACAATACTACTTAAAAAACGAGAAATTTATAAAAGAAGTTTATGATAAAAGTAAGGACAAGGAAGTTTTTGATGAAGCGATTGATCGTGTAGGCGATAAAATGATTGCGAAAAACTTCCAAACGAATGCCGTATTATATAAAGCAGTAGGAGAAAATATAGCAGGACAAAAACCGAAATTAGAAAAAGTAAAAGAAGCGGAAATTCGAGTGAATGAACCACTGAAATTTGATCAATTTGCAGTGTATCAAGTTTCTTATAAAGAAAGTGAATTTAAAAGTATGTCCTTTAACTTGCAAAATAAAGAAAATAATCAAAAGTGGGGACCAATTAAAGTAGATTTAACGAATCCTAAGGAAAAATATGATTTAGGAAATGGTTATTCTCTAGAACTATTAAGCTATTTTCCTGATTTTTATTTTGATGAGAATGGAAAACCAAATACAAAAACGAAATTACCAAACAATCCTGCATTTGTATTTAAAATGTTTACACCTGAGACACCAGATGGTGAAGTGAGTTTTGTTGGTATTCAGCAAAATATAGAACCAGATGGAAACAACAAATATAAAATGTCGTTTGCAGGTGTTGAAATGCAAAATGCAACAGCACTTACTGTAAGAAAAGATTTAACGCTTTGGATTCTCGGCATTGGAGGATTTATATTTATGGTTGGTGTCATTCAAGGTATGTATTGGAATCATCGCCGTATTTGGATACAACGTGTTAATGATGAATGGTGGATTGCAGGGCATACAAATAAAAATTGGTTCGGTTTAAAGAAAGATATTGAAAGAGTACTAGAAGGTACAGCAATTCCACAGCCAAATGATAAAGTAATTGATAAAAAAATTAGTTAAGGTGGGGAAACGATATGGTGCAAATAAGTAGTAACTTTCTCTTTACCGCATTTATTTTATATTTAATTGCCACTCTATTTTTCGGGGGAGCAATTAAAGAAAAGGGTCATAAATGGGCAAATGTAGGAATAACGATTACAATTTTAGGGTTTATTGCACAAACAGTATATTTTGTTACAAGGTGGATTGCATCAGGACATGCGCCAGTTAGTAACTTTTTTGAATTCGGTACATTTTTCGGCATGATGCTTGTAGGAGCATTTATTGTCATGTATTTTATGTACCGTGTAAGCATAATCGGACTATTTGCATTACCAGTTGCGCTTTTATTAATTGCCTATGCAAGTATGTTTCCGAGGGAAATATCTCCGCTTATTCCATCTTTAAAAAGTAATTGGTTACATATTCACGTGACGACGGCAGCAGCAGGACAAGCCATTTTAGCGATTAGTTTTATTACAGGTGTTATGTATTTATTGAAAAATGTAGATCAATCGACGAGAAGTAAACGTACATTTTGGCTAGAGACGGTAGTATTTACACTTGTTTGTACAGTTGGATTTATTGGAGTAACAACGGTATTTTCTAGTATGAAATATGAAGCGAAGTTTCAATGGATTGATAAAACTGAACAACAAGTGGAAATGAAATACAATCTTCCGGCTTTAGTTGGACCGCACGAAGGGAAGTTACTGACAGAAAATAAATTAGAACCGGCAGTTGAAGTTCCAGCGATTGTAAATGCGAAAAAATTAAATACTGTTATTTGGTCAGTGTTAGTTGGAACATTACTGTATATTGTATTAAGACTTGTTTTACGGAAGCGAGTATCGGCGGCACTTCAGCCGTTAGTAAAGAATACGAATAGTGATTTACTAGATGAAATCGGATATCGATCTATTGCAATTGGATTCCCAGTGTTCACATTAGGTGCATTAATTTTTGCGATGATTTGGGCACAAATAGCGTGGACACGTTTTTGGGGCTGGGATCCAAAAGAGGTTTGGGCACTTATCACTTGGCTCTTTTATGCGGCAGTATTACATTTACGCCTATCAAAAGGATGGCATGGAGAGAAGTCAGCTTGGCTTGCAGTAATTGGTTTTGCAATCATTATGTTTAACTTTATTGTAGTAAACTTAATTATTGCCGGTTTACATTCATATGCATAGAGAAATAAAATAGGGGAGTGCATGTCACTTTCCTATTTTATTTTTGTCAACTTTTCTTCTTTTTTGAGAAAAACATGACAAAGTAGCGGTTGATTTTGTAAAATGATGTCGAGGACATTATATGCTGTTCAAAAAAAATACATAGTTTTGGAAAAAAATTGAACAAAATTTATTATTCTTGTGAAGCATAATATGGGAAGTGAAACATTTAGAAGATTGCTTAAATAAACGAGAATAGCGCAACATAATAGTTAAAGAAGGGTAGGTGTGAACCGCTGAGGTGAGAGTGCGCAGCGGGTAGAGATGGAAAATGAATCAAGAATTTTAATTGTAGATGATGAGGATCGTATTCGTCGTTTATTGAAAATGTACTTAGAAAGAGAACAATATACGATTGAAGAAGCAGATAATGGTGATACAGCTTTAGAAATGGCGTTGCAAAATGATTACGATTTAATCTTATTAGATCTTATGATGCCTGGTAAAGATGGCATTGAAGTATGTAAAGGGGTTCGTGAGAAGAAAGCGACACCAATTATTATGCTGACAGCAAAAGGTGAAGAAGTAAATAGAGTACAAGGATTTGAAGTTGGAACAGATGATTATATTGTAAAGCCATTTAGTCCACGTGAGGTCGTACTACGTGTGAAAGCGGTATTACGTCGTGCTGTACCAACAACATTCTTTACACAAGATACAACGACAAAAGATGTTACTGTATTCCCGCACTTAACAATTGATAACGATGCACACCGTGTTACTGCAGATGGTAATGAAGTAAACTTAACGCCGAAAGAATATGAGTTACTATTATTTTTAGCGAAAGCTCCTGATAAAGTATTCGATCGTGAGCAACTGTTAAAAGAAGTATGGCAATATGAATTCTTCGGAGATTTACGTACAGTTGATACACATGTAAAGCGTTTACGTGAGAAGTTAAGCAAAAAATCACCAGATGCAGCGAAAATGATCGTTACTGTTTGGGGTGTAGGTTACAAATTTGAGGTTGTGAACGACTGATGCTTTGGAGAAGTGTAGTAGGGAAGTTATGGATGACCATATTACTTCTCGTTTCGTTTGTTCTTGGATTTGTTGCGATTTTACTTTCACAGTTTTTTAGAACGTATTATGTTGATATGAGTGAAGCTAGGCTTCAAAAAGTTGCAACAAGTGTTTCAGAGTTAATTGAAGAAGGTGCCGATGTAAAAACGATTGAGAATATCGCTTACAAATTCTCTGACCCACTTTCAAGGATTATTATTGTAGAAGATGGTAAAGAAATCTCTTCTTCACCGAAACAAGAAGGGTTAGTCACTCTTACAATGGATGACTTAAAAGAAGATAAAGAATTAGCGGCTGTGTTTACAGACAAAAAAGAAATTAAGAATAATATTAGAAAAGCGTCTAATAGTAGGAAGAATAAAAACACCGAAAATGATATTATGATCGTCGGAAAACCAGTGCAATCAAAAAATCAAAGTGCAGTGTTCGTATATGAATCTTTACAAGTACCGATACAAGGTATGGAAAGAACAACTGATTTTATTTTCTTATCGGCTGGAATTGCGATTATATTAACAACTTTCTTTGCGTTCTTCTTATCTACTCGGATTACAGCACCGCTTCGTAAAATGCGTGAGGTTGCTTTTGAAGTGTCACGTGGGAAGTTTGATGCAAAGGCTCCTATGGTATCTCAGGATGAGATTGGTGAGCTTGCAACGGCCTTAAATCAAATGGGAAAACAGTTGAAGTTTAATATGAACGCCTTGCAACAAGAAAAAGAGCAGTTAGCAAGTATTTTGAGTAGTATGGCAGATGGGGTTATTACGTTAAATCAAGAAGGTGAAGTCGTTGTAATCAATCCGCCGGCCGAACATTTCTTACAAGTTTGGCAAGAAGAAAAAGAGATAGAGCTCAGTAAAAAACTACCTTCTGAACTTGTGGAATTATTCCATCTCGTTGTAGAAAGCGAACAACAACAAGTTGTTGAAATTAATTTACAAAAAGGAAACTATGTAGTTCTTATGACGCCGCTTTACAATCAAACGAAAATTCGTGGAGCTGTAGCAGTGCTGCGAGATATGACGGAAGAGCGTCGTCTTGAAAAGATGCGTCAAGATTTTATTGCGAATGTATCACATGAACTTCGTACACCAATGGTCATGCTGCAAGGGTATAGTGAAGCGATTTTAGATGATATTGTGCAAACGAAAGAGGAAATAGATGAGTTTGTTCAAATTATTTATGATGAATCTGTTCGTTTAGGTAAACTTGTAAATGAATTGTTAGATTTAGCTCGTATGGAAAGCGGTCATGTAGAGTTACATATTGGTGAAGTGGATATACATCCGTTTGTTGAAAAAATTGGTCGTAAATTCCAAGGGATTGCAAAGGATAAAGAGGTCGCGTTAACGGTTGATTTCAAAGGTCCAATTGAACAATACCCGTTTGATGCAGATCGTATGGAACAAGTATTGACGAATTTAATTGATAACGCAATACGTCATACGAATGCAGGCGGACATGTAACGCTTGTAATTGATACGAAAAATAACGGTCTTATTTTTGAAGTACAAGATTCGGGTGCAGGCATTCCAGAAGAAGATATTCCATTTTTATTTGATCGTTTCTATAAAGCTGATAAAGCAAGAACACGTGGGAAAAAGGGTGGAACAGGACTCGGGCTTGCGATTGCGAAAAATATTGTTCAAGGCCATGATGGTAAAATTTCTGTATCAAGTGTTGTTGGAGAAGGAACTACATTCTCTGTATATTTACCGAATCGTATAATTTAGATATGCGTTTTTAAAGTTGATAATGAATAAAGTTCTGCTGTTTTTTATTTTTTTGTAAACTCAATTAAATAAAGAATGGTAGAACTTTTTTCTATGTTGCTCGAATAAAGAATAACAAGAGAGGTGCTGTGAAGAAATGAAATTATATACAAAAACAGGAGATAAAGGAACGACAAGTGTAATAGGTGGCAGGGTTGATAAAGATGATATCCGTGTGGAAGCGTATGGAACAATAGACGAGGCAAATTCTCATATTGGATATGCAATGACTAAGCTTCAAGGCGGGGCTTTTATAGATATTTACAATGAGCTCGAAAATATTCAACATGAACTATTTGATTGCGGAGGAGACTTGGCAATAGTGGAACAAAAAATTCCTTATAAAGTGACAATTGTGATGGTTGAAAGTTTAGAAAGAAAGATTGATTTATATATAGAAGAAGCCCCGCCACTAGAACGCTTTATTTTGCCAGGTGGTAGCGAGGCAGCGGCTACTATTCATATTGCACGTACTGTTGTAAGGAGAGCAGAACGCTCTATAGTATCATTGCAAAAAGAAGTGAAAATAAATGAAGTTGTATTAAAGTATGTAAATAGATTATCTGATTATTTGTTTGCGATAGCTCGAGTAATAAATGCCCGATTACAAGTGAAAGATGTGGAGTATAACCGTAGTGCAGTAGTTTTTCGTGATAAGAAAGAGAAGGAAGTGGAGTAATTCACTTTCTTTTTTTGTATACTTTTTTCTGTAATATACCAAAATAGAGAAGGTATGGTGGTAATTAGAAAACGGAGGATGTATATGAAAGTTTTAAAATGCGGTGTCATGTTATTGAGTATACTGTTTGTATCTCAATTACATGTTTATGCAGAAGAAAATCGATGGACATGGCCTGTTGAAGGTCAGATAAGTGATTATTTTGGGACAAGGCATGGAAAACACTATGGTATTGATGTAGCTGCGCCGATTGGAACGCCTGTGGCAGCTATCCAAGATGGTAAGGTAACGAGGTCTTATTATTCAAGTAGTTATGGAAATGTTGTATTTATTAAACACGGAGAATATGAGGCTGTATATGCACATTTAAATAAGAGATATGTGGATCAAGGAGATTATATTTCCAAAGGAGAAAAAATTGGAGAAGTAGGGAACACGGGAGAATCGCGAGGTGCGCACTTACATCTAGAACTTCATCAAGGAAGATGGACGATGGCGAAAAAGAATGCGATGAACCCATTGCTTGTTTTAAGTGAACAAAGAAATGAAGTTGTTTCTTCGTCATTATATGTCGTACAAAAAGGGGATACTTTAGTTAGTATTGCACGGAAATTTAGTATGACACTTAAGGAAATTAAAGAAAAAAATGGATTGCAGCAAGAGCTAATTTATCCTAATCAACAATTATATGTTAAGTAAAGGAAACGCTTCAAAAATTAAACTTTGAACAAATTTATGTTCTTCTTAAATAAGATTCAATGTAAATGAAATTATATGGGCGCTTTTGCTAGAACTATTGAGTGAATCAGAGCATCTATATCTAAAAGAAAACCGTCCCAAAATTTATTTTGGGACGGCTTCTTTTACCAAAAAATAAAGACACATATAAATCCAGAAATAGCTAAATAGCTATATAAGTAAAAAACTTTTGTTCTTGTTTTCTCTTTTGTTCGAAACAGTACGATAGTCGGTTCAATTAAACCGATTGTCAAACAAAGTAGGCCAAGAAGCATACAACCAATCGAGATAGAATACAGGGCGATTTGTGGTGCTTGAAATGGAATCATCCATTTTAATAAAAATGCAATAAGTGCAGTGTAACAAATACTACCGATGTATTTATTCAGTGGTGTATTAGAACGAAAACCAGGAAGTTTTTTTAAGAAAGAGCGGGAAACAACTTCTGTTTGTAAAGATGTATGCTCTTCAATAATTTTTTGAGCTTCTTTTCCTTTTTGAAAAAGAGATAAGATCCAATTTCGCTCACCCTGAAAAATAAATTGAGAAGTTGTCAAATAGTGATCAATCTTCACTTTATTCCAACTCTTCCACGGATGACGCTCACACAATTTTAATTTACTTTCTGTTTTTTTATCATACTGATAAATACTGATGCCATCTTCATCGAAAGTAGCATAGTATGTCTCGTTTGAGAATGTGCCTAAATCAATTGGGCAGTAGAAAAGTAATTCTTTTTTTAAGTAAAAGTATTCTTTTCTTAAGTTTTTTTTCATTGCTTCTCGAATAGAATGTCTCTTGTCTTTTTTCATGACATTTCCTCCATAACTCAGAAAATGTTCTTATCTTAACAATTCAATATCTTATCACTTTTAATTATATATGACTAGGTAATTCAAAAGAGAAATGCCGAATAATAAAAAATATGGATTGTATTGTAAAATATCTCGCAATTTATTTGTTGTTACGAAAAATAAATAACTAATTTTAAATAAGTTACAATTTTTTAGTTCACAATGTTATGAGGTTGTTGTATAATGAAGGGGAAAATAGAATATCGGTCTATCTTCGGGGCAGGGTGAAAATCCCGACCGGCGGTGATGAACTATTTATGATTTTGTTCTAAGCCCGCGAGCCGTTAAGGCAGGATTTGGTGTGATTCCAAAGCCGACAGTATAGTCTGGATGGGAGAAGATGGAGGTTCAAGCGTTCAAAAAAGATATGGATTTGAACGTCTGTTTGATGTGCCTTAAATTCTCCCTTTGTGTAAAACACAAAGGGTTTTTTCGTTCTATGAAAAAATAGGCATAGCAGAACCTTTCCACTTTCCATGAGATGATCGATGGAAAAGGAGAGAGAAAGATGAAACAAAAAAACAGTGTAGTGCAGATGGTGAGTGTAGCGATGCTAAGTAGTATTGCATATTTACTAATGATGTTGGATTTCCCGTTCCCAGGGCTTCCGCCATTTTTGAAAATTGATTTTAGTGATGTACCAGCTCTAATTGCGGCAATTATCTTTGGACCAGTAGCAGGAGTGATTGTAGAGGCGATAAAGAACATTTTACATTACGGGATTCAAGGAAGTTTAACGGGAGTACCAGTTGGAGAAATTGCAAACTTTATTGCAGGATGTTTATTTATTGGGCCAGCAGCTTTCTTATTTAGAAAGTATCGTACTGTGAAGAGTTTAACTACAGGATTAATGCTAGGGACAATTACAATGGCACTTATTATGAGTGTATTAAACTACATCATCATATTCCCGGCGTACACTTGGTTTTTAAATTCACCAGCTATGTCTAGCGAAGCTATAAAAACAACGGTTGTAACGGCAATCTTACCATTTAATTTAATTAAAGGGATTGTTGTAACAATTGTATTTGTAGCATTATTCTCACGCCTGAAAGTATGGGTGTTTGCAAAAATGAAAAATGCATAATATATACTAAAACCATTAGTAGTGTGAAACTACTAATGGTTTTTTATTAAGGAAAATAAAATTTAGATACAAAAAACGCCCCTCATCAATAGGAGGGGCGTTTTTTGAAGTTAATAAAAGACTATTCGAATTTTAAAGCGTCTCCGTCGAATGATTCGTCAGCAACTTTAATTGAGTCAGTTGGACAGCCTTCGAATGCATCCATCATATCTTCAATTAATACATCTGGAATTTCAACGATACCTTGGTTATCATCTAATGTTACAAATGCAATACCTTCATCATCATAGTCATAAATGTCTGGTGCAGCAGCGCCACAAGCACCACATGCAATACAAGTATCTTTATCAACGATTGTATATTTTGCCATCTTTTTTCCCTCCTGATAATATGTATGTGAAAAGCTCGCCATAAAAATTATAACCTTATTGTAAAACGGTTTGTAAAACTTTTCAACATAAAATTATAATGATAATGCTTATCAATTAGAGTGTCAACTTATTTTTGAATTATGTCATAAGATTTTCAAAATACGTAAATATGATTTCGTTTGATACAATAGAATATATACAAGTATATAGTTCTTATATGATAAGTTTAATGAGCGACAGTAGATAGTGTAATTGTACTGAAAAGAATGAAGTTAAGATTGGAAGGTGGAAGCGGTCATGCAAATACAATATACTTTGTTGCATTGTTTAAAACAATTGAATGGTGAAAGAACCGTTTCTTCTATTTATTATTTACTAAAGGGCAAACGTTCTTCGCAAACTTTACAAGATGGAAATATGTTCCGAATTTCTTTTTTGTTCGGAATATATAAATCATTAAATAGAAATGACTATGATGGTGAAGTTGCAAAGTTGTTGCAAGCGGATTTTATTCAAGAAATACATGAAAATACATATGTGTTAACACCTACGGGTAAAATGCAGTTACATAAATGGGAGGAAGTTTATGCTTTTCCGGCGCATTTGCATGGTTTACATTATGGTGAATTAGGTGAAACATTTTGGAAAAGATTATCATTAATTATTCAAACCATATCAAATTTACAACAGAATAATACGAGATTTATTCCAATTCAGCAAGATACAGAAATAATGATGTGGGTGAAACGTTTTCTAACAGGAAGGCCATATAAGAGAAGTGAGTTGGCGAGAAAACTATGGACGGAAGTACATAATCTTTTAGAAAAGAGTAATGCGATAGAAGCGACGATTGTAACATATCGATTAACGGGTTATGAACGCATTGGTTGTACATTGCAACAATTAGCAGAAATTACGAAACAAGATATATTCAGGGTGTATTTTTTATTTTGGGGTACAATACATTTCTTTATACAAGAAGTTCGTGATAAAGAAAATGAATTTCCACTATTAGCTGAAATTATATCTTATCCAAATGAGAGAGCTGAATTATTTAGTTTATCCACGAAAAAAACATATAATTTTTGGAGACAAGGACGTTCTTTAGAAGAAATAGCGACGATTCGGAATTTAAAGGTTGCAACGATAGAAGATCATTTTGTTGAAATTGCTTTGCGAGAAAAAGATTTTTCTATTGAAATGTTTATGGAAAAAGAAAAGATAGACAAAGTAATAAAAGTAATTGAAGCATTGCAAACGCGGAAGTTACGTGTTTTGAAACAAGCGGTTGGAGAAGATATCTCTTATTTTGAAGTTCGTCTTGTATTAGCGCGGATGGAGGGTGTAAATGAAACTTGAAGAATATTTATATAAGTGGTTTGGATATTCTGAATTTCGTCCAGGTCAAAAAGGAGTAATTACAGATTTATTAGAAGGAAAAGATGTGATAGCAATGCTTCCGACTGGAAGAGGGAAATCTATGTGCTATCAGTTTCCGGGGCTTATGCGAGAAGGAACAGTGCTTGTTGTATCACCGTTATTATCTTTAATGGAAGATCAAGTGACACAATTAAAGTATGTTGTGAAAAACCGAGTGATAGCATTTAATAGTTTTCGGACATTAAATGAAAAAAGAGAAGCGATGAAAAAATTATCTTCATATAAATTTATTTTTGTTTCACCAGAGATGTTGCAGTCGGAGTTATTAATTAGGGAATTGAAGAAAATTCATATTTCATTATTTGTTGTTGATGAGGCTCATTGTATTTCTCAATGGGGTTATGATTTTAGACCGGACTATAAAAAACTAAATGTAGTTATTGAAAATATTGGTTCTCCTACA
The DNA here is from genome assembly GCF_022701035.1 of Bacillus sp. N447-1. NCBI lineage: Bacteria > Bacillati > Bacillota > Bacilli > Caryophanales > Bacillaceae > Bacillus > Bacillus sp. N447-1. The sequence goes on along the minus strand of NZ_CP065509.1, from coordinate 1,625,042 downwards.
GTATTAGCATTGACAGCCACAGCGACAAAAGGGGTACTGCAGGATATCGCAGATAGTTTAAATTTAAAGGGTGCCGCGGAACATGTATACTCTATTGATCGTCCTAATATTGCAATGGATGTGCAATTTGTAGAGACGATAGAAGAAAAGAAAGAGGCGCTTTTAGAGCAGGTGATGTATTTACAAGGGCCGGGGATTGTATATTGCTCAAGTAGAGCGTGGACAGAAAGGTTAACGGAATACTTGAGAGGGAAAGGTGTTACTGGTGTAGCTTTTTATCATGGTGGTATGGAACATGAAGAGCGTATGTTAATTCAACAGCAGTTTATGAACGATCAATTGCAACTTGTAATATGCACAAGTGCATTTGGTATGGGGGTAAATAAGGCGAATACGCGATATATTATTCATTTTCATTATCCAACTAATATAGCCTCTTACTTACAAGAAATCGGAAGAGCTGGAAGAGATGGCGAACCGAGTATAGCTATTTTATTATGTAGTCCGTTGGATCATGATTTACCAATTTCAATCATTGAGGATGAATTGCCAAGTAAGTCACAAATAAAATTTTTATTTTCTTTACTACAAGAAAGAATATTTCAAACGAAGGAATTACCAATAGAAGATGTAGAAGAAATTTGTTATAATGCAGCAAGATTTAATGAGCAATATTGGCGTTTCGTTCGTTATCATCTCGAACAGGTTGGAATTATACAACAACGAAGATTATTATTAGAAGGTTTGTCAGATGAAATCATGAACCGATTAATAGCTGAAGTAGAAATAAGGTTGCGTAATAAATATAGTGAGCTAGAAAATATGAAGTCATGGATACAAGTTAAAGGGTGTAGACGTGAATATGTGCTGCAACAGTTCGGTTATAGGAAAGAGCAAGAGTTAATTAATTGCTGCGATTATTGCGGTATTACCAAAGAAGATTATAAAAAAAGACGAGCGCAACAATCGGATTTCGACTATAATTGGGAAACAGAGTTACAAAAGCTTTTCGGCCTAGAAAAGATGGAGGAATGATGAACATTCAAAGGCATAATGTTGAAGATATGAGTCCGCAGGAAATAAGGCTGAATCTATATATAACACAGTTAATTATTATCGGTATTGGCTGTTTACTGGCATATATATTATTTCAAGATGTAAAAGAAGTCTTTAATTTATGGAAATGGGAACCAGTATCTATACTTATTATAGGTGGTTTGTTAGCGATTGGTATTGTGTTATTAGATTATGTTGCAATGCGAGTGTTTCCGGAGTCATGGTTTGATGATGGTGGTATTAACGATAAGATGTTTCGAGGAATGTCCGTTCTACACTTACTCGTTATTACGTTCTTGATTGGTTTTGCAGAAGAATTTTTATTTAGAGGTGTAGTACAGACTCATTTTGGAATTGTAATTGCGAGCTTCGTATTTGCAGTGTTACATATTCGTTATATAACAAAGCCATTTTTATTTTGTTTCGTCTGTTTTATTAGTTTTGTCTTTGGTTATGTATTTGAATGGACAGGAAATTTGTTTATAACAATCTTTGCACACTTTCTTGTTGATTTTATAATGGGACTCCAATTAAGAAAATAAATGGAAGGTGGTGGTGAACAACATGAGGAAACGAATTCCTGATTTTGAAGAGGAATTAGAAGTTGAGCGAGTGGAAGAAAAAGAAAGTTTACCGCCGCGTAGTGAAATTCATAGAAATAAAGAGAAAAAACAAAAGTTTAAAATAAATCACATTTTCGTCCGGGTTTTAACATTTCTATTCATTCTTCTGCCGATTAGTATTTTGTGGTACACGGATAAATATATTCAGGTGAAGGGTGATAGTAATAATGCTGGAAAAAGTGCGTTTGAAGTAATCTTCTTTGATTCAGCTAAATCTGAGTCGCAGAAACATTCTGAAAAAGTAATAACGCATACTGTGAAAGAGGGAGAAACTTTAGAAAGTATAGCGAAGCAATATTTTTCAGATGGAAATGGAATTGAAGTAATTAAAAAGTATAATAACTTGCAGGAAGATGAAGTGAGTGCAGGTCAAGAATTAAAAATTCCGATAAAAGATAAGTCCACAAAGCAAGAAAGCTAGCGAGTTAAGCGATCACAGTTTGTTATAAAAGCCTAGGATTATCTTTATGAGGAGGGAGTCAAAAATATGATATGGATTATATTATTCAGTACTCTCATAGGCATGGGGATTTTATTACTTTTTGTGATGTATAAAGAAGCGATGCGTAATACGGTGTTGGAACATACTTTAGTATTTAAAGAATTTCCGAAAAGTTTTCAAAAAGTAAATGTGTTTTTTATTTCTGATATTCATAGAAGGGTCATTTCGAATTTGTTAATTGAACAAGTAAAAGGAAAAGTAGATCTCGTAATTATCGGAGGAGATTTAGCAGAGAAAGGTGTCTCTTTATCAAAAATCTCTGCGAATATTCAAAAGTTAAGAGAGATAGGTCCTGTATATTTTGTGTGGGGAAACAATGATTATGAGATAGAATATCATGAATTAGATGCGTTATTATTAGAAAATAACGTAAAAGTTTTAGATAATACAAGAGTGGTATTTGAGTCTGAATTAGGAGAGAAAATTTGTTTGCTCGGTATAGATGATGTTGGATTGCACCGTGATCGTCTAGATTTGGCATTGGCGGATTGTAAAGAAGATGGTTTTCGTATCCTAGTTAGTCACAACCCTGATATAATAAAAAAAATGTCTGGAAATGAACAGATTTCACTTGTGTTAAGTGGACATACGCATGGAGGACAAATCCGATTATTCCCATCTAAAAAATATTTAAAAGGTGGCGTATATAACCATTTGAATACGATTCTCTTTGTTAGTAATGGGTATGGAACAACATTGATACCACTTCGTTTCCGAGCACCTGCTCAAACACATATCATTACATTGTGCGGAGGGAAATGATGCCAACTCTTAGTGGGAAATATAATATAAAAGCCGTTTCGAATATAATTGGAGTTCAGCCGAGTACGCTTCGTGCATGGGAAAGACGATATCAAATTATTGCCCCAAAGCGGAATCAAGCTGGGCATCGCTTATATACAGAAGAGCATATTCAAATTTTAAAATGGTTAATGGAAAAAGTTTCTTCCGGTATGATGATTGGACAAGCAGTTCAGTTATTAGAAGAGAATCGTTTGCAGAGTACAGTTCAAAAAGAGATACATTTCGATAAAGAAGTTGTTTTAGTGGACGATTTGCTACAAGCTTTGTTAAAATTTGATGAAATTACAATTGCTGCATTATTAAACGAAGCTTTTAGTATATATTCAACAGAAAAGGTTGTTGCCAGTATCGTTCTTCGAGTGACAGACAAATTATTAACGTCAAAAAATAATAATGAGATTTCAATGGTGCAATTTCAATATGCACTATCATTTTTACAAACGCGTCTAGGGATGGTGTATCACAATGCCTCAATGTTTTCCTCTTTACACAAAGTTATTGTGTTAGAAAAGGATGCATTGAAAGGATTTATTTTTTCAACTTATTTACGCTTAAAAGGATATGAGGCGATATATATTAGGACAAGCTTAGCTGAAGATGGTATGTTATCAGCGGTAGAGGAAATACAGCCGAAATATGTATTTATATCTTTTGCTGACGAACAAGAAATGAAAAAGACGATGAACTTTATAAATTTATTACAAGAAAAAAGGGAATCTCTTTCTGTTGGATTTATCGGAAATCTAGGCGTTCTAAACCAGTTGGACATTGAAACAATCTTAATTGGTGATACGAAAGAAGAATGGGATGGATGGTTAAAAATGTCGGAATAGTTGTTCGAAAAGAACCATCTATTTTCTATTTCATATAATAAAAATTAGATGCATTGGTTACGTAGGGAGGGTATGAGATGAGGCTGGAACGATTAAATTACAATAAGATAAAAATTTTTCTAACATTTGATGATTTATCTGAACGAGGATTAACGAAAGAAGATTTATGGAGAAATGCACCGAAAGTACAGCAATTATTTCGTGATATGATGCAAGAAGCAAATAAGGAATTAGGGTTTGAAGCAGATGGTCCGATTGCAGTTGAAGTGTTTTCTCTACAAGCACAAGGGATGGTTGTAATTGTAACGAAAGAAAATCAAGAAATGGATACAGATGATGAGTTCCGTGACGAGTTTATTGAAATGCAAGTGACTCTAGATGAAAGTGAGCATATATTATATGAGTTTGCTACGCTAGATGACGTAATTAACCTGTCGAATCGCTTATATAACCTTGGTGTAACTGGCGGAAAGCTATATACGTGGGATGAGCGCTTCTATCTTTGGGTGGAAGAAGAGGAACAAATTCAATTGTTAAAGGCGGATTTTATAGCTATTTTAGCGGAATACGGTAATCCGTCTACAGCAACCATTTATCGCATCATGGAGTACGGTAAAGAATTAATGGATGTTAACGCGATAGAACAAATACACAATTACTTTGTGAAAAAACAAAACCTCAGCTAATACAACATAGCTGAGGTTTTGTTTTTATTTGGAGAAGGGAAGGGATGATTGTAAATACTCGAACATACTTTTTGAAAATAAAATATGCAGTTTTATGGGAGGGTGGTTGATGAAAATAAAAAATATTTAAATATTTAAGTATTTTACTTTTCTAAAAGTAATAAAAGGACTATAATAATAGTGAAAACGCTTGCAACAGAAAATAGTTTGTATATATTTGTTAGCGTTTTCTATTGCATTCCAAATTTAAGGGTGTATACTAGGCAATGAAGGTTTACTAAACAAGTGAAATTACAGGGGGTTTACTTACTATGGTAGCCGAAAAGGGAACTCAAACAAAAACACAACAACAAAGGGAACAACATTTTGAACTATTGAATTCAACACAAATTGTTATTAGTGAAGCGTTAGAAAAATTGGGTTATCCAAACGAAGTATATGAATTATTAAAAGAACCAATTCGTATGATGACAGTGAAAATACCAGTTCGTATGGATGACGGGACTGTTAAAATATTTACAGGATATCGTGCGCAACATAATGATGCTGTTGGTCCAACGAAAGGTGGAATTCGCTTCCATCCGAATGTAACAGAAAATGAAGTGAAAGCACTTTCAATCTGGATGAGTTTAAAATGTGGTATTGTTGATTTACCATATGGTGGAGGTAAGGGTGGAATTATCTGTGATCCACGTGAAATGTCATTCCGTGAGTTAGAAAGATTAAGCCGCGGTTATGTACGAGCAATTAGCCAAATCGTAGGTCCGACGAAAGATATTCCAGCTCCAGATGTATTCACAAACTCTCAAATTATGGCGTGGATGATGGATGAGTATAGCCGTATTGATGAATTTAATTCACCAGGATTTATTACAGGTAAACCGCTTGTATTAGGTGGATCACATGGACGTGAAACAGCAACAGCGAAAGGTGTAACAATTTGTATTCGCGAAGCTGCTAAAAAACGTGGCATTGATATTAAGGGTGCACGCGTTGTTGTTCAAGGATTCGGTAATGCTGGTAGCTTCTTAGCTAAATTTATGCATGATGCAGGTGCGAAAGTTATTGCAATCTCAGATGCTTACGGCGCGTTACATGATCCAAACGGATTAGATATTGATTATTTATTAGACCGTCGTGATAGCTTCGGTACAGTAACAAAGCTATTTAACAATACAATTTCAAACAAAGAATTGTTAGAACTTGATTGCGATATTTTAGTACCAGCTGCAATTGAGAACCAAATTACAGAAGAAAATGCTAATGATATTAAAGCGAAAATCGTTGTTGAAGCTGCAAATGGTCCAACAACATTAGAAGCGACTAAAATTTTAACAGATCGCGGAATTTTGCTTGTTCCAGACGTGTTAGCAAGTGCTGGTGGTGTAACAGTATCTTACTTTGAGTGGGTACAAAACAACCAAGGTTACTACTGGACTGAAGAAGAAGTAGAACAACGTTTAGAAAAAGTAATGGTAAGATCATTTGATTCTATTTATGAAACAGCACAAGTTCGTAAAGTGAACATGCGCTTAGCGGCGTACATGGTTGGTGTTCGTAAAATGGCTGAAGCAAGCCGCTTCAGAGGTTGGGTATAAAATATTATATCTTGAGAAAACGTGATTTCCTTTCGAGGGAATCGCGTTTTTTTGTTGAAGTATTAAATGAGGTGTTGTATATGGAGAATGAAATGCTGGAACGAGTAGAACAATTAGAAGAGAAGGTTAAGAGGTTAGAGGGAGAACTTGCAAGAACGATGAAAGCTCGAAAAATAAGTACCGTTCGGATGTTCGGGGAAGGGTTACTGTTTTTGGTATTTGGTGTGGTTGTAGTAGGGCCGATTATTGCCGTTGTAATCTCGATTTTTACTTGGCTTGCTGAAAAATAAAATAAAAATAAAAAGAACGCTTGTTCTATACGAACAAACGTGCTATACTCTCCTTAGATAAACAAAACGGAAATGATTTTAAGGAGAGATAAATGATGAAAATGACAGTAGACCAAAGATTTATGATGCCAGCAGATGTTGTAGAGCGAGTGGAAGTATTACGAAACAAACAAAGCAAGCGTGGCACATTATTACAATCGGTAAATAAATTTTTCGGTTTAGATACGAAAGAAGATTGTGTTTGGTTTTACGGTTTTTATGGAGTGGCTGTAAGTATCTTGTTGTTTATGGTGTTCACTTCAAATATTTTCGATTTTCTCTTCGCGTAAGAAATATGCGATAAGGACATTGCTACCGAATACATATATAAGGAAGTAAGGTAATCTTCTAGAGCGGGAGTTGGTAGCAATGGCGATGTTTCCTATAGAGCGCAACTATATTGGATATGGAAGTTCACGACCGGGGATTCCTCTGACTAAAGTGAGATTTATTGTAAGCCATGATACGGGGAATCCTGGAAGCAATGCGATAGGGAATCGAGATTACTTTAATGAATTACAACCGAAAGCTTCGGCGCATACATTTATAGATGATAAAACAATATTGGAGATTATTCCTATAAATGAAGTTGCGTATCATGTTCGATATGGTGTGCCGACGGATAATGACTTATATGGCTATGACGCGAATAAGGCGGCCATTGGAGTGGAACTTTGTTATGGTGGTGATGTTAACTTTTGGGAAGCATATAATCGTTTTACATGGTATCATGCGTATTTATGCCAAAACTTTGGCTTAAATCCGAAAAAAGATATCGTGTCACATAAAACGCTTGATCCAGCTAGAAAGATTGATCCTGAGAATGTATTAGGGAAACAAGGTATTAAATTTCAGCAGTTTTTAGCAGATGTCTATCGGATGTACGTTTCGTTTAGATGACAAATATATGAAAAATGAATACAATAAAGATAGGTGCCTACTGCTGTAAGTAGGTTTTTTCTTGTTTTTATAAATAGTGTATTGGTAGAAGACTAGGAGTGGACGAGTATGCAGAAAGAAACAGTTATTATAATCGGAGGCGGTCCGTGCGGATTAGCGGCTGCAATTTCGTTGCAAAAGGTAGGGATAAATCCGTTAGTAATTGAAAAAGGAAACATTGTAAATGCCATTTATAATTATCCAACTCATCAAACATTTTTCTCTTCTAGTGAAAAATTAGAAATTGGTGATGTAGCTTTTATTACAGAAAATCGTAAGCCAGTTCGAAATCAAGCGCTTGCGTATTATCGTGAAGTAGTAAGACGTAAATCTGTACGTGTAAATGCTTTTGAGCGAGTGGAGAAAGTTCAAAAAGATGGAGAAGCTTTTCAGGTTGAGACGACAAAGCGTGACGGAAGTAAGGAAATATATATAGCGAAATATATTGTTGTAGCAACTGGATATTATGATAATCCAAATTATATGAATGTTCCAGGTGAGGAATTGAAGAAAGTAGCTCACTATTTTAAAGAGGGGCATCCTTATTTTGATCGAGATGTAGTAGTTATAGGTGGGAAAAACTCGAGTGTAGATGCCGCGTTAGAACTTGTTAAATCTGGTGCACGTGTAACGGTACTGTATCGTGGAAGTGAGTATTCACCAAGCATAAAGCCTTGGATTTTGCCGGAATTTGAGGCGTTAGTACGAAATGGTACAATTCAAATGCATTTTGGGGCTCATGTGAAAGAAATTACTGAGCATACATTAACGTTTACAGTTGATGGTGAAGCTCTTACAATCAAAAACGATTTTGTATTTGCGATGACTGGTTATCATCCTGATCATAGCTTCTTAACGAAGATGGGTGTTCAGATTGATGAAGAAACAGGACGTCCAATTTATACAGAGGATAGAATGGAAACGAATGCTGAAAATATTTTCATTGCAGGTGTCATTGCTGCTGGAAATAATGCAAATGAAATATTTATCGAGAACGGAAGATTTCATGGAGATGCGATTGCGCAAACCGTTGCATCAAGAGAAAAATAAAAAGGAGCTGTCGGGAAAACCTCGACAGCTCCTTTTTATTCGTGCATAAACATATTTTGAATGGATTCATGAGAATTTGTATTCTCTAATGCAACAAGTAATTTAATGCGTGCTTTTTGTGCATTTAAGCCGTATGTGAATACAATGCCCATATCTTTTAAGTGTTTACCGCCACCTTCATACGAATATACGTCTTGAACGATACCGTTGAAACAGCGAGAAACTAATACGACAGGAATACCTCTATTTAATAATCTTTCTAGACTAGGTAGTGTTCTTGGAGGGAGATTACCTTGTCCAAGAGCTTCGATAACAATGCCGTCTACAGGAAGATTTTCGATTGCTGCTAATAATGTATCATCCATGCCAGCATATGCTTTTAGAACAACTACATTTTTAGACACTTTGTTTATCGTATATGTTTCGTGATGTACTAAAGCGTGATGGAAGACAACGCCGCGTTTTGTTACCATTCCAATTGGTCCGTATTGTGGGCTTTGGAATGTTGCAACATTACTTGTATGTGTTTTCGTTACATTTGTAGCGCAATGAATTTCGTCGTTTAATACGACTAAAACACCTTTTTCTGCAGCTTCATCACAACTAGCAACTTTTACAGCTGATAAGAAGTTATATAGACCATCAGCACCTAACTCATTGCTAGAGCGCATTGCACCTGTCACTACGATCGGAATAGTTGCTTGTACTGTTAAATCTAAGAAATAAGCTGTTTCTTCTAATGTATCCGTGCCATGCGTAATGACTACGCCATGAATGTTGTCTTGTTTTACTCTTTCATCAATGATGACTTGTAATTGTAACATTTCGCTCGGTGTCATATGAGGAGATGGTAGGTGGAACACATCTTCAACGATTAAATCAACATCGCCTTCTAAATCAGGAATGAATTTTAAAAGAGGATTTTTTTCACCTGGTTGTACGACCCCAGTTTCTTTATCTTCCTCCATTGCAATTGTTCCACCTGTGTGTAAAACTAGGATTCTTTTCAATGCTTATACCCCTTTCAAGTAAAAAATACATTTAGAACATAACATGTTTTGAGTAAATTCGACAATGGAAATGTATAAAAGTATGCCTCGAAAATGACAATAAAATTAACTGCTATATGTACGATGTATAAAATCATGAAACGAAATGTGCAAATATAGTATAGGAGGGAAGAATTCCGGTGAAAAAGATGGAGAGAATTTTTATTCGTATATTAATAATACAATTCATTTGTCTTTCTGTTGTGCAATTGTTATTTATACATAAGTCATCAGTGAAATATTTATCTAAAATTGTTTATTATGAGGGTGTCATGGTAAAAAACAAAGTGGAAATCTTGCAGGTGAATAGGTAGTTTTCATTTTCTTCTATGAAGGATTATGCTACAATAATTGAGGATTTAATGACGTGAAGCAAATGAGAAGAAGCAGGGTGAACACCTGCTTTTCGTTTTGTTTTATAAGTGAAAAAATGAGGTGTTACAATGGATAAACGAATTTCAATTGCTATAGATGGTCCAGCAGCTGCTGGGAAAAGTACAGTGGCAAAAGTTGTTGCGAAGGAACTTTCTTACGTTTATATTGATACAGGCGCAATGTACCGTACGCTTACATATGCAGCCCTTGAACAAAAAGTAGACATTGAAAATGAAGAGCAGTTAATGGAAGTTGTAAAGAATGTAAATATTGAGTTTCAGCAAGGAGAAAATACACAGCTTGTATTTTTAAATGGACAAGATGTTTCTGAAGTAATTCGTACACCTGATGTGACGAATCGAGTATCTATTGTAGCGAAACATCGCCTTGTTCGTGAAGAAATGGTACGTCGTCAGCAAGAGTTAGCGAAAAAAGGCGGCGTTGTAATGGACGGCCGTGATATTGGTACACATGTATTACCGGATGCTGAAGTGAAAATCTTTATGCTTGCTTCTGTTGAAGAAAGAGCGGAAAGAAGACATTTAGAAAATTTAAATAAAGGTTTCGATTCTAATTTAGAGCAGCTAAAAGAAGAAATTGCTCAGCGTGATAAATTAGATTCAGAACGCGAAGTTTCTCCACTAAAAAAGGCTGATGATGCATTGGAATTAGATACGACTTCTTTATCAATTGAAGAAGTTGTCCAAAAAATTATGAGCATTGTTTCTGGAGTGTTTGCGAAATAAAGAAAGGGGATAGTCCTCTTTCTTTTTTTGTTTAAATAGAAATGTAAAGGATACGTGAATTGTGAGTCTCTTTCCTTGACAAATGAGCTGATTTGTAAGAAGTTAGTTAAAGAGGAATAAAACTGTCAGAATATATTCGCTATTATATTTCAAAACATACTTTTTTCAAGCTGGTTTTGCTGTATACTATTTATATAGGTTTAATATATTTTCTTGTGAATGTTATTGAAAAAGAGTATGTGATGAGAAATTCTTAAACATGCAAATGAAAACTTTGTTTTCATTTCGTATATACATAAAAAATGCTTTGTCAATTCTGTAGGGAGGTATTTCCATGGTAGAGAAAATGAATGAAGAAGTTATGGATTCAAAAGAATTACAAGTTGGTGACGTTGTTACAGGTTCTGTAACGAAGGTTGAAGAGAAACAAGTGCTTGTAAATGTTGGATACAAAACAGATGGCGTAATTCCAATTAGTGAATTAGCTAACGTTCATATTGAAAAAGCAAGCGATGTTGTAGAATTAGATCAAACACTAGAGTTGAAAATTATTAAATTAGAAGAAGATGATCTTGTCTTATCTAAACGTGCTGTTGATGCAGAAAAAGCATGGGTAGAACTACAAGAGAAATTTACTTCTGGTCATGTATTTGATGTTACTGTAAAAGATATTGTGAATGGCGGATTAGTTGTGGACCTTGGTGTTCGCGGTTTTATTCCAGCTTCACTTGTAGAAGTACATTATGTAGAAGACTTTACTGACTATAAAGGTAAAACATTAGCGGTGAAAATTGTTGAATTAGACCGTGAAAAAAATCGTGTAATCCTTTCGCATAAAGCGGTAGTAGAATTAGAACTAGATTCTAAGAAAAAAGAAGCAATTTCTTCATTAAAAGAAGGGGACGTTGTTGAAGGAACAGTACAACGATTAACTGACTTTGGCGCATTCGTTAACGTTGGTGGAGTGGACGGTTTAGTTCACATTTCACAAATTTCACACGAACGTGTAGAGCAACCTTCTGAAGTGTTAGAGCAAGGTCAAAAGGTTAAGGTAAAGGTGTTATCTGTTGATGCTGATACACAACGTATTTCTTTATCAATTAAAGCAGCTCAACCAGGACCTTGGGAAAACGTTGCTGGCGAAATAAAAGCTGGAGATATTCGTGAGGGAGTAGTAAAACGCCTTGTTACATTTGGTGCATTCGTTGAGATTTTACCGGGCGTTGAAGGGCTTGTACACGTATCTCAAATTGCAAATCGTCACGTGAAAAATCCGAATGAAGTATTGGAAATGGGACAAGAAGTAAAAGTGAAAGTACTTGAAGTTCACGTAGCAGAGAAACGTATTTCTTTAAGTATAAAAGAAGCGCTTGAGGAAAATAATGTAACTGAAGATTATAGTCAGTATGAGCCAAATGCTGATTCTGCTACTTTCCAATTAAGTGATATTATTGGTGAACAACTGAAAAAATTAAAGAAATAATGAGGGGTACAAGTGGTAAGGGCAAAACGTAAATTAGATCATATTGAATACGCTCTTTCTACTGGTCAGTCTCGTACGCATGGCTTTCATGATATTGATTTTGTGCATCAAAGCTTGCCAAATTCAAATTATGACACAATAACATGTGAAACAAAAATCGGCGAACTTTCACTAAGTTCGCCGATTTTTATCAATGCGATGACTGGTGGTGGAGGAGAGAAAACGTTACATATTAATGAGCAATTAGCATATGTAGCGAAACATCATAACCTTGCTATGGCTGTAGGTTCGCAAATGGCGGCGTTAAAAGATGAAAGTGAAGCTGCTTCTTATAAGGTGATTAGAAAGGTAAACCCAAATGGTATTTTCTTTGCTAATTTAGGTAGTGAGGCAACTATCGAGCAGGCAGAGCGCGCCGTTGATATGATTGAAGCGAATGCATTACAAATTCATTTAAATGTCATACAAGAGTTAACGATGCCAGAAGGAGACCGTGATTTTACTGGAGTACTTCAGCGCATTGAGAAAATTGTTTTAAATAGTAAAGTTCCTATCATTGTAAAAGAAGTTGGATTTGGGATGAGTAAGGAAACAATGCAACAGTTAGTGAACGTAGGTGTAACAGCAATTGATATTGGTGGGCAAGGTGGTACGAATTTTGCTGCTGTTGAAAACGAAAGAAGACAGCGAATGCTTTCTTATTTTAATAACTGGGGCATACAAACAGCAACCTCGATTATTGAAGCAACCTCTACAAATAATAACCTCTCTTTTATTGCATCTGGGGGTATACAAACAGCGCTTGACGTAGCGAAAGCAATCGCATTAGGGGCGAATACAACTGCGTTTGCTGGTTATTTTTTACGTATTTTAATGCAAGATGGTATCGAGAAGTTAGTAGATGAAATTGAGCTTCTACATACAGATTTGAAATTTATAATGACAGCTCTTGGTGCGAAGACGATAGAAGAGTTGCAATCTGTACCTCTTGTTGTAAAGGGTGAAACATATCATTGGTTAATGCAGCGTGGTATTGATACTGCGCATTATAGTAGGAGATAAAAAATCAACCATTCGGTTGATTTTTTTTTGTTCTATTCTTTTTCGTAATATAAAGTGGAGAATGGAATTAGTATTATATAAAAATATCATTTCGTAAAAATTGTAATTGAAAAAGGGTTGAAAAATGTAGATGGTGTGTTGTCGAATTACTGGAGAGAACTTAATTTTTAATGGGAATAGGTGAAGGTAAAAAGAAGTAATGGGAAGATATAGTATGCGAAATATTATTTCGATATAAATAGAAATCATTAAACTGATTATGTAAAAGACGGTTTCGTACAATATAGAAACCGTCTTTTTGTATTAATTAGTGCTGGTTTTGTTTTCGAGCCTGTTCTGGTGTATCAAGTCCAGTTGCACCTGGATATTGTAGTGATTGATCACGATCGGATTCAACGCGGCGTGATTCTCGTAGTTTTCGTTCTTGGCGATCTTTACCCATAATGAATAACACCTCCTTGTTAAAAGTGTTGCTGTTATAAGAAAAAACTATGCGTAAATAAAGTGGATTAACTTTCATAAAAAGTTCCCATAATGGAAAACATAGGAGGTGAAGTTGATGGATGGAAGTACTTTTTATTTTGTAGCTTGGATAGGGTGGATCATTGTAACCTTTTTTATGAAAAAGGACCCTATCCGGTGGAAGTTAGGCGCTTGTATACTGTTTTTTATAATTTGCTCTCCGTTACATGTAACGATTGCCTCATTCGTGGTATCAGTAAATGCTCTTTTACTTTGTATTATTTCTTTTATAGGGATCACGCTATATTCCGTCTGGAAAAAATTGTATAGCTTACTTTCGGCACTTATTATTGCAATGTTATATACGAGTTTTCATCTGTTAGAAATATATGATCCGATTTGGATTGTGGTGGATAGAGTGTTTCTGCTAAGTAGTGCTCTTGTGTATGCATCGGTGTTATTGCATGGGGATCGCATATTACGATTATGTTCTCTATATGTAGGGATGTTACAAGGAGAGCTGCTAGTGACATTTATTTTTAGGAAATTGAATTTTCCATATGATTACGGTAGTTTAGCATTTTTTGATATCGTCGCCATTTCTACATTATTCATGGCAATATTGTTTTGGATTGCAAAAGCATCAGTATACATGGAACGGTTTAAGAGAAAAACACGTAAAAGAAAGGCGAGGGTAATACATGACTGAATATACACCAGCCATTTTATGCGGCGTAATAGCAGGGACAGTTACAAGGGTGCTAATGCTTCGGACGGATACGCGGCAATATCCGACGAGGCTACATGGGAAAATTATTCATATTGCAATGGGGTTAATTGCAGCTGCTTTAGGAGCGATTGCAATCCCGTCTATTTTGAAAAAAGATTTTTCTGCCATTACATTTCTTACATTAGCAGCGACACAATTTCGTGATGTACGTAATATGGAAAGAAATACGCTTCAACAATTAGATGGGTATGAGCTCGTACCGCGTGGAAATACATACATTGAAGGAATTGCATTGGTTTTTGAAAGTCGCAACTATTTGGCAATGTTAACGTCGTTTGCAACGACGTTTGCGTATATAGGATTCCGTTCATGGATTGCAGGAGTAATTATGGCTATAATCGCATTTTTTATCGCGAAAAAATTAATGTCTGGTAAAAGGCTACATGATCTTGTTGAAATTGAGCACGTTCCGCTTCGTTTTGAAGGAGCAGGGCTTTATATTGACAATATTTACATTATGAATATTGGATTGCCAGCAAGACAAGAAGAAATTATGAAATATGGTATGGGTTTTATTTTAAAGCCGAAATCAATTGATGCGATGGTTACAATCTCAAATTTAGGGCAACGACAAGCTATTTTACACGATGTTTCAGTAGCGTTAGGGATTTATAGAGATTCTGGTACACCAGCGCTTGTACCGTTAGCAAAGCGTGATTTAGAGGATGGCAGGGTTGGGATTTTTGTCCTGCCGCAAGATCAAGATGCAGAGAAAGCGATAGGTGTCATAGGAAATGTACCAACGTTAGAAAGTGCTGTCCATATGTCATCGGAAGCCCCAAAAGGAAGGGGAGATAAGAGATGATGTTAGAAAGTGTTATTCTGGCAGTTATAACAACGACTCCAGAAAAATTTGCAGGTGGTGCTCCTTTATTCGTTTGCGAATCGACGGAGGAACTAGAATTTGTTGCAAATAATTTAGAAGCAATTTTAGATGGTATTGCACATCGCTTACAAGAGAATGTATATATTATTGTGAAACATTAGCAACGTGTGTTATAATGTGAGGTGTTTTGATACGTTGAGAAATATTCTGGAATGCAAATCCCTTCTTGCACAAAGAAGGGTTTTTTACATAATAAACAGAAGCAAGTTGAAAGGATGAAAGTATATGCCGAAACCAGTAATAGCGATAGTAGGTCGCCCGAACGTAGGGAAATCTACTATTTTCAATAGAATTGTTGGAGAAAGAGTTTCAATCGTAGAAGATATTCCAGGTGTAACGCGCGATCGTATTTATAGCGCTGGAGAATGGTTAAATCATGAATTTAACATTATTGATACGGGCGGAATTGATATTGGAGACGAGCCGTTTTTGACACAAATTCGTCAACAAGCTGAAGTAGCAATTGATGAAGCGGATGTTATCATTTTTATGACAAACGGTCGTGACGGTGTAACAGCAGCTGATGAAGAAGTTGCAAAAATTTTATATCGTTCAAATAAACCGGTTGTACTTGCAGTAAATAAAGTAGACAATCCGGAAATGCGCAGTGACATTTATGACTTTTATGCATTAGGATTTGGCGAACCATTCCCAATTTCAGGTACACACGGATTAGGGTTAGGTGACTTACTAGACGAAGCTGCACAACATTTTCCAAAGATTGAAGAAGACGGATATGATGAAGACACAATTCGTTTCTCTTTAATTGGACGTCCAAACGTAGGGAAATCATCACTTGTAAATGCTCTTCTTGGTCAAGAGCGTGTAATTGTTAGTAATGTAGCAGGAACAACTCGTGATGCTGTCGATACACCATATAGTAAAGATGGAAAAGATTATGTAATTATTGATACAGCTGGTATGCGTAAAAAAGGAAAAGTGTATGAAAGTACAGAAAAATATAGTGTACTTCGTGCGCTAAGAGCGATTGAACGTTCTGACGTTGTTTTAGTCGTTTTAGATGGTGAAGAAGGAATTATTGAGCAAGATAAAAAAATCGCTGGATATGCTCATGATTCAGGGCGAGCTGTTGTTATCGTTGTAAATAAATGGGATGCAGTGAAAAAAGACGAAAAAACAATGAAAGCATTTGAAGAAAATATCCGTGCTCATTTCCAATTCTTAGAATACGCACCAATTGTTTTCTTATCTGCAAAAACGAGAAAACGTACACAAACATTAATACCGGTTATCGATGAGGTAAATGAAAGTCATAGTATCCGTATTCAAACGAACGTATTAAACGATGTAATTATGGATGCGGTAGCGATGAATCCGACGCCAACTCATAATGGTAGCCGTCTGAAAATTTTCTATGCAACACAAGTTGCGGTAAAACCACCGACATTTGTTGTGTTTGTAAACGATCCAGAATTATTGCACTTCTCATATGAGCGTTTCTTAAAGAATCGCTTACGTGAATCATTTGGCTTCGTAGGAACGCCGATTCACATTATCGCTAGAGCAAGAGACTAATGGAGAGGATGTGATTTTATGACAAAAATCACAGTAGTAGGAGCAGGTAGCTGGGGAACAGCGTTAGCGATGGTATTAGCTGACAATGGACATGATGTACGTATTTGGGGAAATCGCCCAGAACTTATGGATGAAATTAATACGAAACATGAGAATAGTCGATATCTCCCAGGCATTACATTGCCAAGCACAATCGTAGCCTACTCTTCTTTAGAAGAAGCATTAGTAGATGTAAATACAGTACTGCTAGTAGTACCAACGAAAGCGTACAGAGATGTATTACAAGAGATGAAAGAAATTGTTACTGAACCAATTACTTGGATTCATGCGAGCAAAGGAATTGAACCTGGTACGTCAAAACGTATTTCGGAAGTGATTGAGGAAGAAATTCCAGAGCACTTAATTAAAGATGTTGTTGTACTGTCTGGACCGAGTCATGCTGAAGAAGTCGGTTTACGACAAGCGACAACAGTTACGTCTGCAGCAAAGCGTATGGAAGCGGCTGAGGAAGTACAAGATTTATTTATGAATAGTTATTTTCGTGTATACACAAATCCAGATATCGTTGGAGTTGAACTTGGTGGTGCGTTAAAAAATATTATCGCATTAGCTGCTGGTATAACTGATGGTCTTGGATTAGGTGATAATGCAAAGGCGGCATTGATGACACGTGGTTTAACAGAGATTGCTCGTTTAGGAAGAAAAATGGGCGGGAATCCGTTAACGTTTGCTGGTCTAACTGGTATGGGAGACTTAATTGTAACTTGTACAAGTGTTCATAGCCGAAATTGGCGCGCTGGAAATATGCTTGGAAAAGGACACTCTTTAGAAGAAGTGTTAGAAAGCATGGGTATGGTTGTGGAAGGTGTAAGAACAACGAAAGCTGCTCATGAATTGGCAGAGAAAATGGAAGTTGAAATGCCGATTACAGCTGCTTTATATGACGTGCTGTTCAATGGGAATAACGTAAAAGATGCAGTAGGCTCATTGATGGGACGTGTTCGAAAACATGAAGTGGAAGCTATACCTGATTTACTGTAAAGAAAAGCGACAGAAGTACATTTGTACTTCTGTCGCTTTTTTATTTTTTGGGTCTTTTCACCATTTTTTCATTTTTGCATAGGATGAAGAGTAACTTGAGGAGAGGGTGAAAAGAATGGATAATAATATTTTTAATAATATTGAGAAGGAAGCGAAAGTAAATAAAGAGGATATTTTTAAATTAGCATCATCCGTGCAAAATGCGAATTTACGTGATGAAACTGTACTTCGTCAATTAATTCATCAAGTGGCTCTTATGGCGGGACGTGAAGTGCCGAAAGAGCAAGAGGATCAAATTGTAAAAGCGATTATTAATAATAATATGCCAACAGATTTTGGTTCGTTAAGCAAAATGTTTAAAAAATAAATTATGAGAAACAAAGAGTTTGGAGATTGCATATGATAGCCATGAAAGAATGGGAATAGAGCTGTTTTTGGGCATATTTGGTCAACCGAAGCGAGAGATACAATCGCTTCGGTTTTATTTTTGCCTAGATTGGTGAGAAATGCTGGAAAACCTATTGATTAAAGTTACATACTCGCGATTTGTAGTAAAATGTTCTTTTTGTATTTGTTTAAAGATTTTAATTTGTTAAAATAGTATAAAAATAGATTAATAAAAAGGGGTGTGTATATGTCAGAAGGGCTTATGAAAATGTGGCTGGCTTTAGGGGCAATTGGATTTATGTTTTTTGCAGTAAGTTTTATTTTATTAAGTAGACATAGAATAAAGAATAAATTTTTGAAAGGGATTACAGCGTTAGTAGCGTACACCCTTATGATTGTGTCAGGAATTGTTATTTTTCTTGTTGTATTTAGTGGACCTGTACAGCAGTAAATGGAATGGTCTCGAAAATACTACATACGGAGCAAATTAGATTAGTATGAAAAGGTGATGCTAGTGAAAAAATTCCATGTTATTTTAATATTTTGTTGTATGAGCCTTTTAACGGGGTGTCTGTATCCGAAAGAAAATATGAAGCAAAATGCGGTTCCTTATGAAGATCAGCTACAGGTTGTTCAAAAAGCTGTTGTGACATTTAAGGAGCAAAATGATGGGATATTGCCAATTAAGACGAGGGATATGAGTACACCTATTTATCAAAAGTATCCAATCGATTTTCAACAGATTGCCCCGCGTTACATACAAGAAGCGCCAGGGAATGCGTATGAAAGTGGAGGAGTATATCAATACGTATTAATAGACGTTGAAACAAATCCGACAGTAAAGTTAATTGATGTTAGGATGGCTGAACAAATTCAGGAACTATCTTTAAAGCTTAGGATGTATCGTGATGAACATCAATATCCACCTTTTAAAAAAGTAATTTCAGATGGTGTATATGAATTGGATTTCAAAAAACTAGGATATAAAGATGTGCCACAAGTGACAAGTCCATATTCTGGTAAAGGACTTCCTTTTGTAATTAATGAAAAAGGAGAAGTTTTTGTTGATTATAGAATCGACCTATATGACGCTTTGAAAAAAAATGAAGGGCAGTTTACAGAGGGAGAAGATATTCGAAATATACTTTCGAAAGGTTCCCCGTTTGTACCAGCTTATTCTTTACCGTACACAGTAAAGGACGGAGAACCAATTTTTTTAAAATGATAAGTCATGAACCTTTCTTTTAGTGAATAAGTTCTAGAAGAAAGGTTTTTTATGTTATACAACTTACGATGCAAACAAAAGATATTTTTTAATAGTCATATGAAATTGGACAAAATTATATGATATATTGTCCGAACTTCTAGAATACCATTATATTATATCAGATATTATAGGCAACGTTAGAGAAGGTATTAGTTGACTATAAACGCGGAATTATTCCCAAAAATTTTGAGGGAGGGAATCACTTGGAAAAGGTAGATATTTTTAAAGATATTGCAGAACGAACAGGCGGTGATATTTATTTTGGAGTTGTAGGAGCTGTTCGAACAGGGAAATCAACATTCATTAAAAAATTTATGGAACTTGTAGTTATTCCAAATATTGAGAATGAGTCTGACCGTCAAAGAGCGCAGGATGAATTGCCTCAAAGTGCTGCTGGTCGTACAATTATGACGACGGAACCGAAGTTTGTTCCAAACCAAGCGGTTTCTATCGAAGTAGATGAAGGACTTGAAGTGAATATTCGATTAGTAGATTGTGTTGGATATACGGTTCCTGGAGCGAAGGGCTATGAAGATGAGAATGGCCCGCGTATGATTAATACCCCTTGGTATGAAGAACCTATTCCATTCCATGAAGCTGCAGAAATCGGCACGCGTAAAGTAATTCAAGAACATTCAACAATTGGTGTTGTAATTACAACAGATGGAACAATTGGTGAAATTCCAAGAAGAGATTATATAGAGGCAGAAGAACGCGTTGTAAATGAGTTGAAAGAAGTAGGAAAACCTTTCATTATGATAATTAATACGGTACAGCCGTATCATCCAGATACAGAGCAATTACGCCAAAGTTTATCAGAAGAATATGATATCCCGGTTATTGCAATGAGTGTGGAGAGTTTAAGAGAAACAGATGTATATAATGTACTTCGTGAAGCGCTATTTGAATTCCCTGTATTAGAAGTGAATGTGAACCTTCCGAGTTGGGTAATGGTGCTAAATGAAGGGCATTGGTTGCGTCAAAGTTATCAAGAAGCAGTTCAAGAAACTGTGAAGGATATAAAACGTCTTCGTGATGTGGATCGCGTTGTTTGGCAGTTTAGTCAATATGAATTTATTGATCGAGCGAGCCTAGCTGGCATTGATATGGGGCAAGGTGTGGCGGAGATTGATTTATATGCGCCAGATGAATTATATGATCAGATTTTAAAAGAAGTAGTAGGAGTAGAAATTCGAGGGAAAGATCATTTGTTAAAGCTTATGCTCGATTTATCTCATGCGAAAATAGAGTACGATCAAGTGGCGGATGCACTGCGTATGGTTAAGCAAACAGGATATGGTGTAGCAGCACCTGCATTAGCGGATATGAGCTTAGATGAGCCAGAAATTATTCGTCACGGTTCAAGGTTTGGTGTGAAGTTAAAAGCGGTAGCGCCATCTATTCATATGATTAAAGTAGATGTAGAGTCAACGTTTGAGCCGATTATTGGTACTGAAAAGCAAAGTGAAGAATTAGTTCGTTATTTAATGCAAGATTTTGAAGATGACCCGTTATCAATTTGGAATTCTGATATATTTGGACGTTCACTTAGCTCGATTGTTCGAGAAGGAATTCAGGCGAAATTATCTTTAATGCCAGAAAATGCTAGATATAAATTAAAAGAAACGCTAGAAAGAATTATTAATGAAGGATCTGGCGGATTAATTGCGATTATACTATAAGAAAAAATCCCTCTCATTGTAGAGGGATTTTTTGTTTTTTTTGATTATAAAATAGAAAAATAAACAGTCATTATCTAATACATTGTTGTAAATTGTCAAGTTTCATCAGATTTTCACATTTTAAGAGTAACAATTTCCTTAAAAATATTGAATTATAAAGGAGAATCGTATAATATAGGCGTTGATAATGATTTATCTACATCTTTGTAGTATAGAATTTGCAAAAATTGCCTACAAATGAAAGTAAGACTCATTTTATGATCATTATACAGTCTTATCTTTGGGAGGAGGTGAATGGCATGAACAAGACAGATTTAATCAATGCTGTTGCAGAAGCAAGTTCCCTTTCTAAAAAGGACGCAACAAAAGCAGTAGACGCTGTTTTTGATTCTATCTTAGAAGCTTTAAAACAAGGTGATAAAGTACAACTGATCGGATTCGGTAACTTCGAAGTTCGTGAGCGTGCGGCTCGTAAAGGTCGTAACCCACAAACAGGTGAGGAGATTGAAATCGCTGCAAGTAAAGTACCTGCATTCAAACCTGGTAAAGCGTTAAAAGATGCGGTTAAATAATCCTTACATATTAACAGGGAAGAAGAGTTTCCTTTTTGGGAACTCTTCTTTTTGCTTTTAAAAACATAAATATGCTAGAATGTGTTCGTATCACTTTTAGGTTTTCGGGAGGGCTAGCGGATGGCAAAAGTTAATTTAGAACAAATTGAACATGCAGTACGCCTTATTTTAGAGGCGATTGGGGATGACCCAAATCGTGAGGGAGTACTTGATACACCAAAGCGTGTTGCAAAAATGTACGCAGAAGTGTTCTCAGGTATGCATGAAGATCCGAAAGAGCATTTGCATAAAGTATTCGGAGAAGATCACGAAGAGCTTGTACTAGTAAAAGATATACCATTTTATTCGATGTGTGAGCATCATTTAGTACCATTCTATGGAGTTGCTCACGTTGCATATATTCCGCAAGGTGGAAAGGTAACAGGGTTAAGTAAATTAGCTCGTACCGTAGATACAATTGCACGTCGCCCACAACTGCAAGAACGTATTACATCAACAGTAGCGAACTCTATTATGGAAGTACTAGAGCCTCATGGTGTAATGGTAGTAGTAGAAGCAGAACATATGTGTATGACGATGCGTGGTGTGAAAAAACCAGGTGCGAAAACAGTAACGACAGCAGTGCGTGGTGTGCTTGAAAATGATGCTGCAGCGCGCAGTGAAATTTTATCGTTTATTAAAACGAAGTAAAGAAAAGCGGGAAACTGCTTTTCTTTTTTTTTTTAGTAAATAAATGATATAGTTTTAACTAGACAGAGTGAGATTAGAAAGATTGCTTACATGAATGGTAGGTGTAGCCAAGTTTTGGTTATAGAAAATAGAGTGTATGTGTTATAATAAGTTTTATGAATTAGAAAACAAGGGTGATTTTTTGTGTGTGACATCTACGGAGGGTATGCGGGTATAAAAGAAAAATTGATGGAGAAATTACGCCATCCTTATTTTATAAACTATATTGAAGAACCATTTATTGATGAAGAAAAGATAGCATTGTTATATGGTGCTTTAAAGAGTGCAAACTTACATATAGAACAAATTGAGCATTACGTAGTAACAATTATGCTTGTACAAATTGCGCTTGATACGCATGAAAGGGTATCAAATAAAGCAGGCGAGGAAGAGATTGAATTCCATAAATGTCGTCAATTAACAGTACTTGCAGGCGATTACTATAGTGGACTATATTATTATTTATTGTCTATGAATCGTGATATTGTTTTAATTCGTGCACTTGCTGAAGGAATTAAAGAGATAAATGAACACAAAATTATGTTATACCAAAAAGCGCATGAAACGACGGATGACATAATGAAAAGCATAGTAACGATTGAGTCTGCGCTCCTTCAAAAAACATGTGATCATTTTCAGTTATCACATTGGAAGCCATTTATCACATACGTATTAGGTGGAAATCGCCTTCAAAAAGAAATTCAATTGTATGCTGATAAGCAACATTCACCTGTTTTTCAAGCTATGCAAGATGCTTTAGGGGATAAAGCAGAAGTAGTGATTAATGGTTGGATGAAGGAATTGAGAAAGAAAGAAAAACAATTTTTAGAAAATCACACAGACATAAATGAAATAAATTCTGTGTTAAGGAATAAATAGAAGACATAAGCAATTTTACATTGGAAGAAGGTACGAGCATGCAACAATCAAAAGAAGAAAGAGTACATGACGTATTTGAAAAGATTTCTGATAAATACGATGTGATGAATTCTGTAATTAGTTTTCAAAGACATAAAGCGTGGCGGAAAGAAACGATGCGAATTATGGATGTACAACCAGGCAGTCAAGCGCTTGATGTATGCTGTGGAACCGCAGATTGGACAATTGCGCTAGCTGGAGCCGTAGGTGAGCAAGGAAAGGTTGTTGGCTTAGACTTCAGTGAAAATATGTTATCTGTTGGTAAGCAAAAGGTAGAGGCGTTACAATTAAAACAAGTAGAACTTCTACATGGGAATGCAATGGAACTTCCGTTTGAAGATAATACGTTTGATTATGTGACGATTGGGTTTGGTTTACGTAACGTACCGGATTATATGCACGTATTAAAAGAAATGACGCGTGTAGTAAAACCAGGTGGAAAAGTAATCTGTTTAGAAACATCTCAACCAACAATGATTGGTTTTCGACAAGGGTATATTTTATACTTTAAATATATCATGCCGTTATTTGGAAAGATGTTTGCGAAAAGTTATAAAGAATATTCATGGCTTCAAGAATCTGCTAGTACGTTCCCAGGGATGAAAGAATTGGCTCAAATGTTTGAGCAAGCTGGACTTGAACGTGTGCAAGTGAAACCATTTACTTTTGGGGTAGCAGCAATGCATTTAGGAATTAAACCAGAATCAAAATAGAAAAAAGAAGTTTTAGGTTAAGGTGAACAATATGAAGTTACAACTTATGTACTCTTTTTTACGATCGGATATTAATGTGATAGAAAAAGAATTAAAAAAGACAGTCGCTTCTGAACAGCCATTAGTAGAAGAGGCAGCATTACAGCTTATTGAAGCTGGTGGGAAACGAATTCGTCCTGTATTTGTGTTGCTTGCAGGGAAATTTGGAGATTATAAGTTAGATGCGATTAAGCATGTTGCTGTTGCGTTAGAACTTATTCATATGGCTTCTCTTGTTCACGATGATGTTATTGATGCTGCATTTTTACGACGCGGCAGTGCGACTGTGAATGCGAAATGGGGAGATCGTATTGCGATGTATACAGGGGACTATCTGTTCGCTAAGTCTCTTGAATGTATAACCAATATCGAAATTCCAGAGGCACATCAAGCGTTATCACATACTATTTTAGAAGTCTGTAAAGGTGAAATTGAACAAATTAAAGATAAATACAATTATGACCAAAATTTAAGAACGTATTTAAGAAGAATAAAGCGAAAAACAGCATTATTAATTGCCGCGAGTTGTCAATTGGGAGCGATTGCTGCTGGTGCTAATCGTGATACGGTAAATCGTCTATTTTGGTATGGGTATTTTGTAGGAATGTCTTATCAAATTATTGATGACATTTTAGACTTCGTTTCTACAGAAGAGAAACTTGGAAAACCTGCTGGTGGGGATTTACTACAAGGGAATATTACACTTCCTGCTTTATATGCGATGGAAGATCCCGTACTTCGTCAGAAAATCACATCTGTACATGAAAATTCAACAGCAAGTGAAATGCAAGAAATTATTGATGCTGTAAAAAATAGTACAGCAATTGATCAAGCATTTGCGTTTAGTGAACGTTATTTACATAAAGCTTTAGAAATAATAAAACCACTCCCACGTGGAAAAGCAAAGTACGCATTACAAAATGTTGCAAAGTATATTGGAAAACGAAAATTTTAAGGTTTATTCTAAAAAATAAAATAATCTCTCTATTTCAAAACTATTGCACAATTGTGATAAGGGTGATAATATGTGTGTGGGGATATACAATTACATACATAATTCAGAAGTGGAGAGATTTTTTATGGAAAAAACATTTCTAATGGTAAAACCAGACGGTGTACAACGTGCCTTCATTGGGGAAATTGTAGCTCGTTTTGAGAAAAAAGGCTTTCAATTAGTTGGTGCAAAATTAATGCAAGTCACTCCAGAAATTGCTGGACAACACTACGCTGAGCATAAGGAAAAACCTTTCTTTGGTGAGTTAGTAGACTTTATTACATCTGGACCTGTATTCGCAATGGTATGGCAAGGTGAAGGTGTAGTAGATACAGCTCGTAACATGATGGGGAAAACAAGACCACATGAAGCAGCTCCTGGAACAATTCGTGGAGATTTCGGTGTAACTGTTGCGAAAAACATTATCCATGGTTCTGATTCTTTAGAAAGCGCAGAGCGCGAGATTGCTATTTTCTTTAAAGAAGAAGAATTAGTTGACTACTCAAAATTAATGAATGAATGGATTTACTAATTATTTTGAAATAATTTGTAAACGCTTTAATCACTGTGATAATAGTAAAAAGTGCAAGGAGAATAGGGGTATTCTTCTTGCACTTTTTTTATTTTCAGTTAGTTACGAAGTTTGAACTGTTATGATATGTTGATATTTAAATTAGGACTATCGGAAATATAGAATAAGAAAATGGTCGATTTATGATATAATTTCTTTAATATTTTTAGAATGATAAAAGTTAATATAGTGAGATAAATACATATACGAAAAGAGGAATAACGTATGCGATATATTACAGCTGGTGAATCTCATGGTCCACAACTTACAACGATTATAGAAGGTGTTCCGGCAGGATTGTCTTTAGTAGCAGATGATATAAACGAAGAGTTAGCTAGAAGGCAAAAGGGATATGGGCGCGGTAGACGCATGCAAATTGAAACGGATCAAGTGCAAATTTTAAGTGGTGTTAGACATGGAGAAACATTAGGTTCCCCTATTGCACTTGTTGTTGAAAATCGTGATTTTGCACACTGGACAAAAATTATGGGGGCGGAGCCTTTAACTGAGCAAGAAGAAAAAGAGATGAAAAGGAAAGTGACAAAACCAAGGCCTGGGCATGCTGATTTAAATGGTGCGATTAAATATGGTCATAGAGATATGAGGAATGTACTGGAACGTTCGTCAGCGCGCGAAACGACGGTGCGTGTTGCTGCTGGTGCGGTTGCTAAAAAGGTGTTAGCAGAACTTGGTATTAAAGTAGCGGGCCATGTAATTGAAATTGGCGGTGTACAAGCTAAGGAGATTACGTATAGTTCAATTGAAGAATTAAAGAGTATTACCGAAGCATCTCCTGTACGTTGCTTAGATGACGAAGCTGGTAACCAAATGATGAAAGCGATTGATGATGCGAAAGCAAATGGTGATTCAATTGGTGGAATCGTTGAAGTAATTGTGGAAGGGATGCCAATTGGAGTAGGTAGCTACGTGCATTATGATCGAAAACTGGATGCGAAATTAGCAGCTGCAATTATGAGTATTAATGCTTTTAAAGGTGTCGAGATTGGAATTGGTTTTGAAGCAGCGCATAGACCAGGAAGTGAAGTTCATGATGAAATTCTGTGGAATGAGGAGCATGGATATACACGAAGAACAAATAATGCAGGTGGATTAGAAGGCGGTATGACGACTGGAATGCCAATTGTTGTGCGCGGTGTGATGAAACCGATACCTACACTTTATAAACCTCTTCAAAGTGTAGATATTGATACGAAAGAGCCTTTTACAGCGAGCATTGAACGTTCAGATAGTTGTGCAGTGCCAGCAGCTAGTGTCGTTGCAGAAGCGGTTGTGGCTTGGGAATTAGCGACAGCTTTAATAGAACAATTCGGATTAGATCGTATGGAACTAATTCGTGAAAATATTGAGAAACATAATGAATATGCGAGGGGATTTTAATGGGAAACATACATATTCAAACGAAATCAAAAGAATATGATGTACATGTTGGTAAAGAAGTGTTGTCAAACTTAACAACGATCGTTCAGAATATGCAGCCAGCGGTATCTAACGTAATGATTATTTC
This sequence comes from Bacillus sp. N447-1, assembly GCF_022701035.1. NCBI lineage: Bacteria > Bacillati > Bacillota > Bacilli > Caryophanales > Bacillaceae > Bacillus > Bacillus sp. N447-1. The sequence goes on along the minus strand of NZ_CP065509.1, from coordinate 1,597,795 downwards.
AGATGAAGCTGTTGCATCACTACATTTACAGACAGTTATCGATGCATTACAAGTAGAGCAGCACGTGTTTTCGTTTGTTGTACCAAGTGGCGAAAAAGAGAAGTCTTTCGAAAATTTCTATGCGGCTCATACGTCAGCTCTTGAAAATAAATTAGATAGAAATTCTTTAATTCTTGCACTTGGAGGCGGAATGATTGGAGATTTAGCTGGTTTTGTTGCTGCATCGTTTATGCGTGGTATTCGCTTTGTGCAGGTTCCGACAACTTTATTAGCGCACGATAGCGCAGTGGGTGGGAAAGTAGCGATTAACCATCCGTTAGGTAAAAATATGATTGGTGCATTCCATCAGCCAGAAGCAGTTGTATATCATACACCGTTTTTACAGTCTCTTCCTGAAAAAGAGTGGCGTTCAGGTTATGCAGAGGTGATAAAGCATGCTCTTATCGGTGATGTGGAGCTATACCATTGGTTAAAAGAAGAAGTGCAAACATTAGCGGATCTTCATGATGAGAAGTTAATCCATATATTAACGAAGGCGATTCCTGTAAAGGCAAATGTTGTGTCACAAGATGAAACAGAGAAGGGTGTACGTGCTCATTTGAATTTTGGACATACGTTAGGACATGCTCTTGAAAAAGAGCTAGGGTATGGAAATATTACTCACGGTGACGGTGTAGCGGTTGGAATGTTATTCGCCATATTTTTAAGTGAGCAAGTGTACAAGGTTGATCTTGCTTATGAAGATATGAAGCAGTGGTTCTTGAAATACGGCTATCCAAAAATGCCAGGAGATTTGAATGTAGAGCGCCTCGTTCAATTGATGAAACAAGATAAGAAAGCAAATGCAGGAGCAATTCATATGGTGCTTATGCAGGAATATGGGGTAGTGAATGTCGTATCTATTTCAGATGAGACTGTTCATATTGCGTTAGAGGCATTTCAAAAAGATATGGTTTAAAATGATAGCGAAGTGCTGTGAAGTGCTCATTTAGAGGTATTCTCGTAATAGTGACGGTTATGACAAAAGATTACAGTAAGGGGCTATAACCGTATTGTAATCAAATTGAATGAAATGACTGGGGGAAGAAAAATGAGAGTGAAAGAGCAATTGTTAACTTTGAGAGCGTATGTGCCTGGGAAAAACATTGAAGAAGTAAAACGAGAATATGGTTTATCAAAAATTGTGAAATTAGCATCCAACGAAAATCCATTCGGTTGCTCAGCACGTGTGACAGAAGCATTAACTTCTTTAGCGAGCCAATATGCCCTTTATCCAGATGGATATGCCTTTGAACTTCGGACAAAAATAGCGGAACATTTAGGTGTAAAAGCAGAACAACTACTATTTGGTAGTGGATTAGATGAAGTCATTCAAATGATTAGCCGAGCGTTACTACATGAAGGAACAAACGTTGTAATGGCGAATCCTACGTTTTCACAATATCATCACCATGCTGTTATTGAAGGAGCAGAAGTTCGTGAAGTATCACTTAAAGATGGTATTCACGATTTAGATGCAATGCTAGAGCAAGTAGATGAGAAAACGAAAATTGTATGGATTTGTAATCCGAATAATCCAACAGGTACATATGTTGAGAAACAAAAATTACTTTCATTTTTAGAATCAGTTCCTAAGTCGGCTCTCGTTATTATGGACGAAGCATATTATGAATACGCGGAAGCAGAAGACTATCCGCAAACATTACCACTTCTTGAAAAGTATGAAAATCTTATGGTTTTACGCACGTTTTCAAAAGCATATGGTTTAGCTGCTTTTCGTATCGGATATGCGATTGGGGATGCGAAGTTAATCGGACAGCTAGAAGTAGCTAGGTTACCATTCAATACATCAACTGTAGCCCAATCTGTAGCACTCGCTGCATTAGAAGATCAAGCTTTTTTACAAGATTGTGTGCAAAAGAATGCTGAAGGTTTAAATCAGTATTATGCATTTTGTAAAGAATATAACGTATTCTATTATCCATCTCAAACAAATTTCATTTTCTTAAAACTCGGTATACCAGGTAATGAAGCTTTCGAACGATTAATGAAAAAAGGATATATCGTTCGTTCTGGTGCTGCATTTGGTATCGATGATGGTATTCGTATTACTGTCGGTTTGAAGGAAGAAAATGATGAAATTATAGAGTTACTGAAAGAGCTTGTAAATGAGCAAGTACAGAAAGAAGAAACATATTCTTAAGAGATTGTGAAGGCTCCTATTATAGGAGCCTTTTTTATCGCATTCAAAATAAAGGTTGAAGACTGCTAATTAAGTTATTCTGTAAACCACGGTTTGTATGGCTTGATAATTAGTGAGAGAAGTTATTTGCACGGTCATAAAAGAAAGCGGTACAATAGAAGATGATGATAAGGTATCGGTGTCATATCCGAACCTTTTGAACAATTAACTACTCTGTAGGAAGAAGTATAAGAAGAAGCATGCTCATTCTAAAGGTTGCGTTCTAACAGTGAGTTGCTTATGATAAATGAACAGAAAAGAATATTTTTTAGAATTAAAGGAGACGTTTATGCAAAAGTTTGAACAAGCTGTTTCATATATTGAAAATGGTGAAGCAGAAAAAGGATTACAATTATTAAAAGAACAATTAAAAATTGCGAATGATGAAGAGAAGTATGATATCGCTCGTTACTATCATACACTTGGATTTACAGATGAGGCATTAGCAATTACTGAAGACTTACGTTTACTGTATCCAGAAGAAAGTGAATTCACTGTATTTTTAGCAGAATTATATATTGATCTAGATAAAGAAGATGAAGCGATTGAAGTGCTTCATGATATTCCAGAAAATGACGATTTATATGTTCAATCGTTATTACTTGTTGCAGATTTATTCCAAATGCAAGGTTTTGATGATGTAGCAGAGCAAAAACTATTAAAGGCGAAAGAAATGATGCCTGATGAACCTGTTATTACGTTTGGGTTAGCAGAATTATATAGTAGTAAAGGTGAAGAACAAAAGGCAATTACTTATTATGAATCGCTATTAGCGGAACATAAAGTAATGGGTGGTGTCGTGATCGCACTTCGCCTCGCAGAAACGTTAAGCGCGATCGGAAACTGGGAAGAAGCGATTTCTTATTATGAAGCAGGCCTAGAGGAACAAAAAGATATTCACTCATTATTTGGATATGCCTTCACATTATACCAAGGTGAAGAATATCAGAGAGCAATTGGTGCTTGGCAGGAATTAAAAGAATTAGACCCTGAGTACGCATCACTGTACATGTATTTAGCGAAAAGCTATGAAAAAGAAGGAATGCTTCAAGAAAGCTATGAAACGCTTCATGAAGGAATTAAAGTAGATGAGCTTTCAGTTCCATTTTATGTAGAGTTAGCGAACATTGCGGCGAAATTAGGAAAAATAGTAGAAGCAGAGGAAGTTCTTCAAAAAGCGCTTGAGTTAGATCCAGGGCATTTAGGTGCAACATTAAAATATGCATATATCTTAAAAGAACAAGAAAAGTACGAAGAGTTAATTGCAATTGTAGAGCGTGCTATTGATAGTGGAGAACCAGATACACAACTACTTTGGGATCTTGCGTATGCAAAAAAACAATTAGAAATGTATTCGGATGCATTAAAACACTATGAAAGTGCATATACTTCTTTTAAGAATCATCCAGACTTCTTAGAAGAGTACGGTTATTTCTTATTGGAAGAAGGAAAACGAAAAGAGGCGAAAGAAGTATTTACCCAGTTATTACAACTAGACCCGACACAAATTCATATTGAAGAGTTGTTATATAATTTAGAGGATTTTTCATAAGTTGGAAGGAAACTGAATGCCGCTTCTTGAATCTAAAAAGAAAAGAGAAAGACAGAGGAGGGACTTAATTGCTATGAATACCCCTGTTTCTGTAAACGAGAAGAAGGATTTTGTAAAATGGTTTTTGAATAATTACCAACTGAAACAGCGTGAATGTGTATGGATTCTGAATTATTTAATGAGTCACGACCAATTGATGCATAAAGTCCACTTCGTAGAGCATGCAAAATATTGTCCGCGTGGCTTAGTGATGTCAGCGAATTGTGTGAAAGACACACCGTTTCACTTTTTTAAACAAAATGTTATGACAACAGATGCTGAAAAATCGTTTCATGATATTCGTTTAAATCGAGATGAGGATATTTATATTCAACTCAACTTTAAATCATCGTTTCAAAATGCGAATTATGTAGCTGTATTAGAAGAAAACCCATATCTACCAAAGCATATTGAAGTAAATGAAAAAGATCGTTTACTTGCAGAAAGGTTTTTGGAAGAAAGTGTATTTTCGTTTAGGAGAGAACGCCTTTTGAAACAAATTGATGAAGCGTTAGATAAGCAAGATAAGGAAGCGTTTCATAGATTAACGGCAGAGTTAAAAACTTTATAGAATTTATTTGGATTAATAAATTTTTACAAATTTCAGACTTTCATCAAGAAAAACTACCTATATTGGGTAGTTTTTCTTTTTTTACCTCTTTTAGTATGGTTTAATATATATAAAGTGAAAGTTCTGTCATTTGTAAGTGAAGGAGGGAAGGAATTTGAAGTGGATTGTAAAAGATGTGGAACAGTTTGAGCAAGCAAGAGAGTATGTTGATACAGGAGTAATACCGCTGTTATCAATTTCGGCAGCAAAAGAAATGAAAATGGTTGTAGAACAAGGTGAATTTATCGAATTGTTGAGCACGGAATTGGAAAGAGAGTATAAGGGAAGAGTGCTTTTACTGCCTGCGTTTACGTATTTGGTAGAAAGTCAAAAGAATGAAAAAGGTCGTTTGCAAGAATGGACAAATCATTTACGAAGTGAAGGTTTTAAGCATATTGCTTATGTTACAAGTGATTTTTCATGGAAAGAGGATATGCAAGAGTTACAGGGAGATTTGTTTTGGTTTCCTTCATTAGCATTAGAACAATTTAGTGATCAAGCAAAAAGAGAAGTTATTCATGCACATATAAAAAATATAATGGTGATGTTGGAAGAGAAATGGGGAAACTCATAATAAACAGAAAGTTCTTATTATTATGAGTAGTATGATATTGACCTGTGCATGAGCGTATTATATCATGATAGTGTCCTAGTTTTTATTTTTTATATAATTTATCACGAGGGGACAATTTCTGATAGAGGGGGGAAATTTTCGTGAGCGAGAAAGAACATCGCGTGTCAAGAAGACAATTTTTAAATTACACACTCACAGGGGTAGGAGGCTTTATGGCTGCCGGTATTTTAATGCCGATGACGCGATTTGCGCTTGATCCGGTGTTAAGAAAAGAAGCGGGAACGGATATGGTTGCTGTTGCGCAAGTAAAGGATATTACAACAGAGCCGAAGCGTTTCGATTTTAAAGTGAAGCAGGTTGATGGTTGGTACAAGTCTGAAGAACCAAAATCAGCTTGGGTTCATAAAGATGAAAGCGGAGACATTGTTGCGTTCTCTCCAGTATGTAAACATTTAGGATGTACAGTTAACTGGAATTCGGACAAAGCACATCCGAATCAATTCTTTTGCCCATGTCACGGGGGTCGTTATACAAAAGATGGGATTAACATTAAAGGTACGCCACCCCTTGCTCCGCTTGATGTGTACGAGTCTAAAGTGAAAGATGGAACGCTGTATCTAGGAAAAGCGAAGCCAAGAGGGGGTGCAAAGTAGATGTTAAATAAAATTTATGATTGGGTGGATGAAAGATTAGATATTACACCAATATGGCGTGATATCGCTGATCATGAAGTACCTGAACATGTAAACCCGGCACATCACTTTTCTGCATTCGTCTATTGCTTTGGAGGACTTACCTTTTTCGTTACTGTAATTCAAATTTTATCTGGAATGTTTTTGACGATGTATTATGTGCCTGATATTAAAAATGCTTGGGAATCAGTTTACTATTTACAAAATGAAGTTGCTTATGGGCAAATTGTTCGTGGTATGCACCACTGGGGTGCTAGTCTCGTAATTGTAATGATGTTTTTACATACACTCAGAGTTTTCTTCCAAGGTGCGTATAAAAAGCCCCGTGAGTTAAACTGGATTGTTGGTGTTCTTATTTTCTTTGTTATGTTAGGTCTTGGTTTTACCGGATATTTATTACCGTGGGATATGAAAGCTTTATTTGCTACAAAAGTAGGGATTCAAATTGCAGAGCAAACACCGCTCATTGGTCCTTATATTAAAACATTACTCGCTGGTCATTCCGAAATTGTTGGCGCTCAAACATTAACTCGCTTCTTTGCTATTCACGTCTTCTTCTTACCAGCAGCACTTCTAGGTTTAATGGCCTTCCACTTCATCATGATTCGCAAACAAGGTATTTCCGGTCCACTATAAGAGATTGCTAAATTAAAGGGGAAAGAACTAAAGGAGGGAGATTATGCATCGCGGCAAAGGGATGAAGTTTGTAGGAGATTCTCGGGTACCAGTAGCTCGGAAACCAAATATTCCAAAAGACTATTCTGAATACCCAGGGAAAACAGAAGCATTTTGGCCGAACTTCTTGTTAAAAGAATGGATGGTTGGTGCAGTTTTTTTAATCGGTTATTTATGTTTAACAGTGGCGCATCCGTCGCCGCTTGAGAGAATGGCGGACCCAACAGATGCTGGATATATACCACTTCCAGATTGGTATTTCTTATTCTTGTATCAGTTATTAAAGTATTCGTATGCTTCCGGTTCATTTACTGTAATTGGAGCATTTATTATGCCAGGGATTGCGTTTGGAGCATTACTGTTAGCTCCATTTCTTGATCGAGGTCCAGAAAGACGTCCATTGAAGCGTCCTGTGGCAACTGGATTTATGCTTTTAGCAATTGCATCGATTATCTTTTTAACTTGGGAATCTGTAGCACACCACGACTGGGAAGCTGCAAAAAAACAAGGAGCAATTGTAAAAACAGCGCCAGTTGATAAAAATGATGATGGCTATAAATTAATGCAAAAAAATACTTGTTTAACATGTCATGGTGACAATTTACAAGGCGGGGCAGCAGCACCGGCACTGCAAAACTTAACTTTAAAGCCAGAAGAAATTGCTAAAATTGCGAAAGAGGGAAAAGGTTCAATGCCTAAAGGTGTATTTAAAGGTACGGATGAGGAACTGAAGAAGCTTTCGGAATTCGTTGCAAAGTATAATAAAAAATAATAAAAAAGCTGACTACAAAATTTGTAGTCAGCTTTTCTATTTAGTTGGATGAAGTTTGTTATAATAGAGTAGGATTTAGTGAATGAATTACTTTGCTTGAAAGGTGTTGGACATACGGATTGGTGTACTTGTATGCAATGTTAAGACAACGCTCGGTATTATTATTTTTATTAATTGTTAACTTATTAGGTACAATTTATGGATTTATATGGTACGGAAATCAATTGAAAGAAACGTCACCTATATTTTGGCCGTTTGTACCAGATAGTCCTATGGCGACTCTCTTTTTTGTCTTTGTTTTAATTGCTTTTTTGGCAAAGAGAAACTGGGGATTAATAGAAGCGTTAGCGATTGTAACTTTAATAAAATATGGTATTTGGGCTGTTGTTGTAAACGCGATTATGATTTACGTAAAAGGGCCTATAGGCCTTATGGGCTACATGTTAATGCTTTCGCACTTCGCGATGGCAATACAAGGATTTTTATATGCTCCATTCTATCGTATAAAAAAATGGCATTTTATAGTAGCAGCTGTGTGGACGTTGCATAACGATGCAATTGATTATTTATTTTGGCAAATGCCGCGATATGGAATTATGCATTTGTTTGTAGAGGAAATTGGTTATTTTACGTTTTGGTTAAGTATTGCTGTACTATGTATTACATATTATTGTTGCTTACGTGAGCAAAGAAAACAATTTTCTTTATGATGGTTAGAACATTTAGGGGGAGAACATGGAGAAAAATAAGAGTGGTACAAAAATATTGGATCGATTGATTACTTTAGTTGTTTCATATAGCATAGCATTTTCTATTTTTGCACTCGCAACAACGGCAGTTGTATATGGAAAATGGTTGTATTATTTTGAAATTGATTTTTTAAATATTCCTGATTTAGCGGATATGACGAAGGATGAAATTAAAAGAAATTACGATGTGCTTATTACATATTTATCCCCGTTTTATGACGGAGCATTACATTTGCCCACATTAGATATGTCCACAAATGGCCGTATTCATTTTGTAGATGTTAAAAATATTTTAGTAAAGATTCAATATGTGATGTATGCGACAATTATGATTGCAGTGATAGGCGGAATTTATTTATTAAAAAAGAAAAATGAAAAGTTTTTACTGCACGGATCGATTTTAACAATCATTTTTCCGATAGCGCTTATGTTACCAATTGCTATTAATTTTGAAAAGAGTTTTGTATTATTCCATAAACTTTTATTTAGTAATGATTATTGGGTTTTTGATCCTGAAAAGGATCCAATTATATTAATGTTACCAGAAGAGTTCTTTATGCATGCTGCGTGTGCTATTTTATTATTCATTTTAGGTGGGAGTATACTTTGTTACAGCTTATATAGATATCTCGTAAAAAAGAAAAGGATGTCACAGAAAAAATTCTCTGCTTAAAGAGAATTTTTTTCTTTGTAAAACGATAATATATTTTTCGGTCTAGTTCTGTTCTATTCTTGTCCAAATTAACATATTTTGTACTAGTAGTTAAGGGGGGACCGGGATGAAGAGAACATTAATTGGATTGATAGCATTTCTAATTATAATGTTTCCGTTACGTATATATGCTGAAGAGTGGAATGAGCTAACAGGGTTGTTAGACGACTCGTTACAGTTAGTGAAGCGTAATGAAGATGAAAAAGCGGTACAAGTATTACAACATTTCTCGGAGCAGTTTTTAATAAAGGGGAATGAAAAGAAGCAGGAAGTAACACCAGATCAAGTTAGAGTTATTTCTTTAGCTTACGATAAGGCGCAACAATCGCTCTCTGAAGAAGGTTTAGGTAAGCAAGCTAAAATTGATAATGTGCTGGCATTACAACTTGCTGTTGATGCACAAGTATCGAAATATCAACCACTTTGGATGGAAAGAGAAAGGAAAGTAATGGATGCCTTTTCTCAAATGGAAAAAGCGATGGAAAAAGAAGATGCTGGGCAGTTTCAACAAACGTTAAATACGTTTTTAAATGAATTCAATATTATTTATCCAAGCTTAATGATTGCTTTGCCAGAAAACGAGGTCCAGCGTGTAAATGTTCATTTATCTTATTTAGATGAATTTCGTAACGTTATGTTAAAAACGAAAGGCGGCCAAATGCAATTAGGGATTATTAAAGGGGATTTGCAAAAGATATTTCACACAGTAAAAAAAGATGAAATTGCACCCTCTCTCATTTGGTTTATGACAATTACTGGGGGACTTATTTTATTCACATTAACTTATGTTGGATGGAGAAAGTATAAAGGAGAGAGAGAAAAAAGAAAAAGTAATGTACATTCTAAAAATAGATAATGCAATAAATAAAGATATGGATTGTAAGGTTTATTCATTGACAATAGTGGCAGAAGAAAATAGAATGAGAAGTACTATAATTAAAACTTCAATGGAGGTTCATGATGTTTTATTTAATTTACTTCGCGATCATAATGATCATACCGTTGTATGCACAGTCAAGAGTACGTAGTGCCTATAGCAAGTATTCACAAGTTTATTCAACATCAGGTATGACAGGAGCGGAAGTGGCTCGAAAAATTTTAGATGAAAATGGATTATACAACGTAGCTGTAGAAGAAACACCAGGTCATTTATCAGACCATTATGATCCAACCGCTAAGACGGTTCGATTATCAACAGATAACTATTATGGACATTCAGTTGCTGGTACAGCAGTTGCAGCACACGAAGTAGGACACGCAATTCAAGATGCACAAGATTATAACTTTATGCGTATTCGTCATTCGTTAGTTCCTGTGGCTAATTTTGGATCGAATATATCATGGGTATTTATTATGATTGGTATATTTGCGACAATGTCAAAACTATTGTTATTAGGTATCATTTTAATGGCAGCAGGTGTTGTGTTCCAGCTCGTTACATTGCCAGTTGAGTTTGATGCGTCAAAGCGCGCAATGCAACAAATTGAAGCGTTAGGTATTGTATCAACAGATGAATATGGGCAAGCTCGTAAAGTATTAAATGCGGCAGCATTAACATATGTAGCAGCTGCAGCTGTAGCGGTATTTGAATTATTACGTCTCGTATTAATGTATACTGGTATGCAGCGTAGCGACGACTAAAGACTATCAATTTTGATAGTCTTTTTTTGTTGTGTGGATTGAATTATATAATGTATTGCAAATAGAAATAATAGAAGTAATGCGGAAAGGTGGTGGGGGAAATGAAATATCCAGACCATTTAGTAAAACAAGTACAAGAGCGTAGTGCTCCTTATCAACTAGAAGGTTTTTTAAGTGGACAAGGTCCTGAAAATCCCAAATTTATGTTGTTAGGAGAAGCACCTGGTGAAACAGAAATTCATAATGGGATTCCGTTTAGCGGGAGGGCGGGAAAACAATTAATGGTTTTTTTAGAGCGTATCCACGTTACAAGGGAAGAAGTATATATTACGAGCGCTGTTCGGAGTAGACCTTATAAATGGCGAGAGAAAAAAGAACGAAATGGTGAAATCATACAAAAAAAGTATAATAGAACGCCAAATCAGGGAGAAATAGTTGCCCATGCGCCTTTGTTAGATTATGAATTAGAGAAAATACATCCGAAGCTTATCGTCACGCTTGGAAATATCGGTCTTCAACGTTTAACAGGAAAAAATAAAAAAATCACAGATGTACACGGGCAATTATTAAAACAGCCCATTCAAAAATTAAAGGATATGCAAAGTGCAGAGTTTACATGGTCAGAGAAAGAATATCATGTTTTTCCGACTTTTCATCCAGCTTCCATTTTTTATAATCGGAGTTTATTGGAGCTTATTCATGAGGATTTTGAGAAGCTTAAAAGACTTGTAATAAAAAACTAGAAAAGCTAAGGCGCTTTTCTAGTTATATTTAATTATGTAAAGGGTTTTTATTTTCATCTAACGTAAACCCTTCACCAACTACATCATGTACATCACTTACAGCGACAAAAGCATGAGGATCTACAGAAGTAATGATATTCTTTAATTTCACGATTTCATTTTTAGCAACAACGCAATACAATACATTACGTTCCACTTTTGTATACGATCCAACAGCTTTTAAAAAGGTTGCTCCGCGCTCCATTTCAGATAAAATTTTGGCAGCAATTTCATCGTTTTTTTCTGAGATAATAGTCGCTCCTTTGGCAGCATAAGCTCCTTCTTGCATAAAATCAATGACTTTAGCACCGATAAAAACAGCAACTAGCGTATACATGCCCTCACGGTATGATAAATAGGTAAGAATAGAGACGACGATAACGACAGCATCAAACATAAACATTGTTTTCCCCATACTCCAGCCAACATATTTGTGCGCTAGTCGTGCGATAATATCTACACCGCCAGTAGTCCCGCCATATTTAAATATTATTCCAAGGCCGATACCGATAAATGCCCCGGCGAATAAAGCTGCGAGTGTCATATCATTTTGCAAGTTTAAATGTAAGTTGAGTACTTCGTAACGCTGGAAAATCCATAGAAATAAAGATACGCTAAAGGTTCCAATTAATGTATATAAAAATGTCGTTCTGCCAAGTAACCTCCAGCCAATAAAAAATATAGGGATATTTAAAATTAAGTTTGAGTAGGAAGGATCAAACTTAAATAAAAAATACAATAATAGTGTAATACCAGTAAACCCACCCTCTGCAAGGTGGTTTTCAATATTGATATTGACAATACCGAAAGAAAATATAGCGGAACCAATTAAAATAAAAATAATATTTCGCATCTTCAATTTTGATGTCATATAGAAATCCCCCTAATTATGTAATGATTGCATTGCTCCGCTGAAACGGTAAAACATAATAATAAGTAATTTCTAGTTGCTAGTGAAAATAGTAAGAACCTGATTGATGTGGGCTGATTTTTTGTGAAAAGTGCAAAAGAAAGTTTCACTTTATCCCGCTCTAAAGGCTGATAGGAGATGAAGCAAAGAAGAGGGGCAAACCAGCCGTAGAAACCCGATTGGTGTGGGCTGATCTTTTGCAAAAATCGCAAAAGAAGTTTCACTTTACCCCGTACCAACGGCTGGTAGGAGATAAACCTCTGAAGAAAGGCAAACCAGCCGTAGGAACCCGATTAGTTCAACTAATCTTTTGCAAAAAAATCACAAAAGAAGTTTCACTTTATTATAGTCTATCCAAAAATGGGTCGCAAATAGGTGTTTGGCGGGGAATAATATTTGTCAAATCGCGATGAATTGGCTAACATGAAAGAGGAAGGATTAGAGGTGAATAGTATGGAAGCAAAAACGATGAAAGATATGCAGAAAGAAGTAGATGCATATATTGGTCAGTTTAAAGAAGGTTATTTCAGTCCGCTTGCAATGATGGCTCGTTTAACGGAAGAAATGGGAGAGCTTGCAAGAGAGGTAAATCATTATTATGGTGAGAAACCGAAGAAAACAACTGAAAAAGAAAGAAGTATTGAAGAAGAGCTTGGAGATGTATTATTTGTTATGATTTGTATGGCAAATAGTTTAAATATTGATTTAGAGACAGCACATAACATTGTAATGAATAAATTTAATACACGTGATAAAGATCGCTGGACACGTATTGATGAGGGAGAGAAAGAATAATGAAAGAAATTAAAGTAATTATCGCCGGACCAAGAGGACGTATGGGACATGAAGCAGTCCTTCTTATGGAAAGAACGGAACATTTTAATTTAGTAGCAGCAGTGGATTATAAGCATGGTGGTGAGAAGATTTCTGATTTACCTGGCATGCCAGCATTACATGCGCCGATTTACGCTGATTTACATACTTGTTTAGATGAAGTAGAAGCAGATGTGTTGTTAGATTTAACAACACCAGAAGTGGGGAAACAACACGTTACACTTGCAGTTGAGCGTGGACTTCGTTCGGTTATTGGTACAACTGGATTTACAGAAGAAGAATTGACACGTTTAACAGAGAATGCAAAAGAAAAAGCAGTAGGAACAATTATTGCTCCAAACTTTGCAATTGGTGCAGTTCTTATGATGAAATTCTCACAAATGGCAGCGAAATATTTCCAAGATGTTGAGGTAATTGAATTACATCATGATCAAAAATTAGACGCACCATCTGGTACAGCTGTAAAAACGGTAGAGTTAATTCGCCAAAATCGTGAATCAAAGCAGCAAGGTCATCCAAATGAAGTAGAGCAACTAGCAGGTGCACGAGGTGCAAATGTAGACGGTATTCACATTCATAGTGTACGTTTGCCAGGGCTTATTGCACACCAAGAAGTAATGTTTGGTGGAGATGGACAAATGTTAACAGTTCGTCATGATTCATTCAATCGTGCATCATTTATGTCAGGTGTAAAACTATCAATTGAGACAGTAATGAACCTTGATCATCTTGTGTACGGTTTAGAAAATATTATCGACTAAAGGGGAGACAACGGATGAAAATTGCCTTAATCGCACATGACAAAAAGAAAAATGATATGGTTTCGTTTGCATACGCATATAAACCAATTTTTGAACAACATGAATTATTTGCAACAGGAACGACAGGGCTTCGCATTATGGAAGCGACTGGATTAGTTGTAACAAGATATCAATCTGGCCCTCTTGGTGGAGATCAAGAAATTGGTGCAATGATTGCAAAGAACGATTTAGATATGGTGATTTTCTTCCGCGATCCATTAACAGCACAGCCGCATGAACCGGATGTGAATGCATTACTTCGTTTATGTGATGTATATGCGATTCCACTTGCAACGAATATGGCAAGTGCTGAAATGTTAATGCACGCATTAGAGCGAGGAGATTTAGATTATCGTAAGTTAAGAAAATGAGGGGAACAATTATGAGTGGATTACATATATTAGCGTTTGGTGCTCATGCCGATGATGTTGAAATCGGCATGGCTGGTACCATCGCTAAATATACAAAGCAAGGGTATGAAGTAGGTATTTGTGATTTAACAGAAGCTGATCTTTCTTCAAATGGAACGATAGAGTTGAGAAAAGAAGAAGCGAAGGTCGCAGCTCGTATAATGGGAGTAAAAACGAGGCTGAATTTAGCGATGCCAGACCGTGGTTTGTATATGAAAGAAGAGTATATACGTGAAATTGTCAAGGTGATCCGTACATATAAACCAAAACTAGTTTTTGCGCCGTACTATGAAGATCGCCATCCAGATCATGCAAATTGTGCAAAGCTTGTGGAAGAGGCTATTTTTTCAGCAGGAATCCGTAAATATATGCCGGAACTTTCACCACATCGTGTGGAGTCTTTTTATAATTATATGATTAATGGTTTTCATAAACCGAATTTTTGTATAGATATAAGTGAGTACCTCTCTATAAAGGTGGAAGCATTAGAAGCGTATGAAAGTCAGTTTTCAACAGGGAGTGATGGTGTTAAGACACCGTTAACAGAAGGTTACGTTGAAACTGTGATTGCTCGTGAGAAGATGTTTGGAAAAGAAGTTGGAGTCTTGTATGCCGAAGGATTTATGAGTAAGAAACCGGTTTTATTACATGCTGATTTATTAGGGGGATGTAAATGAAATTAAAAATAGGTATTACATGTTATCCTTCTGTAGGTGGTTCTGGAGTTGTTGGAACAGAATTAGGAAAGCAATTGGCGGAACGTGGGCATGAAATTCACTTTATTACATCGGGTTTACCATTCCGGTTAAATAAAGTATATCCAAACATTTATTTTCATGAAGTGACGGTAAATCAATACTCTGTATTTCAATATCCACCATACGATTTAGCGTTAGCAAGTAAAATGGCCGAGGTTGCACAAAGAGAAAACTTAGACATTTTACATGTGCATTACGCAATACCACATGCAATTTGTGCATATTTAGCAAAACAAATGATCGGAGAGCGTATTAAAATTGTTACAACCTTACATGGAACAGATATTACTGTGTTAGGTTCCGACCCTTCGTTAAATAATTTAATTCGTTTTGGTATTGAGCAATCGGATGTTGTTACTGCTGTCTCGCATTCATTAATTAACGAAACACATGAGCTTGTAAAACCAAGTAAAGAAATTCAAACGGTATATAACTTTATAGACGAACGTGTATATTTCAAGCGTAATATGTCTCAATTAAAGAAAGAATATGGTATAAGTGAGAGTGAAAAAGTACTTATTCATATTTCGAATTTCCGTAAAGTGAAACGTGTGCAGGATGTTGTTCAGGCATTTGCTAAAATTGTTAAAGAAGTAGATGCGAAGTTGCTTCTTGTTGGAGACGGACCAGAATTCTGTACGATTTTACAGATAGTGAAGAATTTACATATTGAAGATCGCGTTTTATTCCTAGGGAAGCAAGATAATGTTGCAGAACTACTTGCGATGAGTGATTTAATGTTGCTTCTATCAGAGAAGGAAAGTTTTGGTCTTGTTTTATTAGAAGCAATGGCGTGTGGTGTACCTTGTATCGGAACACGGGTTGGAGGTATTCCAGAGGTTATTCAACACGGGGAAACAGGATATTTATGTGAAGTTGGCGATACAACAGGAGTGGCAAATCAAGCTATTCAGCTATTAAAGGACGAGGAACTTCACCGTAATATGGGAGAACGAGCAAGAGAAAGTGTTTATGAGCAATTTCGCTCAGAAAAAATTGTTTCACAATATGAAACGATTTACTATGACGTACTAAGGGATGACAAAAATGGAAAGATTTAAAAAAGCTAGTTCTATTATTGAGACATTAAAGCAACAAGGACATGAGGCTTACTTTGTTGGTGGGAGCGTACGAGATCTTATTATCGATAGGCCGATTGGAGATATTGATATTGCGACATCTGCTCTACCAGAAGAAGTGATGGCTATATTCCCAAGAAATGTTCCTGTTGGTCTTGAGCATGGAACTGTAATTGTTGTAGAAAATGGTGAGCCCTATGAGGTAACTACTTTTCGAACAGAAAGCGAATATGAAGATTTTCGAAGACCTAGTAGTGTTCAATTTGTTCGTTCATTAGAAGAGGATTTAAAACGTCGTGATTTCACGATGAATGCAATTGCTATGACAGAAGAAGGCAAAATGGTCGATTTATTTGCTGGACAGGAAGCCATTCAACAGAGAGAAATTGTGACAGTTGGAAATGCTGCGGATCGTTTTCAAGAAGATGCCCTGCGAATGATGCGTGGTATTCGGTTTGTAAGCACGTTAGGTTTTTCATTAGAAATGAAAACGAAGCAAGCGATTGAAACGTATGGGCATTTGCTAGAACATATAGCAATTGAGCGTATTACAGTAGAGTTTGAGAAACTGTTAACTGGTACATATTGTGTGAAAGGTCTCAAAGAATTAGTAGAGACGAAGCTATTTTCTCATTTGCCATATTTACAAATGTCAGAAGAGAGACTGTTAAAAGCTACGCAGTATAAATGGGATTCTTTCGAAACGGATATTGAGGCGTGGGCATTTTTCTTATATTGTATCGGAGAAGAACATCCATCTGTCTTTTTACGTCAATGGAAGTTTTCGAATAAAAAAATAAAAGATATTGTTGCAGTTTTATTGACAATCCGTACTAGAAAGGAGAAGGATTGGGATACAGTCCTTCTTTATAAAACGGGAATTCATATCGCTGAAATGGCAGAGAGAGTATATGAAGCGATGATTGAACGCTATGACCCTACATCTGTTGAACGAGTACAATCAATGTTTCATGCATTGCCAATCCAGGAGCGTCAAGAAATGAATGTGACTGGTAATGATTTATTAAACTGGGCAAACAAAAAGCCTGGTCCGTGGGTTGCTGAGATGCTTCAGAAAATCGAAGAAGCAATCGTACAAGGAAACGTAGTTAATGAGAAAGAGCGTATAAGGGAGTGGCTACAAGGATGCAATCTACTATAAGAAAGCAGTTATTGCAAGTTTTTTCTGAAGCGGATGGCGAGTTTGTATCCGGCCAAACAATTAGTGATAAACTTGGTTGTTCAAGAACTGCTGTGTGGAAACATATGGAGGATCTGCGGAGTGAGGGATATGAACTTGAAGCTGTGCGTCGATTAGGTTACCGAATTGCAAGTAAGCCAGACAAAGTGACCGCTAATGAAATTCAGTTAGGGCTACAAACGAAGCGGATTGGTAGAACAGTGTATTTTGAAGAAACTGTTGAATCAACGCAGCACATTGCAGCAAAACTTGCTTATGAAGGTGCAGAAGAAGGAACAGTCGTTGTAGCAGAAGAACAAACAGCGGGAAGAGGTCGTTTAAGCAGAAAATGGCATTCACCAAAAGGAACAGGGATTTGGATGAGTATTATTTTACGCCCATCAATCCCAGTTCATCATGCACCGCAACTTACTTTGTTAGCGGCCGTTAGTGTTGCACAGGCAATTGAAAAATGCACGGGTGTAAACGTAGGAATAAAATGGCCAAATGATATTTTAATTCAAGGTAAAAAGGCTGTAGGTATATTAACAGAAATGCAAGCGGATCCTGATAAAATTAATGCTGTCATTATGGGCATCGGTATTAATGCGAATCAAAAGCAAGAACATTTTGATGAAGAAATTCAGCACATTGCTACTTCATTAGCGATTGAATCAGGTAAGCCGATTGTTCGTGCAGAACTTATGCAACAAATCTATTTACAACTAGAAAAATTATATGAAGAGTATTTACAAAATGGTTTCTCTGTCATTAAAATTCTTTGGGAAAGTTACGCTGTGAGCATCGGGAAAGAAATTACCGCTCGAACGATGAGAGAGACAATTACGGGGTTAGCAAAAGGAATCACAGAGGATGGTGTATTACTTCTGGAGGATCATGAGGGGAAAGTACATCATATTCATTCTGCAGATATTGAAATTAAGTAAAAGAAGTTCCTCTTTTGGAACTTCTTTTTATTTCAATAGTTTTGAGTTGAATTTGTAACATGATAATAAATTTTTTTCATATTTAAAGTTCATTTCAAAATATCTTCCGCCTAGTTGGCAGGGCATGTTATTTGACGATTACTTTGCCTGCCATTCCTTTAAGAAGATGGTATCGACATATTAATTCATATGTACCAGTATTTTTAGGTTTCACGGTAATATTCTTTTCTTTTCCTGACTCGATTACGACGTCAATGCCGAGTTTTTTCACTGTAAAGGTGTGCTCGTTTTTACCTTTATTTTTCAATAGTAATGTTGTTGATCCTTCAAGCGGAATCGTGATAACATTTGGATTAAAGTAATCATCATTTAGTTCAACCTCAATCACTTTCGTTAAATCGGTGGGGGGTGTTACGACAGTAACTGAGGCAAATACATGGGAGGATCCTAAAGACATCCACCATACAATCATTACAAGCAAACTGCTGAATCGAAATAACCACCTGTTCATAGACATCTGCAATTCTCCTTTGTTAAGTACTTTCCTCAATTAACCTGCATCATTAGTTTAAGAGTTATACTATACAGTTAAATGGATTACAGAAAAAATTAACTTGGACTTTTTTAGCATGCGTTGAAAAAACATGTATCTTTTCAGGGTTGAATTCTCCATAAAAACTGTATAGCATATATACTCTCGTGTTAAATTTCATATACCGTAATAAGAATAAAAAATTATTTTTTCAAAAAAATGTAGTAATTCCTTTTTGTAGTTTGCTATAATTAGTTCGAATGTGGGCAGTATCAGAGCGAACTGCACCATGATTCGAAGTCATACGAAAAATAATAACTTGGATTCTGCCTTGATCCAATAACGGACTGGGACAGAGGGATGAATAATGCCGACTAACACACAACCCTTCTGCCCTTTTATGGTCAGAGGGGTTTTTTATATGATTTCGGCCATCTCCTCTCTCCTGCATAAAGGAGGAGTAGTTTTTGAAAACAAAAACAGATTTTTTGAAGATGAAAGAGCAAGGTGAGCCGATTACAATGCTAACGGCGTATGATTATCCATCTGCTAAATTAGCAGAAGAAGCTGAAGTTGATATGATTCTAGTTGGAGATTCTCTTGGAATGGTTGTACTCGGATACGATTCAACAGTACCTGTAACAGTAGAGGATATGATTCATCATACGAAAGCTGTACGCCGTGGAGCGAAAGAGACGTTTATTGTAACTGATATGCCATTTATGTCGTATCACGTATCATTACAAGAAACGATGGTGAATGCACGTCGCATCGTTCAAGAGAGCGGGGCACACGCACTGAAGGTAGAAGGTGCTGGAGAAGTTATATCGACGATTCAATATTTGACGAACGCAGGAATTCCTGTTGTAGCGCATTTAGGTTTAACCCCTCAATCTGTAGGAGTGTTGGGTGGATATAAAGTGCAAGGAAAAGATGCGGAGAGTGCAAAAAAATTAATAGAAGATGCAAAGAAATGTGAAGAAGCTGGTGCAATAGCGCTTGTGTTAGAATGTGTACCAATGCAGTTAGCAGAACTTATTTCAGAGCAACTAACAATACCAACAATTGGGATTGGTGCAGGACAAAAAGTAGATGGGCAAGTGCTTGTTTATCATGATCTTATCTCATACGGCGTAAATCGTGTTCCGAAATTTGTGAAGCAATATACGTCTGTTCAAGAGGAGATTGTGCGTGGGATTTCACAATATGTTACTGAAGTAAAGACAAGGCAATTTCCTGAAGAAAAACATTCGTTCACAATGAAAGAGGAAGAATGCTTAGCGTTATACGGAGGAAAACAATAATGAAAATCGTAACTACAGTGCAAGAGATGCAGCAAATTACAAGCGAACTTCGTGCAAGTGGAAAGAGTATTGGTTTTGTTCCAACAATGGGTTATTTACATGAAGGCCATGCTACTTTATTACGTAAGGCAAGAGAAGAAAATGAAATTGTAGTTTTAAGTGTATTTGTAAACCCGCTACAATTCGGCCCAAATGAAGATTTAGATCGATATCCTCGTGATATTGATAGAGATGAAAATGTAGCAAAAGAAAACGGTGTAGATTATTTATTTTATCCGAGTGTAGAAGAAATGTATCCAGCAGAACAAACAACAACAGTAGAAGTTGTGAAGCGCACGGACGTATTATGCGGTCAACAAAGACCTGGTCATTTCGCTGGTGTTGCAACTGTACTGATGAAACTATTTAATATTACGGTGCCAACGCGTGCTTATTTCGGTATGAAAGATGCTCAACAAGTTGCAGTAATTGAAGGATTTGTAACTGATTTCAATATTCCAGTTACAATCGTACCAGTTGATATTGTAAGGGAAGAAGATGGTTTAGCGAAAAGTTCTCGTAACGTGTACCTATCACAAGATGAACGTGAAGAAGCTCTTCATTTATACCGCAGCCTATGTATAGCGAAAGAAAGAATTGAGGCAGGTGAACGTAATCCGGAAATCATTACAAATCTTGTGAAAGATTATATTGAGACGCATACGAAAGGCACTGTAGATTATGCGGATTTATATGCATATCCGTCATTAACAATGGTAGAGAAAGTCGAAGGAAGAATCATTTTAGCTATTGCAGTTAAGTTTGAAAATGTAAGATTAATTGACAATATAACATTAACGGTTAAATAAGGGGGAGCATCTATGTTTCGCACAATGATGAGAGCAAAGTTACATCGTGCAACTGTAACGGAGGCAAATTTAAATTATGTAGGTAGTATTACAATTGATGAAGACTTAATGGATGCAGTAAATATTGTAGAAAACGAAAAAGTCCAAATTGTAAATAATAATAATGGTGCTCGCTTAGAGACATACGTTATTAAAGGGGAACGCGGTAGTGGTGTTGTTTGTTTAAACGGTGCGGCGGCAAGACTTGTACAACCAGGGGACAAAGTAATTATTATTTGTTATGGGCTAGTTACGGAAGAAGAGATTCATACACAAGAACCAAAAATTGCAGTACTAGACGATAATAATCAAATTATTGAAATGTTAGGTGCTGAAAAAGCGGGTACGATATTATAAGTAGAAAGGCTATCTCCATTGCGGAGATAGCTTTTTTGTGCATCTTTTCATTAAGATGAGATAAAACGTGGTATAGTAACATTATATAAATTATTGTTGTTTGAAAGGTAAGAAATTGAGGTGTTACATATATGAGTAAGCGTTATGTCGTTGTTGATTTAGAGACGACAGGGAACTCCTGGAAAGATGGGAAGGATAAAATTACCCAAATTGCAGCTGTTGTAGTAGAAGATGGAGAGATATTGGAGATTTTTTCGTCTTTTGTTAATCCAAAGAGAGAGATCCCACCATTTATTACAGAATTAACAGGGATTGATGAAAGTCTTGTAAAACAAGCCCCGTTATTTCAAGATGTAGCCCCGATGATTGTTGAGCTATTACAAGGTGCGGCTTTCGTTGCGCATAATGTTCACTTTGATTGGAATTTTTTAAATGAAGAATTAAGGCAAGCTGGATATACAGAAATACATTGTCCGAAAATCGACACGGTTGAATTGGCTCAAATTCTTTTGCCGACAGCCGATAGTTATAAATTACGTGATTTAGCTAAAAAGCATGAACTAGAGCACGATCAACCACATCGTGCGGATAGTGATGCTCTTGCAACAGCGGAATTATTTTTACAATTTTTAAATGAAATTGAAAAGTTACCACTTGTCACGTTGCAATCGCTTTATGAATTAAGTGATGTGTTCCAAAGCGATATAGCTGATGTGCTTTCTGAAAATATTTTAAAGAAAGTAATGCACGGTAAAGAAGATATAGCGGAGTATGAAATACATCGAAATATTGCGCTGAAAAAGCGGAACTATTCCTTAAACCTTGGAGAAACGTGTTCATCAAAGTTTGATGCTTTCTTGAATAAAACGATGGATAAATTGGAATCACATATGCCAAAGTTTGAAAGAAGAGAAAGTCAACAACTGATGATGAAAGAGATATATACGGCGTTAAGAGATTCTCGTTTTTCACTAATTGAAGCCGGTACAGGAACAGGAAAGACTCTCGCTTATTTGCTTCCTAGTCTTTATTTTGCAAAGAGAAAAGAAGAACCTGTCATTATAAGTACACAAACGGTACAACTCCAACAACAAATATTAGAAAAAGAAATTCCGTTATTACAAAAAATAATGCCATTTTCATTTGAGGCAGCTCTTCTAAAAGGAAGAAAGCATTATTTATGCTTACATAAATTTGAGTATGCTTTGCAAGAGGAAGAAAAAAATTATGATATGGCACTTACAAAGGCGAAGATTTTAGTTTGGCTATTGCAAACTGAAACAGGTGATCGAGACGAATTAAATATTCCTGAGGGCGGAAAGTTACTTTGGAATCGTATTTGTAGCGATGCGTATAGTCCAGGCGGTATGCAAAGTAATTGGTTTAGTCGTTGTTTTTACCAGCGAGCGAAGAATAAAGCTTTATTTGCAGATATCGTTATTACAAATCATGCGTTATTATTTCAAGATTTTTCAAGTGAAGAACCGTTGTTTGCTTCATGCGAACATATTATTTTTGATGAAGCTCACCATATTGAAGAAGCCGCGAGTAGAACATTGGGTGAACAGTTCTCTTGTATGTATTTTCAATTGGTTATATCTCGTCTTGGGACACTAGAAACAGAAGATGTACTCTCCAAAGTATATAAAATGATGAAAAAATCAGAGCAAGCATCTCGTTCAACTTTCCGTATGATAAGTTATAGTTTGAAGGAACTTAAGTTTGATGCGGATGAACTCTTCCAAATGTTACGTACTTTTATATTTAAACAAACAAAGCAAGAGCAAGGAACGAATAATATGCCGCTCATCTATAGGTATAACGCAGAACTAGAAAAAGGTAAGTTGTGGGATAGTATCGTCGAATTAACAAATCGTTTTATATATGAATTAAGAAGGGTAGTAACTGCTCTTGAGAAGCAAGTGGATATATTGCAAAGTAAGTTAGAATGGGAGATGCATGTTGTAACAGGTGAATTTATGCATTTAATTGAGTTGCTGAGAAAGATGGCAGAATCATTACAGTTACTCGTATTAGAAAAGAATTCGTATGTAACTTGGATGGAGACTGAAACGAAAGGGACGATTCATTCAACAGTTCTATATGCACAGCCTGTTCATATTGGTGAAAGATTTGCTGATGAATTTTTAACAGAAAAAAAGAGTGTTATTTTTACATCCGCAACACTAACAGTTAACGATACGTTTGATTATATAAAAGAGGAACTTGGTTTACATGATTTCGCTCCAAATACTTTAAAGGTTCCGTCGCCATTTCGTTATGATGAACAGATGAAATTAATGGTGTCAACGGATGTACCTTTTATTAAGCAAGTAAGTAATGAGCGATATATTGAATCTATATCGGAACATATTGCAAAGATAGCGAAAGCCACAAAAGGCAGAATGCTCGTTTTATTCACTTCGTATGAAATGTTAAAAGAAGCGTATGCGAATTTAAAAAATAATGATGAATTAGAGGGGTATTTATTACTGACCCAAAGTGTGAATAATAGAAGTCGAAGCCGCTTAATTCGAAAGTTTCAAGAATTCGACAAATCAATTTTATTAGGGACGAGCAGTTTCTGGGAAGGAATAGATATTCCAGGAGATGCCTTAAGTTGTCTTGTTATAGTCCGTCTACCATTTACACCTCCTCATCAGCCGATGATGGAAGCGAAAGGTGAGTGGCTAAAAAATCAAGGTGAAGATGTATTTGCTAAATTAGCGCTTCCACAAGCAATATTACGTTTCAAACAAGGATTCGGCCGCTTAATTCGAACGAATACAGATACAGGAACGGTAGTAGTGTTAGATCGTCGTTTGACGAGTTCTTCCTATGGAAAACGATTTCTACAATCGATTCCTAACGTACCTCTTTATGAAGGGCCATTAGAAGAATTGTTAGTACAATTAGAAGAACCACCAAATGAATAAAAATGGAAGAAAAATACGCCTGAAGTACTTATAAACTTCAGGCGTAAAAAATGTGGGTAGGAGGAATTTTATTTTTCTTACTTCTTGTATACAAAATGTGTTGGTTTTCGACTTGAAACCTTTTTTTGCTGTACATGTCCTGCTATAATAGATGGGTGATGAAGCAGGGGTTGTAAAGAATGTACTCTTATTGTAACCGCATTGCGTTCTTCTATAATTAGAAATTTTTGTGTAACGGAGGAGTTTTTTCATGGATAAGAAAATCGAAGTACTATCAACGACGCGTATTAAATATTCGTCGGATTTGTATAAAATTGTTGATAGTTTAAATCGTACGTTAAAAGAGCAGGACCTCATGTTCGGACTAGCATTAGACGAAAAAGATAAAGAAACAGCTGTATTTACGATTTACAGAACGTAGTGATACAATGAAAAAGTGGATCTTTGCAATCATTATTGTTATCGTTGCTAGCGGAATATATGGGGCGTATGTTTATAATAAAGCGATGGGAAAGAAAATTCCAAAAGAGTCGAAATTTGTAGAAATTGCTAAAGAAAAAGCAAAGCTTACAAAGGTGAAATCTGTTGATTATTACAACGGAAAATCTGCATATATAGTCGTGCAAGGTACAGATGAAAAGGGAGAACAACTTATCGTTTGGGTGCCTGAGAAAAAAGGGGATACTGTAGTAAGGAAAAAGAGCGAAGGTATTTCTGAAAAAGAGGCTATACAAAGAACAATAGAGCAAGTCGGCAATGAAAGTAAGGAATCAAAAAGTAAGCCGAAAGAGATTATGAAAGTGAAATTAGGCTTTGAAAATGATGTACCACTATGGGAAGTTACATATATTGATGATGACAATCGTTATAGTTATTACTATCTTGAATTTAAAGATGGAAAATTTTTAAGACGATATAGCATTGAAAAATAGATGTAGGGGGAACTACAAATGAAATTAGCAAAGCGAGTAGCTGCTTTAACACCGTCTTCAACTTTAGAAATTACAGCAAAGGCACAAGCATTAAAAGCAGAGGGTCATGATGTAATTGGATTAGGGGCAGGGGAACCTGACTTTAATACACCAGAGCATATTATGGATGCTGCACATAAAGCGATGTTAGAAGGGCATACGAAGTATACACCAACAGGTGGATTACAATCGTTAAAACAAGAAATTGTGAAGAAATTTACTCGCGATCAAGGTATTGCGTATGATCCATCTGAAATTATTGTATGTAATGGTGCAAAGCATGCATTATATACATTATTCCAAGTATTACTTGATGAGGGAGATGAAGTTATCATCCCAACTCCTTACTGGGTAAGCTATCCAGAGCAAGTAAAGCTTGCTGGCGGTAAGCCGGTTTATGTAGAAGGTTTAGAAGACAATGAGTACAAAATTACAGCAAAGCAGCTGCGTGAGGCAATTACAGAGAAAACGAAAGCAGTTATTATTAATTCACCGAGCAATCCAACAGGAATGATTTATAGCAAAGAAGAATTACAACAGCTTGGAGAAGTATGTTTAGAACATGATATTTTAATCGTTTCTGATGAAATTTATGAAAAATTAATTTATGGTGGCGTAGAATATACTTCAATTGCCCAGCTTTCTAATGCATTAAAAGAACAAACACTTATTATTAATGGTGTATCTAAATCTCATTCTATGACAGGATGGCGTATTGGATATGCTGCAGGAAATAAGCAGCTTATTAAAGCAATGACGAATTTAGCGAGTCATAGTACGTCAAACCCTACTTCAATCGCTCAATACGGCGCAATTGCGGCATATGCAGGCTCACAAGAACCTGTGGAAACAATGCGTCAAGCCTTTGAAGAGAGATTAAACATCATTTATGATAAATTAATTCAAATCCCTGGCTTTACTTGCATTAAACCGCAAGGGGCATTTTACTTATTCCCTAACGTAAAAGAAGCTGTAGCTTTATCAGGATATGCAACAGTTGATGATTGGGCAAAAGCTCTATTAGAAGAGGAAAAAGTGGCTCTTGTACCAGGTACAGGATTTGGTGCTCCAAATAATGTTCGCTTATCATATGCGACATCTCTTGAACAAGTAGAGAAAGCATTAGAGCGTATCCATACATTTATGAAAAGTAAAGTGCAAGCTTAATTTTATATTTCATTCATGTAATATAAAAAACCTCCCCATTAATAGGGAGGTTTTTTTGACGAATTGTGGCAAAAAGAAATAGCTAAAGGTGTGTTATACTAGAGAGCGAGGTGTTTGGTGATGAAAAAGAAAATGATGTTACAGTGGTTTGAGCAGGGAAGCATTGCAATTCCAAAATTACTTATGATGCATTATAAAAAATTAGGTTTAAATGAGACGGAATTTATGGTCGTACTTCATGTACACACATTTTTAGAATCAGGTAATTCGTTTCCGACTCCATCAGAGATTTCTGAACGGATGACGATAACGGAAATGAAATGTATGGAAGTAATTCAAGCATTGATTCAAAAAGGGTTTTTATCACTAGAAGGTGGACAAAGATCAGAAGCGATGATGTGCGAAAGTTATTCTTTACAACCGTTATGGGAAAAAATATTACATTTCTTAATGGATGAATCAATAGAGGAAGAGCAAAAAGAAAAAAAACAGCTGCAAGTAAATTTATATACAGTATTTGAAAAAGAATTTGGAAGACCACTTTCGCCGTTCGAATGTGAAACGTTAGGAATGTGGGAGGACCAAGATCAACATCATCCAAATTTAATTCAAGCGGCTCTTAGAGAAGCTGTAATGAGTGGAAAACTAAATTTCCGATATATTGATCGTATTTTATTTGAGTGGAAAAAGAATGGAATTAAAACGGTAGATCAGGCTCAAAATCAAGGTCAAAAATTTAGAGCGAATCAACAAAGAGCACAACAAATGACAAAACAAGAGACGAAATTTACTGGAAAAGTGCCTTTTTATAATTGGTTGGAGCAGTAATATAGGAGGAAGTATATGTTAAATAAAACGCAAATTCGCTATTGTTTAGACACAATGGCGGATATGTATCCAGAAGCACATTGTGAATTAATTCATGAGAATCCTTTTGAATTAGTAATCGCGGTGGCACTATCTGCACAATGTACAGATGCACTTGTAAATAAAGTGACGAAAAATTTATTTCAAAAATATAAAACACCAGAAGATTATTTAAGTGTATCTTTGGAAGAGTTACAACAAGATATACGTTCTATTGGGTTGTATAGAAATAAAGCAAAAAACATTCAAAAATTGTGTCAGATGTTGCTGGATGATTACAATGGAAAAGTTCCAGAAGACCGTGACGAGTTGACGAAATTACCAGGAGTAGGGAGAAAAACAGCAAATGTAGTTGTTTCGGTAGCGTATGGCATCCCGGCAATTGCTGTTGATACGCATGTAGAAAGAGTGAGTAAACGGTTAGCGATTTGTAGATGGAAAGATTCGGTGTTAGAAGTAGAAAAAACATTAATGAAGAAAGTACCGATGGATGAGTGGGGAGTTACACATCATCGTATGATTTTCTTTGGACGTTATCACTGTAAAGCACAACGACCGCAATGTGAGGAGTGCAGACTGTTAGAAGTATGTCGTGAAGGAAAGAAGCGAATGAAGGTGAAATAAAGGATGGAGCGAGTTATAGAAATACCGAAAGAATTTCACTGTTTACCATTTTTTAAAGAAAGTGTAAATTTAATTAAGTATCATACAGACAATTCTTTTGAAGAGATAATACAAAATACTTACTTTATATTTGATATTGAAAGACAGTATGAGCCGTGGAAGGAAATTGAAAACAGCATTCCAGCGATGTTGAATGTATGGAAAAATAAGCATGAAGACATTGCTATACTGTTTCGAAATAGAAATAAGCAAGAGGCTGAGGGACCAATGATTCTTTTTGCAGCTCACTTGTTATCGGTTGTCTATTGGCTAAATGAACAACCTGTTCATAGTTTGAATGAAATGCAAATAAATACGAATAAATTAAAAGTGCAACCTGTTAATTTTATGGAAAGATATTCATTCATTATAAAGAAACCGAGTAATTATCATTCTTATATTCAATTAGCGCAGTTGTATATCGAAATAGAAAAGCTATATGTAAAGAAAATGATAACAAAAAAGAAGTCCGCTTCTCGTTAAGAGAAACGGACTTCTTTTTTTGTATATTAGGACTCTGTTGTAACAACAGCACCGTCTGCGTGAGGTGTATCTCCTCCGGTATTTTGGTGTTGCTGTTCTTGTTGTTTCTTAGCCTCTTCTTCAGCTTTTTTCTTGGCCTCTTCTTCAGCTTTCTTCTTAGCTTCTTCTTCAGCTTTTTTCTTAGCTTCTTCTTCAGCTTTTCTTCTAGCTTCCTCATCAGCTTTCTTTTGAGCTTCTTCTTGCTGTTTACGTTGTTGTTCTTGCTGTTGTTCTTGTTGTTTCTTAGCCTCTTCTTCAGCCTTTTTCTTAGCTTCGTCTTGTTTTACTTTATCTTCATTAGCCTTTTTCTGGGCTTCTTCATCAGCTTTTTTCTTAGCTTCTTCATCGGCCTTTTTCTTAGCCTCTTCTTCAGCTTTTTTCGCATCTGGAGTTCCGCCAGGCGCAGTGAAGGATGCACCAACTGCTGGGCTTGTTCCAGTGCCTTTTTTCGCTACTACAGAGAAGCTGTAAGTAACACCTGGTTTAATACCACCAAGAGTAGCTGTCGTACCACTTATTGATAGGCTACCACTTGAACCATCAGTTGCTTTATAGCTGGCTGCATATGCATCGACTTCTGCTGGTCCAGACCAGTTTAGTGTAACTGTGCTAGCGCCATCAAAAGTGACATTCAGACCACTAGGGGCATCCACTTTAATTTGTTTAATTGCATCTTTTTTCGCACCTTTTACGTATAATTCTCCGTTTATTTCTTGTACAGAAGAAGGACGTTCAAAGCGAGATTTATCTGTAGCGAATTTGCTCATCATTACTTGGAACATTTGCTGTGCAATTTTAGTATAACGATCACTAATGTAGTTTTCTGGACCATTCTTTACGTAACCAGTCCATACAGCCATCGTATATTGTGGTGTATATCCAGCGAACCAGCTATCCCTGTTTGCATCAGCTGGAATGCCGTATTTCTTTAAATCTTTTGCATCAAAGTTTTGCGTTCCAGTTTTACCCGCTACGTCAACACCTGAAACATATGCTGTTGGTCCTGTACCACCAGAACCAGGTTTTACTACGTCACGAAGAACGTCAGTTACCATGTAAGCTGTATAGTCTTGCATAGCGCGTTGTTCTTTCGGTTTAAAGCTTTTCTTTTTCCCGTCCGGGAAGGTTACTTCTTTTACGAAGTGTGGTTTATTATAGTTACCACTATTACCGAAGGTTGCATATGCACCTGCTACTGCTAATGGAGAACTATCGTTACTACCAATTGCAGTAGATTCATGTACTCCATTTTCAAATGTCATGCCTAAACCTTCAGCAAACTCTTTTGATTTATTAAGTCCAACTGTTTGAGCTGTCTTTAAAGCCGGGATGTTTAATGACTTCTTCAATGCTTCACGAAGTGAAACGTCACCTTTAAAACTCCCTGTAGCATTTTTAATCTTTGTGCCATCCGAATAAGTATATTCAGAGTCATTTAATTGATGGTAAGTAGACCATTGAAGATTTTCAATCGCTGGACCGTAGTCGAAAATTGGTTTCATTGTTGAACCAACTTGGCGTTTTAAATCAGTTGCCATATTATGACCTTTGAAAGTGGACTTATTTTCTTTACGTCCAGCACCAATTGCTCGAACTTCTCCAGATTGTGTATCCATAAATACGAATGATCCTTGGAATTGATCGTTTGGATACTTAATAAGATTACCATCCATAATTTTTTCAGCGTAATCTTGAGCATCTTGATCAAGTGTTGTATGAATCGTTAAACCATCTGAACCGATATTTACATCAGGATATTCTTTTTCAACTTCTTTTACAACCGCATCTAAAAATGCTTGATACTTCATCTCAGTTACTTCTGAAGACGGTTGAAGGCCCTCAGTTACTGGGATCTTAACGGCGTTATTCATTTCTTCTTTTGTTATATAACCATGTCGATTCATTAATGATAATACGACATTACGACGATTTGTTGCTCGTTCAACATTTTCCTTTTTTGTTGGATCATAAATGTTTGGACCTTGGGGTAAACCAGCGAGCATAGCAGCTTCATGTAATTGCAAGTCTTTTAAATCTTTACCATAATATTTTTGCGCTGCTGTCGCAATACCGTATGAACGGTTACCTAAATTAATCTTATTTAAGTACATTTCTAAAATCTCATGTTTAGAGTATTGTTGCTCTAATTTGTAAGATAAGTACCATTCTTGTACTTTTCTTTTAGCAGTTTTGTCCATCGTTAGAAAGTAGTTTTTAACGACTTGCTGTGTAATCGTACTACCACCTTGGGAACCGAAACCACCGGTGACATTTTCCATAACTGCTTTTGTAGTTCGTTTAAAATCAATTCCATTATGATCATAGAAACGCGAATCCTCAGTTGCAAGGAATGCATTTTCAACTACTTTTGGAATTTGATCATAAGTAACGTGTGTTCGTTTTTCAGCACCGTATTCATAGAAGAAATTCCCGTTTTTATCAAGAAACTTTGTTGATAAAGGATTAACAAGTTTGGCTTTGTCTAATTTTGGAGCATCCTTTACCATAACAAAGAAAGCGGAAACGCCGGCTACAAGACCAACGATACCAAGAAGTAGACAACCTATAAGAAATTTCTTGAAAAAGGAGCCTTTTTTCTTTGGTTTTTCTTCTTTATGTGTTTTTTTCTCTTGATTTTTCACATGATTTCGTTCTGTACGAGAACGATAATTATCTGACATTATACTTTCTCCTACCTTTCATTCTCTCCCCCAAAAGTCGAAAAAAGAGCCTTAGTGATGACTCTATCACGAAAAATAAACCATGTCTAGTACACGGATATAGTCAATCCGAGGGTGATAACCGCATGATAATAAGGATCCATGCTCTTCTATTTCTTCTTTCGTAATTGACTTGCGTCCACCAGTATTTTGACGATTCCAAAATGCAATAATATGTTTTGCATCTAGTAAATAAAATTCATCAAAAAGTGTAAATTTAATAATAACAAATGCAATTCCATTATGAGCAACCACTTGCTTCATATGTTCAATTTGATGAAGGTGGAAGTTTTGAAGTGGGAAACTAGTTTTATTTTTTGTTTCCTTTGCTTCAAAATCGATGTATTTCCCTTTGTATACACCGTTGTAATCTGTTGTAGAAGGTTGTTTAAAATACGCTTCTTTTACCACTGCAGCACTTCGAGCGGGGTAATCTACTTTTACAATTTGAAGAGGTGTAGGCTTTTTATGTACACATGCAATATTATGGGTTAAGTAATATTGATTTGTTTCATTCAATTCCTCTTCAAGGGACATACCTCTATTACTATAAGTATGTGTTTTTATAGGTGTTTTTTGAGGTTGTGAAGCTTGATTATACCTTTTTCCATTTGGGTAACGAATGGTCATAGTGTGTCCACCCCCAACTTGCTAAGAATTACTTACAAAGGTGATTATATCAAAAAATGAAAAAAGATGTGACCTTTTTGATGAAAGGTATGATGACTTATTTATGTTTACATGGAATGATTATATGAAAATGAAACAAAATCGAGAAAAAAATTTTTGTACAGAGGAAGAAAAAGCAATCATTCACAATATTAAAAAGAAAACAGAAATAGCTAATGTGGACAATATTTCTCGGACACAATCTTATCAAGAATATTATTTAAGAAATAGTGAAATCAGGTGGGCCTTTTTAGCGAGTATGGTTTCGAGAAATGCGGGCTGGAATATGACTGATTTAGAAGGGAGATATTATGCTACTGTTTTACCTAGAACGGTAAAAAAACATTTATTTATTCTGTACGAACAGGCTAATTGGATTATTTTTTTAGATGCATTTCCTCAGCTATTATTGTATGAGGAAAGTAAGAAGAGACGTGCACCTCTCTTTCATTTGTTGCAATATTTCAACGTATCAATTTTTATGGAAAAAGAATGGTTACTTTTCTGGGAAAGAAGAGATATGAATAGGCTTATGACAGCGCTTATTATAAATGAACAAAATAAAATTCAAAAACCAGTCATTGAGAACACATATTTTAAAAAACATGTATTCCATACTGCACTTTTTAAAGTACAAGAAAGACTTCATATTAGTGCAGTTATCTTCCCAACAATTGAAGGGAGAATGTATGGATTTTCGGTTTATCAATTTGAAACGTTACAACAGCGCATAGAACTAGGAAAAAAATTAGCATGGTTATTGTTTCATCCAATTTATAATGGTTCGTTTTATAAGTTTGCATTGCAAACTACACATACTGGGTCTAGAGAAGATTATGAAGTTTACGCAAAGGAAACTCGAAAGTCTTATACGCCAACACTTAGAGAAATTTATCCTGTTATTTTACATGAAGAAATAAAAATGAGAGATTGGTTTTGTGCAAATATGAAAATGAATGTGCTATTTGTACCTGAAGAACCTAAAGGGGAAGTTAATATAACAGAATGGTATAGAAGAAAGAGAGAACAAATCTATAGGCTATCTATCGCAAATCGTTTTGCTAAAAGGATGGATGAGTTCATGATATAATAAAAAAGAAGTCCCGTCTTCCATTTTGAAGACGGGACTTCTTAATTTGAAACAATCCTGCTATGTGTGCTACAACTTTAATCTCAAAACGTAATGCTAGTAGGAGATTAAGGGTGACTTGAAATTTAACTGTTCGTAATAAAGTCTCGCTTTATGTAGCAGGGAAGTTTGGACCATCTAGCTTTGGATTGCCAGTCTCGGGTTTATTTTGTTGTTTGTTTTGGTTTTTCTTTTTTTCATTTTTGTTCTTTGCCATTGTAATACACCTCCTTTTTGTATTGTTACCATTTCTATAAATGACATACGAAATGATTTCTTTGACGAATAACAACTAGTTTTGTCATGTGGGCAGGAGTGGTGAATCATTCGGCGAAATTACATGACAAAGGAAAAGCAAAGAAGGAGGCGTTTTGTATATGGCGATGGTTCAGAAGGAAGATGTAATGAAAAAAATGGATCAAATGTTAAGTTCTCTCGATTTGCTGGAAATGAATATAGGGATTAGAATGAATCATGCATTAAAGGATGCGAGTGAAAAAATATGCAATAAGATAGAAATAACAGAAATGCATATTGAACATATGGAAAATAAATTAGTGCATCACGAAGAGAAAGGGAATTGGGTAAAGACATTTCAAAACGTCGTAGTGAGTGCATAATAAGGTGGGAAAGAAATGAAGAATGAAGCATTAATACAGTCTTCAGAAAAACTCATGCAGTATAATAATGAAGCGAATGTAAAAAAGAGAGAACTAACCGAATACGACTTTTATAAGGATATGAAACCGTTTGTAGATATGGTAGATGAGGAATTAAAGAAGTGGAAAGAATTAGCTTATAAGTGGATTAAAGAAGAAAAGCCAAAATATATACATGTACAGCAAATTGATCAAGTATATGATAATTTACAAACGAATGTGTTGCAATGCTTTGTAAATAAAGGTAAAGGTAAACGATTCTTTGAAACACACCAAGCCATTTCGTATACTTTGCAAAATATAGTTGAGCAATGTAAATAACAAGAGGGAGAGCCCTCTTGTTATTTTTATGCTTCTGTCATTGTTGTAGGTTTTGTTGCGCCGTTTATTTCTAATTCTTTTATTAATGTTCGATAATCTGATATGCATATTTTTCCTTCGAGATACCAATGTCTCGCAAAGTCTAATAATTCATTTGCATTCTCTGTGCAATACCCCTTTTTTTGAGAAAACGCTTGTTTTAAATCCCCTAATACCATGTTGATTCCTCCCCCATGAGAATCTTCTTCTTCATTATCATAGCATGGAAGGGTTTTCTTTTTTAATTTTTTAAAAATTTAAACTTCCGACAAAAATAGACAGATACTCCATCACACATATTATTTTATAGGTACATATTATATATGTAGAAACTTATGTGAAGGAGGAGAGAATGCATGTTTCAACAACCTAACTTATATCAGCAAACGAATCCATATGCACAGCAAAATATGTACCAATATAATACGGATACATATTTACGGTATAATATGTATCCTTTCGAGCCTTATTATGGAAATCAAAATTATTATCAACCGTTTGAAGTGTCCTTTATGAATCAAGCTCAACAACCACAACAGCAGCAACCTTATGTGAATCAAGCTCAACAACCACAACAGCAGCAACCTTATGTGAATCAAGCTCAACAATCACAAGCTCAGCAACCATACATGAATCAACCACAGCAGCAGCCTTATATGAATTCGCAATATTATATGCCACCACCATCTCCGTATGCTAATCAACAAGCGATGTTTTATCCACCAAAACAACCGTACCCGACGCAGGGTAAGCAAAAGCAACAACAGCCAAGTCAGTTTTCTAGTTTTGTTTCTCAATTTAAAACATCAGATGGTAACTATGATGTAAATAAAATGATGAATACAGCTGGACAAATGATGAATGCGATGAATCAAGTGACAGGTATTGTAAAGCAAGTTGGAGGCTTTTTTGGTAAGTGATGTTGAAGGATTGTCTATAAAAACAATGTAAATGAAATAAAGGACTAGACAAATTTCCTTGTAATAAATGGGTATATATAACAAACGGCTTTCTCTCTTTTCTCATACTGTAAAGTGTAATCAGATTTTTTTAACGAGAGAGGAGAGAAAAAACTATGCATCATTGTCATCCTTGCTTTGGAGGGCATAAGCCTACAGGACCTATTTGTACGACTGCTCCTGTCATTCATCCGACGAAACAATGCGTAACACACTCTTTTTCAACAACGGTGGTGCCACACATTTTCCCAACACATACAACACATGTACATCATCAACAAATTAAAAACCAAAACTTCTTCCCGCAAACAAATTCAAATGTAAATGTTGTGGACCCAATCGACCCAGGATTCGGTGGCGGATGTGGACCGTGTGGCCATGGTCATCATCATCATCATCACCACGGTCATCAAATATCTCCATTTGGGCCAGGACCGAATGTATCACCGTTTGGACCAGGACCAAATGTATCACCGTTTTTACCAAACAATGTATCACCAGTAGGTCCAAATATCGGACCAAACGTTGGTGGAATATTTAAAAAGTAAATGATATGTTAGAACTAGCGAAATGCTAGTTCTTTTTTTGTAATTGGAGTGTTGATATGAAAGTTATTGCAGTAACAGGATATAAGCCATTTGAACTTGGAATATTTAAAAATGATCATCCAGGAGTGGAGTGTATAAAGAAAGCATTACACCGTAAATTAATCACTTTTGTAGAAGATGGTTTAGAATGGGTTATAATAAGCGGCCAATTAGGTGTAGAATTATGGGCTGCTGAAGTTGTTTTTGAAATGCAAGTAGAATATCCTGATTTAAAATTAGCGGTATTCACTCCGTTTTTAGAACAAGAAGAAAATTGGAAAGAAGATAATCGTGAATATTACGAATTTATTCTTTCTCAAGCAGACCATGTTGATAGTATCACGAAACGGAAGTATGAAAGCCCAGAGCAATTTAAATTAAAAAATCAATTTTTTATTGAAAAAAGTGATGCGCTTTTAGCGGTATACGATGAAGAAAAACCAGGAAGTCCCAAATATATTGTAGAATCAGCAAAGAAAAAAGGAGAAATAGAAAATTATCACAGTTATTTCATTCTTTTTTCTGATTTACAAGATATAATAGAAGAGGAACAGTGGAATAATGCAGAGTAATATGTAATATAGTACTCGTATATATGATTGACAAAAAGCATTGTTTCTGAAAAAATTTAGTTAATGAAAGTTTTGGTAAAAATTTGAGGTGAAGAAAATGATTTCGGATAAAATTAAATTAACAGCGAAAGATATTTTAGAAAAAGAATTTAAAACAGGTATGAGAGGTTATCAGCAAGAAGAAGTAGACAAGTTTCTTGATATGATCATTAAAGACTATGAAGCTTTCCACAAAGAGTTTGAGCAATTAAAGCAACAAAATGCTCGTTTAAAGCGTGAATTAGAGGAACAAAAACTAGCAGTAACGCAAGTTCCACAACAACCTGTACAAACACCAGTTGCACAACCGGTTTATAACAACACGAATACGGATATTTTAAAACGCTTATCTAACTTAGAAAAAGCTGTATTTGGAAGTAAGTTATACGAATGATGTAAGGTGGGAAAAGGTTTAAGCATTTTACATAGAAAAAAACGTTGCAAAATCTTTTTGTTTCCACTATACTAATGGATGTCATAACGTTTGGGTAATCGCTGCAACGCCAACGTTGTAGAGGAAAGTCCATGCTCGCACGGCCTGAGATGGCTGTAGTGTTCGTGCCTAGCCAATTCATAAGCTAGGGTATTCTGGCTGTAAGGCTGGTTTAACGGCAGGGAAAAAACCTAAGTCCTTTCGGATATGGTTTGACTACCTTTAAAGTGCCACAGTGACGAAGTCCTTGAAGAAATGATAGGAGTGGAACGAGGTAAACCCCACGAGCGAGAAACCCAAATAATGGTAGGGGAATCTTTTCCAAGGAAATGAACGACGGGAAAGGACAGGTTTTATAACCTGTAGATAGATGATTGCCACCGGAGTACGAGGCGTGGGCCGTTTGTAGTACAAAGGAACAGAACATGGCTTACAGAACGTTATGAACCAACTATGAAATAACTCAGCTCTCCTTTGTTAGAGGAGGGCTTTTTATTTGTATGAAGTTATAAAGTATGAGTTAAAATGGTTAATGAGAAAATTTTTCGTAAAATGTAATAATTAATAGGACCAATTGCTATTAATTATTGTTTGAATATACATAAGAGGTGAATGCAAATGGGAAAAGTTACTTTAATTGCAACAGCGGCAATGGGTATTGAAGCGTTAGTTGCCCGAGAAGTTCGCGATCTTGGTTATGAATGTCAAGTAGAAAACAGCAAAGTAACATTTGAAGCAGATGAAAAGGCGATTTGTCGTACGAACTTATGGTTACGTACTGCGGACCGTGTAAAAATTAAAGTTGGCGAATTTAAAGCAACGACATTTGATGAGCTATTTGAAAAAACAAAAGCATTAAACTGGGGAGATTATATTCCAGAGAATGGTGAATTCCCTGTTATCGGTAAATCTTTAAAATCTGAATTATTCAGTGTTTCGGATTGCCAACGTATCGTTAAAAAAGCTGTCGTTGAAAAATTAAAAACAACATATAAACGTACAACTTGGTTTGAAGAAGATGGTCCGTTATTCCGTATCGAGATTGCAATGCTCAAGGATATTGCAACATTAACAATTGATGCGAGCGGTGTTGGGCTTCATAAACGTGGATACCGTATGGATCAAGGGGAAGCTCCGTTAAAAGAAACATTAGCTGCGTCTTTAATTAAATTAACAAACTGGAAGCCAGATCGTCCATTTGTTGATCCATTCTGTGGATCAGGTACAATTCCGATTGAAGCAGCATTAATTGGACAAAACATTGCACCAGGATTTAACCGTGGTTTCGCATCTGACGAGTGGGGCTGGGTAGGGAAACAAAACTGGCGTGAAGCTCGTCAAGAAGCTGAAGATTTAGCGAACTATGATCAACGATTACAAATCATTGGATCAGATATTGATCATCGTATGATTCGAGTTGCTCAAGATAACGCAGAAGAAGTAGGCTTAGGCGATTTAATTACATTTAAACAAATGCAAGTAAAAGATTTCACAACAAAAGAGGATTATGGCTACGTTGTAACGAATCCTCCATACGGAGAACGTTTAAGTGAAAAAGCACTTGTTGAACAACTGTATAAAGAAATGGGACAAGTATTCCGCCCATTAGATACATGGTCAGCGTATGTATTAACAAGCTACGAAGCATTTGAGAAGTGTTACGGAAAAGATGCGTCGAAGAAGCGTAAGCTGTTTAACGGATTTATCCGTACAGATTACTACCAATACTTCGGAAAACGTCCACCGCGTAATTCATAGTATAAAACTCCTCTAGCGCGCATATACTGGCTATTATGTAATGCGTAAAGGAGGAAGTCATATGGATAATTTTCAATTATCAATGATTCAAAAAGCTATTCACCGTACGTATGATGAGCTCGGAAAAGAAGTGGATAGTCAAGGTGCGATTGTAGATGAAATACAAAAAGCACAAGAAGAATATTTGTCAGCTCTTTCACATGAAACAGCGATTGATAAACGGTATTTAAAGTCATTAATATAGAAGAAAATTTTCCTTTTTCGAAAGGAAAATTTTTTTTCGTGAATTTCTATGTATTGCAACAGGGGAAAGTGGCTGCACACATATGCGTAGCAGTTGCTATTATCTTTTTATAGAAAAACTTTTTGGTTGGAGGCTAAGGATGTTTACTGAGAAGAGATTACCATTTGAAGTAGGAAAACAAGATAATTTTTATGATAAGTTGAATGAGTGGATTGGAGATGTGTTTTACGACATCCTTCCGGAAAAAGGCTTTGAAGAGCGTGATGAACAAATTTTTATGGCGTTTCAGTTAGAACGCGCTTTCCAAGAAAAGAAAGTTATGTTCGCAGAAGCTGGTGTAGGAACAGGGAAAACAATTGTATATCTTCTATATGCAATTTGTTACGCGCGTTATACTGGGAAACCAGCTATTATTGCTTGTGCAGATGAAACGTTAATTGAGCAGCTTGTGAAAGAAGAAGGGGACATCGCTAAGTTATCTGAAGCATTAGGGCTATCTGTTGATGTAAGGCTTGCAAAATCAATGGATAATTATTTATGCTTACGTAAACTTGAAGATGTTATGAGTGGACGAGCTCCAGAAGTAATTGAAGACGTATATTACGAGTTACCACAGTTTGTATTCGATCATGGTACGATGCAAAACTTTACTCACTATGGTGACAGAAAAGAATTTCCACTTTTAAATGACGAAGAATGGTCAAAAGTAAATTGGGATTACTTCCAAGATTGCTTTACTTGTGATTCTCGTCATCGTTGTGGACAAACTCTTTCTCGTGAACATTATCGTAAAGCAGCAGATTTAATTATTTGTTCTCAAGATTTCTATATGGATCATATTTGGACGTACGATGCTCGTAAGCGTGAAGGGCAAATTCCATTATTACCAGAAAGTAGCTGCGTTGTATTCGATGAAGGACATCTTGTAGAATATGCAGCTCAAAAAGCTTTAACATACCGTTTAAAGCAAACGATGATGGAGCAACTATTAACGAGATTGCTACAAAACGATATTCGTGAGGAGTTTGCACATTTAGTAGAAGAAACAATTTGGCAAACTGAACGATTCTTTGATGTGTTACAAGAGAATAAAAAGGAAATTGCCGGTTCTGATCGTCTAGAAATTACTGTGACAGAAAAAGTAACAGCTGAAGCGAAACGACTTTATGCAAAAATCGGTGAAGTTGGAGATGCATTAGTATTCGAAAGTGAAATGCATACAGTAAACACGTATGATTTAAATATTGTTGATGAGCATTTAGATGTATTAGAACATTCACTTCGTCTGTTCATGCACGAGAAAAATGTAATTACTTGGGGTGAAGAAGGTGATGGTGCCTTCACGTTAGTTATTATGCCGCGTGCAGTTGAAGAAGTGTTACAAGAGAAAGTATTCTCGAAGAAAATACCGTATATTTTCTCTTCTGCGACATTATCGAACAACGATTCATTCGCTTTCACAGCTAATAGCCTAGGGGTAAAAGATTACTTGTCATTCTCAGTTGCTTCACCGTTTGATTACGAAGAGCAAATGACAGTAAACTTACTATCACATACGAAAGAAAATGAATGGGAAAGAAAGTGTCAATATACACTTGAAAATATACAAAAAACAAATGGACGTACGCTTGTATTATTCCGTACAACGCAAGAGCTTGCAGCGTTCAAAGAGTATGTAAGTAAAGAGCAAATGTCGGTTCCGTTCTTATATGAAGGAGATCAGGAAATTAGCCAGCTCGTTTCTCGTTTCCAAAATGAAGAAGAGACTGTACTTTGTGCGGTTCATTTATGGGAAGGTTTAGATATTCCTGGTTCATCATTATCGCACGTTATTATTTGGTCTTTACCATTCCCTCCAAACGATCCTGTGTTTGAAGCGAAACGTAAGCACGTAAATGATCCATTCTGGGATGTAGATGTACCATATATGATTTTACGACTTCGTCAAGGAATTGGGCGTTTAATTCGTACAAGTGAAGATAAAGGTGCTATATCAATTTTCTTATCTGATTCAGAAGATGAGAAAGTAGTTGCAGCTGTGAAAAATGTACTGCCAGTAGAAGGTAAAGAATTATAAGGAGAAAGCTTGGCGCTTGCCAAGCTTTTTTTCTATTATAAAAGGAATTTATGTTTCTGTGTCGAATTAAATTTGAGGTAGAAAAAGGAGGCTTTTATACGATGACAGTTGCTACATATGAAGTAGAAAAACAATTTTTAACATACGTGAAGAAGATACAAAATTACGGAGAAGCATTAAGTTTAATGTTTTGGGATTTAAGAACAGGTGCACCCAAAAAAGGTGTAGATCAGCGTTCAGAAGTAATTGGTATGCTTTCGTCAGAAGTGTTTGCTATGTCGACTTCAGATGAGATGGGAAACTATTTAACAGAGCTTGAAGCTTTAATACGTGAAGATAAACTTTCTGAAACAACGAAGAAAATGGTTGAAGAGTGTCGGAAAGAATATGATAGAAATAAAAAAATTCCACAAGCTGAATATGAGGCTTATGTGAAATTAGAAGCGAAAGCAGAGAGTGTGTGGGAAGAAGCTCGTGAAAAATCTGATTTCGAAATGTTCCGCCCATACTTAGAAAAAATTGTTGAATTTAAAAAGAAATTTATTACATATTGGGGTTATGAAACATATAAATATAATACATTATTAGACATGTATGAGCCAGGTATTACAGTAGAAGTTTTAGATCACGTATTTGGTCAACTTCGTGAGCGCATCGTGCCGCTTGTAAAAGAAATCTCTGAGTCTAAAAAAGGATTAAAAACAAGTGCTTTATCGGAACAATTTTCAAAAGAAAAACAAAAGAACTTTACATTAGAACTATTAAAGCAATTGAATTATGACTTTGAAGCAGGTCGTCTTGATGAAACAGTGCATCCTTTCGAAATTACATTAAATAGAGGGGATGTTCGTATTACGACACGCTATGATGAAAAAGATTTTCGTATGGCTGTTTTTGGAACGATTCATGAATGTGGTCATGCAGTATATGAACAAAATATTGCAGAACAATTTGAAGGTACACCACTTTGCAGTGGTACATCTATGGGTATTCACGAATCACAATCATTATTCTTTGAGAACTTTATCGGCCGTAATAAATCATTCTGGAAGAAAAATTATGATTTATTAAAAGAGTATAGCAATGGTCAATTTGATGATATGTCAGTCGATGAATTTTATGATGCAATTAACGAATCGAAGCCGTCATTCATTCGTATAGAAGCAGATGAGCTTACATACCCGCTTCATGTTATGGTGCGTTATGAATTAGAGAAAGAATTATTTGATGGTACATTACAAGTGAAGGACTTACCAGCAGCTTGGAATGATAAGATGGAAGCATATTTAGGAATTCGTCCGGAAAATGATGCACAAGGTGTATTGCAAGATGTTCACTGGGCTGGTGGCTCATTTGGATACTTCCCATCTTATGCGCTTGGTTACATGTATGCAGCGCAATTTAAGCAAAGAATGTTAAAAGACATTCCGAACTTTGATGCATTATTAGAAGAAGGAAACGTAACACCGATTCGTGAATGGTTAACAGAACATATTCACCAATATGGTAAAACGAAAAAGCCGCTTGAAATTTTAGAAGATGTAACAGGTGAAGGCTTAAATGCAAACTACTTAGCCGATTATTTAGAAGCGAAATATAAAGAGATTTATGAGTTGTAAAAAAAAGAGCTGCTTAATTGCAGCTCTTTTTTAAAGGGGGATGGGAGAATGGACTATACATATACAGTAATGACGCAAGAAGAAGCAGAAGAAATTGCATGCAACTGGCATTATGAAGGGAAATATTCCTTTTACGATATAGAGGCAGATGAAGAAGATTTAGCTGAATTTTTACATGATGAAAGTAGAGGGAATCATACATTTTCTGTGAAGGAAAATGGCACTCTCATTGGTTATTTTACTGTTTGTAAAATAAATGACGGAACGGTTGATATTGGTCTTGGAATGAGACCTAATATAACTGGGAACGGATTTGGTTTACAGTTCTTAAACGCTATACTAGCTTTTAGTAAAGAAAAATATGGATGCAAGTATATAACACTATCAGTAGCTATATTTAATGAGAGAGCGATTAAAGTGTATAAAAGGGCAGGATTTGAAGTAGTTGGAACGTTTATACAGAAAACAAATGGTAGTTGTTTTGAGTTTTTGAAAATGAATTATATATGTAAAAATGATTAAAAAACAGAAGAATCTCCTTCTGTTTTTTTATGCAGAAATAAATCATACTTTTTGTAATTGGAAGTTTTGAAATTTTGGAAGAGGATGTGTATGATTGAAGTTTAATAGTAAATAGCAAGTTTAGTAAGGAGAGACAGCATGAGTATAATTAAAACGAAAAATGAAATAGAGTTAATGCATGAATCGGGAAAATTACTTGCTTCATGTCATAGAGAAATTGCGAAGATGATGAAACCAGGTATTACTACAAAAGAAATTAATACGTTTGTTGAAGCATATTTAGAACAGCATGGTGCAACGTCTGAGCAGAAAGGGTACAACGGATATCCATATGCGATATGTGCATCTGTAAACGATGAAATGTGTCATGCGTTTCCGGCCGATGTTCCTTTAACTGAGGGTGATATTGTAACAATTGACACGGTAGTAAACTTAAATGGGGGTCTTTCAGATTCTGCTTGGACGTATAGAGTTGGAAAAGTTTCTGATGAAGCAGAAAAGTTGTTGTTAGTAGCTGAGAATGCTTTGTATAAAGGAATTGACCAGGCGGTAATTGGTAATCATGTAGGAGATATTGGCTATGCAATTGAAAGTTATGTAACAAATGAAGGTTTTTCTGTTGCAAGAGACTTTACGGGACATGGAATCGGTAAAGAGATTCATGAAGAACCAGCAATTTTTCATTTTGGGAAACAAGGACAAGGACCTCAGTTACAAGAAGGAATGGTAATTACAATTGAACCGATTGTAAATATAG
The DNA here is from genome assembly GCF_022701035.1 of Bacillus sp. N447-1. Classification (NCBI taxonomy): domain Bacteria; kingdom Bacillati; phylum Bacillota; class Bacilli; order Caryophanales; family Bacillaceae; genus Bacillus; species Bacillus sp. N447-1. The sequence goes on along the minus strand of NZ_CP065509.1, from coordinate 1,554,527 downwards.
GTATGCGATATTCTAAAGTAGATTTAAATGGGTGGACTGCACGAACGATGGACGGGAAATTATCAGCTCAATATGAGCATACAATTGCGATTACAAAAGATGGGCCAATCATTTTAACGAAGTTGTAATTGGAAATGAAAGAGTTTGCAAAACTCGAACAAAAATAGTAGTTTTTAAAAATTTGTACGTGTTTTTTCGATAAATGCTTTTCAAAGCATAAAAAGTACGTTATAATCCTTCTATAAAATAAATAGTTAGCTACACTCATATAATCGCGGGGATATGGCCTGCAAGTTTCTACCGAAGTACCGTAAATACTTTGACTATGAGTGAGGACGAATATAATTGCTTGTTTAGCATTCTTTTTTTGCGAAACTCCAAAAGCGCGTCTCTCACTTGTAACGAGTGGTGGTGGCTTTTGGAGTTTTTTTATTGCATAAGAGGGGGAACAAACATGAAAGTATTACAAGAAAAGATTTTGAACGAAGGAAAGGTTTTATCTGGTGACGTATTAAAGGTAGATGCTTTTTTAAATCATCAAATTGATCCAGTACTTATGCAAGAAATCGGAAAAGAATTTGCTAAACGTTTTAAAGAAGAGAACATTACAAAAATCGTGACGATTGAATCTTCAGGCATTGCACCAGCAGTTATGGCTGCATTAGAGCTTGGTGTAAAAGTAATTTTTGCACGAAAACGTAAATCGTTAACGTTACAAGATAATATGTACGTTGCAAACGTATATTCATTTACAAAACAAGAAACAAATGAAATTTCATTATCTCGAAATCATATCGATGAAAATGATCGCGTGCTAATCATCGATGACTTTTTAGCAAACGGTCAGGCTGCTTTAGGTTTAATGAGTTTAGTAGAGCAAGCTGGAGCGAGTATTGCAGGGATTGGAATTGTTATTGAAAAAGCATTTCAAGATGGAGGAAAGAAGCTTCGTGAACAAGGCGTTCGTGTTGAATCACTAGCAGAAATTGCATCACTTGATAACGGCACAGTTACATTTGTACAGCAAGAAACTGCGGAGGTGAAATAAACGATGAAGCAGCATCCATTTAAAATTGCATCGCTTGGTATGCAGCATATGCTTGCAATGTATGCTGGAGCAATTATCGTTCCGCTTATTGTGGGCGGTGGACTTGGTTTAAATCAAAAAGAGTTAACATATTTAGTCTCAATTGATTTATTAATGTGCGGCGTTGCGACAATTTTACAAGCATTATCAAATCGCTTTTTCGGTATAGGACTTCCCGTTGTACTTGGTTGTACATTTACAGCCGTTGGACCGATGATTGCGATTGGAAAACAATACGGTGTGTCTTCAATTTATGGAGCAATTATTGCTGCTGGGTTATTCGTTGTTATTTTTGCGAAATTATTTGGAAAACTTGTAAAACTGTTTCCACCTGTTGTAACAGGATCTGTTGTTACTGTAATTGGAGTTACACTTGTTCCAGCAGCAATTAATGACATGGCTGGAGGAGTAGGAAGTAAGGATTTCGGTAGTCTTGAAAATTTAGCATTAGCATTTGGTGTGTTATTATTTATCATCATTATGTATCGTTTCTTTGATGGATTTATTCGTTCAATCTCTATTTTACTAGGTCTATTGTTCGGTACTATCGTTGCAGCGTTTATGGGGAAAGTAAGTTTGCAAGCGGTTGGAGAGGCGGATTGGTTCCACGGTATTCAACCATTTTACTTTGGTACACCAACATTTGAATTAACACCAATTATTACGATGATTCTCGTTGCTTGTGTAGGGATTGTAGAAGCAACGGGTGTATACTTTGCATTATCTGATATTTGCAATAAAAAAATCGGTGAAAAAGAATTAACAAAAGGCTATCGCGCAGAAGGATTAGCGATGGTGTTAGGTGGCATTTTCAACGCGTTCCCATATACAACATACTCTCAAAACGTAGGACTTGTTCAATTAACTGGAGTAAGAAATCGCGTTATTATTTATACTTGCGGTGGTATGTTAATCGCACTTGGTTTCATTCCAAAAATCGCAGCTATTACAACAATTATTCCGAAATCAGTACTGGGCGGTGCGATGTTAGCGATGTTCGGTATGGTTATGGCATATGGTATTAAAATGTTAAGTAGCGTTGACTTCGGAAGACAAGAAAACTTATTAATCGTTGCATGTTCTGTCGGAATTGGGCTTGGCGTAACAGTCGTTCCTACATTATTTTCACAACTCCCAGAAAGCATTCGTATTTTAACAGATAACGGAATTGTACTTGGAAGTGCGTCAGCAGTAATTTTAAATATCGTATTTAATATGGTGCCGCAGCGCAAAGTGAAAGTAGAAGAAGAGCCAGTATCTATGCAAAGTGCAGTAAGAGAAGCGTAAAAAAGCAAGGTCTCGTTATGAGACCTTGCTTTTCTTTTTAAGTGGCATCATTTTCCCGTAAGTACCAAGACGCCAAATGTACTCAAGTGGTCCGTATTGGTAATGTGAAAGCCACCAGCGGCTAATAAAGATTTGTAACGTGTAGAAACTAATGCAGAATAGTGGTCCAACCCATAGTGGAGCCAGATAATCATTTTTAAACAATAGCCCGAATACAAGTAATGTAACAATTGTATGCGAGATGTAATTTGTTAATGCCATTCGTCCAACGTATTGGAATGGACGTAATAACGTTTGCCATTTTTCTTTTTGTAATAAACGCATTAGTGTGAAAATGTAGAATATGAATAACGTTTTTCCGCTAAACATTGTAAAGACCTGCATATAAATTGGTTCATAAAATGGTTTTGATAAGAAGTAACGAACCATGAAGAACCACATTGGTAATGTAAAAAGGAACATAATAATTTGCCATTTTTTAAGCTTTGGATCTAACTCTTTCGCGCGGCGGAAAATATCCTTTTTGCCGGCGTATAAACCAAGTAAAAACAGCCCAACTGTTTCTGGGAGCATAAGTAAATTTAATCCAATTCCATCAGCGTAAAATGCATGGAAACGATTTTGTATTTGTGACAGCCAGTCTTCTAATGGCATGATAGGTAAGGAAAAACCTAGCTCTTCCTTTGGTACCAATGCAACCGTAATACCAGCCATTAGCATAATGAATTGAAAAATACTCAATAAAACGATAGCCCATATTAAAATAGTACGAGGTTCTCTCTTATAAAATAAAAATAAGAAAAATCCAGCAATCGCATAAGTATGTAAAATGTCTCCGTCCCATAAAAGAACGTAATGTAAGAAACCGAATAATAATAAAATAAGTAAGCGGCGAACAAATAAAATTTTTGGATGATCTGTTTTCGCTTCAGCACGACTCATAAAAATATAAAAACCTAATCCGAATAAAAACGAAAAAATTGTATAAAATTTCGTTTGAATAAACATATCGTAAAATAGGCGAATGTAGCTGTCTATCCCTTCGTAAATTCCTGAAAGATCACGTGAGTCAACCCCGGCGATAACAGGCCAATTCACAAGAAAAATACCTAGTACAGCTATTCCTCTAATAATATCAATGGAGTGTATCCTCTCGCCTTGTGTGAGATTTTGTGTCATTTTTTTCCTCCTTGTTAAGTAATTCCCTTTTATTATACGAAATGTAAGGTGGAGGGGATAGGGGATATTTCCATTTTTTTAAACTGTTAAGTTATGTAGGATGAGATATAATAAGAGTGCACAACAAGTTTTAACCTTTTTCAAAACAGGCAGTAAAGCTCCTTCTTATAAGGAGCTTTCTTTATGAAAAGTGTTGATAATGATTCTCTTTAATGATAAACTGTATTCAAAAGTGATAATCATTATCAAAAAAGGTTGGTGCGTAAGTATGGTATATGCATTAGTAGCAGGTACAGTCGCTGTATATGCAGTTATTGCGAAGTATGTTTTAAATGGAGTAGGAACAGCAAAATGAGTGATATGACATAAAATCCCTTTCATTTGTAAAAAGAATGAAAGGGATTTTTTATTTTTAATGAGAATATGCTGAAAATTTAGTATGATAGTAAAGTGAAACTGTAATCAATGGGTAGGTGTAACTCTCACTGGTTATGAGCTCGCAAATAGCGGGGAAAAGTATATACATCTTGGATAAAGGGGAACAAGGGGATGACAAACATAGTACAGACAAACGGTATGAAAAAACTTGTTTGTTTTTATGAAGAGTGGCAAAAACACGGCGATGCAGAGAATAGTTTAAAGTTGTTTGAGGTAATTCAAAAATATAAACAAGAACAGCTTATGATAGCGTTCTGCGGTCACTTCTCTGCAGGGAAATCAACGATGATGAATCATCTATATAAAGCGCAGTTGTTACCGACAAGTCCAATTCCGACAAGCGCTAACGTTGTCAAAATTGAAAAAGGAATGGATCGTGTTGTTGTAACGGTTAAATCTGGAGAGCAGTACGAATATGACGGTGCATATTCAGCAGAAGAATTAAAACAAATTTGTAAAGACGGCGATGAAGTAATTGGTGTTCATATTTATCGAAACGACGCGCCGATTCCTGAAGGGGTTATGTTAGTTGATACACCAGGGATTGATTCAACAGATGATGCCCATCAATTAGCGACAGAGTCGACACTTCATCTGGCAGATGTCATTTTTTATATGATGGATTATAATCACGTCCAATCGGAAGTGAATTTACAATTTGTTAAAGAATTGAAACAACGTAATAAAACGGTTTATCTCGTTGTAAATCAAATAGATAAACATAAAGAAAATGAATTATCGTTTGAGAATTATAAAGATAGTGTAAAACAATCATTCTCTAACTGGGATATTGAAGTAGATGGTGTTTATTATACGTCATTACGAATGATGAACCATCCACATAATGAAATTAGAAGCTTAGAAGCGTTAATTACTTCTATTATGAAAGAAAAAGAGCAGTATGTAAGGACTGGAATGGAGCGAGAAACAGAATATTTAATGGGAGAACATTTCTCGTTTATTGTTTCTGAAAATGAAAAAGCTCTCTTGAAATATGAGGAAGAGTTAGCATCACCACTTTCTATTTCAGAGGTAGTTGAAAAGAAGGAAGAGTTAACGGAAGCGAAAAATCGTGAGGCAAGTAAAGAATCTTATGTGAGAAATGAATTTATAAAAGGTTTACAAGCTATATTAGATAACGCATATTTAATGCCGTTTGAAATGAGAGAATTGGCAAATGCATATTTAGAAACGAAATTAACAAAATTTAAGGTCGGTTTGCTATTTGCGAAAGGAAAGACGGAGCAAGAAAAACAAAGACGTGTAGAGGCGTTTTATTCTGCCCTTCAAAAGACTGTTGAAACGCAGCTTGATTTTCATGTGAAGGAATTTATTGTAGCCTTCTTAAAAGAAGAAGGATTGTTCACGGAGGAAATTGGGAAAGACATATATGGGTTAGAAATTGCTTTCGGACCAGAAATGTTGGCTGAAGTAATTAAACAAGGCGCAGGTTTCACAGGTGATTACTTACTTCTTTATACAGCGGATGTAGCGAATGAACTGAAGAAACGTTATTTTATAAAAGCGCAGCAAATTTTTGATAAAAGTGCGGTCGTTTTAAAGCAAAAGGTGAGAGAAGCAGTTGCTCGTATTGAAGAAGAGATTGAAACATATACGATGCTGCAAACGGCGAAAGAAACACAATTACAATACAGTAACAATTTGGAGGCATATGAAGACTATTTACGAAATGTTTGGCACGATCATGTTGCTACGCCTGAAGGGCTGCAAATAGATGAGATATTGCAAAGGGAAAAGCAAATTGTTAGTGAGAAATTTACACTACAAGAGCAGGAAATCGTAAGCGATAACGTAGCGGTTCATGAAGAAGAGCTGAAAGGAACGGCGGCTTTAAATATTCAGCGGATATTAGAGAAAGTGAAAAAAGCTGAAACGATATTAGAGCCATTGCCAGCGCTGAAACATGTACAGCAAGAGGTAATAGAGAAAAGAAGACGTGTGGAAACAAAACAATTTACAGTAGCGTTATTCGGGGCATTTAGTGCTGGAAAATCATCATTTGCCAATGCCTTACTCGGTGAGAAAGTACTTCCTGTATCACCAAACCCGACGACGGCAACGATTAATCAAATTTTGCCGGTTACAGAGGAAAAACCACACGGAACAGTAATTGTTCAGTTTAAATCAAAGCAAGCGTTATTAGAAGATATGAAAGCTGTTTATAAGCTGTTTCATTATGAGATTGCTACGTTAGATGAAGCGTTAGCACAAATTGATAAAGTTATGAAATATCCTTCACCAACTGGGAAGCAAAAAACAACATTTAGCTTTTTACGAGCGGTACAAAAAGGATATGATGCAGTTTCTACTTATTTAGGAGAACAAGTACAAGTTACATTAGAAGAGTTCTCTGATTATGTAGCGAATGAAGAGAAATCATGCTTCGTTGAGTATATGGAACTTTATTATGATTGTGCTTTAACAAGGCAGGGAGTAGCGCTTGTAGACACACCTGGAGCGGATTCTATTAATGCTCGCCATACGGATGTTGCATTCCAGTATATTAAAAACGCAGATGCTATTTTATTTGTAACATATTATAATCATGTATTCTCTCGTGCTGACCGTGAATTTTTAATTCAGCTTGGTCGTGTAAAGGATACTTTTGCCCTTGATAAAATGTTCTTCTTAATTAATGCGGCGGATTTAGCAGAGTCTGAAGAAGAACTTGAAATGGTAAAAGGTTATATCGCAGATCAGCTGCTGCAATACGGTATTAGAAATCCGCGTTTATTTGCAATTTCAAGTTTATGTGCGCTTGAAGAGAAACAAGGAAAGAATGTTGAAAAAGAGAAGTATGGTATTTTACAAAACTCTGGGATTACGAAGTTTGAGGAATCATTTACGTCCTTTATGATGAGAGATTTAATGCTTGTTTCTGTGCATGCTCTATATGGTGCTTTGCAAGGGGCAGATCAGCTTTTAGTAAACATGATAAAGGGTGCAAAACAGGGGAATGAAGAGAAAGAGAAGCAAACGAAAAAATATGAAGCAGAGCGTGATCAACTACTTCATATCATTTCATCATATAGTGTACTTGCTGAAGAACAGGCGATGCAAAATGAAGTGAAAGAGTTGCTTTATTACGTGCAACAGCGTCTATTCCTACGCTATAACGATGTGTTTACTGAATTTATTAATCCGGCGTCACTTCGAACGGATGGAAATGTGAAAACACAATTGCAACAGTGTGTTATGGAATTAGTAGCATTTATTCAGCATGATTTATTGCAAGAAATGCGTGCGACATCATTACGCCTTGAAAAATGGATAGACGAAGCGATGAAGCGTGCAAAGGACGAAATTGTAGTGAACTGTAAAGTAGAAAATGAATCAATTTCTATGAATGGAACAGTGGAGTATGAATATAAAGATATTACACATAAAGAACCGTTCCCTTCAGTTGAAATAAAAGATTTCAAAAAAGCACTGGCACATTTTAAAAATGAGAAAAGCTTTTTTGAAAAGAATGACAAAGCTTTTATGCAAGAAGACGCTAAATCTGTATTAGAACCGTTCGTATCAAACTATGTAGCTGATGAAAAAGATTTATTTGTTCATCATTATAAGCAAGAGTGGGATATGAAGTGGAACTTATTCCAAAAAGTGATGCAGCAAGATGTGATGAACTATTATGAAAGTATATTGTTTGCATTGGCTGAAACGATCGATGTATCTCTATATGAACAAAGTAAAGAACAATTGCAAAAGCAGTTAGTAGAGATTGAAAAAGAAATTTATGTTATATAGTCGTTATGAGAAAAAGATTCGTTCAATTTTCTTTTGCAGTACAGTATCTAAAGATTTTACAAATCCAGCAAATTCATCGGTAGAAATCATATGAGTAAGAACGAGTCGTCTGCCATCTGGTGTTTCACCGCATAAGACGAATGAAGAAAATTCATATGTTTTGTTTTCAACTACTAATTTTGGATAGGAATACGTGTCGCTTTTCTTCTTCTTTCCATCAATAGAGATGACGTTGCATTTTTTCTCATTGTTGTCCATGGTGAATCCCTCCTTTCTATTACTTATGGTAGACAAGGAGGGTTTAGAACAATAGAGAAGGGGGAATTTTTTATGTCTGTTGTAATAGAACGTATTCCAAAAGAGGCTATACCGAAGTCTTTATTGCTACTTGCTGATCCAAGTGAACGGCAAATAGCTACATATGTACAAAGAGGATTAACATACGTAGCTAAGCAGGGGGGGAGCGTTATCGGTGTATATGTTCTTTTGGAAACAAGGCCAAAGACGATGGAAATCATGAATATTGCGGTTGCAGAGCATTTACAAGGAAAAGGGATTGGGAAGAAGCTATTAAGGCATGCTGTAGAAACTGCTAAAGGATATGGTATGTCAAAACTTGAAGTTGGTACAGGCAATTCTAGTGTTTCACAACTTGCTTTATATCAAAAATGTGGATTTCGTATTTTTTCTATTGATTTTGATTACTTTTCGAAGCATTATGAAGAAGAGATTATTGAAAATGGGATTGTATGTCGTGATATGATCCGGCTTGCAATGGAATTGAATAAAAACGTATAACTATTTAGGGGGAAGAGAAGATGGAAGTACATAAAGCAATTACAGCACATTCTCGTAAACAAAATGAAAGTGTAAAAGCATGTTTACAATTAGATGCACAGCGTGAAGCGGCTATTGAAGCTGCCGTATCTCTTGCGTCAAATGGGAAAGAATTTTCGGTTGATGTCATTAATGTTGTAACGAAGCAAATTAATGATCTTGCAAAAAATGGTGTTACCTTGCAGCGTAAATATGTTACAGAAGAAATGGTTATGGAGTATGTAAGTCGTTTGAAAGAGAAAGAAGGTCGTTAAAGATGATAGTTACAGTCGAATGGTTACGTGAGCATATAGAAGATGAGAATGTCCGTATAATCGATTGTCGTTTTGATTTAGCGAATCCTAATTGGGGTAGAGAAAAGTATGAAGAAGGACATATTCCTCATGCGTTATATTTTGATTTGAATTTAGATTTATCAAGTCCTATAGCAGAACATGGTGGCCGCCATCCTTTACCAAATATTGAGGAGTTTGCAGACAAGCTTTCGGAGGCTGGTATTGATGAGCATACGACAGTAATTGCGTATGACAGTCAAGCCGGTGCAAATGCTGCTCGTTTATGGTGGTTATGTAACTATGTAGGACATGAGAAAGTATATATATTAGATGGTGGTTTCCCCGCTTGGAAAGAGAATGGACTACCGACAACAGCGGAAATTCCTGTTGCTATACGAAAAACATTCAAAGCTAATATACAAGATCATATGCTTGTAACGATGGAAACGGTCAGAGAGAATATCCGTGCAGGTGCGGATGTTACATTAATTGATTCAAGAGAGCCGAAACGTTATGCTGGTGTAGAGGAACTTGTCGATCATAAAGCAGGACATATTCCAACAGCGGTAAACCATTTCTGGAAGGATGGAATGTTGCAATCAGGACAATTTAAGAATGAAGCTGGGCAACAAGAACGATTCCAAAATCTGTCGAAAGATAAGGAAACAATTGTATATTGTGGTTCTGGTGTTACGGCATGTCCAAATATCGTTGCATTAAAATTGGCTGGATTCCAAAATGTAAAATTGTATGCAGGTAGCTGGAGTGATTGGATTTCTTATCCAGAAAATCAAATTGCAAAAGAAGAAGATTAATCACTTGCATGCAAAAATAATTTGTATTAAAATAAGGTCACAAGCAAGAGATTGCTCGAAAAACTTTGTATTTTACACATTAGAAACAATGTGATAATATAACGACAAGTAAATAATACATCCTGCGGTGTGCGTAACTTATTTATGTCTAAAACCGATGTTAGTTATACGGAAGCTCAATATTTAGCGACCATCATCAAGCCTTCCTTGTGGAGGAAGATGTACGGTAACTGTGAGGGCATCCACCTGCGAGTAGCGGGTTTTTGGACATTTACGAGGAGCGGCACGTGCGGGGGTCTTATTTCAACTAACCTTATATAAAATTCCTACGGTGTACGTAGCTTATGCATGTCTTAAACCAATAAGTTTAATATGGAAGTTCAATATTTAAATGTAGCTAACATGCCATCTTTTTAAGAAGGAAGTTACAAACATTTGTGAGAGCATCCACCTGTGAGAGCAGGTTTATGGACATCTAGAGAGAACGGCATATGTGGGGCTATATAAAAACCTTACGTTTTATACGTAAGGTTTTTTTGTTGCATAGATATATCAATATTATCTTGATTCACCTGTGAAGTTTCCGTAATAAATGTAGCACTTTCTGTCTTCATCAATCTCTCTTGAATCTAAGGAGAACTCCATAGACATGCCGTCTCGCTGAATATATATAATATCTGAATGAAGAGATGGTAAAATTTCTTCATAGTTCCATACATCTTGACTATCTACTATGTTTGAACTCGTTTCACTTAGTTCTCTAATTTCAAAACCGATGTAGGAGTATGTAGGGTCTGAAGGGTCATTTGCGAAAACTTCTTTTTGAATATAAATAACTGCTGTTCCGTCTGGATCAACCGAAGTTGCAGTAACAACATAAGTATTTTTCTCTTTAATAAAATATTCACAAGTCATGCGTGCGATAATTTCAGAATTAGAAATATTGGCGTAGTTCCATAAAGCAGGATACCCTTTCGTTTCATCATTAAGTCGATATTCTAAGCGCATTTAATCCCTCTTCTTCCTTTTTCTTCTACTTTATCATGCCATCCTATATAATAGGAATAGAATTTAAAAAGGGGAGTGCGAAGGTGACAAAAACGAAATGGCTAGTAGGTGGTGTCGTAACGTCTTTAATGACTGGCACTTTATTTGGTTGCGCACAAGATCTTCCCCCAAAACCAAATGATAATAGTTGTTCTGATTGGGATTGGGATGATGAACTTGGGGTATGGCAGTGTGATGATAGTAGTTCAGGTTATCGTGGGCATTATTTCTATGGTGGGCGATACTATCAAAATAAATCCACTTTTAAAAATTCATCGGCGTTTAAATCGTATCAATCGTCTGCTGAATTTAAAGGTGGAATTGGAAGCGGTTCAAAGGGAGGATTTGGGGGCTAAAATATGTCGCAATACATAAGGGATCGAAAAGAATTTTATTTAAAATATCCGTATTTTTGGTCGGATTTATATGAATGTGAGTATAGTTTGTTTCATGTTTTTTCTATAACAAATCAGACTTTGGACCAATTACACTTAGCGACTGAACGAATGGGGAAAATATTTTTTAAGACTGCTAGACTGCTGCGTAATTTAAGTGACGAACAGCTTCTAGATCTTGGCTTTCCATCCGCGAGTTTATCTTTCATTAGAATGAAAGGGCTCTATCCTGAATCTGTAATTTCGCGATTTGATTTTGCTGTAACAGAGGATAACAAAATCAAAATGCTTGAGTTTAATAGTGATACACCAACTTTTATTGTGGAATGTTTTCAAATGAATGGGAAAGTATGTGGAAATCTAGGCTATGATGATCCAAACTCGGATCAAGAACGATTGCTATCTTCTGGTGTAACGAAAGCAGTAATGGAAGCGACAAAGGGATTAGATAATCCAAATGTTGTTTTTACAGCACATCATGAACATATCGAGGATTGGAATACCACTATGTATTTAAGTCAGCTATGCCATGTTGAAAATAAAGTAGTGCCAATGTCAGAACTTAGAATTACAAAGGATGCTCTAGTCGATAAAGATGGGGCGAAGATTGATGTTTTATATCGCCAAACATATCCGATAGAAGATTTAATTGAGGATCAAGATCCTGAAACAGGAGATTTGGTAGGTGTGGAACTGTTACAACTTGTAAAAGCCGGAAAGCTTTTTATAATAAATCCTTTGTCAGCATTTTTACTTCAGCCAAAATCAATTCAGTGTCTTATTTGGGGGTTAGCAGAAGAAGAGGCCTTTTATACAAATGAGGAACAACAGTGGATTAAAGAATATATGTTACCTACATATTTAGAACCAGATTTATTTTTAGGAAAAGGTTCTTTCGTTCAAAAACCTTCATTTGGGAGAGAAGGAGATACAATTACGATTCGCGATAAAGACGAAAATATTATGCTTCAAAATGCACACCAAACATATAAAGCGTCACTGCCGATATTTCAAAAGTATATCGAACTGCCAGTCGTATCCTTGGAAACAGAAAAAGGGATCGAGAAACTGTCATATGTGTTTGGTTCGTTTTTAATTGCTGGAAAAGCGAGTAGTATCGGTATTCGTGCGGGAGAAAAGATTACAGGAAATGAATCGTACTATTTACCGGTAGGTATAAAAAGGAGGGGGAAAAATGATTAATTTTTTATTATATTTAGTAGTAACACTCGGCCTTTTATGTATAGGTCTGTTCTTGATGGAAGTGACAACGAAAGTAAAGGAATTTAAGTTAATGGCTCAAGGAAATAAGGCGGTAAGCTATGTGCTTGGAGGACGATTACTTGGGTTAGCTGTTGTTTTATATTCGACAGCAGCTAATTCAATTTCACTTCTTGATATGATTTCGTGGGGAGCAGTTGGGATTTTGGCTCAAATTATCGTCTTTTATTTAGCTGAGTGGCTTACACCACGCTTTAATATAAACAAAAGTCTCGAAGAAGATAATCAAGCAGTCGGTCTTTTTCTTATGTTTTTATCAATTTCAATTGGGATTGTAATTGCTGGTTGTATAACTTATTAAAAACTTTACGTTTAAACGTAAAGTTTTTTATTTTATTCCGTAAAAGCCCGATTGGTGAGGGCTAATAATCAGTGGGGGATGAACAAAACCCCCACTGATTAAAGTTACACTTTATATACGTTAGTTTGCCATACCTTTTGAAAAAATTGTAGGCTACGGTTGACATCTATTTTAAATAAGAGTAACATTTTCAATGTAATGAAAATAAGTCTCTGTTAGGTGAGGCTCCTGTATAGAGAAATGCTACTGCCCAAAAATGTCGAGAGACGCCAATGGGTCAACAGGAATGATCGAATTAAGGTTTTTCTTAACGTAGCTGGTAATGTACCTATGCTATACAGTGCTAAAACTCGGTGAGGGAGAGGTCCGTAGATTTCTAATTATATTAGAAATCGTTTATTTGTGTATGTAATGGCCGCTACTCTCTTAAGGGTAGGGGTCTTTTTTGTTACCAAGCTATGAGTAATTTCATAGTATAAACTATAAAATTAAACGAGGAGGTGAGGAGCATGTCAAATTCTGACTCGGTTCCGTTACCCATATACTTCAAATCAAAAATATATGATGTAGGCAGGAAACGATTTGTTCCTCCCTCTATATTTATCATAATGTAGCGTTTATAAAACGCGAGACACTTTCACAGTAAAGTGGATAAATTGAGAAACAAAGCGTTTCTTCCTATGTTGTAAAGGAGGAGACGATAATATGTTATATGCAAACAAAACTGTGGGTAACACGTCATATAAACTAAGTAAAAAATCAATAAAAGAACAAACAATGCTCCAAAAAAATAAAGATTTATTAATTGAAATTGCAACAAGAGATGTAAAATCTGTATTTGCATATTTTAAAACAACAAGAGACGGACTATCAATGAAAGAGGCGCAAAAACGTATTCAAGTATATGGCCGAAATGAACTAACTTCAAAAAGAGCACTTCTCGCAGAAGTAATGATGAAGCTTGGTGGCATGATTCCAGGTTTTTCAAAACAACGTGTGTGTGATGAATTACAACGTGAAACGATTACTGTATCTAGAGTAGAATGTTCTAGTAGTACAGGGTTAAATAGTGAACTGAAAATGATGGAGATACCAGTGCAAGAACTTGTACCTGGAGATATGATTTTTCTTTCGGCTGGAGATGCTGTGCCAGCTGATGTACGTATTATTTATGCAGATGATTTATTAGTGAATGAGTCTGTGTTAACGGGAAACGAAGCGAATATAGAGAAGTTTGAGAGCTGCTATCACCTTGAACGTAAACGATTTATTCCATTAAAACGGATGAAAGATTATAATCCACTTGAGCTTGAAAATGTATGTTTTAAAGGTTCGCATATCGTTAGTGGAAATGCAAAAGCTATCGTTGTTTCTACTGGAAAAAATACGTATTCAGGCATATTGCATACTTGTTGTAGTAGAACGTCTTAATGTGTTAATGGTGCTAAATATACAAAAACAATGTATAATAGACAAAGTTGAGCAAAAACGTAGAATGGTAATCTATTTATATAACCTTACGTGATAACGTGAGGTTATTATTTTTTTAATAGGAGAGGAATTATGAAAAAAGTATTATTAGTTGATGGTATGGCACTATTATTTCGTGCTTTTTACGCAACAAGTGTCTACGGACAATTTATGAAACGACAAGATGGAACCCCTACGAACGGGATTCATGGTTATATGAAACACTTGTTAACAGCTACGCAAGCGATCGAACCAACACATATCGTTACATGCTGGGATATGGGAAGTACGACATTTAGAACAGAATCGTTCTCGAATTATAAAGCAAATCGTGCAGCGCCACCAGAAGAATTAATTCCTCAATTTGATTTAGTGCAAGAAATGACTGCGAAATTATCCATTCCAGTTATCGGTATGAAAGGCTACGAAGCGGACGATTGTATCGGTACGCTTGCAAAACAATACTGCAATGAAGCTGAAGTTTATATTTTAACTGGTGATACAGATTTACTTCAACTTGTTGATAAGAACGTTACAGTTATGCTTCTGCGTAAAGGAATTGGAAATTACGAATATTACACACCGGAGAGAATCATGGAAGAAAAAGGTGTAGAGCCGTGGCAAATCGTCCATGCAAAAGCTTTCATGGGAGATACAAGTGATAATTATCCAGGTGTAAAAGGTATCGGTGAAAAAACAGCGTATAAGCTTATTCAAGAGCACGGAACAGTATCCGCTGTACTAGAAAATGTAGAATCATTAACAAAAGCGCAGCGTACGAAGATTGAAAGTGATTTAGAGAACTTAAATATTTCGTTGCAATTAGCACAAATTCACTGTGAAGTTCCAATTTCATGTTTACTAGAAGAGGGATTACACACAATGGATGAAGAAAAACTTAGATTTGTTTGTGAAGAAATGAATTGGGGAAGACCTGAAATATTAATAAATATGCTATAAATAGTTTGGAAAGAGGGATGTTGCATAAGTCGAACTTTGACTTGGTGACACCTTCTTTTTGTTTTTGTAAACAGTATGATAGTAAATAAAATTATGTCGAACTCAATTTTAAATATATAAATGTTTCGACAAGATATAATGATAAAAGTTGATGAAAATAGTAATTTTATAATGAAGTGAATTAATTTCAACATAGTTTTAGAGAGTCTTTTTCGTGTTCACAAAGTTGTCAGAAAATAAACGGAATTTTCATATGAAGTTCAAATAGAATTCACAACAATCAATTATTATAAGGACACACAGATAATTCTTTATCTTTTATATAAACCATCCCCAAGGAGGACAATGAAAATGAGAAAAAGTGAGAAAATCTTTTAAACAATTATTAATTGAAAATAAACAATCACTATTAAATAATAAAGAAAATATGAAAGAAATTGAAGAGAGAATTGAGAAACGACATGTAGCATATAGTGGTGCTAGTAATTAAATAAAATAAAAAGATAGCCTATGCAGGCTATCTTTTTTTTTATATTGAAAAACGCTATTCATCTCTTTAATTTATGTAAATTTGCAAGATATTTTTATAGCGTTTTTCTATCAATATTACTCATTTTCGAGGTTGAAATTGGTATATACCAATTTTGAGATTCGCTATTCATAATATTACAAAAATGTTACAATACACTCAAATTTATACTATAAAATCATTTTAATATGAAAAATTGGAATGAAAAGAAAGGAGAGGAATATGAATAAAGATGTCGCTTTGAAATGATTATTATCATTTCATTAGGAGTTGATGTAAAAAGATGAAGAGATACGAGGAATTGGATTCTATAAGAGGATTTCTTCATTAATAGTAATGATCGGTCATCATTTAATGATTTTTCAGCATTTCAAAATTACAGTTATGAAGATAATAAACCATTTGTTGTGTATCTATTAAAAGAAACGCCTGCTCGTCTAATTTTTAGTAGTGGTAATGAATCTGTTATTATCTTTTTTGTTTTGAGCGGATTTGTTTTGTATGAATCTATTCAAAAAACCTATAGTAGTTATGGATCATACCTTTTAAAACGTATATGCAGAATATACATTCCCTATATTGTAGCACTAATTATAGCTATTATATGCCAGACTACAATTAGTGGATATGGTATTTCTTATTTAAGTGAATGGTTTAATCGCTCGTGGACGATTGAAAGTTCTTCAAGTTTAATAGCGCAACATATTTTATTGGTTGGGAAATATAATACAGATGCATATAACGGTGTGATTTGGTCACTTGTCCATGAAATGCGAATATCAATAATTTTTCCGCTAATTTTGATGATTTGCTTACGAAAAACGTTGAGGTGTTCATTACTATTATTGTTTAGTCTTAGTATATGTTCTGTCGTAATATTATTTTTGTTTCGCTCGGGCTTAACATTAACAAGCTATGCATTAACGTTGCATTATACGGTGCTGTTTTTACTAGGGGCACTAATTGCGAAGTATAAAAATAAATTAATAGTTTTTTATAGTAATTGTACTAAAAACACGAAAATTGCATGGTTTTTATTTGCGATTTTACTTTTTATGTACGAAGGACTTATTGGAGAAATGAAAGTGCTCAATAATTTCATATTTCGAGACTACGTAGTGGCGATAAGTGCAAGTCTATTTGTCATATTAAGCTTGTCAATATCAACTTTGTCGTCCTTGCTACGCAATAAATACTTGTTATATTTGGGGAAGATTTCTTACAGTCTTTATTTATACCATATTATATCGTTGTTTTCCCTTATATACATGCTCCATGAAATATTACCGTTGCCTATTATTTTAATTTTTTCACTTGTTTTTTCGTTTATACTTGCAATACTTTCGTATATATATGTAGAAAAATTTGCATTCAGAGTCGGAAAGTATGTAACAAAACAAGTGGATAGAAAGAAGAGAGGGGTATCTGTAAAGAGTGACTTGCAGGATGTTATTCAGAAAAGGGCGGTGAAATAATTGAAGCAAGAAATGAGTATAAAAGATTTTCAACAATTATTGAAAAGAAGATTCGTAACGATTATTTTAACGATGTGTTGTTTAACCGCTTCTTTAGTTCTTATCTCTATGTATGTTTTAAAGCCGTCATATCAATATTCAACGCAAATTCTTGTTGGGAATTTAGATGAGTTTAATAAGGAAAATTCAACAAATAAAACACAAGAAAATAAGCAACTAGTAACATCGTATGTTGATATTTTAAAAAGCCCATTAATTATATCAACAGTCAAAAAAACTTTGAAATTAGAGCAATCAAGTTATGAATTAGCACAAAAAATCTCGGTGGTGAATACAGACAACTCACAAATTGTAACTGTTACAGTAAAAGATTCCAATCCGAAAGTCGTGAAAGACATTGTAAAGACATTGGCAGAGCAATCACAACAAAGTTTTCAACAGTACACAAATGTACAAGGTGTGAAAGTGTTGACGGATCCTGAGTTACAGGAACAGGCTGAAAAATTGTTTCCAAAATTTCAACTGATCATTCCTATTTCCTTAATTGTTAGTTTTTTTGTTGGGATAGGTTTAGCTGTATTTCGAGATTATTTTGATGAACGTATATACACGGAACAAGATTTAGAGAAAATAACAACAGTCTCTGTTATTGGTCACATAAATATGAAATCGAATAGAAAAAAGAAACCTACAGAGGTTGATAAACAATCATCTATATATCGAGGTGAACATGTCGATGTTTAGGACAAAGAAACAGCTGCCATTCGATCTGCATGATGATCTGATGAAAGAGCAGTTTTATACGGTGTATCACGATCTGAAAAAAACTGGAAAACAACTGTTCACAGTTAGTTCAACGAAGGACAGAGGGGTTGTTGCCTCGCTTATAGTAAATATGGGTCTAGTGTTTGCGGAAATGAAGAAAAAGGTGTTACTTATTGATGTGAATTTTTCTGACCCTAAATTAAATGTATTATTACAAAGTGATCACATGATAACAGTAAACGATATAATAAGCTCTTCCCCCTACAATTATGAATCTTTTTCTAGTAATTTGTCTAAATACTTATATTGTATTCCTGCAAAAAAAACAGTATACACAGGGACGCCCTTAGTTGCTATGGATGAATTTGATAATGCGATTGCTAAGTGGAAAGAAGATTTTGATTACATTTTCTTTTATTCTTCTGAAGTATTTGATCTTCCTGCTACGCACATTATTGCAGAGAAATGCGATGGAGTGGTCTTAGCAGTTAAAAAGCGACAAGATTCACTACGTACAGTGCAAAAAGTAATAGTGGATATAAATAGGAAAGAATGTGAATTAATAGGTATAATTTTATATTCTTGAATGTGGGGGTAACGATCCATGATTCGTGAAACAAATCAAGCCAAGTTGTATACGATTCCGGCTCAAGAAAAGCCTAGCATATTGAATCGAAGTGTAAAACGCTTGTTTGATATTATATTTTCACTCATATTGTTACTATTAACGATACCAATTATGTTGTTCTTTTGTATTATGATTACTTTAGAAACATCAGGGGCTCCAATTTACTTTCAAGAACGTTTAGGTATAAACGGGAAGAAGTTTAATGTATTTAAATTAAGATCAATGGTAAAGGATGCTGAAATAAATGGCCCACAATGGGCAAAAGAACATGATTCAAGAATTACAAAAGTTGGATTGTTTATAAGAAAAACGAGAATTGATGAATTACCACAACTTTTAAATATTTTAAGAGGAGATATGTCTTTTGTAGGTCCTAGACCAGAGAGAGAGTTTTTTTATAATGAATTTGATGCGTATATTCCAGAATTTAAGGAACGTTTAATAGTAAAACCAGGATTAACAGGATGGGCACAAATAAATGGAGGGTATAATCTTGATCCAAAGGAAAAGTTGAGGCTTGACATGGAGTATATTGAAATGAAAACATTTCGGATGGACATCCGTATTTTATGTAAAACCGTTTTAATTGTATTGAACGGTAATGGTGCAAGATAAATATGTAAGTAGGTTACTTGCAAAGGAGAACTTGTATGGATAGATCTATTCTAAACAATATTATCCATCTATTTTATAGTACAATTTTAGCTAACCTTCTTCAGGCCGTCAGTTTAATTGTTTTAGCAAACTTTTTTAACGCACAACATTATGGGATGTTTAGTGTTGCCATAGCAGTGACGTTTGTTATGTTATTCTTTACAGACTTAGGACTTAGTAATACGTTTCTTCGAGAAGGGGCAAAGGATGGAGCAGATTTAGAGCAGATTTTATCATCGTATATAAAAATAAGGATGATTCTACTTATTTTTATTTCTATCATCGGTTATATTGCTATTCATTATATGTATGCGGATAAAAATTTAATTTATATGATGATAAACGTAATGTTTTTCATGTTAATAGGATTAACTTGGCAAAACATAGGGATTGCCTATTTTCAACTGACGGAACGTATGAAGTATATAGCGCTCATAAAAGTTGTATCAGCATCAGTTGTCATTATAATTACATGTTTTTGTATTTTCGGAGAGTTACCGGTGTATGTAACAGCTCGCTTATATGCTTTTGGGTATATGATCGGTGGTTTATTCAGTATATATATCATGAGAAAAAAGACGAAAATGAATATGAAAGTCGTAATTCATAAAGCGTTATTTTGGCAATTAACTCCCTTTATTATTAGCGGTTTTTTAATAATGAGTACGCCACAATTAGCACCTATCTTGCTTAACTATACATTGCCATTAAGTATGGTAGGTGTTTTTGCAGTGGCGTACCGGATGCCGGCAGCTTTATATCAAGTACCAGGGGTAATTGCAGGTGCATTTTTTCCAGTGCTCTTTAAGCATTATAACCAGAATAATATAGAAGAGCATACGAAATTAAATTTACTTCAAATTAAATCAATGGCGATTGTAGGAATATGTATGACGATCGGTTTATATCATTTAGCACCATACTTTATTTCTATATTTTTTCATGAAGAATGGAGCAATGCAGTAGAGCCACTCCAAATATTATCATTTCTTATTGTGCTACAAAGTTTAAATATTGCCATTGCTGATGGTTTAACGACGAGTGGATGTCAAAATAAGAGAACTGTTGTGCAGTGTGTAGCATTGGTGATAGGTGGGGTTATGCTGTATAGCTTTAGTAGTCTTGGTGGAGTGATAGGAGCGGCATACGCTATGGTTTTATTTGAAATAGTCGCTTTAGTGGGATATATAGCAGTGAGTGTAGTGAAGAAAAAAATTGTATTCCAAATTGTAATACCGTATACAATTTATTTTGGTGTAACCTTTATTGGAGTGCAATATATATTGCATACATATCATTTAATTGCGCTTGTTCTTAATATATTAATTGTACTAGCTGCCATATTCCTATATGATTATGAGCTAAAAACTTCTTCTTTCTTTTATAAGAAAAATACGCAAAAGGATTATATTACGAAACAGGGATATAGCCTATGGAAAATAATATGAAAGTATCGATGGGATGGATTATTCTTCTAATATTATTTGTTATGTTAAGTAAATACAATTTATATATTGGATTTTCATTGAAGATATATATGATTTTTTAGTCATATATTTTTGTTTAACAATTAAAGACTTTCATATTCAAAAATTATATTTTCATGAAGTTATATTTTTACTGTTTTATTTCATTTATTGTTTAAGTGGAATTCTTTCTATGTATTTAAATGCTAGTATTCGTATGATTTTTGGCGTGCTACTCGTTTTAGGATGCTATTTTATAATGAGGAATTTATTGGGGAATACTGAAATAGTGGTACTTGAATCATCTATTGCTTATGTAGGAGTAGTATTTAATGTTGTAAGTCTAATACTCTATATAATCGGTTTACAATACTTTAGTTTATACGGTGGAGAAGAGAGAGAAATTTTTGCTGGTTTATTAGTGGATAGAGGATATCCACGGTTAATTGGATTGCTAGATGATCCTAACATCTTTATTTTCTATAATACAATATTTTTATGTACTATATGACGAATTTACAAAATATCACTAACATTCTAGGGTTAATTTTATGTGTTACGACGAGTTTATTAACTTTTTCAAGGGTGGTATACTAGCGCTTGTGCTTGTCGTTTTGTATATATATGTATGTCTAGTTTCGCTAAAAAATAAAAATAATTATAAGTTTAGTATTGTTTAGTGTAGTTATTTTTAGTTTATCGAATAGTGTAATGGGGGCAATTAGATGACATATTAAATAAACGAATTTCTGATTTTTCCCATGATAATGGAAGTGGTAGATTTACATTATGGGAAGCTGCTTTTAAATATTATTTATCCAATCCATATATCGGAATCGGTGCTTTTAACTTTTCGAATTATTATGAGTATCAATTTAATGAAAAATTATATGTACACAATACATTTTTAGAAATCTTGTCTGAATCGGGTACAATTGGTTTTCTTCTATATAGCGCGTTTTTATTCATATTAATGTTCAAGCTAGCGCAGCATACTTTGTTTCGTGAAAAACCATATCTTCTATTGACTATGATTGCATTTATATTTCAGATGATGTCATTGTCACTCATTATTAACGAAGCCTTCTTTTTATTTTTAGCAGTTGTTGTGAAGTATATTTCAATATATGAAGGAAGGGGAAAGATAGATGGTAAAATGTCTATCAGCACATAACGAGCCGCCTTATGTTTCTGTAATAACACCTTCTTATAATAGTATACGATTTATAGGTGAGACAATTTTATCTGTACAGAATCAATCGTATGAAAACTGGGAAATGCTTATCGTTGATGACGGTTCAACCGACCAATCTGCCACAAAAATTAAAGATATAATAGAAGGAGACTCACGTATTAGGTTATTATCATTAAAACAAAATGTTGGTGCTGCTAAAGCTCGGAATTTAGCGATCCAAGAGGCGAGAGGAAGGTACATTGCCTTTTTAGATAGCGATGATATATGGTTGCCGCATAAATTGAAGACACAATTGTTATTTATGGAAGAAATGAATATTGCTTTTTCATATGCGTCGTATAGTTTAATTGATGAAAACGGTAATGAATTAAATCGTGAAGTGAGTGCACCAAAATCTGTTGACTATCATTATTTAGTAGGAAATACAATTATCGGTTGTTTAACAGTGATGATTGATCGTGAAAAAATTCCATATGTCGAAATGCCTAGTATACAGCCGGAAGATACAGCGTTATGGCTGAACTTATTACATGAAGGGTATGAAGCAAAAGGGATACAGCAAGTGTTAGCAAAATATAGAATTGTTACAAATTCTGTTTCTAGAAATAAAATTAGAGCAGCTTTCCGGTATTGGAAATTGTTAAGGGAACAAGAACGACTGAATTCGGTGCAAATTTTTTACTATTTTAGTAAGTATGCTTATCATGCTTATAAAAAAAATAAAATCAATGTAGTTGGGAAGACGCAATTATGAATATACTGTTGATGACAGATAAATTGATAACTGGCGGAGCCGAGAGCTATTTTTGTAAATTGGAAAGTAATTTGCGTTATGATGATTTTAAGATTTATACAGCTGCAGGTGATGGAGAACTATATGAATCTCTTACTAGAAAAGAAAATTTTATATTACTTAGTCGATGGAATCATTTGAGAAATATTTATTATTTACGAAACGAAATTTGTAAACGAAAGATAGAGCTTATTCATGCAAATAGTTTGCGAATGGTATTATATGCTTTTCTAATTCAAAAGTTTATTAAAAAAAGATGAAAATTGTTTATACGAAACATAATGTAACGATATTAGAAAAGAAAATGCCAACGCTTTTTCGTTATTTCATGAATAAATATGTGAACAATATTATTACAGTAAGTGAGTTTGAGAAGAATAATTTAATTTCAATTCATGTAGCAGAAGAAAAATAAATACAATTTATAATGGTGTCGATATCGAAAAGTTTTTATTCCAGCAGAAAAGAAAGAATCTACATATAAAATAGGGATATTAGCTAGATTATCTAAAGAGAAAAATCATCAACTATTTATAAAGATTGCAAATGTGTTGAAAAAAAGAGATGACTTTTTGTTTTATATTGCTGGTGATGGACCAGAGAAAGAATCGATTATGAAAGAAATAGAAAAATATGGGTTGCAACAGAGTGTAAAGATGTTAGGGAATATTTCAAAACCACATGAGTTTATAGGGAATATGGATGCCTTACTTTTATTATCTTTTCGTGAAGTGTTTCCAATGGTAGTAATTGAAGCGATGGCTACAGGGACACCAATTGTTTCAATAGATGTTGGTGGAATACATGAAGCGGTAATAGATGGAGAATCAGGTGTTTTGATATCTGAATATTGCGAATCTAAATTTGCAAGTGCGCTTGAGGAACTACAAGGTAATGAAGAAAAGGTAAATGATATTAGATTGAAAGCACGAGAGAAAGCAGTGAGGTATTTCTCGTTAACTAAAATGATAGAAGAAACGAAAAATATATATGAATTAAACAAATGACCGGGTAGGTCGTTTGTTTTTTTTATTATAGAAACTTTTAAGAGAGAACTCACATATTATATGAAAAAGGTAATATGAGGAGTGAATTTATCTTGTCAGAATATATTTCTTCCCAAGAAGATTGTGCGCCAGAAGGTAGCGTTCACATCGATTGTTTTGGCGCAGTTCCAAACTCGGGAAATGATAGCTCATTAGCAATTCAGCAAGCTATTGATTATTGTGTAGCGAATCGAATTTCGACGGTTAGAATTACAGGGGTAAATACGTACAAAATTGTAAAGCCGATTGTTATTAAATCAAACGTAAGATTAGAGTTAGATCCTACCGTAACGCTGCAAATTGATGGGGATTTTAATGCGTTTGAGCTACAAAGTAACGCTTCGATTGTTGGTGGTACTATTCAAGTTATAAATTCATTGTTTCAATCTGCTGTCATTTATGTTTCTGGTTCACAACAAATCGAAGTACCTAATCAATCTGTTATATCAAATATAAATATAATAAATACAACTCCATCGTATAAAGGAAAAGCTATACATTTTTATTGTCAAAAGGCATGGGATTATATTAGTTTCTTTCAAGTTAAATTTATTCAAATTAAAAACTTTCAAACTGCAATATATTTGAAAACAGAGTATATAGATGATATCAATACACCTTGCTGGATTAACGCCAATGTATTTCAATCAATATTTATTGATGGATGTGTGTATGGGATTGAAGTAGATGGAAATAGTGATTTGCCAAATGAAAGTTCAGGAAATACGTTTCATGATATTCAAGTGCAATGTAGACAACAAACGAAAAAAGCAATTCGTTGCTCAGGTGCGTATAATACATTTGATTGTATGATTTGGGATACGTACCGGATGAGTAGTGAACAGATTGTCATTGAATTTTCTTCTAATTCGCATCGTAACTACCTTTTTTCAAATTTACTTTCTACAACTATTGTAGATAAAGGACAGTACAATGTTTGTAAGTCTACCTATGAAGAATCTCTTCGAATTCAGTTACCGATTACGTTAAATAAACCACATTTAATAGGGAATCAAGATGATATTTTAGTAAATGCTCAGCAGAAGTATACGATTAAGCAAGTAAGTGGGAAAGTGCCTTACGGGGGGAATCTCGCAAATTGCTTTAATTTAATAGATGAACAAAGTGTAAACTATATTGACGTTCCAGATAGTAATCCAGTTGTAATTGAACTGGATTTTACGAAAAAACCAATACAAATGTTAAATTGTTTTGGAATGTATTTTGGGTGGGGAGAGAGCCCAAAGAAAATTAAAATTGAATATGCATTAAGCGCAACTGGAAGTTGGGTTATCGCGTTGGATGTTCCATTAAATGTTGGCGATACAATTATATCGAATATGAAGGCGAGTCAGTTATATAAAGTTAGAATTACATTAAGTGGTTATTCTCAAGATCATAAGCGTTTTCGAATTAATCGTATTTTTGCAAGGTCTTCTATGGAAAACGGGAACGCTTGGTTAGCGACAACTGGTGGAAGAATGTTTGGAGATATTGAAATAGAGGCAAGTAAAGGTATAATCATGAAGACTGCTAGTGGAGTGAAATGGAAAGTTACTATTAATGAAGCTGGCCAACTTATTACGACTAAGATAACTTGAGATGTTGTTTAATTGTATATCCTTGGACGAGTTACAACGTAGTGGGATATAGGTAATGAAAAAGAGATTGTAATTTGGTTTCAACCAAACTACAATCTCTTTTTTGTTTCAATTACTTCCACCAAATCCAAGTCCAAAGGTAATTTCGTACATTTCGAGGAGTAATGCGAATGAAGCGTTCACCGTCAAAGAAGCAATTTAAATTTGGAAGTGTTTCATCTGGATTTTCTGGAACAAAGGTGACGATATTTTCGTTACTTGTAACGGTTACTGTAATTGGTGGATCGGTAGGCGAGACTTGAAGTTGTAACGAAATATTGGCCGTATTTTTAAATTGATTATTAACAGGTGGACTTATTACTTGTACTGTGAATAACACGATAATTGTTTCGTTTGGCTCTAAATTAGTGGCAACTAGGAAACCGATATTCGGATTCGCTAGTGGAGAGCGTTCACCGTTAATAAAGACAGTGCCGTTTATAAATTGTAAACCTGCTGGAATGGTATCTTGTAAAGAAATATTTGAGAGTGAAATTTCGGAAGTATTTGTAATACGCACCGTGTAATCAAAATATTGATTTAAATAAGCTGAGCTGACGGAAGCATTTTTCGTGACTGTTGTAGTTATAAATTGAACTGGTATACGAACGATATTTGAATTAACAATGAAAGTAATAATTGGATCCTGTGGTGTCAATTGAAAGGCAGCGGTAACTGTTGCAGAATTTATAATTGTACTATTTGAAGGAATAGAAGTTACGAGAACTTGGAATGTTATAGTTGCTACTGAATCTGCAGGTAAAGAGCCGATATTAATACCAGTGTCTGGACGAACATTTGGAACGGGAGTACCGTTAATTGTTACGCTGTTTTCTATAAATGTTGTACCAACTGGAATTGTGTCTATAACAGAAGTACTGATTGTCGGAATTGGGGAGTGATTAAATACCGCTAATGTGAATGTAATGATATCTCCTATAACGACAATAGATTTGTCAGTTGTTTTTTCAATACGAACCATCGGATCAATGACTGTCGTTGTAACGGTATTTGTTTGCTTTGTAATTTTAATAGGTGGTTTTGTTGGATCAATGATAACGGTATAGGAAACAGAAGCATCGTTATTAATTGTAGGTTGAAGAGTAGAAGAAGATATTGTCACTTGGAACGTAATAATAACAGAGTCATTAGGAGCAAGATTTCCTAACGTAATACCATTTTCAGGATTCTCATTAGGCTGATTGATTCCGTTAATCGTAACACTACCAGCAACAAAAGTCGTATCTATTGGTACGGTGTCTATAGCAAGAAGGTCTTCAATCGTTACATTACCGCTATTCATAATCGTAATTGTATACGTTAAAGTTTGAGCAGGTAAGGCATTCGTTACATCAACAGATTTTATGGCAATGACATTATCATTTTGGACAGTAGTTGTGACGGTATTTGTTGTAGTCGTATTTGTAACGGGTACGTTATTTGGGTTGACTATATAGTTAAAAGTAGTAATTGCGTTGTTGTTTAGTTCATTTGGTGTTGGAATAGAAGTCACAGTTACTTGGAATGAAACGATAGCATCTCCACCAATAGTTATAGTACCAATTGGTATGCCGCTTACTGGATTCGCTCCTGGAAGAGTTTCTCCGTTTACAATGACGCTATTTTCTATAAACGTAGTACCTTGAGGAATAATATCTTGAATGATTACATCATTTACTGCAACATTACCGGTTTGATTTAGTGTAATCGTATACGTTAACGTATCACCAACCGTTGCAAATGCAAGATCAACAGCTTTATTACTATTCAAATTCGCGTGATTAATTTCTGTTAAAGCAGCTGATGAAATAATAGTTTCGGTAATAGGTGGTCGATCTGGTACCGTGTATTGGTATTCAACTGTACTCGTGTTAGAGATTGGATTTGTTTGTGGAATCGAAGTAACCCGTACTTGGAATAGAATAGTTGCTGTCGTATTAGGCGGAATGTTATCAATTTGTATACCGTTAAGAGGGTTGTCATTTGGCCGAGCATTGCCGTTCACGATAACACTATTCTCTATAAAGCTCGTATTTGCTGGGATGATATCTGTAACAATAATGTTTTCGACTTGTATATTTCCGTTATTTATGATGGAAATTGTATAAGGGATGATAGTTTGTAAGTCAGCATATTGGATAGGCGTTGTTTTTGTCGCAATTACATTAGCAGAAATAACTTCAGTGGAGGTAATATTGCTAGTCGATATTTGTTCTTCCACGTTTATTGTATAACGAGAAGTTGATTGATTTTGAATATGACCGCTAGTTGGGAGAGCTACGACGGTAACAGAAAATGTGACTGGGATAGAAATATTAGGAGCAATCGTTCCTACAAGTATACCTGCACCTGGATTGGCGTTAAGCTGAGGAATGTTATTTACTAAAACGCTACCGTCAATAAAAGTTGTTCCATCAGGTATATTGTCTGTAAATACAACAGCAGTGGCATCCGTATTCCCTGTATTCGTTAAAGTTGTTGTATAAGTTAAAATGTCACCAATTGTTACAGAGGTCAAATCAACAGTTTTAAGTGAAACGATATCAGCATCATTAATTTGAACGAAAGTAGTATTGGAAGTAGTAGATTTTTGAATTGGTGCAAAGTCAGGATTGAAAATAAAGTCGTAGGCGATGTTTGCAGTATTAGGTGTTGGATTTACAGTAGGTAAATTCGTAACGGAAACTTGGAATGTTATTGTAGCCATTTGACCTGCTGCGACATTAGGGATGGAAAAGCCGATATTCGGATCTGCTGCAGGAAGTACAGTATTATTAACTATTACACTTCCTGGAATAAATACTGTTCCATCTGCTATAGTATCTGTAAAAAAGATGGAGTTAGTTGTAGCCGATCCATTATTTTGAATGAATACTGTATATTCAATGGTTTCATCAATAGTAGCTAATACAGTATTAGCAGATTTTGTAGCAATAAGAATAGCATCAATAAATTGTATGTTTGTAGCATTGGAAGAGGTCGTTTCTGAAATTGGTGGTGTGCTTGGGTCTGGTCGATACTCATAGTGAATGACGGCGATATTATTAATGTTATTTTGTGGCGGTATAGAAACTACGCTTACTTGGAACGTAACGATAATCGTATTATTTGGAAGAATTATATCAAGATTGATACCGGTAATTGGATTTTCGTTAGGTCTTGGTACGCCATCTACAAGAATGCTATTTGGAACGAATGTGGTGCCAGAAGCAATTGCGTCAAGTAGGAGAGTATTTGTAATAGGTATGGTACCGGCGTTTGTAACTGCGACTGTATATGTGATGATTTGACCGATACGTGTAATGGATCTGTTAGCGGATTTAATTGCACTAACATTTGCCGTTCGCACTTCAGTATTTACTGCATTTGATAACGATCTACGCTGAATAATTGGAGAACTAGGGTCAATTTGGTATTCGTACGAAGTGTCTGAAATATTAATGACTGTATTGCCCTCTGGTATATTTGTAAGTTGTACTTGGAATGAAATAGTGACTGTTTCATTTGGTTGTATCGTGCCGAGAGTTACTCCGTTTTCAGGATTCACGCCAGGCTGAATTACATTATTTATTGCTAAGCTATCTTCAATGAATATAGTACCTTCTGGAATGTTATCAATGAACACGATATTGTTAGCCGGAACGGTTCCTATATTTTGAAGTGTATTTGTGTAGGTAATCATTTGCCCGATTGATACGAAATTTACATCCGCACTTTTAACAGAAATAATATTTGCATTTTGAAGTGATGTTGTAACAATGTTAGAATTTGCAGAGCGATTTACTGGTGGGGCTGTAGGAATACTTACATATTGGTAAGTTGCTGAAGATTGATTTACAATTTCAGTTTCATTCGGTGGATTATTTGTTTGCACTTGAAATAGTATCGTTTTGGAACTGTTTGCTGGAATTGTTCCAATTGGTATTCCGTTTTCAGGATTTACACCTGGCTGAAGGACACCGTTAATTGTGACACTATCGGGAACGAATGTAGTCCCAGTTGGAATAGAATCTGTGAAATTAATATTTATTGCGTCAACATTACCGATATTTTTCACTTCAGAAATATAAAGTATAGTTCCACCGATATCTACAGTTGTTGGATTGGATGTTTTTGTAATTGTCAATTGAGCTTGCACGAAATTTGTAATGACGATATTACTAGTAGATGTTTCACTAATAGGCGGTTGCCCTGGGTCTGGTTGGATTGTATATGTTGTATTGGATTGATTTGTAATCGATTCTTGCGAGAATGAATCGTTAATAAGAATTTGGAACGAAATAAGATGAGTAGCGTTTGCTACTAGGGTAGGCAAAGTAACACCTACATTTGGATTGGCACCAAGTATAGTTGTTCCATTAAGTGTAAAACTATTTTCTACGAATGTAGTATTTTGGGGAATAGTATCTGAAAATATGAGATTAGTAGCTGGAATATTTCCGGTATTTTCTAGTGTTATCGTATAAGTCAAAATATCACCTGTTGTTGCTTGTTGTGCATTGACTCCTTTTAAAGAAAGGATAGTCGCATCTGAAATTTGTGTGAAAGCGGGATTAGACGTAATTGTTCGAGAGATGATAGGAGCAGTTGGATCGGCGATAAAAGTGTAGTCAATACGGGCTGTATTAGAAATTGGGTTCACGCTTGGAATAGATTGAACGATAACCTGGAATGTTACAGTGACGATTTCTGACGGTGTGATGGAGTTTAATGGTATTCCTACGTTAGGATCAGCATCTGGAACGGAAACGCTATTAATAGTTACGCTATTCGGAATAAATGCAGTTCCTTCTGGGACCAAATCTGTTAAAGTAACTGTATTTGCAGTAGTATTTCCGTTATTTTGAACGACTACTGTGTAAGTGATTGTACCGTCAGTAGATTGTACGAGAGAATCTGTACTTTTAATTGCGGATAATGATGCATCAACAACAGCTGTATTAACTGTATTAGATGAGGATGTTGCTGTAACTGGAGGTTGACTTGGATCGACAATATACGTGTAACTTGTAAGTGCTTGATTTATAATCGCTCCTTGCGGCGAGATAGAACTTGCAAGAAATTGGAACGTAATAGTAGCAGAATCACCTGGTGCGATAATACCAACTGGAATACCGAGAGTTGGACTTGCATCTGGAAGTGAAATTCCGTTGAGCGTAACACTATTTGGAACAAATAATGCTCCTTCAGGAACTCCGTTAATGAGTAATACAGAGTTTGCAGGAAAGTTTCCAGTATTTGTTAATGTCGCTGTATACGTAATTACATCTCCAATAGATACGATTGTTCGATTTGCTTGTAAAACAGTTGTAACAGTTGCGTTATTAATTTGTGTTGAAGCGCTATTAGAATTTATCGTGCCTGTAACAGGAGGAGAGGCCGGATCAACGATGAATGCGTATTGAATAGATGCTACGTTTGTAATCGGATTTGAAGGTGGAGTTGATGTAACTATGACTTGGAAAGTAACGGTTAAGGAACTACCTACGCTAACTGTTCCGACATTAACTCCATTATTTGGATTTGCGCCTGGAATGGTACTTCCATTTACAGCAAAACTATTTTCAACAAAGGTCGTACCTGCTGGAACCATGTCTGAGAAATTTACATTCGTTGCATTTGTATTGCCGCTATTTTGAATCAAAACTGTATAAGTGATCGTATCTCCAATATTTGCAAAGGCTGTATTAGCAGTTTTTACAGCTGAAAGTATTGCTGAATTAATAGAGGTAACGAAGACGTTCGTTTCCACATTGCCAGGTTGAGCCTGTAATGCATTGCCTACGTTATATTGGAAGTTAACAAATCCTAAGTTTTGGAGTTCAGGTGTGAGCGTTGTTGGATTGCTTACAATTTGAACTTGGAATACGATTGTTACGATTTGATTTGGAGTTATTGTATTTATGCCAACGCCGTCAATGATAGAAGCGGATGGTAATGGAGTTCCATCAACAACAACTGATCCTACAACAAATTGTGTCCACGATGGTATAGGGTCTGAGAATACAACATTGTTAGCTGGAATATTTCCTGTGTTCGTAATCGTTGTTGTATACGTAATCGTATCACCGATCGTTGCAAATGTTTTATCTCCTATTTTAGTAGTGTTTAAAATTGCACTTTCAATTTGTGTTGAAACGCTATTAGAAGCAATGTTTTTTGAAACTGGAGGATTAGCTGGATTAACGATATGCTGGAAGCTAACGCTAGCTTGATTAGTAATTGGATTTATAGGTGGAATTTCATTGGCATTAATGTGAAATGCTACGATTACAGACTGGTTTGGCGCAATATCACCAATTGGAACGCCTGTAATGATATTTGCATTTGGGATGCTAGTTCCGTTCAGTGTAAAACTATTCGGTTCAAATGAAGTTCCGTCTGGAATAAGGTCGGTAAAAATAACATTTGTTGCACTAACATTGCCGCTATTTGTAATTGTAACGGTGTAGGTAATATCCTGCCCGATATCTACCGTAGATACATTTGAATTTTTTTGTGCAGTAAGAATAGCACTATTAATTTGTGTGGTCGTTGTATTAGATTGATTGGACGTTGTAATAGATGGTTGGCTAGGATCAACGACATAATGATATGTGATAGAAGCAGAATTAGAAATAGGATTAAGTGTAGGAAGTGTGGTAACAGTTGCTTGGAATGTGACGATTGCTGCATTACCGCCGTTAATGGAACCAATATTTACACCAGTAGATAAATCAGCGTTTGGAATGGTTTGCCCATTAACTGTGAAACTATTTGGAACGAAACTTAAATTACTATCAAGAATATCGATAATAGTTACATCAGTTGCAGCCGTATTCCCGGTATTAGGGAGGTTAAGTGTAAATGTTATTGTATTACCAATATCCGCGAAAGTAAGATCTGCTGTTTTTGTGCTAATAATAGTTGCGTTGTTTATTTGAAGAAGTGTAGTGTTGGAAGTAGCTGCACTTGAAATGGGAGGATTAACAGGATCAACAGTAAACTCATACGTCGTTGCTGCTGTATTTGGTGCAGGATTAATAGGTGGGATGCTGTTCACCGTAACTTGAAAGACGATACTATATATTTCATTTGGTGGAAGTGTTGCAAGTAATACGCCTGTATTTGGATTCGCATTCGGTTGTAAAACGCCATCGACCGTTAATGTGTTAGGAACAAATGTGAGTCCACTTGGTAATGCATCTGTGAATACTATATTAGTTGCATCGGTATTGCCTATATTGGTAATAGAAGTAGTATAAAAAGCAGTTTGCCCGATATCAGCAAAGGATACACTTTCATTTTTCGTCATAGATAATATTGCTTCTTTAATTTGTGTTGAAACAGGATTACTAATTGAAGTTTCTGCATCAGGTGGTGAGACTAATTGGTACGATGTTGATGAGAAATTTACAATTGGGTTTTGGGTTGGTAATGACGTCACATTTACTTGGAATGAAACAGTTACTGTAGCCCCAGCTGTTATCGGCCCAATATTTACACCGTTTGTTGGATCTGCACCACTTTGAGGAATTCCATTAATAGAAAATGAATTTGTAATAAATGTCGTTCCGCTCGACATAGCATCTGTGAAAATAACATTTTGTGCGGAGGAATTTCCATTGTTTGTTAAAGTGACAGTATAAGTGAGTGTATCTCCGATGTGGCTAAAAGCTTTATCAACTTGTTTCGATGAAAGAATGGTAGCAGTATTAATTGTAGTAAACGTTGTGTTTGAAGTAACATTTCTTGAAACAATCGGTGCATTTGGATCAGCGATAAATGTGTAAGAAGCAGTAGCGGAATTGGCAATAGGATTTTGAACAGGGGTAGAAGTAGCGGTCACTTGAAATGCTATAGATATTGAGCTGTTAGGGGCAATTGATCCAATCGTTATGCCTGTATTAGGATTCAATCCAATTTGTGTGATTCCATTTATTGTAACGCTGTCAGTAATAAATGTTGTGCCATC
Source organism: Bacillus sp. N447-1 (assembly GCF_022701035.1). Taxonomy (NCBI): domain Bacteria; kingdom Bacillati; phylum Bacillota; class Bacilli; order Caryophanales; family Bacillaceae; genus Bacillus; species Bacillus sp. N447-1. Next base: position 1,521,239 of record NZ_CP065509.1, on the reverse strand, counting down.
TGGTATAAGATCAGTGAAAGTAATATTCGTTGCATTTGTATTGCCGTTATTCGTTAAAATTGTCGTATAGGTAATAGTATCGCCTAGTGTTACAAGTGTTTGATCGACCGATTTTATCATCGTTATCATAGCATCTAATACTGGGTTTGTGACAATATTCGTTGAAGTAGAAGTAGTAGCAGGAGTTCCGTTTGGATCAACAGTATAAGAATATAAAATTGTATCGTTACCCATAATTGAACTTGAAGGAGGAACAGAAATAACATTTACTTGGAAGGTAACAGTTACTGTTTCACCAGACGCGATATTTGGTATATTTACTCCGAGTGCTGGCTGTGCACCAAGCTGTTGGATGCCATTTATTGTGACGGAATCTGGTATAAAAGTAGTACTAGGAGGAATTGCACTTGTAAAAGTTATATTTGTAGCTGGTGTATTTCCTGTATTTGTAATAGTTGTTGTATACGTAAGTGTATCCCCGACGGAAATAATAGATTTATCCACACTTTTTTGGGTTGTTAATATCGCACTGTTAATAGTTGTCGAAACCGTATTAGATACATTCGTTTGTGATACGGCAGGTTGGCTAGGGTCGACCACATGTGAAAATTGTACAGAACTAGAATTAGAAATTGGATTTATACTTGGAATGTTTGTAACAAGTACGTTGAGGGTAATAACGGCCGTTCCATTTGGGTTTATATTTCCAATCTGAATCCCGTTAGCTGGATTTCCGATTTGCTGTGTACCAGAATCGTTTGTAAGAGTGCCAGATATGAATGTCGTTCCGTCAGGTAAAATATCTGTGAAAATTATATTTTGTGAAGTGACATTTCCAGGGTTATTTAATGTAATCGTATAAGAAATTGTATCGCCAATTGTTGCGAAAGTTTTATCTACAGATTTGATTGCCACAATTTCCCCAGAATTTATTTGTGTCGAAACGGGATTAGATGTCGTATTTCTTGAAACGAGTGGTAAATTAGGTCCTGTCATAAATTGATAATCAATGGAAGCTCCGTTTACAACTGGTGAGTTTGGCCCCCCAGGTCCAATTGTGAAAATTGGATTTGGAATGCTAACTACTTGCACACGGAAGGTAACGTTTGTAAAATCTCCTGCAATAATATCCCCAATTGGTATCCCATTCGCGGGATTTACCCCAGGTAATAAAACCCCGCCTACTCGAACGCTATCCTCTATAAACACTGTATTATTTGGAATTGGATCTGTAAAAATGATATTCGTAGCAGTTGTGTTTCCTATATTCTCCAATAAAACAGTATACGTTAAAAATGAATTTCCAGGTGCTACGTCAGAAAATAGTCGATCCACACTTTTCGTTGCTTGAATAATCGCTTCGTTAATTTGAACTAAAGTTGGATTACTTGTAGCTGTTTCTGTCACCGGCGGCTGGGTAGGATCAACAATGATCGAGTATGTCGTGCTAGACTGGTTCAAAGTTGGATTTGTAACTGGTATTGAGCCAACGATAGCTTGAAAGCTAATTGTTGTCGTTCCTCCAACTGGAATTGAGTCTAAAGAAATCCCGCTATCTGGTCTAAATCCAAGTTGTGGGATGGTATTAATTTGTACGCTATCAGGAACGAATGAAAGTTCAGGTGGTAATATATCGATAAAAACAGGTGTGTTTGCGGTAGTATTTCCGCTATTGGTGAGGGTAGTTGTATACGTAATTGTATCTCCAACAGCAGCAAAAGCACTGCTTGCAGTTTTTGTTGAGATAACAGAAGCAGTATTTACTTGTGTAAAGGTTTTATTAGATTGAACTGTTCGTGAAACTGGCGGTTCATTTATATCTACAATAAAGCTATATTGAAGCGATGATTTATTCGGGATTGGATTAGGGTTTGGAAGTGTTGTAATGTTTACTTGAAAACTGAGTGTAGCAGATGCATTTGAATTCAAGTTACCAATATTGATACCGTTTTGTGGATTTGCATTCGGAACGGTTACACCATTTATCTTAAAGCTATTTGGGATAAAGGTAGTACCGTTTGGAATTGTATCAGTAAAAATAATGTTGTTCGCAGTAGTATTTCCGTTGTTTGTAACAGCTGAAGTGAGTGTAATTGTATCACCAATTGTAGCGAAAGTTGTACTAGCGCTTTTATTTATTACTAAAGTAGCGTCAATAATTGGTGTAACTGTTGTATTTGTTACGGTGCTACCAACAGCAGGAGATTGGTTTGGGTTCACGGTATATTCATAATTTACAAGAGCATTATTTGTTAATGTGCCACTAGGTGGTATCGCTAAAATTTGTGCTTGAAAAGTAATGAATACAGTATCTCCTGGCGAAATATCTGCCAAGTGAACACCAAGTGATGGATCTAATCCTGGTTGTGGAACATTATTGATAGTTACGGAGTTTTGGATAAATGAAGCTCCTGCGCCAAGCCCATCTGTTAAAACAGTTGCACTAGCAGGGATATTACCTGTATTTGTTACTGCAATCGTATAGGTAACAATATCACCAATTGCAGCTGTCGGTGTATTCACAGACTTAGTAGCGACAATATTAGCGTTATTAATTTGAGTTGTTATTACGTTACTTAACGTATTGGCGGATGCTGGAGGTAAGTTAGGATCTACGACATACTGGTACGTTGTATTGCTTTGGTTCGGGATTGGATTTGGGTTCGGGATAGAATTTACTTGTACTTGGAATGAGATGATTGTATTTGCATTCGAATTTATTGGGTCGATTGCAATTCCGCTTGCTGGATTGACATTAGGCAGTGTATTCCCGTTTACAGTAACACTATTAGGAATGAACGATGTCCCGTTTGGAATTACATCTGTAAATATTACATTTGATGCAAGTGTGTTCCCGTTATTCGTTAAAGTAGTTGTGTACGTAATAATATCATTTACGTTAGCAAACTGTTTATCTGCCGATTTAGTAGCGGCAATTGAGGCGTTATTAATAGTTGTCTGTACAGTGTTAGAAGCAACCATCTGCATTACAGCTGGTTTGGATGGATCATACGTATATTGGAATGTTGTGCCTGATTGATTTGTAATTGGGTTTACAGCAGGGATAGTTGGTACAAAAACTTGGAATGCAACAGTGCGTGATGAATTCGCTCCTATCGTACCAATCGAAATGCCGTTAGCAGGATTTGCATTAGCTATAGGGACATTATTAATCGTTACAGTATTAGGAATGAAGAGGGTACCCGCTGGAATGATATCTGTAAATGTTACATTAGCAGCAGGAATATTCCCGTTATTCGTTAAAATAGTCGCATATAGTATGACATCACCGACATCAGCGAAGTTCGTACTCGTTAGTTTTGTAGCAACGATATTAGCAGTATTAATTTGTGTAGTTACTATATTGCTAGCAGTGTTTCTAACAAGAGCAGGTAAGTTTGGATCAGCGATAAAGCTATATTGAAGTGAAGCGCTGTTTTGAATTGGGTTTGGTGAAGGTAGCCCATTTGCACTTATTTGAAACACAATCGTTGTAAAACCACCCGAAGGAATGGAGCCCACTTGAAGACCGGCACTAGGGTCTGCACCTAGTTGTAAAGCACCATCTATAAAAATACTATTTGGAACGATAGTGGTGCCATTAGGGATTATATCGGTAACAATAACATTATTCGCTGTAGTATTGCCAAGATTAGCTAAAGAAATTGTATATGTGATTGGTTGCCCGACGTCGGCGATAGTTAAATCTACTTCTTTGACAATAACGACATTTGCTAAATTAATTTGTGTACTTACAGTGTTACTTACAGATGTTTCTATAGTTGGTGGATCGCCCGGATTTAAAATAAAGCTATACTGTGTACTAGATGAATTTAATGTTGGATTTTGTGTTGGTAAAGAGGTGACGGTTACTTGATAAGAGACGGTAAGTGAACCGTTAGCAGCAATGGAAGGTAGCGGAACACCTATATTTGGATCTGCGTTATTTTGAAGTACACCATTAATAAGAAAAGTGTTTGGAATAAAGGTAGTACCGTCTGGATTCGTATCTACGAAAGTAGGGCTATCAGCAGAAACACTTCCTGCATTCGTCAAAGTAACAGTATAAGTTAATATATCCCCTACGGTAGCGAACTCTCGATCCACTGTTTTGGCTGAAATGACATTTGCATCGTTTACTTGAGTAAATGTAGTGGTTGAAGTAGTGTTCTTACTTACAGGTGAAGTGTTTGGATCAACGATAAAGTTATAGGAGATGGAAGCGCTATTTGAAATAGGGTTTGGATTTGGAATGCTAGTTATTACTACTTGGAATGAAGCTGTAATTGTAGTATTAGCATTGATGCTACCAATATTGATGCTAGCTGGTGTAACGCCTGGCTGAGTAACACTGTTAACTATAACGCTGTTTGGGACAAAGGCGGTTCCATTCGCAATTGAATCAGATAGTAATACATTGTTCGCTGCAACATTTCCATCGTTAGTAAGAGCAAAGGTGTAAGTTAATACATCGCCAACTTCCGCAAACGTTTTATCTACAGATTTATTAACGTGGAGATTTGCTAGTCTAATTGTTGATGTAACAGAATTAGAATTTGCTGTTTTTGAAGTCGGTGGCAAACTTGGATTTACAGTGTAAATATAAGAGGCGAAAGCATTATTAATAATAGGGTTTTGGGCAGTAATGTTAATGACTGTTACTTGAAAGGATAAGGTAAAAGTAGCTCCACCAGGAATTGTGCCGATAGGTAAAGCAACGAGAGAATCTACATTCTGCAAAACTCCGTTTAGTGTTACAGTACCAAGAGTCAATATCGTTCCGTTTGGAAGTGGATCTGTTAGTTGAACGTTATTAGCGGCTGCATTTCCACTGTTTGTAATAAGGATTGTATAACTTATCGTTTCGCCAATTGTGGCAAATTGTTTGTTAGTTGATTTTGTTAATGTTAAATTCGCATTGTTAATTTGAGTGGAAACGAGATTAGAAGAAATGTTTTTTGTAACGGGAGATTGGCTAGGGTTGACGGTATATTGATAAGAAGCGCTTGATCCGTTAGATACGACATTTGACGCGGGTATTGTGTTTACTACTACTTGAAATGCAACAGTTTTTATTGTGCCGCTTGGGATGGATCCAATGTTCACACCGCTAGCGGGATTTGCGCCCACTTGTGTCGTGCCATCTATTGTTAAACTGTTTAGAACGAAAGCTGTTCCAGTAGGAATGACATCCGTAAAAATAACATTGTTCGCATTTGTATTACCTGTACCTGTAAAGGAAACGGTGTACGTTAGTGTATCACCAATATCTGCAAAATTTTTATCTACTGCTTTTGCCATTGTTACAGTAGCGTTATTCACTTGAGTAGATACGATATTGGTCGTATCAGTCCCACTTACTGCAGGTTGATTTGGTACAGGAATGTATTGATATGTTGTTGTACCACTATTTAATATTGGATTTGTTTGGGGGATAGAAGGAACAAATACTTGAAATGAAATAGTAGTAGTAGAATTTGCAGCAATTGATCCAATTGATATACCATTAGCGGGATTTGCGCCAGCTTGAGTAACTCCGTTCACAGTTACACTTCCTGGAATGAAAGTAGTCCCGCTAGGAATCGGATCCGTATATATAACATTTGTTGCAGCAATATTTCCTATATTAGCTAAGGCAATACTGTAAGTTAATGTTTCACCAATATCTGTGAAAAGTTTGTTAACTGATTTTGTTCCATTAATATCTGCCAGGTTAATTTGTGTTCCAGCAGAGTTGCTTGTTGCAAGACCGTTAAAGGTTGTTCCTCCAGCGATAGGTGTATATTGAAATGTAATATTCGCAGTGTTAGAGATAGGATTTTGACTTGGAAGAGAAACGACAGTAGCTTGGAAAGTTACTGTGCGAGAAGTACCATTATTAATTGTTCCAAGAGATATACCAGCCGCGGGATTTGCATTTGTTTGTGGTACGTTATCTACTGTTACAGTGCCGGGTATAAAAGAAGTACCGTTAGGGAGGCTATCTATAAAAATAGCGTTATTGGCAGGAAGAAGCCCGGTGTTAGGGATAGTAACTGTATAAGTGAGAATATCTCCAATTGCAGCAACACTTTTATTTACGCTTTTCGTTGCTTGTATATTTGGGGAGTTTATATTAATTTGTAAGCCGACTGTATTTAACATATATGCATCTCCGTTAGTAGTTAAACGGATTGCGGCGGATACTTGTGAGTTTGTTAAATAAGGAGAAATATCAATAGAAGTAATATCCCAGCCCTGTCTTCCAGCGGAGATGTTTGTACCTGTAGAAGCACTTTGATTTCGCGTTCCAAATGTCCCAGTTGTATCTAAGTTTCCTGCAGCATTATTAACTTGAGAACCGAAGAAATTATTTACAGCATTATTTGGCCCAGATAAAGCATTTAATGAACTGAAATTTGGTCCAAATAATGCTTGATCCCCTATTAAATCTGCATCTCCTTCAATAGAACTTAAAAATAATCTCCCGCTTACAGGTCCTCCTGAAGGTGTTAAAAATCCAGAAACGGCTACATCTGCACTACCGGTATCAGCAGAAACACGGTTACCCGCTACATAAATGGTTAAGTTTCTTGCTGGCAATGTCCCGTTTTGATAAGCGACGATAAGCGTCCATCCAGCCGAATTAATTGTTCCATTAGAAGCATCTATAGGATCTACAAGTCCAGGAACCGCGCCTGTAGTATAGGAACCAGCACCTCCCGCTTGAATAAGGGTTGTTACGTCTGCTGAACGAGTGTAAAAGCCAAATGTAATAGAGTTTGAAACAAATGTTTGATTTGAAGCCGTAACAGCTGAAGGAGTAATCGAGTATGTTGAAATAGGTGTTGTAAAAGAAACTGGATTTCCTAATACACTCGTAATGTTTTGATCACGAGATAAATAGTTTCCACCCCAAACGAGTTCTGCGTAAAGAATAGTACTACCAGCAGGGATATTTAAAATAGCGGTAGAACTATTTTGTGTATAGTTTAATGTTGTACCAGCAGGAAAAGTAGTTACTTGTAAAGCAGTATTCGTAGTTGCGAATGCACCAATTGCCCCGATTGTACCAGCACGGTTTTGATTACTAATTTTACTTAAGCCTAAAGTATTTCCAGTAATAGCGAGTGCGCCGTTAGTGGTGGTAGAAAATCGATTCGTAATGGGCATGTTGTCACCTCATTTACAATATAGTCTTGGTCAAAATAACATATGTATGTGACAAATGAATGGAAACATGTACAAGTTGATTTAGTAATAATGATTTAAATGTCTAGATAAGGGGATGGAGTATGATTGAATTGGAAATTAGGGTGGAGCGTCTTCGGAAAGAACAAATAAGCGACATTGTAGCGCTATCTTCTTATATTGGTTGGGATTATAACAGAGAAGAAATTGAGACTATTTTTAACGCAGGGATTGTATACGGTGTTTGGAATGAGAAAGAGGAACTAATTGCTAGCGCAGCAATAATATTATATGGGGAGAAATTAGCATCTATCGGAATGGTGATTGTACATCCAGATTATAAGGGGAGAGGGATTGGAAAGATAATAACGGAAGCGTGCGTTAAAAGCGTATCAGCTCATACTCCAATTATGCTTATTGCTACGGATGAAGGGAAACCTTTATATGAAAAGTTAGGATTTAGGGCAGTAAGTTATGTTTCTAAATACATATGTAACTCATACAATGCGAAACATTATTGTGTAAGAAATGAAGATTATGTGATGAATTATGAAGAGGGTGATTTAGAAAAAATAATAAAAATAGATGAATATGCGTTTGGAACAAATAGAAAAGAGTTTTTAAAGAAAAGAATTATGCAAAGTGAACAGTGTATCGTTGTAAAGGACAAGGAACAAAATGTATTAGGTTACGGTTTAAGCATACAAACACCAGAAAATAAGATAATAGGGCCGGTTGTTGCTAAAAATGATGAGATGGCAATGAGAATTGTACATGATTTAGCAAAAGGGCATAATGGTAAATTAAGAATTGATGTACTAGAAGGAAAGAAAGATTTCATGAAAGTAGTAGAGATTGCTGGTTTTAAAAAGGTGAATACACCACCAATTATGATGAAAAATAGCGGTCAATTATTAAAAAGGAATAATGAGTTATATAGCATTGCAGCACAAATTTTTGGGTGAAAAAGAATCCTTCTGAATGAAGGATTCTTTTTCGCTAATCACGATATTGATCATGAGTCGGCTGAAAGAGGTCTTCCTCGATATCTCTCACCATAGAAAAATGATCAACGTTATAATGACCGTGTAAAGTTTTATTGTGATGACCAATAATTTGCTCTGCAGACAATACGTTAGAATCAGTTGTTGAATGCCCGTTTTTAATTAATGTAACGTCAAATCCTTGTACAGTTGCTGTCCTAACGGCAGTGTCAATGCAATGTTCTGTTTTACATCCGCCTATAACAATATGATTAATGTTTTCTTCTTTTAAAAGTTCAAGTAAAGAAGTGCCGTAGAATGAATTGGTTGCTGCTTTATTAATAAAGATTGCAGACTGGGGTACTTGAATTTGATTATGTACTTCAAATCCTTCGCCACTACCAGAAGCAACATCGATATCTCTTACGAAAACAATAAGAGCATTTGAATCTATTGCTTTCTGCAGGGCTATATTTAGTGTAGATAATAGCTCGGTTTTACGAAAAACTTCATTTTCTTGCTCATTTCCATCAATTAATTCTTGCTGAGCGTCAATAATTAATAGTGCTTGTTTCATCGTGTCTCCCCTTTAATATGAAATAAGTTCCACTGTACATATTCCTTCAGATTGTTAGAAAATCCTCCATTGTAAGAGAAGTAGAAGATTGATTTACAAAGTTGTCAAAGAAATTTCATTCTCATAGCGTGTAAAAACATGTATGATAGGAGATGGAGAATTTTTGAGTAGGTGGGAATAACATGCAAACAGTAGAAGATTATCTTTCATTCTTACATACGAAAGGATTTAAATTATCAGAGGAAGCACAAGGGTTTATTATGTTTGGACAAGGATATACTGGTGCGTCTGATGGGATTGTGAACGCAGCAATAGAAGCCACAATTAAACATCAATTGCAGTTTGATGGTAGTTATTTCGTTGCGTTATTAGAACGATTGAAAGAGGAAGAAATTACAGATAAAAAAAGCGCTAAGGCTTTTATGCGGAAGTTACAAGCGTAACTTCACGCAGCCTGCGCTTCTTTTTTTGTTTTGGAAGGTAATTCAACAAAAATCATGCCTAGAAAAATACATAGACATCCGATAATAGCAGAAATAGAAAGTTGTTCATTTGCAACGAGAACGCTTGTTAATGCAGCAAAAACGGGCTCCATTGCGAAAATAATTGCTACTCTCGTTGGAGAAGTGTGTTTTTGTGCCGATGTTTGAATGAAAAAAGCAATAGATGTTGCAAACAGGGCAGTTAGAAAGAGTGCGAATAAAAAGGATTGATTCGTCCATAGTGATACTGAAAATAACTTTTCCCAATCTTCAAACAAGAAAGCGCAAATAGAAGAAAATATACCAACAGCTAATACTTGAGATGTGCTTAATAATAAAGGTGATATTTTTTTAGAAAAGAAGCCGTTAATAAGAATATGGGCAGCGAAAGCGACTGCACAACCAAGAACAAGTATATCTCCTATATTTAATTGGAAAGAATTAGCAGCTGTTAATAAGTACAAACCTGTTGTAGCTACAGCAATACCAAGTACGATGAAAATGGTGGCTTTTTGTTTTAAGAAGATAAATGATAAGATTGGGACCATAACAATGCTTAGCCCAGTTAAGAAACCTGCTTTTGAAGAAGTTGTATAAAGTAAGCCAAATGTTTGTAATAAATAGCCGACAAATAAGAAGAACCCAACCATTAATCCAGCTAAACTACTATGTTTTAATTCTTGTTTTGAAGTTTTCTGTGAGGAAATAATTTGAACGAATAATAAAATAATTCCAGCGAATAAAAAGCGAATACCATTAAACGTAAATGGACCAACGAAAGACATAGCGTTTTGAACGACAACAAACGTAGCTCCCCAAATAAAAGAGACAAATAATAAAGCAAGAGGAGCAATCCACTCTTTTTTCACACTCATACCCCCGTTAATTTTGTAAGATAGCTTTTCTAGCTAATTCATCAGCTACTTTATTTTGACTACTTGGAATCCACTTAATAAAAAAGAGATCGAAGTTTTTTATGTACTGCAGTGCTTCATCTAAAAGAGGTGCAAATATTTTATTTTTTGCGTATTCCTTTTCAACAGCCCGCTCAACAAGCTGCGAATCTGTACGAAAAGAGACAGTGCTATAATTATGCTCGATGCAATATTTTAATGCTAAAAGTAAAGCGCGGTATTCTGCTTCATGATTGGACATTGTTCCAAGTGGTACTGATAATTGTACAGGTGGCTGAACGCCTTTAATAAACACTCCTGCACCAGAAGGACCAGGATTTCCTTTTGATGCACCATCAATATATACTTCAATCAAAATGAGAAACCTCCAAATTATAAGATGATCCCCTACTTAAATATTTTTTTGAAGTAGGGGATAGAGTAGTTATCCGATTGTGATGCTGTAACGACATGTAAATGTTTCATTCGCTTGTAAAGATTGAATTCCCTTTTTGTTCTTGAAATCTTTTGCTGGATTTACTTCATCAGCGATGCCATACCAAGGTTCAATACATAAGAAAGGTGCGTTATCCCCTGGTGTCCATACGCCAACAAATGGGAATCCATCAAATTCTACTTTTACAAATTTATTATGTTTATGAGAACGAATCGAAATTTCATTCGTATTCATATGTTCAAAAATAAGTGCATCATTTTTGAATAAATCATATGTAAGTGGCAATTCAGTCGTATTTTCAGCGATTAATTGCTTTTTGTTTGAAAGATAAGGTCCTTCTAATACGCTTGTTTCTAAGCGTTCCGAACCATTAAACGATAAGTGATAATCTGTAAATGATTCACCGTCCAATAAAGGGAAGTTGAATCCAGGATGTGCTCCGATTGAGAAGAACATCTCTTTTGAAGTAGGATTGTTTACTTCATATGTTATATGAACGCTTTGTCCATTTAGCTCATAAGAAACGAGTAATTCGAATTCGTATGGGTATTTTTTTAATGTTTCTTCATTACTAGTAACGATATAAGTGATTTTTGTTTCGCTTTGTTCTTTCACAGAGAAAGTAAGATCACGAGCGAAACCGTGTTGTGTTAATGAATATGGTTTACCGTCTACGTAGTATGTATTATCTACTAATCGGCCGACAATTGGGAACAAAATTGGTGCACGGCGTCCCCAATAAGTAGAATCACCTTGCCATAAATATTCTGTGTTGTCTTCTTTTAAGCGAACGCTCTGTAATTCTGCACCTTTGTCAGAAATGGAAACGATCACTTTTTCATTTTGAATTGTTGCTGTCATGAAGTGAAACCTCCTAAATCTTTCATATGTTTCATTATACGTTGTCTAAAAGGAAAAAGGTAGTTTATGATAGGAATCTATTGACGAAAGAGGGGCTACCACGTAAAATATAATCTTGTTGCTTAAAAAACGAATAACGTGGTTCGAAACCATCCCACGTAAAAAAACTAAGGAGATTTTGTCATGAATATTAGAACTTTAGTCGGTAATGGTATTTTAGCGGCATTATATATTGCTGTTTCTATGCTTATTCAGCCATTTGGCTTTACGAATGTACAATTTCGTATTTCAGAGATGTTTAATCATCTCGTTGTATTTAACAAGAAAGCAATTTACGGAATTGTATTAGGTGTATTTTTAACGAATCTCTTTTTCTCACCTATGATCGCTTACGATTTAGTGTTTGGAGTAGGGCAATCTATTCTTGCGTTAGTTGCAACGATTATTTCTATGCGATTTATTAAAGGTGTTTGGGCTCGTATGATTTTTAATACAGTTATCTTTACAATTACAATGTTTATGATTGCAATTGAACTTCATCTTGCATTGGGTTTACCATTTATGTTGTCTTGGTTAACTTGTGCAATTGGTGAATTTGTTGTCATGGCGATCGGTATGCCTGTAATGTACTGGATTAATAAGCGAGTACAATTTGAAAGATTTATGTAATAGATGAAAGAGCTATTCCTATAGGGATAGCTCTTTTTGTATGTAATCATATTGAATATAATGCTGTGACTCTAGATAAAATATAATAAAATAAAGTGAGGCTTCAATTAGCCGGATATATATAAGAAGTCTTACATAAGGGGAATGTAGTATGAAATATAAAATTCATTGGTTGTATAAAACGAAGCGTGGATTGCAGACGGAATTAACAACAGAGTATATGAACATAGAAGAAGTACTTCAATTTGCAGAGGATTTTGAGAAAACAGGAAGAGCTAAGGAACTTTTATTTTACGATGAAATGGACGCAGAATGGTCATTAAAAGAGATGAAAAAGTTAAGTAAGCAAGTAGAGGAAGAGCCCCAAGAAATACTCGTTTATTTTGATGGGGGGTATGATGTGCAAACGAAAGAAGCTGGCGTTGGTATATGTGTGTATTATAAAAAAGGAAATACAAACTACCGCATTCGCCGCAATGCATATATAGAAGGTATATATGATAATAATGAAGCGGAATATGCATCATTATTATACGGTATGAATATACTCGAGGAACTAGGGATTAGGTATGAAGCAGTTACACTTCGCGGAGACTCACAAGTGGTACTGCAGCAATTAGCCGGAGAATGGCCTTGTTATGATGAACATTTAAATCATTATTTAGACCAAATTGAGCAAAAGGCGAAGCAAATGAAATTAAAACTTATATGTGAGCCGATATCTAGAAAACAAAATAAAGAAGCACATCAATTAGCTACGCAAGCATTAGAAGGAACAAGTATTGATAGTCATAAAGAAATAACCGAATAGAGAGGTGCAAAGGTGGATAAAAAGCAACTCATTACAGAGGTAAATGACTTATTAGAAACGTATTGTGAAGGATGTTTTTTGCGAGAACATAATCGAAAGACAAATAGTAAGTATTACGCTCATTCATTTTGTATAAGGCAATGTACAGTGGGAGAAACATTGAAAAAGTATGGGGAACAGTTGTCATGAAAAAACATCCAGAGAAAATTCTCTGGATGTTTTTTAGTGTCTTGCTTCGTTTAGTTGATGCTCACATTTATTTAATTTTTTTTCCTCATTCATTAAAAATGGCTCATCTAAATCAGTTGCAACAGATTTCATAATTTCAAGCTGAGAGCGAGCTGCTTCTACAGCAGTAGTAGCATGTTCTAATGTATCTGGATCCATTGAAATTGTTGCTGATCCTACCATTTTTTGTGCTGTTTCTACACGGAATTTCACTTCTTCAAAATCATTTACTTCTGATCCCATTAATAATTCCTCCTTTGTATAGTGCGCATTTCACATAGTTTTTGCTCTGTAAAACGGAAATATACAAAGGAATAACAAAGGAGGTTACCAAGTAAGGTAACCTCCTGTTATATGTTGGATTAAAGTTTTACTACGTTAGCAGCTTGAGGTCCGCGGTTACCTTCAGTAATGTCGAAAGATACTTCTTGACCTTCTTCTAAAGCTTTGTAGCCGTCGCCTTGAATAGCAGAGAAATGTACGAATACATCGTCAGCGCCTTCCATTTCGATAAATCCAAAACCTTTTTCGTTGTTAAACCATTTTACTTTTCCTTGCATGTTACAATTCCTCCTAAAAGCGTTTACTATTTTCATTTAGTGAAATTCATTTTAAAAAAATAATATAAACTAAAAATGCTATATTCTTGAATATTCTGCTAAATGATTAATTTAAATATACACGAATTGGGAGAATTTAGTCAAGTAAGCGATTTTATTTTTTTGTATTTTTAAATAATTTTTCGGTCAAATTTTTAAATAGGTATAGGACAGGCTGAGTATATAATATTCTTAATTGAATGCTATACATAATGAGGTGAAAGAATGAATAAGTCTTACTTATTAGATAATGAAGGAATGAGAACGAGAACCGACATACCGGATTGGGTTGCAAAAGAATTTGAGATTTTTTCAAATGTTGTGTTAGAACCAACTTTTCCATGTTATTTCGGTTTAACAGCTTTGAAAAAGAATGAACTTCGTTATTCATTTCTTTCTCATAATGATTGGAGTCATTTACCACATACAATGTTATCTTTTTTAGAGTTAATGAAAGAGAGGCCGATTGTAAGAAGGGGCTTTTTCCTTTTTGTAGAACCGGAATGTGAAGAACAGCCACTCGAATATTACCGTGATTCCTTTTGGAAAGTGTTACAGTATTTACATGAAAACGATAATCAAGCATGGCCAAAGCAAATTCCTGAAGATCCAGACCATTATTTATGGGAATTTTCATTTGGTGGTGAGCCAATATTCGCATTTGGAAATGCGCCAGCTTATAAACAACGAAAAACTAGACATTTAGGGAATTCTCTCGTTATTGGGTTTCAGCCACGCACTATTTTTGATGGATTAGAGGGAGATCGTCCTAAAGGAGCATATTCAAGACAAATGGTTCGTGAGCGAGTTGAAAAGTGGGATCAATTGCCGAAACATCCTAACATTAGTCATTATGGTGACCCAGAGCATCGTGAATGGAAACAATATTTCATAGGAGACGATGTAGAGCCAATAAAAGGGAAATGTCCTTTTCTTCATAGGATAGAAAAGTAAGAGCCATCACCTAGATGGCTCTTTTGTATATTTTGGATAAAAAAGGGTATTTTATTATGAAAGCTAGTCTATTTTTTCAAATTACATCATTAACTAGTAGTAAAGAGAGTAGAAAGGATAGAGCGATGTTTGGAGCAATTATACAGCAAATCGTATTAGGTATATCATTAGCTGCGCCAGTAGGGCCGATTAATATTGAAATGTTAAAACGAGGAATTGAACGTGGGTTTTGGCACGCTTGGGTTGTTGGAATTGGTGGAATGACTGCAGATGTTTTATTTATGCTTCTCATTTATTTCGGTTTATCTTCTGTGTTTATGTATACATATGTACAAGCCTTCATGTATTGCACGGGTTTTTTCTTGTTATTTTATTTAGGATTTCAAAGTGTAAAACAAGGAATTTTCGACTCGAATATGGAATATAAAAAAGAAGAGGTAGGTGGCCTTAAGCAATCGTTTATGGCAGGATTTTTAATTGCGATATCCAATCCATTAAATCTTGTTTTTTGGTTTGGTATATACGGAAGTACACTTAGCTCATTACTTACGAAGGTAACGAAACAAGAAGCTTTTTTGTACAGTCTTTGCATTATTGTTGGTATTATTTTATGGAATTTAAATATTGCTTTTTCTGTACATTTTGGAAGAACTTTATTAAAACCAAAAGCGCTTGGCTACATAACAGCCGGAGCAGGTATTATTTTAGTAGGTTACTCTATACATTTTGCATACAAAGCTTTACAGTTGTTCACATAAGATTGAAGGGGAGATTTTTATGTATCGAACCACTATTGACGGAAAAGAAATTATAATTACGTTAGCGCCAAAAATCCGAAAAGAAATTACTGATAGAAATCCACTATATGAAGCGGTATTTCATAATGCTGCAAGATTGTTACAAACAAAGCAACCGACGTTTGCAGTAAATCATGAAATATTTGGGCTCATTATTGGAGAAGTGCAAAGAGGAGAAGTAACAGTGTTTGCAGTGGAACATATTATTCCGAAGCAAAATATATTTGGACCAAACAATTTTTTCTCGACAATAGAACAGCAGGCAAATTTGTAAAGTGAATAGAATAAGAATAGAAAAGAAATAGTCGTAACGATATGTTGCGGCTGTTTTTTTGGAAAAGGGGGAAACAAGATGAAGAAAGTGGGGAAAGAGTTCTTTTTGCAACATGATATCGTTATTATGTATAGCATTCTATTTGTTTTCATTATTATTTTAAAAATGCAATTTTTTACGTGGTTTGGCATGTTAGCATGTATGTTTGGGATTGTTTTCTATACACTTAATGAATATATGACACATCGTTTTTTATTCCATATAAAGCCACCTAAAAACACATTTCTATTAAAAATGTTAAGAAGGTTGCATTATGATCACCACGTATATCCAGATGATTTAAAACTTTTGTTTTTACCTGTATGGTTTAGTATACCTAGTTTTACTATATATTTACTTATAGCATATGGTATTACAAAAAGTGTTACTATTACACTTTCATTTGGAATCGGAATGATTATTATGCTGCTTGTTTACGAATGGAAACATTATATTGCTCATAGACCGATTCGTCCCGTCACTAAGTTTGGAAGATGGCTAAAAAAACAACATATATTACACCATTATAAAAATGAAAAGTTTTGGTTTGGTGTTTCAAATCCAGTATTCGATTTTATATTTGGAACACTTAAAGACGGAAAAGATGTTGAGCTAAGCGAAACGGCTCGTAATTTAGAAAAGGAAAAAAAGACAAAAGTAGTGCGTTAAGCACTGCTTTTGTCTTAATGAGGAT
The DNA here is from genome assembly GCF_022701035.1 of Bacillus sp. N447-1. Lineage (NCBI taxonomy): Bacteria > Bacillati > Bacillota > Bacilli > Caryophanales > Bacillaceae > Bacillus > Bacillus sp. N447-1. Next base: position 1,504,751 of record NZ_CP065509.1, on the reverse strand, counting down.
AAATAAGTAAAGTGTCACTTTATTTTGAAAAAGTATATTAAAAATTTAGGGGAAATTGCCGAAAAATGTCTATCAAAAAATCTTTGCATGAATGCATGGATTGTCTAAAATGAATATAAGTTTCTGAATATTTATAAAATTTAGTCTTTAGGTATGCAAGGGGGAAGTGTATTTCAAGTAAGAGAGGGGATCGGTTAATGAAACGAGACGATACGTCAGCACGTAAGTTGCAAAATGAGGTGAATTATACAGAGGTCGTTCAGTCGGAAGAATTTCAATTGTTATTAAATACGAAAAAGAAGTTTATCATTCCAATGAGTATTTTCTTTTTTAGTTTTTTTATCGCATTACCTATTCTAACATCGTATTCAAAGGTGCTTAATACACCTGCATTTGGAGACGTTACATGGGCGTGGGTATTTGCTTTTTCCCAATTTATCATGACATGGGCACTATGTATGATTTATAGCAAAAAAGCAGAATCATTTGATGAAATCTCCCGAAAAATTCTGCAAGATATGCAAAAAGGGAGGGGCTGAACTTGAATACTACTGCATTTGCACTATTTTTAATTATTGTTCTTGGTACGCTCGTCATAACCTATTTTGCATCGAAAAAAACGAAAAATGCGAGTGAATTTTATACGGCTGGAGGGGGATTAACTGGTTGGCAAAATGGTCTGGCCATTGCTGGAGATTACATGTCTGCTGCTTCATTTCTCGGTATAGCTGGAGCAATCGCATTAACTGGGTTTGATGGATTCTTTTATAGTATCGGTTTTTTAGTTGCTTATCTAGTTGTACTATATCTTGTTGCAGAACCGCTTAGAAATTTAGGAAAGTACACTTTGGCGGATATGATTGCAGCACGCTTTGATGCGAAAAAAGTTCGCGGAGTTGCAGCTCTTAATACGATGACGATTTCTATCTTTTATATGATTGCACAATTAGTTGGCGCGGGTGCACTTATTAAATTATTATTAGGGATTGAATATACGACATCTGTATTAATCGTTGGAACACTTATGACGGTGTATGTTATTTTTGGAGGTATGACAGCAACGAGCTGGGTACAAATCGTAAAGGCTGTATTACTTATGGCTGGTACGTTTATTATTTCTGTTATCGTTTTCGCAAAATTCAACTTCAGCGTGACTGAAATGTTCGCTCAAATGAAAACAGCTACACCTTTAAAAGATTCATTTTTAAATCCAGGTGTAAAGTATAAGGATGGTCTTGATACACTTTCTTTAAATTTAGGACTAGTACTTGGTACAGCTGGATTACCACATATACTTGTCCGCTTTTTTACAGTACGTGATGCAAAAACTGCACGTCAATCTGTCGTATATGCGACGTGGTTAATTGGTGCATTTTATATTATGACGATTTTCTTAGGATTTGGTGCGGCAGCGTTTGTAGGAAATGAAGCGATTATTAAAGCAAACCCAGCTGGTAATATGGCGGCACCTTTATTAGCCAAAGCGTTAGGTGGAGACTTCTTATTTGCTTTCGTATCAGCAATTGCTTTTGCAACGATTTTGGCTGTAGTGGCAGGTCTTGTATTAACAGCAGCATCAGCATTCGCTCATGATTTTTATAATGAAATCATTCGTAAAGGAAAATCAACGGAAAAAGAGCAAGTATCCATGGCTCGTTATGCATCTATTGGAGTAGCGATACTATCTATCATACTTGCATTATTTGCCCAAACATTAAACGTTGCATTTTTAGTATCATTAGCATTTGCAGTTGCAGCGAGTGCAAATCTACCAGTAATTTTATTTACAATATATTGGAAGCGTTTTAATACAACGGGTGCTATTTCGGGTATGATTGTAGGTCTCGTATCAGCAATTGTTCTCGTAGCGTTGAGTCCGAATGTTTGGAACCCTGTAGCTGGAAAAGCTATTTTTGTTGGGGAAGCGTTATTCCCATATACGACACCAGGAATTATTTCAATTCCACTCGGATTTCTTGCAGCATATTTAGGAACGGTTTTATCTAGTAAGAAAGAAGATGAAGCGAAATTTGATGAAATTCTAGTGAAATCTAATACTGGTCATGGCATTAGCGATGCGTCTTCACATTAAATAAAAGAGGAGCTTTTCGATAGATAAGAAAAGCTCTTTTTTCTTTTGTCATTTTCTTGTAAATATTACTGATTTGTAAGTAGGATTTGTCTTAATTTTGTGGAATGAAAATAGCAGGGAGAAATTTAAGTCATCATGGCACCAGCGCAGCTTTTGTGAAAAATAAGTTGTTATGGAAGGTGGAAGTAATGATGAAAACGAAGCAAACTGATGAATTATTAGCAAAAGATGAGCAATATGTTTGGCACGGAATGCGTCCCTTTAGTCCAAATAGTACAATGGTAGGGGCAAAAGCTGAAGGGTGCTGGGTTGAAGATATACAAGGAAAAAGATATTTAGATGGTATGAGTGGCCTTTGGTGTGTGAATAGTGGATATGGAAGAAAAGAGCTCGCAGAAGCGGCTTATAAGCAATTACAAACATTATCATACTTTCCAATGTCACAATCCCATGAGCCAGCTATAAAGCTTGCTGAAAAGTTAAATGAGTGGCTTGGGGGAGAGTATGTTATTTTCTTCTCAAATAGTGGTTCAGAAGCGAACGAAACAGCTTTTAAAATAGCAAGACAATACTATGCTCAAAAAGGTGAACCACATCGTTATAAATTTATGTCACGTTACCGTGGGTATCACGGGAATACAATGGCGACAATGGCAGCGACGGGACAAGCGCAGCGTAGATATCAGTATGAGCCGTTTGCTTCAGGTTTTTTACACGTAACACCACCGGATTGTTACCGTATGCCTGAAATTGAAGGGCAGCATATTTATGATGTAGAATGTGTGAAAGAAGTCGATCGTGTTATGACGTGGGAATTAAGTGAAACAATTGCCGCTTTTATTATGGAACCAATTATTACAGGCGGGGGCATATTAATGCCACCACAAGACTATATGAAAGCTGTTCATGAGACGTGTCAAAAACACGGTGCCTTGCTTATTAGTGATGAAGTAATTTGCGGTTTCGGTCGTACAGGAAAAGCATTTGGGTTTATGAATTATGATGTGAAGCCAGATATTATTACAATGGCAAAGGGCATTACGAGCGCATATTTACCATTATCTGCAACAGCTGTGAAAAAAGAAATATATGAGGCTTTTAAAGGTAAAGGAGAATATGAATTCTTCCGCCATATTAATACATTTGGTGGAAATCCAGCAGCTTGTGCATTAGCACTTAAAAACTTAGAGATTATGGAAAATGAAAATTTAATCGAGCGATCTGCGCAAATGGGTTCCCTTTTATTAGAGCAACTAAAAGATGAAATTGGGGAACATCCGCTTGTTGGGAATATTAGAGGAAAAGGTCTATTAGTTGGAATTGAATTAGTAAATGATAAAGAGACGAAAGAGCCAATTGATAACGACAAAATTGCAAGTGTTGTAAATGCTTGTAAAGAAAAGGGCTTAATTATAGGACGAAACGGTATGACAACAGCAGGATATAATAACGTTTTAACATTAGCGCCGCCTCTTGTTATTTCAAGTGAAGAGATTGCTTTCGTTGTTGGAACGTTGAAGACAGCGATGGAGCGTATTTAATAAATAGAGAGAGGAGCGAGCTGTAATATAAGGCTCGCTCTTGTTTAGTAGGAGGGGACTTTTAATGGAGAAATATGATCCTAACAAACATTATCACATCGGATATTATGAAGACGGATATGATTTAGAAGTGACGGCGTACAAAAGAATAAATGAACCAGTTTGGGATGCTTATATTCCGCACTATGAGGCAGACGATTTTTATAAGAAAGTGGAGGGAATGAAGCTAGGTAAATATATAGATGATTATGGCATTATGGTGTATTCATTTGGGAATGATATTGATGATGATGAAGCACGAATTATTTTTGAAAAATGGTTAAAAAAGAACGGGATTGTTTAAAGATAAAACAAAAAGGAGATTGCTATCTTATAAAATAGCAATCTCCTTTTATTATAGTAAATTTATTTACTTGCTTTCATTGCTTTATCTTTTGCACCAAAAGTGTATTTTAACATTGGTGGTGTAATCATTGTAGTTAAAATAACGACAATAACGATTGCTGTAAAGTAATCTTGTGCCAATAGACCTGAAGAAAGTCCTGTTCCTGCGATGATAAGTGCAACTTCACCACGAGAAACCATTCCAGCACCGATAATTGCAGAAGACTTAGCGTCAAATCCAGTCATTCGAGCACCGAATCCACAGCCGATTAATTTCGTTAATACAGCGATAACAGTTAATGCTAAGATGAACCAAATTTGATTGCCGATACCGTCAAATGTAATATTCATACCGATACTAACGAAGAATACTGGAACGAACATAGCGTAAGCAATTGGTTCTACTTTCTTTTCTACTTCATGTTTGTAGTTTGTTTGAGAAATTGCAATACCAGCAGCGAAAGCACCGATAATACCAGCAATTCCTAATAATTCGCCGAAATATGCGAATGAGAAACAGATGATAAGAGCCGCGCTCACGATAGACTCAGATACGCGCAGTGGTGATAACCAGCGCATAATCGCAGGAACACCTTTCCATCCGATTAAAATAATAGAAGCGAAGAATACTACTTTCTTCAAGATAACCATTGTTAAGTTAACATCATCAGTACCTAAGAAGCTCATTGCAAATGCTAATAAAATAACAACAAGAATGTCATCAAATACAGCGGCTCCAAGCATCGTCGTACTTTCACGTGTTTTCATTTTACCTAAATCACGAAGTGTTTGTACGGAAATACTAACACTTGTCGCACATAGAAGTAATCCTAAGAATACAGCGTTTCCTTGTTCCATTCCCATCACAAGACCGGAAACGTAACCACCTACGAATGGAAGAATGATACCTCCGAGTGCAACTGCTAAAGAAGAATTACGATTTGCGTTTAATTCTTCTAAGTCTGTTTCAAGTCCAGCCATAAACATTAAAAGAATAACTCCGACATTACTTAATTGAGTTAGAAGCTCTGAATTTTCAATCCAACCTAATACAGCTGGACCGATAACGATACCGACAATTAATTTACCTAGTACAGAAGGTTGACCTAATCTAACACTAAGATCACCAGCAAGCTTTGTACTTAATAAAATAAGTGCAATTTGAAAGAAAAATTCGAATTCCATCTGATCCTCTCCTCGTCATTTTTAATTTTATCATACGATTTCTCGGAATTTGCCTAATGAAAATATGTAAAACCCATTAAACAAAAGGGTCTGATTACAAGTTCTTTTGAACTCGTAATTTGAACCTGTAATTAATATATAATAGATTTTATAAAAAATCAATGAAAAAATGGGAGCTTTTTGAGGAAGAAGCTGTCTTATTGGGATATAGGTGTAAGAGTAGTGTGTGAATTTTATATGTATAAAATAGTATGAAGTCCTTTTCCATTACAAATAATAAATTCTACATACTATTTCACGAACTATAACTGTGAAAGGGAGGATTTATAATTTGAAGGCATTAAAAAATAACTTGTCTATTGTTGCTTTAGGTGGAGTAAATGAAATAGGAAAAAATATGTATGCTATCCAATATGAAAATGATATTGTCGTCATTGATTGTGGATCTAAATTTCCAGATGAAAGTTTATTAGGGATTGATTTAATAATTCCAGACGTCACATATTTGCAAGAAAATAAAGAAAAAATTCGCGGTTTAATAGTAACGCACGGGCATGAGGACCATATTGGCGGAATACCATATTTTTTAAAACAACTAAATGTACCAATCTATGCAACAAAGTTAACGTTAGGTTTAATTGAAATTAAATTAAAGGAACACAATCTTCAAAATGATACGGAATTAATCGTTATTCATTCAGAATCAGAAATTGATTGTGGTTCTATTAAGGCAACTTTTTTTAAAACGAACCACAGTATTCCGGATTGTCTCGGTATTGTTTTTCATACACCAGAAGGTACTGTAGTACATACAGGTGATTTTAAATTTGATTTAACACCAGTAAATAATCAACATCCTGATATTCATAAAATGGCTAAAATAGGAAGTGAAGGTGTACTAGCTTTATTATCTGAAAGCACAAATGCAGAACGTCCAGGTTTTACTCCATCAGAAAGGTCAGTAGGAGAACGGATAGAGGAAATATTTATGAAAGCAAATAGAAAAGTAATTATTTCTACGTTTGCTTCTAATGTGAATCGTGTTCAGCAAATAGTTGAAGCATGTATAAAAACAAATCGAAAACTAGCTTTGCTAGGGAGAAGTATGGTAAATGTAGTAGAGGTTGCTCTAGAGAAAGGTTATTTACATATTCCAGAAGGTATGTTAATTGAAGCAAATGAGGTAAATCGTTTAGATCCAAAGCAGGTTGCAATACTTTGTACAGGAAGTCAAGGAGAACCAATGGCAGCTTTAGCGCGTTTAGCTAGTGGAAACTATAGACAAGTGGATATTTTACCAGAAGATACGGTTATTATAGCCGCGACCCCTATCCCAGGAAATGAACGTAACGTTTCTCGAATTATCGATAATTTATTTGCATTAGGAGTAAAGGTGATTTACGGATCAGGTAGTTCTACTGGAGTGCATGTATCCGGTCATGCATATCAAGAAGAGTTGAAGTTAATGCTTACATTAATGAAGCCAAAATATTTTATTCCAATTCATGGAGAGTTTAGAATGCTACACCACCATAGTTTGTTAGCAGAATCAATTGGTATTGAAAAGGAAAATATCTTTATTGTACGTAATGGAGATGTTGTAGATATAAGTAATGAAGTGGCAATTCAATCTAGAAGAATACAGGCAGGAAATATATATGTAGATGGATTAGGAATTGGAGATGTTGGAAATGCATTATTACGTGATCGTAAACAACTTTCAGAAGATGGAATGCTCGTTATAGTTATTACTTTTAATAAAGTGGATGGAGAAATAATTTCAGGTCCAGATATTATTTCTCGTGGATTTGTCTATGTCCGTGATTCAGAAGAATTTCTAAGAGAATTAAATAAATTAGCTGTTATTACGATTAATAATTTAAAGAAAGAGAATGTGAATAGCTGGGGTATTTTGAAAAGGGAGGTAAGAGAAGCATTAGGGAAGTATATATATACAAATACAAAACGAAAGCCGATGATTCTTCCTATAATAATAGAGGTTTAATAGTAAAAAGAATTCTCGTATGGGAATTCTTTTTGTTTTGAAGAGAAAATGAACATATAATGAAATAAATAGAAATGGAAGGAAATAAAAGATGTTATTAAATAAACGTTTTACAATTGGAGAAATGGCGAAAATGCATAATATCGCAGAATCTACATTAAGGTATTATGATGAAAAAGGAATTTTTCATCCGTCCATTGTGGATCCTCAAACGAATTATCGTTATTATACAATCGATCAATTTTCACTGTTAGATACGATTAAATTTTTACGCCAGTTAAATATTCCGTTAAAGGAAATTAAGAAATATATTGATGAAAGAAATCCAGCATACGCACTCAATTTACTGGAAAAACAACAAGAGATGATGCTGAAGAAACAAAGAGAAATTGAGTATGCTTTGGCGAAAATGGAGCATAGAATTCATTTAATTAAGAAAGCAACAAAAGCAAAAGCTGAACAAATGGTAATTAAAGAGATTCCGCAGCGAAAAATTACAGCAATTGCGGTTGCTCCAAATACGACGGATGATATGTTTGAGTACTACATTCATTCGTTACAAAAAAATATGAGGCAAATGGATGATAGTTTATTTTCTGGAGATATTGGTGTAACTGTTGCGAAAAAAGGATTAATGCAAAATGAGTTTCAAGCATATAGCAGTGTATTTATTCTTTTGGATTATATGCCGTATGAAGTGCATACTTCAGATGAAATTAAAGAAGGTTTATATGCTTGCTCTTATCATCATGGACCGTATGAAGAAACAGATGCAACGTACAAGGAGTTACTTACATACATTGATAAAGCAGGTTACGAAGTACATGGAGATTCGATTGAGATTGGATTGATTGATTGGTCTGTAACAGAAAATCCAGAGGAGCAAGTAACAGAAATTCAAATTCCTGTAGTAAAAAAATAAGATGAAAACCTTTGAATGGATTACAAATTTACATTCATTAGTATAAGTCAGTTACCTGTTTTTTTAATTCTCTCTTGACCTTCAAGTTACTTGAAGGTTTAAACTAAGAAAAGAGAGTTGAAAAAAGGAGCATATTAGAGTATGGAAGCAACAGAAAAATTAAGAGAAAAACCGATAAAAAGCTTATTTATTTCTTATTTAATACCAGCCGTTCTTGGAATGGTATTAATGTCAGTGAATATTGTAATTGACGCGGTCATGATTAGTAGAGGAGTTGGGGCGAACGGTTTAGCAGGAGTGAACGTGGCTATTCCAGCATTTTCGATTTTCTTCTCTATTTCATTATGGATCGGAATGGGCGGGGCAACGTTATACTCCATTGCATTAGGCGAAAATAAACGAGAAAGAGCAAGGTCTATTTTTACTCAATCCATGACGGTAGCAGTTGTTATCGTAGGGATTTTAGCAGCGATTTGCTTATGGAGAATAGAAGATTTAGCATACTTATTTGGTGCAAATGAAGTGATTCTACCATATGCGTTAGACTATTTACACGTATTATTAACATTTGGAATGATATACGTTTTAGAAAATATTTTAAGTACATTCATACGGAATGATGGAAATCCTAATTTAGCAATGGCTGGTCTTGTTGTAACAGCTGTATTAAATATAGTGTTTGACTATATCTTTATTTTTATCTTTGGATGGGGCGTAACAGGTGCTGCTTCAGCGACTATTCTTTCGGCAGCGATTGGTTTCCTTGTATTATTAACTCATTTCTTTAGAAAAAGTAGTATTTTAAAGTGGACGAAATTCCATTTTGAATGGGATACTGTCAAACAAATTATGGTGATTGGTTTCCCAAGTTTTACAGCAGAAAGTACGGTTGCAATCGTAACGATTGGTTTTAATATCGCATTCGTCCAATATGCAGGAGAAGTAGGAGTAGCTTCCTATGCGATGGTGAATAGTATTCATGCAATGACATTACTATTATTCTTTGGTGTTGGAGCAGCATTACAGCCAATTGCTAGTTTCCATTATGGGGCAAATTTATCAGAGAGACTTCGTGAAGGATTGAAGTTTGCTGTGAAAATTGCAGTTGTCCTCGGAGGCATTGCGATAATTGTCGGATTATTCTTCGGGAAATATATCATTGGTTTATTTGATGTTCAATCTCCAGAATTATTGGAGTTAACCTTAACAGGTATTAGCTTATTCTTTATCCAATACGTATTTTTAGGTTATAACATTGTGTATGGAGAGTATTTCCAATCAGTGCGACAAACGAAGAAATCAGTACTTATTATAATGAGCCGAGGATTACTATTTATTATTCCATTGTTATGGATTATGCCGAAATTATTTGGGATAAACGGAATTTGGCTCGTTATGCCAGTTGCAGAAGTAATGACAGCGATTATCGTATTTACGATGAATCGTATGAAACATCCTGTTCCATTAAATATGGCAGGAGAGAAAGAAGCGATATGATGAAGAAAATCCCCTTAAGCAATTAAGGGGATTTTTTTATTCCTTTAAACTAATCGCAAAAGATCCATCCGTTTCTTGAACAGAAGCAAAGGCAACGTTTTTAATATTTGTAATTCCTTTTTCCTTTAATTCTTTATATAACCATTTTTCATCTTTATGTATTAACTTTAAGTTATCATATTGAATTTGTGAATCGACGATAAGTGCAATTGGTAATCCAGCATACTTAACTTCTATGTTTAAATCTTTTGGAGTTAATGGTACAAGTTCTCTTTTTGGTAAAATACTAATAGCGCCGTTCGCTTCTAAAATAGCGTATTCAATTTCATGAACACTTGGATATCCTGCAACGCGAAGATTAGAAAGTAGTTCTGCAATGGGGTATCTACTTTTTTGTAAGTTCTCAAAAATAATATCACCATGTTTAATTAAAATGATAGGGTGTCCAAGAATAAAACGATTTAGTTTGTTGAATAGGCTTAATTTTGTAAGAAGTAAATGTAAACATGTGATAACAACCATACCGAGAAATGCTTGTAAAGCACCAGAGACGGGTATGGCCTGGAAAGCTAAATAAGATAAAAAGATTATAGCCCCAAAATCATGAGGAGTTAGTTGTGCTAACGCGGATTTACCGAGTAACTTAAGCGATAGTAAAAATAAGATAAAAAAGAACGACACGTTACATAAAAAGAGAAGCAATAGAGACACTCCTTCGTGTAAAGTTGTACTTACTATTCCCGAAAGTAATATAAATATTACCTTTCAGAGGATAAATTAGGGTTTATTGGAATCTGTCTGTATACAAACAAATAAACGGATATTATCATGAAGGAAGTAAAAGAAAATAGGAGTATATGAATATGAGAAAGAAGAAAATAATGAAGGGCATTTTAGTTGTTATAATGATTTGCGCCGTGTATGCGGGGTTTTTACAATATCACATTTATAAGCATGGGCATATGAATGCAACCTACGATGCTGATTACATAATTGTACTAGGATCGAAAGTAAATGGGACGAAACCATCTTATTCATTGCAATATCGTATTGATAAAGCAGCTGAATATTTAAAATCACATGAGAAAACAATCGCTATCGTATCTGGAGGACAAGGAAAAGGCGAAGATATTTCAGAAGCATTAGCAATGAAACAAGGACTAATAAAACAAAATATCGCAGAAGACCGCATTATAATGGAGGACAAATCTACGAGTACAGATGAGAATATTACATTCTCAAAACCGTTAATTCCAGCCGATATGAAAAAAGGTATGATTGTAACAAACGATTTTCACATGTTTAGAGCGAAAAAAATAGCGGCAAAACAAGGTTTACAATTAGAAGGTCTTCCGGCAAAAACACCGAAACCAATCATCATTCCATCGAATGTACGAGAATATTTAGCAATCACACAGTACTGGTTTATGAATCGAATATAGTGAAAGTGATCCCGGCTGAAACTTCAGGCGGGATTTAGTTTGAGGAAAATCTTACAAATATGTCACGTTCGTGAAAGGTAAAGCGATAGTTTCTAGAATGGATTCCTGACATAATGAAGATAACAAAAACTATTTAGAGGTGAGTCGGATGAAAGGAAATAATATACTATCTTCACTATGTTACTTTAGTATCTTTTTTGCACCATTTTTACTACCAATTATCGTGTACTTCGTTGCGGAAGATGAAGTGAAATACCACGCGAAAAAAGCATTTTGGTCACATATTTTCCCGTACGCAATTTTATTCGGAGGATTAGCGATATCAGGAATATTCGGTTTAGGATTCAATCAATCTGACGGTGCTGGAATTGGAATGATGATCACATATGCAGTGTTCATTCTTGTAGGAATTTACTACTTCATTTGGAATATCGTAAAAGGTATTAAAGTTTTGAAAACGGCGTAATAAGATAAGAAATAATATGATGTAAATCTGTCGGTATAATTTCATTTACCGTATTAATAAACGTTTTAAAAAGAGCAATTCAAAAAGAATTGCTCTTTTTGTGCTTATAAGTTGTGAATATTGAAAAAGATATGTTAATTTTTCATTAGGAAGAGAAAAAGGAGTGATTTTCATGAATGAGATGATACATAAAATGGAGCAACACGTTTCAGTTCGTAAATATAAAGAAGAACCTATTCCGAAAGATGTAGTAGAAAGAATGGTGCAAGCTGCGCAGCATGCTGCGTCCTCGCATTTTGTACAGGCTTATTCTGTTATATATGTAACAGATCAAGACCTAAAGATTAAACTAGCAGAGCTATCCGGAAATCGTCATGTGAAGGACTGTGCAGCATTTTTTGTTTGTTGTGCAGATTTAAAACGACTTGAAATGGCATGTGAAAAACATGGTACCGAGATAAAGCATGAAGGAGTAGAAGATTTTATCGTTGCGACAGTAGATGCTTCACTTTTTGCGCAAAACTTAGCGCTAGCAGCAGAATCGTTAGGATACGGTATTTGTTATATTGGTGGTATTCGTAATAATCCGAGAGAAGTGAGTGAACTGCTTCATTTACCTGATAAAGTATATCCTGTATTCGGAATGACAGTCGGCGTACCAGATGAAGATCATGGAGTGAAACCACGTTTACCGGTAGCAGCAGTTCTTCATGAAAATGGATATGATGAACAAAAATATGATGAATTACTAAACGAATATGATGAAACGATGAACGCGTATTATAAAGAAAGATCATCAAACAAGAAAAACGTAACATGGACGGAATCAATGAGTTCGTTTATGTCTAAAGAAAAAAGAATGCATATGAAAGAGTTCTTAAGTGAAAAAGGATTAAATAAGAAGTGAGTAAAGAGGCAAACCTGTGATGTAGGTTTGTCTTTTTGGGAAGGAGAAATACCTAAGGCCAGAAAGTTGTTTATTCTTTCTGAACTTAGGTATTTTGCTTTTTATCATATACATAGAAATAAAAATTAATAATTTTTTACAAAAGTGATAGAAAATGAGAATGAAATGCCAATAGTAAGTAAAAGCGGCATAATAGCCGCTTTTTATCGTTTTATTTAGTATTTGATTTGAAATGTTTATCTTATGAAAGAAAGATTATTGCTAATTGTAAACTGTCAATAAAGTTATTTAAGTTTTGATATGGAATACCCTGCCGGAAAATACAGCAATAATTTTGTTTGAACATATCTGTTATGGCACAATCTAAAGCATCTTCTATAACAAGTTCAAACTTTCAATAAGAAGATAACCCCCTGTACAACTTAAAAGAATGTACGTAAATATTTTAAAAATCCGTTGATTAAGCCATTTAAAAATAATTTGACCTATAAACAAACCTAAAAATACAATTGGAATGGCATAAAAACTTGATTCCCAAATGGTTTTGTTTGTGCCAGTAAAGAGTATTTGAGTTACTAGGCTAATGAAATATATAAACAAATAAAAAGCTAATGTAGTTGCTCTTAACTTCTCTTTTTCAGTATCAGTTCCTGTAAAATAAAGTAACAGGGGTGGACCGGGCATACCGATACTTGTCGTTAAAAGACCAGATAATCCACCAACTATGAAATCTCTAGATTGTGTTGATCTAACCTTAACGTTGCATATTAGCAATAATGTTAATAGTAAGAGTAGGATGCTAACTGCTAATTTAAAAGTGTTTATGTTAACGGAAATGAAAATTAAAATGCCAAAAGGAACACCAACTATACTTCCAAAAATAAACCTTTTCAGTAGAACAAAATCAACGTCCATTCTTATTTTCCAAATGAGTGAAATGGAAATAATTAAAGACAAAATAATGTTTATTTGTATAGCTTCTTGTGGTAGAAATAACATAAGTAAGAAAGGGGTTGCCATTATGGAAAAGCCAAAACCTGTACTTGCTTGCAGAATAGAAGCCACTAATATAATACATACGAAAATGAATGTGATACCCAAAACAGCCCTCCTATTTAATCAAGTTTAACTAGTTAAAGTCTATTATTTAAGTGCAATATTTCACAAACTCATTTGTATTTTAACATAAATATCTAGTTTTTTCTCAAATAGTGTTGCCATATAAGGCTCTTTAACTAAAAAATCCGACTTACATTTTGAAACAATTTTATTATGGGGAAACAAATAATGAATGGGATCAAAATGTATTGATTATCATTAATTTATTCACTGAGATCCCCGCGATAAAACAAGAACAGCCATATAAAACTTACAAAAATACAGCATGTAGCTAATAAACTGCCAATCATTTGAGGAGAAAGAATTTCTAACAGCCCTCCTGTAAAAAACATCGATAACTGAATAAGAGATCCGTAAATAGAATAATGGAATGAAAAAACTTTACCTATCATATTTTCGTGTGTGTAAGTTTGAAGTAATGTCGTATCAAGTGGAACGATGATTCCTCCTGCTATACGCATACAGAATAAAGTAATGATACCGATAATAAGTTGATCGGATAGAATGAATCCGAGAAAGAAAATTCCTTGTAATAAGTAGGCCCAACCGAATACTTTTTTCATTTTTTCTTTATTATGGGATATATAAAGATTAACGAGAAGGCTTCCTATCATAAGCCCAGCCCCTTGAACCGTATATAAAATCCCAATGTTCGTATGGAAAATTTTTTCGGCATAGATCGTTAGAAGTAGTTGATAAGCGCCTCCAATAATGCCCCATGAAATGCCGACAAGAATTAATGTTAAAATGATTTTTGTTTGTAATATGTATGTATAACCACCTTTTATATCAGTGAAAAATGCTTTGTTCTTGTTACAAGTATCATGAGCAGGAATACTCATGTTATAAATAAAATAGGCTGAAATAAAGTATGATAGGCTATTTACTAAAAAAGCGAACTCAATATGTAAAGATTGTGCAATTACTCCGCCCAAAGAAGCCCCCATAATAGACATAAAACCATTAATTGTACTAGAAAGAGAGTTAGCAGTTACGAAATGATTTTGGTGTACGATATTTTTTAAGGTTGCTTGTTTAGCTGGTTCAAATAAACAAGCAAGTACAGATAAACATATATTAGCAATGAAAATAATCTCAATTTTATAGCCTGCGAGTAAGTATGTAAGGACTAGAATTCCCCGTGTAATATCGGTGAAAATCATAATATTCTTTTTAGAGAAACGATCTACAATTCCGCCTATGAATGGACTAAGAAGAAGCTGTGGTAAACTTTTACTTATAAAAGTAAGTGCGATCATAAACGGCGATTCCGTTATGCTGTAGACAAATGTTAATAAAGCTACCGTATGGAACCAATCCCCAAGTACACTTAATGTTTGCCCATAAAATAGTTTATTGAAGTTTTTATTTGTTTTAAGAAGTGTGGAATAAGAAACTGACATAAATAGATTATTCCTTATGTAATGACGATGTTTGAATTTGTTCTTTCCACTCACTTAAATACACTTTTTCCGCTGTAGGAAGTCCAACAGGTAATTGTGCAATCAATTCTAAACTATTTCCATCAGGGTCGTTAAAGTATACGGCTGCATGTGCTAATTCCGGAAAAACAATCGGTTCAATTGGTTCCATTCCAAAGTCTTTTCGTGCTGAAATTCCTTTTTGATTTAGCCAATGAATCGCATTTTCTAAATCATGTAAACTTACTTGAAAGGCGATATGTCGTAAAGAGGGGTGATAATTCACTTTGTATTCTGTGCCTTCCCAAAGGCCGAGCCAACTCTCATTTTCTTTAATCCAAAAGAAAGCAATATTATCGCCTCTTTTATATAATTTTAGCCCTAGTGATTCATAAAAAGGTATTGATACTTTTAAGTTGCGGACAGGTAAATGTGCTTCGTAAAGACCTCTAATCATTGTAATCCCCCCTTAGTAAAAATGTTTCTTATTCCATAGTAAACAATATGTTGTTAGTTGAAATCGCAAATAAGAGGGATATAAATTCATACGAAAGTATGAAAAAAACAGCTCAAATATGAGCTGTTTTTCTATAGTTTTTCGTTCATTTGTCAAGGGTAGGATATATTAATATCCGTATCCGCCGCCACCCCAACAGCTACATCCGATGATGATTAGAAGGATGAATAGTACGATAAGCAAAGCAAATCCACCGCCGAAACCAGCGCAACTTCCACCATAACTCATATGTTTTCCTCCTTTTTAATAAGTTAATCTATATGGTTCATGGACTACTATATACAGTATGTTTTTTGTATAGAAAACGAGCCAGTCTCATTTATAATTAGACAAATGCCTGTAGATTCATTAGGATTGTATGTTAGTGATTTGTAAATAAATCTTTACGTGATTCGTAATTTAGGCATAGAAAAATAAAAAATTGTAAAAAAACCATTTTTATTTTTTATGAGAGAATATGTACTATAATTTTACAAGTAATATTATGGGAAAAGGAGTTTTAGTATAGAGATGGAGATGGGACAATTACAAAATAAAATAGAAAACAAAAGAAAGAGTTAATTCAACTTGTTGCGAGACACGGATTGGATCATGATAAAGTTTTGTTATTTAGTCGTGATTTAGATATACTAATTAATAAGTTTATGAATATAAAAGACAAAGTGCATAAATAAAAATTTATAGTTTTTTATATTAAGATGTTTCACAGAAAGGAGAGGACAGTAATTGGAACATTTACAGGAAGAATTGTATAAACAAATAAAAGAAGAAAAAGGTACAGTTACAATTTTCTTAAAGAGTGGCGTTAGAATAGTAGGAGAAGTTGTTGGAGTAGATAAATTTACAGTTTTAATCTTAGTGGATGGAAAACAACAGCTTATTTATAAGCAGGCTATATCAACAATAATGAAATAAGACACTCTTGTTGAGTGTCTTATTTCATTATTGCTTGCATGCCTCAACATCAATGCCGGCAGCAATTAACTTCTTTTCTCCATCTTGTTCAATGATTTTTTGTAATTTAGATAGGAAAGAATCAAAGTTTGTATGCTTTGCTACTTGGAATGTCATTTTATGTTCAATTGGTAGCCACGTATCAATATCAGCTTCGTTATGCTGGATTTTCACCTCAAGTTTATCGAGTGCATTAGCAACTTTTGCTTCGTACGTTTCTTTCGCTTCAAACTCCATCCATAAGTCATATAATTCCTCACCGAGAGAACCTGTTAATGTTTGTTTAATATTTAAAATAGCTTCTAGTTCATTTTTTTGTTTTTGTAGCTGTAAGTCATGACTATTCATTGTATCAAATGCAGGGATATCACCAGCTTCGGCTTCGACTAGATCGTGAATAATAACCATTTTAAGTAATTTCTCAATATTTACTTTTTGATCCAAATAAGGTTCAACTAAAATGGCCATTAGAGACATACGCCATGTATGTTCGGCAACACTTTCTTGACGTCCGTTGGAAAGCCAGCTATGTCGCATTTCATATTTTAGTTTTTCTGCTAATGCAATGACTTGTAAAATGTTGTGTTCCATCGTGATCCTCCTCATTTATTCATACCATAATTCTAATATAGAAATGAAATGTGTCAATTTCATGAGTATATTGCGATAAACAGATGATAAGCGTATAATACATGTTATATGTGAAAACGTATTATTAAAATAAAAAAATGTTATATAAAAATGGAAAGGAAAGGGCAGAAATATGGGAGAGAAAAATCAAGTATTAGCTAGACCACAAAGAAGAAAAAGGAAGTTTGATATTTCTAGCCCAGTGGGCATTATAGTAGGTTTTATTATAGTGATAGCGGCAATTATGCTTGGCGGCGGTGGAATAAAAGCTTTCAAAAACTTTTTAGATGTTTCATCTATTTTAATTGTCATAGGGGGAACAACAGCGACAATTGTTGTGGCATATCGATTTGGAGAAATAAAAAAATATACGAAAAGCATTTTTACTGTTTTACATAGAAGAGAAGAAGATTTAGAACAGTTAACGGATTTGTTTGTCGATTTTTCGAAAAAGTCTAAAAAGCACGGCTTGCTTTCTTTAGAGGTAGATGGAGAGCAAGTGGATAATCCTTTTATTCAAAAAGGAATTCGATTAATGTTAAGCGGTTACGATGAAGATGAATTAAAAGAAGTGTTATTGAAAGATATTGAAACGGAAGTGTATGAGTTAAGAAAAGGAGCAGCATTATTAGATAAAATTGGTGATTTTGCTCCAGCTTGGGGCATGATAGGGACTTTAATTGGTCTTATCATTATGCTCCAAAACTTACAAGATACATCGCAAATTGGTACAGGGATGGCAGTTGCGATGTTAACGACATTATATGGGTCTGTACTTGCGAATATGATTGCAATCCCTCTTGCGGAAAAAGTATATCGTGGTATTGAAGATTTATATACAGAGAAGAAGTTTGTAATAGAAGCAATTTCAGAATTGTATCGTGGACAAATCCCTTCTAAATTAAAGTTGAAACTGGATACATACGTATACGAAACAAAGGTAAAAAAGGTAAAAGGAGCAGCCTAATATTTCAAGGAGTGGTATGATGAGTAAAGGACCGCAAAAGGGATCGCCTCGTTGGATGACGACTTTTACAGATTTAACGATGTTATTATTAACTTTCTTTGTATTACTAGTTGCTACATCAAAGCAAGATGCAGTAAAATTGTCAAAGATGCTTGAAAAGTTTAGTGATACGGGGCAAGTAGATGCAAAAGTAATGGAAAATACAATACCAGATATTTCACATGAAAAAAATGATGAAAAAATGATCTCAAAAAAGAGAATGGATGAATTATATAAGAAGTTAAAAGCGTATGTAGATAATAACGGTATTAGTCAAGTGAATGTATATCGGGAGGATACAGGGGTAAGCGTCGTTATAGTAGATAATTTAATATTTGATACAGGCGATGCAAACGTTAAGCCCGAAGCGAAAGGGATAATAAGTCAATTAGTTGGATTTTTTCAATCCGTACCTAACCCAATTGTTGTAGAGGGACATACAGATAGTAGACCTATTCATAACGAGAAATTCCCTTCTAATTGGGAGTTATCTTCAGCACGAGCGGCAAATATGATTCACCATTTAATTGAAGTGTATAATGTGGATGATAAAAGGCTAGCTGCGGTAGGATATGCAGACACAAAGCCAATTGTACCAAATGATTCACCGCAAAACTGGGAAAAAAACCGTCGCGTTGTTATTTATATAAAAGAGTAGTATATTATTATTTTAATAATAAAATAATAAAAATACGAAAATTCTTTTAAAAAAATATTAAATTTTATCATTTTATTTTGTATAATGAGTGAGAATGATAAGGTGAAATATTAAGATATATTTATACATAGAAGGAGAGAATTAAAAAGAATGGCACATAAAATTTTAGTAGTAGACGATGCGATGTTTATGCGAACGATGATTAAAAACTTATTAAAAAGTAATGCTGACTTTGAAGTTATCGGCGAAGCAGAGAATGGGGTAGAAGCGATTCAAAAGTATAAAGAACTTCAACCTGATATTGTAACATTAGATATTACTATGCCAGAAATGGACGGGCTTGAAGCATTAAAAGAAATTATTAAAATTGATTCAAGTGCAAAGGTTGTTATTTGTTCTGCAATGGGACAACAAGGTATGGTATTAGATGCAATTAAGGGCGGGGCAAAAGACTTTATTGTAAAGCCATTCCAAGCCGATCGTGTAATTGAAGCTTTAACAAAAGTAGCAAATAGTTAATATAGAAGGGGTGCCACAAGGAATCAAAACAGTGATAGCGGATCGACGTGTGGCCCCCTTTTTTCTCATTGTAAAACACTAAATTGTTATACATAAATGAAATGTTTGTTAGACAGGTAGGGGATAAAAATGCAAACAGATCTATTAAATATATTTTTCGAAGAGTCAGAAGAACATTTACAGTCGCTAAATGAAAATGTGCTAGTGTTAGAGCAAAATCCTGCTGATATGGATGTTGTGGGAGAAATATTCCGCTCCGCTCATACATTCAAAGGTATGTCTGCGAGTATGGAATTTACGGAGATGGCTGATTTAACGCATAAGATGGAAAATGTGTTAGATGAAATTCGTCATGGAAATATAGTTGTAAATGCGGATATTATTGATGTGATTTTTGAGTGCATTGATAATTTGGAGAAGATGGTTGCAGATGTGCAACAAGGTGGAATGGGCAATATTGATGTAGCCTCAACTAAACAGAAATTAGAAGCGTTATTGAACGGCAATGTAGAAACTCCTACGGAACATATAGAGCAAAATCATATAGACAACGATGATGCAGTTTCGCATGAAGTGCATATAACAGTTGAACAGCAAGCGATTTTAAAAGCAGTACGTGCCATTATGTGTATTGAAGCATTGCAAAATGTAGGGAATATACAAAAAACAGCTCCGAGTATTGAAGAAATTGAAGCAGATGCTTTCGGATTTGAATTTACAGTATTTATGGATACGGATTGTAGTATAGAAGAATTGAAACAAGTAGTACTTCATGTTTCTGAAATTGAGAAAGTGGAAGTAAAGCAAGGAGAACCTATATCGAAGGAAGTAGCTTCTAAAAAAGTTGTTACACAAGAAGTTGTGCAAGTAGAAGAAAAGCTACAACCAGCTGTGGCTACTCAGGTAGAATCACCGATAGAGGCAACGAATCAACCTTCAAGTACTATGCCAGCTAAAAGTACTACAAAAACGAAAAATGCTAAAGTGGAGAATCGTTCAATTCGTGTTCAATTAGAGAAAATCGAAAGATTAATGAATATGTTTGAAGAAAGTGTAATTGAACGTGGGCGCATTGATGAATTGGCTCAAACGATTCAAAACAAGGAGCTAATTGAACATTTAAATCGATTAGGCGATATTTCAAAAGATATTCAAAATGTACTATTAAATATGCGTATGGTGCCGATTGAAACTGTGTTCAATCGTTTCCCGCGTATGGTACGTATGTTAGCGAAAGATTTAGGGAAAAAAATCGATTTACAAATTACAGGTGAAGATACTGAAGTAGATAAAATTGTTATTGATGAAATCGGTGATCCGCTCGTTCATTTAATTCGAAATGCAATCGATCACGGTGTTGAAACTGTTGAAAAACGACGTGATGCAGGTAAAAATGAGACAGGTACGATTAAATTAGAAGCCTTTCATAGTGGAAATCATGTCGTTATTCAAATTACGGATGATGGAAACGGTATTAATAAAGGGAAAGTATTAGAAAAAGCGATTAAAAATGGCGTTGTAACTGAAGCAGATGCGAATAGATTAACAGATCGTGAAGTGTTTGATCTTATTTTCCAACCAGGATTTAGTACAGCTGAAGTTGTATCAGATCTTTCTGGACGCGGTGTCGGATTAGATGTTGTAAAACATACGATTCATAGTTTAGGTGGGCATTTAATTATTGATTCTGAGGAAGGAAAGGGAAGTACATTTAGAATTGAACTTCCATTAACGTTATCTATTATTCAATCTATGCTTGTTCAAACGAATGATAAGCGTTATGCTTTACCTCTTGGAAATATCGTTGAAGCAATTCGAATTAAGAGAGAAGACATCCAATCCTTACAAGGAAAAGATGTGTTAAATTATCGTAATCAAATTATTGAAGTGAAACATTTAAGTACTGTATTTGGTGAAAAAACAGTAGATGAGGCGTTTGCGTCATATGATGGTCAAATGGTTCCTGTGTTAATTGTTCGTAATACACATCGCAGCTATGGACTTATTGTAAACACAATTATCGGTCAAAGAGAAATAGTCTTAAAGTCATTAGGTGACTTCTTTGCAGAGAGTTCTAACTATTTCTCTGGTGCGACGATTCTCGGTGATGGACGAGTGGTCCTCATTTTAAACCCAGAAGGTTTATAATAGGAATGAAGGAAAGCTCCCCACTTGTATACAATTGGGGAGCTTTTTGGCTAATTGCTACGAATCTAATAATGGGATACATAGTAACGTTTTATACTAATGAGTTTGCTAAAATAAAATAAGAGTTTATATTATTTGATAGAAAAACAGAAATGAGGAGGCAGGGAAAATGCCTGAGCAACACACAAAAGGGGATACGAGCACGATTGTGCTAGAAAAAGAAAATGAGCATTTAACGCCTCAAGAATGCGATATTCTTGGCGAAATTGCAAATATATCATTTGGTTCAGCTTCGACTGTATTATCAACAATTTTAAATAGGCAAGTAAGCATTACTGCTCCTCGCATAGAGTTGGTAGATTTATATGATTCAAGAGATGTCGAAGTTCCACATGTTGTATTAAACATTCATTTTACAAAAGGATTGGATATGGAAAATCTTCTTGTCCTTAAGCAAGATGTTGCATTATCCATTGCTGATTTAATGATGATGGGAACAGGTGAAGTGGAGGACGGAAAAGAACTTGGTGAATTAGAGCTAAGTGCTGTACAAGAAGCGATGAATCAAATGATGGGATTCGCAGCTACATCTATGTCGGAATTCTTCCAAGATACAGTAGATATGTCTCCGCCGACGATTAAAGTTGTAAAGTTATCAGAAGAAATGGAGAAAATCTCTGAAATCGATGGGAATCATACGATTGTTAAAGTATCGTTTGATTTAAAGATAGATAATCTTGTAAACTCTAAACTTGTACAAATTGTTTCAGTTGAGCATGCGAAACAAATGGTAAATAAATTAATGCAATTATCTGGTGGAGTAGAAGAAACAGACGAACCAGCAGAAGTAGTGGAAACTGAGATTGTAGAAGAAGTTGAAAAAGAGCATTTAACACAAGAAGAGAAAGATGTGCTTGGTGAAATTGCAAATATTTCAATTGGCTCCGCTTCAACAGTATTGTCAACGCTTTTAAATCAGCCAGTTACAATTAGTACACCAAATGTGGAAGCAATCAATGTTCGTCATTATGATGGAGTACCAGTACCATTTGTTATTTTAAATGTCGACTTTGTTGAAGGGCTAAAGAATGAGAATGTATTTGTATTTACGAAAGATGTTGCCTTAACAATGGTAGATTTAATGATGATGGGAACAGGGGAAGTTGACCCAGAAAAAGAGCTTACTGAATTAGAACTGAGCGGTATTAAAGAAATTATGAACCAAATGATGGGTCATGCTGCTACGGCGATGTCAGAAATGTTTCAAGAAAAAATGGACATGACGCCGCCAAATGTTAAATTTGTAACGTTAAAAGAAGAAATGGAATATTTGGGAGAGTCAATGGAAGTGGACGAACTCGTTCAAATTACGTTCAATCTTGAAATTGGCGATTTGCTTCAATCGAAGATGTATCAAATTTTGCCAATTTCCGAAGCGAAAGAAATGGTAAGGCGACTTCTGTATCCGATGGTGGAAGAAGAAGAGATTGCCACAGAAGAAATTGAAGAAGAAAAAATTGTAGAACCAGTTGTGCAACCTATTGAATTTAAAGAAGTAAAACAAATGGAACCAGTATATATGGACACGTCCATTCTACAAAATGTAGAAATGAACGTGAAATTTGTATTTGGAAGTACAGTGAAAACGATTCAAGATATATTAAGTTTACAAGAAAATGAAGCAGTTGTACTAGATGAGGATATTGATGAACCGATTCGTATTTATGTAAATGATGTATTAGTGGCGTATGGTGAACTTGTAAATGTAGATGGATTTTTTGGAGTAAAAGTGACGAAATCACTATAAGGCATTGAAATAGGAGTTTGAACTAGTAGATGAAAAACGTAAAGTTTTTTCTAATGAGTTGGCTATGCATACATGTGTGCTTGTTCTTCCCCTTGCAAAGTCAGGCTGAGGAACAAATTGAGTCAGATCAAAAAATAAATGAAGTGAATGTACAAGAAGAAAATAAGGAATCTCAAGAATCGTCAGAACAAGTGGAAACGAAGCAAGATGAAGAGAAACAAAAAGAAGCAGAGCAACAAGAAGTAGTAAATAAACAATTGAATGAAAGAAAGATAGAAACAGAACAAGGAATTATTACAGTAAATAAGCCGGAGCTTAAAGTTGGCGAAGAAGTGCGAATTGCTGTAGAACCAAATGGGAAAAACATTCAAAGTATGAAAGGTATATTGCAGTTACAAAAAAATGGGGAGCAATATGCGCAAGAAAGAATGTTATTTTTTGAGTATGATGAAGAAACGAAGAGCTGGGTTGCTAACTATAAAGCAGGGGATTTTGATTTGCAAGGTGATTGGAATCTTCAGCTCGTTCAAAGTTACAAAGAGAATGAGAAAGAAGAGCTCATAAAAAATGAAGTGAAAGTCCCGCTCATTCGTATTAAAAATGAAACGCCAACTATAGATAAAGAATTGCCAAAGTTACAGGAAGTTACTATTGATGAAGTAAAAGAGAACTTAGTTGAACGAAAACAGGGAGATTCTATACATATACGAGTAAAAGCGTCAGATATAGAATCGGTTGTAAACGAAGTGCGCGTTACATTAAAAGGGAAAGAAAATAAAGAGCTTTCGTTTTTATTAGACTACAACAAGCATGATATGGATTGGCAAAAAGTATTTGAAATAACAGAAGCATTGCCGGCTGGGCCATACGAATTACTTGTAGAGATAATAGATGCAGCAGGTAATAAACTTGTTGAGGAAAGTGAATATACCATTTCTGTTTTGGTGCCAAAAAATGAAGATGATAAAAAGATAGAAGAGAAAGAAGATAAATTAGATAATAAACTAGAAAATGAATTAGAAGATAAGAAAGAAAATGAGAAGCAAGAAGATTCCAAAGTCAAAAACCCGGTTCCAGAAGAAAATTTGCCAGTTGTTCAAATTCCGAAGCGAGATGAGAAAGTAAATAAGTTTATAAAAGAACCGTTGGAAGAGAAAGAGGAATTTACTTACGTTATAAAAGAGCCGTTTGAAGACAACAAGGAAGTACATAAGGCGAAGGACCAAAAAGAGAAAAATAACAAACAAGTTGCCTCTAAAAAGAAAGAACAAAAAGAAGAACCGAAAGACAAGAAAGAAGAAAAAGGTGAACAGGGAGTGCAAGCTTCTGATGTGTTTACTATCATGTCAGGTTTATTCGTACTGTTTTTAGTTTTAAAGAGTAATAAAGAATGGGGCTAATTATTTCATAGTAGTGGAGGCGCTTAAATGGAGATTAGACGTACGACAATTGAAGATAAGGCGTTACAACCATTAAAACAGCCTGCAGCTATTTCGGAGCATGAGATCCAGAAAGAACGAAAGCGTAGCAATTTAGTGTTTACTGGACATTCTAAAATTATTTCGAAAAATAATGAAATAGGTATTTTACTTGCAAGTTTAAGTGATGGAAAGATTATGAAGGAAATGCTTTCTAAAGAGATGGATACAGTGTTACAACTTTTTAAAAAGTTACACACGTTATCTGGAGAAGGAAAGCAAACAGAAAAAATATTTGAACAAGTAATTAGAAGCCTACAAGGGCTTGTTAAGCAGGCTCATATAAAAGAACTTCCTTTGTTAGATGGAACATATGATTTCGCTGAAGTACAACTATCATTTGGTAGAAAAGTACATATTCCGTTACTAGATGTGAGTGCACTTATCTCTAGAGTGGAAAGTGATTCTTCAGAAGGAAATATAAATTTGATGGTAACGGTTATTACTGCTTATATAACGAAATTGTCTAACGAAACAATTTTAATTAGTGTTACAGACCGCATTGCTAAAGATCGGGATGTAAGTGTATGGAGGGCGCTTGCGGAAATGAACATGACACAATTATCACAGGCATTGAAACAAACGATGCAAGAACATAAATGGTCTATGACGCTTCTTTTTCTCTTTATATGGATTGTTGGTATTATTTTAATTCGAGTTATGTAAAAAGGTCGTCACTCCATTGTGACGACCTCTTTTATATTTTTTCGTAGAAGAATGTATCAAATCGCTGAAGATTGTAACGTTCGGGTGTTAAAATTTGTTCCGTACTACCAACAAATAGTACACCGCCTTTTCGTAAAGAACGACTAAATTTTTCGTAAAGTTTTACTCTTGCTTCTTCTGTGAAATATATCATTACATTGCGACAAATAATCAAATCATAATTTGTATCGAATGACTGCATTAAAAGGTCATGTTGTTTAAACGAGACATTTTGTTTAATGTTTTGGTGCAATGAATATAGATCATTCTCTTTTGTGAAATGACGTTCTTTCAAATCAGTAGGTAATTCCTTTAAAGAACGTTCTGTATATTGACCGCGTTTTGCGGTTTCTAAAATATGAAAATCAAGATCTGTTGCTTGAATTTCAAAACGAAATGGAGCAAGATGCTTCGATAAAATTAAAGAGAGTGTATACGGTTCTTCACCAGCAGCGCAAGCGGCACTCCATACCTTTAATTTTCCGCTATTTTGTTCGAGTAATTTTGGTAGTGCTTTCGACTCTAAAGTTTGCCATCGTTCTTTATTTCTAAAAAACTCTGAAACGTTAATTGTAATATAGTCAATAAAATTTAAAAATAAATTTTGATCAGCGCGTAATTTGCTTAAAAAATTAGTGTAGTTTTCGAAGCCTTTTCTCGAAATGAAAGCATCGATTCTACGGCGCATTCTATCTTGTTTATATGAAGCGATGTCCATATTGAATTGTTGTTTAAAACTCGCGATAAAATGATCATAATCTTGTTCAATTATCATATTTACAATGGGCACAATAATGATATTGTGCCTCCCCCTTTACATCATACGAATTTTTTGTTCAAAGCTTTTTTTCATTTGCTTTTCATGTAATCCTGGTAAATCATAAATGACAGCATCAATACCTGCTTCTTTTGCAACATCGACAGGGATGACAGATGTATGTTTGTCCCCATTATAAAAACAGAGAACTAAATCAGTGTCTTCAATAATTTGTTTAACAAAAAACATATAATCTGATCGGTAAATGGAGTCAGAAGGATGATCAAAAGCAACATATTCGGCTCCGTGTTTTTTTAAGTAATCAACGACTTCTTGAAATTCATCTGTAATTGCTTGCAATGGTTGCAGCGTGTAAAGGCATAAATTTTGAGCGAGTCTTTCATTCTCAACGAAAAAACGAAGAACCTCATTTTCAATAGATTTATAACATAATATGTAAATTTTATGTTTGTGAGCATAGTCATTTAAAAATTTTTTAATTTCTTCTTGATCTAATGCTGTTAATTGATTTGAACCACAAAGGAAAATATTCATAGAATTGTGCCACCTCATGCTAAATTGTAACATATCTTTTATAAAAAATAACTGCAAAATATTACTGTTCAGAGTATAATTATAAATAACTGGATTTTACGATTAAGTTTAGGAAGAAATAAAAAAATAAATAGGTGATATATATGCTACGTTCTATCTCGCATAATCCAATTTTATCGCATATACCGCCTGCTACTCAAATGCCGAAAGAAGCAAATGTCAGGACAGGACTTGCATTTTCGGATAATTTGCATGCAGATCCGAAAAAAGATAAATTACTAGAACAAATGGAAGCGTTTGTGGATAATATTGGAGAAATTAAAGAGAAAATTGAAATGGAATTAACGCTTGATAATGTAATGGAATACAAAAATACAGTAAAATCATTTTTGAATTTCTACGTTGATAATGTATTGCAGTATAAAGATGTCATGTCTCGTCACCCACGTTACGGATATTCACAGAAAATGACGATTGTGAAACAGGCAGAAATGGGATTGAATGAATTAGAAGATGTGATGAATTTAATTAACACGAAAACAGGACATTTAGAAATGTTAAATCAAATTGGAGAAATTCATGGTTTAATTGTGAATTTAGTCTTGTAAAAGGAAGGAAGCTATATGTACATACAATTATATGAAAAACTCGTTATTATTCAAAAAGCGTATGAAAATATTCAAGCGCTTGGAGAGCAAATATATGAGAATTTAAAAAATAAAAATGTAAATGCAGTTCAAAAGTTGCAAGTAGAGCAATTGCAGTACATTGATGGTTTAAAAGGGTTATCAAGCTCATTTGAAGAAATGGTTGTTCAGTTCTGTAAAGAACAAGGAGTTGAATCGTTTCGTGTAAGTGCGTTATTTTCGTATTTTTCTCAACAAGAAATTGAAAAAATGGGTGAATTACAAAAAAACGTAACTGAATTAGAAGAGAATGTAAAAATGATTCTTTTGAAAAATCAATATTACTTAAACGTACTATTAAAAACTACAGAAAGTATTGTGGATTCTGTTTCTGAATATAACTTAGAGCGAAACAATAATTCGCAAATCTTTATGAACGAACTATTGTAAAGGAGAAGTGAAGCTTTATGAGATTATCTGATTATAATACACCGCTATCGGGTATGTTGGCGGCTCAAATGGGGTTACAAACAACGAAACAAAACTTGTCTAATATTCATACACCAGGTTATGTTCGTCAAATGGTGAATTACGAATCTGCTGGAGGGAGTAAAGGGTATGCACCAGAACAAAGAATAGGGTATGGTGTACAAACGTTAGGTGTTGATCGTATTACAGATGAAGTGAAGACAAAGCAATATAATGATCAAATGTCACAGTTCTCTTACTATGCATATATGAATTCTACTTTGTCGCGAGTAGAGTCTATGGTAGGAACGACAGGTAAAAATTCATTATCTAGTTTAATGGATGGGTTTTTCAATGCTTTTCGTGAAGTTGCAAAAAATCCGGAGCAATCAAATTACTACGATACATTAATTGCTGAAACGGGGAAGTTCACAAGTCAAGTAAGTCGTCTTGCGAAAAACTTGGATACAGTGGAAGCACAGACGACAGAAGATATTGAAGCGCATGTTAATGAATTTAATCGACTTGCTGCTAGTTTAGCAGAAGCGAACAAGAAAATTGGACAAGCTGGTACACAAGTACCAAATCAACTATTAGATGAACGTGATCGTATTATGACAGAAATGTCTAAGTATGCAGATATAGAAGTATCGTATGAAGCTACAAATCCTAATATTGCAAGTGTTAGGATGAATGGTGTTTTAACTGTAAATGGTCAAGATACATACCCACTTCAATTACAGAAGGATAAAAAGCCAATGTCTGTACAAATATCTGGAACAGATATCCCATTAAGTGGTGGAACAATTTTATCGGCAATTGATACGAAAGCAAAGATTACAAATTATAAAGATAATCTGAATGAGTTTGTAAATTCGTTAAAAAAACAAGTGAATAATACTATGAAGAAAGAGCTTTTTGTAGGAGAAGATGCGAAGAAGCTTGAATTGAATCCTGATTTTATAAAAGATATTTCAAAAATGAAAATTTCGGCTGAAACTGCCAACAACCTTGCGGCTATTACAGATAAAGGCTATAAGGATGGACTTACATATAAGCAAGCCTTAGATCAATTTTTAGTTGGTGTAGCCTCTGATAAAAGTTCAGTAAATGCATATCAAAATATTCATAAGGATTTATTAGAAGGTATCCAGCAAGAAAAGATGAGCATCGAGGGCGTAAATATGGAAGAAGAAATGGTTAATTTAATGGCCTTCCAAAAATACTTCGTGGCGAATTCTAAAGCTATAACTACTATGAATGAAGTGTTTGATAGTTTGTTTTCGATTATTAGATAAGGAGTAGTCATGTATAGTTGGTAATTGGAAATATTTAAGGAGGAGATAGAAATGAGAGTATCTACATTTCAAAATGCAAACTGGGCAAAGAATCAGTTGATGGATTTAAATGTGCAACAGCAATACCACCGAAATCAAGTAACCTCAGGGAAGAAAAACCTTCTTATGAGTGAAGATCCACTTGCAGCAAGTAAATCATTTGCGATTCAACATTCATTGGCAAATATGGAGCAAATGCAGAAAGATATAGCGGATTCGAAAAATGTATTAACACAAACTGAAAATACTTTACAAGGTGTTTTGAAATCTTTAACAAGAGCAGACCAATTAACAGTACAAGCGTTAAATGGTACAAATAGTGAAAAAGAATTGCAGGCTATTGGTGTAGAGATTGATCAAATTTTAAAACAGGTCGTCTATTTAGCGAATACAAAAGAACAAGGTCGTTATATTTTCGGTGGTGATAGTGCAGAAAATCTGCCATTTACAGAAGATGGTACGTACCAGGGTGGAAAAAATGATGTGAACTGGAAACTAAATGACGGTTATGAATTCAAAGCGTTCCGTAACGGTGAAGCATTATTATCCCCTGTTATAAAAACGTTAAAACAGATGAGTGAAGCGATGCAAAACGGTGACCAAAAAGCATTAAAACCGTTATTAGAAGAAAATAAGCAAAACTTAGATGGCATCATTAACCGTACAACTGAAGTTGGTTCAACAATGAACACAATGGAGACGTTTAAAACAATTTTAAGTGAGCAAAATGTAGCACTTCAAGAAAACCGTAAAGAAATTGAGGATGTTGATTTAGCGGTCGCAATTTCTGATTTAGCTTATATAAACGCAACGTACGAAGCGACATTAAAAGCTGTTAGTACGATGAGTAAAACGAGTATTTTAGATTACATGTAAATGATAAGGAGTGAAAAATATGGCAGGAACAATATCTGATTATGGTGGCAGACAACAAATATGGAATTTAGGAAATAACATAATAGATACAAAGAAGTTAGTAGATTTAGAGTTACAAGCATTGGAAATGAAAAAATCACCTTATACTACACAAAAACAAACATTAACAAATGAAAAAAACGTGTATGCAAGCATGAAAAAAGAATTTGGAAATCTTGTACAAGTGTTCAAAGATTTATACGCATTTAAAGGTGATGAAAAGAAAACAACTTTATCCAAAGATGGTTTTATGAAAGCACAAGCAGACGCTGCTGCAATTCCTGGAACATACACGATTACAGTAGAACGGGTAGCTGAAAGACATCAAATAACTACAGCTCCACTTACTCCTTCAAAAACTCCTGAAGGTATGGAGCAAAAGTTTAGTTTAGATTTAAAACTTGGAGTAGATGATGTATTTCAGATAAATGGAAAAGAAGTTAAAATCTCAAAAGATATGACGTATAAAGATCTTGTCAATAAGATAAATAATGGGAATTATGGTGCATCAGTATACACATTAGGGGATCAACTATTTTTCACATCGACTACTGCAGGAGAAGCTGGAGAGCTGAAATTAACGGATGGCGCCAATGGTTTTTTACAAAATATAGGGTTAGTTACTTCTGCGAAAAATCCGGATGGAACGAATGTTGTTGCACATCAAGTGACAGGAGCAATAAATGCTGAGTATACAATAAACGGAATAAAAGGAACTAGTAAAACAAATAAGATTGATACAATTCCAGGATTAACCATTAATTTAGAAAAAGAAACTACAGAGCCAATAAAATTAACTATTGAAGATTCTGATATAAAAAATTCAATAGATTTAATAAAAAAAATGAAAGACGAGTATAATAAGGCTGTTAAAAGTTTGGATTTATTTGCTGGAGAAAATGGAGTAATGCAAGGGAGTAATGTGTCATTTGCTATCAATAATGCAATGACAGGTATTTTTAAATTTTCCCAAGATGATAAGTATTTATTTTCTTTTGGAATTCAAATTGATAAAAAAGGCAATATGACTCTTGATGAAGAAAAATTAAAAACAGCTTTTAAAGAGAATCCGGAATCTACGAAACAATTTTTCTTTGGTTTAAATGGTTTAGGTCATGATACAGAGAAAAAGTTAGATGGGATATTTGGAGATGAAGGAATTATTGGGAAACGTTCTAAAAGTATTGAAAAGCAAGTAACTGATTTAGAGAGAAAAATTCAAGATATTGATACAGTTAATAAGGAAAAACAAAAAACAATTATTGATAAATATGCAAAATTAGAAAGTCAGTTAGCATTGCTTGATAGTCAGTTGAAGACAATTCAAGCAATGACAAAAACAAAAAGTGATGACTAATGAAAGCTGAGGAAGTGATTGTATGCAAGCATGGCAACGTTATATGCAAAATGATATTATGACGAGTAATCCAATTAAAAATACAATATTTATTTATGAAAGATGCATCATTGAGTTTCGTAAATTGGAAGAACTTTTAAATACATTCAAACTTCAAGATGGTGATGAACTTCTTGAAAAGTTAGAACGTATATTTGAAGAGTTGAAGCTCCAGTTAAATCCTGATATTACGAAAGATTTATACGATAGTTTATTTGGTTTATATGATTGGATTAGCATTCAAATTCAAACGATGAAAGTCACGCGTGAAGTAAAAGACATTGATACCATTGTGCAAGTGTTACAAGATTTAATAGATGGATACCGTGGAGCGCTTGAAAATGAACAATGATATTTATCGAACGTTTGTCAGTTGTTTTAATGAAATCGGTGAATTACAAGTGTCAGATGAAGAGTTTGCTGAGAAGAGTGAGATGTTAAATCGCTGGATGATGACACTAGATGAAGAAAGACGTGCACAAGTTGCAGCAGAAGTAAGCCCATTCATTATTAAGGCAGCACAGCACATTCGAGATAAGCAAAAGATTTTGGAAGAAATGATAATGGCAAATGATGGGCGAATGAAGGCTAATTCATTTTACGGTAAATATTAATAATAACGTCTGGAAACAGATTCCCCTTTTAAAAGGGGGTCTATTCCTTCGTTTACATAAAGAACTCCGCTGATTGAGGTTTCATTTTATGACTGTGATGAAAAAATAATAGTAATCTAAATAATAGAAAAATGGACTTTAGTTTATAGTTTATATATTGAAATGTTCTATAGATTACTATGTGTATACAGTTTTGCATTCTTTTTATATTTTTGTATTTTTCTAAAGACAACAATGAAAAAATGGAATAAAATATGTAAGGGTACATAATAGTAAATATTTTAATAAACGCATATAAGAAAATAAATAATGAAGTGAAACTTCTATCAGTGGATCATTACGTTAGAAAAGGAAGGGTGTGGAATATGCCAGATTTAGTGAGTGATGTAAGCCATTATATGAATTATTTAGTAACGAAACGAAATACTGTTTCCAGTAATATTGCAAATGCGAATACACCTGGCTATAAAGCACAAGATGTAACATTTGCTGAGCAGATGAATAAAAGTAGTGCATTATATAAAAACAATGCGGCTGATTTAAAGAGCAATCCAGATTTATATCAAACGAATGAAATGCACTTGCCGACAGTAAATACGAAAAATACATATGCAAAGATTCAAACAAAATCAATGCAAACGAATAAAGACGGAAATAGTGTGGATGTAACGACAGAAATGCTAGATTTAATGAAAGCAAATCAGTTATACGGTATTTCAATTAACGCAATTAATACACAATATGCAATTAACCAAGCGGCACGCGGACGTTAAAAGTAGAAGGAGAGACAACGGATGTTTCAGGCAATTAATGCAAGTGGCTCAGGGCTAACGACAGCGAGAAAGTGGATGGAAGTTACTTCTAACAATATTGTAAATGCAAATACGACGGCGGCTCCGGGGGCAGATTTATATGAGCGTCGTAGTGTGGTGCTAGAATCAAACAATAGTTTTGCAAGTATGCTAGATGGGGCTCCTACTAACGGAGTAAAAATAAAAAGTATTGAAGCAGACAAAACGGAAAATTTAGTGTATGATCCGACGCATCCGCACGCAAATGAAGAAGGATATGTACGTTATCCAAATGTTGATGTAACTGCTGAAATGACGAATGTAATGGTTGCTCAAAAAATGTATGAAGCGAATACGAGTGTATTAAATGCGAATAAAAAAATGCTTGATAAAGATTTAGAAATCGGCCGAGGATAAGGGGGAAGATAGTAATATGAAAATTCAACCAATGTTACATACACAACCATTTGGAGCAATTCAGTCAATTGGTGCACCGAAAACTTCTCAAACATCGGTAGCTCCGGAGAAAAAGTTTATTGATTTATTGGAAGATATGAATCAAACGCAAAACAATGCACAAACAGCAGTATATGATTTACTAACTAAAGGGGTAGGAGAAACACATGACGTTTTAATTCAGCAAAAGAAAGCTGAGTCTCAAATGAAAACAGCTGCTCTCGTACGTGATAATCTTATTGAAAATTATAAGTCACTAATTAATATGCAAATTTAGGAAAGTGGACGGGTGTGTTTAAATGGAAAAGATGAAAAATGTTATCCAATCGTTAAAAACGTGGCATAAGTTAATAATCGGTGCTGCGCTTTTAGCGATTGTAACAGGAGCACTTTTATACTTCACCTTGCCAGATAAATATGTTGTTGTATATCAAAATTTAAATGATGCAGATAAACAAGAGATTACAGCAGAATTATCGAAGTTAGGTGTCGATTACCAATTAGCGGCCGATGGTTCAATTCGTGTGCAAAAGAATGATGCTCCATGGGTTCGAAAAGAAATGAATGGGATGGGCTTACCGTTTAATTCGAAAAGCGGTGAAGAAATTTTATTAGAAAGCTCTCTCGGTTCAAGTGAACAAGATAAAAAAATGAAGCAAATTGTCGGTACGAAGAAGCAATTGGAGCAAGATATTGTAAGAAACTTTGCGACAGTTGAAACGGCAAATGTTCAAATTACATTGCCTGAAAAAGAGACAATTTTTGATGAAGAAAAAGCGAAAGGAACAGCGGCGATTACGGTTGGAGTGAAGCGTGGACAATTGTTAACAGCTGATCAAGTTGCGGGTATACAGCAAATGATTAGTGCAGCGGTTCCTGGTGTGAAAGCAGAAGAAGTAAGTGTTATTGATAGTAAAAAAGGTGTTATCTCAAAAGGAGCAGATGAAGCACATTCTAGTAGTTCCTCTTCTTATGAGAAAGAAGTAGAGATGCAGCACCAACTTGAAGGTAAATTAAAGCAAGATATTGATGCAACGTTAATGACGATGTTTAAACCGAATGAATATAAAGTGAATACGAAAGTATCTGTAAACTACGATGAAGTTACACGTCAGTCAGAGAAGTATGGTGATAAAGGTGTACTTCGTAGTAAACAAGAGCAAGAGGAAAGCTCTACTGCGCAAGAAGGGGCAGATACGAAGCAAGGTGCTGGTATTACAGCGAACGGTGAAGTGCCAAACTACGGTACGAACAATAATCAAAATGGTAAAGTTGTCTATGATAATAAAAATGGTAACAAAATTGAAAATTATGAAATAGATAAAACAGTTGAAACAATTAAGAAACACCCAGAATTAACGAAAACGAATGTTGTTGTATGGGTAGATAATGATACGTTAGTAAAACGTAGAATTGATATGACAACTTTTAAAGAAGCAATCGGAACAGCGGCAGGACTTCAAGCTGATCCGAATGGTAACTTTATAAATGGTCAAGTTAACGTTGTAACTGTTCAGTTCGATCAGCCGAAAGCCGAAAAAGAGAAAGAGCCAGAAAAAAGTGGTATGAACTGGTGGTTATTCGGTGGAATTACAGCTGGCTTATTAGCAATCGGTGGTCTAGTATGGTTCTTATTAGCAAGACGTAAGAGAAAGAAAGAAGAAGAGGAATATGAAGAATACTTAGCAGAAGATGAAATTGCTGCAAGTAATGAAAGTATCTTGGAAATTCCTGAAGAAAAAATAGTGCCAGAGCCAAAACCTGAACCAGAAGAACCGAAAGAACCAACGTTAGATGAACAAGTGCAGGATGCTACGAAAGAACATGTAGAAGGTACTGCAAAAGTAATTAAAAAATGGTTAAACGGACAGTAAGGGAGGAACAACGATGTTAGATGAAATCTCCTCCAAAGAAAAAGCTGCCATCCTCATTCGTACATTAGACGAAGGGGTGGCAGCAAAAGTCATTGAATATATGACAGCTGAGGAAAAAGAAGTATTACTTCGTGAAATTGCGAAGTTTCGTGTATATAAACCAGAAACGTTAGAGAATGTACTAGGAGAGTTCTTATATGAACTAAATGTAAAAGAATTGAACTTAGTCACTCCAGATAAAGAGTA
The DNA here is from genome assembly GCF_022701035.1 of Bacillus sp. N447-1. Taxonomy (NCBI): domain Bacteria; kingdom Bacillati; phylum Bacillota; class Bacilli; order Caryophanales; family Bacillaceae; genus Bacillus; species Bacillus sp. N447-1. The sequence continues at coordinate 1,469,313 of NZ_CP065509.1, read as the reverse complement.
TATTCGTCGTATATTTAAAAACATGCCAGAAGACGAACTGGAAAAATTATTGGAAGACCTTTGGTATAACAAAGATAATCCATTTGAATTCTTAAATTCACTTACAGATTTAGAACCACTTCTTACAGTGCTTAATGATGAGTCACCACAAACAATTGCAATTATCGCTTCTTATATTAAACCGCAACTTGCGTCTCAATTAATTGAGAGATTGCCAGATCATAAGCGAGTAGAAACGGTAATGGGTATTGCGAAACTAGAACAAGTTGATGGTGAATTAATTAATCAAATTGGTGAGTTGTTAAAAACGAAATTAAATAATATGGCATTTAGTGCAATTAATAAAACTGATGGCTTGAAAACAATCGTAAACATTTTAAATAATGTTTCACGAGGTGTTGAAAAAACAGTCTTTCAAAAACTGGATGAAGTCGATTATGAGTTATCTGAGAAAATTAAAGAAAATATGTTTGTCTTTGAAGACTTACTTGGTCTTGAAGATCTTGCGCTTCGCCGTGTATTAGAAGAAATTACAGATAACGGTGTTCTTGCGAAAGCACTTAAAATTGCAAAAGAAGAAATTAAAGAGAAATTATTTACATGTATGTCTTCAAACCGTAAAGAGATGATTCTAGAAGAATTAGATGGCTTAGGACCGCTTAAGATGACGGATGCTGAAAAAGCGCAGCAAACGATCACTGGTACAGTGAAAAAGCTAGAGAAAGAAGGAAGAATTATCGTTCAAAGAGGTGAAGAGGATGTCCTTATTTAAAAACAGAATTCCGAAGAATTCTGTTTCTTTTTCTGAAGAAACGTATGAATTACAATTTCCAAAACCAGCTTCAGTCCAAATAGAAGAGGAAGAATTACAAGCAGATCATGCAGAGCTTCGCGCCCAGCAAGAATCATTACATATGGAAATGAATCAGCTAAGGCAAGAGCAGCAAATGCTAGAACGAGAGCGTCAGCAGTTATTACAAGATAAAGAACAATTTCAAATGCATATTCATGAACAAATGGAACAGATGGAAGCAGCGCGTGTGCAGTTTCAAAAAGAACAACAAGAAATAGCATATGAATGGACAGAGTTATTATGGGATCAATCATTTCATTTAGCAGAAAAAATCGTGAATCAAGCGGTAGATTCACGATTGCTTGATGTGCTACCTATTTTAACTGGCATCGTGCAAACATTGCCAACTTCGTTTGAAAAATTAATCATTACAGTACATCCAGAAACGTTTGAACGTATTCAAGATGAGAAGGAGAATACGAAAGAATATTGGTTACTACAATTAGTAGAATGGAAATATGATTTCTCCCTGCAGTTTGGTGAATTTGTTCTGGAAGAAGAGAAAGAGTTCTTTGAATTTAAATTTGCACCTATATTTGCGAAACTTCGTCAGAAATGGGAAGAAGAGAAGTTATTTGAGGAGCAAAATGTATGAGCCGCCTGTTAATGAATGAGAACGAAAAATGGAATAAGTTCATTGAAACACCGCTGTATACGAAAGTAGGCAAAGTTCATAGTGTACAAGAACAGTTTTTCGTAGCAAAAGGGCCGAAAGCGAAGATCGGAGATGTTTGCTTCGTTGGAGAACATAACGTCTTATGTGAAGTGATTGCCATTGAAAAAGAAAATAATATGCTACTTCCATTTGAACAGACAGAAAAAGTATGTTATGGAGATTCAGTGACACTAGTTTCAGAAGATGTTGTTGTACCACGTGGTAATCACTTGCTCGGAAAAGTGTTAAGTGCAAATGGTGAAGTGTTAAATGAGGAAGCTGAAAACATTCCATTACAGAAAATAAAACTAGATGCACCGCCTATACATGCATTTGAACGTGAAGAGATTACCGATGTATTTGAAACAGGAATAAAATCAATTGATTCTATGTTAACAATTGGTATCGGTCAAAAGATTGGTATTTTTGCTGGGTCAGGTGTTGGTAAATCAACTTTACTTGGAATGATAGCAAAAAATGCAAAAGCTGATATAAACGTTATTAGTTTAGTAGGAGAACGTGGCCGGGAAGTAAAAGACTTTATTCGAAAAGAGTTAGGCGAGGAAGGGATGCGAAAAAGCGTCGTTGTTGTAGCGACGTCAGATGAAAGTCATCTTATGCAACTTCGTGCAGCGAAACTCGCAACGTCTATTGCTGAATACTTCCGTGATCAGGGCAATAACGTATTACTTATGATGGACTCTGTTACTCGTTTTGCCGATGCACGAAGAAGTGTTGATATTGCTGTTAAAGAGTTACCGATTGGTGGTAAAACACTGTTAATGGAAAGTTATATGAAGAAGTTGTTAGAGCGGTCTGGGAAAACACAAAAGGGATCTATAACAGGTATTTATACGGTACTTGTTGATGGGGATGATTTAAATGGTCCTGTACCAGATTTAGCACGTGGTATTTTAGATGGACATATCGTATTAAAGCGTGAGCTTGCAACGCTTAGTCATTATCCTGCAATTTCAGTATTAGATTCAGTAAGTAGGATTATGGAAGAAATCGTTTCACCACATCATTGGCAACTTGCAAATGAAATGAGAAAGATTTTATCAATTTATAAAGAAAATGAATTGTATTTTAAGTTAGGAACGATTCAAGAAAATGAAGAAAATGCTTATATTTTTGAATGTAAAAATAAAGTAGAAGGCATAAATACATTTTTAAAGCAAGGCCGATCGGATAGTTTCCCATTTGATGATATCGTTGAAGCGATACACCATATAGTATAAGGCCTCTGCCCAAGAGGTCTTATTTTTTTGTTTTTTAATATTTCACAGATTTTTTTGGAAAAAAACTATATAATAGAAAAAGAGAACGTTATAATAGGAAGGGGCTATGAAAACAGGTGGATAAACAGCAGTACGACACAATAAAATTGCAAATAAATCAAGAAAAAGAGCATATTTTAAAAGAAGTGTATGAATTAACAGCTGAAAAAAGAAAAATAGAACAAAAAAAAGAATATGATTTATATGTTGTGAAATCGCGTAGTAAAGTCGTACAAACTGGGCAACGTATTATGGCTGGCATGCTTTCTTCACATACGTTTTCACCTGAAAGAATAGAAGAATGGAATCGAAAAATTAAAAAAACAGAAGGTTTTATTCAAAAAAATGAAAGCCTTTTAGAGCAAGTAAAAGAAAAAGAACGTGTCATTGATGAGATGTATCAAGAAGATTGCAGAAAGCTTGCGAAAGCACAAGAAAAGCTGGAAGAAAAAATGCTTCTGGATTTGAAAATGTGTATGAATGGATGAGGTGAATGTAGTGATACAGTCTGTATTACCGGTGCAACAAAGTTTACCTCCGCAAAAAGAAAAAGGGCTAGAAGTACAATCGAAAAATGAAGATTCTTCATTCGATCGTACGATGAGAATCGAAAATAAAAAGCAGCCGAAAACGGAGAAAACGAAACGAGAAGAAGCACCAAAAGAAGAGAAAAAAGAATATAACCTTTCTAAACCATCGGTAACGAAAGAAGAACCAATTGTAAAGAAAGAAGAAAAAAAAGAGACAGAACAGTTGTTATTAGCTGTATCTGAGCAAATGGTTGCAATTGAGCAATTACATGTGCAACCGGAATTGTTATATCAATACATACAAAAAATACAAGAGCTATATAAAGAATATGGCAATATTAAACTTAATGAATTACCTGCAGCTGAATTACAACAATTACAAGAACTTCTTTCAAATATGAATATCAAAAATGCTATATGTTTAGAAGATACAATGCAAATGGTATTAGACAAAATGAAGATGCCAGAGCAAACGATGCAAGCATTGAAGGTTGTAGAAACAGAAACTTGTAATATTGCAAAGGAACAAGAAGAGTCTAAAGAGGTAGATCTTCCGAAACTTGAGAGCGATGATGCAAAGGTAGAGTTGCCAGAAGTTGATGCATTAAACGATTCGAGCTCTGCAGGTGCAGAATTATTAAATAAAACGACGAGTACCGAACAAGTAGGGAAATCAAATAGTGGTGCTGAGAAAGTTTCATTACCTGACTTAGGAAAGAAAATGGAAGCGCAAGTAGAAGCGCTGCAAAAATTTGTAGTGAAACAAGAACGTGTTTTATTCCAGTTAAATCCAGAAAAACTTGGTACATTAACAGTGTTTATGAAAAAACACGGAGATCAAATTGACGTTCACGTAGAAATGGAAAAACACGATGCGAAAAAACGTGTTGAAATCATTTTTGATGAATTGAGATTAAAGTTAAAAGAAAAAGAAATCAATATTCAAATTAGCTATTCAGATAAAGATGAAAATCGTAAAGAACAGCGAGAACAAGAGCAAAGGCAAAAACAGAAATTAGCAAATACAAATCATGAAAAACAACAATCAACAGAATTTGCGGGATTATTGGAGGAATAACGCGTGCCAACAGTTGGATTAAATACAACGAGTACAAATCATATTCCGTTACAAGCAGGAGCGCAAACAAAAAACGCATCTGTAAATGGTGTGCAATCGCCAGTTCAACAAACAAACGGAGTATCAGCAAGTAATCAAAAAACACCCGGTATTATGGATAAAGATGATTTCCTGAAACTTTTTTTAGCGAGCTTTCAACATCAAGACCCGTTTAATGCGATGGATATGAACCAAATGATGAATCAAACGGCTCAACTATCGCTTATGGAGCAAGTACAAAATATGACGAAAGCAGTAGATAAACTACAATCAACGATGTATACGACAGCTCTTGATGGTGGGATGAAATTTTTAGGAAAGTATGTTAGAGGTATAAACAATAAGGGGGAGCAAGTGACTGGTCAAGTGGAAACAGTTCGACTTGCCGAAAATAACGATGTACAACTTATTGTTGATAATCAAGTTGTCTCACTTCGTTTTGTAGAAAGGGTTTCAGATAAACCGATAGCAGAAACAAATCCAGAAGATGAGAAGAAAGATGATATAGAGAAAAATGAAGAGGTTAAGCAAAATTAATAAAAGGAGTGTATATAGGTTATGATTAAAGCGTTATATACGAGTATTACAGGGATGAATGCGGCACAAAATGCATTAAGTGTTACTTCAAATAATATTGCAAATGCACAAACAGTTGGATATAAAAAGCAAAAAGCTATTTTTGATGATCTGCTATATAATAATACGGTTGGTTCACGTGGGGATGGTGCTTATGCTGGTACGAATCCAAAGAGTATCGGTAACGGTGTAAAGTTTAGTGGGACATCTACAGATTTTAGTGATGGTTCTATTACTTTAACTAGTGATAAGATGGAGACAGCAATAGAGGGAAATGGTTTATTTTTAGTTGGCGATCGTAATAGCGGAAATGTAGAGTATACGAGAAAAGGGTCTTTCGGTGTATCGAAAGATAACTATGTTACAAATACAAGTGGTCAGTATGTGCTAGGGTATGGTGTGAAAACAGGAACTCAAGAAATAGATTTTTCTTCACGACCAAGTCCAATTCATATTCCAATGGGATCAGCTGTTGGTGGGATTCAAACAGATAAAGCAACAATAGGTGGAAACCTTCCTAGAAATCAAAATGCATTATCTCACGAATTCACAGTTTTTGATGAGGAAGGGAACTCGTTAACGTTACGTGTAAATATTAAACAAAAGACTACAAAAGAGACTGTAGATGGTAAAGAAGTTGAAAAGCCTGTGCCAGGTGAATATACGTATACGGTTTCTGTAAGAAATGATTCTAAAAACGAAAAAGAGTTTAAGCCGGTTGAAGGCATGACGGGCGAAAAAAATCTTAAATTTGATACATTAGGAAATCTAAAGGAGACAGATGAAGCTGTACAAAAAAATCCAGTAACTGGTGAAATTACTAAAGGTGGAACGGTTAAAATTCCTTTTGGTAAGGGACTGACACTGGACTTAAGTGGTTTAACAAATTATCCAACAGGGAAAACTATTTCTACAACAGAAGTAACGGGGCGTCCAGCTGCAATTGCAAATGACTATTCAATTTCTGACGGTGGTTTCGTTATGATGAGATATTCGGATGGTAGTATGAAGGTTGTAGGACAACTAGCTGTAGCTACATTCCCTAATTCAGGTGGATTAATGAAAACTGGGAATGGCAATTACATTGCCACACCATCAGCAGGGATTCCAGGGATAGGTGTTGCTGGTGAGAATGGTGCAGGTAATGTAAGAGGTTCAGCAAAAGAAAGTTCAAACGTAGATTTATCTGTAGAATTCGTTGACTTAATGTTATATCAACGTGGATTCCAAGGAAATGCGAAAGTAATTAAAGTGTCAGATGAAGTATTAAATGAAGTTGTAAACTTAATTCGATAATGTATTATAAAGAAAGATCGTAATGTAGTAGAAAGGGTTTTTATTCGTATGACAAGACAAGAACGAATTTTACAATTGCCATTTTTCGAGAATAAACGTGAACTTGCTGAGCAAGTGCTAAAAATGGAACGAGAAGAGCATGTATATTTACCAGATCAATTTGAAATTAAGCAAGTGCCCCCGTATTCATTTGCTGAAAAGGAAGCGATTATTGGTCGTATTCATGAGTTTTATTTCGTCAGTATTGGCAGTGATGGCGCATGGAAGTATCAACTGTTTAAGGACGAGATGAAGTGCCGTGAGTTTTTTGTTACATTATCAGGCATTACGGATCAGCAAATTGCGTTTTGGTTCAACAATATCGAGTTGCTTAAAGGCGCTTAAAAGTGTTTTTAGTCTTAGGTGGCTCGGAGCTGTAAGAAGAGAACTATAGAAATGTACTGGAATGGTTGAACAATAATCTCTTTATAGCAAGTCAGTACTTTTTATAGTCTGTGAGTTGTGACAATAGGGCAATGAAATGAGAGTATGCTAGTTTCATTTCATATGTTTGTGACGATAGATTTTTATAAAAGGAGAGGTGAAGAGGATGGCGCAAAATAAGTATCGCGTTACATTCATTTCGCCGAGTGAGGTTGAGCAGCGGACTGTAATGGCGGCGAATAGTTTGCCAGATTTAATTCGTAAAGTAGAAAGTATTATTGCAGATCCAAACGGTTATTTTGTAAACGATAAAAAAAATAATTGCTATTTTAAAGTGATTAAAGAAAATGTTACGTTTATTCAATATGAGTTACTATTTTCGGATAAGGAAATTCATATTGAAAAATTAAAACATATAGCACCAGTGGTATTAAAACGATTATTTAAAAAAATAAATGACCCGGAACTATATGCACTCGCGCTACTTGATGTTGATATAGCAACGAAAGAATATGTGCTAGCAGAAATGAATTCTGAACTGAGAATAAGAGTAGAGACAGAGCTTTCGAAAAAATGGGAAGCAATGCCGACGGAAATTGTAGGTGCACAAGAAGTTTTATTAGAGGCACTTGCTTCGTTTATACAAGATTAATTGTTTTTTAATAAAATGAATCGTTCGACTATCTATATTTTTTATATAGGTAGTTGACTTTTTCTCTTTTATAAAGCTTAATAATTAGATATACGGAATTAATGGAAGGGGAGCGACACCTTTATGTCACAAGCACAAAGTATTTTATTAGAAAGCGGAACAAATGAATTAGAGATTGTTACGTACACTGTTGGTGAAAACCTATTTAGTATTAATGTAATGAAAGTACGTGAAATCATTAATCCATTCCCTGTTACAACTGTGCCAGAATCTCATCATGCAGTTGAAGGTGTTGTTCAAGTACGTGGTGAAATTTTACCTGTTATTAACTTAGCGATGGCTCTTAATTTAAAGTCAACAAAGCCACTTGATCAAACGAAATTTATCATCTCAGAATTAAACCAAATGAAAGTTATTTTCCGCGTTGATGAAGTGCATCGTATTCAACGTATTTCGTGGGAACAAATTGATGAACCAGCTTCATTATCTATGGGACTAGAAGAAACGACATCTGGTATTGTAAAACTAGATGGAAAAATCATCTTACTATTAGATTATGAAAAAATTGTATGTGAAATTAGCGGCACTGGTTATGACAATAAATCAATTGCAGGATTAGAACAAAAAACAGATCGAGCTGAAAAAGTAATTTACATTGCAGAAGATTCAGCGATGCTTCGCCAAATATTAGAAGAAACATTATCATCAGCTGGATATACGAAAATGAACTTCTTCAGCAATGGTGCAGAAGCGTTAGCACAAATTGAAAAATTAGCGAAAGAGCAAGGCGAAAAAATGTTTGAACATATTCACTTGCTAATTACGGATATTGAAATGCCAAAAATGGATGGACATCATTTAACGAAAGTGGTTAAGGATAGTGAAGTAATGAATCGTTTACCAGTCATTATTTTCTCTTCATTAATTACAAATGAATTATTCCATAAAGGTGAAGCTGTAGGAGCAAATGCTCAAGTAAGTAAGCCAGATATTCAAGAGCTAATTGGTTTAGTTGATAAGTTAGTGCTTTAAAAGCTTCTATTTAGCCGGAATAGAAGCTCTAGCCAAGTGTTGAGCGGTCAGTGCTTAATAGAGCCCTATGCGATGTTGAGATATAGGTAACTAGAAGAGCTGGTGTATAACATTTTTCTATTTAGTAGGAATAGAGGAACTACTTATGTAAGGAAGTTTTCAGTGCTTAATAGAGTCTCATGCGATGTGAGTTCAGAGGTATGAAGTAGTTTTAGGTAAGAAGAAGTGAGACTTCGATTGAGGATTTGAAGACTGGGTTTATAACTCTATTCTGTTAGAGAGAGGAAGGAATTAGCCAATGCTACATATGGCTAATTCCTTTTTAGTATTCTATACTTTAAGCTGGTAGAAAAATGAAAGGTTTCTTGGGTGTTTGTCGCTGTATGTGTGAATAATCTTTATTTAGAGATTTTTGATTTAAAAATATAAGCAAACGTATTTTCGATTGTTATTTTAGTAATATTTCGTGGTAACGCAAATTTTTTCGGTGAAAAAACATTTAAAATACCATATAATATAATTAAATGTAATTAATATGCAATTTTACATATTAATCAAAAAATATTTTCCAAATTTTTATACTTTCTATACATTTTTGTATGTTTATTATTTGACAGATAATTTCGAACTGTTATAATATGGATATGTAAAAATTGCTATTTTCTTAAAAGACATGGGAGTCAGATGAGAATTGTGAAAGGATGAGGGGGAGTGGCACAGATTATGTATCACCACACAGCAATTAATGTATTAGGTCTTTTACAAAACATGTCAAATAATAAAATGAACGATATGCAACTAGAGGTGGAATTTAAAAAAATAGAAAAAGAATTCCAAGTAAAGTATGAAGAATTAGTTGATTTACATAATAGAATGGTATTATTCCAAATAGATATAGAAAAAAATGGCGGGATGCGAGCATATGAAAAATCAACAATTACATGGCTGAAGTCTGAACTAGAGCTACTGTATGAAGTGTATCAATTTTGTCAGCGTCACGGTTTAAACATTTTAAATATTTCAAAATACGTAAGTAAAAATGAACTAAATCTTTTTCCTAAAACGGAAAGTCAATTGCAAAATACGTATTATAAATTGAAAAAACGTGAAATACCGTTTGAAAATATTGAAAAACAAAAACCGGGACGAAAGCGAAAATATATACCAGTAAAAGAGACAATCGTTGCAAGAAAACAAGAAAACGAGTACGAATTAAAAGAAGAAATCCAGCATAAAGAGGATGAAAAAAATCTTGTAACAGTTATATCTGGTATCGTTGATAACTTTGAAACAATTAATCAGTGTAGTGAAAGGAAAGAAGACGAACTACATCAGTTTATGGAAGGTATTTATAAGCTTTCTAGCATGGCGGCAGGGCGTTCTAGAGAAGCAAAGAATACACGTAGCTTAGAAGATGAATTGCAGTCGTTACAACTAGAAAATGAAAGGCTAAAACGAGAGAAAGAAGATCTTGTACAAGATATTAAAGGTATGACGCAGCTTTTAATTCATTTCATTACAAGTTCTGATATTGATCAAATACGTAAATTACCAACTTTCGTACAAGATTGTAAAATGGAATTACATAAACTAGGGCTATATAATGCACAGGACGGTAAAATGAAAATTATGGTTGATCGTAGCGGACAAGTTATGACCGTAACACAGTAATAAAATTTGGGTACAAAATAAAAGGGAGATACATAGTTTATATGTATTTCCCTTTTATTTTGTATGGAATCGTTCCAAAGAAGGAAGATGAATTTTTACGAGTGTAGTAGTTTAGAAACCATTTGCGGAATTTGATTTGCTTGTGAAACCATACTAAGCGCAACTTCAGTCAACAATCTGAACTTTAAAAAATCACTTATCTCCTGCGTCATATCCGCATCTTCAACTTGAGATACAGCATCTGTTAACGCCATACTTTGGCTATTTAAATTTTCAATATTGAACTGTAAACGATTTATCATAGAGCCAAGGTCGGCACGGTGAAGTGATACATTTTGTAAAGCCTCTTCAATTTTAAGAATCGCCGCGCTTGCTTCTTGTTCTGTTGAAATCTTGATGTCATGTTGTGTAGGGGAAGGGGGAATATGTTTCGTCATATGTACCGTATGACTGATATCGTCTAATGTAATAGGGCGGTTTTGACCGTCAAATACGGATAAATCATTAAATTCAGTTGTCTCGCTAATATAGCCAATTTGTTCTGTTAAAGATTGAAACTCTGTATTCAGTGAATCACGGTTTTTATTTGAATTCGTACCGTTCGTAGATTGAACGGCTAAATCACGCATACGCTGCAAAATATTCGTCACAGTTTGAAGGGCAGCTTCTGCCGTGCGAAGCATTGATATCGCATCCTCATTATTACGAATCGCCACGCGCATACCACTTGCTCTCGCATGCATTCGAGTCACAATTGCAATATTAGCGGGATTATCAGAAGCATGGTTTAACTTCTTACCAGTCGCCAAATGCTCCATTGACACATTTATACGTTTCTCATTCTCATACAACGACTGCCTAGCATTCATACTTAAAACATTCGTACCAATACGCATAATAGACACTCCTTATAGATTGATATAGTCAGTGTTCTAAAGTTAATAAACGGTTATGAAAAGATAAAAAGGCTTATGCTTATTTGCTATTTGTGTTTTAACATAAGAGGGGATCAAGATAAGCACTAACCGCTTCTATGCACCGCAGATGCTCTCTTCCACATAAAAAAGAAGGTTTTATAAATAATCTATCTATATAGAAAAAATAAACCTCTCCACAAGCAGAGAGGTTTATTCAGGAAACTAACTCAAATGGCTTATTGTAATAATTTAGAAACCATTTGAGGAGTTTGGTTAGCTTGAGAAAGCATGCTGATTCCAGCTTCGTTCAAGATTTTGAACTTAGTCATTTCAGACATTTCTTTCGCCATATCAGCGTCTTCGATTTGAGAAGCAGCTGAAGCCATGTTAGTAGCTTGGCTGTTTACGTTGTTTAAGTTATGGTCTAAACGGTTTAATTGAGAACCGAATGTTGCACGCATGTCAGCAACTGTTTGGATAGCTTTATCTAGTTGTACAATGGCACCTGCAGCATCATTATCTGCAGCAGGTGGTGCAGGCGGTGCAGGAGGCGTTACAGGTGCTGCAGGTGCTCCGATAGTTTTTGTAAGGCCAAGTCCTGTAGTAGCTGTTGCATCAACTGCTGTAAGTGTAAGGTTATCGCCAGATACATCAGAAAGCTGAATACTAATATTCTTATCTGTTCCAGCCTCAGCTAATAAACTTTTTCCGTTAAAGTTAGTTTTTCCTGCAATGTGATCAATTTCCTCTTGTAATGCCTTAAATTCTAAGTTTAGGGAATCTTTATCGTTGCCACCATTTGTCCCGTTTGCGGATTGAGTAGCAAGGTCACGCATACGAAGTAAGATGTTAGAAATAGAATTTAAAGCAGAATCAGTTGTACGTAAAGCAGACATAGCGTCTTGTGTATTACGAGCCCCAACATTTAATCCGCCTTCTTTTGCACGCATACGAGTAGCGATAGCTAAGCCAGCCGCATCGTCAGCCGCACTGTTGATTGATTTACCGCTAGATAAACGGTTCATCGCAGTGTTCATTTTGTCTTGGTTTTGTCGCATGTATTCTTGCGTACGCATGCTGTTAATATTTGTATTAATTCTCATGTTAAGAACCTCCAGTAGTCGATAAAATATAAAATTTACTATCCGTAGTACAGATAGTAAATTTTACTTTAAACGATCAAGTGAATTATTGTAATAATTTAGAAACCATTTGAGGAGTTTGGTTAGCTTGAGAAAGCATGCTAATTCCAGCCTCGTTTAAGATTTTGAATTTTGTCATGTTAGACATTTCTTTTGCCATATCTGCATCTTCAATTTGAGAAGCGGCCGCCGCCATATTAGTAGCTTGGCTTGTTACGTTGTTTAAGTTATGATCTAAACGGTTTAATTGAGAACCGAAAGTTGCTCTATTATCAGCAACTGTTTGAATAGCTTTATCCAGATTAGTAATAGCAGTACTTGCAGCAGCTGAAGTCTTAACATTTGTCCCAGCAGCTGTAAGTAGGTTATCAGCTTTTGCATCAATTGATGTAATTGTAAGTTTATCGCCAGATACATCAGAGAGTTGGATATCAATATTTGCTCCAGTTGCAGCTAATAAATTCTTGCCATTAAAGTTAGTTTTTTCAGCGATATGGTCAATTTCCTTGTGCAATTCTTGGAATTCTAAGTCTAAAGAATCTTGATCTTTACCACCATTTGTCCCGTTCGCGGATTGAGTAGCAATATCACGCATACGAAGTAAGATGTTAGAAATAGAATTCAAAGCAGAGTCAGTTGTACGTAAAGCAGACATAGCGTCTTGTGTGTTACGAGCCCCAACATTTAATCCGCCTTCTTTTGCACGCATACGAGTAGCGATAGCTAAGCCAGCCGCATCGTCAGCCGCACTGTTGATTGATTTACCGCTAGATAAACGATTCATCGCAGTGTTCATTTTGTCTTGGTTTTGTCGCATGTATTCTTGCGTACGCATGCTGTTAATATTTGTATTAATTCTCATGATAAGAGCCTCCAATAGCTTTTAGATATATATATAATTACTCTCTGTAATACAGAGAGTAAGAAACCATCAAATGAATTATTGTAATAATTTAGAAACCATTTGAGGAGTTTGGTTAGCTTGAGAAAGCATGCTAATACCAGCTTCGTTCAAGATTTTAAATTTCGTCATGTTAGACATTTCTTTTGCCATGTCAGCGTCTTCAATTTGAGAAGCGGCCGCTGACATATTAGTAGCTTGGCTGTTCACATTGTTTAAGTTATGGTCTAAACGATTTAATTGAGAACCGAATGTTGCACGCATGTCAGCAACTTTTTGGATAGCAGCGTCAAGTTCTTTAATTGATTCCGCAGCATCACCGGTGCCTGCCGCATCGCCAATAGTTTTTGTAAGGTTAAATCCTGTAGCACCTGTTGTTGCATCAACAGTTTTAATTGTAAGATTATCGCCAGATACATCAGAAAGCTGAATATTAATATCCTTAGTTGGATCAGCCTTAGCTAATAAATTCTTTCCATTAAAGTTAGTCTTACCAGCGATATGATCAATTTCTTCTTTTAATTCCTTAAATTCCAATTGTAAAGAATCTTGATCTTTACCACCATTTGTCCCGTTCGCAGATTGCGTAGCAAGGTCACGCATACGAAGTAAGATGTTAGAAATAGAATTTAAAGCAGAATCAGTTGTACGTAAAGCAGACATAGCGTCTTGTGTATTACGAGCCCCAACATTTAATCCGCCTTCTTTTGCACGCATACGAGTAGCGATAGCTAAGCCAGCCGCATCGTCAGCCGCACTGTTGATTGATTTACCGCTAGATAAACGGTTCATCGCAGTGTTCATTTTGTCTTGGTTTTGTCGCATGTATTCTTGCGTACGCATGCTGTTAATATTTGTATTAATTCTCATGTTAAGAACCTCCAGTAGTCGATAAAATATAAAATTTACTATCCGTAGTACAGATAGTAAATTTTACTTTAAACGATCAAGTGAATTATTGTAATAATTTAGAAACCATTTGAGGAGTTTGGTTAGCTTGAGAAAGCATGCTAATTCCAGCCTCGTTTAAGATTTTGAATTTTGTCATGTTAGACATTTCTTTTGCCATGTCAGCGTCTTCGATTTGCGAAGCAGAAGCCGCCATATTAGTAGATTGGCTGTTGACATTGTTTAAGTTATGATCTAAGCGATTTAATTGAGAACCGAAAGTAGCTCTATTATCAGCAACTGTTTGAATAGCTGTATCAAGCTCAGTAATAGCAGCACTAGCGTCTGTCGCAGTAGTAATATCTTTTGTAATTTTAAGGTCCGCTGCTTTGGCACTAACACTTGAAATTGTAAGTTTATCACCAGATACATCAGAAAGTTGAACGTCAATATCAGTTCCTGCTCCAGCTAGTAATTTTTTACCGTTAAAATTAGTTTCACCAGCAATGTGATCAATTTCTGTTTTTAATGCTGCAAATTCTAAGTTTAAAGATTTTTGGTCTTCTGTACCATTCGTACCGTTCGCAGATTGCGTAGCAAGGTCACGCATACGAAGTAAGATGTTAGAAATAGAATTCAAAGCAGAATCAGTTGTACGTAAAGCAGACATAGCGTCTTGTGTGTTACGAGCCCCAACATTTAATCCGCCCTCTTTTGCACGCATACGAGTAGCGATAGCTAAACCAGCCGCATCGTCAGCCGCACTGTTGATTGATTTACCGCTAGATAAACGGTTCATAGAAGTGTTCATTTTGTCTTGGTTTTGTCGCATGTACTCTTGCGTACGCATGCTGTTAATGTTTGTATTAATTCTCATGTTAAGAAACCCCCATTTTTTTATATTGATTTTTCTGTTAATTGTTAAACGTAAATATGCAAAAAAATCAATTTCGAGATTAATTGTAATCCTTGGTATATATCGTGTCAACGAATAATTGTAATTATTGAATATAAAAAAATGATAATTTCCTATTTGTTCATTTTTTTATTACAATATTATCAAAAGGATTATTGCAAACTTTAAAAAAAAACTCTAATATTAGATTATCTTTGTTTACCGAAAAGGTGATATTATGATAGTTGGAAATATAGTAAAAGAAGTGCTTGCATATAAAAAAGGACAAATTCAGCAAAAGCTAAGTAGTCCACAAGCATTCGTTAGTAGTCGTTTTCAAGAGAAGTTGCAGAGTGAGCCTGCGAAGGAGACGAAAGAAACTACGCAGCCGGCAAAAGTAGAAGATATGAGTCAGCCGGTACAATCTACGAAAATAGAAGCGGTTGTTAATAAGCCGGTAGAAACTATTAATAAAGTAGAGGAAGCGAGTAAGTCTGAAGAAAAGGCTGAAACGAAGAAAGCAGATGAAGTGCAAGTTGCGCAAAAAGAGTTTGAACGACGTTTCCCAGAAACGAAAAATGAGGCTGTTGATACGTGGGAATTAACGAAGAAGTATAATATTCAAAAAATACGTTCTTCCAATGAAGGGAAGTATGAGGATATTATTGATCGTGTAAGTCGTACATACGGAATTCCGAAAACGTTAATTCAAAAAATGATTGAAGTAGAGTCTAATTTTAATCCGAAAACGGTGTCACATGCAGGTGCGATGGGTCTTATGCAGCTTATGCCAGCGAATGTGAAGGAGATGGGTGTGAAGAATCCATTTTCACCAGCTGAAAGTATTGAAGGTGGCGTAAAAGAGTTAAGCGGTTATTTAAAGAAAAATAACGGCGACTTAGTATTGGCGCTTGCTTCTTATAATGCTGGTCCTGGGAATGTGAGGAAGTACGGAGGCGTACCGCCATTTAAAGAAACGCAAGGATATATTAAAAAAATATTAAATATCGACGTTTCAAAATAAGAAGTTTCATATATAGAGAGAACATGAAATTTTCGTGAACATGATATGGGAGTTGGCTAGATTTGAAATTACAAGATGATATTCCGTTAACAATTTATTTTGAAATCGGAAATACGAAAAAGAAAATTGAAGATCTGCTTCATATTACGAAAGGTACATTGTATCGTCTTGAAAATTCAACGAAAAATACGGTGCGTCTTATGCTTGAGAATGAAGAGATTGGAACCGGAAAGATTTTGACGAAGAATGGGAAGATGTACGTTGAAATCGTTGAATTGAAAAGGTAGGGAAGGGGATTGTCATGAGTGGCGAAAAATTAAGCCAAGAGCAAATTGATGCCCTGCTGAAGGCGGTAAATGAAGGCGAGGAAATGCCAGCTTTCGCACAAGAAGCAGGAAAGCAAGAGAAATTTCAAGAGTATGATTTTAATAGACCAGAGAAGTTCGGTGTTGAGCATTTACGTAGTTTGCAAGCGATTGCTTCTACGTTTGGAAAACAGACGTCACAGACGTTATCAGCGCGTATGCGTATTCCAATTGAACTAGAGCCTTCAACAGTTGAGCAAGTTCCATTTACGAGTGAGTATGTGGAGAAAATGCCGAAAGATTATTATTTATATTGCGTGATTGATCTCGGTTTGCCAGAGCTTGGAGAAATTGTTATTGAGATTGATTTAGCATTCGTTATTTATATTCATGAATGTTGGCTTGGCGGAGATAGTAAGCGTAACTTTACGATGCGCAGACCGTTAACAGCATTTGAGTTTTTAACGCTTGATAATATATTCTTGCTTCTTTGTAAAAATTTAGAGCAATCATTTGAAAGTGTTGTTGCGATTGAACCGAAATTTGTAACGACAGAAACAGATCCAAATGCATTAAAGATTACGACAGCGAGCGATATCATTTCATTACTTAACGTAAATATGAAAACAGAGTTTTGGAATACGACGGTGCGTATCGGAATTCCATTCTTATCTGTTGAAGAAATTATGGATAAGTTAACGTCTGAAAATATTGTCGAACATTCTTCAGACAAGCGTAAAAAGTATACGTCTGAAGTGGAAATGAAAGTAAATCAAGTGTACAAACCTGTTCACGTTGCAATTGGTGAGCAGAAAATGACAATGAGTGAGATTGAACAAATTGAAGAAGGCGATATTATTCCGCTTCATACGAAAGTTTCGGATGAATTACTTGGTTATGTAGATGGAAAGCATAAATTTAATTGTTTTATTGGAAAAGATGGAACGCGTAAGGCGCTCCTATTTAAAAGTTTTGTAGAGTAGGAGGATCCATATGAAGCATGAAGTATCTCCCGTGTCATTAATGGGATTAGAAGATTTTGCAGGAAAGCGAAATGAAGCAGGCAAAGCACATATCGATACTGTTTCAGATATTTCGATTGAACTTGGTGTAAAGCTTGGAAAGTCATCTATTACGCTTGGTGATGTAAAGCAGTTAAAAGTTGGCGATGTTCTTGAAGTAGAGAAAAACTTAGGACATAAAGTAGATGTGTATTTAAGTAATATGAAAGTCGGCATCGGTGAAGCAATCGTAATGGACGAGAAATTCGGTATTATCATTTCTGAAATTGAAGCTGATAAGAAACAAGCGGCGCTTATGAAAGCGCAAAGTCAAATGCAAGATAAAGAGTAGAGGAGGAGTCATATGTCGTATATGACGACCTTATTTCAAGTCGTTTTACTGTTTGGTGCGCTCGGTTACGGTGCATATTATATGACGAAAAAGACGCGCAAACAGCAGTTTTTTAAGCAGGGTGAAAATGGCCATATTCAAGTAAAAGACGGCGTGTATTTAAATCATCAAACGAGTGCCTTTTTATTTGAAGTGGACGGAAAGCAAGTGTTCACTGTTATTAGTAATAACGGTGTGCAGTCTGTGCAATTAACCGGAACAGGAAATCAGTTTCAACAAGCACTAGAAGACGCGGTGAAGACTGAAACGAAAAAAGTAGAGGATCCATCATGAGAATAAAGAAACAGTTATCATTATTAGCCGTTATTTTCGTATTTTCTATCGTTTTTTCAATTATTTTTGTAAATCCAGCGTATGCGGCCCCGAACGGTTTTATTAATTTCGAAAATGGAAAAGAGTTTACGAGTAATTCAAGTGTACAACTATTTGCGCTCGTTACCCTTTTATCATTATCTTCTTCTATCGTTCTATTATTTACACATTTTACTTATTTTATGATCGTTCTTGGGATTACACGTCAAGGACTTGGGGTAATGAATTTACCACCAAACCAAGTGCTTGTTGGACTTGCATTATTTTTATCACTCTTTACGATGCAGCCTGTACTCGGGCAACTGAAGAGCGATGTGTGGGATCCGATGACGAAAGAGAAAATAACAGTAAGCCAAGCTGCGGAAACGACAGCTCCTATTATGAAAGAATATATGTCAAAGCATACGTATAAGCATGATTTGAAAATGATGCTGAAAGTACGCGGAGAAGAGTTGCCGAAAGATTTGAAAGATCTTTCCTTATTTACACTTGTACCATCCTTTACGTTAACGCAAATTCAAAAAGGTTTACTAACAGGGATGTTCATTTATTTAGCGTTTGTATTTATAGATTTGATTATTAGTACACTTTTAATGTACCTCGGGATGATGATGGTACCGCCGATGATTTTAAGTTTACCGTTTAAAATACTCGTTTTCGTATATTTAGGTGGATATACAAAAATTGTCGATATTATGTTTAAGACGGTCGCCTGAAGCGTTTGATGCTATGTGATAGGAGTCATATAAATGAATACGTCACCAATTATAGATATTTTCCAAACCTTTTTTTATAAAGGGGTTATGATTTTAATGCCGATTGCCGTTGTAAGTCTGATTGTCGTTATTATTATCGCGGTTATTATGGCAATGATGCAAATTCAAGAACAAACGCTGACGTTTTTACCGAAAATGGCGAGTATTGTGCTCGTTATTATCATTTTAGGTCCGTGGATGTTCCAAGAGTTAACGATGCTTATTTTAGATTTATTTGATAAAATCCCATCGCTATTGCGTTCATACTAAGATAGGTGAACTGAAATGAATATGGAATTATGGGCGGCAACGTTTTTTGCGTTTTGTCGCATTACTTCATTTTTATATTTTTTACCGTTTTTCTCAGGCCGATCCATTCCAGCAATGGCGAAGGTTACTGTTGGACTTGCTCTTTCAATTACAGTGGCTGATCAAGTGGATGTCTCTCACATCAAGACAGTTTGGGACGTTGCAGCTTATGCAGGAACGCAAATTGTAATTGGATTATCACTTTCAAAAATTGTAGAAATGCTGTGGAACATTCCGAAAATGGCCGGGCATATTTTAGACTTTGATATCGGTTTATCACAAGCAAGTTTGTTTGATGTAAATGCGGGCTCACAGTCTACTTTACTATCAACCATTTTTGATATATTTTTTCTCATTATTTTTATTTCACTTGGCGGCATTAATTATTTCGTTGCCACGATTTTAAAGTCGTTTCAATATACAGAGGCGATTTCAAAATTGCTGACGACTAGTTTCTTAGATAGTCTACTCGCAACGCTATTATTTGCGATCACATCAGCGGTTGAAATTGCTCTTCCGCTTATGGGAAGTTTATTCATCATTAACTTTGTTCTAATTTTAATTGCAAAAAACGCTCCGCAATTAAACGTTTTTATGAATGCATACGTAATTAAAATTACATGTGGTATTTTGTTTATTGCGATGAGTGTACCGATGCTCGGTTATGTGTTTAAAAATATGACGGATGTATTACTTGAAGAATATACGAAACTATTTAACTTTTTCTTAACGAAGTAGGGGGACGCGCATGGCAAAGGATAATAAAACAGAAAAGGCCACCCCGCAGAAGCGTAAAAAATCGCGTGAAGAAGGGAATATTGCCCGGAGTAAAGATTTAAATAATTTATTTTCCATTCTCGTATTAGCAGTTGTCGTTTATTTCTTCGGAGATTGGCTAGGGTATGAGATTGCAAATTCCGTAGCGGTGCTGTTTGATCAAATTGGAAAAAATACAGATTCAACCGAGTATTTTTATTTAATGGGGATTTTATTACTGAAAGTATCAGCTCCGATATTAATACTCGTATACGCTTTTCATTTATTCAATTATATGATTCAAGTAGGCTTCCTATTTTCTTCTAAAGTCATTAAACCGAAAGCGTCACGTATTAATCCGAAAAACTATTTTACGAGACTGTTTAGTCGTAAAAGTTTAGTAGATATTTTGAAATCACTGTTTTATATGGGATTAATCGGTTACGTCGCTTACGTTCTCTTTAAAAAGAATTTAGAGAAAATTGTCAGTATGATTGGATTTAACTGGACTGCATCACTTACTGAAATTATTAGGGAAATTAAATTTATTTTCTTAGCAATTTTAATTATTTTAATCGTTCTTTCTATTATTGATTTCATTTATCAAAAATGGGAGTACGAGCAAGATATTAAGATGAAAAAAGAAGAAGTGAAACAAGAGCATAAAGATAATGAAGGGGACCCGCAAGTTAAAGGGAAACGAAAAAACTTTATGCATGCAATCTTGCAAGGAACAATTGCGAAGAAGATGGATGGCGCAACGTTTATTGTAAACAACCCGACTCATATTTCGGTCGTACTTCGTTACAATAAACACGTTGATGCAGCACCAATTGTCGTTGCAAAAGGGGAAGATGAGCTCGCATTATATATACGAACGCTTGCCCGTGAACAAGAAATACCAATGGTGGAAAACCGTCCACTTGCTCGTTCTTTATATTATCAAGTCGAGGAAGATATGGCGATTCCAGAAGATTTATACGTAGCTGTAATTGAAGTTATGCGCTATTTAATTCAGACGAACGAACTTGAAGTATAATAGCGCGTTTGGAGGAGATCTCTTTGTTTAAGATAGATTCTGCAAGAACCTATTTTTCTATCTTTTTAGCAGCGTCATTCGTAGTGGCGCTCTTAATTCCACTTCCACCATTTATACTTGATATCATTATCGTTTTTCTACTAAGTATGTCAGTACTTATTTATATGCGAGCGACAAGTATTAACGAGTGGGATGAATTAAAGTCATTTCCGACGATGTTGTTATTAATCGGGATTTTCCGCGTATCGATTAACGTTTCGACGACGCGAGCGATTTTGACAGACGGAAATGCCGGTCATGTTATTGAAGAGTTCGGCCAGTTCGTAATTGGCGGAAACTTATTAATTGGTATCGTTATTTTTACCGTATTAATCATATTCCAGTTTATCGTTGCAAACGGTGCATCGCGTACAGCTGAAGTAGCAGCTCGTTTTACACTTGATTCTTTACCAGGGAAACAAATGTCTATCGATGCTGATTTAAACCAGCGTATTATTTCAGAAAAAGATGCACAAGCAAAACGAAAAAAATTAAATATGGAAACAGAGTTTTACGGAGCGATGGATGGTGCCGGGAAGTTCATTAAAGGGGACGTTATTTTCGGGATTGTCATTTTATTCGTAAACATTATTTTCGGTTTAATTGTCGGAATGATGCAGCAAGGAATGAGCTTTGCAGATGCGGCTCTTCATTATACACAGTTAACTGTCGGTGACGGAATCGTAAACCAAATTGGATCGCTTATGCTTGCGATTTCAACTGGTATTATCGTAACGCGTGTATTTGATGGTTCACCGGATACGGTAACGGAAGGAATCTTTAAAGAGTTATTAGCACATGAAGTTGTTGTATATGCGCTCGGTGGTTTGTTTATCGCAATGGGTATTTTTACTCCGCTACCGTTTCTACCATTCGCACTCGTTGGCGGAACGATTATCTTCTTAGGCATTCGTAATAAAAATCGAATAAAGAAAGAAAAAGAAGACGAGCTTCAAAAAGAAATAGAAATGATTCAAGGCGAAGATGAGCAACTGCAACAAGTGGAAGATTCATTTGGAGTATTTACGGATAAATATCCAATTATAGTAGAACTCGGTTTAGATTTAGCAGCACTTGTAAAGCAGAAAATTAACGGGGAAACAGCGCGTGATAAAGTTGTTCTTATGAGGAAGTCAATTATTACTGACCTTGGTATTAACGTTCCTGGAATTAACTTTAAAGATAATACGAGTTTTAGACCACGCGGACGTTACATTATTCGAATTAAAGGTGCGAAGGCGGCTGAGGGTGTTTTAAAATCAGGTTATTTATTAGCATTGAAAACGCCAAACGTAATGGCTGATTTAGATGCAGAGCCAGCGAAAGATCCAATTTTCGGTGAAGATGGATATTGGATTTTAGAGCATATGGTGCAAGATGCACAAATGAAAGGCTATCAAGTGTTAGAGCCACTTAGCATATTAATTACACATTTAGATGTTGTCGTTAGACGCAATCTTCACGAATTAATTCAGCGCCAACATGTAAAAGATTTAATTAATTCGCTTGAAAATGATAATGGCGTTCTATTAGAAGAGATTAAGAAGAAAGAAATTGATTTATCACTCGTTCAAAATGTTATTAAACAACTTCTAAAAGAAGGTATTTCTATTCGTGATTTACCAACAATTATTGAAGGTATTATTGACGGCAAAGAAATTTATCAAAACCACGTTGACGGTGTGACATCATTTGTTCGTGAATGTATTTCAAAAGTTATTTGTGAAAATGCGAAAAATCCAGACGGAAAAATATATGCAGCGCTCTTCTCTGATTCAATCGAGTTAGATGCGGATGTTGTGAATAATTCATATCAAGGTTACTTATTAAACTGGGATTTAGATTTAGAAACACGTGTCGTTGAGCAAGTGCAGCGCGTCTTTAAACAAGCACGTTTAATGGGAAGAGAACCAGTGTTATTAACACGTAGAAAAGATTTTAGATTTGCGATTGTAAGACTGCTAGAACGTTATCAAGTGGAAGCACAAGTACTTTGTATTAGCGAATTAGCACCAGAAATTGTTGTGGATCAAATTGCCTATATTGAATAGTAGGGGGTGAAGTAATGGAAAGTACAGAAAAGAAAGAAGCGTTAATGCGAATAAAAGCAGCTTCGAAAAATGAATTGTATCGAAAGTTATTTGACCAATATGGTACAGATTATTATTACGTTGTCGATGAAAGTGTAAAACGAAATATACCGTTTTTTTGGAAAAAGGATTATGAAATGTTAGTTGCTTTTCCAGAAGAAAAACAGGAAGAAGTGAATGAAGGTACAGCTCAATTTCATGAACAGTTAATGGATGTTGTGAATGATCCTTCAGAACAAATTGTGAAGGCGAATGGAATTCAATCAGTACTGCACAATTTAGAAAATGTAACGACTCCTATGTCATACGCGGCGATGCAAACAGGAAATAGTGAAGAATGGGCAAGAAAAAAAGAGAAACTATTAAAGCTGTTTGAAAAAGGAATTGTCGTGGTGAAACAGACGAAAGAAACGGAAGTAACGAAAAAGAAAAAAGTTGTGAAACAAGTCGTTCCACTAAAGAAAGAAGAAGTGGTTACAAAGAAAGAAAACCAAGAATCTGTACCGTTTATTATTCAAAAAGTAATTCGGATGCTAGAACAAAACGATGTGGAACAATATTTCATTCATGCATATGCTGAAAAGTTAAAAATAAAGTTTGAAAATGCAACGATGATTACGGAAGAAGAAGTTATCAGGTACATATTGGAAGATATGAAATCTCATTTCAATACGGAAAACGTCTTTGAAAAAGAAGTACAAACAATTGCATTAATCGGTCCAACTGGCGTTGGTAAAACGACGACACTGGCGAAAATGGCATGGCAATTTCACGGTAAGAACAAAACAGTTGGTTTTATAACGACAGATCATTCGCGCATAGGGACAGTGCAGCAATTGCAAGATAACGTAAAGACAATTGGATCGGAAGTAATTGCTGTACGTGATGAAGCTGCAATGACAAGAGCGCTTACGTATTTTAAAGAAGAAGCACGCGTCGATTATATTTTAATTGATACAGCAGGGAAAAATTATCGTACGTCAGAAACAGTGGAAGAAATGATTGAAACGATGGGACAAGTAGAACCAGATTATATTTGTTTAACGTTATCAGCTTCTATGAAAAGTAAAGATATGATTGAAATCATTACAAACTTTAAAGATATTCATATAGATGGTATTGTGTTTACGAAATTTGATGAAACAGCAAGTAGTGGCGAATTGTTGAAAATTCCAGCGGTATCATCAGCTCCTATTGTATTAATGACAGATGGCCAAGACATAAAGAAAAATATACATATCGCTACAGCTGAACATTTAGCAAAACAAATGTTACAAACATCGTAGAAAAGAGGTGAAGAATAAGGCGCTTGCCTTATTCAAACGAATATGAACGGTCTTTATATAGGTTCTATGGGCATGATGAATTACATGCAGCGCATTAATGTTCATTCGAATAACGTTGCAAATGCTCAAACGACAGGATTTAAAGCAGAAAATATGACGTCTAAAGTATTTGATGTACAAGACACATATCGCCGCGGAGATGGGGCGGTAACAAATATCGGTTCGGTCGATTACGCTGTAGTACCAGCTGCAACGCATGTGAATTTAGTACAAGGAAATATACAAATGACAAATAGCGCTACAGATTTCTTTTTAGATGACGGCGCGGCCGGCACAACATCATTTTTTGTTACTTCTAAAAATGATGAAACGTTTTTAACGAGAGATGGTAGTTTCACATTAAATAGTGATCGTTATTTACAAACGTCATCTGGTGCTTTCGTAATGGGAGAGAATAATGAGCGTATTCGTATTCCAGAAGGAGCAAAGGTTGCTGTACAAGCAGACGGTACATTATATGATGAAGTAACACAAAATAATATTGGTCGTTTGCAAACAAAAACAGTAGATGCAGAAACGAATGCACGTCTCGTGCAACGTGAAAACAAAAGCTTTACACTAGCAGAAGGAAACATTGCTAATTTACCGAACGGAACAGGAATAGTAAAAAATCATATGCTAGAAAATTCAAATGTAGATATGACGAAAGAGATGGCAGATCTTATGACAGATCAAAAGATGATTCAAGCATCACAGCGTGTTATGACGTCATTTGATAAAATTTATGAAAAAGAAGCGAATGAAATATTGAGATAGTGGACTCCTAATAAAGGAGTCTTTTATTAATTTTAAATTTCAGAATTATCAATTGACTTTACGGAGCTTCTTTTTTATATTAGTAGGTATAACTATAACTACTAAAGAGGTGAGAGTATGGCAACGGCATTATATTTAGAAGATGCATACAAAACGAGTTGTGAAACAGAAGTGATAAAAGTAGAAGGGAATAAAGTATTTGTAAAAGAAACAGTTTTTTATCCAGCTGGTGGAGGGCAGGAATGTGATACGGGTGTCATTGTACAAGATGGGTCTGTATTTGAGGTTGAAAAAGTAAAGAAGGAGCAGGGAGAAATAGTTCACTATATAAAAGATGAAGCTCAAGTAAAATTAGGTCCAGTTAAATTAGAGATGAATTGGGAAAGACGTCATAATTTAATGCGTCATCACTCTTTACTGCATCTTATCGGAGCTGTTGTTTATGAAAAATATGGAGCTCTATGCACTGGAAATCAAATTTATCCTGATAAAGCACGTATCGATTTTAATGAGTTACAAGAGTTATCGAGCATGGAAGTAGAAGAAATTGTTGAGGAAGTGAATAAACTTATTAAGCAAAATAAAGAAATTTCCACTCGTTATATGAGCCGCGAAGAAGCAGAAAATGCTGTAGGAATGATTAAAACAGCAATAAATCTCCTGCCAACTACTATCCAAGAAATCCGCATTGTTACAATTGAAAATTTAGACGAACAAGCTTGTGGAGGCACACATGTGAAAAATACGAGTGAAATAGGAACACTTGTTATTGATAAAGTAAAAAGTAAAGGGAAGCAAAATCGTCGTTTTGAAGTAAGGGCGATTTAGATTGTGAGGGGTTACCGATGGATGAAATTATAAAGGAGTTACAAAAGTTAGGATTTTCCCAGTATGAATGTAAAGCGTATATTGGACTACTAAAACATTCCCCAGTAACAGGCTATGAAGTGAGTAAACAAACAGGAGTACCTCGTTCTATGATTTACGAGGTACTCGGTAAGTTAATGGATAAAGGAGCGGTGCATATTGTACCTTCTGAACCAGTGAAATATGTACCAGTACCAGCTACCGAATTAATGAATCGAATGCGAAAAGACTTTGAAAAGTCCTTTGAATTTTTAGATGAGAAACTAAATTGTTTAGAACAAGAGCGACAAATAGATGTAATTTCGCATATTCGCTCAAATGATCGTGTTTTAAAAGAAATATGCAATATAATTAGTAGAGCTAAGGAAGAATTATGGATTTCTGTATGGGAAGATCAAGTGCATGAAATTGAGCCATACATTCATCAAAAGGAAGAGGAAGGCGTACATATATTTTCAATCTTATTTGGAGCTCCAGAAACAAAAATAGGAGCGACGTTTCATCATAATTATATGACGCCCCACGTCGTTGAAAAGAGAATGGGTGGTCATTTAACTGTTATTGCTCGTGATGGAGAGGAAGTATTAATTGCGAACTTCTCAAATGATAGCACTTCATGGGCCGTTACAACGTATGACCCAGCGCTAGTTCTCGTTGCGACAGAGTATGTGCGGCACGATATTATGGTTGAAGAAATCACAAAGGAATTTGGAGCTGATAAGTTAGATACGTTATGGCGTGAAAATATAGATTTAGTTCATGTCGTAACAGGAAAACGAACTTTAGAAGGAATGGAGGATGATAGAGATGAGTAAAGCTCAGGCACATGTAGCTTTGCAGAGCGATGATACATTTCAGCAAGGAGTAAAAGATTGTTTACCAACTGTATTTGGTTATTTGAGCATCGGTATAGCAGCTGGTGTAATTGCAAAAACAGCAGGTTTTTCTATCATTGAAATTGCATTTATGTCCACTTTAATTTATGCAGGTTCTGCCCAATTTATATTAGCTGGTATGTATGCAGCCGGTGCTCCTGCTTCCGCAATTATTTTTACTGTATTTTTTGTTAATTTACGCCATTTATTAATGAGTGCTGCCCTCGCACCGTACTTTACGAAACTACCTCTATTAAAAAACGTCATTATTGGTTCGCAAATTACAGATGAAACGTTCGGCGTCGCAGTGCAGCATGCAGCGCAAAAAGGATATTTAGGCGAAAGATGGATGATTGGGCTAAATGTAACGGCTTATTTAAACTGGATTCTTGCTACTATCATTGGCGGGCTATTTGGTGAGTGGATACCAGATCCACATACATACGGGATGGATTATGCATTACCAGCGATGTTTATCGGATTATTTGTTCTTCAGCTCATAAGTAGTAAACCAAAACTAGTAATTCATTTAAGTGTTGCAATTGTATCGATTATTATCGCATACGTTTCACACCTATTTATGCCAGATAGTATAGCGGTTATTATCGCAACATTACTAGCTGCGACGATTGGAGTGGTGATTGAAAAATGGAAATGAGATTAGATGTATTATTACTTTTACTAGCAGCAGGAGCTGTTACACTCGTGCCACGTATTTTACCTCTACTCGTATTTAGCAAACTACAAATTCCTGAATGGGGTTTAAAATGGTTAAATTACATACCAATTGCGATATTAGCAGCGCTTTTAGCACAAGTTTTATTTATGCATGAGACGATGCAGTGGGATTACCTTATCGCAGCAATTCCAACATTTCTTGTAGCGATATATACTCGTAGTTTATTAGGTACAGTATTAACGGGAGTGGTTGTGATTATTTTGTTACGTTTCTTTTTCTAAAAAGGATTACGCTCATATAATAGCGAAAAGTGTAATAACATGAAAAATATAGGGGTGGTGTTATGATACTTTTAACGATAGGAGCAATTTTGTTAACGTTGTTTATTTTCTTTATTATCGGTTTCGTTACGTTTATGATGTTTGTTGATAAGGCGACACCTCAAATATATTATACACCTTGTGAATCAGTGACAGTGAAAACTAAAGGTAAACATAGAAGGAAGAAAAGTTGAAAGTTGGCTTTTCTTCCTTCTTCTATTACATCCCCGAAAGAACTAACAACAACAGCCCAAATAGAAAACTAATAAAGGAAAGAAAAACAATACATATCGAGAACACACGATTATTTCTCCATTCGTGCCAAAAAGCGATAAATCCTAAAATACAAAGGAAAAACCAAATGGGCAGGAATATGAACTCGCTAACTTTCTCGGGGAGTAACGAATAAAAAGTTGTTACATATAAAATCCAATTTGTAAAAAATAAAATGCAAATGATAATAGATTGTAAGTAGGGGCGGTTGAAAAATATCCCTTTTTTACGGTTTTAAAAATGATAGTTAGCGCTGAGATAAAGGCAATGAGTATGAAAACAAGTAAGAGTAATGTCAGCGTCATTTTGAGTCTCCTTTATAAGATTGTTTTTATCACGCATGGTCAGTAAGACCCACACCTTAAAACTCAACGTAAGAAAAGAGATTAGGTGGGGGATACCCCCCCACTGATTAAAGTTTCACTTTACAAGAAATGAATCTATTAAATTGTATGCTTGTTTTGTAGAGTGCTCGTTATATTTTTCAGTGTACGGATTTAGAAATCCATGTTCACCGTGTAGTTGTTTGATTTCTAATAAAGGATTCTTTTGTTGCTGCAATGTGTGAATGAAAGAGGATACTGAAAAACTAGATTCTTTTTCAGGGAATATAAGTAATGTAGCGCATGTAGGCTTTATGTGAACATAGTCGCGTATACGAGAACCGTAACATCCGATAATAAAATCTATTTTCGGATTGTTACTACATAGCCATGAGATGGTAGCTCCAACACTAAAGCCGATAAGTCCAATATGTGTATAACTACTAGAAAGATGAGAAATGAATTCTTCAATTTGCTTTTTTCCATCATCAAATCCAATATGATTTACAAAATGTTCATATGCTTTTTCTTCATCACTGTAATGAAATGCATGTTGTAAGTGTAGAAGATTAGGACAGAATACATCTATATGAGATGAAGTAAAGTGCTGGGTAACGTGATGCATATGGTCGTTCACACCATATATTTCATGAACAATAACGAGAGCTAATTTTTCCTTCATAGTTATAAAGTACCTCTATGAAACTTAAATTCTTTCTCAACAAGACAAATACGCAGGTGGAAGTTTTCATACCATTGCTCACGACCTCTTTTTTTCGCTTCTTTATGTAAGGTGTTCTTCTTCCAATTTTCAATCGCATCAAGTGATTCCCAATAAGAAATTGTTATTCCGAGTCCAGAATTACCTCGTGCACTTTCTACACCTAAAAATCCAGGTTGTTGCTTTGCAAGTTTCTCCATTTCTTCGGCAACGGTATTATAGTCTGTTGTATCATTTGATAAATTAGAAGTGAATATAACTGCATAATAAGGCTTGTTTTTTTCTAAAGTAGATGCCATTATTTTTCCTCCTTAATGTATAGTACGAATAATTAATCCATAGTTTGTATTTTAGCAGGTCACAAAAAGAAAAGAAGTAGAAAATTCTTATTTTTTCAGCTCATGTAAAATAAAGGGTTGAAGAAATTTATAGTAAGTAATCTGAAAGAAGAAAAATGCCACTTCAAAAGAGAAGTGGCATTTCTTATATTTCCTCTAAGCTATTAACTGGAACAGTTAATTCGCGTTCTGGGTTTTTTACTTCATATATGCGGGCGGTTTCATTGCTTTCATCGACGTGTTGAATCATAACAGGCATGCCTTGAAAACTGACATTGGCTTGCTCTGCTGACACAGAAAGCTCTATTGCACGTTGTATATTCATTTATATTCCTCCCATCATTATTATCTTTGCTAAAAAAGAGGAATAATATACCATTTAGAGACATTCTTAAAGTTTTTGTATTATTTGTAATGTTTCTTTAATAAATGAAGTGAAGATGGAATCAGGATAGGACTGTACGATTTCATATGCTTCTGTTACTTCTTCAAGAGCTCTTTTTTTATCATTAAGTTTCACATAACAAAGAGCGCGATATGCCCCAGCTGTTGTAAGTCGTGCGTGATCAAGTGGATGGTTTATATAATCTGGTATGATAGCGCGTTGCAATGTTTTTAAAGCTTCTTCGTATTGTTTTAAACCATACAAAGCTTTTCCTTTTTCAAGATAATATGATCCATCATCTTGAAAAATTGGCTCATCTTTTAATTTTTCTCGAAATTGTTCTAAATGTTCTAATGCAACTGTATATTCATTAGCAATTGTGTTGTAGTAGAAAGCTTTTAAAAGATCAATAACCGCCGCAGAGAAATTATCTTCTGTAAAAATGGCGAATTGCTCTGATTTTTTTATGTAATGTAAATATTGTTCTTTATCAGCCGTGATTACTTTTTGATAAGATAAAATACGATAAAATTCATCTGTTTTATAATACACTTGATGCTTTTTTGAAAATGCAAGTGCATCTAAAATGACACTTTCACATTGTTCGTAATCACCACATGCAAGAAAAATAATTGCTTCATATAAATATAATTCGATATGTATAATGAGATCCATTTCTAAATGTTTCTCTTCATAGTCATTTCGGATACTAGCTATAAGTTGTAAACATTCAGCATATTTTTTACGTGTGAATATCGTAAAGGATAATTTTAATTTTGTTTCCGTACTATCCCGGTATAACGTATATTTCTCAAAAATAGAAGTAGCCTTTTCAACGTAATATTCAATATTGTAATCTTTCATTTTAGCCGCAGCTGTTACAAACTGTTTATATAAACGAGCAGTATTCAAAGTGGGAGGTAGCTCTTTTTGAACGATCGGTAGTAAAACCTCATATACTTCATCGTACTTGTTTGCTTTTATTAGTTTCTCCGTTTGTTGAATGAGTTCTACAATTTCTACATCATCATCTTCTAATAAAAAACTTGTTTCACATTCAAGTTTGTCAGCGATATATTGTAGTGTTTTCATAGAAGGTGTAGCTTTTCCATTTTCAATTTGACTTAGCATACTTTTTGTGAGTTCTGAACCTGCTAGATCAGTTTGAGTAAGCTTTTTTTCTTTTCGTAACGTTTTAATTTTTTCACCGAGAGTAGCCATATAATTGCTCCTTTATAGTTAGAAAGTTAAATGTCATTAAACTTTTTGTTGTAAAAATTGGAAAGTTAATTATATAATAAGTTTAACACAATTTAACTTTTAAGGGGAGAGTGTCAAAAATGGGGGATATAAGTATAGGACAACATGATTCAAGAATGAAGATTGCAACGAGAAATATTATTTTAATGATGATTGGGAAAATGACGTCTTTGCTAGGAGCCGGTATTTATACGTTTGCAATGGGATTATACGTATTAAAGACAACGGGTTCAGGAATGGGGTTTGCAACTACGCTTATTTGTGGATCGATTCCAAGGCTAATCTGTGGACCAATTGCTGGTGCTGTAGCTGACCGCGTCAATCGAAAATGGCTTGTCATCGGTACCGATTTGTTAAGTAGTTTAACAATGTTTATTATGTTTATCCTTGCAACTACTTTTGGGCCATCACTTCTGTTTATTTATGTTTCAGCAGCATTATTATCAATTTGTGCGAGTTTTTACTCTGTTTCATTAACTTCATCTATTCCAAGTTTAGTAGATGAAGGACGTATTCAAAAAGCGAGTGCTTTGAACCAGACGGCAGCATCTTTATCAAATATTTTAGCACCGATTATTGGCGGGGTTGTATTTGGTTTCTTTTCAATTAAATCGTTTTTCCTATTGAATAGCATTACATTCTTTTTAGCGGTTGTTGTGCAATTATTTATCGTATTTGATTTATACAAAAAAGAAATGGCTGAAAGTAAAGAGCATTTCTTGACGAGTATAAAAGAAGGGTTTTCATATGTAAAAAGACAGCATGAAATATATGGTTTAATGAAAATTGCAGTAGGGGTAAACTTTTTTGCGAGTGCACTTTTCGTTTCACTTCCATATATTATTGTTCAAAATTTGCATCTATCTTCGAAGCAACTCGGTGTTGTAGAGGGAATGTTAGCAGTTGGGATGTTAATTGGTGCAATTGCGTTATCAGTACGTAAAGAAGTGAATAATCCCTTTCGTTCTGTTTATATTGGGTTGCTTTTATTTGCGGGCTTGAGTTTATGTACAGTGTTTCCATTAGTAGTCACCATCCCGAAAGTAGCAAGTTTTATTTACTATATCGCTTTTATGATGTTAACTGGTATATCAATGATGGTTGTAAATATCCCGATGCAAGTACATTTGCAAAAGACGACAGATCCAAGTTATTTAGGACGCGTTTTCGGTTTACTTGAAACAATTTCTACTGCAATCGCACCGCTCGGTATGATTGTGTATGGATTATTATTAGATATGTTGCCAACTAGCATTGTTATGATGACATTAGGCGTAGGTTTATTGTTAGTTGTATTAGTTGGAGTAAAGAAGCATGTAATGAAAAAGCAAGTGGATGTGTCTGTCTAAAAGGAAATGTGACTTAATAAAATAAAAATGACTAAATTAGTATTTTAGTTTTTGAAACTCTTTTTCATGTATGTTAAAGTAAAGTGAGCTTGCAAAGAAAAGGAGACAACAGCATGAAAAAATTAAGTTTTGTTATGCTTTTTCTATTAGTCGTAATGGCTGGATGTAGCAATTATGACACATATATTGAAACAGGTATGCAATCATTGAAAGATGAAAAGTATAGTGATGCAACAATGTGGTTCGAAAAAGCAGAAAAAGAGAAATCAGGAAATGAAGCGAAATCATATAAAGAAGTTGCTGAGAGAATGGATCACGGAGCAACAGCATTAAAAGACGGTAAGTATTTAGAAGCGAAAGACATTGCAAATGAAGTGTTACAAAAGAAAAAAGATGATGAACTTGAAAAAGCTGTAACATCAAATGCAGAGAATATGCTTCAAAAAGCAAAAGATGTGGAAGAGAAAGTAAATGAAAGAGTGGCAAAGCGTAGAAAGGTAGAAGAAGAAGGAATCGATAAACTTATTAAAGCTGTCGATAGTATAGATGAAGTGAAAGAAAAAGAGAAGAAAGTATCAGAAGCATTAGATAAGGCTGAAGAGGCGCAAGCAAAAATTGAGGCAAAGAAAAATAAATAGATTTATAGTTTAAAAGGCTGTCGTGCATAACGACAGCCTTTTAATTTTTTGTTGTAAATGAAGTGATGCTTTGTAGTAAAAAAGAAATGATTTTAGAATTCCATCTGTCCTCATGATGAATCGTATAAATATTACGCTGAAATTCAAATTCAGGGATTGGTATATAGCATAGCTCATTTCGTTGTATTTCTTGCTCGATAGCAAGTTTAGAAATAAAGGCAATTCCATTACCATATTTTAAAATTTGTTTCATCGTTTCTAATGAGTCTAATTCAATTTCAGATTGGAATGTAATGTTGTGCGCCAACGTCCATTGTGTAAGTAAATCTCTCGTTGTAGATGGATTACGATGCAATAGTATGCGTTCCTTTTCGATATTTTGTAACGATACATTGTCTTTCTTTGAAAAATGATGTTCTTTGGAAAAGGCAAGAACAAGTGTATCGGGCATTATATTCGTTTGTTTTAAAAGTGGTTCATCAAATGGAGCAGCGGAAATTATCCCAAGATCGATTTCGTGATTTTGTAGCATCATTCGAATTTCAGGGGCTGTTTTCACTAGTAGCGTTATTTTTATATTGGGAAATTCGCATTGAAATTGATGAACGACTTCTGGCAAAAGATAAGTCGCTGGTACATAACTAGCGCCGATTGTTATAGCACCTTTATGAAAATCTTTAAACTCTTGCGTGACACGTCTAGCTTCTTTCATAAGCGCATCTATTTTACAAGCATAATGGTGCAAAGCCTCACCAGCCTCTGTTAAGAAATACCTTCCAGAACGTAATTCAAATAAAGACACACCGAGTTCTTCTTCTAAGCTTTTTATATGAAATGTAATAGTTGGTTGTTTAACGCCAAGTTTTTCTGCAACGATTGTAAGCTTTTTGTATTTCTTAATAAGTACTACAATTTCTAATTTTAAGAGATTCATTATGAATTGCCGCCTTTTTTATTTTAACTATAGAAAAAATCTATAGAAATAAATAGTTTATTAGAAGTTTTTTAATTTAATCTTTACAGTACATTAACATTGAGTATAAATCTTCCATATAGAATGAAAGCAGGTTAAGAATGAGGGGAGAGAGGTGAAGCAATGGATATTACAATTAGTGGATTAGAAAAGACATTTGGAAAAATACAGGCGTTAAAGCCGTTGCAGATTGTAATGAAACAAGGGGAATTCACTACACTTTTAGGACCTTCGGGGTGTGGGAAAACGACTTTGCTTAGAATGATAGCAGGACTTGAAGAACCGGATAAAGGAGAAATATATTTTGGAGACCAGTGCATGTATTCTGCTACAAAAAAGATAAAGACATCTCCTCATGAACGGAATATCGGTATGGTATTTCAAGATTTTGCTTTATGGCCGCACATGACTGTTTTTGAAAATGTTGCATTTGGTTTAAGGGCTACAAAGCAAACGAATCATTTACGAGAAAAAGTAGAAGATGCGATAAAGCGAGTTCGCCTGCAAGGTATGGAGAAACGGTATCCACACGAACTTTCTGGTGGACAGCAACAACGTGTCGCATTCGCTAGAGCAATTGTAACAAAACCTCACTTTATTTTGTTTGATGAACCGCTAAGTGCACTCGATGCAATTTTGCGAGAAGAAATGAGAATAGAGCTTATGGATATCGTTCATTCCATTGGTTTAACTGCACTGTATGTCACTCACGATCAAATAGAAGCAATGTCAATGTCAGACCAAATTATTGTCATGAAACAAGGAGAAGTATTACAAAAAGGAACACCGGAAGATATTTATGTGAAACCGTCTCATGAATTTGTTGCCAAATTTGTTGGTAAGGCGAATTGGCTTGTAGAGGGTGAAAAAATGATTCGTCCAGAGCATGTGAGTTGGACAAAAAATGATGTGTGCGAAATGTATACAGGTGAAATTCAGCACGTTACATATGTAGGAGAACGTTATGAAGTGAAAGTAAATATGGGGACTTTAGGCATCTGGACAGCCTATCACAATAGTAAGCTAAGCATCGGTAAACCAGTATCGTTATATGTGCCAAAAAAATGTATTCATCATATAGGGGGAGAATCGTATGAAGAAATTCAGTTCGCTTAAGTCTTTATTTGTATGTACTTTATTATTTTCGGCTGTAGTAACAGGGTGTAGTTCAAAGACAGGTAATGCAGATGCAAAAAGTAAAAATACGAATGAAAAGAAAATTGTTGTATATAGTGCAGGACCAAAAGGGTTAGCAGAAAAAATTCAAAAAGACTTTGAAAAGAAAACTGGTATAAAGGTGGAAATGTTTCAAGGGACAACTGGTAAAATTTTAGCGAGAATGGAAGCTGAAAAGAAAAATCCAGTCGTTGATGTAGTCGTACTTGCATCATTACCAGCGATGGAAGGATTAAAGAAAGAGGGTCAAACGTTAGCTTATAAAGAAGCGAAACAAGCTGATAAGCTGCGTTCTGAATGGTCAGATGATAAAGGACATTATTTCGGGTATAGTGCTTCAGCATTAGGGATTGTGTACAATACAAAAAATGTGAAGACAGCGCCTGAAGATTGGAGCGATATAACGAAAGGAGAATGGAAAGGGAAAGTGAATCTTCCAGATCCAGCACTTTCAGGTTCAGCTTTAGACTTTGTAACAGGATACGTGAAAAAGAATGGACAAGATGGATGGAATTTATTTGAGCAGCTTAAGAAAAATGAAGTTACAGTAGCAGGAGCAAATCAGGAAGCGTTAGACCCAGTTGTAACAGGTGCGAAAGATATGGTCATTGCGGGTGTTGATTATATGACGTATAGCGCAAAAGCAAAGGGTGAACCTGTTGATATTGTATATCCAAAAAGCGGAACAGTTATTAGCCCACGTGCAGCTGGGATTATGAAGGATAGTAAAAATGTTGAAGGTGCAAAAGAGTTTATTGATTATTTATTATCCGATGATGTACAAAAACAAGTTTCTAAAGCGTATTTATTGCCTGGTAGAACAGATATAAAAGCTGAAAATAGACCAAATGTAGAAGAGATTCCAGTATTAAATATTGATTGGAAAACAGTTGAGAAAGAGCAAGATGAAATAGGAAAACAATTTAAGAAAGTATTTCAATAAGATGGTGATTCCATGGTAAATCGATTCGTATCAGTAAGACAAGTTGGAATGACGGTAGCGTTATTACTTGTGGCGATGTTAATCGTCATTCCACTTTTTCTTATTTTATTTTCTAGTGTATATGAAAATAGCAGTTGGAATTTTTTAAAGCCTTTTGAAGTGATGCAGAGTGGTGGATTAGCGGGAATTTTTCTAAATTCGATGCTTCTAGGTGTACTCGTTGTAATAGGAGCTACAATATTTGCATTTCCATTGGCGTTTATTATGAGCAAAACAGATGTAGGAAAGTATAGTAAGTTAGATATTGTTTTTATGATTCCATTTATGACACCGCCGTATATTGGATCGATGGGCTGGATTTTGTTCATGCAACCTAACGGCTATTTTGAACAATTTTTTCCTATGCTAAAGACAGTTTCATCATCGTTTTTTAGTTTAGGAGGTATGGTCTTAATTATGAGTCTGCATTTATTCCCATTTCTTTATTTCATGCTGAAAAATACGTTACTTCAGATTGGGAGTAGTAAAGAAGAAGCTGCAGCAGTTCATGGCGGAAGTTTTTTCTATCGTTTAAGAAAAATAATATTGCCGTTATTAGTATCAAGCTATGTAATGGGGGCTTTACTCATTTTCGTAAAGACGATTGCTGAATTTGGAACACCGGCTACATTCGGACGTAGAATAGGATTCCACGTGTTAACATCAGAAATTCATAAATTTATTTCGAGTTGGCCTATTGATTTTAGTAGTGCAACAGCATTATCTTCTTTATTACTTAGTGCTTGTATGCTCATTTGGTATATGCAAAATGTATTGAATCGAAAGTATTCATATGCAATGGTTAGTGGAAAAGGTGTGAAATCTAAAAGATATACTTTGTCTATATTTACGCGCGTTGTAGCATGGATGTATGTAATTGGTTTATTAATCGTATCAATTGGAATTCCATACTTTTCTATACTTATTGCTTCTTTGTCAAAATTAAGAGGCGGCGGTTTACATGTAAATAACTTTACAACAAGCCATTATGAGGCATTGTTTACAATGGGATCTCCAGGATTAGAGGCTTTATGGAATAGTTTTCTTTTTTCACTCGTAACAGCGATTATTGCGGTAATGATTGGAGTCTTTTTGGCACTTATGATTCGAAAGGGGAAAAAAACCTCTGAAAAATGGCTTGATATGTGCGGTATGTTACCGAATATGGTACCAGGAATTGTTATGGTTGTAGGTCTTATTCTATTTTGGAATTCACCATATATGCCTATGTCAATTTATAATACACCAATCATGGTTATCATAACGTATGTTGTTCTGTTTTTACCTTACACGGTGCAATATGTAAAATCATCACTCGGACAAATTGATGATTCTCTCATGCAGGCAGGAAGTGTTTTTTCTGGAAATTATATTTATATTTTTAGAAAAATAATATTGCCTCTTATTATCCCAGGTATTCTTGCTGGATGGGCGATGACATTTACAATTTCGATAAGAGAGTTAGTAGCATCGCTTCTCGTATTACCTCCATCAGTAGAAACGTCAGCAACGTTTATTTTTGCCCAATTTGAACAGGGTGAAGTATCTATAGGCA
Organism: Bacillus sp. N447-1; assembly: GCF_022701035.1. Lineage (NCBI taxonomy): Bacteria > Bacillati > Bacillota > Bacilli > Caryophanales > Bacillaceae > Bacillus > Bacillus sp. N447-1. Next base: position 1,431,627 of record NZ_CP065509.1, on the reverse strand, counting down.
TGGCGATGGCTGTTGTTTCTGTTGGACTTACAACAATATGCTTATTACTGCTACAACATATGGAGCAAAAACGAAAAGGGGTAGTATGATGAGAGTGGAAGTATGGGGAGGAGCAGGAGAATACGGTCGCTCCTGCTATTTTGTAAAAAATAAAGAGACGAAAATATTATTTGATTGTGGTATTAATCGATCTTATGAGGATAGTTATCCAAAAATAGAGAGAGAAGCTGTTCCATTTTTAGATGCGGTATTTTTATCACATATTCATGAAGATCATACGATGGGTTTACCTTTATTAGCGAAGTATGGCTATAAGAAAAAAATTTGGACGACTCGTTATACAAAGGAGCAACTGCCGTTATATTATGAAAAATGGAGAAACTATAATGCGATGCAAGGGTGGAATTTACCTTATAGCGACCAACATATAAAAGATTTAAATTATGTATGTATTGATGAGATTAGTAATCCAAATAAATGGATACAAATTACTCCTACATTGCGGTTTCAATGGGGATATAGTGGGCATGTATTAGGAGCTGTTTGGTTTTTAGTTGATATGTGTAATACATACGTATTTTATTCAGGCGACTATTCAGCAGATTCTAATATACTACGAGCTAATTTACCTGAGAAATTGGGCTACAATATAAAAATCGCAATTGTGGATGCCGCTTATCACACAGATGATGTTTCGCAAAATGAACGTGTAAACGAACTATGTGCAGAAATTGAACGAGTTATGCAAAATAAAGGAATAGCATTATTACCGCTTCCACAACTTGGTAGGGCGCAAGATATAGTATTGTATTTATATGAACGATATAAAGAATTTCCGCTTATAGTGGATAAAGAAATTTTGGCTGGATTTGAAGAGATGTTCGTATATAAAGATTGGATAAAAAATAATGAAGAATTTAAATGGATTATGGAGAGTTTAAAAAGAAACATAATAGTGATGGATAATGACATTAGTATGCAAAATAGTTACGGAATAGTTGTAATGAGTGATGCGAATATGCAAACGAAACGAGCGCAGTTATATTATGAACAACTTCGGAATGAAAAGCGAAATGCCGTTATTTTTACTGGGCATATTGCGAAAGGGAGTTTTGCAGAAAAAGTTATGAAAGAGCATGTAGGTAAAGAATGTAGGGTGAAGCGAGTTCCATATAAAGTTCACCAAAGTATAAGAGACGTTAAAGAGATGTTAAATACATTATTACCAGAACATACGGTGCTAGTGCACGCTTTGAAAGAGGATACGGATCGATTACAACAAAAGCTAAGTTCAGCAGGATATGAAAATGTATATTCACTTGCAATGGAACGTATAGAAGTCATTTAAAATGCAAAGGGGATAGGTATATGAAAAAAGTATTTGTATTCGTAAGCATTTTCTTTTGTTGTTTCCTTTATAACGTTAAGGAAGGGTTTGCTGCTAGTCCAATGAAACCTAGCTTTGAAGTAAAGTTATTATTGAAGCCAGAACAAGTATTAGGTGATAACAAAGAGATGAAGCAAGAGGTGTTAGAACATTTCCAGGCTGGTACAAAATATGAAAGAATACAAGTGCAATTTTTAGATACTGCGAATAAAAGTTTAAGCGAGGAAGGTTGGTTTGCTAGAATTCGAAAGAAAGAATTTAGTAAAGATTTTGAACTAACATATAAAAAAAGATATCCTATTCCAAATGGTGTAATTCAAGATGCACTAGAAGTAGCTAAAAAAGAAGGATTCGATAGTAATACGGATAGTTATGAGGCGGAAATAGATTGGGGATTTGAGAAGAAAACATTAAGCATTTCAAATAAGAAAAGTTACAGTGCTAAAGGATATGGAATACTTGATTTACCAAATAAACAAGCTGCTCAAAACATGTTAATAGAAAAATTACCAGGGAAAATGAACAAATGGTTGTATACAAATTGGGGAGAAGAGATGTTAAAGAATTCCCGTATTTACGGTCCTGTATTAATGAAACGATATACAGGAGAGTTTGAAAACATAAAAGCAAATATTGAAATTTGGCCATTAAGTAATACAGGGAAATTAGAAGATGACTTCGTAATAGAAGTGTCATTTAAAACAAATGAAGAAAGTATTGCGACAAAACAAAGGGAATTATTAATGGCGAGTTTAGAGAAAAAAGGCTGGTTGTTACCGAAAGATAGTTTGAAGACAGAGCTTATTTTTCAGTAAATAGTAAAAAGGAATCCATATGCCATGGATTCCTTTTTATATATGAGTATTAAGCTAAATCAGCTGACACAAACATATCACTATTTTGAAGGTTTTTAGAGCGTAAACTATAAGCAACTACCTTCTTTTTATATTGTTTTACAACATCAACATGCTCTTCATGACTATAAATATAAAATGTAAAATCTTTTTTACCACGTTTTGCATTGATAATTAAAGGAGTGCCTTCATTATAGGGTGGTGCATAATAGCGATCTAAAAATAAACCTTCGTTAAAATCATGAATAATTTTTGATTTCTGTTCGCCTACTAAGTTATTTCCGTTCATTGTAACAGTCACATTCTCTTCTTCGAGTTGTGGATGTGTTTCAAAGCGACTAATAATGGATTCAATAACAGAATTAGGAAGGCTAGAAACGATAATTTTAAATGCTCCAAATACAACTAACATTACAATAAACCAAGTCGTCATAGTATATCATCCCCTTTATTCTATTTAATAATATAACTCATATGGTAATAGTACATATGGTGAAGTTTTGTATAATTTGTGAAAAATATGCCATTTTCACGAACGAAATGTTAGAAAAATCAATTTTGTTACAAAAAGTTGAAATCGAAGTATTTTAAAAGAAAAAGGTTTATAATAAAAATATAACTAATAACCACATTACTAATTATAAGGAAGTGTAACTATGAGTACTGTAGCAATCGTATATGGTATTATTCTTTCCACAATTATTGTTTTGTTTTTGTTGGGGTTTCACGTTATATTCATAAATGGAAAGAAGGCGTTGCGAAATTAAATCACATTGAAGAAGAACTTAGTGATTTAATGTTACATCATGGTAAGTAAACATTTATTTTTTAACTAAAAAATGTGAAGGATATCACAAAGCATGCTTTCCTAATGAAGGCGTGTTTTTTGTTGTTTAAGAAAAGAAGTGTTTTTGTATAAATAATCTAATTATTACTTAAAAGGAAATTTATTTAGTATAATATATAATATATTTATTTTAGGGGGAGTATCATGAGGGGATTAAAAGTTGTTGGAATTATAGCTGGAATTACTATAGTAGGCTGTATAGCTTTCTTTTCAGTGAAGGAATATGTCAATTCCAAAGAAGACTCTAATTATGTGCTAAATTACATAAAAGAACATAAGGATGATAAAACAACTTCTTTAATTGTTAAAAGAAATGGTGAAACATTGACATCAATAAATGAAAAAGAAAAACTACCGCTAGCAAGTATGTCGAAAATCATTATAGCAATTGAATATGCTAAGCAAGTAGATGAAGGGAAAATAAGAAAAGACGAGCAAATTTCATTGAAAGAATTAGAAAAATACTATGTGAAAAATACTGATGGTGGTGCACACCCTGCATGGCTAGATGATGTAAAAGTTAAAGAGTTAGTGAAGGGTGGTCAAACTTCTTTAGAAGAAGTAGTGAAAGGAATGATCCATTATAGTTCGAATGCGAATGCATCATATTTATTAGACAAGCTTGGAGCAGCGCGGATAAATGAAAGTTTGAAAGAGTTAGGCTTAAATAGTCACGATGAATTTTATCCAACGTATACAGGGGCATTATATATGAGGGGCTATGTTGAAAAAGAACTGCATATTCCTCAAAATAAAGCATTGGACAAGCTACGTAATATGTCTAATGATGAATATGTTAAGCATGTATGGCAAATACATGAATGGATGAAAGACGAGAAAGAATGGACAAAACGCGAGATATCTTTAAAAGCCGATATGGACTTTCAGCGTATTTGGTCAGATCGGTTTATAGGTGCAAATGCGAAGGATTACATGAGTTTACTGGAAAAGATAAATAGCAGAAATTATTTTACACCACAAATGCAAGGTGAGATTGAGAATATATTTAAAGGAACCGTAGGAGAGGGTATGTTCGAATTTGCTGGACAGAAAGGTGGTTCTACTGCATTTGTATTAACAAATAGTTTCTATGGTACTGATAAAAAAGGGAATAAGATTGAGATTGTCTTTATGATGAACAATTTGAGTGAAAAAGCATTTGAAAAGCTTCTAAGTAATATGGATTACTTTATTCGAGATATTGTCATAAGTGAGGAATTCAGAAATAAATTATAATGAAATAATTTTATTATGTAAACAAAGGGGCACTTATGAAAAGTGCTTTTTTGTAATACAGGATTTTCCAATCTTATTATTGAATATAAATTGAAAATAAGAAAGGAGGTTGAAAAATGACAACAATATATTTCGTTCGCCATGCCCATTCTACATATACAAAAGAAGAACGGGAACGACCTTTATCTGAAAAAGGGCACTGTGATGCAGAGAATGTAACACATTTATTAAAAGATAAACATATTGATGTTGTTATTTCTAGTCCGTACAAAAGAGCAATCCAAACTGTACAAGGAATTGCGAATACATATAAATTATCAATACAAACAGAAGAAGATTTGCGTGAAAGATTATTGAGCACAGAGCCAGTACCAAATTTTAATGATGCTATGCAGAATGTGTGGGAAGATTGGAGTTTTGCATACGAAGGCGGAGAATCGAATGATATCGCACAAAGGCGCGCTGTAATATGTATGCAAAATATATTAAAACAATATGAAGATAAGAATATTGTAATAGGTACGCATGGAAATATTATGGTATTACTCATGAATTATTTTAATTCGAAATATGATTTTGAGTTTTGGAAAACACTTCATATGCCTGATGTGTATAAATTAAATTTTGATAAAAATCGTTTCATTTCTGCTGAAAGAATAGAGAAAACAGGTCATCGGTTAAATATTTTGTAAAAGTTTATCAAAAAAAGAGGAAAGAGAGAAGTTATTGTAGAAGTATGACTTTGTAACATAAAAAATATATGTTAAAGGAGGCTGTTTACATGTTTGAGAAAGAGAAAGAAGGGCTTATTGAAGTTCAAAACGTATATGAAATTGCACCAGAAGATGGAACAATCATTGGTATGGCAACGGAAGAAGAAATGGAAATTGCTGCTGAACTAGAGTTACAGTACTATGCCCATTCTCGTTTGTTAGAAGCAAATATTCAGTTAGACGGTTCCTCCTACAAAGAGTTACTTCAGGAGTTCCAGGAGTACGAAAGAAAATCAATGAGCTTTTGGCGAGCGATACATAAACGTTTAGCTGTGCCATGGGCGTGGGTACTACGTATTGATGTTGCGAATGGCCCTATATATGTAAGTAATGGAAGTTCATATTACGAAGAAATCGATGATGAAGAAGATTATGAATAGATAAGTAAGGAAGCAGCTTTAGTTGCTTCCTTTTTTTATTTGTAAGAAATGAATCGCCTCAATAATAATATCTGGTCGATCATTTTCTATACCGTGACTAGCATGTTCGGCAAGAATATATTGGCTGTTAGTTGAGAGGTGTAATTGTTCGTGAATTAGTTCTTGCCACATTGCTTCAAGTTGTGTTGCTTCCTCTTTTGGCATGCCACCATTAGTCAATTGAGTAATAGAATATTGAGGATCTCTACCGATAACGATTAATGGTATTTCTAATGTTTTACATAGCTCTTTTAGTGAGAGAGCACAGTTTTTTCACTCCGATAGTTCAGAAGCTGTCGCTTTATATAATGAAGGCGAGGTAGAGAATTCAATTTGCTGTTTTGATTGATCGGTGAGAATAGGTTTTAGTTCGTTATAAAGTATGTCTACATCCATTTTTGAATACATATTATATTTTTGAAACCAAACATCATCAGAATCAGTTTGATCAGAAATTGGTAAATGAAGTTCATCTAAACGGTGTAAGTTCATCGAAGTAGAATCAACTAAAATAAGTGCTTGCAGCTTATCTTCATGTAACATCGCAAAATGTTGTGCACATAATCCTCCATAGGAATGACCGATTAGAATAAATGGTTCTTGAATAGCTAGTTTGTTTAGTAACATATGTAGCTCTTTTGTAACTTGCCTTATTGTACGCGGCTGATTGCCTAAATCACTTTTTCCGTAACCTGGGCGATGGTATGAAACAACTGTAAAGTGCTCTGAAAGCTTTTCTATAATAGGAAACCAATCATAAAATGAGCAAGTCATTCCGGTTTGAATGACTACAGTTTGTTTACCATCTCCTTTTATATGTACTTCTATATTTTGCCCCATTATTTCTACAAATTTATGAATGTTAATTCCTCCTAAGCTTGAAATAATTTTTGACAAGCAAAAACGATACACCAAACACCTATACCAAGTAGGACAGATGTACTAAGTGTAAATGAATTTTTTAAACCAATATAGACAATAAATAATAGTAGTGCTGATGCGGGGAATCCATATAATACCCCTAAAGCAAATTGACTCAATTCTTGTTTATTTCCGCCTTCGAATGAAATCCAAAATAAACTAAGTAAACTCACGAGAGGAAGGGCAGCAATAAAGCCACCTATCGTACTGTAATGTTTAGCGACTTCAGTGATAACGCCGATAATAAGTGCCGAAACGATTATTTTAACGAGGAAATGCATATTTTGCCTCCTTCGCTAATAAGGAAAATGCTTTTTCAATTAATTGTTGTTCTTCTGTTGATAACTGTGATTCTAATATTTTTATCTTTTCTTTATCTAGTAAAATATGTTTTTCTAATACTTCAATTCCTTCAATTGTTAATGTAAGGTTTACCACTCTTTCATCTTTTTTATTTCTCTCTTTAACGATGAAACCCTTTTGAATAAGGCGTTTTATATGTTCAGATGCTGTGTTATGAGAAAGACTAAGCTCAGTAGCGACTTTTCCAATTGTTATATCTTTCTCACGAGAAACGATTTGTAAAATACGAATTGCTTGGTGGGAAAGGTTGTCCTCGTATTCGTATCGTAAGTGATAATAAATGCTCTCCCAATGTTGATTAATGTTGTACATAATAATAAATCTCCTTTTTATATCGTATAGTAAGATATATTCGTGATTTCAGAAATAAAACCCTTTTATTTGGATAAAAAATGTTGAAAAAGTTTATTTTTATTGAAATATAAGGTAATCTATGTGTAAAGGTATACATTTAGCAAGAGAGAGGATGATAGCTGTGAATACATTCAAATGGATTAGTCATGAACAGATGTATGTAGATGAAATACATGTTGAAAAATGTGGTCCTCTTTCAGTCGGCGTATATGGGGGAAATCAAGAGAGTGATGCATATGAACGAGGAGATGCGGTGCTGGCTTGGTGGGATCCTGAATTACAATTTGAATTTGTTATGATTTTTGATACACATCACAAAACAAAAAATATAGATTATATAATAGAAGCGATTTCGGAAAGAAAAGAAAAACTAAAAGAGTTATTCTCATATCCAATACATTTAGCTTTCCATCATACACATATGTACTTATTAGCGTTATTTACAGATGAGTTATTTATTAAAAAGTGTGATCAAGATGATGAGGAACTCGCTTGCTTAATTTGTTTACGAAAAGGCGAATTTTTATATTGGTTATCAGTTGGTGATTGTTTCGCGTATTTATTCCATTCTGAGAAAACGAAAAATGGAAAAGGACGATTAAATAAACGGAAGAATTACGAATATATTGGCAGGAAAAATATTTTTGCAGCAAATACACCTTGCTTTACGTCAGGTGTAAGAGGATTAGAAAAAGGAATGAATCACATTGTAATGGCAACGGACGGTATTTTAGAGTGTGACAAACGAAGGTTTGATGATGATCAATCTTTAGTAGAAATATTACACGACGGAAATAGCTTGCAGATTGAGCCCGTATTAACAAATGTACTGCAGTGGAAAGGTAGAGACTGTGCCACGATTATTGGATGGTCTATTGATACTGATAATAAACAATGTGCTAATTAATATAAAAGGAGTTCAAGGTTTTTATCCTTGAACTCCTTTTTGTTAAGCAATATGGATGTGATATGTTTTTAACCATTCATTTACTTGTAGCATATACTCCATGGCACTTCTTGCTTCAAAATTGTTAATCTCTTTATTACTTTGATCAGCAATTGAAAGTAAGATGGAATGGTTAATAAGTGAGAAAATAGGATTGTTTTTATTGCTACACATATCAAGTGTTAAATTACGGATTGTTTGTAAGTAGTGTGGATCTTGTGAAGTTGGATAAGCGCTTTTTCTTCTATTACGTACATCGTCAGGTAAAGCTGGTTGTAGTGCTCTACGTAAAATGCCTTTTTCAATATTATCAATACTTTTTATGTTGAAAGGAACATTCCATAAATATTCAACTAATCTATAATCGCAAAACGGTACACGAACTTCAAATCCAACAGCCATACTCATACGATCTTTACGGTCAAGTAAGAAAGGAAGGAATCGTGTTAAAAATAAATAAAACATTTGGCGTTGTTTCGCGGATTTTTTACTTTCCCCTTCAAGAGTAGGTACTTCAAGTATCGCTTCTTGGAATCGTGTATCAATATAGTTTTCTAGATTACATTGGTTACTTACTTCATTTAGTAGAAGAGGAGATGTATTTTTCCAATTTGTTAGCCAAGGAAACTTATCTACATATAGTAATTCTTCTTGATGAAACCAAGGGTATCCACCGAATACTTCATCAGCCGATTCACCGGATAAAGCTACGGTCGCATCTTTTTTCATTTCGCAAAATAGTAAATATAGTGAAGTTTCCATTTCACCAGCACTCGGTAAATCTTTCGCATGAAGGGGAACGAATAAGTGATTTGCTAATTCTTCAGCATTCACAATAATATCATGATGCGCTGTCCCTACATGTTCAGAAACGCGTTTTACCCAAGGAGCGTCTAAACCAGTGCGAGCAAATGTCAGCTCGAAATCTTTTGCACTATTTACAAAGTCAACGGAATACGTATGAAGTGTTTTATTTTCCGCAGCAAATTCTTTACCCGCAAGTGCAGTAATACCGCTAGAGTCTAATCCGCCTGATAACATACAAACGAGAGGAACATCGGCAATTAATTGTCTTTTTACTGTATCTTGTAAAATAGATAAAATATGCGAAGATGTATCTTCTATAGAGTCTGTATGGAACTTACTTTCTAAATTCCAATACTTCGTAACTACTTTTTTATGACGTGTAAATGTTATAGAATGTCCAGCACGTACTTCTTTAATATGTTTAAAGACGCCACATCCTGGAGTGCGAAATAAGCCTAATCCAAATATTTCATTTATTCCACCCGCATCAAGTTCAGCAGGGACAGATGGATGCGCTAATAATGCTTTAATTTCAGAGCCGAAAATAATACTGTGATTTCTTTCTGTGTAAAAGAGTGGTTTTACACCTAAATGATCTCGTGCTAAAAACAATTGTTGCTTCTGATCATCCCATAAGGCAAAAGCGAAAATTCCGTTTAAATATCGCACGCAGTCTTCTTTCCATTCTAAATAAGCATGTAGTAATACTTCTGTATCTGAATGGGTTTCAAATGCATGCCCACATTTTTGAAGCTGCTCTTTAAGTTCACGGAAATTATAAATTTCTCCATTATAGGTAAGAGCATACGTATAATCACCAGCACGGAATGTCTTCGGCTGTGTCCCGCCTTCTGGATCAATTACAATTAAACGCCGGTGTGCAAAGGCCGCATGAGGTGAAAACCAAAATCCTTCAGCATCTGGACCACGATGCTCAATACTATTTGCCATCTTTTTTAAAATAACATGTTGATTTGAAAGGTCTTCCTTCCAATCTACCCAACCTGTAATTCCACACATACACATCTCATCTCCTAAATTAAAATAGTAGATTAACGAAATAAAATGTACACTAAGTTAAAAAGTGACTATATAAATAGTGTACTACATGAATTAAATTACAGACTTGAGAAAATTTTCTTTGAACGCATAGTTATGTGAGACAATGGCTAAGGGAAAGTATTCCATTACATACAAAAAATAAAAAGATGAGAGAAAAAATTTTCTCAGACGTTATATAGGGTGTAAGAGCTTTTACAAAACAATAAGGGGAATCGCTACATGAAATCAAATGAGAAAAATTTTATAAAAAGATTACAGCGGCAAAAAGAAGATGCGTTAGAATTTGTTGTCGATACATACTTACCACTCATAAAGGGGATCACGCATAAAGTTCTACTTCCCATTCAAAATGATGGACTCATAGAGGAATGTATAAACGATATATTTCTTTCCATTTGGAATAACGCAAATAAATTTCATGGAGAGCCGAGTGATTTTAAAAAGTGGATTGCAGCGATTGCAAAGTTTAAAGCAATTGATTATTACCGGAAATCGACTAAAACGGTAGAAATCATTTCAGATGAGTTTCATATCAGTACAGAAAAATCAGCAGAAGACGAATTAATCGTTATGGAAGATAGGGAAGAATTATTGAAGCTCATTAATCAATTAGAACCGCTAGATCAAAAGGTGTTCATTATGAAATATTTACTTGGTATGAAGACAGAGGAAATAGGTGACAAGTTAGGATTAACTCGGGCAGCAATTGATAATCGAGTGTACCGTGGGAAAAAGAAACTACAACAAAATGCTACGAATATTAGTTTTGGAGGTAGTGCAATATGAAAGACATTTATGAACTATTAAATGATATTGATATAGACGAAAAAGAACTAGAAGAAATTGAGGCTTCTGAAATTGAAAAGGAAAAAGTAAAACGAAATGTAAAACAATCGATACGTACGAAGAAAAAGATGAAAAGTTGGAAAAAAGGTGTCGCTGCTGCATCTATTTTAGTAGGATTATCAGTTGCAACTCTTGGTATCGGTTTTCCTACATATGCCGGGGGATTGCCAATTGTAGGGGACATATTCCGATTTTTAGATAATGGTAGAACAGGGTTATATGAAAACTCTAAAACTGACGCAGGGAAGATAATGGAGCCTCATTATAATTATAAACAATACACTACAGTACTAAATATGACAAAAGAAAGCAAGGGAATAAAGATAACGATTAATGATGCCATTTTTGATGGGAAGACAGTATCAATAAACTATTCTATAGAAAGTAACAGAGATCTAGGCGAAAATCCAAGTACGTTGGATTTTTTAACTATTAAAGGAGCAGGTACCCAATCAGGTAGCAATAAAATTACTAAAGTCGCAGATAGAAAATATACAGGTTTAATAAAAACAAGTAGCGATCTAGTTGGTAGTAAAGAAACTATAGTGAATGTTGAATGGAATGTACAAAGTATAGCCATTTTAGAAACTGAAGAAGAGATAAAAGGGGATTGGAATTTTAATATTAATCTAAAAGGAATAGAAAATAAAGAGACATTGATTGGAGGTAGTACAGAAAAAGATGGTGTCAAAGTAAATATGGAGAGAATGGAAATAACACCAATTTCGTTTATTCTATATTACAACCAAGAAGTATCTCAAAAGATAAGGGGTGTATGGGATGGAGTGGATGTCGATTTAGAAGTGAGAGATGATTTAGGTAATCAGTATTATGGAGAAGGAAATGGAGGTTCAGGTGAAGATTCTTATAATTTTAATTGGAGTAAAACATTCCAACAACTTAATGAGAACGCTACTAAGTTAATAATAACACCTCACGTTAATTTAAGAATCCACACTCCTGAAAATTATGGATCGGTAACAATAGTTGAAGGACAAGTAAAGGAGCGTTTTGTACCTCGAAGATTGGGAGGCAATAAGGGTATTGTATTAGATGATATTGTCATTGATTTAAAGAAATAAAAGAGAGACTGCCTAAAATCATTTAGGCAGTCTTTTTTCGCTAAGAACTAGTGACGAGTAGTGCATGCGGATGCTGCGTTTTATATTCATCTTTCCACGGAATGTTTAGTTGTTCCCACGATTCGCCGCTATCATTGGATTGAAAGGCGCCATTGTTATTTAACGTGTAAAACGTATGTGGTTCAGCCTTGTTTGTCGCAAACATCGAAATGACTGTACCGATTGCAGATGGTAGTCCTTGTTGTACTTGCTGGAACGGAGTATCTTTCGTTTTTCGATAAATATAAGATTCATAAGGGATACGGTGATGAGCCAGATCAGCACTCGGTGCAGCTGAAACGAGAATCGTATTGCAATCAGCTGGATCAATTGCCAGGCTGTATAAATAATGATGTTCAAGTCCTTCACTGCATGAGATCCAGCTGTTTCCATTGTTATAACTTTCAAGATAAGCACGATCAGGTCCGCCCATAAATCCGTCACCACATGATGCATAAAGACGATTTGGTGCTTCAGGGTGCATAAGTAATTGATGAGCATCGATAGGAGCACCGAATTTTTTATCAATCCATGTATGCCCTTTATCATTACTTTGAATAACAGCACCAGCTTCGATTGAAACGTGTATTGTATTAGGGTTGTTTGGATCAACTGTAATCCAGCGTACGTGATGGGTAAAAGGTCTAGGCGGGAAAGCCCACGTATAAGAAGATAATAATGATTTCATATTTTTAAGTTCAGTCCACGTTTCACCACCATTTTCAGAGCGAAATAAAGCGCTCGGTTCTGTGCCGACATAAACGCCCCCATATCCGTTCACTTGTTCATTTGAGCTTATTGTTATGGAAGTGATAGAGGAGTGTAAAATACCATCTTCTTTAGGGAAATCAAAGTAACGATAAGAATCTCCAATTGGTCTCCATGAATCCCCGCTATCGTCGCTTAACCATAGACCTCGTCCGAATGTTCCGCAATATACACGGTTTGGGCGGAACGGATCAACAGCGATACAGGTAGGTTGCATATTTTGTAAGTGGTAAGTCGTTTCATAGTTATCATATTGTTCTTTCACTACAACAAGTTCACGTTCCATACAGAGAAATAAACGTTTCATTTTAGTAACCTCCTTAAAAAGTCTTTCATTAGTAAACAATATGAAAATAAAAAAGAAGTAGTCTTGTTTTTATTTGAGAAAAAGGGATTGTCTAAAAAGTAGCGAAGTGTGTATACAGAGGAAGCGGGCGTTTACAATCAGTTGATTCGGGATAAAGATGGGGAGTTTGTTTCATACTAACATACAGATATTGTACTTAAAGGAGTATAAGTATGGGACATTCGCATGATCATGGTCATTCAAAAAATAAAAAGGCATTACTAATTGCCTTCCTACTAACAACAAGTTTTATGATTGCAGAAGTTGTTGGTGGATTTGTAACAAATAGCTTAGCACTACTATCTGACGCGGGGCATATGCTAAGTGATGCAGTATCTTTAGCTTTAAGTTTACTTGCGTTTAAGCTCGGAGAAAAAACAGCAACAACTGCGAAAACATACGGGTATAAGCGAGTCGAAATGTTAGCAGCATTATGTAACGGTGTCGTTCTTATTGTCATTTCGGTATACATTTTTATTGAAGCAATCCGTCGTTTTAAAGAACCAGTTGAGATTGCTAGTAATGGGATGCTCATTATTGCAGTCCTTGGTCTGCTTATTAATATTTTATCAGCTTGGATATTAATGAGAGGCGGAGATGTGAAAGGTAATTTGAATTTAAGAAGTGCTTTCCTGCACGTACTAGGCGATCTATTGGGTTCCGTCGGAGCGATCATTGCTGCGTTACTTATTAAATTTTTCGGATGGACTGCTGCAGATGCGATTGCTAGTATTCTTGTGTCTATTTTAGTCATTATTAGTGGATGGCGTGTAACACGTGATACGGTTCATATATTAATGGAAGGTGCACCACAGCACATAAATGTCGAAGAGGTAAAAAGTACGTTATTAAATATTCCGATTGTCAAAGAAGTTCATGATTTGCACATATGGTCTGTCACATCAGATTTTCAAGTATTAACATGTCATCTTATTATTAAAGGGAATGAAACGCAAAGTGTATTAAAAGAGGCTACGTATGTATTAAAGGAGAAATTTCATGTAGAACATGTCACCATTCAAGTAGAAATAGATGGTGAATTTCATCACGATGAGACAACTTGCAAAGTATGAAAGAAAAAGGATAAGAAAAAGTGTCATAACATTTTCCGCACGGCATACATATATATAATGTGGCCACAAATACTTTGCAAGGTAAATATTTCATGAAATTACTTTACTTATAAAGAGTCATCTTTTATAATCAAAAGTGGTAATTGATAAAGATTATCATTTTCAATGATCGTAGAAAGGAGTTTTTTAAAAGATGAGTAGTCAACTCCGTTTTGCTGTTGAAAATCGTAAGAGGCATTTAATTGATGAGTTAATTGGAGCAGGTGTGTTTAAGATTCGCGACCGACAATTATACGAGCTGTCTTTAGAGGAATTGGAAAAAGAGTACGAAGATATGGAAGATTATGCAAATGTTCAGGCATAGCTATATAGATTAGTCAAAGGAGAGCTGGTTACGATTTTGTGTAACCAGCTCTCCTTTTATTTCGTAGAAATTATTTTTTGTATTTCTTTCATGGGACGGAGCCAGTTTTGGGTCATTATTTGTTCCATTTGTTTTTCGTCCTGCTTCTGTAATGCTTGAATGATAGAGTGATGTTCTTCAATAGATTGACTTGCTGGAACAAAGTTTTGGAAAAACAAATATTCAAGACGTAAAACGTGAAGGTGCATATTTTCTAGAAAGGGTTCAATATATTGGTTTTTAGCAATAGAAGAAATTGTATTGTGGAATTGTATATCTAATTTTAAAGCTTGTTTTGCGTTTTTTTTCTCTATAGAGTGCTGAAAATGATCATTTATTTCAGAAAGTAGTTGAATATCAGCGTCTGTAATGTTTTGAAGAGCTTGCTTTCCTATAATAGAGTGAAGACCAGCCATCGTTTCATAAATGATAGATACGTCGTCTAACTTAATAGGAGCAATTTTTGTTTTTTGCCCTGGTACCATTTCCACTAATCCAGAAAGCTCTAATATTTGAAGTGCTTCTCTTACAGGTGTTCTGCTTACTCCTAGTGCCTCAGCCAATTCCCCATCATTAATTTTTTCATTGGGCTTCAGTACACCTTCAATAATCCAATTTTGTAGTTGATTTAAAACGAGTGATTTTGCTGAAATTCTTCCTGGTTTTTTATAATTTTGAGGGACAGGCATAGTGAATTCAATCCTTTCATTGTATATTTTCCTTTTTTGCATGAACAAGCTTTAATTTTTGTTTCCCTTCATCTGGCTTTTGGCTTAAGATGAGCACCATTACAATGACACAAAAAGCGCCTAATAACTGAAAAGATTGAAATGGCACGTGCAATATAAGTACAGAAGAAATAATAGCTGCGAGTGGTTCTGTGCAACCAAATAATGTTGTTTCTTTCGGAGTCAGGTATCGTATGCTGTCTAAGTATAAATAAAAGGCAATAAGTGTCCCGAAAATGACGACAAATGTGATGAGCGGTAGGGTACTTAGTTTTACATATTTCATAGTTGATAATAAAATGAATTCGTTTGTAGAAATAAAGTGTACAATCGTTACACCAATACCCCCAATAATCATGCCCCATCCAACGATAACGGAGGAAGACCATTTTTCTAACAATTCCTTTGAATATAAACTATAAAAAGCGAGAGATAATCCAGATAAAATACCCCAAATAATAGCTGGTGTAGAAACAGCCAAGTTATGAACAGACCCGTTTGTTAGTAAGAGAAAAGTGCCTGCTAATGAAAGGGTAATTGAAATGAAATCAATTTTTGATGGACGAACGTTCCATTTGAAAAGTAAGTATACAGTGATGAATATAGGAGCTAAATATTGTAATAATGTTGCCACGGCAGCATTTCCCTCTTTAATTGAAGCGAAATACGTATACTGTACAGCAAGCATACCGAATAGACCAAACAAAATCATTTTAATAGCATCAGATTTTTGTTTCCAAATGCCAAATATCTCTTTTTTTCTCGTTCCGAATGAGGAAATAATGAGCAAAATAATTCCAGATATAAGTAAACGGATCGTAACTAACCATTCGGTTGAAACATTGTCATATTGAAAAAGCTGTTGTGCAGCTGTACCAGACAAGCCCCATAAACAAGCACCGATTATGACCATTATAATTCCTTTTAATCGATTTGAATCCATATGATTTAAAATTCTCCTTTCTAAAAATATAAATTGAATACAATATGCAATATATCACAGAATAACTCGTTAATAAACTGAAATTTCTAATTTTATTTTTTGTGTATAGTAAAATATTGTAGAGGAGGGGGAGTATATGTTAGCTGGATTTTTAGTTTGTTTATTTGTTGGGTTACTTATCATTTTTTTAGGGTATCAAATACATGTGAAAAAGAGGTTGTTTTTGTTAGCAGGATATCAAGAAGAAACGTTTGTTGGAGATAAAAATAAATTAGCGAAGCTTTCAGGAGCATTTTCTTATATAGTTGGAGTTGCTACTATAATATTACCGCTTGGCTTAGAAAAAATAGGGGATGTAGTTGGTATCGTATATGTTATATTAATTGTTTTAGGTACAATTGTATTTATAATTAAAGCAAACCTATTAAATAAGAGTGCTATAAAGTAAAAAGGCTTCATTCTACTGAAGCCTTTTATTAATTATTATGAAGTATAAGTAAAAGCCGGAATAGGATCAATAAATGTATTCCACTTTTGTCCCATTTCCTTTTCTGTTAATAGACAATCATCTAATGATTGTTCAATCACAGAACGATTCATATCAATACCGATAAATACGAGCTCAGTTATTCGATCTCCATATCGCTCGTCCCAGTTTTTTAATACTTCTGGTTCTTCTGCAATCATTTGATTTCTTTCAGTTTCAGGTAATGCGGCTATCCATTCACCGGCTCCTTGAATTGTAATAGAGGAACCTGCTTGAGATAGAAGCCCTATCATATTATTACGAGATGCCAGCCAGAAGAATCCTTTCGCTCTTACAACATCTAAAGGCCATTTTTCTAGCCAATTCATAAGGCGCTCGGGATGGAAAGGATATTTGCGGCGGTAAACAAAGGAATTGATACCGTATTCTTCCGTTTCCGGTGTATGATAGTCACTATTTAATTCTTGTATCCAGCCGGCCGATTGACTGGCTTCTTCATAATTAAATAGATTTGTGTTTAAAATTTCTTGTAATGGTACTTTGCTAAACGAAGATTCAAGAACTTTTGCATTAGGATTTAATTTTTTTAGTAAATGATGAAGCTCTATCACATCTTCTTTTTCTAGCAAATCTATCTTATTAAGAATAATTACGTTTGCAAACTCAATTTGATCTATTAATAAATCAATAACTTCCCGGGTATCATTCTCATCGATTGCTTGTTTTCGGTCTAATAAACTTTCTCCATCTGCAAAATCATCCCAAAATCTGTTTGCATCTACAACTGTAACCATCGTATCGAGGCGACAATTTTTCGTTAAATCAATGTTAAGAACTTCGTCTGTATAAGTAAACGTTTGAGCAACTGGAATAGGCTCACTTATACCAGAAGATTCAATAATAATATAGTCAATATCACCATTTTCCACAAGACGATTCACTTCTATCATTAAATCTTCTCGTAGTGTACAACAAATACAGCCATTTTGAATTTCTACTAGTTTTTCCTCCGTACGTGAAAAACCACCCTTTTTTATAAGAGATGCATCAATGTTTACTTCGCTCATATCATTAACGATAACAGCTACTTTTAAGTTATTCTTATTAGTCAAAATGTGATGTAGTAAGGTAGTTTTTCCAGATCCTAAAAAACCACTTAATACAGTGATAGGTACTTTTTTCATGAAATGATCTCTCCTTTAAATCGTAATGATTACGTTTTATGTTAAACGATAGGAAAAGAAAAAGCAAGAATAAATCATAATGATTACGATTTAAGAATAGAAATAGACTATAAAATTTGTGCTGTAGTATGGAGCATTTGGACAAGCACATGTTTACATATAAATAAAATGGAGGCGAGAAGCTTGGTCTTTAATAGAGTTTCAAAAGAATTAGTAGGCATAGCTCTTATCGCTATGTTTCTCTTTTTATTATTTTTTGTAGATTTTACAAGTCTAGCAAATTTGCACAAAAATATGCCACAGGAATGGTTGAATGTGAATACAGTATTTTTAAGTATCATTTTTGAAGCAATACCCTTTATTTTATTAGGGGTAATTGTTTCTTCATGTATTCAAGTGTTTGTGACGGAAGATATGATTCAAAAAGTACTGCCGAAATCTCCGATTGTTGCAATGATTCCGGCAGTATTTGTGGGAGTTCTTTTTCCAATGTGTGAATGTGTCATTATACCAATTGTAAGAAGGCTCATTCAAAAGGGGTTACCACTTCATGTAGGCATTGTTATTTTACTGAGTGCACCCATTATGAATCCAGTTGTTCTTTTATCTACTGTATATGCGTTTCCAAAAAATGATTACGTTGTATATGCACGCTTTGGGATAACAATTTTAGTTGCTCTATTCATAGGTCTAATTGTGTATTATTGCTATCGCGAAAGAAATGTTTTAAAAGATGTAGAGGTTTCAGTTCAAACAAGCAATAAAAAGAGTTGGAAAGATGTTATGAATCACATTGTAGATGAGTTTTTTGATACTGGTAAGTATTTATTGATTGGTGCTTTTTTAGCAAGTGTATTTCAAACGTTTTTTGATCGGAATGTACTGGATGCAGTAGCACATAACGAAGTAATTGCCCCCTTTATTATGATGGGATTTGGTTATGTTTTATCAATTTGCTCTGCAGCCGATGCTTTTATAGCGGCATCTTTTGGACATGTTTTCTCGGTAAAGGCACTTCTCGCATTTCTTGTGTTTGGGCCTATGCTTGATATGAAAAATACGTTAATGCTATTTGCATATTTTCAAAAGAGATTTGTATTCTTTTTGATAGGAATTGTCATTATATCTGTGTATACCATCCTGCAAATCATAATGTTATAGGAGGTGAGAAAGAATGGGGAAAGAGGAGCAGAAGGCATATCATTGCTATATTCGTGGCATTATTTTAATTGGTTTAGCAATGCTCTTATTTAAACTACTTGTAACAGGGAATATTTATAATTTTATCGCTCCAAAAATGATCAAATTTACGTATATAGCTTTTGTAGTAATTTTAATTTTTGGTATTGTACAAGTTTGGAGAGATGGAAGAGAAAAACAGCATGATTGTAATTGTTGTAAACATCATACAACATCAAAATCAGGGATAAAAAGTTTCTTTGTATATGTTTTATTTGTCGTTCCGATAGTTAGTGCTTTTCTCTTTGGAAGTGTAACAATTGATGGAAGTTTAGCAGGAAAAAGGGGTATGAATCAAAGTGTACAGTCGAGAAGTCTAGAAAGGAACGAAAAAGAGGGGAAACAGGTTAAGTTTGATGGGCGAGAAGTATCAGTTGATCCAGAAGAAACATCAAATTTAGCAACGACTTATAAAACGGAAGAGCAAGTAGTAAAAAGTATGTTAGGACAGCGTAAACTACAAGTAAAGGATAAGGATTATGTTCAAACAATGAATGTAATTGGTCAAAATGTCAATTGGTTTAAAGGGAAAGAAATTACATTCTTAGGGTTTATATATAAGGATAAAGATGTGACGGGTAATAAAGCAGTAGTGGCTCGATATGGTATAACTTGTTGTATTGCGGATGCATCAGTCTGGGGGATGATTGTTACCGGGAAAAATATTGAAAAAATTCCAGAAGAAACATGGGTGAAAATAACAGGATTATTAGATGAAACGACATATAAAGGAACAGTCTTTCCACTTGTAAAAGTAAACAAAATCGAGAAAATTAATAAGCCAACTGACCCATATGTATATGATGCTTTACCTCAATAGAAAAGAATAAATTCTTCATATTTTCATGAAATAGAATCATAATCATGGCAATAAAAAAATAAAGATAAGAGTAATTTGGTTTGTTAAAAATATGTGCAGAAGGAGTTATGCGATGAACTGGGTTACTCATAAACCATCATTTGAATTTGAAACATTTAGTCCTATTATTCGGTCACAATCTGCGTGGAGTGGACATTTAGATTTTGCATATGACTTAGTACGATTTGAAAAACCGGAAACTTTAGTTGAGTTAGGTACACATCTAGGTGCTTCTTTCTTCAGTTTTTGTCAAGGAGTAAAAGATGGAGGGTTATCGACTAAATGCTTTGCAGTAGATACTTGGGCTGGAGATGGGCATACAGGTCCATATGGAGAAGGGGTTTTTCAAATAGTAGAAAAAGTAGTGAGCGATAACTACCTTAATATAGGAAATTTAATTCGATCTACTTTTGATGATGCTGTAGACCGGTTTCAAGATGAAACGATAAATCTTTTGCATATTGATGGCTATCATACGTATGAAGCTGTTTCTCACGATTATAATACATGGCTACCGAAAGTCGCGAAAAACGGTATTGTATTATTTCATGATATTGAAGTTAGAAGTGGTGATTTCGGCGTGTATAAGTTTTGGGATGAGGTAAAAGCGAAGTGCCCTCATTTTCAATTTGCGCATTCATATGGACTGGGAGTGTTATTTCCGAAGGGTTGTAGTGATAAGTTTGAGGAAATACTTAAAAATAAAGAAGAAATACAAAATATGTATAAATAAAGATAGGGCATACATCATTTTAAGGATGTGTGCCCTATTTTTTGCGTAGAAAATAATGGTGTGAATTAAAAAGTTAAGATAGTTGTAAAAAGTTTTGTTGCAGCAAATATTAAAAAAGTTAGTATGGGATTGTTCCTTGTAAATAAAGTGAAGCTTTAATATGTTCATATCGATTCGGAATTTTACAGTAGTTAATTTCTTACCTAAGTGCTTTGCACTTACTGAATTTTAAGGCGGAGGTCTTATTGGCCGAAAATATCGGGATAAATAAAAATACAACATTTTTTATATTTTTCATTGCGAAAAACGTAATCTACTTTTACAATAGAAAGGGTTGTGAATATATTATACTGGAAAAATAAATCGAAATAATATGAAAATTTTGTTTTGTCTTCGCTAATTGTATATTACATACATGTAAGACGACATACGTCATGTTATCGACTTGTAAGGAGAGAAAAAAATGAAAAGTGTAAGATTACCATCGATGCTAGAAATCATAGTTCTTTTATTACTATTTCTTGCTGTTGTCTTTTCCTTCCAAACGATTTTTGATCTCCCAATTCAATTAGCGCTATTTATTTCATGGTTTTTAGTAATTGCGCTTGGATTAAGATTAGGATTTCGTTATCAAGAATTGCAAGATGCAATTACGAAAGGGATTTCTAACGGATTAGAAGCAATACTGATTTTAGTTGCAGTAGGTGCTTTAATTGGAACGTGGATTGCTGGTGGGGTAGTACCAACATTAATCTATTATGGATTAGAATTTATTCACCCTAGCATATTCCTATTAGCAACATTAATTATTTGTTCTATAACTTCTATCGCAACAGGAACGTCTTGGGGAACAGTGGGAACAGCAGGTATTGCTATGATGGCGATTGGTGAAGGACTTGGTTTACCACTTCCGCTTGTTGCTGGTGCAGTTCTTTCAGGAGCTTATTTCGGCGACAAATTATCACCACTTTCTGATAGCACAGTTCTTGCAGCTTCTATGGCGAAAGTAGATGTTATTGCTCACGTTCGAGCTATGCTCGTATTAGATGTTCCGGCTTATATTATTACTAGTATTATGTTTACTGTAGCTGGTTGGATGTATGGCGGCGATAATGTAGATTTGAATCGAGTAGAATTTTTAAAAGAAGCTTTATTAAAGCAATTTGATATTAAAATATGGATGCTTGTTCCGGCGGTCATTGTTATCGTTCTATTAGCGATGAAGAAACCGTCTATGCCAACAATTGCAATGGGAGCTTTAATTGGTGCAATTTGGGCAACTCTTTTCCAAGGGATGAACTTTGGAGAGGCGATTGGAACAGCTTATAACGGATTCTCAATTCAATCTGGTGTTGAGTTTGTTGACAAGTTATTAAACCGTGGTGGAATTAACGGCATGCTTGGCTCAGTAGCCGTTATTATTTTCGGTTTAGGATTTGGTGGATTACTTGAAAAACTAGGTGTTTTAAAAGTAATCGTATCAAAATTTGAGAAGAAATTAAATTCTGCAGGTAATGTAACATTGTCTACATTAATCGTGGCATTCTTAGCTAATATATTTGGTTGTGCGATGTATGTATCACTAATTTTAACACCAAAAATTATGGAAGATAGCTATGATAAATTAAAAATAGACCGTCGTGTATTAGCGCGTAACTCAGAAGTAGGTGGAACGTTAACTTCAGGTATGGTTCCATGGTCTGATAATGGTATTTTTATGGCGGGTATTTTAGGTGTAGCAACGTTCTCATACGTTCCGTTTATGTGGTTAAGCTTCGTATCGTTAATTTTAGCAGTTATTTACGGATATACAGGCAAATTCATCTGGTATGTAGATGATGCAGATAAAGGAAAGCAAGCATCATAAAATAAAAATCACCTTCTACAATATGTAGAAGGTGATTTTTTTATTTTTTAATAGCATTTGCTGAAGTTATTTCATTCTCATATTTAGCAATTTTTTGTTGTATCTTTTTTAAGTTTTTTTCAGTGTCTTGCATGAGCTGTAAGACATTGGTCTCCTGTTGTTTCATTAATGCTAACCTTTGAAGGATGGTAGATTCTCCTTCCATAGACCAGTCGATAAATTGTTTTATTTTTTGAATTGGCATACTGGTGTTTTTTAAACACAAAATCATTTCTAAATATTTCAGTGCTTCTTCATCAAAAACTCGATCTCCTTTTTCGTTTCTTTGCAGAAAAGGAAACAGTCCTTGTTTATCGTAATAACGTATTTGAGAAATAGTTAAATGTTGCATTTTGGCGACTTGCCCAATTGTATAATACATATCATTCATCCTTTTATTACCAAGGTATAATGCCATCTTTGTTAAGTATTTTACCATTATAGTTTGTTTCACTTAATGCATATTTAATAATAATTTTAGCACTTTCAGTGGTTGTATGGCCACCAGGGGAATTTCCATTAAGATCCGTAGTTGTAAAACCAGGAGTTACCCCAAATACTTCTGGACCGTTAGTGGCAAATTCTTTACTAAAAGCTAATGTTAAAGCATTAATAGCTGTTTTGGAAGAATTATATCCTAGTGTATTAATTGGATGTGTTTCACCATTAGC
Source organism: Bacillus sp. N447-1 (assembly GCF_022701035.1). Classification (NCBI taxonomy): domain Bacteria; kingdom Bacillati; phylum Bacillota; class Bacilli; order Caryophanales; family Bacillaceae; genus Bacillus; species Bacillus sp. N447-1. The sequence goes on along the minus strand of NZ_CP065509.1, from coordinate 1,408,351 downwards.
AAACATTGTTAGTGAGGCCATGTCAGTTGTTACATTTATGATTTTACTGTTGCTTGAATTCTTTAATAATGGTAAAAAGGCTTGCATCATTTGGAAAGTTCCAAAAAAATTAACTTCAAATCCTTGGCGTAAAGTTTCAATATTTAATTCACTAGGTAGTGTATTGAAGTCTAGCGCTATGCCTGCGTTATTAATTAATAAATGTAAGTGGTCAGTCATTTCGTAAATTTTCTTTATTGCTTCTTGAATGGATTGTGAATTTGAAATATCTACTTGAATATAGGAAACGTTTGAAACATTTAAAGATTCTACGGCTTGTTGTCCAAGTTGTTCATTACGAGCACCTAAAAATACGTGATAATCTTTTTCTGCTAATTGACGAACAAGTTCATATCCAATTCCTTTATTTGCACCTGTTATAAAAGCATATTTTTTCATATTGAATTCCTCCAGTAGTGTTATAGTAGGTTACAATGGAAAGGATACAGCCTAAACTTAAGTTTAGGTCAAGAGGAATTTTTTAAAATAAATATAGAATATCTATATATAAGAGTGAGAATTCTTATCATTTAAGAGAAAGTCTGTTATTATAAGAGATGTAGGTATTATATTTTCAAGGGGATGAAAACATGGAGTACAGAATTGAAAGAGATACATTAGGAGAAATAAAAGTTCCAGCTGATAAATTATGGGCAGCACAAACACAACGTAGTAAAGAAAACTTTCCAATTGGAACAGAGCAAATGCCACTTGAAATTGTAAAAGCATTTGCAATTTTAAAGAAGAGTGCAGCGCTTAGCAATCAAAAATTAGGAAAGCTATCAGAAGAAAAAGCAGAAGCAATTGTAGAAGCTGCGGATGAAGTGATTGCAGGGAAATGGAATGAACATTTTCCGCTTGTCGTATGGCAAACAGGTAGTGGTACACAGTCAAACATGAATGTGAATGAAGTAATTGCAAATCGTGGGAATCAAATTTTGAAAGAGAAGGGATCTGACGTACATATTCATCCGAATGATGATGTGAACATGTCACAAAGTTCAAATGATACATTTCCAACGGCGCTTCATGTAGCTTGTGTAATCGCAGTAGAAAATCACGTATTACCAGCAATTACGAAATTAAAAGAAACTTTAGCAGAAAAAGTAACTGCATTTGAACATATTATAAAAATTGGTCGTACACATTTACAAGATGCAACGCCGTTAACTTTAGGGCAAGAAATTAGCGGATGGCACCGTATGCTTGAAAAAACAGAGCGTATGATTGCAGAGAGCAATACATATATGAAAGAGTTAGCAATTGGTGGAACTGCGGTTGGAACAGGTATCAATGCTCATCCTAAATTTGGTGAGATGGTATCAGAGGAAATTAGTCAATTTACAGGTAAACAATTTGTTTCTGCACCAAATAAGTTCCATGCATTAACGAGCCATGATGAAGTTGTATATACTCACGGTGCATTAAAAGCATTAGCTGCGGATTTAATGAAAATCGCTAACGATGTACGTTGGCTTGCAAGTGGTCCACGTAGTGGTCTTGGAGAAATTATTATTCCAGCAAATGAACCGGGAAGCTCTATTATGCCAGGGAAAGTAAATCCAACGCAAAGTGAAGCATTAACGATGGTTGTAGCGCAAGTGATGGGGAATGATGCAACAATCGGATTTGCTGCGAGCCAAGGTAACTTTGAGTTAAATGTATTTAAACCTGTTATTGCTTATAACTTCTTACAATCAGCTCACTTATTAGCGGATGCAATTATTTCGTTTAATGACAATTGTGCAGTTGGTATTGAAGCAGATGAAGAAGTAATTAATGAAAATGTGAATCGTTCACTAATGCTTGTAACAGCGCTAAACCCACATATAGGATATGAAAATGCAGCGAAAATTGCGAAGCATGCTCATAAAGAAGGGTTAACTTTAAAAGAAGCAGCATTGCAATCTGGGCTACTAACAGAAGAGCAATTTGATGAAATTGTAGATCCAAAGAAAATGATTGCTCCAATAGAGTAATAGAGAAAGCCAAGGTTCTTAGTATAGAATCTTGGCTTTTTTGATGTTCATTTTTATGTTTCATCTACTTGCAATACTACAAGCTTCAAAATATATTATTTGTTAGCAGGCGTATTCATTACTTTCATCTGTGGGCAGTTCTCTTTTAAGAGTGAAATGAATTTTTCTTCTTCTAGTGGTACGAAAGTGGTCACTGAGTCAAATAAATTGTAATGGATTTCTAATTGTTGTCTAGTCCATTTTTTTGAATGAAGTTTTTTACCAGAGTATTTAACGTGACGAATATCTTCAAATGGAATTTCAGTATGAAAAATGAAACCGTGTTTTACAACAAGAGATGATTCTGTTATGTTGTAGTGAGAGAAATAGAATGAAGAAAGATTCACGATATTTAATAGCATCATGAGAGTGAAAAAATAGAATTTTCATTTTGGAAGAATAACGAAACGAAAAAATAATTATAAATAATGTAATGAAAATGACGTGGAATGGATTTTTTTTCGCTTTAAATTTCAAGTTAGTCACCTCGGTATACTTGTTCTTTAACTAAATTAAATCATAACATTGTGATAAAACGTGTGAATATGCAGAATTGCATATTCGCGCGTTTTATTATTCATGTAAAATTTCTTGATGGGATAAATTCAAAAGAAGTTTTGTAATAGTGGAGTGGCATAAAGTGACTTATAAGAATAGAAAGATAGCGTTAGTCATAATTAGTTGTATGATCATTATGAGTAGTTGTGCTAATAAATTTGTTGAAGATAGAAATCGAAAGCATACATTTGTACAAGCAAGTAAGGTTTTAGTAGAGACTGTAAATAGAATATATAAAGTAAAGGATGTTTTCTTATACGAAAACATCTTTTTGTAGTTAAAATTGAATACTGAAGTTTTGGAATGAGTGAATACCAGTTCCATATTCACTAATCGCATATGTATTCTGTGCAATTTGTTTAACGGTAAACTAAGGGTCTTAAAGAATATTTATGTTCTATTTCACATCCTATAAAATGAATTTGTATAAACATATTCGCTTTTCGTTGTATTAAACCCTTTTGTTAGATGTTTTTATAAAAGTTTATAAAATGGGCAAACGAAACGTTGAAATGTTTGTTTGCGTTGTGATAAGATGATGAAGTGATAATAAACGATATATTGATTTGTTTGGTTTTAAATAAACATTTTGAAGGAGTGTTTAGTATGAGCGATATTTCAGAGAAGTTTTGGGATGCGTCAATAGAGGAATTAAAGAAAGGGTATGTGTTTGATGAAGAAAAAGAGGAGTACATTTGCTTAGCTTGTGGTGAAACATTTATTAAAGGTGTTATTTATCAAGATAACCAAATTTTGTATGAAGCAGAGAAATTCGTCCAATTGCATATTCAAAATGAGCATACGTCTATGTTTGATTATTTGTTAAATATGGATAAGAAATTTACTGGTTTAACGGATTTACAAAAGAAAATGGTTCAGTTTTTCCATATGGGACTGAATGATAAAGAAATTGTAAAAGAGATGGATGGCGGAAGTACATCAACAATTCGTAATCATCGATTTACACTGCGAGAGAAAATGAAGCAAGCAAAAGTATTTTTAGCGCTAATGGAATTATCAGAAGAAAAATCAAAAGTACAAACGAAATTTGTGCCAATTCATAGAACAGCAACGATGGTGGATGATCGATACAATATTACGGAAGAAGAAAATGATGAAGTATTAAAAGCTCATTTTACAGAAGGATTAGATGGACCTCTCTCTAAATTTCCGAAGAAACAAAAGCGTAAATTAATTATATTGCGCCATTTAGTGAAGAAGTTTGATAGTAATAAAAAGTATACTGAAAAAGAAGTAAATACAGTGATAGAAAATGTATACCCTGATTTTGTAACTTTAAGAAGATATTTAATCGAATATGGATTTTTAGATCGAACAGCCGATGGAAGTCAATATTGGGTGAAGTTATAATCATACGAAAAGAAAATGAATAGAAGCACAGTATTATAACAACTATACAAAGAGATAGAGATTGAAAATAGATGTTTAATAAAAGGAGAAATGAAATTTGAAACCACCTGCAGATAACAATAAAGAAGGTGCGGAGTCACATAAGTTGGAAAGTGAGAGTAAACCGATTTGGAAATCGATGTCGATGTTTTTAGTACCGTTATTATTAAGTAATGTACTACAATCAGTTGGACAATTATTTGGTATGGTAGTAGTAGGAAGATGGCTTGGAGTTAATGATTTAGCGGCTATATCAGCATTCTTCCCATTATTTTTCTTGCTCGTTTCATTTGTAATTGGTATCGGTTCAGGAAGCTCTATTTTAATTGGTCAGGCGTTTGGTGCTAAAAACGAAGATCGTTTAAAAGCTATCGTTGGTACGACGTTGACGTTTACCTTTATTATTGGAGTTGTGTTGGCGATAATAGGCAGTATTTTTGCGATGGATATTATGCGTCTAATGGGAACGCCAGAAAATATTATTGAAATAAGTGTACATTATGCACGGATTTTATTTATATCGATGCCAGTATTATTTTTATATTTCGCATATACAACATTTATGAGAGGTACAGGAGATTCTAAAACGCCATTTTACTTTTTAATTGTAAGTACAGCGCTAAATATGATCTTATTACCGATTCTTATTTTTGGATGGTTAGGAGCTCCGAAATTAGATGTGTATGGAGCGGCCTATGCATCTGTTATATCTACAGTTATTACGTTTATTGTCATGCTTGTGTATTTAAAGAAGAAAAATCACCCATTACAACTAGATGGAACGGTTAGAAAATACCTTCGAATGGATGGGGAGTTATTAAAGCTATTACTAAGGCTCGGTATTCCAGCGAGTATTAATATGATATTAGTTTCATTATCTGAAATTGCCGTAATCGCATTTGTAAATCGTTACGGTTCGGATGCAACAGCTGCTTACGGCGTTGTGAATCAAGTTGCAAGTTATGTACAAATGCCAGCAGTTAGCCTTGGTATTACAGTTTCCATTTTTGCGGCACAATCGATTGGTGCGAATCAATTTGATCGATTACAGAAAGTTGTGAAGGCCGGAATTATTATGAACTACGTCATCGGTGGTGTGTTAATATCTCTTATTTACGTATTCTCAAGAGACATTTTATCACTATTTTTAACGAGTCAAACTACAATTGAAATTGCTCATAGCTTAGTTATGATTACATTATGGAGTTATTTAATTTTCGGTCATGCACAAATTATTAGTGCGACAATGCGAGCGAGCGGTACAGTACTTTGGCCAACTGTTATTGGAGTTGTTTCAATTTGGCTTGTAGAAGTACCCGTAGCATATTATCTTTCTTACCATACAAGTCTTGGAATAGAAGGCATTTGGATCGGGTATCCAGCAGCATTTATTGTCAGCTTAATATTACAGTATGCATATTATAAGCTTTCATGGCAAAAGAAACGAATTACACGATTAGTTAGTTAAATAGAAAAATGTCCCTAAGTTATTAGACTTAGGGACATTTTTTCGTAAGTTCAGGTTTATAAATAGCTTTTTAAAGTTATATCAAAATGTTGTCTAATGAGTGTTTTATCACTCATATAAAACTCCCACGCTTTTTCCGGTTCACCGATAATCTCAAAGGATTCCTCTGTAATATATAAAGCGCAATTATCCGCCAGTGCAATTCCTTCTATATTCCCTTGATGATTTTGTAAAAAGGAATGGAAGGCGTTCATTCTGTTTAATTGATTATAATGTGGACAAAATCTTTTATTAACAATACCCCATCCGTTACTCTCTATATAACCAGAACCTTCATAATCTGATCGGATACTAGACGTGAACCAACACATAGCACCAGCGCTATAACCAGCAATAAGTGTTCCTTGCTGCAGAGCCAATAATAATTTTTCATCGAGTCTATGTTCTTTCCATTGCGTAAGCATGTGAATATAGTTCCCGCCACCTAAATAAATTAAATCGGCTGAATGAATCATCTCGTCTATTTCATACTTTGAAGGTGAATCTGTTGTAGTACGTAAAATTTGTACTTCACAATGTAATTGTTTTTCAAAAGTGTCTAAAAATAATTTTATATAGCTTTCATCATCATGACTAGCCGTTGGAATAAACAATATTTTTGGGTACTGTTTATTTGTTAATTCTATAAGGCGTTCATTAATAGGCAAGTGATTTGAATCTTGTAAATCACCGCCACCAATGACAGCTAATTTCATAGTAAAGCACCACCTAATTATTTTTGTTATATAAAAATTCGATAGAAGAGAGTTACATTCCTTCCGTAATGTAATCAATAATTAGAAAATGTAGCTTAAGTATATCGGAATAGTAAAGAAACTGCTGACTATATATACCAATGCATTAGAAACCATACATTGATATATAATATTTCATACTAATGTTTCAAAATATGGAAAAAATATGTTTAAATAGATATAATGACGCATTGATTCATATTGAATTTATACTTATATTTTAAAAGGGTATCGGAAATAATAGCGATTTTTAAAACAGTTTTTACTTTTAATAGGAAGTTGTATTACAATATGTTAAAATTATTTCAATATATTTATTTAATATGAAATACAAAGAAGGAGCGTGAAAAAAGTGGATTTTCGATTTGAATTTACAACGAAGCTGAAAGAATACTTAGACGATGAGAAGGATGAAAAAATAATAAAAGATGGACACAGAGATGTAATTTTTCACTATTTATATGCGTTAGAGACTGAAATTGGCGTTGTTAAAAATCCTAATTTTACTTTTTTTGCATCAGGAAGACGTTCACATATAGTGTTAGAAAACGTTGAATTTAAAACAGAAGTAAATGTAAAAAGTAATATAATTGAAATTACAAAAATAGTGGATAATGTAGCTATTCCGTTAGATACTATCGTAGCGAAAGATCGGGAATTATTTGCACTTGGACGTAATGAGAAGTTTAGTGTACAAATATTAGAGCAGTATCTTTTTGATACATTTGGAGAAAAATTAGGTTTAAAATGAATGGAATAGCCTATGTATTTATGGGTAGTTAATTTTCATATATATCATTTACGTTTGACCTTTCATTTAATTTATACTACAATTCGTAGTGTGAAAGGAGTTGTACAATGTTTACTCAAAACTATAAGTTAAATGAGCATGGGTTAAATCATTTCTTTGGACCGCTTGAAGCGAAAATTATGGAGATTGTTTGGTCTAGCGATGGTATTACTATTAAAGAAGTGCAGCAGAAATTAAGTGAAGAATCACCTGTGAATTTTAACACTGTTATGACAGTTATGAACAGGTTAGTAGAGAAATTACACTTAGAAAAACAGACTGTGAAAAGAAGTGGTATATATCGTGCTGTACAAACAAAAGAAGAATTCTTATCCAATCAAACGAAGAAAATGACACAGGAATTGATGGGGGAATTTGGAGATTTAGTTGTAAATCATATGTTAGATGAGTTAGAGCAGGCTGATCCGACTTTAATAAAAAAGTTAGAAGACAAATTGAGTCAGTTAAAAAGAGAGGATTAATGAAATGAAATGGCAAATGCGTAAAATCGTATTGTTAGCAGTAATTGTTAGTATCCTCTTTTTCAGTATGTTAGTGTATTACGTTACATATCCATTTCTGTTTCAAAATAAGATGTTCCTTCTTTCAAATTTTTGCTTGTTCCAGTTAGAAAAACATATGAAAGAATTATCGCTGATTCGTATTATAATCGCTGGATTATTACTACTTACTGTATTAATCGTGTGCAAAAGAATTTGGCGACAATTTTTCTATAGTAAAAAATTACAAAAAGTACTTATCCCTTTCGTCCGAAAAGGAAAACAAATATATATATTGCCGACTACGGAAGTTGCGGCATATACAATTGGGCTATTTCGTCCGAAAGTTGTCATGTCAGAAGGGATGCTTCAAACATTTTCAGATGAAGAAATAGATGCAATTATTTTCCATGAAGAATATCATCAAAAGAATTGGGATCCGCTAAAATTATTTTGTTTTACGCTATTAGCAGAAGGAATGATGTACATACCGATATTAAAAGGGTTGTTACAGCGATATCATACGTATCAGGAGCTAGCTGCTGATAAATATGCGATGCAAAAAATGGAATCTTCATTTGAGTTAGGTAGCGCGTTATTAAAATTAATTAAAATAAAGACAATGGAAAATCGATGTGTTACAGCTTCATTTGCAAAAACAGCAATAAATTTACGAATCGAGCAAGTGTTAAATGAAAAGGTTGTTAAGCTTACTATTCCGTTACATACGAATTCGGTATATGTAACAGTAGGTTTATTCTGTATGTCGGTTGTACTTATTGTCGGAGAGTGCATATAGCCTCTTTTTTTAAGAACAAACACTACTCATTGTAGTGTTTAAGGGGGAATAAAATGAATGCAGCAGATTTAACAATTTGGCTTGTGGCTGGGGCGGGAGTATTGTCATTTATATCACCGTGCTCTTTACCGCTATATCCATCTTATTTATCTTATATTACCGGTGTGTCTATCCAAGATTTAAAAGAAAATCGTGGAATTATGCAAAAATCAGCGATTATACATACAGTATTTTTTATGATCGGATTTTCGGTTATATTTTACGCGTTAGGTTTATCGGTAAGCTGGATTGGAATAACATTTTCATCTAACCAAAAATTGATTCAACAAATTGGTGGGATTTTTATTGTTTTAATGGGGCTATTTATGACGGGCTTGTTTCAGCCTAAGTGGCTTATGGCAGAGAAAAAGGTGCAGTATAGAAGTAAATCGACTGGATATATTCGCTCGATTTTAGTCGGTATGACATATGCAGCAGGTTGGACGCCATGTGTTGGACCGATATTTTCAGCTGTACTCATGCTTGGCGCGACGAATCCTGAAGGGGCGCTTCTTTATATTACAGCGTATACTCTTGGGTTTGCGGTTCCATTTTTCGTGATGGCATTCTTTATTGGGAAGGTAAAATGGATTGTTACATATGCCAATGTCATGATGAAAATTGGCGGTGGAATGATGATTGTAACAGGTATTTTATTGTATACAAATCAAATGACGAAAATTACAGCATTCTTTATTCGTCTATTCGGTGGATTTACAGGTTTTTAAAAATGAGGAGGAAGAAAAGTGAAGAAACTAATTGCTATTATACTAGTAGGTGCTCTCGCTTGGGCGGGGGTTAACTTTTATAATTCAAAGAAAGAAGAAAAGGAAAGAAAAGCAAAGCAAGCAGAGTTACAGGAGAAAGAAGTATTACCACAAGTCGGTTTTAAAGCACCTAGCATCACATTAAAAGGATTAGACGGAAAGTTACAGTCGTTAAATGATGCAAAGGGAAAACCGTATATTATTAATTTTTGGGCATCATGGTGTGGGCCGTGTGAAATGGAGGCACCTGACTTAGTTCATATGTATGATAAATATAAAAAGGATGTTGAAATTTTTGCGGTGAATGCAACTGTTAGTGACCCAGTACAAGAAGCAAGCGCATTTGCTAATCGTTATGGTTTTGAGTTTCCTGTTCTACTAGATATGGACGGAGTAGCTGGACTAGATTATAAAGTATTCTCTTTACCGACGACATTTTTTGTTAATAAAGATGGAATTATAGTAGATCATGTACGAGGTGTATTACCACCAGATCAATTAGAAAAGAAATTTAAGAAATTGATTGAGAATTAAAAGGAGATTTGGTGACGATGGAGTGGATTGTGAGGTTACAACCCATATCTCTTATAATTGGAAGTCTATTTGGTTTTATGTTGATGAAACGAAAGATGAAGTATCAAAATGTATCATATGAAAAAATGATGGATGCCGTAACAAATGCTTTTCTTATCATCGTATTTGTATGGAAGTTTGCACCAGCAATTTTAAATCCTGTATGGGCTTTTGGGGCGCCGGTGCAAGCAATATTAGCTATTGGAAGTATGCAACATATTGTAGTAGGATGCGTAATTGCGAGTGTATACATTTTTTGGAAAAGTAAAAAGGAACAATTTTTGCTTCGTATTTTACTTGATGTACTCCCTTTTGGATTGTGTGTGTGCATTATCTTTTATTTTCTATTCCATCATGAAGTAGGTGTACAAACGACACTACCATGGGGAATGAATATATATGAATCTAAATTTTTATATCATCCTATTTTCGTATATGAGATCATCCTTGCTCTTTGTATAATGGGCTTGTTATGGATGAAAAATGAAAGGCTCGGAAATGGAAAGAATATAAGTGTTTTTCTAATTATTGAGGGGTTTGCTCATATTATTATTTCGCTTGTTAGTGAACAAAATTCGGTTCTGTTTGGTCTATCAGCAGAGCAAATAATGAGCTTTTGTATTATTAGTTTAGGGATTTTGTTGGTGCCGAAAAAATAAAAGATAGCCATGTACAGAGAGTATCTGTATGGCTATCTTTTATAAGCATATTTCTTCATCATATGCTAAATCATTATATTGTAGAAATCTAAAAACCCCTTTATTAGGGGTTTTTAGGTTTCTATAGGTCTGCATGTGTTTCTTGTTTATCTGTATCCCATTTTGGAAGTTGTTTTGCTTGTTGATTTTCAGTAAAATTATTAAATCCAAAAGCAAGTATGCATGTAAAGGTTAAAATAGCTAAACTAATCTTTTTCATTATCTTAGTGCCTCCTTAGTTAATAATTTTTGTTTTGCTTCGTAAGTTTTGAAAAATATTTTTGAGATTTCTCTATTTTATTCACTTTATGAAATTCTACTGCTAATAATTCGTAATATTCTTGTACATAATCGTATAATTCTTTACTGTTAAAATATGTAGTGCCTGCAATGATTGCGTTTTCTAAGTCGTCTAGAATACCAGTGTGTTGTGTTTTTAAGATAGTGAAATGGTGTTTATATTCTTGATTATTTAATTCATTACAAATTTCTAAGCCTTTTTGAACCCAATCGTTTGCAAGTTCTTTTTCATTTAAACTAAAATGTTCTTTGGCTTGTAGAAAATTGGCTTTTAGGTGTTTAGGTAATTTGTTTGTAACTATTGTAAGATGTCTAATAGCAAGGGTTGATAGATTTTGAGAAGAGTAGAGCCAACCTAAGTTATTTCGAACTTTTAAGATTAGTGTATCGTCTTTCAGCTTTTGTAAAATATTGATTGCTGAATTATAGTTCTCTTCGGCTTGTTCGAATTGTTTTAAATAAACAGAACATGAGCCTAAAATGTTTTCGCATAGAGCTATTTTAATTTCATAACGTGGATATTTTGAGAAAATCTCTTTAGCTTGATTTGCATAATTGATTGCTGTAAGTGGTTTGTTTGTATGGTGATTAAATATAGCAAATTTATATTTATATTCAGCTTCTTCTAGTTCGCCTGGTACATGTTTTAAAAGGGATTCAGCTTTTTCGTATTCTTTTTTTGCTTCATCATAATTTCCAATAATGGTAGCATGTTCAGCTTTAAAAAAGTGATAATAATAAGTAATAAAGTCTTCAGTTATTGGATTGTCTAAACGAACAATTTGACTAAAAGTATCATACTTAATGTTTGTCCAATCGGTTAGGACCTTATATTTAAAGTTTAGTAGGGAGTAGTAAAGCGATAGAGTTTGATCAGCTTCAATTTTATTAATCTGTTTCTCTATTTTTTCTTTTAATTGTTTCGCTTCAATTAATTGCTCCGCTACCATTACTTGATATAAAATGTTTAATTCGTTGACAATCTGTTCATGCCCTTTTAATAATACACTCATTATATATTCCCCATTCGATAAAAGTATCCTAATTTAATTATTTCTATAATAGCAAAATAGAAGAAGTATAAGAGTGATTTTACCATATTTTTCAACAAAATTCTGAAAAATTAATTAATTTTTACATATTTCTTATTTTTATGTGAATATTACAAGTGCCTCTGGTAGTGGTGGGATGAATCTGACTCATGATACGTTAGCATCAATGGGAGGGATAGTTTTACTTGTAAATATGTTTTTAGGAGGATTGTTCGGATTGGGTTCAACTGTTAAGTTTTTAACAAAAATTTCACTTTCTTATTTAATAAAAACAAGATAATCCTCACTTTATAAGAATCATCCTGTTTTTATTGATATATTAAAAAATCGGCGGAGTAACAGAAAATAAGACTATCGCGTTTTTTTCAAAATGATTCACCCATTTATGCTTTAAATAAGCAGGTATCTTTACACTGTCACCAGTTTCTAATACGTATTCTTCCTCATTTAAATATAATGTGATTTTCCCTTCTAAGACAAATGCTAATTCTTCTCCTTTATGTTCTAGCACATTTTCTGATGAAGCTGTATTAGGCGGGACGGTCATAATTGCTGTTGCTAAATTTCCAGTGAAATCAGGTGAAAGCATTTCATATGATAAATTATCAATAATCATTTTCTTTCGTTTATGGGAACGTACAATTAAATCGTCTGTATTTGTATCTTCAAGTAAAAAGCTAAATGTTGGCACATCAAGAGCTTTAGCAAGCACTTTTAATGTTTGGATAGAAGGGTTAGCGGACCCGCGCTCAATTTGACTTAACATTGATGGTGTAATATCGGCCATCTTTGCTAGTTCTTTACTAGTTAAACCTTTTTCTTTTCTTTGTTTTTCAATTTTTTTACCAATATCTATATTTTCCATAATGAAAATCTCCTTAATAATTATTAAATTATATTTAAATAAATTAAATTAAAATTAATTAAAGTGAACAATTTGTGTTAAACTATATTTAAATTAATTTAATTATAATTTATTATATGGTGAGCTACAAGGATATAAGGAGGAAACAAAATGAAAGAAATAGGGGCATTACAAGCAGAATACCCATTAGTGAATAAACTTATTGCAACAGAAGAAGTATTTTGGATAAACCCAAACATAGAAAAGTATGAAACGGCAATAAAAGATTCACCACTTAATGAAGAGAATGTAAAAGATGCGGAAGAGAGATTAAAGCGTTTTGCACCATATATTGCGAAAGTTTTTCCTGAAACGAAAGGGGCGAACGGCATAATCGAATCACCTTTAGTGAAAATACCTTCTATGAAAGAAGCTTTAGAGAGAAAATATGAGCAACCTATTTTAGGAGAATTATTATTAAAATGTGATAGTCATCTTCCAATATCAGGATCAATTAAAGCTAGGGGTGGCATTTATGAAGTGTTGAAACATGCTGAGCAACTAGCATTGCAGCACGGTATGTTAACAGAAGAAGATGATTATTCCATTTTAGATAGTGATACATGTAGAGAGTTTTTTGCCAAATATTCAATTGCAGTAGGTTCTACAGGGAATTTAGGACTTAGCATAGGGATTATGAGTGCGAATCTAGGTTTTAATGTAACTGTTCATATGTCAGCAGACGCAAAAGAATGGAAGAAAGATTTATTAAGAAGTAAAGGTGTAAACGTTATTGAATATGAAGATGATTATAGTAAAGCAGTAGAAGAAGGAAGAAGACAAGCGGATGCGGATCCTAGCTGTTATTTTGTAGACGATGAAAACTCACATGATTTATTTTTAGGATACGCAGTAGCAGCATCACGATTACAAAAGCAATTAGAAGAGTTAGAGGTTGTAGTAGATAAAGACCATCCTTTATTTGTTTACCTTCCGTGCGGAGTAGGAGGAGGACCTGGCGGAGTAGCATTCGGTTTAAAGTTATTGTATAAAGATAATGTTCATTGTTACTTTGCAGAGCCAACACATTCTCCTTGTATGTTACTCGGCTTAATGACAGGCCTTCATGACAAAATTTCCGTTCAAGATATCGGAATTGATAATGTAACAGATGCGGATGGACTTGCGGTAGGAAGGCCATCTGGATTTGTCGGTAAAACGATGGAACCATTTTTGAGTGGGAATTACACAGTAAGCGATGAAGAGTTATATAGATTGTTAAAAGAGCTAGCTGATACGGAGAATATTTATTTAGAGCCTTCTGCACTAGCAGGTATGATAGGGCCAGTGAAAGTATGTAAAGAAGATGAGTATTTACAAAAGCTACAGTTAACAGAGAAGGTGAAAAAAGGTACTCATATTGTGTGGGGAACGGGTGGAAGTATGGTTCCAAACGATACAATGGATGAATATTATAGGAAAGGTTTGGAATTAACGATATAAGAAAAATGAGGCTAGTTGTAGCCTCATTTTTTCATGTACATAAAAATCTTTGTTATTTTCACAATAGTTCTTTATAGTATATATAAAGGATAACTAATATTGAATAAATACAACAAAAAGCTTTATTTTACATAATAAGAGGATGTGTATACGATGTCATTACAGACTAAATATATAGCGGGTATTTCACTTGGGGTTATGGGTGTCGGCTTTGCGGCTTCTATCCCTTTTCAAGGAACGATAGCTGGAGAGATTATACAAGGGGGATTTGAAGCTGGGTTAGTTGGCGGGCTTGCAGATTGGTTCGCAGTTACAGCATTATTCCGTCACCCGATGGGAATACCAATTCCGCATACAGCTTTGTTACCTAAAAATCGTAAACGAGTAACGAAAGGGCTCATCAATACGTTAGAAAATGAATGGCTGACGAAAGAAAGTATTACGAATAAAGTAAAAGAGATGCAGTTAGCACAAATGGTACTGCAAATTGCTGAGAGAGAAATGCAGTCTGATGCTGTGAAAAAGGGGATTGTAACGATTGCAGAGAAAGCAATTGTTACAATAGATACAGAAAAGTTAGCTGTTATTATTGAAAAAGAATTAAAAACATATTTGCATACAATTAATACAAGTAACATTTTACAAGTGCTTGTTGATCAATTAGTTGTGCAAGAATATGATGAGAAGACACTTGATTACATTTTAGTAAAAGTGAAAGATTGGACAGCGCAAGATGAAGCACGCTACCAGCTTGGAAGTTTAGGTATGAAGGCGATGGAAAATATAAAAGTAGATGGATTCTTACAGTTTACATTGAAATCGTTTATGAATATTGTAGATGAAGATAAAATTGGCGGCATTTTGCAGAAGTTTATTATTAGCAATATTAACAGCTTACAAGATGCAGATAATAGCACGAGACAACTTATATTAGCGAAAATTCGTCAAGAAATTATAAATGTAAAAGAAAATGAAGCGTTACTACAAGAATTAGAAAATTGGAAAGAAAAATGGATTGCCAGTTGGAATGCTACTGACAAAATAAAAGAGATGCTAGAGCAAGTACAACAAAGAGCAGTTGCTTTTGTAAATAATGAAGAATTTGCTGATAAATATGTTATTCCATTTTTACAAAAACAAATGAACAAAATAAAAGAAGATGAACAAACTGTTCAAAAAATAGAGGAGTGGTTACAAAAGCAAGTTGTTACACTTGTGGAAAAAAACCATTCGAAAATCGGTAAGCTTGTACAAGAAAATCTTGATAAGTTAGATGATAAAACGTTAATCGAAATGATTGAAAATAATGTCGGTAAAGATTTGCAGTGGATCCGAGTGAACGGGGCGGTTTGCGGATTTATGATTGGATTAGTGTTAGAAGGAATTAAAGCGATTATATGAGAAAAACCTTCCGCAATTGCGGAAGGTTTTTTATTTTTCGAGAACACTCATATTCAAATTATAAGCTTTCTCAATATTTAACTTGTACGTGCCATTTCCAGTTTTAATCGAATTTTTATACCAATGTTCTTGGTTGTTTAATTCTGGATGTTCTTCTGAAGAAGTATTTTCGTTTTTCGTTAAATCTTCTACTTGTTCCCAAGGTGTGCTTCCGTGTGTTTCTTTTTGATTTGTTACTGCTGTTAAAGATACATCACTCTCTTTTGCAAGATGGACAGATACTCTTGAGCTTTCCTGTACAAACCAATTATTTTGTAATTGACCTGGATAAAGAGATAGTTCGTTATTTGAAGCACGGATTTCCACATTTTTATTTTGCGGAAGAACAAGCGTTGGTTTCACCTGTGGTGCTGAATTAAATAACGTATGCTGAACAGGTAATGATTTTAAAGTGATATACATCGTTTCTCCAGCCGTTTGAACTGAAAGGAAATCATCTTGTTTTAAATTGAGTTTTTCATTTGCTTTCGTTGTCATTTCATAAGTTCCCAAAAGATGAATTTGATTTGTATTATTTCCCTCTATCGTTAGAGGTTGATGTCCCGCATCTACTACGATTTTTTTAATAGATTCAGGTATATCAAATTGTCCGTCTGGAATATTACTCGTTTGCCTCGTTGTGTTAATAGAGTGACGAACTTCTTCTAGTAATCCAGTTGATAATAAACAGTAAAAAGCAATTCCGACGCTTCCTAAAACACCGATAAAGAAAATACTAAAAATATCATATTTAATAAATGATTGTTCCTTCTTAGAAAATAGAAGGTATAGTAAAACTTCAGCTCCAAGTATGATAAGTAAAACTGGCCACCATGCAGTTAGTGTATCTAATACTTGAATTCCTTTTACGACTGAAAATAGTAAAAAGCACCCTAACGATATAATAGAAAGCCCCATTGAGAATGTTCCAACACGCCAAGTCCTCATTCGCTTGTCCCACCTTTGTTTTCTTTATTTCCAAGTAACAATTTAAAGCCGCCGCCAATTAAAAGGAGCGCAACGATAGATGTCTGGAAATAGCGATAATATAGTTCACTAAGATGAATATTAAATATAGTTACAAAATAATCATTCAAAATAGGAAGGACTGTTTGATTTAATAAATAATAACCACCGAGTGTAATTAATCCGATACCGATCCATCTTTGATGATTTATAAAATAATCGATAATGGGTTCGTCTTGTACTCGTTCTTTTCCGTATTTTGCTGTTTGCTGTAACGCATCAAAAAAGCTATAGAACCAAATGATTGGTACTAAAAATAAAAACGCAGAAAGTCTTAATAAGTCGAGTAAATAAATAGATAGTAAAAAGGCTGCCATAAGCTGAAGACCACGGCGTTGTAAAC
Organism: Bacillus sp. N447-1; assembly: GCF_022701035.1. NCBI lineage: Bacteria > Bacillati > Bacillota > Bacilli > Caryophanales > Bacillaceae > Bacillus > Bacillus sp. N447-1. Next base: position 1,391,390 of record NZ_CP065509.1, on the reverse strand, counting down.
CTAAATACATATGACCTGCTCCAGGGAACATCGCTAAAATAGAAGCAAATGTTTTACTTTTCTTTCCTTGCTCTCGATGTTCTTCAAAATCTTCGAAAATAGTACGGTCAATTAATTGCTCGTCGCGTTCTTTTTTCTGTAGTTGCTGAACAACGTCAAAGAAATTATAAATCCATAAAACAGGTAACGTAATAAGAAAGATAAGGAAACTTCCTTGAGATGTTAATAATGTTACAAATATAATCATGCTGCCTAAGCCAGCGCAAGCGACTAAAAACGTAAGACCGCGTTGCATAAGTCCTAATTGGAAATGGCCAAGTCCAGGGATGATGGATAGGAGAATGATATAAAATCGTTCGCTCTCTTTAGAGGAATTTATCAATTCTCCAGCTTCTTGTTTTTTCGTTTGTTTTATAATGGTGATAACTAAATCTAGTAAGTTAATTACCCATAGAACAGCTAGTAAAAATAGAGAAAGAAAAGCAATATCACGTTCTCTTACTACTATGGTACAAAATACTGCAAAGGAGAATAGAAATAAAGATCCTCCGCTATATAAAATAAACCGTCCTAGCTTTTTTAAGTATAAATGTCCAAGCCCAGGAATTAGCCCTAATACAAGTGCTAAAAAGGGGTTTTTATTCATGCTTTGAACCTCCGTCCTTTTTTGGTGTGTCTACCGATTTGTTTACAATTTGTTGTGAGATAGAAGACTCGTTATGTTTTGAAGATTTCTCGAAATTTGATGTCGCTGTAAAAATATATTGGAATAAACCACTTACCATAAAAATAATTGTAGCTGCAGTCGCAATTATGTAGTGAATAATTGTGCGCTTTAGTGAGTTTGTTTTTATATTTTCATTAGGTTGTAGCGTTTCAAAATTAATTTGCGTCATAACTTCGTTCGTAAATGAATCATCATTTATCATTGGAAGGTTTTCATGTTGTTCATCAATACTTTCCATATAAAGTGTTAAACAATGATCACATTCGTAAAGATGTTCTTCCATAGATTCACGTTTATTGTTTTCTATAAAATCTAATGTATAATTGCGCCAATCTTCTTTTGAATAATGCATCATAGAAACTCTTCCTCCTTCCAATGTTTTTTAATCCATTTTCGTGCCCGATACAGTTTCATTTCGACTGTTTTTACTTCGATGTTTTCCTGTAAAGCAATTTCTTGATAACTTTTTTCTTCTAAGTAATGTGCGAGAACGACGTCACGGTAATTTTCGGGAAGTTCTCTCAGTTTTTGAGCAATGAGTAATTTCTGCTCTTTCGTCAATAATAAAGCCTCAATATTATGAGAGGACTTTATATTTTCCTCAGCTTCTTTACATAAGGAGAGTTCTTCACTTTCTCTAGCTTTCTTCCTCTTATAATCAATAGCGTGATTGGTGGCAATACGCGCCATCCACGTTTTTAATCCGCGAAATTGATAATTTGGGAGAGAGGTGTGAATTTTTACGAATACTTCTTGTGTAACATCTTTCGCATCTTCTTCATGTCTTAAAATAGAAAAGATAACTTGAAAAATATAATGACGATATGTTTGTACAAGGATACGAAAAGCATGCTCGCTTCCTTGCTGTGCTTTTTCAATTAATTGTTTTTCCTCAATGGGTCTCTCCCTCCTTTTTGACGCATTCTATTATATAGACGTAAAGAATGATAAGTCACCCTACACATATTGTAAAAAAAGAATAATATATTTTTTGCAGGAGAGCTAGATGAAAAAAGGTGTGAAAAAATGGTAAAGAGAAGTATATAATGAGCAAGTAGGAAATGTTACACGGAGAAAGGATGTGAATGTTAGTAGGGGAAGGGCCATACTAACAAACATGAAAATTAAAATATTAATAGCGGATGATAACTCTTTTATTAGAGAGGGCATGAAAATTATTTTAAATACATACGAAGAGTTCGAAGTAGTAGATACTGTAAATGATGGGGAAGAAGCTGTAGCATATTGTAAAAAGCATGAAGTTGATATTGCTCTTTTAGATGTTCGCATGCCAAATATGAACGGGGTAGAGGCGACGAAGTTCATTTGTGAAGAGACGAAAACAAAACCGCTTATTTTAACGACGTTTGATGATGATGAATATATTTTGGATGCAGTAAAAAACGGAGCGAAAGGTTATTTGTTAAAAAATAACGATCCGGAGCGTATTCGTGATGCGATAAAAGGAGTATATAACGGTCAAACTGTTATGCAAGATGTTGTCCTCGATAAAATTAAGTCTAATTTAATGGAAAGTAAAGAGGAAGAATGTAAAATTGATAAGAGCCTTTTCACAGAAAGGGAGCTTAGTATTATCGCATTAATTGCAAAAGGTTTCTCGAATAAAGAAATTTCGAAACAGCTTTTTATATCTGAAGGAACAATTGCAAATTATATTACGTCAGTTTTAGGGAAAACTGGACTTGAACATCGCACACAAATTGCGATTTATTACTTAACAGGGAAAGTAGATTAGTGATATGGAATTTTGGCTAACTGTAAGTAAATTAATTGTCTTTTTATATATTGTGTTTAGTTATATTTACGCAAATGTAGTAAATTTACCTTGGGTTATATTTACTTTACTTATTTACCTCTCTGTAAACGTAATGATTTCTATATTTAAAAAGATACGTATAAAAATTATTAATCTGTATGTCAATTGGCATAATTATGTTATTTACATGGAGGGTTCATCCATTTTTTATTTTGTTTTTACCTTTGAACTTATACGAAATTACATTCCATTACATAGAAAAGAATTGGCCACGCTTTGTTGTTATGATGCTCCCAATTACGATTGCAGATGAAAGTATTCGAATGACTTATGGATTAATTGTTGCATTTTCTTTTCTCGTTTTAACTATAGCAGATCGATATATATCGCGTGTAGTAAAGCTTGAATCGCAAAATGATAAGATGCGAAAAGATATGCAACGACTTACGAAAAGCTTACATGAAAATAAAGAGTACATAAGACAATCTGAATACACATTTAAGCTAGAAGAGAGAAATCGGTTATCGCAAGAAATTCATGATAAAATTGGTCACTCGATGACGGGTGCACTTATTCAAATGGAAGCAGCAAAAAGGTTAATGGAAATAGATAAAGAAAAATCTGCGGAGTTATTACAAAATGCAATTCACATTTCAAAAGATGGAATTGAAAGTATTCGCATTACATTAAAAAATATGAAGCCTCCAACTGAGCAAATTGGCATTCATCGTATCAAATTATTCATAGAGGAATTTGCCGGTAAGAATGATGTGAATATTCCTTTTGTATACAAAGGGAACTTAGATATGATTTCTCCCATTCAGTGGAAAATTATCGGTGAGAATGTTACAGAAGCACTAACAAATGCAATGAAATATGCTGATGCGACAGTTATTTCTATAGATATTCATGTACTTAACAAGATGGTTAAGGTGCAAGTGAAGGATAACGGAAAAGGGGTAGCTCTTGTTAAAAAAGGTCTCGGTATTATGGGGATGGAGGAGCGAACGGCGTCTGTAAACGGAAAAATTATTGTAGATGGGACAAGTGGTTTTTCAGTAACGATGTTGTTGCCAATATAAAGAGAATGGTACGAGGATGAACCATCTCATATGAAAAAAGTGAATATTCTCATGTGAAAAGAATGAACTTCTGCACTGAGCAGGTTCATTCTTTTTGTTTATACTAAAAGCAGAGAAACCGAAATAGGGGTGAAAATGATGAATACATTAGAAATTAAAAATTTAACGAAAAAATTTGGTGATTTCATCGCAGTTGATAATATGTCTTTATCTATTAAAGAAGGAGAAATATTTGGCTTTTTAGGATCAAATGGTGCTGGTAAGAGTACAACGATAAATATGATTGCTGGTTTGTTAAGAAGTAATGAAGGTGAGATTAGCATACTAGGAAAAAATATAAAGAAACATAATCGATTTGCGAAAATGAATATCGGTATTGTTCCGCAAGATATTGCGATTTATGAAGAGTTAACTGCCTATGAAAATGTGAAATTCTTTGCTGGATTGTACGGGTTACGAGGAGCCGAATTAAAAGCTAGGGTAGAGGAAGCTCTTAAATTTGTAGGACTTAGTGATAAACAGAAAAGCTATCCGAAGAACTTTTCTGGTGGGATGAAGCGAAGACTGAATATCGCTTGTGCAATTGCTCATAGACCGAAGTTAATTATTATGGATGAGCCGACAGTTGGAATTGATCCACAGTCAAGAAACTACATTTTGCAGTCAGTACGTAAATTAAATGAAATGGGAAGTACAATTATTTATACGAGTCACTACATGGAAGAGGTAGAAGAGATTTGTACGAAAATAGCGATAGTAGATCACGGTAAAGTAATTGCAGAAGGTACGAAAGAACAGTTAAAAGCAATTATTACTGACACGAAAGATATTTGGATTGAAGTGAAATCGGTAGAGAATTTAGATGTAGAAAAATTAAAAGAGATAAACGGTGTGAAAGCAGTTCAAATTGAAGAAAACGTAATTAAAGTGAATTCTGATGCGGGATTAAATAATTTAAATAAAATCATTCAACACTGTATCAATCATGATATTGAAATTCGTTCATTAGAGGAGCAGGCTCCCAACTTAGAAACAGTATTTCTTACCTTAACCGGAAGAAACTTACGAGATAAATAAAAGGTAAATGAAGAAAAGGTAAAGGGAGGTTCATCAATTGAACATCTTCAATATTGCAATTATGCACATTAAAAGAGAATTTAGAGACGTAAGAACTTTAGTTTTTATGTTAGCATTTCCGATTGTACTTATGCTTGTGTTAGGAACAGCGTTAAGTAATGCATTTAATAGCGATAGTCATACTATTAAAGATATACAAGTGATATACAAAGATGAAGCAAATGGTACGTTTTCTCAATCATTTGAAGCATTTGCAAAAGAAGTAAGTAAATCTGGTATTCACTTTAAGAAAGTTTCTGAAGAGATAGATGGAAAAGAAAAAGTAAAACAAAACAAATACGCTGCGTATGTAGAATTGAATAAGGACGGGGTAAAGTTTTACGGAAGTGATAGAAGTAGTATTGAAAGTAGCATAGTTGAAGGAATGATGACTACATTTGTTGATAAGTACAATGTAGTAGTTGAGATTGAGAAAGTAGACCCTAGTAAAATTAGCACAATAATTCCGAATGGAGAACGTAATGAGTATATTAAAGAAACGGCATTACAAGCGGCTAAAAAACCAGGTTCTATGGATTACTATGCAATTGTAATGACAACGATGGTTGCTTTGTATGGTGCGATGGGAGCAAGTAATTTAATTAGAGGCGAACGAATACGTAAAACAGGAGATCGTCTCATTGCTGCACCTATAACGAAAGCGGAAATTTTTATCGGGAAAATATTGGGTAATATGGTGGCGAATGCACTGTGCATACTACTTGTCGTTTTATTTAGTAAATTTGTTTTTCAAGCTAACTGGGGCGATCATCTTGGAGTTGTCTTACTTATTTTACTAACAGAAGTCCTTTTAGCAACTAGCTTCGGCCTCGGCATCGGATATATTACAAAAACAGGTGAAGCATCTAGAGCAATTATTTTAGTTATCGTACAACTAGCTTCTATTTTTGGCGGGGCATACTTCGTAGTAGAAGAAAATTTCGTTACGAATTTATCACCATTAACGTGGGCAAACACTGCCGTTATGAAAATTATTTATGCAAATGATGTAGGGGCGGCACTACCAGTCATCTCTTTAAATATCGGAATCTCAGCACTCTTTTTATTCATATCGATTATCGCATTACGCAGACGGGAGGGGCTATAGTATGAAAGATATTTTATGGCTTATGCAAAAAACATTATCAGTCCTTTTGAAAAATAAAAAAGGGTTACTCATTATTATTAGCTTGCCGATAATAGGAACGTTAATCTCCTTTTCAATATATGGAAATGCGGGGCAAGGGACGTTAAATATCGGAGTTATAAATAAAGAAAATGAGTCGATAGCAAAGGATACGGTGAAATTTTTAGAAGAAATCAATCATGTAAAAGTAAGTAAAGTGAAAGAATCTGAAGTAGAAGATAAACTCACTTCAAAAAAACTTGATGGAGTGATTACGTTACAGTCTGGTTTTTCAGAAAGTGTCCGAGAAGGAAAACCAAGCAATATTGAAATTTCATCGATTAAAGGTGATCAAGTAACAGCGTTTATTAAGTCATATTTGTACAATTATATTAATAATGTAGCAGCGATAAGTAAAGTAGCAGGAACAGATCAAAGTGCATTTGATACGATGTACGCAGGATATCAAAAAAGTTCATTTAAAGTGAAGACTGAGACGTTAGAAGATACTTCGAAAAATAAAGATATGACGAACCAAACGATGGGTTATCTTATTATGTTTATGTTATTTTCAGCAGTGAACTTATCAGGCTATATTTTAAAAGAAAAAGAGAATAGAACGTACTTTAGATTATTATCCACGCCGATAGATGGAAAGAAATTTATATTATCTAACGTCGGGGTAAATATGATTATATTAACAGTACAAATTATGATTACAATCCTATTCTTAACGAATGTTTTTCATACGAATATCAATATGCCCTTCATCGTTATGGTTGGTGTACTGATGATATTTGCTTTAATAGCGATTGGAATGTCGTTAGTAATTGTTGCTTTTTCAAAAAACTCATCATCGGCAAATGCGATGCAAAACATGGTCATTGTACCAACATGCTTACTAGCGGGTTGTTATTTCCCATATGACATTATGCCAAGTGCAGTACAAAAAGTAGCTAATTTTCTTCCACAGCGCTGGTTGTTAGACACAGTATCGAAACTACAGCAAGGAATTCCATTCTCTGAGTTGTATTTAAACATTTTAATTTTATTCGCTTTCGCGATTGCATTCTTCTTAATTGCGATTTATAAGTTTGGAAGAAATAATGATGCGAGGAATTTTGTTTAATGTGAAAAGGATGTGACGTTAAGTCACATCCTTTTTTGTATGAAGCATGAAATCTAAACTTGAATGACAAAATAGAAAGGTGGAAAGAAAATGATCGGAAGGAAATCAAAATGATTAAAAAAATATTGCGAGTTACTTCTATTGTTATTGCTATTTTCGTTTTTATTTTAATATGGATGCATATCGATGTTACCTTAGGTAGGAAAATGGAAGCTGGGAAAAACATGCCGACAGAGTATGCGCCTCATTATAGTGACTTTCAATTATATGTAGAAGGGAAGTCTTTTTATAAACAATTATTTACTGATATAAGAGAAGCGAAAAGCTCCATTTACACGTATTTCTTCATTTTGTCGGATGATAAAAGTAGCCATACTTTTTTAAACTTATTAAAAGAGAAGGCAAAAGAAGGAGTAAACGTCTATTTATCCGTTGATCGCATTAATGATTTATCATTTGAAAGAAAGATGAAAAATGAATTGCAGGAAAATGGTGTGCATTTTACATATAGTAGAAAACCTGAATTACCATTCGGCTTTTATTCTCTTCATCATCGTAATCATCGCCGTATTACGACGATTGATGGGGAGATTGGCTATACAGGCGGATTTAATATAGGAGATGAGTACTTAGGGAAAGATAAGCGATTTGGATATTGGCGTGATTATCATGTACGACTTAAAGGAGAAGGAGCAAAAGATTTAGAACAGCAATTCGCTTTAGACTGGAAACGAGATACGAAAGAAGAGATAAAGAGAAGTACGAATAAAGCTAGTAAAGGGAATACATTACATACTATGACTAGTTACAATGGGCATTACGTTGCTGAAAAATATATAGAGCTCATAAAACAAGCTCAGCACTCCATTGTAATTGCAACACCGTATTTTATAGCGAAAAATAAAGAATCTATGAATGCTTTAATCGCGGCGCAAAAGCGTGGTGTTACAGTAAAAATACTTTGGTCATATAAACCGGATCTACCTCTTATAAAAGAAGCGGCGTATCCATACATACGTCAAGCTGTTAATAATGGGATTACTGTATATGGTTATAAAAAAGGAATGTTCCATGGTAAATTAATGCTTATTGATAATGAATTAACCGTTATTGGTACAACAAACTTTACTTCGCGTAGCTTCAATATAAATGATGAAATGAATTTTTATATTTATGGTGGTCCTATTGTAGGACAAGTTAATAAGGCGTTAACAGAGGATTTTCATGATTCGAAAGAAATGACGAAAGAGTTTTTTGAAAAGTTATCTTTTTGGGAGCGTTGTAAGGAGAAAGTGGCGGGATTGGTTGACTTCTATTTGTGATGATGAATTAGGAAAGGGTGCCTACAAAAGGCACCCTTTTTTGGTGGGAAATCATTATTTTTCATGCACCAGCATCGTAACATCATCATTAATCAACGTCCCCACATGTTCGCCTAAACATATTTTCTTCATGACACCAGGCTCATCAAAGTTAAAGACGTGTGCTGGTAAATTGTAGTCCCGGGCAAGCAGTAATGCCGCTTGATCCATGACTTGTATATTTTGTCTAACGACATCATTATAGTTTAGTTTGCTGTACATTTTTGCTGATTTATTATGCTTTGGATCACTTGTAAAGACGCCATCGACCCCTTGTTTTGCGACTAATATGGCATCACTATTCATCTCGATGGCTCTTTGTACACTTGGATAATCTGTCGTCACGAACGGTTGGCCGTTTCCGCCTCCAAAGATAACGATATAACCGTTATCTAAATGGTGGACTGCACGCAAGCGAATGTATGGTTCAGCTACTGCATTAAATGGAATGGAAGTCATAACGCGTACTTCTCTATTTGTTTTACTTGTTAAAACGCCGCGTAGCATTAAGCTGTTAATGATTGTACCTAACGTCCCGATATTGTCAGCTTCTACACGATCGATTCCCCATTCTTCCGCTAGATGACCTCTAAAAATGTTCCCGCCTCCAATGACGATAGATACCTCAATACCTAAATCAACGATGGATAAAATTTCGTTTGCGATATGTTCTAATCGTTTGGAGTTAAAGCTATTTCCGGTTTGATCGGCAAGTGCACCGCCGCTTAATTTAATTAAGACACGTTTATATGGTCTCATAACAATTCCCCCTATATAGATCGCAGTCAACTCCCCCCCACTGAGATAAAGCCTTTCAGTGGGGGCTTGAGTTCGAACACTAGGTCTTTTCGTCTATCGCTAGACAGTTTGACGCTCTAGCATTCATGCTACCTTATGGTAACACCCCGAGTCTGTTTTTGGTTGGTACTGACAACGAACGATTGTTTTCCCACTTGCATCACCCTTTCGAAAAAGAGCAGTTCTCCCTTATGGAAGAAGCCACCACTCAGATGAATCCGGCGTGTGCTACAAGCCCCGACAAGTCGCGTACACATGGATGGTTGACGCACCCACTAAGCTATGCACAAAGCAATAGCCTTACGTTTTTGCACTTCTAATAGAATCGGCGTTTTCACTTTGAGATTGCCATCCAATTCTACAACTCCTGACTTTTTCAATGTATTCAGCGCACCATTAATATCAGCATGGATACATGTTCCTGCTTTACTTTGATACAGACCACGCGTAATTCGTTTGCCGCTAAAGCGATATTGCGTCTTATCATCCTTAGACCAAACTGGAACCGGATCCTTATCAAGAAAACTAGCTTTTGAAGTATAGCTTTCTTCTTGTTTGAAAAAGCGAATGCCTTCTTTTACACATTTATTCTCAATCGCTGCAATCAATTTCTGAAATGGGATTTGAACAAACTTTTGATTATTCTTTTTCCCCATATGAGAGTTTTGTTTCCAACCAGCGTTATACCCTACAACAATCGTATCTATATCGAATTCTTTCACTTTTTTGAACAACAGACCTACTGTTTGTGCAATATAACCGTTTATTTGTCTTTCTCGTTTATGCCAAAGTGCGGCCATTTTATTCGTTACAATACGTTTTGAAATTCCATTGTCCATATTTTTCTGCCCTAGATTACATATCATTTTGTTGAAGTATTGATTTATGGATTTTAGTTTTTTCCCATCCATTAAGAAGGCATCACCTGTATTGGTTACGCAACTTAACAATCTGTCTACACCTAAATCGCAACTCAAAGCGTTACTAGTGGTCGTAGGTGGTTTCTTCATTTGAGAAAGGTGCATTTCATATGTATAATGCACCTCAAAGAACCGACCTTTTTGCTTTGGTACAATCTCAATGTAGGAGATGTTTTTATTTCTTAAGTTTTTTGGCATACGTATTTTAATAGAACCGAATTTTTTTCTGAATGCAACATTCATCGGAATCATCCAATACCCGTTCTCATCCACTTTTGGCACTTGATAGATTTCAATAATTCGTTTGTCAGTGGAACGAGAATAATTCGGAAACTTAGGACGCCCTGTGAACTGCTCAGTTTTTTTCTTCCACTGTTCCAACGCTTTAAAAAAGCTCTTCACTTCTGTAAACAAGGCTCTACGAATCGCTTGAACCGAATTTGATTGAATGCCCCAGTAATTCATATCGGCTTGCATGGCAGTATCCACTTCTCTTATAGTAGCCATTTTATTATGATTCAAGTAACTTTGTTTAATTGTGTACAATCCAACATTTCGCAATACTTTTGAACTATGTGACATGCGTTGCAGTAAGCGGAATTCTTTAGCAGTCAAGCAAGCTCGCCCAATATTTTGTTTTTGAGTGAATCGTTGTATGATTTCTCTTTTCTTTTGTTTACGTAATACTTTCACTGCTTTCTTTCTTTCTGGCCATTGTTTTCACCGTCTTTCTTAGAGGACTCATTAAAAATTTTTTAACAAATCCATATTTGGAACGAAATGAAACAACATGCGAACATGTTCTTCATCGTAATTCCTTTTGACTCAAGTAGCTGAATGATAAGCATTATCCAATTTCGTTGTCTTACAATCTATTCCCTCCTCTCCTTATCTACGCAGATTATATCGTAAGACAAAAAAACAAACATTCGCACTCAAAAAATTATTATGAGCGAAACAAAAGAGTTCAGCCTACCTTCTGACGGCAATTCATCTCCACCTGAATTGTTGAGTTTCACCCGTAACACAAATCGGAGGGAGTCTTCTTGCCGAAAAGGATAAAAAAAGGAACAAAGGCAAATGCCCTTGTTCCTTTTTAAGAAAATGAAAAAGAAAAGAAGAAGATAAGACGAATTGTTTTGTATAGTTTTTCATATCATCCACTCCTTTTCATTTTGAGTTGTTTTAAGTATATATCTTTTTGATTATACGCAATAATCTGATTGCTTATCAAGTTTATTTTATCGTTTTTTAACAAAATGGTGTCAATGAAAAAAAGAAGAAAAATATTTGAATTTTTTGTGACGAACTTGTAGGTTTTTGTATGATTTTGTAGGTTCGCTTATAAGATGTGTGAGTAGCTTTTATAAATTCAAATTGAAAGCGTTCGCATGAAGGGGATGAACATAAATGAAAAAATTCGGATTGGCAACACAAATTTTTGTCGCGCTTGTTTTAGGGATTGTAGTAGGGGCAGTCTTTTATGGCAATAAAACGGCGATTTCTTATATCACACCAATTGGGGATATATTTATTCACTTAATTAAGATGATTGTAGTACCAATTGTTATTTCAGCATTAATTGTTGCAGTAGCTGGTGTAGGAGATATGAAAAAGCTTGGGAAACTAGGCGGTAAGACAATTCTTTATTTCGAAATTATTACGACGATTGCTATTTTAATGGGATTACTTGCAGCGAATATATTCCAACCAGGTACTGGCGTTGATATGAGTAATTTACAGCAAAGTGATATTTCTTCTTATAAACAAACTGCAGATGCAACAGAGAAGAAAGGTTTTGCTGAGACAATTGTTCACATTGTACCGAAAAACGTATTTGAATCGATTGCACAAGGTGACCTATTACCGATTATATTCTTCTCAGTATTGTTCGGCTTAGGAGTTGCGGCAATTGGGGAAAAAGGAAAGCCTGTTTTTAACTTTTTTGAAGGCGTACTCGAAGCCATGTTTTGGGTTACAAATCAAGTTATGAAATTTGCACCATTTGGTGTATTCGCATTAATTGCCGTTACGGTTGCAAAATTTGGTGTAGCGACATTACTTCCGCTAGGAAAACTAGTGCTAGCTGTATACGTAACTGTTATACTATTCGTTGTGATTGTATTAGGTATTAATGCACGAATGGTTGGAGTAAACATTTTTACATTAATGAAAATTTTAAAAGAAGAATTGATTCTTTCGTTTACGACAGCAAGTTCAGAAGCTGTTTTACCTAATATAATGAGAAAAATGGAAGAGTTCGGTTGTCCAAAGGCAGTTGCCTCTTTCGTAATTCCGACAGGTTATACATTTAACTTGACTGGATCGGCTATTTATCAAGCGTTAGCGGCATTGTTTGTTGCACAAATGTACGGTGTGCACATGTCACTAACGGAGCAAATAACGTTATTATTCGTTCTCATGTTAACATCCAAAGGTATGGCGGGAGTTCCAGGTGCATCGTTCGTTGTTGTATTAGCAACGTTAGGTTCAATGGGGTTACCACTAGAAGGTATCGCGTTAATTGCGGGAATTGACCGCATTTTAGATATGATTCGCTCATCTGTCAATGTATTAGGAAATGCATTAGCGGCCATTGTTATGTCGAAGTGGGAAGGCGAATTCGATAATGAGAAAGCAAAACAATATGTAGAAACAGTCAAAGAAACAAAAGCAGCATAAGAAATCGTTAAGGAGTGAATAATCATGGCAACATTAACTGAAGTTAAAAATGGTGTTCGAATTGAAAAAGATTTTTTAGGTGAAAAAGAAGTACCAAACTATGCATACTACGGCGTACAAACAATGCGTGCAGTTGAAAACTTCCCGATTACAGGATACAAAATCCATGAAGGTTTAATTAAAGCGTTCGCAGTTGTAAAAAAAGCAGCAGCGCTTGCTAATACAGATGTAGGAAGATTGGAATTGAACAAGGGTGGTGCGATCGCAGAGGCTGCTCAAGAAATTCTTGATGGAAAATGGCATGATCATTTCATCGTAGATCCAATTCAGGGCGGAGCAGGTACTTCAATGAACATGAATGCAAATGAAGTCATTGCCAATCGTGCGCTTGAATTATTAGGAATGGAAAAGGGAGACTATCATTATATTAGTCCAAATAGTCATGTAAACATGGCGCAATCAACAAACGATGCATTCCCAACGGCGATTCATATCGCAACATTAAACGCATTAGAAGGTTTATTACAAACGATGGGTTATATGCACGATGTATTTGAATTAAAAGCAGAACAGTTCGATCATGTGATTAAAATGGGTCGTACGCATTTACAAGACGCTGTGCCAATTCGTCTTGGACAAGAATTTAAAGCGTACTCTCGTGTACTTGAACGTGATATGAAACGAATTCAGCAATCACGTCAACACTTATATGAAGTGAACATGGGAGCAACTGCAGTTGGTACAGGCTTAAATGCAGACCCAGAATATATTGAAGCAGTTGTAAAACATTTAGCTGCAATTAGTGAACTACCACTAGTTGGTGCAGAAGACTTAGTAGATGCAACGCAAAATACAGATGCATACACAGAAGTATCTGCAGCACTTAAAGTATGTATGATGAATATGTCTAAAATTGCGAATGACCTTCGCTTAATGGCATCAGGTCCACGTGTTGGTTTAGCAGAAATTATGTTACCAGCTCGTCAGCCAGGTTCATCTATTATGCCAGGGAAAGTAAACCCTGTTATGCCAGAAGTTATTAACCAAATTGCGTTCCAAGTAATTGGTAATGACCATACAATTTGCCTTGCTTCAGAAGCAGGACAATTAGAATTAAACGTGATGGAACCAGTACTTGTTTTCAACTTACTACAATCAATTAGCATTATGAATAACGGTTTCCGTGCCTTTACAGATAATTGCTTAAAAGGAATTGAAGCGAATGAAGATCGCTTAAAAGAGTATGTTGAGAAGAGTGTAGGAATTATTACAGCCGTGAACCCTCATATCGGTTATGAAGCTGCAGCTCGCGTTGCGAAAGAAGCAATCGCGACAGGGCAATCCGTTCGAGAACTTTGTGTGAAAAATGGTGTACTGTCACAAGAAGACTTAGAGTTAATTCTAGATCCATTCGAAATGACGCACCCAGGGATTGCAGGAGCAACTCTTTTAAAGAAAAATTAAAAGAAGAGGGGGGACAAGCCCCTCTTTTTTGTTTACAATATAGAAATGCTATATATGAATAGAGGTAGGGATGTTATGAGCAAGTTTACAGTAGCTTCTAATGGTGCATTAGAAACAACATTAAGAGGAGCAGAAGTATTATCAACACCACTTTTAAATAAAGGGGTCGCTTTCACACAAAATGAAAGAGAAGAGTTAGGTTTAAAAGGGCTATTACCGCCAGCGGTTTTAACGTTAGAAGAACAGGCACGCCGAGCATACGAACAATTTAGTTCTCAGCCGGATGATTTATTAAAGAATGTATACTTAACTGCGTTACATGATCGAAATGAAGTATTATTTTATCGTATATTAACAGATCATTTACGTGAAATGTTACCGATTGTATATACACCAACTGTCGGTGTAGCAATTCAAAGATATAGTCATGAATATCGTAAACCACGTGGTGTTTATTTATCGATTAACGATCCATCAGGTATTGAAGAAGCATTCACCAATATTGGTGCAACAGCTGAGAACATTGATTTAGTCGTTGTAACAGATGGAGAAGGCATATTAGGAATTGGTGACTGGGGCGTTGGTGGTATTAACATCGCAATCGGAAAATTAGCTGTTTACACTGCTGCAGTTGGAATCGATCCTAGTCGTGTATTACCAGTAATTTTAGATGTAGGTACAAACCGTGAGGCGCTATTAAACAATCCATTTTATATTGGAAATCGTCACCCTCGTATAACAGGTGAAGCTTACGATGAATTTATTGATACGTTTGTACAAGCGGTAAACAAACAATTCCCGAAAGCACTTTTACATTGGGAAGACTTTAGCTCTCGTAACGCACGAAAAATTTTAGATAAATATCGTCATGATGTTTGTACATTTAATGATGATATTCAAGGTACAGGTGCAGTTTCACTTGCGGCAGTATTATCGGCAGTGAAAGCTTCTGGTGTACCGCTAAGTGAACACCGCGTTGTTGTATTTGGTGCTGGTACGGCTGGAATCGGTATCGCAGATCAAGTTAGAGATGCGATGGTCCGCGTAGGTGTATCTGAAGAAGAATCATATAAGCGTTTCTGGTGTATTGATCGTAACGGGTTAGTTACAGATAATATGGAAGATCTTCTTGATTTCCAAATTCCGTACGCAAGAAAAGAAGCAGAAGTAAGTGAGTGGAAAGAAAATGATGTGATCGGACTTGCTGAAGTTGTGAAACATGTAAAACCGACAATTTTAATTGGTACATCTACTGTTGCAGGTGCATTTAAAGAAGAGATTATTAAAGAAATGGCTTCTCACGTAGAAAGACCAATCATTTTACCAATGTCGAATCCAACGCCACTTGCTGAAGCAAAACCAGCAGATTTAATCGAGTGGACAGAAGGAAGAGCGTTAGTTGCAACAGGAAGTCCATTTGAACCAGTTACATATAACGGTGTAACGTATGTGATTGGACAATCAAATAATGCACTTATTTTCCCAGGGCTTGGTCTTGGAACAATTGTAGTACGAGCAAGCGTCATGACGGATGGAATGTTCGCAGCGGCTGCTGAAGCAGTTGCAAGTATGGTAGATACAAGTCAGCCAGGAGCACCTATTTTACCAGAGGTCGAAGAATTACGTAATATCTCAGAAATGGTTGCAATTGAAGTAGCGAAAGTTGCAGTTGCAGAAGGTGTTGCAAGAGTGAACTTAAGTGATAACGATATCAAGATGGCAGTGCAAGAAGCAATGTGGAAGCCAGAGTATCGCCAAATAAAAGCGGTAGAAAAGGTTAGAATATAGAAAAAAAGCCCGTTTATAACAATAAGCGGGCTTTCACTTTTACTACTGAAAAAAAGTATAGGAAGTGTCACCTTTGAATTGGAATCAATTATGGAAGAAAGATATGTCCCTTTTAATTATATTAATGGTCGTTGTTCCGATTGCTGGGGAGCTGAACTTTCATCCCTTTAATGATACGTTTCGAGTTAGCTTCGGTACACCGCTATTCTTCTTTTTATTATTATTTTTAAGAAGAGTACCAGCAGGAGTTGCAGGTATTCTTGTTGGTATATCTGTAGTCTTATTCCGAGTATGTCTTGACTGGATCATGCAAGGTTCATTTCATATGACAGAATCATTTTATTTGCGTTATCCTGTGTTCTTCTATTATTTTATTTATGGCAGTTTTTTTTCGCTTTGTAGGGTAAATAAATTCCATCAGAAACCAATCATTATTGGATGCCTTGGAATTTCAATTGAAATTGTTGCAAGTATGTCAGAACTTGCGTTTTATCACATGTTAGTACTAGGTACAACAATAACGATTTCTGAAGTGAATAAACTTATTATTATTGCTATTTTTCGTAGTTTCTTTGCACTTGGTTTTTTAAATATGATGAATTTATATGAAACGAAATTAAAAGAATCGCAAGTTCGAAAAGAAAATGAAAATATGTTAATGCATCTTTCTAATTTATATGTGGAATCTGTTCATTTGAAAAAGACGTTACAAAATGCGGAGTTAATTACACAAGAAGCATATCAACTATATCGAAATTTACAAGTAAGCGCTGATTCAAGTAGTAAAACAGCATTGAAAATAGCGGGGGAAGTGCATGAAATAAAAAAGGATAATCAAAGGATATTTGCAGGATTATCTAAACTGTTATTAGATAAAAATGTGGCTGAATATGTAGAAGGACATGAGTTAGCAGAGATGATTGTTAGAATAAACGAGAAGTATGCTGAAATGCTAGAAAAGGATATACGTTTTTCTAAACATATAGAAGGTGAGCATGCTGCATACCACGTGTATACAGTTCTATCAATTTTTAATAACCTCGCTGCAAATGCAGTTGAAGCAATTGAAGATAAAGGTGTCGTTATTATTAAGCTATATAAAAGAGATCAACATATATTTTTTGAAGTAATTGACGATGGACCTGGTATTGCACAAAAGTATAAGAAATTAGTATTTAAGCCAGGATTTACTTCCAAGTATGATCAAACGGGAACACCGTCAACTGGTATTGGGCTTTCTTACATAAATGAAATGGTAACAGAGCTAGGCGGAGAAGTGAGATTAGAAGGCCGAGAAAATAAAAGAGGATGTAAGTTTATCGTTTGTTTACCAGAGGGTAGTTTAAAGCGGGAAGGGGAATAGATTTGTTTTATTATATCGTAGACGATGATGAAGTTTTCCGTTCGATGCTTTCGCAAATTATTGAAGATGGAGATCTTGGAGAAGTAATTGGTGAGGCGGATGACGGAGCTTTTATTGAAGCGGATCAACTAAATTTTAAAAAAGTAGATATTTTATTTATTGATTTGTTGATGCCGATGAGGGACGGAATTGAAACAGTTCGTCACATTGCGTCAACTTTCACGGGGAAAATCATTATGATTTCTCAAGTGGAATCGAAGCAGCTTATAGGTGAGGCATATACACTTGGTGTAGAATATTATATTACAAAACCATTAAACAAAATCGAAGTTGTATCTGTTGTACGCAAAGTGATGGAGCGTATTAGATTGGAGCGTTCTATACATGATATTCAAAAATCATTGAATAACGTGTTTCAGTGGGAAAAGCCGCAATTGCGTACTGAACCAGTGCAAGAAGGAAAAAAGATAGGGGATTTAGGACGCTTTTTACTATCAGAACTCGGTATTGCGGGAGAGAATGGAAGTAAAGATTTACTTAGTATGCTGGAATATTTATATGGTCAAGAAAAGGCACAGACATTTGAGTTTGGCTTTCCTGCGTTAAAAGAAATTTTTCATCATATTACGATAAGGAAATTAGGGGATCTAGCTTTAGAGGCGGATATTGATAAAGAGAAAAAAGCGTCTGAACAAAGAGTACGTCGAGCTATTTATCAGTCGTTAAATCATTTGGCTTCTTTAGGATTAACAGATTTTTCAAATCCAAAATTTGAAAGCTATGCTCCAAAATTTTTCGATTTTACCGTAGTTAGAAAACGGATGACAGAAATGACGAAAGATGAACTCGCATCTTCTGGTCATACGCGAATTAATACGAAGAAGTTTATTCAAGTGTTGTATTTTGAGGCGAAGAGGTTGATGGAGATAGAGTGAAGAAGATGCTTATAAATAAGCATCTTCTTTTGTTAAATCAACATTTTATATTTTCTCGTGGAGCATGTAAAATGTTAAGTAAGAGAAAATGGTTTTATATTAAGGAAGTGTCAAAGCGATGAGTTTCACATTGAATAAATCGATTATTAAAGAAGTGTGCGGAGAGACCTCATATAAAAGAGGTGAAGCCTATTATAAATCAAATAAAGTGATAATAGATCATTACGATGAAAATAAAGAAATTTGTGAGGCGACAGTAAAAGGGAACGAGGATTTCCATGTTACAGTAGCAAAAGCCAAAAAGGGTGATGTTGTTGCAAAATGTAGTTGTCCTTCATTAGCATCTTTTCAAACGTACTGTCAACATGTTGCAGCAGTATTAATACAAATAAACTATAATCAACAAATAGGTGGAATGAGCTCCACTAGTAGCAGAAATGATCAATTGACAAGTGGTATGTTTCAGCTGTTTGCAGACAAACCACTGAGGCCAAAAAGTAAACAACACCGTTTTGATACACGTGAAATATTAGATATTGAGTTTATATGTACACCAGTTGCTACGAGAAGTGGTGGGGCTCTTCTTGGAATTCAATTGAAACTTGCCAAAGTGTATTTCATAAATCATATTAGAGAATTTCTTTCTAAGGTGGAGAAAAGAGAGTCTTTTCATTGTTCAAATGAATTTACATATACACCAGATGTACATAGTTTTAAACAAGAAACGGATGCGATTATTCAGCAGCTCATTAAAATGTATCATAACGAAAAAATGTATGAAGATACGCTAGAAGTACACGCGAAACAAGATGAAAGTATGATATTTATACCACCAGCTTCATGGAAAGATATGCTCTTTTCACTTTCTAAAGCTGAATATGTACAGCTGAAACAAAATGAACAACTGTTTCAGGGATTACAAGTTTCAAAAGGGTTGTTGCCGTTACACTTTGAATTTACGAAGGGAAATAATGGCGGATTTACACTTCATATAGAGGGTTTAAATCGTGTACAAGTTATGGATATGTATAACAATGCACTTTACGATGGGAAATTATATCACTTACACATTGAAGATTGTATGCGACTTATTGAATTACAAAAGATGATGAGTCGCTCAAATAGTAATCAGTTTTATATTCCAGAAAGTAAGATGGAACATTTCGTCGCGAAAGTTGTACCGGGATTAATGAAGCTCGGAACTGTACACATTGATGAAGTAATATCGGATCGTGTTGAAACACCTTCGCTAAAAGCGAAATTGTATTTAGACCGCGTGAAAAATCGCTTATTAGCAGGTCTTGAATTTCACTATGGGAACGTCATGATTAATCCGCTAGAAGAGGATGGACAGCCGTCTGTTTTTAATCGTGATGAGAAAAAAGAAAAAGAGATTTTAGACATTATGAGTGAAAGTGCCTTTGCAAAAACAGAAGGCGGTTACTTTATGCATAATGAAGAAGCTGAGTATAACTTTTTATATCACGTCGTGCCAACATTAAAAGGTTTAGTTGATATTTATGCGACGACAGCAATCAAATTGCGAATTAGTAAAGGGGATGCAGTTCCTCTTATTAGAGTGAGAAGAAAAGAAAGAATTGATTGGTTGTCATTTCGTTTTGATATAAAAGGAATACCAGAAGCAGAAATTAAAGGTGTATTAGCGGCCCTTGAAGAGAAACGTAAATATTATCGATTGGCGAACGGTTCGTTTTTGTCGCTAGAGAGTAAAGAGTTTAATGAAATTAATCAGTTTATAAAAGAATCAGGTATTCGGAAAGAATTTTTACATGGAGAAGAGGTAAATGTTCCGCTTATTCGGAGTGTAAAATGGATGAACGGACTTCACGAAGGCAATGTTTTAAGTTTGGATGATTCTGTTCAAGAGTTAGTAGAAAACATTCAAAACCCGAAAAAATTAAAGTTTGCTGTGCCAAATACTTTAAATGCAGAAATGAGAAAGTATCAAGTATATGGGTTCGAATGGATGAAAACACTTGCTCATTACCGTTTTGGCGGTATTTTAGCAGATGATATGGGACTTGGAAAAACGTTGCAAAGCATTGCTTTTATAGATTCTGTTTTGACTGAGATTCGAGAAAAGAAACTGCCAATATTAGTCGTTTCACCATCATCTCTTGTTTATAATTGGTTTAGTGAATTGAAAAAATTCGCCCCGCATATTAGAGCAGTTATTGCAGATGGAATTCAAGCAGAGCGCCGGAAAATTTTGAAAGATATAACGGAATTTGATGTTGTAATTACGTCATATCCATTACTGAGAAGAGATATAAGATTGTATGCAAGACCATTTCATACACTATTCCTTGATGAAGCGCAGGCGTTTAAAAACCCTACAACGCAAACGGCAAGAGCTGTGAAAACAATTCAAGCTGAATACCGTTTTGGGCTAACGGGTACACCTGTAGAAAATTCATTAGAAGAGCTATGGTCTATCTTCCATGTCGTCTTCCCAGAATTGTTACCAGGAAGAAAAGAGTTCGGTGATTTAAGGCGTGAAGATATAGCGAAGCGAGTGAAACCATTCGTATTAAGACGATTAAAAGGGGACGTATTAAATGAGTTGCCAGAGAAAATAGAGCACTTACAATCATCGGAGTTATTACCCGATCAAAAGAGTCTTTATGCTGCTTATTTAGCGAAGCTAAGGGAAGAAACGTTAAAGCATTTAGACAAAGATACGTTACGTAAAAATAAAATTAGAATTTTAGCTGGTTTAACGAGATTGCGACAAATTTGTTGCCATCCTGCTTTATTTGTTGATGATTACAAAGGAAGTTCAGCTAAATTTGAACAACTGTTAGAGATTTTAGAGGAATGTAGAAGTACAGGGAAGAGAATATTAATTTTTTCTCAATTTACGAAGATGCTTTCCATTATTGGTCGTGAGTTAAATCGACAAGCAATTCCATACTTTTATTTAGACGGGAGTACACCAGCGCAGGATCGTGTAGAGCTGTGCGATCGGTTTAACGAAGGAGAAGGGGATCTATTTCTCATTTCTTTAAAAGCTGGTGGTACCGGACTTAATTTAACTGGTGCAGATACAGTAATATTATACGATTTATGGTGGAATCCAGCTGTTGAACAACAAGCGGCTGATAGAGCGTATCGAATGGGGCAAAAAAATACAGTACAAGTTATAAAGCTAGTAGCCCACGGAACAATTGAGGAGAAAATGCATGAACTGCAAGAAAGTAAGAAAAATTTAATTGCTGAAGTGATTGAGCCAGGAGAAGAAAAATTAGCATCCATTACGGAGGAAGAAATAAGAGATATTTTAATGATTTAATATGAAAAAGCTATGCTTTCACATGTGAAAGCATAGCTTTTTGTTGTAATAATTATATTTTGTTTTGTGCAAAGTAAAGAAATCAAATGTTATTTAAATTACTTCTTTGTACCTTTACTTTTGTAGGGTTTGGCAGCTGCCTTTTTCTTTGCACTTGATTGCCAACGGTTCCATCCTTTACTTCCTGTACCTTGTCCTACACCTTTTTTCGGTTTTGCTTTCGTTTTACTCATATGATCACTCCGTTATATAAAAATCTTATTTGATAATAGTCAATGATTTAGAAAATACTCTTTATAAATGACTATGATTGCTGTAAGTAAAAATAAACTGCTTGAATGCTATAGTATAACATGAATTTGCAAGTAAACTGAAAGGAATTATAAAGAAAATGAAAATAATAAGAAATACTGCAGATTCTATATTCCGAACGATCACATTAATTGTTGTGTATACGTTAGTTTCGGTCAGTGAAACATTTTTGGGATTGACGAGGCAGAAAAAGTAAAGATGTTAAATTAACAACAATCAATAAAGCCGTAAAATAAAGAATTGAAAAACATTTTAAAACTTTTTGTTGACTTTCTTTATTTTTTGTATAGAATAATCATTAATAAAATGTTTCAGAGATGTGACAACAAAACGACTATGAAAGGACGAGTAGTAGTAGGACGTAGTTTAAGCGAGTCAGGGGTGGTGTGAGCCTGATACGAAGCCTATTATGAAGAACCTCCTGGAGTTGCTAACCGAAATCCTTTATAGGAAAGTAGACTTAGCCGGGAACTTCGCCGTTACAAGAAGAACAGTATCGAGATATTTCATCTCCGTATTGTATAAGTGAGCAACCTCTGTTGCTAATTTGGGTGGTACCGCGGAACCAAAGCCTTTCGTCCCAGTTTTTTGGGAAAGAAGGGCTTTTTTTGTTGGCTTCTTTTCACAACATCCAAACATTTTAGGAGGAAACCACCATGTATCAATCATTAATGACAGTAAGAGAGACTCAAATTGCAATTAAGGAAGTTAAAACATTTTTCGAGGACCAATTAGCAAAACGCCTTGAACTATTCCGCGTATCTGCACCATTATTCGTAACGAAAAAATCAGGATTAAACGATCACCTAAACGGTGTAGAACGTCCAATTGAATTTGATATGTTACATTCAGGAGAAGAATTAGAAATTGTTCATTCACTAGCGAAATGGAAACGATTTGCATTACATGAATACGGATATGAAGCTGGTGAAGGTTTATATACAAACATGAACGCGATTCGTCGTGATGAAGAACTTGATGCAACGCATTCCATTTATGTTGACCAATGGGATTGGGAAAAAATCGTTCAAAAAGAATGGCGTACTGTTGAATACTTACAAAAAACAGTACAAACAATTTATGGAATATTCAAAGATTTAGAAGATCACTTATTTGAAAAATATCCGTTCCTTGGAAAGTATTTACCGGAAGAAATTGTTTTCGTTACTTCTCAAGAATTAGAAGATAAATATCCAGAATTAACACCGAAAGATCGTGAACATGCAATTGCAAAAGAACACGGTGCAGTCTTCATTATCGGAATTGGTGATGCACTTCGTTCAGGTGAAAAGCATGACGGACGCGCAGCTGATTATGACGATTGGAAATTAAACGGTGACATTTTATTCTGGCACCCAGTACTACAATCTTCATTTGAGTTATCATCAATGGGAATTCGTGTTGATAGTAAATCACTTGATGAGCAGTTAACGAAAACTGGTGAAGACTTCAAACGTGAGTATGATTTCCATAAAGGTATACTAGAAGACGTACTACCATTAACAATCGGCGGTGGCATTGGACAATCAAGAATGTGCATGTACTTCTTACGTAAAGCACATATCGGTGAAGTTCAATCTTCTGTATGGCCTGACGATTTACGTGAAGCTTGCAAGAAAGAAAACATTCATCTGTTTTAATAGAAGTAAGGGAATAGCTTAAATATAGAGCTATTCCCTCTTTTTTATAAAACATTACTTATTTATTACCGAGTTCTTCTGCTAAACCGATTAAAATTCCTTCGACTCCACGAATGTAGCAGAGACGATACGAGTTCTCGTACTGAACTACTTCGCCAACGAGCTCTGCACCATGCTTAGTGAGTCTCGATACCATTTCGTCAATATCCTCGACAGTGAACATGACGCGTAGATAACCGAGGGCGTTTACAGGAGCTGTTCGGTGATCTGCTATAGTAGGAGAGGTGAGAAATCGCGAAAGTTCAATTCGGCTGTGGCCATCTGGAGTGACCATCATAGCAATCTCTACGCACTGAGAACCGAGTCCAGTTACGCGACCAGCCCATTCACCTTCGACATTTGCTCGACCTTCGAGATTCAAGCCAATCTCCTCAAAGAAAGAGATTGCGTTATCAAGGGATTCTACAACGATGCTGACATTGTCCATTCGTAGTAATTTGTTTTTTGCCATAGTCTTATCTCCTTATGTATAAAAGTTTATTATTTAATTATCCTCATAATTATACTACTAAGTAGTTACAAATTCCTTTCAGTCAAAAACACCTTGTCACAGTATAGGAAAATGTGACAAGGTGTTTTTTAATATATCATATAGCATCTTGTTAACGAATAGCTTTTTATTTAATAGGAAGGAAGTAGATTAATATGTTTTTTTTATAAGCGTTACTAAACATATCAAATTAGCTCATTTGCACGAAAGGCTCAATTTTCGCCATAAATGATTGATGCAGCGCCTCAACGCCTGTTACTAAATGAAGGCGGTCAATAACGACAGACACTTTAATTTCTGATGTACTTACCATTTTAATATGAATATCTTCTTCTTTTAAAGTAGTGAACATATTTGCAGCGACACCTGGGTTAGATACCATGCCAGATCCTACGATTGATACTTTTGCTAAATGATTTTCATATTCTACTGCTTCATAGTGAAGTGCCTCTTGATTTTGTTCCAATACTTCTAATGTTTCTCTTAAATCATTAGAATGGATGGAGAAGGAGAGATGAACAGTTCCTTCATTTGTAATACTTTGAATGATGATATCTACATTAATATGTGCCGCTGCTAATGTAGAGAAAACAGTTGAAAGTGAACCTTGTTCTAATCCTTTCACTGTGATGCGTGTAATATTATCTTCAAATGCAATACCTTTAACGATTGATTGTTGTTCCATGTTACATTCTCCTTTTACAATTGTTCCGTTTTCTTGTTCCATACTTGAGCGAACTTCTAAAATGACATTATGATTTTTAGCAAACTCAACAGCACGCGGGTGTAATACACCAGCACCGAGGTTTGCAAGTTCTAACATTTCGTCATAAGAAATTTCATCTAATTTGTAAGCATCTTTTACAACTCGTGGATCCGTCGTATATACGCCGGTCACATCTGTGTAAATATCACATTTTTTTGCGTTTAGTGCAGCAGCTAATGCGACAGCAGTTGTATCAGAACCGCCTCGTCCAAGCGTTGTAATTTCAAAATCTTCACTGACTCCTTGGAAACCAGCTACAATAACAATCGTACCTTCAGCAAGATAAGATTGAATACGATCTGTATGAATGTCAGTAATCCGTGCACTACTATGTACAGATTCTGTCGTAATACCTGCTTGCCACCCTGTTAATGAAATTGCATGATAGCCTTTTGCTTGCAGTGCCATTGTTAATAATGAAATAGTTACTTGTTCTCCTGTAGATAGAAGCATATCCATTTCACGTTTACTTGGATTTTCTGTGATAGCGTTAGCGAGTGCGACAAGTTCATCTGTGCTTTTTCCCATTGCTGAAACGACAGAGACAATGCTATGACCTCGTTCATATTCTTCAATAATTAAATTTGCTACATGTTGAATGCGTTCGACGCTTCCGACAGAAGTGCCACCAAATTTTTGAACAATTGTTTCCATTACAAATTCCTTCTTTCGTCTATTTTTAAGAATAGATTAGGAAATATATCAATCCCAATACTCCTGTAGTTACCAGAAAGACAAACAAAAAACACCATCTCAAATAAGTGAGGATGGTGCTGTTACAGGAAAAGGGAAACAGAAAACGGAGCTAATAAAAAAACCGCCAAAAAAGGAATATCATAAAAAATGATATCTCTTTTTTGTAGATAGCTCTTCATACGTACACGTCTGTACATATGACAGTTCTGTTTCTATTCGAAAACAGCCCCAATTGATAAATGCAGAGAAATTTATCAATTTCGGCAATACTTCCTTTCATCTAAGTTCATAGACATCTCTGTGTCTCCATTAGAATACTCATAAGTATCGCAACCTCTATCTCACGTTTTAGGCGAGAGTGTTTGATTTATGAAGTTGTTGGTAACATTTGTTTTATAATAATTTAAATTTTTCGGGGAATCAAGTGTTTTATATATATTTTAAAAATTCTTTCTTTTTTCTGAGGAAGTTTGTGAAAAATGTAGCAAAATAAATTCATTGCATGTACATTAAACTTATAGTGCATAGGAGGTGGGGAGAATGAAAAGGAAACAGCCTATTTATGTTGCGACAAAAATGAACACGACGATGGGAAAATTATGGGAATATACGCAAGAACCAGCTATACATACAGAGTGGGATGCTCGCTTTACTGAAATTTCGTATTTAGAGAAAAAAGAAGGAGAACCACAGAAGTTTTTGTATAAAACAAAGATTGGATTTGGGCTTGAAATAGCTGGAGAAGGGGAATCAATAGGTGAAATAAGAAAAGAAACTGGTGAAAGAATTTCTTCTTTAAAATTTTGGACGGATAATACATTATCTCTTATTCAAATAGGACGTGGTTATTGGAAGTATACGCCAAATAAAGAATACATCCATTTTGAGACACAATATGATTATGATACAAGATTTGGTCGTGTAGGGAATGTAATAGATTGCTATATATTTCGGCCGTTATTAGGTTGGGCGACTGCTTGGAGTTTTGATGCTTTAAAATTATGGTTAGAAAAGGGGCTTCATCCTAGGTTACTAATTAGAAGAACAATGACGTATTGGCTCGTATGTTTTTTATTTGCTTTTGTATGGATATATCAAGGGATAGTGCCAAAACTACTGTTTACTCATTTAGAAGAAGTAAAGATGCTTTCTGTATTAATCGGTTCAAATGAAAGTAGTATATGTATACTTAAAATAATTGGGATGTTAGAAATAATTTTCGGCGTCGTATGGCTGTTGCCAATAATAAAACGAAAATTATTTATACTGCATATTATTGTATTACTAGTTTTAACGTTAGCAGCAGGATTTACGAATATTGCAAGCTTTACAGGGCCGTTTAATCCGATTACATTAAATGTTCTTCTAATGGGGTTATCAATTGTCGGTTATATAAATAGTTTCGATTTACCAAGCGCGAAAAATTGCAAGAGGGCGAGAAAGGGATAAGTGTATGGCTAATATGTATGAACGATTATTAGGGGATACCTATAAAAATCTTCATCCTGAATTGCAGAAGCGTTATGCGATTACAGAAGAGAATAGTTTTACAGGGGAAGGAAAAATGGATGAAATTTACGGTGGCTCTTTTTTCGTGAAATTTATATTGAAAATTACATCGAAGTTTCGAATGTTTTTCTCGGAACGAGGAGAGGAAATTCCATTTACGATACAAAACATAGCTGAGCGAGATGAATATGGACGAGAATTAGTAAGGTGGAACCGTACTTTTTATTTCCATAATAAGAAAAGATATTTTAATGCAGTTATGCAATTGGATGAAAACGAAAATGAAATTGTAGATTATTTTGGTGAACCACATTTACTCGTTTCTACACTGCATTTTCATATCGATGAGTTAGGGGCAATGCATATTTCTTCAAAGAAACAATGGTTTTATATGTTTGGAAGAAAAATGCCGTTACCAAAATTTTTGTATGGTGAGGCAAAAATTGTTGAAAGTTATGATGAAACACTACAGTGTTTTCGAATTCATGTACAAGTACGAAACCCGTTAATTGGCTCGCTTTTTTCATATAAGGGAACATTTGTGGAAAGGAAATAAACGATATGAAAAATATAATATTTGGGCTTGCTTGTTATGTTGTTTTTCTAATATGTGAGTGGTCGAATATAAATCCTGTTGAAGCAATTATATTATTATCTGTTTTATTATTTATACCAATGTCATTTTGTATTATTGATAAAAGAAAAAGAGATGGATCGCAATTATTATTTTATAAATCCGTATCGTTTTTATATCCAATCGCAGCAATTTGTGCAATGCTAGCTTTCGTCACAAATTACAATGTATTTGCGCTAGTTTGGTTTGTATATACAGGAATTGTTGCGTTATTTGGTGTAAGTAGATTGCTAGAAAGAGGATGGAAGCCGTTAGAAGAAATCGCCATAGATAGTGCGTTTATTTATTTGTTTTTAGGTGGTTTTTGGTTTTTTGCTTCAGTAGCAAAACTTTCAATTATGCATTTTAGCTTTGACATTGTTTTACTCACAGCTGCACATTTTCATTATTCGGCGTTTCTATTGCCATTATCAGCTGGTTTAATAGGGAGAAAAAGAGAAAAGAGAAGTAAAGTGTATGATGCTATTATGTTTATCATCATGATTTCACCTATGACAGTTGCAATAGGAATTACATACTCAAGAATATTTGAATTTTTTGCAGTGTTCCTATATTTATGTGCAATTTATGGGTATGGATTTTACGTTTGGAGAGCAAAATTTAATGCTATCAGTGCAAAGATTCTTCTAATCGTTTCGTCTAGTACACTCATGGTTACAATTATGTTCTCACTTATATATTCATACGGGAATTTGAAGCATGTCTTGACGATTACAATTGCTCAAATGGTTTGGATTCATGGTGTTGTCAACGGAATTGGAGTAGCGTTACCGGCATTTATCGGCTGGGTGATTGAAAAGAGTGTTCCGAATTATAAATACTATGGGAAACCAATGAGTAAGTTAAGAGGAAATGTGGCAATTGGTGAGGCTTATTTATATAGCAACAATTTAGTAGACAGTAAGGAATACAACGGTTTAGTCGATAAAGTAAATGACTTTCATAGTGAGGCATTTGATGTGACGAAGGTTCCTTTAAGTATGATTCATTTTTATGAAAATACAACAGAGTATGAGTTGCAATCAAATATTAAATGGACTCGTTGGTTCCGTCCGTTCGCACTTTGCTATGAGAAAATGAGTAAGCGTGTAGAACAAATACATTTAGGTATGGGCGGCAATTGGGAAACGATGCATGGCTCTATCATTAGTGTAATAGATGAGAAAGACGGAAGAGAGAATGTAAGGGCTTGGATAAGGAAAAATGAAGCAGGTGAATCTATTTTTGTAGCTCTTTATTCAAAGCATACAAATAAGAATGAGATATATATGAATATCGCCTTACCTTTACCTTATTCGAATATGACTGGTATTTTGAGGCTATGTAATGATAATCATGATTTAATCATTACTAGTAAGTTAAGAGAAAATGGCCAGGGAGATGAGGGGATTTATTTACATACTCGGTTCTTAACAATCCGTTTACCGTTAGCAGAGACTTTCATCATTACAGAGGGTAAGGATAAAATGTTAACAGCTCATCATAGCATGTGGCTATTTGGACTTGAATTTTTACATATTCATTATAAGATTGAAAAAATTGCACAGAAGTAAGAAAGGCTTGGATGGGTTTCCAAGCTTTTTTATGTATGGGTAATTGTCATAGAAATTTGTTTATTTAGCTCATTATCCCAAACACGTTGAATTTCAAAAGTGCCTGTTTCAAAAAATAATGGGAATCTTTCTTTAAACCAAGTTTGCATAGGTAGCTTTAGTGCTGTATTGATTGGTATCCATAATAATTCACCCTCAGGAGGATTCAAAAGAAGTTCACCTTCAAATGAGTCTGTCCAATAGTTAAATACCATATATCGAACATTACCTTTCGGATTGACATATTCATCTAATCCTTTAAAAGTTAAATTGGAAACAAGTAATCCAGTTTCTTCTTTTACTTCTTTTATAGCGGCTTGAACGATACTTTCGGGGAAATCTACTTTGCCGCCAGGAGCGATGTAGCCAGGGAAACCTCGATGGCTGGGGCGTTTTATGAGTAAAATTTCATTGTTACGTTGGATCATACACATTGTATAGATCTGATGTTCGATGTTATGTGAATTTGGAGGCATAATGATGTATTCTCCTTTATATTTTTTTGATAATTTTACCATAACATAATTGTTTCTTATATAATTAGAAATGGAATGTTATAAATTTTCAGTTATATATTATAAATTCTATAGTCATTCGAAAAGAGGGGAGAGACATGCAAGGAGAAATACAAAAGGAGAAAAGTTTAGGTTATATTGGAAAATTATTATTACCAGTTAAAGTATCAACGCACTTTAAGTTTTTATGGATTGGACAATTACTCTCGGCCTTAGGTAGTTCGATAACTATGGTCATACTTCCAGTTGTTGTGTATTCATTAACTGGTTCAACAGTTGTAATGGGGATGACGATGGCAATGTACATGCTACCTAATATTCTTGCTTTACCGTTTGCGGGTTTAATTGTAGACCGAATTGATCGGGTTAGGTTAATGTTATTTACGGATATAATCCGCTGTATATTAATGCTATTACTTGCATCGCTTATATTTATGGATTTATTAACAATTACGATTTTATATATTCTCGTTGCCATATACGGACTTATGGAAGGGATATTCCAACCAGCATATTCTGCTGTAAGAGCGAAAGTATTCGTCCCTGAAATTCGTAATGCAGCTAACGCACTCACTCAAATGAGTAATCAAGGTATACGATTAATTGGGCCAGCACTTGGTGGGTTAATCGTATCGGTTGCATCTGCAGGGATAGGTTTCGGACTAGATGCAGCAACGTACTTATTATCATTTTTATGTTTATTATTTTTAAAAGAAATTAAGTTTAAAAAAGTAAAACCCATTGAAAAGAGTAAGCTTAATTACAAACAAGAGTTTATGGAAGGTGTTTTAGTTTTAAAAAGTCATCCGTGGCTGTGGATTACAATTTTAGTTTTTTCTTTTATAAATATTTGTTATGCCGGCATTATCGTCGTATTAATTCCATGGTTATTTAATGTTCATCATCATTTTGAAGCTTACGTGTATGGACTTGGCATGGCCTTTTCTGGTGGTGGGGCTGTAATTGCCGCATTAATATTTGGTGGGAAAGAGCTGTGGCATAAGAGAGGATTACTGGCTTATGGAGGTGTTTTAATGAGTGGCATTGCTTTATTAATTATGCCATTCATTTCTTGGGCACCCGCTTTAATATTCTTAATGGCAATTGAAGGATTTGGCATGATGATATTTGGACTCATTTGGGAAACGAGTTTACAGGAGCTTGTACCAGAAGAAGCATTCGGAAGAGTGGCAAGCCTTGATATGTTGGGTTCTTTTGCTTTATTGCCATTAGGATACGTAGTTGTAGGCTGGTTAGCTACTGTCATAGGTGGCGAGATAACTATTATAACACTAGCTAGTTTAGTAATTTTAACAATTGGAATAACATTGTCTGTACCGAGTATTCGTCGATTTAATTGATTATATGGGAGAAGAGGGCTAGACCTATATAGAAAATAACTTAGCATATAATCAACTAGTATTAATAAAACATCTTTGTAATGAAAAGCCTTCCATACATATTTGGCACAAAAAAATTAGTATGGAAGCAACAAAATTAGAAATCACAAAAGAAGTGACGGAAGCGATACAAGCAGGTTTCAAAAAAGAAGAATAAGCCCTAAAGAAATTAGGACTTATTCTTCATTAAATACAAATGTTTGTTTCATTTTTTTACCTTCATTTACCGGATGGCCGTTATAAGAGAAATTCTTTTCTTCCCAAGTGATCACAACTTTAAAATTATGACTATTAAAGTCTAATGGGAATACCATGTAGTCAAAGCTTGTATGACTTTTAGAAATATTTTCATTAGGTGTAGTAGGTTTAAAGGTAGCCTTAGAGGTAGGATTGTTATCAAGTATTTCCACGGATACGTTTGATACATCATGACCGATGTTTTTTACGAGTAAACTATACGTATCAAATACACCTTGTTTCGGCTGGATTGCTTGCTTGTTTGAGTTATGAGATTTATCAATTTCGACATACCATTGTTTAGACTTTGATGCAATCGGTAGTGACTGAAATGTGTAAGCACTAGCTTGCATTGGTAGTGCTAAACATATAAGCGTAAAGAGAGTTAATATTTTTCGTTTCATTTTTTGAGAGCTCCCATTCTTTAATGGATTTACTTGTTATTATCTTCTTTTTATGAGTTAATATACCATATAATGTAAAGTGGTTGTTGTGAGTAGTGAATCAATATCTTATTCACTACTCTTATAGCTAGCATAATTACGTATGAAGTAAGAAAGAATAAATTTGTTTTTCTATACTTAGATTACTGCCCTTTTAAAAGGGCTATTTTTACGTTTTAATAAAAAGAATATACTAAGAATTCCGTATAAATTATTTATTTTAATGTAGTTAAATGTGCTTGTATATTGTGAAATTAGAGAGGAAGTTGTGTAGAGATGTTTCTACACAGCTATTTAGGATATGAAAAAATTACCAAAAATATGTTAAAATAACATTGTCATACAACAAGGGGGATTTGTTTTATGGAAAATGGACATCTTGCTAAAGTAGACTTAACGAAAAAAATTGAATCAAAATCTAAGTACAATAAGAAATTAGAAAAATATCAAAGGCGCTTATTAGCATTACAACAAATTTTGAAAGAAGAAAAAATCGCGGTTATGCTTGTTATGGAAGGATGGGATGCGGCTGGTAAAGGTGGGGCAATTAAGCGGGTGACGGAACATCTTGACCCACGTGGGTTCCAAGTAGATCCAATTGGAGCGCCTGCACCTCATGAAAAACGTTACCATTATTTGCAACGTTTCTGGCGAAAAATTCCACAGTACGGGCAAATTACTATTTTTGATCGCTCATGGTACGGTCGTGTGTTAGTTGAGCGTGTTGAAGGTTTTGCTACAAAGGAAGAGTGGATGAGAGCATATGATGAGATTAATGATTTTGAAAAACTACTAACAGATGACCATTACATAATGGGGAAGTTCTTCTACCATATAAGTAAAGAGGAACAGTTAAAGAGATTTAAAGATAGAGAGAAAAATCCTTTGAAAAGATGGAAAATTACAGACGAAGATTGGCGTAATCGTGAAAAATGGGATGAATATGTTGAAGCGATGGAAGACATGTTTGAAAAAACAAGTAAGCCAAATGCGAAGTGGCATATTATTGAAAGTAACGATAAATTGTATGCTCGTGTGAAAACGTTAAAAATTATTATTTCATTCATTGAGGATTATTTCTTAGAACATGGTATAGAATTGCCTTCTTATTATTATGAAATGAAAGAGGATATTGAAGTTTTGCAAGATGTAGGTGTGAAAGAGTAAAAAAGAAAATGGCCCTGTGAATTGGTGAAACCAAATCATGGGGCTTTTTTATTTAGAAACATTTTACAATTAACAGAATAAGGTATATAATCAATAATCATATTAACATTGTTAATATGATTATTGATTATATAATGTGGGGTTTTACTTTGAAGGGAAGAGATGTTGTTTTAGGTTTATTAATGGAAAAGGAATTGTCTGGTTACGATATTAAAATTGTGTTTGAAGACGTATTTACTCACTTTTTTGATGGAAGTTTTGGAATGATTTATCCAACGTTACGACAATTGGAGAATGAAGGGAAAATAAAAAAAGAGGTTGTCATGCAAGAGGGGAAACCGAATAAGAAAATGTACTTTATTACAGATGAAGGACGTGAAGAGTTTTATCAATACATGCAGACGCCTGTAGAGAAGGATGTTTTACGTTCGGATTTTTTAATGAGAATGTATTTTGGTAACTATAGTGATGATGTAACAATAAAAAAATGGATTAAAGATGAAATTGAAAGAAAAGAAGCGTACATTGCAGATCTTCGATTGAAATATGAAAAGTGGAGAGTAGGTATTACTTTCGTCGAAGAAATTTCACTAGATGTAGGTATTGCATCGTATAGTGCACAAGTGGAGACTTTGAAGAAAAAATTAGAAGAGTTAGAGGCGAAAGAAAACAATAAAACAGAAGAATGAAAAACGCGTTCACAATAAATAAAGGGGTATATAAAGATGGAGCAATCAAAGGGTATTAAGATTGTCTTTTTAATGTGTCTAGGTATCTTTCTTTGTATGATTGATACGACAATTATGAATATAGCTTTACCGGCAATACAATCAAGTGTAAATACTTCGTTAGAAAAGATGTCTTGGGTATTAAATGTTTATACAATGACGATTGCAGTACTTGCCATTCCGTTAGGGCGGATAGCTGATATCTTTGGAAAAGCAAAGATGTATATTCTGGGTCTGGTGATTTTTGGTGGTGGATCGGTACTTTGCGCTTTTGCTAATACAGGTGATTTTCTTATTTTTTCTCGTTTTATACAAAGTATTGGGGCAGCGATTTTATTTCCAACAAGTATGGTAATTGGTGTATCAGCTATGCCATTAGCTAAGAGGCATGTTGCGCTTGCAATTTTAGGAGTAACACAAGGATTGTCAGCTGCTATGGGACCAGTAATAGGTGGAATTATTACGCAAAATTTAGGATGGAGATGGGTGTTCTTCGTTAATGTTCCGGTTTGTATAATAGGAATCGTGTTATGTTGCATCATGCTACAAATAAAAAATGAAGAACGTATTATCTCAAAAATAGATTGGATAGGACTACTATTAAGTAGCACAGCAATTTTTTCATTTACTCTCATATTAGTAAAAGGTAATACATGGGGATGGCAAAGTAATATTGCTTTGTCTTGTTATGCACTTAGCACTATTTCTCTTATTCTATTTGTTTTAGTAGAACGAAAGATTCATAATCCAATGGTGAATTTAAAGTTATTTCAAGATCGAATGTTTGTCGGAGCGTCTATCGTTGTTATATTAAGTAATTTATTTTTAATTGGAGTTACTGTATTGCTTCCAACGTTCTTGACGAAACTACAAGGTCGAACGGAAATTGAAGCGGCTTTTTTAGTGACACCTATTTCAGCAATGATATTTTTTGTCTCACCAGTTGCAGCAACTTTAATTAAAAAACTCGGAAAAGTAACTATTATTTTGTCAGGATTTCTTATTATGGGGCTTTCCTACTATTGGTTGCAAATGATTGATGTTCATTCAACAAATATAGAAATTATTATTCCATGTATGATATTAGGTGTTGGATATGGTTTAGTAGTGGGGCCAATTACAGTTTTAAGTGCGTCTTCGTTTGAAGGAGAATTGTTAACTGCTTCTCAAAGTGTTGTATCAATGTTACGACAAGTTGGAATTGTATTGGCAGTCGCAATATTTGTCTCTAACTTAACTCACAATTTAACTGTAAATAAAGAAAAAGTATATCGTTATGCAGAAGAAAAGGTGCGTACTATTCATGTGAATAGTACTGAGCAAACTGAAATTTTACAAATGACTAAAGAGAAAATAGAGAATCAAAGTTTAGAGTCGAATATAAATAAGAAACAAAATGCAATGACAATGGGATTAAGTAAAGAGAAAAAGGAAGAATTGATTCGCGACAAGACGGATGAAATATTAAGAAAAGTTCCAGTAGAATATAGAGATGTAAAAAGAGAAGAAGTTATGAGGCAAGTGACAAAAGAAGTTGAAAAACAAGAGGAAAGTATAAAGAAAGAAGTACTCACATTTTCAAATGATGTGAATCATTATGCCAAGAATCAGATGGCTATGAGTTTTACAGATTTATATAAAGCAAGTGTGCCAATTATTTTAATTTGTGCTTTCGTAAGTTTGTTGTTTTGGGAAGGGAAAGCTTTGAGTAAAAAGAGAAAGGGAAGGATAGTAGAAGAAGCGTAAAGGAAAACAGGCTGCTATTAGCCTGTTTTCCTTACGTTAGTATGAAAAATCTGGATTTAATTCTTTAAATTTATGACTATAATGCCTTTTATTATTAAAACCAACAAAATCAATTCCGACACAAGATTCTAAATTTCCGTCTATAATCGTAGAATCCACGAAGCTTAAATGTTTTAATTTTTGTAGTTCTTTAATGAATTGTAGATTTCGTATGTTACCACAACTTGATAAGATGAGAGTTTCTAATTCCGTTAAATAGCGCAAATATTCGTGGTTTTTAAGCTTACTGCAATGGTCGAATTCGATGTGTTTTAAAGTTGAAGCATTGTTTTCAATTTCATCAATATGCTCTAAATTTCTTAAATAATTGAGTTCTAAATGCTTTAATTTAGGTAATGACCTACATCCTTTTAATGAATTAATGTTCCCTTGTGTAATGCTTAGTTTTTCAATTTTTTGTAAAGACATTAATTCTTCAAGGTTCTTTTGTTTCGGTTTGTATTTCCAAATGTATAGTTCTTTTAAGTTAGGACAAGATTCGAAGCCTTTAATGTTTTTATTACACTTTATGTGAAGTTCCTCTAAATTTGTAAAGCTTTCTAGCTCTGTTAAGTTTAGTGGAACTTGTGGTTCTTCTAGTGATAAAGATTTTAAGTTTTTTAATTTATATAGGGCTGAATAATCAGTAATATATATACTACTAATGTGTAAGCTTTCAATTTGCGGGCAGTGTTCAAGAAAATTAATATGGTGCAAACTATACCTAAGATCATTAATGAAAACATCAGTAAAGTTGTTTGTATTAATGAAGTCTACGTATTCATCCAGTCTGTTTTCATGGATTTGTACTGTGCCATCCATAACTAAAAAGTTTTGTGGTTTCTTTTTGATAGATATTTGTAAAGGATTCATGTATTGAAATATTTCTGTCTTGTTTTCTAAAATAGTTTCAACACTTCTTTTGACAGTTGGAACATTGTCTCTTTGTTTGTAAGCTATTAAGGTTGACTTTATTTCTGACGGATCTGCTAATAAAATTTTTGGAGCCATTTCATATAGTACATCTTCATTTGCAGGTATACAGCTAACCATTGCATCAAGTGCTATTAAACTTAAAGGGTGTCCTTTTGTTAGCCAAGACTTAATTCGTCTCCAAGTTAGTTGTGATACTGCAGCTAATCGCGCCCAATCGTTATGAAATGATACTGCATGTTCCTCTATCCAATCTAATGTTTCTGAGGATTGAAAAGAATGCAGACAAATGAAGGAAGTGGTCGGAAGCTCACTTTTTAATACTGTTTTTAGCCTTTCTATTACTAAAGGAAAGGCTTCTTCAAATGGTAAACAATAAGCTGCAGCGTGAGAAAGAGGTGCAAGTAAATCTTCATCAAATGCCTTCCACAGTTTTCTTATCCAATCTGAGGCGAATTCTCCTAGTACACATATAACAATCTCAAGTAATCTAGTTTTAATTACACCATTCATTGTGTTTGAAAAGCGGTTTATAACAGCATCTAGTACTTCGTTTTGATCGTACCTATTAAGAGCTTCAATTTCTGCTTCTTGAAGAAACCATCTAGTCATGGTGTAATCAAGTAATTCCTCTAAACTAGAGCGAACTTCTTCTAAAGTGGGCACGGGTGTAAGTTTGTGCTCATTCATCTCTAATTTTGGTTGCTTCGCTTTACCATCTTCTTCATAAAAACTATCATGCAAATAATATTTATAAGGTGAGTGAATCATTACAAGGTGGTACCATTCTTTAGGATGTAAAGATAACGAAATAAGACGCTCATGACATTGGTTACATAATTTATAAGGTTGATTTGCTTGATCGGATTCTTCTATTTTATATACTGGATCATGTTTGCAAGCTTCACATAATTCTACTGTTTTTTTCATTGTTTCCTCCTTGCCTATTGTGAATAGTAGTATTTTTAATATAGCATGGGATAAGTCGAGTATGATTAGAAAGTTTTTTAGAATGAAAGGAAGGAATGGAAAATGCCATTGAATATGTAACGTTATACATAGTACATTAACAAGAGGGATTAATTTTAAAAGGAGGATGGGGAATTGCTAGATAAGGCAGGGGCTTTAATAGATAATCATGTGTACACAGAAGAAGAGCAACAAAAACTATACAAACGAACGTTAATAATCGTCAGCATTTCACAAATGTTTGGCGGTGCAGGACTAGCTGCTGGTATTACAGTGGGCGCACTTCTTGCGCAGCAAATGCTTGGAACAGATGCGTTTGCAGGATTACCAACTGCTATGTTTACATTAGGATCGGCATTAGCAGCTTTCATAGTAGGGAAGCTTTCGCAACGATATGGACGCCGGATAGGTCTTGCAACAGGGTTTATAGTAGGTGGATTTGGAGCAATTGGTGTTGTAATGGCAGCTTTAACAAATAGTATTATTCTTTTACTTATTTCTTTACTTATATACGGTGCTGGTACAGCCACGAATCTACAAGCTCGTTATGCAGGTACAGATTTAGCAGATAAGAAGCAGAGAGCAACGGCTGTTAGTATTACGATGGTAATGACGACTTTCGGTGCAGTTGCAGGACCAAATTTAGTAGGGGTAATGGGAAGTTTTGCTCATTCAATTGGAGTTCCTAAACTTGCAGGTCCGTTCATACTATCGGCAGCAGCATTTATACTGGCGGGTCTAGTTCTTTTTGTTATGCTTCGTCCAGATCCTTTGATTATTGCTAACATAATAGAAAGATATAAACAGGAACATACATATAAAGGACAACCAATAATAGAAGAAGCGAAAGAAAATAAACGAGGTATTACAGTTGGAGCAATCGTAATGATACTTACGCAAATAGTGATGGTTGCGATTATGACGATGACGCCAGTTCATATGGGACACCACGGTCACGGTTTAAGTGCAGTAGGACTTGTGATAGGTTTTCATGTAGGTGCAATGTATCTTCCATCTCTCGTTACAGGAATGTTAATTGATAAAATTGGCCGAACTACAATGAGCATAGCTGGTGGAGTGATTTTACTTGCAGCGGGTGTCATAGCTGCGATAGCGCCAAGTGATTCTTTATTATTATTAATCGTTGCTCTGTCTTTACTTGGGCTAGGATGGAACCTCGGATTGATAAGTGGTACAGCACAAATCGTTGATTCCACAACACCGTCTACACGTGCTAAAACACAAGGGAAAATAGATGTTTTTATTGCGCTAGCTGGAGCTTCTGGTGGAGCAATGTCAGGTATGGTAGTAGCGAATTCAAGTTATGCGGCATTGTCATTGGCTGGAGGCGTGTTAACGTTATTACTTATTCCTGTTGTGATATGGTCTCGAAAAGGGGCAAGAAATTAAATGAAAAAGAGGTTCTAGTTACTGACTAGAACCTCTTTTTATACACTTAAATTAAATTCCACTCTACAATAAGCCCTAAATGCGTAAGTCCGCCACCAAATCCGTATAGTAAAAGTGTGTCTCCGTTATTTAATTTCCCTTCTTTTATAGCTAAATTTAAAGCGAGTGGAATGGTGACTGAAGAGGTATTCCCCATATATTCCACGCTCGTTAATGTTTTTTGTATTGGAATTTGAGATTTTTCGCAAATAGATTCGATCATTCGTAAGTTAGCGCTGTGGGGTATGAACCAGTCTATATCATCTACTTGCATATTTACGGTATGTAATAAATTTTTTATGCCTTTTGGTACCGTGCGTGTTGCCCATTTATATACTTCTCTTCCATTTTGAACGATTTTTTCATTTGTTTGCAGTGGTGTGCCATTCATAGTAGTAGATAAGTTTGTTCTATATAGATGAATGCCGCCATCACCGTTTGTTCCCATGTGAGCAGCGATAAAGCTTGGGGTGTTTTCATCTCTTTCTAATAAAATAGCTCCAGCACCATCACCGAATAAAATACAGGTCGTTCTATCGGTATAATCAGTAACTTTAGATAATGTCTCTGTCGCTACGACAAGTACTTTTTCATGTGATCCAGAAGTGATTAAGCTATTACCGACGTGTAGTCCATATGTAAAACCAGCACAAGTTGCATTTAAATCAAAAGCTAGTGTATGAGGTATGTTGAAGTATTGTTGTATTTGGCAAGCAACACTAGGGAAAACGTAATCAGCAGTAGTAGTAGCGACAATGATACAGTCGACATCTTCTAAGTTTTTCTTATATGTTGTACATAAATTTTCAATTGCTTTAATGGCTAAGTTTGAGGAGTATTCTTCGCCGCTAGCGATTCTTCTTTCCTTCATTCCTGTTCTTTGTACAATCCATTCATCATTCGTATGGACCATCTTTTCTAAATCGTTATTAGACAATATTTGATCTGGAACATAAGTACCAATTGCAGTAATACGAGATTTAGAATGCATAGGAACATCTCCTAACTTTTATTTTTATAACCTGATACTAATATTAGGTTATAAAAATGTCAATAAAGATTTTGTTGTATTAAAACGATAATACTTAAC
The DNA here is from genome assembly GCF_022701035.1 of Bacillus sp. N447-1. Taxonomy (NCBI): domain Bacteria; kingdom Bacillati; phylum Bacillota; class Bacilli; order Caryophanales; family Bacillaceae; genus Bacillus; species Bacillus sp. N447-1. The sequence goes on along the minus strand of NZ_CP065509.1, from coordinate 1,351,394 downwards.
TTACTATGAAGGAATTTGGCGAGTGCTGTAAAAATAATATACGAGAAGTTTCTAAAATTGATAATTGCTTTTGTTATTTTTATTGTGAGAAAAACTCGCAAAAAATGACGATTAAAGTAAAAATATAAAGATTTTCTTTCGTGTGATATAGGTTGTTAAACCTTGTGAAAGCGAATTACTTATGCTACACTTTATGTAACTTAAAATGAACGGAGGGGCTTCCTTTGATCTTAATCAGATTACGTCTCAATACTTTGTGCCAATAATTGAATAGCGCTCAAAGGCTCTGTCTGTGTACAGAGTGAACGGGATTGGTCTGCCTATTTTAAAGGAACCCTTTATTAAGCTTATATGTGAAAAAGAGGGAGGGACGAATACGCCCTCTTTTTGTTTTGCCTTTATAAATAGAATGGGATTGTATAAGTGAACACTTACTGTGGATACGTATACAATCTTGGGACTTTTTGACTATAAAATAGGATGAAAGCATAGCTTTCTTCTATTTCTTTGGTGAACCCTTATCCGTTTACGAAAACACAGGCAGCGACCTGTGTTTTTTATTTTACGTAATCGAAATGGAGGAATAAATATATGGAAGAAGTATTACAAAGAGCAGTTTTAGTTGGAGTAAATGTAGGTAATGAAGATGATTTTGCATATTCGATGGAAGAGTTAACAAATCTTGCGGAAGCTTGTGATGTAGAGGTAATTGGGCAAGTAACGCAAAATTTACAACGAGTAAATCCATCGCATTATATCGGAAAAGGAAAGATTGAAGAAGTTGCAGCGTATGTACAAGAAATAGATGCGAATATGGTTATCTTTAATGATGAATTATCTCCTTCACAAATTCGAAATTTAGAAGAGGATTTAGATTGTAAGGTAATTGATCGTACCATTTTAATTTTAGATATTTTTGCGCAACGTGCGAAAACGAAAGAAGCACAGCTACAAGTAGAAGTAGCACACCTTCAGTATATGATGCCTCGTTTAATCGGTCTTCGTGAATCGTTAGGGAGACAGAGCGGCGGCGTTGGTACGAAAAATAAAGGTGTCGGTGAAAAGAAGTTAGAGTTAGACCGTCGTAAAATTGAAGAACAAATTTCAGTTTTGAATAAAGATTTAGAAGCGCTCGTTGCCCAGCGTCAAACGCAGCGAAAGCAGCGTAAGAAAAATGAAATACCTGTTGTAGCATTAGTAGGTTATACGAATGCAGGAAAGTCAACGACGATGAATGCAATGCTTGAAATTTATAATGGTACAGAAGAAAAACAAGTATTTGAAAAAGATATGTTATTCGCGACGTTAGAAACATCTGTACGAAATATTGATTTGCCAGATAATAAATCATTTTTATTAACAGATACAGTTGGATTTGTAAGTAAATTACCACATCATCTTGTGAAGGCGTTCCGTTCAACGTTAGAAGAAGTAGCGGAAGCAGACCTACTTATTCACGTTGTAGATTACGCAAATCCAAATTATGAACAATTAATTGATATTACAAATGAAACGTTAAAGAAAATTGGAGTAGAAAATATTCCAACGATCTATGCTTATAATAAATCAGATATGGTAGATGTTGAAATTCCGAAAGTGCAAGAAGATCGCGTTTATTTATCAGCGAAGAAACATGTTGGAATTGAAGAACTTGTAGAAATGATTCGCTCACACATCTATAAAGAATATACGAAGTGTGAAATGTTAATTCCATATGATCAAGGACAGGTAGTTTCGTATTTCAATAATCATGCACACGTTTTATCTACGAGTTACGAAAACGAAGGTACCAAATTACAAATAGAATGTAAGACGAGTGATTACGAGAAGTATAAGCATTTTGCAATTTAATGTAAGAGGCAACCCAGTATGTGATTGGGTTGTCTTTTTTTTGTACTGTTTTACCGCTGAAAGTTACAAGGATGCAAGCCAATGACGGGAGTTAAGTTATATTTCTGGAAAAAGAAATGAAAGCAGTATAGAATAGAAATGTTTCAAAAGTCAGAATTTATTACACCTACTGTAATAAATATATATTTTGTACAGAAAGGGGAGATTCACATATGCAGGCAGTTTCACACAAAAAAACTGTAGAAACACCGACAATATATCGAATTTTATTTGCGATTAGCTTTGGGCATTTTTTAAATGATTCGATGCAAGCAGTTGTGCCGGCGTTGTTTCCTATTTTGGAAAAAACGATGAATTTATCCTATATGCAAGTAGGGTGGATTGCGTTTGCGTTAAATATGACGTCATCGATTATGCAACCGGTGTTTGGTATGTATTCAGATAAGAAGCCGTCACCATTTTTATTACCACTCGGCATGTTTTCAAGTATGCTTGGAATGATTGGACTCGCGTTTGCACCAAACTTTATTATTGTTATTATTTCTGTTTTATTTATTGGTTTAGGTTCCGCAGTCTTTCATCCAGAAGGCGCTCGTGTTGCGTATATGGCGGCAGGTGCAAAACGAGGGTTAGCGCAAGCAATTTATCAAGTTGGGGGAAACACGGGGAATTCTCTAGCTCCTATTTTTACAGCGCTAATTTTCGTTCCACTCGGTCAAATTGGTTCATTAGGTTTTACAGCATTTGCAGCAGTAGGAATTGCATTATTAATTTTCGTATCGAATTGGTACAAAAATGAATTAGCAACCGGTGCTGTAAGAAGGAAGAAGAGGGCTGCACTTGAGGCGGAAAATGCAATTGTAAGTACACACATTAAATTCGTTATTATACTTCTTGTTTTTCTTACTTTTGTACGCTCTTGGTACGGTGCTGGTATCGGGAATTTCTATCAATTTTACTTAATAGAGCATTACGGTTTATCTATAAAAAATGCCCAGTATTTCGTATTCGCATTTATGATTGCTGGTGTGTTAGGCACTTTCTTCGGAGGACCGTTAGCAGATCGATTTGGTAAGAAAAATATCATCGTATTTTCAATGTTAGGTTCAGCGCCACTTGCACTGTTATTACCACATGTCTCACTTGTGTGGGTCGTACCGTTATTTTTATGTATCGGTTTTATTAGTTCAAGTAGTTTTAGTGTAATTGTTGTATATGCACAAGAGCTTGTGCCTGGAAAAGTGGGAATGGTGTCAGGATTAATCGTAGGTCTTGCATTTGGACTTGGAGCATTAGGTGCTGTAGTTCTTGGGAAATTAGCAGATATATATAGCCTGCAATTTATTATGCTATTATGTAGTTGTCTACCATTAATTGGACTCACTTCATGGTTACTGCCAAGTGATAAGAAAACGATAGAATAGGGGATGCGCTATGAAATTGTGTGAAAACGTTACGGAATTAATAGGAGATACACCTGTCGTCCGATTATCTAAATTTATTCCGGAAGACGCAGCAGATGTGTATGTGAAACTAGAAATGTTTAATCCATCGCGCAGTGTGAAAGACCGTGCTGCTTATAATTTACTTCACGTTGCAGAAGAAAATGGTCTCATCAAACCAGGAGATACAATTATTGAACCGACAAGCGGGAATACAGGGATTGGTTTAGCGATGAATGCAGCAGCTAAAGGGTATAAAGCGATTTTAATTATGCCAGATAATATGTCAAAAGAGCGTATTAATTTATTGAAAGCATACGGAGCAGAAGTAGTTTTAACACCAGCAGAACAAAGAATGCCAGGAGCAATTGCGAAGGCGTTAGAACTGCAAAAACAAATACCGAATAGTTTTATCCCGCAACAATTTGAAAATCCAGCTAATCCGAATATTCACCGTTATACGACTGCACTTGAAATTTACGAACAAATGGATGGAGAGCTTGATGCTTTTGTTGCAACGGCAGGAACAGGCGGAACGATTACAGGGACTGGTGAAACGTTAAAAGAGAAATTGCCAAACTTATATATTGCAGTAGTGGAACCGAAAGGATCTCCCGTTTTATCCGGTGGTGTACCAGGTCCTCATAAACTAGTAGGAACAAGCCCAGGATTTATTCCGAAAAACTTAAATACAGAAGTGTATAACGAAATTATTCAAATTGCAGATGAAGAGGCTTTAACGACAATGAGAAACTTAGCTAGACAAGAAGGATTATTAGTTGGGCCATCTTCTGGAGCATCTGTTTACGCTGCAATCATGATAGCGAAACGCCTAGGCGTTGGTAAAAAAGTTTTATGTATTGCGCCTGATACAGGTGAACGTTATTTAAGCATGGGGTTATTTGAATAAAAAGGATAGAAACACCTTAATAGTGAATAGCTGCTATTAAGGTGTTTGTTTTATGGAATGAAGAGGGGGAGAAGAACAATGAAACTATTAAAACCAATCCATGAATATAGTGAGCATATTACGGCGTATAGACAAGCGTTTTTACACTCAGGGGAACAACCACATGGAAGTAGTTCTTTACAAAACTTTGATTCTCTTGATGAATGGTTTGAAAAAGTGAGTAAACAAGAACTAGGAGAAAATTTACTAGCTAATCGAGTGCCATCTAGTCAGTTTTTAAGTTTTGAAAAAGGGGAACTTATAGGTTTTGTGAATATTAGACATAGATTAAATCCAGAATTATTACGGGAAAGCGGTCATATTGGATATAGTGTCCATCCGAATAAACGTCGCCACGGTTACGCTACGAAACAACTACAACTTGCATTAGCTGAAGCGCAAAAATTAGGATTGCAGAAAGTATTAATAACTTGCGATAAATCCAATATCGGTTCTGCTAAAACGATTCAAAAGGTTGGAGGTGTGTTAGAAAATGAAGTAGTTTCTTCTCGTACTGGTGAAGTTATTCAGCGCTATTGGATACAGATATGATTAAGTAGGAATTTGAAAAGGTAATGCAAGCTGTAATATCGAAATAGATAAATGAAATATAGGGGATTACTGCAATTTTAGGGGGAAATGAAATGGGATTAAAAGAGAAAGCGATAGAGATGTCAGAGATTTATAGGAAAAATCCGAAAGTAGAAGCTATTATTTTAGCGGGTTCAGTAGCTAGAAAGCTTGAAGATGAACATTCAGATATAGAATTACATATTTTATGGTCAACACCGCCAGAAGATGAGGATCGTAGGGCCCCTATTCATCATATTGATGGGACAATATTATCGTATCATCCGTATGAGGAAGAAGAATGGTCGGAAACGTATTTAACGAAAGAGGGAATTAAATTAGAGATTAGTAACTTTTTAACAGAGACAGTAGAGAAAGTGATTTCGGATGTGGTGGATCAATATGATATAAGTTATGAAAAACAATGTATTGTATCATCCATTCATGATGGTGTTAGTTTGTATGGAGAAGGGAAAGTGAATGAATTAAAAGAAAAAGTAGCGGCATATTCAGATGAACTAGCAAAACGGATGATTTCAGAAAATCTATGGTTAAGTAATCGTTGGCACAATCGAAAGGCGCTTTTAAAACGGAAAGATTGGCTTATGCTTTATGACGTTATTTGCGAAGTACAAAGGAACATATTCGGTGTTTTATTTGGTTTGAATAAAATGTACGTACATCATCCAGCGTTTAAATGGATGCCTAATAATGTGGAACGAATGACTATTAAACCTGAAAAATTATATGAACGTATGGCGGACACATTAATAGGGAATCCAGAAAAAAGTGTGCAGGAGTTAGAGTTGCTAATAGAAGAAGTGTTGCAACAAGTTCATACATACGCGCCAGGAGTAAATGTGGATGAGCAAGAAAAATCTATTTTTTATTTTGTGAAATAGAAAATAGTAATAAGGGGGAAGTTATGGGGTTTTTTAATAGGTTTTTTAAAAAAGTTGAAAAAGTAAATGAGCAAGAAGCTACTCTTCATGAATTAAGTGAAGAATTGTATGTTGAATCACCGGTAGAGGAAGCGACTAGTTACTGGGTATCAATGGCACAAAATATAATTGTTAATGCTGTAAAAGCGGCTGACAATGATGTGGAACGTGCCTTCGTGTTATTGAATTTGAAGAAAGGTGAGGCTTCATTTGATATTTTTTATCAAATAAATGGGCAATTGTATTTCTGGGATCAGCTAGAAAATGAGACGATAAGAAATAGAATTCAGAACGAGTTGTTACCGCAAGCTCCAGAAGTTTCAAATGCAGTAAATGAGCAATTTCGTGGAGCTGATCACCCTATAATTTCGTTCGCACAATTGCAGTTTGAATGGGAAACGAAAGCCTGGTTCTCACATATAATTTGGGAAGATAGCCTTGCTGCTCAATTGCCCAAAAATCAAATTCTAAATGAATGGTTTCGTGTAATTAAAGAAGAAACGAAAAATAGACCACTGGATAGTGATGCGAAATTTTCTTGGTATCCATCAAACTCTTAAAAAATGAATACAGAGAGACAGGTTATGTTTCTAGATGATTTGTATTATTGAATAAGTATCAATAATACGTAATTCTTTTTCTATTGCCTGTTAGAATTCGTTATGTACTAAGCTACTTGTTTTCTAAACTAAAACTTATATTTCGAATTTTTAAATAGATTGTAATACATAAAAATTCGAAATATAAGTTGACACTATTTTTAATGTGTGATAAAAATGATAGTAATCAATTCGGAAAATAATATTTGGGCAATGAAAGGGTATAGTAGTGAATATCTCCCTATTTCAGAGAGCTGATGGTTGGTGTGAATCAGTATATAGATTATTCATGAAGTTCGTCCTGGAGCATCTTTCATAAATCTCATATTTTGAGGAAATGAAAGACGGTAGTTTATACCGTTATCAAATAAAGTGGTGAAGATTTTTTCACAACTAGGGTGGTACCGCGATATTTATCGTCCCTACGTATTTACGTAGGGACGTTTTTTATTTAGGTCCTAACTTTGGTGTGGCTTCATAACTAGGGTGGTACCGCGATATTTTATCGTCCCTACGTTTTTGCGTAGGGGCGTTTTTATTTAGGTGGTTTCTTAGTGTTCTTCACAACTAGGGTGGTACCGCGATAATTTTGTCGTCCCTACGTATTTACGTAGGGGCGTTTTTTTATTATTAGGGAGGAAGTGAACGTATTAGAAAAGAGTATTGATAGAACAATATAAATACCGAATTGTAACAAAGAAAAAGAGATAGAGAGGAGATTAACAAATGAATTCACAGCAATGGACATCGAAATTAGGTTTCGTATTAGCTGCAGCAGGTTCGGCAATTGGTCTTGGGGCGATTTGGAAATTCCCATATATGGCCGGCATTGGAGGAGGCGGAGCGTTCTTCCTAATTTTCATCGGTTTCACATTATTAATTGGTTTACCGCTATTATTAGCTGAATTTGTTATTGGAAGAAGTACACAAAAAGAGGCTGTCGATGCATATAGAGAGATTGCTCCTAAAACGTTATGGCCTTGGTTAGGTAAATTAGGAATTGTAACATGTTTCATATTACTTTCTTTCTACAGTGTTGTAGGAGGCTGGATTTTATTATATTTATGGAATGCAATTACAGGTAGACTATGGGAAGGAAATGGAGCATACGAAGCTACGTTTGGTGAAATCATTTCCAATCCATATTTAGCAGTTGGATCACAGCTATTATTCATCCTTATTACTATTTTCATCGTAAGTAAAGGTGTACAAAATGGTGTTGAAAAAGTAAATAAATATTTCATGCCAGCACTATTCGTTTTATTCTTTGTATTAATCGTTCGTGCACTTACGTTAGATGGTGCTGGAGAAGGCGTTCGTTTCTTCTTACAACCTGATTTCTCACATGTAACATCAGAAGTTATTTTATACGCAATGGGGCAATCGTTCTTCTCATTATCTGTTGGGGTAGCCGTTATGGTAACGTATAGCTCATACTTACCGAAAGAAGAAAGCTTACCACGTTCAGCATTTTCTATCGTAGCCTTAACTCTTGTTATTACATTACTTGCAGGACTTGCAATTTTCCCAGTTGTGTTCGCATTTGAGATGGAACCATCTCAAGGACCAGGACTATTATTTATCGTATTGCCAGCTATTTTCAGTAAAATGGCATTCGGAAAATTATTCTTCATCGTTTTCTTATTACTATTCTTCTTCGCTACGATTACATCAGCAATTTCGATGTTAGAAATTAGTGTTGCATCGTTAACATCAAAAGGTAAAGGGAAACGTGAAAAAATGGCCTTAATCGTAGGGTTATTAATCTTCGTTGTTGGGGTACCATCAGCATTATCATTCGGTATATTAAGTGATCTGAAGATTTTCGGGAAGACAGTCTTTGATTTAGCGGACTATGCAGTAAGTAACGTATTAATGCCACTTGGTGTATTATTAGTTTCTATCTTTGTTCCTTTAAAAATGAAGAAAGATGTATTAATGAAAGAGCTAGGTGTAAGTAAAAATAAAGGTTATAAACTATTCGTATTATGGTTATTCTTACTTCGTTATATCGCACCAATTGCGATTATTATCGTATTCTTAAATGTACTTGGCATTATATAAAAAGAAAGGTAGCGTATCATACAAAGATACGCTACCTTTTTATTTTGCTCTTTTTTGCAATTCATTTACTGTTACGAACTGATAGCCCTTCTTAGATAAAGAATCTAAAATACCTTCAATCGTTTGTAAATTTTCATTAGACTCATCATACATAGAGTGCAGTAAAATGATAGAACCTGGTTTTACATTTTTATTAACGTATTTAATTTTATCAGCCGCAGATTTATAAAAAGTATCGGGCTCAAGATCCCATGTGATTGTTTCGATATTGTTTTTATTTAAATAATATGGCAGCCCTATTAACTTTTTACCGTTAGGGGGCCTAAAATCAATTTCGTCTGTAAATCCTGTTTGGCGGATTAATGAATTCGTTTTTTCTATTTCATCTTTAATAAAAGAAGGTGTTTTGAAAACCATTCTATTATGAGAATATGTATGGTTTCCAAGTTGGTGCCCAGATTGCGTGATAGCTTCTCCTAACGATAAATTTTGCTCTAATTCATTTCCAATTAAAAAGAAAGTAGCTTTAGCGTTGTATTTATCTAGTAGCGGTAATATTTGTTTTACATTGTTAGTAGGGCCATCATCAAAAGTTAAAGCAATCACTTTTTCATTTGTTTCTACGCGTTGTGTTAAATCTCCAAATAATTGAAAGCTTCTTGCGTTCATCAATTTGTATGTTCCGAATAATGCCGTGATAATAAAGAATAGTGTAACGATTGTAATGATAATTTTTTTCTTCATAATGTAACCTCACAATGATTTTTAATTCAGTTAAAAAGTATTATATCAAACTAAGTAATTTCGTGCTTTAAGAAGGGTGTGGATGCAAGGAGAAGGAATTTATCATATAATAAAATGCAAAAGGTATATTAGGAGGTGTTTATATGGCGATTATAATTCAATTGCCAGACACTGCAACGTCTCATGCAAAGCCAAGTATGGAAATGGCGATACTTTGCGTGAGGTAGACAAGTAATATACAATCGCCTATATGAGCTCGTATCATTTTTTATATTTGGCTTTGCACCTTATTGAAATGAACCATAAAAAATAAGGGGCGAGCAGAAATGAAATACGTAAAAGCTAATGCTGTTTTACCAGAGAGTTTAATTACTGAAATTCAAAAGTATATACAAGGTGAAACAATTTACATTCCGAAACAAGAAACGAAACATTATAAATGGGGTACACGATCTGGCGGAAGAAAACAACTAGATGAAAGAAATAAAGCAATTAAAGAAGCGTTTAAAAGTGGGATTGCTATTCATCAACTTGCAGAAGAATATTTTCTTTCTGGGGAAACGATTAAAAAGATTGTGTATTCTAAATAAGAGGAAAAGAGTCTGATTCATATATTACTTTGAATCAGACTCTTTTTGTTTTATGTGTATTGGATATATGAGGTGTGAACGGGCATGATAATAGAAAAAATGTGCCGTTTTTTTATTAAATGGTATACAGAGCACTTGAAAAGTAGAAAGGTGAACATATATGAATCATATTGGACAAATAACGATAGAGCTTTTAGTTGGTTTTTTTGTTCTATTAATTGCTACAAAAATATTAGGGAAAACACAAATATCTCAGCTAACGCCATTTGATTTTATTTCTGCAATCGTCCTAGGTGAGCTCGTTGGAAATTCAATATATGATCCTAAAATTAAAGTATGGTCTATTTTATATTCAGTATTTGTTTGGGTAATTTTAATTTATACTATAGAAGTGATAACACAAAAAGTAAGAGGAACAAGAAGGTTTTTTGAAGGGTATCCTTCAATTATTATTCGTAACGGAAAGATTGATCGTGAACAATTAAGCGTAAATCATTTGGATATAAACCAATTACAACAAATGCTTAGGCAACAAAAAGATATATTTTCAATCCGAGAAGTTGAATATATGATATTGGAACCGAACGGAAACATAAGCGTTCTGAAAAAAAGTAAATACGAATCTCCTACTATAAATGATTTAAGTTTAAAACATAAGCCTGTATACTTACCAATTTCATTAATTAGTGATGGAAAAGTAGTTAAGGATAATTTGAGGGAAGCGGGATTTGATGAAGGATGGCTTTATAAACAAATAAAGCAAAAAGGAATTACTAAATTTGAAGACGTATTATATGCGGAATGGAAAACAGATGATGGCTTCTTTTGTCAGGAAATGCAGCGGTAGAGAATAAGTGATATATGTAATGTTTGTTTCTAAGTTATCTTTTACATATCCAAAAATGTAATCATTGTATACAATAAAACTAGATCAACAATTTGTATGGAGTGATAAAGATGGAAGCGTTTATTAGAAGTGATCAATATAATTTTATAAAATCACAAGCTTATATTTTAGCAAACGGGCATGCAACGGCAAATGATAGAGGTGTAATTCAAGCGTTAAAATCGCTTGCGATTGAAAAGATAATACATGTATTTGAGAATTTAACGGATGAACAGAAAGAGTTAATTGATACGGTATTAACAGTTCAAAATAGAGAAGATGCAGAATCATTTTTAATGAAAATAAATCCGTATGTAATTCCGTTTCAAGAAGTTACAGCACAAACATTAAAAAAATTATTTCCTAAAGCGAAAAAGTTAAAACTTCCTGATATGGAAGAAATGGATATGAAAGAAATATCTTATTTAAGCTGGATTGATAAGGGGTCAAGCAGGAAATTTATTATAGCGAAAAATGATAAAAATAAATTTGTTGGTCTGCAAGGAACGTTCCAAAGTTTAAATAAAAAAAGCATTTGTTCGTTATGTCATGGACATGAAGAAGTAGGAATGTTTTTAGTTGAAATTAAAGGCGATGTACCAGGAACTTTCGTTAAAAAGGGAAACTACATTTGCAAAGATGGTGTAGCTTGCAATCAGAATATGAAGTCACTTGATAAATTACATGATTTTATTGAGCGATTGAAGAAATAACGAGAAAACCTCTAGTATTTAAACTGGAGGTTTTTATTTTTTGAAGAAGTAAAATAAGCTTTCTTTGTAAATGTAGATTTATAATGAAATTTGATAAAAATATCTATTATGATACAGTTGCTTATATGCAAGGAGGTAAAACATGGATTACCTTTTATCGAAAGAAAAAGTGAAGCGATGGCCCAAAGATATGATAGCGGCGGGGCGTTGTCATACAGTTGGCCTGAAATCGGATGGCACGGTAGTAGCGGTGGGCCGAAATAAAGAAGGAGAATGTAATGTAAGTGGCTGGCGAGATATTGAAGCAGTCGCAGTGGGCAATGTTCATATGGCAACGAACACGGGTAATGCTCATACAATTGGTCTTACATGTGACAGTACTGCGGTAGCACTGGGTTGGAATAAGCATGAACAATGTGATGTAAACGATTGGCATAATATTGTAGCGGTTGCGGCAGGGTGGCGTCGTACTATTGGCCTGAAATCGGATGGCACGGTAGTAGCGGTGGGCCGAAATAAAGAAGGAGAATGCAATGTAAGCAGTTGGCAAGGTATTGTGGCAGTCACAGCGGGTGACTGGCATACAGTCGGTCTTAAATTGGACGGCACATTGACGACTGTGGGGAATAATCGATATGGTCAATGCAATGTAAGTAGCTGGCGAGGTATTGTAGCGGTCAAGGCTGGGTATCTTCATACTGTTGGTCTTAAACGAGACGGTACGGTGACAGCAGTGGGGAATGATAAACATAACCAGTGTGATGTAAGTGGCTGGCGAGATATTGTAGCAATAGCGGCTGGTACGAATCATACAATCGGACTTAAATCAAACGGTACCGTGGTCGCAGTGGGTTGGAATGAGTATGGTCAATGTAACGTAAGTGATTGGAGAGATATTGTAGCGATAGCGGCTGGTTGTGCACATACAGTCGGACTAAAATCAGACGGTACGGTGATCGCGGTAGGTAATAATGAATTTGGCCAATGCGATGTAGGTAGCTGGCGCGACATTCGGTTACCTGGCAAATAGTCAATTTACAATAAATCATTAGTAATATTATTCTATTTTAGGAGTAATTATGGAATAGGATATGTAGAAAATAATTAAACTTAAATCTGCTGAATAAGAATCTCTTTTGAAAAGGGATTCTTATTATTTTTCATAAAATGAGGGTGTAAATGGAATTTTTGAACAAATTTTATTTCAAAATTACAGTAGAAGATATAAATTAAAAAGTATAGAGGAGATAAAGGAATGCTTAAAAGGTTTTACTTTCTTTACCGGATGTTTTACTTATATGTATCGTTCTCTACATAATGTACACAAATTCTTTTAGTTTTGGACAGATGCTAGTAATTTCCATTGCAATCGGAATTATTGGTGGTCTTGCTATTAGAATTTGTAAGGATGTATTCACGTATATAAGATGGACAATTAAACAAAGAAAAAATTGAATATGTTTAATAGTTATTAGGAGGGAATGAAATGACTAAGAAAAAGAATAGAGTGAAAAACGAGATAGTACTTTGGTCACTAACAGCAATTGTTCTGTTAATTGTATGGTACTTTTATCAAAAATAAAAACGCAACGTACTAAAAAAGCACGATGCGTTTTTATTATTTTTTTTGCCAATTTTCTTTTATAAAGTCTTCACGCCCAGATTCTTTTTGCTCAGTAGCATATTTCTCTGGATTCTTTTTATAGAAATGTTGGTGGTATTCCTCTGCTTCGTAAAAAGGTGCAGCAGGACGAATTTCAGTCACGATTGGATCTTTAAACATACCGCTTTCTGCAAGAGCTTGTTTTGATTTTTCAGCAAGCCCTTTTTGTGTTTCGTTATGATAAAAAATAGCGGTACGATAAGATGGACCACGGTCAAAAAATTGTCCGCCATCATCAGTTGGATCGATTTGTGGCCAATATAAGTCTAGTAATTTCTGATAAGGAAAAATAGAAGGATCGAATGTAATTTGAACAACTTCTAAATGTCCAGATGTTCCAGCTTTTACTTGTTCATATGTTGGGTTTTCTACATGACCTCCTGCATAGCCAGAAAGTACTTTATGAATACCAGGAAGTTCATCAAATGGTTTTACCATGCACCAAAAGCAACCGCCTGCGAAGGTTGCGAGTTCGTATGTTTTTTCGGACATTGCTGTAATCCTCCTAAATGTATATGTTTTATATAGTATTATATAAATTGTTTTATTGCGCAATAAAAAAGATTTGAAAATATATGTTTTTTACAAACAAGATCCTCCGCTCACATCAATTAATTGTCCAGTAACCCAGCGGCTGTCTGGAGAAGCAAGGAATGCAGCAGTATCGGCAATGTCTTCTACTTCACCTAAGCGATTGAAAGCGGAAATAGTAGTAGCGTACTGCTTCATCATCGGGTCGCTCAAGAGTTCTGCATTCATATCTGTTTTAATAAATCCTGGAAGTATTGCATTCACCGTTATTCCTCGTGCTCCAAGCTGTTTTGCTAGCGTAAAAGTCATTGTATTAATAGCGCCTTTCGTCATACTATATGCAACAAAATCAGGTAAAGAAATGCGGGTGGCAGCGGATGAAATATTAATAATTCGGCTATTGTCACGTAAACGTGGTAGTGCTAGTTGAATGATAAAGAATGGAGCTTTTGCATTTACTGAAACCATTCTATCAAAAAACTGTTCAGTCGTTTCTTCAATAAAAGCACCAGGACCAATGCCAGCATTGTTTATTAAAATATCAAATTGTGTTTCACCAGTGCGCTTTTGTAATTCAGTATCTAAAGCGTTATAAAGGTTTTCTACACCGTGTAAGGATTCTAGATTTGCGCCGATAGAAAAAGCTTGGCCACCATCTGATCGAATTTCATGAACAGTTTCTTCAGCGTCATCTTTTCGACTACCGTAATGAACAGCAACCAATGCACCGTCATTTGCTAAACGTTTAGCGATCGCTCGTCCAATTCCTCGGCTTGCTCCTGTAACTAACGCTACTTTCCCTTTTAACATAGTTTCCTCATCTCCTCATAAACTTTATAAGTTTTTCTTTATGTAGTAATGCAAACATACTTAAGTAATATATGAGTGTATGTAAGTAATGCATTCCAATTTTGATTTGAGAAAAAATAAATAGAATGAATTTTGATTTTTTTGAAAAAAACATATTGACAACGAAAAGGACAACGTCCTATAATACGTGTAACAAATAAAAGTTAATTAAGAATTTTCTAACTTTATGTGTTGTATATGCAAAGAAGAGGAAAGTAGATGATTATGATCGTTTCAGAGAGCTACTCCAAGGCTGTGAGGGTAGTAACAATCGAATCATTGAAGATCACCTCGGAGCATCGCTTGCGAAAGGGAAACTGAGTAGAGGGCGGCGGCATCGTCTCCGGTAAAAGGACGGAGGTCTGATTGGACCTACAAAGCTTATATTTCGTGAGAAGTATAAGGAAGCTGAGTGGTAACGCGAAACTCTCGCCTCAGCAATCAAAGCTACTAAATTGTAGTAGTTGATTGCTGAGGCGAGAGTTTTTATTTTTAAAAATAGAAGAAGAGAATGCGTAGAAGAGGAGAGTAAATGATAAAGATTGTTTCAGAGAGCTGCCCCGAGGCTGTGAGGGTGGTAACAATTCACTCATTGAAAATCACCTTGGAGCACTACTTTTGAAAACTAGTAAAAAGTAGCGGGGTTGTTCCCGATAGAAAAACAAAAGTCTAATTGGACTTGCAGAGCTTATATTTCGTGAGAAGTATAAGGAAGCTGAGTGGTACCACGATTCCCTCGTCTCAGCAATGGATTGCTACAAGTATGTAAGTAATCGATTGTTGAGACGAGTATATTTTTAAGGTTTATATACTGAATATTCTGTTAAAAATACTCATCTCAGCAATCGATGTAGAAATAGATTGCAAAAAATAGAGAAAAAAGAGGAGCGATGTGAGATGGGAAACCAGTACATTTACATGAATGGGGAATTTGTAGAAAAAGAAAAGGCAGTTGTTTCAGTATATGATCACGGTTTTTTATACGGAGACGGTGTATTTGAAGGGATTCGTAGTTACGGAGGAAATGTATTTTGTTTAAAAGAACATGTGAAACGATTGTATGAATCAGCGAAATCTATTTTACTAACAATTCCAATGACGGTAGAAGAAATGGAAGAAGCAGTTTTACATACACTCCAAAAAAACGAATATACTGATGCTTACATTCGCTTAATTGTCTCAAGAGGAAAAGGTGACTTAGGGCTCGATCCGAGAAGTTGTGTGAAGCCGAGCGTAATTATCATTGCAGAACAATTAAAGTTATTCCCACAAGAATTTTATGATAATGGGCTAAGCGTTGTATCTGTTGCATCAAGACGTAATACGCCAGATGCGTTAGATCCACGTATTAAGTCAATGAATTATTTAAATAACGTACTTGTAAAAATTGAAGCAGCACAAGCAGGAGTGTTAGAGGCTCTTATGTTAAATCAACAAGGATATGTTTGTGAAGGTTCTGGTGATAATGTTTTCGTTGTGAAAGATGGAAAAGTATTAACCCCGCCATCCTATTTAGGAGCATTAGAAGGTATTACGAGAAATAGTGTTATCGAGCTATGTGAGCGACTGAGTATTCCGTGTGAGGAAAGACCGTTCACTCGCCATGATGTATATGTAGCGGATGAAGTATTTTTAACAGGAACAGCAGCGGAGTTAATTCCAGTTGTAAAAGTTGATTCCAGAGAAATTGGAGATGGGAAACCAGGAAGTGTAACGAAACAATTGACCGAAGAATTTAAAAAATTAACGAGAGAAAGAGGAGTACGTGTTCCCGGGCTGACGGAAAGCTTAGCATAAATAAGGAGAGGAGTTAATGGAAATGAAGCAGCAGTATACAGCGTATGAGAAGTTACAGTATGAAGAAATGACAGGCGCTGGGCACGTGATTCAATGTTTGAAGAAATTGGGTGTAACGACCGTTTTCGGCTATCCAGGCGGAGCGATTTTACCAGTATACGATGCGTTATACGAAAGTGGTTTGAAACATGTTTTAACTCGTCATGAGCAAGCTGCCATTCATGCGGCTGAAGGATATGCGAGGGCTTCTGGAAAGGTCGGGGTAGTCTTTGCTACCTCTGGCCCAGGGGCGACAAATTTAGTTACGGGCTTAGCAGACGCTTATATGGATTCGATTCCTTTAGTTGTCATTACCGGGCAAGTTGCAACGCCTTTAATTGGTAAAGATGGATTTCAAGAAGCGGATGTTGTCGGAATTACAGTACCTGTTACGAAGCATAATTACCAGGTTCGTGATGTGAATCATGTATCACGAATTGTGCAAGAAGCTTTTTACATCGCCAAAAGCGGGCGCCCGGGACCAGTATTAATTGATATTCCAAAAGATGTTCAAAATGCAAAAGTCACCAGTTTCTTTAATGAAGAAGTTGATATTCCGGGGTATAAACCAGAATTTGTACCAGACAGCATGAAACTTAGAGAGGTGGCTAAAGCAATTTCAAAATCTAAGCGTCCACTTCTTTATATTGGAGGAGGTGTCATTCATTCAGGTGGATCCGATGAACTCTTCGAATTCGCAAGGGAGAACCGTATTCCAGTCGTTTCAACTTTAATGGGACTTGGTGCATATCCACCGGATGATTCATTGTTTCTAGGGATGCTTGGTATGCATGGGACATACGCTGCTAATATGGCGGTAACAGAATGTGATTTACTACTTGCATTAGGTGTTCGCTTCGATGATCGTGTAACAGGAAAATTAGAACTTTTTTCTCCAAACTCGAAAAAAGTACATATTGATATTGATTCTTCTGAGTTTCATAAAAATGTAACTGTAGAACATCCGATTGTTGGTGATGTAAAAAAAGCGTTACACATGCTGTTACATATGTCTATTTATACACAAACAGACGAATGGCTTCAGAAAGTAAAGACATGGAAAGAAGAATATCCACTTTCTTATAAGCAAAAAGAATCTGAGTTAAAACCACAGTATGTGATCAACTTAGTAAGTGAATTAACGAATGGTGAAGCGATTGTCACAACAGAAGTAGGTCAGCATCAAATGTGGGCTGCTCACTTCTATAAAGCAAGAAAACCTCGGACGTTCCTTACCTCTGGAGGATTAGGAACGATGGGGTTTGGTTTTCCAGCAGCAATTGGTGCTCAGCTAGCTAAAAAAGAAGAACTTGTCATTTGTATTGCAGGTGACGCTTCTTTTCAAATGAACATTCAAGAACTACAAACAATTGCTGAAAATAACATCCCTGTAAAAGTATTTATCATAAATAACAAATTTTTAGGGATGGTAAGGCAATGGCAAGAAATGTTTTATGAAAATCGTTTATCAGAATCAAAAATTGGATCACCAGATTTTGTGAAAGTAGCAGAAGCTTATGGAGTAAAGGGATTAAGAGCAACAAATTCAACCGAGGCAAAACAAGTGATGTTAGAAGCATTTGCTTATGAAGGTCCTGTCGTAGTTGATTTTTGTGTAGAAGAAGGTGAAAACGTATTTCCGATGGTTCCGCCAAACAAAGGGAATAACGAAATGATTATGAAGAGGTGGGAAGAATGAGTCATACTTTTTCACTCGTTATTCATAACGAGCCAAGCGTCTTATTACGTATAAGTGGGATTTTTGCTCGGCGTGGTTATTATATTTCTTCTTTACATTTAAAAGAAAGAGATACTAGTGGTGTTTCTGAAATGAAACTCACAGCAGTTTGTACTGAAAATGAAGCGACATTACTTGTTAGTCAGTTGAAAAAATTAATTGATGTTCTGCAAGTAAATAAATTATAAGGAGTGTATGGAATATGAAAACATATTATGAAAAAGATGCAAATGTAGAGTTATTACAAGGAAAAACTGTTGCAGTAGTTGGTTATGGATCACAAGGTCATGCGCAAGCACAAAATTTACGTGATTCTGGTGTAGAGGTTGTAGTTGGTGTTCGTCCTGGTAAGTCGTATGAAGTAGCGAAAGCGGATGGATTTGAAGTAATGTCTGTTTCAGAAGCGGTTCGAACCGCACAAGTTGTACAAATGTTATTGCCAGATGAACAGCAAGCTCATGTGTATAAAGCAGAGGTAGAAGAGAATCTTCGTGAAGGACAAATGTTACTTTTCTCACATGGATTTAACATTCACTTCGGACAAATTAATCCGCCAAGTTACGTAGATGTAGCGATGGTCGCGCCAAAAAGCCCAGGTCATCTCGTTCGCCGTGTATTTCAAGAAGGAAATGGTGTTCCAGCATTAGTCGCAGTGCATCAAGATGCGACGGGAACAGCGCTACATGTAGCACTGGCGTATGCAAAAGGTGTAGGGTGTACACGTGCGGGGGTAATTGAAACGACATTCCAAGAAGAAACCGAAACGGATTTATTCGGTGAGCAAGCTGTACTTTGCGGCGGGGTAACTGCACTTGTGAAGGCCGGGTTCGAAACGTTAACGGAAGGTGGATATCGTCCTGAAATTGCATACTTTGAATGTTTGCATGAATTAAAGCTAATTGTTGACTTAATGTACGAAGGTGGATTAACGACTATGCGCCATTCTATTTCAGATACGGCAGAGTTTGGAGATTATGTAACAGGATCGAGAATTGTTACAGGTGAAACGAAGAAGGAAATGAAGCGTGTTCTGACAGAAATTCAGCAAGGTGAATTTGCGAAGAAATGGATTTTAGAAAATCAAGCAGGGCGTCCGACGTATAACGCAATGAAAAAAGCAGAACAAAATCATCAATTAGAAAAAGTGGGAGCAGAGCTTCGTGAAATGATGAGCTGGATTCATGCACCGAAAGAATTAGTAAAGAAATAGAGTAAGAGAGTATAAATGAAAAATATGTAAGAGGGGATTTGACAAGATGAGAAGTGACATGATTAAAAAAGGTTTTGATAAAGCACCGCACCGTAGTTTATTAAAAGCAACTGGTTTGAAAGATGAAGATTTTGATAAACCTTTCATAGCGATTTGTAATTCTTTTATTGAAATTATTCCAGGGCATAAACACTTGAACGAGTTTGGGAAACTTGTAAAAGAGGCAGTTCGCGCGGCAGGTATGGTACCATTCGAATTCAATACAATTGGAGTTGACGATGGTATTGCGATGGGACATATCGGTATGCGTTATTCTCTTCCGAGTCGTGAAATTATTGCAGATTCAGTAGAAACGGTTGTAAATGCACACTGGTTTGACGGTATGATTTGTATCCCAAACTGTGACAAAATTACACCAGGTATGATGATGGCTGCACTACGTATTAATATTCCGACTGTGTTTGTTTCAGGCGGCCCGATGGCGGCTGGAAAAACGTCAAAAGGAGAAGTTGTTGATTTAAGCTCTGTTTTTGAAGGGGTAGGAGCTTATCAATCTGGGAAAATTTCAGAAGAAGAATTAAAAGATATTGAAGATCATGGCTGTCCATCTTGTGGCTCTTGTTCGGGTATGTTTACCGCGAACTCTATGAATTGTTTATGTGAAGTATTAGGTTTAGCTCTTCCTGGTAACGGGAGTATTTTAGCAATTGATCCAAGACGTGAAGAGTTAATTAAACAAGCAGCAGAGAAATTGAAAATTTTAATTGAAAGAGATATTAAGCCGCGTGATATTGTAACAGAAGAAGCAATTGACGATGCTTTTGCACTTGATATGGCGATGGGTGGATCAACGAATACAGTATTACATACGCTAGCACTCGCACAAGAGGCAGGACTAGATTATGATATGAACCGTATTGATGCAGTTTCAAGACGTGTACCTCATTTATGTAAAGTAAGTCCAGCCTCAAATTGGCATATGGAAGATATTGATCGTGCGGGCGGGATTAGTGCAATTTTGAAAGAGATGAGCCGGAAAGAAGGAGTACTTCATCTTGATCGAATAACTGCTACTGGGCAAACATTAAGAGAAAATATCGCTGAGGCAGAGATTAAAGATAAGGAGGTTATTCACTCTCTCGAAAACCCTCATAGTGAAGAGGGGGGCTTACGTATATTAAAAGGAAATCTTGCTAAAGATGGAGCGGTTATTAAAAGCGGTGCAACAGAGGTAAAGCGTTTTGAAGGGCCTTGCGTTATTTTTAATTCACAAGATGAGGCACTTGCGGGCATTATGCTTGGGAAAGTGAAAAAAGGAGATGTAGTTGTCATTCGTTATGAAGGACCAAGAGGTGGCCCTGGTATGCCAGAAATGTTAGCCCCAACATCAGCAATTGCTGGAATGGGATTAGGTGCTGAGGTTGCATTATTAACAGATGGACGTTTTTCTGGAGCTTCACGTGGAATTTCAGTAGGACATATTTCACCAGAAGCAGCAGCGGGCGGGATGATTGCACTTCTTGAACAAGGGGATATTGTATGTATTGATGTTGAAGAACGCTTGCTAGAAGTAAGGGTGAGTGATGAGGAATTAGAAAAGCGTAAAAAAGAATGGAAACGACCAGAACCAAAAGTGAAAACTGGCTGGCTTGGACGTTATGCACAAATGGTAACATCGGCGAATACAGGGGCTGTTCTGAAAATCCCACATTTTGATTGAGCCAATTTAAAAGAGATAAGGATGATATATAATGGTGCAAAAGGTAAAGGAGAGAGTGAAAATTGAAGATATCTTAATGGCCCATAATTGCATGAAAGATATCGTTATTAAAACACCGTTACAACGTGATACAGTTTTATCTGAGAAATATGATTGTGACGTTTATGTAAAACGAGAAGACTTACAATTAATTCGCTCTTTCAAAATTCGTGGTGCATACAATTTGATTCAAAGTTTACCGAAAGAAAAGTTACAAAACGGTGTTGTTTGTGCAAGTGCTGGTAATCATGCGCAAGGAGTTGCTTACACGTGTAATTTATTGAAGATTCCGTCAAAAATATTTATGCCCACAACAACACCGAAACAAAAAGTATCACAAGTACAATTTTTCGGTGGTGATTTTGCAGAGATTGTATTAGTTGGTGATACATTCGATAGCTCTTTCCAAGAAGCACAGTGTTATTGTGAAGAAAATAGAATGACATTTGTTCATCCGTTTGATGATCCGTATGTAGTTGCTGGTCAAGGGACAGTGGCAGTTGAAATTATGCATGATATGGAGAAACCGGTTGATTATATCTTTACAGCAATTGGCGGTGGTGGATTAGCATCAGGAGTTGGTACATATGTAAAAGGTGTTAGTCCTACTACAAAGGTTATTGGTGTAGAGCCAATGGGAGCTGCATCTATGAAAGAGGCTTTTCTTCAAAATGAAAATGTAGCATTGGAGAAAATAGATAGCTTTGTTGATGGGGCAGCTGTTAAAAAAGTAGGAAAGTTAACATTTGAAACTTGTAAAGATGTAATTGACGATATTATTTTAGTACCAGAGGGGAAAGTTTGTACGACGATTTTAGAACTGTATAAGAAAAATGCGATTGTAGCTGAACCGGCTGGTGCACTCTCTATTGCAGCGCTTGATTTATATAGAGATGAAATAAAAGGTAAAACAGTTGTATGTACGCTAAGTGGTGGAAATAATGATATTGATAGAATGCAAGAAATGAAAGAGCGTTCGCTCATTTATGAAGGACTGAAACATTACTTTATCATTGAATTTCCGCAGCGTTCAGGTGCGCTAAGAGAATTTCTTGATAAAGGATTAGGACCAGAAGATGACATTACGCGCTTTGAGTATATTAAGAAACATAATAAAGAAAATGGTCCAGCATTAGTCGGCGTAGAATTAAAACATAAAGAAGATTATGAGCAATTAATTACTCGCTTTAAAGAAAATAATATTCAATTTATGGAACTTAATAAAAACCCTGTTTTGTTTGATTTGCTTATTTAATAGAAGGAAAGAGTTAGAATGTAAATAAAAAAGATAGATACAAGCGAGGGAATATAGTGCTTGTTCTATCTTTTTATAGTTAAACTAGGTACTCATTAAATTCAAGAAGAATAAAGCTAGCTAACCAAAAGAGTATCGCAATACGAATGATTACATACATTGTAAATTCAAAAGGAGTAAGATTTCTCTCTCGCTTTATTTTTTAAATAGTCTCACAGAATAAAAGGAACATAAAAGCAGGATTGCTATAGACATTTTATAGATGTTTTCTAAGAGGTTTATATTTTCTAATAACTCTTTCAGCATGTTTATCACCTATTCTGTAAAGTATATTACAGAGAAATAGATCTTGAGCTGTCTAGTTTCGTTTGTTTTTTATTTTCCCTGTATCATCAATTTCTACATCAGTTGAAATTGTTTGTAAATATTGAAGAGCTTTTTTCTTTTCTCCTTCATTTACAGGGGAAACTTGGTTGTTGCGAATGATATAAGGATTGAATGACATTTGGACATCCTTTCCTTTAAAAGTTAAAGTTAATACGCCAGTTTCAGCGCTTTTCCCATTCACATAACTCGGGAATAAAAAGTTACCTAATGAGTAAGCGATAGGAACTTTATTATAATACTCAAACCCTTGTAACCAATGTGGATGGCTCCCGACAATTGCGTTAGCTCCTGCTTCAACCATTTTAGGTACATATTGCTTTTGGTATTCTACCGGACGATTTGATTTTTCAACGCCCCAATGCATATAGACGATTAAATAGTCTGCATCTTTCTTTTGTTCTTTAATTGTTTTTGTTACAAGATTTAAATCATAGCCATTCGCAACGCCAGGTTTATTCTCACCAGCTACCCAATTAGAATCAGGCATAAATCGAACGAAGGAAAGAAATTTAAACTTTTTCCCTTTTACGGTCATTTCTCGTGCTATATATGCATCTTTCGCATTTTTTCCGGCTCCAATGTAAGGGAACTTTAATTTTTCTACGTGAGAAATCGTATCTAATAATCCATCTTGCCCATAATCAAGTGTGTGGTTATTCCCAATATTTACGATGTCATATCCAGTGTTTTTAATAGCTTGTAGTGTAGAGGGATCACTTTTAATCCAAAACAGTTGCCCAGGTGCTTTCTTTTCTTTCGTTGTAAATGCCGACTCTAAATTCACAAAAGAAATATCAGCTTTTTTTATTTCTTCTTTTACATGTTGGAATGGGTAATCAGCCCCATTCTTTTCGATTATAGGACGTAATTGCCAATCAAACATTGTATCACCAGAGAAGGTGAGTGTGATTTCTTGGTCTTCTATTTTCTTTTCGCTTTTTGAAGCGGTTTTACTAGATTTGTTTTGCAAATCGGGTTTGTCTTTTGCTTTTGAAATAAAAGAGTAATTGATTAATAAAACAATCGGTGTAATGAAAAAGGCTATTAACAAAAATCGTTTTAGTAAAGTTTTCATATATACCTTCCCTTTTAATATTATCCCGCAATTAAATTAACACTGAATCTATTAAAGGTAATTAAAGTTACAAAAAATAGCGGGTTATGTAGTGGAAAACATTTGTTAATATTCTCAATATTAAGTTAACATATAGATAACCTGTAAATCAATGTATAAACCAAAATATAGAAATAAAGAATTCGAAGGGTGAAGAATGAGAAATGGTTATATTAGGAGCAGTTGTAAATGGAATTTGTATTATATTTGGTACTTTACTTGGTAAATTATTTAGTAGGATTCCAGAAAGTATGAAAGGGACGATAATGCACGCAATCGGTTTAGCGGTTACTGTGCTTGGGCTTCAAATGGCATTAAAAAGTGAAAACTTTCTTGTTGTCATACTGAGTTTAGTGATTG
This sequence comes from Bacillus sp. N447-1, assembly GCF_022701035.1. Classification (NCBI taxonomy): domain Bacteria; kingdom Bacillati; phylum Bacillota; class Bacilli; order Caryophanales; family Bacillaceae; genus Bacillus; species Bacillus sp. N447-1. The sequence continues at coordinate 1,327,343 of NZ_CP065509.1, read as the reverse complement.
GTACGGTAATTGGAGAATGGTTACAATTAGAAGAAAAGTTAAAACATTTAGGGGATTGGCTAGAAAATAAAGTTGGATCGAAAGGGAAAGGTAGCATATCAGAAGGTTTTGTAACAGCTACTTTAATTTTTGCAATTGGCGCGATGGGGATACTTGGTGCACTTGACAGTGGGATTCGCGGAAATCATGATATTTTATTTACAAAGGCGATTATCGATGGATTTATTTCTATTATATTAACGACAACTCTAGGAATTGGCGTAGTATTTTCGGCAATTCCAGTTGTTTTATATGAAGGTGGTATTGCAGTTTTTGCAACACAAATTAATAGTTTTGTCCCGAAAGAATTAATGAACCAATTTATAGTGGAGATGACGGCTACGGGCGGCATTATGATATCTGCTATTGGATTGAACTTGCTTAGTATTATTAAAATCAAGGTGGCAAATTTACTTCCAGGTATATTGGTAGTGGGTGTAATTGTTTCAATTATTTATGGTTACGGTTTGTTAGTAAATTAGTAGAGGATGGAAACACATATGGAGGAATTTCAATTTACAAAACGTGTGCATAAAATATTGGAGATTGCAGCAAAAGAGAGTGAGTATAACATAATTCACCCAGTCCATCTGTTTATAGGTATGTGTAAAGAAGGTACAGGAGTTTGCGCTGAGTTATTTATGTATTTGTTTCACAAAGTCGGTCCAGATTTTTTAGAAAAACTTTCGTTACGAAAACAATTCGATTTACATAATCAAGAGTATAAAAAAATAGGGCAATATAAACTATCTTATAAGGCGATAGAAATTTTACAAATAGCGAAGAAACGTATGGAACGCTTTCAGCAAGTAGTAGTAAATGAAGGACATGTTATGTATGCATTATTTCATGTAGATACAAATATTGGTGGATTTATACATACACAAATGCAAGAAGATATATTACGTATTACAGCTGCACCGAGAGACTTAGCGGTTGATTTAAATAGTTTTAAATCTATTTATAATACATTATTTTGTCATGTAAGAAGAGTTAGTCCTTCTGATTTTGATAAGTTATCACGATTTGTAGTGGATGAATTTGGTGAACGGTGGTTACAGTCGGTTGATTATGGATTTCGGACATATAACGAAAAGTTACCTATCTATATTGCACAGCAGGAGGAAGTAATAGTTGGTTTCGCCTGTTACGATGTAGTGAGAGGAAAGAAAGGCTTGTTTGGTCCAATGGGCATAGCGAAACAAAATCGTGTGAACGGTGTAGGAAAAGAATTATTGCATCATTGTTTATATAATATGAAGCAAGATGGATATGAATATGCGATTATTGGACAAGCAGGTCCCATTGAGTTTTACGAGAGAAATTGTAATGCTCGTTTAATACCGATAGATAATAAGTAACCAACTTCATATAGAGGAGTTGGTTTTATTATGAAAATGATGTAGAGATGTAGTGTTTTTTACTAGAAAATAGCGGGTTTTGTAGTAAATCTTGCATATAAAGCAAATTACTAAACTTTTTACAAGAAAGGGTGTAGAATGGGTATCTAAAGAAAGAAGGTGTGAAAATGGCCAGCTGGAAACGGAATTTAATGATTTGTTGGCTAGGTTGTTTTACCACTGCAGCCGGTATGAGTTTAGTAATTCCTTTCTTATCTTTTTATATTGAGGAATTAGGAGTAACTGGCACTTCAAGCATTGCACAGTGGTCGGGACTTGCATTTGGTGTAACATTTTTAATGGGTGCGATCGTATCGCCAATATGGGGAAAGCTTGGTGATATACATGGACGGAAATTGATGCTTATTCGTGCTAGCCTCGGTATGGCGATTATTATGACGCTTATGGGGTTTGTAACGGATGTGTATCAACTAGTCGCACTAAGATTTTTAATGGGAGCAGTATCTGGTTTCCTTTCAACAGCGATGACATTTATTGCAGCAGAAACTCCGAAAGAACATTCAGGTTGGGCGATTTCCACAATTTCAACTGGTGGTGTGAGCGGTTCGTTACTTGGCCCGTTACTTGGCGGTTATTTGTCTGAGTTAATTGGAATGCGTCATGTCTTTCTTGTTACGGGAGCTTTTTTATTCCTTTCCTTTCTCATCGTTTTTTTCTTCCTGCATGAAGAAAATCACTCTGCTCAAGCAAAAAAAACACAGCCGAAAAAAGTATGGACGATGGTCCCAGCGAAGCATTTAATTATTAGTTTATTTGTAACAACATTTATTATTCAACTTGCTAATATGTCAGTTCAACCAATTGTTACATTGTACGTGAAAAATTTAGTAGGTCCTCATACTGCACATATTGAAACAATTGCGGGTGCAGTTATGTCAGCGACAGGATTAGCAGTTATTTTGGCAGCACCAAGACTAGGAAGATTATCAGATCATATCGGTCCTCAAAAAACGTTAGTTGTAGCGTTATTTGCTGCAGGAATTATTTTTATCCCGCAAGCATTTGTAACGTCAGCTTGGCAACTATTAATTCTTCGATTTTTATTAGGTATCGCACAAGCAGGATTATTACCTTCCGTACAAACTCTACTAAAACAACATACACCAACCCATGTTACGGGACGAATATTTGGATATAATCAATCATTTCAGTTTTTAGGAAATATGATTGGTCCAGTGCTCGGGGGACAAATTGCAGCGCATGCAGGTTTCCAATATGTTTTCCTCTCTACATCTTCACTATTATTTATTGCGTGTATTTGGGTTTATTTTCATAATAAGAACGAAGAGGTATCAGAGAACCGACATTTGGAAGTTAGTTAACTAAGTGAATGAAAAAGAAAAAGGATGAAGCAGCATGTGCTTCATCCTTTTCTTTAAAATCGAACACAAAGATAACTTAATGTACCAAGCTCGTAACTACGGTGAATGACTTCACCGCTATTTTCACCACTTCCCATAGCGATAAATAAAGGAACAAAATGTTCTGCTCTTGGTACTGCTAATTGTGCATGAGGAGCATTTTTCTCCCAATTAAACAATGCATCTTTATCGTTATTCTGCATATGTTTAATAATCCAATCATCAAATTCAATTGCCCATTTTTCAGGTGTAGTTTGATTCCATTTCAGTGCTCGTAAATTATGAACGGTAACGCCACTCCCGATTACTAAAATATCTTCTTGTCCGAGTCCTTTAAGTGCTTCTCCAATTTCAAATTGTTCTTTTGCAGAAAGGAATGGATTGACTGATATTTGCACGACAGGAATATTTGCTTCTGGATACATGCGGTGCAGGAGTGTCCATGAACCATGATCTAAACCTCTCGTCATATTATGATGGACTGAAATACCTTTGTTCTTAAATTTTGTTTCTAAAATAGATGCAATATGAGAAGAGCCTTTCGCACGATATTTGATTTCGTATAACTCAGGGGGAAAACCTCCAAAATCATAAATTGTTTCATACTCGTTATCTGATGAGGAAATCGTTAATACTTCACTTTCCCAATGAGCAGTGAAAATAACAATTGCTTTCGGTTTATATGTTTCTCCAAGTGTTTTTAAAAATCGTGTATAGTCTGTATCTTGAATAGCGAGCATAGGCGAACCATGTGCTAAAAATAATGATGGCATCATAATAGTAGGAACCTCCTAAAAATTATATAGTTACTTTATGTAAGTAACTATATAATTTTATTTTGAATTCGTCAAGAAATTAGTTTAAAAGCAAGTCTGAAAAATACATCATTTGTCATAATGAAAGCAATTACATATAATATAAAATAAGAAAAGTGAATGGATATTCATTTTCTTAAAGCTATACATAATAGAGTTGGGGGCTGACGAAATGAATGTACAGGAAAGTTTCGTTACGGCATTGGATGGATCGGAAATTTATTTGCGTAAGTGGTTACCAGAAGGAGATCCGAGAGGAATTATTCAAATTGCACATGGCATGACAGAGCATGCAGGGGTGTATACAGAATTTGTAGATGCTTTATTGGAAGCAGGGTATGGTGTTTATGCGCATGATCATAAAGGACATGGGAAAACAGTAAAAAAAGAAGAAGATTATGGTCATTTTGAACCAAATATAGGCTGGAATCAAGTTGTATCGGATGTTATCTTTGTTTCAGAAAAGATAAAAGAAGAGCAGTCAAGTCCTTTGTTTTTACTTGGACATAGTATGGGTTCTTTTTTATCAAGACGTGCTGTACAACTTAGAGGCGAATTATATGATGGATTTCTGATTTCAGGAACAGGTGGAAATCCAGGGCTTTTAGGAGCTATTGGTCATAAAGTAGCAACAATCGAAATGAAATTGCGTGGGGCAAAAACGAAAAGTCCAATGTTAAACTTTTTATCTTTCGGAAACTTCAATTCGAACTTTAAGCCAAATCGTACAAAATTTGATTGGTTATCTTCAGATAATAATCAAGTTGATAAATATATTGCGGATCCGTTATGTGGTTTCATTTGTACGACGAGTTTTTACCGAGAATTATTTTCTGGTGTATTAGAAGTAAATAAACTAGAAGAATACAAGAAGACGCCAAAGAATCTTCCAATACATATATTCTCTGGTGATCGTGATCCTGTTGGCGATATGGGGAAAGGTGTAAAAGAAGTATATGAAAACTATAAAAAATGTGGTGTGAAAGACGTGACACTACGTTTATATGAAAATGGTAGACATGAAATGTTTCATGAAGTAAATAAGGATGAAGTATTTAAAGATTTAATTTCGTGGTTAGATGCGCATAATAAATGAGAAAGATAATCCCAAACTGTTTGTAGTTTGGGATTATTTATTATACAGAAATAGGGGCAATAAATTCTTAAATTCACTTTACTTAATAAAAATAAAAATATTGTATGAGAGGAAACCTCACTTTTCTGAAGTGAGGTTTTTGTAGTAACAAGTAATAGTGAATAAAACTAATTTTAAAAGTAATTTAAAATTAAACTTTTTATAAAGCAACAGATGCTCGTTCATAATAGTAGTATAATAGTGAATGAGGTGTTAATAGAATGGAAGATAGAACGTTAGGTTTATTACTAGATGTTGTTGGGGAACTATTTTCAGATGAAATTTCAATTGCTGTTTCGAATACGAAAGAATATATTTACTATCGGCCAAGTAAACGAATTGATTTAAAGATTAGTGTCGGGGATCCTATAAAGGAAGGAACGATTGCTCATAAAGCGATGGTGATGAATCAAAAAACATCTGAGTTTATGAATCGGGATGTTTTTGGTATTCCTTATCATGGAATGGCTGTACCATTTTCAAACAATGGAAAGCTTGAAGGGTGCGTGACGGCAATTTATCCAGCTTTAACGGATGGAAAGTCAGTTGTTACTTTAAAAACAACAGACGGCTGGATTCCGGTTCCTTTTTCAAAGGTTATGTATTTAGAGGCTAAAGATAAAAAGACGTATGTGAATTCAGAAGAGTTATCAGGAACACATAAATACTCTCTGCAAGAATTCGAATACTTGCTTCCGAAAGATTCATTTATTAGATGTCACCGTTCGTTTATTGTAAATGTTAATCATATTAAAGCGATTTATCCTGATACCCATTCTACTTTTGTACTTTCGATGGATAATGGTGAGAGAGTACCAGTTAGTCAATCATACGCTAGTTATTTCCGTAAACTTCTAGGATTCTAAATTTTTCTGCTTTAGAACCTAGATTTGCTGTTCTGTCTGAATTTTCGGCATTGTATACTAAAATCCCTATTTTGATAGTGTTAATGTGTAAAATAATTATGAATATTCAATGAGAGAGGGATTACATATGGAGAACAATTTAGATAGAATCAGAGATCAACGTCTAAAAGATCGGGTAGTTACACCTGAAGAAGCAGCTTCCTGGATTCAAAGTGGAATGACTTTAGGCTTAAGTGGGTTTACACGTGCAGGTGATGTAAAAGCAGTCCCATTTGCGCTTGTAAACCGAGTTAAGAATGATGAATCTTTTAAAGTAAATGTTTATACTGGGGCTTCTTTAGGATCGGATGTAGACAAATTATTTGCTGAGGCAGGAATTTTAGGGAAAAGATTACCTTTCCAAGCTGACGCTACTATGCGAAAAGGAATTAATAACGGAGACTTTTTATTTGTGGATCAACACTTGTCTCATACAGCAGAGTTACTCCGTGCTGACGTTCTGGATATAGATTTCGCTATTTTGGAAGCGGTTGCGATTACAGAGGACGGAATGATTATTCCAACCACTTCAATTGGAAATTCCTTAGCGTTTTCCTTAAATGCTAAGTCTATTATTATTGAAATGAATATGGCTCAATCCGCGCAATTAGAGGGGCTACATGATCTATATGAACCAGGTAAACAAGGGGAGAGGCTTCCAATTCCGCTTGTGAAAACAGATGACCGAATTGGAACAATCGGTATTCCAATTGATCCTGAAAAAGTAAAGGGAATTGTGTTTACGAATCAATTGGATTCGCCATCGACAATTGTTCCTCCGGATGAAGAAACTGTTATTATGGCACAGCATTTAATAGAATTCCTTCGAGAAGAAGTCAAAGTAGGCCGATTAACAAATCGTTTAGCGCCGTTACAATCAGGAATTGGTTCAGTGGCTAACGCCGTATTGCATGGAATGTTAGATTCAGAATTTGAAGATTTAGAAGTATATTCCGAGGTTTTACAAGATGCAGTTTTTGATCTTATGGATGCTGGAAAAGTCAATTTTGCTTCTTGTTGTTCTATCACGCTTTCTGAAGAGAAAATGCAACAAGTATTTTCTAACTTTGAAAAATATCGTGACAAATTAATGATGCGTCCACAAGAGATTTCCAATCATCCTGAAATTATTCGTCGCCTTGGATTAATCTCAATTAATACTGCATTAGAATTAGATATATACGGAAATGTTAACTCTACTCACGTTTTAGGTACAAAAATGATGAATGGTATTGGTGGGTCTGGTGATTTTGCAAGAAATGCTCGCCTAGCTATCTTTGTTACTAAATCGATTGCGAAAGGTGGTAACATTTCAAGTATCGTTCCTTTCGTTTCTCATGTAGACCATACTGAACATGATGTAGATGTTATCGTCACTGAACAGGGATATGCCGACTTAAGGGGACTTGCGCCAAGAGAAAGAGTGGAACTTATTATTGAGAATTGCGCACATCCAATGTATCGTGAACAGCTACGAGCTTATTACGAAGAAGCAAAAATAAGAGGTGGACAAACTCCTCATATTTTAGAAAAAGCTTTTTCTTGGCATACGAACTATGCTAAAAATGGAACAATGCTTGAAGCGGTAGTAGAAACTGTATAGGTTTGTATCGTACGAAATAGTAAAACGAATGAGTGAGCTTGAAGATTAAATTTTAGAAAAAGAGAACGCCAACTTTTAGGGATGAACTGCACCCCAATTGTTAGACACAGTCTAACAATTGGAGGTGCAGTTTTTCTATGGCTAAATTTACAGCTGATGAAAAAGTACAAATCGTTCTACGTTATTTGAATGGAAATGAAAGTTATCGAGAAATGGGTAAATCGATTGGTATAAGTGACACAATTATTTTGAATTGGGTAAACCAATATAAACAGAATGGTATGGAAGCTTTTCTAAAACGATGTACAAATTACACACAACAATTTAAACTAGACGTACTAAACTTTATGATTGAAAACGGTATGTCCTTATTTGAGACGGCAGCTATCTTTAACATTCCTGCCCCTTCAACGATTTCTGTTTGGAAAAAACAGCTCGAAACACAAGGAATTGATGCCCTTCAATCTAAGAAAAAGGGGCGTCCATCCATGAAAAAAGATTCAAATAAACAAGTAAAACAAGCTTTAGCTGAAGGGTCAGTCGAAGCACTTGAAGCACGTATTCAACAGCTTGAAATGGAAAATGAGTACTTAAAAAAGTTGAATGCCTTAGTTCAAAACAAGGAAAAATCACGAAACAAGACAAGGCACAAGTAGTCTATGAATTAAGGCATAAATATTCAGTGAAGGCACTCGTGGAGCTAGCTGGTATTCCACGGAGTACGTATTATGATTTAGTAAAGAAAATGAATCGTCCGGATCAAGATGCCGATTTGAAAGCTGAAATTAAAGCAATTTATGAGGAAAATGAAGGTCGTTATGGCTACCGTCGCATTCGTGATGAGTTAACGAATCGTGATCAGAAAGTGAATCACAAGAAGGTTCAGCGCATTATGAAAGAGCTTGGATTAAAGTGTGTTGTGCGTATGAGGAAATATAAATCCTATAAAGGGAAAGTCGGTAAAATTGCACCTAATATTTTAGAGCGTAATTTTTATACAGATGCCCGAATCAAAAATGGGTAACGGACATCACAGAGTTTAAATTGTTTGGAGAGAAACTGTATGTATCACCTGTATTAGACTTGTATAATGGTGAAATTATTACCTATACAATTGGTTCTAGACCGACGTATTCACTTGTTTCAGAGATGTTAGAGAAAGCATTAGAACGCTTACCTGAAAATCACCAGCTACTAATGCATTCGGATCAAGGATGGCATTATCAAATGAGACAGTACGTCCGGACACTTGAATCAAGAGCTATCGTCCAGAGTATGTCTCGAAAAGGCAACTGTTACGACAACGCAGTAATAGAAAATTTCTTTGGGATTATGAAGTCAGAGTTCCTATACATAAAAGAATTTGAAAATGTAGAGCACTTTAAAATAGAATTAAAAAAATATATAGATTATTATAATACGAAACGGATTAAGGCAAAATTAAAAATGAGCCCGGTACAATACCGGACTCACTTTTATCAAGCTGCCTAATGAAATAACCGTGTCTAACTTTTAGGGGTCACTTCAAATGGCGTTCTTTTTCTTTAAAAAAATTGTTGAAAATCGTACTGATTATAATAAAGATTTATAAAATCAATTTCTATTTTATGGAAATTAAAGGTTTTTTTGAAGTGCTTCCCGAATCAATTTAGTAGTGTACATATTGAAAGTGAGGAAAAAGAATCATGAAGATAAGAGAAGCATTATTAAGTGAAGCAAATGAATTAAGTGAACTCGCACTGCATTCAAAAGCAACGTGGAATTATAGTGAAGAATTCATACTTGCTTGTAAGGAAGATTTAACAATTACGGAAGAGTACATAAAAAATAATTTTGTATATGTTTTAGTAAACGATAATGCGAAGATTGGTTTTTTCTCATTTTTACGTAATGATAAAGCTCTCGATTTCTTGTACATTCATCCTCATTACAAAGGAAAAGGTTACGGGAAAATACTTTGGGAGTATGTAATAGAAAAAGCCAATGAACTAGGATTAAAAAGTTTTACAATTGATAGTGATCCGAATGCAAAAGGATATTACTTGAAAATGGGAGCACAGTTAATAGGAGAGACACCATCAACTGTCTTTAAGGGTCGTGTACTGCCTCTTTTGAAATATGATGTGTAAAACTATTAATAGTAGGGGAAGATTAGAATGGATGATGTAAAGGAAAAAAGAATATATGAAGCACTAATAAAATCGTGGTCGATTGAAACGAGTTCAAAGTGGACAATTGAAAACCCAGCAAAGGGACAATGTGGTGTTACAGCTCTTGTCGTTCAAGACATATACGGAGGAGAAATTAAAAAGACAAAAGTAAGAGAGGTATGGCACTTTTATAACTTTATAGATGGGCAGAGATTTGATTTTACAGAGACTCAATTCAATGGGAAATTGAATTATATGGATGAAAAGTCAAATCGGGAAGAAGCATTTGCAGATACAAATGAAAAGCAATATAACATTTTGAAGGGAAAAATAACGAAAGAATTAAAATTATCTTTTGACTCTTAATCTTTAATAAGTTACTATAATGGTGGTAACTTATTAAAGGGAACTTCATAGAGTTGAAAGGGGAAATACTTTTGAAAACAACTTATGTAAACGCTACAATTGTAACGATGAATGAACAAAACGAAGTGATAGAAAATGGATATATCATTGTAGAAAATGATCAAATTATAGATGTAAAGAGCGGAGAATTCGCTAATGATTTTGAAGTAGATGAAGTAATTGACATGAAAGGAAAGTGGGTTTTACCAGGGCTTATAAACACACATACACACGTTGTAATGAGTCTCTTAAGAGGTATTGGCGATGATATGTTATTACAACCATGGCTGGAGACGAGAATTTGGCCACTTGAAAGTCAGTTTACTCCAGAGCTTGCGGTTGCTAGTACGGAATTAGGATTACTTGAAATGGTGAAAAGTGGTACAACATCATTTTCTGACATGTTTAATCCAATTGGAGTAGATCAAGATGCAATTATGGAAACGGTATCAAGGAGTGGAATGCGAGCTGCTGTTTCAAGAACTTTATTTAGCTTCGGAACGAAAGAGGATGAAAAGAAAGCAATTGAAGAAGCTGAGAAATATGTGAAGCGTTACTATAAAGAAAATGGCATGTTAACTACGATGGTTGCACCGCATAGTCCATATACATGTTCTACAGAACTGTTAGAAGAATGCGCACGTATTGCAGTAGAAAATCAAACGATGGTCCATATTCATCTTTCGGAAACAGAGCGTGAAGTACGTGATATTGAAGCACAATATGGAAAACGTCCAGTAGAATATGCAGCGAGCTGCGGATTGTTTAAACGCCCAACAGTTATTGCACACGGTGTAGTATTAAATGACGATGAGCGTGCATTTTTAGCAGAACATGATGTTCGAGTAGCACATAACCCAAATAGTAATTTAAAACTAGGTTCTGGTATAGCGAATGTAAAAGCGATGCTAGAAGCAGGAATAAAAGTAGGAATTGCAACAGATAGTGTTGCGTCTAACAATAATTTAGACATGTTTGAAGAAATGCGCATAGCGACTTTATTACAAAAAGGTATTCACCAAGATGCAACAGCATTACCAGTTGAAACAGCTCTTTCTCTTGCGACAAAAGGAGCTGCGGAAGTAATCGGGATGAAACAAACAGGGTCACTAGAAGCTGGTAAGTGTGCTGATTTTATTACGATTGACCCGTCTAACAAGCCGCATCTACAACCAGCAGATGAAGTGTTATCACACCTTGTATATGCTGCGAGTGGTAAAGATATAAGCGATGTAATTATTAACGGAAAACGTGTCGTTTGGAATGGCGAATGTAAAACGTTAGATGAAGAGCGTATTATATTTGAAGCACGTCGTTATAAACGAGGTCTGCAAAGATAGATAATTATGTGGCAGTTGAAAAAGCTATCCTTTTAAAAGGATAGCTTTTTTCTTGAACGAATAAATATTCAAAAGAATGTCGCATCTTTCTGTTAGTATTTCTGCTATAATATATTACGCTTTATAATATTTTATATTTAAGGAGAACAACTCATGAAGCGAAAAAAGAGCCATTTAATGGTAATGGCACTTGTTACATCTTTATTATTAACAGCTTGTAATAATAAAGCGAATAAAAGTGATACAGAGGTTAAAAAACAAGTGTTAAATGTAACAGTATCAGAAGAAATTCCTTCTCTGGACACTGCGAAAACAATGGATGGTACATCAGCCCACGTTATGCAGAATATATTTGAGGGGTTATATGTATTAAATGATCAAGATCAGCCTATTCCAGCAGTAGCAAGATCGTTTAAAAGAAGTGAAGATGGTAAGAAATATACATTTGATTTGCGTAAAGATGCAAAATGGTCAAATGGAGACAGTGTGACAGCAAATGATTTTATATTTGCATGGAAACGTGCAATTAATCCTGAAACGGCATCTCAATATGCATACATGCTCTTTTATGTGAAAAATGCGAAAGAGATTAATAAGGGAACAATGCCTCTTGATGCACTTGGGGTTAAAGCAATAAATAATTATACGTTAGAAGTTGAACTCGAACAGCCAGTTCCGTATTTTTTACAGTTGTTAGCACTACCTATATACTTACCACAGCATGAATCATTTTTGAACGAACAAGGAAACAATTATGCATTGGAACCTAGTAATCTCATATATAACGGTCCATTTGTATTAGAAAAATGGAAGCATGAACAAGAGTTTCAATTAAAGAAGAATGCTACATATTGGGATCGAAAGAAAGTGAAATTAGACGAAATAAACTTTCATATCGTAAAGGATACAATGACAGCTGTAAATTTATATGAAGCCGGAGATTTAGATCGAGTACCTATTAATTCGCAAGTTGTAGACAAGTATAAAGGGAATAAGGAATTACATATGTCGAGTGATCCTGGAATTGCTATGCTTCGTTTTAATGAAAAAAATAACGCGTTAGCAAATAAAAAGGTGCGTCAATCTATTTCATTAGCGTTAAATAAAGATGATTTCGTTGCTCACTTTATTAATAACGGAGCAAAACCTGCAAGTGGACTTGTACCAGTTGGTCATGTAAATGAAGTGACTGGTAAAGATTTTAGAAAAGAAAATGGAGATATTTCCTCATATGATTTGCAAAATGCGAAAAAACTTTGGGAAGAAGCGAAAAAAGAGCTTGGGGTAGAACAAGTAAACCTAGAGTTCTTAACGTTCGAACAAGATAACGCAATACGTATGGCAGAATATATAAAAGGTGATTTAGAGAAGAATTTGCAAGGGTTAACGATACAAATTAAACAACAGCCATTTAAGCAAAAATTACAGTTAGAACAAATAGGTGATTACGATATAACTATGGCAAATTGGGGACCTGACTATAAAGACCCAATTAGTTATTTAGAGTTATTTACGACAGGGAATCCGAATAATAAAATGAATTATTCTAATGTTCGTTACGATGAATTAATAAAGAAAGCGAAAACGGATTTTGTACTAGATACGGAAAATCGATGGAAAGCGTTGCGAGAAGCCGAGCAGGTATTATTAGAAGATGCTGCGGTGGCGCCGCTTTATCATATTGGCTCAGCATATGTACAAAAGGATTATGTAAAAGGAATTGAAAAGCATCAATTTGGTGGTATTTATACTTATAAGAATGCTTATATTGCTAATGAATAAATACAAAAAACCTTACTTTTTAAAAGTAAGGTTTTTTTACAGAGGACCGGGAAATCCTTTGGTGGTGTTCCTAGCATATAAAGAAGAGAAGTGCAAAATTGTAGTTACACATTCATAAGAAGTTGCAACAAATAATATTGAGCAGTTTGTTTAAGTAAAGAGAAGCATAGAAATATAGCATACAAGGAATAAGGGAATGTAGTACAGATCAGCATACAAGCATTTTCTTTCTGTAACTATGTTTGTTTTTAATTATATAAAAAATATTAGGTTATATATTTTGTCCTTGGTATACTTAAAAGGTAATTTGGGGTATTAAGATGAATTGATAGAGGTGTTTGTGTGGAATTATTTGAGTATTATAAAAAAAGGGGGCGGTTTAAGTGTTTAATTGGGACAGGGATTTTTCTCTTTGGATTATATTGTTTGTATAATAGTTGGGGTGATGTTAATTGGGGAGAAATAATATTTATGGTTATAGCTTCGTTTGTTTTTGGGGGGATTGGATTTTGGCAATTAAGAAAAGGGAACTTATTAGAAGAGAATATAGCTAAAAATGATTTGAAGTTTTGGGATATTGATACTTATGTTTTACTAGAATTACCTCAAAATAATAAACATTACGGTTTATATACTCCCGATGGGGCCTATATAGTAGGAACAACTATGGTTTCAACTGATATAATTTCTTCAAAATTACCTTTTTTAAAAAACAAGCAAGTTATTGGATTGGAAGCAAAGGATGGGGAAACTCTTGCATATTTTCATAGTGAAGTTGAAAACTATGATTGGGCTATTTATGACTCAAATTATAATTGTGTAGGTATGTTTAAAGAAAATATGATACAAGGATTTGGAATGGTACGTGGTTCTTTAATGAATGAAAAAGAGATAAGACTTTCTGAAGTAGAAGTTGAATTTGATTTTTTCGAAACTTCTTTTCGTACAATGGATAACCGGATATTAATAAACTGTAAAAGAGGATATATGCCTTTGGAATGGAGCGAAAGATTCGGATTAAATGTACCTATTATTAAATTAGGTAATAATATTTCTAATGCTGAAAAGATATTTGGTTTAGGGTTCTTTTCTATATTTTAGAAACAATTAAAGTAAGAAAAAGTAGGGTTTTTAATGATTAGAGTTTCAAAATTATTTAAAAAAGAAATTGAAGAAAAGCAGTGATTCTTTTTAGGTGTTGGTGTTTTTGAAATAGTTAAAGAATGAATCTTAATTCACATATACATAAAAAAGGGGAATTTCTATGAAATCATTACGTTTATTTATGATTCTCACTCTTGTTGTATTGTTAAGCGCGTGCAATACAGCGACACAAGTTACAAAGGTTCAAAAAAATGGCGAAACGACTTTAAAAATTGGTTCTCTGCAAGGGTATTACGATGTACAAACACTTAAAGCTGAAAAAGGAAATGTGGAAATCCCTTATGAAGCAGCTGTTGAAGAAGGTACGATTTTATTACAAGTTACAAAAGATGATAAGGTTATTTATGAAGAAGAAATCACTTCTCAAAAAGAAGGTTTGCTTTCTTTTGAAGCTTCAAAATCCGGATCATATGATTTAATTGTACGCGTGAAGGGTGAAAAAGAGAAAGCAAAAGAAATTCAAATACATACTAAGCTATGAAAAAACGGTAAGTGGAGTGCACCCGCTTGCCGTTTCCATTTTCAGTTGATTCTGTCACAACATATGTTTATCAATTTAAGAGGTGATCTTCCGAAATTCCTAATGAAGTTAAAATAAGAGATCAACAAAAAATATGTTACAACCTTGGCGTGGTAGTAACGGAATTTATAACTCTCTTTTACACGATAAAAAGACTGGGTTTGATACATTTTTATTCGAAAGAGATGTAGATGGTAAAAAGCAAGTAGTAGTATTTAGGAGAAGGGACATAAGGTGATGCTCTTTTTGGAGAAGGTGTACTAGATCTTACTACCGATATTGATTATATATGGGGGGAAATAAGTTGAAAAGCATTGAAGTTCTAAATACATATATTGAAGGGAGTTCTGTTTCAATCCCTACGTGGTTAAAGCATCTAATTGAGGCAGAGGAGATACATCAAAATTATGAGAATGTACAAGTACTTGGTGCATTAAAAACAGATGCGGTGTTGTACTATGTACACCGTACGCTGCAAGTGTTGGATGGACTGTCTTTAGATGAAGAAGCATATCGTATTATTGAAAAGGTACTAACGTATAGTGAGCTTGCAAAGGTAGGATCTTTAAAACAGCGGGAGCAATGGAAGAAAAAAGGGATTAATCTATTGGTACATAACGAGGGTTCTGCTGATATCTTTAGTGATATTCAGTTTATTGAACGTGTAGAGACAAACTTAAACTCTACTGAGTATTTGTTTATTCAAGATTTAATTAGAACACATGGATTAATCGGGCAGTATATACGCGGGGAGGCTCGTTTGGACTCTCATGTTGATTTAATTAACACATATAAAGAAGAATACGGAGACGTTAGGTTAAAGGAGATTCTATACTATCTTAACCAATGCATTATTGAGGGCGTATCAAAAGCTTTGTGGAGTGAAGTGAAGAACGATGTGAAGATTACAATTGATGGTCTGTTTGATGGTTATATGGAGCCATTTACTTCTCGTATACATAGACTCACGCCAAAACATAAGGAGTCAGCATTTGAAAAAGATATAATTATGGGGAGCGAGAAGAGTGACGTTCAAACATTCCTATCTAATAAGGATTTGTGGTATGTAGAACCTTCTATGCATGCTCTTAGCTTTGAGGATATTTGGACAGTTTTTGTTATGTTAAAGAATGAGATAGGCACTAGAAAAGTTCAGCATATACATTTCGAGAAATTGATGCAGCAGCTACATTATGATTTCAAAGGCGAAAAAAAGGACAACGTGTATCGTAAGCGAGTTATTGAGAAGTATCTACGGGAGTACCGTGAGAACGAGAAACCGAATACAACGCATGTTTCTTTTCAGGTTAAAGTCGATGAAGATATGAAGACTGCGTATGTGTCGTTTCGGTTTTCTGCTGTAGGTGAGGCGTTAATTACCTTCTGTGTAGAGGCAGAAAAGATAGATATGATGCATGCTCGGGCAAATGTGCTGCTGTTTGATTTCTTCGGGTTACGAAAGGATGCATATGATAGATTCCATAACGAAGAAGTGTATCTGGAGCATATGAATAGCTCGGCTGATGATAAACGAATTATTCTTGATTATATAAAGGGAGATACGATTGTAGATGTCGGAGCCGGTGGTGGTGTCATGCTAGACATGATTGAAGAAGAGACCGAGGATAAACGAATCTACGGTATCGATATTTCCGAAAACGTGATTGATACGTTGAAAAAGAAGAAGCAGAACGAGGGGCGTTCTTGGAACGTCATTAAAGGGGATGCAATCAATTTAAGCAGCTCATTTGAAAAAGAATCGGTTGATACGATTGTATATTCTTCTATCCTTCATGAGCTGTTCTCTTATATCGAGTATGAAGGTAGGAAATTTAATCATGAAGTAATTAAAAAGGGGCTGCAGAGTGCTTATGAGGTGTTAAAGCCAGGAGGCCGTATTATCATTCGTGATGGCATCATGACCGAAGATAAAAGGTTAATGCGGGTGATTCGTTTTAAAGATGCAGGCGGAATGAAGTTCTTAGAGCAGTATGTCCAAGAATTTAAGGGGCGTATAATCCAGTATGAGGTACTTGCAGACAATACAGTCAAAATGCCTGTTAATGATGCAATGGAGTTCTTATATACGTATACTTGGGGTGAGGATTCCTTTGTTCATGAAGTGCAGGAGCAGTTTGGAATTTTTACGCCAAACGACTATAAGGACTTCGTAAAGGGTATCTTTGGAGATAAAGTAAATATCGTTCAAGCTATGAACTATTTGCAGGATGGATATACAAACCATCTTAGCGAGAAAATCGAGTTTACAGATGAGTCTGGGAATGCTGTTACGCTACCAGATAGTACGTTCTTTATGGTTTTAGAAAAGAGGTAATGATGTTGAAAGACTTTAAAAATATAATTTTAAGAAACTTAATTTAATAGTCTTCAGTTAAATAGCGTATTTTTAGAGTAATGAAAAATTCCTAATTTCTTAACTTTATACCGAGAAACATATCCAAGTGGGGTATTGACGATTAAAACCGGGAATATTAGAACAAATTCGCTAGCTGAAATCTATCGAAACTCCCCTGTTTTTCAAAATCTTCGTAATCCTGACAAGTATAAGGGAAAGTGTGGTGTTTGTGAGTTTCGATATGTTTGTGGGGGATCTCGTTCTAGAGCATATGCAATGACGGGGGATTATATGGAAAGTGAGCCTTTCTGCGTATACGTACCAAAAGCATTGCGAAAACAGAAAAAGAACATAAAAAAGGGCTATGAGTAAAAGCTTACTCACAGCCCTTTTTTAATGTTTTATAATGTATAGTACTTCGCATCCGTCATTAAAAATTCGCTACCTATAACTGTTGTACTGAAACAAGTTTTTTACACATGTATTCTACTAAACCGATTTTAATAAAGAATAAAAATTCGTATCATAGGGAATGTCATCTTGATACATATAATTTTTTAGAACTCCTTCTTTTTCAAAACCTAGTTTTAATAGCACTTTATTGGAAGCTTCATTTTCAAGAAATACAATTGCCCCAATCCGCTTTAAATGAATCGTATGGAAACCGTATGATATAACCTCAGAAACAGCTTCAGTCGCATATCCTTTTCCCCAGTGTTCAGGCAAAAAGGCATAACTTATATTGGCTCGTTTATGCTCAGAAGACCAATCGTGAAAACCAATGGTACCGATGAGTTCTTTCTTGTCTTTTAATTCGATTCCCCATTTTATACCGTTTCTTGCATTGTAACTCAACTTAAAGTTATGAATGATTTGTTTCACTTGATCAACATCTTGTAACGGTTTTTGGCCATAATAGCGCAGTACATTAGTATTAGAAAAGCATTGTAGTATACGCGGTGCATCTTCTTCGGTAAGTTCTCTTAAAATAAGTCTTTCAGTTTTTAATAAAGGAAACATATTTTCGCTCCTTTTCACATGAAAATAGAATGTATTTGTTATTATATAATTTAATCTGAAAATAAAGATTATTCAAGGTGTAAGGGTAGATTTGATTTATGATAAACTTAGATGTGGAATATATTTCAAAAAGAGGTTTGGAAATGGAAAAAATTCGATATTAATTGTAGATGACGATAAAGATATTATTCAATTTATTAATGTGAATTTAAAACAAGAAGGTTTTAAAGTTTTAGTGCTCATAACGGAGAAGAGGCTTTAGAAATAATAAATAATAACAGTATTCAACTTGCTATTTTGGATATTATGATGCCTCAAATGGATGGTATAGAACTTTGTAGAAGGATTAGAGAGAAACATAGTTTACCAATTATGTTTTTAAGCGCGAAATCATCGGATGTAGATAAGGTAATTGGATTTAGTACTGGGGCAGATGATTATATTGTGAAGCCGTTCAGTACAATTGAATTTATCGCAAGAGTGAAAGCTCAATTAAGAAGGTATACATATTTCAATCAAAATGCTCCCCAAGTAATGGAAAAGAAAATAAATATTAGAGGTTTAGAAATAGATGAAGTGTCGAGAACAGTAATGTTATATGGAGAAAGAATCAATCTTACGAAAACTGAATATGATATTTTTCACTTAATGGCAGCTGCAAGGAATCGTGTGTTCACAATTGAAGAAATATATGAGAGCGTTTGGAACGAAAGAGCCTATGAAAGTAATAATACAGTAATGGTTCATATTGCAAGATTGAGAAATAAAATTGAAGAGAATCCAAAAGAACCGAAGTTTATTCAAAATGTTTGGGGAGTCGGATATAAAATTGAAGATTAAATCA
This sequence comes from Bacillus sp. N447-1, assembly GCF_022701035.1. Taxonomy (NCBI): domain Bacteria; kingdom Bacillati; phylum Bacillota; class Bacilli; order Caryophanales; family Bacillaceae; genus Bacillus; species Bacillus sp. N447-1. Next base: position 1,308,483 of record NZ_CP065509.1, on the reverse strand, counting down.
TTACAAGGCATTAGAGCTAAGTTTTTTATCGCATTCATATGTAGCATCTTGTTAGCGACTGTAAGTATAATAGTGTTTCAAATTTTAGTTGGAAATATATATAGTCATGTTACTGCATTAGAAGAAAAATATTCATTTTTATATTTTATAGTTTTTTTGATTTTTACTACAACATACTTTGCATGTATGACAAAAACACTGATGAAAAGGTTGTCTCAAATTAACAAGAACCTGAAGGAAATAAGTGACGGTAATTTTGAAATACATATACCTATTTTGAAAAATGACGAGATTGGTGAACTAGCGGCAAATGTTAATAGAATGGCGAAAAGCTTAAAAGAGTCTATCGAGAATGAAAAAAAATCACAGGAAATGAAAAATGAAATGATTAGTAATATTTCTCATGATTTACGAACGCCAGTAACATCTTTAATCGGTTATGCGGACCTGTTAGGAAATAAACTTCATTCGAATGGAGAGGAATGTGAACAGTATGTAAGTATATTAAAGCGAAAAAGTTATGAATTAAAACATCAAATAGATGATTTATTAGAATACTGTCAAATAAATTATAGAGAGATTGAATTACATAAAGATGAAGTAGATATGAAAGCATTAATTGAACAAATCATGATTGACTTTGTACCACAATTAGATGATGCTAATATGAGCTTTTATATTAAAAGTGATGAAGTGCTGCATGTAGAAGTTGATGTAGCACTTATAGTGAGACTATTTGAAAATGTAATAGGTAATAGTATTATGTATGGAAAAGATGGAAAGGAAATTGCAATTGAAATTTCCAATAAAACAATGAATGTTGAAGTAGAAATTAAAAATTTTGGACAATGCATTCCGAAAGAGGACCTTCCTTACGTTTTTGAGAAATTTTATCGTAGTGAAAAATCACGTAGTTCTCATACGGGCGGGAAAGGAATAGGACTTGCAATTTCAAAAAGTATAGCCGATCTCCATCAAGGGGATATCACTGTACGTAGTAACGATAAAGAAACAGTTTTTACTGTGAAATTACCGCAGTATAAAAAAGTAAGAAAGTCGTAAGTATTTCTTTTATATGTTGTAATTTTTACTTTGTATCATTGAGAAAAAGGATATGAGAGTAGGGATGCGACATGTGGAAGAAATTTTTATTAGTAATTATAGTTTCTTTTTTAATTATAAGTTGGATCTTAGTTTATGTAGCTAATGGTGTTACATCAGTTTTTGTTTGGTGGAGTATTCAGGCTTTTAGTTTTATTTCAGTTTTCCTTTTGGTAGGATCAGTAATAATATTTTTTTGGAAAGGCATTTTTAGAAAACGGATAGATAGAACGCTATTTTTAATCATTCTGTTTTCTATCATTGGAGCTTGGCCTGTCGGTTGGTTTGCTAATATAGGTAGAATTGCTTATCCAGCAGATATACAATCGATGAGTCCTAAAGCAGTAGTTCGTTTTCCTTTGAATGAGCGAGCATTAATAGGTTGGGGTGGTGATCGGTTAGAAATGAACTATCACGTTATAAAACCAAATGAAAGGTGGGCATATGATATTCTCATTCCACCTGCTGAAGTGAAAAGTAGTAAGTTAGAGGATTACGGAATATATGGAGCGAAAGTAATGGCACCAGCTTCTGGGACGGTTGTATCAATTAATAATAATGAACAAGATTTAGTTCCTAGATCGGAAAATTTTCAGTCGATGGCGGGGAATCACATATATTTACGAGTAGATGAAACAGGCACATTTCTGATTCTTGCTCATTTAAAGAAAGGGTCAATTAATGTGAGAGAAGGACAACATGTAAATGAAGGAGAATTTCTTGCTCAAGTCGGTAACTCAGGAAGTTCAAGTGAGCCGCATTTACATATTCATCATCAAAGGCAAGATCCGTCCAAGGTAAGTATGTTTTTTGCGGAAGGATTGCCACTTTACTTTCGAACTGAAAATGGTGTCATGATGCCGGAAAGAGGGACATACACAAGTGGTAACTAGAAGAAAATCATTTCATCCAAAAAGGGTACTCCAAATTAAAATTGGAATACCCTTTTTTCATTACCCTACAAATGTTTGATACAGTAAGAAGATATTTAAAACGATAACGAGTGCTGCAATTATCCAAGCGATAAATGTTGTTATGCGGTGGTTAACGAGTGCACCCATAATCTTTTTATTACTTGTAAACATAATAAGTGGCACTAGTGCAAATGCAATACCGAATGATAAGACGACTTGGCTCATGACTAGAGCGTAAGTTGGATTTACACCTAAAGCGATAATAACTAATGGTGGAATCATTGTAATAAATCGGCGTAAGTATAACGGAATATGCATGCGAATGAAACCTTGCATAATAATATCACCCGACATTGTACCGACAGAAGAACTAGATAGTCCTGCTGATAAGAGCCCAATTCCAAACAAAGCAGCTGATACAGGACCTACTAAGTTGGTAAATTGAGTGTAAGCAACATCTAAATCTTCAACGTGCAAGCCGTTTTTAAAGAATAGTGCAGCAGCAACAATTAACATACTTGCATTAATTGCTCCAGCAATAACCATTGCAATAATAATATCGATAAATTCGAAACGAAAAATCTTTTTCTTTTGTTCGTCAGTTGTTCCGACCACACGGCGTTGTGTTAATGCAGAATGCAAGTATATTGCATGCGGCATAACTGTCGCACCTAAAATCCCTGCTGCAAGTAATATACTGTCTACACCTTGGAATTTTGGAATAAATAGTCCTGAAAGAAGGGGACTTAATTCTGGTTTTGCATAAAAAACTTGAATCCCAAAAGCAATTACTACAATGAAAATCATTCCTGTAATAATAGCTTCTAGTGGACGAAATCCTCTACGTTGAAATTCAAGGATAATAAATGATCCGGCTGCTGTAATTAAAGCGGCAGGTAGCATCGGGATTCCAAATAGTAAGTAAAGCCCCAATGCAGCTCCAATAAATTCCGCTAAATCTGTAGCCATAATAACTAGTTCACCTTGTATCCATAAACCGATAGACACAGGCTTTGGAAAGTTTTCACGAGCTATTTCGGGTAAATTGTTTCCTGTAGCAATTCCTAATTTAGCTGATAAAGTTTGGATTAATACAGCCATTAAGTTAGAAGCGAGTATAACCCATAATAGTAAATATCCATATTGTGAACCAGCTGCGATATTTGTAGCAAAGTTGCCAGGATCAATATAAGCAACGGACGCTATAAAAGCGGGTCCTAAAAATGGTAACAGTCTTTTCCAGCCTTTTGTTTCTCCACTTAAAGCTAAGTGAGCTGATTGTACGGTTGTACTTTCAGAAGGGAGATGTTCATCTTTTGTTATATCTTTATTCATAGTAGTTTTCCCCTTTAAAATGTTAACTTGATGAAATTATTGTATTTATTCTTACTCATTATTTCAATACATTTAGATATGTTATATGATAATTTCATTTGAACACGAAAGTTTCCTTAATGCAAATTATATGCCTTTATGCAATGGATGGTGTGATAACGTAAAATAAATTGGGAGTTTATGGTGTGATGACGTGGGGAAACATAATAAATTAAAGGGTCAATTTTGAAATTTATGTGAACATAAAGCCGATAATCCAGCATATTAATTGATGGAATTGCATTTGTATGATATATAATATATTGGGATTACAACATAACCATAGTGTTTTGATGTGTAATCTTGTTTTTATTTTGTTAACTGATAGAAAATAGTATAAAGAAAAGAAAATGGGATTCATTTTCTTATTATATATGTTTTGATATGAACGTTAACTTATACATGATTTTAAAAATTAGATAGGTGGTAGAATTACATTGGCAACTACAAAACCATACAGAGTATTACTATATTACATGTACACAACAATTGAAAACCCAGAAGAATTCGCGGCAGAGCATTTAGAATTTTGTAATTCACTTGAATTAAAAGGAAGAATTCTTGTAGCGAAAGAAGGTATTAACGGAACTTGTTCTGGAACTGTAGAACAAACAGAGAAATACATGGAAGCAATGAACAATGATCCACGTTTTGACGGTATCGTATTTAAAATAGATGAAGCTGATGGTCATGCATTCAAGAAAATGCACGTGCGTCCTCGTCCAGAGTTAGTTACACTTCGTCTAGAAGATGACATTAACCCACACGAAATAACTGGGAAGTATTTAGAGCCAAAAGATTTTTATGAAGCAATGAAACAAGAAGATACAGTTATCATTGATGCACGAAATGATTATGAGTTTGATTTAGGTCACTTCAAAGGTGCGATTAAACCTGATATCGAATCATTCCGTGAATTACCAGATTGGATTCGTGAAAATAAAGAAGTACTTGAAGGTAAAAAGATTTTAACTTATTGTACAGGCGGAATTCGTTGTGAGAAGTTTTCTGGTTGGTTAGTTCGTGAAGGCTATGAAGATGTAAGTCAGCTTCACGGAGGAATTGTAACGTACGGAAAAGACCCAGAGGTACAAGGTGAGCTTTGGGATGGACAATGTTACGTGTTCGATGAGCGTATTGCTGTACCAGTAAACCAAAAAGAACATGTTATCGTTGGTAAAGACCACTTTACAGGTGAACCTTGTGAGCGCTATGTAAACTGTTCAAATCCAGAATGTAATAAGAAAATTTTATGTTCTGAAGAAAACGAAGCGAAATATTTACGTGCATGTTCTCATGAATGTCGTGTAAGTCCACGTAACCGCTACGTAATACAACATGAATTAACGGAAGAGCAAGTAGCTGCTGCATTAGAGCAAATCGAAGCAGGGAAGTAAACTGAATTCGTATAATAAAAGGGGTACTCCAAGTTTTATTTTGGAGCACCCTTTTTTTATTATCCGGTCCTGTCATTTGTCGGTAAGTCGATATATTAAAAAAATCGCTGATATATTTCGAGTTGCGCCGATATAATCGGAAAATCGCTCATAAAAATTTCACTTAATGCAGCGCGCCAAGAATTTGAAAATAACCTTTTTTAATTTTTATCTTCTTTCTCTTTAACGGCAGAAAGTACAGTTTGTTTTACCCAAGCTTTTCTTCGTTTATGCTGTAGACCCCATTGGTATAAACTTTGGGCTCCTAAAATAAGTGAAATGACAATGCCGCTAATCGCAATTAATAGAGCGAAAAATTCAAGAGGTGACGATATTTTGTTTGAATCGGTGTTTCTTAAAAGGTCAATCATAGTAAACCCTAACATTTGGCCCACTACAGAGTAGAGCGTTAAAATTAATAATAAGAGGCTATCTTTTTTAGAGGCGACATTTTCTTGATATTTAAACAAACTATCAAGATTTTGTTTCGCGTTCGAGTATAGAACCTCAATATTAAAAAGTTTTCTTAAACGAAAGAAAATATCTTCACTTTGTGATTGGGATACTAATTCTAAAGAAAAATAATTAGCAGTGAACGAATTGATCGAATAAATTAATTTCTCTATTTCATTAGTATCTTGTTCAATGTTTAGCTCAGCATAGGCGTTAGCCATTTTTAATAAAACAATTTTATGGAATAGGTTTAATAATAAAGCGTAATAAAATTCTCCGTACATTTGACTAGCAAGTTTAGCGATTTTAAGTTCTCCTTCATTTGTTACACATGTAAAAATATGTTCTTCCATTATGAAATAACGATTTGGAGCCCATCTCTGGTAAGCGTGTTTTTTTAAATAGTCATGAATGTAAGGAAGGTTATTTGCGCTCACATATGGCTTACCATCACTTGTTAATCCGGAAAGACTAGAAGTACGATAAACATCCACTTCATTAAGCTCCATACCTTCTTTTAGTGACAATAAAGTTTGGACGTACATTCTTTGGTCTTCGAAGAAAGGGAAGGTTTGAAAGTATGAACTTCTTAATCTCTTCTTTTCAAAGAAATCAGTTACACCATAAAATAAATAACCAAAAATGAATTTTTCAACTTGGGAATACTTTTTTCCGTTACATTCAATACAAATAGTCTCATTTGTATCATTTTTAGTTTCAAGTACACGGAAGCGAGCAGCGAATTCGATTGCTTCAGATAAAGTCATGTTTGGAGCAGTGTTTACTTCTGTTCGAATTGTTAAGAAGCCAAGTTCATAAGGACAAAGAGTGACATCAATAGAGTGTATCTTGAATGGAATTGAAATAAGGTTTGTTGTTAAATGTCCAGTTAAGTTAAGGTCCTTTGAATAACGTTGCAAGCCCTTTTGATGCTCTGAGTGAGGAAAGAGAATTTTATTTGTAAATGAAAGATAGTATGCTTCCATATTTTGATGTGAAACTTTAAACTCCCCATAATATGTATTTTCATCATCGAGATGATCGAGCCGAAAAGGACGAAAATCGTTTTTTTGTAAGAAAGGGAACATCTCTTGTTCATATCCAGCTTTAAACGAAAACGGGAATATAAATTGAAATATAGCTGTTGCTACACCTTTTTCCTCAATTGATTGTATTGCCTCCATCTACATTGTGTCCTTTCCATATATGCTATAGAAACAACATGCCCAAATTTATTTGAAAATAACCACTCTTTTATACTCAATTGAGAGTGAAAATTCAGCTTATTTAGCAGGGAACATGTATAATGTTATGTATACTAAAAGTTATAAAATTGTATTTTGAAAAGGGGGATGCTGTATGCGGATTTTAGTATTAGGCGCTGGTGGAGTCGGAGGATTTTTTGGTGGCAGATTAGTCGAGAAGGGAGAAGATGTCACGTTTCTTGTTCGTAGTAAACGGAAAAAACAATTAGAGGAAAGAGGACTTGTAATCCGAAGTGTTAACGGGGATTTTTCCTTCCGACCGAAATTAATAACGAAAGAAGAGCGAACTTCTCCATTTGATGTTATTTTATTTTCAACAAAAGCGTATCACTTAAACGAGGCAATTCAAGATTTGAAGCCGTTTGTTGGCGAAAATACTGTAATCATTCCATTGTTAAATGGTATCGCTCATTTATCGCTATTACAAAAAGAATTCGGCGAAGAAAAAGTAATTGGCGGTTTATGCTTTATCGAGACGACGTTAAACGATCAAGGAGAAATTGTACAAACTAGCGCTGCCAACAGACTTGTGTTTGGAGAAATTAAGTCTCAAAATTCAGAGAGAGTAAAGCATATTTCTAAAGCATTTTCAGGTACGAAATCTAGTTTTGTTTTAAGTGAAAATATTACGCAAGATATGTGGCATAAATATTTATTTATTACTGTAATGTCAGGTGTGACAACGTTAATGCGTGCACCAATTGGACCAATCCGTGAAAGTGAAGGCGGCCGTGATTTTATCCGTAATGTGTTTGAGGAATCTGTACAAATCATGAGAGTATTAGGAGCTCCAGTAAAGGCTAATATTGCCCAGGAACATATGAAAACGATTGATAAAATTTCGTATGATATGAAGTCATCAATGCAACGTGATATGGAAAAGGGTTCGTTTATTGAAGGGAAGCACTTGCAAGGATATTTACTGGATGTAGCAGAGAAATTTTCTATAGCGGCACCATTATTAGAATCTATATATCAAAATTTAAAGGTGTATGAAGAGATGACCTTTAACAAATCTGTAATAGAATTAGATGTATGAAAAATAAAAAGATAGCAATATATAAGTGTATTGCTATCTTTTTTTTTTTTGTATGACAAATTATTTATTTCTTTTCGTTCTATCTGTCAAATTTATTTCCTGTTCACGTTTACCATATAACTGATTAATTTCATTTGCTACTGCATCTAAATATGAATCGGAAAAAATAGGCTTCTTTTCTTTAGACATATGGGTCTCCTTTGCGGATTTTTAATATTCATTATGTATATTTCTCAGCGGATTATGCGCAATCATTTTAATTTTTTTCTTATTAAAAATTTTTGTTTACTTTTTGAAAATAAAGGAGTATTATAATCCACAGTTTCAATTTTCTAAATCGCTGAAACCGCATGGTACGGGGGACCCGTTTTTACGGATTAGTACATAATCCGATGGGGTGAATCCTTGAAAAAGGTAGGGCTACTCATAGGCCCGAATCCGACAGCTAACCTCGTAAGCGTTATATTGAGAAGGAAGGTGGAGCTTGTGCGACAAAAAAAATAATGTCTACAAGTCTATTTCGCTATGGCTTGTAGACATTTTTTGTTTTCTGAAGAAATCGTTTACTGGCTGTAACAAGCAGAAAAGTTCGTACAAAATTATTGGAGAGTGGACAGCATTGGTTTCATCTATTAAAAGATTTTTAATTGGAAGACCGTTAAAATCAACAGAGCTTGGAGAACAAAAGCTTAATAAAACGAAAGCTTTAGCTATTTTATCTTCTGACGCATTGTCATCAGTTGCTTACGGTCCAGAACAAATTTTAATTGCTTTAGCAGGTGTGGGAGCGATCGCTTATTGGTATTCCATTCCGATCGCTGTTGGGGTATTAGTATTATTGACAGCCCTTATTTTATCTTATCGTCAAATTATTTTTGCTTATCCGCATGGCGGGGGAGCGTATGTTGTATCAAAAGAAAATTTAGGGATGAATCCAGGCTTAATTGCTGGAGGATCTTTATTAGTCGACTATATTTTAACTGTTGCGGTAAGTGTATCTGCAGGTACAGATGCGCTAACATCTGCTTTTCCTAGTTTACATGCACATAATGTAATCATTGCGATTATATTTGTTATATTTATTACGATCTTAAATTTAAGAGGAGTAACGGAATCGGCTTCCGTTTTAGCATATCCTGTTTATTTATTTGTTTTAGCCCTATTTATATTAATTGGTGTAGGCATATATAATATTTTGACTGGTCACGTTTCACCAACTTTACACACGCCGATCGGAACGCCGGTTGCGGGTATTAGTTTGTTTTTACTGTTAAGAGCATTTGCATCAGGTAGTTCTGCTTTAACAGGTGTTGAAGCAATTTCAAACGCAATTCCGAACTTTAAAGATCCTGCGCCAAACAATGCTGCAAAAACATTGCTTGCAATGGGTGCATTACTTGCTGTGTTATTTTCAGGAATTGTGTTTTTAGCCTATTATTACGGAGTGACTCCGAGTAAAGAAGTAACAGTTGTTTCTCAAATTGCTGAACAAACATTTGGACGTAATTTCATGTACTATTTCATACAAGGTACAACAGCTTTAATATTAATTCTTGCTGCTAATACAGGTTATTCTGCATTTCCTTTATTAGCGGTTAACCTTGCAAAAGATAAATTCATACCGAGAATGTTTACGATTAGAGGAGACCGTCTAGGTTACTCAAACGGTATTATTATACTTGGAGTTGCTTCGATTATTTTAATTGTAGCTTTCCAAGGACAAACAGAACATTTAATTCCACTATATGCAGTAGGGGTATTTATTCCATTTACACTTTCTCAAACAGGAATGGTATTAAAATGGCTTCGCGAAAAGCCTGAAGGATGGGCTTTAAGATTAACGGTTAATTTAATTGGTGCAGTTATTAGTTTTATCGTAATGAGCATGTTCTTTTTAACTAAATTTGCACAAGTTTGGTCGATTCTTATTTTCTTACCAGTTATTATCTTCTTGTTTCATCGAATTAAGAAGCATTATGATGCAGTGGGTGATCAATTAAGTTTAAAAACTTGTGAACCTCTTATTCCAATTGAGGGGAATGTAATTGTCGTTCCTGTAGCAGGTATGACGCATGTAGTAGAAAATTCATTGAACTATGCGAAATCTCTTTCTGCAGATCAAGTTATCGCTGTATATGTTGCTTTTGACAGAGAAGAGGAAAAGAAATTTGAAGAGAAATGGAAGGTGTGGCAACCTGAAGTAAGGCTTGTTACATTACATTCTCATTATAGAAGTATTATTCAGCCGCTAACGAAGTTCATTGATACAGTGCAATATAAGGCAAGTGAATCGAATTACCGCGTTACGGTCGTTATACCACAGTTCATTCCGAAAAAAGGTTGGCATAACATTCTTCATAATCAATCCAGTTTACTCATACGTGCGTATTTACTTTATAAAAGAAATGTTGTTATTACGACAGTTCCATATCATTTGAAAAAATAAGAAGATTTTTGAAGGATAGCTTCGTGAAAATGAAGCTATCCTTTTTGTGTATATGCTATGCATAATTGCATATGAGTTTAAAAATTATATTGATATAATTTTATCGGTTATTTGCAAGTAGTGTTTTCTGTTGTGATATGTAGATATTTCAATCAATAAAGTGAATCGGATTATATTTTGAAATAAGGACATGAAAGCTTGAAAATAAAGGGAATGAAAATACTTCTTTACGTTATATAAACAGCTGTGTTTAAATGACCTTACAGTACAAAACATATATGAAAACAAAACGAAATTTCATATTTACGCATGTTGTTTAGTTTGAAATGAATAATATTTTTACGTAATATATTCACTATGTGAATGTGGGAATTTCTATAAAATAGAAAATTTATACAATATTATTCATACTAAACACATATGAAAAATAATAAAATGTTTTGTGACGATAAGTAAGTACTGTAGCAATACGAGAGAGGTGGTTCATACATGGATCACGGTGAGAACGTTCTCTATTTTAATCATCTCAAATTATGGGCAAGAAAATAGAATAATAAAATGCGATAGTAATAGTTGCTAATACATAGGAGGAGTTAAAGTGAAAAAGACTTTAATTACAGGGTTATTGGTTACAGCAGTATCTACGAGTTGCTTCATTCCTGTAAGCGCTTACGCTAAGGAGGGGCAAACAGAAGTGAAAACAGTATATGCGCAAAATGTAATTGCTCCAAATACATTATCCAATTCAATTAGAATGTTAGGATCACAATCACCGCTTATTCAAGCATACGGATTAATTATCTTGCAACAGCCAGACATTAAGGTAAATGCGATGAGTAGCTTAACGAATCATCAAAAGTTTGCAAAGGCGAATGTACGAGAATGGATTGATGAATATAATCCGAAGCTAATTGACTTAAATCAAGAAATGATGAGATACAGCACTAGATTTAATAGCTATTATAGTAAGCTCTATGAACTAGCAGGAAACGTAAATGAAGATCAGCAAGCAAAAGCAGATTTTATGAGTGCATATGGAAAATTACAATTGCAAGTACAAAGCATCCAAGAGAGTATGGAGCAAGATTTATTAGAGTTAAATCGATTTAAAACAGTATTAGACAAAGATAGTAACAACTTATCAATTAAAGCCGATGAAGCAATAAAAACACTGCAAGGATCAAGTGGAGATATTGTGAAATTAAGAGAAGATATTAAAAGAATTCAAGGGGAAATTCAAGCTGAACTAACTACTATTTTGAATAGACCTCAAGAAATCATTAAAGGTTCTATTAATATCGGTAAACAAGTATTTACAATCACAAATCAAACTGCACAAACGAAAACAATCGATTTTGTTTCTATCGGTACTTTAAGTAATGAAATTGTAAATGCTGCAGATAGTCAAACGAGAGAAGCAGCTCTTCGCATTCAACAAAAGCAAAAAGAGTTATTACCACTTATTCAAAAGTTATCACAAACTGAAGCAGAGGCGACTCAAATTACATTCGTTGAAGATCAAGTAAATAGCTTTACAGAATTAATTGATCGTCAAATTACAACTTTAGAAACGTTATTAACGGATTGGAAAGTTTTAAATAATAATATGATTCAAATTCAAACAAATGTTGAAGAAGGTACGTATACAGACAGTAGTTTACTTCAAAAACATTTCAATCAAATTAAAAAAGTAAGTGATGAAATGAATAAGCAAACAAATCAATTTGAAGATTACGTTACAAACGTTGAAGTACATTAAACAGAAAAATAATTAGCGATATAGGGAGAGAAGAAAAATGACAAAAAAACCTTATAAAGTAATGGCTCTATCAGCACTGATGGCAGTATTTGCAGCAGGAAATATTATGCCGGCTCATACGTATGCAGCTGAAAGTACAGTGAAACAAGCTCCAGTTCATGCGGTAGCAAAAGCTTATAATGACTATGAAGAATACTCATTAGGACCAGAAGGCTTGAAAGATGCAATGGAAAGAACAGGTTCAAATGCTTTAGTAATGGATCTGTACGCTTTAACAATTATTAAACAAGGTAATGTTAACTTTGGAAATGTATCGTCTGTTGATGCGGCTTTAAAAGGGAAAGTAATTCAGCACCAAGATACAGCTAGAGGAAATGCGAAGCAATGGTTAGATGTATTAAAACCACAGCTTATTTCAACGAATCAAAATATCATTAACTACAATACGAAATTCCAAAACTATTATGATACTTTAGTTGCTGCAGTTGATGCAAAGGATAAAGCGACTCTTACGAAAGGCTTAACTAGATTATCAAGTAGTATTAATGAAAATAAAGCGCAAGTGGATCAGTTAGTAGAAGACTTGAAGAAATTCCGAAATAAAATGACTTCGGATACGCAAAACTTCAAGGGTGATGCAAATCAAATTACATCTATATTAGCTAGTCAAGATGCGGGAATTCCGCTTCTGCAAAATAAAATTACAACGTACAATGAAGCGATTAGTAAATATAATGCAATTATTATCGGTTCATCTGTTGCGACAGCTCTAGGACCAATTGCAATTATCGGTGGTGCAGTAGTTATTGCTACGGGTGCAGGAACACCGCTAGGAGTAGCATTAATTGCAGGTGGTGCAGCAGCTGTAGGCGGTGGTACAGCTGGAATCGTATTAGCGAAGAAAGAGCTTGATAATGCACAAGCAGAAATTCAAAAGATAACAGGACAAGTTACAACTGCGCAATTAGAAGTAGCAGGATTAACGAACATTAAAACACAAACAGAGTATTTAACAAATACAATTGATACTGCAATTACAGCGTTACAAAATATTTCAAACCAATGGTACACAATGGGATCAAAATACAATTCTTTACTTCAAAATGTGGATTCAATTAGTCCAAACGATCTTGTTTTCATTAAAGAAGATTTAAACATTGCGAAAGATAGCTGGAAAAACATTAAAGACTATGCAGAAAAGATTTATGCTGAAGATATTAAAGTAGTAGATACGAAAAAAGCATAATCGAATACGAATCGTTAGGGCGTTAAGTGTTGATGAATGATTTGAAGCTCCTGTTCAGTTGTGAGCAGGAGCTTTTGATATCCTTATAAAGAGAATAGGTGAAAAATATGCAGAAACGATTTTATAAAAAATGTCTTTTAGCGGTAATGATTGCTGGGGTGGCAACGAGTAACGCATTTCCTTTACATCCTTTTGCAGCAGAACAAAATGTAACGGTGCTACAAGAAAATGTGAAAAACTATTCTCTTAGACCAGCAGGATTCCAAGATGTAATGGCACAAACGACATCAAGCATATTTGCAATGGATTCATATGCAAAATTAATTCAAAATCAACAAGAGACGGATTTAAGTAAAATAAGTTCGATTAATAGTGAATTTAAAGGAAATATGATTCAGCATCAAAGAGATGCAAAAATTAATGCAGCATATTGGTTAAATAATATGAAGCCTCAAATTATGAAAACAGATCAAAATATTATAAATTACAATAATACTTTTCAATCGTATTATAATGACATGTTAATAGCGATTGATCAAAAGGATAGCGGAAAATTAAAAGCGGATTTAGAAAAGTTGTATGCAGATATTGTAAAGAATCAAAATGAGGTAGATGGATTATTAGGAAATTTGAAAGCTTTTCGCAATAGAATGGCGAAAGATACAAATAGTTTCAAAGAAGATACAAATCAGTTAACAGCGATATTGGCAAGTACGAATGCTGGTATTCCAGCTCTAGAGCAACAAATAAATACATATAACGATTCGATTAAAAAGAGTAATGATATGGTCATTGCTGGTGGCGTACTTTGCGTAGCGCTAATAACATGTCTTGCTGGCGGGCCAATGATCGCGGTTGCGAAAAAAGATATCGCAAATGCAGAAAGAGAAATCGCTAATTTAAAAGATAGAATTTCAGGAGCGCAAGCAGAAGTCTTAATTTTGACTGATGTAAAAAATAAAACAACAAACATGACAGAAACAATTGATGCAGCAATTACAGCACTACAAAACATATCAAATCAATGGTATACAGTAGGTGCAAAATATAATAATTTACTACAAAACGTAAAAGGAATTAGTCCGGAAGAGTTTACGTTTATAAAAGAAGATTTACATACAGCGAAAGATAGCTGGAAAGATGTAAAGGATTATACAGAAAAATTACATGAAGGCGTGGCGAAGTAAACAGTGGACTAGTTCTGCTGTTTATTTTTTTATCCTGTTTTTTGTGAGAGTTGAACTGTGTTTTATCAATGTGGCTATTGGGTAATAGTTAATCAAATTGATACGAATAACCTAAATAAACTTCTGATCAAGCTTTTTATATGTAATGTTTTAATGAAAAAAGCTATACTGTAAGAAAAACTAAAAATTGGAAAGGAAATATTAGAACATGGAAAATTATTTATTATTTATTCTTACAGCAATGCTAATCATAATCATGCCTGGTCCTGGTTTTGCACTAGTTACAAAAAATACTATAGCGTATGGCAAAAATGGTGGGATGAAGACTGTCTTAGGAACGATATCTGGAATGATGATTCATACAATAATGGCTACGCTAGGACTCTCTGCCATCCTAATGAAATTTTCTATGTTATTTACATTTATAAAATATGCTGGAGCTTTTTATTTAATTTACTTAGCTGTAAAGTCAATTAAAAGTGCTTTTTCTAAAAAAGAAGATATGCAAGTTTTATTGGAAAGGCACTCTAAGGATATTGGGACGATTAAAAGTTTTAGACAAGGATTTACAACGGCAATCTTAAACCCAAAAACGGCTGTATTTTTCTTAAGCTTTCTCCCTCAATTTATTGTGAGTAATCAAAATCATTTCTTCCAATTTCTTTTGTTAGGACTCACATTTACGACTTTGACTGGAATATGGTATTTGCTTTATATCTCGCTAATACGTCAATTAAGAATTTTTTTAAGAAAAGAACGAGTGAACCGTACAATGGAGGGTATTACAGGCACAGTATTGTTAGTATTTGGAGTTAGGTTATTTTTCCAAAAATAAATATGTAGATAAAACGAGAAATAAAAAAGTTGATTATTTCTCGTTTTATTCTTTAAAATCTGCAACAGAACCAGGATCTCCCCTCAAAGTATAAATTCCAAGGGGTGAGCCTGTTTTTTATTTACTTATATACGTACAGCTGTACCACTGACAGCAACCATTAACATTCCATCACGTACAACTTCGTAATCTACGTCAATGCCGACGATAGCGTTCGCACCTTTTTGTTTTGCAAGTTCTTTCATTTCGTCCATTGCAATATCACGAGCGTCTTTTAGCTTACTTTCATAAGCACCAGCACGGCCACCGACAACATCACGAACTGAAGCGAATAAATCGCGGACAATGTTTGCACCCATAATAGCTTCACCATTTACAATATCAATATACTCAATAATTTCTTTACCTTGAATTCCGGAAGTTGTTGTTACAATCATGACTGACACTCTCCTAATAAGTTGTAGTTTTGATAAGATTTCTTATGCCTTAGAAAAAGTGGTTCTGGTGCCAAAAATACTCGATAGAAACATAGAGTATTTTTGCATCAAAACCTTCAATTACATATGTCTTGTTATGACATATGCAATTAAATAAAAGGAATAAAATTGTTTAACATATGTATCGCTATAACATATGCAAGGGATCTATTAGAAATAAGATAAGCCGCAGTAAGCATCACTGTGCCAGGTAAATATATAGCAAGATCCGAAAGTTGATTTGAATGAAGACCTGCAAAAATTATAATCGAAACGATGGATGCAATAGCAGTACCAACATATTCCGAAAAACGATTTACTAATATATGACGAAATATAATTTCTTCAATTATTGGTCCTATAATCCCAAATAGAAGTAATGTGAATATAATAGGCATCTCTGCGCCATTTGTAAGGATCTGTTCTTGGTTCTCTGGCTGACCTGTATTTAGAAAATGCATAATAGAATTTTCCACAATTATCATAAGTAAAACTACCATAGGAATGCTTACTATTTTCAAAATTGTTTTCTCTTTAAAATAAGTAAAACTTTCAATAATTTCTTTCCTAAAGAAAATGATTCCTACAATAGCAGGTACAGTCAAACCGATGGCACTAAGAGCAAATTCTGATTCAACTAAGTTGCTGTTAGTTAAAAGGGAGATGCCAAATAATATGAACAAGCCAATTTGAAGTAGTGCAAACAGTATATAAACTATTAGCATAACAAGTTCTTTTGTATTCATTTTTATAAAGCTCACTTTATTACCTCCATAATGAAATTACTTAGAATCTTTGATTTTTCTTGTTGCATTAGGTTCTCCTTCTAAAATATATTTATTTAATACCGAACCGGACCGTTCGGTTCGAAAACTTATGATACTATAAGTTTCTAGTTTTTAAACCCCTTTATAAATTATTAATAAAATAAAAATGGTAAATAACAAATATATTTATATCTCAGTTGCTTATTTACAAGCAAATTTCAGTACTCATTAATTTTTGACAATTAGCTTTTTATAGAATGAAGTGATAAGGCTTTTAACTGCAAGGACTGCGGAGATATCCTAATATACGAAGTGAAAGTGGGAGTAGTTCAAACACTTTAGCTAAACATATTAATAAAAATTATATATAATAATCATAGTCTATACGTTAAAATTAACTATATATTTTTACACCTTCTACGATTGTAGGTGAAATTAGTTGTATAACAGGACTGAATTAAATAATTGGACATGTTAATTTTGACAGAAAATTCATTTGAATGATATAGGTAATACAATTTGATTACCTCTTTTCAAACTGTATGGTTTGAGGTTCACATAATATAGGGATGGATAATATATTTTTGTTCCAAACTTATTTATACTTACAAAAAATTCAAGAAAATAGATGGTAAATATCACCTGGAATATTAAGCTCGTTTTTATTAGGAGGATTACAAAGTATGACTAAAGTTGATAAGATTAAAGAAAAAATTATTGAAACATCTTTATATTTATTTAATACTAATGGGATAACTCGCACATCCATACAGGATATAATGACAGCTACTGAACTACCTAAAGGATCTATTTATCGTAGATTCAAAAGTAAAGAAGAAATTGTCCTTGCTGCCTATGACAAAAGTGGTGAGATTATGTGGAGTCATTTTCATAAAGCAATGGAAAATAAAAAGACAGCAATCGATAAAATTCTTGCAATTTTCCTTGTATATCAAGATGCAGCTAATAATCCTCCTATTGCTGGAGGCTGTCCATTACTTAATAGCGCAATTGAAAGTACTGGAGTATTTCCAGAATTACAAAAAGCAGCAGCAAAAGGTTATGATGATACAGTAATGTTAATGGCTTCTCTCATAAAAGAAGGAATAGAGAAACAAGAACTTAAAGAAGATATAGATATTATATCGCTCGCTTCTTTTCTTGCATCTTCAATGGAGGGAGCTATTATGGCAAGTCGCGTATCTAACGATAATATACACCATCATTATTTTATTGAACAAATAAAACATCATCTTTTCTCTTATTCTAAATAAGTGAGAACTTGCAGTGTTTCCATCCGATTTTTATAAACTTAAATTGAATACATACCCCTTATGAACAGTATCTTTTGTTTATGAGGGGTATTTGAATAGCTTTTAGACGATGTTTCATGTTTCTTATTGAACGGCTTTGTTATCGTTACTACAGGAAAAGCAATAAAGAATGAATTACATATAAACTGATTTATATGTTGTAAGTGTTTCTATATTGGGTTTGTAAATCTACACAATAAGGTTTCATTGTATATAATAAGTGGAATAGAAGTTCAGTTAGATAAAATTCGGTAGTCGAATTTTTTTGCATAAAGCTGTATAATGCTTGTAACGAAAGGGAAATACAGGAAGGGATTTGTAATGAGTTACTATGGAAAAAGATAAACAACAATTAAGCGTTGAAGTTGCAAGATTATATTATCAATCAGATTATAGTCAGCAAGAAATTGCTAACAAATTAAATATTTCAAGACCGACGATTTCTAGATTGTTAAAGTACGCGAAAGAAAAAGGGTTTGTTCAAATTAGCATCGCCGATCCATTTGCGGATTTAGATAACGTTGGGAATTTACTGAAAGAAAAGTACAACTTGTTAGAGGCACATGTTGTGTTTTCTCCAGTACCGGAATATGCAACGATTACAGAGTATATAAGTAAATATGCTGCTGAGTATATGGAAAAGACGGTTAAAAACGGTGATATTGTTGGTGTAAGCTGGGGAATGACGATGTATGAAATCGCTAGAAAAATCGTACCGCAACATGTAAAAGGGGTAGAGGTTGTCCAGCTAAAAGGTGGTATTAGTCATTCAAGTGTAAATACATATGCGAATGAGACGATAGCTTTATTTGCAGATGCTTTTCAAACGACGCCAAGAAATCTACCTCTTCCAGTTATATTTGATAATGCAGTGACAAAAGAATTAGTGGAGCAGGATCGACATATTCATCACATTATCGAAATGGGAAAACAAGCGAATATTGCAATTTTTACTGTAGGAACAGTGCGAGACGAAGCGTTATTATTCCGATTAGGTTATTTCGATAAGGATGAAACAAATTTACTCAAAAAACAATCGGTCGGTGACATTTGTTCACGTTTCTTTGATGGAGACGGAAATATTAGTAGCGAAGAAATCAATAAGCGTACCATTGGAATTGAGTTAGAGGAACTGAAATTAAAGAAACGCTCTATTTTAGTTGCAGGTGGTAATAGAAAAATAAAAGCAATTGATGGTGCGTTACGTGGCGGGTATGCGAATGTATTAATTATCGATCAGCATACAGCAAAAGAACTGTTACATTATCAAAAAGGTTAGAAATAAAAGGAGTTCTCAAAATTAACATATTGAGAACTCCTTTTATTTTGTTATGTATGAATGATAGGAGTCTTTTTTGAACACAATTTGCCTTTTTAAAAATAATTATGGATATGGAGATACATACTACCATTGTTAACATAGAAAATTTGATTATATAGGAAGTGTTCTTTGTTAGAATGCGCTTTATTTACTACAAGAAAATTCCTTTTAAAAAAGAATGAACAAAATTTCAAAAGTGTATTTACATTTGTTCAACTAAGAGTTAGAATGAAGTTGTTAAAAGATATGAGGAGTGAAGATAATGAACATTGCAAAGTTAATTGACCATACAATTTTAAAAGCTAATACTACTAAAGAAGATGTTATGAAAGTAATCGAAGAAGCAAAGGAATATAAATTCGCTTCTGTTTGTATTAACCCAACATGGGTAAAATTAGCGGCTGATGAACTAGCTGGGCATGATGTAGACGTTTGTACTGTAATCGGTTTCCCATTAGGAGCAAGCACTACTGAAACAAAAGCATTTGAAACAAAAGATGCTATTGCAAAAGGTGCAACTGAAGTTGATATGGTAATCAACGTAGGCGCTTTGAAAGATGGCGACAACGAACTTGTTGAAAAAGACATTTATGAAGTAGTACAAGCAGCAAAAGGAAAAGCTCTTGTAAAAGTAATCATTGAAACTTGCCTATTAACAGATGAAGAGAAAGTACGTGCTTGTGAATTATCAGTAAAAGCTGGTGCTGATTTCGTAAAAACTTCAACTGGATTCTCAACTGGCGGAGCAACTGCTGAAGATATCGCATTAATGCGTAAAACAGTAGGACCAAACGTTGGTGTAAAAGCATCTGGCGGTGTTCGTACACGTGAAGATGCAGACAAAATGGTAGCTGCTGGAGCTTCTCGCGTTGGAGCAAGTGCTAGTGTTGCAATCGTATTAAATGATGCAAAAGGTGCTACAGATAACTACTAATCGATAAAAGCTTAAAGCAATAGATATACGTTTAAAGTATATCTATTGCTTTAATAATTGAAAAAAATGTAAGCGGATACGAATGGGAGGAAACGGCTTATGAAATACTTAATCGGTGTTTTTGGCCTCGTATTGATTTTAGGTATCGCTTGGCTTGCTAGTAATGATAGAAAGAAAGTCAAATATCGTCCAATCATAACGATGGTTATATTACAATTTATTTTGGGGTTTCTATTATTAAATACAAGTGTAGGGAATATATTAATTAGCGGAATAGCAGATGGTTTTGGAGAGCTATTAAAATATGCCGCTGACGGTGTGAATTTCGTATTTGGTGGATTAGTAAATCAAAAAGAGTTTTCGTTCTTTTTAAGTGTATTAATGCCAATCGTATTTATATCAGCCTTAATAGGTATTTTGCAACATATTAAAGTATTACCTATTATTGTGAAATCTATCGGTCTAGCATTAAGTAAAGTAAATGGAATGGGGAAACTAGAATCATATAACGCTGTTGCATCTGCGATTTTAGGACAATCTGAAGTATTTATTTCAGTTAAGAAACAACTAGGGTTATTGCCAGAGAAAAGAATGTATACATTATGTGCATCAGCAATGTCTACAGTTTCTATGTCTATCGTTGGATCATATATGGTGTTATTAAAACCACAATATGTTGTAACCGCTTTAGTGCTTAACTTATTCGGTGGTTTCATCATTGCTTCTATCATTAACCCATATGAAGTTACTGAGGAAGAAGATATGTTAGAAGTACAAGAAGAAGAGAAGAAGACCTTCTTTGAAGTATTAGGGGAATACATTATTGATGGATTTAAAGTTGCGATTACAGTAGCAGCTATGTTAGTCGGTTTCGTTGCTCTTATCGCATTCATTAATGCAGTATTTAAAGGTGTAATCGGTATTTCATTCCAAGAAATTCTTGGTTATGCATTTGCACCATTTGCATTTATTATGGGTGTACCTTGGCATGAAGCAGTTAATGCCGGAAATATTATGGCAACAAAATTAGTATCAAATGAATTTGTCGCTATGACAGATTTAGCACAAGGAAACTTTAATTTCTCAGATAGAACGACAGCGATTATCTCTGTATTCTTAGTTTCATTTGCAAACTTCTCTTCAATTGGGATTATTGCAGGGGCAGTTAAGAGCTTAAATGAAAAGCAAGGGAATGTAGTCGCAAGATTTGGTTTGAAATTACTATTCGGTGCAACATTAGTAAGTTTCTTATCAGCAACAATCGTTGGCTTATTATTTTAATAGATTTATAT
The DNA here is from genome assembly GCF_022701035.1 of Bacillus sp. N447-1. NCBI lineage: Bacteria > Bacillati > Bacillota > Bacilli > Caryophanales > Bacillaceae > Bacillus > Bacillus sp. N447-1. The sequence continues at coordinate 1,287,325 of NZ_CP065509.1, read as the reverse complement.
AATATAAAAAGGAATGGTGATTGTAATGAGAATGGTAGATATTATTGCAAAAAAACGTGACGGCAAAGAATTAACGATTGAAGAAATCAAATTCTTTATTAATGGATATACAGACGGAAGTATTCCTGATTATCAAGTGAGTGCGCTTGCAATGGCAATCTTCTTTAAAGATATGACAGATCGCGAACGTGCAGATTTAACGATGGCGATGGTTGAGTCTGGAGAAACGATCGACTTATCAGCAATTGAAGGAATTAAAGTAGACAAACATTCAACTGGCGGTGTTGGTGATACAACAACATTAGTATTAGGACCGTTAGTAGCTGCTTTAGATGTACCAGTAGCAAAAATGTCTGGTCGTGGTTTAGGACATACAGGCGGAACAATTGATAAATTAGAAGCGGTAGAAGGATTCCACGTTGAAATTACGAAAGAACAATTCATTGATATTGTAAACCGTGACAAAGTAGCTGTTATTGGACAAACAGGAAACTTAACACCTGCAGATAAAAAGATTTATGCATTACGCGACGTAACAGGAACTGTTAACTCAATTCCTTTAATCGCAAGTTCAATTATGAGTAAAAAAATTGCAGCTGGTGCTGACGCAATCGTACTTGATGTAAAAACAGGTGCTGGTGCATTTATGAAAACAGAAGAAGATGCAAAAGAATTAGCACATGCAATGGTACGTATCGGAAATAATGTAGGACGTCAAACTATGGCTGTTATTTCAGATATGTCACAACCACTTGGTTTTGCAATTGGTAACGCTCTAGAAGTGAAAGAAGCGATTGATACGTTAAAAGGTGAAGGTCCAGAAGATTTAACAGAATTAGTACTCGTATTAGGAAGTCAGATGGTCGTACTTGCGAAAAAAGCAAATACATTAGAAGAAGCTCGTGAAATGCTAATTGAAGTGATGAAGAACGGAAAAGCAACTGAGAAGTTTAAAGAGTTCTTAAGCAATCAAGGCGGAGATAGTTCAATTGTAGACAATCCAGAAAAAATGCCACAAGCGAAGTATGTAATTGATGTACCTGCAAAAACTTCAGGTGTTATTTCTAACATTGTTGCAGATGAGATTGGTATTGCAGCTATGTTACTTGGTGCAGGTCGTGCAACGAAGGAAGATGAAATCGATTTAGCAGTAGGATTAATGTTACGTAAAAAAGTTGGCGATGCAGTAAAAGAAGGCGAGCCTTTCGTAACAATCTACGCAAACCGTGAAAATGTAGAAGATGTAAAAGCAAAAATTTATGAGAATATTTCTATAGCTGAAACAGCAGTGGCTCCTAAATTAGTTCATACAGTTATTACTGACTAATCATCATTTCATTTACTTTGAGGGGGAAATAATATGGATAAGAAAAAATATATTGAAGAAGCAAACAAGATGTTATCGAAAGCGTATATTCCGTATTCTAAATTTCCTGTTGGCGCAGCGTTAGTTACGAAAGAAGGGAAAATCTATACTGGTTGTAATATAGAAAATGCTTCTTATGGTTTATGTAACTGTGCAGAAAGAACAGCAATATTTAAAGCGGTATCAGAAGGGGAGCGCGATTTTAGTTACTTAGTTATTACAGGAGAAACTGATGGACCGATTTCACCATGTGGTGCGTGTAGACAAGTAATTGCTGAATTCTGTGATCCGAAAATGCCTGTATTACTAACGAATGTAAAAGGTGATGAAAAAGAAGTGACTGTTGAGCAATTACTTCCAGGTGCTTTCACAATTGACGATTTAAAATAAGTTAAAAAGCCATTTTGCAATTATTAATTGCAGAATGGCTTTTTTGTTCATATTCCGTTCATAAACTTTGCGTAAAATGATTGCAGCGAATATGGAAAGTTTACAGCAGGAGGAATATAATGAAGAAATTCTATAATGCGGCATGTAGTTACTTATTGGTTTATGATTTTGTTAAAAAAGTCATTTAAATAGATAGGAGTGGAAAGTATGATAGCACTTTTATCAAGTGTCGTAGCAGTTTGTATGGCTGTTGGGGTAATGTTTCTACGTTTTAAAGCAGCGAAAAAGCCGGTAACGAAAAAGAAAATTATATTGCCGCCAATTTTTATGAGTACAGGCGCAATGATGTACTTTTTACCAGAGTTTCGATTAACATCGTTAGAAATAGTCGAGGCAATTAGTATAGGGCTTATTTTCTCTATTTTTCTTATTAAAACAACTAAGTTCGAAATAAAAGGCGAACATATATTTATGAAACCGTCAAAAGCATTCATATTTATTTTAGTAGGCTTATTAGCTGTACGCGTGGCATTAAAGTCATATTTAAGCCAATCAATTGATTTGGCAGAGTTAAGCGGAATGTTTTTCTTACTTGCATTTGCGATGATTGTGTCGTGGAGAATTGCGATGTATCGCTCGTTTACTAAATTAAAAAAGACAATAAAAAGAGCTGGAATTTCTATATAGGAAATCCAGCTCTTTTTATGTTTTATTAGAATTCTTTAGCTCGGAACTCATTTGCTTAATTTTAAACGTATTTGAGCATCTTGTAATGCGGCTGGTGTAACGTTAAGACCATTTTGATCAACAATTTTTGTGTTTAATAAAATGGAATCTAGGCTTCCACGAAATGTTTCTGTATAGTTTTGACGTAACATTTGTTGTTCTTGTTTTTCATCAACTGTTAATCCAGTTGCTTTTTCTTTTTTTGACAATTCGTTAATACGGAATAAAATGTTTTTCATTTGATTCACCTCTAGTTAGATTTAATTATATTAGTTACTTACTAATATATAGTTATTTTAACGCTTAATTTTTATTATGTCAACACCATCTAAAAGGTTAAAAATTGACGAAAAATTATAACAATAATAGAATAAATTGTATTGATGATTAGTTTCACAAGCATACATAGAACACTAGGGGGATTATTATGAAATCAACATTTTTTGCTCAAAATAGAGAAAGACTAACGAAAACATTACCTGATGAATCCGTTACGATTTTATTTGCGGGACAAGCACCGCATATGTCAGCTGATGCACATTATAAATTTGTACCGAATCGTAATTTTTATTACTTAACGGGAATTGATGAACCAAATGTTATTTTTATGCTGAAAAAGTTTGGGAATAGTGTAGAAGAGACACTTTTCATTGAAAAATCAGATCCAGTAATGGAAAAATGGGTTGGGAAGACAGTTTCTAGCGAAGAAGCAGAGGGAATTTCAGGTATAAAGAAAGTTGTATATTTAGATAGCTTTGAAAAGACAATGTCAAATATACTTTTTACAGAAAATGCGAAGCATCTATATTTAGATATAGAACGTCGTGATTGGAATGGTACGGAGACAAAAACATTAGCATTTGCTAAACATGTAAGAGAAAAATACCCACACGTAACAATTGGTAATGTATATCCGAACATTTGTGAATTACGAGTATTTAAAACAGAGGAAGAAATTGAAATTATTAAAGAAGCGATTGCTGTAACGAAAGATGGTATTTACAATGTGTTAAAAAATGCAAAAGCAGGCATGATGGAGTATGAATTAGAAGCTCAATTTGATTTTACACTGAAATCATCTGGCATTAAGCACCATGCGTTCAATACAATTTTGGCGAGTGGGAAAAATGCTACAGTTCTTCATTATGAAGATAATGATGCACAAATTCAAAATGGTGACTTAGTATTACTAGATTTAGGTGCTCAAAAAGACTACTATAACGCTGATATTAGTTATACATTCCCGGCAAATGGAACATTCTCTAGTCGTCAAAAACAAATTTATAATATTGTATTAAAAGCATTAAAAGAAACAACAGCGCTTATTAAGCCAGGATTAAAGTTCGCTGCATTAAATGAGCATACAAAAAAGGTACTGGCAGAAGAGTGTAAAGCAATTGGTTTAATTCAAGAAGATGAAGAGTTATCAAAATACTATTATCATGGTGTCAGCCATTTCCTTGGTTTAGATACACATGATGTAGGAACATATAAAGATAGAATGTTAGAAGAAGGTATGGTTATAACAATTGAACCTGGTCTTTACATTGAAGGAGAATCAATTGGAATTCGTATTGAAGATGACATTCTTGTAACGAAAGACGGGTATGAAAACTTGTCAAAAGATATCATTAGAGAAGTTGAAGAAATTGAAGAATTTATGAGTGTAAATAATGAACATGTAAAAGGAAACCAAGCTGTAGTTAAATAATAAAAGAGTCATCACTAATTTATTTGAACTTTATCTCGAATCGTGGACAATTAAAAAATCCATGATTCGGGATAGGGTTCTTTTCTTCGAAATACTAATCTTTAATTATTAATCCTAATAAAGTAGCAAACTGAACAGCTTGATATGTTGATACTTTACATCCTCTTAAATCGTTCACTGAAACTGTAAGTGTATCAAAGGTAGAAGAACTAATATCTATCCCCTTCAGTGATGTCTGATCAAAATTAGCTTCATCAAGACTACATAATTGGAATTCAACTTTTTTAAGTTTACAGTCAAAAAAATCTGCATTATTTAATGAAGTTTCATTAAATATAATTTTTCCAGTTTAGAATTTCCAAATGCTGCTAAATTCAAAATTGAATTCTCAAATTTAACATTTCCTAAGCTAGATTCTGTGAAATTTACTCCGATTAATTTACTGTTTTTAAATTCGACTCTGTGAACAGAAGAATTGCTTAAATTAACATTTGATAAATCACAGTTTTCAAAACAAACATCTGTAATATCAATATTGCTAAAGTCTGTATTAGTGAATTTACAATTCTTTATCACTGCATCATACAATCGCACTCTATCTACACATTCATTTTCGAAAGTGGAGTCTATAATTTCACAGACTTCTAATGTTGGATCTTCTTCATAAAAAATATCTTGAAAATTCTTTGAAGATAACTCTGGTGAAATTTTTGGTCTATCAATTTTCATCGTATATCAATCCTCTTCTATTTGATATATTTGTGTAATTTGAGTCCATTGTCTGTAAAGAACATTAGTTCTTATTATACAAAAATCTAAGTTCTTTTGTGAAGAGCATTTTAGCTACATTTTTCTTATTTAATAATAGCAGTGTTATTGTTTCTTAAGAAATAACGTCAAAACAAATACGAGAACGGCTAATATAGTCGCTACAAGGAAAGCATTATGTATTTCTAAAATATTCGCCTCTTGTAATGTCTCCGCTTTTAGTAATCTTCCAATTAGCTTACGTAAGATCTAATTACATCTCCTTATTTTCTTGAAAATCAACCTCTATAATGATTTTGAAAAAGAAAAAGGGGGGATTTTCCATGAAGCGATTTGTATTAGCAGTCATTACAGTCTCTGCAATATTTTTAATTGCTGCCTGTTCTGTGACGACAAATACAACAAATGATCATAAAAATATGAATGATAAAAAAACACTACAGACTGAAACAGCTACAACACCATTGAAAGTTGAAAAAGGACCAGAAGTTACTTTAATAGCGAAAGAAGAAAAGCAAAAATTAAGTAACGGTGTTATTGTTCCAGTCTGGACATTTAATGGCTCATCTCCTGGTTCAGAAATTCGGGTGAAAAAAGGTGAAAAGGTGAAAGTGACATTAAAAAATGAATTATCTGCACCAGTATCTATTCATTGGCATGGATATCCTGTCCCAAATAACATGGATGGAATTCCAGGCGTGACACAAGATGCAGTTGAACCAGGAAAAAGTTTCACTTACGAATTTGAAGCGAACGTACCAGGAACGTACTGGTATCACTCGCATCAAGATTCTGTAAATCAATTAGATAGAGGTTTGTATGGAGCGCTCATTGTAGAAGATACAAAGGAAAAATATGATAAAGATTACACATTAATGTTGGATGAATGGGTTACAGATAAAGAAGAAATGAATAAGCAGTTAAAAGAAATGACAAAAGGGCAAATAGGTAATAAATCTAAAGGTAATGAAAATGGGGAAAAGAATGATGATAAGAACGGCATGGCTCATTCTGATATGAACATGGGCAGTGATAAAAAAGACTCTAGTAATATGGAAGGAATGGACCATGGAAATATGAAGATGGAAGGTCATGATATGAGTATGTACGATTTATTCACAATCAATGGAAAAAGCGGTGATTTAGTAGCGCCATTAAAAGTGAATAAGGGAGATAACGTTCGTCTTAGACTCGTCAATGCTGGTTATCTATCACATGATATACATGTTCATGGCCATGATATAAAAGTAATTGCGACAGATGGTCAACCAATAAACGATCCAAAAGTTATAAAGGATAAAGTAATTTCAATCGCACCGGGTGAACGTTATGATATTGAATTTACTGCTAATAATCCTGGGAAATGGTATGTTGAAGACCATTCGAAAAATAAAGGTGCAAAAGGAATGAAAGCTGTTATTGAATATGATGGCAGCAAAGAGATGAAAGATAAAGCAGATGAAAAAGAAAAATTACCGAAAGTAGATATGACGAAATATGGTGCTAAAAAATTAGGTAGTTTCACATTAAATCAAGAGTATACTGCCACATATAATATGGACTTAAATACGCAAATGAATGGAAATGAAATGGTATATACAATTAACGGAAAGGTATTTCCAGATATTGACCCAATTCAAGTAAAAAAGGGTGATTTAGTAAAAGTAAAATTAGTAAATGGTTCTAAAATGGACGATCATCCAATGCATTTACATGGTCACTTCTTCCAGTTATTGAGTAAAGATGGAAAACCGATAGAAGGTTCTCCAATTGTGAAAGATACATTGAACTTAAAACCGGGAGAAGAATATGAAGTAGCCTTTGTAGCAGATAATCCAGGCGATTGGATGTTCCACTGTCATGATTTACACCATGCTTCAGCTGGGATGGTAACAGAAGTAAAATATACAGATTACAAATCGGATTATGTTCCAAACCGAAACATTCCTAATAAGCCAGAGTAATATTAAGCAGTTATCCTATGGATAGCTGCTTATTCATTTTTGTTGCAAGTACTAATGTATGTGTTGATCATGCCCGGATGTAGGTGAGGGAGTATGATCTGGGAATGTCGCGAATACGGCAACGATAATTACTACACTAATTGAAAGTAATGACAAAAAACGCTGTTGGATAAAAGTAGAAAAGTTCTCCGATAATAATTGAATCACACAGGACATAGTAATCGTTATAGTAAGTAAAAGGCTAATGAACAATATACTATGAGCTTGTTGAGCGTTTAACATTTCTGTAATCATTGCTCCCATCATACTTGCCATTAATCCAGAGAACATTCCTTCTAAAGCGGTATATAGGTGAAAACGTAGACCGATTAAAAAGCCGATAAAACCACTAATTGAAATAGCAAGCAAAGTAGAATATAGTAATTCCTCCTTAAAGAGAATACCTAAGTAAAAACCAATACTTAAACCGATACTCATACTAAAAGACATAATAAATACCATATACTCCATTAGGGTACCCTTACGTTTAGAAATATTGGATGTAATAAGAATTGAGGTACAGCAAAGTGTTAAGGTAGTTAACGTATAAGCAAACATTATGATACCTCCTTGTCCTATCGTTCATTTCATCATATGTTTATATGGAGGGTACTTATGCTTATTAATATCTGCATATTATCTGCACAATTTCATAGATGTAAGCAAAGGAACGCTTGATTTTTTAGGGCGTCTTTTTTAATTATAAGCATGTGAAAGAAATTGTTATATTATGAGTTTCTATTGTGAAGCCATAAAGAATAAGCGTATAATATTATAGTTATCCCATTACTCGGGACAAACCGCGAATGATAAATAAGATTGTTGTTTTATCATCGCTTCTAAACATATAGACAATGAAAGTAACACTGGAATACAGATAGGGAGTTATAAAATGAAATTAATTATTGCCGAGAAACCAGATCAAGGGTTGGCTCTTGTTTCACAGTTTAAATATCGCCGGAAAGATGGATATTTAGAGGTAGAAGCGAATGAGTTATTTCCAAATGGAGCGTACTGTACATGGGCAATTGGTCATTTGACGCAGTTATGTAATCCAGAGCATTATCACGCAGAGTGGAAAAAATGGTCACTTAATACATTACCGATGATTCCAGAACGTTTTCAATTTGAAGTAACAAAGTCAAAGTATAAGCAATTTAACGTTGTGAAACAGCTGTTACATAATCCACAGGTAACAGAAATCATTCACGCAGGAGATGCTGGGCGTGAAGGGGAACTGATCGTACGAAATATTATTAATCTTTGTAACGTGCAAAAGCCGATGAAACGTCTATGGATTTCATCTTTAACGAAGCAAGCTATTTACCAAGGATTTAAAAATCTACTTGATGAATCAGATACAATTAATACGTATTACGAAGCATACACAAGATCTTGCGCTGACTGGGTTGTTGGTATGAATGCATCACGTGTCTTTAGTATTTTGTTAAAGAAAAAAGGAATGAATGATGTATTTTCTGCTGGTCGTGTCCAAACACCAACGTTAGCATTGATTGTAAAGCGAGAGAAAGAAATTGAAAACTTTAAGTCAGAGCCTTTCTGGGAAGTGTTTGCAACCTTTAATATAGAAGGAAAGAAATATGACGGAAAATGGGAAAAGGATAATGAATCCCGCTTAAAAGATCCTGATATGGCGAATAAAATTGCGGCATTTTGCCAAGGGAAACCGGCTGTTGTGAAGGAAATGAAAACGGAGCGTAAAGAGTTTCAGCCGCCGCTTTTATTTAACTTATCATCACTGCAAGCAACGGCAAATAAAGCCTTTAAGTTTTCACCGAAAAAGACGCTTGATATAACGCAAGCACTATATCAAAAAGGGATTGTTTCTTATCCACGTTCAGATTCTAACTATGTTACACAAGGAGAAGCAGCGACGTTCCCTGATATTTTACAGAAGTTGAGTCAGTTTGATGAATATAAAGGCTTATTACCGGCTCCGGTTGAATCCATTATGAATAACAAGCGTTATGTAAATGAAAAGAAAGTAACAGATCACTACGCAATTATTCCGACAGAGCAAGTTACAAACCCAAGCAGACTATCAGGTGATGAAAAGAAAATATACGATATGATCGTAAGAAGGCTTATTGCAGCTCATTATGAAGTTGCAATCTTTGACTATACAACGATTGTAACGCTTGTAGATGAACGTGCTGAATTCATTTCAAAAGGAAAACAGCAAATTCAAGAAGGTTGGCGTAAAGTTATTTTTCAAGACGATAAAGATGACGAAACCATTCTTCCAATTGTAGCTGAAGGCGAAGAAGGAAAAGTTGTAAAGGTGAAAGTGAAAGAAGGAAAAACACAGCCACCGAAGCGCTATACAGAAGGACAACTTATTACGTTAATGAAAACAGCTGGTAAGTATTTAGAGAATGAAGAGCTGGAGAAAGTATTAAAGAAAACAGAAGGTTTAGGGACGTTATCTACAAAAAATATATGTGCATAAATTAATAGTGTTGGAGATCACCTCTCAAATCAAGGATGAAGCTATTTAAACAAGTGTGCAAAATTGATTTATGTACAAAAAACATTTTAAGTCAAGTTTAGGATAGGTAAAGTACTTTACAGATTAATGTAATTAAAATAGTTTAATCGAGAAAGGATGTTTAAAAACATGGAGTTAGTTTATATATGGTTTCCAGAGGAGCATTATGTACTTTGTAATCAGAACTTAAACTTTGGTAGTCATTTTTGTTTAGAATATGCACCTAAATCTCAAACGCTTATGATTAACAATAATCCAAATTATTTTCCAGGATTTTTAATTTAGGGAGAAATAATGGTGAGGAAACAGATGTAAAAAATATAACGGCTATAGTAGGTGAGAATGGTGTTGGTAAATCATCTATATTGAATTTTATAAAAAGAATATCGCATTGCGTACTCCGTTTATGAAAGATATTTTTGCTATTATTGTTTTTCAAGATAATTTAGGTTCCCTACATATTTATTGTCATAATGAAATGGAAATCAATATACAGAACTATACGAATGCAAAATATATCTTAAAAGAAATAAAGGAAATAGGGAAATCTCTAAATTAGACTTTATTTTTTATTCAAGTATTTTTGATAATGGTTTTGAAGAGATACATTATGAGGACAAGTTAATGAATATTTCGACCAATTATCTTGTTAAAGAAGACTTTCGAAAGAGTTATTTTACCATGAAAAGTGAGTTGGAATTTCATCGTCTTAAAGAAATACAGCGGCAAGTTCAATTTGTTACAAGTGAGGATAAAAAACTATGTAAAGTGAAATTCCCATTACCTGATGATATTACAATAAAAATTTCAGAAGTTGACATGCAACCGATGCTTAGGGAGATGCAAAAGTTTGAATTTACTAAATTTTTCAAAGAGTTGTTCGAAGAATTGAATAATGTTGTATATGAAGGAAATGAAGACTTTTTTTATGAAAAATACTTTATGAGGAATTTAATTCTTAGAGTGATGCAGCAACTATTTCTTGAACTACCACGCTTGAATTTAGTTTATTTTATGGAAAAATCATACAAGAAATTCCGTGAAATAAATAAAAATATACTTTGTCAGATAAATGTTTAATGTGGTTAAAATATATGTTGTATTCGATAAGAAATGAAAGCTATTCTAGAGAACAGGTTGCTTTTTTGAGGGGTTAATTGGGATTTTAATATATTTTGATAATAATATTTGGAATGGGAATTTTAAAGTTGACCGAGGCTCAATTGTAATGTCATTAAAGAAAGATCTTGGTTTATTTCAGGAGTTGTATAAAATATATAGCCAATCAATAGGACGTGATTCTTATTTAGCATTTGAATGGAGAAATTTAAGTTCAGGGGAAACGGCTATGCTTAATTTATATTCTCGATTTTACTCACTAATAAAACAATCAACTTTTAATCCAAACGTAATAATACTTATAGATGAAGGGGAACTATACTTTCATCCACAATGGCAAAAGCGTTTTTTATCTAGCATAATTTCTTTTTTGAGAGAAATTTTCTATGGCCATGGGGTAGAATCTCTTCAAATTATAATGACATCTAATTCTCCTTTTATCGTTTCTGATTTGCCAAGTTCTAATGTTATATTTTTAAAAAGGATAAATGAAGACAGTGTTGTTATTAAGAATCTAGAGGGGCAATATAAAACATTTGCAGCCAATATTCATAGTTTGTTTTCTCATTCTTTTTCTTAGAAGACGGTTTAATTGGAGAATTTGCTAAAAATAAGATAAATTATGTTATTGATTTGTTGATAAATGGGAATGATAAGCAATTAAGAAAAAGCAGGATAGAGATTGAATATGTAATTAATAATATTGGTGAGCCTATACTGAGGAATAAAATAGCGAATATGTTAAAAGATAGATTTTCTCTTAATGCGGTAAGTATTGAAGAAAGAATTGTTTTATTAGAAGGGAGTTAAAGAAACTAAAAAGCGTGGTAAGTAAAAATGATTAAATTAAATTTGAATAATCAAATTGATATAGAAGAGCTATTACTACAGCATAAAGAGAAATACTCTATGGAATACATGAAGAAAAGATTTGAAGAATATGAAACTGAAATATATGATGAGGATTTATCTAGTGAATATAGTGGGGATTTACTTCAGAAAAAAAAGGATAAGCATAGCAGATTTATTAAATATCTTATGCTCAAAACACCAGATATTTTATGTGGAGAGCCAATGGTATTACAAAAAATCATAGAACATGTAGAAACAAACTATAGTGACTTGCTCTATAGTGCTCCTGAAAGTAATCAAGAGCCAGCATCGCCCCTGCATAAGGGATTAAAAAAAATATTTAGCTATGATAATTTTTGTAAACGTGATAAATCTTGGGGAGCATATGCATTAACAGAGAGGCTAAATGTTAAAGTATGTCCATATTGTAATAGACAATATGTTCATACTTTAAAAATGGAAAATGGAAAGATGAGAGCTAGCTTAGATCATTTCTATGATAAAGGAACATATCCATTTCTATCTATATCCTTTTACAATTTGATACCTTGCTGTCATCTATGTAATTCATCTTTAAAAGGTAGGAAAAGATTTAATATAAATACTCATCTTCATCCGTATATTGAGGGGTTTGATCAAAAAGCTAGCTTTACTGTTAAATTTAAAAAAGAAGTAGTGGATTTCACTGGAATTCTAAACAATAATTCCGATGTATTTGATATTGGCTTTAGGGTGGAGAAGGGCAAAGGGTCAAATAAATCTTATCAAAAGGCTAAAAGGAATATCCGTGATTTTAATTTAAATGAGATATATAATTTACATAAAGATTATGTTGCTGAAATATTGTTAAAGTCAGTAATTTATAATGAAGATTTTGTGAATTCTATTTATAGTTCTTATCCACATTTGTTTACTGGAAAAGAAGAAATTCTAAGGCTGATTACTTCTAACTATGTTTCAGCAGATGAGTTGGATAAGCGAGTCCTTGCTAAATTAACTTATGATATAGCAAGTGAATTCGGCTTAATATATAAATTATAATTAAATAGTTAATACAATGTCTGATGACGAAAAAGGAAATTTTAGACCGAAGGATTTTTTAATACGCGTAGGAATAGAGCAGATACTAGTATGATCAGTGACATCACAGTGGTTTATTTACTTGGCTATAAGACTGGGTATCGAGAAGTATTTTGAGTTATATCTTAAACAAAAAGGAGGATAGTTAATTACCTTACCAGTACTAACTGTCCTCCTTAGTTCTTTCAAAATAAGTATTAATTTAGAAAGTTTTAGAGTTACATGTAATTAATGGAGAGAATTATTAATCATGAAAAATATGTATAATTGAATAAAGACAATTCGAATTGTGAACTAATTTATTTCTTCATTTAGTTCACTCTTAAAACCAATAGTTTCATAGTGATAAGAAGCTAAATTTTTAATTCCTGCCAATACTTCAATGCTTTTTTATAGAGTCATATCCTTCGCTAAGAGTATTATGGTTAGGAAGAATTGCATATTGTGTTATTTCTATTTCTATATTTAAAAAGTCAATTTCAGCTAACTTCCTTGTGTGATCTGGATTTGATAATGTACTAAAACATTCTGATGCATTTCCAATTTCACTGTAGAAAGACATGAAAAGTTCATTAAGTTTGAAATCGTAAAATGGAGTGCTTTGAGTTATCGCATAATAGGAAAATGATTCATGAAATAAACCCCATCCATCATGAATTCTTTGGTTATAACTAGCGATAGAATCGCATTTTTTTAATTCAATTATAATTTTATTTATCCTTAAAACTGTATTGTATTCTGCTAATGCTAGGTCCTTCATTGCTTGTTTGGTTGTGTTACTATCCATGTTGAGTATTTTTTTATCTTCTTCTACGAAATACTTCGTCTTTATTTCGTTAACTGTTTTTTCTAAGTAATTTGAATTTTTCTTTCCAATTGTTGTGATAACCAGGCCAAAGGCTAATAAGGTTGTGAAGTCAGTAGGTGTTTTTAAAATGTCTTCAGTATTTAAACTATAATTCGATAGTGCAAGAGGGAGAATAAAGATTAGAATAGCTCCGATATCTACCCATTTAACCCAGGTTATTAATTTTTTCAGCTCCAATTCCATAATAAAATCAACAAGGGCAAATAAGCAGGCTGATACAGATATGCAAAATAACCAAATTGGATTTGGGACAAAAAGGTTGATTGCTCTTAGTATAGAGCTAATAATTAGAAAAATTCCTAAAAAAAATGTAAGATTTCTTTGCATAAATATGTACTCCTTTTTCTATTTTCTAGAGGCAATAAATTTAGAGTGTGTTTTATTTTCTACTTTTAGGAGGTTGTTAAATTTTATTTGTATTGGACAATTCATTCGGACCATTCGAAGAACTTAAAGAAAGAGTAATCCCTCTGTTAACTTATACTTTATATAAATGCTTCAGTTCAATATAGGAATTGGTAATTGGTCTATTTTTGTGTTTTTTAAGCGGTGTTTTCTTTGTTTTAAGTCAATAAGTCAATAAGTCTATAAGTCTATAATACTAGTTAAGAGTAATAAATTCCATTTTATTTGGTAGTATGATTTTAATTAGAATATTTTCCGTGAAAATAGAGTTATTTCTTATTAGTTAATAACACAACACATAATATACATTATGCGTTGAGTTTCTATTGATATTGCATTTAAACTCGTCGTATAATGTATAGGGAATTACTTGTTTTTATAAATTTGTTTACTTATAACTCAACATATAATATAAGAAGGTGGGAAGATGCTACATAAATATCGTAAGTATTTAATTGATAAAGGAAAATCTCAGAATACATTACTATCCTATATCAACGATTTGCAAATTTTCTTTCAAGAAATGAGATTAAATCCAGATAGTTATGTAATAAGTAATGATATTAAAAAATGGATAAGAGCTATGTTAAATCCTCGAGAAGGTAAAGCATTGTCCGTAAGTACGATAAATCGTCGTTTAAATACTCTCAGGAGTTATTTTAGTTGGGCTGAAAGAGAACAGTATATCAAAGTAAATCCTATGATAGATATTAAAGATTTAAAAGTAGCAGATGAAGAATATGAAAAGATCATGTGGCTGACAGAGAAAGAGTTTGAAGCCTTATTGGAGCGAATGAGGAAGTATCCTGTAAAGACTAGAGGAGTAAATCCTGAAGAAAAGTATCGGAGAGATAGAGCTATTATTTATATCCTCACTTATGCAGGATTACGTGTGGAAGAGTTATCAAGTTTAAAGATTACAGATATAGATTTAGATTTAAAAAAGCTTAGGGTAATTGGAAAGGGGACTAAGGTAAGAACCATACCAATGTCAAACTTTCTTTATAATGAAGTATTTGACTGGCTTCAATTCAGAAATAAGATAGCAAAGGACAAAGAGATAGTTAACCAATCACCATATGTTTTTTATAGTCAACGATCTGAAAAATTTTCAATTCGTGGAATCCAGGCTATGATTGAAAATTACAGTACATCAGATAAAAAATTAACACCTCATATGTTTAGGCATACTTTTTGTAAATGGATGTTAAAGGCAACCAATAACGATATAGAGAAAGTTCGTCGTTTAGCAGGTCATAGTCATATTTCCACTACAACGAGATATTTAAAGAATTCTTTTGATGAATTGACAGATGCTGTAGAAGCAATGCCAATTTTTTAAATTTAATTACTTATATTATTTAGGAGGGATTCATTTTGAAGGCAGTAATTATAGCAGAGAAACCTTCCGTAGCTAAAAACATTGCTGATGCATTAAAGATTAAAAAAAGAAATGATGGGTATTACGAGGGAAATAATTATATTGTTACTTGGGCATTTGGTCATTTGCTTCAATTATATGATGCAAAAGACTATGATGAAAAAATGGCTAAATGGCAAATGGATAATTTTCCTTTTATTCCAGAGAAGTTTCAATATAAAGTAAAAAGCAGCCCGAAAGATAGAGATAAGGCTGATAGTGGTGCGAAAAAACAGCTAAATATAATCCGTTCTTTACTTTTTAGAGAAGATGTTGATTCTATTATTTCGGCATGTGATTATGACCGTGAGGGGCAAGTAATTGGTGATAGTGTCATTTATAATATAAAAGCACCGAAACAAGTCTATCGTCTATTATTGAATGAATGGACACCAGATGAGGTAAATGCAGGGTTAAAACAAATTAGACCAAACTCGGATTTACGTCCGTTGCAAGATGCGGGAGTAAGTAGACAATGGGCAGATTGGGCGATTGGAATAAATTTAACTTCTGTTGCTACACTTAAGTATCAAAAAGGAACAGGGCAAGCGTTAAATATTGGGCGCGTTTTACTGCCTACCTTGAAAATCATTTATGATCGAGATAAAGAAATCGAAACGTTTGTACCGGAGAACTATTACAAGTTAGTTGCTACATTTAAAACACAAAGGGAAGAAGAATTTGAAGCAACTTATCTGGAGGAGCAAGAGGAGAAGTTTAAAAATAAGGCTACTTTAGATGAAATATATAATATATTGCAACGTTCTTCAGGAGAAGTTATAGATAAACAGGTTGAACAGAAAAGAGAATATCCTCCTTTTCTATTTAATTTATCTAATTTACAAGGATATGTTACAAGTAAGTATAAAGGCTGGACATCAGATAAAGTATTAAAAGTAGCTCAGTCTTTATATGAGAAAAAATATATTACTTATCCCCGTACAGGAAGTACAGCTTTAGAGGAAAGTTTAGTCGGACGAGCAGCCAAAGTTTTAGAAGCAGTAAAAAAAGGATTACCGTACGAAGATGAAATCTCTTTTGTTAAAACAAAACGAGTATTCAATAATGCAAAAGTTGAAAGTCATAGTGCTATCATGCCTACGTATTTGCTTCCTAAATCATTAACAAGTGACGAGCAAATTGTATATACAGCAGTCAAGAATCGTTTTATCATGCAATTTATGCCTGTAGCAGAGCATGAAGAAACACGTATTCAAATTAAAATTAGTGATTCCTCAATAAAAGGTGTGTTTATTGCAAAAGGTCGTGTTCAAATTGTTGAAGGCTGGCGTAAAGTAGAGAAAATTGAATCCAAAGACAAGATGTTACCATTTGTGGAATTTAAAGAGAATCTGGAAATTACAAATGCAGATGTTACTTCCCATGTCACAAAGCCGCCAAAGCATCATACTGAGAAAACTTTATTACGTGTAATGGAGACTTGTGGGAAAAACTATGATGAAGAAGAAGCTGTGTTAAGTGGTTTTAGTATAGGGACTCCAGCTACTAGAGCGGAAACAATTAAGAAATTGAAGGATATAGGTTATATTTTTTCAAAAGATAAAAGCTTATTATGTAGTGAGTTAGGTCGAAAAATTGTAGAAACATTTCCTGTGAAAGAGTTGTTTGACTTGGAGTTTACGGGTAAACTAGAAAAAGCCCTGTCGGACATGGAAAAAAAGAAAGTGAGTCGAAGTGTCTTTTTAAACTTTATCTTTGATTTTACAAGAAAATCAGTAGAAATGATTAAAAATGATCAAGATGTTATCTTACACCATGTTACGAGAGAACCGAAAGAGGTAGAGGTTTTGGGGAAGTGTCCAATTTGTTCGAACGCCATTGTGGAAGGACAAAAAGGTTTTGGGTGTTCAGATTGGAAGAATGGGTGCAAGTTTGTTGTTTGGAAAAATGATAAATTTTTAGCAACCATGAAGAAAAAGCCAACGAAAACAATGGTTAAGAAGTTGTTAAAAGATGGAGAAGCGTTAGTTAAAGGTTTAACAAGTAAAAAGGGAAATAAATTTGATGCGATATTGAGATATGAAAAAAATCCTGAGAATGAATTTTTTAGTTGGAAAATGAGCTTTGTCGATAATCAGGCACAAGATAGCAAATAGAAGAGTATAACAGCATTTTAGATAACTAGTTTTTAGTCTGAGATTGCTAATCATAAAAGAGAAATTATATCTAGAACTACTTATATATTATTTATGATGAATGAAAAAAGCGAATTTCAATAGGGTGAAAAAGAGCTTTTATACAAAGGCTCTTTTTGTATATTAAGTATATTTAAATAAGTAAGTGACGTACTACGGTTGCTTTAGAATAAAGTATGCTTAAAACCCTCCATGAACACTGAATTTATATTAGAAAAATTCTTATGTTACTTATCAATATTCTTGAGAATGAGATGGTAAAATTTGTAAAAACTGAATATAGGGATGTTTATATATAAAAATAAATAGTGATTGATATGAAATTTAGAAGGATCGATTTAAGAGATATATCAATTAAAATTCAGACGCTCAAATAATCAAATTGAGTTAGTTACACTACAAGGAACAAAGGGTCTTTAATGAATTGTATTATTTTCAAAACAAAGCTTTCTCTTAAGGGCTTTTATTTAGCTCTTTTTGAATGATTGAGTATCTAGATGATACTATAGGGAAATATAAAGAAGGGGTCGTATAAGAAACCTATGCAACAAGTGTGGTATTTTGTTCAGTCATTATCAATCTGTTCGAAAATATAAATTATTCTGATGTGTTCAATATAGGTAGATGAAATGATAAGATAGTCTTATGATATAAAAAGTGGCCCGAAGGAATGAGTATAATGATGGAAAATTTAAGATATAGCACAACAATTAAAGCAAGACCATTGCTTTATTTAGAAATGAAAAAGGCTGCAACCCTTGTTGTAGAAGGGAATATGTTAGAACAAGTGAAAAAATTAATACTTGAAGAAAATATCTATCAAGTGAAAACAGAAAGTAGAAAAAAGGAGTTTGCATCAATAGTGTCTAGTAGGCTTCAAGTTCTAGATGAATTTTTGATGAAACAACTTGTTTTTGGTGATGTAGAAACAAGTAAGTTAATTGTACTGTATACCATCATAAAGACAGACCGTCTCTTCTACGAGTTCATGGACGAAGTAATAAAAGATAAATACATGCTAAGGGATTTCTTGTTAGCAGATAAGGATTTTAATATTTTCTTCCTGTGCAAACGAGAACAGTCAGACGTAGTATCGGGATGGAAGGATTACACCTTTTATAAGTTGCAGCAAGTATTTATTCGCATCTTATTTGAGGTTGGTATCCTCAAAAATCAAAAAGGAGAACGTGCCATCAATGTCCCTTTCTTGAGTTATGATGTAAAACAACATTTAAAAGAAATTGGCGACGGTGCATTTGTCACTTTATTGGTAGGTGAGACGGTATGAGAAGTATTCAACAGCGCTTAGATATGATTCGTGAAAAGATAACAAGCTCTAATTTCCGTGAGAGTAAAGGGTTAGGAAATGAAATAGGCTATTATATCTTTGATTATGATCCACAAGATGAAATGCTTATTCGATTACAGATTAAGTACTTAAAAGAACGTATTAACACGAGCAATTCATCTGTGTACATTCGTGAATTTGATTTATATGAAATTGTATTAGAGATATTAGCTGAAAAAGGCTACTTACAAAAGAATTTTGAGATGGAAGAAAAACGCGGTAGTGAATTTGTACTGAATGCAACAAAGAAAGCATTACGTTTAACTTTATCAAGCGATTTGGTTGTGAAGTATATTTCTGAAAAAATTGAGCCAAATGATATTGTTTTCCTAACTGGCATAGGGAAAGCGTTCCCTATTATTCGTTCCCACACCATATTAAACAATTTACATAGCGCAGTAGATACAGTTCCTGTCATTATGTTTTTCCCTGGAAAATATGATGGTCAAGAATTAAAATTATTTAACGAAATTAAGGACGACAACTACTATCGTGCTTTTCAACTAATTGATAGATAGTGAAATTTTTGGGGGAGAGATGAATCTTATGTTACTAAGAGAAATGTTTGTTAAAGATATAAATCGAGATATTAAAGGGGTAATTAAAGTTGGACAAGCAAATGAAGAGAACGTTGCACAAGAACTAGATGAATATGTCGTAACAAATGAGTTATTACGTCACATACGAGACTTCTACGTATCATATCAAAAAGGTATTACTGGTCATACGGATAATATGGGCGTATGGATTTCAGGGTTCTTCGGATCAGGTAAATCGCATTTTTTAAAAATCCTTTCATATTTGTTAGATAACAAAGCGGTTATGATTGATAATGAAATGAAGAAAGCAATAGACTTCTTCCGTGAAAAAATAAATGATCCAATGGTTCTTGCTAATATGAAACAAGCGAGTGATGTTACAACGGATGTAGTCTTATTCAATGTTGATGCAAAGAGTGAGTCTGATTCAAAGAACCAAAAAGATGCCATTGTAAAGGTATTTAATAAAGTATTTAATGAGATGCAAGGATTTTGTGGCTCGATTCCATGGGTAGCAGAATTAGAGCGCCAAATGGTGAAGGATGATACCTATACCAACTTTAAAGCCAAATTCAAAGAGTTGTCTGGTGTAACTTGGGAAGAAGCACGTTACGATATTTATTATGAAGAAGACTCTGTTGTTGGGGCATTAGCTGCTACAACAAAAATGAGCGAGGAATCCGCTCGTAATTGGTACAACAAAGCAGAAGAAAATTATTCATTGAGCGTAGAACGCTTTGCTCAAAAAGTTCGTGAATATGTAGAAAGTAAAGGTAGAAATCATCATGTTATTTTCCTTGTGGATGAAATCGGCCAATATATCGGCGATAACTCACAATTAATGCTTAATTTACAAACAGTTGTTGAGCAGTTGGGTGTTCAATGCGGAGGAAAAGTATGGGTAATTGTAACAAGTCAACAAGACATTGATTCTGTTACAAAAGTAAAAGGAAATGACTTCTCACGCGTAACTGGACGTTTTAATACACGTTTAAGCCTGTCCAGTGCCAATGTAGATGAAGTTATTAAAAAACGTATTCTAGAGAAGAATGATGTGGCAAAAGAAACATTAACGTTACTCTACAAGCAGAAAAGCTCTATTTTAAAGAACTTAATTACATTCTCAACAAACACTGCTGAAATGAAAATGTACAAAGATGAAGAAGATTTTGTTGATATTTATCCATTTTTACCATACCAATTCAATTTATTACAACATGTCTTTAATGGTATTCGTACTCATGGTGCTTCTGGGAAGAGTTTATCTGAGGGAGAACGTTCATTACTTGCTGCATTCCAAGAAACAGCAGTGAAATACGCTAATACAGAAGCGGGAGCATTAATTCCGGCAGCATCTTTCTTTGATACGGTAGAGTCATTCTTAGACAGCAGTATTCGTGCAGTGATTATCCATGCTGAAAACAACGAGCGTTTGAACACAGAAGACATACAAGTATTAAAATTGTTATTCCTAATTAAATATGTAAAAGAACTACCTTCTAACTTAGAAAATATTGCGACCTTAATGGTACGTCATGTTGATCAAGATAAAATTGAACTAAAGAAAGAACTTGAAAAGTCATTGACTCGACTTGTAAAAGAAACGTTGGTACAGAAGAATGGTGATGATTACATCTTCTTAACAAATGACGAACAAGATGTAAACCGTGAAATTAAAAACATGAGTATCGATTCTGGGGAACTAATTCAAAAAATTGGCGAAGTAATCTTTGAAGAAATTTATGCAGACAAAAAATATCGTTATTCAAAACGCTACAATTTCCCGTTTAATTCTATTATTGATGATCGTACTCGTGGTACACAAAATAACGAAATTGGATTGAAAATTTTAACTCCATACTATGATAATGGTACGGATTTAAACACATCCGAGCTACGCGCTATGTCTACTCGTGAAAAAAATGTAATTGTCCATCTTCCAGATGACACATCATATTTAGAAGAGATGGAAGAAATTATGAAAATACATGCCTACTTAAAACAAAAAGGTGGTTCTGTTTCTTCTCAAACAATTGAAGACATTAAGACGCGAAAAAGTCGTGAAGTATCTGAGCGTAAAGGTCGCTTGAAAACACAAGTGACGGAAGCAATTCGTTCATCTAATATTTATGTGAATGGTACATTGCTTCCGTGGAAGGATAGAAATCCAGGAGAGAAAATAAATGACGGATTTAAGATTTTAATTGATTCTCTTTACAGTAATCTAAATCACATTAAAGAGTTCATTGATAATACTCGTGATTTACAACTGTTACTGGATAACAGTAGTGTTCAAATGTCGTTAGACGTCTCTAAAGATGAGCCTAATATATTAGCTCATCAAGATGTAAATGCTTTTATTACACGTGCTTTTGAACGTAAGCAACAACTAACAGTAAAAATGATTACGACTCAGTTCAGTAAAGAGCCCTTTGGGTGGAATGAAATTGATATTGTAGGCATTATTATTAAGCTATTAAAGGCACAAGACATTCGTGTAGAGCTTTCAAGTGAGACAATAGCCTTAACAGATAAAAATATGCTGAATTATTTAACAAAACGGGATTTCGTTGATCGTGTACGTGTAAACAAACGTATTATGACACCACCAGTGTTAATTACAAAAGTAAAAAACGTTGCAAAAGATGTCTTTGGTATTTCATCATTACCTAATGATGAAGATGGAATTATGAATAAATTTAAAGAGTTATCTCGTGATGAAAAGAGTGCAATTGAACTACTATTGACAAATTATTCACGTCGTTATTATCCAGGACAAAAAGTACTTGAAGATGGAATAGAATTGTTTAAGGTAATTATATCTGTTAAAGATGCAACAACTTTCTACAACAAGGTAAAAGAAATGGAAGAAGACTTCCTTGATTACGGGGAAGATGTTGGGGTTATTAAAGATTTCTTTAAAGATCAACGTAAGGTGTATGACGACGCGGCAAGTAAAATTGATTTATTTGATAAAAGTCAAACGTATGTAACAGACCAAGAAGCAATTAAAGTTATTAATGATATCAAAAGTATCTTGAAAAAAGCTGAGCCCTACTCAGATATTCATAAATTACCTAACTTAGTAACGAAATTTAATGACAAGTATGTTGAATTACTGGAGAAAGAATCTGAACCGGTTCGTTCCGTTATTAAATCGGATTTTGAAAAAGTAAAAGAAGAGTTAAATAAATATGAATTTAAAGATAAGTTATGGGGACGTGTTCAAGAAGCGTTTACAGGTTTACTAACTCGCTTAGATTGTGCTAATGAATTTGCGGATGTTATTTCAATGAAAGTGGAGAGCGACCGTATTAAAACAGTGTTTTTCAACGAAATTTCAACTGAAATAGAAAGAATGAAACCATCAGTTGTTGTTCCACCAATAGTGGATACTCCATCAAAAACAGGTAGTACACCAACGGTCAAAGTAAAGAAAACCAAAAATGTATCGATGCAGAATCTTCTTCCGGAAACAAAAGAAATTAAAACAAAAGAAGATATTGAAGATGTAGTGGAGCTTATTCGTCAAAAACTTGAAAATGAGTGGAATGAAGACACGATTATTAAATTAATTTAAGAAGACGGGAGGCACAGTCCTCTCATTCTTAATAACTTAAAGGATGGTATAACGATGGATAAAACTGCAATTAAAAAATTTGCTACCACAGCGCGGACAAAGTTAATAGAAAACGTAAAACAAAAAGCATATGGGTTAGGGATTACAGAAAAAGAAATTGTTGAGCCGGAAATGTACCAAGGTGGGTTTCGTATTGGGGAGCGTACATTCAAGGAGTATCAAAAGAAACACTATAACAAATTAGTTGTAAAAATCCGTGAAAAGGGATACGAGCAAGTTGTTGAAGAAGTGGCATATACGTGGTTCAACAGACTGATTGCTATTCGTTTCATGGAAGTTAATGAATACTTACCAATTGGAGTTCGAGTATTGTCTTCTGCACAAGAAGGGAAAGTAGAACCAGATGTCGTTTCTCAAGTGACAACATACGCTGAAGATTTAGAGTTAGACATTAACCTTGTATATGAATTACAAGATGCGAACAATACGGAAGAGCTATTCAAATACATATTAGTAAAACAATGCAACAAGTTGAACGAGATTTTGCCAGATATGTTTGAACAAATTGAGGATTATACAGAACTACTACTTCCAGATAAGTTATTACAAGAAGGTTCTGTATTACGTGACTTAGTAACAATGGTTCCTGAGGATGATTGGAAAGAGCAAGTAGAGATTATCGGATGGTTGTATCAGTATTATATTTCTGAGAAAAAAGATGAAGTATTTGCTGACTTAAAGAAAAATAAAAAGATTACAAAAGAAAACATTCCAGCAGCAACACAGCTGTTTACACCAAAATGGATTGTAAAATATATGGTGGAAAACTCATTGGGTCGATTATGGTTAGAATCACATCCAAATGAAGAATTAAAACAACAGTGGAAGTATTATTTAGAAGAAGCTGAACAAGAACCAGAGGTGCAAGAACAACTAGAGAAAATAAAAAACAAGGAATTAAGTCCAGAAGAGATTAAAGTTCTTGATCCATGTATGGGATCTGGACATATACTTGTATACGCTTTTGATATGCTATATCAAATATACAAAGAAGCAGGTTATTCCGAACGTGATATTCCTAAACATATTATTGAAAAAAATATATACGGCTTAGATATTGATG
Organism: Bacillus sp. N447-1; assembly: GCF_022701035.1. Lineage (NCBI taxonomy): Bacteria > Bacillati > Bacillota > Bacilli > Caryophanales > Bacillaceae > Bacillus > Bacillus sp. N447-1. The sequence goes on along the minus strand of NZ_CP065509.1, from coordinate 1,263,362 downwards.
ACCGAGCAGCACAGCTAGCTTATTTTGCGGTTATGATGAAAGCGCGCAGTTATAACCGTCGTATTTTTAGACATAAACTAGAGCATAATTTGGTTGCTATTCAAGAGAGTAACAGAATTCCTAAAGGTGCAATTGAGTACTTAATTAATGAAAACGGATTAGAGATGGAAAAAGCTGGTCGACGTGCTGATGTGGAATATTTAATTGATGTGTTCCAAGATGCAAAAGATTATGGGGCTATTCTTAATATAGGAGCGATTGATTTTGAGTCGATTGAAAAACGAGTAACAGAGATAGTGAAAGATGAAAACGTTGGGGATATGTTTTTATTAGAGTATAGAGATTTAATTTTAGATAGAGTTCCTGCATTGATAAAACAAGGGAAGATAATGAGTAGTAAGTTTGAGGCGGTTTTCACAAACCCTCCTTATATGGGTAGTAAAGGAATGACGCCTGTTCTGTCGAATTTTGCAAAAAAGAATTATCCTAATACGAAAAATGATTTTAGTACGATGTTTATGGAAAAATGTATGGGGTATTGTAGTGAAGAAGGTTTTATATCTATGCTAAATATTCCATCTTGGATGTTTTTATCTACTTATAAGAAATTCAGAGAAAAGTTACTAGCAGAATCAACAATAATAAATATGCTACATTTCGGAAGAGGGGTCTTCGGATCGGATTTTGGCACAGTTGCTTTTGTATTGAAAAATAAGAATATTGATAGTTTTAATGGTGTGTATAGAAGATTATTTGAAAAACAGGGAAACGTAGATTCTTTGGAACAAAAAAAACGGTGGTTTTTTAGCGGATTTGGAGTTTATAAGGGGAAACAGGATGATTTTTCTAAAATAGAAGGTGTTCCAATTGCATATTGGGCGACCTCAAAGGTTCAGGAAATATTTGCTGAAAATAAAAAATTAGTGGATATTGATACACCTGTAATCGGTGTAGCTTCACACAATGATGAATATTTCTTAAAACTTTGGTATGAAGTTAATATCACTAAGATTGGTTTTGGTATGGAAAGTAGATTAGAAGCTCAAAATAGCATGCTCAAGTGGTTTCCTTATAACAAAGGAGGAGCGTACAGAAAATGGTATGGTAACAATGATTATGTTGTTAATTTCTATAATGATGGACAAGAAATAAGAGCTTTTGAAAAAGGCCAAATGAAAAATCCGCATAAATATTTTGAAGAGGGTTTAACGTGGTCTAGAATTTCATCTTCTAAATTTGGAATTAGATATCATGGTAAGGGCTTTATAATGGGGGACGCTGGGCCATCTGCTTTTGCATCAAGTGATTTAATTGTATACTTATTAGCATTTTTAACTACTAATTTAACTTATAATTTCTTGCAAGTATTAAATCCTACATTAAATTTTCAGGTAGGAAATGTATCAAATTTACCAATTAAGATACCTGACGATAAAAAAGTTGTTGAAGAAATAAAAAATTTGGGTGAAAGAAATATCATACTTTCTAAAGAAGAATGGGATGATTATGAGTTGTCATGGGATTTTAAAACACACCCCTTTGTTAAATTCTTATCAGAAGATAGAAGATTGCAATCTATTGGCCAAAGATGGAGTAATTATGCATATGAAAGATTTAATGAAGTACAAGAGAATGAGAGTACAATTAACAAGTTGTTTATTGACATTTACGGATTAACGGATGAATTGAAACCAATTGTAGATAAGGAAGATATAACACTTAGGTTGGCAAATATTCAAAAGGATGTAAAATCGTTTATTTCATATTCTGTTGGTTGTATGCTGGGACGCTTCTCGTTAGATAAAGAAGGAATAGTGTTTGCGGGAGGAGATTTTGTCTCTAATGATTATAATATTTTTAACGTAGATTTAGATAACGTTATACCTATAACGGATGATGAATATTTTGAAGATGATATAGTTAGTCGATTTATTAAGTTTTTAAGTGTTCTTTTTGGTGAAGCTACACTGGAAGAAAATTTAGAGTATATTGCAGAAGCGCTTGTTAGAAAAGGGAATGAAACGTCTCGTCAAACAATTCGTCGTTATTTCTTAAAAGAGTTCTTTAAAGATCATTGTCAAATGTATCAAAACTTATTAGGACAAAAACGCCCTATTTATTGGCTATTTGATAGCGGAAAGCAGGATGGATTTAAGGCACTAATCTATATGCATCGTTATGATGTGAGCACCATAGCACAAGTTCGTACTGATTACTTACATACGTTACAGCGTAAGTATGAAGCGGAGATGAATCGTCAAGATATGATTATTGACGGTGATGGAAGTTCTCGTGAGAAAACCGAAGCGAAGAAGAAGAAAGAGAAATTACAAAAGCAATTATTAGAATGTATTGAGTATGATCAAGTTATTGCTCACGTTGCAAACCAACGTATTGGCATTGATTTAGATGATGGTGTAAAAGTCAATTACATGAAATTCCAAAACATAGAAGTGCCTCAAGGTGAAGGGAAGAAGCCATTGAAGGCGAATTTATTGGCTAACATTAAGTTGTAGTATAATTTAAAAATGAGTTAGTCCTTTGTTGACTAACTCATTTTTTAAAGGAGTAAATAATTATGAATTTAAAAGAAATACAACGTACATTAATGGATATGTATGAACGTCCTTTGAATGATGGAAAGCATCGTCATATTGTATTTTGGTATGATGAGGCTGGAGAATTTAAGGGTGACATCCATAACTTGGAATTAGATGGTATACGAATTTGGGAAGTAACACCCAATAATTTATTTGCCACGAAATATGAACTAGAGAAAAATGATAAAGCTTCACATTTTTTAATTTATGGAAATATGGCAAAGCCAGCGTCACGTGAAGATTGGTTATTAGATGTATACAAGTATAGTTTTGAGTTTGCGACAGACAAAGTGACTGTTATTATGCGTGATTTAGGCGTTGATAATGATGGTTTACGGGAGTTGTTTAAGAAGTATACTAAGTTCTTTAATAATAAAGAACGATACAATCTATTTGCTAGTTACAAATTAGAAGAATTTAATGAGCAGACAGTTACAATTGCAATCCTTTCAGCACTATGTAAACGGACATATGTAAGTCTAGAAGAAGTGTTAAAAGTTTTATTTGAAGAAGAGCGTAATGAAAGTAATAAGTATTGGGATAACATTGTGAAGTTTGGTGATGTAGAAGCCTTTTGGACGTTAGTTGAGAAGGTATTCGGATACGTTCATTCTGATAAGTCACTACAAGGGTTATTCACCTTCTTCTGTATTACAGATGTTGCTGAAAGTTTAAAAGGGAATATTCCAGCAACATGGAAGCCTTTTGTAGCAAGCAATTTAACTAATAGCGTTGTGTTTATGGACCATTTTATGAATAAGCGTGAAGCCTATACAGCTCTTTCCGATGAAGTAGCTAAGAAAATTGATGTTAACAAATACATGAGTGAATGGGAACTGAAAGATTATGCAGCCTGCGATACGTTTAGAATCTTTGATGTAGTCTTAATTGATACGTTAGCTTCTTATCTAGCAGAGGACCTTCAAGATTATGAGAGCTACAAAGGGATGATAAATCAGCGTCGTAAGTCTTATTGGTACAATGAGTATCGATATGAACTGGGAGCTTTATATTGGGCAATACAGCTTTTACAGAAGGTAAAAGACCTAGAACAAACTATCGCTTATAGTGAAGCAGAAGATATGTTTAAAACCTATTATAATGAGTACCATTTCATTGATAAGTGCTACCGTAAGTTTTATGCTGCATTGGATAAAGCGAAAGAAGTACAAGCCTTATATAGTGTTCGTGATGTCATTGAGAATGTGTATACAAATTGGTATGTAAATGAATTAGCTCTTCAATGGTCTAAAGCGTTAGAAAACAATGGTGTTAATCAGTGGGAATTACATGGTATTGAGCAACAGCATCAATTCTATACTAATTACATTCGTAACCACGTTAACAAGAATGAACGTGTCTTTGTTATTATTTCTGATGCATTACGTTACGAAGCTGCTAAAGACTTATGTGACTTGTTAAATGTGGATCGAAAAGGGTCAACAGAAATTAGCGCTATGCAAAGTGTGTTACCATCCTATACGGATTTAGGTATGGCCTCACTATTACCACATCGTGAGCTAGCGTTAGTAGGTAAAGATGTGCACATTGATGGATTAAGAGCTTCTAGTACAGAAAATCGAAACACAGTTTTAAATAAATATGTGAGTGATTCCATTGCAGTAACGTACGAAGAAATTGCAGATTGGAATCGTCAAAAATATCGTGACATGTTTACAGGGAAAAAAGTTATTTATATTTACCATAATACTATCGATGCTCATGGGGATCAGAGCGCTACAGAACGTAAAGTATTCGATGCAGTGGACAGTGCGCTTAAAGAGTTATTGGCATTGGTAAATAATTTAGTTAACCAAGTAAGTGCCTCACAAATTTACATTACAGCCGATCACGGATTCTTATACCAACGTAGCGTCTTAGAAAACCATGATAAAGTGTTAAATGATTCTCAAGAACCAATCATAAACAAACGTCGTTTCTTAGTATCAAAACAGCCAGAACATACCCAGGGAACACTATCCTTCTCCATGGATTATGTCTTAGGTGCGGATTGCGGCTATTATGTTACCGTTCCACGAGGGGCAGAGCGCTTCCCGAAACAAGGAAGTGGTGCGAATTATGTTCATGGTGGATCAATGTTACAAGAAGTGGTTGTTCCACTTATTAAATTTAAAAATGATCGTAGTAAAAATAGCAAAAATGAAATTAAAAAAGTTGGCGTGCAATTAACGAGCATTACACGTAAAATCACAAACAGTATTACATACTTAGATTTCTTCCAAACAGAGGCTGTAGGAGATAAGAAAATCCCACTTCGTTTGAAAGTATACATTACAGATGAAGTAGGAGATCGTGTATCTAACGAGAATATTATCATTGGAGATAAACGTTCAGAGGACGCGGAAGACCGTATGTTTAAAGAGAAATTCGTCTTAAAGAGTATAAGTTACGATAAGACAAAGCGATACTACTTGGTAATGGAGGATGAAGAAGAAAGTGTAGAAAATATCGTTGAACGTATACCATTTACGATTGATATTACGTTTACAAACGATTTTGGCTTTTAGCGGTGAGGAGAAGTTGCGATGGAAGATTTGAATAAAAAGTTAAATGCTTATTTTGGTGGGAAAGTTGTTCGTAAAGATTTAACGAAGAAAATAAAAGCAGGGGCAAATGTCCCTGTTTATGTACTTGAATACTTATTGGGGATGTATTGTGCCACAGATGATGAAAATAGTATTCAAGACGGCGTAGGGATAGTTAAGAAGATTCTTTCCGATAATTTTGTCCGTCCTGATGAAGCGGAGAAGATTAAATCTAAAATTCGTGAAATGGGCCAGTATACAATTATCGATAAAATAAGTGTTAGGCTAAATGAAAAAAGAGATGTCTATGAAGCTGAATTTTCAAATCTAGGTTTAAAAGGGGTACCAATAGGTGTTCATTATATTGGTAAATATGAGAAACTTCTTGCCGGTGGTATTTGGTGTATTTTAAAAATGGGGTACTATTTTGATGAAGAAGTACGTGGTGTAAGTCCATTTACCATAGAAGGCTTAGATCCTATTCAAATGCCGAATATGGACTTTGTAGATTTATTGGAGCAAAGAAAACAATTTACGAAAGATGAATGGATTGATATATTAATTCGTTCAACAGGAATGGAACCAACCCAATTAGATGATAAAGTGAAATGGCATATGCTGCTACGTTTAGTTCCATTAGCGGAAAACAACTATAATTTATGTGAACTAGGTCCACGTGGAACAGGTAAATCACATGTGTACAAAGAAATTTCACCTAACTCTATTTTAGTATCCGGTGGGCAAACGACCGTAGCAAACCTTTTCTATAACATGGCAAGTAAACAAATTGGGCTTGTTGGAATGTGGGACACAGTTGCTTTTGACGAAGTGGCTGGTATCACATTCAAAGACAAAGATGGTATTCAAATCATGAAGGATTTCATGGCATCCGGCTCTTTTGCGCGTGGTCGTGAAGAAAAGAATGCAAGTGCATCCATGGTATTTGTCGGAAATATTAATCAAAGTGTAGACGTATTACTCAAAACATCTCATTTATTTGATCCATTTCCGGATGCGATGGCAAATGATGCAGCCTTTTTCGATCGTATGCATTATTACTTACCAGGATGGGAAGTACCAAAAATGCGCCCTGAGTTCTTTACAAATGATTATGGGTTCATTACAGACTACTTAGCAGAATATTTAAGAGAGATGCGGAAACATTCCTTTACAGACGTTATTGATACCTATTTCAAACTAGGGAACAATCTAAATCAACGTGACGTAATTGCTGTTCGTAAAACGGTATCAGGTTTTATGAAACTATTGTACCCTCATGGAGAATATACGCGTGAGGAAGTAGAAGAAGTGTTACGCTATGCGTTAGAAGGACGTCGTCGTGTAAAAGAGCAGTTAAAAAAAATCGGCGGCATGGAATTCTATGATGTTCATTTCTCCTATATTGATAATGAAACGTTAAATGAAGAGTTTGTTTCCGTTTCTGAACAGGGTGGGGGTAACTTAATTCCAGAAGGTATGGGTAAGCCTGGTCATGTTTATACTATTGGGCGCAGTAAATCAGGGATGATTGGTGTATACAAACTTGAAACGGAAGTTGTAAGTGGTAGTGGAAAGTTTGAACGTACAGGCCTAGGTAGGGAACGTGAGTCAAAAGAAAGCATAGACACAGCTTTCCGCTTCTTCAAAGCAAATGCCAAAAACATTAGTGGTTCCATAAGTGTTAATAATAAAGATCACTTAATGCACATTCAAGATATGCAGGGTGTTGGTTTAACTAGTGAACTATCGTTAGCAGCATTCATTGGATTGTGTTCCGGAGCAATGGGGCGACCTGTACAGGGCCAATTGGTTGTATTAGGATCTATAAGTATTAGTGGTACAATAAACAAGGTAGAAGAGCTAGCAAACGTACTGCAAGTATGCTTTGATAGTGGTGCAAAGAAAATACTTTTACCAATGACTGCAGCCATTGATATTCCAACTGTACCAGCAGAACTATTCGCTAAATTTAATATTATGTTCTATCAATCAGCTGAGGATGCTGTTTTTAAAGCATTAGGAGTGGATTAAACGAAAAACTGTATCAGATATCCAAAGGGATAGTACGATACAGTTTTTTATATTAGAAGAAAGAGAAGTTAATGAATACGCAATATAGTTATAACTTATATACCAAGTGATTCCCAGTTAAATTGGGATGATCTCGAGAGAAAAAAACATGGTAGCATCTTATGGTGATTGAGTATTTGTTTATCTAAAGAAAAGAAATACAATTAAGTTATAATAAAACAGTACTATTTCATGTATTTAGATATTTATTGGTTAATTAAAGTCGGCTTATAAAGACAAAATAGCTTGCTTTTAATGTATAATTTATTATAATGATAGGATTTTTGAATATAGTTAAAGAATACTATTCTATAACTGATTTTGGGAGGTACCATGTGCAATATAATTACTCTGTAAAGCTAAAAAATCCAAGGTCTGTATTTTGCCCTGTCATGAAAGCAGAAATGTCGATTCATTCGGAGGAAGTATTAGAGATTGGTTTTTTTTCAAAGATATTAATATGGGCGATCGGAATCGAAAAAGGTTATTCTAAACAAGAAATCGCTGAAATTACCGGGATGCCTTTAAACATTGTTGATGATGAAGCAAGCTACTTATCCAAAATTGGGTTGGTAGAGGAATTGGATCAACCATTAAATCTAACTGAATTGGGAAATTCATTTTATCGGAAGGTTGTGGCTGTCGAAACTTTTAATGATCTTAAGGAACAAGTTCTCATTAATTGTGTCTCAGGAGAGATTATTGCAAATAATGCAAATATCATTAAGAAACAGGAGATTAGTGCAAATGAGATTGTTTTGAGTCAAAGAATCATCCCGGATTTGTATGGGAATTTAAACCCTTCCAATTCAAAGGAATTTTTGTTGGAGAACTTTGATTTATCACCTTTATCCCTAGAAGAAAAGTCGCTTTTGGATGTGTCACTGAAGCTGTTATTTGAAAAGGACAGAGAGAAAAAAGTGTTCATTCATTTTAAGACTAAGCATGTTCCTTTTATCCTTCATGGTGGTATGGTAAATGAGGTAGATGGAGAACAACTTGTACCAAGGGAAGAAAGGCCAATTATGGAGGAGACCCACTCGTTGCTACCGTTTATGTATCCAATGCAAAAAGGGAAATTGCGTATTACTAATTTGTTATTAGACCCTTATCGATATGTGTTAAGCACACTTGATAAATTGGAGCAGTTTGAAGGTGGGTTGATTAGTGATAAAGCAGTCCATCTCCTAGAGCTATTCCAGGAGGAACAGAGAATCCAACATCAGCTTTCGATGGAAATTTATTTTGATTGTGTTTCAGGTATACTAACCACTGCTCTAGATCCTAGTTATAGAAGGGAAAAGAATATTCGAAACGAAGTAGAGATACTCCCTAATTACAAAATAGAAGATATTTTAATAAGAGATTTTGCCATCGTATTAGAGAATTTGACAAGCTTAGACGTAGATAATACGGATTGGGAGCTCGGCTTTGAGGTAGAAGAGGAATTTTATTTAAAAGTAAATGAAAATCCAGCAAATATTTTCAGTATGGGGTGAGAACATGGCTCGATCAGCGTTTAACTTTTCACGACAGGCGTCAGCCTTGTTTAAAGTTGCGACAAAGAGAACGATTAGCAAGACGAACTTAGCGTTGTTAGCTATTGATACAGCTGTTTCTTTAATTGAAGCGGGCTGTGCCTGTTTAAAATATAATGAAGCGAAAAAACAGACAAGTGAAATTAAAAAACAAGTAAACGTAAAAAAAGAGTTAGTAGATGAGGAAGAAAAGGAAAAGGAAAAACAAATTGAATCAGAATTTAATTTGATGGTGGAAGAGCTGTTGAAGGAATTGAATGAAAAGAGACGGACACTCCAATTAAATGCTGAGAAAATACGAAATGAGATGATGATTAGGCTAAAGAAGGACGTTCAAGACAGTGAGAAATGGCTAAAGCAATTGGAGTTACAACAGCTAGCCATTGCCCCAATTAAAGAAACTCTTGCCCTATATGACAAGTTAATGCAGCTATCGGATACGGGGAATCATAAACAGTTTTTAGAATTGGAGGAGCAGCATCGAATCTGTCTACAAAAATATACGGAGTTAAGAACACAATTTATATAGAGGTGAGACATGATGAGTAATCATAAAAAAGGTAATCTAGATAAACATTCGTCAGTTATTAAGGTGGATGATATGGAAATTATTGATATTAATTCAAAGGCGGTTGGTGCAGGTATGAGTACGGGGGATATTGTATCAAAGGTAGTAGAAGTGGCCCCTGCTGTTGTCGAAAGTATTTCTGGTGCATATAACATGAGGCAACAAACGCTTCAAGAACGAGAGAAAACGAAAGGACTAGAAATAGAAACTAAGCACAAAATTGCGGAGTTACAGAGTACAACAGCTCAAATTTTAAGTGAAAATGACAAACAAATTCAGGCTCTAAGAAATGAAGATTCCAAGCATGAAAGAGAAACAAACTTAGAACGAGAGAATGTCATTACAGAAAGAGAAATGAAATTGAAAGAACTAGATCATAAAGGTAATCTTGAAATGAAAAATCTGGAGGAGGAAAGTGAAAAGCGGAAAAGTAAAACGTCAACGATTGAATTGTGGCAAGACGCTTTTCGATTGAAGATGGAAAAAGGAGAAGATTACTCTTTTGAAAGCAAAATGCTAATGGAGGCTATTCAGAAATTGGACCGTTAAAAAATAGCTTATTGGTAGAGAGAAGGTGAGAGTGTGATTCCGTTAATTGCAGCAGGTTTGGCAGTAGTAGGGATAGGTGCAACCATTGGCGCCTTTATTTTTGATACATTAACAGAGGAAGAGAAACAGGAACAAGGTAGGATACGAAGAGATTACGAGGATTACGTTGCGAGAAAGCAGGAGCAGCTGCAAGCGTTATTAGACCGTAAACAAAAAGAGTTTGACTCTTTATCGAAGCAAGAGCAGGAGAAATTAGACAAGGAAATTGCGGAACTTACAAATGAAAATCATAGATTTCGCGAAATATATCATAAAGCAATCTTGGCTCAATTATCCGAGCATCGAAATCGAAGAGAATTGGTGAAGGAGGAAATTAGTTCCGCTATCAGTCGGATCCGTGAAATTAAAAAGCGACATCATTACTCGTTACTGAGAAAGCAATCGTTAACGCAATTAGAATTTACTCTTCAAGAATCACTACAGAAGATCAATAGCTACTTAGAATACTTAAAGAAATATGAAAAGCATTTAGCATATTGTGTACGTTCTGGAAGGGATTTACCGGAGCCATTTGAGTTCTTGTTGCCAAAGCAGTTCCCTTATCGTGGACAAGTTCTTTTTATGAAAAAAGGGGAAGTCACACAAAATGGTATTTTCGATGTTAACGACCAGTTTACATTGAATTATTCATGTGCTGATTATGACATGGTGAAGGAGTACGACGAGCATGCTGAAATCCCATTTTTTGTGGATTATTATGATTTCGAGCATTACTCTTACGTTCTCTCCATTGCAAAGGGTGCTTTTAAAGATTTAGCTTTGTTCCAGCCGAGTATTGGGCTTGAGGCAAAGGTTACCCGACATGATCAATCGAAAAAGCATAGTGATATTTTTTTAGATTTTAAAGGCATAAATTTAAAGTTGCCGAGAAAAAACTTAGAAAATCCATTACGACTTCCGCCGCGAGGTACTAAATTACGAGTGTTTCCTTCGGTCTGGGATTATTTTCTAAAAGATACCTGGGATATTATCGTTACAGAGCGCTTTCAGGAATCTTTATCCGTATTACAGTTCCAACGTATTCCTCTCGCCATTCCAGTGAATTTAATTAATTTGCTGAATGAATGGATGGAAAAGAATGATTATTGGAACGAGACGGATGAGTGGAAAATTGCTCCGTTTGATGAAAATGACCTTTCAAATTTAAAAGAAATCAAGCTACAGCTTGGAACAAATTTAGTGCTACGAGCTAGCATGCAACAGTATAAAACGTACAACTATTTGAAGCTAGAAGATGTTTTATCCAATGAATATTTGTGCAAGCCAGATGATGTTTTTGTAGCGATCAACACTGATTTATTTTTAACGTTGGAAGAAGAACTTCCGATTACAGATGAGGCGCAATTTGAGGAGTTAAACCAGCTTTGCATCTTACTGATTCATGAATTTAAAAACCAAAAGAGCATTAAAGAAAGCCATGAAGGAATGCTGTATTTTAATAAATGGGCGGAAATTACCGATAGGTTAATTACCTATAAATTTAAGGGGCCCTCTCAATTATGTCAGGTTAAGAACATTTCTTTTAAAGAGATAGATAAAATCACAAAGCAAGCCATTTATTACGGGAACATAAAAAATATCAATGAGGTAAGGGCGTTTTTAGAAAAGGAAAGAAGAGGCCCTCGTCATTATTTTATTGAAACGAATGATGGAACATTTACCGTGCGCTTTCATGAAACAGGAGAAGTCATTACGATTTATGGTGATTGCGGGCTAGAGGGAGAGATAGATCTTCTTTTATATGAAAAAAATATGCCATATCCAGAAATACAGCAGAAGAATGCTCTTAATGCGTTTCGACAAGGATTAGTTAGCAATTCGAACATTAAAACGTATGTGTTAAACTCGCTGAATGTGGAATCGTCTAAAAATGAATTTAACTTGGCGAGTTTTTATAATCGGTATATTGAAGAGAATCCAAATCAGAATCAGCTTGTAAGGAATAGTTTGCAGGAGAAGGAATTTTATATGATTCAAGGTCCTCCTGGAACAGGGAAGACTACGGTTATTATTGAAATCATCCTGCAATATTTAGCGAAGCATCCCAATGACAGAGTTCTTGTCGTATCCCAAGCAAATGTTGCCGTCGATAATGTTATGAAAGACTTAATAGACATTTATGGACCGGAAACAATGATTCGTTGTGGTAAGGCAGACAAGATTGACCCCCACATTCATCCGGTGAGCTTTGAGAAAAAATATGCGGAATATATGGAAGAGCTAGAGCAAAAAAAACATCTCTATGGGTCTGATCCACTATTTAACCGTTGGTACGACGAGGTTAGTGCGGATGGGGAGTATAATCCTCATTTAGGGGAATTAATTTTAATAAGCAATAAGATTATAGGAGCAACTTGTGTAGGGCTAGCACAAAAATCGATTGGGCTAGACCGTTTAGAATTTGATTTAGTTATAATTGACGAGGCAGGGAAGGCACTGCCAGCCGAGCTGCTAATTCCAATTAATCGAGCGAAGAAGTTAATCTTAATAGGGGATCATCGCCAGCTACCGCCTACTCTAGACAGCGCTTTATTTGACTCGGAAAAAGTCGAAATTGAAGATGAAGAATATGTAAAAGAGGAGCTTTTTGAGAAAAGTTTATTTGAGAAATTGTATATGAACTGTCCGGACAGTAACAAAGGCTTGCTAGCTACCCAGTATCGAATGCCCGCGGTGATAGGGACGATGATTAGTGAAATTTTTTACGATGGACAGCTACGAAACGGTGGAAGTACTTATCAAAAAGAACTATCCTTTTTTGGTAATCATTTAAATCTGATAGAAATGAGCAACGATTCTGCCTATAAAGAAACTGTCATTGCGGGCAAATCTCCTGTAAATGAACGAGAAGCCGAAATAGTAGCGGACATTTTGCATAGGATAAACGAAAAAATTTGGCCAATGACGAAAATAGCGATTATTACCCCTTATAAAGGACAAAAACGATTGTTACAGCAAAAGCTATTAGAGAACGGATTAGATCCGTATAATGGGAATATAGCTGTCAATACGGTAGATGCCTTTCAAGGAGAAGAAGCGGAAATTGTGTTATATTGCATGACTCGTTCCAAGCATAGAACAAATTTCTTTTCGGACATCGCACGTATCAATGTCGCCATTTCACGTACGAAGTCTGAGCTACTTATTATTGGTTCTATCCCGTATATGAAAAGTTATGGTAAGGACAGTGCAATTTACAAAGTGGCAACGTATGTGGAAAAACATGGAGTGATTATTCCGTACAGCAATTTAAATGCATTTTTAAAGGAATGTTCATTAATAGTTCCAGTTAGAATGGTGACCAAAACGGACTCTACTTTCTCTCTGCAAATAAAGGAAAAGGAAGAGACAGTAAGTGCAAAGGAAAAAAGCACAAAGGTAGAAGTTATGTCAGCTATTGAATGATGACCATCTTTATAAAGAGTTAAAATAGCCAATTTTTCAGCTTTAGAATATTTCATTCGAGCCATAAAAAATACTCCCCTTAGATAAACAGATTTTTATTTTTTATCTGTCTACCTAATGGGGAGCATATCATCTTTTTTCAAAATGGCTTTTTTTGGTGCTCACTAAATAAGGATTTGCAAAACATTTCTGATCAAACTTTATTCCAAGCCAACATTAAATCCTGATTCAAAGAATAGCTGTGTTGTATAAATCAGAAGGAATTTATATATTGCAAAATAAGAGAAGGTATATAATTATTTTTGTGAAATTGTTAACAAAAAGGTAAAAAAGGGTGCAACTAATTCAAAGAATCCTGTTTTTATATGTTTTGTCAGTATCGAACTCTTTTCCATTTTGACAACAGATTCTATGTAATTTATTATCGTAGATGTAAGACAATATCGAAAAGATCTGTGTCGTGTTAATAAAGGTGTTTAATTTTGTTTCTAGAAATGCAGTAACCTCCTATCTGTTAATTTGGTAGGAGGTTATTAGGGTTATTTAATTTATGTAAGTATCTACATTTATTAATACTAATACGTTGTATAAATATTAGTATAAGGAGTACAAATGATGAAAAGAAAATGTACTAGCTAGCCTCCTATCTTATCAACTTAGGGAGGAAGTGTTCAATCTATTATTAGCGAAAGGAGCCAAAAAGATTTTTATAAATTTATTTTTGTTATTTATTTTTAAGTGAATATTCCAGATGAAGAATGATATTGGATGAAAGAAAGATAAATAAATTATAATTTTAAAAAGTGAATGAGCCATTTTTTCTGTTTTAAGAATGTCACCAATTGACATCTTATTTTAAAAGATATTCGAAACATCTTTTTAAAATCTAAACTTACTGCGTTTTCTTTATTGTTATTATTATTGATAGTAAGTAGATTACTTTGAAGTTGATTTTCTTCTCTATTATTTTTATATACACTTCCAGCTACAATGTCTTCATATTCTCTTAAAGTAATCGTCAGCTCTTTTATTTTGTTTTGTTGTTGTTCAATGTTTTCTTTGTATTGTTCAATTTTTTTCTGTGATTGTAATAGGTCATCGTAAAGCGAGTGAATCACTTCATTGACGTGTTTTAAAGCACCTGACAAAGCTTTTGTATCATTACCATAACGTTCAATAATAAATTCGATATTAGGTAGTGGAAGAGGAGGAGCATCATTTTTTGTACTTAATAAAGGTGTATTTAATCGTTCGATATCTTTACGCTTCCTTCGAGACCATACATGTCTTTTTATTCCCGTTACACCTTCTAGGGCTGAAAAATTTATTCTCCCAGGTGTTTTTGATACATATTCTAGTAAAATTTTAGTTAATTCTTCATCGGTATATTTTGGGGGTCTTCCTTTTTCTTTTTTATTCAATGTAATGTATCCTCCTTTTATTAAGTGGTTTATTTATGCAATACAATTATTCAATTGTTTTAGGTAATTTGGCACCCACAATAGCTTTTTGATTTAATAAACGATTTAATTCATTGGCACTTGAAGATAAATTTTCTTGATCAATTAAAGAGTAATTTAATTCTTCTAGATTGTAATTCATATTTTTAGAAAGAAATGTTAACATGCTAACTTGCTCGTTAATTTTTCTTTTTAATAGTTTTGAATAGTCATTGAGCCAGGTCAGTCCTTCGTCGATTTTATCTGTCTCAGGTGAAAACAAATAATGACTACAGTGGCGACAATCCCCAGTACAATTGAAAGGATATTCGATATCAGTGCAATATCCAAAATCAACTGGTAAAAAGTTCTTTGTATCATATGTATCTTTATATAGTTTATATTTATTAATAGTGTCTCTAGTATATTGAGAGAACGATGAGTCTGGTAAGGAAGTATTTACGTGCATTAATCTCCTATGTTTCTCAGTTAAATTATATACCCATGATTCGGTGAAATATGTAAGATGACTCCAGTAGCCTTTTTGTGTCTCTAAACGCTTATGTCCACCAATAATAGCTATGGTTAGCATATTAAATCCTTGTAACATCATGTTGCAAAATGCTAAGTGTCGAGTATCTCCAGGAGAAATTTGTTCTATTTGATCATAATTGTACTTCTTTTTTAATATCTCGCGGTAGAACTGATCAATTAGAGAATCAAATTGTCTTAAAGGAAGAAACTCAGTATGCCTTGTACGTTCACTCCCAAGGTGTTCTTTATACATTTCATAGTATTTATAGGTAAATAAATACTGACTATTATCCTCCTTAGATAAGAAGGATTTAAAGGTCTGAACTAAATCATAAATTTCTTTATTAATTTGAAGTGTGTCGGTTATATCAAGATCCCTTAGTAAAGTACCTTTTTCTTTACTTCTAGGAAGTGTAATTTCATATTTATTTACACTGTTTTTTGTTGGATTTACACAGCTCCTTTTAAGTTTTAAGAATTCTGTAGGGCGTATAGGTATAACAGTGGTTATTTTCCACCAAAGCACAATTGGGAAATATTTTTTTAGTTCAAATTTAGTCCCCTCATTCAAAAATTGTTCGATTTTTTCATCAAAATATAGTATATGGCGATAATTAGGTAAATCTCGATTTTTTGAATATTATTAATGAAAGGTGAGCAAATATCAATAAATTTATTTGAATTGGTAATTTCAATGAAAGAAAAAAGTTTATCGTACATCTGGCTAAATCGTCTCTTTTTCTGTAGTTGTGTTTACTTATATATTCTTCCAAATCAGTAAGGTAGTTTAAGTTAAATGCTTTTGATATTTGAATCGATTCTTTTATACAATGAATGACATTTTGTATATGATTGACAGAGAAATGTTGTTCAATTAAGTAAATGGTGTAGCACTTTAAAGTAATATTTAAAGTGCTGTACAGTTCTATATCAAATAAAATTCCACGACGATTATAGTCTTTGTCTCTTATGAACCATTTTGTATCATAAAAGGATTCATTTTCAATTATATTAGCGGTTTTCCATTTGTTAAAATTTTGTAAAAATGATTCTATCTCTTCCTTTGTGCCTTGAAAATGCGTTGGCTTTATGGAAATTAAATTAATAGAACCATCTTTATCTAGGAATTTAGTTTTGTTTAACATTAATGACTACCTCCTTTAGTAGAGAGGTGATAATTTGGATAGTTAAAGAGAAAATATTTATTTGTCTCGGTAATGATATTTTCAAGGACTTCAAAGTTAATAAAGGTCTCTATATAAGATTTTCCAAATTCTGAAATAGCTTGGTTAATTATATCTAAAATTAAAATAAACCTCATGGTGTCTCGATATCGAATTGTATCGAAGTTAGAACTTTTATAGAGGTATGAATATTTTTAATTCTTCCACGATACTAATCAATAAATAAATATTGAATATTGCATTAGGACAGTTTAAGCAAGAATCTAAGTTTGGAAAAGCGCACTGCGGATAGATAATGCATTGTACATGCTTAGTTTTAGAAGGATTTTCTCCTTTAAGATTTTAATAATAATCTCTATCACTTGATCTTTTGGAAGTTGCATTAATTTATCAATAATTGGTGCTCTTTCATTTTGATATTTAAGGAGTAGAAATGATATATCTTCTAATTGAGAAGGAGAATAATCATTTTTCAAAACTTGTATAATAGATGTACGATTTTCTAATAAATCAAACTCTGTATCTTTATCCATTGCTAAATCAATGATGAAATTATAGAGCCATCCAAAGGTTCCGCGATTAAATAAGTTAAGCGAGACGGTGTCCAAATTCCCATCGTGATTTGTAGATTGAACATAGGCAGTAATTGAATTCATATTTCTATGGTTTCTTAAGTTTTTAGTTAGTTCATGCGATATTTCTGAGTGTTTACCATAGTTAGTTACAGTATAGAAAAAGTGAGTGAGTAAAGAGCGATTCATAATCAAACTGTTAAATTTAGGTAATTTTTTATTTTTATCAAAAAAGGTATGAAAACGTGAGTGTGAATTACTATATTTGCTTAGTGAGCCAAGTAAACGATTTTGTTTTTTATAGTTCCTACGATGTAATTCGCAAATTAGCAATGATGTTGCAGCTGGTATAATCATGTCTTCATTACATAGAAATTGCCCTAAAGAACCCGTTTTAGAAATGTGAATTTTCTTACATACTACATAATAAAAATTTACAATACTTTGAGCTTGATTAATTGAAAGACCATTATCTTTAAGCTGTTCTAAATTATAAATGTTTAAGCCTTCTATTTCTTCTAAAGGTAAGTTTGGAAGTTCGGTAACTATTGTGGATTTTCTCCATCCGTTAATCATATGCATAATAACAAAAAGCCAAGTTTGAGCATATTGCTTATTCTGTTTTGCCATTGCAATATGTAGGTCAATGTTATTCGCGTATGTATAAAAAGCAAGAAATGTTTGTTTATCATATATTTCTTTATCTCTTTTAAGTTTTTCATTATATTCAATTTTATAGGTGTTTTTAAATATACATTGCACTTTACTATAACAATAGTTCAAAAAATGTATAAAGTTTTGTTTATGAGTAAGCGGGATGCTCTCGGTGTTTAAAACCTCTTCGAGCTCTTCATCAGTTAATAAGGTGATTTCTGTTCTTAAATTAAGAATAATGCTATTTAGAGTGTTAAATAAGGAGCGTGCTTTATCTGTAAAAGAGTCTTCTTGGCCTCTAGTTTGAGAAATTTTTAATAATACAAAATCATTATATAAATTTACAGTGTTTTTGAAGTCTTCTCTGTAATGTAATGTTGCAATTTTTTTATTATATAATTCAATAGCAATCATAGAAAAGCTCTTTTTCTTATTTGTTTTAATAGAGTCTATAGTACCTTTGGGGATAAAAAAATTAGTATTTGAATTTGATTCGTATGAATTAGTGTCAGAAAAAGAGGAGAACTCCAACTTCTCGTTTTGAACTAATTTGTGAAGTGTTTTTCTTGGCATTTCAAGTTCTTTAGCAGCTTGTTCTAGAGTTAGAAAATTTTCACTAGCTTTTTGAAAGCTTAAAAAATCGTGTAGTTCTTTTTCTGATATAAGTATCTCTCCTCTTAAGTTTTTTTTAGTAAATTTTAAAGTACCATTTTTAATCATTTGTAAAACTTCTTTTTCTGTACAAGAGAGCTTTTGAGCACAGTTTTCAATTGAAATGTAATCTTTGAATGTTGCTTGTCTGTTTAAGTAATCTGATAGCTCTGTTTCCGGTATTAAATATTTTTTTTGAAATACATTAAAATATGCATTAGGAAATTCACCATTATGAATAAGTGGTAAAATACTACTATCATCTTTATTAAGTTTCTTACAAACGTCTTGAACAGTCATAAATCCTTCAGGTAACTCGAGCATTGATTCATAATCAATAATATCTGTTAAAGGTATATAAGCCCGTCTTTTTATAATAATTCTATTTTGAAAGATACGAATCATTATTATAGTAAAAGGGGTGACCTTCAACATCTTCTTTTGGAATATAATACCTTTTGTCGCAAGGGAATTTAAAAGTATTTGTAAAAATTCTCCTTTTTATAAGGTCAAGTACAGCTGGGACAGTGATATTAAGTATTTTACTTATGTCTTCTACTGTATAGGAAGATTCTTTCTTCTGAAGTAAGTTTATAAATGAAATTATATCTTTTTTTGAAATATAATATTGTCTACCTTGTTTAATTGAATTTGGAAATGCACCAAGTTTGAGCAGTCTACGTGTTTTTTCCAAGGGTATATTTAACTTTTGGCTAGCTAAAGATATAGGGTAGTGTGTTCTTGCAATATCATTTTCTTTAAATTTCGCAATATCTTCCTCTGCAATTCGCATCTCTTTTTTTGAAATCCATTTCGCATACAATTCTCCGTTATTAATAAGTTTATATACGATTCCACGAGATAAGGATAATTGTTCGGCTGCTTCTTTTATTGTGAAAAACTTCATATTAGTTCTCCTTAAATGTTTATTGTAATTTATAGTTTTATTTCGGTATTAATATAAAGTTGATTAAGGTAATGCTCTAAATTGGTTTTCATTCGTTTTGTATTTGACATATACTCAAGTGAACTTGATAGATTATCATCTCCGCGTAAAAGAGCGACATCTTGAGGGTTTTTTGCAACTTCTGCAAGCATGTTGGTAAAAATTCCTCTACCTATATGTGTAGACCAATCGGTATTACTTAGGGCGATGGACGCTATTTTGTCATTTGGGTCCTGGGAATGTTTTAAATAATTAATAAAGGCTTTCTTTGCCTTAGTAAAATAATAACGATAACTAGCGCCAGTCATTGGTAAACCTTTTTTATTAAGGAAAATAGCAT
The DNA here is from genome assembly GCF_022701035.1 of Bacillus sp. N447-1. NCBI lineage: Bacteria > Bacillati > Bacillota > Bacilli > Caryophanales > Bacillaceae > Bacillus > Bacillus sp. N447-1. The sequence continues at coordinate 1,243,706 of NZ_CP065509.1, read as the reverse complement.
TAATATCGGAGTCTTTTACATATTGCTGGTAGTGTAATTTATATAATTGTCTTAGCCAATCCCTAAACCCGAGAATTAATTGATCTCTTGGCTTTTTGACATAACTTGAACCTGATCCATCTTTAATATCAATGCGATTAATACTATTTTTAACATTTAAAAGCAAACCATCTTGACCGTAAGGACCTATGAGTTTAATTTCGGACGTTCTAATATTCACCACTTCTCCAACACGTAAACCACCAAATATTTGCATGTAGACCCCTAATGCAATAGGATTTGCTATTTCAAATACAATTTCTAAAAATCTTAAAATATAAATATGCGGTATATCATGTTCAATGTTACTTTTTTCTGGTGAAGGGACAATGATGCTTTCAAATTGCGTGCTAATGTAATCTGCAATAGAATTTTTAGAACTAATCAAATGTTCATTACTTGTTGATAGAGTATTGTTTAAATTATTTTTTGAAAGGTAGATGAAAAACTCTTTTATAGTACACCGATAACTTAGAACAGTTGCTCTAGATTTCCCTTCCAAAGTCAAATTGTTTAAGAAACAAATTGCATGCTCGTAATTTAAATGTTCTAGAGAATATAATTTGTAATTCTTCTGCTTTCTTAGAAGAAAGTTCAAAAATACTGCTAAATTTTGTGTATGTATTTTCATAGTATTGTAGTTTCTATGTTTCCATTTGGAAAATATGAAATCCGTTAGAGGATGAATAATAGCATGCTTAGTCATAAATGTTTTTATAGCTAATGTGGCATGTTTCTTTTGTATAGGTTTTCCTTGTACATTCCTCCCAATACTAATCCATACAGGATACATAATAAACTTTATTCTTGTTGTTATCTCTTCATTAAAAGGAAGAATGTTATTATTTTTATCCATTAATTCTTGTATGAGGAACACCCTTATAAAAAGTAGTAGATGACGAATCATTCTCTATGTAAATTATAAATAATATTTTGTATATTGAAAATAATCATTTAATTGCGTGCATAAAAGATTTTAAAAATCTTATTATAGCTATAACTGTAATAATTATTAATGTACAATATATTTAAGCTCATAATTTTTTTTATATGGTACGGAAGCGACTCGCGCAGGTATTATTACGATGCTGAAAGACCGTAAGTATATAGATGTAAAGAAAAACCAAGTGTATGCGACTGATAAAGGAAAAGTATTAATTACCGCAATTGGTGATAAAATACTAGCTTCACCAGAAATGACTGCGAAATGGGAACAACGTCTTGCGGAAATTGGTGAAGGTACAGCTTCACCAGCTACATTTATGGAACAGACGAAAAAGCTATCAGCTAAAATTATTGAAGATGCAGTGGAAATGTCTGAGAAGTGGGATTTCACTGGACTACATGTTGAATCGATTGAACGAAAAGGATCGAAATTTACAACGGGTAAAAAGGTTGGTAGCTGTAAAAAATGTGATGGCGATGTAATTGATAAGTCAACGTTTTACGGTTGTTCTAACTATAATACAACGCAATGTGATTTCACCATTTCAAAGAAGATATTAAGTAAAACAATTTCGCAAAAGAATATGACAAAGCTCTTAAAAGGTGAAAAGACTGATTTAATTAAAGGCTTTAAAAAGGGCGAGAAAACGTTTGATGCGAAATTAGAGTGGAAAGATAATAAGATTAATTTTGTATTTGAGAATTAATTTGTTAAAAGAGCATGACATAAAACTGTCATGCTCTTTTGTTTTTCTTTATATAAAATTTAACGATAAAAAAATCCTTTAAATAATAATTTTTATTGTAAAACGATAAAACTTGTATTAAAATCAAAATCATAATAAATGAGTGAGGTGCTTTTGTTAAAAGGTAACAACCTTATTTTTAAAATTAGAGGAGGTATAACTATGAACATTAACAATTTGATTGTTAAAAATATGGATAACCCCCATGAGTTGGAGAAGATGTATAGAAAAGATCCGAAAGCTTTTAAAAAAGCATTCTCACAAGCATGGGACCAAAACCCTGATTCTCAAGTTCTAGGTGCTTGGTATGAAAGGTTGCATTTCAAGGAGAAAGTAAATAAAGAAAAAACATCTTTGTTTCAAAAAGGTTTCTTATTCATGGGCCTTTTAGCTATTCTGGCCGGCATAAGCACCAGGATCATTTTCCACTTTGTTGAGCAGGAAGCAATTGCTCCAATTAACTTGGCTTTTGGTGTAATTCCCTTTATTGCTGCTTATTTTGTTTACAATAATACTCCGAAAAAAAGTATTATTTATTCCCTTGCAGCGTTGTTCCTAATTTCCGGGTATTATCTTAATACGCTGCCAGTAAATTATAAAGACAGTACCATACTTGCGTATTTACATCTTCCTATATTTTTATGGGTCTTAGTAGGGCTTGCATTTACAGGAAATGAATATTCAAAAGGCAGTACAAGATTAGCCTATATTAAATTTAATTTAGAATATTGTCTTCTCTACGGGAGCATGGCAGTGAGCGGAATGATACTTGCGGTATTCACCATGCGTTTATTTAGCTTTGTTGACTTAGATATAGGAGAATTCTATTTTAGTAATGTTGTTTTATTTGGAGCAGCGGCTCTCGCTATTGTGACTGCATACTTAGTATCAATGAATCTTAAGCTTGCTAAAAATATTACACCATACATATCTAAAATTTTTAGTCCTCTCGTCCTGATTACCTTGCTTATCTATCTTATAACGGTAATTTGGATCGGGAAAAATCCATTCTTGGATCGCAATTTCCTAATGGCCTTCAACGGAATACTGCTTGGCGTATTGGCTGTTACTATATTTTCTATCGTTGAGAGTGACTCGGACGAGAAAAAGAACATTTCAGATTATATAAATTTTTCCTTAATTGTTCTGGCGCTTATTATTGACACTGTCGCATTGTCAGCCATAGTATTCAGACTTTCTTCTTACGGGATTACACCTAATAGACTTGCTGTTTTAGGAGTAAACATACTGATTTGGGCAAATCTCATTTGGATTATGTTTGCCTATATGCGTTTCTTGCAAAATAAATCAGGACTAAAAGCTATCCAAGATGCCGTTACGAAGTATTTGCCAATATACGGACTTTGGGCAGCTTTCGTTATATTTACGTTTCCTATCATTTTTAATTAGAAAGGATCTGTTAATGCGGGAGTGGTGAGGGCTAATAATCATTGGGGGATGAACAAAACCCCCAATGATTAAAGTTTCACTTTATTACAATTGGTATTATTACGTTTGTAGTTTCGGTAATTTCATTTGTATTGATAAATAAGAAGCAAGTGTTGTATGTAATCTTTCCATAATAAAAACCGTCCCAAAATGGGACGGTTTTTATTATGCGTATTGCCGTTTTTTCTTAATAAGCAACAAAACTTGTGAAACAAAAGCTAGTACCGGTAACTCAATCAACGGTCCAATAACGAGTGCAAGTGCGATAAGAGGCTCGTCTGGAAAAGCTGTTACAGCGATAGCGAGTGCAACAGGTGAGTTTCTTGCTAACGTTGTTAAGCTTAGACTTACTGTATCTTTGTAAGATAAATGCATGATGCGCCCGATAAATTGTCCTAGTAAGAAATTAATGATGAAGAACAATAGAACAGGAACGAGTAATAATAAAACGACATTCATATTTTGCAGTAAATATTTACCTTGTGATGCAAACATCGCTACTATTGCTAAACTTAAAAATACAATTTGAGCAGAGCTGAAAAACGGAATGAGTTTATTCTCGAGAGTTTCAGCTTTTTTCATTTTATTCATAATGAACTTTGTAGCGTGTGCAAGTATAAATGGTAAGACGATTACGATAACAATACTTTCTACTAAAACAGAAATCGCTACAGTTTTCATGACACCAGCAAATAAAAATAAATAAATGGGAAGGAGCAGTACTTGCAAAATTAAATTTACAGGTAAAATTGCAGTAGAAAGTGCTACATTACCTTTCGCTATTTCAGTAAAGATTAAGTACCAATCTGTACATGGAGTAACCATTAACATTATAAATCCAACCCAAAGTGCTGGATGATCGGAAAGAAATAGTGCTCCTAACCCCCAAGCGAGTAAAGGTGTCCATAAGAAGTTAATAGTAAGACTTGTTCCAGCAAATTTTAAATTGCGAAATCCGTTTTTTATTTCTTTTAATGGAATGCTGAGGAATAATCCATATAGCATGAAAAATAAGAAGGGGACAATAAATTTGTCTGAATACGTATGTATCATATTAAATTGTCCGAGTACGATGCCGCATGTAACAGCAAAAAGAATAATAAAAGTTTGAATCTTTTCTATAGTGCTCATGAATAAATCCTTTCTATATATGAATTTTCCTCTCAAAGTTTATTATACAAGTAATAAAGATGTATTTGGTGTTCAATTGTATTTTAGTTAATATTTTTAATTTGAGATTTTATTTTTATCAAAAGTTACTTGACTAAAGTAAGTGACTATATTACAATCACTTACATAAGGTAATTAAATAACAAAAAGTTGTGATAGCGTAACTTAAGGTATCTATTGGAACTTTTTCTTAGAATAAGAATTTTATGATGATGAATAATGAATATGAAAAGAAAGATTAGGTGAAGAAAATGGGACTATTTAGCTCATTATTTGGTAAAAAAGAAGAAAATACGAATGTAGAGGGGAATAAAAAAATGTCAAAAGTATTATTTGTAAAAGCAAACGATCGTCCAGCGGAGCAAGCAGTTAGTTCAAAAATGTATGAAACATTTGTAAGTACTTATAAAGAAGCAAATCCAAATACAGAAATTACGGAATTAGATTTATTTGCATTAGATCTTCCTTATTACGGAAATATCGCGATTTCAGGTGGATATAAACGTAGCCAAGGCATGGAGTTAACTGCTGAAGAAGAGAAGGCAGTTGCTACAGTAGATCAATATTTAAATCAGTTTTTAGAAGCTGATAAGGTTGTATTTGCATTCCCATTATGGAACTTTACAGTACCAGCGCCATTAATCACATATATTTCATACTTATCTCAAGCTGGAAAAACGTTTAAATATACAGCGAATGGCCCAGAAGGTTTAGTTGGTGGTAAAAAAGTAGTTGTGTTAGGTGCTCGTGGTTCAGATTACTCTTCAGAGCAAATGGCTCCTATGGAAATGGCAGTTAATTACGTAACAACGGTACTTGGATTCTGGGGAATTACAAATCCAGAGACAGTTGTAATTGAAGGACACAATCAATATCCAGATCGTTCACAACAAATTGTTGAAGAAGGTCTAGAAAACGTTAAAAAAGTAGCAGCAAAATTTTAATTCATGATAGTAAATGGAAAAACCAACATGGATGACCATGTTGGTTTTTTAGTCTATTTTTCATGTTAAAAAATGTATATTTATAAAATAAAAGAAAAGTTCGAAAATAGTATTGCAAAATATTATATAGCAAACTATAATGAGTTCAAGAATAGTTGATACTTAAATTAAATATTCAGAAAATTCAATTAGTTAAAATTGGAAAATGAGATAAGGAAACTTGAATGGGGGTTATATTATGGCGAATAAAGTACCGTTTTCGTTCATAGTAGTTATTGGATTAATGTTATTTGCACTATTTTTTGGAGCGGGAAATTTAATTTTCCCAGCGATGCTTGGTCAATCAGCAGGAGAGAATGTATGGATTGCTAACGCTGGATTTTTAGTAACTGGTGTTGGATTACCATTACTAGGTGTGCTAGCATTTGGTTTTTCAGGTAAAGATGATTTGCAGTCGTTAGCTAGTCGTGCTCACCCAGTGTTTGGGATTGTGTTTACAACAGTTTTATACTTAGCGATTGGTCCGTTATTTGCAATACCGAGAACAGGAAATGTTTCTTATGAAATTGGTCTTAAACCGTTTATGCCAGAAGGAGTAGGTTCTACACCTTTAATTCTTTTCACAATTATATTCTTTAGTATCACTTGTTTTTTTTCGCTAAATCCCGCGAAAATTGTCGATATTGTTGGAAAAATCTTAACACCAATTAAGTTGACTTTCATCGGTATTTTAGTAATCGTTGCTTTTATACATCCGATTGGAGATATGCAAGCACCAGTGGAAGCTTATACATCACATGCATTCTTTAAAGGATTCCAAGAAGGATACTTAACGATGGATACGCTTGCATCATTCGTATTCGGGATTATCATTATCAATGCTATTAAAGAAAAAGGTGCGAAAACGAAAACACAAATTATGGTCGTTTGTGCAAAAGCGACAATTATTGCAGCATCTATTTTAGCAATTATCTATACAGCACTTTCTTATATGGGTGCTTCAAGTGTTGCAAAGCTTGGACATTTAGAGAACGGCGGAGAAGTATTAGCGAAAGTTTCTAACTACTATTTCGGATCATATGGCGGAGTATTATTAGGATTAATGATTACAGTAGCTTGTTTAACAACTAGTGTGGGACTTGTATCAGCATGTTCTTCATTCTTCCATAAGTTATTCCCAAATGTTCCTTACAAAGCAATTGCAATCACGCTATGTGTATTTAGTGCAATTGTTGCAAATGTAGGATTAACACAGTTAATCGCAGTTTCTGTTCCAGTATTAACAGCAATTTATCCACTAGCAATCGTATTGATTTTCTTAACATTCTTCCATTCATTATTCAAAGGAAGAGCTGAAGTTTATCAAGTGAGCTTAATCGTAACATTTATCATCAGCTTATTCGATGGATTAAGTGCAGCTGGAGTTAACATTGAAGTAGTAAGCCAAGTGTTCACTAAATTCCTTCCGATGCAGGAAGTAGGATTAGGCTGGATCTTCCCAGCGATTATCGGTGGATTTATCGGATATGGACTTAGCATTTTAAAAGTGAAAAACCAAGTTCAACCAGCAACTAGAGCGGATAAGAAAATAGGTTAAATAAAAAAAGTTATAGAACTTGTTTCTATAGCTTTTTTTGTTACTATTAATAATGAGAAAAAATAAAGTAGTAGGGGAAATAAAATGAAAAAAACAATTGATCATATCGGAATCGCAGTTCGTGATATAGATAGTACGATACGTTTTTATGAAAATGTGTTACTAGGAACTTTAATAGATCGTTACGTAAGTGAAGTTCCTGGTGTGGAAAGCGAAGTAGCCATTCTTGAAGTGGATGGAGATAGAATTGAATTACTTGCACCGACGAATAATACGACATCTCCAATTGCCCGTTTTATTAAACAAAAAGGTAAAGGTGTTCATCACGTTGCGTATCGTGTCGATGATTTAGATGTGGCTCTAGAAGAGTTAAAAGAACAAGGTATTCGGACATTAGAGCATACACTACGCATTAATAAGCACGGTAGAAGGTTAATTTATCTTAACCCAGCGGATACTGAAGGAACGATTATCGAGTATTGTGATTATCCGGAAGAGAAATAGAAGAGGGATATTTTTTTAAAGGTGTTACGTAATAACGTAATACCTTTTTATTTATGTATTTCACATTTTCTTCACAAATGATTCACGATAACTTTTCTTCTTTGATAACTTACATAAATATATTTTATGATATAATAACAATCGGCTTTAAAAATGTAAGTTGTATCTATCATAATAGTTACTATTATATTGGAAGTTTAGAGGTGGAAGAGAAATAAAGAGTTATACTTTCTAGAAGTTTATATTTAATCAGGTTAATATTTTGCCCAGAATCAAACTTTGGAAGTTAAAGTAATGAAAATAGAGCAATGAGGAAGAAAGAAGTGAAATGAGTGTGAAAGTAATGAAAAGGTTAGGGACATTGTTATTACTTGTGTGTGTGCTTATCATATTGATCCCGCAAAGTGCATCTGCTCATGCGTACGTTGTGAAATCAAACCCTACTGAAAATGAAACATTGAAGAAAGCACCATCTGTTGTAAAAATCGAATTCGATGAGGACATACAAGTTTCACGTTTTAATACATTGTACGTGAGAGATACATCAGGTAAAAGGGTCGATTTAAAAGATGCTCATATTGATAAAAAAAATAAAAAACTATTAGAAGCCGGATTAAAAGAAAACCTCAAAAATGGTCTCTACTCTATTCAGTGGAAAGCTATTTCAGCTGATGGACATCCAATTCAAGGGGTTATTCCATTCCGTATTGGATTAGCGGAAGCGGAAACAGACGATGTACAAGTGGAAGAGATGGGGTATGTTCCGCAAATTGATATGATCATGGAACGTGGAATTTTATATACAAGTTTCTCACTATTTATAGGAGTGCTATTCTTTAATCTTATTATGTATAAAGGGAATGCAACCTCGGTTCGATCAAGGAGTAAGAACATAATATGGATTTCCTTATTAGGGATATTTACTAGCTTGTTATTCAATCTACCACTGCAAGCGAAAATAAATGCTGATGTTTCATGGCTAGAAGCATTCAATCCTTTACTATTAAAAGAAACGTTACAGCTTTCTGTTTTTAGTTATGTTTGGATTACTCAAATGGTTCTCATTAGTTCGCTTATAATCGTTACGTATTTTGCGATGAGGCGTGAGAAGCTATCGTCTTTTAAAGTATGGAGTATTCCAATAGTGCTGTTTATTGGAATACTTGTTATGAAAGCATTTAATAGTCACGCATATGGTTTAAAGTTTAAAGATATTGCTGTTGTTATGGATTTTTTACATTTATTCGCAGCTTCATTATGGATTGGTGGTTTATCATCTATTATTCTTCTGTTACGTAAAGAGGATAACAAATGGAATATGTATTGGGATATGATTAAGCGTTTTTCACCGTGGGCAACATGCGCTGTCATTGTGATTTTAATAACAGGTCTTTTTAACAGTACATTTTTTATTCCAACAATCCACTCGTTATTTGATACGAAGTATGGATTAGCTTTACTAGCAAAGATACTTTTATTCGTTTTCATGGGGATATTGGGAATTATTCATTATGTGAAAGGGAAAATGAGAGCGGAGCAAGGATTAGGTGCTACGGTGAAAGTAGAGTTTATCATTGGAATTATCATTTTCGTCATCGTAGCTTTTATGACAAACGTACAAACACCACCGATGCCTCCTACTGGACCTTTTACAGAGAGTAAACAATTAGATAATGGATATGAAATGACGCTAAATGTAAGTCCTAATAGAGTAGGACAAAATATATTCCATATTACTTTAAAGGATGAGAACGGACAACCCGTTACTGATATGGAACAAATTATATTAACGACTCAATCGTTAGATATGAATATGGGAAAAGGATCATTTAAAGTTTCGGCAGTTTCACCGGGAGAATATGAAGCAGAAGGTATGTATATTAACATGACAGGAAACTGGAATATACAAGTACATGGATTAACGAAATCGCTTGATAGCTTCGATACGGATTATAAATTTATTGTAGGTGGCAGATAAAGTGAAACTTTAAGCAGCCCTCATCAATTGGGCTACCCGGCGAATAGCGGGATAAAGAGTAGGTATAGATAAAAAGGAGCTAATTGAAAATGGAACGTATAAAAAAATTAGGAACAACAATGATCGCAACAGCAATTACAATGGGAATGTTTTCGTTACCTGTTAGTGCGCACGTTACTGTGAAGCCAGCAACTTCTGACATCGGTTCTTGGGAGACTTACACGATAAAAGTACCAGTTGAAAAGAATATAGCAACAACAAAAGTTACACTGAAAATACCGTCTGGTGTGGAATTCCAACAGTATGAACCAGTGCCAGGGTGGAAAATGGAAGAGCAGAAAGATAATGCCGGAAAAGTGAAAACTGTAGTATGGGAAGCAATAGGAGAAGGGATTTTACCCGGTCAGTTCCAGCGATTTACTTTCGTCGCTAAAAATCCGGATAAAGAACAAAAAATAGCTTGGGATGCATATCAACAATATAAAGACGGAGAAATTGTTGAATGGACAGGCGATGAGAAAGCTGAAAAACCGCATTCACTTACTACAATTGCAAAAGGTACGTCATTAACAGGAGAACATGGTGAAGTATCTAATGTAGAAAAGAATGAAGGTACCAGTAATATGCAATTTATAGCGATTGTTTTATCTATTTTGGCAATTGTATCTTCGGTAGGTGCGTGTGTTTTTGTAGTGCGTCGTAAAAAATAAGATATAAAAAAGAGCCTACAAATAGTAGGCTCTTTCTCATATTTATTTCACTTCAACCTGCTGCCTTACAGCAAGTGTTTTCGGCTTTATATTTACAAAACAAATGCTCACAACAATAAATAATAGGCCAATAAATAAGCTCATTGTAATGGCTTCATGTAAGAAGATTGAACTTACAATAATAGCGATAAGGGGAATAAGGAATGTATAAGCCCCTACTTTACTCGCTTCACCAGCTCCAACGAGTGTGAAGTATGCAAGCCACCCCATTGCAATAACAAAGAATGAAATAAAGAGTAATACACTAACAAATGGCATACTCCAAGCAATACTAGACCAACTTTCAAATTCTGAGCCAAATCCGATTAAACAAAGACCACCGATAAGAAGCTGAATTGTTACCATCCAAATGGCATTCACACGGTGACCAGTCTTCTTAATGAATACTGTGCCAAGTGCCCAGCCAATAGCGCATCCTAACGCGAGAAGGATTCCAATAACAGAAATATGTCCTGTTAAACTGCTTGAGCTAATAACACCTACACCAATAAATCCGAGAACAAGCCCGAAAATTTTCAAGCCGTACATTGATTCTTCAAGCCATATCCACGAGAAAATACCGAGTAAAACTGGTTGTAGAAATACAATGGCGGAAAATAACCCAGCAGGCATATATTGAAGACCAACAGTTTGTAACCCGTAAAATATAATGATGTTAAGTAAAGAAGAAATAACGTATAAATGCCACGTTTGTTTTAAATGTAATTCTTTATATTTGGGTAGAGCGAAAAGGAGTAAAATGAATCCTCCAATTAAAGTTCGAACGCCTGCAAATAAAACGGGTGGTGTATAATGCAGGGCAAACTTAGATAAAGGCCAATTGATTCCCCACATGAAAACGAGAAAGGTAAGGATTATGGCCGTCTTAGTTCGAGAAAGCTGTGTCACGGTAAGACCTCCTTGTTGTTATTCATTTCACTATGATATGATATCGAATGTAATAAATAAAATGAATCTTTTTTATAAGGAGTATAAGTGATTAGTTATGACTATTACACAACTGCAAGTATTAATAAAAACTATTGAGTTAGGTAGTTTTACGAAGGCTGCCAGGGTGTTAAATATGACGCAGCCAGCTGTAAGTCATGCCATTTCAAGTATTGAGTCAGAGTTAGGAGTTACGATTCTTATACGTGATAAACGACAAGGATTACTCGTTACGGATGTAGGAAACAGAATTCTTGTACATATTAGAGAGATTTTGAACGGTGTAGAGAAGATTGAACAAGAAGTTGCGATGGAGAAAGGACACGAAGTGGGGACGATTCGAATTGGGAGTTTTCCGAGTGCTTCTGCACATTTCTTACCGAAAATGATAAACCATTTTAAGGAGAAGTATCCGAGCTTAGAGGTCGTTCTTTGTGAAGGAACAATTAAAGAAGTTGAAGATTGGTTAATATCGAGGGTTGTTGATATAGGAATTGTTATTTTACCTAATAAAGAGATGGAGATTGTCCCGTTAACGAAGGGAAAAATGGTTGCTATCTTAAGAGAGGATCATCCTCTTTGTAAGAAGGACTCTATTACAATTCGTGATTTGGAGAATGAACCGATCATATTATGTAAGGGCGGATACGAACCACCCATCATTGATATGTTTAAACAAGCCAACGTACCACTTCGGGCTGAGTATGTAATTTCTACCGTTACTACAGCTTTAAATATGATTCAAGAAGGATTAGGCATTGCAATATTAGCTGAATTATCTTTAACGAATTTACCACAGAATGTGCAAACGAGAGAATTGGAACCGCAAGTATGGAGAGAAATTGCTTTAGCTGTTCCTTCATTAAAGGATTCTTCAATCGCTGTACAGCTATTTATTGAAGAATTTCAAGCGCTATTTGCAGAATAAAAAGGGGTGTCTCATATATCATAATGGGGCACTTTTTAATTTGCTTATAAAAAATCTATGAAAAGGATTGACTTATTTTTTAGTTGTAACTATAATGATTACATCAAGGTGGTGATTACGATGAAAATTAGTAGCCGCTTTTCCATAGCTGTTCATATTTTATCTATTTTAAAAAACAATCCATCTTCACTTTGTACTTCAGACTATATGGCTGAGAGTGTCAATACAAATCCAGTAGTCATTCGTAAAATCATGTCGTACTTGAAACAAGCTGGCTTTGTTTACGTAAATCGTGGACCGGGTGGCGCGGGATTACTAAAGGATTTACATGAAATCACATTGTTAGATGTGTATCATGCAGTGAACGTAGTCGAAGAAGACAAGCTATTTCATATTCACGAGCAACCGAATCCAGATTGTCCAATTGGGGCGAATATTCAAGCGGTGTTAGAAATTATTTTAATTCAAGCACAATCCGCGATGGAAGAAGTTTTGAGAAATATTACGATGGGGCAGTTGTTTGAAACTTTGCAAGAAAAAATGAATGCTTAAATAATATTTATATTTTTTTATCATTAATGTAACTTATTTGATTACAACGATAAGGTAAGGTGTAAAAGTTATGACTGTAAAAATGAAAGTATACTCAGATTTTATATGTCCGTTTTGTTTTTTAGCAAAAGGTCCATTAGATGAGGTAGCGAAAGAGAAAGATGTAGAGATTGAATGGATGCCATTTGAATTACGTCCAAGTCCATATTCAAAAATAGATCCATGGAATGAACCAGAAAAATTAGGTTCATGGGATGCTTTCATTCTTCCGACAGCGAAGAAGTTAGGAATTGATATGCGCTTGCCACGTGTTTCACCACATCCATATACACATTTAGCTTTCGAAGGATGTCAATTTGCGAAAGAACGTGGACTAGGTAATGAGTATCATCACCGCGTATTCACAGCATTTTTCCAAGAGGAGCAAAACATTGAAGATATTGATGTGTTAACAAAATTAGCGGTAGAAGTAGGACTTCCTGAGGCGGAATTTAAAGATGCTTTAGTAACTCGTAAATATAAAGAAAAGCATCAAGAAGCAATTCAACACGCATATGATGAAGCGAATATTATGGCTGTTCCAACTGTCATGATTGGAGATGAAGTCATTCAAGGGCTTGCTAGTAAAGAAACACTAGAAAGGGTCATTGATAAAGAAATTGAAAAGGATAAAACAAATTCATTTGAAGGTATGCAATGTAATACCGATGGATATTGCTAATTCGCTTGTTATGAAATAACAAAATAAATTATAAAACAAACATTTGGAGGAATTAAAATGTCAGCAACTACAACAAACTTAAAAGAAGCAATCGTGAACCGCCGTTCAATTCGTAAAGTAACAAAAAACGATGCAATTACGAAAGAAAGAATTGAAGAAGTGTTAAAAACAGCTTTACACGCACCAACATCTTTCAATATGCAAAGTGGTCGTATGGTTGTATTAATGGATGGAGAGCATGAAAAGTTTTGGGATATCGTTAAAGAAACACTAAGAGCACGCGTACCAGCAGAAAACTTTGAAGCGACTGTAGAAAGACTAAAAGGCTTCCATGCAGGTGTAGGAACAGTTCTATTCTTTGAAGATCAAGCAACTGTAGAAAAAATGCAAGAAAATGCCCCATTATACAAAGATCAGTTCCCATTCTGGTCTCATCAAGGAAATGCGATGTTACAACATACTGTGTGGATGCTATTATCTGCTGAAGGAATTGGGGCGTCATTACAACATTACAACCCAATCGTAGATGCTGAAGTGAAAGAAACTTGGAACATTCCGGCAGAGTGGAGCTTAGTAGGTCAAATGCCATTTGGTGAACCAAACGAACAACCAGCAGAAAGAACGTTCTTGCCTACTGAAGATGTAGTGAAATTTTATTAAGAAATACAATATGTAACGAGAAGGAAGCTGTGCTTAAAAACAGCTTCCTTTTTTGTAGTGGTGTTAATTTATGCGCATTTAGGGAAGAAATATAAGAAATAATACGGTGAGAAGGGAATTAGAAAAATGAATGATGAGAAAAAATATACAGTGGTAGGTACTGATGTTGAGGAAGTAAAGCGTTTAAATAAAAATTCAGGATTAACGTATAATCAAGTGAAAGAAATGTTAGCAAAGCAAATGCAAAAAAAGAAGTAATTAGATTGAAATCTTTCATTTTTTCATTTAGCATTTTGATTGGAGAGAGTTAAGTAAAAGGTAACTCTCTTTTTTGTATAGCTAAGCATCTTATAGAGTGGAGGAAGCAACATGAAGAAATGGGTAAAGGTAACGCTGTCTATCACTGGAGGCATTGTCTTATTAGCGTGTGCCGGCGGATATTACGTGTATAAAAATTATTTTCCAAAGGAACCTGAGCGTATTGTATATGATAAAGAAAGAGTGCTACAACCGATACATAATCAGCTTAAAGGAATCAATATAGAAAATGTAAAGATAAAAGAAAGAGAAGTCGTAAATGCGACTGTAGATGAGCTTCAAAAAATGATTGATGATGGAAAGTTGTCATATGAAGAATTAACGAGTATTTATCTCTTTAGAATACAAGAACATGATCAAAATGGAATAACATTAAATTCTGTTACAGAGATAAATCCTAATGCGATGGAAGAAGCAAGAAAGTTAGATCAAGAGCGGGGTAGAAACAAAAATTCGAATTTATATGGTATTCCTGTCGTTGTAAAAGATAATGTACAGACGGAAAAAGTGATGCCGACTAGTGCAGGAACTTATGTATTAAAAGATTGGATTGCAGATCAAGACGCAACAATTGTGAAGCAGTTGAAAGGAGAAGGAGCATTTGTTTTAGGAAAAGCGAATATGTCTGAGTGGGCGAACTATTTATCTTTTACAATGCCAAGCGGGTATAGCGGGAAGAAAGGACAAAATTTAAACCCGTACGGTCCGATTACATTCGATACTTCAGGATCAAGTTCAGGATCTGCTACAGTAGTTGCAGCAGATTTTGCGCCGCTTGCAATTGGAACAGAAACGACGGGATCGATTGTTGCACCAGCGGCGCAGCAATCAGTAGTTGGGTTACGTCCATCTTTAGGTATGGTAAGTAGAACAGGAATTATTCCATTAGCTGAAACTCTTGATACAGCAGGACCTATGGCAAGAACAGTAAAAGATGTAGCAACGTTATTTAATGCAATGATAGGTTATGACGAAAAAGATGTTATGACAGAAAAAATGAAAGATAAAGAAAGAATTGATTATACAAAGGATTTATCAATAGATGGATTAAAAGGGAAAAAGATAGGGCTTCTTTTTTCTGTAGACCAACAAGATGAAAATAGAAAAGTAGTAGTAGAAAAAATTAGAAAAGACCTTCAAGATGCAGGTGCGATATTAACTGATAATATCCAGTTAAGTGCTGAGGGTGTAGATAATTTGCAAACATTAGAATATGAGTTCAAGCATAATGTAAACGACTATCTTTCACAGCAAAAGAATGTACCGGTAAAATCGTTAGAAGAGATTATAGCGTTTAATAAAAAGGATAGTAAAAGACGAATAAAATACGGACAAACATTAATTGAAGGGTCTGAAAAATCTGCTATAACGAAAGAAGAGTTTGAAAACGTAGTGCAAACGAGTCAAGAAAATGCAAGAAAAGAGCTAGATAGGTATTTAGTAGAAAAAGGTTTGGATGCTCTAGTTATGATTAATAACGATGAAGTCCTTCTATCAGCTGTAGCTGGTTATCCGGAATTAGCGGTTCCTGCTGGATATGATAAAAATGGAGAACCAATCGGTGTAGTGTTTGTAGGGAAACAGTTTGGTGAAAAAGAGCTTTTCAATATTGGATATGCGTATGAACAGCAGTCCAAAAATAGAAAATCACCTAGTTTATAAAAGATTATATGAAAAATAACTGCCACCGAAATTATGTTGGTGGATTCCAGTTAAACGAATCTAACAATATGAAAAGAAAAGAAGGATTCTTCTCAATTAGTAAGAAAGATTGTCTATAGGAGTTCATAAAATGTAATATATTCAATTTCCATCCATTGAAGGGGGAGGTTAATTCTTAATGAATGAAGTAAAGAGTTTTTTTCGAAGTAGAGGGTTTCAACGGTTTCTCGTTTTAATAATAGTAGCGCTTGTATTATACGCATTAAAAGTATGATTAATTTAATATTAATTACGTTTATACTGACGTTTTTAATGGATCGATTTCAACGTTTTATTTCAAGAAAATTGAAAGTAAACCGGAAAATTGTTATTGCATGTTTATATATAATACTAGTTTCCTTTATAGGCACAACATTATATAAATATTTACCTGTGCTGACGATACAAATTTCACAATTAATTTATCAATTTAAACTGTTTTTCAAAATCCACCTGATAATGAAATCGTTAAATATGCACTTTCGACAATTAATGGGATGGAAGTATCAAAATATATAGAACAAGGTGTAGACGTCATATATCAATCAATAGCAAATATAGGGAAGGTAAGTTTGCAAATATTATTATCTCTAATTTTAAGCTTATTTTTCTTATTAGAAAAAGAGCGTATTATTACATTTACATCAAAGTTTAAAGATAGTAAGTTAAAAATCTTTTATGAAGAAATTGCATATTTTGGTGAAAGATTTGCAAGATCGTTCGGCAAAGTAATTGAGGCTCAGTTTTTAATTGCCGTTGTAAATTGTATTCTTACTGTCATTGCATTAATCGTTTTAGGATTTCCACAGCTACTTGTATTAGCTGTTATGATTTTCTTACTAGGGTTGATTCCTGTTGCAGGTGTGATTATTTCTTTGTTTCCACTTTGTATCATTGCTTACAACGTAGGCGGAGTTATGTACGTAGTATACATACTCGTATTCATAACAGTAATCCATGCTCTTGAAAGTTATTTTTTAAATCCGAAGTTTATGTCTGCAAAAACAAATTTACCAATATTCTACACATTTATGATTCTTATCTTCTCAGAGCATTTCCTTGGAATATGGGGGCTTATTATCGGGATACCAATCTTTATCTTTTTATTAGATGTACTTGATATAAATAATGAGGATGCGACTAAAAAATAAGAAATGATAGAAAATCACTAAAAAGTCATAGGAGATAATGAAAATAAAAAGCAATCCAAAATAAATTGGATTGCTTTTTATCTTAATTAAAGAACCGGAGCCATTGTTTCTTTCAATACTTGAACAGAGTGGTCGAATTTTAATTCTTCATCTTCACTTAATTCAACCTCTAAAATTTCACGAACACCGCCGCGATTTAAAACAGCAGGTACCCCGATATAAACATCTTTTTGACCGTATTGACCTTCTAAGTAAGCTGATACAGTTAATACACTATTTTCGTCGTTTAAAATTGCTTTTGTAACACGTAGAAGTGACATACCGATACCATAATAAGTTGCGCCTTTACGCTCAATAATATGGTAAGCTGCATCACGGACGTTTATGAAAATTTTGTCTAAATCTTCTTGATTATACGTGTTGTCTTTTTCAAGCAGTGTTTGTAGTTTTTGGATACCAACGGAAACATGGCTCCAAACTGGAAGTTCAGTATCGCCGTGTTCTCCGATAATATAAGCGTGAATGTTGTGTGGACCAATATCGAAGTACTCACCTAACATATAGCGGAAACGAGCGGAATCAAGCGTTGTACCAGAACCGATTACACGTTCTTTCGGTAAACCAGATTCTTTCCAAGTTACGTAAGTTAAAATATCTACAGGGTTTGTTGCGATTAAGAAGATGCCATCAAATCCGCTATCCATAATACTGCGAACGATTTGTTTGAAGATTTTAGCGTTTTTCTCAACTAAATCTAAACGTGTTTCGCCTGGTTTTTGTGGTAATCCAGCTGTAATAACTACAAGGTCAGCATCTTTACAATCTTCGTAGCTGCCTTTCCATACTCTAGTTGGAGCTGGTGCGAATGGAACAGCATGACTTAAGTCCATTGCTTCCCCTTCAGCTTTTGCCTCATTTACATCGACTAAAACAAATTCTTCAGCTACAGCCTGGTTAATCATGCAGTAAGCATAACTACATCCAACTGCTCCTGTTCCTACTAATACAACACGGTTAATACCTTTTTTCATTTCAAAATTCCTCGCAATTTCATTGATTTTATTATGTAAGATAATACGTCTTACTTCTATAGAGTCATATCTAGTTTATTACATTTTATAAAAGATATTCAAGTATTTGAAAATGTATCCGTGCAAATCCGCGAACAAAACATAGGAATTCAGTGAACCGAATATAATTCAGTAAAATCCTTTGTAAAAGGGGAAATGGCATGGGGAATCCATTAGCAATGGAAGAAATGCTTCATATTATTCATGCAGGGCTTGTTAAAAAGAATAACCCAAAACGGATTACGATTGCAGGTGCAGGGATTTCTGGATTAGTTGCAGGTTCTTTATTAAAAGAGGCTGGGCACGAAGTAACGATTATAGAAGCAAATAACAGAATAGGTGGCAGAGTGTATACGATTCGGGAACCATTTAGTGTGGGTTTATATTTTAATGCGGGACCGATGAGAATCCCTGACACCCATAAGTTAACCTTAGCGTATATTCATAAATTTAAACTACCTTTAAACCTTTTTATAAATAAAACTTTTGCAGATATCATTTATACGAATAACATTCAAACGAGATTGAATGTGTTTGAAAATGATCCAAGTGTACTTGAATATCCGGTTTTGGATAAAGAAAGAGGAAAAACGGCAGAAGAGCTAATGATTGAAGTATTAGAACCAATACTAAATTACATTAAGAAGGATCCTGATAAAAACTGGCTTATCGTTGAAAAAAAGTATAAAACGTATTCGCTTGGTTCATTTTTAATGGAGTATTATTCAGATGGTGCGATAGATATGATTGGGGTACTTCTTGATATGGAAGCTTATATGGGAATGTCCTTAATTGAAGTATTACGTGAAATGATTTTCTTTACTTCAACAACGAAATATTATGAAATAACTGGTGGAATGGATAAGTTATCGAATGCATTCTTACCACAATTAAGGGAACATATTTTAATGCCGTATAAGGTTGATAAAATTATACAAGAAGATAATAAAGTAATGTTACAAGGAAATCATGAACAAACGTTAGAGCAATTTACAATAACAAGTGATTTTGCTATTATTACAATTCCATTTTCAGCGTTAAGATTTGTAGAAGTTCAGCCATACTATTTATTCTCTTATTTTAAAAAAAGAGCAATTCGTGAATTAAATTATATTGCTGCAACTAAAATTGCAATAGAGTTTAAAAGTAGATTTTGGGAGAAAGCGGGACAGTGTGGCGGTAAATCTATTACTGATTTACCGATACGGTTTACATACTATCCGAGTTATGGCATTCATACTCCAGGACCAGCTATCGTTATAGCAAGTTATACGTGGGCAGATGAGGCGTTAACATGGGATAGTCTCCCGCAAAGAGATCGTATTCGGTACGCATTAAAAAATTTAGCGGAAATATACGGTGACATCGTCTATAGTGAGTTTGTCACTGGAACATCTTTTAGCTGGAGTAAAAATCCGTATTCTTGCGGTGCATTTACAGCTTTCGAACCAGGCCAAGAGCTCGAGTTATTTCCGTATATTACACCACCATCTGGAAAAGTACATTTTGCAGGAGAGCATACGACATTAACACATGGATGGATGCAAGGGGCAATTGAGTCTGGAGTTAGAGTTGCATATGAAGTAAATGAACAGTGAATCTCTTATATTTACAAATGGTCATTCTTTTAATAAAATGATAAATATAAATCGTAATTATTACGCTTTGAATACATTTGAAGTAAAGAAATGGATGGTCGGTTGAATGAATAAAGTGGAGATTCATATATTAGGTGGTTTTTTAGGTAGTGGAAAATCAACATTATTACAAAATTTATTGTTAGCAGAGAAAAGAAGAATAGAAAAGTTGCAGTATTAATGAATGAAATTGGTGAATACTCAGTAGATACAGATATTATTGGAAAAGAGAATGTTTTAAGAGAACTTCTTAAAGGATGTATTTGTTGTACGTTAAAAGAAGAGCTTGAAATACAATTACATTCGTTATACCAACAAGAAAGACCAGATGTAATTTATATAGAAACGACAGGTGTTGCGCATCCAATTGAAGTGTTAGACGCGTGTGTCTCGCCAATTTTAGCTCCTTTTCTGGAAGTGAAATCAATTGTAGTCGTTTTAGATGCAGTAAGGTGGTTAAATCGAAGTATATTAAGTGCAAATGTACAACAGCTATTGCATGAGCAACTGAAATTTGGTAGTCACATTCTTGTTAATAAAGCAGATTTACTAACAGATGAAGATAAGAATACAGTATTTGAAGAAGTAAAGGCAATAAATGATCATGCGAAAATGTATGAGACAAAGTATTGTAATATATCTTTAAAAGATATAGAAGAAGCAGAATTTCCAAATGATGAGGAACACGAGACACTACATGTCAAACAGCATTTACATATACAAACAATGACATATCAATTTACGAAACCGATTGATCAAGACAAATTATATGAATGGCTTTCGAATTTACCAGATAGTATTTATCGAGTGAAAGGTTTTGTGAAATTCCATGGAGATAAATACCCTCACCTATTCCAATATTCGTTCGGAGTACCAACTTTATTAGAACAAGACTTCGGTTTCCCGACAAACTTAGTAGTAATAGGAGAAGGACTAGATAAGAAACAATTGGCTGAAGGGTTAGAGAAAGTAGAACTTAACTCTAATTAAGGGGAAAAGACTAACTTAAAAATAAGTTAGTCTTTTTGTATGGTCATTACTGAAATGAAACAGTATTTTCAATTGGATTGCAGAATATATATTGATTGTATGTCCGTTTCCATTACATAGGAAGGTGATTATATATTTGTGCCGAATGTAGAGGGTACTACAAGAGTTTTCCATTATCTATCGAATTAGTTAGTCATGATTACGGACAGGGGATTTTGGCGTGTTTGATTCTATCAGAAAGTAAAGTATGGGGAGGATCACAATGTCGATGAAAAAACGTAAGTGGCTAAAAACAATGTTTACTGGTTGTGTTTTAGGTTCGTTATTAATAACGGCAGCTTGTTCAGGAAAGAAAACAAGTACAGAGGATGAAAAAACGATTAAGGTAGGAGTCCTTGCTTCTTTAACAGGACCGCTAGAATCGTATGGAAAACAAACAGTGAACGGATTTGAATTAGGGTTAGATTATGCAACTGGTGGAACTGGGAAAGTAGATGGGAAAAAGATTAAGTTTGTTGTAGAAGATACAGAAACGAAAGCGGATGTAGCAGTTAAAAAAGCTACGAAGTTATTAGAAGAAGAGAAAGTTGATTTTTTAGTTGGATCGTCTAGTTCAAGTGATACGTTAGCGGTTTTACCACTGGCTGAAGAATATGAAAAGATTATGGTTGTAGAACCGGCAGTTGCGGATAGTATTACCGGGAAGAACTGGAATAAATATATTTTTAGAACTGGAAGAAGTTCCTCACAAGATGCGATTGCAGGAGCAGCAGCAATTGCGAAAAAAGATGTAAAGATTGCAACATTTGCCCCAGATAACGCTTTTGGTCGTGAAGGGATTGCTGCATTTAAAGCGGGTGCGAAAAAATTAGGTGCGAACATTGTGAATGAGCAATACGCGGATACAAATTCAACAGATTTTACAGCGAATATTCAAAATATCATTAGTTCAAAACCAGATTATTTATTTATCGTTTGGGCAGGGGCAAATTCACCTTGGAAACAGTTGAAAGATATGAATGTGGAAGCGCAAGGTATTAAAATTTCTACAGGTGCGCCAGATATACCAGCATTAAAAACAATGGATGCATTAGTAGGTATGCAAGGTTTTTCTGTATATTATCACACACTTCCAAAAAATAAAGTGAATGATTGGCTAGTTGAAGAGCATAAAAAACGTTTTAATGGTGCAGTGCCAGATTTGTTTACAGCAGGAGGAATGTCAGCAGCAATTTCTATTGTAGAAGCCTTAAAGAAAACAAAAGGTGATACAGATGTAGATACCTTGATTAAGAAAATGGAAGGAATGGAATTTGATACACCGAAAGGAAAGATGAAGTTTAGAGAGAAGGACCACCAAGCGATGCAGACACTGTATTCTATCACATTGAAAAAGCAAGACGGTGTTGATTATCCGGTGCCAGTGTTAGAGCGAGAATTAACGATGAAAGAAACAGAACCACCAGTTCAAAATAAATAGACTGAATTTTCTGTTGTTTTTGTATAAAGAGGGGGGACTCTCTTTATACATATTTCTTTCATACTCACGGCTTTAAAGGGAGGGATTTCGTGACACATTTGCTAGAGACGAAAAATCTTAGTGTATCTTTTGGTGAACATCAAGTTATTAAAGATGTAAATTTAACTGTCCAAAAAGGAAAGCTCATTTCTATTATTGGGCCAAATGGTGCGGGGAAGACAACGTTATTTAATTTACTAAGTGGACAGATTTCACCCACAACAGGTGAAGTGTATTTTAAAGGGCAAGATATTACAAAACTATCGATTTCAGATCGAACACGCTTAGGAATCGGTCGCTCTTTTCAGCTTACAAACATATTCCCAGAATTAACGGTACTTGAAAATGTCCGTTTAAGTGTTCAATCATTCGTACAAGATTACTATAGTTTTTTCCCGAGTTCAGCAAAATTAAAGCAACAAGTTGGAGAGGCGAGACGTTTCTTAAAAACAGTATTACTTCATGAAAAAGAGAACGTATTAGCGAAAGATTTGGCACATGGAGAGAAAAGGAAGCTAGAACTTGCGATGTTATTAGCTTTAAAAACGGATGTGTTATTACTTGATGAGCCGACGGCAGGTATTTCGGTTGAGGAAGTCCCTGCTATATTACAAGTGATTGAAAATATTAAGAAACATCCAGAGAGCACAATTGTACTTATCGAACACAAAATGGATATGATACTAGGTTTGTCAGATCATCTTATCGTTTTATTTCATGGAGAGTTATTGGCTGAAGGATTGCCAGAAGAAATTATGAAAGATGAGCGTGTACAAAGTGCTTATTTAGGGGGATTATATAGTGGCACTATTACAAGTGAATAATATAGAAACGTATTTAGATCAGTTTCATATTTTGCAAGGAGTATCTCTTGCTGTTGAGAAAGGGACGATTACTGTACTGTTTGGTAGAAATGGGGCAGGGAAAACAACGACATTACGTTCAGTGATGGGGTTTCACCGCATTGCAGATGGTGAAATTTATTATGATAGTGCAAAAGTGAGTGGATTACCTACACATTTAATTTCAAGAAAAGGAATAGGGTATGTACCAGAAAATCAAGGTATTTTTCATGATTTGACAGTAGAAGAAACTTTCGCTCTTGCTAGGGGAAAAGGTGAGGAAGTAGAAGGGAAAATAGAGTGGATGCTGGAACTATTTCCGGATTTAAAGCAGTTTTGGAATAAGAAAAGTGGGCTCTTGAGCGGAGGGCAAAAGCAAATGTTGGCTATTTCAAGAGCGTTTATTAATAGTGATGGATTATTACTTATTGATGAACCGAGCAAAGGGCTATCCCCGATAATGGTGGAGAAATTAATGGTAGCTATTTTGAAGATGAAAGAGAAAACAACAGTTTTACTTGTTGAGCAAAATTTTATGATGGCCAGTCAAATTGGCGATTATTTTTACATTATGGATAACGGACGAATTGTTCATAACGGTTTTATGAATGAATTAAAAAAGGATAAGGAAATGTGTCATAAATATTTAGGAATCTCTTAACATGAATCCGAGGTGAAAAGGATGGATGTGTTAATCAATTTATTTGTAAATGGGATTTCAACAGGGATGCTCATTTTTTTGTTAGCATCAGGTCTTTCACTTATTTTTGGTTTAATGAGCGTTTTAAACTTTGCACACGGTGGTTTGTTTGCATGGGGAGCATTTACAGGTGTTTGGTTATTTAATATGACAGGAAGTTATATATTAGCTTTAGTTGGAGCAGTAGCCATGGGAATGTTCCTAGGATTTATTTTAGAAAGGTTTCTTATTAGGCCGGTATATGGAAATCATGTTCGACAGCTGCTCGTTACGCTTGGAGGAATGCTCGTTCTTAGTGAGTGTATTAAAATATTTTGGGGGCCAAACCCTATTAGTGCAAAATTACCGTTATGGTTACAAGGAAGTTTTACATTCGGAGGTATTATATTAATTAAATATCGTCTATTTGTTATTTTGGTTGGGATAATTATTTACATTGCACTACTACTATTACTCAAAAAGACGAAGATAGGTCTTATGATCCGTGCAGGTGTAATGGATAAAGAAATGGTTCAAGCGCTTGGTATTAATGTAAAAGCGATATTTTCTTTCGTCTTTTTATTAGGGGCAGGGATGGCAGCTTTGGGAGGATTCTTATTAGCGCCGTATTCGGGCGTTATTTTCGCCGAGATGGGCATGCAGTATGCAATTTTAGCTTTTATAGTAGTAATTATCGGTGGATTAGGAAGCGTTCAAGGTTCAGCTATTGCTTCTTTAATTGTCGGATTAGCTGGTGCTTTTACAGCGTATTTTATACCAGATTTATCACTTGCAATTAATATGTTAATGTTACTATTTTTCTTAATAGTGAAGCCAACTGGACTTGTTGGTGAAAAGGGGTGAAATGGTGAACAACACATCGGACCGAATTAAAGTATACTTCGGAGTATGTATGCTCATTTGTTTAAGTGTATTTCCGTTCGTAAATGATTCACGGAGCCTGTTAATTTTGTTCACTCAAATCTTCATCTTTGCTATTTTTGCAATGAGTTTTGATGTATTGCTTGGGTATACAGGAATTGTATCGTTCGGTCATTGTATGTTCTTTGGGATAGGAGCATATGGGGTAGCGCTTTTATTTGATCGACAAGGCGTATCAATAACGAACTTTTTAATTGGAATAGTAGCTGCAATTATCGTTTCAGCAATCGTTAGTTATATAATTGGTTTGCTTTCTTTACGATTGAAAAGTCATTTTTATGCAATGTTAACACTTGCTATTTCACAGCTATTTTTTGTACTTGCTGAAAAATGGCGTGGGCTTACTCACGGAGGAGATGGTTTTACATTTGGTGTACCAGACGTATTCCGTGATCGTTTTACGTTTTATTATGTAACACTTATATGTTTACTTATCATTTTTGTTCTGTTACGTCTTTTCACCAAATCTTCTATTGGAAAAGTATTAAAGGCAATTTCCCAAAATGAGCAACGTGTTGAAGCACTAGGATATAAAGTGCTTCATTATAAAATTATTGCTAGCATTGTTGCAGGAGTAGTAGCTGCGATTAGCGGTGGTTTATTTGTTATCACATTGCGTTTTGTTAATACGACTGTATTTTCAATTGAAATGACATTAAATGCATTATTGATGACGATGATTGGTGGGGTTGGAACGTTAATTGGAGCAATTGCAGGAGCTGGAATTATTGAATCTCTAAAATATTATTTATCAGAACTAGCTACAGAGTATCCGATCTTTGAACGATGGACGATTATTCTTGGTTTATTGTACATTATCGTATTGCTAGTTTTCCCGAAAGGATTAGTTGGCACGGTTAAGGGACTGAAGAATATGAAGCGGAATAAGAAGGAGAAAAGTGCAGAAGTGGAGCAAAATGTGTGAAAAATCAATTGTATAGAATATGAAAATCCCTCTTTTAGATTCATAAAGGAGGGATTTTTTATTAACCGAATAGTTCATCAGGGATTTGTTTGAAAGAGTTTTGATTTGTAAAAAAATGAACAGCTAATTTTTCAACTGGAACATCTTCAATTGGTACCAATTTATCATTTTTAATCGGCAAAAAGGCTATCCCTTTTCCGTCCTGAATAAACTCTTCCATAAGCGAATAAGAATCTAATTGTTGAAGTTGACGCTGAGATAAATTATTTTCTTTTAGAAATTGTATCGTCTTATTTCTAAAAGGGCACTTTTTGTCATTGCTAACGAAGAAGAGTTCCTTTGAATAGTCAATGATACATTTTTCTTGATCTTTTAGTAAGCCTATAGAAATTGAAGTAGTAAATACTTTTTTAAAACCTGCACCAGAATCATCCTCATAAGTGATGACCATATCAACTTTTTGTTGCTGCAGTAATTTTGGCAAATGACTACTATTTTCTACATATATTTGATAATTCATGAAATTTTCTTTAATACGCTTACTTAAATAATTAGTCAAAATCGATTGTGACGTCGCGATTATATAAGAAGACCCACTTGTTTTAATTTTATCTTTCGCTTCTTCTAATAGAGTTAATATTTGATTCGTGTAATCTAATAAAATGTCACCAGAAGGTAATAAGGAAACGCCTTTGTTATCTCTATGTAGTAAGGGTGTTTCTAATTCTTGTTCTAATTTTTTGATTCTTTCAGTTACGTTCGGTTGAACATAACCTAACTCTTTAGCAGCTTTACTAATAGAGCCCTCACTGGCTACAGTTTTGAATATAATAAGGTCATTTATTTCCATGTATCTCAGCCCCTTATGCACTATCATTATAAATGATACCAAACATAATTTATACCTATTTTACGTTAGCTACTTATCGATTTATCATAATGTATATAAGATTGAAAGCGAGTGATAAACATGATTGGAATGCAATATAAGGTCATTTTGCCAAAGGATTATGACATGGAAATTATTAAGAAAAGGGTAAAGGATAATGGTTATAAAACTGATGGTTTCCAAGCACTAAATTTTAAAGCTTATTTAATTACGGAAACGGAGAAAGACGGGAATTTTTATAACTGCTATGCACCTTTATATATTTGGAATGGGCATGAAGGGATGAATAAATTTATCTTTGAAGGGTATTACGATAATATTTTACAATCGTTTGGTTGGCAACAAATACATATAGGTGTTCCATTAGTTGTTAATCTAAGTGATGATTTTAAGAAATGTAAGTATGTTGTTGAATACGTGGGAGTATTTCTCAAAAGAATTCATTGATTGAAACTCAATTTAACTTTTTAATAAGAATGTCCAGAATACAGAAAATTGTAAAGGAATGTAATAGTGTATAACCCAGATAAGTGGGGATATAGTCAGTTTGAATTTTATGAAGTAAAGCCTGAAATTGAAGAGATAGAGGATATTACATTATATGAGGTTTTACACATTTCACAGTAGATGCGGAATTGAAATAGAAATAAATTATTTATAAAAATCCATTTTGATTCAAGTAATAATGTTCAAAATGGACTTTTCTTAATTATCTTATGTATATTCAAAACAAATTACTGCTTTTCTTAATTCTTTATTAAAGAATAAGTAAATACGATCGGCACCATAAGCTTGAAAATAATATCCTGTAACAAATCCAACATATGTAAAGGGATGTCCATATTCATCTTTTGGTACATATAGAAGATTCGTAAAGTCAAAAATTTCGTCTTCGTTATCGCAGTCTTCTAATAATTCTTCACCTTCTTCTGTCATAAAACGAACATCATCTAGGATACCATTTACCACAGGATAATTTAATCCCCAGCCATTTGTTTGTTTTTCAACAAACTCTTGTTCTAATACTTCTACAGATGTTATTTCTTTTCCTAAGCTAGAATAAGGATAAATTTTTTGATTACGTTGAAAATACTCTTTACGGATTTGATAATCTCTTTTATTACTCTCATAGGCTTGTTCTATTATGTCAGAATTATTTTGTTCGATTTCGAAATAATTCCAATCCGCTTCAAATTTATATTTTCCATTAATGACATCGAATCCTAATGTATCTGCTTTCGTAAAATTTGTGTGAAATGGTTTGGTGAAATCACCCACGCAACCATCATGGATTTCTTTTGCTGACACAATATGTACCCATTCGTCCAATTCTGGTTCAATACATTGTAAGTTTATAGAACAAATGGGTAAAAAGTGCTTTTTATGTTGTTCTAAATCATCATAAAATATGTCTTCATATTCAGGGAATGGTTTTATAAATTGTTTAGAAATATGCATGTTCTGCCCACCTTTACATTAGTGATTTGTTTAATTTTATCATTTTATTTTAATTTTTTCTTATTTAAAAATTTATGATACACATAGTTATGGGAATAAAGAGTTCGTAAGTAAGGTGGATGTCTTATTGTTAAAATTTTATCATATGTCGAACAGTTGAGAGATGAAGCAAAGTAAGACTTCATACTTATACATAGCCTTATTACATTCGACACATAACGACAATATGCTGTTCATTTATCTGTTAGTATAATATATAGTTTTTGAGGATTTTTATCATTTTTACATTGGGGGAAGGGAATTTATGTTTAAAAAAATCGCAACAGTCACTTTAGCAGGGACGTTAGCTTTCAGTTTATCGGCATGTGATGAGAAGAAAGAAGTAGCTAAAACTGTATCAAATAATAAGAAGGAAGAGCAAAGTAGTGCCAAAAAAGAAAATACGAAGAATGAAGATACAAGAGAATATAATGTTGAAAAAACTACTCAAATTAGAAATCAAAAATTAACAGTCCATAAAGTACAAATAGCACAAGTGGCAGAATATGATAAGCTGGAAAAAGGTAATGAGTTTGTTATTGTTCATGTTACAGTAGAGAATATTGGTAATCAAAAAGTTAGAATTAATCCATTAGATTTTTACCTTGAAAGAGGAGATGGAAGTATCGTGGACCATACATTTTCAACTAGTAATAAAAACGTTTTTAAAATTAAAGATGTAGATCCAAACGGTAAGATAACAGGAGCCATAACGTTTGAAGCGAAAAAAGGTGATTCTAATCTTGAATTAATTTATAGACCTGATGTTATGTCTAAAGAGGAAGTAAAGGTAGAACTTAAATGATATATCCTGTAAAAGCCCAATTGGTGTAAACAAGGGTTTTTTATGCAAACTTATACAGGTTTTACATGAAGACGGTATGCTCAAATGAATTTACGCTACGATAAAAGAAAATAATAGATTAGATGGTGTGAATTTCAAACATACGGTTTTGAAAACAAAAAATAAATGCATGATAAGGATTGGCGTTGGAGCTTAATCCTTTTTTTATGAAGATGTAGAGAATGGCAAGTAGAACTAATACTACACGAGTGATGCCTTTAGTTAAGTAAAAGTAAGTTGAGTTATATAAAAAATGTGATTTTCTCTTGCATTACTATCACTTGAGTGGTAAAGTGATAGTAAGATTCACGATAGGAAGTGATCAAACATGCGTGATAATACGATAGGATCATTAATATGGTTACGTTTAATACGATTTACGAACCAAAGTAATCAATTGTCAAATGAGTTTTTAAAACGTTTTGATTTAACGACAGCTCAATTTGATGTGCTTTTGCAAATACGTACGTATCAACCACTAACACAAATGGAGTTAGCTGAAAAGGTAACTGTTACACAAGGTGGCATTTCTCGAATGTTAACTCGTCTTGAAAAAGAAGGATATATTGTACGAAAACAAGATTGGAAAACGAAAACAATTAGTCTTACAGAGCAAGGAGAAGCAGCTTTAGAGAGAGCATTGCCAGAACAACTTGCATTTCAATCTTCGTTTTTTGATGATGTATTAAATGAAGAAGAGCAGAAAATATTATACGAGCTGATGACGAAAGTTCATAAGCATAGCGAAAAAAAAGAATTACCGCAAGAGTAATTTTTTTTTACACTATCAATTGACTAATCAAGTGATGGTGTAGGTAATACGGAGATAAACTTGACTTACCAACGTTTTTAGAAAAAAACTAATACTACTTTATTAAAGGGGAGAGTAACTATGGAAAAATACCGTATAGATACAAGAAAAGGAATTGAGTTTGGATTATATTCAATTGGTGATCATGTTTTAAATCCACATAATGGGGACAAAATTACGCCAGAGAAAAGAATTCACGAACTAATTGAAACAGCTAAGTTAGCAGATGAGGCAGGGCTTGATGTGTTTGCTGTCGGCGAAAGTCACCAAACACATTTTACAACGCAAGCTCATACAGTTATTTTAGGTGCGGTCGCGCAAGCTACGAAAAATATAAAAATTGCAAGTTCCGCAACGATATTAAGTACATCTGATCCAGTTCGAGTATATGAGGATTTCGCTACCATTGACTTGATTTCTAATGGACGTGCAGAAATTGTGGCTGGTCGTGGATCTCGTATTGGAGGATATAGTTTACTTGGTTATGACGTGAATGATTATGAAGAATTATTTGAAGAGAAGATGGATCTTTTATTAAAAATTAATAACGAGGAACATGTAACATGGAATGGACAGTTCAGAGCACCGCTCGCACATGCATCGGTTATTCCAAGAGCGAAAAATAATAACTTACCAATTTGGCGTGCAGTTGGAGGTCCACCAGCTAGTGCAATTAAAGCAGGACGTGCAGGTGTGCCAATGATGATAACAACACTTGGTGGTCCAGCAATTAACTTTAAAGTGTCAGTAGATGCTTACCGCGAGGCTGCTCAGCAAAGCGGATTTGATCCAGCTAGTTTACCAGTTGCGACAACGAGTTTATTTTATACGGCAAAAAATTCACAAGATGCACTTAGTGAATATTACCCTCACATTAATGCTGGTATGCTTACACTGCGCGGTGATGGGTATCCGAAACAGCAATTTACAAATGCAATAGATTACCGTGATGCTTTAATGGTTGGTAGCCCACAACAAATCATTGAGAAAATGCTTTACCAATATGAATTGTTTGGCCAACAACGCTTTATGGCACAAATTGATTTTGGCGGTGTACCATTTGATAAAATTGAGAAAAATATTGAATTAATTGCTACTGAAATTTTACCAGCCGTTAGAAAACATACAGCAAAATAAATAAAAAAACTGAGAGTTTAATCGACTCTCAGTTTTTTTATTTGTTCTGGAAAAATGACAAAAAAATGAACTTTTAGTCGAGGAAGAGGGAAGTTGTTTTCTATTTTTGAATAACATTATTTCGAGTTTGAATTTTGAAAATACATTTTTCTCTTGACAAAAAATAAGCATTTATCGTGGGTGCTTTCGAGGACATTTTTCCGAGTAAAAGTCAAGCGTATGAAGAAAAAACGATTGTTTTATAGATATAAAAGTAAGAAGTATATTGAAAAACACATTTTACTAATGAGAAAAATCTGATTCAAAAAATGACAAAAGACATATTTCAGACAAAATGATGTCAATAATACGTCAAAAATAACCTGAATTTACTATGCAGGTATATTATACAATTCGATTAACGAATAAAACACTACAGAAATAGTGAAAAGGTAAAAAATAGCATTACAATAGTTTGAAAAACTGAAACTTCATATTTTTCGACAATACATACAAAATGTTTTTGTCTTTTCGTATTTCTTAATAATTGAGTTTGATAAGATTGCTCAATTAACTTTTATTATAAAAACTATGAAGGAAGTGATTTTAGTATGGAAACGCTCGAATTGGCACGAATACAGTTCGCATCAACAACGATTTTCCATTACTTTTTTGTTCCGCTGTCAATTGGTTTAGCTTTTATTATTGCAATCATGCAGACGTTGTATGTGGTAAAGGGGCAAGAGGTATATAAGAAGATGGCAAAGTTTTGGACGCAATTATTCCTTATTAACTTTGCAGTAGGTGTAGTAACAGGTATTTTACAAGAATTTCAGTTTGGTATGAACTGGTCAACGTATTCACGTTTTGTAGGTGATGTATTTGGTCCCTCGCTTGCAATTGAAGGATTACTGGCATTTTTCATTGAGTCTACATTCCTAGGTTTATGGGTATTCGGTGAGGACAAATTACCGAAGCGAATTCACTTAATGTGTATTTGGCTCCTTTCAATTGGAACGATGTTATCAGCATTCTGGATTTTAACTGCAAGTGCATTTATGCAGTCACCTGTCGGGTATGAAATGGCAGCTGATGGTCGTGCGCAAATGAATGATTTCTTAGCCATTATTCAAAACCCACAACTATGGGTACAATTCCCGCATACAATTACAGCGGCAATTGCAACAGGTGCATTCTTTATTGCTGGTGTAAGTGCATGGAAAATTACAAAAGGACAAGAAACTGTAGTATTTAAAAAATCTTTCCGAATTTCTATCATTGTTGGAACAATTACAACGGCGCTTGTATTATTCTTTGGTCATGCACAAGCGCAACAATTAATTAAGACACATCCAATGAAGATGGCGGCAGCTGAAGCGCTATGGAATACAAGTGAGGATCCAGCACCATTTACAGTATTTTCGAAAATTGATACGGAGAAGAAAGAAAATTCGTTTGAAATTCAAATCCCTTATATGCTAAGTCTATTATCGTATGATAAGTTTAGCGGTCAAGTTGAAGGGATGAATCAAATTCAAAAACAATATGAGGAAAAATATGGACCTGGAGATTATATTCCTCCAGTGCATACAATGTTTTGGAGTTTTAGAGCGATGGTAATGAGTGGAACATTCATGCTTCTTCTAGGAGCTTACGGATGGTTCTTATCAAGAAAAGATCGTTTAGCTGAAAAAACGTGGTATTTAAAATTAATGGTGTATGCAATTTCTCTTCCATTCATCGGTAATACAGTAGGGTGGATTATGACTGAAATGGGTCGTCAACCTTGGGTAGTATTTGGTGTAATGAAAACAGAAGATGCTGTATCACCAAATGTAACATTCGGTGAAGTATTATTCTCACTTATTTCATTCACATCAATGTATTTAATTATGGGTGGAATTTGTGTGTACTTATTCGTTCGTACCATTAAGGGCCACACGAATAAGAAAACGAAAAAGGATTATCAAAGCCATGATCCATTTGATAAGGAGGAAGAGTATGTTATCTCTTAATGAGTTGTGGTTTTTAGTTATTGCAATCTTGTTTGTTGGATTCTTCGTACTGGAAGGTTTCGATTTTGGTGTAGGAATGGTTTCGAGGTTTTTAGGAAAGAATGATTTTGAAAAACGAGTTTACTTAAATACAATAGGACCGTTCTGGCACGCGAATGAAGTATGGCTTGTTTGTGCTGGTGGAGCCATGTTTGCGGCATTTCCGCACTGGTATGCAACTTTATTTAGTGGTTTTTATATTCCATTTGTATTTATGCTTCTTGCTTTAATTTTAAGAGGTGTTTCCTTTAAATTTCGTGCGAAAATAGATAATCATAAATGGAAGAGTGCATGGGATTGGGGGATGTTTATTGGAAGTATGTTACCTCCTATCCTTTGGGGAGTTGCGATTGCAAACTTTATGATAGGTGTACCTATTGATGAGAGTAAAAATGTTGTAGGTGGATTCTTGCAATTACTTCATCCATTTGCGTTACTTGGAGGAGTAATGTTTCTCCTACTATGTATTGTTCACGGATTACAATTTCTTACGATACGTACAACTGGTAAATTGAGAGAACGTGCACGAATTGCTGCAATAAAAATTGCACCATTTTCATTACTTACACTTCTTGTTTTTGCTGGTGTGGGGTTATGGAAAACCGACATTTTCACTGCTCATGGAACAGAATGGATTATGGTACCAATCGGAGCTTTTGTAGCACTATTAGTGTCCACTTTATTAAATAAAAGAAGAAGAGATGGTTGGGCTTTCTTTATGACGAGTTTAACGATCATTTTACTAAGTGCGAGTGTATTTATCGGTATGTTCCCACGTGTTATGATTAGCTCTTTAGGAGCAATGAATGATTTGACAATTTACAACGCAGCATCAGGAGCTTATGCATTAAAACTTATGACTTACTTTGCGATTGCTATTTTGCCTTTCGTTATCGGAAGTCAAATATGGAGTTATTATGTATTTAGACAACCTGTTAAGTCAGACAACGATTTGGAGTACTAATGAAAAGAAAAAGAGGACTTCCGTCTTATCCCGGTAGCCGTATTTTATATGTAGCGTTAACGATTATTAGTATTTTAGAAGCTTTTAGTATTATTGCGCAAACAATCTTTTTAGCACGAGCTATTACGTTTTTATTTCATGGAGAGACAGTACAAACAATATTAAGTGAAGTTGTTTATTTTGGTATCGCGTTTGCAGCGCGTAACATAGTAGTTCGAACATCACAAATATTAGTGGAACGTTTTGCTGAAAAAACAGGGTCGTTACTAAGAAAACAATTGATAGAGGCATATTTCACATTAGGTCCAAGGTATGTTCAAACTGTTGGAACTGGTCATCTGGTTACCTTATCAATTGAGGGGATTGAGAAATTTAAAACATATATTGAATTAACGATTCCTAAAATGATTAGAAGTAGTATCGTTCCAGGTCTAATTGTACTATATGTTTTTACGCTAGATATTGAGTCTGGAATCATTTTAGTTGTAACGATTCCTATCGTGATCATATTTATGATTCTTCTCGGATTAGCAGCGCAAAAAATGGCAGATAGTCAGTATGAGATATATCGTGTACTTTCGAATCATTTTGTAGATACGTTAAAAGGTTTAGAAACATTAAAGTATTTAGGGAAAAGTGAACAGCACGAAGGAAAGATTGAAAAAGTAAGTAAAAGATATAGAAAAGCAACGATGCGTACTTTGCGAGTTGCTTTTCTTTCTTCTTTTGCATTAGATTTCTTTACGAGTTTATCAATTGCGTTTGTGGCAGTTGGATTAGGGATACGTTTAATAGATGGAACGATTATACTATTACCAGCCCTTACAATTTTGATTTTAGCTCCGGAATATTTTCTGCCGATTAAACAAGTGGGAGCAAATTATCATGCGACATTAGATGGACAAATTGCGATGGAGCAAATAGAAGAGATTTTGCAACAACAAAAAGGAATACAAAAGAAAGATTTAAATGAAGATATAGTATGGAATGCCTCTAGTAGCTTGAAATTACAAGATATCAAAGTTAATAATACTGAATCTGAAAAGGCTATATTAGAAGGAATTAATTTTACTTGGGAAGGTAACGGTGCTATTGGTGTTATTGGTGAAAGTGGTGCAGGGAAATCGACGTTAATCGACGTATTAGCAGGTTTTTTATCTCCTTCGAGTGGAAAGATTTTAGTAAATGGTGTAGAAGTTGATGGATCTACTCGTGAAGATTGGCAAAAAAATATTGCTTATATTCCGCAGCAACCTTATATTTTTCCGCTTTCATTAAAGGATAATATTCGTTTTTATGAAACAAATGCAACAGATGAAGAAGTTGAAAGAGTTATTAATGAAGTCGGCCTTCGTTCACTCGTTACATCACTTCCAAATGGGATACACGAAAGAATTGGAGAAGGTGGACGTATGCTAAGTGGCGGACAAGAACAGCGTGTTGCTATGGCGCGTGCGCTTTTAAGTAAAAAACCAATCATTTTATTAGATGAGCCTACGGCACATCTTGATATTGAAACCGAATTTGAAATAAAGCAAGCGATGTTACGTCTATTTAATGGAAAGTTAGTATTTTTAGCAACTCACCGTCTACATTGGATGAAACAAATGGACCATATTCTTATTCTAAATAAAGGGGAAATGAAAGAAAGTGGGACGTATGAAGAACTTTTAGAGAATGAGACATTACATTTTCATAGGGAAGAGAGGGGAGAGAAATGAGTAACTGGGTTAAACCTTATATAAAACAAAATAAAGGTAGAATGACTTTAACTATTTTCCTTGGTCTTCTTGGAGTTAGTTCAGGAGCGATGTTACTTTTTATTTCAGGTTATTTGATCTCAAAATCTGCCCTTAGACCAGAAAATGTAATGGCTGTATATGTTCCTATTGTTGCAACAAGAGCGTTTAGTATAGGGCAAGCTGTATTTCATTATATAGAGCGTCTAGTCGGACATGATGTCGTACTACGTATATTAGAAAAAATGAGAACGAGGCTATATAGAATAGTGGAACCACAGGCGTTATTTTTCCGTTCTCGATTTCAAACGGGTGATATGTTAGGAGTGTTATCCGAAGATATAGAGCATTTGCAAAACCTATATTTACGTACAATATTTCCTAGCATATTAGCGCTAGTTGTTTATAGTATCTTCGTACTTGTTATCGGTGCATTTGATTTTGTTTTTGCACTTATTGTAGGTTGTATGTTAGCTATTATCGTTTTTCTTCTTCCGTTTGTATCATTACTTTTGATGAAGAAACATCATGTTACTTTAAAGCAAGGAAGAAACCGTTTGTATCAACAACTGACAGATGCTGTTTTTGGATTATCTGATTGGCAAGCAAGTGGTCGTAAAGATGAATTTATTAATGAGTATGTAAAACAAAATGATCAGTTGTTAAAAATCGAAAAGAGAGTGAAACGCTGGTATCATATTCGGGACAGTATCATTCAATTAGTAGTAGGTATTGTAGTTATTTCGATGATCATATGGACTGGGAATGAAGCGGCAAGTGAACAAATTGCTCCTACAGTTATCGCAGCTTTCGTATTAATGACTTTATCTGTAACAAACGCGCTTATTCCTATTGCAGATGCCATCGATCGAATACCGTCGTACGTAGAATCTACCCATCGTCTTAATGGCGTAGAAAGTGATAGTGTTTTACATGATGAAACGGATTTGCATGGAGAGAAAGATTATATTGAACCAAAACATGTAGATATTGAACTGAATCACGTATCGTATAGTTATCCAGATAGTAATGAGATTGTATTAAAAGATGTATCATTACAAATAAAAGCAGGGAAGAAAATTGCTATTTTAGGGAGAAGTGGGACAGGGAAATCTACTTTACTAAAATTGTTAACAGGGGCGTTAAGCCCAGTAAATGGACAAGTTGTATTGAATGGTGAACGAGCTCATACGAATCTTTTAGCTAAATATATTTCTGTATTAAATCAAAAGCCGCATTTGTTTGATACGACAATTGGAAATAATGTACGAATTGGCAAACCGGAGGCGACGGATGAAGAGATATGGAAAGCTTTAGAGAAAGCACAATTAGCTTCACATGTTACTTCTCTTCCAGACGGATTACAAACAAAAATGCATGAAATGGGAAAGCGGTTTTCTGGTGGGGAAAGACAAAGGGTTGCTTTTGCTAGAACTCTTATGCAAGAAACACCAATTATTGTACTTGATGAACCGACTATCGGTTTAGATCCAAAAACAGAATTGTCTTTAATCGAAACAATGTTTTCTGCAACGGAAGAAAAGACGGTTATTTGGATTACGCACCATCTTGTAGGAATAGAACATGTAGACGAAGTTATATTCCTTGATCGTGGCCAAATTGTCATGCAAGGTAGTCATAAACAACTTCTGAAAGAAAATGAAAAGTATCGTAAACTTTATGAGTTAGATAAAGGAATATGATTTGAATAAGCAATAATTGTAAAAATAGCTACGCCTAATGGTGGAGCTATTTTTTTGTTAGATTGCAGGTGTATATGATTGTTACGAATTAAAAATGAATTTCATATTATACATATAGTGGAGGGGATGTACATGAAGGAGCAATATAAAATCATTGTTTTAATTGATGAGTTATCAGGGGAGAGGATTCGAAATACGTTAGACAAAAATAAATGTAAAACAATAGTTCATGTTGTAGACGTTTCAGATGTTGTTCGTATAGAAAGTTCTTTTCAATATATAGTCATTTGGAGAGGGGACGCAGAAAAACTTACAAATGACTTGATAAATAGGGGCGTGCAAAGTTCAAAAATTATTAATTTAACAAAATACATGTATGAATGGAAGGATAAATTAATTTCTATCTATCAAATAAATCCGGATCTTATGTCTTTATACATTTCTATGAAAAAAGCAAAGAGTGATCCGACGTATGAATTGTTTGCTACCGGTTTGTCTTATCCACATTGTGGCATAAGTACGGAGCTTCTCTCAAAAAAGTCAATAAAATTAACACTTCCATCGCAAGATCTATACTATGATTATTTAATAGCGTCACAACTTTTATCAAACAATCATTCATTTCAATATTGTTTAATAGGAATAGCTTATTTCTCGTTTTACTTTGATATGTCGTTATCATCTGAATCATATAGAATTCACAAAGTATATTATCCATTGTTTCAAGATGGTCATCATACTGTAGTTCATTCTCCTCTACCCACTGATGGATTCTCACATCTAAATACTCCGAAACCACTTCTTTCTATTTTTAATGTGCATTTTGAATATATTTTATTAGACGAACTAAAAGATGAATCATTGACGCTGCCTTGGATAAATGCTGAATGGAATACTACTTCTCTTCATATTCCTTTTGAAGAACACGGGAAAATAAGAGCAGCTTCACATGCTAAATTGGCGTATCCTCATACTTTAGATGAAAATAAAATGATTTTTAAGAAATATTTAGAATTACTGTTAAAAAACGATATAAAGCCATTAATTGTTGTGTTCCCTGTTACTTCACATTATTTCAATTGTAGTAGTAAGAAATTAAAAGAAGATTTTTATAAAGTTATAAATGATTTTCAAACTCAATATTCTTTTCAAATTATAGATCTATTTGATTCGCCATTATTTTGTGACGATGATTTTTATGATAGTGATCATATGAATAAAAAGGTGCAAATAAAATGTCCGCATTATTAAATATGTTTATTCAGGAACGAAAAGTATGATATTTTGTTTCCTGTTTGCATAAAAGTATATAGGCTCCATACAGTTAAAGTAATGTGATTTTTGTGTCGCGTATATAAATAATATGCGAAGAGGTGAGAGAGTTAAAATGAGAACTCGTATTGAAAGAACTGAAGAAATGGTAGAGCAACTTCCGTTGGTAAGTGTATTAATTCCTACGTACAATCGTCCTCTTTACTTTGAAAAGGCGTTATGTAGTGTGTTAGAACAAACGTACCCTAATATAGAAATTATAGTTGGAGATGACAGCACGAATGATGAAACAGAAAAAGTGTTACAAAAATACTTATGTGATCATTCAAATATTATTTATATAAAAAATAGATCAACTCTCGGACAATTTGAAAATGCGCTAATGTTATTTAATGAAGCGAACGGTGAATATATAAATTTTTTAATGGATGATGATGTATTTCATGTGAATAAAATTGAAAAAATGATGAAGTATTTTTTCAATGATTTAGATAATGAAATTAAGCTTGTAACATCTCATCGTCAAGTCATTGATGATAAAGGGAAAGAACTGCGACATATTTATTCGACTGTCCGTTTATTTGAAGAGGATACCATTATAGAGGGAACAGAATTAGGAAATAAGGTAATTGTGGATCAAAAAAATTATATTGGAGAACCGACAACAGTTTTATTTCGTAAAAATGATTTACAAGAACCATATGGGATTTTTGATAAGAGGCGGTATTTATGTAACGTAGATATAGCTTCATGGTTATCTTTATTAAGTAAAGGAAAAGCAGTATATATAGCAGAGACACTGAGTTACTTTCGATTACATCCAGATCAACAGTTAAATGAATCTAATAAAATGATGGATGGGTTAGAAGATTTTTCACACAGTATTATAGCAGGAGAACAATATGGTTTCTTATCCACCGAAAAAGAGTTAGACAAAGCGATAACTAATTTTCTAGATTATGCAAGAAGGATAGTTCCATCATCGATATTATATACATTAGACTATTACCAAAAAATTAGAGCGAAGAAAATAAACATAGAAAAGAAAAACAACATATAAATAATAATTCTTCATTACCGAAAGTAAGTATACTTATTCCTGCATACAATAGACCTTATTACTTGGAATTAGCACTCAACAGCGCTTTGAATCAAACATATGAAAATATTGAAATTATTATTTCTGACGATAGTACAAATAATGAAGTCAATGCTATGATTCAACCGTACTTACGTGAATATGAGTGTATTACATATGTTAAAAATGAAACGCCGTTAGTTGCCGAAAACTTTAATAAGTGTGTAGAACTTGCGAATGGGGACTATATAAACTTTTTATTAGATGATGATTTATTTCATCATGAAAAGATCGAGAGAATGATGAAATACTTTTTGACGTTAGAAAATATTTCATTTGTGACGTCATATCGTGAACTGATTGATGAGAATGGAGAGATATTACCACCTTCAACATTAAATATGAAAATCGCGAAAGAAACTACACTTTTTGAAGGAAAAGAATTAGGAAATTATATGTTAAAAAACTTAAAAAATGTAGTTGGTGAGCCGACAACTGTTTTGTTTAATCGGGATTTGTTTGACGGGAAGTTTGGATATTTTAAAGGAAAGGCTTATTCTGCTATTAATGACATTGCAACTTGGCTAGATATGATGAGGAAAGGAAAAGTAGTTTATATGCAAGAACCTCTTAGTTATTTTAGACAACATAGTGGACAAAATCAAAAACAAATGCATTTTATTTTAATGACAATTGAAGAGTGGATTGAATTAATTATAGATGCATATAATAGTGGATTTTTAAGCTCCGAAAGTGAGTATAAAGAGAGTTTATCTTATTGTTTAGAAAATGCGGGATTTATAGTTAAGGATGCAGTAAGAAATGGCGAACTAGATCAAATTTATAATGAAAAGATAAAAAAAGGGTTAAACAAGTTAGTTGCTCATATGTTTGAGAAAGAATCTTGTTATTGTCAATATTGCAATCAACAATTTGAAAAATTTT
Organism: Bacillus sp. N447-1; assembly: GCF_022701035.1. Classification (NCBI taxonomy): domain Bacteria; kingdom Bacillati; phylum Bacillota; class Bacilli; order Caryophanales; family Bacillaceae; genus Bacillus; species Bacillus sp. N447-1. The sequence goes on along the minus strand of NZ_CP065509.1, from coordinate 1,203,090 downwards.
CACCTTGGCCAGCGCATTATGATTTTCCGAAATATAAATTTGAGATGTGGAATAAAGATACAGGGATATGTCCAGTTTGCAATTCGATGGATCGTGAAAGATTGTATCGTGCGTACATTGAAACGGAAACGGACTTGTTAAATAGAAACTATACAATGCTTCATATTGCACCTGAAGCGAAGTTAAGAGATTGGTTTAACGAGTATAAAAATATTACGTATGTATGTGGTGACTTAGAACCAAAGGATCCATTAATGAAGGAAATTGATGTTACAAGGATTACATATGATAGTAATACTTTTGATGTAATATTATGTAGCCATGTGTTAGAACACGTTCCTGATGATGACAAAGCAATGCGAGAGTTATATAGAGTGTTAAAGCCAAATGGATGGGGAATTATTCAAGTACCGATCGTAATGAATGTAGATTTTATTATAGAGAATGAATTAATTGTAACACCACAATTGAGGAAATTAGCTTTTGGTCAAGAAGATCATGTGAGAATTTACAATCAATCGGGATTTATTCAACGATTAATGAATGCAGGATTTAAGGTAGAATTATATAACATAGCGGAAAAACAAGGAATGAAAGGTGCTAGGAAATTTGGATTATCTGAAACAGATATGCTCTATATTGTACGAAAATGATAGGAAGGAATAGATAGATATGGAGAATATTCCTTTTTTACGTGCTTCAACTGTACCTGTAAGTGAGTATTTGGACGAATTGAAGGAAATTGATACATCTCACATATATACGAATTATGGACCTATAAATCAACGTTTTGAGGAAACAATTATGTCGTCATTTTTTCAAAACAGGGGAGCTGTTACAACAGTAGCAAACGCAACGTTAGGGTTAATGGCGGCTATTCAACTAAAGAAAAGAAGAAAGGGAAAGTATGCTCTCATGCCTAGTTTTACATTCCCTGCGACTGCCTTAGCCGCTATTTGGTGTGGATTGGAACCGTACTTTATTGATATTTCAATAGATGATTGGTATATGGATAAAACCGTACTTTTGGATAAGATAGAAGAATTAAAAGAAGAGGTTGCGATTGTTATCCCGTACGCCACTTTTGGATCATGGATGAACTTAGAAAAATATGAAGAATTAGAGAAGAAGGGGATTCCGGTTGTCGTAGATGCGGCGCCGGGATTTGGTTTAATGAATGGAGGGATGCATTACGGTCAAGATTTTAGTGGAATGATCGTATATAGCTTTCATGCAACAAAGCCTTTCGGAATTGGTGAAGGAGGGCTCATATATAGTAAAAACGAAGAAGATATACAACATATTAAAAGAATGGGGAATTTCGGATTTGATAAAAATCGTGAATGCACGATGATGGGGTTTAATTGTAAACTGTCTGAATACGCAGCCGCTATTGGGATTGCGACTATAAAAAAGTGGGATCAAAAATTAAAAGAACGCAGCCGTATTTCTGAATGGTATAAACAGTTGTTACAAAATACTGGGTTAATGAAAAAAGGGTGGAAAGTCCAAAAGACAGAAGCAGTTATTCACCAATTTATGCCTATCATTTGTCCAGAAGAAGTTCGCAACATACAAGTAATAGAAGAACTGAAAAAACAGAAAATAGAAGCTAGATTATACTTTTCACCATCTTGCCACCAACAAGTTCTTTTTAAAAACTATAAGTCTACAGATTTAACAAAGACGAATAAAATAGCAAAACGAATCGTAAGTTTACCTTTATGGGAAGGAATGACGAAAGAACTAGTAGAGCAAATTGTAATCTGTTTAGAGCAGAGGGTGGTGTCGGTAGATGAATAGTTTTTATAGTCAAGAAGAACTAAAGCAAATTGGATTTTTATCTGTTGGGAAAAATGTATTGGTTAGTAAAAAAGCAAGTATATATAATCCGAGTGCTATATCAGTTGGCAATCATGTAAGAATTGATGATTTTTGCATTTTAAGTGGTAAAATCACAATTGGAAGTTATTCGCACATATCAGCGTATACAGCGTTATATGGAGGGGAAGTTGGGATTGAAATGCATGATTTTGCAAACATCTCAGCTAAAACAATCGTATATGCAGTACTTGATGATTTCAGTGGAAATACATTAATGGGGCCAACCGTCCCGAATCAATATAGGAATGTGAAAGCAGAAAAAGTTATTTTAAAAAAACATGTGATTATTGGTGCCAATTCTATTATTTTTCCAAATGTAATTGTAGGAGAAGGTACGGCAGTCGGCGCGATGAGTATGGTAAAAGAGAGTTTAGATGATTGGTATATTTACGCTGGAATTCCCGTAAGGAAAGTAAAACCTCGTCAAAAAAAGATGCTAGAGCTAGAAATTGATTTTTTAAAAAGCATTCATTCTTAACAAAAAAGAATGAATGCTTTTTATTTTTATCCCGCTATTTGCCGATAAAGATTCGACTGGTGAGGGCTAATTAAAGTTTCACTTTATGATAGAGCAGAGTGTATCTTAACTTATTATGTTTTAAATTTTGCTGACCAAGGCAATACTGAGCCATAGTGAATGTAAAGTTGGAGGGCGAGCGTATATGTTTGATGAGGATGGGATTGTTTTAATTATGGAACCAGCTGATGAAAGAAACTTGAGGAGATTTATTTTTTCAGTGCCAAAGTCAGTGTATGAAAAGAAGGGGCTTACATTACACTATGGAACAGCTATAGGACAAGGATATATGGATATAATTGAAGATATTATAAGCGTACATATAGAAATAGATGTTGTAACGATAATAGGGCATGTAAGAGGATAAATAGCTATTTGAAAAAGGTTATAAACAATTTAGCTAGAAGTTATGTATAGAGAAAATTACAGACAATGATAAAGACGAAGGGGGTCTAAAATGAAAATAAAATCAATTTTATTAGTATTTATAGTTTCAATTGGTTTAATGGGATGTTCAATAGTGGAAGAAGGAAAGAACTCCATAGATTATGCTCAAAAGGCGACAGACTATGTAAATGAAATAAGTGCATTTGCAAATGATGCACCAGCATTAGCAGAAAAGGCCGTTAATGATAGCGAGGCTCGAAAAGAATTAGAAACGAAGCTTAGTGAAATTAAACAAGATATACCCGCATTCAATGAATTAACGCCACCTGATGTAGCAAAGGATATTCATCAACAAATCGTCGGATATAACGAAAAGTTAAATGCGTTAATTGATACGGCGATGACAAAGATAGAAGAAGGAAAAGTGGATGTAGAGCAATTTAAAAACTCCGAGCTTATGCAGACGGTAGATCAAGTTCGAGATTTGAAAGATAAAGTGCAAAATTTAGGTCAATAGTAAAAAGCTCCGTTTGTGATAAACGGAGCTTTTTACTATTGGATACAATAAACGATTACACCAACGATAATAATCATGTTGCCGATGAGTTTACGTTTCGTTATTTTTTCTCCCAGGAAATACCAACCGAAAATTAATATGATGATATAACTTAAGGATTCTAATGCTGATGCTTGTTTTAATGCCATGCCCTTCATGGCGATAACATTTAATCCGGCGTTAATTACAAATAAAGAGTAGCCGATAATAACATAAGGATTCACATATTCTTTTATTCTAGAATCGTATTGTTGCAAAGTAGCTTTTTTTAATAATATTTGTGAGTAATTAGCTAAAATTATCCCGAAAATAAATAATAACATATAACTATTCATCTTTTGTCACCACCACAATTCCGACGATAATAATAGCTGCACCAAGTAAATGATTCCACTGAATCGTATCTCCAAATAGAAATACTGACCAAAGCATTGACCACAGTATAATAATCCCGCGATGTGAATATGCTTTTGAAATTTCGAAATGTTTAATTACTTGTTGCCATAAAATTGCATATCCGAATAAAAGTATAACTAATCCGAAATAAGCAACAAAAAATGAGATGGAAGCAATGGGGAATTTAGCTGCCCATTTCATGTAAACCATAATGATAGAATATATCAAAAAAGCTACATGTAAAAATACGTAATTTTTAATAGTTGGTTTCATTTATTCACTCTCTTTTGCATATAAATATATATTTATACCTAATTTTTCTAGTGTTAGATATTGGAACATATTTTGTTTAATCTTTCACATTCCAAATTATATAGTATCATGGCTTTTATTGTAAAACAATAGAAGCTATGCATTCATTTTTTCCAAGGTTCTACAATGTGTATCGTTTTATTTGTTGCATCCAACTCTACTTGAACACCGATAGGCATGGTAATCATTGGATGTGTATGACAACAATCGAAGTCAGCTAGAAAAGGAATTCTTTGATTTTGAAGTACTTCTAGTAGTATTTCAAAAGGTTTTCGATTTGTACCACAATCATCAAATTGCTCATGTTTTCCAAGAATGATACCTGAAATTTTATCGAATACATCGTTAATTTTAAGTAATGAAAAGCTTCTTTCAATAGTAGCTGCATCTTTTGAACTGTCCTCAATGAAGAGAATGTCGCCTTCTTGAATATGTGGCATATAGGGGCTACCCCAAATTCCTTGTATCGTGTTTAAATTCCCGCCAATAATACGCCCAGTAGCTTTTCCATCAATTACTGAAATCCAATCGTTTGGTCGGAGTTCTTTCTCCTTTGTCTTTTCTTCCCAATTAATAAATTCATCTGACCAAAATAATGGTTGTTTTATATGATAAGGAAGAGAATGATCATGTAGTAAAGTTTCAGCGAAATATTTGTATGTGCAATCAACAAAAGGTTCAAATTCGCCAAAGGAAGGGACGAGAGCTGGTCCATAAAATGTAGGGATTCCTGTTTTGGTGTAAATTGCTAGTAATAAAGCAGTTGCATCTGAATACCCAATCATTATTTTAGGGTTCTTTAGAAAAGCATCATAATCAATATAAGGTAATATTGAATTTGAATTCATCCCACCAATTGTTGACATAATACAAGAAATATTAGGATTTCTTATTAAGACATTTAGCTCCTCAGCACGCTCTTGTATACTACCAGAACGATAAAAATCATATCGACCTGTTAATGAACCTTCTAATATATGAAACCCTTTCTGTTGTAAGTAAGATTTTGCTCGTTCAAATCTTTTTGGAGAAGTGTAGGTTACTGGTGAAGAAGGGGAGTAAATCCCAACTGTGTCTCCGTATTTTAATGATTTTGGAAGTAGCATTTGTATGAATCCCTTCTATTAAATAGTTTATCTCGCTATTTGACGGGTAGCCTGATTGGTGGGGCTGATTAAAGTTTCGCTTTATTTACGAGATTTTATTATTAAATATTCTTACGTTTCAATATTGTAAGTTTAACATAAATAAATTAAAATAATCATTGCTGTACTATGAATAAATATACCTTTTACCTTGACTGTATAAAGGAATTGTTGATAAGGTTAAATGTGAGTGTATAAAAGGTTTGCTAAAGGAGTTTTGAAATGAATCGGTTAAAATGGGGAAGGATGACAGTCCTATTAGTCATTATTTTAGGGATATGTTGGTTCTTATTCCAAGGAAATCAAAAGAGCGTAGCGAATGTAGAGGGACAACCTTTGCAAGTGGCAGAACTACCTAAAGCAGGATTTACTGAAAAAGTAGTCCCGCCAAAGTACATCCCACCAGAAATTAACGCAAAAGCAGCTATGATTATCGATGCGAGTGATGGAGATATTATTTATCAATATAATGAAAATGAAGCTTTTGCACCGGCTAGTATGTCTAAGATGATGACAGCGTATCTTCTACTAGAGAGTATACATAACGGGAAAGTTCGCTGGGAAGATCCAGTGAAAATAAGTGCGAAGGCGGCACAAACAGAGGGAGCGAGAATCCCAGTACAAGTTAATGACACATTAACTGTTAAAGATTTATATCATGCATTAATGATTGAGTCAGCTAATAATTCAGCTGTGGCTTTAGCAGAACATATGGCAAAATCGGAGAAAGATTTCGTTCAGCTTATGGATGCAAAAGCGAAACAGTTAAAAATGTCGGAACATGCTAAATTTGCAAATGCTTCTGGATTACAAGAGCCAGATGGAAGTGAAACAAAAATGACGGCTGGTGATGTAGCACAATTGGCATATCATCTTATAAAAGATTATCCGGAAATATTAGAAGTGACTCACTTACGTCAAAGTCAGCTAGCATTTAATAATATTAATGTTATAAGCACAAACGACATGTTAAATAAAAATAATAAAAGTTTATATATAGAAGGAATGGACGGACTAAAGACTGGATTTACAGATAGTGCAGGATACTGTTTTACTGGGACTGCAAAGCAAGGCGATAATCGAATTATTACAGTGGTCATGGGGACATCAAGTAAAACAAAACGTTTTACAGAGACAAATAAGTTAATGTCGTATGCATTTGGATTAGTTAATTAAGTAAGTAAAATACGAATCTAGATCGCTACATAAGTAAGACTGTTTGTTGTTACTAATTTTAGATAACAACAAACAGTCTTTTTATTTTCATTTTAAAAAGGAAAAAGGCTCTAAATACAAGTGTTATCATTTGAGTTTATTTGTTGCTGTGATATTATAAAGTTATAAGCTTATTAATAATAAGTTTGAGGGGGCGTAATATGATATATACATATGAAATAGCCTCAATTGAAAATTGGAGGGAATTATGATGGCAAAAGATTTTTACTCAGCAATTGAAGACAGAAGATCTATTTATGCAATTAGTAAAGAGCAAGTAGTTTCTGATGAGAAAATTCAAGAAGTGATTTATCATGCTGTAAAACATACACCTTCAGCTTTTAATTCTCAAAGTGCTCGCGTTGTTGTTTTATTAGGAGAACAACATGATAAATTATGGGATATTACGAAAGAAACGTTACGAAAAATTGTACCTGAAAATAGCTTTGCACCTACTGAAGAAAAAATGAATGCATTTAAAAGTGGTTATGGAACGGTTTTATATTTTGAAGACAGTGAAGTAGTGGAAAGCCTTCAAGCTAACTTTGCATTATATAAAGATAATTTCCCAACTTGGTCTCAGCAATCATCAGGAATGTTACAATTTGCAATTTGGACAGCTTTAGAAATTGAAGGGTTTGGTGCTACGTTACAGCATTACAATCCGCTGATTGATGAAGAAGTGAGAAAAGAGTGGGATGTTCCAGAGAATTGGAAACTTATTGCGCAAATGCCATTTGGTAAACCGGTAGTACATGCTGGTGAAAAAGAATTCCAACCGCTAGAGGACCGTGTGAAAATTTATAAATAATTTAAAAAGGTGAACAGGAATATAACCTGTTCACCTTTTTTTATACGTAATAAGGGTTTTTTTGTCCGGCATTTTTCATCTGATTTTTTAATTCATTTTTACGTGTTTCAATAGCTGATACTTTTTGTAATGTTATCATTGAAACGAATTGAATAAAAGCATAGTATAGCTCTATATTTTTTTGTATTGGATCATCTATTATATTTCTCACAAATATGCCTCCTCTTTTTATTCCAATAAAAATCCGCATTAACGGGCAGCCCGAGTGGTGAGGGTTAAAAATTAGCGGAGGATGTATAAAACCCTTACCGATTAAAGTTTCATTTTATAAAATGAAACTTTAATCAGTTCGCTAAAATTCTTTTTTATTAAGATATGTATATAATACTATAAACATCCTATAAATTCCATTATCGGAAAAAGAGAACAGTTGGTATAGTGTGTGTTTTCTTTAAAGGAGAAATGGCTTTTGTGAAATAAATCTTACAATTCGTCAAATTATTTCAAAATTGTAGATAGTATAGAAATTTAGTTTTCTAAAAATATTATACTATTGATAAATAGAGTGATTTTGTCATGATGAAAGTATACTTTATGTAAGGAGCTTTATAAGGAAATACATACTTGAGTTTGTATTAGGTTAATAGAATTTTTATAATAGATAGAAAAGGGATATTTTATATTAAAATATTAAATAGAATGTCGAATTTTTATGTGATATATAAGAAATTTGAAAAACCATTGCAAAAACACTATGTTTAATGATAAAGTTCACATGAAGTTCACACGGATTTCACTTTGTTCATTTAAAATGAACTACGTGTGAAAAATAAAACTCTTGCTAAAAAATGGAACTGGATGAATATTTTACTTTGATAATATTGTAAAGTATTAAAGTTTTAAGTTTTTTTTTAAGAGGATAGTAGGGAAAGGAAGTAAAGACAACTTATGAAAAAAGTAATTGCAGGTTTAGCAGCAGCTTCTGTAGCTGGCGTTGCAGTTCCAGGAATGGATTCTGCTCATGCACAAGTTTCAAATGAAGCGCTAAAAGAAATTAATGGACAAACTCAAACTCAAACGACTGTAACTGAAACAAAAACTGTAGAAACAACTTCTGAATTAAAATACACAGTAACTGCTGATGTATTAAATGTTCGTTCAGGTGCTGGTACAGGACATAACGTTATTTCTAAAGTGAAATCAGGCCAAGTGCTACAAGTAGTTGGACAAGAAAATGGTTGGTTCAAAGTAAACGTAAATGGTCAAACAGGTTATGTAAGTGGTGACTTCGTAACGACTGGTGGCAAAACAGAAACGACTGTTCAACAAGGAACAGGTACTTACACAGTAAACGTTTCTTCACTTAACGTACGTACAGGCCCAAGTACATCTCATACAGTATTAGGTTCTGTAAACAAAGGTAAAACAGTACAAGTTGTAGGTGAAGTACAAGATTGGTTTAAAATCAACTTCAATGGTGGAACTGGATACGTAAGCAAAGACTTCGTAACAAAAGGTGGTTCTGCTGTATCTAACGAAACAAAACAACCAACTACAAACAACAATACTACAACGGTTCAAACTGGTGGTTCTTATGTTGTTAACACTGGTGCTTTAAAAGTACGTACAGGCCCAGCTACATACAACGCTGTAATCGGTGGAGTAACAAATGGTAAAGTATTAAACGTTACTGGCGCTGAAAATGGTTGGTACAAAATTAACCATAACGGCCGCACAGGTTACGTAAGTGCAGACTTCGTTAAGTTTGTAAAAGGTGGAGTAAACAACGTTACAAATAACGTTCAACAACCAACAACAGGTGGAAATACATCTTCAATCGCTGGATTCGCTAGATCATTAAATGGTTCACCATACAGACCTTCTGGTACAACACCTGCTGGTTTTGACTGCAGTGGATTCATTCACTACGTATTAAATAAAACTGGTCATGAAGGCAAACGTCAAACAGTTGCTGGATACTGGAGCTCTAAAACAAAAACTAGCAATCCACAACCAGGTGATTTAGTATACTTCCAAAACACTTATAAACCAGGACCTTCTCACATGGGTGTTTACTTAGGAAACGGACAGTTCATTAGTGCTGAAACAACTGAAACTGGCGTACGTATTAGTTCAGTAAGCAACTCTTACTGGAGCAAGCACCTTTTAGGTTACACAAAAGCATACTAAGAAAAAGTAGTTTTATATACTTTTCGTATAGAGAAAAGGCTTTCCAAGGAAACTTGGGAAGCCTTTTTATAGTTAAATAAATTGGAAGTGTAATAGTTTTTATTTTAACTTTCCATTTAAAAATCGATCATATAAGTCATGGAAATAGTTAGGACGAAATAAGTTCGCTGCATGTCCTGCTAAAGGTATTTCCTTATATAAAACGTTGGGTAAAATAGATTTTAAATCAAATAGGCAAGATTTATAGAGATGATCATGCTCTCCCATTACCCATAGTATAGGGTGAGGAAGTGATTTTAATTTAGATTTTAAATCGAATTCTAACCGATGTCGTAATGACTGGGCAATTATGGATGAATGTAATTGTAATCCGAAACGGTAGTAAATATTTCTTGAAATGACTGCGAACGGATTTGCTTTTAGTATACCGCTTGGAAAAATAGTATTTGCGTATTGAGAAAGCCATTTAGAGTATTCATCTCCTCGCTTCTCCCAAAAATTTTGAAATACATTATATAAACGAGAAGGGTTATTGTAATGTCCTCCAATATGACAAATACTTAATACTTTTTCTGGATGCATTTGTGCAAAAATTGTAGAGATGTAACAGCCGTAACTTAGCGCACAAATATGTGCTTTTTTAATACCTTCTTGTTCATATAAGTTTAATAATTGATCTACGAGGCGCTGTAATGAAAAGTCGATTGCTTCTCCTTTATCATCACCGTGACCTAATAAGTCATAAGTTATAATGTTGTAGGAGGCAGAAAATCGTTTTTGCTCTTTTTTGAAGGCGCGACGATTGCCAACTAATCCATGAATAAAAATAATTGTTTCCTTTTCAGAATGTATATTTTTTTGCAAAAAGGATACTCCTTTCACTAACTGGAGATTTATATCGTGTTGTAAATTATTTATCTATAATTTACATAGAATAATATTAAGTACCAGGTAATAATATCAGATGTTTATATCTGTTGTAAAGATGAGTTTTTATGTATATTTTGTAAAAATAGAAAAAGTGTGTTTACATTCAGTTTACATTTGTATCGTATTCTAATTTTAGAAAGAACAGTTTTGTTTAACACGAGGAGATGAACAGGAATGGAAGTTAGAAATGAAATGAAGAAAAAAGGGAGTTGGAGGCAGTTTTTACGCCTTATTCAAGATACAAATCCTCCGAAAGGAATTTTAGTTTTTGCGTTATTAATGAGTTTGCTTTCTACGGGAGCGAGTTTATTTATTCCTATGCTTACAAAAGGATTAGTAGATAATTTTTCGCTTTCTTCAATTAGTGCAGGACAAATTGTTGGATTAGTTGCTTTCTTTGTAATGCAAACTATTGCGGCAGGGTTGTCTATATATTTACTAAATTATATTGGGCAGAAGATTGTAGCGGGACTAAGAGAACGTTTGTGGAAAAAGGTACTTATCTTGCCGGTATCTTATTACGATCAAAATAGAACAGGTGATACAATTAGCCGTATGACGAATGATACAGGTGTAGTGAAAACGTTAATTTCTGAGCATTTGTCAAACTTATTAACAGGTGGTATTTCAATTGTTGGATCGTTAATTGTATTATTTGTTTTAGATTGGAAAATGACTGCGTTACTTTTAACGGTTATTCCGTTGTCTGTATTAATTTTAGTTCCACTTGGACGAAAAATGTATAAGATTTCAAAAGCGCTTCAAGATGAAACGGCATCTTTTACAAGTGTGTTAACGCAAGTGTTATCAGAAATTCGTTTAGTGAAATCTTCAAATACAGAAAAAAGAGAATATGAAACGGGTAACACAGGTATACAAAAGTTATTACAATTTGGTTTGAAAGAAGGGAAAGTGCAAGCATTAATTTCGCCAGTTATGTCGTTTGTTTTAATGGCACTACTTGTTATTATCGTAGGATATGGCGGGATGCGAGTTTCTAGCGGTGCATTAACAACCGGTGAACTTGTAGCGTTTATTTTGTATTTAGTTCAAATTGTAATGCCGATGAGTCAATTATCTATGTTCTTTACACAATTCCAAAAGGCAATTGGTGCAACGGAAAGAATTAGTACGATTTTAGAATATGAAGTAGAAGATCATGAAACTGGTGTGAAAGTGACAAATGCTAAGCAACCGATTGTTCTTGAAAATGTACATTTTGAGTATAACGAAGAAGAGCAAGTTTTGAAAAATATTGATTTCACAATTGAATCTGGAAAAGTGACAGCAATTGTAGGACCAAGTGGTAGTGGGAAAACAACGTTATTCTCATTACTGGAACGTTTTTATGAGCCAACTAGTGGTGCCATTAAATTAGGAAAAGAATCAATTACGAGTTATTCATTAGAGTCATGGCGACGTCAAATCGGTTACGTATCACAAGATAGTCCGTTAATTGATGGAACGATTCGTGATAATATTTGTTACGGCGTTGAGGGCGAAGTAACGGATGAAGAAATTGAAAAAGTAGCTGCAATGGCATATGTTGATGCGTTTATTCATGACTTACCAAACGGTTATGCAACAGAAGTTGGAGAACGCGGTGTGAAGCTTTCTGGAGGACAAAGACAGCGAATTGCTATTGCCCGAGCGTTACTTCGAAATCCGCAAATTCTTATGCTCGATGAGGCAACTTCAAGCTTAGATAGTAAATCTGAGTCTGTCGTTCAAAAAGCATTAAATAACTTAATGAAAGGCAGAACAACATTAGTGATTGCACATAGACTTTCTACTGTTGTAGATGCAGATAAAATTATCTTTATTGAAAAAGGGAATCTTACAGGTAGTGGTACGCATGATGAATTATTACGTACACATGACATGTATCGTGAGTTTGCAACGCAGCAATTGAAAATTAAAGAGGGTGCATTATAAAATGAATCATCAGTGGGATTTTACTCCACTGATGATTCATTTTTAAAAAATATATTAGATGCTAAGTAGAAAGGAAATGGTTCCTTTGATACCTAAAATTTTAATAGTAGACGACGATCCACACATTAGAGAACTCGTTTCTGTATTTTTAGAACGAGAAGGTTTTCAAACATATGAGGCAATTGATGGAGTAGATGCACTTCAGAAAATGGATGACGTAAAAGTCGATATGGTTATTCTTGATATCATGATGCCAAATATGGATGGATTTGATGTATGTTTTGAATTAAGAAAATACTATGATATCCCGGTTCTGATGCTAACTGCCAAAGGAGAAACATCACAAAAAGTAAAAGGATTTCACCTTGGGACAGATGATTATCTTGTAAAACCATTTGATCCTATAGAACTAGTAGTGAGAGTAAAAGCATTATTGAAACGTTACCAAATTACAGTTTCGCAATCGATTCAAGTTGGAAATGTATTATTAAATCGTAAAACATTCGAAGTTACATGTGGAGAACAAACGGTTACGTTACCGTTAAAAGAATTTGAGCTGCTCTTTACTTTAGGGTCTAAATCGGGAAGAACTTGTTCGAGAGAGCAATTAATTGAAGAAATATGGGGATATGATTTTGAAGGGAATGAACGTACACTAGACGTTCATATTAATCGATTACGTGAGAAGTTTCAAGAAGAGCAGTCGAAATTTAGTATTAAAACAATAAGAGGATTAGGGTATCGCTTAGAGGTAAGTAAATGAGAAAAAGAAAACGAATGAGTAAGTTGAAGATGCTGAAAGTATTTGGAGCGGTATTAGCGCTCTTTTCTTTTCTTACTGTCATTTGGTCTATCGCATTTTATGTAGCAACTAGTTTATTGAATGCTTTTGACGTAAACGTATCGCCGTTTGTTGCCTTTCTAATTAGTGATATGGTCGGTTTTGTCTTTATTATTCTTATTTGGACATTGATTGGAATATTAATGAGACCAAAACGAGAGGCGATGATTTGGACTATTATTGAACCGATACAAAAAATTGCAAAAGGAGACTTCTCCGTAAAAATAAGAAATGAAGAAAAGTATGATGGTGAAATTGGCGTGCTCGTAAAAAGTATAAATGATATGACAGATGAACTGAATACGATGGAGAAAATGAGACAAGAGTTTGTATCGAATGTTTCTCATGAAATACAGTCACCGTTAACTTCTATAAAAGGATTTGCTAGAGCACTACAAGACGATAATCTTTCTGAGGAAAAAAGAAAGCATTATCTGACCATTATTGAAACTGAAACAACGAGATTATCTAAACTAAGTCAAAATTTACTAAAGCTAACTCTTTTAGAATCAGAAGAGTATACACCAGAAAGAGTGAGCTATCGATTAGATCAACAATTAAAGCAAATTGTGTTAAATAGTGAACCACTCTGGGCTGAAAAAGAAATTGAGTTAGAACTAGATTTAGAAAAAGTATATGTTATTGCTGACCAAGAAAGTATGAGTCAAGTGTGGATTAATTTAATTCATAATAGTATTAAATTTACTCCAAGCGGTGGTACGATTACTATTCAGTTAAAGGAACATGAGACAGTAGTGGAAGTGCGTATCCGTGATTCAGGAATTGGTATATCAGAAGAACAGAAACAACATATTTTTGAGCGTTTTTATAAAGCGGATTCTTCACGAAATCGTGCCTATGGAGGAAGTGGCTTAGGTTTAGCTATTGTAAAGAAAGTACTCGACCTTCATCATGTGGAAATAAAAGTTGAGAGTGAGGAAGGAAAAGGTACTGAATTTATTGTGCGTATGCCAAATCATGAAGAGAAATAGTGTTAGAAGGAGAACCTTCTAACACTATTTCTCTTTAAAAATGCATTTACCGTTACTGCAATTATATTGATAAGCTTTTCCTTCGCTATTCATACGATATGAGTAATCGGATTCTTTATCTTTCTTAAAGTCAACGTATGCTTCCACACCGTTTTTATCGTCATCTATATCAATGAATTGAACGTATCGTATAGAATAATCTTTCTTTTCTCTTAAACCTATTCCTTGCAAGTTTGTATGAATACCATCTACTAACTGGTCAAACAACGACCAGTTTAAATTAAGATGTTCAAATGACTCAGTATGTCTTCCTAAAATACCGTTGTCTTGTATTATTTTTTTATTATCATCGTATGTATAAGAGTAGGTGAAATATGGTTCGTCTTTATATACTACTGTTGCATAATAGCCAATATTATAAAGGGAGTATATTTTCCGGTTATGTTTTGTATTTCTTCTTGCTTATAACCTTTTTAATATGGAGATAATGGCTAGTATCTTTTCTATTACTTTATAATTTAGTGGGTTACCAAATATAAAGTACAGTGCAAACAATATGATACATAGTCCGACTGCAGTTAGTAACAAGAACCATTTTTTCTTTTCATACTCATACACTCTCCTATGCTGGATTTGTTTTTATTTTACATGAATAATGGTAAAAAAATGAAACTTATAAATAAAACCTTTCTATAGTTACCTACAAGTAACCTACGCACATGAAAGTGCATCATTGCCTTTTTACATAAACATAGATACAATTTTAATATAATACATAACTGAGATGATTAAGGAGTGTTATACTTGGCAGAATTATTACAAGGTAAAAATGCTTTAATTACAGGAGCAGGTAGAGGGATTGGTCGCGCTGTAGCAATCGCATTAGCGAAAGAAGGCGTAAATGTAGGCTTATTAGCTCGTTCAGAAGAAAACTTAAAAGCTGTAGCGAAAGAAGTAGAAGCAGAAGGTGTAAAAGCTGTTATTGCAACTGCTGATGTTTCTTCATACGAAGAAGTAACAACTGCGATTGAAACGTTAAAAAATGGTTTAGGATCTATCGATATTTTAATTAATAACGCTGGTATTTCTAAATTCGGTAAGTTTTTAGAACTAGACGTTGCTGATTGGGAAAAAATCATTCAAGTAAACTTAATGGGTGTATACTATGCAACTCGTGCAGCTTTACCGAGCATGATTGAACAACAATCTGGTGATATCATTAACATTTCATCTACAGCAGGACAAAAAGGCGCACCTGTAACAAGTGCATATAGTGCTTCTAAATTTGGTGTCCTTGGCTTAACAGAATCGTTAGCGATGGAAGTTCGCAAACATAACATTCGTGTAACAGCTTTAACTCCAAGTACAGTAGCAACTGATATGGCTGTAGATTTAGGATTAACTGATGGAAACCCTGATAAAGTAATGCAAGCAGAAGATATTGCAGAATTTATCGTAGCGCAGCTGAAATTAAATAAACGTACATTTATTAAATCTGCTGGGCTTTGGTCTACTAATCCATAGGAATTAAATTTAACTTTAAAAGAAGGGATATCTATTCTATAAGGGGTAGATGTCCCTTCTTTATTTTTTTTATTCAAGACAGAATTTTCGGTATAATTAAAAGTGAATGGTAGAAAGCATTGGTAAATTGAAAGGAATGGCAGTTGTAAAAGAGTGATGTAAGGAGGGAAAAGGAATGAAAAAGAAGTTTCAAAAATTATAACGTGTAGCGTGTATAACGAGACTAGCTCGTGGACCTCCAATATACATAACACTATATTGTATATTAAAAAATTGGAGGCTATAAGTAGATGAGAACTGAAAAAGAAATGTTAGATTTAATTATAAATACAGCAATAGAGGATGAAAGAATTCGAGCTGTCATCATGAATGGATCGCGTGTAAATCCAAATGTGAAAAGAGATTGTTTTCAAGACTATGATATTATGTATGTTGTAAATGATATACAATCTTTTACGTCTAATCATAATTGGATTCATAGATTTGGAGAAATAATGATTGTACAAATGCCAGAAGAAATGTTGTTAGTTCCACCGGATGAAGACGGGAAGTTTCCATATTTAATGCAGTTCATGGATGGGAATCGGATTGATTTAACGCTAGTTCCAGTTGAGTTAATAAAAAAGTTCGTTGGACAAGATAGTTTAAGTAAACTGCTTCTTGATAAAGATAATTGTCTGGAAGAATTCCCGCCAGCAAGCGATAAGGATTACTTAATAAAAAAGCCTACAGAAAAAGAGTTTTTAGATTGTTGTAATGAATTTTGGTGGTGTAGTACGAATATCGCAAAAGGGTTATGGCGAGAGGAACTTTCTTATGCAAAAGGAATGCTTGAAGGACCAGTGCGAGATATGTTCATCGTAATGCTAGAATGGCATATTGGTATGAAAACAGACTTTACAGTTAATACAGGGAAGTTTGGAAAGCATTTCGAGCAATATATTGAAGAAGATATGTGGGAGCAATTTAAAAGGACATTTTCTAATGCAGAATATGAAAATATATGGGAGTCATTCTTTGTTATGGGTGATTTATTTAGGGAAGTGGCGAACGAAATCGCTAACACATATGAATATCAATATCCGCAAGATGAGGATGATAAAGTGACGAACTATTTAAAACATGTGAAAGCTTTGCCAAAAGATAGTACATCAATTTATTAATAATATAAAGTAGTAAGGCTTTCCTAATTAAGGACAGTCTTATTTTTGTTTATGAATAACAATTTCTCTAACAAAGTGCAGATGAATCACATATGAAAATTTAGGGAGGTTTTTTATCATGTATTATTTTTATTCGCCAGAAATGTTTGCTCCATATCAATGGGGACTAGAACGAGATGTTTCGTATGCTTATATGCCATATAACTCATTTTATTATGGAGACTATATAAACTCATTGCCATACGCATATATCCCTCAAAATTATGAAGTACAAATGAAAGCAGATGATCGTGGATCGTGGACACCATTTTCATGGGTTGAAAAATATGCGTACGCATTTTCAGGACCGTATAATAAAGCGGAAGTCGCTCTTACATTTGATGATGGACCAGATTTAGAATTCACGCCAAAAATTTTAGATAAGTTAAAACAACATAATGTAAAAGCTACTTTTTTCTTACTTGGTGAAAACGCAGAAAAATTTCCGAACATAGTAAAGCGTATTGCAAATGAAGGGCATGTAATTGGTAATCATACGTATAGTCATCCGAACTTAGCGAAAGTAAATGAGGATGAGTACCGTAATCAAATTATAAAAACGGAAGAAATATTAAATCGTTTAGCTGGTTATGCACCGAAGTTTATACGTCCGCCATACGGTGAAATACTTGAAAATCAATTAAAATGGGCCACAGAGCAAAATTTTATGATTGTACAGTGGAGTGTTGATACAGTTGATTGGAAAGGTGTGAGTGCTGATACGATTACAAATAATGTGTTAGGGAATTCATTTCCTGGAAGTGTCATCCTCCAACATTCAACACCAGGTGGGCATTTACAAGGATCTGTTGATGCACTAGACAAAATCATTCCGCAGTTAAAAACGAAAGGGGCACGTTTTGTAACACTTCCAAGTATGTTCCAGACATCAAAAGAAAGAAAGTGAATGTGTTATAAATTGGAAAAATAAGGGTTGTGTCGTATAATGAAAGTGTAAGTTAGGGGGGGATATAATTGATTGATGCACTAGTAAACATAGGAATAAGCATATTGATTGGTATTATTTTTATACTTGCGGCAATTATTCTTCAAAAAAATCCACCGACCGATATTAATGCGGCATATGGTTATCGTACGAAACGATCTATGAAAAATAAGGAATTATGGGATGCGGGTAACAGGTATAGTGCAGAAGTGATGAAGCAAAACGGATTTATCATGATGTTAATTGGAAGTGTTATTAGTATACTGTTTAGATATCCACATACAATAATAGCGATTATAGTGGTTATGCTGTTATTAATCATTCGTTTATTTATACAAGTAGAGAGTAGATTAAAAATCCTTGAACAATAATAAAAAATAGGACTCTACGCAATATTATGCTAGGAGTCCTATTTTATTTATAAACTATTATTTTTTAATAATTCTTTTCCTTGCTCTATAACAAATTCATAGTATGCAAGATCATACGGATAAATATCTTCAAATGTTATCGTAATCGGTGTATTGTTTAAGACTGAAATAGTCGTTAAAGATGAAATCTCTCCTTTTAATAGTTGTAGAAAAGAAGTTGCATGTACTTTCATCACATCGTCTACTTCTTCACCTGGTGCGAATGGAAGTGGATTGATGACGTTGTGAAAATACATATGACAAAACTCGCGATCAGTAAGATTTGAAATTTCATAATCTATTTTAAAGATTCCCTTGTATGTTAAATCATTAGTTTGAAAGGAAAGCCCTAATTCTTCCTCAATTTCACGAAGACCACCAATTTGTACATCTTCATCATGCATAATATGTCCAGCTGAAGTAATATCCCATATACATGGAGCTTCTTTTTTATTTTTAGAGCGTAACTGGAAATATAAGAATATATCTTTAGCATCTTTTTCTACAAACCAACAGTGAAATGTTTCGTGCCAATCACCGTCACGATGCACTTCATCGCGTAATTTCTTCCCAAGTGTATTTCTTTCAGAATCAAATATTGTTAACCACTCTGTCATTTTAATTCCCCTTTCTGCAAATTTTATTATACAATATTCGTATTGAATTTTGGGAAAATAAAGAAAAAGGGGCGATTATAAGTGAAGATAGAGCGTATGGAAATAAAATCGATTATTTCAACAGAGGAAGAGTTACGAAAAATATTGGGGCAGCCAAGTGAGCGAGCATTGAAAAAAGTTATTTCATCATTAGACCACCATTGTGTAGATTTCCTTTCTAAATCTCCTTTTCTAGTATTATCTACTGCAAATAAGTTGGGGGAGTGTGACGCCTCGCCGAGAGGAGACGCACCTGGATTTGTATACGTACTCAATAATAATAAAATTATCATTCCAGAAAGACCAGGAAATCGTCGTATAGACTCCATTTTGAATATTATTTCAAATCCACGTGTAGGACTAATCTTTTTTATTCCAGGTCTTGGGGAGACACTCAGAATAAATGGCCGAGCGTATATTACAAACGACGAAGAAATTTTGAAAGAAATGCAGGCGAATGGACGCAATCCGTTACTTGGAATTGTTGTTGAAATAGAAGAGTGTTACATTCATTGTGCAAAAGCGTTTATTCGTTCTAAGATGTGGGAATCAGAATCTTGGTTAAATAAAAAAGAGTTACCTTCAGCAGCAAAAATGTTGCTGGAGCATGCGAAAGTGAATACTTCAGAAGAAGATGTTGCACGTTCTTTAGAAGAAAGTTATACAAAAAGATTGTATTGAAAATTTTATTGATATAGCTTTGTAGAGCGGATGTGTACGGGTTTTAGAATGGGGGATTTATCCCGCATTAACGGGCGGTAAGACCCCTACCTCAAAATTCAGCGAAAACAAAGAAGTCAGGTGGGGATCAACTGCCCGTAAAAGCCCGATTGGTGAAGGCTAATAATCAGTGGGGATAAACAAAATCCCCACTGATTAAAGTTTCACTTTATATATGAACCGTTGATTTATAAACTGGAGAAATGACAAAATAGGTAAATTGAGTGACAGTTGCATAATGCTATTGTGAAATATAATAAAAAATTATTTTGAAAATAGTTAGTAAAAATAGGCTTGCTTTTTAAAAAGTTGATAACTATAATAAGTTAACAAATAGACATGAACGAAAAAGTAATGATAAGGACACGAAATCATTTTTACGGTTTACAGAGAGGGAAGTCAAGGGTGTGAGCTTCCTAACACGAGAAATGGTTTTACCACCTTTGAACTTCAATAGTGAACGAGTAATCTAGTAATTATTGACGGTATCAGCCGTTATCTGAACTTGAGCAATCTAGGGAGAAATACGTCTAGATTGGAACAAGGGTGGAACCACGAAAACACATTCGTCCCTTTCCTAGGGATGAGTGTGTTTTTTTACGGATTTAGAGATTGAAAATTTAAAATAATTAAAAAATAGTATTGATTTTGTTTTTTATGCGAGTATAATGAGTTAACAAATAAACATGAACGAAAAAGTAACGATAAGGACAAGAAATCATTTTTACGGTTTACAGAGAGGGAAGCCAAGGGTGTGAGCTTCCTAACACGAGAAATGATTTTACCACCTTTGAACTTCAATAGTGAACGAGTAATCTAGTAATTATTGACGGTATCAGCCGTTATCTGAACTTGAGCAATCTAGGGAGAAATACGTCTAGATTGGAACAAGGGTGGAACCACGAAAACACATTCGTCCCTTTCCTAGGGATGGGTGTGTTTTTTTTATTACTTGGAAGGGAGGTGCGGTAACATGAAACGATTTATAAGTACGGAAATAACCACCACCTGCATGACAAAAAAGCAGAATAAGGTGATTTATAGGTGTAACAATTAAACTTTTAGGAGGAGATTAGAAGATGAATAACGTTATAAATGTTGGAGTATTAGGTTTAGGTACGGTCGGAAGTGGTGTTGTTCATATTTTGAAAGAACATTATAAAAAAATCGCTCTTGATACAGGATACGAAGTGAAAGTGAAAACAGTCGTTGTACGTGATTTGGAAAAAGAACGCGATGTTTGTATTGACGGGATTGCAGTAACAAGTCATGCAGATGAAGTTCTAAATGATTCGAATATTGATATTGTAGTAGAGGTAATGGGCGGAATTGAAGAAGCGAAGCAGCATATTGTTAAGGCTTTACGAAATAAGAAACATGTCGTGACAGCAAATAAAGATTTAATGGCTGTATACGGTGCAGAGCTTCTTCAACTGGCGAACGATAATGATTGTGATTTATGTTATGAAGCGAGCGTAGCAGGCGGTATTCCAGTGTTAAGAGGACTAACTGACGGGCTAGCATCAGATCAAATTGAAAAAATAATGGGAATTGTAAATGGTACAACAAATTATATGTTAACAAAAATGAGTCAAAATGGATGGTCTTATGAAGAGGCTTTACAGGAAGCGCAAAAATTAGGTTTTGCAGAATCGGATCCGACAGCAGATGTAGATGGACTAGATGCGGCGAGAAAGGTAGCAATTCTTGCAAACTTAGGTTTTTCGATGAATGTTTCATTAGATGATGTGCAAGTAAGAGGGATTCGAAAGGTCGAAAAAGAAGATTTACAAATGGCTGAAAAGTTAGGATTTACTATGAAGTTAATTGGGAAAGCAGAAAAACAAGGATCAGCCATTCATTTAAGTGTAGAACCGACGCTTTTACCGAGCCAGCATCCATTATCAAATGTGAATAATGAATTTAATGCAGTATATGTTCACGGTCAAGCAGTAGGAGAAGTAATGTTTTACGGACCTGGAGCTGGAAAGTTGCCAACTGGTTCTGCTGTAGTAAGTGATATTATTTCCATCGTTAAAAATATGAATCAAGTGCCGAAAAATAAAAGTGCGTTAAAAGAACCAGTTCCTTATGAATTACAAGGTGATGAAGAAGTAGTTTCGAAATATTTCTTGCGTATTTCATTACGAGATGAGCCTGGGATGTTACAAAAAATAACAGAATGTTTCGTTAATTACTCTGTAAGTTTAAAAGAAGTTATTCAATTACCTTTAAACCGTGAACTGGCAGAAGTTGTTGTTGTGACACATCGAACTTCCAAGTATCAATTCGAACGAGTTTTAGGAGCGATAGAAGCTGTCGCAAGTGAAATAAACAGTTACTACATTATTGAGGAGGAAAAACAATATGTATAAAGGACTATTGAAACAATATGCTTCTTATTTACCGGTGAATGAAAACACACCTGATGTCAGTTTAATGGAAGGAAATACACCTCTTATTCCGTTATTAAATATATCAAAGCAATTAGGGATTCAGCTATATGGTAAGTACGAAGGAGCGAATCCGACAGGTTCTTTTAAAGATCGTGGTATGGTGATGGCAGTTGCTAAGGCGAAAGAAGAAGGTTCAGAAGCAATCATTTGTGCATCAACAGGTAATACATCAGCATCAGCTGCAGCATATGCGGCACGTCTTGGGATGAAATGTATAATCGTAATCCCTGAAGGAAAGATTGCGCATGGAAAATTAGCGCAAGCGGTCGCTTATGGAGCTGAAATTATTTCAATAGAAGGGAATTTCGATGATGCACTTAAGGCTGTAAGAAATATTGCTGCAGAAGAGCCGATTACATTAGTAAATTCAGTGAATCCTTATCGAATTGAAGGACAAAAAACGGCAGCATTTGAAATTTGTGACCAATTGCAAAATGCACCAGATGTTCTAGCTATCCCTGTTGGGAACGCAGGGAATATTACAGCATATTGGAAAGGTTTCTGTGAATATGAGAAAGAAAAAGGTTATAAGAAGCCAAGAATTCATGGTTTTGAAGCAGAAGGAGCAGCTGCAATTGTAAAAGGGCATGTAATTGAAGAACCTGAAACAATTGCAACAGCGATTCGCATCGGTAACCCAGCAAGTTGGTCGTATGCAGTAGAGGCTGCCGAGCAGTCTTGTGGTGAAATAGATATGGTATCAGATGAAGAAATTTTACATGCGTATAGGTTATTAGCAAAAACTGAAGGAGTTTTCGCTGAACCAGGATCAAATGCTTCATTAGCTGGCGTAATTAAACATGTTAAATCTGGAAAAATCAAAAAGGGAGAAACAGTTGTTGCAGTATTAACTGGAAATGGTTTGAAGGATCCTGATATCGCTATTTCTTCAAATCAACTAGACATCGCAAGTTTGTCAAATGATATAGAACAGATTAAAGATCATATTAAAGGGGTGATTATGTCGTGATACCATTAAGTGTTCGTGTCCCTGCTAGTACGGCAAATGTTGGTCCTGGATTTGATTCAGTTGGAATAGCTTTGTCATTGTATTTAGATGTGGTGGTTAAAGAAAAAGCTGATAAATGGCAAGTAATCCATTCCTTTGAAGAATCAATTCCGACAGACGATAAAAATTTAATCGTTAGCACGGCATGTAAAGTCTGTCCTTCTATATCACCCCATATAATAGAAGTTACTAGTAATATCCCATTAACAAGAGGGCTAGGAAGTAGTGCATCAGCGATTGTAGCTGGGATAGAACTTGCGAATCAACTAGGCAATTTGAACTTAACTGCTGATCAAAAAGTTCAAATTGCTACAAATTTTGAAGGACATCCTGATAATGTTGCTGCTTCTATATTAGGTGGAACTGTAATCGGAGCACTTGATGGAAAGGATATTTCCGTCGTAAGAATTGAGAGCAAGGAGTTAGGGGTAATTTCTCTTATTCCGAATGAAGAATTAAATACAGATGAAAGTCGATCTGTATTACCAAAGATGTTTCCGTTTCATGAGGCAGTTAAAGCTAGTGCGATAAGTAACGTATTAGTAGCTGCATTATGTCAAAAGCGGTGGGAAGTTGTAGGTGAAATGATGGAGAGAGACCATTTTCACGAGCCATATCGTTTAGAACTCGTACCGTTATTACCATCTATTCGTAAATGCGCAAAAGAATTTGGTGCGTACGGTACAGCACTTAGCGGTGCGGGACCATCTATTTTTATATTAACGCCATATGAGAAACGTCAAGAAATCGCTGAGCAATTAGCGAGAGTATTTACAGATATGAAAGTATGTGAGCTTGAAATCGACCATAAAGGTATTATTGTAAATAAGGAAGAGCATATTGGATCGTAAAGAAAGCTGGCATGGCTAGCTTTCTTTACGTTGCAAACCTATTTTAAATTGGGTTTTTTCGGAAAAAAATATAAAACAAATGTTGATTTTGAATAATGTAAGTAAAGAGTGCATTCATTTTGGAGGTGATTAAATGAATAAAGAGTCACCAGAAGAAAAAAGAGAGCGTATGAGACAAAGTGAATTAAAAAGTAATCCTACGGGTTCTTTACATGACGGACTCAATAGAGCGGAAACAGGTAGTCCAGTTGATATAGCAGGCGGTATGAATTGGAAAGGCACAGGGATAATCATTTTAGTACTACTTTTAGGATACATTGTATACACTTATTTTTTCAGTTAAAGAATGCTTGTTAAAATTTTGATTTGTTTAGTTTCATAATTGTTGAGAAAAAATGCAGTTACTGTATTACATATCTTCTAAGCAAGTTATAGTTGTTCATATCAACTTTTAATAATCCAAATAGAGCTAGCAAAATGCTAGCTCTATTATTTTTTGCCACATTCCTGTAACAAACCACCTGTATATTCATTGGTGGAGGTGCAGAGGATGAAAAAAATGATAGCGATATGTCTTCTAACAACTATGCCATTTTCGACTTTAGTCGGTTGTGACGTAAAAGGTAGTAATGCTGTACAAGAGTCTAAAATAAAGAAATCGACGTATAAAGATTTTACTTATGATGTAAATCCAGAAACATTCACATTAACTGTAGAACATGAGGGGGTAAAGGAACAGGCATCACGACCCCTACCGAAAATGAAGGTATCGAATGTAAAAAAAGAAAAGGATCGTACATCGTGGGAATATCCAGATCAAAAAGTAAAAATAAAATTAGAAAAGAAAAAAGACCACTTAAACATTGAAGTGGAATCGACTGGTGCAGAAAGCTTTACATGGCCGAAAGTAGAAGCTGAAAATTATACACTTCCGTTATGGGAGGGTAAGCAAATTCCGAGCAATGATGAGAATTGGAAGAAGTTTTTAAAGGATGATGCATATTCATTTGCTGAATCATTTTCTATGAAGTTTTTCGCATTAAATGGTTCGAAATATTCAATTGTATATATTGCAAACAATATGTTTAATAATGAATTGAAGTTTCATTCGGATCCGAAAATAGGATTTGATTTTACACATGAATTTCCGAGCATAAATAAAAATAAAACATATGGATTTCAATTATATGTGACAAATAATGATGCGGTAAGCATTGCTAAACTGTATAAGGATGATATTGTTCGAAAAGGTGAATTTAAAACATTACAAGAAAAGGCTAGAAAAAATAAAGAAATCGAAAAGTTATATGGAGCGGCGCATTTTTATTTTTGGAATCAAAATGGTCTATCAGAAAATAATATAAATTGGCCAAAACTAAGGGAGCAAATAAATAGCCCGCTGTTTAGTCATATAAAAGAACTTATTCAAAAGAATAGTTCAGAGCCTGGGGAACTGAATGTATTAGATCAAGTAAGTAAACAAGATTTCATTGATAAGTATCAAAAAAATGTTATTTTACGTTATATAAACGAAGTATTATCCATGAAGGAATTTTATAAAGAGGATATTTTTCAAAACGTTGATCAGGAAGCTAGTGTGCTATTAAAGAAAGGTGTAGGTCACTTAACGAACACAGAATTGTATAGCTTAAATAAGCATTTATTAAAGTCGCTACTTGGTGATGCGGTTGAAGAGGTAAGTAAATGGGGTAATGCAGATGGAACGGACATACTAAAGGAAATGAAAGAGGTAGGAATAGAAAAAGCGTGGATTGGTCTGCCGAACTGGGAACAAGGATTTATGCAACCTAATTTCGTGACAAAAGCGAAGGAAATGGGGTATTTAGTTGGTCCGTATGATTCATATCATTCCATTCACGAAAAAAGTGATAAAAATTGGAACACAGCATCCTTTAATGACCCATCATTATATGAAGAGGCTACTGTAACGAAGAAAAACGGAGAAAAGGTGCAAGGCTTTTTAGGCAGAGGTCGCAAGTTAAACCCGACTTTATCGCTGCCTAGTGTAAAGGAACGCATGAATGATATATTACAAAATGGTCCTAAATATAATTCATGGTTTATTGATTGTGATGCGACAGGTGAAATTTACGATGACTATTCAGCGAAACATATAACGACACAAGAGCAAGATTTAAAAGCACGTTTAAAACGAATGGACTACATTGCGCAAGAAAAGGGTATGGTCGTTGGTTCTGAAGGTGGAAATGATTTTGCTAGTAGTACGATTGCATTTGCACACGGAATTGAAACACCTGTTATTAAATGGGACGATGAAGATATGCGGAAAAATAAAACAAGTCCGTATTATGTCGGTGGATATTGGTCACCAAATCAAAATGTTCCCGAAAAATATGCAAAACAAGTACCATTGAAAGAAGAATATAAACAAGTGTATTTAAACCCAGTATATTCGGTACCATTATATAAATTAGTATACAATGATTCCGTTATTACAACGCACCATTGGGAATGGGGAAGTTTAAAGGTAAAAGATGAAGTTGGAAATCGAATGCTGTCTGAATTATTGTATAATGTTCCTCCGTTGTACCATTTAGATGAAGTAGAGTGGAATAAACATAAAAAAGAAATTACAGAGCATCTAAAAGTTTGGAATGAAGTTCATGAAAAAGCAGTAAAAGAAGAGATGACGAATTTTGCGTATTTGTCAGAAGATAAGCTAGTACAATCTGTTTCTTATGGAAAAAATATTAAAATCATTGTGAACTTCTCAAATGAAGACATGGAAGTAGAAAAAACGAAAATAAAAGCAAAGTCGGCTTTTATTGATAATCAGGGGAAGAAAAGCATGTATACGCCGTTTGAGAAATAATAACGTGAAATATACTGTATTCATAGAGGTTTTATCATTAGCTGGACTCTTTATTCATATCGTTTATCTGGAAAAAGATATCCTAATTTAAAATGAAAGAGTTAATGAATTTATAAATTCGCATGTTGCGAAGTGCTAAATTTTTGAAATTGGTAAATAGTGACTTGCCAAAAATAAGTACGAGAGTATAATGTGAAATGGAATACATATTGGGTTTTAGTAGTAACCTTACAAAATTGTAAGGTTAATGAAAGGAAATTCAATATGAAGATAAATAGACTTACATTATACTTGGTAAAGAGAAAGAGAGGCGAATGGGTATGAGCTCTGAATTAGAACAAAATACGAGAAGTAATAAAAAGCGTTCTAAAAGAAAGTCAATAAAATGGTTCATATTAATTCCATTTTTCCTACTTATTTTTGGAGGAGTAGGATATGGTTCGTTTATATATAATAAAGCAAAAGCTGTTGTAAATGATGCGTATGCGAAAATTGAAAAGTCATCAAAGCGTGATAAAGAAGTTGAACCTTTAAAGGATAATATTTCAATATTAATCATGGGTGTAGATGGAAGTGAAATGAGAAAAAGCCAATATGGCGAAGCAGTTCGAACAGATGCACTTTTATTAGCAACAATTAATAAAGATGATAAGTCTGTTAAGCTAGTAAGTATTCCACGTGATTCACGTGTTTATATTCCAACTAGAAAAAAATTAGATAAAATTACTCATGCTCACGTATTTGGTGGCGTAGAAAGCACACGCGATACGGTGGAAAGATTCTTAAATGTCCCTGTTGATTATTATGTGAAGTTTAACTTTGAATCATTCGTACAAATTGTCGATTCAATTGGTGGTATTGATATTGATGTACCAGTTACTTTCACTGAACAAGATAGTAAAGACCAAGCTGGTATGATCCATTTAGAAAAAGGTTACCAACATTTAAATGGAGAACAAGCACTTGCACTTGCAAGAACGCGTAAAATTGATAGTGACGCAATGCGTGGACAGAGACAGCAACTTGTAATAGAAGCAATTGCTAAAAAAGCGATGTCTGTTCAATCAATTAGCAAGATGGGCTCTTTACTAGATGCGGTTGATAAAAATATGAAAACGAACTTAACATTTGACGATATGCTTGCCATTACAAAAAATATGGCAGGATCTAATTTGGAAATGGAAAAATTGCAAATAGAAGGCACAGATAAACGTATCGGTGGTATTTATTATTACATTCCAAATGAAAAAAATGTAAAAGATATTTCAAAAAAATTAAATGATCATTTAGGTGTAACGCCAAAATCAGTCCGAAATGAATAATAAAAAAAGATTGGCTTTTGCCAATCTTTTTTTTTTGGAATGTATTTGTAACTTTTCTGTAACGATTTTTAGTTTAGAAAAATTATACTCATATGTATGAGTATAATGGATAGGTAAAAAGTAAAAGGACATATTCAAAATTTGTGGTAAGGAAAGATATCATATGCAGAAATGGTTAAGTATGATGGGAATTATCTTTATATTGACTGGATGTAAAATGTCTGAAGCTCCAACAAGTCTAATGGAAGCTCCTACAAATGAAAAATGGATTAATGAATTAAAGGAACAAATTGATAAAGATTTACCTGTTAATTATCGCTTACTTACTCCAATGTCTAACAAAGATAAACAGATGATTTGGTCAATGAATTTTAAACAAGATAATAAGAAAGAAGCCATCTTATTTTATAAATTGCCGAATGAAGATCATAGCGTATATTTAGCCGTATATGAAGAAATCGGAAATGGCTGGAGAATAAAGTCCACACATAAATTTGATGGTGGAGATGTAGATATCGTTGAAGTCGGTGATTTTACAGGGAACGGGAAGAGAGAGTTGTTAATCGGAATCTCTGTAAATCGTGAATCGTTAGAACATGTTATGTATGTTTTTTCGGAAGAAAATGAAGAGATGAAGGAAATATATAATCGAAGTTATACGAAGTTATTCATAGAGGATCTAAATGAAAATGGACTGAAAGATATAAGCCTTGTTACATTTGAAAAAGATGAGAAGCTGACAGTTGAGTTCATGGAACAATTTAAGACTTTATCTGAAGTGTCATACGATCCATTTATAAATAGTATTCAAAGAATACAAATGGGTCGTATTTCTAAATCATTAAAGGCAGTTGTAATCGATGCGGGAACAGGGGCTCATTCAGGTATAACTTATGTAGCAAAATTTGATCAGGATCATTATGAAGTATTACCTATGGATGGGAAAGAAGATTTATTTAATGAATATGTTGTAGAAAGTAAAGATGTTAATGAAGACGGCATTATTGAATTTGTTCGTACTGTACGCCCAAAAGGTTGGGAAGATAAATCACATGGTGATAGTCCGCTTTTCGAACGTTACATACAGTGGAGTGAATCTGGAATTAAACCAATTGAAGAACGATATATAGATATAGAAAAAGGGTATTATGTGAAAATCCCTAAAGAGTTAATAGGGAAAATTACAATACCAGATCAGCAAAAAGAATCAAATTCTCAAAAGTTTTTGGATACAAGAACAAATAAAATATGGCTTGAAGTTCATATTTTTAAGCGGAAAGAATGGTTCAATATAAAAGGCTACAGCGCAGCAATTAAAACGGCTTCTCACGTATATGCAGTACCGAAGCAATCGGAATTTGAAAAAGTGAAAGCATATATAAAACCGCTAGCGGATTATCAACAAGAGTAGGGGGTGGGAATTATGTCAAAAATTTTAGTTTTAGAAGATGAATTAACGATCCGTAGCTTTATTGTTTTAAATTTAAAACGTGCTGGATTTTATGTAATAGAAGCTACTACTGGAGAAGAAGCGTTACAAATTTTGAGTGAACAAACTGTTGATATAGCACTGCTGGATGTAATGTTACCGGGGATTGATGGTTTAGAGGTTTGTAAGGCTATCAGGAAAGAAAATAAAAAAATGGGTATTATTATGTTAACCGCACGTGTACAAGATGAAGATAAGGTGCAAGGACTAGGAATGGGTGCAGATGATTATATTGCAAAACCGTTTAGTCCAGTAGTATTAACTGCACGTATACAGTCTTTATTAAGAAGAATAGAAGTACATGAAGAAAAAACGAATATTGTTACGTCAGGTCCATTTTCGTTAAATATTATAGAAGAAAGATTGTATAAAGATGGACAATTAGTCGATTTAACACCTACAGAGTATATGATATTACAGTATTTAATGAATCAGGCTTCAAAGCCAGTTTCGCGTGATGAAATTTTAAATATGATTTGGGGAACCAATTACGTAGGTGAGACGAAAGTAGTAGATGTAAATATGAGACGGTTACGTCAAAAGATAGAATGTAATCCATCAGAACCTGAATTTATTCTTACGGTGTGGGGAAAAGGATATGTGTGGAAGGAAAGTATGAGATGAAACGGAAAGTGACTTTATATTTTATGACGGTCATTACACTTATGCTTGTATTATTTGAAGTTGTATTTTCAGTCTCAATTTATCGATACTATTATAATGGTATTGTGCAATATATAGAGTCTCATGCGAAAACGAGTACACGTTTTTTTTCAGAATACAATTCACTATACTTTATTCGATTACAAGAATATAGTGGTGACATAATTAGTAGCTTTCAATTAGAAGGAACAGAATTACAGTTAATCGATCGTCACGGCTCGGTTATACAATCTTCAAGTGGTGAAAAGGTAGAAGGTAAAGTGAATATTCCACAATCATTATTAGAAGGTGAAATGTATAATCAAGTTACTACGAAAGGTAATAAAAAACAACTAGAGGTGCTAAGCCCACTTATACATCAAGGACAAACTATTGGTGTTTTAAAATATACGACTGTTTTAACAAATGTAAATAAAAAGATTATTGAAATTATTACGTTTACTATTTCTGTAGGTATTGTTATTTCGGGAGTCGTCTTCTTAATTAGTAGACGTTTGGCAAATTCATTTGTTGAGCCAATTGAATCCATTATTCAAGCCTCTTCACAAATTGCAGAAGGCACATTAAAGCAAAAAATTAAAGAAGATTATCCTGGAGAATTAGGTGACTTGGCACATAGTTTAAATTATATGGCCTATAAAATAGATAAGGCTGAGCAGATGAAAAATGAATTCATTGCTTCTATTTCGCACGAAATACGAACGCCTTTAACAGGAATTAAAGGTTGGAGTGAGACGTTAAAAACAGTAGATCATTTAACAGAAGAAGAAATAAAGCAAGGTATGGGCATTATTTCAGGTGAGACAGATAGATTGATTCATTTAGTAGAAGAATTGCTAGATTTTTCAAGATTACAATCAAATCATTTTAATTTATATAAACAAAAGGTTCAATTGTACGATATACTAGAGGAGACGATTTGGCAATTAACTCCTAAATCGGAAGAGAAGGAAATTCAATTTATTACTACTATAGACCGAATTGAATTGATGGGAGATCGAAATAGGCTAAAGCAAGTTTTCTTGAATATTGTTCAAAATGCAATTAAGTATTCACATAAAAAAAGCACAATACACATTGAAGCGACTAAAATAGAAGGACAAGCAGTGATTAAGGTAAGAGACGAAGGGATTGGAATTGCTAAAGAACATTTACCATATATTGAGCAATCATTTTACCAAATTAATAATCATGCTGCAGGTGCAGGTATTGGTTTAGCTATCGTTAAAAAAATGGTGGAGCTTCATGGCGGTGCGCTTAGTGTTACAAGTAAAGAAGGAATAGGAACAACAATTTTGATAAAACTCCCATTATAATACAAATAAAATCTATTTATATGGTGAAATAAAAATAAATAGATGTATAATTATATTGGGCGATTTATATATAAGATTAATAGGGAGAGGAATTCGATAGAATGGAAAAAGCTTTAAAAATTAAACAAATAGTAGTCGTTTTAATAGCGATTGCCGCAGTAGCTATTGGGTATTACATGTTTCAATCAATTACTTCACCAGCAAAAGCTGTTGCGAAACAAGAAAATGTAGTGCAGCTTGCAAGTGAACAGCCGAAAGTTGAAATGAATAAAACGGCACCAAGTCGTTTTAATGGAAAAGAAAGAAAAGTTGCTTATCTTACATTTGACGATGGGCCAGGGAAATATACGGCTGAATTATTAAATACGCTAAAACAACATGATGCGAAGGCGACGTTCTTTTTAATTGGAGCGAATGTAAAAGAATTTCCTGATTTAGTGAAACGTGAAAATGCTGAGGGTCATTATGTAGGCATGCATAGTATGACACATAATTTCGCAAAGTTATATAAAAATGGCGAGTATGTAAATGAGATGAAAGAAGATCAAGGTTTAATCGCTAATATTATTGGGAAATCACCTAAATTAACACGTCCTCCATATGGTTCGATGCCTGGATTGAATGAAGGTCTTCGAAATAAAGTGGTAGAAGGCGGATTTAAAGTATGGGATTGGACAATTGATTCATTAGATTGGAGATACAATAAAATGCCAGTTGATGCAGCTGCAGCACAAATTGCTCAAAACGTATTAACAAACGCAACAAAACCACAAGAAGTAATTTTAATGCATGATATTCACCCGCAATCAGTTGCTGCTGTGCCAGCAATTTTAAAGGGACTAAAAGAAAAAGGTTATGAGTTTGAAGCTTATCATGAAGAGAGTCACTTCCCAGTGAACTTCTGGCATGATAACCGTATGTAATGGAGGAATGAACGTTGAAGTATGGAAAAGTAGCAGTAGTTGGAGCATTATCAGTAGGACTTTTAACAGGTTGTTTCGGTGAAAAGCCAGAAGAAAATCTATATACAGCTTTTGAAACAGCAGCAACACAAGAAAAATCTTTAGTGGATGAAGCAAAAAAATTAGAGCAATTAGAGAAACAAGGGCAAGAATTATATGCTCAAATTTTGCAAGAAGGTAAAGAACATAATGAAGCAGTTGTGAAGAAAATTGAGCAAGCTACTGCAAATGTAGAAGATCGTGAAAAAGTATTGAAAAGTGAGAAAGAAATGCTAGAAAAAGCACAGAAGGAAACGAAGTCTGTTCAAAGTAATATAGAGAAGATTGAAGATAAGAAGTTACAAAAACAAGCAAAAGCAGTAGAAGAGTCGTATAAGAATCGTTATGATGCATTCCAAAAGATGAATGAAAATTACACGAAAGTGTTAGCGACTGAAAAAGAACTGTATGAAAAATTAAAAGTAAAAGAAACGAAATTAAAAGAAATCGGTGAAAAAGTTAAAACTGTTAATGAATTAAATGTGGAAGCACAAAAGTCGAAAGAGCAGTTTAACAAATTTACAAAAGAGTATAATGACAGTAAATTAGCATTCTACAAAGGTGCAGAAATTAAGATTAAAGATCAGAAATAAAGAAGAATCTAAAGTGTAATAAAAAGCCGGAGAAACATCGTTATAAATGTTTTTTCGGTTTTTACGTTAAATGAATAGAAAAGACTGGAATTGATATCATAAAAGAGTTATAGTGAGTTATTCTAAGGGAAACATTGTAAAGTAAGGAGAATAGGAATATGTCATATGAATTTTTACTCAAATTAGGTTTAGCACTCTTTTTAGGATTATTCATCGGGATAGATAGGCAGCTAAAGAATAAACCACTTGGTGTGAAAACAAGTATGGTTATTTCTGTAGCAAGTTGTTTAATTACGATGGTTTCAATTGAATCTGTACATGTATATTCTGTTCCAGGACATACAAATATGGATCCGATGCGACTGGCCGCTCAAATTGTTAGTGGAATTGGTTTTCTTGGCGCGGGTGTCATTTTACGAAGAAGTAATGACGTTATTTCTGGATTAACAACAGCTTCTATGGTGTGGGCTGCTTCAGCTTTAGGGATCGCAATTGGTGCGGGATTTTATTTACAAGCGACAGTTGCGATGGTTTTAATTATTTTAGCGATTAATGTACTTCCGCAACTTGTGAAAATTGCAGGACCGTATTCATTAAGACAAAAGGATTTATCTATAAAAATTACTGTTAAAGAGCATCATGAGTTAGATGGTATATTTAAGCAAATTAAAAATTTAGGCATGCATGTGAAACGCGTGAAAATTAAAGATATAGATAGTGGAGCATTTCAGCAACTAGAGATGGTTATTTTAGCTCCAGAAGATTTATATACAACAGAGTTATATAGTTCCCTGAAAGAGATTGATCGAGTAGTTTCAGTTGAAGTGGAAAGTAGATAATTGTGATAAAAAAGAGTGAAGTGATGGTATTATCCCCTATAGGTAGACAGTAAAAAAAGAGTCCATCTGATATGATGGACTCAATACTGTTTTATCTGGAGGGGATTTTTTTATGGCAAGAAAAGGACAATCATTTCAAAAATATACAGAAGAACTAAAGCAAGAAGCAGTTCGTCTTCGATTAGAAGAGAGAAAATCATTGCGAGAAATTCGTGAACAACTCGGTGTGAAGAGTGATGCTCAGATTATTGAGTGGGTAAAACGTGCGCAACAGGGGGAGTCCTTTGAGGATCAACGTGGTGTCTGGAATCGAAAGAATTTTAATAGTCTAGAAGAAGAAAATGCTTATTTGAAGGCGCAGGTTGAGTATTTAAAAAAGCGCAATCCAAATCTACACGGGAAGGAATGGTCCTAAAGAAAGAACGATTTTCTCTTATCGATTCATTACGCCAAGCCTATCCACTTCGATGGCTGTTTCAATTCGCGGAAGTTTCTAAGGCTGGCTACTATAAATGGCGGAAATATCATAACGTAGAGCGTTTACGTCAAAAAGGGATATGTGGCATAAAGAACATATTTTATCTATTCATCGTCAGCACCCTTACTATGGGTATAAACGCATGACTCGTGCTTTAGCTCGAGAAGGAATGGTAATGAATCATAAACGTGTTCGCCGTCTCATGAGAGAATTAGGCATCCAATCTATCATCCGGAAAAACGTCCATTTTACGGAAGGAAAACATCGGTGATATTTAAAAATCATTTGAACCGAGAGTTTCAAGCGGACAAACAAAATCAAAAATATGTAACGGATATTACTTATGTACGAATTGGAGACCAGTTTGCTTATTTGTCAGCCATGTTAGACCTATATAACAATGAAATTGTCGCTTGGAAGCTATCTCGAAGAAATGATTTAGATTTGGTTTTAACTACATTACAACAATTAGGGAAATCCTTATCCATTAAGCCCCTTTACATTCAGATCAAGGGTTTCAATATACATCAAAATCTTACGCAAAGCAGTTAGAAAGATTAGGATTTGTCGGTAGTCATTCTAGACGTGGAAACTGTTTTGATAATGCGTGTATCGAATCATTCTTCTCACATTTAAAAACAGAGAAGTTGTATTTAGTGCGCCCAAAAACATATGAAATGGCTTATCAAGCAATTCAAGAATATATTCAATTCTATAATACAGAAAGGTTCCAAGAAAAACTTCACGGCCTTTCCCCGATAGAATATCGGGAAAAGGCCGTGGCATAATACTCTTTTTATTACTGTCTACTTGACAGGGAGATGACCATGAATTCACTCTTTTTTATTTGGATTTTTAAGGAATGAAATTGATATAATGATGAGTAATAAAGGGGGAGAA
Organism: Bacillus sp. N447-1; assembly: GCF_022701035.1. Taxonomy (NCBI): domain Bacteria; kingdom Bacillati; phylum Bacillota; class Bacilli; order Caryophanales; family Bacillaceae; genus Bacillus; species Bacillus sp. N447-1. The sequence goes on along the minus strand of NZ_CP065509.1, from coordinate 1,167,750 downwards.
ATGATGGGAATACATATTAGAAGAGCAATAAAGGATGATATACAAGGTATAGCAAAGGTGCATGTCGATAGTTGGAAAGCAACGTATAAAGGGATATTTGCTGACGAAATTCTAGATAATATAGCATATGAGAAACGAGAAAAACAATGGGAAGATATTTTTCAAAAAGAGGGTAATCATCAATTTAGATTTGTAGCAGAGAATTTAAATGGAGAAATAGTTGGATTCATCGATGGGGGAGTAGAAAGAACTGGTACTTATAATTGTGATGGAGAATTATATGCAATCTACCTTTTACAAGAGTATCAAGGAATGAAAATAGGACAAAAGTTATTTCAAGCTTTATTATCGGATTGTATAAATAATGATATGCAATCACTTTTAGTTTGGGTTGTTACGAATAATCCTTCTAAAAAGTTTTATGAAAAATTTAACCCGGAAAAAATTGATACAAAATTTTTAGAGCGATTACAGGTAGAAGAGACAGCATATTGCTGGAGAGATATAAATAATATTATTATGTAAATTTTATGTTTGAAAGAGGTATACCAATTAAGGTATACCTCTTTTGTTTAAACATTTTGGATAGATTACTAATGAAAAATAGTAAGTATGTAGTTTGAAACTGAGTATTTTTTGTGTATTTTTAACTAGATTAAAGAAAAGAGGGAAAACAATAAAAATTAAAGCAGATAAAAAAATTCTGAAATATACTCTTGAATTGAATATCATTATCAATTAGAATCAGAATTGATAACGATATTCAATTATCGTTTATTATATAAAATTTCGATAGCTTTAATATAAAGAGGAGGACCAACATGCAGCATGCGAAACAAATCGCAGAACATGCAACATTACAAAGCTTTTTAAACTGTTATTTAAGAGAAGCAGGGAGTGGAGAATGGATTACAGAGGATGAAAGAATGAAGAGTATCTTCAGTAATACGTTGAATAGAGATACAGTCCCCACATATTTATGTTGTCGGCTATCGGCACAGAACGTTACTTTGTATGGAGAAGTTATATATAAATCATCAACAGATCGCCATTTGTTTGGAGAACAATTTTATTATCAAATTGGAGATAGTAATTCTGTTATTACAGCAGATTACGTTACAGTTATTACATTTTTAATAAAAGAGATGTCTATTAACTACGGAGAAGGAACGAATCCTGCGGAACTTATGCTTCGAGTCATTCGTAGTTGTCAAAATATTGAGGAATTTACAAAAGAGAGAATAGAAGATACATCCGCATTATACGGTTTCCATACAACTTTTATAGAAGCGGAGCAGTCTTTATTATTTGGGCATTTAACTCATCCTACACCAAAGAGTAGACAGGGGATATTGGATTGGAAAAGTGCAATGTATTCTCCAGAATTAAAAGGAGAATGTCAGCTTCATTATTTTCGGGCACATAAAAGTATAGTAAATGAAAAATCATTATTATCAGATTCTACAACAATGATTATAAAAGAAGAATTAAGCAATGATGAGACGGTTAGTAAGGAATTTATAGCGAAGTACTGTAAGGAAGATCAATATGCATTAATTCCAATTCATCCGCTTCAGGCAGAATGGCTCTTGCATCAAGCTTACGTACAAGATTGGATAGTTCAAGAATTGCTTGAGTATATTGGACCTGTAGGTAAGTATTATATGGCAACATCATCACTAAGGACACTGTATCATCCCGATTCGAAGTATATGCTTAAGTTTTCATTTCCGGTGAAAGTAACGAATTCAATGCGTATTAATAAACTGAAAGAACTTGAGAGTGGTCTTGAAGGGAAGGAAATGTTAAATACGGCTATTGGTGAAGTACGAGAAAGATTTCCAGGATTTGATTTTATTTGTGATCCAGCCTTTATTACATTAAATTATGGAACACAAGAATCTGGATTTGAAGTAATTATTCGTGAGAACCCTTTTTATAGTGAACATGCAAACGACGTAACATTAATTGCTGGGCTAGTTCAAGACGCTATACCTGGAGAGCGTACGCGGTTATCGAATATTATTCATCGCCTAGCAGATTTAGAAAGTAAAAGCTGTGAAGAAGTAAGCTTAGAGTGGTTTAGACGATATATGAATATTTCTTTAAAGCCAATGGTATGGATGTATTTACAGTATGGTGTTGCATTAGAAGCTCATCAGCAAAATAGCGTTGTTCAGCTAAAAGATGGTTATCCGGTCAAATATTATTTCCGTGATAATCAAGGATTTTATTTCTGTAATTCAATGAAAGAAAAGCTTAATAATGAATTAGCTGGTATTGGAGAACGTACTGGAAATTTATATGACGACTATATTGTGGATGAGAGATTTCGTTACTACTTAATTTTCAATCATATGTTTGGCCTCATTAATGGTTTTGGCACAGCAGGATTAATTAAGGAGGAAATTCTTCTCTCGGAATTAAGGTCTGTACTTGAATCATTCCTTCCGTATAACCGGGAACCTTCAACATTTTTAAGAGAATTATTGGACGAAGATAAGTTAGCGTGTAAAGCAAATTTACTAACGAGATTTTTCGATGTCGATGAGTTAAGTAATCCATTAGAGCAAGCAATTTATGTGCAAGTACATAATCCGCTCGTTAGAGAAGTGGCTGTTCGTTCATAAATAGCGTTAAAATTTCACGTAATACAAATAATGGTATTTTGTCATAAGGTGGAGGGTTTTATGAGAGTGGACATGTATCATACGAAAGTATTGAAGGCGCTCGAATCAGAAGATTACATTTCAGTACGAAGAAGAGTGCTACGTCAATTAGTAGAATCGTTAATTTATGAGGGGATTATTACACCGGTTCGCATAGAAAAAGAAGAACAAATTCTTTTTCTAATACAAGGACTGGATGAAGAAGACAAAAGTGTCACGTACAAATGCTATGGCAGGGAACGGATGACATTTGGACGTATTTCTTTAGACTCATTAATAGTAAGAGTCCAAGATGAACAGCAAGAAATACAGTCTGTCTCGCAATTTCTAGAAGAAGTTTTTCGGGTTACTAGTGTAGAACAAGCTAAATTAGATTCTTTTATGCACGAATTAGAACAAACAATATTTAAAGACACGATTGCACAATATGAAAGAAATAATAAGAGAGAATATACTCAAAAATCTTACGATGAGTTTGAAAGCCAATTAATAGATGGCCATCCATATCATCCTAGTTATAAAGCACGTGTTGGATTTCAATATCGTGACAATTTTCAATATGGTTATGAATTTATGCAGCCAATAAAACTCATATGGATTGCAGCACATAAGAATTATGCGACTGTAGGTTATGAGAATGAAGTGATGTATAACAACATTTTAAAAGAGGAGATTGGCGATCGTAAATTAGAAGAGTTTATGGAACGAATTCGTAATAAGGGATGTAATCCAAAACAGTACGTGTTTATACCTGTTCACCCATGGCAGTGGGAGAATTTCATCATTTCAAATTATGCGGATCATATACAGGGTAAATTTATTATTTATTTAGGAACATCAGAGGACGATTATTGCGCGCAACAGTCAATGAGAACGTTAAGAAATATTACGAGTCCAAAGAAACCGTACGTTAAATTATCGATGAATTTACTCAACACTTCAACACTTCGTACGCTGAAACCATACTCTGTTGTAAGTGCACCAGTAATATCAAATTGGTTAAATGATGTTGTAAGTAATGACGCCTATTTAATGGATGAAGCACGTTTAATCTTGTTAAGTGAGTTTTCAAGTGTAACGTATGACACGAATAAGAAAGCTATATATGGTTCATTAGGATGTATTTGGCGCGAAAGCGTTCACAAGTATTTAGATGCACAAGAGGATGCAATTCCTTTTAATGGTTTATACGCTAAAGAGAAAGATGGTACACCAATTATTGATGCGTGGTTGAATAAATATGGAATGAAGGATTGGCTACAATTACTTATTCAAAAAGCGATAATACCAGTTATACATCTTATTGTAGAGCATGGCATCGCACTGGAATCACATGGACAAAATATGATTCTAGTCCATAAAGAAGGGGTGCCTGTTCGTATTGCGTTAAAGGATTTTCATGAAGGGCTTGAGTTTTATCGTCCATATTTGAAAGAAGTTGACAAATGTCCCGACTTTACTAAAATGCATAAAACATATGCGAATGGAAAAATGAATGATTTCTTTGAAATGGATCGCATTGAATGTTTGCAAGAGATGGTGTTAGATGCACTATTTCTGTTTAATTTAGGAGAATTAGCATTCGTACTTGCGGATGAGTATGGATTGAAAGAAGAACATTTTTGGATGATGGTTGTTGAAGAAATTGAAAATCATTTAAGAATATATCCACATTTGAAAGGTAGATTTGAAAATATTCAATTATATGCACCTACATTCTATGCTGAACAATTAACGAAACGTCGATTATATATGGATGTGGAATCGCTTGTTCATGAAGTTCCAAATCCATTGTATAGAGTAAGACAACTTATGAAACAAAAATCAGCTGTTACAGGGGGAAATTATGCTAATCGTTAATAAACAAGAGTATAGCAAAAGTGATTTTGAATTGAGATTACAAGTTTATGAGGAAATGGAACAATTTCAAAAAGCAGAAGGAAATAGATTTGCACTTTGTCTGAAAGATCCATTCGATATTATTACGCTTGTGTTTTTCTTAAAAGAAAAGAAATCATCAGTATTACTTATACATGAAGATACGCCAAAAGAAACGGCTATTGAAATGGCAAAGCGTGCGAATTGTGTAGGGATTTTATATGGAGAATATGGCGATTTTACAAAATTAGAAGTAGGGAACTTTTTACTAGAAGAGCCTTCTTTATTGCAATATAGTTCGGGAACTACGGGAGAACCGAAACTGATTCGTAGAGCATGGACGGAAGTTGATACAGAAATTACTGCCTATAATGAAGCTTTAAACTGTGAAGTAGATGAAGTGCCAATCGTTATGGCTCCTGTTTCACATTCATACGGACTAATATGTGGTACGTTATCAGCAATTACGAGGGGGAGCAAGCCTGTAATCATTACGAACAAAAATCCTAAATTCGCATTAAATATAGTTCGCAATACAGAAAAACATATTATATATGCAGTACCACTTATGTTACACATTATGGGGAGTTTTCCATTAGGAATGTTCCAGTTTCATAAAATTATGACATCAGGATCGCCTTTGCCAGAAGCACTATTTTATAAACTAAAAAAAATGACAACATATATGATGCAGCAATACGGTTGTTCTGAAGCAGGTTGTATTAGTATATGTCATGATATGAAAAGCCATTTAGATTTAGGAAACCCTCTACCTCATGCAAGTATAAGCATAGGTTCAGATGAAAATGCACCGGAAGAAATCGTCGTGAAAATGAATGATAAGGAAATTTTCACGAAGGATTTAGGGTATAAATCTGAGCGTGGCATTCATTTTATGGGGCGTATGGACGATGTAATTAATGTCTCAGGATTAAAAGTCTTTCCTATAGAGGTAGAAGAAACGATGCTTCGATTGGAAGGTGTGCAAGAGGCAATTGTATATCGGGGGAAACATCCTGTGATGGGCGAAATAGTTAAAGCGAAAGTGATCTCTCATGTTGATCCAGTGAAAATAAGAGAATGGTGTATTCAGCACTTACCTTCTTATAAAGTTCCGCATGAAATTGAAAGTGTAAATGAAATTCCTAAAAATAAAACTGGAAAAGTAAGTAGAAAGTTACTAGAGATGGGAGAGGTTACAACATGAGACGGGAAGCGTTAAAGAATGCCGTGTTAAAAATTATGATAGAAAAAATGGAACTGAAAAATGTAACGCATTTAGAAGAAACGATGCGCTTAAATCAAGATTTATATATAGATTCGGTAATGATGTTACAGCTTATTGTATACATAGAAATGGATGTAAAGCTATGCGTTCCAGAGGATGAGGTAGACCCAAAGGCATTTCTTACTGTAGGATCTTTGCTTGATTTTATGGAAGAGTTAGAGCCGTTACAGGAAGTAAATGTGAATAACTAACCTTTAGGAAAGTGGATGAGAGTATGACTTCAATTAAAGTGCACTGTTTAGTGAGTTGTTTTTGTGAAATTATAAAAAGGCGTAGCGACATTGATTTTCGTCCATTTTATTTTGGACTATGGGATGGAGATTTTGATATAACACAAGGCGGAATTATTTCATATCACTCTGAAAACATTAACCATGATCATTATTTACTTTGGTTTGAAAAATTGTACGGTATTAAAGTAAACGAATGGTATGATCATGCAAAAGATAAAGATAGCAATGTAGAAACGTTTTTAGAATTAGTAGAAAACAAGCCGGAAAATCGTTATGTCATTGTAATGGTTGATATGTCTCTATTACCAGAGAGGGAAAATAAATTTCATCAAAAACCGTTTCCACATTATTTAATGATATCAAAAACAGAGAAAGAAGAAGAGTGGTTCATGCTAGATCCTGATTTTCGTTGGGAAGGAAATATGGAAAGAGAAAAAGTACTTCACTCTATTCAAGATAACCCATTTGGTGGAGGTTATTTCATTGATATAGAAGGAATTGGGGAGCCAACGCAAGAAACAGTAGCTAGTTATTTCACAGAAACATTCAAAAAGAACGACAATGAACTGACTATGGAACTGAAAAATTTAATTGTAAAAATGGCAAATGAGGAAGAAGGATATGCGCTTTCTGGACTTGTAGCAGCAGTAAAACAAATACCAGTACTTGCAATTCGTAAATATAGTTATGAGCATGCCTTTGCATACTTCCGTGAAACGTTGCAATATTCGGAGCAAGAATTTGATTATTGGTGTGATCGGGTAGAGGATATTGTACAAGGATTTACAAATGTACAGTATCGTGCAATTAAAATGGCAATGACGAATAATAAAGGTATGCTAGTATCGATTATTGAAAAACTGGATGAAATGAATGCAATTGAACTGCAAATTAAGAAGGAATTAGAGAGACAGTTTCTATCATGGAAAGGTATGAAAACAAATCAATCTGTCGCAACTCTTTAATAAGCTAACTGAATTTAAGATAGGGGAGTTTAATACTATGAAATATTCGCTATGTACCATTTCATTTCGTCATCAATTAATTTCATTTACTGATATTGTTCAATTTGCATATGAAAACGGTTTTGAAGGAATTGAATTATGGGGGACGCATGCACAAAATTTGTACATGCAAGAACGTGAAACGACAGAACGAGAATTGAATTTTCTAAAGGATAAAAACTTAGAAATTACGATGATAAGTGATTACTTAGATATATCATTATCAGCAGATTTTGAAAAAACGATAGAGAAAAGTGAACAACTTGTAGTACTAGCTAATTGGTTTAATACGAATAAAATTCGCACGTTTGCTGGGCAAAAAGGGAGCAAGGACTTCTCGGAACAAGAGAGAAAAGAGTATGTGAAGCGAATACGTAAGATTTGTGATGTGTTTGCTCAGAACAATATGTATGTGCTGTTAGAAACACATCCCAATACACTAACGGACACATTGCCTTCTACTATAGAGTTATTAGAAGAAGTAAACCATCCGAATTTAAAAATAAATCTTGATTTTCTTCATATATGGGAGTCTGGCGCAGATCCAATAGACAGTTTCCATCGATTAAAGCCGTGGACACTACATTACCATTTTAAGAATATATCTTCAGCGGATTATTTGCATGTGTTTGAACCTAATAATGTATATGCTGCAGCAGGAAGTCGTATAGGTATGGTTCCGTTATTTGAAGGTATTGTAAATTATGATGAGATTATTCAGGAAGTGAGAAATACGGATCTTTTTGCTTCCTTAGAATGGTTTGGACATAATTCAAAAGAGATATTAAAAGAAGAAATGAAAGTATTAATAAATAGAAAATTAGAAGTAGTAACTTCGTAATGTGAAATGATGTGAGAGTCTCGTTTAGAGGCTCTTTTTTTATGGTAAAAAATAACCAAAAATTTCCATGTATTTTAATTTGAATTTAACACAATTTATATATAAATAAGGAGGTGATTGGTAATGGCTAGAAATCGTAATTCTAATCAATTAGCATCACATGGAGCACAAGCAGCTTTAGATCAAATGAAGTATGAAATTGCACAAGAGTTCGGTGTACAACTTGGAGCTGATACTTCTTCACGTGCAAACGGTTCTGTAGGCGGTGAAATCACAAAACGCCTAGTAGCGATGGCAGAACAACAGCTTGGTGGCGGATATACTCGCTAAATGTATAAGGTTATAGGAGAAAGGAAGGATTCTTCCTTTCTTTTTTTTTCAATTAATTGGTATGGATATATAGTGAACAGAATTCAAAGAATAGAAGTAATACTATATTTTACCCAATTTCTTTTGTTGTGAATGGGAAGTATTAAAGATGTAATAGCCCTGGTGGAATGAAAATTATGTTCCAACAGGGCTATTATATGGTAAGAAATATATGATGAAAGGTTCCGAAATCAACATGTTAAAAAAAGAAAACTGTTGTTTAATTGCGCTTGCATCAGTTCCACTTGTCATGACATTAGGGAATTCAATGCTCATTCCAATCTTGCCGACAATTGAAAAGAAATTACATATTTCATCGTTTCAAGTATCCATGATTATTACAATTTACTCTATCGTAGCCATTTTACTTATACCGATTGCTGGTTATTTATCAGATAGATGGGGACGAAAGATGGTAATGGTTCCGAGTTTGCTGATTGCGGCTATAGGAGGAGCGATAACTGGTTGGGTATCATGGAAAATTGATAATCCCTACATTTGGATACTAATCGGTAGAGCGATTCAAGGTATTGGTGCTGCTGGTGCAATGCCGGTTGTTATACCGTGTGTTGGTGATTTATACAAAGATGAAAAACAAGTTAGTACAGGGTTGGGAATCATTGAGACATCCAATACATTTGGAAAAGTGCTGAGCCCTATTTTAGGATCTGCTCTTGCTGCCATTGTATGGTTCTTACCATTTTGGGCGATTCCAGTTTTATGTGTCGTATCAATTGTTTTGTTACTTGTTCTAGTAAAGGCAAAGAAACAAGAAGGAGAAGTACCACCACTTAAAGAGTTTATAAAATCTATTCTGTCTACGTTTCGAGAAAAAGGAAGATGGTTAATTGCCATTTTTGCATTAGGTGCAATTATTATGCTTATTTTATTCGGAATTCTCTTTTATTTGTCGACTATACTGGAATCAAAGTATGACATTCATGGTATATGGAAAGGGTGTGTGCTTGCTATCCCGTTACTTGTACTGTCACTTAGTTCCTATATGGCCGGTAAAAAAATTGGAGATAATCAAAATGTTATGAAGAAGTGTATTTATATTGGTTTTTTAATGGCAGCTGCATCAGTCATCATTCCTTTATTTATAAAAGGGATTTATTTACTACTTCTTTGTCTCGTTATTATGGGGATAGGGATTGGTATGGCACTCCCATGTTTAGATGCCCTCATTACACAAGGAATTGAAAAGGAGCAAAGGGGAACGGTTACGTCATTTTATAGTTCAATGCGATTTATCGGTGTAGCAGCTGGACCACCTTTATATTCTTTTTTCATGAAAGGGGCGGACCATGAAGTGTTTTATTTGACAAGTATTTTCGCTGCCATTGGTGCTGTCATAGCAATCATTTGGATTAAACCAGCAAAGGATGCAAAGACGGTAAAACAGAAACCAGAGCCTACTTCATAATTTGTAAGAGAATTGCATGATGTTTTGAGTAACATGCAATTCTCTTTCGTTCATTAAGAATAAATAACTTGTTTTAACATATAAAGCGCGACACCCCATATGATGAGACCAGAAAATTTATTTAATAATAAAATTGTCTTTCCGGTTGAGTCTAGTCTTTTTAGAAATTTCCCCGCTAACGCTAAGCTTATAAACCAAATCCAAGAAACGATAATAGTTGCAAGTGTGAAAGCCCATTTTTCACTTCCTATGTATTGAATAGAATTTGTTCCAATTACACCGATTGTGTCTAAAATAGCATGTGGATTTAATAACGAAACGGATGCTGCGAAAAGGATTTGCTTTTTTAAGGGCATACTTTTTTCTTGTTTTACATCGTTGGAAGGGTTACTTCTCCAAATAACAAAGCCCATGTATAGGAGAAAGAAAAATCCAACTATATATAACGAGTTAGTTAGCCAAGAAAAAGTAAGGAGTACAAGGGAGACACCTTGCACTGCAATCAATATGAGTAACGTATCACATATAGAGGCAGTTAATATTACGGGGGCTGCCCTCCAAATGTTTGGTTGGCTCGCACCTTGGTTAAAGACAAAAACATTTTGTACACCTAATGGAATGATAAGTCCAAATGCAAGAATGATACCATGAATAATTGCTTCACTCATCATATTACCTCCTATTTTAATTCATTATGATAGTGTATATTGTATAGAAGAAATGAAAATTTGTATCCATCCATATGGTTGGGGAGGTTACCAACCAAAAAGAATATAAGGTGATATAATGGAAAGATTCGTTTGGAAACCGAATATGTCTCTAGCGACTCCTCTGTATAAACAAATAGAAACGTATATAAAAGAAAGGATCGTTAATGGAGAATGGACCGTTGGAACGAAATTACCTTCACAAAGAGATTTGGCCCATACATTTGGTGTGAATCGAAGCACAATTGTAATGGCTTTCGATGAACTAGTTGCAAAGGGATACATTGAAGGGAATGGCAGGAAAGGAACAATTGTTGTAAATAATAATGAGAATGCTTCAACTTACGCACCCCCGCCTAATTGGCAGTCTTATGTAGAAACAGGACTTCATTATCCGAATCTCCCAGCTATTCAGGAGATTAATCAAGCTGAATTTTATCCACATGTAATTCGATTAGGAACAGGTGAGCTCGCGCCGAGTCTCTTACCTGAGAAAAAGATGAAAGAAATTATGAATAAGCTTTTAAAGTCAAATGTGAAGCTTGGGTATGAAGAGCCGAAAGGAAATTTTTATTTAAGGGAAAAGATTTCCGAATACTTAAAGGGGCATGGTATATGTGTATCTCCTGACTCTATATTAATTGTTTCAGGAGCAATTCAAGCGCTGCAACTTATCTCTATGGGGCTTCTTCCAAAAGGGGCATCCATCTTATTAGAGAAACCATCCTATTTATACTCGCTTAATGTTTTTCAATCCGCAGGAATGCGTTTCATTGGAATACCAATGGATGAGAACGGTTTAAATACATCATATATTACAAAATATAAGAAGCAATTTAATGCATCTATTTTATATACAATCCCGTCTTTTCATAATCCAACGAACTTTAGTATGAATGCGAAGAAACGAATAGAAGTGATGGAAATATGTAATGAAATTGGATTACCTATTATAGAGGACGCAGTGTATCAAGACTTATGGTTTGATTCACCTTGTTCGAAACCTTTAAAAGCCTATGATAAAAATGGAATCGTACTACATATTGGAAGCATGTCCAAAGTAATTAGTCCAGGGTTAAGAATTGGATGGATTGTTGGACCTGAGCCAGTAATTCAAAGATTGTCAGACATAAAAATGCAAACAGATTATGGTTCAAGCACTATATCTCAGAAAATTGCAGCAGAGTGGTTTACAAATGGTCTATATGATGAGCATTTGCGCTTTGTAAGAAGTGAATTGAAAAAACGAAGAGATTTTATGTTACTAATGTTAGATAAATATCTTCGTGAAATAGCAACTTGGCATGAACCAACAGGGGGATTTTATATATGGGTACATATAAAAGTACCCATTTCATATCGCAGTTTATTTGATAAAGCTCTGCAAGAAAAGGTTTTATTAAACCCAGGTACTTTATATGATAGAAGTGCAAATCAATTTTTGCGCCTATCGTATTCATACGCAACGTTAGAAGAAATTGAAATAGGTATAAAAAAACTTGCACAACTAATGAAAAAGTAAGAGGAGAAAGTAATGAAACAATATGTAATTTGCCAAATGATCAATGGAGAAAAATATTTAGCTGCTTATGCAGAGACGAAGCAAGAAGCGATTGAAAAAGCAGAACTGTTAGGATTAAGAACGGGAAATCGTTACATAGTTATTACTGCAGAGGAAGCCGAAGGGTTAACGTATCCTTAAACAATGTACGAGATTATATAATAATAAATAAGTCTAGTAATATAAGAAATTACTAGGCTTATTTATTATTAAGTTGTTAAACGTTCTCGTATTTATACGCAAAGTAATAATATTATGAGTCAAGTTGACGAAAAAATCGATTTGTCTTTCGGTCTTGATTTCCTTTTCTATATTCATCGATATATTGCCTAAAGTTCCAAGCTTGTAAAAATTTATTAGCAGAGTTATAACCAGAATTGTAAAGCCATTCTTTTTCTTCCTTTGTCAGTTCAAAATTAGTACTTGTAATCGTTCCTGTTGGAATTGTAATCGTTCTTGCTTTTGATTCCTTATCTAAATGACGTAAATCATGAGCTTGCATCATTGTTTTAAATAGTCCTTTGAACATGGAAATAGGCTCGTTATAGTGAGCAGGATCAGCTTGAATCTCATCTTTTACAAAATGAAATCCGAAAGTCGGCCAGCGAGGAGCGGTAGGTGAATCGAAGATCCAAATTGGATAATTACTTAGAATTCCTCCATCAACCATATAACAAGGCTGCTTCCATTTTGGAGTTCTCCATTTTACCGGTTCAAAGAAGAAGGGGATTGTACTACTCATTCTTACCGCTTTAGCGATAGAGAAGCGATAATTTAAAAATCCGTAGTTTGGTAAGTCGTCAGGAAAGACAACCATTTTACCATTACTAATATCAGAGGCGATGATTTTGAGTTTGTTTAGATCCGGTAAATCAGTAAATAAATGAACACCTTTTTTTCGAAGTAACTCTTCAATCCATTCTTCTATAAATACATTAGAATATATACCTAGAGTAGTCCATGCACTGAGTCCCTTGCCGATAAAAGGAATTCTATCAATAAAAGTTCTTTTCGTAAATTTATTATAATCAATATCAGTTATAATCGTTTTTAACTCTGAACAAGAATATCCTGCCGCTAGGAGCGCTGCAATAATCGAACCAGCCGATGTACCAGCTACACGTTCCCATTCATAACCTTTTTCGGCTAACGCACAAATTGCCCCGACATGCGCAATACCGCGCACACCGCCTCCTTCAAAAACACCATCAATCTTCATTAAACATACTTCCTTTCGAATGAAAGATTTAGAAATGGCAAAAAAGCACGTATTGTACGTGCTTTTTTACAATAGTTTTTTAGTTTACTAGCAGCCTACAAAGCCGCCCCAACAGCTAGCTCCGATGATGATTAGAAGGATAAATAAAACGATTAATAAAGCGAAACCTCCGTAACCACAACCGCCGCCACCGTATCCGTAACCACAGCAACTATATCCGTAACCCATGTGGAATTCCTCCTTATATTTAAAAATGAACGAGGGGAAAATGTACTGGAAGAACTAAAGAATTATCATGTTTGTAGGAACAATGTATAGTATGCTTTTTTAAACTTGTTCGCGTACGAAGGATAAGCCCGTTTTTGGGAGGCTTGTTGATTTTGTAAAGAATGAAGTATAATCTTTGTACTATGATATAAATAAGTATGTAAATGTAAGGAGAATTTATGAATAAAAAAATTGAAGTATTAATTGATAAATATGAACTAACACACTTGAAAGAAGAACTTATTAATACTGTATTTCCTTGTATAAAAGTTGTGCCAAAGCAGCAGGGAACTGTTGCGATAGGTAGTTCGAAAATGGGAGGAGTTCCTGATCTACCAGCTTTATTTGAATATCCAAAGCATAAAGGAAATCCACTACAATTTATCGCGCAATTTAACTTAAGTGATTTACAAAACGTTGGTATGGATCACAATCTTCCTAAGACGGGGATGCTGTATTTCTTTTGCATTGAAAATTATTTTGAAGAAAATGTGAATCTAACAGAAGCTGGGCGTGTACTTTATTATGATGTTCCTGTAGAGCAATTACGAAGAGAAAATGAAATACAAGCGAAATATAACCAGTGTGCAATTACTTTTGAACTGACATACAAATTACCAGAACTTTTCATTGAAGATGAGGCTGATTCAGATCGTTTCTTGCAATTACTTGAAGAGCTAATTCCAGATAACTACGATAACCATCAAATGTTTGGTGAGCCATTCTCTGTACAAGAAGAAGTGTTATATGAGACAGGAGAATATATGGGAGTAGACCCGCAGCAAATGACTCTTTTATTCCAAATTGATTCAGATCATAAAAATTGTAATATGGTTTGGGGAGAACTAGGGATGCTATATTTCTGTATTAATAATGAAGATTTGAAAAATCAACGTTTTGAAAATACATGCTGTGTATTACAAACATGCTAATGAAAAAAGGTTGTTCTTTTAAAAAGAACAACCTTTTTATGTGAATTAGTTAATATGCATAATCTCATATGACCTATACGAAAAAGTATTGTATACTCTGAAACTATACGATACTTTTTCGTATAGTTATAGAATATAAGGAGTGACAAGATGGGAAAGACAAGTAAGTATGTGACAGCTGCCGCACTTTGTTCAACTATAGTAATGGGAGGCTTACAAGCATCATCTGTATCTTATGCAGCTACAAATCCGACTACAGTGACAGCACAATCAGATGTAAAGTTATTAGATGATTTCAGAAAAGAATTAAAAAAACAGATTGATAATCGAGAAGAAAATATTACAATCACATATAAAACAAAAGATAGAAATGCTAGAAATATTATGGATCAATTGTATGGTGAGTTTAATAAAATTGTAGATGCTGATGAGTATGTAAAATATAATGTAGCGTCTACTAGATATTCTATTAAAGGAATGCCAGGGGACTATACGTTTACACTGCAAGTAAAATACCGTGAATCAAAAGAACAAACTCAATATGTAAAAGCTCAGGTGAAATCAATTGTTGGATCAATTGTAAAACCAGGGATGGATGAGCATGAGAAAGTAAAAGCTATTCACGATTACGTTGTTAAGCATGTGTCTTATGATACGTCTTATCAAGCGTATACAGCATATGAAGCATTAGCGAATCGTTCTGCCGTTTGCCAAGGATATACATTATTAACGTATGAGTTGTTAAAAGAGGCAGGTATTCAAAACCATATTGTAACAGGCACAGGAAACGGACAAGCTCACGCGTGGAATTTAGTGAACATTGAAAACAAATGGTATCACCTAGATACTACATTTGATGATCCAGTACCAGATAAAGCAGGGCGTGTAACTTACTCATATTTTAATATGTCTGACGAACAGTTAAGTAAAGATCACGACTGGGATCGTAGTAAATATCCAGCAGCAACTACAAGTTATTTTGGTGAATTAACAAACAAAATAAAAGCTGGTAGCTCAAAAACTGTCGTATATGAGCAGATGTTAAAAGAAACAAATTTACAATACTTATCTGCAGAATACGGAGCAGAAAATTATAATGAATTTAAACAAAAGTTGCAGCAACAGTTTGCAGCCAAACCAGAAAAAGTAGAAGTGCGATATAAGCAGTCCATGGATGGGACGATGCAAGATATAAAGAAAGTATTAAATGAAATAAATTGGCCAAAAGGTGCAAAGCGTGTGTCTTATCAAGTAGCGCCTTATAGTGCATTGGCTGGTTATTCATTGGCGACAATTACATTTACGTATTAAGCAATGAGAAAGAGCATCTGTAAAAGATGCTCTTTTTATATTTGTTAATCACTTTAAAATATTGGGAATTATGTGATAAAATAAAAAGGAGAGGATGTGAATGCTGAATGAACTTGTTCGAAAGTAATATTTTCACATTGATATATACTTGTTTAGTAATCGGACTTATCGTTTTGTTTTTCATATCATTTACTTTGTTTATTAGAAGAGTATTACAAAGCAGCGTTGCAAAGAAACACCACGTGATTAATATGAACCAGAAGCTAGATCGAATCATTGAATTGCTTGAAAAAGATAAAAAATAGCGATAGAAGAAGTATGAAAAGGGGAAAGAGAATGGCGAATTATATAAAAGAATTACGTGAAAAAGTAGGACATGATTATGTTTTCTTAAACTTTGCCGGTGGTTGTGTATTTAATAAAGATGGAGAAGTATTACTGCAAAAAAGAGGAGACTTTAACGCTTGGGGATTTCCAGGTGGTGCAATGGAGATAGGAGAATCAGCTGCGGAAACTGCAATCCGGGAAATAAAAGAAGAAACCGGGTATGATGTAGAAATAAATGAGCTTATTGGAGTGTATACAAAATATTTTCAATCATATCCAAATGGAGACAAGGCCCAGTCAATTGTGATGTTCTTTTCATTCTCAATAGTTGGAGGTGACAAAAAAGTAGATGGTGATGAAACGTTGGATTTGAAGTTTTTCCCGTTAGACGACATGCCACCGTTATTTTGTAAACAACATGAAGATTGCTTGCAAGATTTATTGGAGAAAAGAGTAGGGGTATATCGTTAACATATAAAAAAGAAGCTAAATGAAGATTAGCTTCTTTTTTATGTGTTATTTATTTCCACCAATCATCAAACATTGACGCTGGTACTTGTCTTTTATGCTCACTCACTGTGTAACGTTTTTCAATTTTCTCTGCAACGTCAGCTGGAACTGCTTTACCTTCTAAATAATCATCTAATTGATCATAAGTAATACCTAACTCTGTTTCGTCAGCTTGACCTGGTTTTTCATCTAATAAATCAGCTGTTGGCATTTTTAAGTAAAGTCGCTCGTCTGCACCTAACTCTTGTAATAATGCACGTCCTTGGCGCTTCGTTAATCCCGTTAATGGTAATAAATCTGCACCACCATCTCCGAATTTTGTAAAGAACCCTGTTACAGCTTCTGCAGCGTGATCTGTTCCGATAACAAGTAACCCTTTTTGTCCACCAATTGCATATTGAGTAACCATACGGATACGTGCTTTCACGTTACCTTTATTGAAATCTGTTAATGATTCACCCAATAAGTTTTCATATTGATTTGAAAAAGCATCAACAGTTGAAGCAATATCAAATGCAACAGATTGATCTGCTTGAATGAATTGTAATGCTAATTGTGCATCATCTTCATCTTTTTGTACTTTATAAGGAAGACGCACGGCGATAAACGTTACATTACCACCTTCGTTACGAATTTCTTCAACTGCAAGTTGTGCTAAGCGTCCTGCTAATGTAGAGTCTTGGCCGCCGCTAATACCAAGTACAAATCCTTTTGCGCCTGTTTTTTTTACATAATCCTTTAAGAAATCAACTCGTTTACGAATTTCAACTTTTGGATCAATTACAGGCTGAACATGTAATGCTTTCATAATTTGTTCTTGTAATGTCATTATGTTTTCCTCCTATTCATATTAAAGCGGTAAATAAGTTTATATGTATAATGGTACATACTTCTATCCTTTATTATTTCGCAAAACTAACGAATATACAATAGGATGTGTGTATGAATATGAATGTAGTCATTATAAATAAAGTACTACGTATAAGCAATTTTTTAAACCTTTCAAAAATGTAAGGTTTTTGTCATTTGAATCGATGGAAGGTATTTCCGCACTTTACTAATATAAAAACATAGATAGTAGAAGGGCGGAGAAGTAATATGAACATTAGAGAACTAGCATATCGGAATGTAACCCGAAATAGACGGACATACTCAGCCTATTTTTTGAGTAGTGCATTTGCAATTATGGCCTTTTTTGTGTATTCATTTTTTGCGTTTCATCCGGCATTAAGTGCAGGAGAATTAGGTCAGTACGTATTCGTAAGTATGTCTTTTGCACAGTCTATTATTTACTTATTTACATTCTTCTTTATTTTATATTCTATGGGAATGTTTTTAAAAACGAGAAAGCGTGAACTAGGAATTTTAATGATGCTAGGTATGACGAAATATCAATTAAAGCGTCTGATCTTTTTTGAAAATATTATGATTGGAATAGGGGCAATTATTTTTGGTATTCTTTCAGGTATGTTATTTTCAGGGGTATTACTATTTGTCGCTCCGATGATATTGAAACTAGATATCTCCTTATCCTATTACATACCGATGAAAGCAATTGTTGTAACGGGTATTATGTTTTTTATTTTATTTATGATCATATCATTGTTTAGTGCAGGAATGATTCGTAAAAATAAGATTATGAAGTTGTTTAGAGGATCAGCAGAGGCGAAACCGGAACCGAAAGCATCAATCATTTCTTCAATATTAGCAGTAGTATTGCTTAGTGCTGGCTATGTAGGAGCTCTTCTATCACATGGAGCAATGGTATTTATTATGATGATTCCTGTTACAACGGTAGTTATTATTGGGACGTATTTGTTGTACAAGCAGCTGAGTGTCTTTATTATTCGATTATGTAAAAAAAGTAAACGTTTCTATTGGACACAGACTAATATTATTACGTTATCAGATTTAGCGTATCGCATGAGAGATAACGCAAGAATGTTCTTTATTGTAACCATTATTTCTACTGTAGCATTTTCCGCAATAGGGACATTAGTCGGCTTCGCATCCATGACGAAAGGGATAATGGAGAGACCAATTGCGTTTCATTACCATTCTAAGCAAGGGAATAGTAACGAATCACAACATATACAAATGATTGACAAAGGATTAAAGAAACATAATATAGCAGCTTCAAAAACTAATATTTCGACAAAGAAAACGGAGGAACAGTCGTTAAGAAGCGCCACTTTTATAAAAGAATCAGACTATAAGGAATATGCAAAGTTAACGGGAGAACCATTTAATACTGTAGCAAATAAAGAGGTTGTATTTTTGTCAGCTGATATACCAGGGCCAGCGATGAAAGAAAGAAAAGAAATTACTTTACCCAATATGAATGAAAGTTTAAAGGTGAAAAAAGTTACTTCATCTTCATTGGGGAAAATATTAAGAGGAAATGTTTATGTAATCTCTAATAATCAATATGATTCATTACAAGATGGATTTATAGAGACAAAAGATTATATGTATAAAACTGAAAGAACGAAAGATGAGATTGAAATTGGTAAAGAGCTTACTCATCAAATTAAACCGTATCAAGAACAGTTAACGTTTAGTGCGGAAGAGTACGAACAAAACCAAAGTTTACAAATTGCAGGACCGATTTTATTTGTAGGTTTCTTTATTGGTATAGTATTTTTCGTTTGCGCAGGAAGTTTCCTTTACTTCCGTTTATTCTCCGATTTGGAGGATGATGTTCGCTTGTTCGAAATGATTCGAAAAGTTGGATTGACGAGTAGGGAATTATCGAAGGTAGTTACAATTCGATTGGCGCTTTTATTCTTCGTTCCAATTGGTGTTGCAACATTACATGGGGCAGTAGCCTTAACGGCGTTAGGGCAAATGTTTGAGTACTCATTGTTTAAAGAAAATACAGCTGTATTAAGTATTTTCATAGGTATTCAAGTTGTATACTTCTTACTTATAAGATCCCGTTATGTAAAACAATTGAAAGAGAGATTACGTATGCATTAAATGTGTTTTTTTAACTCGAGTACAAAATTTTCTAAAAAGAGGCAAGTATTGCCAAAAAGTGATAAAATGGAAAAAGCGAGGTGAAAAAAATTAATAGAGAGAAAGGGGGGAGAAATATGAAAGCAACAGGAGTTATTCGAAAAGTAGACGAATTAGGACGAATTGTTATCCCTAAAGAATTACGCGATGTATTGGGAATACAAATCAAATCACCGCTTGAAATTTTTGTAGAAGCAGATAAAATCATTTTACAAAAATATCAACCTTACAATGCTTGCCAAATCACAGGTGATGTTTCAGAGCAGAACATATCATTAGCAAATGGAAATATTACTGTTGGGATAGAGGGAGCGGAATATTTAGTAAAAGAAATAGAAAAGTTTTTAAACAAGAGTGAGGTTTAGTCTTAATTTATATTATTTTTCAAATTACATATCATTCTTTTAAAAGACTGTAAGAGGACCATTAATTGGTCCTTTTATTTTGGTTATTAGTTGAATGACCCAGGCTGTTATTTCCTATAAATCATAGGGGAAATACAAAAGTAGTATAGAGTTAGTAAATGATGTTGAGAAATATTTGAAAAGAAGGAAAACAAAAAGAATAAAACGAATGTTACATTTACACGTATTCAAAAGTGGTCTGAAATGAAAATAATACATTTTCAGGAGGGATTACGATGAGTAGTACAGTGAATAAACAAAAAGGTATACAATTGATTCCATTTATCGTAAATAAAGTTGTAGAACAAGTAAATGAAATTCCACCAGGTGTACAACTGATTCACGCTCCGCAAGTATGGGAAAAGAGTGTGAAGGGGCAAGATGTAGTCGTTGCCGTATTAGATACAGGGTGTGATACTAATCATATAGATTTAAAAGATCGTATTATCGGCGGAAGAAATTTCACAAAAGATTATGAAGCTGATCCAAATGTGTATCTTGATAATAACGGACATGGTACTCATGTCGCGGGGACGATTGCAGCAACTGAAAATGGTGTCGGTGTATTAGGAGTTGCACCACTTGCTAAAATGTTAGTATTAAAAGTTTTAGCGGGAGATGGTTCTGGAAGTTACGAGCAAATTATTGAGGCAATTCATTATGCTGTAAATTGGAGAGGGCCGAATCAAGAGAAAGTGAGAATTATTTCAATGTCACTTGGTGGTCCGCAAGATGTTCCAGAATTACATGAAGCAATTCAAAATGCGGTAAAGCAGGATGTTCTCGTCGTATGTGCTGCTGGGAATAATGGAGATTGTAATGATAATACAGAGGAACTAGATTACCCAGGTGCTTACTCGGAAGTAATTGAAGTTGGCGCTGTCAATTTAGAACGGAAAATCACATGTTTTAGTAATTCAAATCAAGAAATTGATCTAGTAGCGCCAGGTGATGAAATATTATCTACGTATCCAGATGGGAAATATGCAGTGTTAAGTGGAACTTCCATGGCGACGCCGCATGTTGCTGGAGCGCTTGCCTTGCTCATTAAACAGTGTGAGAAAGAATACGGTCGAAAGTTATCAGAGCCGGAAATATATGCACAACTTATTAAAAGAACTGTACCTTTAGGGTATGAACGTACATCCGAAGGTAATGGATTATTAGATTTATTAAAAGAATAGCCATATTAAAAAAACATCTCATATGAATATGAGATGTTTTTTTAATATGGCTCTGTCGCATGTAATACAACTTGTAATAAACCTGGGAATCTAGCATTTAAATCTTCTTCACGAATTGAAATGAAACGTTGTGTTCCTTCAAGGCGCGTGTACATAACACCTGACTCACGTAAAACTTTGAAATGGTGAGATAAAGTTGATTTTGCAACAGGGATGTTTAAAGCACCACAAGATTGTTCATTTTTCTCTAGTAACATATTTACAATTTGTAAACGAATTTGATCGCTAAGTGCATATAAGACAGAAGAAAATTGAATTTCTTCTCGATTTGGATGATAGAGTGTACGCATATTTCACCTACTTGTATAAGTTAAGATATTTGCACTATAACATATAAAGTGGTATATTTCTATTGTTCGAATATATTCGAACAATAGAAATATAGGGGGAGAAAAAATGAAGTATACAAAATTGCAAAAGGCAGGATTAAATATTTCAAAGTTGGGTTTAGGTACAAATGCAGTAGGGGGACATAATTTATATGCTGATGTGAATGAAGAAGAAGGAAAGCGATTAGTAGAAGAAGCTATTCAGCAAGGGATTACATTTTTTGATACAGCAGATTCATATGGTTTCGGTAGATCAGAGGAATTAGTAGGAGAAGTATTAAAGGGAAAGCGTCATGAGTTTATACTTGCTACAAAAGGTGGAATTCAACCGTTGTTAAATGGAGAAACTTATATTAACAATGAACCAAGTTACTTAAGGAATGCTGTAGAAAATAGCTTAAGAAGATTACAGACTGAATATATTGATTTATATTATTTACACTTTACAAATCCTGAAACAAGTTACATAGATTCAATCGGAGAGCTTACTCATTTAAAAGAAGAAGGGAAAATTCGTTCAATTGGAATATCGAATGTAAACATAGAACAATTAAAAGAGGCGAATCAACATGGTCATATAGATGTTGTACAATCTCCATACAATATGTTAGAACGTACAGCTGAGGAAGAACTGTTGCCGTATTGTATAGAAGCGGGTATTTCATTTATTCCATATGGGCCTCTTGCTTTTGGAATATTAGGTGGAAAATATACAGAAGATTTTAAATTAAATGAAGTCGATTGGCGTCAAAATGTAAATCTATTTGAAGAAAATACATATAAGAGTAATTTTAAGAAAGTGAATAAGTTAAAAGGGCTAGCTAAAGAAAATGATATTGAAGTGTCTCATTTAGCGTTAGCATGGTTATTAAATAAAGAAGGAATTGATACTGTTATACCTGGTGGAAAGCGGGCAGAGCAGGTAAGAGAAAGTGTGAAAGCGGTAGACGTTGCATTGAATGAAAGAGTCATGAAAGAAATCCAATCTATTTTAGAAGATTAGTTAAACAGAGGGAGAGTACCCTCTGTTTATATAAGGAGAAGGTCTAAATGAACAGAGTACTAGCTGTATTTTTTATGATAATGTTTATGATCGGTACAGATACTTTCTTAATTTCACCACTGTTGCCGACATTGCAACAGGTGTATCATGTTTCAACTGAGTTGTCAGGATGGATGGTGAGTTCGTATGCTTTAGGGTATGCTGGATTTGCGCTTATTGCTGGTCCTATATCAGATGGATTAAACAGAAAAAAAGTGATGGTACTAGGTATGAGTTTTTTTGCAATAAGTACGTTTTTGTGTGGAATTGCACCGAGTTTTTTATGGATGCTAACATTTAGATTTTTAGCAGGTGTAAGTGCAGCTTTTGTATCTCCACAAGTGTGGGCATCTATTCCGCTCCTTATAGAGAAGAAGCAAATTGTGAAAGCAATTGGGGTTGCAACAGCAGGGTTATCAATCTCTCAAATTTTAGGGCTGCCACTGGGAGCTTATTTAGCAACGATACATTATACAATCCCATTCTATTTCATTGGTATATTATCAGCACTACTTGTCATTCTTATTTATGTTGTATTACCAGAAATCCAGTCGGTTCATATAGGTGGAAATAAAAAAGCGATTTTACAGCGTTATAAACAATTACTTACAGATTCAAAGGTTTCACTTTCTTATTTTGCATACTTTGTTTTTCAAACCGGAAATTTTGCTGCATTTTCATTTTTTGGTGTATGGCTTTCCATTCAATTTGGCTTACAAGTTCATGAAGTAGGTACAGCTATGCTCGTATTAGGGTTAGGAAATTTAACTGGTAATATTTTTGGTCCTAGAATCGTAAATAAAATTGGTTATAACCTTTCTTTCTATGGTGGAATTATATTTACAGCAGTGCTATATGTATTACTTCCACATGTAAAGAACATTGTATTGGTGGAGTTATCGTTCTTTGCTTTGTTTTTTTGGACAGGAATTTTGTTTGTATTAATGATGAGGCACTTACAAAACATATCTAGTGCAGCAAGAGGAACAGGAGCCGCACTTGCAAATGCTTCTATGTATATTGGTCAAATGATTGGTGCGGCAATAGCAGGAATGTTATTTGCAGTATCTCACAATTTTATACTTATAGGTAGTTTTACTGCTTTACTATATATAGGAGCTTTATTTTTGTTTAGAAAAAGTGAAAAACTTACTGAAAGTAGTGAAACAGGAATTGCATCATAAAGCTTGTATAAATATTTCGCAAATCAGAATTAATAAGAGTGTGAATACATGAATGTGCTTTTAATTAAAGTAGTTACTAAAAGTATAGAAATAGTAGAAGAAATGGATTGTAACAAAGTTATGAGGAATCAAAAATAAAAATCCCTATAAAGATAGGGATTTATATATCGGCATATAGTTCCTTGGAAAAGGATATACTTAGTTTAGCATATCGGACTACTTATATTTGTGAAATAGATGTGAAAGTAATGTGAAAAATGCCGAAGGAAAAACTATTTAAATAGAGGGCAATTTAGATGGGGATATGGATTTTACATAAATGTTGTGTTATATTTCTACTTATCTGTTAATAATTACATATTTTAATTTTATTGGGGATAAAAGGGAGAGGTTTAAATGCAATGGTATTTGAAAGCTCTAAAGAATTATGGGAATTTTAGTGGTAGAGCTACGCGAAAAGAGTACTGGATTTTTAGTTTATCCAATATCGTAATTTTTTGGCTACTGTTATTTTTATCATCATTTTCAGAGGTGTTAGTTGCTATTATTGCGTTGCTATTTATGTTAGTAATGATTATACCAAGTTTTTCGGTTGGTGCACGACGATTACATGATATTGGGAAAACGGGATGGTGGCAACTATTAAATTTTGTACCGTTTGGTAGCGTTGTTTTACTTGTATTTTTTATCATTGAAAGTGAAGAAAATGACAATCAATACGGACCAAATCCGCATTCAGATTTAAAAGAAGCGATTTAATAAACTTATTTAGTTTGTAGCATTACTAGTTCAATTATTTTATCTATTATTAAAATGGTTTGCGTGGGCTAATATTATTAGGTTGATCTTTAGGTCTAGATGACTTTTGAAACTGTAAAAATGGAAAGATAAAGGCAGAGAGAATATAGCATGGAAAGAAAAAAATTCTAAATAAAAAGCACTGTTTTAGCTAATGTAGCTAAAACAGTGCTTTTCTCTTTGATTGAACAGTTGCAGCATTTTCATCATGTATACCTGCATCTTTAATAATTCGTTGTTTTGCTTTATTTAATAGATGGTTTACTGCTTCACCAAAATAGTTAGCTTCGCTTTTTGTGCGGGCTTCTCGTAAACATTTATAGTTTTCTAGCAGTTCCTCTTTTTCGGAGTTTGTTAAGAAATCTTCTATTTTCTTTTTTGTCATACGAAACACCCTTTCTCCTGACAAACGACGCAATAGAAAATATTTATTTCTCATTATAACAATAATTTTAAAAGAAAGTATACACTAACGTCGCAATAATTTGTCAATTTCTTGAATCTTCTCATCAGCTTTCCCAATTTGCGTATTTTTAGCCTGTTCGCCACCAAGAGCTTGATGTAGTAAGAAAGTTTGACCGGAAATAGCAGTTACAATGGATACTTTTATAATTTCTTTTATTGCGGTGACATCGAATAAAACGAGCCCAAGAAGTGCGGCTAGGCTACCAGTAAAAATGTCAGTTAAAAATCCAAAATGAAAAAATGTTTTCAAACGGCGTGGAAGCAATAACTTACCTTGGTTATTGATTAGATGGGAAACGAAGCCGGTAATGCCACCAACGAGTATAGCAGTTAGCCATTGATACATTTCCATCGAATCCACTCCTTTTAGTGAATAAGATTCGATTATTTTATATTGATTCCTTTTAATATTTCATATAAGCATATTGAGAAAGTTTGTTTGGGTATATTTTGTATTCAATTTAATTATAACAGAAAATTTCGAAAGGTTTCAGTCTATTATATGAATCATTTTTACAATAATATGAATGCAGAAAGGGGTGCGTGATATGAAGATAGATTATCGAATAAGAAGTGTAGATGGTTATACAAAAAATATAGGGGAATTAGTAAGCATGCTTGAGCATACGAGAGCTGTAACATTAGGCGAAGTAAAAAATTTATCAGTTGAGCAATTAGACTTAATTATGCAGAGCAGCGGAAATTCAATTGGTGCCTTATTAAAGCATATAGCAGCTATTGAAAAAGTTCATCAGCTTATTTCATTTCAAAATCGTGACTTTACAAAAGAAGAATTAGAAATATGGGAAGATGCACTGTATTTAGGGGAAGCGGGTAGAGCGATCCGTGGTCATGAAATACAGTATTATGTACAACTTCTACAAAGTGTTCGAGAAGAATCTCTGAAGTATTTAAGTGAACAAAGTGATGAGTGGCTCATGTCAGAAAGAAAGTGGCCTAACGGTGTAATATATAACCAGCACTATCTTTGGTATCATGTGCTAGAAGATGAAATTAGTCACCGAGGACAAATTAGAATGCTCAAAAGTAAGTTATTTGAAAATTACGTTAAATAATGTAGCTTTTTATAGGAGAATTCCATATAATGAGAGTAATTAAAAGAAGAACGGGGTGATGTATTATGGCGAAAATAACTTATATGAATAATCAACCAAATACAAAGGTGGATGGAAAGGGCGATATTATATAAGGTAATTCGCAATCCTTCCACTTAGTACAAACTAGGGAGGATATTTATTTGAATCAAAATATTTTAGAATCTTTCGGCTGGGATTCATTTTTTGAAGAACAAGTTACAGAGAAAAATTATGAAGTAGGTCGTATTTTACTTGAGCATAAGCATATATATCGCATTATTTGTAATGATGGTGAATATATGGCAGAACTGTCTGGGAAGTTTCGGCATGAAGCGATTACGAAAGGCGATTATCCAGCAGTTGGTGATTGGGTGTATATAAAGAAAATAGAAGATGAAAAGAAAGCGATTATTCATCGTATTTTCCAGCGAAGAAGTTCTTTCTCAAGACAAGAGGCTGGAACAAGAACAGAAGAACAGATTATAGCAGCAAATGTAGATTATTTATTTTTAGTGAATGCACTTAATCATGATTTTAATGTTAGAAGGATGGAACGTTATTTATTATTGGCGTATGAAAGTGGCGCTATGCCAGTTATTGTTTTAACAAAGAGTAGTATATGTAATGATGTAGAACAAAAAATTGTAGAAACGGAAGCTATAGCAATTGGTGTTCCTATTTTCGTTGTTGATAGTTTAGAGCATACAGGTATTGATTCGTTGAAACAATTCGTTTCTTCAGGGAAAACAATTGCTTTAGTTGGGTCATCAGGGGTAGGAAAGTCAACTTTGTTAAATGCTCTAATAGGAATTGATGTAGCAAAAACGGGAGATATACGTGAAGAGGATAGTAGGGGGAGGCATACGACAACGCATCGAGAATTATTCCAATTGCCTAGTGGCGCTCTCGTGATTGATACGCCTGGCATGAGGGAATTGCAACTTTGGGAAGGCAGCGAAGCGATTCAAACAGCATTCTCTGATATTGAAGAATTTGCGACAACATGTCGTTTCCGTGATTGTAAGCATGAGAATGAACCAGGATGCGCGGTGTATAGTGCAATTGAAAACGGACTTATTACGATAGATCGTTTGAAAAGCTATAAAAAATTACAAAGAGAACTGGCGTATTTTATGAGGAAACAAGATGCAATCCTTGCCAGAGCAGAGCGTGATAAATGGAAGAAAATTTCTAAACAACATAAAAAAATGTAAAAACCAAAGGGGCCCCTTTGGTTTTTTCTATTTGTAAATTTTATAATAATATTATTCGTATATATAGACAAAGAGAAATTAATTGTTTAAACTTTACAAAGTATTCACCATAATAGGTTATGAAAATAATAATTAAGGAATGGGAAATATTCATAATTAACTCAATTTAACTTTTAAATTCGAAAATTAGGAGGTTCATAATGGGTAAACTATTAAATTTGTTTCGTGATATGAAAGTAGCAAAAAAGCTATTAATTTCATTCTTTGTAATTTTAATTGCAGCCGTTTCTATAATCGGGGGCATGTCTTATCAAACTGCTAAAAAGAATTTTGAATCACAAATTACGAGTAGTGCTAACGATAATATAAAAATATTAGATAATTTAATCAATCAAATGATTGATGCAAAATTTAATGATGTGAATAATTTTGCACGGGTGATTCAGGGGAATATGTATCAAGGGGATAATCAGGATGAGCTAAGAAAGACATTATCTCAGTATATCAATTTGAATATAGATGTTGAACAAGTGTATGTTGCCGGTAATGATAAGAAATTTGTACAGGAACCAAATATACAAATGGCAGCAGATTATGATCCAACAACACGACCTTGGTATAAAGATGCAGTGGCAAAACAAGGTGGTATTGTTGTTAGCGAGCCATATAAGGCAAAAGGAAATGGACATATTGTCGTAACGATTGCAAAACAAACAGAAGATAAAAATGGGGTTGTTGCGCTAGATTTAAGTTTAGACAATTTATTAAAAACAACAAAGTTAATCAATATTGGTAAAAAAGGATATGCCTTCATTTTAGATGGAAAGCAAAAAATCATTGCTCATCCACAAGAAAAATCAGGGGATAAAGCAGCTGATTCTTGGGCAAAGAAAATTTATGAAGATAATCACGGTGCTTTTACATATTCTTATGGTGGTAGTGAAAAGAATATGGTATTTGCTACAAACGTAAAAACAGGTTGGAAAATTGGTGGGACGATGTACGAAACTGAAGTAATTGAAGCTGCTCAACCTGTATTTTATAATATGTTAATTGTTATGCTTATCTCATTAGTAGTAGGCGGGGCACTTATTTATTTTGTGACACTTTCAATTACGAAGCCTTTAAAGAGATTAGTTGTTACCTCTAAAGAAATAAGCGAAGGGGATTTAACGAAAACAATTGAAATCCATTCTAATGATGAAATCGGCCAACTTGCTAAAGGTTTTAATGAGATGACGAATTCGTTACGGACGTTAATTGGAAGAATTAACGATTCAGCTGGGCATGTTGCAGCGGCATCAGAAGAGTTAACTGCAAGTGTAAGGCAAGCAAGTGAAGCGACTGAGCAAATCACAATCGCAATGGATGAAATATCAAGTGGGGCAACGACGCAAACAACAAGCGTAGAAAATGGCGCTATGTTACTGTTTGATGTAACGGAAGGAATTCAACATGTAGCAAATAGTTCATCATCTATTAATACGGCTTCTGCACATACTCGTGAAAAAGCAGAAGATGGTGGGAAACTAGTAGGAAGAACAGTAAACCAGATGCAGTCTATTGCAGAATCGGTTTCACAATCAGATGCAGTTATACAATTACTAAATAATAAATCAAAACAAATTGGTGATATTTTAGAAGTAATTCAAAATATTGCAGATCAAACAAACCTTCTAGCTCTAAATGCGGCGATTGAAGCCGCAAGAGCCGGTGAGCATGGAAGAGGTTTCGCAATTGTTGCAGATGAAGTGCGTAAATTGGCAGAGCAGTCTAGCGTATCTTCTAGTGAAATTAGTAAATTAATATGTGAAATACAAGATGATATGGGTAAGACAGTCAAATCTATGAATCATGTAAATGAGGAAGTTCAATCTGGACTTGTTATCGCAAATGAAACGAAGCAAAACTTTGCTGAAATCTTACAATCTACAAATGAAATAGCTAATCAAATTAAGACGATGGTTGAAACGGCTAATGGAATGTCAAAAGGGGCAAATGAAGTATCTATTTCGGTAGGACAAATTGCAATGACAGCACAAAATAATGCGACAAGCACACAAAATGTTGCGGCTTCAGCTGAAGAACAGCTAGCTTCGATGGAGGAAATTGGATCTGCAGCAGGCACGTTATCTCAAATGGCTGAAGAGTTGCAAGGACTAATTGACAGATTTAAAGTCTAATAGAGAACAGACTACCTCTAGTAGCATTATGCCAATAGAGGGTAGTCTGTTTTATTGTGTAAAATCAAATGGAGATGTAAACTTCCTTTATGACGTTTAAAATGGTATTTTGCATAATGTTTGTCGAAAAATAGAGGTATTTGTTAGCTTTGTGTATAATTATTAACGTATAGAATACAAATAAAAGGAGAGTATTATGGGAGTGTATTGGGGGACAAAAAGACATTCTTGGCTTAGTTACGTCTCATTTTGGCTAAGTATTTCATTTTTTATTGTTTTTCTAATTGAAGTGTTTATATTAAAAACACTTTCGAATAGCTCGGTGCAAATTGTTAAATATTTTTATTTTATATTTGTACCAGTAAATATTTTTCTTAGTTTAAAGTTACTATTTAAGAAGAATGAAAAGAAAGCGTTACCTATTTTTAGTTTCATTGTCTCATTATTATTTGCAATTTTAATAATCGTATTAGTTTTAGCAGCTATAGGGAAGGTCTTTTGAGGGGAGTGGTATAAGTCACTCTCCTTTTTTATTTGTGGTAGTCTTACTATATGTAAAAGTGTGAATGCTGTGAGCTAATAAAAGCAGAGAGTAGACAATATTTACATGGATTAAAGTCTGTCGTTATTTGAACTTGTAAGAGTGTATGGAGTAATGAGGTAATATACATAATAATGGAGATAGAATTAGTTATTTTATAAGTATGTATGAAGCAAATGAATACGGTAAGAACGTTGATATATGGTACAATAGCTATGGATAGTGATAGAGATAAAGGGTATATAAAATACTCATCGTTTTTTAGTAAGAGAGGGGTTATCTTATGCTATACGAGGATTTGGAGACATTATTTCAAACAGCTCCGAAAGAAGATAGAGGCGGATGGAAATATATAATCCAAGAACAAAATAATACATTTAAAATTGTTGATGAAATACTGAAAAATCAAATGAGTGTCGAATTATATTTTAATGAATACGATGAGGTGAAAATCACTTTATATAAAGATGGAATTCCCATTACGACTATGCAAAGAATTGCGATTTCAAAAGTTGAATTAGACGAAGATGAAGAAGGTATTCAATTTGTTTTAGAGCGCATGCCTAGTCGAATGATTCGGTTGCAGTTAAAGCCATATTTAGCATTAGAAATGGGACCGTACTGGGAAGTATGTGATGATTGTGAATGAGCATAAAAAAGCATCCAATAACATGGATGCTTTTTTATGTTTTTTGAAGTTGTTTAAACGCAATGATTGGCAGTATAACAATACTTACCCATCCGATGATAGGATATAGAATGTGAAGTAAGTCACTGTAACCGATGTAGCTAAAGCAATAACTAATTAGTAAAATGAAGAAAATAATATTGTTATTTTTCCACCCAGTAATAGATTGCATCTGTTTTGTCATTCCGAACACATTACCAACTAAAGTTGTGAAAACTTCACCGAAAATAATGAGAACGAAAAAGAAGTGAAAAGTTGCATTAAATCTTCTTATGACTTCAGCCATTGGGATGTTATATTGGTAAAATTGATCGACTGATAAGATTGCTAAATGGCTGCATAATAAAATTAAAGAAAGTCCAGCACCACCCAAAATCCCACCCCAAAAAATAGCTTTTCGATCTCTTACTTCACTGGCTAATGGGACGAGAACACTTTGGGCGAGAGAAAGATTTAAGGCGACATATGTAATAGGGCTAGTAATCCATTTCATATTCCAGTTCTCTGCAGGAATAGTGTTATTAATGGAAGGTGTACCGTGAAAAAAGGTTGTAATAGCAAGTCCGATAATAAAAATCATCATAATAGGTACGACAAGTGTATTTACTTCAAAAACACCTTGTAATCCGCGGCTACTTATAATAAGACAAGCGATAACTGTAATAAGAATACCGAGTTGTCTTGGTAAGCGAAGTTGCTCTTCAAATACTGCACCAGCCCCTGATAACATAACGCTCGTTACGCCGAATAAAACGAGTAATAATAATGTGTTTACAACATTCCCAAATACATCCCCAAATAAATATTTGTTAAATTCTTGCGCTGAAAATGCCCCGATTTGTGATGAAAGTAACATCATCTTTGTGCCAAGCCAAATAAAAAAAAATCCACTTACACATATGCCAATTGTCCCGTATAATCCATTCACTGTGAAAAATTCAACAATTTCTCGTCCAGTAGCAAATCCAGCTCCAACGACAGTTCCGATATAAGTAGCGGCTACTTTCTTTGCTACTTGCCATTGTTGATTGTCCATGTTATCCCTCTTTCTACTATGATGAGCTTGATGTACTATTATGCATATGTATGAGCTTGGACAATTAGACGTATGAAGTGTTTGAAAAAATACATGAATTTAATGATATTAGGGAAGCATTAAAGGTGTTAAAACTTTGTTACATATAAGCCAATTGTTCGAAAGGAAAGGGAATGTATGGTAAAATGTAATTAGGTTATTAAAAGATAAACATTACAAAATGATAAGAGGAGTGATTGTATGAGTACGAAAACAAATGTTGTTGAAGTATTAAACAAGCAGGTAGCAAACTGGAATGTGTTATATGTTAAACTACATAATTATCACTGGTATGTGACAGGGCCACACTTCTTTACATTACATGAGAAATTTGAAGAGTTTTATAATGAGGCTGGAACGTATATTGATGAGTTAGCAGAACGTATTTTAGCTTTAGAAGGTAAACCATTAGCGACAATGAAAGAATATCTCGCAACATCTAGTGTCAGCGAAGGGACAAGCAAAGAATCTGCAGAAGAAATGGTGCAAACATTAGTGAATGATTATTCTGCACTTATTCAAGAATTAAAAGAAGGTATGGAAGTTGCAGGTGAAGCTGGTGATGAAACATCAGCTGACATGCTGTTAGCAATTCATACAACATTAGAACAGCATGTATGGATGCTAAGTGCATTCTTAAAATAACGATAAATATAATAGAAACCCATTGAAAAATTATTTCAATGGGTTTTTTTATGATTTTTCAGTTTTCTTTTATGCTATAATATAGTAAAAAGGAGGCGATGCGATGTTTCGCTTTTTCAGAACTGGAAAAGAAGAGCGGGAAATTACGAAAGATGAATTAGAACAAGCGATGGCTCAGTTTTTAGAAACGAATGCTAATATCGTTTATACAGTATTAGTAAATGAAGATTATACAGTAAATTATGATTTGTTAAAACCGTATTTACCTGCATTTCCAACAAATGATTTTCTCATAACGAAGGAAACGCTTGAGGTATTTGAACATACAGCAGAAAATTTAAGCCTAGTGAAAGAAATTGATGTCGTACAAAAAGCAGTAGACCAATACGTAACAGAAAAAGAAATGTTCCCAATTGTTGAAGGTAGCGAAGATCGCCTCATATGCGGAATGAAGCTAGGACCTTACTTAAATCGTAGCTTAAAAAGAGACTTATATATTTCAGAAAAACATTATTTAGTTTCAAGTAAACCAGATAGAAAAAAACAAAAGAGCGGGTAGATGTAATGAAAACAACAATACATATATTGTTGTCTTTTTTTGTTTTTTAAAATATTGATTTTTCAGTCTATTATTATTTATACTAAATGTATTGGACAGGGAAGAGTAACTATTAAGCATCATTTTGAGAATAAGGTATTGTTAGCGTGGGTTATACAAAGTGGTATAAAGATTCGCAAAAAATATTATAAAAGGTTTCGGGGGAATTGGTACATGAAAAATAGCATGACTTACATTCAATTATTAAATGAAACGTTACGTTGTTATGCAAATAAAGGAAGTTTTGAAGCGTACAATTATATAATGGAAAACGCTACAGGTGTAATAGGGAATGAGGCGCAAATATATAATTTTAAGTATGCACTCGCAAGTGCATCGGGACTTGAAAAAGAAGCATTACATTTAATGAGAGAGGCTATTATAGAAAAGGGATTCTGGTATGGAAATGAGTATTTAATTTCCGACGAAGATTTAAAATCACTACATAAATTTGAAGAATTTCATACAATGGTGCAATTATGTAATGAAAGAGAAGAATTAGCACATAAAAAGGAAAGACCAGATGTGAAATATATATACAGCAAGAAAGAAGGAAATCTACTACTTACATTGCACGGTGACCAAGAAAATATTCAAATAGTAGAGCCATATTGGAAATCAGTTTTGACACAAGATTACACGTTAGCTTTACCACAGTCTTCACAAATTCAGTTTTCAGATGGATTTGTTTGGGATGATATAGAGAGAGGGAAAGAAGAATTAAAAGGGCATTACAATAAGTTTATAGAAAACCATACAGTAGAAAATGTAATCATTGGTGGTTTTTCTGCAGGGGCGAGAGTAGCTTTATATACGATTTTGCAAAAAGATATAGAGGTTGATGGTTTTGTTTTTATGGCACCATGGCTTCCCGAGATTGAAGAATGGGATGAGTTGCTAAGAGTGCTGCAGGATAAACATATAAAAGGATATATAGTATGCGGGGATCAAGATGAAGATTGTTTCGAATCCACGCAGCAATTTGTACAACTATTAAGAGAGAAGAATATAGAACATAAGTATAAAGTTGTCCCTGACTTAGATCATGATTATCCTATTAACTTTGAAGAGCTATTAAAAGAAGCTATTGAATATATAGGAAATGAAAACAATAAGTAGTAAGAAAAGAGATGCATCATATGTGATGCATCTCTTTTAGAATTATAAATTAAAAGCATTTGCTAATAAGCGATAAGACTTTAATTTATGTTCAAATTGATGAGTAATCGTGACAATCATAAATTCGTCAGTATTGTATGCTTTGCTTAAGTTTATTATTTTTTCTTTTACAGAAGACGGATCACCAACAATCATACGTTGACGATTTTCTTTTATACGGAATAAATCATAAGCGCTGTATGAATAATTTTGAGCAGTTTCAATAGAAGGTGTACCAGTAGTTCGTTTTCCTTGCTCTAATAATAAGATTGATAAATCTAAACTAGAAGCAATTTTTTCCGCTTCTTCATTTGTTTCTCCGCATATAACAAAAATGGCAACGATTGAATTAGGCTTATCTCCTAAAAATGAAGGCTGATATTGTTCTTGGTAAGCCCTCATAACTTCAGGGCCTCCAAAGCCATTAATAAATTGCGCAAATGCGAAAGAAGCTCCGTTGTTTGCAGCAATTTTAGCGCTCTCTCCGCTAGAACCGAGCATCCACATTTCAGGAGATGTTGGGATAACTGGAGTGGCTTTTAAGTTTGCATAGTGATGGTTTTCTGGTACTTGATCATGTAAGTACATTGCAACGTCTGCAATTTGTTCTGGATATTGATCAAGTGAGACCATTTTCCCTTCTTGAAGTGCGCGAGTTGCTATTGGCATACCACCAGGAGCTCTACCAACACCGAGATCGATGCGGTTCGGATACAGTGCTTCTAGAACACGGAAATTCTCAGCAACTTTATATGGGCTATAATGCGGTAACATAACACCACCTGAACCGACTCTAATACGGTCCGTTTTCGCGGCAATATGAGAAATAAGTATTTCTGGACTTGAACCAGCTAAGCTTACGGAATTATGATGTTCGGATACCCAAAAACGTGTGAATCCGAGTTTTTCAACTTCTTGTGCAAGCGTAACTGTATGTGAAAAAGCTTGGGCTGCTGTGCTACCATCTGAAATAGGTGATTGGTCTAATACACTTAACTTGATCATAGAATATACCTCTCAATCTTAATGTACATCCTATTATATATTTACTTATGAAAAATGCGTAGTGAAATGCTCAAAATGAAAAGCGGATAATCCTATTTCCGCTTTTAATGAGAAAATCCGCGTTCATAATGATTCATTTCAACCAGATTTAAAATATATTCATAGTTGTCAATTTCACATTTTAGCTGTTCACGTTCTTTTTCAGATAGTGTCATATTGCTAAGTTTTTTACATAAGTTTTGTTTCTTTAATTCTAAATGCTTTTTTGTAGCGTGGTAATCATAAGTATGTTTCATTTTTTAGTCACTCCTTCGTGCGGTTGCTATATTATACGAAGCATAAAGAAATATGA
Source organism: Bacillus sp. N447-1 (assembly GCF_022701035.1). Classification (NCBI taxonomy): domain Bacteria; kingdom Bacillati; phylum Bacillota; class Bacilli; order Caryophanales; family Bacillaceae; genus Bacillus; species Bacillus sp. N447-1. The sequence continues at coordinate 1,132,168 of NZ_CP065509.1, read as the reverse complement.
AATCTGTCTCTTATGTACTTTTAGTGAATATTCAAATTGCAATGGTGTTATGTTTATGGGGATGTATGAATAAAATGCACTAAACCACTAACGTCCATTTGATGAAGTAAGGGGTGGAATTGTGCAGAAAGATATAATGTATAACACTGAAATGGATGAAGCGTTAAAAGTTATAGATAAAGGATTGAAGAAGACGACAAATCCAAAACAAATTATTGTAGTGGGAGCTGGTATGGCTGGATTAGTTTCAGCATCTTTATTAAAGGCTGCAGGACATGATGTGAAAATTTTTGAAGCAAATAACCGGGTAGGTGGCCGTATAGAAACGGTTAGAATGGAAGATACCGGATTATATTTAGATGTTGGAGCAATGAGGATTCCATATTCGCATACATTAACGATGACATATATAAGAAAATTTGGGCTACAGGTGAGACCTTTTATTAATAGAAATGAGACGGATATTATATACGTAAATGGACGGAAAACGACGTTAAAACAATATGAAAAAGATCCAAGTATTCTAAGATATCCTGTGGAAATGAATGAAGTTGGAAAAACGTCAGAGGAATTATTATTGTTAGCGGTACAGCCCATTATAAATTTTATAAAAAAGAACCCAGAAAAAAATTGGGACGTTGTAGTAAAGGATTTTGGAAGATACTCTACTGGGCAATTTTTAAAGTATCATCCTTATCAGTATAATACTTACTTTTCGCCAGTAACAATTGAGATGATTGGTGTTCTATTAGATTTAGAAGGTTTTTTGGAACGGTCGTTTGTAGAGACTTTACGCTTTCTATACATTATGCAAGAGGAGAGCGGATTTTGTGAAATTGTGGGCGGGAATGATAGATTACCAAAGTCATTTTTACCGCAATTAGAAGAAAATATTATATATAATCAAAAATTAATGAAGTTACATCAACACGATAATGGTGTGACAGCTTTCTATCGGAACGAGGAAACTTTTGAATATAGCAGTATTACAGGAGATTTAGTTATTGTTACCATTCCGTTTTCGACAATGCGTTTTGTAGAAGTAGATCCGTTTGATTCTATATCTCATGAAAAATGGAAAGCAATTCGTGAATTACATTATATGCCTGCGACGAAAATAGGAATTCAATTTAAAAGCCGATTTTGGGAAGAACAAGGACAATTAGGTGGCAGAATTATAACAGATTTGCCAATTCGTTATGCCTATTATCCAAGTTATGGAATTGGTGAGAAAGGACCGGCTATGATGTTAGGTAGCTATACATGGTCTTATGACGCATTGTTATGGGATGGTTTATCGAAAGGTGATCGTATTTATTACGCATTACACAACTTAGCAACAATATTAGGTGGTCAAGTGTATGATGAGTTTATATCTGGAATATCAAAAAGCTGGACATTGGATCCGTATGCGCTTGGAGGATTTGCACTTTTTCAAGCAGGTCAAGAATCTGAGCTGCAACCAGCGATTGTCAAACCAGAGGGGAGAATATTCTTCGCTGGAGATCATACAACGCTATATCACGGATGGATTCAAGGTGCGATTGAATCTGGAATTCGTGTAGCGGCGGAAGTGAATGAGTAAAAGGTTTTTAATTCAGAAAATTCTTTACTATATAACTTGAGATGGATATTATTATATATAAAAGAATTATGGGGAGTGTTTACAGTGAATCCGTTATTATTCGATTTTCCTTCTGAATTTTATACTGACAGGCTTTTTATTCGAATGCCGAAACCAGGAGATGGTAAAGTTGTATATGATGCAATTCAGGCTTCAATACAAGAACTGAAACCTTGGATGGTGTTTGCACAAAAAGAGCAAACAGAGCAAGAAATAGAAGAAAGTATTAGAAAATCACATATTCAATTTTTGCAACGTGAGGATTTAAGATTACTAGTATTTTCGAAAGAAACAGGTGAATTTATTGCTTCAGCCGGATTACATCGTATTAATTGGGATATACCTCAATTTGAAATCGGATATTGGATTGATACAAGGTTTAGCGGAAAAGGCTATATGGTAGAGGCTGCGAAAGGTATAACGGATTACGCTTTTTCTGAATTGAAAGCAAACCGTGTAGAAATTCGTTGTGATTCTTTAAATAAGAAGAGTAGAGCGATACCTGAGAAATTAGGCTTTAAGTTAGAAGGTACGTTAGAAAGTGCGAGTGTTGCGGTAGATGGAAATGGATTAAGGGATATGTGTGTATTTGCCATGACTAGAAATACATATAAAAAAGAAGAGCTGTAAAGAAACAGCTCTTCTTTTTGTGTATTATGGTACAGGATGTCCATTAGAGCTTTCGAAAATTGTAAACCATTGTTGACGATCTAAGTTAACGTTTGTAGCAAGAGCGGCCGTTTTTACGCGATCTAATTTACCAGAGCCAACGATTGGCATCATATTAGCTGGATGAGCAAGTAACCAAGCATACATAACCGTATCGATACTAGAAACACCTAGCTCAGTAGCAACTTTTTGCATAGTTTCGCGTACACGTACGGCACGTTCGGATTGACCAGTAAAAATTTCCCCACCAGCAAGAGGTGACCAAATCATTGGATTGATTCGTTTTTCTTGGCATAAATCAATTGTCCCTTTTTCAAAATGCTCAAGCTGCAATGCAGAAACTTCAATTTGGTTCGTAATAAGCGGGAAATCTAAGTACGAACTTAACATATTAAATTGTGAAGGTAAGAAGTTAGATACACCGAAGTGACGAACTTTTCCTTCTTGTTTTAATTGTGAAAAGGCTTTTGCCACTTCATTTGGATCCATAAAAGGATCGGGACGATGAATAAGTAATACGTCAATATAATCTGTATGTAAATTTTTAAGTGATGCTTCTACACTTTGCATAATATGCTCTGCACTAGTATTGTAGTGAGCCACATATCGCTCTGGAAATTTCGGTGATGGGGGAGCGATTCCACACTTTGTAATAATTTGCATGTTTTCTCGTAAGGAAGGCTTTAATTGTAAAGCTTCGCCAAATAACCCTTCACATGTATATGCGCCGTAAATATCAGCGTGATCAAAAGTAGTAATTCCCATATCCATACAATCTTCAATGAAAGAAAGTAATTCTTGTTTCGTCATATTCCATTCTGCTAAACGCCAAAATCCTTGAATAATACGAGAGAATTCTAGCGTTTCATTCATTTGAACTCGTTCCATTATAAGTACCCCCTTGATGAATAATTATTATTTTGAAAAGGCTTTCTTAATACGTATTATTATATAGTTTGGGGGGTGTACATACAATAAATATGTTTTGCTAAAAAAATGATTTTCTCTATATGCTATAATGTAGAAACATATAGCTAGAAGGAGATGTACGAAATGATTCCAGTAACAATATTAACTGGTTTTCTTGGATCGGGGAAAACGACATTATTAAATCGTATTTTATCAGAAAATCACGGTAAGAAATTAGCGGTGATTGTAAATGAAATAGGGCAAATTGGCATTGATAATCAGTTGATTATGAATGTGGAAGAAGAAATTATGGAAATGACAAATGGCTGTTTATGCTGTACTGTACGTGAAGATTTACTCGTTGCTTTAAAACAGTTACTGGACGTAAAAGCGGAAGGGAAAATGGATTTTGATGGTTTAGTAATTGAAACGACTGGCCTTGCAAATCCAGGCCCGATTATTCAAACATTCTTTTTAGATCCAGTCATTCAATCTGCTTACCAAATTAACGGTGTTGTAACGGTAGTAGATAGTTATCATATACATAAACATTTTGAAAAAGGATTAGAAGCAAAAGAGCAAATTGCGTTTGCTGATGTCGTTTTAGTAAATAAATTAGATTTAATTGAAGAGAATGAGAAAGAAAATCTCTTGCATGAAATTCAAGGAATTAACCCGACTGCAAAGTTAATTGAGGCGACTAACTGTGAGGTAGATATACCATCTTTATTACAAATCCAAACGTTTAAAACGAAAGATACGTTGCAAATTTACCCTCATAAAGAACATAACCACTTAGAAGGTGTGAAATCATTTGTATTACGTGAAGAACGTCCGCTGGATTTACAAAAGCTTAATGAGTGGATGTCAGCTGTCGTTCAAGAGCTAGGGGAATATTTATATCGTTACAAAGGAATTTTATCGATAGATGGAGTAGATAAACGTATCGTTTTCCAAGGTGTACATACGTTATTTGCTGCTTCGTACGATAGAGAGTGGCAAGAGGGAGAAGAGCGAGTAAGTGAAGTAGTTTTTATCGGAAGAGATATTAATAAAGAGTGGTTCCAAGAACATTTCGAGGAGTGTGTGAAATAAGTCTGCGTAAATTGTAGGCTTATTTTTTATGAGCACTCTATTAGATTGTAAAACAGAATTAAATAAGGGAAAGAAACTAAAAATTGATAACTGTATAATAAAAAGCCTGTTTTCACAGGCTTGTATTTTCGTCTATTAGTAACTCCATTACAACACCTACAACTGGACCTTCATCATCAATATCCCCATTTAAGCGGAAACCAAATGATTCATACAGTCCCATTGCAAGTTTGTTGTCTGGATGTAAACTTAAGTAAATTATTTTACATTCAAATTTTTCTTGTAAGAATTGAATGAGTAAGCGAAGGAAACGTTTTGCGTATCCTTTTCCTTGATATTGTTGGTCAATCATAAAGCGATCGAGCCATACACTTTTATGTTTTACTGAATACCATCCATACATTGCGTATCCTACAAGTGTTTCGCCATCATATAAACCTACTGACGTTCCGTTTCCTTCATATAATGATTCTGCTAAAGAAAACGCGTTACTTTCAATAAATTGTTGCTGGTCTTTTGCGACGTCTAAAGCAACTACTGAACGCCAATTTTTTGCTGTTACTTCACAAATGTGAAGATTCATAATTCCAACTCACCTTCTAAATTAATATAGCTTTCAAGCTAATATGGATAATTTTACTTGTTATTTTGGTCAAGTCAAGGATAAATACATAAAAAGGCAGCTGAATAACAGATTCAGCTGCCTAGAAAATATAATGGATTAGTTTGTTGCTTCTTTCAATGTATTTACGTTTTCTTCCATTAAAGTGAAGTAATCTTTATTATTTTTTGCATCATCTTCAGAAATAGTAGCTAAGTGATTTAAGCGTAAAACTTTTGTACCAGTTTCTTTTTGAATTACGGATGCTACTTTTGGAGTAGAGAACGTTTCGAATAAAATATATTTTAGATTATGTTCTTTTACTGTTTTTGTAATGTCAGCAAGCTGCTTTTGAGATGGTTCATCAGAAGCTGAAATTCCAGCGATAGGAATTTGTTTTAGGCCGTATCGTTGTTCCCAGTAACCATAGGCAGCATGAGAAACTAAAATTTCTTTCGTTTTTGCGTTCGCTACAGCTGCCTTAAATCCATCGTCTAAATCAGTAAATTTAGTTTGAAGTGCTGCAAAGTTTTTTTCGAATTCTTTTTTATGTTCAGGTTGTAATTCTACAAGTGCATTTTTAATTTTTTCTGCTTGTTTCATTGCTAGAGTAGGATCTAACCAAACATGTGGGTCTTTATCGTGATGATGTTCATCTTCTTTATGGCCATCTCCATGATCATGATGCTCTTCTTCAGTAGAAGCACGAAGCTCAATACCTTTAGATGCATTTACAATTTTAACATTTTCTTTTTGTAATGTTTTTTCCATTTTTTCAGCAAATGGTTCTAATTCAGCGCCGTTATAAACAAATAAATCGGCTTTTGCAACTTGTACTGTTTGTTTTTGACTTGGTTCAAATGTATGTGAATCTGCACCAGGTGGGTAAATTGCTTCAACATTTACATAGTCGCCACCAATTTTCTTTGCGAAATCAGCAAGTGGGAAAATCGTTGTATAAACTGTTAGCTTTCCATCTTTCTTGGCATTACTTTCTTTTTTATTTGAGCAGCCAGCGAAAATTAAGGTAAAAATAAGTAAGAATGAAAATATAGTCAATCTTTTAGGCATGAAGTTCTCCTCTTTTCTTTTTTACGGATATATTTTCCCCAATTATAGAAGAAAAATATCATTTTAATACAAAACGGAATAATTACGTTTTAGTTTGCGAACTTAGTATAATACATCTTTAATAAAGTTGCAATAAATAATAATCATTCCGATTTGTTTTTGTTATAAAGTTGTCAAATATAGGTGTATTATTTTTGCAAATGCATGCATATGTGACAACGCTGTTTTCATATATTGAAAAGGAGGTAAAGAGGGGGATGAGCGCTTGGGTTACTTAATGGAAGCTATTTTATTAATATTAGCGGTAGTATTGCCATTATCTTTCGTATTAATTTTTTTAAGAAGATTAATAAGTAATTTAGGGGACGCTACAACAATAACGAAATTACAAGAGAGAGATGAGAAAAAAGAGTGAGTAAAGCACTATGCGTACGCATAGTGTTTTACTTGTGGTAAAATAAGAGCAGGAAACTCCTAAAGGTTGTATTTTACTGAAGGAGAGAAAAGTAAAATAAGAGGTATATGCATATATGAATAAGCGAACAGCGTTAATACTTGGTGCAAGTGGTTTAGTTGGACAAGAGATAACGCGTCTATTACTTGAATCAGATTACTACGATTCGGTTACTATTTTTGTAAGAGAGCCAATGCAATTGCAACATGAGAAGTTACAGCAGAAACAAGTTGATTTTTCGGTATTAGAGGAATATAAAGAGTTCTTTGCTGTGGATGATGTTTTTAGTTGCTTAGGAACAACAATAAAAAAAGCAAAAACAAAAGCAAATTTTAAAAAAGTAGATTATGAATATACGTTACGAGCTGCTTGTTTAGCTGAAAAACAAGGGGTACAAAATTTCCTTGTCGTGTCTTCTATGGGAGCGAATCCTAAATCATTTTTCTTTTATTCACAAGTGAAAGGAAAAATGGAAGAAGAATTGCAAAAGTTAGTGATCGGTGGTATTCACATTTTTAGACCATCATTATTAGTAGGAAATCGACAAGAATTTCGTTTCGGCGAACAAATGGCTGAAAAGTTATCTCGTATTATTCCTTTTATTTTTAAAGGGGCTTTCAAAAAGTATAAACCAATTTCAGCTAAAGATGTGGCGAAAGGTATGTATATAACCGCGCTGCGAGAAGAATCGGGTATCCATACTTATAATTCAAATGAAATTACAACGATAGAATAAATAAAACCGAGAAGAATGATTTCTCGGTTTTATTTATTCGTATGAATTTTCCCTGGTGCTCGCTTGTATTGATATGGTTCTTGCAATTCAAAGCCAAGTTCATTGGCCGCTATTCTCGGGAAGTACGGATTGCGAAGTAACTCACGTCCGATGAAAATTAAATCAGCTTCGTTATTATTTAAAATTTGCTCTGCTTGTGACCCAGTCGTAATCAATCCAACTGCACCAGTTGCAATCTTAGTATGCTCTTTAATATGTTTGGCGTATTGTACTTGATAACCGGGATACACATCAATATGTGCTGGTACAACTGCGCCAGAACTACAATCTATTAAATCTATTCCCTGTTCTTTCATCCACTTTGTATACTGAACATAATCTTGAACCGTTAGCCCGTCAGGGTGATAATCATTTGCTGAAATACGAACGAATATTGGTCCGTCCCAAACTTCATTTACAGAGTCGATAATTTCGCGTAAGAAACGATAGCGGTTTTCAGGTGAGCCGCCGTATTTATCCGTTCGTTTATTAGTAAGTGGTGATAGGAATTCATTGATAAGGTAACCGTGAGCGCCATGTAATTCGATAACATCAAATCCGGCTTGTTTTGAACGTAACGCGGCCCTCTGAAAAGCTAATATAGTCTCTTTGATTTGCTGTATATTCATTTCTACTGGTATCTTCATCTTATCATTAAAAGGAATTGCAGAAGGAGCGAAAGCATTCGTATCTAATTCAGCTTTTCTTCCGGCGTGAGCGAGTTGAATGGCAGCTTTTGCGCCGTTATCATGTATAAAAGTAGTCGTTTTATGTAAGCCTTCAATTAGGTTGTCATCCCAAATACCTAAGTCTTTGTTAGAAATTCGTCCTTCAGCTAACACCGCAGTTGCTTCAACCATAACTAAACCTACTTGGCCAGCAGCGCGAGTTCCATAATGAATGAGATGAAAATTCGTAACGCTGCCATCCTCATTCCCCGATGAATACATACACATAGGCGACATAACGATACGATTTTTTAGTGTAACGTTCTTAATTGTATAAGGTGAAAAAAGCTTGGGATTCATCAAATAGCCTCCTTGATTGAATTTTCTTATATTTTACCATTCTCTTTTTTGTTTCTCTAATAAAACGCTTATACGAAAAATTTTGTATATTCGTGTTACAATGACTAATATGAACTGAATTGGAGGATGGCATATGTACCAGGCTTATTATGAAAGCGAAGTAGGTTTGCTTGAAATTACAGCGAATCAAGAAGGAATTACGTCTGTTATATTTGTTGATGAACGACAAGAAGAAAATAAAAATGAAATGATAGAACAATGTATAAATGAGTTAGATGAATATTTTAAAGGGAAAAGAAAAGAGTTTACGGTCCCGCTGTCTGCGGAGGGAACAGCATTTCAAAAAAATGTATGGGATGCACTTTATACTATTCCATACGGCGTAAGTGCTTCATATTTAGATATTGCAGAGAAAGTTGGAAATATAAAAGCTGTACGGGCAATAGGAGGGGCAAATAGTCGGAATCCAATTTCAATAATTGTTCCATGTCACCGTGTAATAGGAAAGAGTGGAAAGCTTGTTGGATATGCTGGTGGTTTATGGAGGAAAGAGTGGTTATTAAAACACGAAGGTATTTTGAAATGACGTATGGATGGGAAGAGGGATTGTTTTGAAATGTATAAATTGTGGGCAACCTTGCGAGGAGGAACAGTTAAATTGTGCAAGTTGTCAGCGAAACTTGGATAATGAACAAGAGGAAGGTAGCTCGTTAATAGATAAAGAACTGGAAGTATATGTAGGGAGACAATATCCGTATTACAAAAGGAAATGGAATCTTGAGAATAAGCGGATTGCTAGGTGGAGCTGGAATGGTTGGGCTGCTGTCTTCAATATAGGCTGGCTAGGATATCGTAAGTATTATGTACCAGCTGCTTTATTTATGTTGTTATTAGTAGCGTGTGATGCATTTTCGTATTATATGGGATTTAATGTAGCGTTGCCAATCATTAATATGGTGCCTCTTACGTTTTTATTACTCATTTTTATTCTGTTTGGAATGGGGATTTTTGCAAATGGATTATACTATCAATTTGCGGAAAGACGTATATACCGAATAAAAGCAAGAGAAATAAAAGATAAATCAGTTGAAAACTATCTAATCAATGATAGCGGCGGAACGAGCAAAATGGGAGCGACAATTGTTACTATTTTAGCAGTTGCTAGCATATTTTTTAGCCATTTCTTTTTTCCGACTGATCGAGACGTTATTCAAAAGGTTCGTACAAGCTCGCTTTATGAATATCCTTTCTTTTCAATAGGTGAATCTTTCGAAAATTATTTTCAAAATTCAGGTTGGATATATTATCGTGGAACGGAAGGGTTAGAATTAGTAGAATTCCAAGGATATAACACCGGAATGCCAAGACAAAAGGTGAAGATTCAATTTGTTGTCGATTATAAATTAGGTGAAGTGGAACCATACTCACTTATGATTAATGGTGAATCTAAAACTGAAGAAGAGTTTTTGAAGCTGATGGAAGAAATATTTAAAGTTCAAAATCCATTTGATATAGAGGATGGATTACAAGTAAATGCTATTCAAGAAAGCGGTTGGAAAGAAATTTCCGATCGCTTTTTTCTATGTTTGTTAAAATAAATATTTAAAATAATCAGAATCTTTTGTATAATGAAATATATTATATAGGATTTAACTTATACATATAGATTGGGGGAAGGAAGAATGAAGAGAAAGACAACAACAATTGCTGCACTTGCGTTAACGACGAGTGTATTGGTTGCAGGATGTGGGAATGGTGAGAAGGCTTCGACAACGAAGAAAGAATCGAATAAGGGAATGGCCGATAAACAAGTTTTAAATTTGCTAGAAACAGCTGAAATTCCTTCAATGGATACATCTAAATCAACAGATTCTGTATCTTTCCGTGTATTTGTAAATGCAATGGAAGGTTTATATCGTCTAGATAAAGATAATAAACCAACACCAGGTATGGCAAAAGATGTGAAGATTAGTGAAGATAAAAAGACATATACATTTGAATTACGTGATGCGAAATGGTCAAATGGTGATCCAGTTCGAGCACAAGATTTTGTATATGCATGGCAACGTACATTAGATAAAGCATTAGCGGCAGAATATGCATTCATTTTATTTGATGTGAAAAATGCACAGAAAGTAAATAAAGGTGAATTACCAGCAGATCAATTGGGTGTTAAAGCGAAGGATGATAAAACGTTGGTAGTAGAATTAGAGCAACCAGCACCTTATTTTCTTGAGCTTACGTCGTTCCCTACATTTTTCCCATTAAATGAAAAATATGTGAAAGAGCAAGGAGATAAATACGGATTAGAAGCAGATAAATTATTATATAATGGACCATTTACAATGAGTCAATGGAAACATGAACAAAATTATCAGTTGAAGAAAAATCCTAATTATTGGGATAAAGATACTGTAAAATTAGACGAAATTAATGTAAGTATTGTGAAGGAAACAAGCACGGGAGTAAATTTATATGATAGTGATCAAGCAGATCGAGTTATTTTAACTTCTGAATTTGTTGATAAATATAAAAAGAATAAGCCAGATGAATTTAAAACGAAGTTAGATCCACGCATATATTTCTTGCGTTTTAACCAAAAAAATGCAACATTTAAAAACCAAAAAGTACGTGAAGCGATTGATTTAGCATACGATAAAAAAGGAATTGCTGATGTCATTTTAAATGACGGTTCATTGCCAGCATATTTCTTAGTACCTGAAAAATTCACGACAGGTCCGGATGGAAAAGATTTCCGCTCTGTAAATAAAAACTTCCGTGATAGTAAAGATAATGCAGAGAAAGCAAAAAAATTATGGGAAGAAGCGAAGAAAGAGCTTGGTCAAGATACAATTACCGTTGAATTACTAAACGATGATAACGGTAGCCGTAAAAAAGTAGGCGACTTTATTAAGGAAGAACTAGAGAAAAACTTGCCTGGTATTAAAGTAAATTTGAAACAGCAACCATACAAGCAGAAGCTAGATTTAGAAAAGAAATTCCAATACGAATTCTCATTATCTGCATGGAGCCCTGATTATCCAGATCCAATGACTTATATTGATATGTTTGTTACTGGAAGCTCATTTAATGAAATGGATTATTCTAATCCGAAGTATGATGATTTAGTAGCGAAATCAAAAGGAGAGCTATTAAAAGATGATAAAGCACGCTGGAATGCACTTGCGGAAGCTGAAAAAATCTTAATTGGTCAAGACGCAGCAATTTCTCCTACGTACCAACAAAGTACAGCTTATTTAGAGAAGCCGTTTGTAAAAGGCATTGCTAACCATACGTTTGGCGGGGACTTCAGTTATAAATGGGCATATATTACAAAAAAATAGTATAATGAAAGGTGAGTGAATTTTCGCTCATCTTTTATTTGTATAAGGAGGAATTATAGTTGTTAAGGGGAATCAATCATATTTGTTTTTCGGTATCTAATTTAGAAAACTCTATTATGTTTTATGAAAAAGTATTAGAAGGAGAATTATTAGTTAAAGGAAGAAAATCGGCTTATTTTAACATATGTGGAGTATGGATAGCGCTTAATGAAGAGACGCATATTCCGAGAAATGAGATTCATCAATCTTATACGCACATTGCATTTTCTGTTGAACAAGAAGACTTTAAATGTCTAATACAGCGATTAGAAGAAAATGATGTTCATATTTTACAAGGAAGAGAACGTGATGTAAGAGATTGCGAATCTATATACTTTGTTGATCCTGACGGTCATAAATTTGAGTTTCACTCAGGGACACTGCAAGACCGTTTAAATTATTATAGAGATGAGAAACCTCATATGACATTTTATTAGGGAGGGATAACATTTGTATGCACTTGTAATTGGTGGAACAGGAATGCTAAAGAAAGTTTCTATGTGGCTTTGTGAGAAAGGATTTTATGTTTCTATTATCGGGCGAGATGAAGTGAAATTAGAAAATGTTAAGCGAATGAGTTCTGCACCAGAAAATATTACAGGCCTTTCGTTAGATTATCATAATGATGAAGATGTAAAGCTAGCTATTAAAAGTACAATTAAGAAAAATGGCCCAATCACATTAGTTGTTGCATGGGTACACACAAGTGCAAAGCATGTACTATCAAATATTTGTAAAGAACTAGATTTGTCGTCTAAAACATATAGTTTATTTCATATTTTAGGTAGTAAAGCATCACGTATGCCTGCACAAAAAATAGGGAGTACGCGATGTATTTATCATAGAATTATTTTAGGTTTTATTTTAGAAGATACATATGGAAGATGGCTTATTCATGAAGAGATAGCTGATGGAGTTATAAAAGGGATTGAAAGTAAACGAGCGGAGTGGATTGTAGGGAGAGTTGAACCGTGGGAATTACGACCAACATGGTGAGGGGGAGTAAGAAATGAAAACAACTATATATGTAACAAGGCATGGTGAAACAGAGTGGAATGTAGCGAAGCGAATGCAGGGACGGAAAAATTCTGCTTTAACTGAAAATGGTATAGTTCAGGCGAAACAATTAGGGAATCGAATGAAAGATTTACCAATCCATGCGATCTATAGTAGTCCGAGCGAAAGAACACTTCATACGGCAGAGTTAATAAAGGGGGAACGTGATATACCGATTATAGCGGATGAGCATTTCTATGAAATCAACATGGGTATATGGGAAGGACAAACAATCGCGGATATAGAAAAGCAATTTCCAGAAGAAGTACATCTGTTTTGGAATGAGCCACATCTTTTTCAGTCAACATCAGGCGAAAATTTTGAGGCCGTTTATGAAAGAGTAATTGAAGGGATGCAGCTTCTTTTAGAGAAGCATAAAGGACAAAACATATTGATTGTTTCTCATGCGGCAGCAGCAAAATTACTTGTAGGGCATTTCGCGGGAATTGAAATAGAAAATGTGTGGGATGATCCATTTATGCATAGTGCCAGTTTGAGCATAATAGAATTTGAAGAGGGTATTGGTAAAGTGAAACAATTTGCAGATATAAGTCACTTTCAATAAATGTAAAAAAGGCCGCAAAACGGCCTTTTTTGGGTGGTATAAAAACTAGCAGTTACGTTTTTTATACCAGAAGTGATCAAATTTCTTATTTTTGCAAGATGGGAATTTATGTCCGCCTTTGCAATCATTCCATTTGTGTCCGCTATCGTGACAGTCTTTACCATGATCACATGAATCATCGCAAGAGCCACCGTGTCCGTGAGGGAAGAACTCGCATTTTTTACAGTAACATCGTTTAGTCCAGTAAAATTTCTTTTCAAAGCGTACACATTTTGTAACGAATGTACAATGTTTTCTACGCGTACGTTTTGTAACTAAAACGCATTCTTTTCTACGCGTTACTTTCGTAACGAACGTCCATTTTTGAACGCGTACGCGAGTACATTTCGTAACAAATGTCCATTTTTTTACATGAGTACATTTTGTAACGAAAGTACAATGTTTCACACGAGTACATCTTGTTCTTGGGCAATTACAATCATCGCTACATTCAACTTTTGAAGAGCAATCATCATCGCATTCAAAAGTACTTGGATCTTGGTGTAAGAAATCCTCCATCCCAGCACTTTTGATTTCTTCAACAGCTTTTCTAATATCACGTTTCATAGAAATCCTCCTTATCATGTATTAAAGTGAAAAGGTATTCTTTTTCCTTAACATGATATGTATGTAGGCATCTTTCTGAACAGGACAAGAGTGTAATTTTATATAAATAGATGATTGCGGATGTATGGACAAGACAAGGCGCATACATTGAATGAAGAGAACTGAGAAGGGATGAGAAAACATGCTGCCTTCATATGATTTTTTTGTTCATCCAATGTACTTAGTGGAATTGAAAAAGGACATTTGGTCAGATAGTCCAGTGCCAGCAAAATTAACTTATGGAAAAAAGAAGTATGATATTGATATCGTATACCGAGGAGCTCATATTCGCGAATTTGAGAAAAAGTCTTATCATGTTATGTTTTATAAGCCTAAAAAATTTCAAGGTGCGAAAGAGTTTCATTTGAATTCGGAGTTTATGGATCCGTCTCTCATACGAAATAAATTATCTTTAGATTTTTTTCATGATATTGGTGTACTTTCGCCAAAATCACAACATGTATTTATAAAAATTAATGGTCAAATTCAAGGTGTGTATTTACAGTTAGAATCGGTTGATGAAAATTTTTTGAAAAATAGAGGATTACCGAGTGGTTCTATTTATTATGCGATAGATGATGATGCGAATTTTTCATTGATGAGTGAACGGGATAAAGATGTTAAGACAGAGCTCTTTGCGGGTTATGAATTTAAATATTCGAATAAAAATAGTGAAGAACAACTGAGTGAATTTGTATTTCAAGCGAATACTTTGACGAGGGAAGCCTATGAAAAAGAAATTGGGAAGTTTCTACATGTAGATAAATATTTACGATGGTTAGCAGGAGTTATTTTTACGCAAAACTTTGATGGTTTCGTTCATAACTATGCACTATATCATAACGATGAAACAAATTTATTTGAAGTTATACCGTGGGATTATGATGCGACTTGGGGGCGAGATGTACAAGGGAGACCACTTAATCATGAATATATTCGCATTCAAGGGTATAATACGTTAAGTGCAAGATTGCTAGACATACCTGTATTTAGAAAGCAGTATCGAAGTATTTTGGAAGAAATATTAGAAAATCAATTCACAGTTTCGTTTATGAGGCCGAAAGTAGAAGGGTTGTGTGAATTGATTCGCCCATATTTACTACAAGATCCATACATGAAAGAAAAATTAGAAACATTTGATCAAGAGGCTGATATGATTTATGAATATATAAATAAAAGAAGAAAGTATATACAAGACCACTTACATGAATTAGATTAATTTTGAAAGAGATTGAAACGTTATCAATCTCTTTTTTTTTGTATAATAAAGATGTATCAATAAAAATGAAGTAATATATTTGATAGAGAATGGGGATGCGGATATATGACGATTAAATGGATTGATTGGGTAAAACAAATACAATCTATAGCTCAAGCGGGTTTAACGTATTCTAAGGATGTGTATGATATTGAGCGTTTCCAGCAATTACGAGATATTTCTATTTCAATGATGTCACATTACACGAAAACAGATTGGGAAGTCGTAGAGAAATTATTTGCAAGTGAGACAGGCTATCAAACACCTAAAGTTGATATAAGAGCGGTTGTTTTTCAAAATGAAAAGTTATTATTTGTGAAAGAAAAAAGCGATGGGAAATGGGCATTGCCAGGTGGATGGGCTGATGTCGGTTACACGCCAACCGAAGTTGCAGCAAAAGAAGTTTTCGAAGAGACTGGTTATGAGGTAGATCATTTTAAGTTACTAGCTATATTTGATAAAGAAAAACATCAACCATCTCCATCGGCGACGCATGTATATAAGATTTTCATTGGATGCGAGATTATTGGTGGAGAAAAGAAAACTAGTATTGAAACAGAAGAGGTGGAGTTTTTTTGTGAAAATGAATTGCCTAATTTATCAATTGCTAGAAATACAGAAGACCAAATTAAAGAGATGTTTGCCTACATGAAAGACCCGCAGAAAGAGAAATTAATAGATTAATCCTGCTTGAATTGTACATATTATTAAAATGAAGATATTGGCAGATTGCAGCCTTTATGTAATAATGGGATGGTATGTGAAGAAAAAAGGAGATAAAAAAGAACATGTTAGCAAACATAATAGATCAGTTATTGCAATTTTTTGCAAGCTTAGGTTACTTTGGAGTAGCTCTTGCTTTAATGATTGAAGTAATCCCGAGTGAAATTGTACTTTCGTATGCTGGCTTTTTAGTAGCGAATGGTAAAATTAGTTTTGTGGGTGCAGTTATCGCCGGAACGATTGGTGGTACTTTAGCGCAAATCTTTTTATACTGGCTTGGATACTACGGAGGGCGTCCGGTTGTAGAGAAATATGGGAAATATCTACTTATTAATAAACATCATTTAGACATAGCGGAAGGTTGGTTTAAGCGTTATGGAGCAGGCGTAATATTTTCTGCGCGCTTTATCCCAGTAGTACGTCATGCGATCTCTATTCCAGCAGGACTAGCTAAGATGCCATTAAGACTATTTACACTTTATACGGTTGTAGCGATCATTCCATGGTCAATTCTATTTATATACTTAGGTGAAAAACTTGGTGGGAATTGGCGACAAATTAAAGAGTATGCATCTGATTACACACATTACATAATTATAGGAGCTGTTCTTTTTATTGCTCTATACTTTGGTTTGAAATATTTCAAAAAGAAAAAAGCAGCGCGTTAAAGTCAATGATTTTTCATTGGCTTTTTTTGTTTGTTTCGGTTCTAAAGAAAAGGAGTTGTCCATAATGTGTAATAATAAAGCGTAGCGGAGGAATGTGATGAAAGGGTCACCGTTTATACGTGGAACGATATTTTTAACGATGGCAACGATGATATCAAAAATGTTAGGGTTTATATATGTTATACCATTTACAGCGATGGTCGGTACGAGTGGTTACGTTCTATACACATATGCATATCGTCCTTATACCATCATGCTCAGTATAGCAACAATGGGATTACCGCTAGCTGTTTCAAAGATGGTATCAAAATATGATCAACTGAATGATTATCATACGGTTAAGAGAGTGTTGAAAAGTGGAATCGTGTTTATGTTTATAATGGGAGTCATTTCGTGTTTTACGTTATATATGCTAGCTCCGCATTTAGCTAAACTTGTCATCGATGGGAATGATCAAACGGGGAATAGTGTAGGAGCGGTTACTACTAATATTCGAATTGTAAGTTTTGCGTTAATACTTGTGCCAGTAATGAGTTTATTAAGGGGCTTCTTTCAAGGATTCCAATCGATGGGGCCTTCTGCATTAAGTGTAGTTGTAGAGCAATTTTTTCGGGTTTTAACCATTTTAATAGGAAGCTTTGTCGTTTTATATGTTTTAAAAGCTTCTGTTTCGCTAGCGGTTGGTATTTCAACGTTCGGTGCATTTATGGGAGCTGTAGGTGGATTAACTGTTTTAAGTGCGTATTATATAAGAAGGAGAAGGCACTTAAAGAAAAAAGAGATGGAAAGTATACCACAAACAACGAAATCTTTTTTCTCATTGTATAAGGAGCTCTTTACATATTCTATTCCTTTTGTTGTGGTGGGCTTAGCAATTCCGTTGTATCAGACGATTGATACATTTACAATTAATAAACTACTTATACAAATAGGGTATATGCAAGGAGAAGCGGAAAAAATTAATGCGATAATTGGTCTTGTTCAAATGGTTGTACTTATCCCGGTATCCGTTGCGACAGCTTTTAGTATGTCTCTCGTACCAGAGATGACGAAAGCTTATACAGCAGGAAATACGAAGCTATTGTACAAACATTTTACGAGAACAAATGTATTAGTAGTAGCAATTACGGTACCGGCGGCAATTGGAATGATGGTGTTAGCCAAACCTGTATATACTCTTTTATTCGGTGCTGGAAATGATCCAGAGATGGGGAGAATCATTTTACAGTATTATGCTCCTGCTTGCATACTATTTTCTCTTTTTACAGTAACGGCTGCTATGCTACAAGGAATCAATCAACAGCAGAAGACGGTGCTAGGACTAGTGATTGGAATTATTGTGAAGATAGTTTTAAATATTGTATTGCTTCCGTATTTCGATTATGTAAGTTTTATCATTTCAACATACGCGGGCTATACGATTTCAGTCGGGTTTAACTTGTGGATGCTTTCTAAATATGTTATAAAGGCAACATAAGCTTTTAAGGCAGAGAGCACTCTGTCTTTTTCTATGTTTATCCCGCTTTAACGGGCAGTGAGACCCTCACCGCACAATTCAGCGAAAGAAAAGAAGTTTGGTTGGGGGCGGATAACCCGTAAAAGCCCGATTTGTAAGGGCTAATAATTAGTGAGGATGAAGCCCGCCACTGATTAAAGTTTCACTTTATAATATTTTTCTTATAAAAACGTTTTCAAAATAATTTTTCTATTGAAATTTAAACGTATGTTTCATATGCTGAGAATGGCGGTTTAAAAACTGTGATTTAAGAGAGGTAGATTCCTACATGTAAAAAGAATCGGGGTGATAGTATGTTAAATATATATTTAACAGACCGAAACGGAAAACTACAAGAGATTGAGGAAATGCAAAAGGGGTGCTGGATTAATGTACTTCATCCAACAGAAGAAGAAATTCAATATCTAGTACAAACTTTAAATGTAGACTTAGATTTCATTAAAGACCCTTTGGATGATGAAGAACGCTCTCGTATTGAAAAGGAAGACAATAATACTTTAATTATCGTGGATATTCCGACAGTTAGACATGATGAAGAAGGAAATTCGATTTATGACACGATTCCAATAGGTATGATTGTGATGCCGGATTGTTTTGTTACAATCTGCTTAGAAGAGAATCCAATTTTTGAACGTTTTATTAATCAACGTATTAAAGAATTTTATACGTTTAAGAAGACGCGCTTTGCACTTCAGCTCTTATATACGATTTCTACTTATTATTTAAGATACTTAAAGCAAATAAATCGAAAAACAATTGATTTAGAGCATCAATTAAATCAGTCAATGAAAAATAAAGAGATTTTCACATTGTTAGGCCTTGAGAAAAGTTTAGTATACTTTACAACGTCATTAAAGGCTAATAAAATTGTAATTCAAAAGTTAATGCGTAATAGTACATTTTTAAAAATGTATGAAGACGATCAAGATTTATTAGAAGATGTATTAATTGAAAATAAACAGGCTATTGAAATGGCGGAAATATATAGTCACATTTTAAGTGGAATGATGAATACTTTTAGCTCCGTTATATCAAATAATTTAAATAGTGTTATGAAACTGTTAACGTCAATTACGATCATTTTATCTTTACCGACGATGGTTTCTAGTTTCTTTGGAATGAACGTAAAGGTTCCGTTTGAAGGGGAAGCCCACGGTTTTGTAATTGTACTCATCATATGTGTAACACTATCTTTCACGTTAGCTTTTGTTTTTTGGAAGAAACGTTACTTTTAACGATAAGAAAGCTGCTCTAGCATAGTTATATAACTACGCTAGAGCAGCTTTTTTGCTATGAAATCTCAAATTTTGAATAGAATATAACTTGTACAATGTAATGTATATAAAGGGTATGTATGCCATATAAACCTTGTTCAATTAATGAAATGGGGTTAAAATTACATATTGTTAATGAAAAGTTGGAGGAAATACATCATGGAATTGTTTCAATTACCGAAAGCATTCCTGCAAATGAATACAATTTTTATCTCCATATTGATCGAAGCACTTCCTTTCGTGCTCATTGGTGTATTTATTTCAGGATTCATTCAAATGTTCGTGACAGAAGATATGGTGGCAAAATGGATGCCGAAGAACCGATTTCTGTCTGTTTTATTAGCTACTTTTTTAGGTATGTTGTTTCCAGGTTGTGAATGTGGAATTGTTCCGATTGTAAGACGATTAATTGGAAAAGGCGTTCCACCATACGCAGGGATTGCATTTATGTTAACTGGACCTATTATTAATCCAGTTGTATTATTTGCTACTTATGTTGCCTTTGGGAGTAGTATGCACATGGTATGGTATCGTTCTATTGTAGCGATTATCGTAGCCATTATCGTTGGAATTATATTATCCTTTATGTTTAAAGAACATCAATTAAGAGATGATCACTTCCCAGAAGTGAATAATAAGCGTCCACTGCGTAAAAAAATGTGGGATGTATGTACACACGCTGTTGAGGAATTCTTCTCAATGGGAAAATATTTAGTACTAGGTGCGTTAATTGCAGCAGCGGTACAAACGTTTGTACAAACTTCAACACTTCTTGCTATTGGACAAGGTCCGTTTTCTTCATCAGCTGTTATGATGGGACTTGCTTATATATTATCACTTTGTTCAGAGGCAGATGCATTTATCGCTTCTTCGTTCCAAAGTACGTTTTCAACAGCTTCACTTGTCGCGTTCCTCGTTTACGGACCGATGGTGGATATTAAAAATATGTTTATGATGCTTGCGACATTTAAAACTAAATTTGTAATTGTTGTTATAGTTACAGTTACTCTTGTTGTTTATGCAAGCTCACTACTCATTTATGCGATGGGGTGGTAGGTTATGTTTCGAGCATATATATTATTAGGTTTTACAATATTAATTGCGCAGCTTCATATTTCCGGTAACATTACGAAGTATATCAATATGAAGTATGCCTATTTATCAACAACAGCAGCAATTATTTTAGGTTTCTTAACGATTATACAAATTATCGTCGTTTTCCAAAAAGAGCACCAAAAGGAAAAAGAGAAAAATGATTGCAGTTGTGACCATAGCCATTGCGGGCATGATCATTCAAAAGATGAGAATACATGGTGGAAAAAAGCATTTTCGTACTCCTTGTTTTGTTTTCCAATTATCTCAGGGTTATTTTTCCCAATTGCGACGTTAGATTCGGATATTGTTAAAGCGAAAGGATTTCACTTTCCTGTTGCACAAGCAGAAAGTAAGGATCCATTTATGACAAGACAATTTCTAAGACCTGATACGAGCATTTATTACGGGAAAGAAGGATACCGTGGTGTAATGGAAAAAGGGAAGAAAGAGTTTGTTACGAAAGACAATATTAATTTGAAAGATGAAGACTTCCTAAAGGGTATGGAAACAATTTATAATTATCCTGGCGAGTTTACTGGGAAAAAATTATCTTTTAAAGGGTTTGTTTTTAGGGATGATTCTTCTAAAAAAGAACAATACTTCTTATTCCGTTTCGGTATTATACATTGCGTAGCAGATTCTGGTGTGTATGGTATGTTAGTGAAAAAGCCAGAAGGCGTAGAGTGGAATAATGATGACTGGATTCAAGTAGAAGGAGAGATAACTACTGAGTTTTATCAGCCGTTTCATGCGAATATTCCTGTATTAGAAGTAACAAAATGGAATAAAGTTGAACAGCCGAAAGAACAATATGTATTTAGAGGAGCCGATTGATAAAATCGGTTCTTTTTTGTGGACTAAAAGTTCTGAATGTTGTTAATATTAAACGTGTAGTTCATTTAGTATAGTGATTATTGAAATATTAGGGATAAATCATTAAAGGGGTGATAACAATGACAGAAGTAAAGGGGAAAACAGCCAATGAGTCAAGGGTGTTCAAAACGAGCCGAGTATTCCCAACAGATTTAAATGATCATAACACGCTATTTGGTGGGAAGATATTAGCGGAGATGGATATGGTTGCTTCTATTTCAGCATCCAGACATTCGAGAAAGGAATGTGTCACAGCATCTATGGACTGGGTCGATTTCTTACATCCTGTTCGTTCTTCAGATTGTGTTAGTTATGAATCTTTCGTAATTTGGACGGGAAGAACTTCGATGGAAGTGTTTGTGAAGGTAGTAGCTGAAGATTTAATTTCAGGTGAGAAGCGTATAGCGGCAACGTCATTCGTTACTTTTGTTGCACTTAGTAAGGAAAATAATCCAGTTCCAGTACCGCGTGTTATCCCTGAAACAGAAGAAGAGAAAGAATTACATCGTATTGCTGTGTTACGTGCAGAACAGCGTCATATACGTAAGGCAGAGAGTAAGAAAGTAGCCACATTGTTAACCTTTTGAGATGAATATTTAGCCATTTAAGTTACTATAGCAGTCGGAAATGGTTTTAAAATGAAAAGCGGACACCTAAAAATAGGTGTCCGCTTTTATAGTTTTTTCATCCACATATCATATGACAGTAGCTACTTAGCAGAAGCAAGCAGCACCGACGATGATTAAGAGGATAAATAATACGACTAATAGCGCAAATCCATTACCATGTGCGAAGCCCATTGTTATTTCCTCCTTTTATTTTAAGATACAACATACAATATGCAAATGAGCTATTGTTTGATATGGACATATATCATGCAATGACATATTTTCTTGAATGATAATGTAATAAAAAAGGGAAGATATAGAAATAACAGTAAGTGGAGAAAGGAATTTATCCATGAAGCACTTTTTCGCTATAATCCTTTGTTTAATAGGTGTATTCATTTGGATGAACATCGATGTGGAAATGGGGAAGGAAATGGCTAGTGAATATGAATTAGGACAAGTTCGATTAGGTGAATTTCAATTATATACGAACGGTGAAGAGTTATATAGAAAATTATTTGAGGATATAAACGATGCAGAAAAGTATATATATATCCATTTTTATATTGTAGGAAAAGATGAAATAAGCCAAGAGTTTTTACAGTTATTAGAGAAAAAAGCATCTAGCGGAGTAGAAGTGAAATTGTCAGTCGATCGGATAGGTGGATATAAGCTGAAGAAAAAGGTAATTAGCCGATTAAAGGAAAACGGTGTGAAGTTTACATTTAGTAAAAAACCGAAACTGAAAAATGTGTTCTATTCTTTGCATCAACGGAATCATAGACGTATTGTTACGATAGATGGAAAGGTATCATACGTCGGTGGTTTTAATATCGGAAAGGAGTACCTTGGACAAAATCCAAAGTTTGGGCCATGGCGTGATTATCACGTGCGCATCCATGGTGAGGGTGCAGCGGATATGGAAAGAAAGTTCGCCGAAGATTGGAAAGAAGATACAGGAGAAAAAATGCCTATACATGAAAGTATACCTACATTAGGGAATGTGAAATATCAATATTTATTTTCAAATGGAAAAGGCTTATGGGAAAAGTATGGGGCACTTTTAAAAAAGGCTAAAAAGTCTTTAATTATCGCTACACCATATTTTGTACCAAGTAAAGAAATGGTGAAAGAGTTAAAAGCTGCATTAAATCGTGGTGTTAATGTGAAAATTCTCGTGCCATTTAAAAGTGATGCCATATTGTTAAAACAAGCTGCCTATCCATATTTGAAAGATATGTTACATGCTGGAGCGGAGATTTATCAATATCGAAATGGATTTTTTCATGGGAAAGTAACAATTATTGATGGAGAAATTGTTGATATTGGGACAGCGAATTTTGATAATAGAAGTTTTTATTTAAATTGTGAGTCTAACTGTATCATATATGATAAAACAGTTGTTGATGAAGTATGGAGTCGATTACAGGTAGACTTTCATAAATCAAAACGATTTTCTGAAGAAGATTTTGAGAAAATTAGTAGATGGGATTGGTTTTTAGCGAGAATAGCGAATGTTTTAGCATCATATTTATAGTATATGGACAAAAGAGAAGGGAGGCGCTTTAATGGACTGTATGAAAGAATTAATGAAATATAGTTATATGCTAATATACAAGGTTGGAGAGTATGCTGGAAAGGTCAGAGACGAAGAATTAAAAAATCTATTACAGCACCATTTACCATATATGTTACAAGCATATAATGAACAAGTAAATTTTCAAGAAGGAGAGAATGTGCAGCATATAACCTGTGAAACAATGGAGTTTGATTTGCATGAAATGGGAAAGGAAACAGTTAGTAAATATACAGGGGATATTCATATTGCAACCAGTTATATTGCGCATTTGAAACGATTAGCTTTAAAGTTTGCTCAAGTTGCAGTGGAAGTTGCTAACCCAGAGTTTCGCTCATTTTTGGAAAATTGTTTCCTGAAAATGAACCGTTACGCTTATAGTGTGTGGCAATATGTTATGAAGAAGGAATATAAGATTACACATCTGTATGAAAATGAAAAGTTTGCATGAGAAACTAAGGCGAAATGGTATGCGCCTTAGTTTTTTTACGTCCATTGAGAGAAAAAACTAGTTTTATTGTGTATCGATTGGAAATGAAATATATAAATTAAAATTCGGTTTTGTTATCGGAAAATTTACGAAAATTTACCGTATATTTACTGTTTTTCAATCTCTCCTTTAAAAATAGAGAGTAATATGAGGTTGTACATATTCTATCACAAGGAGGAAACGCAAATGAACAAATGGGTTAAATCATTAACTGCTATGGCACTTGCAAGTTCTTTATTAATGGTAGGTTGTAGTAAAGGTGAGGACAAGAAGAAAGAAGACGACACAACAACACAACAAGAGGACAAAAAGGATAAAGAAACAAGCGGAACCGAGAAGTCTACTGATTCTAAAGAAAAGAAATAAAGTAATAATAAAGCTTCCTCTTATATATGAGGAAGTTTTTTTGTTGTAAATTGACTGAGATTATTGAAAAATAGAAAGAGAATGAAAGAGGGGGAAAACAAATGAAAGTATGTATATTGGGAGCAACAGGACGAGTAGGTTCAAACATAATTAATTTAGCATTAAAGGATTCAGCTGAAGTGACTGCATTAGCGCGTGATTTAAATAGAATAGAAATACAACATGAAAGGTTAAGAGTGATAGAAGGGAATGTATTGAACGAAAATGATATAAAGAAAGCGATAGAAGGAAGTGATATAGTAATTAGTGCACTTGGAACGGATCAAAATGGAACATTAGCGAAGAGTATGTCACAAATTATAAAGAAAATGGAAGAAGATGGGATTCGCAGGATCATAACAATAGGAACAGCTGGTATTTTACAAGCAAGAACAGATCTAAATTTATATCGTTTTCAATCAACGGAATCAAAAAGGAAAACGACAACGGCAGCGGAAGATCATTTGGCTGCATATAAGGTACTAAGTAATAGTAATAATTTATGTTGGACAGTTGTTTGTCCGACACATTTAATAGATGGTGAGGCGACAGAGGTATATCGAACTGAAAAAGATATATTGCCAGAGGGTGGATCAAAAATTACAGTGGGTGATACAGCACACTTTGCATGGGATCTATGTAAGAAAAATATATATGAAAATAGTCGAGTAGGTATTGCATATTAAAAAACCATCCCGAAGTCGGGATGGTTAAAAGATGATATAACACAAGAAGATGATAATCATAATGATTTGGAGAATTGCTTTCGCTACTGTACTGCTTAAAAAACCAACTACAGTAGCGACTCCAACTAGAAAAGCATCTTTTGGCGATTTTTTATGTACTAGTTCTGTTATAAATACTGATAAGAACGGTATGATAATAAGTCCGAATGGTGGGAAGAAGAACGAGCCGACAATGATAGAAATCATTCCGACACGTTCACCCCATTTAGAACTACCGTATTTTTTTAAGAAATATCCATTTGCAATAAAATCAGCAACGAAAATGAAAAGAGTGAAAATGACTTGAATAATCCAAAAAGAAGTTGTTAATTCGCCTCCATTTATACCGAAATGGTAAATCAAATATCCAGCCCAGACAGCTAGTATGCCAGGGATAATTGGATAAATAAAGGCGAGAAATGAAACAACGAAACAGGCAATGATACAAATTGTTAATAAAACAGTCACTTTATAGCTCCTTTTTAATATCTAGTTTATGTACAGCAACTTTTTTGACTTGATGTCCATCAAGTTCTAATACTTTAAATTGAAAACCAGCATATTCAATGGAATAGCCAGCTTCAATATTTAAGTCAACTGCTTGAGAGAGAAGCCATCCTCCGATTGTATCTAAATCACTATCATCAATATGTAGGCCAAACATATCATTTACTTCAGAAATAAGCACCTTTCCGTCTAAAACAGTAAGCTTAGGTGTACGCTTTTCAATCATAGGTGATTCATCAGCATCGAATTCATCTTGAATTTCTCCAATGATTTCTTCAAGAATATCTTCCATCGTTAAAAGTCCGGCAGTACCACCATATTCATCCATAACGATTGCCATCTGAACGCGATTTTTTTGAAGGTGGACTAACGTTTTACGAATTGGAACTGTTTCAAATACAGTTAGAACAGGATGTATATAAGATTCAAGTGGTTTATAAATACCTTTCGTTTGATCATGGAATACTTCTTTCGTATTGATCATCCCAATGATATCATCTTTATCTTTTTCAATGATTGGATAGCGTGTATATTTTTCAGTAGCGACGATATCCATATTTTCTTCTAACGTATTTTCAGTAGACAAGCAAATCATTTCGGTACGAGGAACCATAATTTCTTTCGCAACTCGATCATCAAATTCAAAAATGTTATTTACATATTTATATTCGGTTTGGTTTATTTCACCGCTTTTAAAACTTTCACCTAAAATGAGTCGCAATTCCTCTTCAGAATGAGCAAGTTCACTTTCCTTCGCAGGTTCTAATCCGAGTAGTTTTGTGAAAAATATAGCTGTACTATTGAGTAGCCAAATGAATGGATACATAATTTTATCAAATAAAATAAGCGGTCTTGCAAATTTGAGTGTGATTGCTTCTGCTTTTTGAATTGCGAAAGACTTTGGAACTAATTCACCTAATACAACGTGGAAAAATGTAATAACACTAAAAGCAATAACAAAAGATAAAGTGTTAGCCATTGTTCCAGTAATATTAATTTTTTCAAAGAGCGGTCGTAGTATATGTTCCACAGTCGGTTCACCAAGCCAACCAAGCCCTAAAGAAGTGATTGTAATTCCGAGCTGACAAGCTGATAAATAAACATCTAAATTAGATAGGACGCTTCTTGCAGCTAAAGCTTGTTTATTACCTTCATTTGCAAGTTGGTCAATTCGACTTTTTCGTACTTTTACAACAGCGAATTCTGATGCAACGAAAAAGCCAGAAATAAGAATAAGTACAAAGATGAGAAAAATATTTAATATGTCCAAGCGTGTTCTCCATTCCAAGGTCTGGAATAAAGATGTCACCTCCTGCAATTATGTTATACTTTTATAATAAATCCAAATGAAAAGAATAGTCAAAGGAAAAGGGTAAATATTGGTATGTTTCTGTAATAGTTTTTGAATTTGCTGTTATTTTGTCCGCTATACAAAAGGAATAACCCCCTACTTTTAGATTATAGAGGGTTATTTTAAATTAAGGTTTTGGAACACTTCTCGTTAAAGTGTATGACTGTTGCTTGGAGTAGTTTGTGGTCCATAGTGTTTGAAGGAAAGAAAGTATGCTATATGGGATATAGAGTAGTAATAAGCCAATTGTAACAATTATAGGTGAATTTCCGCCAAATTGAACGATAAATTGTAACAGTCCATTTGCATGAAAAACGCATTCCATAAAAACGAATGAAAGAATAATGGAACCTAAAATTGATTTATGATTCGAAGTAAGCGCCAAAAACAATGTATCCACAAGAAAAGAATCATGTTTTATTTCATATTCATTTGTGTTTTTTAAGAAAGGAATCCATTTTTTTACTGCTTGCATAACGATAATCATGGAAGTACTACATACGATGATAAATGATGAGTAGTAAGGAAGGTTTATAAATTGTGCGATGTATAGAAGTAGTAATAAGACTGAACATTGTAATACTACAGTGCAAAAAGAGTAAGGTATCCATTTCAATACAGTAGTAAACTTTTTAAACGAGTTAGGTACTTTGAAAAATAAATGGCCGATACCCAAACTTATGAAAAATCCGATCGCAAGGGTAAAAGTAAAACGAACAATCGATATAAAATATATTTCCCATATGTAAGGGAATAATGGTGTTGAATGATTAGAAGTATGTATCATTTGGTTTGCTGAGAAAAAGATAGATTCATGCATCCAATCAACCTTTGGAATTGATATAGAAGAAAGCTGTGCGAAGTTTTGAAAAATGCTAATAAATCCATTTTGATAAGAGTAATTGTGTGTAATAAAAAGAGCTGGAATAGGACTTATGGCAAAAATAACAATAACACCAATTATAAATTTACATATATGTGAGCGTAATAAGGACATATAACCACCTACTCTTAGAATATTCAGAAAATTCTTATTCTTATTTTAGCTTTTTTGAAAGAAGTTACAATATATTTTTCATTTAGTAATTCAGAGAGAAGATTTGATAGCAAAAATATACAAGTGAAGGATTCATGAATAAATTATGACAAGAAAATGAATAATTTTCAGAAAAATAAAATAAATTATTTATTTTTTTCTGAAAATATAATATAGTTATGGCACAGAAAGTATTTTAACATAAGGAGGCTTTTTATGAGGATTAAAGGGAATTACGTGCCGAAAAGGGAAGTTTTACTGTGCTCAAGTTCGATTACGATTGGGGAAGCGTTAGAGCATTTAAATAAAACGGGGTATCGCTGTGTACCAGTTTTAGATGAAAAAAAAGAGAAATTTTTAGGGAATATATATAAAGTAGATATTTTAGAATATAAAGGATCACTTGATGAGAGTGTAATACAATTATTAAACGATAAAGAAGGATTTGTGAGAGAAGATTCATCTTTCTTTAAAGTATTTTTTACAATAAAAAAATTGCCTTATTTATCAGTAGTTGACGAAAAAGGGGTTTTCCTTGGAATTTTAACGCATAAAAAAGTTTTTGAGTTATTAGAGGATGCATGGGGCGTTCACTCTAGTAAATACTCTGTCATGATTGGAACGCAAGACTATAATGGAGCAATCCAAAAATTATCGACAGTTTTAAAGAAATACACTGGTATTCAAAGTTTGATGACTTTTGATAATGATGCCTTATTAGTTCGTAGAATTATGTTTACATTAGGAGAAGAGTTTAACGACGGTGAATTAGAGACATTATTGAAAGATTTAGAAGATCACGGATTTAGAGTTGTGTATGTGGAAGAGATGAAAAATCCACGTGAAGTTGAAACGATAGAGTAACATAACAAAAGCCATCTAATTATATATTAGATGGCTTTTGTATGTTACGTGTATAAAGTTATTTGAAAATAACAATTGAATAATAGGTGAGATTGTAACAATATTTGTGTAAGAGAATAAAAATGTAGATAATTTCGATTTTCAAAAAATCAATTTGAAAATATGTTTTTATTTTGCAAATAAATATGTTACTATATGTGTGATAAAAACAAAGAGGTCTGACATCTACACTCCACGTAATAACACTCTAATGATTTGAAAATTCAAAAAATCAAAATTCAAAATAATAATTGTATTAATGATTAGAGTAAAAATAAGGGGAATGGAGAAATTATGGAGAAAGACACTGCTTTGTAAGGGGCATATTTTATCATCTTGAGCAGAGAGGAGGATGCATAGCATATTGTAAAATATAGAGATAAACAATGAAAAAGTGCTATGCAAATGAAGAGCATGAAGGGACGTTTAAGGCCAGGTGATACGGTAGCAATTGGTTTAATGCTATTTGCATTATTTTTAGGAGCAGGAAATTTAATTTTTCCGCCAGTTTTAGGTCAACAAGCAGGAGAGAATGTTTGGATTGCTACAATAGGATTCCTTGTAACGGGAGTCGGATTACCCCTACTAGCTGTAACAGCTGTCGCGTTTGTAGAGGGGGACTTGAAAGCGCTATCTTCTAGAGTCCACCCTATATTTGCGTTTATTTTCCCATTGATTAGTTATTTAGCAATTGGACCATTTTTCGCGATTCCTCGTACTGGAGCTGTTTCGTTTGAAATGGGTATGAAGCCGTTTTTATCAGAGGCAATGGTTTCAGAGTGGTACATGCTATTTCTTTTCACGATAGTTTTCTTCGGAATAACGTGGTATTTATCATTAAATCCATCTAAATTAGTGGATTGGTTCGGAAAGTTTCTTACACCATTATTAGTATTAATTGTCGCTGTTATTGTCGGAAAGGCAATTATTGATCCAATTGGAGAGCCAGCTGCGCCGTTAGCTGCTTACAAAGAAAATGCTTTCTTTGGTGGATTTATTCAAGGATATTTAACGATGGATGCAATTAGCGCGCTCGTATTCGGAATTGTCGTTGTACAAGTTATCCGCTCTAAAGGGATAAAAGAGAGTAGTCAAATTGCAAAAATAACAGTAGTATCAGGTATTATTGCTGTACTTGGTTTAACGTTAATTTATTTATCACTTGCTTATCTTGGTTCAACAAGTACATCACTTGGTATCTCAGAAAACGGTGGCCTTATTTTAACGAATGTTGTAAATGAGCTATATGGGACGAGTGGTAAAATTTTATTAGGGCTTGTTATTATACTCGCTTGTTTAACAACTTCTGTTGGGTTAACATCTGCGTGTGCAGGTTTCTTTACAAACTTATTCCCAAAACTTTCGCATAAAACGATTGTAACAATGGTATGTGTATTTAGTTTAATTGTATCTAACCTAGGTTTAACACAATTAATCGCAGTAACATTACCTGTGTTAATGATCATTTATCCAGTTGCAATTGTATTAATCGTACTTTCGTATTTCCATAAGTGGATTGGGAAGCGTAATACAATTTATATTGGAGCTATTTTAGGTGCATTGTTAATTAGTTTCTTTAACGGTTTAGAAAGTGCGAAAATTAAAATTGACGCGATTTCTAATGTACTACAAATGTTACCGTTATATAACGAAGGAATCGGATGGTTAATTCCATCATGTATTGGCGGGATTCTTGGTTTCTTCTTCTATAAATCAAATGAATCAAGTGAATTACAAAAGAAAGGTGCTTAGGCACCTTTCTTTTTTTGAAGGGGATTTTTGTATTTTGTCTAAGTAATAATTGGGGGGAATGATAAATGGCTAATTTTGAAGATTTTTTAAATTTGGATTTGAGAATTGGAACTGTAATACATGCAGAGGAATTTAAAGAAGCGAGAGTACCAGCGATTAAACTAGCAATAGATTTTGGAGAAATCGGGATAAAGCAGTCAAGTGCTCAAATTACGAAAAGGTATATTCCAGAAGATTTAATCGGTCAACAAATCGTTGCTGTTGTAAACTTTCCACCAAAGCGTGTAGCTGGATTCAAATCAGAAGTGCTTGTGCTTGGTGGTGTTCCTGAAGCTGATGATGTTGTGTTACTTCAGCCTAATATGGAATTGCCAAATGGAACAAAAATTAGCTAGGGTGAAGGTAGGGGCTAATATGGATATCGGACGAGAATATTTGCAATGTGCGATTTCGAACTTTAAAGCAACAAAGAAACAAGGGGAACGGGCACTTTCTCAATTATCATATGAACAAATACAATGGTCTTCTCATGAAGAAACAAATAGTATAGCGATTATTATTAAGCATCTGCACGGTAATATGCGTTCTAGATGGACGGATTTTTTAACGTCTGATGGTGAAAAAACAGATCGTAATCGAGATGGTGAATTTGAAGGATGCTATCATTCAAAAGAAGAAACCCTTATAGCTTGGCAAGAAGGATGGAAATATGTTTTTAATACGATGAATACTTTAACGCCGGAACACTTATTGAAGACGGTATACATTCGCGGTGAAGCACATACTGTCATGCAAGCAATTGAAAGGCAAATTTCTCATTATGCATTGCATATTGGTCAGATTATTTACATTGGGAAGATGTTAAAAGAAAATGAGTGGGAATGTTTAAGTATTCCGAGAGGTCAGTCTGCGCGTTATGTAGAGAAAAAACGTTCAACATAATAATAAGAAAGAAACCGATAAAAAATAGGAAAAAAGAAAGTCAGCCAAATAATAGATGGTTCTGTAATCATAAGAATACTGCCAAAAATAAGTCCATATATAATAAGAAAGAAATTGAAAAGTGTATTCACAGGGAGAAATCGTGAGATAAACACTTGCTGTCGTTTAAAACAATCACTGTGAAATAAATAAAAGCGGAAGTACCATGTGGCTGTAATAAGGTCTTTCTTTCTCACAATTCTTTTTTTGCATGTATGACAGATAAATGGTGGTTGCATTTCATTACGCTCCATTTTTTATTTTCATAATAATGTGAGACAAAAGTAGGTACAAAGTGTATGTTCCTATATACGCTCCTGCAATAAGGAAAAATGGATTCAGTAAAATTCCATGAATGCTCGTCATGAAAACTAAATCTTGTATTAAAACATCGTATATATTAATGGAAATAATTGTACCAAGTACATATAGTGCCAAGTACGCAGAAATATGTAGCACAATAGAGATTTTTGGTTGCTTAGCGGACAAATAAAAAATGAATGATAGAGCGATTGGTAATATTCCTATTAATAGCTTCAATTCATTTCACCTCATTAACAATATAGCCGAAATTTTAACGGTCTATTCTCTAGGGCTTGTACATAACTTGAAATAGAGAGGTGATAGTATGAATCGGGGCTTTTTTTTTATGAAGTTTACAAATATGCGTAAGTTAGTTTTATTTGTTATTACTACAGTGCTAGCGACTTTTTTTCTTATTAGTCTGATGGTAACCTCTATGAAAGAGACAAAGTCAACGTATTTATATAATTGGTTAAATGAGTTATCGATGAATGGTTACATGTATGTACTTGGAAAAGAGAATCATTATTTTACACAGGAGTATCGAAATTTGAATCAAGATTTTTCAATTTCTTCTTTTCTCTTTTCTATGGCTACAAATATTCGCTTTAATGATGTACGCAGTTTTGTCGGGAAAGAGCTCCCGGGATTTGGTAAGTACGATACAGAAATTGTTATTGCGGGTGAGGGTACAAATTATTCTAACTTACCGATAGAGTCGAGTGTTCCTCTTGAAGAAGTAGTGAAGGAACGGACTAGTGGAACTGGACAAGCACCTAAACAAGATACGAATAAAGAGAAAAAACAGCCGTCCCAAACGACTGGGAAGAGACAAGTTGCGTTTATCTATCATACACATAGCTGGGAATCTTATTTACCTTTACTTAACTTAACGAATGACCCGAATCCGAATAAAGCAACGAGTTCTGTGTCGAATATTTCTATATTAGGAGATCGTTTCCGTGAACAACTAGAAGGTGAAGGGATTGGGGCTACTAACGATAAGAGTGATGTTGGTCAAAAGTTAATAAGTAAAGGTTTAAACAGTAATAGTTCGTATAAAATGTCACGAGAAATTGTGCAGCAAGCTATGGCTGGAAATAAAGATCTTCAATACTTTTTTGATTTGCATCGTGATAGTGCCCGAAAGAATGTAACGACAAAAATAATTGGAGATAAATCATATGCAAAGCTTGCATTTGTAGTAGGGAAAGGAAATAAAAACTATGAAAAAAACTTACAATTAGCGACAGCTTTACATGAGGCGATTAATAAGAAATATCCAGGAGTGAGCCGTGGGGTCATTCAAAAAGGGTTCCAGACAGGAAATGGAATCTATAATCAAGACCTATCAGGACAAGCGATATTAATAGAAGTTGGTGGTGTAGATAATACAGAGGAAGAATTGAATCGATCAATTGATGCACTTGCTAAAGCATTTGGTGAATATTTTTGGCAGGCAGAAAAAGTGAATGGATAAAGTGAATGGATAAAGTGAAACGTGAATTAGCCAGGACATCTATCGATAATTATTAGCTCACTTCAATCTTGGAAAAACGTAAGTGTAATGCTTGCGTTTTTTCTTTGTAATGGTGAGATGTCACAGAATAGACATAATTTGTCGTTGTTATAGTAATATCGAAATTTGTCAATTTATAGTAGGAGATTTACAAAGGGATTTTCGAGAAAGTAGAGAAAATCTTTTTATAAGGAAAACTTTTTATTATGAAACTGGTAGGGTGATTGAAGTGATTAGAGAGATCGAAATAGAAGATGCAGCATCATTTTTACAATTAAGTAAGCAATTAGATGAAGAAACGAAGTTTATGTTATATGAACCAGGAGAAAGAAAAACTACAGCTGAGCAACAAGAAAAAATAATCGATCGATTTATAGAAAATGAATATGCAACAATATTTGTAGCAGTTGAAGATGAGAGGATAGTAGGTTTTATATTAGTGAATGGAAATAACATTCAAAGAAAGAGACATGTGGCAACCATTGTAATTGGTATTTTGCAAGAGTATAACGGGCGAGGTATTGGGACGAGATTGTTTAAAGAGGTTGAGAAGTGGGCAAAATTACATGATGTATGGCGTTTAGAATTAACAGTAATGGCCCACAATACAAGAGCTCAGACACTATATAAAAAAGCTGGATTTGAGAAAGAAGGTGTCAAAAAAGCTGCTCTTATTATCGATGGAAAGTGCATCGATGAGTATGAAATGGCCAAATTATTAAAATAAGAGGTCGTTATATGAAAAAAAGATGGGCACTACTTGGTATTGTAGCTGCAATAATTATTGTTGGAGTAGCAGGAATCAATTATAAAATGTATAAGGATAAGCAGGCGCGGGAAGTAAGTGTAAATAGCATATTTCCGAAAGCGAAAGAAACGATTGCTAATATGGATGGGGATATTGCGGTAATTAATAATCCGAATTCAATGCTTGTACTTGTAAATAAAAGTAGGCGTTTACCAGATGGGTATAGACCGCCAGATTTAGTTATTCCGAAAGTGCGCTACTCTAGTGAAGGTGATCAAGAAAAGAAAAAGATGAGAAAAGAGGCAGCGAGGGCGCTTGAGGATATGTTTCAGCAGGCTGACAACGAGCGTATTTTTCTTTTTGCAGTTTCTGGATTTAGATCTTTTGATCGACAAAAAGCATTAAATACGATGTATAAAAAACAAGACGGGGAAGCAAAAACAGCAATGTCTAGCGCGGTTCCTGGCACAAGTGAGCATCAAACTGGACTAGCTATGGATATTACGTCTCAATCTGCTAAATTTCAGTTAGAGACAGTTTTTGGGGAAACGAAAGAAGGTCAGTGGCTTTCTGAAAATGCCCATAAATTTGGTTTTGTGGTTCGATACACAAAAGCGAAAGAAACGATTACGGGCTATCGGTATGAACCATGGCACGTAAGGTATGTGGGAAATCCACAAGCTACATATTTGTATGATAATCAACTGACGCTTGAAGAAGTAACAGAGTGAACAATTGAGGGGAGAGATGTACAATGACGATGTTATATAAGAAAAAAGTACATGCATATATTACAAGAGAACAAGAGGGGGTTATGCAATTACTTGTTTTTAAACATCGTGATATACATGAAGCTGGTATTCAAGTGCCAGGGGGAACGGTTGATGAAGGTGAAACGTTAGAAGCTGCTATATTGCGTGAAGTACAGGAAGAATCCGGATTGCGTCATTTATGCATAGAGCGGTTTTTAGCAGATTACATTATACATATGAAAGAAAAACAGGAGTATGAAAAACGCCACTTTTTCCATGTAACTTTACTAACAGATGTAAAGGATACTTGGGAACATATTGTAAGTGCTGGTGAGGAAGATAAAGGATTAGTATTTTGCTATGAATGGGTTGATATTGCAAAATGCCCTGAATTAGCTGGGAAACAAGGTGAGTTTTTACATTTATTAGATGAAGTATACGCACAGTAATGTAAGAGTCTGAAGCGAAGGTTAATCCGTTTCAGACTTTTTTTATTTTTCGGGAAATTAAAGGTGTTTAAATAAGAGTATTGAATTTCTTTAAAGGGATATTAATTTAGGATGTGTTGAGATGAAAAATTGAAAAAGTAAGGGGTATATGTTAAAAAAGTTCATATAAGGGAGAATATAAATGGAAATTCAGTTTAATTCAATCTTAAAAAAGGAATTAACAATTCAAGATATTCAAAATGAAATGGAATCTGGAAAGCTAACTTCAAAAGAGCTAGTGATGTATTATCTCTATAGAATTGCAAAGTATGATCAAGACGGGCCGAAAATCAATTCAATTTTAGAAATCAATCCAGATGCTATTTTTATTGCAGAAGCGTTAGATTATGAAAGAAAGACAAACGGCGTAAGGGGACCATTGCATGGAATACCTGTTTTGCTTAAGGATAATATTGAAACGAATGACTTCATGCATACAAGTGCAGGTACAATAGCTCTAGAACAAAATATAAGCAGTGAAGATGCATTTCTCGTTACTAAACTGCGAGAAGCAGGGGCAGTGATAATAGGAAAAACGAATATGACAGAATTAGCAAATGCAATGTCTTTTGAAATGTGGGCTGGATATAGTGCAAGAGGTGGTCAAACAATCAATCCATATGGAACGGGCAAGGATCATATGTTTGTTGGCGGATCTAGTACAGGATCTGCAATAGCAGTTGCTGCTAACTTTACAGTAGTATCTGTTGGGACAGAAACCGATGCTTCTATTTTGAGCCCTGCTGTTCAAAATTCTGTAGTAGGTATTAAACCGACTGTCGGTTTAATTAGTCGTAGAGGAATTATTCCATTTACTTATTCGCAAGATACAGCTGGACCATTTGCTAGAACGGTAACCGATGCTACTATTTTGCTAGGGAGTTTAACTGGAGTGGATGAGAAAGATGTAGTTACTCACAAAAGTGACGGTAGGGCATATCGGGATTATACATCTTACCTTGATGCAAATGGTTTAAATGGAGCGAAGATTGGTGTGTTTAACGATGCACCAAAAGATTATTACGAAAATGGTGAGTATGATGAAATCTTGTTTAAGGAAACGATCCAAGTATTACGTAATGAAGGAGCGACAGTAGTAGAAAATATTGATATTCCTTCTTTTCATAGAGAATGGAGCTGGGGAGTTCCGCTTTATGAGCTGAAGCATAGTTTAGATAACTATCTTACTAAATTACCTTCTACTATCCCGGTACATTCTATTTCGGAGTTAATGGAGTTTAATAAAAACATAGCAGAAAGAGCTTTAAAATATGGACAAACTAAGTTAGAGGGAAGAAAAGATTTTCCTAATACGTTACGAAATCCAGAATATTTAAATGCGAGATTAGAAGATATATATTTTTCTCAAGAACAAGGCATTGATTTTGCATTGGAAAAATATAATCTTGATGCGATACTGTTTCCTTCCTATATAGGTTCTACTATATGTGCGAAAGCGGGTTATCCGTCTATAGCAATACCAGCAGGGTATATGGAAAGCGGGAGGCCTTTTGGAATTACCATTGCAAGCACTGCCTTTAGTGAAGGGATATTAATTAAATTAGCTTATGCTTTTGAACAAGCGACAAAGCATAGAAAAATCCCCAACTTATCATGAATAGAATAAACAAAGAGGACAGGAATCCCTATCCTCTTTGTTTTAGTGATTAAATTGAAATATCGTTCTGCTCTGTCTTATGATATTTTAATAAACTAAAAGATAAACAAGCGGAACATAAAATAAGAATAGAAGCGATGATATAAATTGTACGAACACCGAACATATCAGTAATAATGCCAATGCTAAGCATAGATAGTCCAGAGGCTGTTGAAAGAAGTGCGCCATGTGCTGTATACATTTTTGATAATAAAGAAGGGGCGACACTTGATTGTAAAACAGTCGTTTGGGAAATATCTCTAATTTGATAACATGGTCCCATTAGAACACATAGAAAAAGCGCAATAAATCCGCTGCTTGTCATACCATATAAAAATGTAAGAATGCTAAATATAAGAGAGCTAATCGACATAGATCGTATTAAATTGTTTTGAATATAGGAACTCATTTTCCATGCTAATAGACCACCGATTAACGTGCCAACATAATAACTTGTATTAATATATCCCCACCATTCTTCGCCCTTATGAAGGATAGTCGTAACGTATGCCATCGTAATAGCACCAATCCATATTGTCCCTGCGAAAGTTTCGATTAAGTCCATATATGTAACGGTACGGAGAGAAGGATTTTGAAATAGGAGTTTCCAACCTTCCAATAAAACAGTACTTTTGGAAGAGGGAGAATCTGCTATTCTTTCAGTATGTATGGAACGTAATGAAAAATGTAATGCAATGCATCCGAAAATCATTAAAATGTTATTAATCATGAGTGTAGAAGTAGCGCCAATGAGAAGAACGACAATACTCGTAAATGAATAAGCAACGGCTTGCACAATTTGTGTTGAAAAGGAAAAGATACTATTTACTTTTACTAATTTTTCTTTCGGTGTAAGGCGCGGAAGAATACCGTATAATAATGGAGCACTCCACCCGCTACATAATGAAATGACAAAAATAAAAGTTAATAGAGCTATAATGTTTGTGGATAAGACCGGGAACAAAATCATTAATAATAGTAAAAAGACTGTTTTCAACCATTGGAGCGTATATAACAGCGTATAAGATGGAAAACGATTTATCATAAGTGGTGCAGAGATGTTAGCAATTAGATTTGTGATAACTTGTAATAATGGAAAAAGAGCAGTAATAGTAGCTGATTTAGTTGCTATATAAATATGAGTTGTAATAATCATTACATATACGATGTCAGCGAGAGTAATGCATATTTTGGAACCTAAATAGTAGATTAGTGACAGGTTTCTCAATAAGAATATCACCTCTATAAAAATAGTATTTAGTAATTGTAATAATTGTAATTTAAAAATTAAAATTTTTAAAGAATTTAATTTTTTGTCACTTTTTGAAAGGGATTTTCATGTATAATGAAGAATATATTGATATAGTATTATATTAATGATCATTGTAACAGTGAATATGTACAATAGCTTGTAGCAAACGCCCAAGTGTAAGAAAGGGCGGATAAACCATTCTTTTCTTCATATACATATAGAAAATGAGAAAGAAAGTGAGGGTTGCATATGGCTGCTTGGGTAATTTGGTTTATAATAGCGGGTATTTTATTTATTGCGGAAATGTTGTCGATTACATTTTACATGCTTTGGCTTGGAATTGGAGCTGTTGTCGGAGGTCTTATTGCTTTGTTTGCTCCTGATGCACTACTGTTACAAGTTACTGTTGGTGCAATTGTAAGTTTAACTTTGACATTCTTTACGAAAAGAATTTCAAAAAACTTTCGAGAAGCAAAAGGTTTTACTGATACAGTAGATATGCTTGTTGGTAAAAGAGGGATTGTTATGCAAGCGATTACAAATAAAGCGAATGGTATTGTGAAGGTGGATGGAGATACTTGGACAGCTATTGCAGATTCTTCAATTGATGCTGGAGAAAAAGTCGTTGTTATAAAGAGGCATAGTACTATATTACAAGTGAAAAAGGAGAGTGAATAAATATGGTAGCATTAACGTTAACGATTATATTCGCACTAATTGTAGTTACATTTATCGCATTAACAATTAAAATTATTCCTCAGCAAAAAGTTGGGGTTGTTGAAAGATTTGGTAAGTTTCAACGTATAATGCACCCAGGGTTAAATATTTTAATACCAATTGTAGATCGTGTTCGTGTATATCATGACTTACGCATTCAACAAACGAATGTACCACCGCAAAAGGTAATTACGAAAGATAATGTTCAAGTAGAAATTGATACAATTATTTTCTATCAAATTGTTGAACCAGAACTTGCGACATATGGTATTTCAAACTATGAATATGGTGTTCGTAATATTACGTCAGCAACGATGCGTCAAATCATCGGTAAAATGGAACTAGATGAAACGTTATCTGGTCGTGAAAAGATTTCAACAGAAATCCGCTTAGCGCTTGATGAAGCAACAGAAAAATGGGGCGTACGTATTGAACGTGTCGAAGTTGTTGATATTAACCCGCCAAAAGATGTGCAAGCATCAATGGAAAAACAAATGAAGGCTGAGCGTAATAAACGTGCGATTATTTTAGAAGCTGAAGCAGCAAAACAAGATAAAGTCCTTCGCGCTGAAGGGGAAAAGCAAAGTAAAATCTTGATGGCTGAAGGGGATAAAGAAGCGCGTATTCGCGAAGCTGAAGGTATAAAAGAAGCAAAAGAATTAGAAGCACAAGGGGAAGCACGAGCAATTGAAGAAATTGCAAAAGCAGAACAAAATCGTATTGAATTGCTTCGTGAAGCGAATTTGGATGAGCGTATACTTGCTTACAAATCATTTGAGTCATTAGCTGAAGTTGCAAAAGGACCAGCAAATAAAGTCTTTATTCCGTCTAATGCAATTGAAACACTTGGTACTCTTGGGGCAATTGGAGAAATATTTAAAGAAAAACAAGCGAAGAAACTACTTTCAAATGATACAGGAAAAGAACAATAAAAGTGAGGAAGAGAAATGGTATACCATTTCTCTTTTTTTGTGCGTATATTCTGAAAAGCTTGTACATATCCATGTATAAAGAAGGTGATGCAGTGAAAAAGTATGCAACTCGAATACATGGGAAGAAGCTGATTTCGTTACTCTTTTTATATGCGCTAATAGTAATTATGATAGCGTCGATTTTGACGTCATTTTTACATACAATGAAATCGAATTATGCAAATCAATGGTTTGGAAAAGTATCGATGCAAGGTTTTGTTCAAATGATAGAAAGTGAGAATCGCTATTACGGATTTGATTATTTTAAGAAGAATAAAAGAGAGTCAGTTGGGAATTTAATGTTCTCTATCGCGACAGATTTGAAAATTAAAGATTTAAGAACATTCGTCGGTAAAGAAGTACCTGGTATGTCAAAGTATTATTCTAATATTATCGTAGCTGGGGAAGGGACAAACTTGACAAATATCCCAAATGAATCTAGTGTACCGATTGAAGAAGTAACGAAAGAACGGGAAATAGCAAAAGATAAAGTTACAGAAGCGGAAAAGAATAATCCGGTTCAGAAAAAGAACGGAGCGAAAAAAGGTGAAAGTGCAGTATATATTTATCATACACATAGCTGGGAATCCTTCTTTCCATTATTACCAGGGGCAACTGATCCATCTAGCCCAGATGTAAATGTGTCTTTACTAGGAAAACGTATGAAAGAGCAACTTGAAGGACAAGGAATTCCGGTAGTTCATGATAAAACGAATATGGGTGATTTATTAGCGAGTAAAAAGTGGGTATGGTATCAGTCATATAAAGCGTCTCATGAATATGTAAAAGAAGCATTAGCACAAAATAATAAAATTGCGTTTCCGATTGATATACACCGTGACGATCAGCGTAAGAAAGTAACAACAAAAGTAATTAACGGAAAATCGTATGCAAGATTATATTTTATAATTGGGATGGAAAATGAAGGCCGTGCTGAAAATGAAAAAATTGCAAGAGCGATCAATAGTTATTTAGATGAAAACTATTACGGATTAAGTAGAGGGATTTTTCCAAAGTATAAAAAAGATGGAAATGGCGTTTATAACCAAGATTTATCGAAAAATGCGATGTTAATTGAAGTTGGTGGTGTTGATAATACGTTAGATGAATTATATAACACAATTGATGTGTTAACAGAAGCGTTTAGTAAATATTATTGGAATGATGCGGAAAAAGTGAATGGATGAGGGACGGGAGACCGTTCCTTTTTTATTTTGGAATCTTAAAATGTGATATAATGGAATTTTATGAATGTTAAATAAAGGGAGAGAGAAACATGCAAATACTACTAATACGCCACGGAGAATCAGAAGCTGATATTTTACATGTGCATGAAGGTCGAGCTGATTTTGAGTTAACTGACAAAGGGAGACAACAAGTACAAAGACTTGTACAGAAAGTGAAAAAAGATTTTGCACCAGATTTCATTTGGGCAAGCACATTAAAACGCGCTCATGAAACGGGTGAAACATTAGCAGAAGCAATTGGTTGTCCAATTCAATTAGAAGAGGAATTAATGGAGTTTAATAATGGAGTGCAAGCAGGCTTATCATTTGAAGAAGCAAAGAAATATCCAGAGCCAAAGTTTCTTCATGATCGTTTTGAAAACGGGGAATCGTTTATTGAGTTTCGAATGAGAATAGAAGGAATCTTTTCTAAAATCTTGACAGAGAATACATATGACCGAATTGCAATTGTTGCCCATGGGGGCGTAATTAATAGTCTATTACGTGCATTTTTCAAAATGCCAATTTCAATGGACTACTATTTCAAAATGGGAGATACGGGAATAAGTTTAATTGAAATTGAGGGTGAACAAAAAACGGTGCATTTCATTAATGATACGAATCATTTGGACGGGATGTAAAGACTTATGTACAAAGTTGTATTTTTCGATGTTGACGGTACGTTATTAAGTGAGATTGATAGAAGCATGCACGAAAGTACAAAAGAAGCGGTACAAAGATTAATAGATAAAGGAATTCACGTAGTTGTTACAACTGGAAGACCATATAGTTTATGCTCACAATTTAAGGAACTAGGTATAAATACGTTTATTTCAGCAAATGGTGCACATATAAAATGTGGGAAAGAAGTTATACATAAATCAGTACTTTCAAGCGAAATCGTTCATGATATTTCAAATTTTGCTGAATTACATGGTCACAGTGTTTCTTACTTTACAGAAGAATTTGCAATGAATAATATTGCTTCCAAAGATGAACGTGTCATGCGAGCGTTAAATGAAACTTTATATTTAGAGCAGTATCCTGACAAAGTTAGAAACTTATCAGATGAGATGTATTGCATATGTCTGTATGCTGATGATACAGAAGCTCAAAAATTCATTGAAAGATATCCAGCACTTACGTTTGAGCGTTTTCATGGTTACGTTATAAATGTATTGGAAGATAGTAAAGTATCGAAGCTAACTGCAATTCAAAAAGTATTGGAACATTTAAACATTAGTAAATTAGAAGCCATTGCTTTTGGCGATGGTGGAAATGATATTGAGATGTTGCAGTATGTAGGATTAGGAGTTGCGATGGGAAATGGTGGAGAGGAGTTGAAGAGAAGGGCTGATTTCGTTACAACGAAGGCGAGTGAAGGCGGAATTTCTTATGCCTTAAAGAAGTTGCGCATTATTTAAAACTAATAGTTAGTCAGTGTGAAAAATCCTGTTTTATTAATGGCTTTTGTTAATATGTATACTGTTTTAGGGAATTATTTGAGCTCTCCTACTTACAATTTAACTGCAGAACAAATCCTTTATTTTCGCTTAGCAGGGCTGTTTGGTATGTTGCTCTCACCACTTGCAGGTCGTTTAACAAAGAGGTTTGAAGTAAGGAAAGTTCTTCAAGGAGGATTGTTGATTGCTATTTTTAGTCTAAGTTCAATAGGCTTTGTTTCGTATCTATCTCTACTTGTAATGATGAGTGTCTGTTTTGTAATAGGTATTGCTATATCCGTTCCGTCTTTAGTTTCTCTTGTAGGTCAATTAGGAGGGGAAATTAGGAATGATACTTTTTATTGGTTTTGTAGCTTCTCTATTTATAATTAATGAATGAGTGGAAAATCACTCAAATAAAGGAATGCGAGGATCGTTCATATGCTCGCATAATAAAATATGAATTTGTCCACGATGATGATAAAAGTGTGCAACGATTTCAAGTAACCATTCAAAGCGCGAATAAGAAATACCCCAATAGGCAGTCATAACTTCTGCTAATTCTATTTGGGAGTAGGAAAGAAATGTTTTAGAGAGAAGGTTGTAACCTTCAATCATCGTTTGTTGCATGTGAGCAACTGTTACGGGGGTACGTTCTATATAAAAGGTATGTAATTCTTTTTCTGGAATACTATTTAAAATGAGTAAATCAGCATGACAAATAAGAGAAAGATGTGCACACATTTCAAATAATGATCGTTTTGAGTGAATCGGTTGTATTTTTAAATCGTTTTCACTATATTGGTTAAGCATATCAATAGAAGTATCAATAGCAACTTTTAGTTGATGCAATGCAGATTGAACAAACATTGTAATTCTCCTCGTCTCCGTATATAATAGTTTCTTGAGGATATTATATCATACTCAAAATTCCGAAAATTCTAGTAGTTTGACTAGCATAATGAAAAGTATTATATTGTAAAAGGTCATATGAAACGTGAAATAGAATGGAATGCAATTATTGAGTTAGGAGTTAGACCAATGAGTTTGAAATATGGAAGAGATACAATTGTAGAAATTAACTTAAATGCTGTAAAACATAATGTAAAAGAATTTAAAAAACATGTAAATGATGAAGAAATTAAGATGATGGCTGCTGTAAAAGCGAATGGGTATGGCCATGGGGCAGTTGAAGTTGCCAAAGCTGCAATTGAAGCAGGAATACATCAACTTGCAGTTGCATTTGTAGATGAAGCAATAGAATTAAGAGAAGCAGGAATTACTGTGCCGATTTTAATTTTAGGATACACACCAGTAGCGGCTGTAGAAGATGTAATTCAATATGACGTTATGATGACTGTTTATAGAGTAGAAGATTTACATGGTATAAATGAAATTGCAAACCGTCTTCAAAAGAAAGTACAAATTCAAGTGAAAATTGATACAGGAATGAGTCGTATCGGTTTACAAGAAGAAGAAGTTAAACCATTTTTAGAAGAATTAAACCGTATGGAGTATGTAGAGGTAGTAGGGATATTTACGCATTACTCTACGGCAGATGAAATCGATAAATCATATACGAATATGCAAACAAGTTTATTTGAAAAAGCTGTTAA
This sequence comes from Bacillus sp. N447-1, assembly GCF_022701035.1. Taxonomy (NCBI): domain Bacteria; kingdom Bacillati; phylum Bacillota; class Bacilli; order Caryophanales; family Bacillaceae; genus Bacillus; species Bacillus sp. N447-1. The sequence goes on along the minus strand of NZ_CP065509.1, from coordinate 1,087,861 downwards.
TACAGCGAAAGAATTAGGAATTCAAATACCATATATTCATAGTTCAAATAGTGCGGGATCAATGGAATTAAGTAACACATTTCAAAATATGGTACGCGTTGGAATAGGAGTGTACGGTATGTATCCGTCAAAAGAAGTGGATCATTCAGTCGTTTCTTTACAGCCTGCGTTGTCGTTAAAATCAAAAGTAGCTCATATTAAACATGCGAAGAAGAATCGTGGTGTAAGTTATGGGAATACGTATGTAACAACTGGTGAAGAATGGATTGCGACTGTACCAATTGGTTATGCTGATGGTTATAATCGTCAATTATCTAATAAAGGCTATGCGTTAATTAACGGGGTTCGAGTACCTGTTATTGGCCGTGTTTGTATGGACCAGTTAATGTTGGATGTTTCAAAAGCGATGCCAGTACAAGTAGGAGACGAAGTAGTATTCTACGGTAAACAAGGTGAAGAAAATATCGCAGTAGAAGAAATAGCGGATATGTTAGGTACAATAAACTATGAAGTTACATGTATGCTAGATAGAAGAATTCCGCGTGTCTATAAAGAAAATGACGAAACAACTGCAGTTGTAAATATATTAAGAAAAAACTGAATCATTTCGATTCAGTTTTTTTATTCATATCAAATGCGAATATACCCTCGTTATGTAATACGGAGTAAACTTTGTGAAACACGCTTTTTAGTTCATCTAAATTAAACTATCACCGGCAGAGATGACCAGTCCCGCAACAAAGATCTAATATACGAGAGTAGGGAAGAGCATCTTGTAAAACGAGGCTGGGTAGGAGTATTAAACAAAATGTCTCCAATGTTTATTATAGATGTTTGCTAAAATATCATAATTAGAATAAATTGTTTTTTTAACATATGTATTCACCTAAAAATTCATTAAATTATAATAGTCATGCCTCGTTTTAATTTCAAAACCACATTGTGTATATAGTTTTAAAGCGTGGATATTTTTTGTTTCGACGTCTAATTCAATTGTTGAAACTCCTTCTGTAATAAGGGTATGTACTATATTACAAAGAATATCTTTTCCGTATCCTTTACCTTGATAAGAAGGATGAACGGCGAATCCTGATAGTGTAGTAGATTGCTCTTGTTTAGAAACTGTAATTGTTCCTATCACTTTTTCAGCAATAAGGGCACTGTAAACTTGATGGGAAGATGAATTCATCATTTTTTGTAACCATGCAGTCGTATTTTCTACTGAATCACCAAAAGCTTTACTAGAAATTTTAATAAGATCAAGAAGTGATTCTGAAGTTGCAAGAGTAAGCTGTATATTATTATCTGTTGTTTTTTGAATTTCGTTTGTTTTGCACTCCATACTATATTCACTATATAAATATGGTAACTTCATATGTTTTACAAATTCATTCCCAGAAATAGAATCCCCATTAATAATAAGAAGAGCTTCATCTGTCTCTCTATTTTGTATTTCTTTCATTGCAGTTTGTAAAAGGATAGTTCCGAAACGTTGTTTTCTAAAATGAGGATGTACAAAGCCTATTAGTTCAAGCTTTGTTGGTCTTTCGAAATCATACATATTTAAAGCGCCAATTAATTGAGTACCGTTATAAAGAAGAAAATCGTTTATATAATCTTCATTTCGATTTTTTAAAAAGTTGATATGTAAATCTGAAGAGTAATCAAGATTGTCTTGTTGCCCACAAATATAAGCCAAATCCTTCATTTGCTGTATTTCACTTTCTGTTACAGAACGCTTTTTCTGAATATCCATTGTATACTCCCTCTCATTCGTATTTAAAAATAGGATGGGTGACTTAACCATTTTTTTAATTCCACATTACCTTGCACAGATAACAGTCGGTATAAATAACGATAAGGCTGTCTATATTCTTCTAAGTGAGGAATAGACATAATTGTTTCGTAACCACTTTTAAAGGCATGTGCTTCTTTTTCGGTAAGTACATATTCTAGTCCGATAAAATCAAGTTCTCGCGGAGCAACAGCGTAAGCTTCACTATCTACTAAACCCGTAATAGTTGTACCGTCAGATAAAAATTGAGTAGGATCCATATCAATTAAGACGAGTGTAGATTCCTTTGGTACGGACAGGGAAGAAAGTTGTGATTCAAAGGTAGGGAATGCATTTTTTATGCTTTCATCATCGGAATAAAACATATTCACAAGCTCTTTACTCACGTTTAAAATATGTGATTGGAATTCATCTAGTGGAACTTGGAACGTGCCTGACGGATTTCCTATGAAATCGGCTTTAAATTTATGTATTTCTGCAAGTCCTTTTCCTAGGCTGAATAAAATAGAATCTGGTTGCTCGATAAAAGATTGAACTGTGTTACCTACTAACTTTTCGACCACCACAAATTCACGGCTATTTAAAACATGTTTTTCTAATATTGTTGGGATAGGAAGATTCGTATGTTCTTGCAGCAATGTATGTACAGTTTCTAAATGATGGACGTTCCTTGGATCAATTCCAAATAGATTTTTACATCCCCACCAAAAATCATTATTTGGTTCTTCATTCATTTTAGAAGCACGAACGATAACTTCTGTATCTTCTGTTTGAACGAGAAAAACATCACTTGCATGATCTTCATAACCTGGGTGCAAGGCTTGAACGGATAGAATAGGTGAATTGAATAGTTGTTGTAACATGAAAAGACTCCTTTTTCTGTAAATTCCATAAATTCATTATATAACAGATGATGTGTTATGAGGATAAAGATAAAAAGATAGACAGTATACTTACATTTATAGTGAAAACTCATTAAAAATATTATATTTCTCTATTTTTGTATGAATTGTCTAAAAATAATGGTGGTAATACTTGAATGTAAGACTCGTATCTTTAAATCTATGAAGAGTAAAAGTAAAATTAAGCATTCATTTATAAGATTGTGAATCACAATAATGTAGACTATAGAAAATATTTCTCAATAATAAAATGAAGAGAAAAGCATGAAGAAGTAGAATGCATTCATTTATAATAGACTTAAATTAATTAATATAATTAATTGTTAATTTTATTATATTAATTGGATAGGAGAGAATGTTATGGCAAATGTACTCGTAATAAATTTTCCTGGGGAAGGTCATATTAATCCGACTTTAGCTGTTGTAAGTGAGTTAATTCAGCGAGGGGAAACAGTTGTTTCTTATTGTATTGAAGATTATAGAAAGAAGGTTGAAGCAACAGGTGCGGAATTCCGAGTGTTTGAGAATTTTCTCTCTCAAATTAATATTATGGAACGAGTAAATGAAGGTGGGAGCCCTTTGACGATGCTATCTCATATGATTGAAGCATCAGAGCGTATTGTTACTCAAATTGTAGAAGAAACAAAAGAAGAAAAATATGATTATTTAATATATGATAATCATTTTCCAGTAGGACGTATTATAGCGAATATTTTACAATTACCAAGCGTTTCATCCTGTACAACGTTTGCTGTTAATCAGTACATTAATTTTCATGATGAGCAAGAATCGAGACAAGTAGATGAAATGGATCCATTATATCAATCTTGTTTAGCGGGAATGGAAAGATGGAATAAGCAGTATGGAATGAAATGTAATAGTATGTATGATATTATGAACCATCCTGGTGATATTACGATTGTATATACTTCAAAAGAATATCAGCCACGTTCAGAGGTATTTGATGAATCGTATAAATTTGTAGGTCCATCAATTGCTACTCGAAAAGAAGTGGGGAGTTTTCCTACCGAAGATTTAAAAAATGAAAAAGTGATTTTCATTTCTATGGGAACAGTTTTTAATGAACAACCTGCTTTGTATGAAAAATGTTTTGAAGCGTTTAAAGATGTTGATGCGACAGTCGTATTAGTCGTTGGTAAGAAGATAAATATAAGTCAATTTGAAAATATCCCGAAAAACTTTAAGTTGTATAATTATGTCCCGCAATTAGAAGTTTTACAGCATGCTGATGTATTCGTGACACATGGTGGTATGAATAGTTCGAGTGAAGCGTTATATTACGGTGTTCCATTAGTTGTAATTCCGGTAACAGGAGATCAGCCATTCGTTGCAAAACGATTGACTGAAGTAGGGGCAGGCATAACACTTAATCGTAACGAGTTAACCTCTGAATTGTTACGTGAGACTGTAAAGAAAGTAATGGATGATGTGACGTTTAAGGAAAATAGTCGTAAAGTGGGAGAGTCGCTTAGAAATGCTGGTGGATATCAAAGGGCAGTTGAGGAAATATTCAAATTAAAAATGAAGCCGTACGTAAAGATTAAATAGATGTTAAAAACACACTTACTTTTAATTTGTAAGTGTGTTTCTAGTATTACGCGTTACATGTGTTACATAAAAATAGCGATAAAGGTGAAACTTTTCTGTATATAAATCGATACCTTTGAATTAGTAGTAAAATTACGTTAAAATAATACTAAGAAAATATATAAGTTTTGGGGGTAATGAATGAAGAAAGTATTTGAATACGTATTATTAACAATTGGCTCAATTATAGTAGCAGGTTCATTAGAGCTTATTTTAGCACCTAATGGATTAGTAGATGGCGGGGTAACGGCTATTGCTATTATGGCAAATAAAGTCGCAGGATTGCCGCTTTATGGTGTGTTCTTAGGAATTAATATCCCAATTTTATTATTTACTGCAAAAGTAATGGGAAAGAAGTTTTTTATCCGTACATCTTATGCGAATGTAGTTACAACACTCGGATTAATTTATTTAAAACCATTTCCAGCAATTACGACTTCTGAGTTATTAATTGTACTTTATGGTGGAGTACTGTTTGGAATTGGTGTTGGGATTGTTGTTAAAATGGGTGGAGCAATTGACGGTTCGGAAATGTTAGCAGTTTGGATGAATAAACACTTTAATGTACCGATTAGTACATTTTTACTTGCAGTAAATGCAGTTATTTTCATCTTTGTTGCCATTTTATTTTCAATCGAACAAGCGATGTTCTCGTTAGCAATTTTCTATATTGTTACGAAGATGATTGATTTTATACTAGATGGTATTAATCAAGGTAAGAGCGTTATGATTATTTCTGGTAAGAATAAAGAAATAGGCGATTTACTTATGAAAGAATTGCAACTATCTGTTACGTATCTACATGGAGAAGGTGGTTTTTTAGGGGAGCATAAGAGAATCATTTATTGCATTACAAACCGATTCATTTATCCGAAAATGAAAGATCTCGTTCTCTCTGTAGATCCAACCGCTATAATTGAAGCTTCCTATTCAACAGAAACGACTGGTGTGAAACGTCCGGGAAGGAAAGCTAGGTCAGGTGAATAACTAGAAGAAGGCTGTCCAAAAAGTTATTTTGGAACAGCCTTCTTTTTTATTTTGTTGAATTGTTAACATGTTACAAGTTAAACCCACTGTTAACAAGTTTCCTTGCAACTAGGAAACCAAGCGTCTTTCAATAATATAGCCAACGTTTCAATTTTATTTTCCGGAATACTACCAAAGCCGAGTAATACGTATGATTCCTTACGTAAATCATTCACGAAATCATATGGAGAAAGTGGGTATAATTTAACGCTTTGTTTTTTAGCGGATTCAATCAGTTCATTTTCATTCATACTGTTATTTACACATAAAACAATATGAAGTCCGGACTGTTCGCCAAGAATTTGAACATTAGCCCCCATTTCTTTCGTAATGGATTTTACTAACGTATGATGTTTTCTTTTATATAGTGTACGACTCCGATTAAGGTGACGTTCCCAATTCCCGTTTTGTATAAAGTTAGCAAAAGCAAGTTGTTGTATTGTAGCGACTGTTTGTTTGAAAATTCCATGCAGTTCTTGGTATATCTTTAAAAGGTGTGGTGGTAAAACAACATATCCCATTCGTAAAGAAGGTAAAAAAGATTTTGAGAAAGTTCCCATATAAATAACGCGTTCATTTGAATCAAGACTTTGTAAAGAAGGAATCGGCTTACCAGCGTAGCGAAACTCTCCGTCATAGTCATCTTCAATAATGTATCCATTGCAATCATTAGCCCACTTTAACAATTCTAATCTTCTAGATAAAGGCATAATAATCCCGAGTGGAAATTGGTGTGATGGTGTAACGTATGCGACATTGGAATTTGTATTGTATAAACTAGAAATATCAATCCCTTTTTCATCCAATGGTATGGGATGAATTTGTCTATCACAGCTTTTAATAATTGCGTGTATACGGTGAAATCCAGGGTTTTCAATGCCGTATTCTTTTGTAGGGCCAAGCAGTTGAAGCAGTAGCCAGAGAAGTGGCTGTGTTCCGGCGCCGATCACAATTTGATCAGGTGAAGAATGTACACCGCGAGAATGATATAAATATATTGATATATGCTCTCGAAGAGCGAATTCACCTTGAGGATCTTCTTTGGCAAATAGTGCATTTTCGTATGTAAGTATGGATTCTTGTAATGCTCGTTTCCAATTTGTAATCGGAAATGCATTTTGATCAATAAGCCCTTGGCTACAATCATATTCAAATTTTTCTTCTATCAAATTGTTCGTCTTCTTTGCTGCATTTCGTTTTTTATTTGGGATAATGTCAATATCGAAATTTGCTACAAAAATACCACGTTTCGGTTTACTTTCTGCATAACCTTCAGCTAATAACTGTTGATAAGCTGATTCAACAGTAATGCGGCTAATATTAAGTTGTGATGCTAAATTTCTGTGTGAGGGTAGACGTGTGCCAACAGAAATAGTCCCTTGTATAATTTCAGCTTTTATATATTCGTAAATTTGCAAGTAAATAGGTGTGTTACTTTGTAATTGCAATGGGATAGTAAAATCCATATAAAACTCTCCTTTAAAACTGGCCTTATAAAAAACACTTAAACTGCCACTTAAGTAAAGGGCAGTTGCTTTCTATAATAATGATATAACATTTAGAAAATTATTTAAATAGTTAAGGGAGAGTTAAAAATGAATGTTAAAGAAGTAGTAACAGAAGAGCAATTACATGACGTATTACCTGTTTTACAGCAATTAAGAACGAAACTTTCAAAAGAGGAAACAAGCTCTTTATTTCGAAATATGAAAGAAGAAAATTATAAACTATTTTCGCTGCGTAATGAGGATGATGAAGTTGTTAGCCTTGCAGGTGTAGCAATTTGTACGAACTTTTATAATAAGAAACACGTTTTCGTATATGACCTTGTAACAGCAGAAGCACATCGTTCAAAAAGACATGGGAAAGTATTACTTTCGTATATAGAGAACTGGGGAAAGGAAAACGAATGTGAGTCTATCGTCCTCACGTCAGCATTTTCAAGAATTGATGCTCATCGTTTTTATGAAAGAGAAGGGTATGATAAGGTGAGTTATTCTTTTCATAAAGAATTATAAAAAATAAGAAGAAGTTGTCCCGCAAAAGTTGGGAACAGCTTCTTCTTATTTTTTAAGTTATTATTAAACCGTAAATAGGTTGTAAGTTATGGTATATGTATTTGAAAAGGTTATATAGTGTATTTTGTCGAATTGTTTTAATTTAATAAAGAGAATGATTGGAGCGCTTATACTTGAAAAAAATAAAGAAACTATCAATCCCTAATGATGCTAGAGTTATCGTCATATCTGATATTCATGGAGAATTAAATCTTTTAAAAGAAGCACTACATAAAGTTAACTTTAAAGATGAAGATTATTTAATTATTAATGGAGATCTTTGCGAGAAAGGACGAGATAGCGTAGGCGTAGTAAACTACGTTATGAATCTTGTAAAGAACAATTCAAAGGTTCACGTTGTTGAAGGGAATTGTGAAGTTTTAGTTGATGCTCTTCTAAATGAAAATCCTGATCTTATTAATTATTTATGTATGAGAAAGCACTCGATTTTTAATGAATGGCTAGAGCGATTAGGTTTTTCAGTTCATGAGGGCACTTCAATTCGTGAAGTGAAAGAAGCATTGTTAAGTGAATTTTCACAAGAACTATATTGGCTAACAGAGTTGCCAACAGCGATTGAAACAGAAGATTATATTTTTGTGCATGCCGGTCTAGAAGATAGAGTAGATTGGAAAGAAACAGAGCGCAAAAATGCGATAGCAATGCCACAGTTTTTTAATAAATCACATAAAGCAAATAAGTATGTAATAGTTGGTCATTGGCCTGTCGTGAACTATTCTGAAGAAGCACCGTCTAACAATCCAGTTATTGATAAGGAGAAAAAAATTATTGCAATTGATGGAGGAAATGCAATTAAAGAAGCAGGGCAATTAAACGTATTTATTATTCAGAGGAAACAAACCGGCGATACGTTTTCTTATACATATGTAGACTATTTTCCAGAGTACGAAGTAATAGCGGATTTTAATGCGAATTCAGAAATGCAGGGCGGAGTGACATATCCGTATTATTACATAGAGCCTATCGAGAAGATGCAAGATTACACCGTATGTAAACAAAAGGAAACGAATAATTTACTCACTGTAAAAAATGAATATATGAAACAACTTGAGTCAGGTGAATATACAGTGAAAACCGATATTTCTTGTGCGCAAATAAGCGTTAGGAAGGGAGATATCGTTTCTCTCATTGATGATAGCTGTTCAGGATATGATTTAATTAAAAAAGATGGCGTAGAGGGTTGGATAGGGAAAGGGATTTTAGTTGAGATAGAAAAAGTGAAAAATAAAACATTAAGCTGAAATAGGAGGGGTATAACCTCCTATTTTTTTAAAGGAGTAGATTGCTTGCTGTCTTTAATAAGTAAATAAATCGTACTCGGCAGAATGATAAGCGTCATTCCTAAAAGAATTGCTAGTATAGCATAACCTCTATAGGGAGCAGGAACGATAAAAGGAAGTATCGCTAAAAAAATACCTGCTATCATCATTGAAATACTACTAATATTTGAAGCTCTTTTTTCAAGGTGCTTATCATTCCATTCTAATGAAACGGTTGATTTAGTCGTATCAATTTTGGAACTGAAATAACCTATTAATATAAATAAAAGCCCTAATGCTAAAAATATGAAATGATCAAGAGGAAGTGAAAAGCCAAGAGCAATGAGGGCGATGACAATATCGACAAAAAATAAGAATAGTAACATTGTGTTGCCGATCCAATGGAGAAATTTCTGGTTATTCGCTACTTTAGATAAAGCCAAAAATACAAAGAATAAGAAGGAACATATAATTATATTTACGATTACAAAAGTGCTTTTATCCATTGTTGATGTAGGCGTTCCATTGAAGTCCCATTTCGTAACAATATTTGATGGTAAGAAGAAATAGAGAATAATATTTGTCGTAATAATAGTGAGAAATAAAGCAATACTAAATCGATTATTCACTAAATCACCAGCTTTCTAAATCAATAATTGGTATCTAATAACAAAATTATACAATATAATAAATGATATTAGTTTTGATTTTTCTGAAAAAATATTATAATTATATATGAAATAAAGAGGAATGCAGGAGGGAATTATGCAAAACGTTATATTAAAGGGGAAGAAAGTTACAATTCGTACAATAGAAGAATCAGATATAAAAACATTATGGAATATCGTATTTAAAGAAGAAAGCCCAGAATGGAAGAAATGGGATGCGCCATATTTCCCGTTCTCAATGCAAGAATACTCTTCCTATAAAGAGAAGGTGCAAACTCGTTTGCAAGAAGAACCACTGTCAAATTTAATTATAGAAAATAACGGTCAAATTATAGGGACGGTCGGATTTTATTGGGAGCATAAACCGACGCGTTGGCTGGAGATGGGAATTGTTATTTATAATCCAACTTACTGGAATGGTGGATACGGTACAGAAGCGTTAACGTTATATCGAGATTTATTATTTGAAAAGATGGAAATTGGTAGAGTAGGGCTCACGACTTGGTCTGGTAATGAACGAATGATGAAAGTAGCGGAGAAAATAGGAATGAGCTTAGAAGGTAGAATGCGAAAGTGTCGTTATTATAACGGAACATACTATGATTCTATTCGAATGGGCATGATTCGTGAAGAATGGGAAGCGCTATGTGTAACGAAGGGGTGAGAAAGATTGTACGCTATTATTGCTACATTTGATCGTGTGTTTACTCATAAAATTACAGAACTGCAAAATGAATTAACAAATGTAATTGGAACAAATCAATTAGCTGGAGTAGAACCTCATATAACGATTGCGGATTATAATGAGTTAGATGTTCATTTGTATACGGAGAAACTAGGGGAGTTTGTAGCTATTCAAGAAAATATAGACGCAGTAACTTTTCCTTCTGTTGGAATTTTTCCTACTAATGGAACGGTCTTTCTAGCGCCGACCGTTACCGATGAATTGTTAAAACTTCATTATTCTTATCATGATTATTTTAAAACTTTTCATGACAACCCAAATTCATATTACGTACCGGGAAAATGGGTTCCGCATTGTACAATTGCAAATAGATTACATACAAAGCAGTTTTTAAGTGTAATGGAATATATTTATGGAAAGTTTAATTTTGCAACAGCTTCAATTGAGAAATTAAAATTAATTAAGGTGAATTATGAAAATGGTTCTGCCGTTTCTTCTAGTATATTAGCAGAATATAATTTAAAGAGAATGGAGACATCGAGATGACATATATAATTAGAGAAATGAAGCAAGAAGACATTCACGCTGTACAATCAGTAGCAAAAATAGCTTGGCATGATACATACGAAGGCATTATTCCAAGAGAAATTCAAGATAGTTTTTTAGATGAGGCATACTCTGATGAAAAAATGAAATATCGTCTTAAAAATACGCATTTATTCGTTGCGGAAGAAGAAGGAGAAGTAATAGGGTTTGCAAACTTTTCACCTGTTAGACTACAAAACGAAGCAGAATTAGGTGCGATTTATTTGTTACCAGATCAGCAAGGAAAAGGGATCGGAAGTGCTTTATTACAAAGAGGGATTAAAGCATTAAATGGGATACGGAAATTGTACATACATGTAGAAGCAGCAAATGAAAAAGGAAAACGCTTTTATGAAGCGAAAGGTTTTGCTGAATTAGAGCAATTTGAAGAAGACTTTGAAGGACATATGATGCAGACAGTAAGGATGGTTTTATACGTATAAGGAGGACTAGTAATGAAAATTTTTGATTTTAGTGAAAAAGTAGGAAAGCACCTATCAGTATTTCAATCTAATTTCATCATGTCAAAAATATTAAACCATCAAGGAAATATACATATCGGTGCTATGCATTTACACGAGAATGGAATCATCGGTAATCATGAAGCAGTTGTATCTCAACTGCTTCTTATTGTGGACGGGACAGGATATGTATGTGGAGTAAATAAAGAAAAGATAAAGATAGAGGCGGGACAAGCTGTGTTTTGGGAAAAGGGAGAGCTCCATGAAACAAGTACAGAACACGGATTAACGGCAATTGTTATGGAAGCGGAGAATCTTGAACAAGCGATAGTAATGCCTATTATTCAAGGGGAGTTGTGAAAAATGATAATTAAGGCGAATCAAGAAGATACCAATGAAATATTAAAATATGCGGCTCAATCGCTTTTTGAAGGGACGAGAGGGAATTGTCAATTAAGTACCGAGAAAGCAATTGAGATTACAAAGCCGATTGTAGAAAAAGGAGCATACTATTTAATTGTTAAAGAAGAAAATAAAGTAATGGGATGGATATTAATAGGGGGAAATACAGACTATTTTTCTCGTGAAAAACTTGGATTTATATATGAATTGTACGTTTTCCCAGAATATCGCGGGAGAGGATTATCGCGAGAACTGATGGAAGCTAGTATTAAGGAATTAAAGGAGAAGTATTCAGAAATTCGGTTGAATGTATTTGCTGGGAATTTTGCAAAAGAGATGTACGAAGAGTTTGGGTTTGTTGAAAGGCAGGTCATTATGACTTTGAAGTGAGTATTATAGTCTGAATGGGAGAAAATAATGATTTAGTGGCTACTTTCTCGCTGGGATTTAAAGTGAATAAGTCCTTATAAATATATAAAATAGATGGTTTGCCTTTATTTTATAGTAGATTTATAGAGTGTGCTTAAAAAAACAAATTAGTATTATACAATATATCGTTATTATAGTAAAAGAGAAATTTTGGAAAAATATCATTTTTTTGTTTAGAAATTTTTAAATTATTGATATAATCAATTTGTAGAATTGATTATTGGTTAATTTTACTATTTTTTAATTTTAAGGGGGATTTAATAATGGCAGGACAAATTCGTATGTCACCAGAGGAGCTTAAATCGAAAGCGACTCGATATGGACAAGGTGCAAATCAAATTGAGGACATTTTACGTCAACTACAAAACTTACAAAATGAATTAAGAGGAGAATGGGAAGGTCGTGCTTTCGAAGGTTTTGACCAACAGTTCAATCAATTAAAGCCAAAAGTACAAAACTTCGCACAGCTATTACAAGAAATTAATATGCAGCTTAATAAAACTGCAGAAGCTGTTGCTAGACATGACGAAGATCTTTCTCGTAATTTCGGTCTACAATAAGACAGATAAAAAGAAATATATAATTTAGCCATGCAACCATACGTTGTATGGCTAAATTACTTTAAAACTAGAGTAAGATACGAAGTCTTTCATTAGATAGACTCGCAGTCGCAGGAGTGATAAGTAGTGAAAAAGTTCAAATGGAGCATCTTGTTGTTTATTATTTTAGCTCTTGTACTATCAACAGGGGTCTCCTATTTAGCATTAAATCAAAATGTTAAGAAAGCTAATGAGAATACTACACCAAAAATGACAGTTGCGTTGGTAAATGAAGATCAGGGCACTGTATTTGAGGGCAATAAAATAGCGTTTGGAGATCAATTTGTTAAAAATGTAAATAAAAATACGAAACAAGAATGGTACGTAGTTAGTCGCGGGGTAGCAGAAAATGGATTGAAAAATAATAATTACAATATGATGATTGTTATTCCAAATGATTTTTCTAGGAAAGCAGTTGCGATTGATTCAGAGATTCCGGAGAAATTAACTTTAAACTACAAAGTAAATGCAACTGGGAATAAGGATTTGAAAGCTGAGGCAGAAAATACAGCTTCTGTTATTTTAGAAGATTTCAATAAGCAAATAATCGACGTTTATTTTGCGAGTATTATCGGTAAGCTACAAGGTGCACAAGATAATATAGGTAAAATAATTGAAAAAGGAAACGTTCAAACAACTATGTATAAAAAAGATATACATAGTCCGTTAGCAAATTACACAAATCAATTTAAAACAGTACAAGATTATACAGGTGTTTCTGTTAATAGTTTCAAAGGATTTCAGGATGTTTTAAAAGGTTTCGGTCAAGCGTTAGATGAAGGGAATAAATCAAACAGTACGTACTTAGATGGTTTTAATAACTTTCAAAAAATGCAAACTGATAACAATTTGTTAGCGAATAATTTCACAAATCAATTCAATCAATATATGAATGATATGAATACAGGCGATGCTTTAAAGCAATTAAGTGCATTGGAATCCGCTAATAAAATTATTTCAAATCAATTTACGTTTTCAGAGAAAGAACCAAATATTTTAACTGATGCTGCAGCAATTCAAAAATATTTAGCAGATGTAAAAAAACAAGTGTCTGAATATGATACAGAACTTGCAGGGAAGTTAGAAAGTGATATTCAAGAGACGGTAATTAAGAAGTTAAAGCAATCTATGTCGAATGATGGAAAGCAAGAAATCTTCATAAATACATTAATGAAACAACCAGATGCTCGAATAAAGAAACAAATCGAGAATTTAATTGCGAAATTACCTAGTTTAAACATGGAAGAAATCGGTCAAAGTGATTTACCAGATGCAACGAAATTACAACTGCAAAATGTAATTCAATTTACAAAAAAGTATAATAAAGAAAATAATTTTTATTATGATCCTGTAAATAAAATATCTTTAGGAAACGCAATTAAAGAAGTAAAGGATAGACTTTATACAGAGAGAATTACATTTAGTGATACTGCGAAAGTAATTAAAATGGAATCTCCGCAAATTTTGAAGATAAGTATTCCAGAAGAGTTTAAACTAGATGGAAGTACAGAAGCTTTATATATTGATGATGTGGATCGTACAAGTGACTTTCTTCAAAGCGAAGCAGGAGAAATTACAATAGCTCCTCGTAATGAAGGGGATATAAAGATTAGGTTACATGTGAAGCTAAAAGATCCAAACATCAATATAGATGTTTTCTCTCCTGTAACATGGCAGTGGGAATTGAGCGGGACTCATAAAAAAGAAACTAGTCCTGAAAAAGAAGAACCTAATAAAGAGGATAAAGGAACACAAACTGAAAATAGCAAGGTGGAAAATGTGGTTCATAAATCACAGTATGGCATAATGCCGTTAGTACACAATGCTAAAACGCCTATTATTCAAAAAACAGAACAGAGTAATAATGGTGACAGTGTAAATCCTGATGCAGGAGGAAAACCTGATACGGGAGGGAATCCAGACACAGGAGGAAAACCTGATACGGGAGGGAATCCAGACACAGGAGGAAAACCTGATACGGGAGGAAAACCTGATGCAGGAGGAAAACCTGATACAGGAGGAAAACCTGATACAGGAGGAAAACCTGATACAGGAGGAAAACCTGATACAGGAGGAAAACCTGATACAGGAGGAAAACCTGATACAGGAGGAAAACCTGATACAGGAGGAAAACCTGATACAGGAGGAAATCCAGACACAGGAGGGAAACCTGATGCAGGTGGAAATCCAGACACAGGAGGGAAACCTGATACAGGAGGAAATCCAGACACGGGAGGAAACCCTGATACAGGAGAGAAACCTGATACAGGAGAAAAACCTGATACAGGAGAGAAGCCAGACACTGGGACAGATAACGGTAGCAATTCAAAAATTATTGAAAGTACAACGAATCAAGTTATACATCAAAAAACAGAAAAAATACCAGATATTACTTCTAGTGTATTAATAAAAGAAGCAGTAGATACAGTCGAAAGTTATCAAGGTTTAATGAGCCTTTACGAAATGTATTATGGGATTGATTTAAGAACGAAAGATGTAGGTCCTAAGTTAGAAGAGGGAAGTTTAGATGCAATTGCGACGGACCAATCTTTGTACTACGTATTAAATAAACAAAGCTTAATTGATTTAATTTCAAATCTTGTTTCATCAAGTATTACTACAGAAATAAAGCAAGATATGTCAGGTTTAAAACAAAAAATAAACTCTTATCAACAATCTATTACTAGTGCGGATCAAAATTCTATGCTACTAGCGGAGAAATTAAATGGAACGACGCAACAAGCAACTAGTATGAATGAAAATTTAGGAGAGTATTTAAAAGGTTTAGCGAAATGGCGTGAGAATAGCTTAAAACTAGTTGAAGAGCAGCAAGTATTAACAACAAATCATGCTGGTGAGCAAACAGCTGTTTTATCGTTAGATTCTGGTATTAAATCATTAATGATGCAAAGTCAGTCATTGGTCGAAAGTTCGAAACATAGTTTAGCAACTTCAGACGATGTATATAAAACATTTGATCAAATCAATGGACAAGCAAAAGAAATTCAAGACAGCGGAACGACAATTGTTTCAAAAGCTGATTTATTATTAAACGACTTTACGAAGAAAATGGAAGATGATAAATCATTCTCCAAAAACTTTACGAAAATTTTAGCGAATAGTCGTATTGGAGATCGTCAAAATGAAATGCTATATGACTTTTTAGCTAGTCCAGTTCAAAAGCAAAATGATGGAGTAATTGTAGCAGGTAATGCTTTTACACCTTACTTAATTGTATTAACTTGTTTCATTGTTGCATTATTTACAGCATACGCAATTGCGAATCAAGAAAAGAAACGAATGCAATCAGATCATTTTGAAGAGAAATTCTCATTAATTGATATGAATGTACCAACTACAGTAGTAGCTTTCGGTATATCAATTGTGGAAGGGATTAGTATAGGTATCATTTCTGGGCGTCTTTTAAAGTTCGGTCAGGATCAAAGTTTACTATGGATTGCGTTCATCACATTTATTATGATGGCGTTTGTATTGGTCTCAACCTACTTATTACGACAAATAAAAATGGTAGGTATGTTTATACTATTAGTATTTTTAAGCATGTACCTATTTTTAACTGAGGCAGTTGGAAGTAAAGTAGATCAAATGTCCTCTGTCGGAAAGATACGTCAATTCTCACCGCTTCAGTATATAGAAAGTTTTCTAAATGATTTTATTAGTGGTAAAGATACTGGGAAAGTTATTTTTGTCGTATTGTTTGTAATTGCCATTATTGGATTGGTTAGTAATCTATTTGTATGGCATAAGAAATGGGAGGAAAAAGAAGTAAATGATCAAACAATGGAGCATAGTGGCTAAGTTATCATTTCTCTCTATCCTTTTACTGTTTGTCGCGCTACCGATAAGGAGCGCGGCTGACAGTTATCTTGGTGATGATGGGAAGATTAAGTTTAAAGTGGATCGACTTGAAGAAAGCGACCAAGAAAAAAATAAAAAGGAACATAAGGAAACAGAATTAGATAAAGCATCGATTGAGTTATTTAACAAAGATATAGAAGAAGAAATTGAGAAAAAGAAAAAGAAAGAACAAAAAGATATGGAAGCTTTGCGAGATTCTCTTTTTACAAAACCAAAAGAGAATAATAGTGTTAAAGATACGAAAAATAGTTTGTTTAGCAGTGAATACATTGTCAGAAAAAGTGCAGATGAAGTAGCGAGTAATGAAACAATGAATGAAGAGCCAATTAGTATAACAATAATATTATTATTTGGCGGCGGCATTCTACTTATTTGCATCGGTATTTATACGGTTCTTCGTAAAAGTTGGAGGTAAAGTGATGGCAATACAAACACATATCAATGTGACAGTAGATTTTAGTAAATGGAATAGAAATACATATGATTTGCGTATTCCGAATCATCAATCTATTAAATATTTATTAAAAACTTATTAGATACGCTAAAGATTGATAATCATGAAGGTTCACATTTTGTAATTAAAGTGAAAAATAAGTCAA
Organism: Bacillus sp. N447-1; assembly: GCF_022701035.1. NCBI lineage: Bacteria > Bacillati > Bacillota > Bacilli > Caryophanales > Bacillaceae > Bacillus > Bacillus sp. N447-1. The sequence continues at coordinate 1,070,886 of NZ_CP065509.1, read as the reverse complement.
TTGTTTTAACAGATAATGATCGTTTAATTGATCACCAAATAACAGATGGAGATATTTTGCAAGTTTTATAAAGAATATTTTTACTTTTAGTTATTTGAAAATAAGTTATTACGGGTTATAAAGAAAAGGAGAAGAGGATAAACATGACGGAAAAAATAATTCAAATTGATGCAATGAACTATCAATTTCAAATAGAAAAAGAAAATTGGAAATTGGAGATGACCAAATCCCAAACACGTATAAAAGACTTCCGTCAATTCGATATAATTACGGGCGAATCATCTGAATTTGTACCATTAACAATAGAAGAAACGGATGATATGTTTACGTTTCTATATCAAGTAGATAAAAAATTATATAAGTGGGACGATCTTAGCCGTTTTGGAAGAAATGAGAAATTAAGACTACTTCGGAATGTTGAGCAGTTTCGTAAATATTTAAATAAACGAATCACGTTCTTTTTACATCCAGACAATATAGTTTTTAATGCTAATTTAATACCAAGTATTATACATAGAGGAATTCGAGATATTGTTCCGCCAACCCCATTATTAGAAGAGCAATTTTTAACACAATATAAGTGTCTAATTATTGCTTTATTCTCCCAAAAACATAACTTTGATGATTTGTATGCTGGGTTACTAAAAGATGCAAAAGAAACAACATTTGAACAGACCGTTGCTCAAATGGAAAGCTTAGATGCATTACTGCAGTTTCTTGATGACAGCTTTGAGAAGGAACAAACAAAAACAGAAAAAAATATGCAGTTAGTACCTAAAAAAAGCTATAAATCATTTAAATACTTAGCTTTTTCCTTCATAGCGGCGACAGTTATTTTAGCTGCTCCTTTAATATATTTCACTTTTATAAAATTTCCTTATCAAAATAAATTGTTAGAAGCAAATGCAAGTTTCATAGCAACTGATTATGACAAAGTCATTACGCAATTGAATGAAGAGGAGTTTGAATCATTACCGATTGCATCTAAATATGAGTTAGCATTTGCATACATTACAGCTGAAAAACTAGGTGAAGCTCAAAAGAAATCGATTATGAAAAACATTAGTTTGAAAAGTGATGAAAAGTATTTGCTGTATTGGATGTATAACGGAAAAGGTAATTTTGATAAATCATTAGATTTAGCTAAGACACTTGATGATCCTCAGCTTATTATGTACGGCCTTGTTAAACAAATTGAATCACTGAAAAATAATCCAGATTTATCAGGGGAAGAACGTGATCAAAAGTTAAAAACATATGAGCAACAATTAGATGAATATAAAAAGAAATATGGCAATTCATCAAGCGATAAAAATTTGTCGGACACGGAGAAAAAAGAGTAAGCACTTGATGAGACAGTTGAAAAGGAGCAGTGAACACGGATGGAGCAACTATTAGTATTGACTTATGGAGACAAAATATATAAGTGCACATTACATCCAAATGAGCAATCAATAGTGTCGATTGGAAAAGAGTGGACAAATGATATTACGAATCCAAGTTTAGAACAAGAAGTAGAGTTAAAGTGGAATAATGAAGTAAATGCTTGGATGGTACAGGATCAATTAATAGAATTCAATAAGGAAATTGAGATTGGGAAAACAAGAGATGTGAGCTTGAAAATCTTTATATCTATTGTTGGCACAACTAAAGTGTTTGATATTGGAACGAAACATTCTCTTACAGTGAGTCAAAACGATTACGATGATATTTCTATTACCGGGACTAGTGTAGATTTGATGCTATCTCGCGAAACGTTGTACGATTCTTTTAAAGTGAACGTGTATGGCGGGGATGTATTTCATAATTATACGAAGTTAAAAGATAGCGTTATGTTGGAATCAGGAGACGTATTATATTTTGATGGTATTTTATTGGAGATTGGTAGTGAAGACATTCAAGTACTTTCTTCAGAAGATAAAGTGAAATCTGAGTTACCTATTTTAGTAGAATCAGAAACAAATTATCAAAGTGGTTATCCAGACTATCATCGTTCACCACGTATTATTTACCGTGAACCAGAAGAGAAAATGACAATTGCAAAGCCTTCAAGTATGCCATCAAAACCAACGGAGCATTTAGCAAGAATCATTGCACCTTCACTTGTCATGATTGTCGTAACTGTATTACTTGCTATTTTCATGAAATATGGAATGTTTATTATCGCATCGATTGCGATGACATTAGTAACAATCATTGTTTCTGTAACATCGTATATTAAAAATTTGAAGCAATATAAAGTCGACATTGTTGAACGAGATAAAAGCTATAGAGAGTATATAAAACAAAAAACGAAAGATTTACATGCAGAAAGTGAAAAACAGCGTCACGCGTTACATTATCACAATCCAAATGTAGAAGTAATACGTAATATGGCAGTTCAAGTAAATCCTCGAATTTATGAAAAAACAATGTTACATCATGATTTCTTAACATTTAGCGTTGGAACAGGACAAGCTAATACGAGTTTTGAAATTCAATTTAATGAAGAAGAATTTAGTCAAACGAAAGATGAATTAATTGATATAGCACGTGAACTAAGACAGCGTTATCTATCATTGGAAGATGTACCAGTTGTAACAGATTTAATGAATGGACCAGTCGGTTATATTGGTCAACGCTCTTTAGTGTTAGAGCAATTACAATTATTAGTTGCACAAACAGCTTTATTCCATAGTTATTATGACTTGCAGTTTATTACTATTTTTCCGGAAGAGGAAAAAGAAAAATGGGATTGGATGCGCTGGTTACCTCATGGAAGTGTTCGCGATATAAATGTACGTGGATTTGTATACCATGATCGTAGCCGTGATCAAGTGTTAAATAGTTTGTATCAAATATTGAAAGAACGAAAATTAAAACTAGATGAAAAAAGTTCTACTAATGAAAAAATGTACTTTGCACCGCACTATGTCGTTCTTATTACAGATGAAAAACTAATATTAGACCATGTTGTTATGGAATTCTTTAATGATGACCCGAGTCAATTAGGTGTATCGCTTGTATTTGTACAAGATGTTATGCAAAGTTTACCGGAGCATGTGAAAACGGTAATAGATATAAGAGATGCAAAACAAGGGAACATCATCTTAGAGCAAGGAGAACTTGTTAACCGTCAATTTAAGCTAAATCATGTGCCAAAAGGATTCAATTTAGAAGATATTTCACGGGCATTAGCACCATTAAATCATTTGCAAAACTTAAAAAATAGTATTCCAGAAAGCGTAACATTTTTAGAAATGTACGGCGTTGAAAAAGTAAAAGAACTGAATATCACAAGTCGTTGGGAGAAAAATGCAGCGCATAAATCTTTAGCTGTACCACTTGGATTACGTGGTAAAGAAGATATCGTAAACTTAAACTTACACGAAAAAGCACACGGACCACACGGATTAATAGCAGGTACAACAGGTTCAGGTAAATCGGAAATTATACAATCGTATATTTTATCTCTAGCAGTCAATTTCCACCCGTACGAAGTAGCCTTTTTACTAATTGACTATAAAGGCGGCGGAATGGCGAATTTATTCAAAAACTTACCGCATTTATTAGGAACAATTACGAACTTAGATGGAGCACAAAGTATGAGAGCGCTCGCATCAATTAAAGCTGAATTACAGAAAAGACAACGATTATTTGGTGAAAATGATGTAAACCATATTAATCAGTATCAAAAACTGTATAAAGAAGACTTAGTAAGTGAGCCGATGCCGCATCTATTTTTAATTAGTGATGAATTCGCGGAACTGAAGTCAGAACAACCAGAGTTTATGAAAGAGTTAGTTTCAACAGCGCGTATCGGTCGTTCGCTCGGAATCCATTTAATATTAGCTACGCAAAAACCGAGTGGTGTTGTAGATGATCAAATTTGGAGTAACTCGAAATTCAAACTAGCATTAAAAGTTCAAAATACGTCAGATAGTAATGAAATTTTAAAAACGCCAGATGCTGCTGAAATTACATTACCAGGACGTGCTTACTTACAAGTTGGGAATAATGAAATTTATGAACTATTCCAATCAGCCTGGAGCGGAGCAGACTATGTAGAAAACAAAGAGGATAAAGAACATTTAGACGCAACAATCTATGCAATAAATGATCTAGGACAATATGAAATATTAAGTGAAGATTTAAGTGGCCTTGGTAGCAGTAAAGAAGTAATAAGCGTACCATCTGAACTGGATGCTGTTATTGACTACATTCACGATTACGCAGAAATAAATGAAATTGAAGCGTTAGCTAGACCGTGGTTACCACCACTTCCAGAAAGCGTATATTTACAAGACTTACACGCTATTCAGTTCAAAGAAGCATGGACGAAAGAAAAGAAACCATTAAAAGCAACAATTGGTCTACTAGATCAGCCTGAATTACAATCACAAACACCATTAACACTAGATATTAGTAAAGACGGACACGTAGCGGTCTTCTCAAGTCCAGGCTACGGAAAATCAACATTCTTACAATCAGTCATTATGGATGTAGCTCGTCAGCATAGTCCGGAGCATTTGCATGTGTATTTAGTGGACCTTGGAACAAATGGTCTTCTACCTTTGAAAGGATTACCTCATGTAGCGGATACGATTACGATTGATGAATCTGAAAAATGTTTAAAGTTTGTTGAAAGATTAACTCAAGAAATGAAAAATCGTAAACGATTATTAAGTGAATATGACGTTGCAAATATTGAAATGTATGAAAAGGCAAGCGGGAAAGAAATACCACATATTATTATTGCAATCGACAATTATGATGCAGTAAAAGAAGCGAAGTTCTATGAAAGCTTTGAAATGCTAATTATGCAAATTGTCCGAGATGGTGCAAGTTTAGGAATTCATACCTTAATTAGTGCAGGGCGACAAAATGCACTTAGAATTCAATTGTACAATAATATTAAAATCCAAACTTGCCTATATATGATTGATCAAAGTGAAGTAGCTAGTATTGTAGGGAGATCTGATATAAAAGTGGAAGAAACAGCAGGAAGAGCGTTAATAAAACTAGAATCTCCTACATTATTCCAGGTTGCACTACCTACGAAAGCAGAAGATGAATTACAGCAAATTCAATTATTACAACAAGAAGCAAATGATATGGATCGAGAATGGGATGGAGAACGTCCGAAGGCAATTCCAATGATGCCAGAAGTGATTGATATTGCTACTTATCGTAAAAATAAAGACGTTACAAAAGCTCTACAAGCAGCAAGAATTCCAATGGGGCTTGATTTTGCAAACGTAGAAGTTGTAGCTCATGATATTGCAGTGAATGATCATTTAATGATTTATAGTGTAGATGATAGTATGAGAAAACAAATTGTATCTAGCATCCTATCTCAATTGAATAAAGATTATTTTGAAAGTGTGACGTTGGTGGATACAGCAGAGTATAGTTTCGTTCAATATAAAGACGATGTGACGCACTACATTGTAGACGAAAATGAAATCAATATGCATGCGAAGTATTGGATGGAAGTAATTCGTGAACGAGCTCTTGAATTAGCACAAGCAAGACAAGAAGGTAGAGAAATTCCTGCATTCACAAAACAACTCATTATCATGACAAATGTTGAAGAGTTTAGTAAATTTGTTTATTTAGAAATGGAGGATGCAGCGACTTTAATTGATTTATCTCGTACAGTAGGTATTTACTTTGTATTAGCAGGTCACCACGACTACATGGACCGAAATCGTGAAGCTCTACCTATGAAAATGAGAAGTAAACTAACAGCAGCAATTATCGCAATGCCATTAAATGATCAAAGTATCTTCAACATAAAATATATAAGCAACGAAGCACCATTAGGTAAAGATGAAGTGTATTACTATCAAAAAGGGAACATAATGAAACTAAAAATGCCTAGAGTAACTAACGAGGTGACAGTATGAAATTAAAGAAGAAAGCTAAGGTGATGATAGTCGTGTCAATAGTGGCAAGTTTATTAAGTGGATGTGGTTTTGGGGAAAAGCAAATAGATTATAAGCCATTTGTCAAAGCTTTGGATGAAGGTGACATGAGAAAGGTTATGTCTGCGAGTGATGATGGGTATGCGTATGTGAAACAAAGAGGTATATATAGTACATATGAACAAAAGGAAGATGGAGAGCATAGAAAAACAATCTATCAAACTTCGGAAGGGATATATAATACGAAAGATAAAAGTTTATATGGAAGTACAACACAAGCGGTTACTTCAGCAGTAGACAGCAAAGATAATAAAAAAGAAGGTGTTTATCGTACCAATATTATGTATAAAAATGGACAGGTGAAAAGTCCGGATTCAAATCTGGATGTTTCATACGTAAACTTAATTGTTGATCGTTTAAAAGGAATAGGGAAACTAAAGATGAAGCCCGGAGATGATATAAAAAAGTTTGATCAACCTAGTACAGTTGGATATAAACTAAATGAATCAGAGTTTCAGAGTATTGTTAATGATAAGTTGAAAATACAATATGATGAATATGATGGTGGATCGATTGTACTGCATATAGATTCTAAAGATGGTTCAGAGCAGATATTGGAGGTAAGTATTGTAATAAATTATAAGAAGCGAAATGATGAAGGTAAGTTAGTAGAATATATATCACAAATACACACATATTTTGATAGTCAAAAAGGCAATAATCAAGATGCAAAAAAATATATAGATTACAGAGCACAGGATAAAAATAATAAGTAATTAGGAGTGAGTAATATGAGTAAGGATGTGGAGCAAGATAAAGAAATAATAGAGGATATAGAGGTAAGAGAGATAAATTCTGATTGGGGGAAATTGGAGCTAGCTGGAAAGGATATTTATGACTTTAAAGCTGGTAAAGAACCGTATAACCAACTAAGTCAAAAAAATAAAAAGACATTACAGGATAAATTTAACGCAGATTTTATAGATGATAAAGTTGATGAAAATACAGGATTTGCTGCATACGCTTTTAAAGATAGGTCTACAGGAGAAATTGTAATAACATATGTAGGAACGGAAGATGCAACGGATGCAATAACAGATGGTGAAATTGGGGGACATAATATAACAGGTGCAAATAAAATAATGTTAGGTAATTTGGAACACGATTTTACAGTTAGACAGTATGATCAAGGAGAAGAATTTTATTTGAAGGTTAAACATGATAACCCTTCTGCCAAAATTAGTGTAACAGGGCATTCATTAGGTGGTGGTATAGCTAATACTGTATCGTTAAGACACCAAGAAGATAATATTGAAACATTAACATTAAATCCAGCGCCTGTATTAAACCGAGATGTTGATAAATTTGGTAATGGGTTTGATATGAAAAATGTTCGGAATATCATTAATCAGAATGATCCACTACATATTGGGATAAAGGCAGCAGACTTCACACTTCCGGGAAGAATGTATAAAATTCCGAATCAAGCTGGTCACTCATATGCTTTTACATTGAAGGATTATGATGAGAATGGACATCTAATATGGATTGATAAACTAGCAAGTGATAACGATACGGGGTGGGATATTATCCCAGGATTTATGGAGTTTTCTCAATCTGCTGGGGCTATATACACAGGAACTATACATGATGTATTTCATAGAAAAGTTTCTATAGAAGAAGAAAAGGTAGCTGGAACTGCAATTAATTTGATACTAAATGCAACGCCAATTTCTAGTATTATAGGTGGAATATTAGGTTACTCGGACATTGTACAAGGCAGCAAGGAGCTTGAAAAGCTAAGAGAAAAAGTTCAAGAAGGTTTTTCAAGATTAAATACAAAGTATGAAGGACTAAAGTCTCAAATTACAGCAGAAGCAATCCAATTTAGTATAATGGCTACAGTTGAAATAAAAGGAGCGGTAGATATCGCTGTAGAATGGATTGAAACAACTTTAGCGAAATGTAAGGAAAAAGTTTTAGAAGTATTAGAGTCTGTATTTAATACTGCTATAAATTTTTTAGCTGGAAGTGTTGTAGTATATTTAGCTACAAGTGAAATTTTAGATATTGCAAAAGAAGTTGCAGCTTCTTACGTGCAAGATTTACTAGATTTGTTTAAAGGAGATTTTGTAGTTGATACAAATGTAGCTGCAATTGTATCTGAACATATATTAAGTCATCGTCACTCATTGTTAAATCTCTTTATGAATGATAACAGTAGGGGGATAAACCATTCTTTATTAGGTGAAATTGCTAAAGATGTGAAGGAGTTATCGAAAGATTTAAAACAATTAAACGACGATGTTTCAGAAGCGGTATTTTCTATGTTTGCAAAAGACGAAGAATTAGGAGCAGTTTCATATTATTAAAACTCCAAGTTTATAAATTTAAAAGAGAGGGGTATGAAGGTGGATTTACATACGATAATGTCAAGAGTTCATAGTACATTTCCAGCTAGTGGTGGACGAGAACAAATTATAAACGTTGTAGTGCAATTGGAAAAAGCAGCTGCATCTTTAACGGGAGATATTAGAAGGTTAGAGAGTAGTATTGATAGCACATTACAAGGAAAAACACGTGAGGCATTTATTGATCGTATCCGTCAATTAGAGAAAAAAAGACAAAAAATAGAAGAGAAAATTAGCGTACTAAAAGGGACAGTGAATTAATATGAAAGACTATATGGATAAAGTATTACCTTTAGGCAGTGTTGTAAGATTGGGTCTTAAAGAAGAGGAAGATGCGGAGTATGTAATTACTACGAGAGGTTTATTACTTGATGAAAACACATTCTATGATTATGGCGGAGTGTTGCATCCAGTGGGTTTAACCGAAGAGACGTATAAATTATTTAACCACACGGATATTGCAGAGGTTAAATTTGAAGGGTATCGAAATAAAATTGAAGGTCAATTCGCAGCTAAGTTTAAAATGTGGCGGAATGAGTTTGTTGAAAAAGTAATTGAAAAAAATAAAAAGCAACAACAAGCACAAGAGTTAGAAATAAAGGGAAAAAAATAAATTTAAAAGGAAATAAGCTTTCCTCTTCCAAAATGGAAAGAGGAAAGCTTATTTTGATTGAATAAGGGTGTCAGTATGAAGTTAAAGAAGAAAGCTAAGATGATGATAGTACTGTCAATAGTAGCAAGTTTATTAAGTGGATGTGGTTTTGGGGAGACGAAGATAGAGTATGAGAGATTAGTAAAGGCATTGGATGAAGGTGATATGAAGACGGTTATGTCTGCGAGTGATGAAGGGTATGCGTATGTGAAAGAAGAGGTTAGGGATAGTACTTTTATTGAGGATAATAATAAGCAAATAGGAGTAGTTTATCAAACAACGCAAGGTATTTATAGCATTAAAGATAATATTCTTTTTGGTGAGACACAAAAGAAAGTCAATACTCCAGTTGAGGATGAAAAACATAGTGACAACCCACAATATAAAGAAGAATTTGTATTCAAGTCAGATATAAGATACGAAAATGGACAGCTAGAAGCTTCAAATCGAGGGAAAGATATGTCTAATATAAAATTAATGCTCAATAGAGTGCAAGGAATAAATGAATTGAAACCAAATGTGAATAAAAAAAGCTTCAGCCAACCAACTACGATAAGCTATAATTTATCAGAAACTCAATTTAAAGAGCTATTTAATGGGAATTTAGGATTAGAGTATGAGAAGTTTAGTTATGCAACACTACTAATTGAATTTAATTCTGCTAAGGATACAAAGGAAAATCCGATGAAAATAACAGAGATAACAATTTCGATAGGCTATAAACAAAGAAATGAAGAAAATAATATGATTGGGCATGATCAAGAAATAACAACATATTTACGTAATAAAGAAGAAAATAATTGGAAATCAAAAAGATTACTTACAATATGAAAAGAAATTTAAAGAAAGCCATTAATATATAAGGGGAGAATATGGTGAACGAGGAAGATTATAAATTAAGTAGTGATGTAGGAAAATTAAGATTATCGGCAAGAGATATTTATGATTATAATGGACAAGAAAAAAATATAATAATTCTGATCCAATAATAAATAAACAGAAGTTACAAGACAACTTTAATGCTAATCTTATAGTTTCTGATGATATTCATTCAGTGACTGGATTTGGGGCATATGATTTAGAGGAAAGAAACACGCATGAAATTTTCATTGTATACATTGGAAACCAACCGAGCCAAATAGGCTATTTAGCAACCGATGGAGCAATTTGGCTGCATAATTTAACTAATTCACCTATATTGGGATCATTAGCGGAATTTCAGTATAGTCAAGCAGAAAAATTTTATGAAAAAGTCAAGGCGAGTAATAAAGGAAAGAAGATAACTTTACTAGGGCACTCTTTAGGTGGCGGAGCAGCGAATACAGTTGCATTAAGACATCAAGAAGATAATATAAACGTATTAGCTTTAAATCCTGCGCCTGTTTTAAATAAGGATGTGGTTAAGTACGTATACGGGACCAATATGAAGAATTGCCGCAGTCTTATAAATGAATATGGTCCTTTGGATGGCGCCATTAAAGCCACAGATTTTGTAATATCTGGACAGGTTTATAAAATGGAAAATGGGGATATTTCGGTATTTTTATAGTTAGGAAAAAGTTATTCTAAAAGGAGTAAGTTGGGTGAATCATAGACGCAAGAAAAAGAAACCGAAACAAATAAGAAAAGAAGCTGTTCAGATAAAACCGATAGTAGAAGAAAAACCACTAAAGAAGAGTAGCAAAAAGTTAGTTGATATTCTTCTAGGTATTCTTCTTTTCCCAATTTTTATATGGGCTGTCTTGGAAGGTTCTACAACACAAGTAAGCAAAGGGAAGACTTTCCTTATTATCGTTTTCTTTCTCTTAATTGCAATAGGGTTATCTATGATAGGAAACAAATAAGGGGGAGTTCAGATGTTTAAGAAGAAGGAGAAAAAAAACATTTACGTTAGACTGGTAAACACACAAGGGGAAATCATTCGAGAGTTTAATTGTACAGAAAAAGACTTGCGAAAAGTAAAAGAAAATGGTGCTGAAATTCGTTTGGTTGGAGACAACTCATATGAGATGGTAGCAACCGATGAACAACTAGAACAACTAGCAAGAGCTGAAGCAGAAATCGAAGCGGAAATTAAGGCATGGGAAGATGCTTTAAATGAGAGTTTGGATGAACGCGAAGAAAGAGAAGCGAGACAGAAGGAATTGAAAGAAAAGAATAAATGGAGTACAAAGAAGAAAGTAATCGTATTTGGACTGATACTCTTTGTATTTATTGGATTACCTATTATCGAAGGGTATCAAAATAGTAAATTAGTTGAAGAAGGTACATCATTACATGCAGAAATTGTAGGTAGGCATGTAGAGAAGGAATTCATGTTTACACACCCCACATTAGTAGTTGAGGTAGATGGTAAAAAGCATAATGTATGGGTAAGTGAAGAGACATATAACGGAGCAGAGTGGTTAGGTAGACTAAAAGTCATCAAAACAAAAGATGGTAAAGTTGAGAAAGACCCTAGATATGAGGGGGAAGACTTAATTACGAGTTATTAAGCAGTATGTTTTTAATATTCGCTGCTCAAATTAAATAACATTATTATTTGCAAAAATCGAATCCATTAAAATAAAAAACAAATTTTAAATAACTGTAATAACCTCCTAGCATATTGTTGATGGGAGGTTATCACCTTTCTGAAGATAAAATTAAAGCTATATTATCTCGATACAATTGTGATGACAGTAACGTTTTTACTAAGTGAGTGCAGTTTCGGGGGAAACAAAAATAGAGTATGAGGGATATGCTTAAGTGAAAGAGAGAAGAATATTTAGAGCTTTTGAGGAGAAAGAAGGCTATTTGAACTATCAAAAGCATTCTGATTATGTACGGTAATTATACATAAAAGATTATCTAAATTTAGTTACACAAAGATGAATGTACTTAAAAAGTTAGATTACATTGGTATATGTAGGTTTCTTATTTATAGGAGCAGTGATTGTTCATATTGTGACAACGATTGATACGTTTAAACAGGCAAGTGAAGGTGCTTTTAGTATGAATGAAAGATCCGCTTCCTTTTTTAGTAAAACAAAAGGAGCTATGATGAAAGTAGCTTCAATATACGCATTAATCCTACTTGTTTTGATTTATTTTCATAATGATTATACGTTTGATACTTTGATTGGATATGTAATAGGTACTATTTTACTGTACACAGTAGCCGTTGGTGCAGCAGAATTCCAGCTATTGGTGTACTGTAGATTCAAATTTAAATCATTCAATATGACTTGGGAAGAAAATGAGAGAATGCGTGGGAGAATTCGAAAGCAAAATACAAAATCCAAAACGAAAAGTAAATAAGGATGAAATAGAATTTAAGTGTATGAGAATTATTTAAACTATATAGAAGGTGAAAAGGCTGAATGTGGAATATAAGAGAAGAAGATATGGGTCTTTTTAAAATTGAAAATAGAAATCGATTAAGTCCGGATTATATAAGAATTTTTTATGGGGGAGTTTTTGCATATACTTCTATACCAATGCTCATCATGTTTTTAGGTGTTTTGCTGAACGGTGATAAGATTTCTTTAACACCACTTGAAACATTTTTGGTACGATCTGAGGTAAAGTTATACATTTTGGAGTTGATTTTTTTAATAATTTTCATGTCTTCAAAGGTTGCTTTTAAATTACAGAAACTCCAAGCCATCGTGACTTTATTTTATTCTTTTCAATTAGCAACATTACCATTTATCGTTATGATGGTTGAAGGAATGTTTGATTTTCCAAGTAATAATAAAACGTTAGTTTATATTGGTTTAATAATGTTAGGGGCGCTTTGTACTCACATTGTAGCAACGATCGATGTTTTTAGAAAAGCAAAGCATGGAGGATATAAATTAGAAGGACCGGCTGTCTCGTTTTTTACTGACACGAAATTATATTTTTTGATTGGAATAACAATCAGTGTAATCGTTCTACTTGTATTAATTTTTTTAAACCTTAATTATACATTTGATGAAATGGCAATTTATGTGACACAAACAATAATATTATATACATTTGCTGTAGTATCAGCAGAATTCGTCCTATTGGTGTATTGTCGCTTTAAATTTCCATCATTTAATATTACGTGGGAACAACATGAAAAGGAACGCCAAGAATTTATAGCAAATAGAAAAAGAATAAGAGAGAAAGAACAAAAGCGAAACAAAAACTGAAATGAAAGTTATAAATGATACTCGTAAACTTACATTGAAGATAGAATGAATACATTATTCATAAATTAACTAGTAAAGGGAGGAATGTAATATCTTGAATAAAGAATCTAAAGCTGTAAAAAAGAAAAAGGTTTATTTGAAAGTGTAATAGCACCTATTATTGTCGGGATTATGTTTATTTTTTAATTCTATATAAAATAGCAGAGTTTCTGGGAAGTGGCTCATTATTTTGTCAATACCGAGCTATATTGTTACTATGTTTATTTTTATACCAGAAAGAATATGGAGGTGTATTGGTTTGTGGAATAGGCTTAATACTAATGCTATCGCTGTATTTTGTGTTCGTTAAAAAAGTAAAAAGGCTAGTTTAATATGAAATACTAAAAACATTTATTTACTCTCAGTTTGTCTACAAAAATAGAGTTATTACATGATTTTAGAAAAGATGGTGTAATTATATGTGGAATATAAAAGAAGAAAATTTAAATGAATTTAAAAGTACTTGCAAGAATCGCTTAAGTCCCGATTGGGCTACAGGATTTATGTTTGGAACGATGTTTTTTATTTCTTTAATAATGTTTTTTCTTATTGGAGGGTTAATAAGGTTTGGTTGGAGTTATTACCCGACTCTCTTTGATAAAATAATTGTTAGCCTTGAGTTAGTGTTTTATAGTCTTCAAGTAATTTTTTTAATTATTTATCTGTTTCCTAAGATGCCATTTAAATTACAGAAACTACAAACACTTGTGGTACTATTATATGCATTTCAGCTAGGCACTATAACATTTACAATGTTGATAATTCCAGGAATGTCAAATTATTCAATTGATCAAATTACATTAATGTATGTTGGGTTATTATTTTTAGGTGCAGTCATTTTACATATTTTAGCGACTATTGATACTTTTAGACAGGCAAGTAAAGGGGCATTTAATAAGGGAGAAGAATCCTCTTCATTTTTTAGTAAAACAAAGAGGACTGCAATAAAGTGTCCTGTAATTTATGTGTTAATTCTTCTCATTTTAATTTATGTGCATAATGATTATACACAAAATATTTTAGGATTGTATGCGGGAGGAACTTTAATAATGTACGCGGTAGCCATAGGTGCAGCAGAGTTCCAATTATTAGCCTATTGCAGATTTAAATTTCCGTCATTTTATATTTCGTGGGAGGAACACGAAATGGAACGTCAGAAAAGACTAAAGCTTTATGAAGAGAAGGAAAAAAAGAAAACTAAAGAAATAAAATAAGTTTTGGTTTCTGAAAATTCGAATAGAATATATAAGCAATTAAGGATTGTATATAAATCAATGCTATTAAAAATTAAAGTATCTTCAATATAATCTGTATGAGTTAATAAATACCGGTAAGTAAAGGTGAACTATATTACTATCAAAATGGGAATGTAATGAACTTAAAAATGCCTAGAGAAATCAGCGGGGTGTCAGTATGAAGTTAAAGAAGAAAGCTAGGATGATGATAGTTCTGTTAATAGTATCAAGTTTATTAAGTGGATGTGGCTTTGGGGAGACTAAGATAGAGTATGAGAGATTAGTAAAGGCATTGGATGAAGGGGATATGAAAACGGTTATGTCTGCGAGTGATGATGGATATGCATATGTGAAAGAAGAGACTAGCGAAAGTACTTATGAAGAAAAAGAAGATGGTGAACATAGCAGGATAATATATCAAACAACCCATGGAATATATAATGTGAAAGAAAACGACTTATATGGGAAAACAACTCAAAAGATTGCTACTGATATAAAAAATGATAAAAACGTTGGTAGTAATCAAAATTACCAAAAAGAAACTGTCTATAGTACAAATTTGAAAAATGAAAAATCCCGTTCAATAGCCCAGAATCAAGGCATAGATGTTTCATATGTAAAATTAATGTTTAGAGGATTAAATGAACTTAGTAAATTGAAACCGAGTGAAGATAAAAAGATCTAGTGAACCGAGCATAATAAGCTATGATTTAACTGAATTACAGTTTAAAAGCATAATGAATGATAAGTTAAATTTAAAATATGATAAATTTGATTCTGCAATATTGATGATCGAATTTAATACGCCTAATGATACAAAAGAAGATCAAATGAGAATAATACAAATAACAATATCAGTAAATTATGAAGAACGAAAAGAAGATAAGCTTATAAAACGCAATCAAGAAATTTCAACATATTATCATACCAGAGAAGAGAATAATCAAAGTTCCAAAAAGAATATGTAAATTATGAAAAGAGTATATAAATTAAAAATAATATATTTTGATTGAATTTTGAGAATGATAAATGTTGTGAGGATATGAGTAAAGGGGTAGTGAAAAATAGTTACTGTGATAACAGTTATGTTTTGCTGAGCGCGTATAGTTTTGGTAAATCAAAATAGAGTATGAGAGTCTAATAAAGGCATTGGATGAAGGTGACAAGAAGACGGTTATACTTAATTGAAAGAAGAATATTTGGAACTTTTGAGGAAAAAGAATACTACTTGAACCATCAAAAGGCATTCTGGTTAGATGATTATGGTAATGATATACCTAAAAGATTATCTGAATTTAGTTGTACAAAGATCTATGTACTTAAAAATATTAAGAATGTAATAGAATTTTAGTGCACGAAAATTATTTAAACTGTATAGAAGGGGAAATGTCAGGGTGTGGAATATAAAAGAGGAAGATTTAGAAGCATTTCGGATGACATGCAGAAGCCGTTTAAGTCCAGAAGGTGCTACGGGTTTTATGCTTGGAACAATATTTTATATTTCAATATTTATGTTTATTATTTTTGTAGGTGATTTGAATTACTACAACAATTTTTTTGATAGAACAATTGTTAAAACTGAAATTGTGTTATTTAGTATTCAAATTATATTTTTAATTATATATCTATTTCCGAAAGCATGTTTTACATTTCAAAAGTTACAAACGCTAATCGTATTACTATATGCGTTTCAACTTGGAACGATATTATTTGTAGTTTCAATTATTTCTGAAATGGCTGATAATTCGATTGGTAGGATGTATACCGGGCTACTAGTTGTAGGAGCAGTTATTATCCATATTGCAGCAACGCTAGATACATTTAAACAAGCAAGTGAAGGTGCATTTAGTGGTGATGAAAGATCCACCTCGTTTTTTAGTAAGACAAAAGGAGCTATGATAAAGGGGGCTATAATATATATATTAATACTACTTATTTTAATGTATTTTCAAAATGATTATTCAATTGATTTTTTTGTTATGTATGGAGTAGGAACTGTTTTAATGTATGCGGTTGCGATCGGAGCGGCAGAATTTCAACTATTGGTGTACTGTAGATTTAAATTCAAGTCATTTCATATGTCATGGGAAGAGAATGAGAGAATGCGTGGGAGAATTCGAAAGCGAAATATAAAATCCAAATCGAAAAGTAAATAAGAGTGAAATAGAATTGAAGTGAATGAAAATTATTTAAACTGTATAGAAGGTGAAATGTCAGGGTGTGGAATATAAAAGAAGAAGATTTAGATAAGTTTCGAATGACATGTCAAGGGCGTTTAAGTCCTGAAGGTGCTGCGGGTTTTATGCTCGGAACGATATTTTATACTTCATTATTTATGGTTATTATTTTTGTGGGAGGAATGGATTATTATACTACCTTGTTTGATAAGGTAATTGTTAGGATTGAATTAGTGTTATATGGTTTGCAAGTAATGTTTTTAATACTATATTTATTCCCTAAAGCTCGTTATAAATTTCAAAAATTACAAACGCTCGTGATATTATTATATGCATTTCAACTTGGAACTATCGGATGCATGTTATTTGTTCTTTCTGGGATGATAGAGCATTCAATTGATCTCAATACATGTGTTTATGTAGGGCTATTAGTATTAGGTGGAATTATTGTTCATATTGTGACAACAGTTGATACATTTAAACAAGCAAGCGAGGGTGCATTTAGTAGTGAAGACAAATCAGCTTCGTTTTTTAGTAAAACAAAGGGACATGTTATACAAGGTGCTGTAATTTATGTGTTAATTCTTCTTGTTTTGATTTATATAAATAATAATTACTCATTAAACACAATGTTTGGTTATGTTATGTGTAATGTTGTTATGTATGCAGTAGCAATAGGAGCAGCAGAATTCCAGCTCTTAGTGTACTGTAGATTCAAATTCAAGTCATTTCATATGACGTGGGAAGAGAATGAGAGAATGCGAAAGCGAAATACAAAATCCAAAACGAAAAGTAAGTAAGAGTGAAATAGAATTTTAGTGCACGAAAATTATTTAAACTGTATAGAAGGGGAAATGTCAGGGTGTGGAATATAAAAGAAGAAGATTTATATAAGTTTAGGATGACATGTAAAGATCGTTTAAGCCCTGAGGGTGCTATGGTTTTCTTTATTGGAGGGATAGTTTATACTTCAGTATTTATGTTTTTTATTTTTATGGGGGGCTTGGAGTATTATAATACTTTCTTTGACAAAACAATTGTTAAAATTGAAATTGTTTTATATAGCTTACAATTCATCTTTTTAATTCTATATTCATTTCCAAAAGCACGTTATAAATTTCAAAAGTTACAAACGCTCGTTGTAATATTATATGCATTTCAATTAGGTACAATAACATTCACAGCGTTGATTCTTCCTGGGATTTCTGAGGATTCAATTGACAGAATTACATTAATATATGTAGGTATGTTATTCCTAGGAGCAGTCATTGTTCACATTGTGACAACTATCGATACGTTTAAACAAGCGAGTGAAGGTGCGTTCAGTAAGGATGAAAGATCTACCTCATTTTTTAGTAAAACAAAAGGGAATGTGATGAAGTGGGCTACACTATATACACTAACCCTTCTTGTTTTGATTTATTTTCATACTAATTATGCGTTCGATGTCTTAGTCCTTTATGTGGTAGGTACTGTATTAATGTATACAATTGCTGTCGGTGCAGCTGAATTTCAGCTATTAATGTATTGTAGATTTAAATTCAAGTCATTTCATATGTCATGGGAAGAGAATGAGAGAATGCGTGGGAGAATTCGAAAGCGAAATAAGAAATTCAAAACGAAAAATAAATAAAATATTAATAGAATTTTAGTGCGCGCAAAATAATTGAAACATATAGAAGGTGAAGAGCCAGGATGTGGAATATAAAAGAAGAAGATTTATATAAGTTTAGGATGACATGTAATGATCGTTTAAGTCCTGAGGGGGCTACAGGATTTATGTTTGGAGGAATACTTTATAGTTCAATAGCCGTTTTTTCTATTATTGTATCAGGTGGTTGGGAGTACTGTATGGTTCTCCTTAATATAGGAATCGTTAAGCTAGAAGTGTTGTTATATGCTCTGCAAGTAATTTTTTTCATTCTATATTTATTTCCAAAAGCTCAATTTAAATTTCAAAAGCTACAAACACTTGTTGTATTCTTATACGCACTTCAAATGGCTACTATATTACTTACAGTTTTAGTTGTTTCTGAAATAGCTAATAATTCAATGGATCGTAGTACATTGAATTATGTATGTTTGCTATATTTAGGAGCAGTAATTTTTCATATTGTAACAACAATAGATACATTTAAATTGGCAAGTGAAGGTGCGTTTAGTATGGATGAAAGATCCGTATCCTTTTTTAGTAAAACAAAAGGAACTATGATGAAAGTGGCTTCAATATACGCATTAATCCTTCTTATTTTGATTTATTTTCATAATGATTATGCGTTTGACACTTTTATTGGATATGTAATATGAACTGTTTTAATGTATACGATAGCCATAGGAGCAGCTGAATTTCAGCTATTAGCATATTGCAGATTTAAATTTCCATCATTTAATAAAACATGGGAGCAACATAAAAGAGAGACTCCAAGATATCGAAAGGAAAATAAAAAAGGTAAATCGAAACGTAAGGCATAAAGGGAAATGGCATAATAAATTTAAATGTCTGCCATTAAATATAACGTGGGAAGAGAATGAGAGAATACATGGGAGATTTTGAAAGCGAAATACAAAATCCCAATCGAAAAATAAATAAGAGTGAAAGAGAACTGAAGTGAATGAAAATTATTTAAACTGTATAGAAGGTGAAGAGCCAGGATGTGGAATATAAAAGAAGAAGATTTAGATCAATTTAGGATTACATGTAGAAATCGTTTAAGTCCTGAAGGTGCGACGGGATTTATGATGGGAACAATCATTTTTGTTTCATTATTAATGTTTTTTATTTTCGTAGCACTAGTTACAGATGGTTGGGATTACTATTCAACTTTTTTTGGAAAAATAATTGTTAGTATTGAATTAGTTTTATATAGTTTACAAATAATTTTTTTAATACTATATCTATTTCCGAAAGCTCGTTTTAAATTTCAAAAATTACAAACAATTGTCGTGTTATTATACGCATTTCAATTAGGAACGATTGGGCTCACAGCTTTAATCGTTTCTGAAATAGCTAATAAGTCGATTGATGTTTTTACATTGACGCTTGCAAGTTTATTATTTCTAGGAGCAGTTTTTTTCATATTGTGACAACAATTGATACGTTTAAGCAAGCAAGTGAAGGTGCATTTAGTATGGATGAGAGATCTAAATCATTTTTTAGTAATACAAAGATGAATGTACTGAAGGGAGTAATGATATACGTACCACTCCTTCTGATTTTAATTTATTTTCGTAACGACTATGGGTTTGATGCTTTACTAATGTATGTGGTTGGGAGCATTTTAATGTACGCAGTAGCAATCGGAGCAGCTGAATTTCAGCTATTAGCATATTGCAGGTTTAAATTTCCATCATTTAATAAAACATGGGAGCAACATAAAAGAGAAACTCCAAGATATCAAAAGAAAAATAAAAAAAGTAAATCGAAACGTAAGGCATAAAGAAAGTGTGTATTGTAAGTTTTGATGATGAAAAAGTAATAATTTATAGGAGAGTATTTGAACTACGAAAAGAAAATTTACTTATGTAAGGTGATAAAAGTGATTAGTAGGTTATCTAATTGAAAATATAGAGTGGGTAGTGTGATGATGAAATGAACAAAAAAAGGGTTTCTAAAATGATTACTATCATAATAACAATCAGCCTACTACAAGCATGTAGCTTTTTTGAAGAAAAGATAGAGTATGAGCCATTTGTCAAAGCTTTGGATGAAGGTGACATGAAAACGGTTATGTCTGCGAGTGATGATGGATATGCGTATGTGAAACAAAGAGGTATATATAGTACATATGAGCAAAAGGAAGATGGAGAGCACAGTAAAACAATCTATCAAACTTCGAAAGGCATATATAATACGAAAGATAAAAGTTTATATGGAAATACAACACAAGAAATTACCTCGGAAGTAGATAATAAAAATTATAAAGAAGAAGTTAATTATAGTACAAATATTATGTATAAAAATGAAAAGGTGCAAAGTCCGGATTCAAATCTAGATGTTTCATACGTGAACTTAATTGTAGATCGTTTAAAAGGAATAGGGAAACTAAAGATGAAGCCCAAAGGTGATATAAAAAAGTTTGATCAACCTAGTACTGTTGGATACAAATTAACTGAATCAGATTTTCAGAGCATTATTAATGATAACTTGAAAATACAATATGATGAATATGGTGGTGGATCAATCGCATTGCATATAGATTCTAAAAATGGCTTAGAGCAGATATTACAAGTAAGTATCGTAATGAATTATAAGAAGAGAAATGATGAAGGCAAGTTAGTAAAATATATATCACAGATACACACATATTTTGATAGTCAGCAAGGTAATAATCAGGATGCGAGACAGGAATATATTGATTTTAAAGTAAAGTATAATAAGAAGCAGTAATATTAAGAAGGGCATTTGCACGTAAAGATAATAGTGACATAAGTGAGATAAATCTTTCATAAATATTTCTATTTGTAGCGGAAAGAATTTGAGAATAAACAGGTAGCCTCAATTGCTGGAGTAGATGCAACAATTGGGGCGTTTATCTGTCTAAATTTAGTTTGAATACATGACATGTTTTAGTTAGGGGCACGGCTTTACAAGTAGTTTCTCCATCTTCATAATAACGGTGTGAGTTATTTTGTAATTTGCTTGTATTACTAAGTTACAACTATTTCCTCTTATAGAGTACTTCTTATTATCGATACATCGTCCACATTCCAATGTCTTTAAATCCTAGTCGTTTATAAATTCGTCCAGCAGCTGGATTGTTATAAAATAAACAAAGTGTTCGGTCTTCTTTCGTAAAGTCTTGGATCATTTTTTGTAATATGAGTGAAGCGTAACCATTTCCGCGATAATTCGGGTGTGTACATACACCAACTACCATAGCAGATAATGAATTTTCAGCGGAAGTAGAGGCGGATGCGATGATCACGCCATCTTTTTCAATATAGTATGTGCGTCCTGTATTTGTTTCGATAGCCTGCCTTAATATTTTCTCTGATTCATTGGTAGTCGGAAATTCAGCGATGTCACTTCGTAATTTCATAATTCGTTCTATATCATCGAGTGAGGCAAGTTTAATTGTTTCATGAATTGGTGTGCTAGGTAAGTTGTTGTCATTTAGACATTCGCAAAAATACATTTCATTTTTAGTACCTAGTTGTATATTTGAAGCAGTTTCAAATTGTTCTACGATAGTTGACTTACCAGAGAGTTTAAGCGGCTTATATGTGGAAAGAAGTGCCTCATAATCAGTGGTAATAAATTCTTCTTTACTATAGGGTATAAATGAATCGTGGAATCGGAGTAGAATTGATTTTAATGTTCCATTCTCTTTAAATACTCCCCATAGTTCTTGAAAATCTATGTCATAACCGAAAGCTTCAATATCTCCAATAATAAACAAGTTAAGGGCTGCTTCTTCTTTTAGGTAAGCGAATACTTGTTCATGATCTTTCTTTGTTAATTTTCGCATCATAACGAATCGACCTCTTTTTTATTTTTCTAAATATTACAACTTAAGTTTTTTGAAATCAATATAAAATTTTATGTTTAGTTCACAAACTTTCGGAAAAACTAGGAAAGATATGACAAAGGAGGTTATGAACGGTGGATCATCCAATTCAAGGGTTAATGAAAGCAGCAATGGAAAATTTAAAAGAAATGGTCGATGTAAATACGATTGTTGGAGAGCCTGTTCAAACGGCTGACGGTGGTGTAGTGTTAACGGTTTCTAAAGTAGCGTTCGGTTTTGGAGCAGGAGGTTCTGATTTCCAAACGAATGATGGACAAAGAGCGAACGGTAACCCTGCATTTGGTGGCGGTAGCGCGGGTGGTGTTTCGATTACACCAGTAGCATTTCTTGTGGTGAATAAAGATGGAGTAAATATTCTACATCTACAAAATGCGACACATTTAGCAGAAAAAATGATTGAATTAGCTCCACAAACAATTGATAAAATTCAATCGATGTTCCAAAAAGAAGAAAAGAAAGAGGGAAATCATCATCCTCAAAACCCTGATGAAATCCTTTAAAAACGCCTGCTTATGAGCAGGCGTTTTTTCTTGTAATCACTATGTAATAAAACACATGAAATTGTAAATAGTTTTTGAAGTTTTTTCTATGTTTCTAAAATTTTTCATGTTAAAATATGCTATAGAATTGAAACATATAAAACGAAGGTGGCTAGGTGCTTTGTCTGGAGGATCTGACCAAGTAAAGAATATGATATATATTAATGGTAATCGTCGAGGTCATTGTTTTATTACATCAGGAATTACGTTTAAAGAGTTTGCGAGTAACATCCCTTCACCGCTTCATCAAGTGTTGCTTTTAAAGCACAACTTTGAATGGACGGATTTTCATTATCATACTTTATTTGAATATGTTGAGGAAGAAAATATACATAAGTTAATTCAAGCAGAGATTGATGAATTTGATGAATTTTGTTGGGTAGATTTTGATGATGCAAGCGATTTAGATGAATTAGAGCCGAAAGAAATTGCAGAATTATTATATTTGGCTCACAAAAAAGAACCACTTGCAAGAACATTCTTTCCGCTGTTGAAAAATAGATTTGTTTATTTTTCACATGATGACGGATGGTACAACAAAGTGTATTATCGTAGAATTGCTGATTTTGTAGGAATGTTAAGTAAAGTCATTCCGTATAAACTCGGTGCTTTCGGTAAGAAACGTTTTTCTTTCTTCCAAAAATCAAAAATTTTCCCAGCGATTTCAAAAGAATTGATTATGGGACTTATTCCACTCATGGAAGATGGTCTTTACATAGATCTAGCAGGGAAGATTGAGTCAAGAAGAGGTCTTGAAATTCCGGTATATGTAGTTGGTTCGTATGAAAGTACGGATGAGGTGTTAGATAATATCGATGAATTGAAAGAGGAAGCAACAGAAACAGGTTGGCTCATTTTTGATAAGAAAGAACAAGAGTGGCAATGGGTTGTTGACTAAGAAAACTTGGCGTATGAAGTCAAGTTTTCTTGTCATTTGAAAGGAGTACAAATGAAGAAATATTATACAATTGTGGGTATTATAAGTATTATTCTCGTGGCAATATTACTTATAACTTGTCCGAAAGAATCAGATTTTAAAGTGTATGTACAGGATAAGTATGCGTTGAATTGTAATGAGAGTAGTTTTGAATGCACGCAAAATGTAGATGGTAAAAAAGAAAAACTACAATTTGAAAGTACAGATGCACGAAATGGTGTATTCTTTATGACTGTAAAGCAAACATTTAAAACAGAAGCTGGTGTCTCAAAAGAATATAGCGGAGTAGGAATGTTTGGTACATTTCTTTTTGTTTCAGAGAAGACTTTCTAGTAATAGAAGGTCTTTTTTTTATGCTTATGTTCATATAGATGAAGTAAGACAAGCATAGGAGGGGTATTGATGAAGAACACATGTATCGTTTGTGGCGGTGAGGAGTTTTTTTCCTCAACGTTATATGCACGTACGAAACAAGATTGGGCATATGCACCAAACATGTATCGATTTGAAAAAGTATTTATTGAGCATCGAGATGAAGAAAATTATCCAGTGTTTCAAGAAATTACAGCGAAACATTGTTGTGGATGCGGCCATATTATGTTGTATCATGAATGAACACACCAAGTATGACTTGGTGTGTTTTTTTAAAACGCTGACAAAGCAAGCGGATAAAATAAAGTGAATAAAACAGAAAAACTACCAAAACCAATTGCTGTATATCCAAGTGTTCTTGCTCCGAAATTGACAGCTAATAGGCCAACTAAAATTGCTAGGGAGCCGAGCGTAACTGGATAAAAAGCAATGGAGAATAACGAAAGAAATAAAGCGACATAGCCTACCATTGCACCGGTATTTGTACCTTCTATCTCATTTGCAATTTCTTTACGCTTATGTCTAATTGGAATGCCAGCTGGTGATATTTCAGCTGCATACTCTTCGTTTTTTTCACCACTTTTAAAATGATGATTTCTCTTTCTTCGCATGTACATCCCTCTCTTTCAATTGGGTGTACCTATAGTATCTTTCATAAAGAGAAGAACATGAGTATGAGTTAAACCCAAGTAAAGCAAAAATTGGAGAATAAAGATTCCTTCATTAGCATGTATATCTCCTTATGAAGATAAAACAGGAATTTTGGAAAATGATGTAGAATGAAATGAGTGATAAAGCGTGAAGGTAGGGGAATGTATGACGAAATTTAATTGGCATGAATCAGCAGAAAAGAAATGGGATAGTAGCGCAGAGTTTTGGAATCAAAATAGTCAAGAGATGTGGGACAGTGGTAGCAGAAGTACAATTATTCCGTTTTTTGAACAATACGTGAAGAAAGAAGCACAAGTGCTCGATGTTGGTTGTGGTGATGGGTACGGTACATATAAATTAAGTCGCGCAGGCTATAAAGCAGTGGGAGTAGATTTATCGGAAGTGATGATTCAAAAAGGTAAGGAGCGCGGAGAAGGACCAAATTTATCTTTTATAAAAGGAGATCTTTCTGCATTACCATTTGAAAATGAGCAATTTGAATCAATTATGGCAATTAATTCTTTAGAATGGACGGAAGAGCCATTACGAGCGTTAAATGAAATAAAGCGTGTGTTAAAGAAAGATGGATATGCATGTATTGCAATTTTAGGGCCGACAGCAAAGCCACGAGAGAACAGTTATCCTCGCTTGTATGGAAAAGACGTTGTTTGTAATACGATGATGCCTTGGGAATTTGAACAGTTAGCGAAAGAACAAGGTTTTAAAGTTATAGATGGCATCGGCGTATATAAGCGCGGAGTAAATGAGAAGATGTTAGGTCAACTACCTACAGAGTTACAACAATCGTTAACATTCTTATGGGTATTTATGTTAAAAAACGTATAAAGAAATGAAAGAATTTTTAGGAGGTAAATAAGTGCAGAAAATACAAAAAACTGATACAATATCATCAGAACCAATTAAAGGGGGACTAGGGTATATGACAACTACTACAACAGTGAAATCCGATATTGAAATCGCACAAGAAGCGAGTATGAAGAAGATTCAAGAAATTGCAGCTGATTTAAATATTTTAGAAGATGAATTAGAGCCATACGGGCATTATAAAGGTAAGTTATCTCTTGATATTTTTAAGCGCTTACAAGATGAGAAAGACGGTAAAGTTGTTTTAGTAACAGCGATTAACCCAACTCCAGCTGGAGAAGGTAAATCAACAGTAACAGTTGGTTTAGGTCAAGCTTTTAACAAAATTGGTAAGAAAACAGTAATTGCACTTCGTGAACCATCTCTTGGACCGACGATGGGATTAAAAGGTGGAGCAGCAGGTGGCGGTTTTTCACAAGTCGTACCAATGGAAGACATTAACCTTCACTTTACTGGAGATATCCATGCGATCACAACTGCCAATAACGCATTAGCAGCGTTTATTGATAATCATATCCAACAAGGAAACACACTTGGAATTGATACGCGTAAAATCGTTTGGAAACGCTGTGTTGACTTAAATGATCGTGCCCTTCGTAACGTAGTAATTGGTCTTGGTGGACCTGTACAAGGTGTACCACGTGAAGACGGTTTTGACATTACAGTAGCATCTGAAATTATGGCCGTATTCTGCCTTGCAACAGATATTCAAGACTTAAAAGCGCGTCTATCTCGCATCGTAGTTGCTTATAACTTTGCAAATCAACCTGTAACGGTTAAAGATTTAGGTGTAGAAGGTGCGTTAACACTATTATTAAAAGACGCATTAAAGCCGAACTTAGTACAAACGTTAGAAAATACACCAGCTATCATTCATGGCGGACCATTTGCGAATATCGCTCACGGTTGTAACAGTGTTATCGCTACAACAATGGCAGCAAAATTAGGTGATTATGTTATTACAGAGGCTGGATTCGGTGCTGATTTAGGCGCTGAGAAGTTTTTAGATATTAAAGCTCGTGCAGCTGGCATTAAACCAGAAGCAGTTGTTATTGTTGCGACGATTCGTGCGCTTAAAATGCATGGCGGCGTTGCAAAAGATCAATTAAAAGAAGAAAATGTAGATGCATTAGCAAAAGGTATGGAAAACTTACAGAAGCATGTTGAAACAATTCAAAGCTTCGGTGTGCCTTTCGTAATTGCAATTAATAAATTCATTACAGATACAGATGCAGAAGTTACATACTTACAAGAGTGGTGTAATGAGCGTGGCTATGCAGTATCCTTAACAGAAGTTTGGGAGAAAGGTGGCCAAGGCGGAGTTGACCTTGCTGAAAAAGTACTAAAAGAAATCGAAAAAGGTGAAAACAACTACGCACCACTTTATGAATTAGAATTACCATTAGAAGAAAAAATTCGTACAATTGCTCAAAAAGTATATGGCGCAAAAGATATTGAATTTGCTCCGAAAGCACGTAAGCAATTAGCTCAATATGAAGGAGAAGGTTGGAGTAATCTACCAGTTTGTATGGCGAAAACACAATACTCTCTTTCTGACGATGCAACAAAATTAGGTCGTCCATCTGACTTTATCGTTACAATTCGTGAGCTAAAACCATCTATCGGTGCAGGCTTTATCGTTGCGTTAACAGGTACAATGTTAACAATGCCAGGTCTTCCAAAACAGCCAGCAGCACTTCAAATGGATGTAAATGAAGATGGAAAAGCAGTAGGTTTATTCTAAAAGGTTGTAATTCATCTCGTTTATCTGTAAACTATATATACATCAAGTGGCGCCTTTCCATCGAAAGGCGCCTGTTTTTTGGAGGAAATTATGTTTGATCCAACTGCTTTTGACAATTTAAAAGTAATCGTAGAAGGTGCTGTGTATGATTTTGATCTACATGGAGATATTCTTGTAACAGATCGAAAAGATATGATGGATCTTGCTTCATTAAGTCGCATATATCATATCTCATTTCAATTAACAGAACCGTTTGAACCATTAGTAGAAGCAACATTTTCATTATCTGTGGATGCAAAGAACTTGTCTGGTGAAATACTAGAAGTGCCTCAGTTTACACCAGGTTGTGAGATGAAGCTAGCATTTTCATTCCCGTTAGAACAACCAGAAGTAAAATGCGAAGAAATTGAAACATTAATGCGTTCTATATGGGGAAAAGAAAGAATGATTATGCAGAAAGTTTCATACGAATATAATAAGCAAGCGATTTCATATCATAATAAGGTAGAGGTTCTATTTCAAAAAGCGATTACAGAAGACCATGTTGATGATTTAATAGCTGTTATTTCACACATGATAGAAACGGTGCGAACAATACAGCATTTTCTTCAAAAATAGAGATAAAGGAGAAAAACAAATGATAAAAGATATGCAACCATTTTTACAACAAGCTTGGGAGAAGGCTGGTTTTAAAGAGTTAACTGAAATTCAAAAACAAGCGATTCCAACTATTTTAGAAGGACAAGACGTTATAGCTGAATCTCCAACTGGAACAGGAAAAACATTAGCGTACTTATTACCCCTTTTACATAAAATTAATCCTGAAGTAAAACAGCCACAAGTTGTTGTTTTAGCGCCAACACGTGAACTTGTAATGCAAATTCATGAAGAGGTTCAAAAGTTTACAGCAGGAACTGAAATTTCAGGTGCATCTTTAATTGGTGGTGCAGATATTAAGCGCCAAGTTGAAAAATTAAAGAAACACCCAAGAGTAATTGTCGGTTCACCAGGCCGTATTTTAGAATTAATTCGTATGAAAAAGCTAAAAATGCATGAAGTAAAAACAATTGTATTTGATGAGTTTGATCAAATTGTAAAGCAAAAAATGATGGGCGCAGTGCAAGATGTAATTAAATCAACGATGCGCGATCGTCAATTAGTATTCTTCTCGGCGACAATGACAAAAGCGGCAGAAGATGCGGCACGTGATTTAGCAGTGGAACCACAATTAGTACGTGTAACACGTGCAGAATCAAAAAGCTTAGTTGAGCATACGTATATCATTTGTGAGCGACGCGAAAAAAATGATTACGTAAGAAGAATTATGCATATGGGCGATGTAAAAGCAGTTGCGTTCTTAAACGACCCATTCCGTTTAGATGAAATTACTGAGAAATTGAAATTCCGTAAAATGAAAGCAGCGGCTCTTCATGCAGAAGCAAGTAAACAAGAGCGTGAAGCGACAATGCGTGCTTTCCGCGGAGGGAAATTAGAAATTCTACTTGCTACTGATATTGCAGCACGCGGTATCGATATTGACGATTTAACACACGTAATTCATTTAGAGTTACCAGACACAGTAGACCAATATATTCACCGCTCAGGACGTACTGGACGTATGGGTAAAGAAGGAACTGTCGTGTCTCTTGTAACACCACAAGAAGAGCGTAAATTACTACAATTTGCGAAAAAACTAGGCATCGTATTTACGAAGCAAGAAATGTTCAAGGGATCATTTGTAGAAACGAAACCGAAAGCACCAAAGAAAAAGAAACCAGCATTTACTGGGAAGAAAAAGCCTAGATAAATGATAGGGAAGGCGTAACTATTTGTAGTTACGTCTTTTTTGTTTGTAAACAAGCGATAATGGGAATTGTATTAGTGTTTTTAATGTGCCTATCATATATATGCTTCTACTGGGAGTATCGAAAAAAGGGTAGTTTATTTATTTGGTTTATACGAGGAAATAATATAAAAAAAGTCGAATATTAAACTGACACGAAATAATAAAAAGAAGGTACACATATGGATAGGAAATTAGGAATGTTTTTAAATACGAAACATATTGAAGTAAACGAAGGAATACAAAAAGCAAGGGAATGGGATTTAGAATATATTCAATTATATGCTATGAATAAAAACTTTAACTTAGCTAATATCTCAATGGTAGAATGGAATGCTTTAAAGAAAAGCTTATCTTTTAATGGAATAAAGATTCCATCATTAGCAATTAGTTTTGGAGAAAATGGAATTATGGGAATAGAAGCTGAGAGTGCAATAGATCAGTTTAAATATATTACTGACAGAGGTTTGGGGCTTGGGGCAAAGATCATAACAGCTCATATGGGAAAAGTTCCAGATGATGAAAAAAGTGCCTACTATGATAAAATGCTACGTGTTTGTAATGAAATAGGGGACTTAGCGTTCAGATTTGGAGGATTCTTCGCCATTGAGACGGGATCTGAAAAAGCAATAGTATTAAAACGATTTTTAGAAACTGCAAACTCGAAAGGACTAGCTGTTAACTTTGACCCAGCAAATTTAATAAGTGATGTAAATGAAAATCCGGGAGAAGGTTTGTTACTACTAAAAGATTATATAGTACAAACTCATATTAAAGATTGTACAAAGGTGAAAAGCGATAGTTCAAGTAAGTATATTGAAGTCGCAGCAGGGAATGGTGAAGTAGATTTCGATATATTCTTCAAAGTATTAGATAAAATTGGATTCGACGGATATAACATGATTGAAAGAAATGATTATTTTGATGAACTGGATGGGATGAGTCAGTCGATAAATTTTGCAAAGAAGTACATACCAACTCAAAAGGAATAACGATAGTATTTGTAGAAAGCTACATAGAATATAAAAACCATTAGGGGGAAATGTAATGATCCATAAAGTAGGACAAATTATGTTATATGTAAATAATCAAGATGAGGCAGTAAATTTTTGGACGGAAAAGGTAGGGTTTCATGTAGTAGCAGAGGAAGATAACAAGCAAGGAATGAGATGGATTGAAATTGCTCCGACTAACGGTGCAGAAACGAGCATTATATTACATAATAAAGAAGTTATTTCTAAAATGAGCCCAGAATTGAATCTTGGTACACCGTCCTTAATGTTCTTCTCAGAAAATCTTGATCAATTATATACAGATTTAACAAACAAAAATATTACTGTTGGAGAAATGGTAACTATGCCTTCTGGTAAAGTGTTTAACTTTGCTGATAGCGAAGGGAATTATTTTGCGGTTATGGAGAAGAACCAATAATAATATTGCTATGTGAAAATCCCCCTCAAATATATTTGAGGGGGATTAAATTTTTGAAGTGGATTTTTCATTAGAGAGTTGTTTAATAAAAAATACTCCTTTTTCAATCGCTGTCTCAATATAGCCAACGATTTGGTCAAACGTAAATACTTGTAAGTCTTCATGCAAATGTTGCTTTGGATACAACATATCTTCAAAAAGATACTTTCGAAAAGCTAAAACGCTTTCTTTAGAAACCTCTTCAATATCCACAATGTGAGCCTCTTGATTGAGAAGAGAGAAAAGCTGTTGTTCTTGATCGTAATGATGAAGCAACTTTGCATTTAACAATTTAAAATCGTTATAGTACAGGGGTGCGATAGTTTCGTCATTCTCTATTCTATTTTTTAGCCAAGGTAGAAAAAATCCACTTAGCCAATTATCATCGGCAATGAGATGGGTATAATAGCCTAAAACAAATGGGGAATCTATATGTGATTCATATTTATGAAAAAATGAATCATAATCTATTCTTCTCGTATAGTTCTTCGTTGTACCGGCATAAAAATGTGAGGTTCCTTTTTCTTTTTTT
Source organism: Bacillus sp. N447-1 (assembly GCF_022701035.1). NCBI lineage: Bacteria > Bacillati > Bacillota > Bacilli > Caryophanales > Bacillaceae > Bacillus > Bacillus sp. N447-1. The sequence continues at coordinate 1,039,805 of NZ_CP065509.1, read as the reverse complement.
GAATGAACAGCATCAGGGGCTACAGCTCCAAGTAAGAAAGAAGTCTTATCGTGAATAGATAGTTTCTCAGCAATACCGTTAGCGATAATAACATGCATAATTCGTGATCCCATGAATGCCACCTCTGTTTCCAGTATTCATTTCAGGAAGAGGACTGAACAGTTAGTATTACTTTCCCTGTACTTTTTCTACTTTCGACCCATTCATGTGCTTTCCCTGCATCTTGAAGTGGAAAAGATTTCGTAGCCTTAATTTGTAAACGTCCGTCACGCAAATAACGGAAAACTTCATTTGCAGTTTCTTGGAGCAGTTCAGGACGCTTTTTTCGTGTGGTTCCAAAGCTAAAACCGAGTATAGAGCGGCAACTTGCATGTAAATCTTTCGTTTGAAAGTTACCAATTTCACCGCTAGCATTACCGAAATGAACGAGGCGACCGTAATAAGCAAGGCAGTTTAAACTTCTTTCAGAAACAGTTCCAGAAATAGAGTCCAAAATAATATTCACTCCTTCTCCGTTTGTCAGCTCATTGACTTTCTCTACAAAATCTTCAGTTTGATGACAAATTACATAATCAGCTCCAGCATCTAAAACGATTTCTTTTTTCGTTTCACTTCCGACAGTACCGATAACTGTTCCAGCCCCTAATCGTTTTGCAAGTTGAATCGCGGTAGTACCAATTCCGCCAGCAGCTGCATGAATCAGCACGGATTCATTTTGTTGAAGCCTTGCAACATTCACGAGTAAATTATAGCTTGTGAAAGATACGATCGGACAAGCAGCTGCAGTTTGAAAGTCGACTTCATGGGGTAAAACGAAAGTGAGATTTTCATTTGAAACAACGTACTCTGCGTAAGATCCATTTTGAGGAAAAGCAATGACACGCTGTCCAGGTTGAATATTTTTCACATGAGAACCGACGCGTTCTACAATACCAGTTGCATCTATTCCTGGAATAAAAGGTAGTGCTTTATCTCCTTTTTTGCCATAACGTGATTTAATATCAGCGAAATTTACACTAGTAGCAACAACGCGAATTAAAACTTGATCTTCTGAAATAGCCGGTATATCTAAATCTGTATATTTCATCACTTCAGGACCACCGAACGACGTTACAACGATAGCTTTCATCATATATCCTCCTAAATTTGACTATATAAATCATTTTAAATCTTTATCAGAAATTGGAAAATTATATAATAGTTATGCGTGGTTATAAGTGAAGCTTATGAACTCATCGGATCATAATATTAATTTATATAAAAAATTTTTTCGGAAAAATCGAACGAAATATGAATTACTTGCCAATATATAGTGTAAGACAAAGGAGGGCTGGAATATGAAGGCTGAAATAGATTACGCACATTTAATTCGATTAACTTTATCAGGAAATAAAGAAGCGTATAGCGAATTGTATGATGTAACGATTCAAGAAGTATATAAAACAGCACATTTTTTAATTGAAGATAAAACGGATGTAGATGATGTCGTTCAAGAAGTATACATACAGCTATATGAATCGCTTCGTAAATATGATAGCGAGAAGCCATTTCGCCCTTGGCTAATTGGGCTTGCGATTAAACAAATTCATTCTTATAGAAGAAAGAGGTGGATGCGACTACGAATTATAAAAAAAGCAGAAGAGCAAAGAAAGCCAGTGCAAATTGATTTTTCTAACGATGTTGTAAGTAAAATATCAAACCAAAAACTAATCGAACTCATTCATAAATTACCGTATAAATTGAAACAAGTTATTATCTTAAGATACTTACACGAATATTCACAAGAAGAAGTAGCAAAAATATTACATATTCCAATTGGTACAGTGAAGTCTAGAATTCATGCGGCATTAAAGAAACTACGTCAAAAAGAGCAAGTAGAAGAAATCTTTTTAGGAGAGGTAGGGAATGTGAAATGAGTTTAGATTGTAGAGTTAGAGAATCTATACGAGAAGAAGCGAAGGGGATTGTTGCCCCGCCGGAGTTAAAAGAAAAAGTAATTGTTCAAATCAAAATGAATCGCGGGGGAAATAAGGTGAAGAAACGTCTTATCGCCGGAGTGCTTGCAGCAGCATTTTTAATCCCTACGACCGGTTTTACATATCAATCTATTATGGCGGATGGTATATACGGATCTTTTGAGAATTTAAAAAAACACGCCGGAGCGATGACGTTAGAAGCGTATATGCGTTTTAATGCAAAGTTATCAGAAGCGAAAGATGAAATGGACACGAAGGAATATGAGGAGTTTACAAAAGAACTAAAAAAATTAACAAATGCAAAGCTTGCGTACGGAGATTCGAATGGTAATATAGATTATGATGGATTATCACCAGCAAAAAGAGAAGAAATGAAAAAGGTAAGTATGGGCCTTCAACCATACTTTGATAAATTAAATGGTCATAAATCTAGTAAAGAAGTATTAACGCAAGAAGAGTTTGATCGCTATATGGAAGCTTTAATGACACATGAAATAGTACGAGTGAAGACAAAATCAACTGGTGCAATAAAAATAGAAGAAGTACCTGAGGCGTACAAAGAAAGATTTATTAAAGCGGAGCAGTTTATGGAGTATGTAGATGAAAAGGTGCGATAAGTAGAAAAGCTCAAAGCTTTCTTTCGTTTAACTATTACATATTGATTATGTAAACAATAAAAAATGAGTATACAATCTACGTGATTGTATACTCATTTTATTATTACTTAAATTTTCTTACCGCATGAATAGCGACTCTTACAAGTAATATCGCACTTATAAATAAACCACCGTAACCAACGACACTTAAAAATTGATCATTTGGCTCTGTCGCACTGTTTGCTAAATGCAATACGCCTACCGAAATCCCACCAAATGCAGTTCCAATAAACGCAATGAGGAATTGTGAGATAAATGTAGTAATAAACGATGCATTTGTTTCGTCAGAGAAAAAGCCAACCTTAACGGATAGTTCTCCGTTTTCTAGTTTTGAACTTAAATCATCTAGTTTTCTAGGAATGCGTCGCATGGCAGGTAACATAGCGAGTAATTCGTTTGTTGCAGCTTCTTTTAAACTAGAATAATTGTTAACTGGCATGAAACTAGCTGCATGATCTTTCGCAAAGCGTTTCGCTTCGTCCATTAAATTGAATTCGGGATTTAGTTGCAGCATCGTTCCTTCTAGCGTAATTAGAGAGCGGAAAGCCCCTGCAACCATTGGATAAAACGCTAATTCAAACTCAGCGATTATTTGAAACAACCCTTGAATAAATTCTTCAGAACCGTTTGTAGAGCCGTACGTACTTTGGATTAATAATTGGCTGATAGATTGTTCTAATCCTTCTTTATCAACATTTGGTTTCTTTTCAACTAATTGAAGCAGTCCATCAAGCAAGACATATGAATTTTTGCGCTCAAAGCCAATAAGTAGCCGCTTGAATGCATCTTGTTGTAGGGTTCCTAATCTTCCGACAGAACCGAAATCAAGTAATGCAGGAGTGCCATCACGAAGAATATACACATTACCTGGATGAGGGTCTGCATGGAAAATACCTTTAAAGAAAATTTGCTCTAAAATACAATCAAAGAGTTGCCGTTGTACTTTTTTCGTATCAATTTGTAATTCATTTAATAATGCTGACCCACTTTTAACACTTACTCCATCTAAAAATTCAAGCACAAGTATTTTTGAATTACTGTATTTTTTATATACTTTCGGTATTTTTACTTTCGTTTCACTATTTTTTAGTGAATCAGACACTTGTTCGAAGTTACGAGCCTCAATTTTGAAATCAATTTCTTCTTTCATTGCGATAGAGAAGCCATGTGCTAAATCAAGAAAGCCGATATTTTTAGCCCAAGTTGATTTGTTGGAAATCCATAAAGAAAAGTGAATTAAAATATCTAAGTCACGTTTAATTGTCTCAGAAATATTAGGACGTAGTAGTTTAACGACGACATCCTGGTCGTTTTCTTTCAACTTTGCTTTATGTACTTGGCCAATAGAGGCGGCAGCTAACGGTTCCATTTCAAAGGAGCTGAAGATTTCATCTTTTGGTGTATGTAGTTCCTTTTTCAATATTTCTTCAACTTGTTTTTGTGATAAACGTGTTACATTTTCCTGAAGGTTTGATAACTCGTGAATAAAAACAGGTGGTAATAAATCAGAGCGAGTTGATAAAACTTGTCCGAATTTAATAAATACACCACCGCATTCTTCTAGTGTATTTCGAAGTGAAGTGGCGAGCTTACGATCTGCTTCTGGTGAGCGCTTTAAAGCTAAATATTTTCCCATTCCGTGTTTTATTGCAATAGAAGAGACGCGCATATATCTTTTTTGTCTACCAATCTTAGCGAAGAATTTTGAAATAGGATTTCGGCTTTCCGTTACTACGTCATCCATTTCGCCACGTCTAATAGGATCAAATAATTCAAAAACTAGGTAACAAAGCATCGATACAATTAATGAGCTTCCTAGCCAAAAATATCTATCAACACCGACAACCGATTCATCTTGATAACGTAAATATAAAAACCAATACAGAGCAGACGTAAGTGAAACACCTACAGTGGCTGCACTTGCTTGTTTGAAAAGATTTAGTTTTGTACCAATGAGTCTACCACTAATAAAAGACATAATGACTGCTAGTAGAAAAAATTGAAAAAACATTGTATCATTCCTCCGAAATTTATTCGATAACTGTATTATACAGGAATATAAGTATTCTAAAAACAAGCCAAGGCAGTACAATCCTTGACTTGCACGATTAAATAGAGCATTCAATTATATTTTTTCATCGTTGCATTGTCCTTTTGTATAAAACAATCTAAAAGGGAATAACCAGCTATTAAACTAATAATCGTAACAAAAGTTGTATTTATTAGAATAATATTAACTAAATAAGGTAGGTATTCGGCAAGTGGTGAAAAGAGTAGTGCTGGGGAAAAGGAAATGAATAGTGTAGGCACTGTAATAGCAATAAATTTATCCGGTTGAAAGCTCCAGTTTTGTTTACTCGTTTCGCGATTAATAGATTGAAGGAATCGTAATAAAATGCCAACTATAAGAGGGAAGAGTGTAAAGTAGAATAATCTTGGATAAACGTTAAAGTTCACTTGTGCATCTGTATCTAAATAAAATTGAATTTTTACTCCTACAAATAATAATAAGACGATAAATAATGTGAAGCAGAGGTATAGCATCAATTTTTGCATTATATTCCACCATCCTTTACTCAAAATATATTCAAAAAAGAAGAGATATACAATAACTACTGTTGTATATCTCTTCTTTTACTGTTAGTTAATAGTGGAGTTTGCTTTTTCTTGCTTCGTGAAATAATCAATAATGCCCATTGCGCTAATTTCTATATCTAAATGTAAAATATTATAAACGGAATGATCTGATGGAACGTTTAACTTTGTAAGATGAGAAGAGATTTTATCCATTAACAAAGTTTGTAAAGCTTTAGTCGCTTCATCGAAATCATTATACTTGTCAAAGACTTCCTTACCAGTCTGAACGAAAATAGGTAGCCAATGTTCCAATTGATTGTATACTTCTGTAACATGAGAGGATGCGCCGTAATGACCGAAATAAATAGTATCTACATTCATGCTTTGAATGTGATTTTTAGAAGCAATCATCGCATCTGGTTGGAATTGTGAAGGGGACGTTGATGGTAGATATAACTCTACATCAACGTCTGCGAGTTCTCTATAATAAATTCCAATTGTATCACCAGTAAAAATCCCGTTTGTTAATGAATCGTGAATGCTAATATGGTGCTTCGCATGTCCTGGTGTATCATAAAATGTAAGGGTGCGGTCTTTTGCAATTTTTAACATATCACCATGTTGTACAATATGAACACGTTCTTCTTCAATTGGAAGAATTGGGTCAAAGAGTTTATCGAAATCTTCTTTGTAGACAGCTTTTGCACCTAAAATAAGTTTTGTTGGATCAATCATATGACGAGCACCACGAGAATGCACATATAACGTAGCATTTGGGCACTTTTCCATCATTAAACCAGCTGCGCCAGCGTGATCTAAATGCACATGTGTAACGATAATGTTTTTAACATCGTTTAAATCAATATGTAATTGTTGTAAGCCGTCTAAAATATACGGAAGAGAAGGGGCTGCACAAGTTTCAATTAAAGTAATATCGTCACCTAATAAAACGTACGTACCTGTTCGTTCATTATGCTGTAAATCGAAATCATCAATAAGATATAGGTGAGAAGATAATTGCTCTACTTTTTTCATAGTTACCACTCCTTATATACTGCATGTTTTTATTATACGCTAAAATAGAAAAAAGGCAGAAAACGAAGCTCGTCTTCTGCCTTTTTGTAATATTATTATTTCGTTTGTTGTTTATTAACAGACATAATGAACAGTCCAACAATCCCGCCTACTAATGGAAGCATAATCTCTCCTGCTAAATTAAAGTAGGAGCTTAAGAATAAACCATTTACATCGATTACCCAGCCAGTAACATACAATAACATCATATATAGTACGAAATAAAACTCGCGATTTGAAATCGTTTCATGTTGTGCAGTTTTCATAATGAACACCATCCTTTTCTTTTATAATGGAATATAAACTGTCACATTTTGTTCACAATTCAATTGTAAAACTTTCCATCATAAAAGTCTAGTAGTTTGTGTCGAATTTTCGAACAGAAATAAAGCGCTATCATTACAACTTATAAGTACGTAATAAGAGCTGTATATTCACGAATGTAGTATAGTATAAACATAGAATGATAGTGAAGAGAGGGGCAAAGACAATGACAGTTTATGATTTTTCAGCTAAAACAATTACAGGTGAAGAAAAATCGTTAAAAGATTACAAAGGAAAAGCACTTCTTATTGTCAATGTAGCTAGCAAATGTGGTTTCACACCACAATATAAAGGATTACAAGAGGTATATGATAAATATAAAGACCAAGGACTCGAAATACTCGGATTTCCTTGTAACCAATTCGGGGGACAAGAACCAGGTACAGAAGCGGACATTACTAGTTTTTGTGAATTAAACTACGGTGTAAACTTCCCGATGTTTGCAAAGGTTGATGTGAAAGGTGATAAGGCTCACCCTCTATATACATACATGACAGAACAAGCACCAGGTTTACTTGGTATGAAAGCAGTGAAATGGAATTTTACAAAGTTTTTAATCGGAAAAGACGGGAAAGTAGTAGGGCGTTTTGCTCCGCAGACGAAGCCGGTAGATTTAGAGGTTGAGATTGAGAAGGTGCTTGGAGAATAATTAGGAGTTTCACTTTATTAAAAAACGTCTCAAAGAACAATGTAGTTCTTTGAGACGTTTTCTTTAAACTCACATTTTCAAGATTAAATAACTGTATCAAAGCCATCTGATTTAGGTAGAGAAGCTGCTTTTTTCATAAGCACTTCCCATAAGTGTACAGATTTCTTCCATTCTTCTGCAGCCTGCTCCTGTTTATACATAGCGTTCTCATAACTGGCAGTAAGTTGTTGCATATCGGCCGAGTTGTAAAGTGTATCGATATGGAGAGCGTATTCTCGGAATGTTTGACTTTCACTCCGTGGTATGCCAATTCTCGCAAATTGTTTTAAAAGTGCACCGTAAGCTTTTTGATAAACAGCATCATTTTTTCGGTATTTATAGAAATGAATAATAAGAAATGTCATCCAGTTCATTCTAGTGGTGAAGAGAATGTATCCTATAATACTAATTAGTATCGTAGAGAGGAATACGTACCACCAAGAAAAACTAGTTTTAGAATTTGTGACCTTTTTAGTAGAAGCTTCTTCTGTATTTTCTATTAAACTTTTAAGTTTTGCTTCATTATTTCGTTGTTGTATTTGCTCGTTATTAGAATTATTTGCTTCGCTATTTTGTGAAATAGGAGCAGGCGTATTATTTATAAAATTATAGGGATTGGTAAATCCTTTTGTTGGTTCGAATGGAATCCATCCGTATCCTGGGAAATATACTTCGACCCAAGAGTGTGCGTTATCGTTCGTGATTGTATAAACATCCGCACCTTCTGCAGAGGCAAGTGTATTGTCAAGAGTTCCTTCTGTATAGCCTTTTACCCAGCGAGCAGGAATCCCGGCAGAACGAAGTAGTACAATCATAGACGTCGAAAAATTATTACAGTAGCCGCTTTTTGTATCGAAAAGGAATTGATCTACATAATCTTGGCTTTTGGCAGGGAATAAGACATTCGTTGATTCGTATGTAAAAGAGTTGTCTGTGAAGTAATTTTCAATAGCTAATACTTTATCATATCGGTTGTCTTTATCATTTGTAAGATTGACAGCCAAGTCTTTTACGCGCTGTGGTAATGACTCGGGAAGTTGTGTGTACTTTGTCATAAAATAAGGGTTTGTTTCTTGACCTTCATTTGTTTTTACAGCTTTCAAGTTTTCTATGGAAAACTCAGGGATCTCATATGTTACTTTATACGAATGTAAAGTAGTAGAAGAGTCTTCATTCATTGTATAAATTTTTTCTGAAAACGGGTCAACACTGTATGATACATCAGAAGAAGCCTCAACTGATACTAATCCTGCTGGATAGGTAAGGTGAGGGTAACTTTTTTGCATGGTAATTGTTGCCTCAGTCGTTTCCGTTTTTGTATTTTGTTCGTACCAGCTTACGACGTCGTTTTTATTTTTAAAAGAAATCTTTTTCGGATTTTCAGAAATTCCCCAGCCTTTTCCTGTATAGAAATCTTTTGTTTCTACTCTCCAATAGTGTTTGTTTTGCGTTCGTGCTGTGAAAACAATTGTAGGATCCGCCTTAAAAGGACCACCTAATCGCGAGTCATCTAAACCATACCCAATTGTAGAAACTTTTTGTTCTTTACTTGCTTCAGATGTGTTGAATTTTAAAAAATCCATTGGGTTTGGCCATTGAGGACCAAATTTTGGAGCAAAGTATGCGATGGTTACTAATAATACAATAAATATTGTAAGTGGTCTAAGTAATTTTGAGATTTCCCTAGCATAATTTTGTAAGTGTTCACGCTCTTTTATTCGTTCTACTTGAAGAAGACTAAGCATAAAAAATCCGATGACAACAGTTCGAATAATAGCGTAGTTTGCATTGTATAAATGTAAGTTATGAAAAGTTGCGATATAAATAATAGTCAATACAAGAAATAGAAACCCACGTTTTTTATGAATAATCCAAAATGAAGTGAAAGAACTCAAAAACCAAAATGAGAGAAAAAATAAAACCGTCGGAAAAACTGGAGAAATATCTAGTAAATTCCCTTGGAAAAATAGGGAGGAATTTCGAGACATATCAGAAAAGAATGTTGTTAGCCAAGATGGATTTATAAAAGCATTTTTATAATATAGGGAATGAATGATAAATAGGACTGTGACAATTTTTATTGGAATCTGCCACCTCGTCTGAAAAAAAGAGAGAGCGAAGCAAATTCCTATAAATGTTACGAAAATATCTAATCTACCTACATTTGTAATGCCTATAAGAGGTCTTAGCCATTCTAGTAAAAGAAGAAATACACATGCATGCATAAAGAATCTGTTCGTATCCCACTTGTATTTTGTTTGTAATGTTATCATTTGCTCACCTCAAAAAACACGTTTGTATACCGGTTTTCATAAACCGTGTTTACAAATATTTGTCGTTTTTTTAGAGTTTCTATTATACTGATTTCTCGGTGTGAAAGTTGATTCGCTTTTTCTTTCACGACAAAAACCATACATTTTCTATTTTTTATAGCAGCACAATCAGCCGCCTTTTGAATATCGGGAGAAAGATTACTGGTCACGAGTATAACCGTGACGGGCTCATAAATTTTTCTTAGTTCCATGTCTACACTCTGGGAGAGCGGGAATACACTGTCTGCTTGCACTTTTGCTAAATGACAAAGGATTTGTTGTAACTGCGTATCTCCATTGTCTAAAGGGAAGATAGTTTGTTCTTTTCCGATAGACACGAATGATGCTGGTGAATTTTGTTTCAAGACAGCCCTTACGATAGAGGCAGTAAATGTGACGACTGATTCGAATAGAGGAGACTCGGTTCTGTCTATGAATATCATGACATTATGGCTGCGCTGCTGTTCAAACTCTTTTGTCATAATATTGTTTGTTCGTGCAGTTGCTTTCCAATCAATCCATGAAAAGCGATCACCAGGTTTATAGTCTCTGACACCGACAGAGATTGTAGAGTCTTTTGCTGAATTTATATTTGCTGAAAGCGCTCCTTGTTCGAAATGATTTTCCAATTGTCGATATGCTATATCTACATACTGGGGATAGACTAAAAATGTATCTGGAACTGAAAAAGTTACTTCTTTCTCTATCATACCGAATAAATCGCCAGTTTTGACACGAACGCTTGAAAAAGTGTGCTCGCCTCTAGGGATTGTGTCAATAACATATTGAAACGAAATATTTCGTTTCAATCCTGGGAAGAGTACTACCTTATTCATCTTTGTTTGTTTACAACTTATAAATTGTGGTGGCAGTTCATCTTCTATAACTAAATAAAGTAAGGGGAAAGGAAGTTTTCTTTTTATTGTAATCGTGCTTACAAATTGTTCTCCTACTACATATCCATTTTGGTTTGTTATTCGTTTTACTTCAGCGTCCCGTAAAGCGTAGAAGGGGAGTAGTAGCGAATAAAGAGCAATGGGAATTATGCTGTAAAACAAAAACCAACTGACAAACCCGCCTTGAAACATAGCGTACATAAATGTTAAGACTAGGCATAAAGGGAGTAGCAATAACTTCATAACGTGATATAGCGCTCGCAGCATTCGTTTCATCAAGGGTTCATCGTCCTTTGAGTAGGCACGGTAGTTCGTGCAACGATTTTTGCGATAACTTGTTCGCCAGTTATTCCTTCAAATTTTGCTTCCATTTTTAGAATGAGTCTATGTGCTAAAACGTAAGGAGCTAAAAATTTAACATCGTCTGGAATAACATAATTCCTGCCATGGATAAATGCATAAGCTTGTGAAGCTTTCATTAAAGCAATCGAGCCACGTGGACTTGCACCTAACTGTATAGAACTGTACGTACGAGTCTGATTAACAAGCTTTACAATGTAATGCTTAATTGCTTTGTCCATACTTACTACCCGTACGCTTTGTTGTAAATAAAGTAATTCTTGTATTGTAGTAATGGTTTGTAATTGAGAGAGTGGATTTGTTTTTTCCATCCGGTTTAAAATTTCAAATTCTTCCTCTGGTGTAGGATATCCCATTTTTAGTTTCAATAAGAAACGATCGAGCTGAGCTTCTGGTAGAGAATATGTTCCTTCATATTCGACCGGATTTTGTGTAGCCATGACAAAGAACGGTTTTGGTAAAGGTCTTGTAATGCCATCTATTGTAATATTGCCTTCTTCCATACATTCAAGTAAAGCAGATTGTGTCTTTGGAGATGTACGATTAATTTCATCAGCAAGTACAAAATTCCCCATAATTGGTCCAGGCTTGAACTCAAATTGGAGCTCTTTCGGATTATAAATAGAAACTCCTGTTACATCTGACGGCAATAAATCAGGTGTAAATTGAATTCGCTTATAATCAGCATCAATGGATTTAGAAAGAGCACGTACTAGCATTGTTTTCCCGACACCAGGAACATCTTCTAATAGCACATGACCTTCAGCTAAGAGAGCTGTCAAAGCTAAGATTGTTTCTTTTCGTTTTCCGACCATTATTTTTTCAATATTATTGATTATTTTTTCTACAGTGGGATGTAATGAATCAAGCTGGGGCATCGTAATCCTCCTAATGTTATTATCGTTTTCTAATCAATTTAGTGGACATATTTCTAATTCTATATGTAGATAGTAAAGGTCTAACTTAAATTCTGAGAATATTCAGATTATTTATTTCAATTACATCTAGTATAATTGTTTCCGTAACTAAGGGCAATACAGTAAATAATGATTTGTAGTTTTATGTAAAATAAGACTCGATATAAAATAATAACATTGGGAAAAATATTTTTACATACAATTTATACTCTTTTCCTTATGGCAGTTTTGAAATAATATCAAAACTCTTTTTCTTTTGCAAAATAGTCGATACCTCAAAATACTATTCTCCTAATAATTACGATTAACCATAACCTTTACAACGGAACAAAAGGTTTTCTCACAAACTTATTTTCTACTGAATTTTTGACAATCTCTTGAACTGTGCGAAATGTCACATCTGCATTTTACAACTTCTCTTATAGTAAGGGTATGTAAGAGAGACGTATTAAAGGAGTGAACAGTATGAAGAAAAAACCTTCAGCACTAATGAGACGTTTAAAATATTTTTCACCAATAGATCGATATAACGATAATCATACAAAAGAAACATATGAAGATCGCGAATGGGAAAATGTGTACAGAAAGAGATGGCAACATGATAAAGTAATCCGCTCTACACACGGTGTGAACTGTACTGGTTCATGCAGTTGGAATATATATGTGAAAGATGGAATTGTAACTTGGGAAGGGCAGGAGCTTAATTATCCAACGACAGGTCCTGATATGCCAGATTTTGAACCACGAGGATGTCCACGTGGAGCAAGTTTTTCTTGGTATATCTATAGTCCACTTCGTGTGAAATATCCGTATGTACGTGGTGTTCTATGGAGTATGTGGCAAGAGGAACTAAAAAATAACGAGTCACCACTAGATGCTTGGAAAAGTATTGTGGAAAACCCTGAAAAAGCATGTAAGTATAAGCAGGCGCGTGGTAAAGGTGGATTTATTCGTGCGAATTGGGATGAAGTATTACAACTCGTTTCAGCTTCTCTACTTTATACAGTAATTAAATACGGGCCAGATCGAAATGTTGGCTTTTCACCAATTCCAGCTATGTCGATGTTAAGTCATGCAGCTGGTAGTCGCTTTATGCAACTTATGGGTGGACCAATGCTTAGTTTCTATGATTGGTACGCAGATTTACCACCAGCTTCTCCGCAAATTTGGGGTGATCAAACAGATGTACCAGAAAGTAGTGACTGGTATAACTCTGGTTACATTATGACATGGGGTTCAAATGTACCGATGACGAGAACACCAGATGCTCACTTTTTAGCAGAGGTTCGATATAAAGGAACGAAAGTCGTTTCTGTCAGTCCTGACTTCGCTGAATCTACAAAGTTTGCGGATGATTGGATTAGTGTGAAACAAGGTACAGATGGTGCACTTGCGATGGCAATGGGGCATGTGATTTTACAAGAGTTTTACGTAGATAATCAAGTGGAATATTTCACAAAGTATGCGAAGCAATATACTGATTTTCCTTTCTTTGTCACATTGAAACAAAAAGGAGATCAATTCGTTGCTGATCGTTTCTTAAACGCTGCTGATATTGGACGCGAAACGAAGTTAGGAGAATGGAAACCTGTTCTTTGGAACGAGAACACGAATGATTTTGCAACACCTCATGGCACAATGGGCTCACGTTGGGATAACGAAAAGAAATGGAACTTGCGTTTAGAAGATGAAGAAACAGGTGAAAAGATTGATCCACGTCTTTCTTTACTTGGAATGGAAGAATCGATTGGAACTGTACAAATTCCGTACTTCTCTGATGATGGAAACAAAGTATTAGAATGTACAATTCCAGTGAAAAAGGTTATGACAGAAGAAGGCGAAGTGTTCGTTACAACTGTATACGACTTAACGTTAGCAAATTACGGTGTGAACCGAGGGCTCGGCGGACAAGAACAGAAAGACTTCAATGATGATGTACCATTTACACCTGCATGGCAAGAGAAAATAACAGGAGTGAAACGAGAGCTAATCATTCAAATCGCTCGTGAGTTCGCACAAAATGCTGTGGATACGAACGGTCGCTCAATGATTATTGTCGGAGCTGGTATTAACCATTGGTTTAACTCAGATACGATTTATCGCGCAGTTTTAAATCTTGTACTTCTCGTCGGAGCACAAGGAGTAAACGGCGGTGGTTGGGCGCATTACGTTGGTCAAGAAAAATTACGACCAGCGGAAGGGTGGCAAACAATCGCGATGGCAAAAGATTGGCAAGGGCCACCGAAATTACAAAATGGTACATCCTTCTTCTATTTCGTAACAGATCAATGGCGTTATGAAGATACACCTGTTGGACATTTAGCATCACCAGTGGAAGGAAACTCTCGTTATCAACATCATGGTGATTACAACGTATTAGCTGCACGACTTGGCTGGTTACCTTCTTATCCGACATTTGAGAGAAATGGAATTGAATTATATAAGGAGGCTGTTGCTGCTGGTGCAACAACGCAAGAAGAAATCGGAAAATATGTTGCACAAAAATTAAAAGAAAAAGAACTGAAATTTGCGATTGAAGATCCAGATAACAAAAACAACTTCCCGCGCAACTTATTCGTATGGCGTGCGAACTTAATTTCAAGTTCCGGTAAAGGACATGAATATTTCTTAAAACATTTATTAGGTACAACAAACGGGTTAATGAATGACGACAGTGATTCATTACGACCAGAAGAAATTAAGTGGCATGAAGAAGCGCCAGAAGGGAAGCTTGATTTACTCATTAATTTAGATTTCCGTATGGCTGGAACAGCACTGTATTCTGATATCGTATTACCAGCTTCAACTTGGTACGAAAAACATGATTTAAGTAGTACAGATATGCATCCATTTGTGCATCCTTTTAATCCAGCAATCGGTTCACCGTGGGAAGCACGCTCTGACTGGAATATTTTCACTTCACTTTCTAAAGCTGTGTCAGATTTAGCAAAGAAAATAGATCTTGAACCAATGAAAGAAGTTGTTGCAACACCACTTCTTCATGATACACCGCAAGAATTAGCGCAACCACTTGGCAAGATTAAAGATTGGAGTAAAGGTGAATGTGAACCAATCCCGGGTAAAACGATGCCACAAATTCATGTTGTTGAAAGGGATTATAAAACGATTTATGACAAAATGACAGCACTTGGACCAAATGCCGGAAAACAACCGATTGGTACGAAAGGGATCTCTTGGTCAGCAGAAAAAGAGTATGAGCAATTAAAGAGCAAATTAGGAGTTGTTCGAACGGATACTATTGCGAAAGGTTGCCCAGACATTAAAGAAGCAATAAATGCTGCTGAGGCAGTATTAACACTTTCTTCTACAACAAATGGTCATATGGCTGTAAAAGCATGGGAAGCACTTGAAAAACAAACGGATTTAAAACTACGTGATTTAGCAGAAGAACGTGAAGAAGAATGCTTCACATTTGAACAAATTACAGCACAGCCAAAAACAGTAATTACTTCTCCAGCCTTTACAGGTTCTGAAAAAGGTGGACGCCGTTACTCACCATTTACAACAAATGTGGAACGTCTTATCCCTTGGAGAACGATAACTGGTCGACAATCTTTCTACTTAGACCATGACATGATGAAAGAATTTGGTGAAACGATGGCAACATTTAAACCAATTCTGCAACATAAACCGTTCCGTAAATCACGGCCCGAAGTAGAAGGGAAAGAGATTACACTAAACTATTTAACACCGCATAATAAGTGGTCGATTCATAGTATGTACTTCGATTCATTACCGATGTTAACGCTATTTAGAGGTGGTCCAACTGTTTGGATGAATAAAGAGGACGCTGCTGAAGCGGGTGTTGCAGATAATGATTGGATTGAGTGCTTTAATCGTAACGGTGTTGTTGTAGCGCGTGCTGTTGTAACGCATCGTATACCGAGAGGAATGGCATTTATGCACCATGCGCAAGATCGTCACATTAACGTACCTGGTACGAAATTAACAAGTAACCGCGGGGGAACACATAATAGTCCAACTCGAATTCACGTAAAACCGACACATATGATTGGTGGATACGGTCAATTAAGTTATGGATTTAACTATTATGGTCCGACTGGGAACCAGCGCGATTTAAACGTTGTAATTCGCAAACTGAAGGAGGTAGATTGGCTTGAAGATTAAAGCACAAGTCGGAATGGTAATGAACCTAGATAAATGCATCGGCTGCCATACTTGTAGCGTAACGTGCAAAAACACCTGGACAAATCGTCCAGGTGCTGAATATATGTACTTCAATAACGTAGAAACAAAACCTGGAATTGGTTACCCGAAACAATGGGAAGATCAGGATAAATATAAAGGCGGCTGGGAATTGAAAAATGGTGAAATTCAGCTGAAATCTGGTTCGAAAATGAAACGTCTTATGAACATTTTCCACAATCCAGATCAACCAACAATTGATGATTACTTTGAACCTTGGAATTATGATTATGAAACATTAACAAATAGCCCACAGCGTAAACATCAACCAGTTGCTCGTCCGAAATCAGCAATTACAGGCGAATTTATCGACAAAATTGAATGGGGTCCAAACTGGGAGGACGATTTAGCAGGCGGACATATAACAGGATTACAAGATCCGAACGTAAAGAAAATGGAAGAAGAAATTAAAACAGATTTTGAAAACGTCTTTATGATGTATTTACCACGCATATGCGAACATTGTATGAATCCATCGTGCGTATCATCTTGTCCATCTGGTGCAATGTATAAACGTGAAGAAGACGGGATTGTACTTGTGGATCAAAATGCATGTCGTGCTTGGAGATTCTGCGTATCATCTTGTCCATATAAAAAAGTGTATTTTAACTGGCAAACGAATAAAGCTGAAAAATGTACAATGTGTTTCCCACGTATTGAGGCTGGTATGCCAACAATTTGTTCAGAAACATGTGTAGGACGTATCAGATATATTGGGGTAATGCTATATGACGCTGATAAAGTAAAAGAAGCAGCGTCTGTTGAAGACGAAAAAGATTTATATGAATCTCAGCTTACTGTTTTCCTAGATCCAAATGATCCAGAAGTGGCAGCTGAAGCGAAAAAACAAGGCATTCCTGAAGAATGGATTAAAGCGGCACAACAGTCACCAATCTATAAAATGATTATCGATTGGAAAATTGCTCTACCTCTTCACCCAGAGTATCGTACAATGCCAATGGTTTGGTATATCCCGCCGCTTAGCCCAATTATGAATATGGTGGAGGGAAAAGGTAGTAACTGGCAAGCAGAAGAGATTTTCCCTGCTATTGATAATATGCGTATTCCAATTCAATATTTAGCGAATTTACTCACTGCAGGAGATGAATCACATATTCGTCTTACATTGAAAAAAATGGCTGTTATGCGAACGCATATGAGAGCAATGCAAATTAATAAAGAACCAAATGAAGCTGTATTAAAAGAACTTGGCTTAACGAAACAGGATGTAGAAGATATGTATCGTCTTCTTGCTATCGCAAAATATAAAGATCGTTTTGTTATCCCGACATCTCACAGAGAACAAGTTGCAGATTTATATAGTGAACAAGGAAGCTGTGGTTTAGCATTCGCAGGTGGTCCAGGCTCTTGTATGACAATTTCTTAAATAAAGGGGGCAGAAAAATATGAAACAAAGTTTACAAACTGCTTTTTCTTGTTCTTCATTCCTTCTCTCCTATCCTGAACTAGGGTGGAGGGAAGCTTTAACTGAATTACTAGAAGAGATTGAAGCGATTGAACAGGACGATGTTAAAGCTTCACTTGCAACATTTATAAAACAAGCGCTAAATAAAACGAATGATCAATTGATTGATAGTTACGTATATACATTCGATTTTGGTAAGAAAACAAATATGTATCTTACTTATATGAACACTGGTGAACAAAGAGAAAGAGGTATTGAATTACTGGAGTTAAAACAGCATTATAAAAAATCAGGTTTTGAAGTAACAGATAAAGAATTACCTGATTATTTACCGCTATTGCTTGAGTTTTTTGCAAATGCAAATGAGCAAGACAGTGAACCAATTATGAGTAAATACAAGGAAAACATACAAGCATTACACGTTCAGTTAAAAGAAGCAGGTAGTATGTATGAACCAATTCTTGCGGCTGTTCTACTCGCTATCGATACATGGGGTGTACAGACAAATTAGAAAGGAGAGTTGTTAAAATGATGGATCAATTTCTATGGGTATTGTTTCCCTATATCATTTTTGCAATCTTTATCGGTGGACATATTTTTAGATACAACTATGATCAATTTGGATGGACATCAAAATCTAGTGAACTATTAGAAAAGAAAATGCTCCGAATCGGAAGTCTATTATTCCACTTTGGGATTATGTTCGTAATTGGCGGTCATGTTATGGGGATTTTAATTCCAGAAGCTGTATACCGTTCAATAGGTATTTCTGAGCATATGTATCATGTAGTAGCAATTAGTTTTGGGCTTCCGGCAGGTGTTGCTTCTATCATCGGTTTAATTATATTAACGTACCGCCGCGTAACTGTAAAACGTATCATTGCAACGAGTACAAAGGGAGATTATATTGCGCTTATTTTATTACTTATCGTAATGCTAGCAGGACTTTCTTCAACATTTTTAAATATCGATTCAAAAGGATTTGATTATCGTACAACAATTGGCCCTTGGTTCCGAAGCCTCTTTATTTTCCAACCGAAAGTTGAATATATGATGGAAGTACCAGTATGGTTTAAAATTCATATTCTTGCAGGGATGGGTTTATTCGCAGTATGGCCATTTACAAGACTAGTACATGTATTTAGTGCCCCAATTAAATATGTAAGCCGTAGTTATGTAATTTACAGAAGACGTATTCCTAATGAATTGAAAAAATAATACTGCTGTAAACGGATAGGAGCTAATGGTTAAAACGAAACGAGGTCTAATATGGAAGGCCTCGTTTTTGTTTACAGAGGGAATAACCGTTAATAAATGGCTTAAATTGAAAAAAGATTAGCATCTAAATAAGATGCTAATCAATGCTACAAACAGAAGCAGAGCAATCTTCACAAGCAATTTCACATTTTAAAAATTGTAAATCGTGGATTGTAATCTTTCCTTTATGAATTGAAATTGTACCTTGCTTTTTTAATTCATTTAACATTCGATTTACACTTTCACGTGAAGTTGCACAGAAATTAGCAAGTTCTTGATTTGTTAATGGTAAATCGATGAGAATCCCATTTTCTTTTAATATACCGTAACTATTTGTCATTCGTATAAGGGTAGAATACAGGGCACCTTTTTTGCCGTGTAATACTAAATCTCGGAACTTCGTTTGCATTCTTCTTAAATGTTCACTAATCCATTTCATAAATTCAAATACGAGTGCAGGTTTTTGGAGTAATGCTTTTTCTAATGCTTCACGCTTTATAACGCCTACTTCCACATCCTCAAGACATTTTGAATTTAATAAGTATTTCGCATTGTCCGTGAACAATGTTAATTCTCCAATAATGTCATATTCTGAACAAATTCGAAGTGTTAATTCTTGTCCGTCAGCACTTAGTTTACTAATTTGTACTTTTCCTGAGTGGATGATATAGAGCTCTGTTGCCTCCATACCTTCTTGAAAAATAAAACTACCTTTTTTAATTTGCATTTTATATTCAACAGATGCAAGTAATTCTTTTAAATCTTGAGATAATGTCATACTGTTTGCCACAGTGATCACCTTTCTTCTTATAAGCAATACATTTCCTATTTTGAGTGTAAATATGATGAAAATGCAAGAGCTATTTTAAAAATAATGTAAAATTTCAATGACCGTAAAGAGTATGTCCTGAAGATGTGAACAAAATACGAACGGATTTGTGAAAAGTTTTTGAATGGGGAAAGTGATGTGAGAAAAGTCACATTGAATATGTAGCTTCTTTTTTATAATAAAGGCAAATAAAAAAATGAAAGCTTACTAAGGATTGCAGCAGAAAAGAAGGGATAGAGATGCACGAGAACATAAAAGATTCTTTAAAGCGGCCACTTCAAGATTTACGTATTTCAGTTATTGATCGTTGTAATTTTAGGTGTACATACTGTATGCCTGCTGAAGTGTTCGGACCTGATTACGCTTTTTTAAAGGAAGAGCTTTTATTAACGTTCGATGAAATAGAAAGGTTAGCGAGATTATTTATAAGTATGGGAGTTAATAAAATTAGGCTTACTGGCGGTGAACCTTTATTGCGTAAAGACTTATCGACGTTAATTGCAAGACTTACAAATCTAGAAGGCTTACAAGATATTGGACTCACAACAAACGGAATTCATTTAGCAAAACAAGCTAAGGCGCTAAAAGAAGCAGGATTAAAGCGTGTGAATATTAGTTTAGATGCAATAGAGGATCATGTCTTCCAAAAAATTAATGGAAGAAATGTAAGTACGAAACCTGTACTGAAAGGAATTGAAGCAGCGAAGGAAGCTGGATTAGAAGTAAAGGTAAATATGGTCGTAAAAAAAGGGATGAATGATAGTCAAATTCTTCCTATGGTTCGTTATTTTAAAGAACAAGAAATACAGTTACGTTTCATTGAGTTTATGGATGTAGGCAGTACGAACGGATGGAACTTTGAGCAAGTCGTTACGAAGGAACAATTAATAGAGAAAATTAATCGTGTATATCCAATTGAGCCCGCTCAGCCTCGTTACTTTGGAGAGGTTGCGAAATTGTATCGATATGTAGGGAGTAATGCAGAAGTGGGATTTATTACTTCTGTTTCTGAGTCATTTTGTTCTTCTTGTACGAGAGCACGTATTTCGGCAGATGGTAAGTTTTTTACGTGCCTATTTGGAGAAAAAGGAACGGATTTGCGAACGCTTCTTCGAGAAAATATTTCTGATGCCTCACTATTAAAAATTTTACAACATACATGGCGATATAGAACAGATCGATATTCAGATGAAAGAACGGTTGAGAGTGCAAGTAAACGTCCAAAAGTTGAAATGTCTTACATTGGTGGATAGTGAAAGGAGGATTTCTTATGCAAGAGCGTTATTCAAGACAAGTGTTGTTTTCTGGAATTGGTGAAATGGGACAAAGAAAAATAAGAGAAAAGCATGTGCTCCTAATCGGTGCGGGTGCACTAGGGGCTGCGAATGCAGAAGCACTCGCTAGGATGGGAATTGGGAAATTGACAATTGCCGATCGTGACTATGTCGAATGGAGTAATTTACAACGGCAACAGTTATATACAGAAGAAGATGCAAAACAATGCAAACCAAAAGCAATTGCAGCGGCAGAACATGTAAGAAAGATTAATTCTGAAGTGGAAATTGTACCAGTTGTAATGGATGTCACAATGCAAGAAATAGAAGAGTTAACAAAAGAAGTGGATCTCATTATAGATGCCACTGACAACTTCGATACGCGCCTACTTATAAATGATATTTCACAAAAAGAAAATATACCTTGGATATACGGTGGATGCGTTGGAGGTTACGGTGTAACGTATACAAGTCTTCCAGGAAAAACACCATGTTTTCGCTGCTTAATGGATCATCCGATGGGCGGTGCAACATGTGATACAGCGGGAATTATTCAGCCAGCTGTACAGATGGTTGTTGCTCACCAAGTGACAGAAGCAATGAAAATATTGGTGGATGATTTCGAGACGCTACGAGGAACAATGTTATCATTTGATATTTGGAACAATCAATTTCTCTCATTAAAAGTAAATAAACAGAAAAAAAGTACATGTCCATCTTGCGGAAATACACGTACGTACCCAAGTTTAACATTTGAATCACAGGTGAAAACGGAGGTGCTATGCGGACGGAATACAGTTCAAATCCGTTCAGGAATAAAGAGAGTTCTAAATTTAAACGAAATTCAAAAAAGATTACAAAAAATTGTACATGTCCAAAAAACGCCGTACTTACTATCATTTCTAATTGATGAATATCGTTTTGTTTTATTTACAGACGGTAGGGCATTTATTCATGGGACAAATGATGTGAAAATAGCAAAACGATTGTACGCAAAATATATAGGATGAACAGAGAGAGTTTCCCCCTTATTAAAACGAGGTGAAAAAGAATGTTAGCAAAACGTATACCGATTCCAGTGGCAGAAGCAGTTGCACGAGTAATGAAATATGCTCATCAAGGTGAAACAGAAGAGGTTTCTCTTATAGAAAGTTACGGAAGAACGCTTGGAGAAGATGTTATTGCAGATCATGATGTCCCGCATTTTGATCGCTCTCCGTACGACGGGTTTGCGATTCGATCAGAAGATACGAAAGAAGCAAGTAGTAGTAACCCTATTCAGTTTGAAGTAATTGGTGAAATTGGAGCAGGGGTTGTTTTTACAGAAGAAGTGAAAGCATTTCAAGCTGTCCGTATTATGACAGGAGCCGCAATTCCGAGAGGGTGTAATGCGGTTGTTATGTTAGAACTAACGGAAGGATTTGAAAAAAACGAAAAGACTTATATGACATTAAAACGCTGTTTCACAGCCGGTGATAACATTTCTTTTAAAGGTGAAGATGTAAAACAAAATACTATCCTTGTGAAAGAAGGGACTGTTATTAATCCTGGAGTAGCAGCACTTCTTGCTACGTTTGGTTATAGTACGGTATATGTTATAAAACAACCAGTGATTGGAATTGTAACGACGGGTAGCGAACTGCTTGAAGTACATGAAAAATTAAAGCCAGGGAAGATTCGAAATAGTAACTCCTATATGATAGCTGCTCAAATTGAACGAGCAGGGGGGATTGTACAGTATTATGGGCAATTCGCTGACGATTTTGAGACGTGTTATAACACTGTAAAAAAGGCGATAAAAGAAGTTGATATATTAATTACAACTGGTGGTGTTTCAGTAGGAGACTATGACTATTTACCTGCCATCTATGAGAGATTACGAGCTAATGTACTTTTTGACAAAATAGCGATGCGACCAGGAAGTGTGACAACTGTAGCTGAGGTAGAAGGAAAATTACTATTTGGTCTATCTGGTAATCCTTCTGCTTGTTATGTCGGTTGTGAATTATATGTTAGACCAGTGATTGGAAAATACTTGCATAGGGAAGATTCGCACATATATCGTGCAGAGGCAATTTTACAAAAAGACTTTCCGAAAGCAAACCCATTTACTCGTTTTATAAGAGGGAGAGTGGAAATTGTAGATGGGCAATTACAAGTTACACCAGTTGGTTTAGATAAATCTAGCGCAATTTCTTCACTTGCAGAAGCGAATGCATTTATCGTTTTGCCAGGGGGAACGAGAGGATTTAAAGCTGGAATTACTGTTTCGGTACTGTTATTAGAATCAAACAACGGAAGTGAGTGGCCGTGGGAAGAGCCGCTTCGATCATACAAGTAATAGAAAAATAGGTTGCTAACTTATATAAAGATAAGAGGTGCAAAATGACACATACGTATTATGAAGTAATTGATACACCTATTTCAATTGAAGAAGTTACAAACAAAGTAATTCGTCGTGAGTGTGGTGCGGTTACTACTTTTATTGGTACTGTTAGAGAATTTACGAAAGGTCGACGTACACTTTGTTTAGAGTATGTAGCTTATAAGACAATGGCGGAGAAACAGCTTGAGAGAATTGGCACTGAAGTAGGAGAGAATTGGCCGGGGATATATGTCGCTATTACACATCGCATTGGTACATTACAAATTTCTGATCTTGCTGTTGTCGTTGCTGTTTCTACACCACACCGGAAAGCTGCCTATGAGGCGAACGAATATATTATGGAGCGTATTAAACAAATTGTTCCAATTTGGAAGAAAGAGTTTTGGGAAGATGGTGAGTCATGGATAGGTGATCAGTTAGAGAGGGTAACATATGCAAATGGTGAGCCTAGAAAGGAGATGAGAATATGATTGAAGTGCTATTATTTGCACATTTACAGGAAGAAGTAAGTAAGTCGTCATTGCACATAGATTGTGAAAATATTACAGTTGCGAAGCTGAAGGAAGTACTCATTAAGAAATACAACATAGCAATTTCAAACGAGATTATGGTCGCGATAAATGAAGAGTATGCAAATGAGAATGACATCATTCAAACTGGCGATATCGTAGCAATGATTCCGCCAGTAAGTGGTGGTTGATTCTTTTCAGCCTAATCATGTTAGGACGTGATTAGGCTGGAGAGAATGAATATAACTATGCATACATAGGAGGGAACAGGATGAAAAGTCCTAATTTTCAATTAAGTTTACAAACTTCTAATCTAATTATCGGTTTTATGGTATGGGTCATTTTATCATCATTAATGCCTTATATTAAAGCGGATATTCCATTAACTGCGGGACAAATTTCTATGGTCACAGCAGTACCTGTTATTTTAGGCTCTATTCTTCGTATTCCAATTGGTTATTGGACGAATCGTTTCGGAGCAAGAAAATTATTCTTTATTAGTTTTATTCTATTATTATTTCCTGTTTTTTATATTAGTGTTGCCAATTCTATGATGGATTTAATTATTGGTGGATTATTTGTAGGAATCGGTGGTGCTGTATTCTCTGTAGGAGTAACTTCTTTACCAAAATACTTTCCGAAAGAGAGTCACGGTTTTGTAAATGGTATTTACGGTGTCGGTAACGCCGGAACAGCAATTACTTCGTTTTTAGCACCTGTCATTGCAACTTCAGTTGGCTGGAGAACGACAGTACAATGTTATTTAGTTTTACTTGCAGCGTTTGCACTTATGAACTTTTTATTAGGTGATCGTAAGGAGAAAAAAGTGAATACACCACTAATGGAACAAATAAAAGGTGTATATAAAAATGAGAAACTTTGGTTTTTATGTATCTTTTACTTTTTAACATTCGGATCATTTGTCGCATTTACAGTATACTTACCAAACTTTCTAGTATCTCACTTCGGATTAGAGAAAGTAGATGCAGGTATGCGGACAGCCGGATTCATCGTACTCGCAACAATTATGCGCCCGATTGGTGGTTGGCTCGGTGATAAGTTTAATCCATTTAAAATATTAATCTTCGTATTTATCGGTTTAACACTTTCAGGTATTATTTTATCGTTTATGCCAAGTATGAACGTGTATACATTTGGTTGCTTACTAGTAGCATTTTGTGCAGGGATTGGTAATGGTACAATCTTCAAACTCGTTCCAATGTATTTCTCAGAACAAGCTGGTATTGTAAATGGTCTCGTATCAGCTTTAGGTGGACTAGGAGGATTCTTCCCACCGCTAATTTTAACATTACTATTCCAATTAACAGGTCATTATGCAATTGGATTTATGGCGCTATCAGAAGTCGCACTTGCTTGTTTAATCATTACAGTATGGATGTATAGCCAAGAGAAATTGTTAGTGATGTTAAAGAATCATTAATAAGGAAAAAGAACCATCCCAAAGTATATTGGGATGGTTCTTTTAGTAATAGGCTTCAACATGTTTTTATTGATATCTCAATAAACGCTCGTTTTCTATAAGAATGTGTTTTTAAAATGAAAAACAGAAGGCTTATGGAATTTTATTTTAAAATATAGAAGTCAAAAGTTATTCATTTAAAGGGTAGATTAGTGAAGGAAATCTTAAATCTATTCTAAAGATCGAACTCATTTTTAGAATGCAAATATTTAATTGAATCGGGATGTTTAGATGAAAAAAATATAAGTCCACTCAAGATAAACAAGTATCAGGTGTGTTAGGTGGTTTAAGCGACAAGTATGGGATTGATGTAAGTATTCTTCGCATAGTAACTGCAGTATCAGATTTTTTTAGGGCCAAATTTTTTGGTAAGGCTAACGGATATTGTGAAAAAAGTACTACACTAAAGAATACAGTTTAGTTCAATAAGATAAAATTATGAATTTGTATAAATAATCCATAATTTTCTTTATGAGTTATATTTGATATGTTAAAGAAAAGAGAGGAGGAAATGAAATAAGAATTTTGATGAGCATTTTCATATTATCGATTTCAGTTTTCTGATTATTGAGAACTAAGGGTGTTTTCCGATGAATGAAATGTGTCCACATTTAGTAAAGCGTTTAATCCAACTAAAATATATTTAGAATGAGGTTTTAAATGTTTGTATTTATTATATTAGACGTAATATTACCGATATTAATATTGATGCTAATTGGTGCAATCTTACAAAGAAAGTTCCAATTTAACTTAAAGCAGCTATCTACACTTATTACTTATTGCTTAATGCCAGCGGCTGTATTTGTGAATATATATGATATTCGTATAGAAACAGGTTTGTTGCTCCAGATAATATACTATTTAATGCTTTATAGTCTGAGTCTGATCATAGTAAGTCATTTCATTTCAAAAATATTAAAGTTAGAAAAAGGAGAAAGTGCAGCTCTAAAAAATAGCATTTCGTTAATGAATTCCGGTAATTATGGGTTACCGGTAAGTCAATTGATTTTCAGTCACAATCCAGTGGGGGTTTCCATTCAAATTTTTATTGTTATTTTCCAGAATCTTTTAACTTATTCATATGGGATATATAACTTACTATCAGCAACAAAAACAATCGGAGGTATTATTCAATCATTTCTAAGACTGCCTGTATTTCATGCACTCGTATTAGGGGTTTTCTTTCAATCTTTTACAATTCAAATACCTAATTCTATCTTTATTCCTCTTAATCAGCTTGCGAATGGTTTTGTTGCAATAGCACTCATATTGCTAGGGGCACAATTATCTAACATTAAACTTAATTTTTTCCATCGAGTCATAACATGGGCTTTAATTGGAAGGTTACTGATGGGACCATTATTAGCACTTGCCGTAATATACATACTAAACATCGATGGTATTGTTGCACAATCATTATTTATTGCAAGTTCTTTTCCTACTTCAAGAAATACATCAACCATTGCTATGGAATATCAAATAGAGCCTGAATTACATGCACAAATCGTTTTATTTTCAACACTTTTCAGCATTATTACAGTAACTGTCGTTATTTATTTGTCATATATTTTGTTTTGAATATACGTGTTAAAACGAATAGATTTGAGGCGGTAAATGATGGCGGAAATCCCATAGATATGAGAAGAAAACAGTCTATGATATATTGGGTATCGTTTACAATTGTACCATGTCTGATAATCAAGTAGCTTAGCGAAAAAAGACACAATTTCGCTTATAATTGACGTTACATGAGCTTAGTTTGATAGCGGTGGGGTGGGAGTGTCAAGTAAGAAATTTTTCTTTATTGATTTTATGCGGTTTTTCCGCAAAATTGTAACTAAGGGGGATTCCAAGTTGAGTAAACAGAATATCAGCACAACAGTTTCAGGAGATATAATTGTTACCCATCTAGTTGGCAATATAAAAACAGATGATGTGTATGAATGGTTTAATGTTTTTGAGCAGGTTTGTCAGCAATTCATTTCTGAAGGGCGGAAATACAAATTGTTGGTGGATAGAAAAGGATACACGCCAAATCATTTTTCTGTTCAAAAAGTATGGAAAGAGAAGTTCTTCAATGAAATCATTTTGAATAACAGTAAGGCAATTGCATTTCTCCTTGAAGAGGGGGAGATAATGGATTATTTACAACAATCTAATACGAAAGAATCTGTGAGATTTTTTGATGATTATGAACAAGCGCTAATTTGGTTGAATGAATATCCAATATAAAACCTGTATTGAAGCAGTTGCTCTCAAGCAACTGCTTTTTTGTCCGTAATTGTTGCCGTTATTTTTCTTCACAGATTCTTGTCCAATTGTTTGTCTGATCCTAAAAAACGAAACTAAAGCAAAAAGAACAAACGCCTCTAAAAAACGTTTGTTCACAGTTAATTACTATTTTAGCTAAGTGATAGATTACATTTTATGAGTACGAGAAAGTCTTTTTATAAGTTTAGGAAGGACAGAAGTTAATTCCTGTTTCATACGCTTCGTAAACGATGGGTCCATACCTGAAGTCGAAATAGTGACAACATATTCATCATTTCGTATGACGCCAGGTGTGTGAAACGATGATGCTGTACCATCACTTACAACGTTAACCCACTGGAACTCATGAGCGGCCTGTTTGACCATCATATTTACAGCATGTTGATTTGTAGCTGCATAAATTAGATGAGCATCTTTAATATCATCATTACTAAAAGTTTTTTGCTTCCAAGTAATATAAGAAAGTTCCTTCATTTCCTCGCAAATTTCTGGGCTGACAACAGTGACGAAAGCGCCTGTATCTTTTAATCCAGACGCTTTTCGATATGCAATTTTACCTCCACCAATGATAATGACAACTTTATTTTGTAGATTAAACATAAGAGGGTACATGTTATACATATATGCATTCCTCCATTCGTTCTAATAATGTTAGTTTCATATATGTATCAAACTGAAGACAGTTACAGGGCGTAACATGATTATATTTTTTTGTATGCAATTTAATTTTTTGAAGTAATAATCCGGTAAAGAGAAGGTACGGCATGACATATACATGGGACGCAGTCGATGTTATAGCCTTGAGCTCAGCAGCAAAAGAGGGAGTTCCTTTCGTTAAAAAGGAACAGGATACTGGCATACCAAGTTTTCGTTCGACAGCTGCTCCGATTTGTTGTAATTCATGTATCGGTTGTGGATCACTACTGCCTCGCCCTACGAGTAAAATACTACTACCTTGCATTGGCATAGCTTCACGTATTCTTTTCACTACAAGTTCCACCATATGTGGATGTGTACTAAAAGGAGGTACAACTGAAAATGTTATTTGTGGATATTTCTTTTGTAGTTGTTCTATTTCAAAAGGAATATCACGTTTATAGTGAGCTGCTGCAAATAATAAAACAGGTACAATCATTATTTCAGTTACTCCCTCTATTATCGTTTCTGTAACTGCATCCGAAATAGTAGGTGTCGTTAGTTCTAGAAAAGCTATTTTTTGAATTCTTTCGTTTCGCTCTTTCATAACAGATTGAATAAATTGAATGAATTGTTCATTACCTTCTTGTAGCCGGCTTCCATGTCCAACATATACAATTCCTTTCATTGTCTCACCATGTCTTTCTTCATAAGAGTTTCTTGTAATTGATGATCTACGTTATGAAACCCAACTTTATTTGCATAGTGTAAAGTTGGAACGTCGGTATACGAGAATGGGAGAGTAAGAATATTGATAAAGCCAAGGCGTTTTATTTCTGCTAGAAACGTATCAATAGAAGCACGACCTTCAAATACAATGCTATCCCATGAGAATTCAGAAAGAATACGTGAATGAATTTCATCGAAGCGATGATCAATTGTGTACTCATGAGTCATCATATAGGAACCAGCACCAATTTTTTCTTGAATAACAGCAATTCGGTTAATGTTTCGTCCTAAATAAATCGTTGAATTCGAAGAAAATTGCGCAGGTTTACTGAACAATCCATATTGCATGAGCTTTTCTTGAATAGAAAGGTTCATATACTGAAGTTCTGCCTGTAAGGAACGAATATCTTTATGATATTTACTGCATGATTGCATTAAGATGTCTACACTGTCAGCGGAACAAAATACAAGACGATCAACGTTAAAAATCTTATTGATTTGTTCAGAGGTTACTGTGTATTCTTTCTTTTTGAAAGTTGGAATTTGATATATTTCTGCACCGGACTCTTGTAACTTTTGCTTTATTGCGCTTTTTTTATTTGTTGCAGCTGCAAATAAAACTTTCTTGCCGTGCAATGGTTTACGTTCTTTCCAAGAGATTTGATTCCGCAAAGTAACAACATCACCAACAATTGTCATAGAAGGATTAGAAATATTTTCGTTTTTGACAATAGAAACAATGGTAGACAGTGTCCCTGTGACAACGCGCTGTTTACCAGTTGTACCCCATTCAATGACTGCTACTGGCGTATCTTCTTTTTTTCCTGCTTGTAGTAAGTTTTCACAAATTGTAGGTAAGTTTTTTATACCCATGTAGTAGGCCATCGTGTCGCTATTGTGAGATGAATTATATTTTCCATGATCGGTTAAGGGACCTTTTGCATGTCCGGTTAATAAAGTGACACTATTACTGTAGTCACGGTGGGTGAGGGGAATACCTGCATAGCTACTAGCGGCGATGCTAGATGTAATGCCTGGTACAATTTCATATGGAATATTTGCTGCTGCTAAAGTTTCTGCTTCTTCACCAACACGGCCAAAAATAGATGGATCTCCGCCTTTTAATCGGACAACAATTTTGCCCTCTTTCGCAAATTGAAGAAGGTGTGCGTTAATTATTTCTTGTCGCATAATATGATTCTTTGGCATTTTTCCGCAATACATAAGTTCACATGTTTGTTTTGTATAGCTAAGAAAGAAAGGGTTTAGTAAACGGTCATATAAAACAATATCTGCACGTTTTAAACACTCTATCGCTTTTTTTGTAATAAGCCCTTCATCACCTGGTCCTGCACCAACTAAATATACATATCCGTTCATAATTGCACCTCATCAATTTTTATTTAAAAGGAAGCCAGAGGAGGCTTCCTTTCGAAAATTACATGTATAAATAAATGTCACCGTCAATAACTTCTACTTCGTATGTTTGAATACAGCCGTCATCAGGTTTTTGAACTTCACCTGTTAGTAGTGAGATTTTCCAATCATGCAGTGGACAAAAGACGAATTCTCCAGACACAATCCCTTCTGCTAACGGTCCGTTTTTATGAGGACAACGATTTTCTACAGCTCGAATATCGCCATTTGAAAGGCGGAATAGGGCGATAGACATACCTTTCATTTGCACTTCTTTACCGATTTGAATAGCAAGATCTTCCGCACGCATAACTTTTATTTTTTCTTTCGTGTGTATCATTTAGATCACAGCTCCTTATTTCACAGTTTCTACTTCATACATCGCTTTTAATGATTTCGTTTCTAGTGCTTGTCCCCATGCTTCCGTATATGTTCTACGAGCTGTTTGGAAACGTTCATTTAACGTAGTAACCATACTTGCATCTTGTAGTATTTCTTTTATGTGATCGAAGCCTAAACGTTCTGTCCAGTAGGCGGTACGCTCTCCGTAAATACCAGTTTCACGATAATATTGCATGTAAGCTGCAGCGATGCGAAGGACATCATCTTCAGTAGGGACAATCATTACAAAATCAGCTTCACGTACTTCTGTACCACCATTTCCGCCAATATAAAGTTGGTATCCATTTTCGACACAAACAACGCCAAAATCTTTCGTCAGTACTTCCGCACAGTTACGCGGACAGCCCGTTACACCCATCTTCATTTTATGAGGTGTATCTACCATTTCTAATGATTGTTCAAGGAGCATACCAAGTCCTAATGAATCTTTCGTACCGAAACGGCAGAAGCGAGAACCAACACATGATTTTACATTACGAAGCGATTTTGAATATGCATATCCAGAAGTCATATTTAAGTCAGCCCATACGTTAGGTAAATCTTGTTTCTTGACACCGTATAAGCCAATTCGGCTTGCACCGGTAATTTTCACAAGTGGAACATCATACTTCTTCGCAACTTCAGCAATTTTCATTAAATCATCAGCTGTTGTAACGCCTCCGTACATACGTGGAATAACAGAGAATGTACCATCGTGCTGGATGTTACCATTCATTCTTTCATTAACGAAACGGGACGATTTATCATCTTCATATTCTTCTGGAATCGCCATACGTAAATAGTAGTTTAAAGCAGGGCGGCATTTCGAACAGCCGTCTTCATGTGCAAAACCAAGAACATTTCGTACTTCTTTTGGAGATTTTAAGCCTTTCTCGTGAATGGCTGCTACGACTTCATCACGGGATAAAGGTGTACATCCACACATACCGGCAGATTGCGCTGAGGCATCAAAAGCATCTCCAAGTGTATGAGATAAAACTTGTTCCACAAGTGGACGACATTTACCACAAGAACCTGCGGCTTTCGTACAGCCTTTAACTTCTTCAAAAGTCGTTAACTCTTGTTCTAAAATGGCGTGAACGATTGAACCTTTCGTAACACCATTACATCCACAAATCGTGTCATCCGCACTCATTGTAGCAACGTCAAATTCACTTTCTTCACCAGCTTTGTGAAGAAGGGAAGCTGGTGTATATTCTTGTATATCTTCTTCCTTCTTTAACATGCTAAAGAGACGTGTACCGTCAGCTGTGTCACCATATAAAACGATACCGACGACTTTATTATCACGAATTAATACTTTTTTATAGGAACGTTTACATTCATCAAAGATTGATATTGCTTTCGTTTGATCATCTTCATAAATTTGACCAGCAGAGAATAAATCACAACCTGCAACTTTTAATTGCGTACCGACGATACTGCCCGAATATCCATCAGTTTGTAAATTTGTTATATGTTTTGCTAGTATCGCACCTTGTTCATAAAGAGGAGCAACAAGTCCATATGCGATACCGTCATGCTCTGCACATTCTCCAACTGCATAAATGGACTCATCATTTGTTAGCATATAGTCATTGACTACAATACCGCGATTTACAATTAAACCGGCATCTTTTGCTATTTGCGTATTTGGGCGTATTCCGGCAGCCATTACGATTAAATCACAATCTACAACTTCACCATCTTCAAATTGAATGCCCTCAACATGGTCTGTACCAAGAATTTTTACAGTTTTCTTTTCCATTAGAAATTTCATGCCTTGCGCTTCTAAATCTTCGCGCAGAAGAGAAGCTGCTTTCGTATCTAGTTGTTGCTCCATTAAGTTTGGCATTAAATGAACAACATGTACGTCCATCCCTAAGTCAATAAGACCTCTTGCGGCTTCTAAACCAAGTAACCCACCACCAATGACAACAGCCTTTTTCTTTTCATTAGCGGTATCAATCATAAATTGTGTATCTTCAATTGTTCGAAATCCTGTTACACCAGGGAGAGTGGAACCTTCTACAGGCAAAATAAAAGCACTAGAACCTGTTGCGATAATGAGTTTGTCATATGTAAGAGTACGATTCTTTTCTGTAATAATAATTTTTTCTTCTCGGTTAATACTTTGAACTTTTTCATTTGTATACAAAGTTATTTCGTTTTCTTCATACCAACTGTATTCATTCATAATGATATCTTGCATATTTGTTTTGCCTTGTAAAACATGAGAGAGCATAATACGGTTGTAGTTTGGATGAGGTTCATCTCCAAAAATAGTAATCTCATATGAATCACTATCATGTTTTAATATTTCTTCCATACAGCGTATGCCAGCCATACCATTTCCGATCATAACTAAACGTTTTTTCATTTTCGTTTCCCCTTTTTCTGTGAAATGTTGAACAAAGGATTATGTTTTTATTATAGAAAATCAAAAAAGGAAGAGATGTGATGTTTATCACATTTTTATAATGATTCACAAATTGTTAAAATTCGGATTTATTTGAGAGGGATGTGTATAGTCTTTACCAAATGAAAGAGCAGGACATAAGTATGTATACTCATGTCCTGCTCTTTATTTATGCTCTCGTAATGGCACGTGGAAATAAAATATTATTTTCTAAATGAATGTGCTCAAATAAATCAGACTCTAGCGCTTCAAGACGTTGGTAAACAAGTCGATAAGTACCGCAAGCTCCTTCTGGAGGAGTAAAGTCATTTGTAACTTTACGAAGTTCTTTAATAATGTTGCCTGCGTGGTTATGTTCATTTTCCAACTCATCTACTATTTTACGTAATTTCACATAGTTTTCGTCAATTGGATTTTGTTCAAATTCTAAAATTAATGGGAAATCTTCTGTTTCTTCTTTAATTAAATGCTGTTCTAATTCCATCTTTAATTCGTGAAATAGCTTATGAATTTGAGCTAAGTGAGGCTGACTTGCTCCGTGGACGCGTAATACTTTCGTCACATACGGACTTAACTGTGGTAATTCTTCATTTAAATAGCGATGATGCTTATTTATAACATAATCAATCAATTCACGATAAGAAGCATTTTTCCAATCAATTTCAGATTCATTTAATCGTTTCGTATTATGATAAAGCGTATTTAATTCTGTAAGTACTTCTGTTGCTGATAAATTTCTTTCATGAATTGCATCAATAAGTGGTTTATTACCACCACAACAAAAGTCTATTCTATATGATTTAAAAAGATTACTAGCTTTTGGAAATTGTGTAACAATCTCACCGACAATAGAAGTTTCAGTAAATGTATGTTCCATATGAATGCCTCCATAAAGTTTGAATGTAATATCTAAATTAAGAATAGCAATAAATGAAAAACAATGTGGTGATTGAAATCACTTATAATGTGTCAATTTTAAGGATAATCAAATGAGTTTTATAAAAGGAAGAGGGAGAGGGAATTCGTCATAATAGTTTCTGATAATAAAAAAGAAGCTTACTAGAAGCTTCTTTTTTACTACTATTTTTCACATGCAACTCCATCGCCATCACGATCAAGATGTGAGTCATAACCTGGTTGTCCTTTATATAGAGGAGCTTTCCCGGCAGCTCTAACTGCGGCACAATTTTTGTAATATGCACTACTAGTATTTCCTGAAGCAGGTTGTGTTTGAGCTTGCTGTGCTTTTTGCTCTTCTTGTTGCTTACGAGCTTGTTCATCAGCCTGACGTTTTTGCTCTTCTTGTTGCTTACGAGCTTGCTCATCAGCTAGGCGTTTTTGCTCTTCTTGTTGCTTACGAGCTTGCTCATCAGCTAGGCGTTTTTGCTCTTCTTGTTGTTTACGAGCTTGTTCATCGGCTAGACGTTTTTGCTCTTCTTGTTGTTTACGGGCTTGTTCATCAGCCTGACGTTTTTCATCCTCTTGCTTACGAGCTTGTTCATCGGCTAGACGCTTCTCATCTTCTTGCTTTTGAGTTTTTTCGTCCGCCTCTTTTTTCTTTTCGCTATCTTTCTGTTCTTCATTGTTAGAAGCAACTTTTGTACTAGTTGCTGTCGTTTTTTCAGAAGAAGGATCTGAAATACCTGATAGCGCAACAAAAATGACAAATAATACGGCTGTAATAATAAATTGTTTTTTCGCTACACCTGTTTTCTTAATAACAGATAAGATTGCTAGAACAAGGAAGAATATAAATAGAATGAAACTTAAAGTAGAAAAAAACTCGACGACGGGGTGTTCCGATTTTGTTGTACCGGCCGTTATTAATATAATAGAAATCATAAAAAGAATAACGGTAGGACGTCCATATTGTTTTGCTTTTCCATTTTTCTTAAAGAATGAAATAATACATAAGATTAAAAGAATAAAAGCAATAAAAATAAAGCTGCACCAATATTACTTAAAATCGTCATTTTCATACCTCCATTTGTAAGATTCTTCTTATTGATTATATAGGAACTTATTGGATATTACACGTTTTATATAAATTTAGAAAGTTAATATTTTTACTAGACTTATAAACATTTATTTTGTATATAAGGAAAAATAGATATATTTCCTATTACGTTTTGAAAGAGATTTCATAAATTATAGTATATCGATTGAAAGGAGGAGATTTGAATGGAATTTCAATTGTTGGTAACTTGTATATTACAAGAAGGTAATGCTTACTTTTTAGTAACGAAGGTAGACGATGTTATTACGTTAAAAGTACCGATTACTGCGGGAGTAGCAGGTTTATTTTTAGCTTTAGGTGTACCAAGATGTTCTTAATTTAAATCTCTATAGTAGAAGGGGAAGGGACATGCCTTCCTTTTTTACTATTACATAATATAATTATGTAAACTTGAATATCATATTTGTGATAGCACGTTTGAAATGGACATGCATATACTATAATGTTTCATTGGATGTTAGCGGTGAAAGGTAGTTTTAATAAGTGCATCCAGTGATGTTTTTAAGTTATGAAAATAAAAGAGGTGCTATTATATATGAAAAGAAAAACATTTGATATTCCAGTTACATTGCGAAGAGAGTGGTTTTTACTAGAGTTAGCTTATTTAACGAAAAAATATGGAATTGAAATTGCAACTAGCAAAATGGATGCTGCACCGTTTTTAAGAGATCAAGTTACAGAATCAAAGATAGGGGAAGGGTTACAATACGATAAATATGATGATGAATATATAATTGAAAATTAAAGGATAACAACAAAATTAAATTAATTTATAACAAAGTATAAAATAAAGCAGATTCTAAATATAGAATCTGCTTTATTATGAATACTTGTAGTCAACTAACCTCTTTCTAGTGTTTTCCTACATATTTCTCTTGCGTTATTCCAAAAGATTCACGAAGAATGCGAGCATAATCTTTAGATTCTATTGGTCGTTTATTTTTAGTGCCTTTAAAGGTTTCTGTATAATTTTTATTTGTTAATGATATGTGACCATAAGTAGTTAATTTACAAGTGATAGCCCCTTTATTAAAAGGAGATTCTTTATGCTCTACAATCACTTTTTGAATGTTATTCACTTTTTTCTCATCTATTGGATCTATAGTGAAAGCATAGCCTATTTTCCATTCGTTTGAAGGTTCAGATTGTAAGAAACTTGTAGATTCCCCGTTAGCTCCTTTTCTCATTTCTAAAATATGCGTACCTTTTCGAGTATTTCGCTTACGAATTCGATATTCTCCTGTTTGAGAGGAGATGACTTCTCCGTTAAAAGGGACTGGATGTAAAGGGAGATGAGATGCAAAACCTGCATCCACAACATAATCTTTATCCTCATGACTTAATATGATAATGACATGACCATCATCGGGTTTCCATTTATTATCGTACAGATCATAAACAGTACCGGCTACTTTGTATACTTGAAACCCACAATCAATTAAAAAATAATACAATAAGGAGTTTAATTCATAACAAAGTCCACCTCGTTTTTGAATAAGTAACTTTTCTATTAAGTTATCTTTTGAGATATTTTTAATAGTACCAGCCATAATATCAAGATTTTCATAGGGAGAATCATTCCCATTTTTAAGAGAATTTCATCTAAATCATCAAATGTTATTTCTTTTGCAGGAATTTTTAAGCGTTTAAAAACTCCTTTTGTAAATTGGTCATCATAAAGTATTCTCCTTTCTTTTTACAGAATTTTCTTCTGCTCACCGATAGGTTAGTACTTCTAAAAGTTAATTCAAGTGCGAAATTATCATAATATATGTTTCTGGAAATGTGATTTTCTATTCTGAAATTTCAGTTTAATTTTTAATCGTAGGAAAGTCTTATAATATAAGCTCCTTTAAAATTAGTTTGTATTTAATGAAAGAAAGTACATATCTTTATTATATTTTTAAATAACTAACTAGTAATAAAATGTTTTTCACTAAAATTTTTTCAAGATTTGTATGCTTTATATAAACAATATTGATTTAAAAATATCTGGATGTAGCTAAGTTAACAATTATTGAGAAACTTTTTGTCGTATTCTATCAAAAGGAAGAGGTAGAAACAAAGAGAATAACGAGAGTTAAGGAAGAGGGTATACAACTAGTAACCTTCTAAAAATAGGGCTAACATCTTTTTAAAATAAAAGATTAGCTATTATTAAGGAAGGGAAAATATAAAATATTATAAAGAAAACCTTCTTTCAAAAAAATAGGGGGAGTAATATGCGACTGATGAGAAGATGCGTGGCCTTACTAATTGTATTTTTTATCATGGCTCCAACGATTAGCACAAATGTACAGGCAGAAGTTGTAAAAGAGCTTGGAAAGGGGTTTCCTGATACAGAAGTATTCACACCTGGAGAATGGTTTTTAGGCCAAAAACCTGCTAATTATGATGAGAATAAACCGCCAATTCTCTTTGTACAAGGAAGAAATGGTAATGCTGATAGTTGGTATGGAAAGACAGTATATCATGATATAAATGATATGTATGATTATGCTTTAAAAGCAGGCTATCAAACAGTGTTTATACAATTGTATGATGCAGCGGGGAAAGGTTCGGCTAGTCAGTGGGATAACGGAAAATTGTTGGCACAAAAACTTGAAGAAATATATAATCATTTCGGTAAGAAAGTTAATATTGTAGCGCATAGTAAAGGTGGAATTGATACACAAGCTGCATTAGTTGAATATGGTGCGAATCGATTTGTTGGAAATGTTATTACACTTGCTACACCGCATCACGGCTCAAATTTAGCAGATTTGTCATATAGTTGGTGGGCAGGGTGGCTTGCTTCTATATTAGGTCAAAAAGATGATGGTACGTACTCGTTACAAATAGGTGAAATGGCAAAGTTTCGTTCAATAATAGATAACAACCCAGCAGCTAAATTAAACCGTTACTATACGGCTACTGGAACTAGCTGGGGGCCAACATTTTCTGCATTATCTATGGGTGGGTTATATTTATCATCGTACGGTTCAAATGATGGACTAGTAAATGAATGGAGTGCCAAGCTATCGTACGGTACACATTTATTTACAGATTCCAGATTTGATCATGACAATATAAGAAAAGGATCAGCTGTTTTTGCACGAATTGAACCATATTTACGTACGACAAATGTGGGATTACCAGCTTTAGTAGCATCCAGCACTAGTTCAAATGAAAATCTAGAACAATTAAATACAACTTCAAATCAAAATATTTTAGGAGGCGAATTACCACAAAATCAGTGGATAGAGCAAAGTATTTCTGTTGATAAAAAGGCTGAAGGAATAGTTTCTGTACTAACTGCTTCTTCTGATGTTGAAGTACAAATGGTATCTCCAAAAGGAAAAATCTATGCAAATAAAGATAGCGCTATAACTACTAGTGAAGGCGAATCTTTCTTTAATGGGGCGACAATTAGAACATTTAAGTTTGATAAATTGGAAGTAGGCGAATGGAAAATCAAAATGATGGCGAAGCAGTCGAAAGATGCATATTTAGTTGTAAGCGATTACAAGGATGGCGCGCCATTTGTTCTTCAAATGCCTACAAAAGTTAAAGTAAATAAACCTGAGTATAAACTGAAAAAATCACCTGTAGCACCTGAAATGAAAGGGGATCTTTCCATAACAGTAAGAGTCGTTAATAAAGAAGGTAAGTTAGTCTCTGAATTTAATGAATTACAAAATGTTAATACGAATACATTTACAGGTGCTTTGAAAGATATAAAACAACCGGGAGTATATAACGTTACGATGGATATAAAAGGGATGAATAAAGAAGGAAAATCATATAATCGTACGATTGTTAAGTCGGTTTATGTAGAGAAATAAGGAAGAATAAATAAGTATAATAAAAAAGTGCAGAAATCTTGTGTTAGAAAGAATTCTGCACTTTTTTTGCGTGATGAAAGATAATAAAAGTCGAAGAAAACTGTTATTCAATAAAAAAAGGTGCTGAAATAGCATCTGAATGTAAAGAAATAATATTAACTTAGTTTTGTAACTGTTAATTCAACTGAATTTATACCATTGTCACAAGTTACAATACTTTGACGATTAAAACCACTATTATTTCTAAGTTGAAGAGTTGAATTAGCAGGCACTGTAACAATCGTTTCGCCAACGAGTTGAAGACATTCGTTATTTGATGAAGTATTCATTTGAATAGCGAAGTCACCTTGACTATTAGCAAGTGGATTGTTATTTAAAAATATAGTTATGACTGGGATATGTGGAAATACAGGATTTAAAGTAGTATTAATACTGGAAATGAACGAAACTCTATAATCACCAAATTGTCTAAAGTGTATAGTAGTAGGATTTAGTAAGGAAACGCCTCCTGCTAAAGGTCCAACGTGATTAAATGGAAAAGGATCGCCAAAAGGAACAGTTATAAATTCAGTTTGCCAAAAAGTTCCGTATGCAGGACAGCTGCGTTTATGTGAATGGTCACATGAACATTTTTTATACGAGTTTGAAGAATGATAGTATGAACCCAATATATTACCTCCTATTCTTAATAAATTTAAACCACATAGTAGTTTATGAAGGTGAATCACAATTGGCGTGTATGCTTGTACTATAAAAGGAGATAGATGTGGAATATAAAGTGGTCAAATGATGAAATGTAGTATTTGGGTATTACCTGTAACACCTTTTGAAGATGATAAGGTTCATAATTTGATAGAAAAATAAATGGAATTTCTAAATAGATTGAAGTAACGAGGAAACGTTTATCCCGCTATTTTCCGAGCAGTAAGACTCCCATCTCAAAATTCAGCGAAAGCAAAGAAGTTAGGTGGGGATGAACAAAACCCCCACTCATTAAAGTTTCACTTTACTATATTAATTTCATCTGACAAACAGCAATATTATCTTTCGCTGTATGGATGTTATCATTTGGTGAAGTTATGGCATTTAACTGTATGTATATTAGGTTATTCAGTTTATTTTTTTATTTGCGTAGCTGAGCAGGAAGAAGTCAGAAAATATAGAATAATGTACATATGAAGCATCGTTTGTTTTTGGTGTGAATAGTAATTAAAGATACGCTAAAATATTTAAAATTGTAACGAAAGAGAGATTAAATAATAGAGGGAGCAACTTACATGGAAAATATATTAAAGGTATCTTCAAAATCAAGCCCAAATTCAGTCGCGGGTGCAATAGCGGGTGTACTAAGAACAAGTGGTAATGTGGAAATTCAAGCGATTGGGGCTGGAGCTATAAATCAAGCGATTAAAGCAATTGCGATTGCAAGAGGGTTCGTCGCTCCAAGTGGTATTGACTTAGCCTTCGTACCAGCATTTCAAGAGATTTCTATCAATAATGAAGAAAGAACAGCGATTAAATTAATTGTAGGTCCTAGAAAGAAAAGGTCTTAGTAGAAGAGAGTGTTACTATAAGGGGAAAAGACCAATAGACTTCCCATGTTAGATACGTTATTTTATGTAACCGATCCTTGGGTGTGGACATGACATTATGCCGGACACATGTCTGTTAAGTTCTCCTTAAACTTAGCGAGTGTTCTAGATACTTAAAAATGCCAAATCCTTTATGATATAAGGGATTTGGCATTTTTGATGTTTTTAAAAATAAACAACCCTAAAACTGCTCATTTAGAAGATTTAGTTTTAGTTTTAGTAGCGGCCATTGAACGTTTTTATGATAGTTTACCTGATAAATAGAAGAGTTTACCAATGAAAAGTAACTGGGGGATTCAAAAAATGAATCAAACTATTTTAGAGAAAGTCCTAAAATTTCGGGATGATAGGAACTGGAAGCAGTTCCACAATCCTAAAGATTTAGCTATTTCTCTTTCTTTAGAGGCGAGTGAGTTGTTGGAGAATTTTCAGTGGAAAAGCAGTGAGGAAGCTGTAGAAACAAAAAAAGAAGACATGAAAGATGAGTTGGCAGATCAATTGGATATTGACTTAGAAGAGATTATTATAAACAAAATAGAAAAAATAATAAAAAATATCCAGTAGAGAAATCTCGAGACTCTAAAAAGAAATATAATGAAATTTAAAAAAGGTGGAATTAAATATGTTATATCTTTTTACTGCAAGTAAAGATAGTGCTATAAAAAATTTGGAAGCTACTATTGAAAAAACATATCCTATTTCTACATGTTTAGCAGATTTAGATGCCGATACAGTAACTAAACTTAAAGATAATGAATTACATGAGAATGTATGTATGTGGGGAGCAACTCCTGGTTCTTCAAATGTTGATAGATGGGAAAAGTTAAAAGAGGGTGACGGGATTTTAGCGTATTCTAAAGGGGAATTTAAGTTTTTCGGGACAATTTTTGCTAAGACTCATAACCCAGATGTGGCTAGAAAAATTTAGAAAACAAACGATAATGATGAAACTTGGGAATACATCTATTTTATTAAGGACCTAAAACCTGTAAACATTAAAGCAATCGAATTCGCAGCTTTCTTTGGCTACAAATTGAACCATACATCACAAGGATTTACTAATATTGATTCGGATTTTAGTAAAGTAAAGATTGCAGAAGAAGAGAAATCGGAAAATCGAAAAAAACTAAAATGGAATCTGGTAGGGAAGTATGGCCTCGTGATCCGAAAAAAGCTAAACAAGCTATTAAACAGGCAGAATTTAAATGTGAAATAGATGACACACATGAAACATTTGTATCGGAAGCCAGCCGAAAAAATTATATGGAGGCCCATCATCTAATACCGTTAAGAATGCAACATGATTTTGAAAATAGTTTAGATGTTGTTGGAAATATAGTTAGTATATGTCCGAACTGTCATAGGTTGATTCATTATAGAAGAGACAAAGATAAGAAAAAAGTTTTAGAACTTCTCTTTGAATAAAGAAAAGATTCTTTGAAGAAGTTCGGTATTGAGGTATTT
The DNA here is from genome assembly GCF_022701035.1 of Bacillus sp. N447-1. Taxonomy (NCBI): domain Bacteria; kingdom Bacillati; phylum Bacillota; class Bacilli; order Caryophanales; family Bacillaceae; genus Bacillus; species Bacillus sp. N447-1. The sequence goes on along the minus strand of NZ_CP065509.1, from coordinate 997,888 downwards.
CTCAAAGAGCTATTTGGATACTATGGAATTCTAAAATAAGAATATTCATAGCTATACGGAAGGTAGAATGTTTCATACTTAAACATAGGTATTATTGTGATGGAAATTTAAATTTCGTCATTTGAAAGTATCAATAATTTGTATTATTTTTATAGGGTTATATATTTTTCTTTTGCTCTGCTGTATAGCAGAGCTCTTTTTTTGTCGTACAAAAGCCACCTATATATGTGAAGTGCACCCCAATTGTTAGGCTGTGTCTAACAATTGGGGTGCACTTCAGTCCTGTCGGGCGGCTTCTTTTAATTTATATTCACCAATTCATCAAACTTAAACTTAGTATTCAAACCAAAAGCATCTGTACAATATATAGTTTTCGTCATCGGTTCAATATGTAATACATTTATGTACATGTCTTGCACCATTCCATCACGATAGTATGAGATATGTATTTCTTCTTCCTCGTGAAAAGATTGCATTAACGCTCTTTCTATTCGTTCCATAGTATCTTGTGTTAAAAAAGGTTTAGGTACTTTATATTGCTCCGGTATTGAAGCAAACGGATTCCATTTCACCATACCTCTTCCACGTACTACAGGAAAGCCGTTATATTCCATGATGTAATACCTCACGTTTGTTTTTTTAACTCCACTACAAACGAACGTGTGTTCTTTTTTGGTTTGAAATGGGACCATTTTGTTAACATGAATATTCAAAAATAATTTTTTCAAGTTAGAATATTCAAAAACTTATTTATGCAAACAAGCATGTCATGATAACATTTAACAAAAGGGGGTAGAAGTAGATGAGTGTTGACATTATTTCTAAAGAAGAAATCACAAAATTATTAAACGACTGGTATCAAGCTATGATTTCACAACGTGTATTACAGTCTCAGAAAATAAAAGAAGATATTGCAAATAAAATCAATAATATTAAGGAAGACCAAACAATATTAGTCTACTACGCTTTATTGAATGCACGGTATAAACTGCTAATTCGGGATATGGATAGTACAAAAGATATTCTGGACAAAATCGAGCCTTTACCAGAGTCTACAGAGACATTTTTAGAGTACTATCATCATTTATTTAAAGCAATTTACGCTATTAATAAAGCAAACCATAGTGAAGCAAGAATGCAATTTGAAAAAGCTGAAACGTTTTTAGAGTACATGCATGATGAAATTGAAAAAGCTGAATTTAATTATTGGCTTGCAGTCCATTACTATCACGTATTAAAACCGATCCTAGCAGTTCAATTTGCTACAAAGGCGAATGAAGTATTTTCAATTAGTCCAGGGTATGAATTAAAAACTGCAGCATGCTTAAATACTTTAGGAATGGCACACATTCGACTAAATGAATTCGAAAGTGCAGAGGAATATTTACTTTCAGCACTAGGTACCTTCCAAAAATCTAATGATGAACTTCTTATTAAACGAGTTAAGCATAATTTAGGACTTTTATACGCAAGTCAAAACATGCCAGAGTTAGCAATTAAACACTTAGAGGATTCATTAGAAAATAACGCTAAAACTATGTTTCTTTTAGCAAGAGAACATTTTAAGTTAGGTTATAGTCATATCGCTAATGAATATATTGAGAATGGCTATAAGATTAGCGACTTATGTTATCGTCATCATTTCCGAATTTTAAAAGCAGTACATAACTATGTACCGCAAGAAGAATTAGAAAATGTGGTTATAGAAGGTATTTCGTATTTTGAAAAAGAAGAATTATATGATTGGGTAAAAGAATATGCTTCTCTTTTAGGTGAAATATTCTATGGTTCAGAAAATCATAGAAAAGCAAGCAAGTATTTGCACATCGCTTTAGATGCAGACAAAAAGAGCATAGAAAGAAGGGCGCTAAAATGAAAAAAGCAATCTTATTAATGATGATGTTATCCGCTGTTTTTACTTTTGGTCTCACTAATGCAAAAGACATACCACAAAACGAAGCAATTGAAGTGTTTATGGATCATGGAGAACATATTTAAAACCTAAGGAAGAGGGCGCTTATAGTGTCCTCTTTTTAATATCTATTATTTATATGATGAGGTTGCAGGTACGTCTTTTGGTTATTGTTTGATAAACGTAAGATGTTTCTAAAAATGTGTATACAAAGGTGTATTTTTGTACTGTATATGTTCACGTACTATATAAAAAAGTATGAAAATCTATAAAAATAATTATTTCAATAAAATTTGTTTTAGATATTAAAAAGTGCCAAAACCCTTGTGGTATAAGGGGTTTGGCACTTTTGTGTTTTTTATATTTTATCAAATAAACAACCCTAAAACTGCTCATTCTTCTCCCAAGATTCAACGATATAATGTGCAATCGTCGGATTGAAGCCTTTACCAACTAAAAACATAATTGCAGCAACTTCTGTTAATGCGTGTTCGTGTGATGTATGTTTTGCTTCATTTAAACCGTAATCTACCCATGGTTTTACGAAATCTAGTACAGGTTTCTTGAAAGGTAAAAACTGTGTACCGACAACTTGTTGAATTTGTTGTTGTGTTGGTTCAGTAATTGGTCCAGGTGGTAAGATTTGTGGCTGAGTTGGATCTATTGTTGGTGGTTTAGGTGGTGAGACACGTGCGTCGTAGTTTGGTTGATACATTTGTTGTTGATATTGCGGTTGTTGTGGTTGAGTTGTGTATGGGTTTTGTGGTGCTGCATATGGATTTTGTTGATATTGTTGTTCTTGGTTTTGTGGTGCTACATATGGATTTTGTTGATATTGTTGTTCTTGGTTTTGTGGTGCTACATATGGATTTTGTTGATATTGTTGTTCTTGGTTTTGTGGTATTACATATGGATTTTGAGGATATCGCTGTTCTTGATTTTGTGGTGCTGCATATGGATTTTGAGGATATTCATAATTTGGACGTGTGTCATATGGATTTTGTTGAAATTCAGTTTCTTGGTTTTGCGTTGTTGCATATGGGTTTTCGTCATATTGTTGCTCTTGCTGTTGTAACTCTTGTTCTTCGTATTGTTCTGTGTATCTCTGTTCTTGTTGTTGAGGATACAATGGTTGCCTTGGATAAGGCGGTTGATTATTATAGAACATGTTTATTCCTCCTTCATGATGATGCCTACCACCTAGTGTATGGGCGGACAAGAAAATATGTGATGAAAAAATGCGGGCGTGTTACAATAAGTAACTGGGTGAAGATAAAATGACAAAACAAGAAAAAATTCAAAAAACAATTACTTTTGTAAAACATATTTTAGAAAAAGATGCGAGTGGGCATGATTGGTATCATATTGAACGTGTACATAAAATGGCGATTTCTTTATCTGAGCAAGAAGGTGGAAATCGTTTTATAATTGAAATGGCAGCATTACTTCACGATGTGGCAGATGAAAAGCTAAATGAAAGTGAAGAAGCAGGAATGAAAAAAGTTTCTGATTGGTTAGAAGAGCTACGTGTTGAAGAAGAGGAAAGTAAACATATTCTTCATATCATCGCCAATATGTCTTATAAAGGTGGCCATGGCGGCACAGTAGAGTCACTTGAAGGGAAAATTGTTCAAGATGCGGATCGTTTAGATGCTCTTGGTGCAATAGGAATTGCTCGTACATTTGCATATGGTGGGGCGAAAGGGAGATTAATGTATGACCCAACTATTCCGCCGCGTGAAGAAATGACGAAAGAAGAGTATAGAAAAAATAATGATCCATCTTTAAATCATTTTTATGAAAAACTTTTGAAATTAAAAGATTTAATGAATACGAATGCAGCAAAACAAGAGGCTGAAATTCGTCATCGTTATATGGAACAGTTTATTGAACAATTTATGAAAGAGTGGAATGCACAAATATGAAAATGTTAACTGTGGAGAACTTATCAAAATCATATGGAGAAAAGCCGTTATTTGATGGATTATCATGTAGTATTACAGAAGGACAACGTGTCGGAATTATTGGTGTAAACGGAACTGGTAAATCGACATTATTAAAAATTATTGCAGGATTAGAAGCTCCTGATACAGGTGATATGACGCATTCACGTGGGTATACAATTAGTTATTTATCACAGCAACCAGAGTTTGATGAAAAACTGACAGTATTAGAGCAAGTGTTCCATGGTGATACACCTTTAATTCGTCTTCTTCGTGATTATGAAAAAGCACTATTAAATATTGAAAAAGATCCAAGTAATGAAAAAGTACAGGAACAATTATTTGCAGTGCAGCAACGTATGGATGCAATGAGTGCATGGGAAGCAAATGCAAATGCGAAATCTCTTTTAACGAAATTAGGAATTACGGACTTCACTGCAATTGTTGGGAATTTATCTGGTGGACAGAAAAAACGTATCGCAATGGCACAATGTTTTATTGAAACACCGGATTTATTAATTTTAGACGAGCCTACGAACCATCTTGACCATGAGACAGTTGAATGGTTAGAAGAATATTTAGCGAGATATACAGGTTCGGTATTACTTGTAACCCATGATCGTTATTTCTTAGATCGTGTGACGAATCGTATTTTTGAATTAGATAATGGTAAACTATATAGCTACGAAGGAAACTATAGTACATTTTTAGAAGCGAAAGCACTTCGTGAAGAGCAAGAATTGGCACAAGAATCGAAACGCCAAAATTTATATCGTCGTGAACTTGCTTGGATTCGTCGTGGTGCAAAAGCCCGTTCTACGAAACAAAAGGCGCGTATTCAGCGTTTTGATGAGCTAAAGGCACAAGAAGGACCAGCTGCAAAACAGTCAGTTGATATTGCACTAAGCGGAAGTCGTCTAGGAAAGAAAGTACTTGAGTTAAAAGATGTAACGAAAAAATTTGGCGATAAGACGGTATTACATAATTTTAATCATATTGTGAAACCGGGTGATCGTATCGGAATTATTGGGGCGAATGGAAGTGGGAAATCTTCCCTATTAAATATGCTTGCAGGTAAGTTATCTCCTGATAGTGGTGAAGTGGAAGTAGGACAAACTGTAAAAGTTGCTTATTATACGCAAGAAAATGAAGAGATGAATTTAAATCAGCGTATGATTGAATACATTAAAGAGATTGCAGAAGTTATTCATACGACAGATGGAAAAGTAATTGGTGCATCTCAAATGTTAGAACGTTTCTTATTCCCGACGCATTCACATGGTACACCACTTGGTAAACTATCTGGTGGTGAAAGAAGACGTTTATATTTATTACGTATTTTAATGGGAGAACCAAACGTACTTTTACTTGATGAACCTACGAACGATCTAGATACACAAACATTAACAGTACTAGAAGATTATTTAGAAGATTTCCCAGGTGTCGTTTTAACTGTATCGCATGACCGTTACTTCTTAGATAAAGTAGTAGATGAACTGTTCATCTTTACTGGCGGAGGCGAAGTGCGTGAGTTTCTAGGTAGTTATACAGATTATTTAGAAATGGAAAAAACGAGAGAACTTATGGAGAAAGCGGAAGTTCAAAAAGAGAAAAAAGTTGTAGAAGAAGCTCCAAAACAACAACGTAAACGTAAACTTTCATACAATGAACAGCGTGAATGGGAAACGATTGAAGATACAATTGCCGAACTTGAAGAGAAAATTGAGTCAATTGGAGAAGAACTTGCGAAAGTTGGATCTGACTTCACAAAGGCACAAGAATTATCTGAAGCACAGCAGAAAACAGAAGAAGAGCTAGAAAAAAAGATGGAAAGATGGAGTGAACTATCAGACATCGTTGAAGGATTAAAATAAAAACAAGCTGCATATATTGAAAAGTAAAGAGAAAAACTTTACACTATTGGTAGAACCTATTTTAGGAGGGAAAAAATGAGAACATCTAATCCAATGTTGAAAAAAGAGGCATTCCGTAAAGAGGGAGCAAGTGCTTCTGCGATGACGATTGGCGGAACAGTAGGCAAAACGTTCATTATGCTTATCTTGCTACTTGCAACGTCTGTCTATTCATACATACAGATGATGCAGGGGACGATGAAGATGCCAGTATTAATTGGTGCTTTAATCGTTGCGGCAATCATCGCATTTGCGTCTATGTTCTTCCCGCGTATTTCACCTTTTGGTGCACCAATCTATGCAGCGGTAGAAGGGGTTGTGTTAGGAAGTATTTCAGCAGTTTATACAATGAAATTTGGCGATTCTATCGTTTTAAATGCTGTATTACTAACAATCTCAATTCTATTTGCAATGTTAGTGTTATATGCAACACGCGTAGTAAAAGTAACGGATAAATTCCGTACAGGCGTGATGGCAGCAACACTTGGAATTATGGTTATGTATTTAGTCGTATTTCTACTAAATATGTTTGGTGTAACTGTTCCATACATTCACCAAGGTGGTACAATCGGTATTATTATTAGTGCAGTTGTTATTGTAGTTGCTGCATTAAACTTATTACTAGATTTCGATTTAATCGAAAATGGTGTACGTAGTCAAGCTCCGAAATATATGGAGTGGTATACTGCGATGGGATTAATGCTTACATTAGTATGGTTATACTTAGAAATTCTTCGTTTCGTTTCGTACTTTACGAAAAATGACTAATAAAAAAATCCTGCATGAAAAATGCAGGATTTTTTTATTTTCAAAGATATATTGAATGTATGGTATAATATGGATGATAGCAACTTGAAGTGAAGGAGATGGAATATGATGAAAGAGAAGAAGGGGATTATGAAAAAACTATTTTCTAAAAGTTTTTTCATAGAACTAGATGAAGCTTTAACGTATCCATCATCAAAAGTTATTACTTCAGCGATTGAAGGATATGCAACTGAATGCAATGAAAGATTAAAATTTGAGAGTAAAGTTAAACCGATTACTTTCTACTTAGAAAATGCAATGTACCGTGCTGAAATAAAGATGGCTCGCGGAGGATATTACATATCTTGTACTGAAGTGTAATAAATTTTGAAACCATACATGTTTGAACTATGTATGGTTTCTTTTTTTGTTTTGTAAGGTCTAAAATAATACTTTTTACTTACGGATATATCATTTTGTGCTTTTTACCATTCAAACATTTCTCCTTACAATGAAGAAAAACATGTGAGGTGGTATAACTTATGATGAATCGAGTTGTATTAATCGGTAGATTGACAAAGGAGCCAGAATTATACTACACAAAACAAGGCGTCGCTTATGCACGAATATGTGTTGCGGTGAATAGAGGATTTCGAAATAGTTTAGGTGAACAACAAGTCGATTTTATTAATTGTGTCGTTTGGCGCAAATCGGCTGAGAATGTAACTGAATATTGTAAAAAGGGATCACTCGTTGGGATTACAGGGCGTATTCAGACTAGTAATTACGATGATGAACAAGGAAAGAGAATATATAGAACTGAAGTTGTGATTGAGAGTATTACCTTTTTGGAGAGAAGGCGGGAGGGGGCATCGTAATAAAAGGTGATTTTAAGTAATAGCTTCGGAAAAAATTGTGGAAAGTATTTTAATAAACTTAATGGATAAAAAATAAAAATCATCGGAAACGAAAGCTTTTAAAATCCCGTTCCTAATTTAAAATGTAAAAAGAATGAAATAGTATGGTAGCGGGAAGAAAGTAGTAAAATTAAGCATCCGAGTAGGAGTATAGAGTGATAACATGTTACAATACAGCTAAGAACATGCAATAAAGGAGAGTTTTTTACGTGAAGATTAAAGCAATTGAACCGACGCCAAGTCCAAATACAATGAAAGTTATTTTGAATGAAGTATTACCATCAGGAGCACGTAATAATTATACAAATGAAAATAAAGAACAAGCACCAATGCAAGTGCAAGAAATTTTGAAAATTGAAGGCATTAAAGGTGTATATCATGTAGCCGACTTTTTAGCAGTGGAGCGAAATGCGAAGTATGACTGGAAAGTTTTATTACAACAAGTTCGTGCTGTTTTTGGCGAAGAAGTAGTGGAAGAAAGTGAAGAACAACAACTTGCTCATTTTGGAGAAGTGAAGGTGTTTGTTCAAATGTTCTTTACAATTCCAATGCAAGTAAAGTTAACAGATGGAACGACGGAAGAACGTGTTGGTTTACCAGATCGTTTTAAAGAATCAATTATGAAAGTGCAAATGTCTGCACCAAACGTTGTAAAAGAGCGTAAATGGGTAGAACAAAGTACACGTTACGGTAATTTTGAAGAAATTGGGAAAGAAGTAGTGGAAGAGATTGTTGCTGCTTATTCAGAAGAACGTGTAAATGAAACGGTTAAAGAATTATTAAATCAAGCAGGTGCTGTTGAAGTAACGATTCAAAAGCGTGAGCCATATAAAGTAACAGAAGAGATGATGAAAGATTCTGACTGGAAAAACCGTTTTGCAGCATTAGAACAAATGGATCCTACTGAAGAAGATATTCCAGTGTTGAAGATGGCGTTAGATGATGAAAAAGTTTCAATACGCCGCTTAGCAACAGCGTATTTAGGTATGGTAAAAGGTGATGAAGTATTACCGTTATTATATAAAGCGTTGTTAGATCGCTCTGTAAGTGTTCGCCGTACTGCAGGAGATTGTTTATCAGATGTAGGTGATCCGGCAGCGATGTTCGTTATGATTAAATCTCTGAAAGATCCAAGTAAATTAGTACGCTGGCGTGCAGCGATGTTCTTATTTGAACTTGGAGATGAAAGTGCGATTCCAGCATTAAAAGCAGCGCAAGATGATCCAGAGTTTGAAGTAGCCATGCAAGCACGTCTAGCATTAGAGCGTATTGAAGGCGGAGAAGAAGCAAAAGGTTCTGTATGGAAACAAATGACGGAGTCTCGTAAAGGGGAATAATGTATGATTGTTTTCTATGATAGTTGGTGTCCGATGTGTACGGCCGTTGCAGAACGTACGAAAAAATTAGATAAAAAGGGTAAGATGAAATTTGTTTCATTTCGAAATGAAGATGTAGTTGAGAAGTATGAACTTTCTCAAGAACTACAAAGCAAGATGGAACAAAGATTGTATATTTTAAAATATAATAAGTGGTATGACGGTATTCATAGCATACATGTATTAGCAAAGGCCGTTCCATCTTATTGGTTTGCAGTTCCTTTTATAAAGCTATCTATCGTACTTGGTTTTGGAAGTAAAGTATACGATTATATCGCTAATAATAGAAAACTTGTTCCAGTGGGACATTGCCGCGGTGGGGTTTGTGAAATCCCTACAAAAAAATGAAATCATCGTTATCTTTCTTTTGCACCTATTAATAGAGCGTGATATGATGAATTTGGAATGAAAGTTGAAGGAGAGATTACAAGATGTCAAATGCTTATGAAGAATACATGCGCCAAATGGTAATCCCAATGCGCCAAGAGTTAGTGCGTTCTGGGTTTGAAGAGTTAACTACAGAAGAAGCTGTAACAGAATTTATGGAAAATACATCAGGTACAACTTTAGTAGTTGTAAACTCTGTTTGTGGTTGTGCAGCTGGTTTAGCACGTCCATCAGCAGGTCAAGCGGTTGTTCGTGCTGAAAAACAACCTGATCATCTTGTAACTGTATTCGCAGGTCAAGATAAAGATGCTACTGCAAAAATGCGTGAATACTTCGGAGAAATTCCTCCATCTTCACCATCTATGGCATTATTAAAAGGAAAAGAAGTTGTTCACTTTATTCACCGTCATGAAATTGAAGGTGCAACTATGGACGAAATTATTACGAACTTAGAACAAGCTTTCGAAAAGAATTGCTAAAGAAGGGGGAGAGTAAATCTCCCTCTTTTCTTTATATAGAGGTGAAACAATGATCGTAACAACAGCAGGAAGAACGAACAAAGAAATGACAGATTATGCAAACGAGGTAGCAGCAGAATTAAATACTTCTTTCGTTAAACGTAATGACATACCGGTACATAAGCTACATGAGCAGTATGAACAAGATGTGCTTGTCGTAGGGAAGAACCGATTAGCTATTTATCCAAAAGGTACGGAAGAATCGTTTTTCTTTCATCCGAACTCAGCGATGTTTCGTGTGAAAAGGTTAATGCGTGGAGAACACGATCCGTTTGTACAAGCCACGCAATTAGAGAGAGGAATGACAGTGTTAGATTGTACGCTCGGGATGGCATCAGATAGTATTGTAGCTAGTTATGTTGTTGGGGAAAGCGGAAAAGTAACAGGACTTGAAGGCAATGAGTATATGGCTTATATTATGGAAAATGGTTTGAAAACATGGTCTTCATCTGTTTCTGAAATTGATGAAGCAATGCAAAGAATCCAAGTAAAGCAAACGGAGCATTTTTCATTTTTAGCGCAATGTGAAGACAATAGTTACGATGTCGTTTACCTTGATCCGATGTTTGAAGAAACTGTCATAGAATCCGATGGAATTAAAGGATTAAAACACTTCGCTTTGTATCATGATATTACTGACGAAACAATTGCGGAGGCAAAACGAGTGGCGAGAAAACGTGTCGTTTTAAAAGATCATTTTCGTAGTTCTAGATTTGAAAAACACAATTTTTATGTATACAAAAGAAAAAGTGCTAAGTTTCACTTTGGTGTAATTGACCCTTGCTAATTGTTTGAAAAGATGTATAATAAGCAATAATTAATTAAATATACTGTCTGTGATGAAGAGAGTAGTCTTTTTTAGAAGGAAAGCGAGCTAGGGATGGTGTGAGCCTAGTACGGAAGAAAAAGATGAAGCGCACTTCGGAGATGCTTCTTGAACGAATAGTAGAGAAAGCCGAGGCCCCCTGTCCTCGTTATAAACGGGAAAGTGGTTCGTAACGAACAACAAGGGTGGTACCACGGGTTAAAACTCGTCTCTTTTTTAGAGACGAGTTTTTTGTGTTTTAAAAAATAAGGAGGTTGTATCATGGATTATAAAATGCAGTTTGCGGAAAGTTTATCTAATATTTTCACGAATGAATTAACGCAAAAACAAATTTTAGATTTAATTGAAACACCGAAACAAGATGAATTTGGAGATGCAGCGTTCCCATGCTTTTCATTAGCGAAGCAATATAAAAAAGCACCAGCTCTTATCGCAAAGGAAGTTGCTGAGAAATTCAATGATCCGTTTTTTACGAAAGTAGAAGCCGTTGGTCCTTATGTAAATGTATTTTTCAATCGTGAAACTGTAAGTGATGCAGTATTAAAAACAGTTTTAGCGGAGAAAGAAGAGTTCGGTCAAAACCACTTTGGCTGTGAAAAAACAGTAGTAATTGATTATTCCTCTCCTAATATCGCGAAACCTTTTTCGATGGGGCATTTACGTTCTACAATGATAGGAAATTCGCTGAAACATATCGCTGAAAAATGTGGCTATGAAGTTGTAGGGATTAATTATATAGGAGATTGGGGAACACAGTTTGGAAAGTTAATTACCGCATATAGAAAATGGGGAAATGAAGAAGTAGTGAAAGAGGATCCAATACGTGAGTTATTTAAGTTATATGTTCAGTTTCATGCAGAAGTAAAAGAGAATGAAGAATTAGAAGAAGAAGGACGTGCTTGGTTTAAAAAGCTAGAAGAAGGCGATGAAGAAGCTGTTGAACTTTGGAATTGGTTCCGTCACGAATCATTAAAAGAATTTTCTCGTATTTATGAACTTCTCGGTGTGGAATTTACTAATTTTCAAGGCGAGGCTTTCTATAATGATAAAATGGAAGACTTTATTGGGATTTTAGAAGAGCACGACTTACTGGAAGAATCAGAAGGCGCATTAGTCGTTAATTTAGAAGAAGAAGGTATGCCGCCATGTTTAATTAGAAAGTCAGATGGTGCGACGATTTATGCAACGCGTGACTTAACGGCAGCTTTATATCGTCAAAACACTTATGGGTTTGATAAAGCGCTATATGTTGTTGGTCCAGAACAAAGCTTACATTTCAATCAATTTTTCACCGTATTAAAAAAACTTGGCTATACTTGGGTTGATGGTATGGAACACGTACCGTTTGGCTTCATTTTAAAAGATGGTAAGAAAATGTCGACACGTAAAGGAAGAGTTATTTTACTTGAAGAAGTACTCGAAGAAGCAATCGAACTTGCAAAACAAAATATTGAAGAGAAAAATCCAAACTTAAAACAGAAAGAAGAAGTAGCAAAGCAAGTCGGTGTTGGTGCAGTCATCTTCCACGATTTAAAAAATGAGCGTATGCATAATATCGAATTCTCATTAGAAAATATGCTGAAATTTGAAGGAGAAACAGGACCTTACGTACAGTACACACATGCACGTGCTTGTTCTATTTTAAGAAAAGAAAGTGTAGAATTTGAAACATGTACATTTGCTTTAAAAGACGATCATAGCTGGAGTGTCGTAAAATTACTAAATAAATTCCCGCAAATAATTGAAGCAGCTTTCAATAAAAATGAGCCATCGATTATTTCGAAATATATATTAGATGTAGCACAATCATTCAATAAATATTACGGTAATGTTCGTATATTAGAAGAGAGCAAAGAAAAAGACAGCAGACTCGCATTGGTTTATGCTGTGACGGTTGTATTAAAAGAAGGATTACGTTTACTTGGGGTGGAGGCACCTGAGGAAATGTAACATAGTAGTAAACTGACAAACTGGGTCTAGTATAAACCTGGTTTGTTTTTTTATTGGATATATATTTTTTTTGCAAAATCAATTAAAATCTTTTTAGAGAGGGTGATTCATATTGATTCGAACTTTTATTTTACAAATTCCTTGTCATAGAAGATTAGATAGGAGTTTTTTTAAACTACAAAAGTACATACCTTTATGTGCGCGTTGTACAGGCATGCTTATTGGTATTTTAATGTTTCCAATTTATTTTTATATGACACCTTCATTTCTTTTGGCAATCATACTATCATTTTTCGCTCAAATTCCGTTACTTATCGATGGGTTCACCCAAAAGTGGAAATGGAGAAGTAGCTCAAATTTGCTAAGAATAACTACTGGTGTATTAAGCGGTAATGGTATGGGATTATTCATTTCCTCTAGTGTTATATGGATATTATCTTAAGATATATAGTAATGGAGGTATTTACATAGATGTTCTGGATTTACTTAATTCTAATTTTTATTTCAGGCGGAAGTGGAATTGGTTTTATGATTCAAAATAAGTATACAGAAGCAATAATAGCTTTTGTTATTTGTATACTATTGTTTGGGCTACTGTATTATTATCTTAAAAGAAACAAAAGAAAGAGAAAAGCAGATTGTGACGATTTAGACTGTACGGATTGTTTTGATTGTGATTGTACTTGTTAAATTTTTTTCCAATAAAAAGCTAGTGTATTATTAAAAATACACTAGCTTTTTGCTTTGAAATTTTAAGAAAAGTGTAGGAATACGGCTATTATATAGAGAACTTTAGTTTTGTATATAAAAGGAGGCGTTAGATGTTGGAAACGTATGATTGGAACAATAAACTAACATATTTAAAAAACACGAGAGATTTATATTACAACGACGATTATGTAAGCTTTTTAGTAAATACAGTTTGGAAGATTACTAAGCCTGTACATATCGTTGATTACGGTTGTGGATATGGTTATTTAGGATTAGTATTAATGCCATTGCTCCCAGAAGGTTCAAAGTATACAGGTATTGATAGTGGAGAAACATTATTAGCTGAAGCCAGAGAGTTGTTTCGTTTACTTCCGTATGATTCAGAATTTCTTGAAGGAGATGCTACAGAAATTGAACTGAACGATAAATACGATATAGCAATCTGTCATGCTTTCTTATTACATATGACTACTCCAGAAACAATGCTAGAAAAAATGATACATTCAGTTAAAAAGGGTGGAAAAATAATCTGTTTTGAACCACATTGGATTTCTAATATGGCTTCTTATTTACTAGATGGGGAGAAACAATCGGAATTTATTCAGCTAGGTGTTTTGCAGAAATTATTTGAAAGTGATACGCAAAGAAATGGTAAAGATGGCAATATAGGCATGAAAATACCGATATATTTAAGTGAATTAGGTGTGAAAAATATTGAATGTAGAGTAAGCGATAAAGTGAACTTTTTAGATTCAAATATGCATCACAATGATAAAAACGATTTGTATCAATCATTAAAAGAAGAGGGGATTGCAGGTGATCCGGGCGATAAGCAACAATTTGTAGAACGTTTAATAGCCAGAGGATTAACATATGATAATGCGCTAGCTCAATATGAAGCTGAACTACGATTTTTTAACATATTTCATGTGTATTCTTCTTTTGTATACGCTCCCAATATGAAAATTACATTTGGTGACATAGTTTGTTAAAAGGTATGATGTATAAGGATTGTCGTTTAATGTCGATAAGTCGATATTCGACATATAATCGCTGATAAATGTTAAGAATCGGTCGATATAATTTGAAAATCGCCGATAAAATGAAAGAATCGCTGATATATTTGAATTATCGCCGATATAATTTCATGTACTGTTTTTAACTAACAAAAGATAGGATACACATGTTACGTTATTCTATATAATCAAACAAAATACAGAGAAAGACAATCATTTTACTATATTTTGTTATAAATTTGAATAATATTAATTAATACCATCCATTATAAGAGATTTTAGTTGAATACATACTATATGGTGTGTAAAATCTAAGCAAGTAGCAGTATAAATATAAATTCGAGGTGAATGCATGCTAGATTTTAAGCAGTTAGAAACTTGTTTAAAAGACAAGAGATTTGTAGATGGATTACAGGAAATAAATAATGAAATTGCATATATAAAAGAAACGAATACTTTATCCTATGTGAAGAATTGGCTTGCCAATATTCCTTCGCATAAGGAGTTCGATATATTAATTCGTCTTACTGATGAAGGGCTTATGCACCAATACAGTTCATTCCTCATTCGTTACGCTTATAAAAAATTCCCAAATATGAGAACGCTCTCTTTATATTGTGATGAGTTAATTGATGAGCGGAAAATTCTTGAAGCAGAGCAGCTGTTAAAAGAAACTTTAGAAGAGAGTAATAAAGAAGAAATAGATGCAGATTTTTTAGCGAAAACATATTTTACGTTAGTACGATGTCTTTTAGAAATGAAACGAAACGAAGAAGCGTTAATGTATATGCAAAAAGCAGAGGAGTACAGTGCACGCGCAGTGTTTGATAAATGGGGCTACGTTTATATGCATACAGGTGAATGGGAGAAAGCGGAAGAACAATTTATTGCTGGCATGCAGCATAAAGATTGTGAAGAGTTATCTACCTATTTATTATCACAATTGTATGCGAATAAAGGAGAACAAAAACGCGCGATACAGTTAATCGATGATGCAATTGTAAAATTCCCACAAGTACCATATTTTCATTTTGAGAAGATAAAGTATTTATTAGATTTAGAGCGATATGAAGAGATGTTAGCGGTAATAGATAACATAAATACTCAGCTGCCGTATCATGCCTATAATACTTACTTTGTACATTTACGTGCAGAAGCACTGTACAAAATGAATAAATTTGCAGATTTACAAAAACTATTAAAAGAAGAAAAGAGTTTAAAAGAATCTTTATATCATAATTTAGAAAAAAATCCGGATGGAAAAAAGGTTCACTTGCCGATAGTTCCTATTGTACAAAAGGATAATTATTGTGTTCCGACAAGTTTAGAGATGATGTTGCGTATATGGGGAGAGAAACGTACACAAGATGAAATAGCAGAGTTTATTTTTGATATGACAGGTTCGAAGTTTTCAGATACTGTTTCTTATTTAGAAGAATTAGGTTATGAATATCGTTATTTTAAAGGGAATGAAGAGAATTATAAGAGACTGATTGACGAAGGAATTCCTGTTTTATTAAGTATAGATATTGAGCATGCTTCACACGTACAAGTTCTATCTGGATATGATGATACATTGCAAGCTTTCTATGTTCAAGATCCAAACTTTATAGAACCAGTTCTTGTGGAATATAGTAAATTACAAGAAAAATATCGTTATACAGGCTGTTTAGCAATCACGTTTGTTCCGAAAGAAAAGAAGGAGCAACTAGCGTTTCTAAGTGAGGAAGAAAATCGTTACTTTAAATCTATTTTTTCTCTTACGGATCATTTAGATGAACATGACAAAGAGGGGATTAGTAACTTAGTACAATTTTTAAAAGAAACGAGTGATAATCCAAATACGTGGTTATATACGATAAAGCACTTAGATGTTGAAGTAGATAAAGAATTTATTTTATATTGTATCGATAAGTTAATGGAAAAGTTTCCGAACTCGGACTTTGTTAAATTGCATGGTGCACAGTGTTTTATTCGTCTTCAAGAAGTAGAGAAAGCGGAGCAAATGCTGACAAGCGTTGAGAAGAAAAATAATCGTGCTTTATATCATTTAATAAACGGAAGATATGCTTTTGAGCAGGAAAGTTATATAGAAGCGATTTCAAGCTTTCGTTCATCGTTACAATTAGACGCAGATCAGCCTATTGCTTGGAGTTTTCTCGCTTTATCCTATATGTATATTGATCAATCTGAAAAAGCATTGCAATACTCTCAAGTTGCGTTAGAGCGTAGTCCTGAAAGGTTCACTTTAACAAATCACGGTTTAATATTAATAGATTTAGAAAGATATGAAGAAGCATATGAAATCTTTAATGACTTGTTAAAAGAGTATAAATATGAAGCGCATGTATGGTATGAACGAGCGAGATGTGCACATCAACTAGGGAAATTATATTTAGCAATAAAAGGGCTTAAAGTAGCGATTCGTTTGGATAGTAATGCACCTTACATTTATACGAAACTTTCGGAAATATACGAATCTGATTTGAAGGATGAGGAAAGTGCGAAAGAAATTTTATTAAACGGTATTGAGAATTGTGATGATAAAGCACCTCTTTACGTAAAATTAGGTGATTATCATTTTCAAAATGATAGCTTGGAAGAAGCAGAAGTATTGTATAAGCGTGCTTTAGAAGAAAATGATGAGGATGTTTATTCTCACTTCGGACTTACACAAGTTTATATGGCAAGAGAACAATATAAGGAAGCAAAAGAATATATACTTGGTCTTGAGAAGCAAATTGAAAAGAGCCAAGATTTCCTCATGAATGCAGGAATGGTTTTATGGGATGCTGAAATTGAACTTGGTGGAAATGAAGAAGGGTTTAAAGTAGCACTATCTAAGTTAGAAAATGGTATAAAGAAAAGTGATTATAATGTAGCAAGTGCGTTAGATGAATATGTGAATCGAATTAAAGGAACGGAATTTGTACAACGAGGTATAGCATTTTTAAGAACGTTACACAAAGAAAGAAATGAAGTAAGTGAGTACGGTTGTTATGCAGGTATTTTATATGAATCTATTGGACAGTACGGCCAAGCGATGAAAAGATATAATAAGGCGATAGAACAAATGGAAACGGCATTACCGTATTACCGAATTGGTGAAACACTTATGGCATTAGGGCAATTGACGGAAGCAAAACAAGCGTATGAAACATGTTTAGAGCTTGATGGGAATTTCGTAGGTGTACATTTACAGCTTGCGGAAATATACGAAAAAGAAGAAAACCGTTCTAAAGAACAAAGTCATATGGTTCAGGCGATGAAAGAAGAGCCGTTGCATATTAATATGGAATATTTAGCACAGCTTTCAGTAGATATGAATCTTCAGGAAGAATTGCTGACTGAACTAGAACAATTAGTGGACGAAGTACCTGAAATATGGCGTTTAGATGCGATTGCATATGTGTACGGAGCGATGAATGAAATAGATAAAGAACAAGCACAGGTTGAATACGCACTACAATTAGATGGTGAGCATATAGAAGTTCTATATCATTATGCAAAAGTATTAGTGAAAAAAAGAAATGTAAAAGCAATTGAAGTTGCAATGAAAGTAATACAAAAAGATTTTGATAATGAACGTATATTTGATGTTTATGTAAAAGCAGTAGAGCAACATAAAAAATTGTCTAACATACGAGATTTTCTTCATACGTTAAAGGTGAAAAAAGCAGAAAGGAGTACAGCATTCATGTATGCTGCAGCTGCAGTTACGGAAATATGGATTGAACGCCAGCTGCATGAACAGCCAAAACGATCTATCATTACGAGAGCTTTTTATCGTATGAAAAATCGTGCGAAAGAAATTTCAATGGTTACTATGATAATTGATTTATATGAAATCTCTTTAAAGTTAAATCCGAAAAATAGTATGGCAGCACAGCGATTTGCGCTATTTTATGAGAATGTAGAGATGAATAAAGAAGCAATAGAGATTCTGCACACGTCACTAGAAAATAAATGGGATTATGACGTAGCGAAGCAACTTGTAAATCTTTTCGTTGAGTGCGGGGAAGAAGATATGTTAAGAGATGCTTTGGAATTAACGAAACAAATGGTTCGAGAACTACCAGATGATTATGATACTCTTCTTCTGCAAGCACAAGTATTCTTTAAAGCAAGGGAAGAAAGAAAAGCAGAAAAGATTATCTTACAATTAACAGAGCAAACACCGTTTGTAAGTAGAGCATTTCTTGCTTTAGGAGAAATATATCAAAGTCAAGAAAGGTTTGAAGAGGCAATTCATGTATTAGAAAATGCTTCTATACATCATCCAAATGAAACAGCAATTCTTCTTTCTTTAGCATCTTCATATCATGGTGCCGGCCAAACGATAAAGGCAGAAAAAATAACAAATGAAGTATTAATAATTGACGCGAGTGATTTGTTAGCAAGATATGATCGAGCTTGTTATTTAGCACAGTTAAATAGAAATGAAGAGGCGAAGGAAGAGCTTGAATTTGTCCTTCGTGAGGATGAATCGGGATTCTTTGCTGAACTTATTGAGGATGATGAAAATTTAGCAGCATTGCGAGAGTTTGAAAAGTAATTGTATAAGAATAGGGGAAAAAGATAAGGATATATTTTGAATTAGTTGACAATTAGTTGCTAAATGGCATAAAATAACTTTTAACAAAGTATACAAATCTGAAGACGAGAAAGAGTAAAATAGTGAGCTGTTCTCCAGAGAGCCGGTATATTGCTGAAAGCCGGTGTGCAGACGTTATTTGAAAATCATCTCCGAGGAGCCGAGGCTGAAAGTAAGTAAGCCCGGACGGATGTCTACCGTTACAAAGAACACGTATGATAGTACGTTGCTAAGTGCTATTAGTGAAAAAGCTAATAGAATTAGGGTGGTATCGCGAGTAAACCCGTCCCTACTTTATAGGGACGGGTTTTTTGTGTGCTTTAAAATATTCAAAGGAGTGATTGTATATGGAAAAAGTAGATGTAAAAGAATCAGCTGTAGGAAGAGAAATGCGAATTCGCAAACAGTGGAACGAACAAAATATTTTCGAACAATCAATTCAGAATCGAGAAGGCGCACAGTCTTTCGTATTTTATGAAGGACCACCAACGGCGAACGGACTACCGCATGTAGGTCATGCACTTGGACGAACAATTAAAGACTTAGTAGCAAGATATAAAACGATGGCTGGTTATAAAGTGTTAAGAAAAGCAGGATGGGATACACATGGTTTACCTGTAGAATTAGGCGTTGAGAAGCAACTTGGTATTTCTGGTAAACATGAGATCGAAGAATATGGCATTGAACCATTTATTCAAAAGTGTAAAGAGAGTGTTTTCACATATGAGAAGCAGTGGCGCGAATTCACTGAAAGTATTGGTTATTGGGTAGATATGGATGATCCATATGTAACTTTAAAGAATCCATATATCGAAAGTGTATGGCATATTTTGGGGACAATTCATGAAAAAGGATTGTTATATAAAGGACATAGAGTTTCACCATACTGCCCAAGCTGCCAAACCTCATTGAGCTCACATGAGGTTGCGCAAGGGTATAAAACAGTAAAAGATTTAAGTGCAACTGTGAAGTTTAAAGTGAAAGATAGTGAAAATGAGTATTTCTTAGGTTGGACAACGACACCTTGGACACTTCCAGCAAACGTTGCGCTTGCTGTCCATCCAAATATGGAATACGTTAAAGCAAAACAAGAAAGTCATGTATACATTGTTGCGAAAGAACGTGTACAAGAAGTATTAAAAGAGAACTATGAAGTATTATCTGTTCATAAAGGCGAAGAATTATTAAACACATCTTATACAGCGCCATTTCCGATGAAAGAAGTTACAAATGGTTACCGCGTTATTGCAGCAGATTTTGTAACGGGAGATAGTGGTACAGGACTTGTTCATATTGCTCCAGCATATGGAGAGGACGATTATAGAGTTGTTCAAAGTGAAGGATTGTCATTCTTGCACGTTGTAGATGAAAAAGGTGAGTATACAGAGGCAGTACCATTTTTGAAAGGGAAATTTGTAAAAGATTGTGACGTGGATATCGTTCGTTATTTAGCGAAGGAAGGTTTACTGTATCATAAAGAAAAATATGAACATAGCTATCCGCATTGCTGGCGTTGTGATTCACCACTACTTTATTATGCAGGAGAAAGTTGGTTAATCCGAACAACTGCAATTAAAGATACATTTTTACAAAATAATGATTCTGTTACTTGGTATCCGGATCATATGAAACATGGGCGCTTTGGTAAGTTTTTAGAAAATATGGTGGACTGGAATATTAGCCGAAATAGATATTGGGGAACGCCATTGAATGTATGGGAATGTGAAAGTTGTGATCATCAGTTCGCACCGAAAAGCATTGCCGAATTAAGAAAGAATAGTACGAAAGAAACACCAGAAGATTTGGAATTGCATAAGCCTTATGTAGATGAAGTGCAAGTCTGCTGCGGGAAATGCGGAGGCACAATGAATCGTACACCAGAAGTGATTGATGTTTGGTTTGATAGTGGTTCTATGCCATTTGCACAATATCATTACCCATTTGAAAATAAAGAGTTATTTGAAGAGCAGTTTCCAGCGGATGTTATTGCAGAAGGAATTGATCAAACACGCGGCTGGTTTTATAGTTTATTAGCAGTATCAGCACTATATACAGGAAAAGTACCGTATAAACGAGTGTTATCACTAGGGCATGTTTTAGATGAAGAAGGGCAGAAAATGTCTAAAAGCAAAGGAAATGCACTAGATCCAGTTGATTTAGTAGATAAATTTGGTGCAGATGCGCTAAGATGGGCTTTACTTGTTGATAGTGCCCCGTGGAATGCGAAGCGTTTTTCTGAAAGAACAGTACTGGAAGCGAAATCTAAATTTGTAGATACATTAGTCAATGTGTATAGCTTCTACGTTTTATATGCAAATTTAGATGAGTATAATCCGAAAGAAACGTATGATGTAAAGCTTACGAAATTAGACGAATGGGTATTATCAAGATTGCATAGTACAACGAAAAAAGTGAGAACTGCACTTGATGATTATCAATTTACGAATGCAGCTCGTGAAATTGCAGCACTTGTAGATGAAGTGAGTAACTGGTATGTAAGACGCTCACGTAATCGTTTCTGGGAATCTGGTATGAACGCTGAGAAAGCAGCTGCGTATGAGACACTTCATGAAGTGCTTGTAACAATTAGTAAATTAATTGCACCATTTACACCGTTTGTCGCGGAAGACATTCATCTAAATTTAGAAGGAAGCAGCGTTCATTTAGCCGATTATCCAGTTGTAAATGAATCACTACTTCAACCAAAATTAGAAGCGGAAATGGATGCTGTTTTACAAGTTGTTGAACTTGGAAGAAGTAACCGTAATCAGCATTCTTTAAAAGTAAAACAGCCGCTAGCAGAACTTGTATTACTTGAGCATAACGAGAATGATATGGATTGGGAATCTTATCGTGATATCGTTATGGATGAGTTAAATGTAAAAGCGTTCCATGTTGAACTCGATGAAACAAAATACACATCATATCAATTGAAGCTTAATTTTAAAACAGCGGGGCCAAAATTCGGTAAAAATGTGAATGCAGTGAATGGTTGGCTAAAACAATTATCACAAGAAGAAGTACAAAACTTTGTATCAACAGGAAGAGCAGTTTACGAAGCAACAACAGAAGGAGAAGTAGTTGTAACTGCTGAAGATGTGCTAGTTGAGAAAGTTGCAAAATCAGGATTCTCTAATACGACTAACGGACAATATACAGTTATGTTAGATACGAATGTAACGGAAGAATTGTTACAAGAAGGAGTAGCGCGTGAATTCATTCGTGCGGTTCAAGAATACCGTAAACAGTTGAATTTACCAGTTAATTTACGAGTCGATATTATTCTTGATACAGAAGAAGAACTACAGCGAACGTTAACGAACCATAAAGATTTATTGGAAGAAAACTTACTCGTTAAACAATTTACATTTGGTCACTTAACGAACGAAGATGATGAACTTTCTTTAGGTGAAACAAAACTTAGAATTAAATTAAGTGCAGCTAATTAAAGAAAAAAGGAAGTTGGAATGATTCCAACTTCCTTTTTTGTATGATTAGAATTTATTTGACTATACATTCGATAGGACCACTAGCAATTGTCTTTTTTCATAGCGTACCGAACACAATACTGTAGAAATATATTTCTACAGTATTGTGTTCAATTTATACATAAATATTGAGAAAATTTCACTTACCCTAAATGGAAAGGTAATAGAAGTGTTCATAGAGAATTACTCGTAGATTCAATTTTTATCCATCCATTTTGCGGGGAATGATTGCCTAGTGGTAATGGGATAAGGTTGAGCTACTTTATTAGGGGGAGTGGTTCTATGTTCAATAAAAAAATGGTGGCAATGGCAATGACTGTACCGTTAGTAATGGGGACGATTTCTACGGTTTCGGCATTGGAAAAACAACAGCAAGTAAAGTTAGAAGCTTATTCGCCACAGAAAAAAGCAACTGAATATTTAAAAGAAAATGCTGCGCAGTATGGATTGAAAACAGACCTTTCAGACTTGCAATATATTTCTACAACAGAAACGTCAGTAGCTTCATATGTTAGGTTCCAACAAGTTGTTAATGGTGCACCTGTATTTTCAAAACAAATAACAGTTACGCTTAACGGAGAGGGAAAGGGAGTACTCGCTGTTTCTGATTATCAGCCTGTTACAGGTGTGAAGGAAGTAACGACAAAAATTAGTGAAAAAGATGCAATACAAAAATCAATGGCGTATGTTGGAGAAGCAAGTGAGCAAAATTTATGGGCTCCTACAGATAAAGAGTTCGGATATATTGTTGAAGAAGGAATTGCTCGTCCAGTATATAAAGTTGTAGTCCATTCTAATAATCCATTTGGTGCATGGGAAACATTTATTGATGCAGAAAATGGAAAGTTAATTAAAAAGATTGATATAAACCGAAAAGCTGAAGGGTCAGGAAAAGTATTTTTACCTAACCCAGTTGTATCTAGCGGTAGTAAAGTAGGCTTAAAAGATAATAACGATGCAGATTCAACAGCTCTAACGAACCAACTGAAAACTGTTACGTTAAAAGGTTTAGATGGAACAGGATTTTTAATTGGAGAGTATGTAACGATTTCTTCAAAAGCGAGAACAAAATCTACGAATTTACAATTTAACTATACACGCGCAAATGATAGCTTTGAAGATGTTATGTCGTACTATCATATCGACACATTGCAACGTTACATTCAAAGTCTAGGATTTAAAAATATTAATAATCGTTCGATTAAAGTGAATGTGAATGGAACAACAGCTGATAACTCATTCTATTCACCGACAACGAAAGCTTTAACATTTGGTACTGGCGGTGTTGATGATGCAGAAGATGCTGGAATTATCGCACATGAATACGGACATTCAATCCAAGATAACCAAGTTCCTGGCTTTGGTAGTTCAGCAGAAGGCGGAGCGATGGGAGAAGGATTTGGCGACTTCCTAGGTGCTACGTATGAAGATGCTGTATCGACTACTGGATATGGTAAAGCATGTGTTGGAGAATGGGATGCGACAGCTTATTCTAGTTCAGATCCAACATGCTTACGCCGATTAGATACGAATAAAGTATATCCGAAAGATATAACGAATGAAGTGCATGATGATGGTGAAATTTGGGCTCAAGGCCAATACGAAATGGCACAAGCTTTTGGCCGTGATGTAGCAACAAAAATCATTTTACAATCACACTGGTCATTAACACCAAACTCTAAATTCAGTGATGGAGCGAAAGCGATTAAGCAAGCGGATGCTCTTTTATATGGCGGACAACATGCTGCTGATATCGATCGCATTTGGGCAGCGAGAGGCATTAGTACGAATTAATATAAAAAGTCGTGGCATTATAAGCCACGACTTTTTAATTTGCTTAAGAACTGGTACTAGTAAATAAAGCTATATCAATGATAGTGTGAATATATCCGTATCCCATTTACTTTTTGGCTTCTTTAAAAACAAAATGCTCTTTAAATTTTCTAGATTCAACTTTTTGACCATTTCGCATCGATCGGAATGGGTGTTCTTGCCATGTAATAATAACATCAACTTCATCTGCTTTTGTAGCAACGGGTAAATTAGCGTGTTCAAATCCAGTTTTTCCACTTGCCAAACGACTTTCCTTTAGGGAAAAGAGTTCATATTTCGTTTTCTTATTTGGTTCGTTGCGGAATACTTCGACGTTTACATTATATACTTCACTATTCCCGACATTCTTTACTGAAAAATGATATGTTTGAAATTCATCTTTTTTAGCTTGAAGCATATTCTTGTTTGTTTTTTTCGGTTTATCAATATTCACTTGCCATTGATCAGAGTTTTGAGAGATTGGTAAAGATTTTGGTGAATAGGCATACGTTTCGTTTACTACAATTAAGCAAAACAAAAGGAGAAAGAAACTAATTGCTTTTTGCATAAACACACCTCGCTTTAAAATTTTTATTAATATGCGTAAATGAATTAGTTTTTATGTAAAAATTGGAAAATGTTAAAGGTGTAATTTTGGATTTAATACATAAGAATATGTATTACAAAATTAACTTTTCACACTTTAGAAGAATCTAGGAGTTAGAAAATCAGAATGTTTTAAAAAAGGCTTGCATTTTATAAAGTAAGGAGTTAGAATACTCTGTAAATATAAAAAGTGATGATCAGGAAAAGTACATGGTGCAAAGGTCTACAGAGAGCAGCTGGTTGCTGGGAAGGTTGCGATACCGCATGATGGAAAGACACCTGTGAGTGTTGCTTTGAACGTGATTATTAGTAAAAGCAAACGGTACCTACCGTTATCAGGGCTAAGATGGTCAGTATGACAATTTGGGTGGTACCGCGGAAAAAAATCCGTCCCTATTTATAGGGGCGGATTTTTGTATTCTTTGAAAGGGGGTGAGTGACCGTGGATGATGACGATGACAACAATAACGTAAATAAATATAAAATTACTGGAGGGAAAAATAATGGATTCAATAATGAAGCGTTCACTCACAAAAGAATGTACAAAGCAAAGTGGAAAGGTTGTATTACTTCAAGGATGGGTAAAAAAAATTCGGCACCTTGGAAATGTTAGTTTTTTATTATTACGGGACAGAACAGGAGTAATTCAATGTGTATTAGAAAATGAATTGGCCGGATATAAAGTTGATGTAGAAAGTGTTGTCCATGTAATCGGTGAGATAGTCGAGACATCGAAAACAGAATTGGGTGTTGAAGTACTTGCTCATGAAGTGAAAGTAATAAACGGTGCAGAGCCACTTCCATTTGAAATAAATAAAAAGAAGTTACAAGTTGGCTTAGATCAACTACTTAATGAGCGAGCAATATCATTAAGGCATGAGCGAACCGCAGCGATTTTTAAAGTGAAATCTACACTCGTTCAGAGCTTTAGTGAATTTCTTATAGAGAACGATTTCACACGGATCTTTACGCCGAAAATTGTTTCGCAAGGGGCAGAAGGAGGAGCAAATGTTTTTAAGCTTCCATACTTCCAAAAAGAAGCTTATTTAGCACAATCACCACAGTTTTATAAGCAAATGATGGTGGCAGGTGGGTTAGAACGAGTTTTTGAAATTGCACCTGTATATAGAGCGGAACATCATAATTCTTCCCGTCATTTGAATGAATATATATCGTTAGACGTAGAACTTGGTTTTATTCATGATTTTTATGAAGTGATGCAACTAGAAACGGATGTTTTACGATATATGTTTCAACAAGTAGCGAAAAAATGTGAAATAGAACTACAACTATTACAAATAGAAGTACCTGTTATTACTGAAATACCTAAAATTACATTGTTAGAAGCACAAGAAATTTTGAAAAGTAAGTATCGTAAAGAATCTCCTGTAGGGGATTTAGATACAGAAGGTGAAAAGTTACTAGGGAAATATGTAAAGGAAACATATAATAGTGAATTTGTTTTCATTACACATTATCCGAAAGAAGCGAGACCGATGTATACGATGCAAAATAAAGAGAATCCAGCTATTACTGATTCATTCGACTTATTATATAAAGGGCTAGAAATAACGTCAGGGGCACAGCGAATTCATAATTATGAATTGTTACTCGCTTCGTTTAAAGAAAAAGGATTACATCCAGAGAAATTTCAATCTTATTTAAATACATTCCGATATGGTTGTCCACCACATGGAGGTTTCGGAATTGGGTTAGAAAGGATTGTATATAAACTATTAGAATTAACAAATGTACGAGAGGCTAGTGCTTTTCCAAGAGACTGTACAAGACTTATCCCTTAATAATGAGGAGGAATGTATCCGTTGTGCTATTTTATAGTACAACGGTTTTTTAGTTCCTAAAATTCAGCACTTTCTCACCAGATTTTAATGTAAGCTTAATTGTGCTCTCTTTTTTCACCTTTAATATAAGCCGTAGATACGAAAGATATATAAGGTGAAGGGAGAAATAATACATGCGTATTTTAGTTGTACCATCAGGATTTAAAGAAAGTTTAGGGGCGAAGGAAGCTGCTGATGTAATGAAAGAAGGGATTTTAAAAGTTATGCCACTTGCTACTGTAGAGACTTTACCAATGGTTGATGGTGGGGAAGGTTTTACAGAGACAATTATAAATATTACTGGTGGAAAAATGTATAAAGTACAAGTAATGGGACCTGTTGGAGATGAGATACAATCTTATTTTGGTGTTTTTGAAACGAGAAATGGTGAGCGTACAGCTGTTATTGAAATGGCTGCAGCGGCTGGGCTACGCCTTGTACCGAGAGATTTACGTGATCCAAGAAAAACGACTACTCATGGTGTTGGACAGTTAATAGAATTAGCTTTAAATAAAGGGGTAGATCGTATATTAATAGGGTGTGGTGATTCAGGTACATCTGATGGAGGAGCTGGTATGGCTCAAGCATTAGGTGTAAAGTTTTTAAATAGAGATGGAAAGGAATTGCAAATTCAAGGAGGAACATCTTTATTACAAGTTTCGAAAATAGATACATTACAAGTAGATCCTAGATTAAGGCATGTTCAAATCGATGTTGCTTGTAATTGGTTTAATCAATTATGCGGTGAGCATGGAGTAGCTAGAGTGTTTGGTCCGCAAAAGGGTGCTAACGAAGAACAAGTAATAGAACTAGAAAAAGCATTGGAGCGCTATGCTTCTATTATAAAAAAAGATATAGGTATAGATGTACATCATACACCAGGAAGTGGTGCATCTGGCGGTCTTGGTGCTGGACTACAAGCTTTAATTGGGGCAACACTTCATCCGAGATACGATATTATTATGAAGTATATGGATTTAAATAAACTATTGTTAAAGTGTGATCTTGTATTTACCGCGGAAGGAAGTATAGATTTTCAAACACCACGTGGAAAAATTCCAGCTGAGGTGGCTAAATGTGCAAAAAAATATGGGTTACCAGTAATAGCGTTAGTAGGGACAGTCGGTAAAGGAGCACGTATTAATTATGATTACGGAATTGATGCATATACAAGTATACTACCAATGCCATCTTCTTTGGAAAATGCATTTTCAAATGCAGAGAAATGGCTTCGTGATTGTACAGAGAGTACGATGCGTACAGTGTTAGTCGGTTATCAAATCGCTTCTCGGCTGAATAAAAGTGGGTACGTATCATGATTGAAAAAAATGTAGTGGAATTACATGTGAATAGTACTGATAATCCGAAAACTAAGCCATCTTGGGTTATTCCCGTAGCGCTTATATTAATGGCAGAAATAGTTCTTTTGCTTCCATCATCATTAACGATGGAAGCGAAATGGAGTTTGTTTGGATTTTGCTGTGCAATTATATTATGGACAACAACAACGATAAATTCGGCCTATATTGCACTCGGTTCTGTATTATTTCTAATTATTTCAGGAACAGCAAAGCAAGATCTTTTATTTGATTCGCTAGCTTCGGATGTGATTTGGCTTATGATCGGTTCGTTTATTTTAGGAAGAGCACTTCAAATTACCGGTCTAGCTGAAAAAATGACGTACTTTGTTGTAAATCGCGCTCGTAATATATCAGGCTTATGCTGGATTTTAACGATGATTATTCAAATACTTGCCTTTTTTATTCCATCTACATCGGGACGCGCAGCGGTTGTATTACCTGTTTTTCAAGCTATATCTAAAGAAATTGGAAGTAGAAGAATTACGAAAGCATTAGCAATTTTAATGCCTACTGTTATTTTAGTTTCAACAAGTTCTACAATTATTGGTGCAGGCTCACATTTAATCGCGCTAGATATGTTAAAGGAATTTAATAATAAAAACATTACGTTCGTAAAGTGGTTAATATGGGGATTACCATTTGGAGTCATAATGAGCTTTATATGTTGTCGCGTAATATTATTTTTATTTTTAGATAAAGAAGAAGTAAAGACGAAACTACAGCCGAAAAAAGTGCAGGTTAAATTATCAAGAAATGAAAAATATACAATAACTATTTTAATAGCGATGGTAACTTTTTGGTTAACAGAGTCGTTACACGGTTTGGAAATTGCTACTGTAACTATAATCGGAGTTTTTTTATTAACTTTACCAAAAGTCGGTGTGATGAAGTGGAAAGAAAGTTTGAAAGGTGTCTCCTGGAACTTAATTTTATTTGTTGGAGCAGCAATTGCATTAGGAAAATCATTAATGGAAAGTGGTGCAGCGCAATGGATTATGCAGAAGTTATTTTCTGTAACAAAATTTATTGATGATCAATCAATTTTCATTGTGCTACTAGTAATTGTTATTCTTTCCGTAACATCACATTTATATATTACATCTCACACTACGAGAGCAGTAATTTTTATTCCGCCACTACTATACTTTGCAACTAGTCTACAATTAAATGAAGTAGCTGTCTTATTTATAGGTATTGTTGGAATGAATTATTGTTTAACCTTTCCGGTCAGTTCTAAGGCACTACTATTATTTCAAGAAAGTGATAGAGAAACTTTTCAACCACAAGATTTATTAAAATTAAGTAGTTATTTAAGCGTTATTTATATATTTGTAATGGTTATATTTTACTATGCATATTGGCAATGGGTTGGATTGTCTCTTTAAAAATCAGGAATATATTTCATTCCTGATTTTTTTCATTAAGGATAAAATATATTGGGTATTTTTTCTTTTGAAGGAAAGTATTACTTGTTATACTAAAATGGTGCAAATATATATTATAGGAGGCTTTTATGGGAGAAAGGATTTTAATCGTTGAGGATGAAGAAAAAATTGCTCGTGTCGTGCAGTTAGAATTAGAATTTGAAGGATATGAAAGTGAAAATGCAAAAACAGGTACAGAGGCAATGGAAAAGTTCAGCAATGGTAACTGGGATTTAATATTACTTGATGTAATGCTTCCAAATATAAGTGGGTTAGAAGTTCTTCGAAGAATACGTTTGAAAAATGCTGTAATACCTATTATTTTATTAACTGCTCGTGACTCAGTTGTTGACAAGGTTAGTGGTTTAGATCAAGGAGCAAGTGACTATATCACAAAGCCTTTTCAAATAGAAGAATTATTAGCGAGAATTCGTGCTTGTTTAAGAATTTCAAATGTAGTAAAAGAAGAGGAAAATAGTAGTTATCAAATTGCAGATTTATATTTAGATGAGAAAACGAGAGAAGTGAAAAGAGGGGATAATCTAGTCGACTTGACACCACGTGAATTTGATTTATTACTCTTTTTAATGAAGCATGAAAATCAAGTGTTAAACCGTGAGCAAATTGTAACGAATGTTTGGGGATTTGATTATTATGGCGATACAAATGTTGTTGATGTATATATTAGATATTTGCGTAAAAAAGTAGATTGTAATGTGGACGTACCACTTATTCACACTGTTAGAGGTGTTGGGTATGTCTTAAAGGGGTAATGTATGAAAATTAAAAATAAAATATATTTATTCTCTACAGTATGGTTACTACTTATTTTATTAATTATTAATAGTTCAATATATTTTTTGTTTTATAAAGTGACTACGAACGGAGAGTTAGAACGATTGAAACGTGAGGCAATACATATCATTGATGGAATGAACGCAGATTCAGCAAAAGAAGTAGATGCAATAAGTCTATTGCAACCATACTTACCTTCAAACGGTATGATTAGAATTATTAATGAAAATTCAAAGGTAATGATTAGGCAAGAAGTAGATAGTACAAAACCAATTCCGGCATTAAATACGAAATTTGAAAGAAAAGAATCCGCTGGAATTTATGAGAAGAACGAGGGTGAATTTGCTTATATAAAAATGCCAATCATTTGGAATGATGGGAAAATCGTTTCGTTAGAAATGACAGAACGTTTAGATAGTTTGCAAGAGAATTTAAATATGTTAAAAAATGTATTAGTTATTGCATCACTTTTCGTTTTAATTCCATCTTTTTTTGCGGGAAGAATGTTAAGTAAACTCATTTTAAAACCTGTAAATTCTTTAATACAAACAATGGAGCATATACAAGATAGAGGGATATTCAAAAAAATACCGCTTGAGAATAAATCAAAAGATGAATTGCACATAATGGGAACGACATTTAATAAAATGATTGATTTATTACATCAGAACTTTGAAAAGCAACAACAGTTCGTTTCAGATGCTTCGCATGAATTAAGAACACCGTTAACAGTTATTGAAAGTTATGCGAAATTATTAAAAAGATGGGGAATGAAAAAACAAGATGTTTTAGAAGAATCTGTAGAGGCGATATACTCTGAAGCAGTAAGAATGAAAGGCATGACAAATCAAATGTTACTGCTTGCCAACAGTAGTGCAGAGTGGAAGTTGGAAACGAAAGAATCAGATTTAGTTCGATTATGTAAGATGACTGCGGAACAACTAGAAAAAACATATAATCGAGATTTTCGTGTTATTACAGAGGAAGAAAAGATTATTGTAAATATTGACGAACAAAAAATAAAACAAGTATTAGTAGTTTTATTAGATAATGCAATGAAATACAGTAAAGATTCAATCGATATGATAGTAGGAATACAAAAAGAAAAAGTCTTTTTTTCTATTCAAGATTACGGTATGGGAATTCCTAAGGAAGATATACAGAAAGTGTTTGATCGTTTCTTTCGAGTTGATAAAGCGAGGAGCAGGGAAACAGGGGGTACTGGTTTAGGTTTATCGATTGCCAAACAAATTATTGATGCTCATGAAGGAGATATACAACTTGAAAGTGAAGAAGGAAAATGGACGAAAGTTACAGTAAATTTACCTCATTTTTTATAAAGGGATAGGAGCTTTATAAATGAAAAAGAAATGGAAAATTGCATTGTTCGTTTGCTTTGCGGTTGTAAGTGTAGCGTTTGTATCACAACGTATTGTTTCAAAGCAAGGAGAAAGAATATTATCTGAGAAGCAAATTCAAAGTATTGTATCTGAACAGTATCCTGGGAAAATTAAAAGTATGAAATTAGTAAATAAAGGGGAACAAGATTTTTATAGGGTAAACCTTTCAAATGAACAAGGTTTATATGAAATAATAGTAGATGCCAAAAATGGAGAGGTAAAACGTGCAAAAGAAATAGCATTAAAAAGTAATACAATAACGAAAGAGAAAGCAGAAGAAATGGCGCTACAGGAAGTACAAGGTGTAATTAAACATACTATATTAGAAAAGAGAAATGAGATAGAAGTGTTCGTAATTACGGTAGAAACAAATGATAAGAAAAGTAAGGTAGTTGAGATTGAAAAAACAACTGGTAAAATTCAATTGTCAGAAAAACCGATGACAAAAATTACAGAAGAGCAGGCAAAAGAAATTGCAGTGCAGCAAGTGCCAGGGAATGTAAAGGGAATTAGGCTTGAGCAAAAAAATGAAAAAAATATATATGTAATAGAAATAGAGAAAAGTGCAAGTGAAAATGTAATCGTAGAAATTGAAGAAACTACAGGCGCTTTAATTGGTAGTTCACAAATACCAAAAGTTATAACAGAAGAACAGGCGACAGAAGTTGCGTTACAAAAAATACAAGGTGGATTTATTGAGAAGGTAAGTATAATTGATATAAATGGTACGGCTACTTACCAAATTATTATAAAAAAACAAACTGAAACTGTTGATGTAAGAGTACATACAATAACAGGAGAAATTTTATCAACTACAGCAGTAAATAACGCTATTCAGCAAAAGGAGCCATCTCAACAACAAGATGACGATGATCAAGAAGAAGGCAATGATAATCAAGATGATGATGACGAAGGATAATCACAAAAATAAACGGATTCTCATCAAATTTTAATGTTTCTCACAGTTTTTTTTCATTTTAACATTTTAGTATGTAAGTAAGAAAGAAATGAAGAGGGGGAACATGGAATGAAATTATGGATTGGAATCGTGATGGTGCTTTTCATTGCTGGAGGGACAGCATATGGTGTAAATGCAATGGAACATGAAGAAATACGATATGAAGAGAGAGAAGAAAAAAGTTACGAAAGTAAAGAGTTTAGTCCAGAAATAGCTAAGCAAATTGCAGTTGAAAAGGTAAATGGAGTTGTAGAGGAAATTGATGTAGAACGTATGGATGATAAGGGTGTATATGAAATAGAGGTAGAAACAAACGAAGATGAGGAAGAAATATATATTAAGAAGAAAAACGGGAATATTATAGCGGAAAAGGAATTTGAATTTATTAAAAATGAAGATGAAGATGATGACCAAGGTGAAGACGATATGGAGTATGATGATTTAGATGATTAATAACATCGCCCTATTGTACAAAATTACAACAGAACATTCTTTTCGAAAAAAATTAACATATTCCTTGACAGTTACAAATATAACCGATATACTTCATATTAATTTCAAAAGAAAATATATTCTAAATATTACAATGTGTTGAATAGGAGTAGTAAGGTCATGTATTTGTACAGAGAGCTATGGGTTGGTGTGACATAGTCAAATGACATCCTGAACTCGCCTAGGAGCAGTAAGGTGGAACGGAATTACATTCTTAGTAAATCTTAACGGTTAACCTTCGATATTAGGTTTGTAATCAAACGATTACTACTAAGGTGGATTCATAATGGAATCAATAAGGGTGGTACCGCGTTAAGTAAATGGCTTAGCGTCTCTTTATATAGAGATGCTAGGCCATTTTTTTATTATATGGAAGAAGAAATGGAGGGTTTATTTGAATAGGTTTATAAAATTTATTTATTTATATAAAAAGATTTAGTTAGGAGGAAAATGAGATGAAACAGACGGAGCAATGGACTTCGAAATTAGGTTTTATAATGGCGGCAGCCGGATCAGCAATTGGACTTGGTGCGATATGGAAGTTCCCTTATATCGCTGGGAAGAGTGGGGGAGGAGCGTTCTTTTTAATATTTATATTATTTACTGTTTTAATTGGACTACCGCTACTTATAGCTGAATTTATGATTGGACGCAGTACGCAGAAACAAGCAGTTGGAGCATTTAAAAGCATCGCACCAAATACAGGATGGCATTGGATTGGACGCCTTGGTGTTGGAACGTGTTTTATACTACTTTCATTTTATAGTGTTGTAGGTGGATGGGTATTAATTTATTTATTCAGAGGAATAACTGGACAACTGATTACGCCAGGACAAAATTACGGCACATTATTTACTGAAACAATTGGGAATCCTGCTTGGGCTATTATGGGACATTTCGCTTTTATGTTCATTACGATATGGGTTGTATCAAAGGGTGTACAAAACGGAATTGAAAAAGCAAGTAAATATATGTTGCCAGCATTGTTCGTTTTATTTGTCGCTCTTATTATTCGTTCGTTAACACTTGATGATGCAATGAAAGGTGTGAAGTTTTTCTTACAACCAGATTTCTCAAAGATTACTTCGGAAAGTATTTTGTTCGCAATGGGGCAATCATTCTTTGCAATTAGTATCGGGATTTCAATTATGGTTACGTATAGTTCCTATTTAAATAAAAAAGAAAGTTTACCAAAATCAGCAATAACAATTGTTGGATTAAATTTATTTGTTTCATTATTTGCAGGTCTTGCTATTTTTCCAGCCGTATTTTCATTAGGAATGGAGCCAACAGAAGGACCTGGATTACTATTTATCGTATTACCATCTGTATTTAGTCAAATCCCATTCGGTGGATTTTTCTTAACAGTATTTCTTGCACTATTTACATTTGCGACATTAACATCAGCATTTTCTCTACTAGAAACT
This sequence comes from Bacillus sp. N447-1, assembly GCF_022701035.1. Taxonomy (NCBI): domain Bacteria; kingdom Bacillati; phylum Bacillota; class Bacilli; order Caryophanales; family Bacillaceae; genus Bacillus; species Bacillus sp. N447-1. The sequence goes on along the minus strand of NZ_CP065509.1, from coordinate 963,474 downwards.
GTTGTTTCAGCATTAGCAAATGGTGAACAAGAAAAGAGAACGAAATTATCATGGCTGATCGGTTTCGGCATTTTCTTAGTAGGTATACCATCAGCGTTATCATTTGGAGTATGGAGTGATATTACGATTTTCGGAAAGAATATTTTTGATGCAGTAGACTTCTTATCTAGTAATATATTAATGCCACTTGGAGCACTATTTATTAGTATTTTCGTTTCATTCAAAATGGAGAAGAAGGTACTAGAAGCAGAGTTTTTTGTAGGTGGAAATTATGGAAAGAAAGTATTTACTTGTTGGGCATTTTTACTTCGATTTGTAGCACCACTTGCAATAATTATCGTCTTCTTAAATGTGATAGGAATTATTTAATATTAAATGTTATAATATTCAGTAAAAAAAGGGGTGGTGATCATAAAGGAAAATTTGATAGAAGCAGGGAAATACATGAATATTAGAGGGAAAAAGCTATACGTTGAAACACATGGAAATCCTAAAAATAAGCCAGTCTTATACTTGCATGGTGGACCAGGAGAAAGTTGTTATGATTTTTCATTTCATCAAGCGGAACGTTTAAAAGATTCTCTATATGTAATTATGATAGATCAAAGAGGTGTTTGTCGCTCAGAAGAAATTACTGAAGACGAAGCTTTTGGATTAAATGATTTGATTGAAGACTGTGAGGAATTAAAAAAAGTATTACAAATTGAGAAGTGGTCTATAATTGGACACTCTTTCGGTGGATATGTAGCATTGCTTTATGCGTCGATATATCCAAGTTCAATAGAGAAAATAATATTTGAAGGACCAACTTTTAATTTTGCATTAACAAGTAGGGCTTTGTTACAAAAAACAGGGCATTTATTAAAAAAGTATGGAAAAGAAGAAATAGCAAAAGAATGCTTTGCTTATTCATCTAGCGATGCTAGTTCAGAAGAGTTGTCAGAAGCTTATATAAGATTAAGCGCTGAATTAGAAGAAAAAAGAATGGAGATTTACAATAATAAGGAAGATAGGACAGATGAGAGTTTATACAGTGATGAAGAGTGGGAAATATTTTCAAATCGCTCCAAAATTCACTTTGATAGATTAAAATTAGAGGGAGCATGTCATACATCATTATTATCAAAAATAAAAGATGTACAAAATCTAATGTTATTAATAGTAGGAAAACATGATGTAGTAACGTGTGAAGAACAAATTAAAACATTTAATAAAGATGCCCGAAACGGCAAGTATATCGTATTTGAAGAGAGCGGTCATTCACCTCATTATGAGGAAGCAGATAGATTTGCAGAAACAGTCATACATTTTTTGAAATGAAGAAAAGGGTGCTTCTATAAATGAGAGGCACCCTTTCTAAATTTCTGGATATGTGATTGTGATGCTAGGCCACTTACTTTGCCAATTCTTTTTTATAACTCTGTTTTTGTACATATGTAATCGTTCTTTCGATTTAAGAAAATGAGCTGTTGGTTTCACTTGTAAGGAAAGGACATCTTCAATACCACATGGGGCTGTTAAGATAACGTTGTTTAGTTCATCAAGTGTAACTCCTAAAGCCGTTGCTGTTTCAGGGAATTTAGATATAGCATTAACAGAAGAAGAATATGGTGGCATATTATTCACTACATGCATACGAGCTTGATTTTTTACAGACCAAGGGATAGTAGCATCAATATTCATTAATTTCGTTTCTAATGATTGTTCGTATATCTCATCTTGATGTAGACTATCATAATAAATTACATCAACATCAGGCATAGCCGTTTTAGCTTCATAGTCATGTAAAGTATCCCAAATTTTAGAACGAACAAATCCGGCACAAATCCACCAATCAGGTAGCTCTAGTGATTTTGCCATTTGTAATACATTCATCATCCATTCGTCGTTTTCTATTAAGCGAATGATATCTTGTTCTGTTTGTATAGTCATTTGTTATCTCACCTGCTTTTTTTTAGAGAGTAAATTTAATTCATAAGCTTTATAATCCATGTAATCCAGTAAGCACCTGGTATGAATAACAGTTGAGCAAGTAATGTACCAAAAAGTCTAGAAATCATTAGCCAAGCATACATTTTACTCATTGCTTCAGCACCTTCTTCTGATTGAAGAGCTCGCTCTGTTAAAAGAGCAATACGTGGATCTAGTAGCACTGTTAATAAAATAGTAGCAAAACCATTAATAAGACCAGAAGCTGTAGTGGCTTTTGTTGCGAAAGCTGGAATTAAAAAAGAAGCATATAGTGCGGAAAGAACTCCCGCTGTATAAATTGCAGTAGCGAACATGTTAATAAGCATTATACGCTTTGGAATACCGCCGATACGCAGTCTATGAATCATTTCTAACTTTGGAAAGCGGACATATTTTTTTGTGTACTTTAATTTTTGAATGTTATTCGTTTTCATCATTCGAATGAAAGAACCGTCTGTTTCAAAGTTTTGAATGACATATCCAAATAGTTTTGTCAAAGTTGGATACAGTATAATCGCAAGCAATGTACCGATAGAAGCAGATAATAGTACAAGACGTATAATATGCTCTAAATCAATAGAAGGATCTAGTTTTGCTTCGTCCACAATCCCGCCAAGTAAAAAGGCTTGTAGTAAGTTTGACGTTCTTGAAATGAGTAATACGATTCCTACGACGGATAATGCGACAGCAATCTTCTTTAAACGAACCCCCGCTAATCGAATACTATAAGAGCTTGTTTCAACTGCGTGGATTACAATTGTGAAAGCCATTATAAAAATTAACGTAATTGACATTTGTTTCACCAGTTTCTATTAAAATAATTGTAACTTTTTTACTTTATCATATCTATCGTATTTTGTAACTGAAAGTATGTGACATATGGAAATTGATTTTTCGAAAAAATAGATAATGATAGTATAATAGGGAGAAGTGGAAGAGATGTTAGCAGTTATTTATACAGCAAATTAAGTGGAGGAATGAAACATGTATAAAACATTTCTATTTGATTTAGATGGAACTTTAACGGATCCGAAAGAAGGAATTGTAAATTCGGTTTTGTATGCGTTAAAAAAAGTAGGAATTGAAGAAGTACATATAAGTGAGTTAGATTCATTTATAGGTCCTCCTATTCAGCAATCATTCGTAGAGAGATATAATATGAGTGAAGGAGAGGTTGAACGTGCAGTTTTTTACTTCCGTGAGTATTTAAAGCAGCGTGGATTGTTTGAAAATAATGTATACGAGGGGATTCTGAAGCTCTTGCAACAATTAAAAAGTTCAGGGAATCGCATATTTGTAGCAACTTCAAAGCCCACTGTATTTGCGAAACAAGTTATAGAGCATTTTCAATTAACGAATTATTTCGAAGACATCATTGGAAGTAATTTAGATGGTACGAGAATAAAAAAAGAAGAAATAATTGCTCATATTTTACAAAAAAATGAAGAACTAAATAAAGAAGAAATGATAATGATTGGTGATAGAAAGCACGATATAATAGGTGCAAATCAGAATGGAATTGCTTCAATTGGTGTTTTATATGGCTATGGCTGTGAAAAAGAACTGACTGAAGTTAGTGCGACCTACATAGTGAAAGATGTTGAAGAACTGTATCATTTTTGTGTAGAGAAAAATTTAATACAGCAGTAAATATAGATTCTAGCAATCCCTTTATAACGTATGACGATGAATTCGTTTCTGTTTAAAGGGATTTTTCATATGTAATCGAATAATTATAATTAGACATTTTTAGCATAAAAATTTGTATGAATAAGAGGAGGGATGTCAGAATTAAAAGGTTAGTAGAAATTTATCAATAAAATTTAGAATATTCTGTTTAATGGAGGGTAAAATTGGAGTTAGTTATTATATTATTAGCACTAAGTTTACTTATGTTCGTAGCATACAGAGGTTTTTCTGTTATTTTATTCGCACCGATATTTGCATTATTTGCAGTATTTTTGACAGAACCTAGTTATGTATTACCTTTCTTTTCTAATATCTTTATGGAGAAAATGGTTGGATTTATAAAATTATATTTTCCTGTGTTTTTATTAGGAGCAATATTTGGAAAAGTAGTGGAAATGTCAGGAATTGCAGATTCTATCGCAAAAACAATTATTGAGTTAGTTGGTGAAAAACGTACTATATTAGCGATTGTATTAATGGGGGCTATTTTAACGTATAGTGGTGTTAGTGTGTATGTAGTAGTGTTTGCTGTTTATCCGTTCGCAGCTAAGTTGTTTCGACAAGCTAATATTCCAAAGTGTTTAATCCCTGGAACGATTGTTCTTGGAGCAGTAACGTTTACAATGGATGCGTTACCTGGATCACCACAAATTCAAAATGTAATACCTACAACATTTTTTAAAACGGATATTTATGCTGCACCGATACTTGGGATTGTAGGAGCAATTTTTGTTCTTACAGTAGGTTTACTATATTTAGAGAGTAGACGTAAGAAGGCAAAAGCGGCAGGTGAAGGATACTTTGGTTTTAATGATGGAAATACTGAAATGGCAGCATCTTTGCAAGTAGAACAAAAAAATATGCCATTAACTAATAACATTGAAATCACAAGAGCACAACAACTTATTGCATTTATACCACTTATTTTAGTAGGTGTAATGAATAAAGTGTTTATTATTATGATACCGAAGTGGTATCCAAGCGGTTTTGATTTTTCTGCAATTGGTATGAAAACATTTGGAAAAGTAGAATTAAGTGCAGTAGTAGGAATTTGGTCTGTAGAATTGGCACTTATTATAGGGATCTTAACAACGTTATTATTATATTGGAAGCGAGTAGTAACAGGTTTCCAAGCTGGATTGAATACAAGTATTGGTGGAGCGCTACTTGCAACGATGAATACAGGAGCTGAGTTTGGATTCGGTGGTGTCATTGCAGCACTTCCAGGTTTCGCAATTATGAGAGATGGCATCTCTGCTACTTTCACAAATCCGTTAGTGAATGGTGCAGTAACGACGAATATTTTAGCTGGAATTACAGGCTCGGCATCAGGAGGAATGGGAATAGTATTAAGTGCAATGGGAGATAAATTTATTGCAGCGGCCAATCAATTTGATATTCCATTAGAAGTTATGCACCGTATCGTATCAATGGCATCAGGAGGAATGGATACACTACCACATAACGGGGCTATTATTACTATTCTTACAGTAACAGGATTAACACATAAACAGTCATATAAAGATATATTTGCTATTACAATTTTGAAAACGGTTGCTGTATTTTTAGTTATCGCATTCTATACTTTAACAGGACTCTATTAAAAAATTTGAATCGTAAAGATTCATCAAATCGATAATTTATGTTATAAAATATTAATTAGGATAAGAAGGGGTGGGGGACTTGCAAGAGGTTTCTGAGTTTCGTATGCCAAAGTCGGTATTATATGGAAGGAATTCGCTTGAAAAACTGGGAGAACAATCAAAAAAGTTAGGGAAAAGAGCTTTTATAGTTACTGATACAATTATGGAGAAATTAGGATATGTTGAAAAGTGTATGCAACAACTAAATAAGAAAGGTATTACTGTTAGTACATATAATAAAGTGGATGCTGAGCCTACAAATATACACGTATTAGAAGCGTTATCTCTTTGTAAAGAGGAAAAGTGCGATTTTATTATCGGTATTGGTGGTGGAAGTTGTATTGATGCTGCGAAAGCGGTAGCGGTTTTATATACAAATGGTGGAGAAGTTGAGGATTATGTCCAAAAGGATATTAAAATAGAAAACAATCCACTACCACTTATTGCAATTCCAACAACTTCTGGTACTGGATCGGAAGTTACAAGTGTAGCAGTAATTACGAATAAAAAAACAGATGTAAAAATGATGATGAAGCATCCTAGTTTTATACCGAAAGTAGCAATTATAGATCCAGTTTTGACAAGTTCGTTACCCCCACAAATTACGGCAGCAACAGGAATAGATGCGTTATGTCATGCGATTGAAGCTTATATTTCTAAATTTTCACAACCACTTACAGATGTACTTGCTCTTTCAGCTATTGAAAGTATTATGAAATATTTACGTATAGCATATGAAGATGGACGTAATATGGAGGCAAGAGAAGCGATGATGATTGCTTCTTTACAAGCTGGAATTGCATTTTCTAATGCATCAGTTACATTAGTTCATGGAATGTCAAGGCCAGTGGGAGCATTATTTCATGTACCGCATGGAATATCAAATGCCATACTATTACCTACAGTGTTAGAGTTTACAAAAACAAGTGCAATGAAAAGGTTAGCAAAAATTGGACGTAGTTTAAATAAGGATTTGTATTCGAATTCTGATGAGGAAGTAGCAGACTACACACTTGGTGAAATAAAAAAACTTTGCTTTGATCTTCGTATTCCAAATTTAAAAGAATACGGAATCGATGAAATTGAATTTGAAAATGCTATTTCTAAAATGGCATCAGATGCAATTGAAAGTGGTAGCCCAGCTAATAACCCACGTGTTCCATCATATGATGAAATCAAAGAGCTGTATCGAGAGTGTTTTAATTATAAGTATAAAGAATTTATAAAAACATCAGATTATTAATTTCAGAATATTCTATAAAAATTTCCTTGGAAATGAAAGTAGAATTATTCTTTATTATTTCCATATTTCCGTTAAAACAAGACTTTATATTCCAAACTTAAAGTCTTGTTTTATTATGTATAATATACACAATAAAACGTTGTTATTAGTTTTATAAAAATAGTTTAGGTAGGTGTTTATATGAAAACGATAGGTCTTATAGGTGGCATGAGTTGGGAATCAACTTCTGAATATTATCGAATTATTAATGAAGAAATAAAAGAGAGATTAGGAGGGCTACATTCAGCAAAATGTTTGATTAATAGTGTGGATTTTGAAGAGATTGAACGATGTCAGTCTAGCGGAGATTGGGATGGTGCTGGAGAAATTCTAGGGAATGCGGCATATTCATTACAAAAGGGAGGAGCAGACTTTATAATCATTTGTACAAATACAATGCATAAGGTAGTTGAAAAAATAAAGGAAAAAATTGATATTCCAGTCTTACATATTGCTGATGCAACTGCAAAAGAAATTAAAAGAAAAGACATTCAAAAGGTTGGTCTGCTTGGAACTAAATATACAATGGAGCAAGATTTCTATAAGTCACGTATTGAAGAGCATGATATAAAAGTAATAGTACCATCAGGAACAAATAGAGAAAAAGTAAACGAAGTAATATATACAGAATTATGTTTAGGAAAAATAGTAGTTCAATCTAGAGAGTATTATAAAAGGGTTATAGAAGAATTAGTACAAGAAGGAGCACAAGGAATTATATTAGGTTGTACGGAAATAGGTTTATTAATAAAGCAAGAAAACGTATCAGTCCCGATATTTGATACGACCCATATACATGCAATTGAAGCAGTCAAGGTAGCTTTAGATAAATAGATTATAATTATATTATGTAAACTTAATTCGTATATCTGGAAAACATTCAGAAAATACTTTATAATGTAAGTGGTTACATTTGAGGGGGAATGCGTATGTTTTCAGTTCAACCAATCGCATTTGTACATAATGAAAGAAAGGAAATAAAAGATGATGAGTGGGGAGAAGTAAGATCCCGTATAACTTTAACTGAAATGTATGCAGAAAAAAGTATACAAGGGATTGAAGATTTTTCTCATATTGAAGTTGTTTTTTATTTTCATAAAGTAACTGACGAGCAAATTCAGTATTTTGCTAGACATCCTAGAAATAATAAGGATTATCCTGAAGTAGGTATTTTTGCACAGCGCGGGAAAAATCGTCCGAATCGCATAGGTGTAACAATTGTAAAGGTGATCAAAAGAGAAGGTAAATCAATTATTGTTGAGGGATTAGATGCTATTGATGGCACTCCTATATTGGATATAAAACCAATAATGAAAGAGTTTATGCCGACAGAAGAAATACACCAGCCTAAATGGGCAACGGATATAATGAGACAGTATTGGAAGGGGAATGTAGTAAAATGAGAATATATGAAGCAACAATTGCAGATTTAGATGGACTGGCATCAGTTTTTAATAACTATCGCATGTTTTATAGACAAGATTCTGATTTAGAAGGGGCAAAAGTATTTTTACGAAATCGAATTGAGAGAAAAGAGTCTGTTATTTTCGTAGCAGTTGAAGACGACGAATATATTGGATTCACGCAACTATATCCATCATTTTCTTCCATTTCAATGAAAGAATTATGGATTTTAAATGATTTATTTGTACAAGCGGCGAAGCGTGGAGCCGGAACAGGTAAAAAATTATTAGAAGCTGCTAAAGAATACGCATTAGAAAATGGAGCAAAAGGTGTAAAATTGCAAACAGAGATTGATAATTTATCAGCACAACGATTATACGCTGAAAATGGCTATTTGAGAGATAATCGTTATTTCCATTACGAATTAACGTTTTAAAAAATTAAGTTGAAAGAGGCATTTTCAAGAAAAAGAATTTCTTTGTAATGAGAAATTCTTTTTTATTTTTGCCTAAATTAAAAAACATGACAAAAATAAAACGATATTTATTTATTGTTAAACAATAAATGTTGTGATAAAATTATGTTGCCATTAAATAAGTGAGGTATTGTAAATGAATCTTAAACGAAGTTCAACAATGTTCTTAAAAGTAATTATTTTTCTTGCTGGAATTTCAGTGCTTGCTTTATGCATATTTTTAGTGCCGGAAATGGCGGATTTCACAGCGAATTTGTATCCTAACATTGCTCCGATAAAATATCTTGTTTTCATTGTAATGTATGGAGCAGCTGTGCCTTTTTACGTTGCTCTTTATCAGGCTTTCAATCTTTTACAGTACATTGATGAGAACACAGCGTTCTCGGAATTATCAGTGAAGGCGTTAAAGAATATAAAGCGCTGTGCAATTACAATCAGTGGTTTGTATGTATTAAGTTTGCCACTTTTTCATTTTATAGCGAAAAAAATGGATCCTCCTATTGGGTTAGTGGGACTCATTATCGTTTTTGCTTCGCTCGTTATCGCCGTTTTTGCTGCTATCCTCCAACGACTTCTACAAGAGGCAATTCACATAAAATCAGAAAATGATTTGACGGTTTGAGGTGGCGGATATGACAATCATTATTAATATTGACGTCATGTTAGCAAAACGAAAAATGAGTGTAACGGAGCTTTCAGAGAAGGTTGGAATTACGATGGCGAATCTTTCTATTTTGAAAAATGCGAAAGCAAAAGCGGTTCGTTTTTCAACATTAGAAGCGATATGTAAAGCTTTGGAGTGTCAGCCAGGGGATATTTTGGAGTATAAAAACGATGAGAATACTCAATAAAAACAGATAACAAATGTAAATAATAGAAGTCAATAAAGAAGGGATAGCCACTAAGCTATTCCTTCTTTACGTTAATTGCTGTTACTAATAAAAAATATAATTTGAATTGCAATGTTTGCGTATCAAAAGGGAACTTGCTACCTTTTGAGGTGATCCGTTTTGTGGAATACAATTATTTGCCAAAAGGCTATTTTAACTATGTTTTAAATTATTTCGGGTGAATCAAAATTTTCATTTGTATTATAGTTGATTTAAAACCCAGTTTGTTGCATCTTCAAAGTTATCTGCAATGTAGTTTGGTTCAATATGTGCCCATTTGTCTCGGTACGTATGCAAAGCATCATACCCAGCGCCTGTTCGGACTAGAATCGTAGTCGCATTTACTTTTGCTCCTGCAACAATATCAGTCCAACGATCACCAACTACAGCACATTGTGTTAAATTAAGTCCATGTTTTTTTGCTGCTTTAAGCAGCATGCCTGTACTTGGTTTACGGCATTCACAACCATCACCGTGTTTATGAGGACATACATAAATATCATCAAAACCGAAGCCTTCTAATTCTTGTACAAAATCGGCTACAGTTGCTATTCCATCTGCGATACCGGGTTGATTTGTGAAAGAAAAAATTTTTATATTTTTAGCTTTTAGTTTTTGCAAGGATGTTTTTGTGAATGGAAATAATGTAAAAGATCCTGGATAATGTATTGTAGTGTCACCACCAATTGTACCGTCACGATCAATGAAAATTGCTTTAATGTTTGTCATAGTTATAGTCCCTTCACTTTATAAAGTAGTTTAAAAATATTTTACAAATCGGTAGCCATTTACTTCATAACCTAATTTTTTGTAAAAAGGATGAGCTTCTACTCTTTTTGTTCCACTAACTAGCCATGTGCCAATGCAATTATGTTTCTTTGCTAATTGCTCGGCATAATCCATCAAAACTTGTCCAATGCCTTTCCGTCGTATGTTAGAATCAACGCTAATAATTGAAATCTCTCCATAACGTGTTACATCTTCTAAATTTTCACGTATGCGAAATCCAAGTAATCCAAATATAGCTTCTTCTTCCTCGTAAACATATAAAAAATCAAACGGACTCATTTGTACGAATTGTAGGCGGTTGTTCATATCTTCATAGGAAATAGAGGAACCTTTTAATTCTTTCGTTAAAGAACAAAGTGCGTCTATATCATCTATCGTTGCTTCACGAATTTGAAAAGACATATTATCAACTCCAATAAAATGTAATCAAACATTTAATATTCTGTTAAAAAATGTTTTTTCCTGCTATGAAAATAAATATTTTATAATGATATATAGATAGTTATATGTTATTCTTTTCCTTGATTGTATTGGAAATGGAAAGAAGGGGAATGCATGTTAAAAGTAAATATCCGCTCAGCTGGATATGAAATAGGCGAAAAAACAATTCATGATATAGTTTTTTCTATCGAAAAAGGTGAACTAGTTGCTCTTATTGGAGCAAATGGTGCTGGGAAAAGTACGACGATTAAAACGATACTCGGATTACTTGTAAATATGGACGGTGAAATATCATTCGGTGAAAAGAAAAATCCGTATGCATACGTACCAGAACATCCAACATACTATGATTACTTGACGCTCTGGGAACATATTGAATTATTAATGGCAGCTCGTGGAAGTGAAATGGGAAGTTGGGAAGAACGAGCGGAACAATTATTACATACTTTTCGAATGAATAAGCATAAACATGAGTATTTATCAAAGTTTTCAAAAGGCATGAAACAAAAGTCTATGCTAATATTGGCGTTTTTAACTGAGCCAGATTTTTATATCATTGACGAACCTTTTATCGGTTTAGATCCAGTAGCTACGAAAGAGTTTTTAAATTATTTATATAAAGAAAAAGAGCGCGGGGCAGGAATTTTACTTTGTACGCACGTATTAGATACTGCTGAAAAAATTTGTGAAAGATTTTTACTCATTTCACAAGGTACATTAGTCGCAGATGGACATTTAGAATCTATTCAAATATTAGCGGAAATGCCGGGTAGTTCATTATTAGACTGCTTTGATGTAATTGTAAGGCGTGAACAACATGATTAAACAACAATTTTATAAGAGATTACGCCATGAACTTGAGCGGAAATGGAAGTCTATACGTTCGGTAACAGATTGGACAGTCGCATTATATATTATTATTCCAGCACTTATATTTATGGGAATCTATTATCGATCGCTATGGATAAATGAATTATCAACGGAAGAGACGATTTATTTCGGATTAGGATTACTCGCATTTTATCTAGTAACATATCCAAGAGGAGTTCGTTCATTTTTTGAGCAAGCGGATAGTTTATTTTTAATTTCGTATGCAACACATATGCGAAAATTAGTCCAGTATGGCATGATGTACACATTTGTTCGAATAGCGATAACGAATATAATAGTAGTCGTTATTATGTTACCAGTGTTGATGAAAAGTATCGAAGTAACAGAGATACAAGTCCTATTATTTTGGGTATTCTTTACTATATTTCGATTTATGTTGTCGTTGTTAACGAGATTTGTTCATGTACATGTGGGGAAACGATGGGTTTTATGGATTGTAAAAAATGTAGTATTTTCTATGAGCGTGTCCTTTTTTGGAATTAGTTTATTTTTTATTTATAAAAATCCGTTGTATTCAATTCTATTTATCGGTCTAGTAATTTTCTTAAGTAGTGTATTAGTAAAAGAGAAAATGAATTATAAAAAGTTCTTTTTTAAAGAAATCGAGAAAGAAAAGGAGGAAAGCATGCGCTGGACGAGCGGAATTATGCAAGTTGGTGGTCATGCGGCTAAACCGAGTAGTTCGAATAAAAAACCGTGGATGTTTCCGCGCTCTAAAAGACTTTTAGGGAAAAAAGCTGATTCTCGTATTGTCGAATCTTTTTTGAAAGAATTTTTCCGTACAAGTACTGCACGAATATTTTATATTCAAATTGTATGTATCAGTACTGCAAGTATAATTATGACTCCAAGGTGGATTGCAGCTATTGTTCTCGTATTTGCTGTAGTTGCAATTTCTCGCTATGCACGTGATTATTGGAATGAATTTACGAATAAGATGTTTCTTCGTTTATATTGTGATGAAGGGAAATTACTATTGTTAAGATGGAAGGCAGATCGTTATTTACTACTACCAGCAATACTTTTATATGGAATAGTTATACTTTCACAGTTTTATTTATTGCCAGCTGTGGTAGGCAGCGTTGTTTTTATTTTATTAATTGTATGGATTGTATTTGTACCAGTAAAAAAGAGCCAGTGACGGCTCTTTTTCTAGTCTGTAACACATTGATAAATAAAATATACTAAAACGAGTATACTTGCGGCGGAATACATGACATCTAAAGTCATCTGATCGCCTCCTTATTGTTGTTGTATTTTTATTGTATGAAATCTTACAATTTCATATTCAAGTGAAAAATATGTGAACGTTAACAAAATTGTAAAGTGCAAAAATTACAATCATTTTGTATAATAGAAGAAACCACCGTTATATAAAAAATAATGAGTGAAAGGGGAGGGAACATAAATGCCAAATTGGTTTAGAAAAACCTTAGTCGCATTAATTACCGTGTTTACATTTGGTTTAGTGACGCCTCCTTCCATATTACTTGATAATGCCAAAGCTGCGGACAAGCCTACGAGCACAGCTGGGCAACAAAGTTTGGAGAGCACGTCCTATACATATGAAGAAACGAATGACAGGTTAACCACCGATACTTTTATTACTTATGCAATGCAAGAAGCAGAGAAGCAGTCGATGCAAAAGTTTGGTACTAAAATTGGTCCAGTAATTGAAGATGAGTTTAAAGATGTAATATTACCGAAAATTGAAGAGGCAATTGCTGAGCTTGCTAGTGATGTACCAGAAGATTCACTACAATCATTAGCGATTTCTCAAAAACCAGCTGGTGGAAATAATGAGAAGATTTTTCACGTCTACGATACGAAATCTGGAAATGATTTATTGCGTTTCCATGTAAGAAGAGATCATCCACCGCAAGATGGTTATTATTTTAATTTCCATTACCACCGTTTTGATGATGGATACTCTGGACATCATGAGTTAGGAAATATTTATTGGAATACGAATGTACCACCGAAATGGTTGTCTTAAAAAGAACAAGAGAAAATCTTGTTCTTTTTTATTTTTATAGAAGGGACAGACACCTATGTTGTTGAATAACATAGGTTTAGAAAAAAGAAGCAAAGGGAGTATGGGAATGCAAAAATATATTGTTTTTGACTTTGATGGCACATTAGTAGATTCACAAAATATATTTGTACCGATTTATAATCAACTTGCTGAAAAACATGGGTATAAAGCAGTAAAGGAAGACGAAATTGAACATTTACGTAAATTAACGATGCCAGAGAGATGTAAACAACTTAATGTACCACTGTATAAACTACCGATATTAGCGTTGGAATTTTATAAATTATATCAGCCTGCTATAAAAAATCTCGTTTTGTTCCATGGGATGAAAGAAGTATTAGATGAACTACATAAAAAAGGCTACGGAATTGCAGTCATATCATCGAACTCAGAAGAGCATATTCGGGCGTTTTTACACAAGAATGGTATCGAAAATATTCAAGAAGTGTATTGTTCTAAAAATTTGTTTGGTAAAGATAAAATGATAAAAAGATTTTTGAAATCAAAAAAAATAACAGAGAAAGATATGTTATATGTCGGTGATGAACAGCGAGACGTAGCAGCGTGTAAAAAGGCTGGAGTGAACGTAATTTGGGTATCTTGGGGATATGATGTTATTGAAACAGTGAAAAAAGATGCACCAGATTACATGGTTCATAAGCCGATGGAAATTGTGCAAGTAGTACAAGGAGCGTATTCTTAATATGAATACACTGCGAGCAGGCATTCATCATATTGAATTTTGGGTAGCAAATTTAGAGGAATCCATTTCTTTTTATAATAAGTTGTTTTCCATAATTGGGTGGAGAAAGTTAAATGAAATAGCATATAGCACAGGAGAAAGTGAAATATACTTTAAAGAAGTAGATGAGGAAATTGTAAGGACGTTAGGGCCTAGACATATTTGTTATCAAGCTATTCATAGAGAAGTAGTTGAGGAAGTAGCAGATTTTCTTTCTAGTACGAAAGTGAAGGTAATACGTGGTCCAATTGAAATGAATCATTATTCGGAAGGTTACTATACGATTGATTTTTACGATCCGAATGGATTTATTGTAGAAGTTGCCTATACACCAAATGCAGAAATGTAAGGGGAATAGATATGAAGATAATTACAGCATGGCAAAACAATATACAAATAGTAAAAAATGCAGTGGATATTAAAGAAATTTCTAAAGGTTTTTCACCTGATAAGAAATATATAATTACGAGTGCGAATAATGATAAATATTTATTGCGGACAGGCGATATAAAAGAGTATGAAAGAAAGAAAATAGAGTTTCAAATTTTAAATGAAATGCAAAATCGTAGTGTGCAAGCACAAAAACCAATTGAAATAGGTTTGTTGGCAGAAGAAGGTTTATGCTATGGCATCTTTTCGTATTTAGAAGGGGAAGATGCGAAGAAGTTATTGCCTACGTATTCACCAAAAGAACAATATGATATTGGTATAGAGGCAGGGAAAGATTTAGCAAAAATGCATACATATGAAGCTCCTAATAATATACTTCCATGGTATGAAAGAGCAATGAAAAAACATAGTAAATATTTAGAGGCATATAAAACATGTGGAATAAACATAAAAAATGATGATAAAATCATAAAGTTTATTGAAGAAAATGAAATATATTTAAAGAACCGCCCAAATCGATTTCAACACGATGATTTTCACTTAGAAAATATAATTGTACGGGATGGAAAATATGTAGGTGTTGTTGATTTTAATGGCTACGATTGGGGCGATCCACTTCATGATTTTGTGAAAATTGCACTGTTTGCAAGGGACATTAGTATTCCGTATTCAATCGGACAAATAGAAGGATACTTTAATAGAAAAATACCAGAGGAATTCTGGACATTATACACGGTGTACGTTGGTATGACAGTTTTCTCCTCAGTTGTCTGGACATTACGAGCAGCGCCGCATATGTTAGATGATATGTTAGAGCGCCTTACTATAGTTTTAGAGGATCATAATAACTTTGAGTTATCGAAGCCAATTTGGTTTCAATCAGATAAGATTGATATGAAATAGAAAAGGTAGGTGTGATTCGCACCTACCTTTATTTTTTACCATCAAAATACTTATTTAATTTTCTTAAATGTAAGCGGCTGAGTACTTAATGTAGCTGGTACATGTAACTGAAGGGATGGGAATTCACCACTTACATTCATTTCATAAGCGAATAATAAGCTCATTTTCATTTGGAATAAGTCAACTTTTGCAGAGAAGATGTCGTAATGATGATGCCCTAATTGAATATCCATTTCCATAAATTGTACATATAACGAATCATCTCGTTTGTATACTTGTAATGTTCCGTATGCAGGATGTTCAAAAGTACCAGTATAATCCTCTAACTTGTGCGAAGGTGTAGTCCCTTTAATTTGTTCAGGGAGGGATTCAGTTGCTTCTTTCATCATTTCCTTCATTTTTTTAGTATCTTCTACAGCACGTTTATGCCAATCAATGGATTCTAATTCAAGTAGTTCGTCATAAATTTGATTAGCGAGATAAGTAGGAAGTAATGTTCCTCCAGCATTCGTTAAAATGACAAGGCCTATGTTTTCTGTTGGTATGAATGAAACAAGCGCTGAAAATCCATCGATATTACCGCCATGATGAATCACTTTTTTACCACGATAAGCGCTAATAAACCAACCAAGACCGTAACTATTTAATGGAGATTCAGGGAGTGATAAAACCGGTTGGTCTGGAATTGAATTGTGTGGTGTATACATTTGTTGTAATAATTCAGAGGAGATTAATTCATGATCTCCAAATTTTCCTTCATTTAAGTGGAGAAGTACCCAATTTGCCATATCTTCAATTGTGGAATTAATACACCCAGCAGCGCCAACTGTATCGATGTTACGGAATGGAACTGCTTTTATTTCACCGTCATTTTCAATGTAAGGTAAAGCGTAATCATCTGTAGTTTGTGAATCGTTAACAGAGAAGTTTGTATGTCTCATATTTAAAGGTTCTAAAATATGTTCTGTAGTGTATTGCTCCCACGTTTGATTTGTAATGTTTTCAACAATGTAGCTAATTGTTGCATACATTAAATTGTTATATAGAAATGCAGTTCGGAACGGTGCATCAAGTGGTAAATGTTTTATTTTTTCAACGAGATCTTTTCGAGATAAGGAAGAACTGTACCAAAGAGCCTCATGACGACTCACTCCAGTTCGATGAGAAGCTAAATCCCGTCCTGTAACTTGTGAGCTAGCAAGTAGTTCAGATAAAGTAAAGTTAGGTATATAAGACTGGATAGGGGTATCCCAATTAAACTTTTTTTGCTGTGCTAACAAGCTTAATGAAAGTGTGCCAAATGCTTTCGTTGAGGAACCGATTGCGAATCGAGTATTCGGTGTAACAGCCTCTTTTGTTTCTATATTACGATAGCCGAAACCTTCTGAAATAATAACTTCACCGTCTTTTATAACAGCGACAGCAGCACCAGGAACATTTAAATCCTTCATCATTTTTTCAGCCGTTGTTTGTAAAGAAGTCATAACAGGCGTTTCAATTTTAGACATACTTCTAACCTCCAAATATAAATTTTGTTCTACCGCACTATACTTTCGGTAATAGAAAATGAAAACCTTTTTATATTCGGAAAGTTAATAATTTTGTAAGAATTAGCGCAAGAAATTTTATTAATTAGGATTATTAAATTTATCATTTTTCATGTTATGATAAATTGCATATACGATTGAAAGAAGGTTTTCCTACATATGAAACATGCTGAAAATGAATACTTAAATTTATGCCGCCATGTAATGGAACATGGTACGAAGAAAGAAGACCGTACAGGGACAGGCACTGTATCTGTATTTGGATATCAAATGCGTTTTGATCTAAGTAAAGGTTTTCCTTTATTAACAACAAAGAGAGTACCGTTTCGCCTTGTAGCAAGTGAACTGCTTTGGTTTATGAAAGGTGATACAAATATTCGCTATTTATTGCAGCATAATAATAACATTTGGAATGAATGGGCTTTTAAGAGCTGGGTAGAAAGTGATGAGTATACTGGTCCTGACATGACTGATTTTGGTCTTCGCTCACAACAAGATGAAGAATTTAAAGTACAGTACGACGAGCAAATGGAATTGTTTAAAAAGAACGTTTTAGAAGATGATGAGTTCTCAAATAAATATGGTTATTTAGGAGACGTTTACGGTAAACAGTGGCGTGCTTGGAAAACGACAGCTGGTGAGACACTTGATCAATTAAAAGATGTAATTGAAATGATTAAAAAAACACCAGACTCACGTCGTTTAATCGTTTCTGCCTGGAATCCAGAAGATGTACCAAGTATGGCCTTACCGCCTTGTCATACGCTATTCCAGTTTTATGTAGCAGATGGAAAGCTTTCTTGTCAGTTATATCAAAGAAGTGGTGACATATTCCTTGGGATTCCATTTAACATTGCAAGTTACTCACTACTAACACATTTAATTGCACATGAATGCGGACTTGAAGTGGGAGAATTTGTTCATACAATTGGTGATGCACACATTTATACAAATCATTTTGAACAAGTAGAAAAGCAATTGGCACGTGAACCACGTCCATTCCCGAAACTTACATTAAATCCAGATGTGAAATCTGTTTTCGATTTTGAAATGGAAGATTTAATGATTGAAGGATACGATCCGCATCCAGCAATTAAAGCACCGGTTGCAGTATAATTGTAGAGGAGATGAAAAAATGATTGTTTCATTTATGGTCGCTATGGACGAAAATAGAGTAATTGGTAAAGATAATAATTTACCTTGGCGTTTACCGAGTGAATTACAATACGTGAAGAAAACAACGATGGGTCACCCGCTTATTATGGGAAGAAAGAACTATGAAGCGATTGGTAGACCACTGCCTGGAAGACGTAATATTATTGTAACTCGTAATGAAGGGTATCATGTTGAAGGTTGTGAAGTTGTTCATTCTGTAGAAGAAGTGTTTGAACTATGTAAAAATGAAGAAGAGATTTTTATTTTTGGTGGAGCGCAAATTTACGACCTCTTTTTACCTTATGTAGACAAGTTATATATAACAAAAATCCATCATGCATTTGAAGGAGATACATTCTTCCCAGGAATAGATATGACAAATTGGAAAGAGATTTTTGTAGAAAAAGGTTTAACGGATGAAAAACCCATATACGTATTATTACCATGTATATGAGAAACAACAATAATAAAAAGATTGATGTGAGAATTCGCATCAATCTTTTATTTATATTCACCAATATAAGTTTATAGATGAGATTCGATAGTGCTATAATGATAGGTAGCATGTAAAAATGCTAAAATTTTCAAAAGTACTAATATAGAAAGAGGAGGAGAATCGATTGAGAAAGATATGGGGGATTCTTTTTCTTTGCTTAACATTCATGTTAGTTGGATGTGGTAAAGAAGAAAAACCACAAGAAGCGTTTGATACATATGTAAAAGCGTGGAATAAACAAAAATTTGCAGATATGTATGATCAACTATCAAAAAATGCAAAAAAAGATATTTCAAAGAAAGAGTTTACTGAGAAATATGAAAAAATTTATTCTGGTATCGAAGTGAAAGACTTAAAGGTAGAAACAGGGGAAGTAAAAGAAGATAAAAAAGATGAAGGCCCTGTTCCTTTTAAAGTAAGCATGGATACAGTTGGTGGTAAAATTACATTTGGTCATGAAGCAAAAATGGTGAAAGAAAAAGATGGAGATAAAGAATCTTGGAAAATAGATTGGACTCCTGATTTTATTTTCCCAGGCATGACGAAAGATAGTAAAGTGCGTATGCAGACAACACAGCCAAAACGTGGTGAAATATACGATCGTAATGGAAAAGGTCTTGCAACGAATGGGAAAGCTTCTGAAATCGGATTGATTCCTGAAAAGTTAGGCGATGCTGCTCCGCAAACGAAAGAAACAGTAGCGAAGTTATTAAATATGTCTGTAGAAGAAATTGATCAAAAATTAGCTGCTAAATGGGTAAAACCAGGGTATCTCGTACCAATTGGAATTTTGCCTGAAGGGGCAACACAAAATACGTACATTGATTTACCAGGTGTTTCAACAAAACCTGTAAATGTTCGTACATATCCGTTAGGGGAAGCGGCAGCTCATCTGACTGGTTATATTGGAAAGGTAAATGCTGAAGATTTAAAAACGCTACAAAAGAAAGGCTATCAAGCTGATGACCCAGTTGGTAAAGCTGGTTTAGAGCAAGTATTAGAGGAAAAGCTACGCGGTAAAAAAGGTGGCCGTGTCTTTGTAGAAGATGCGCAAGGAAAAGAAATTAAAAACTTGGCAAAAACAGATGCTGTTGATGGAGAAAATGTAACTTTAACTATTGATAGTGTTGTTCAAGAAAAAACGTATAATGAAATGAAGGGCGAAGCTGGTTCAAGTGCAGCAATTAATCCGAAAAGTGGAGAAACAATTGCACTAGTAAGTAGTCCAGCATATGATCCTAATATAATTGCACGAGGGACATCGAAGGCACAACGCGAAGCTTGGAATAATGATCCGAAAAAACCAATGACAAATCGCTTTACACAATTGTCGGTACCAGGTTCTGTATTTAAACCTATTACAGCTGCAATTGGTCTTGAAACGAAAGCAATTAATCCAAAAGAAGAGTTGAAAATTGAAGGATTAAAATGGACAAAAGATTCTTCTTGGGGTAATTACTATGTAACGCGTGTGAAAGATGCAAATCCGATTGATCTTGATAAGGCGATGAAATACTCGGATAATATTTACTTCGCACAAGAAGCTTTGAAAATCGGAAAAGACAAGTTTATGAGTGAAGCAAAAAAATTCGGATTCGATGAGAAACTACCAATTGAATATGGATTCCCTGCTTCTAAAATTGCAAATGACGGCATTAAAAATGATATTCAAATGGCAGATACGGGATATGGACAAGGACAAGTATTAATGACTCCTCTTCATTTAGCTTTAACGTATGCGCCAATTGTAAATGATGGAACGATTCCGTCACCGTATATTATTAAAACAGATAAACAACCAAAAGCTTGGAAAGAAAATGTAATTTCTAAAGGAAATCAGGATATATTAAAAACTGCAATGACGAAAGTAATTAATGATCCAGATGGTACAGGGAAAATTGCTAAAATTGATGGTATGACTCTTGCTGGAAAAACAGGTACAGCGGAATTAAAAGTATCAAAAGAGGCCGAAGGAAAAGAACTAGGTTGGTTCGCTGCATTTGATTTAAATTCGCCAGATATGGTCATTACAATGATGATTGAAGATGTAAAAGGTAGAGGCGGAAGTAATATTCCAGCTGAAAAAGTAAAACATGTATTTCAAAAATAATATGTAATAGAAGGCTATCTCTATAGGTTGTAGAGGTAGCCTTTTTATATGAAAGAGTTTGTAATATCTGTATACTAAATTTTAAGGAAACAAAGTAAATCATTAACTTACGAAAAAAAAGTAGCTATTTTTTATTGACATTGATTAAAACTTTTTATATTATACTTACATAAGGTAAGTTATTAACTTTTAAAAAACAAATCTTGAATTAAAGATAAAGAGAAAAAAGGGAGAGAATACAATGACAAAAGTACTATTTATTACAGCAAATCCAAATTCAGCAGAAGGTTCTTTCGGAATGGCAGTAGGGGAAGCTTTCATCGAAGCTTATAAAAACGAACATCCACAAGACGAAGTTGTAACAATTGATTTATTCAACACTACAGTACCAGCAATTGATGCAGATGTATTTGCTGCTTGGGGTAAATTTGCAGCAGGTGAAGGCTTTGAAGCTTTAACTGAAGTTCAACAACAAAAAATAGCAGCAATGAACACAAACTTAGAAACATTTATGAATGCAGATCGTTATGTATTCGTAACTCCAATGTGGAACTTTAGCTATCCACCAGTAGTAAAAGCATACTTAGATAACGTAGCAATCGCAGGTAAAACATTCAAATATACTGAAAATGGTCCAGTCGGCTTATTAGAAGGTAAAAAAGCACTTCACATTCAAGCAACAGGTGGCGTATATTCTGAAGGAGCATACGCAGCTGTAGACTTCGGTCGTAATCACTTAAAGACTGTATTAGGATTTGTCGGTGTGAATGATACTGAATATATTGCAGTTGAAGGCATGAATGCAAACCCTGAAAAAGCACAAGAAATTAAAGAAGCAGCAATTGCTAATGCTCGTGAATTAGCAAAACGTTTCTAATATAGAATGCTTAAAAAGTCCGAACACTTGCTGTTTGGACTTTTTTTCTTCTTTTTCCTTCGTTTGTCTAGTATAATGAAGGTCGGAATGATAATAGGTGGGGGTTCTGTATGATTCAAACGTTTTTTAAAATCTTTTATTTAATTTTAATCGTAATTGCGATTACACCGAGAATGTGGCGTCTTAAAAGACAAGTAAATACGATGGCGCCAAAAGAAAAAGACAATGCTGTGTATAAAACGACAAATTGGTTTGGTAAGAAAATGGTACGTGTAGCTGGAGGGGCAGTAGAAGTGAAAGGACTTGAAAATGTTCCGAAAGACAAGCCAGTGCTAGTTGTAAGTAATCACCAAAGTAATATGGATATCCCTGTTTTACTAGGTTACTTAAATAAACCAATTGGATTCGTTTCAAAAGCAGAGATTAAAAAGTTCCCAGTTGTACCAACTTGGATGGAACTGATGAATTGTGTATTTATGGATCGTAGCGATCGTCGTCAATCTCTTCAAGCGATTAAAGATGGAATTGAACTATTAAAGAATGGACATTCTATCGTAATTTTCCCTGAAGGAACGAGAAGTAAGGGTGGCGAAGTTGGAGAGTTTAAGGCTGGTAGTTTTCATCTTGCAGTAAAGTCAGGTGTAGCAATTTTACCTGTAACGTTAGATGGTACATATAAGATGTTTGAAGCCAATGGAAATCGTATGAAGCCAGCTCATGCAACAGTAACAATTTCTAAGCCGATTACACCTGAAGATTATGCGAATATGGATATTAAAGAATTAACGAAGCATACACAGGAAGTTATTGCATCACAATTACATAAGTAATAAAAAAGGATTCAGCTTATCGTAAGCTGAATCCTTTTTATTATGCTGTAGGTAAGACATAAAAGAGTACACAGAAGAACATCATCGCACTACCACCTAAAACGAACAGGTGCCATATGGCATGGTTGAAAGGTAGCTTTTCCCAAAGGAAGAATATAGCTCCGACAGAATATAAAATGCCACCTGCTAAAAGTAGTGAAAAACCATGTCCAGTTAGATTTTCATAAAGTGGTTTAATAGCAACGATTATGAGCCATCCCATTATGATATAACATAGCGTTGATGCCTTAATAAAGCGACGTACAAAGAAAATTTTGAAGACGATACCTCCGATTGCTAGTGTCCATATTATAGCAAGCAACGTCCATCCTAATGGGCCACGAAGTGTAATAAGTAGAAAAGGAGTATACGTGCCAGCAATCAATAAGTAAATGGCTGAATGATCTAAAATAGTAAATATTTTTTCTACTTTAGGATGATGAATGCTATGTAGCAATGTTGAAAACAAGTACAGTAAGAACATACTTACACCATAAACAGTAAATGCAACTACGGCTGATGCGGTACCGTGCTTAGAAGCATGAATAATCAATATGATTAAGGCAGGGATGCTTAAAATGGCACCGATACCATGTGTAATTGCATTTGCAATTTCTTCTTTTACAAATTGGGTCATTCGTGTCATTTTTTCAGTCATAATGCAAATCCTTTCTACTATCATAAAATAATATGTCATTTCCCTTACCATATCATACACAAGAGCAATAGAAAATGAAATTTGTATAATTGATTATATTTTTGAATTTTTTTGACAAAAGACAATGGATTTGTTGACGTTTTCAAACTTTTTTGACAAAATAAAATTATGTAATAGTAGGACAAGGAAACTACTAATAAAGGGGATGGGGAAATGTTTTCAAATATTGGCTTTCCAGGGTTAATTTTAATTTTAGTAGCAGTACTCATTTTATTTGGACCTAAAAAATTGCCGGAAATCGGGAAGGCTTTAGGGGAAACGTTAAAAGAGTTTAAAAAATCAACGAAAGAATTGACAGATGACGCATTTCAAGAAAAGGAAAAGAAAGAAAAAATGTAGTGTATTTTCCTTGTAATGGATAAATAAAGTGTGGTGAACGAGATGGAAAATCGGGAAATGAGCGTAGTAGAACATATTGTTGAGCTTCGAAAAAGAGTAATATATACGGTGTTATCCTTTGTACTATTTTTAATTATTGGATTTACTTTTACAAAGGATATTTATTTTTGGCTTGTAAAAGATTTACCAATGAAATTAACTGTTCTCGGTCCAAGTGATGTATTGTGGATTTTTTTCTCGATTGCTACAGTATTTGCTATCGTTTGTACAATTCCTTTTGCTGCTATACAAATTTGGTTATTTGTAAAACCGGGTTTACATCCAAATGAACAAAAGATGACAATAATGTATATACCGGTATTGTCTATATTATTTATTGCAGGTTTATGTTTTGGATACTTTATTGTAATGCCGTTTCTATTTCACTTTTTAACTACGATAGGTAATGAAATGTTTAATACGATGTTTACGACAGAAAAGTATTTTCATTTTGTACTTAATTTAACAGTTCCATTTGCTGTGATTTTTGAATTGCCAGTCGTTGTAATGTTTTTAACTAGTATTGGAATACTTACGGCGGAATTTTTAATAAAAATAAGAAGGTATGCTTACGTAGCATTAATTATCATTGCATCTTGTATATCACCGCCAGACTTTTTATCTCATAGTTTAGTTGCAGTGCCGCTTATTTGTATTTATGAAGTAAGTATTGCGTTATCAAAGGTTGTTAGTAAGAGGAAAAAGAAAAGAGAAGAAATGCAGTCGAAAAGTGCCTCGTTATAAAGGCACTTTTTTATTTATTTGTTATACTATAGCTATAAACGTATACAATATATAGAAGAAAAAAATTATAGAATCTCCAAAATTTAGACAAACTTTGCGCTTTTATAAGCTTATACTAAATGTATTAAACAATTGATGGATAATGAGATTCCCGTCTCAGAGATATTTAGGGCGGGAAGGTGAATTAGGTGGAGATGAATAGAGTATAAATCTTCTAGCCATAAGGACTACAGAAATCATATAAGTCTGATTTTACTCCACTTTAAACAACGTGTTACAGCGCAAAGTAGAGGAAGTTCAAAAATCCAATGAAAAAGAGGATTGATATTGTGATTACGAAAAGTTTTTATTTCACTCATTCAACAGGGGATTGCATTAAAATATTCGAAATCCCTGTCCTACAGGCACAGCATCCATTATCGTTTCTAATTCAGTCTCGTCTTCAATTATTTATTGCAAAAATTCAAAAACAAAAACACCCAAGATTTTCGTATTCTTTCCGTGAATATTTACAAAATTGTTTGAAGTGGAATGATTATTTAAATGTATATAAAACAAATACCCTTGAAAAAAATGCATGATACGAAGTACGGACAGGGTTAGTAAACTCTGTCTTTTTCATTTTAGATATGAAAATATAATTAATTTGATGAAATTTCGTTCCAAATTGTTGAAAGCAATGGGAATACTAGTATAATAACAAGGAGAGCGTATTGGAAAGGGAAGAAGTATAGTATGCAAAAAATTAAAATTGTAACAGATTCAACGGCAGATTTATCACAAGACGTAATCGAAAAGTATGACATTCATGTTTTACCATTATCAATCTCTGTAAATGGACAAACATATTTAGATCGCGTTGATTTACAACCTGACGAATTTATTGAAGAAATGATTAAATCAGAGGAATTACCAAAAACATCACAACCAGCTATGGGTACATTTGTAGAAATGTATGACAAGTTAGGGGAAGATGGAAGCGAAGTCCTTTCTATCCATATGACAAGTGGAATGAGCGGTACTGTAGCAACTGCAAATAGCGCTGCATCAATGACTGATACAAAAGTAACAGTTGTTGATTCTCAATTTATTACACATGCTTTAGCATATCAAGTAATTGAAGCTGCAAAAATGGCAAATGACGGACGCTCACTAGAAGAAATTTTAAAACGTGTAGATGAAGTAAGAAAGAATACTCGTTTATATGTAGTAGTGGATACATTAGAAAACTTAGTGAAGGGTGGACGTATCGGTAAAGGAAAAGCGTTTATCGGTTCTCTACTTAATATAAAGCCAATTGCTAGTCTTGAAGACGGTGTTTATAATCCTGTAACGAAAGTTCGTAGCCAAGGCCAAATTGTAAAAACATTAGCTAAGTTATTTGAGCAAGATACGGCTGGAAAAGTCGTAAAAGCTGTTGCAATTCCGCATGCGAAAGCAATTCCTTTAGCTGAAAGTATGAAAGCGGCGGTTGAAAAAGTAAGTGGATTTGCTCAATCAGAAATTTTCTATACAACGCCTATTATTAGTACTCATACAGGTCCGGGCGCAATCGGATTTATGTATTTAGCAGAGTAATAAAAAAGCTACTTGAAAATATATTTCAAGTAGCTTTTTTATGTAAATAGAAAGTAAGAAATAAGAAGAGCTACACAGGCACTACCGCTAATGATATAGCGAGTCTGTAAATATTCATTCATAGAAAACACCCTTTATCCCGCTATTTGTGGACAGTAAAACTCTCTACCTCAAATTTAGCTGGAGCAAAGAGGTTAGGTAGCGGGCTGCCCGTAAAAGCTTGATTGGTGAATGCAAATAATCAGTGGGGATGAAGAAAACCCACTAATTAAAGTTTCACTATAGGATTTTCTATATTATATGTTGGATATAGAAAATCAGTCATTACGTTACACATGTAAAGTTTCAATTTTTTCTTTTATTTGCTTATTATTTGTTGCGTTACTATAAATAAAAGTTTGACCTAAAAAGAGTACATGCAGTTGTTCCCACGGTAACATGCGCAAATTCCAATTATTTCGAAGTCTAGTTATTGCTTCACGAGGTGTTTCATCGGCGAGTGCAAAAGCTCCGTAATGCATTGGTATAAAATGCGTAGCGTTTAAATCTAAATAAGCTTGCACGGCCTCTTCAGGTGAAACATGAGATACTTTCATAAACCATTCTGGTTCATAAGCGCCAATGGGCATAAGAGCAATATCAATTAAAAAGCGTTCACCAATTTCTTTGAAACCTTGGAAATAGCCACTGTCACCACAAAAATATATGGTTTCCATAGTCGTTTCATTATCAATAATCCATCCACCCCAGTGAGACGTATTCATATCAAATAAGAATCTTCTCGTCCAGTGCTGAGCGGGTACGAAGTGAAAAGAAACTTCGTTAATTATCGTACTTTCCCACCATTTATACTCTTCTACATGTTTAAATTTCTTACGAGTAAATAATTTTTTTAATCCAATAGGTACAAGATATAGAACATCATCATTCAACTGACGAAGAGTTGAAAAATCTAAATGATCATAATGACCATGTGAAATAAGGACAATATCAATTTTAGGTAGTGCTTCTATAGAGAGTCCAGGTTCTGTAAGTCTTGGAACTAGCTTTAATTTATTAGCCCATACTGGATCTGTTAATATATTAAGTCCATTCGTTTGGATAAGAAAAGTGGAATGCCCAATCCATGTGATAGTCGTTTTTTCAACATTACTTTGCAAAAATGCACTTTGTTTAACGGGTGATTGTTCTACTAAGAAAGAAAAATCTTTTTTGTTTTGCTTTCGTTCTTTACGCCAGCGTAAAAAAGAGCGAATTGATTTTTTTGTACTAACATTATCCATATTTTCATAGCGCTTTGCCATGAACATCACCTCATTTAAAATCGTTGTATTTGTATTGTACCGAAATGTTGTTAAGGAATACAGTGTAAAACATGGATTAATGTTTAAGGAATTGTTAAAAAATAGGAGAGGTATTTACAAAAGTAACAATAAAATTAGTTTTATCACTTTTATTTAGAGAAAGAATAGTAAAAAATATATTTTGTCTAGTAATTCGCTTGAAATAAAAAGTAACATACGTAAATTCGTACGATTTCGTGAACAAATGTAGTAAACAATTTTCTCGTAGTGTTAACTTTTGTTATTATAAACATAACCTATTTAAATTTAGGATAGAGAAAAGAGGTTTATAAATGAAGCGTTATCAAAAAATAATTGGTCTTATGGTTGTATTTTGTCTCTTTGTACTTGCTGGATGTAGTGAATCAGGTTCAAAGCTTCGTAAACCATTAAATTGGGATTTAGAAACCTTCCAATTTACAAATCAAGATGGAAAGAAATTTGGTACAAAAGATTTAAAAGGGAAAGTTTGGGTTGCAGATTTTATGTTCACAAATTGTCAGACAGTTTGTCCACCAATGACTGCAAATATGGCCAAGCTTCAAAAGATGGCAAAAGAAGAGAAATTAGACGTTCAGTTTGTTTCATTTAGTGTAGATCCAGACCTTGATAAGCCAGAAAATCTGAAAGCTTTTATTCAAAAGTTTACAGAGGATACTAGTAACTGGAATTTATTAACGGGGTATTCGTTAGAAGATATTACAAAGTTTTCAAAAGATAATTTCCAATCACTTGTAGATAAGCCGGAGAACGGTCAGGTCATGCATGGTACATCATTTTATTTAATTGATCAAAACGGAAAAGTAATGAAAAAGTATAGTGGCATTAGTAATACGCCATACGAAGACATTATACGTGATATGAAGCGATTAGTGGGTTAAAAATAAGGGTGCATAGCACCCTTATTTTTTTGCATTAGTCTATCGATAAAATGTCATGTTGCTGGGGAAGTTTCGGCGCCCGAATTTCTAATACGCCGTTTTGATAAGAAGCTTTTGCCGCTTTTTTATTAATTGAATACGGCAATTTAATCAATCTTGATGCTTCTGAAATGGAACGTTCTCGGCGATAATAGTTATGGGATGTTTGTTCTTCTTCCTCTTCAAGTATCTCTTCTTTTACAGAGACTTTTAAGTATTCACTTTGTATTTCAATTTGGATTTGTTCTTTTTGTATACCTGGTAGTTCAGCTGTAACAACGAGTTCTTCACCAACTTCATATAAATCTACAGGGAATGTTAATAAACGGTTTCCTTTTTGGAAAAAATGATTTAAATCAGCGATTACATTGCGAAGAGGTGTTTGCTCGAAGAAATCATCAATTTGCTTTAAGTAATTACGAACCGGTGGGCGAGAAGAATCTTTTTTTTCTTCACTCATGGTATTCCCTCCTAGAAATCAATTTGCAATATCATATGACAAAAGCGGAGAAAGGTGAGTGCCTAGTTTTCATGTTTTCATAAAAAATTGTTAAAAATGTGAAATGGAGTGATTTTTTTATAGTTTTTGGTCGCCATATTCAGTTGATTATGCTAGTATAAATAGGGTTGATATAGTAGTATAGAGACAGAATGAAAACTGAAAGAGGGTAAGAAGTATGTGTGGTTTTGTAGGATGTTTATGTGAAAACCCTAGAGAGTTTTCAGAAACAGAAAAACATCAATTTGAAAATATGAACACGATGATTTTCCACCGTGGTCCAGATGACGAAGGATATTTTCGTGATGAACATGTACAATTTGGCTTCCGCCGTTTAAGCATCATTGACTTAGAGGCAGGACATCAGCCGCTAACTTATGAAAATGATCGATATGTAATTATTTTTAATGGTGAAATTTACAACTATGTAGAATTACGTGAAATGTTACTTGAAAAAGGTGCAACGTTTGCAACGCAATCTGATACAGAAGTTATCATTGCATTGTATGCACATATGAAAGAAAAATGTGTAGATTACCTTCGTGGTATGTTTGCATTTATGATTTGGGATCGTGAAGAAAAGAAACTTTTCGGTGCACGTGATCACTTCGGTATTAAACCTTTATACATCGCACAACAAGGTGATACTACATTCTTCGCATCTGAGAAGAAAAGTATTATGCATGTGATGGAAGATAAAGGCGTTAATCCAACGTCACTACAACATTACTTTACGTACCAATATGGTCCAGAGCCAGAAACTTTAACAATTGATGTTAATAAAATCGAGCCTGGTCATTATTTCGTAAAAGAAATCGGTAAAGAGATGGAAATCCATCGCTACTGGAAACCTTATTTCAACGCTTCAAGTGCAACGAAAGAGGAGCATATCCAAGCAATTCGTGATGTGTTATATGATTCAGTAAAAGTGCATATGCGTAGTGATGTACCAGTAGGTTCATTCTTATCTGGTGGTATCGATTCATCTATCATCGCTTCTATCGCAAGAGAAATGAATCCAAATCTTTTAACATTCTCTGTTGGTTTTGAGCAACGTGGTTTCAGTGAAGTTGATGTTGCGAAAGAAACTGCTGAGAAATTAGGCGTTAAAAACCATAACGTATTCATTTCAGCGAAAGAATTTATGGATGAGTTCCCAAAAATCATTTGGCATATGGATGATCCTTTAGCTGATCCAGCAGCTGTACCATTGTACTTCGTTGCGAAAGAAGCACGTAAACATGTAACAGTTGTTCTTTCTGGTGAAGGCGCAGACGAGCTATTTGGTGGTTATAACATTTACCGTGAGCCAAACTCACTAAAAATGTTCTCTTACATCCCTAGTCCAGGTAAGAGCGTTCTAAAAGCATTAAGTGGTGCTCTTAAAGAAGGATTTAAAGGTAAGAGCTTCCTAGAGCGTGGATGTACACCAATTGAAGAGCGTTACTATGGAAATGCTAAAATCTTCCGTGAAGAAGAAAAAGCTGAATTAATGAAGTATTACAATGAAAGTGTTAACTATATGGATATCACGAAACCATTGTATAACGAGATTAAAGATTATGATGATGTAAGTAAAATGCAGTACATTGACATGTTCACATGGTTACGCGGTGACATTTTATTAAAAGCTGATAAAATGACAATGGCAAACTCATTAGAACTTCGTGTACCGTTCTTAGATAAAGAAGTATTCGATGTTGCATCTAAAATTCCAACTGAATTTAAGATTGCTAACGGAACTACGAAAGCCATTTTACGTGAAGCAGCACGCGGAATCGTTCCAGATCACGTATTAGATCGTAAAAAACTTGGATTCCCAGTACCAATTCGTCACTGGTTAAAAGACGAAATGCATGATTGGGCTATAAATATTATAAACGAAAGTAAGACAGAGCATTTAATCGACAAACAGTATGTATTAAACTTACTGGAAGCACATTGTGCAGATAAAGGCGATTATAGCCGTAAAATTTGGACTGTACTTGCGTTTATGGTATGGCACCAAATTTATGTTGAGCATAAATACGATACGAATAAGTTCCATGAAGAAACAAAACGTGCGTATAGCTTAGTTTAATTAGAAAAACCTTAAGATCGCATACGGTCTTAAGGTTTTTTTCATAAATAGGAAGTATTATTGATACAATAATAGTAAAAGGATGGACAACATATGATTACGTTTGAGAAAGTTACTGTAGAAAATGAAAGCGTTGTTAAAGAAATGTTTAAATCGCATAGTTTAGGTGAGAAAAAGGTACAGTACTGTGTGAAAGTTGATGATACATATATTGGTGTAATAGATTATAGTGTACAAGAGGAACGGGCTGTTTTATCACAGCTAATTATTCATTTTGATTACCAAGGTTACGGTTATGGTACAAATACGTATTTTACATTTGAAGAAATGATGAAACAAAGAAATGTGAAAGAAATAAAAGTGCTACAAGAGAAATTAACAGAAAAGGCGAAGTCTTTCATAGAGAGTTTTGGTTTTACTTCAGAAGATGAAGAGTACGTAAAGAAAATATAACGATGATTATTTATGCGATACAATAAATATAAGGCAGGTGGATGTATGACGATGACTTCTGGTCTTGTATTAATTGGAGGGTGCTTTATAGTAGCAGAATTATGTCATATAATCATTCGGAAAAGAATGATTAAGAAAAAAAAGCCGTATGAATTACAATACGTCCCTGTCTTTTTCATTATGTTTTGTATGCTTAGTACATTACAAAATCTAATAAACTTTCCACCACTTGTAAATGTTTTTTTAAAGTTCGGTTTACTTTATAGTGGTGTTGGAATAGCACTTTTATTTATTTTATTTTGCATACGTTATGTTCACTATCAATCGTATATATTTATTTTAAATTGGTTAAAGCAAGATGATAGAAACCGCCTTACATAAGGCGGTTTTTTTATTTGCAATTGTAACAGAATTTGTACATTTCACATAAAATAGGACGAGTAGAAATGCAAACATATTACAAGAAAGGGGCGGGGCAATAAAATGAAACTTGTTATAGACGCAGGGCACGGTGGATATGATTCTGGTGCTGTTGGTAATGGTTTAGTAGAAAAAAACTTAACACTTCAAATTGCTAGACGCGTTCGAGACATTTTAACGGTAAATTACCCAATTACAATTAAAATGACACGTGATAGTGATGTGTTTATTTCTTTATCTGAACGTGCTAATATTGCTAATGCTTTCAGTGCGGATTATTTTATTTCATTTCATATTAATAGCGGCGGGGGTACAGGTTTTGAAAGTTATATTTATAATGCGTTATCCAATAGCAGCACTGCATATGCAAAGCAACAAAAAATGCATACAGCTGTCAATCCTGTATTAACAAAATATGGTCTTCGTGATCGAGGAGCAAAAAAAGAAAATTATGCGGTATTAAGAGAAACCGCAATGGATGCAATTTTAACTGAGACTGCTTTTATTGATACAGCTTTTGATGCAAATTTATTAAAAAATCCACAATTTATTGAAGATCTAAGTCAAGCGTATGCAAATGGAATAGCAGCTATTTTTGGAGTAACTCCAAATCCACAACCTCCTAACCCACAACCGACACCTCAAACGAAGGGAATCGCTTATGTTCTTGGGAAAAATGTAAATTTAAGAAATGGTCCATCAACTTCTTCCTCAGTTATTCGTCAATTAAATTCTCCAGAATCTTACGTTGTATATCAAGAAAGTAACGGATGGCTAGATTTGGGGAATGGACAATGGGTGTATAATGATCCTTCTTACATTAATTTTGTAAAGACAAGCAATAGTGATGGAAGCCCGATTGGGGTTGCATATATACAAGGGATGAATGTAAATTTAAGAAGTGGTCCA
This sequence comes from Bacillus sp. N447-1, assembly GCF_022701035.1. Classification (NCBI taxonomy): domain Bacteria; kingdom Bacillati; phylum Bacillota; class Bacilli; order Caryophanales; family Bacillaceae; genus Bacillus; species Bacillus sp. N447-1. The sequence continues at coordinate 930,833 of NZ_CP065509.1, read as the reverse complement.
TCAACTACATCTGCAGTTATCCGCCAATTAAATTCTCCAGAATCTTATTTAGTATATATAAATGAAAATGGTTGGTTAAACCTTGGGGGAAATCAGTGGGTATATAATGACTCAGCGTATATTAAGTATACTCAATATTAGGAATTGAAATGATAGTGCAATATGGATGCGTATCCTTGTTATGTATAACAAGGATACGCATTTTAATAACAACATTTTTTCATACTTATGCACTATGTTTTAAAAGAAACATTAGAAAAGCGGATAGAATCTAAATAGTATATATTAAAAAGTTTTCTGATATACATTGACAATGTATGTAAGATACATTAATCTTTAAATGTTAATGATAATCGATTTCATCTAGGAGGACATATGATACATACTAAAAACTAATTATGTTCTGCATTATGATACTCATGGTTGTAATTGCAGGATGTAGTAAAGAAGAGAAAAAAGAAAATAATATATCAGCGAAAGCAAAAGATTCATATACGGTAAAGCATGCAATGGGTGAAACGACAGTAAATGGTACACCTAAAAAAGTTGTTGTTTTAACAAATGAAGGCGCAGAGGCTCTCCTAGCTGTGGGCGTAACGCCAGTGGGGACTACGAAACCACGTGCTGGTGATGAATGGTATCCTCATTTAGCGAAAGAGTTAAAAAACACGGAAGTTGTAGGAACTGAACGTGATATTAATTTAGAGGCTGTAATGAAGCTTAAGCCAGATTTAATTATCGGAAATAAAATGCGTCATGAAAAAATATATGATCAGCTAAAAGAAATCGCACCAACTGTTTATGCAGAAACATTACGCGGTGATTGGAAAGAAAACTTTACACTTTATACAAAAGCTGTAAATAAAGAAAAAGAAGGGCAAAAAGCTCTTGATGATTATAAAAAACGCATTGAAGGAATGAAAGAGAAGTTAGGCGATAAATTGAATTCTAAAGTTTCTATTATTCGTTTCGTGCCAGGTGATGTTCGTATTTATCAAAAAAACTCATTCTCGGGCGTTGTTTTAAATGATATTGGATTTAAACGACCACCATTACAAGATAAAGATGATTTTGCGATAAAAGGAATTACAAAAGAGCAGATTCCAAATATGGACGGAGACTACTTATTCTATTTCACGTCTGATAAAGATGCAGATAAGAATAATGAAGGAAATTCGTTAGCGAAGGAATGGACAGAAGATCCACTCTTTAAGCAACTACAGGCTTCTAAAAATAATAAAGTATTCCAAGTGGATGAGGTAATCTGGAATACAGCAGGCGGTATTAAAGCTGCGAACCTTATGTTAGATGATATTGAAAAATATTTCCTTAAATAAATGATAAAATACATCACTTTTACGAAGTGATGTATTTTTAGTTTGTGAAAATACAGAAAATTCCTTCTTTCAGGGTGTCATAAGTTGTACAATAAAATCAATCATGTGATAAAGGAGTGGGGAAGAATGAAAGCTACTCATAAAGATTGGATCTTGTTTAATGGGAGAATGATTAATACGAAAGAAGAACAGCCGATGGTAGCATTAGAAGAGAGAGGCTTCCAATTTGGTGATGGGATTTATGAAGTATTTAGACTATACGATGGCAAGCCTCATTTATTAGATTTACATTTGGAACGATTCTTTAACTCTATGGCAGAAATAAAACTAATTCCACCATTTACGAAGGAAGAATTAGTAGAAGAGTTATATCAAATGATTGAAAAAAATCAATTTCAAGAAGATGGGAATGTATATTTACAAATATCAAGAGGTGCACAACCGCGCAATCATGTATATGAATCAGATTTACAACCGACATATTTTGCAAATCTTGTTTCGTTCCCAAGACCAGTTGCTTCAATGGAGGCAGGGATTAAGGTGACAGTAGAAGAGGACATCAGGTGGAAGTTTTGCCATATAAAATCTTTAAATTTGCTTCCTAATATCATGATCAAAAACAAAATAAATGAACAAGGGTATCAAGAAGCAATATTAGTACGAGATGGTATTGTGACTGAAGGGTGTCATTCCAATTTCTTTATCGTGAAGAATAATAAGTTGATTACACATCCAGCGGATCATTTCATTTTACATGGTATTACACGTCACTATGTAATTACATTAGCGAAAGAGTTACATATCGATGTAGAGGAACGAGAGTTTTCATTACAAGAAGTATATGACGCTGAGGAGTGCTTCTTTACAGCGACGCCACTTGAAATATTCCCAGTCGTTCAAATTGGTTATGAACAGTTCGGGGCTGGTGAAAGAGGACCAATTACGAAAAAACTACAAGCTGCATACGAAGAGAGTATTCGTTTGTTTAAAGTGACAAATTAATCATGAAGAAAAAAGCTGGTATTCTTCCGGCTTTTTTTCATGATATAATTCAAGCATAGGACAAGTGTTGAAAACGCTGTAAAAAGGGGATTTAATATATGAATTATGAAGATTTTAAAGAAGTAATTCACGGAAGACGAAGTGTTAGAAAGTTTACAGATCAAGAAGTATCTACTAATGATATAAAAGAAATAATTGATTGTGCTCGTTACGCACCAAGTGATACGAATTCACAAACGTGGGAATTCTTAGTTATCATGAATCGAGAGAAGATTAAAGAAATTGAACAAATGACGTGGGATGCATTACATAAACTTGCGGCAAAAGCAGCAGAAAATGGAGAAGAGAAAGCAGGGAAATTACTTACACGTTCTTTCGGACCATATGCAACAGCTTTCTCGGAGGCACCAGTATTAATCGTATGTTTGGCAACACCATATGAATCAAAGTTCCGTGAAAAGATATTTGATCCAATTGCTTTTGTTCCAAATTCAGTTTGGGAGGAAGAAGGCATTAAGAGTAGCTGTTTAGCGGCACAAAACTTAATGTTAGCTGCACATGCAAAGGGACTTGGTACTTGTCCAATGACAGGGCCAGTATTGCTAGCTCAAGATGAACTGCGCCAATATTTACAAGTTGAGCCTGAAAAACAAATAAATATGGTTATTTCACTCGGATTTCCGAAAGATAAACCGAAGAAACTTCCAAGAAAAGAAGTAGATGAGATTACAACGTTTGTTTTTTAATTGCTGTATAGAAAAGACATTGAATTAACAATGTCTTTTTATTTTTGAGGGTATGTAATTCATATGTTGGGCTAAAATGATAGATAAGAGGAAATTACTATTTATTTCATAAAAAAAATTAATGTTCTATTAAGGAAAGTATGATACATTAATCGTGAGCAAGATTCTATTTGTTCATGAAAGTGTTGAAAGTAGTCTCAAAATTTAAAAGTTATTTTTGTATAATAAATTATAATGAAGTTACAGGGGGGATGAATTTTGAAAAAATTCATAATCACTGGATTGTCTGTATTGTTATTAGTTGGTTGCGGTGCTCCACAGGAAAAAGAGGACGCGCAATCAAAACAGGAAGAACAAGTTGTAAACGCAAGTGATGAGAATATGGTTGTATTTCCTGAAGGAGCAATGTCAATTGGAGAAGGGAAAGTAAAAGTTATTACTCCAGATGGTACTTCTGAAAACGGCAATATACCGACTGTATTCATCAAAAAGGATACATTAATTCAGCAAGTTGAATTAGAACTTTCTAATTTTCAAAGTGATAAAGAAACATTCGTATTTGTAGATCAAATGTATACAGATAAACATCAAGTAACTAGTACAACGCAGACAACAGTGCAGTTAAAAGAAAAAACGCTGGAAACAGGTAGTCATACAATTACTGCAGTTCAGTATGAAAACAATGACCCGAAAGGAAAGGTTATTAGTTTTAATCAAGCAACATTTGAGACAAAACCTGCGTCTTAATAAGAATAAAAAGTACATTACTCAAAAAGTAGTGTGCTTTTTTGTTTGGACTAAAGTGGGCAAGAGTGAATAACTTATTTCATTTTCTAATACGATTAAATAGGAAGTAATCACTTGTTACTACTATGACAGAGAAAGAGGTTGAATACGTGAATCGGTGTATTCGTATCATTTTGATTAGCCTAATGATGGCAGTAATTTGGTTTACGATACAAGAGTTTATGCAAATAACGCTCAATTATCAAATTCATGACTTGTTAATAGGAGCTATTTGTTTTACCATTGTTTATCTATTATATGATAAACTCGGACTAAGGTAAGTTTCAGAAGAAAAATGTAGGTATTTCATTTGAAATGTCGAATAGTACATACGATGTCGTAATAACAAATTTTCTATTGTTTACTGTGAAACAGAAGAAGGAGAGATAGTGGTTATGAAACGAGCTCTTATTAATATTGATTATACATATGATTTTGTAGCGGAAAAGGGTGCTTTAACTTGCGGGAAACCAGGACAGGAAATTGAGAAGGAAATTGTACATATAACGAAGCAATATATTGAAAATGGAGATTACGTTGTCTTTGCTATTGATAAACATGAAGAAAATGATGTATATCATCCAGAATCAAAGTTATTCCCACCTCATAATATAGCTGGTACAAGTGGAAGAGATTTGTTTGGTGAATTACAAGATGTGTACGAAACATATAAAAATGCAGAGAATGTATATTATATGGACAAAACGCGATACAGTGCGTTTGCTGGAACGGATTTAGAGATGAAGCTAAGAGAAAGAGGAATAGAAGAAGTTCATCTTGTAGGTGTTTGTACTGATATTTGTGTTCTTCATACAGCAGTAGATGCTTATAATAAAGGGTTTAAAATTGTTGTTTATGAAAAGGCGGTTGCATCTTTTAATGCACAAGGGCATGAATATGCACTTGGACATTTTAAGTCATGCTTACATGCAGAAGTGAAGTGAAAAAAGAGGCCTTTAAAAAAGGTCTCTTTTATTTGTCCATGTTCATTGAAAACAGCTACAGCAGAGTGGTCTTGATCCGACAACTTTTCTAAGTTCTTCAATATATCCCATTGTATGTAACCTCCGTAAGAAAAAATAAGAGCAAATAAACTATTCGTTATTATGTAAATATATTCCTCTTTATAAGGGGAGAGATGACATATAACTTATTTGTTTTATTTGGTAAAATATACATCAAAAAAGGTCAAACGAAAACTTTGACCTTTTTTGACCAAATGTTATAATAAAGGCAGAAAGAGATAATCTTTCATTCATAAATAATAAGGAGGAAAAAATATGCGTAATTTATTTCCAGAGATAACAAAACGGCAAAATGGCATTTTTGATTTTGGGCCTTCTTTATTAGAAGGGATGACAGATGCTTTCTTTAAGCCACTGAACATGGATACTTTTAAAGTAGATGTTCATGAGCAATCTGGTAAATATACTGTGAAAGCAGATTTACCAGGTTTTCAAAAAGAAAACATTCAAGTTGATTTTGAACAAGATATATTAACGATCCAAGCAACGAATCATAATGAAGTAGACGAAAAAAATGAGAATGGCACATATATTCGTAAAGAACGTTCTATAGGTTCTGTAACTCGACGCTTTAATTTTAAACAAGTTGAGGAAGAAAATGTTAAAGCAAATTATAAAGATGGCGTACTGACAATTGAATTGCCAAAATTGAAAGAAGAAAAAAGTAGTAAGACAACAATTAATATTGAATAAAAGAGCTGATAAATTTGAAGTGACCCCTAAAAGTTAGACACGGTTATTTCATTAGGCAGCTTGATAAAAGTGAGTCCGGTATTGTACCGGGCTCATTTTTAATTTTGCCTTAATCCGTTTCGTATTATAATAATCTATATATTTTTTTAATTCTATTTTAAAGTGCTCTACATTTTCAAATTCTTTTATGTATAGGAACTCTGACTTCATAATCCCAAAGAAATTTTCTATTACTGCGTTGTCGTAACAGTTGCCTTTTCGAGACATACTCTGGACGATAGCTCTTGATTCAAGTGTCCGGACGTACTGTCTCATTTGATAATGCCATCCTTGATCCGAATGCATTAGTAGCTGGTGATTTTCAGGTAAGCGTTCTAATGCTTTCTCTAACATCTCTGAAACAAGTGAATACGTCGGTCTAGAACCAATTGTATAGGTAATAATTTCACCATTATACAAGTCTAATACAGGTGATACATACAGTTTCTCTCCAAACAATTTAAACTCTGTGATGTCCGTTACCCATTTTTGATTCGGGGCATCTGTATAAAAATTACGCTCTAAAATATTAGGTGCAATTTTACCGACTTTCCCTTTATAGGATTTATATTTCCTCATACGCACAACACACTTTAATCCAAGCTCTTTCATAATGCGCTGAACCTTCTTGTGATTCACTTTCTGATCACGATTCGTTAACTCATCACGAATGCGACGGTAGCCATAACGACCTTCATTTTCCTCATAAATTGCTTTAATTTCAGCTTTCAAATCGGCATCTTGATCCGGACGATTCATTTTCTTTACTAAATCATAATACGTACTCCGTGGAATACCAGCTAGCTCCACGAGTGCCTTCACTGAATATTTATGCCTTAATTCATAGACTACTTGTGCCTTGTCTTGTTTCGTGATTTTTCCTTGTTTTGAACTAAGGCATTCAACTTTTTTAAGTACTCATTTTCCATTTCAAGCTGTTGAATACGTGCTTCAAGTGCTTCGACTGACCCTTCAGCTAAAGCTTGTTTTACTTGTTTATTTGAATCTTTTTTCATGGATGGACGCCCCTTTTTCTTAGATTGAAGGGCATCAATTCCTTGTGTTTCGAGCTGTTTTCCAAACAGAAATCGTTGAAGGGCAGGAATGTTAAAGATAGCTGCCGTCTCAAATAAGGACATACCGTTTTCAATCATAAAGTTTAGTACGTCTAGTTTAAATTGTTGTGTGTAATTTGTACATCGTTTTAGAAAAGCTTCCATACCATTCTGTTTATATTGGTTTACCCAATTCAAAATAATTGTGTCACTTATACCAATCGATTTACCCATTTCTCGATAACTTTCATTTCCATTCAAATAACGTAGAACGATTTGTACTTTTTCATCAGCTGTAAATTTAGCCATAGAAAAACTGCACCTCCAATTGTTAGACTGTGTCTAACAATTGGGGTGCAGTTCAATTCAGCTCTTTTTTTACGTAGTTAATGAATAAATGAGTTGAAATCGTAATGAGATGAATAAAGTTTTAACGTATAAAAAAATTTCACGATTCGCTCCCCCTTAGGTTATTAAAAAGGGTATATTTAAAGGGAAAGGAAAAAGAACACCTAGACATACTGTTTAAGGTGAATTAGTAATAGAGTCAAAATACATAGTAAGGATAGTGGCATTTTAGATTAGGATAATAGATTTTTCTGGAACAAACTTAGGCGATTATGAATTTTTAATTAGTAAGGAAGTGGTTAAATGAGCTTATTAACGTATACTGAAGAATTTTTAATTATGTAAGAGAGTTTTTACTTTTAAGATTTTTACTATTTGCTTTAGTTTTAATCATTATTTCTTTTGTAATAAACCGTATTATTGATTGGTTTTTTAGGAAATCAAGCTTTTTTGATGAAGAGGTAGAGCAGACGATTCAAAGTGTAATTCGATCTATTTTTAGATATATCATTATCATCAGTCTTATCATATATTTAATTAGCCAATTTGTAGATATAAAAAGTATTATTGCAGGTGCAGGGATAGCTGGAGTTGTCATCGGTTTTGCTGCACAACAGATGCTAAAAGATGTTATATTAGGCTTTGCAAGATTAGCGGACAAAGAGTTTCGGGTTGGTGATTTTGTAACTTTTAACGGAACAAATTCAGGAACTATTGAAGAGATTAGTATTCGTTTTATGCAAATTCGTGAATGGTCAGGAAAACTACTTACCATCCCGCACGGAGAGATTAGAACGATACAAAATTTTAATAAAGGATGGATGCGTGTAATTGAACGCATCACGGTAAGTTATCAGGAAGATCCAACAAGAGTGAAGGAATTGTTAGAAGAAGTATGTGTTATATGCAATGAAGAATTGAATCAAACTCTTTATAGAGTAGAGGATGAGGCTGTTGAACCATTTAAATACGTCGGTGTTACAGACTTAAATCCTAACTTGAAATATGTTGGCTATGAATTTTGTATTACAGGTTTAATAAAGCCAGAAGATTATTTTGAAACTTCTAGACAAGTAAGATTTGAATTAATGTCTATGTTCCATAAGAATCAAGTGCAAATGCCAGCAGCGAATATGGTTGTTACTACTGAAGGTTTACAGCATATCCATGGTGGACAATCTTTATCGGACAGCTAAAGTAGAATCGTTTGTTAACAAAAATTCTGCTTCCAACATTGGATAGAATAACAATAATAAAATGATTGATATAAAGAAAGGGCTGAAGGAATTCGGTTCTTTTTTTATTTATAGAATTTAGAAATTTCTTAATGTTATAATTGTAGTTGGTGATGAGAATGAACTTTGAAGAAAAAGAGATGCGTCGTTTAGAAGCATTAAAAGAAATTGCTGAATTATTAAATGAAGCAACAAACTTACAGGATATGTTAGAAAAAGTGTTGCATACATTGTTACAAGTAATGAATTTACAAACAGGGTGGATATTCTTTATTGATGAAAGTGGAAAGCACAGCATGCTTGTAGACGAAAATTTACCAGAGGCTCTTACGTGGCAAAAGAAGAAGCCGATGTGCGAAGGAAACTGTTGGTGTGTAGAACGTTTTGTGAATGGGAGATTGGAAAAAGCGACTAATATTATTGAATGTAAGCGAATAGAAGATGCAATTGAATGTAATTGGGGAGAGACAGAAGATGTTACACATCATGCGACAATTCCGCTTAGGTCTGGATCAGAAAAATTTGGTCTACTAAATGTGGCTGCACCTCATAAGACTCATTTTTCTGAGGAAGAGTTAGCGTTATTAGAATCAATTGCATTTCAAATTGGAACGACAATACAACGTATTCAATTAGTTGAGAAAGAACGTAAATATGTAGTGGTAGCGGAAAGAAATCGACTTGCACGTGATTTACATGATTCAGTAAAACAATTGTTATTTTCTATTATGCTAACAGCGAAAGGTACTCTGAATATGGCGCAAGATAGAGAATTGCAAGAGATGTTAAGTTATATTGGGGAATTATCACAAGAAGCATTACAAGAGATGACGCTATTAATTTGGCAATTAAGACCTGAAGGATTGGAGAAAGGATTAGCAGAAGCAATTCAAAATTACGGGAAGTTATTAGGAGTTCAAGTGGAAGTTCGAATTGATGGGATGGTTTCAATTGGGGATGAAATAGAAGAAGTTTTATGGCGTATTAGCCAAGAGGCGCTACATAATTGTAAAAAGCATGCTTCGTGTGAAAAGGTACATATTCTTTTGAAAATAGAAAATAACCAGTTACATTTTTACATAGAAGACAATGGAATAGGATTTATACAAGAACAAGTAAGGGGATCAGCACTTGGCCTGAAAAGTATGAAGGAACGTATTCAGTTAATGAAGGGGTCGTTTCAAATTATAACAGAGCTGAAAAAGGGTACAAAAATAGAAATTCAATTGCCGATTTGAAGGGGAGAATAAGGTTGAAGATTAAACTGCTACTAGTTGAGGACCATCATATCGTTCGAAGAGGACTTGTATTCTTTTTGAAAACGAGAGAAGAATTTGAAATTATTGGGGAAGCGGAAAATGGCGAAGAGGCATTACATTTCATGCAAAAAGAAAGACCAGATGTCGTACTAATGGATGTATCGATGCCGAAAATGGATGGAATTGAGGCAACAAAACGTCTAAAGCAATATGATGAGACAATAAAGGTACTTATATTAAGTAGTTTTTCAGAGCAAGATTATGTTATACCAGCACTTGAAGCTGGAGCAGATGGTTATCAATTAAAAGAAGTACAACCTGAGCAACTTGTCGCTTCTATTATTGCAGTACATCAAGGAAATGCGAATTTTCACCCGAAAGTAACACCTGCATTAATGGGGCGTTCTGCAGTAAAGAAGGAAGTAGAAAATCCTTTTTCAATGTTAACGAAAAGAGAGCAAGAGGTACTTCGCGAAATTGCGAAAGGAAGAAGCAACAAGGAGATTGCAGCAGAACTTCATATTACAGAACAAACTGTGAAAACACACGTTTCAAACGTTTTAGCTAAATTGGAAGTGGATGATCGTACGCAAGCCGCATTATACGCAGTGAAACATGGAGAGAATTATTCATAAGCATGAATAATTCTGTTATATCGTATGACAGAATACATAGGAGCAATTAAAATTTATAGTAATCCCTAATATAGGTTTTTCTTCTTTCGATAATTAGGTACAATAAAGTGAAACTCTAATCAGTGGGGGACCATCCCCACTGATGATTAGTTTAACTAATCGGTTTTTACAGGATAAAGCTACGATGGAAGGGGAGGATATGCTATGCCTGGTACAAGAAGTGGGATTGGAAAGATTCAGGCTTCGTTAAATGGTTTATCACCGAAATTGCGAAGTATTGCCGAACATATTTTGAAACATCCACAAGATGTTGTACATAAATCTATTACAGAATTAGCTGAAGTTACGAATAGTTCCGAAGCTACGATATTCCGCTTATGTAAAAACCTTGGTTTGCAAGGTTTTCAAGATTTAAAGATTACATTAGCTCGTGAAATTGTACATACACCGATGCAAAATATTCATGAAGAGGTATCAGCAGAAGATAGTATGGTAACTGTTGCTAAAAAAGTTTTTCATTCGCATATTACAGGACTGCAAGATACTTTACATTTGCTTAATGAAACGGCACTTGAGCAGGCTGTACGAGCCTTACAAGAAGCAAGTCGAATTGAGTTTTATGGAAATGGTGGCTCTGGTATTATTGCAATGGATGCGTATCATAAGTTTATGAGAACGGGTATTTCTTGTATCGCTCATACTGATTCGCATTTTCAAATTATGGGAGCAGGTTTACTCTCAGAAAATTCAGTTGTTATTGGTATTTCTCATTCTGGTAGCAATAAAGGATTACTTGAAGCGTTAGAAGTAGCGAAAGCAAGAGGAGCCAAAATTATTGCGATTACGAGCTATAAGAAATCAGCATTAAGTCAACTTGCTGATATAACGTTATATACATCAACACGTGAGACTGAATTCCGCACAGAAGCAAGTTCATCACGATTAGCACAGTTAAGCTTATTAGATACTTTGTATGTAGGGTTGTCGTTGCAGCGACAAGAGGAAACTCTAAAAAATTTACAAAGTATACGTGAAACGATTTCGATGAAGCGAATATAAAAAAAGCTCTTCAAATGAAGAGCTTTCAGACTGTAGACAAACTATTTTTGGAGAGTTCAAATGCTAAAAATAGTTTGTTTCTTATTTTAGGGATAATTTATCCAATGGAATTTATATGTAGTGCTTTCTATACTATAATTTACTATAAGTGAGGAAGATGTCTTATGAAAATATCTGTTTATGTTGCAAGTGCATTTAGCAAGGAGCATAAAGGCGGAAATAAAGCAGGAGTGGTATTTATTGAGAATACAAATACATTGACCACTACTCAAAAAATCGAAATAGCCAAACAACTGGGTTATGCGGAAACCGCATTTATATCAGAATCTGAAATTGCTGATTATAAATTTGAGTATTTTACTCCAAAAGAAGAAGTTGATTTATGTGGTCATGCCACAATTGGCTCTTTCGCGATACTGATGTATTTAAATAAACTTTTCAGGAATCGCTATACGATTGAAACGAACAGCGGTGTTCTTACTATCACTATAAAAGATGACATCATATTCATGGAACAAAATAAACCGAGATTCTATGATGTTGTATCTCCAAACGAGTTCATCGACTGTTTTGATAGTAAAGATATAGACAATAAATACCCAATTCAAATTGTCTCCACTGGCTTAAAAGATATTTTAATTCCTATAAAAAGCGAAATACAATTACATGCACTGCAACCTAATTTTGAAAAAATTAAAGAAATCAGCAAGTATTATAATGTTGTCGGGATGCATTTATATACTTTTAATGACAATCGAATTATATGCAGAAATTTTGCTCCACTATACGACATTAATGAAGAAGCAGCGACTGGAACTTCAAACGGTGCATTAGCTTGCTATCTTTATGAACAGCACTATTTGCAAAAAGAAGTCTATGTATTTGAACAAGGTTATTCTTTACACTCACCTTCCGAAATATTAGTTAAATTAGCAACCAATAGCAAGAATAAAATAGAAAAAGTTTATGTTGGTGGCAAAGGCTATTACTGTGAAACTAAGTGTTTAAATATAGAGAATATTGAGTGAAGAGCTTTTTTATCGATGAGAAGTTTGTTACTTTATTTTCTTTTAGAAATGTATGACTTACTTATAGTCAGTGATAAACTCTCATTTTTAAAAATTTAAAATAAAGACCGATTTATGTAATAATTCAAATATTGTTCATAATTTCACAAATTGTTTATGAAGTGTCATGTTATGATGAAGATGTAATGATGATTGAACACTTAAATTTGGTACAATAACTAGCCAAAGTAGTGAAGAAAGTAGTTGTGAGATAAACTCATTAAAATGCTAAAACACTAAAGGGGAGATCACATATGAAAGCAGTAGTGGTTAATAAAAACAGCAAAGCAAACATCGAAGTGATTGAAAAAGAATTACGTCCGTTACACTCAGGTGAAGCGTTAGTAGATGTAGAGTATTGTGGAGTTTGCCACACTGATTTACACGTTGCGAATCATGATTTTGGTAACACTGATGGCCGTATTCTTGGTCATGAGGGTGTAGGTATTGTTACGAAAATAGCTGATGATGTTACTTCACTAAAGATAGGTGACCGTGTAAGTATTGCATGGATGTTCCAATCTTGTGGACGTTGTGAATATTGCGTAACTGGTAGAGAAACATTTTGCCGTGAAGTTAAAAACGCTGGTTATTCAGTGGATGGTGGTATGGCTGAACAATGTATCGTTACAGCTGATTATGCGGTAAAAGTACCAGAAGGATTAGATCCTGCTCAAGCATCATCAATTACTTGTGCTGGTGTAACTACATATAAAGCTATTAAAGTATCAGATATTAAACCTAGTCAACCTATTGTAATCTATGGCTGCGGTGGATTAGGTAACTTAGCTATCCAATATGCTAAAAATGTATTTGGTGCAAAGGTAATCGCAGTAGACATTAATGACGATAAATTAGCCTTAGCGAAAGAAGTTGGTGCTGATATGACTATCAATCCAATTTCTCAAGGTCCTGCTGATAAAATTGTGCAAGAGAAGTTTGGTGGCGCTTATGCTGCGGTAGTAACAGCAGTCTCTAAAGTAGCCTTTAACTCAGCAGTTGATGCAGTACGTGCTTGCGGTAAAGTAGTTGCAGTAGGGCTACCAGTAGAAACAATGGACTTAAACATCCCACGACTTGTACTGGATGGAATTGAAGTAGTTGGTTCTCTAGTTGGTACTCGTAAAGATTTGGAAGAGGCGTTTATGTTTGGGGCAGAAGGAAAAGTAGTGCCGGTTGTTCAAACTTGTTCGCTAGATAAAGTACAAAATGTATTCGAAGAAATGGAACAAGGTAGAATTCAAGGGCGTATGGTAATTGATTTTAAAAAACATAATTGTGATTGCAAATAATTCACTTTAAATATAAAAAACATGAGTCTAGCAAAGGACATGTAAAAAAGTTAGACAGCATAAGAAGATGATCCCTGTATTTAATAGGGATCATCTTCTTTATTTCCTACTAATATCGATGCCAATTAATACTTCATTAATGAGAAATGATTAAAGGTTTACTTTATTTGCAAACGAAAAGGAATCTTTATGTTTAACAAATTTTTTATGATCTGGAACGTTTTGAATTGCTACAATTTGCGAATCTCTTGCTTTCAGTGCATCTTGAATCCCGATGGTCATAAGCTTAATAAATAGAATCGTAATAAAGAATGAAGCGAGAGTATAAAAAATAATCCACCATGAAAGATTCATTTCATTACGATTTAATCCAATAAGACCTGCCCAATCATTAGATAGAGAAACAGGTTTGAGCACTCCGTCATAGAGTTCACGCATTTGTATGCCGCCAATTACAATGTTAAGCAACGCTAAATGGATAACGAGTATGAGTGTTTGGACGATATGTTCCATAAATAATACAAATAAGCGGTCAAGTAATAAGACTCGTAAGTGTTTTTTTATAATATGAAAACGACTAGCCCCCAGTAATTGTGAACTTAAGATGTAATCTTGTTTCATAAATTCATCAACCTCTGAGGATATGTATAAAGAAAGTGTAGGCAGAGCGACGAAAATAAGTACGAGTACTTGATAAAACGTAAATGAAATATTTGGATCTACCCCATCAGCATTTGATGTGATTATAATATTAACGGGCGTGATGAGTATGAATGCGATAAATAGAGTTGGAATGTAATAAAAAACTTCTGAGCATGACTGGAAAAATCTCTTGAGTTTTGGAGCAAATAAACTTAAGAGGATTCCTATACATGTTCCGCATAAAATTCGAAAGAAGCTAATTGCCATGGCTAATAAAATAGTGAATTTTGCTCCTTCTACAATTTGTAAGAAAACAGACTCTCCAAAACGATCAGATCCAAAAGGTGGAATTAACGATGGCGGAAAGGGGGCCTTCCCAAGTAATTCGTTATTGTCATTGTAAAGTAACTGAGGAGGTTTTGGGATGTTATCTTTAAAGAACCAACTATAAATAAAACTAGCTGAAATAAGTATGAATAGATAAGTAAAGCCGATTAAAAAGCGTTTTGATTTCCAAATAGATTTCATAATGATACTCCTTTCAATTGCTTTTTCCATCTATTCATCATGAATGAGACTATTTGGAAAATAGCATAAAATGGTAAAATAATCATAACAAGTATGATAAATGCAGCTGGAGGTGAAACAAACGCCTTATTAAATAAAAATTGAATAATGCCTTCCATATTAAAAACAAATTCTAAAATGAATAAATTAGAAAGTAAGAAAACAAAAATCGTTTTTAAATGGTGGAAGAAGTGGATAGATATATTTTTGAATAAATGAATGCATAGTATATAACTTGATGAAAGGCCTTTTCCATATGCAACCTCTACGTAATGTTTTCCTTGCTCTTCTTTTATGTATAACACCATCATCCGAAACATTTGTAATGTAGGTAAGACAGCTAATGATAAAATAGGGAGTAAATAAGCTCGATTTTCATTAAAGGAAATAATAGTGACAGGAGATTCCCCAAATTTCTGAAGTACCCATATGAAAAATATTTGCAAACAGATCATCATCATCATATCAGGGACAGCTTCTAATATGAACACAATTCGGTTTATCCATTTTTTTATATAATCTTTTGCTAAAAAATAAAAAAATGCCATGCTAGATGATAAAAAGAGAGCAAGAAAAAAGGCTAAAAATAATATAGTAAATGAATATAGGTAAGGTTCTAAAACAGTTGGAAATAATGGTGTTTTTTTGAAATGGCCAAACTTCGGGTCTGATCCTATAATCACTAATGATTCAGGGGAAAAAACTTGTTTTAACATAGTAACGGTCTGATTAAAAAAATAAATTGGTTGAAAGGTAAATCCTTGTTGAGTGATAAATAAATAAGGTAAATTTAATAATAGTAAGAGTGATAAAAGAATTGATGAAAGCTTAATTGTGAATTGAGATATTTTATTTAACATTAAATCCCTCCGACATCTTTTTACAACATTATACAATAAATTTCGTGTTATTGTTTTTATTTTTCTGAAAAATAAAAATACTTTTCGGTTTTATAGTATGCAAGATATATTTACAAGATAAAAAAGTGATAGTAGGGGGCCACGCTCTATGTTTATCAAGATAAAAGACTAGTGAACCTAAAACAATAAATATGAGTAAAATGCACAGAATTCTCATTCTGCGGTTAGTTACTTTTCTTGGCTTGATGGTGATGTTACGTGACCGCTAAAAATGAATATTGCTTTTCAACTTTTTCTTCAAGCAAATAAGTAGAACGTATGGAGGATTATGTATGTGTTGTTAATGAGAGGAAAGAGTGTATTGCGTAACGAATATAACGTAATTTTACCGCATGGAAAAGCTAAATTTAGTATATAAGTGAAATGGAATGAGGGGATTTATTTTTGGTATGAAAAAAATTTTCTTTTTATAACTTGATAAATGAAAAAATATTTTATATACTAATTCATGTAAACGGTTTACTAAATCGTATTTTGCTAGTAATGAAGGGAAGATTCGCATGGAAACAAGGGGGAGAGTAATCGGGATTGATATCGGTACCACAAGTACAAAAACGGTTGTGTTCACAGAAAAAGGAAAAGTCATTGCATCACATGCAATCGATTACCCAATTATTCAACCGAATGTAGGATGGGCTGAGCAAGATCCTGATGTAATATGTGCCGCTGTATACAAAAGTGTAAGCGTTGCCATTGAAAAAGGTAATGTATTACCAGAAGATATTTCTTCAATCGGTATTAGTACAGCTATGCACGCATTAATTGCAGTAGATGAAAATGGTGCGCCATTAACGCGTTCTATCATTTGGGCAGATAATCGAAGTACGAAGCAATCAGAAAAATTATTACAACAAATGAATGGGCATGAAATTTATAGACGTACAGGTACACCGATTCATCCGATGTCACCACTTTCTAAATTGTTATGGATGAAAGAAGAGGAACCAGAGTTATATACAAGTGCCTATAAATTCATTTCCATTAAAGAGTATGTGATTTACCAATTATTTTCACGCTACGTAGTTGATTATTCGATTGCTTCTGCTACAGGGTTATTTAATTTAGAAACATTAAACTGGGATGAAGATGTTTTAACTATGTTACATATGTCATCAGAAAAATTATCAACCCCTGTACCAACTACATATATTTTATCAGGTATGAAGCCAGAGTTAGCACAGAAGATGGGGATAAGTGCAGAAACACCAATTGTCATCGGAGCAAGTGATGGGGTTCTTGCAAATGTAGGAGTTGGTGCGATATCACCGGGTGCGGCTGCAATTACGATTGGAACGAGTGGTGCGGTTCGAACAATCTCATCAAATATAAATACAGATGAGAAAGGGAGAACGTTTTGTTACGCATTAACAGATGAGCACTGGGTAATCGGTGGTCCAACGAATAACGGCGGAATATTACTGAGATGGTTACGTGATGAATTTGGTAGTCCAGAGCAAGAAGTAGCAAGAAAGCTCGGCATTGATCCTTATGATTTATTAATTAAATATGCAGAAAGCGTACCAGCTGGAGCGGATGGGCTATTGTTCTTACCTTTCTTATCTGGAGAACGCGCACCTTACTGGAATGCAAATGCTCGTGGTACATTCTTTGGAATCAATCTTCAACATAAGCGAGAACATTTTATACGTGCAGTGATGGAAGGTGTTTGTATGAGTGTATATTCAGTAGCACTCGCAATCAGGGATTGTACAGGGCCACTTACTGAAATACGAGTTTCAGGAGGGTTTGCAAAATCTGCATTTTGGAGACAAATGTTGTCCGATATGATGGGAAAAGAATTGCTTGTACCTGAAAGTCATGAAGCATCTGCGCTTGGGGCAGCGGCAGTTGCTTTATATGCTGTAGGAAAAATTGATTCTCTTGAAGAGGTAAAGGATTGGATTGATATTGTCCATCACCATGTACCGAATAAAGAAAATACGGCTATATATTTAGAAATGTTTTATATGTATGAACGACTTTACAATCGCTTGAAAGAAGAATTTGATTGTATAGCTGCTTTCCAACGTAAACAATAGGGGGATTGGGAGAAATGGTAGTTGGGATCGTACTAGCGGCAGTTGTCATACTACTTTTACTTATTACGGTAGTAAAATGGCATCCATTTGTCGCATTAATTTTAACAGCAATTGGTGTAGGATTAGCAATGGGAATGCCTTTAATTGGAACTTCACCAAAAGATCCAGGGATTATTGATTCTATTAAACTAGGGCTTGGTAATACATTAGGGTTTTTAGCAATAGTTTTAGCACTAGGAACGATGCTTGGAAAAATGATGGCCGAATCTGGTGGTGCTGAACGTATCGCTAACACATTAATTAATCGTTTTGGGAAGAAACGAGTTCACTGGGCGATGATGTTCGTTGCATTTTTAGTAGGGATTCCGGTATTTTTCCAAGTTGGATTTGTACTATTAATTCCGTTAGTATTTACAATTGCGTTAGAAACTGGGGTATCACTTATTACAATTGGTATTCCGCTAGTAGCAGGACTGTCAGTCGTACACGGACTTGTTCCACCGCATCCAGCGGCAATGGCGGCAGTTGGTATTTTTAAAGCAGATGTGGGGAAGACAATTTTATATGCGTTAATTGTCGGACTTCCAACTGCAATTATTTCAGGTCCACTTTACGGGAAATGGATTGGTGCTCGTATACATAAGGAAGTACCATTAGATATAGCGGAGCAATTTGTTGAAAAAGATAATAAAAAAGAGCTTCCTAGCTTTTGGAATACATTGTTTACAATTTTACTTCCAGTATTTCTTATGCTTGGTGCATCAATAGCAGAAGTTGCATTAAATAAAACGAGTCAACTAGCACAAGTATTACACTTTATTGGAGATCCGATTGTGGCTTTATTAATTGCAACCATTTACTCTTTCTTTAGTCTTGGATATGCAAAAGGTTTCTCAAAAGATAAAGTGTTACAATTTACAAATGATTGCCTTGGACCTATTGCAAACATATTGTTAGTGATTGGTGCAGGCGGCGCATTTAATAAAGTATTATTAGATTCTGGAATTGGAACGACAATTGCAGATATGGCGAAAGAATCACATATTTCACCGATATTATTAGGGTGGGGAATTGCGGCACTAATCCGAATTGCAACTGGATCGGCAACTGTTTCTATGATGACAGCAGCTGGTATTGTTGCGCCGATTGCAGCAAGCACACCAGGTGTAAATGTTGAATTATTAGCACTTGCAACTGGTGCAGGGTCATTAATTTTATCACACGTGAATGATTCAGGATTTTGGATGATTAAAGAGTATTTCGGAATGACTGTGAAAGAAACATTATTAACATGGACTGCAATGGAGACTATATTATCTGTAGTAGCACTTGGGCTAATTTCGATATTAAATATATTTGTATAGAATAGGAGATTGATTAATATGAAACTAGGTTTAATTGGATTAGGAAAAATGGGATTTCCATTAGCTGAACACTTATATGAAGACAAGCATGAAGTAGTTGTATACGATGTAAATAAAGAGCTTGTTGAAAAGGCAGGAAAACTAGGAATTACTGCACGTCATACATTAAAAGAAATGATTGCTGAACTAGAAGCTCCTCGTACAATTTGGGTAATGGTGCCTGCAGGAGAAGTTGTAGAGTCAGTACTAAAAGATGTATATCCATTATTAGATGAAGGTGATATCGTTATTGAAGGCGGAAATTCATTCTATAAAGATACGTTACGCCGTGCTGAAGAAGCAAAAAGCTTCGGATTACATTATGTAGATATCGGTACATCAGGCGGTGTAGAAGGAGCTAGATACGGTGCTTGCTTAATGGTTGGTGGAGAAAAAGAAATTTACGACCAATTAGAACCTTTATTTAAAGATTTAGCAGTAGAAAATGGCTATTCTTATGCTGGCCGTGTTGGTAGTGGTCATTTCTTGAAAATGGTTCATAACGGTATTGAGTACGGCATGATGCAAGCAATCGCTGAAGGATTTGAAGTACTAGATAAGAGTGACTTTGATTTCAATTATGAAGATGTTGCAAAAGTATGGGCTAACGGATCAGTTATCCGTGGTTGGTTAATGGACTTAACTGAAAAAGCATTTGCAGAAGATCCGAAACTAGATGGCATTAAAGGTGTAATGAACTCTTCAGGAGAAGGAAAATGGACTGTTGAAACTGCACTTGAACTTCAAGCTGCAGCACCAGTTATCGCTATGTCATTATTTATGCGCTATCGTTCTCAGGAAGATGATACATTCCATGGAAAAGTAGTTTCAGCATTACGTAATCAGTTCGGTGGACATGAAGTTGTGAAAAAATAAGGATGTTTTTAAAAAGAAACTTGTGTATAAGCGCAAGTTTCTTTTTTATAGTTTAAGAAATTACTAATTTAAAAATACCAATCAATCATCGTTTTTTTGTCACAAATGATAGCTTCGACGTTCATTGAATGAACAATATATTCTATATTTTCTTCTTTAGCTAATAATAAGGTTGTAAAGGAATCGTATATACTCATAAACGCATACTCATTATCTTCGCCAGTAATAATTAACTCATTATTGCTAATGTCCCAAATATCTAATGGAGTAGTATTATTTACCTGTAATAATCCGTTTGTATCAAGAATTGGTTCAGAGAAATATAGATTTTTTGCACCTTTAGAACCGAGGAGTTTAAGTAATTTGTGTAATAAAAATATAGACGTATAATCTTCTGTTGGATAATAAAGATCTTTTTTAAGTTTGAATGTAGCTTTTCAGCTAAATCCTCTCTTTTATATTCTTCTGAAAGGGCACTAATGGAAGTCAACATGGCCATTGCTAGGTCTGCGTATGAATGTAATCCACTACAAGACATCATTTCCTTCCAAGAAACGGATTTCCCATTATAAATGATTTCTTCAGCGCTAGGATAGATGTGCTCATATGGTCTTTTTCTCACAGACTTTTCCCATTCTAAAGGCATTTGGATAAAAGGATATAGCAATATAGCTGCAGATTTAAAGTTTCTTGGTAGTTGTTCTAAAATTGGTGATTTGTCATCTAGCCAAATGTAATCCAACAAAATATAACCTCCTCTTAGACTTTGAAATGTACGGATTCCCGTATTATGTTTTTTGTATTGATTGTATCAAATATAAAGCGAAGCATGAAATATGTCCCAACATAAAAGTAAGAATAAATAAAATGAAGTTTTCATAAATAGTAAAAGGGTGCTTATGTCATCAGTATAGCTAAGAAATGTTGTTACATATGAGAAGAGCGTGTTAATAAAATATGAGGTGGTTAAATGGGAAATGAGCAAGTGAAGTCTGTAAAGGAAGAAAAAAAGTTATGTCTTTGTATGATCGTTAAAAATGAGTCTAGAATTATGGAAAGATGTTTAAATGCAACAAAATCAATTGTAGACTTTGTTTCTATTTGTGATACTGGATCGACGGATAATACGCCTGAAATTATTGAAAATTGGTGTAAGGAAAATGAGATACCTGGGACGGTTCATCATGAGCCGTTTAAAAACTTTGGTTATAACAGAAGCTTAGCTGTTTCGTTAGCGCAAAAAACATACCCAGAAGCAGATTATTTATTAATATTAGATGCGGATATGATTTTAGAGGTTGATCCGAATTTCGATAAAACGAGCTTAACGGAAGATCATTATCTTACATTACAATATGATGTTCATATTAAATATTGGCTTACACGTCTTTTAAAAGCTTCTTTACCATGGAAATCTGTCGGTGTTACTCATGAGTATTGGGATATAGATCGTTCAAAAGTTGGAGCGAATTACAATACGAGGGTAGCTCGGTTAGAGACTCTTGTCGTGAATGATCCCGGAGATGGCGGGAGCAAAGCTGATAAATTTGAAAGAGATGAGAGGTTGTTGTTACAGGGAATAAACGACCCAGAAACAACGCCAGATTTGCATATAAGATATTTATTTTATTTAGCTCAGACTTATTTTCATTTAAGTCAATTTGAGAATTCAATTAAATGGTATAAAAAACGTGTGGAAGCAGGAGGATGGGTTGAAGAGGTATTCTATTCGTTATTGCGAATAGGATTTTGTTATGAGCAGTTAGCAAATCGTTCAGCAAATAAACAAAATGAAGTGACAGATGCTGATGAAAAAGAAACTGTTAAAGGGCAAGAAGAGCAATATTTAGCGTTAGCTGTTTTTTATTTTCAAAAAGCTTGGGAATATAGACCAACCCGGGCTGAACCATTATACCAACTTGCAAGGTTGTATCGATTACGATCTCAAAACAATATTGCTTTGATGTATGCTCTGCAAGGGAAGGAAATTCCTTTTCCAAAGGATGATCTACTATTTGTAGATTATCATGTGTATGATTACTTATTTGACTATGAAATTTCTATTAGTGCTTTCTATATACCTCATAAAAAACATTTAGGGGCGGTGTCGCAAAAGTATTTGGAATCGATAAAAGAAAAGATTCCATTTCATATAGCAAATATAGTAGAGAATAATGCGAAATTTTATTAAATACATTTTCGATTAAAGGAGTAGTGGAGTAATCATGGAATTAATACGATGGGCGATTGAACTAGGAGAATCGGTGCATGGAAATACGTATGAAGAATTGATGCCACTACTAGACTATTATTATGATCGTGATCATTTAAAAGCGTATTGTATCGCAAATCTTCTTTTAAACATGGATGTATTAGATGAGGACCGGGAAAGAATCGAATTAAGAAGATGCATCGCTGCTTATTATGCTGGATTATATAAAGTAGCAAGAAAACATGCAAATGAGTTGGTACTTAAACATCCGGATGTAGATCTATATAAAAATAATTTAAGATTAATGGAAGTTTATTTGAATAAAGAATATGATTATTGTCTTTTTATATGCCCAAAGACATACGGTAGTTTCATAGATATTGCGCGAGCTTTAAAGTGGAGGTTGGAGCAGGAGGGAAATACAGTAATTATATCAGAAACAATACTGGAAAATGTAAAGAATACAGTTGTTTTTGGAGCACATACATATGCATATAACCCGAACCTTCTTCCGAAAGATGCAATTGTTTATAATTTAGAACAGCTATACGAAGGAAGTCCATATGCGCACCCCCTTTATTTAATATTATTAAAAGATAGAGTGATTTGGGATTATAGTAAACAAAATATAGAATGGCTTAAACAAAAAGGGGTAGGAAAAGAAATAAAACATGTAGAAATGAACTATGCTCCAACTTTGGAAATAAAAAAAGATGCGTTTGAAGATGAAATTATTGAAGATATTGATATTCTGTTTATAGGTGCTCTTAATCCGAGGCGACAAGCTATTTTTGATCATCTAAAAGCGATTGCCCCGAATTTAAATATAGTTTTTAAAAATAATGCGTGGGGAATTGTTAGAAATGAATTGATTGCTAGAGCTAAAATTATATTAAATATTCATTTTTATTTATCAGGAATTCTTGAAACACCTCGCGTGTCTTATGCAGTCGCAAATAAGAAATTTATTATTTCCGAAAATAGTAATCCAGAAGATGAGGTAGAGTGGCCAGGAATTGTGTTTACTCCGTACGAAAAAATAATTGAAAACGTAATGAAATATATAGAATTACCAGAAGAACGGAAAAGATTAGCGGAAAAAGCATATAATCATTTTGAAGCAAATGAAAGTTTAGGTACATTGAGCATGAGAGATGAAACAAAGTAATTGTACAAAACTCATACGAAAGTATGAGTTCTTTTTTGTTTATCATACTATTTTATGAAACAAGTTAACTCTTTATATTGTGTTTTGTATAGAAATTTCTGATAATATATAAGTAGAACTTGAAAACAAAGGGGAGAAATAATCATGAAACTAGTCGTTATTAACGGTACACCAAGAAAATTTGGTCGAACTCGTGTGGTGGCAAAATATATTGCGGATCAATTTGAAGGGGAATTATATGATTTAGCAATTGAGGAGTTACCTTTATACAATGGAGAAGAGTCACAACGTGATTTAGAGGCAGTAAAAAAATTAAAAACGTTAGTGAAAGCTGCGGATGGGGTTGTATTATGTACACCAGAATATCATAATGCGATGAGCGGTGCGCTGAAAAACTCTTTAGATTACTTAAGTAGTAGTGAATTTATTCATAAACCAGTTGCATTGTTAGCGGTTGCTGGTGGCGGTAAAGGTGGAATAAATGCATTAAACAGCATGCGAACGGTCGCTAGAGGTGTTTATGCAAATGCAATTCCAAAACAAGTTGTGCTTGATGGATTACATGTGCAAGATGGTGAACTTGGAGAAGATGCAAAACCATTAATTCATGATGTAGTTAAAGAATTAAAAGCATATATGAGCGTATATAAAGAGGTGAAAAAACAACTAGGAGTGGAATGATATGTCCTCACTTTATCATGATTCTCGCTTGTATTACATTCTAGGAGCCAATAGTCTATCTGCTATTGGTTCCGGAATTGTTATGATAACGATTCCTTGGCTGTTAATTAAAGAGAGTGGAGGAGAGACAACATTTGGTTATGTTTCTATCATTGCAACCCTCATTATGTTTTTATTAACACCATTCATTGGGCAAAGTATTGATCGTTTTTCAAGAAAATCTTTATTGCTATGTAACGAAGGAATCGGAATAGCCGTAATCGGAATAATGGTTATATGGGGATTTGCTGGGCAACCTTATCATTCTATTCACTATATTCTTATTTATATAGCCGGATCATTCTACTATTTATTGTTTTATCCTACAATATTTGCGTTCAACCAAGAGATATTTCAAGCAGAACATTATAAAAGTTTAAGTGGAACGATGGAAATACAAGGACAGTTAACACAAGTTATTTCTGGAGCGGCTGCGAGCTTCTTAATTGAAATTGTATCTTTGAAGTGGATTTTGTTAGTAGACATGTTAACTTTTGCTGGAGCATTTTTTCTTTTCTTATGTATACCGTACGTAAAGAAAAAAGAAGTGAAAAGAAAAATAACATTTAAGAAGCAATTGTTTGAAGGAATTCACTTTATGAAAAAACGTCCTAAGCTCTTTTGGTTCTTACTGGCCACTTATATGCCGTTTATAGGTGTTATGATGGCAAATTATTTAATACCAGTTTATATTTCGGATATACTTAAAGCCAATGCCTCTGTATACGCAATAGAGGGCACGATGTACGGTGTCGGAGCGGTTGTTGCAGGAATCTGTATTCCACTCATAATGAAATATGTAAAAACAGAAGTTTCAATCGTTATGACGATGTTCATTTATGTAATTTCAATTACCGCAATGATTATTGAACCTTCCGTAATTTTCTTATATGGACTTGCAATTTTTCATGCAGTTGGAAATGCGGGTACAAGAGTGGCGAGAAATGTATTGATGATGGAGGAAATTCCAAACGAAGTAATGGGACGTGTAGACAGCTTATTTCGCCTAATTGGTACTGGAATACGAATTGTATTATTAATGCTGTTTACAGCGGGTGTATCTAAAGCCGGAGTAATGCTTCCGTTTTACGTATTAAGCTGCATATTGATCTTCTCATTAGGAATAGCTATTTATTATGTACTATCACAACGTAAAGTAGCGGCGAATGTTTCTAATAAATCAATCGTTTAAAAAACACTTCTGCCGCCCTTTCTTTTTCTGTATAATAAAAAGAAAGGGAGTGCAAACTTATTTATGAACAAATGGATCTTTCTTATCATTTTATTATTACCGCCACTATATATCATTTATATGACGTTTAGAATGAACAAAGTTGCTCGTGAAAAGTTGAGCTATCACTCTCCGTACGTTCTTATACTGGGTGCAAAGTTATTTGGAGATAGACCGTCTTTATCTCTTCAAAATCGTTTGGATGTAGCGGTGGAGTATTTATTTTCCCATCCTGAAGCGAAAGTAATTGTTTCAGGTGGTCAAGGAGAAGATGAAGATATACCGGAAGCTCACAGCATGAGAAACTATTTAATGGTACACGGTATAGATGAGAGTCGTATTTTAATAGAAGATCAATCTACAAATACGTATGAAAACTTAAAGTTTAGTATGGATTTATATAATGTGAAACATGCAGTAGTTGTAAGTAATACGTATCATTTATATCGAACGAAAATAATTGCAAAGCGTTTAGGCATGAAGATGGAGGCACTAGCTGCTGAAACACCAATTCGTTCTAAGAGAAAAATGTATGTTCGCGAATATGCTGCTATTATGAAAACAATATTGTTCGACCGTTAGAGCTCAAATGTGAGCTCTTTTTTAATTTAAAAGCGTATCATTTGAAATGAATGCCATATTCCATCAAAATAAAGGAAACAACATTAAAGGAGTTGTATTTGTGATTCAATTTAATCATGTGTCAAAATCGTATGAAGATGGCACGAAAGCAGTGGATTCATTGCATTTAGAAATTAAAAAGGGAGAATTTTTTGTTCTCATCGGTCCGAGTGGATGCGGTAAAACAACGACAATGAAGATGATTAATCGTTTAATCGAAACGACTGAAGGATCGCTTTTAATCGATGGAAAAGATATTCAACAATATAATATAAATGAATTACGTTGGGATATAGGATACGTGTTGCAACAGATTGCTTTGTTTCCTCATATGACAATTGCTGAAAATATTGCAATTGTTCCTGAAATGAGGCAATGGAGCAAAAAAGAAATTAAAGCACGCGTCGATGAATTGTTACATATGGTTGGATTAGATCCGGATATTTATCGAAATCGTATGCCTCATGAATTGTCAGGAGGACAAAAACAACGTGTCGGTGTCGTGCGAGCATTAGCTGCAAACCCGAAAATCGTTCTTATGGATGAACCATTTAGTGCGTTAGATCCATTAAGTAGGGAACAGCTTCAGAAGGATATTGTACAGTTGCAAAAAAAGATTCAAAAAACAATCGTATTTGTAACACATGATATGCAAGAAGCATTATCACTTGGAGATCGCATTTGTATTATGAAAGAAGGAAAAGTTGTTCAACTAGATACACCAGAAGGAATTATACATAATCCGAAAAATGAATTTGTAGAGGAGTTTATTGGAAATCGCGGACGAACTTGGTATCAGGGGAAAAGTATAGCAGATGTATTGCCGCTTGATCAAAGTGTGCAATTAGAAGGGCAGGCGCTATCATTACATTCTTCTTTACAAGAAGCGTTAGTTCGTGTGCGTGATGAGGAGGTCGTTCCAGTTGAAAAAAACGGTCAATATATTGGAGCGTTAACAAGTCGTCATATTGTCAATTACATTGTTGAACAAATGAAGGAAAGAGGCTAAACAGTGACTAATTTTATACAAACGTTCCAAGAACGAAAAATAGAATTACTAACTGCATTAAGTGAGCATTTACAAATATCGCTTATTTCATTATTTTTTGCAGTAATTATAGCGGTGCCACTTGGCATCTTATTAACAAGAAAAGAACGAATGGCTGAATTTATAATAGGAACTTCTGCAGTAATGCAGACAGTGCCATCACTTGCATTACTCGGACTATTAATTCCATTAGTAGGAATCGGAAAACTTCCAGCGATTATCGCATTAGTTGTGTATGCACTATTACCTATTTTACGAAATACATATACAGGAATAAGGGAATTAGATGAATCTCTAATAGAAGCCGCGAAAGCTATGGGGATGAATAGTTGGAGAAGATTGTGGAAGGTAGAACTTCCTCTTGCATTGCCTATCATTATGGCCGGTATTCGTACAGCGATGGTATTAATTGTTGGAACGGCTACATTAGCAGCTCTCATTGGTGCTGGTGGGCTCGGTAAGCTTATACTATTAGGTATAGATCGAAATGATCATGCACTTATCATTTTAGGGGCCGTACCAGCCGCGTTACTCGCTTTATTCTTTGATATAGTACTTCGCATACTTGAACGACCGAAACGCTCTTCTAAGCGTGTTATATTGACGATATGTATTGTATG
The DNA here is from genome assembly GCF_022701035.1 of Bacillus sp. N447-1. NCBI lineage: Bacteria > Bacillati > Bacillota > Bacilli > Caryophanales > Bacillaceae > Bacillus > Bacillus sp. N447-1. The sequence continues at coordinate 903,188 of NZ_CP065509.1, read as the reverse complement.
TATAATGATTGCTTCTCCATTTCTTTGGAGTACAGAAAAGAAAGATATTGTTATTGCGGGCAAACTTGGATCAGAACCTGAAATTTTAATTCAAATGTATAAGCAGCTTATTGAACAAGATACAGATTTACACGTACAATTAAAACCAGGTCTTGGAAAAACAGCATTTGTATTTGAAGCGTTGAAATCAGGGGAAGTAGATATATATCCAGAATTTTCAGGAACAGCTTTATCTACTTTCGTGAAAGAAGAACCAAAGAGTACAAATCGTGATGAAGTATATGAGCAGGCTCGCATTGGAATGGAAAAGAAATATAATATGATTATGTTGAAGCCAATGGAGTATAACAATACATATGCACTAGCTATGCCGAAAAAAATAGCAGATCAAAAGAATATAAATACAATTTCTGATTTAGGGAATGTTGCACAGGAAGCCAAAGTAGGATTTACATTGGAATTTGCTGATCGTGAAGATGGTTATAAAGGAATGCAAAAATTATATAACTATAAGTTCTCGAATGTTAAAACGATGGAGCCGAAGCTGCGTTATAGCGCAATTGAATCTGGAGATGTTAACGTAATTGATGCATATTCAACAGATAGTGAATTGGAGCAATACGGACTGAAAGTGCTGAAAGATGATAAAGGGTTATTCCCACCTTATCAAGGAGCACCATTATTAAGAAAAGAAACGTTACAGAAATATCCCGAACTTGAAAAGGTATTAAATAAATTATCTGGAAAGATTACAGATGAAGAAATGCGAAAAATGAATTATGAAGTTAACGTAAATGGTAAAAGTAGTGAAGAAGTCGCAAAACAATTTTTACAAAAAGAGAAGTTACTTCGTTAAATTTACAAGAAATATACAAATTTATATGTTTGAAATGACCGTTCATTACAAAATGAGCGGTTTTTTTGTGCATACTTATACATTTTTTCAAAAAAGTATTCCATTTTTGCTCATTTTCTTTTAGAATAAGTAATGTTTTCCTGAAAAAATATAAGAGAAACGTCTATTAGAGAAAAAGGTGACTTTAATAGTTGAACGAACATAACACCTAGAATGACAGATGGGGTGGTACAAATAGAAAAGAAGTTAGGATTTTTTCCATTAATCGCATTAGTAGTTGGAACAATGGTTGGTGGCGGTGTTTTTAGTTTACCGCATGATTTAGCAGTAGGAGCAAACAGTGGTGCAATAATAATTGGCTGGTGTATTACAGCGATGGGAATGATTCCACTTGCGCTCGTATATCAAACGTTAGCAAGACAAAAACCGGAACTTGAAGGTGGAATTTATAGTTATGCACGTGCTGGTTTCGGTGAATATATTGGATTTAATAGTGCTTGGGGATATTGGCTAGCAGGAATCTTAGGTAATGTCGCAACAATTATGTTACTGTTTAGTACATTAGGTTATTTCTTTCCAATTTTCAAAGGAGGAAATAATGTTGCGTCTATCGTTGGGGCATCACTTTTATTATGGACACTTCATTTTTTAATTTTATTTGGAATCCGTGAAGCTTCTATTATGAATGTGATCGCAACAATAGGGAAGTTAGTTCCAATCGTTTTATTTATTGTTGTAATGGTAACAGCCTTTCGCTGGGACACATTTACACATGATTTTTGGGGGGAAGGAACGATCTCACTTTCCGCTATACTTGGTCAAGTGAAAAATACAATGCTTGTAACACTTTGGGTTTTCATTGGAGTTGAAGGAGCGGTTGTATTATCTGGAAGAGCGAAGAATAGTCGAGATGTTGGTAAGGCAACAGTATTGGGACTTATTTTAGTAATGTCCATTTATATTTTAATTTCTGTCCTGTCAATGGGAGCTATGACAAGAGGCGAACTTTCTGTGTTAGAAACTCCGTCCATGGGACATGTATTAGAGCACGTTGTTGGTCCATGGGGTGCAGTTGCGATTAACATCGGATTAGTTGCTTCACTTGTCGGTACATTAATTGGCTGGTTTTTACTTGTTTCTGAAATTTCTCATGTAGCAGGAAAAGATGGCGTATTTCCGAAAGTCTTTACGAAAACAAATAAGAAGCAAACACCGCACATGGCATTATGGATTTCAAATGGTGTTGCCCAAATTATATTTATCATCGTTTTGTTTTCGGAATCAACATATCAAATTATGTATTTCATTGCATCAACATCAATTTTATTACCATATTTATTATCAGCGTTATTCCAATTTAAATTAGTCATTACAAACGAACTAAAAGACGCTAAATTAAAAAATGGAGCGTTAGCTTTAATTGCTTCTATTTACTCTGTATGGCTTCTTTATGCAGCTGGTTTAAAGAATTTACTACTCGTTTCAATTGTGTATGGAATTGGAATTATTGTTTACACGTTTGCAAGAAAAGAACAAGGGAACCGTTGCTTTGTAGGTGCAGAGAAGTATGTGATGTGGGCAATTATTGTTGCGGCTATCACATCAATATATATGTTATTAACTGGAAATATAAAAATGTAAAAAGTCCTTTTTATTTAAAGGGCTTTTTTCTTTGTTTAGAGAATATTTACTACATAAGATATTCAGGAGGGATGAGAATGGAAGAAAAAGAACAGTTGTCTAGAATAATTGATTTAGCTAGTGAGTTAAGGAAAGTATTAGTGCAAGAATCTTTTTTTAATCATCATCCTGAACTAAGAGGAGTCATTGAAAATTTAGCAAGTTCTGTTGAAAATTTGGCGGAATTACAAATAAGTAAAGATGAAAACGCTGAAGATCGATTACGTTACGTACTTGCGAAAATGAAAATTGCTCATAATGCAATTTTACAAGAGAAAAAAGCATTTCCTTCTCATTAATATAAGTTTTTATTTTGAACCTGGCGGATAACGTCAGGTTTTTTATTTCTAGTTTTTCGTTTCTTTCATACACTAAGAATAGTATGAAAAAAGAAGGTGACTAAGGTGAAATTACATAAAGCTCTTCAGCCAAGTTTTATAAAACGAATGTACTATATGAGATTTTTAGGGAAATTTACAAAAGCTGAGAAAGAGAAGAGTGGAGAGAATTTCTTTGTACACTGCTTATCGCCAATACCATTCACTTTACAGGAACAATTTACAAATGAACCATATGTATTTGAAGGGTTATGTAGCAATAAAAAGAATGAAAAAATCTTTTCGGAATTAAAGAAGAGGAAATTAGAAAAGCAATTAGTAATGTTTCGTCTTTATTATGAAAGAGGAAATGTATACGTGGAGTTAATATGTACAGAAGAACCGAAAGAAATAGCAAGCAGCTATAAAATGATTCCGGCACCTAAAGTTACAAATCATAAAAAAAGAGAATCTTTAGAGCGAAAACTTAGCAACGGTTATTTATCATTTCTTATGCCAAAATTTCCGAAAGACTTTGAGCCTCCCGAATTATTGTGGCACGATGGAAGACTGTACGGAAACATATCCCTAAAGTCATCAATTAGCTCAATCGCCTATTTTGAACAGAAACGTGAATGTAAATATATAAACTGCAGTGACTGGACGAAGTATGTAGAAATAGCGGTAGAAGATCAATTATATTTTGTAAGTGATTATGTATATGAGCAATTAAAAAAACGAATGCATGAAGAAGGTAAGCTAGTTGAAGTAGAGGATATAAAAATACAAAAAGATGAATGGGAATGGGATGAGCGTGAATCGTCCTTTTTACAGTATGTACAAAGTATGGTGCATAATAAAGGGTTATATTTGGATGAAACGGATATTTATAATTTCCATATAAGTGTAAAAACAAATATGTTAACGATTCTTGGTGGTATACCGGGCGTTGGGAAATCACGTTTTGTGCAAACTTATGCAGAAGCATTAGGGTTACAGTATGGGGAAGAGTTGGTTTGGATTCCAATCTCGCCATCGTATCAAGAACCACATGATTTACTTGGTTACCTTCATCCAAATGGTACTTTTATTGAATCTGAAGCGAAGTTAGTTAGGACGTTAATGAAGGCGAAAGAAAATCCAAATCAACTGTATATAATCGTTTTTGATGAAATGAACATGTCTCATATTGAGCATTGGTTTACTCCGTTTCTATCTGTTCTTGAACTTGAAACAAAAAATCGTATTTTAAACTTGTATGAGGGTGTACAGGACATAGAGAATTCAATTCCATCAACAATTGAAATTGGAGAAAATATTATATTTGTAGGTACTGTAAATTTTGATGAAACAACGAAAGAGCTCTCTGATCGATTATTAGACCGAACGAACCTAATAACGTTACAGAAAATTCCGTTTTGTGAGATGGGCATGGAACAGGGGAAAGTCGTATTACATCCACCTTTGAAAGTAACGGCGGGAGAATTTCGGATAAATTGGATGAGAAATAAAGCGATGATTGAAGTGTTTTCTGAAGAAGAATTAGAGCTATTAGATAAGTTGCATGTCGTATTGTCATCACATGACGCGTCTAAGGGAATTTCTTTCCGATGTGCAAATGCAATTGCGACTTATTTGCAAAACATACCGTTTCAAAATAACCATACCTATATGATTAGTAGAGAAGAGGGGTTTGATTTACAAATAAAGCAGCGTGTATTGACGAAAATCAGAGGGACCGAAATGATGGTTGGGCCTTTACTTTCTGAAGAAGCAAAAAGGGGGGCGACCTTAGTACCTCTTTTGCAATCTACACTTGCAAACAGAGTATCTACATTTGAACACTCTTTAGCATATATACGAGAAAAACGTAGAGAACTGGAGTTGTATGGATATGCAAAATGAAGGGCGTTATGAAACAAAAATCGTTGATACGAATGAAACGCTCCCTTTTGTATTAAAGTTAATCATTGGAAATGAGGGGAAAGGAGATTATATTTTATTAAATCGTCTTTGTACATCTACTACAGCATTAGTTCAATGTATTTATAAAGTACAAGAATTAAAACCAATAAGATTGCAGTACAATTATGAAATCCCAATGAATATTACTTTTATATGGAATAAAGTATATGAGGGACAGAAAAATATAAAAGAGGCTCAATATGAAATAAATGAAAAAAAACAAAGAGTATTAATATATGAACACGGGAAAACAGAATTCTTTTATCCATGGCGCTGTGGTCTATACCATTTTGAAGTGCGTATAGAAGATACAACGTATTATGGCGCATTTCAAATCGTACCGAAAAACTTTTTTGATGATCAATTTGAAATGATTCAAGACTATGTGAAGTCAATTTTAAATGAGTTGATTTTGGATAGAGGTTACTATAAAAAAACCTTCTCTGCACTTAGCGATATTGAGGATTCTTCTTATTTAGTGTTACTTAGAAAGTTACCGCAAAAAATGAAAATGATAAAGCAAATCTTTAAGAAAATAGAATCAAGCTCAAAATTTATAAATGAATATAAATGGGAAGGAAAAGAGCGAAAGCCAACAAGAAAAGGAACTATAGTGGCAGAACGAAAACCTTATGCCAAACATTATAATCGTAAGTTTATGGAACAAAAAAATAGTAAGGAAAATGCATTTCTTAAATATAAAGCGATGCAATTTTATCATTATTTAATTGAAGCTAAAAGTTTTTTACGTCAAACAATTGAAATATTAGAAAGAGAAAAAAAGAAAAAATCAGAAGAGTTTCAAGCTGTAAAAACGATTATACAAACAATTGAGCGTAATGGATCAGTAACCGATAGAGAGAAGCAAAAATATAAAAATATACATTTACTAAAAGAAGCCGATTTACGAAAGAGCTCAATGAAAATACAAGAATATAAAATATTGGCGCATATTGTGCATGAAAATGTACAATACTTTCAAATGTTAATGCACTCTTCATTTTGGAGGGAAGTTACTGAAACAAGTAACATGAACTTACATGATTTATCGATACCACATCAACAATTACTACATCATTTAGAAGTACTCCCGCAATATACGGATCAATCTCCATCATTATTATTTGTTTATAAGCCAACGTTTTTAGTGTATGAATATTACGCTTTTTTTATCGTTATTTTACTTTTAGAGCAAATTGGTTTTGAGGCTAGAAACTCCATCCGTGAACAAATACAAGAACATTTTTATGTAGATGGATTACAAGATGGAACGACAGTAGTTTTAGAACGAGATGATATAAAGGTGCATGTCGCATTTAATGACTTAATTGAAACACATCCTCTTATTGCATTAAGTAAAGGTAGTAATTTTTACAATGGTGAGGATACGAAGAAGCCAGATATTCGCTTAGACTGTTATGTAAAAGAAGATGGGAAATACGTGTATAAATCTTCTATTATTATTGAAGTGAAGTATAGTCCAATGTACAATATTTTTCAGCACGTCGGAAATACGAAAGCAACTGAGCAAATGTATAAGTACTGGTCTATAAAGTATGTAGAAGAACAGGATGGAAAGCGAGTCTATTATCGAAGGTCAATTTATGAAGTCATTTGTGTATATCCAGGAAGCCATATGCATAGTAAAAAAATTGAGTCTGGATGCGGTGTTTTCTTGCAGTTATATCCATATAAGACGAAACAAGGGGAAGAGAAATTAGCTGGAAAACATGGGATGGTACAAATTTTTGAAAAATGGCTAAAAAGCATTAAGAAGTAAAAGAAATCCTTTTTCATAAAGGATTTCTTTAGATTAAGAAGAATTATATGCTGTATGGAAAGAAACGTAGTGTAATTTAGATTTGAAAAGTGCTACAAATGTGTTATTAAAAGGAATGTGAGCGCGGGATAAAAGTCGATTAAATTGGAATCTAATTCATTTTGCAGAATATAATAAGTCATAAATATTTTTAGTTGCATACGAAGATTTGTTCTTATATGATAGATAGTGAAAGCGTTATCAAAAAAACAGAGCGGCGATGGGAAAGGCGGTTAAATATGTTCCAGCGTGTTCAAACAAAGGAAGAACATTTTGGGTTCGAGCAACTATGGGGAGATTTTTGTGAAGAAAGAAACTTAATGTTCGTAGAACGTAATTTAAATCCATCACGATTTTTATTAATAGAAGATGAACATCCTATTGGTACAGTAGAATGTATTAAGTATACGGTACCTGAACAATCGAATTCTGAGTTTTTCTATCCGTTTTCTAAAAATGATTTAGTAAAAGATTTGAAGAATGTATATGAAATAGGCAAGTTAAGTATTTCGAAAACGTCCCGTGGAAGAGGACATTTCAAAAGGCTAACAGCTATTTTATTTATACATGCGTTAGAAACAAAAGCTGAATGGTACATTGCAGCAGTAACAAAAAGAATGTATATGTATTTACTTACACTTGGTTTTCCAATTGAACCAATAGATAATCCTTTTCAGTTTCATGATACTTTACAAGGTGTACCAGTAAGAATTCATGCTCGAAAAGGGGTTACGCATTTGTATTCTTTAAAAGAATTTCGTGATGTGATTCAAGGGAATGCTCATGCACAGGCATTAATTACAGAATACAGTAAAAATATTATGTTAACGAAATAAAGCGAAGTGAATATGTATAATAAAGAGAATAATATTTGTATAGGATATAACTCTTCATTAAAAAAGACCCTTATTATTTTAATAAGGGTCTAAAAATTATAATCCAAATATACTAAAAATCATTTTGCGGCGCTTCGGTTTCTTTTCTCGTTCATATGTTGGTTTTGAATCCGGAGTAATATAAATGGGTTCTTCTTTCGTTAGGGCAGCTTCTAACTTTTGAATTCGCTCTAACATTTCCTCCATTTCACGACGGTGTTGTAAAAGTTGGTACGTGACGACATCATTTGCCTTATCTTGCATTTGTTCTTCCATTCGATCAAGTCTTCTCGTAATAGTGTTTAATTGATTAGCTAATTGCTCAAAATCATTCAATGATATGTTTTGAACAATTGTATTAACTTGAGTTTTTAATTCCTCAACTTCATTTGAGGAAGCCTTTTGAGTAGATTGAGAATTTTGAGATTGCTCTATTTGAAATCGATGGTGTTCTAACATTTGATCGACATCCTCTTGTGTGAAAATAAAGTGGCCATATTTGTTTTTCTCTATCGTAAGATTTAATTGTTGCGCGATCCGGACAACAGCCTTTGGGCTAACACCTAATTTCTTTGCGATAAATGGTGTTTTATATTCCAAAATAATCCCCCCTATATATATCCTGTTGAATGATTTCGAGCTATGAAGTAAGTTCCCTTCTAGTGCGACAAAAGAAGTGTGGAATCGGCAAAGAAAGTGTTTTTTCACGAAATTGAGTTGAGGAGAATAGTTCTTTTAAATAAAAATGTCTTATCGTAACATTTAGAATAATTTGACGAGTGTAAATGAATTAGATTATCATAATGATAAATATCTTTTTTATGTATGCATATAATATATAAAAAGGTGGTTGCTAATGTAGAATTTTGTTAGAGTATTAGAATGCTTACTTCACTTGAATAAAATTAAGTAGGAGGTGGCTTCCTTGCTTACAAAGTAAGTAAGGAAAAGTATTTGGACATATATAGTATAAGTATAGTGATTGTTTTAATTGCCTTAACGGCATTTTTCGTTGCAGCAGAATTTGCAATTGTTAAAGTGAGAAGTTCACGAATTGACTATTTAATTGCAGAAGGAAATAATCGTGCAACATCGGTCAAAACAGTCATTACAAACTTAGACGAATATTTATCTGCTTGTCAGTTAGGAATTACTGTTACAGCTTTAGGAATTGGGTGGTTTGGTAAACCTGCGTTAAAGCAAATGTTTGATACGCTTTTTGCAAATTGGAATATCTCTACTCAACTAGCAGACATTTTTGCTGTAACTTTAGTATTTTTGTTAATTACTTTTTTACATGTTGTAATAGGGGAATTGGCCCCAAAAACATTTGCAATTCAAAAATCTGAACAAGTGAGTTTGCTTGTTTCTAAGCCGTTAATTTTCTTTTATCGTATTGCATTCCCATTCATTTGGCTATTAAATGGTTCAGCTCGAATCATTACGAAGCTGCTAGGGCTGAAACCGCCGAAGGGGCATGATGAGGTTCATTCAGAAGAAGAATTACGGTTGTTAGTTTCAGAAAGTTATAAAAATGGTGAGATTAATCAATCTGAATATAAATATGTAAATAAAATTTTTGAATTTGATGATCGGATTGCAAAAGAAATAATGGTACCTCGAACTGAAATGAATATTATAAGTAAAGAAATGCCTGCTGAAGAAGCTTTGCAAAAAATGTCTCGCGAAAAATATACAAGGTATCCAGTTGTTGATGGCGACAAAGACCACGTAATAGGTTTTGTGAATTTTAAAGATATTTTTACTGAGTTTGTACAACATAAAGCTGTTAATAAGAAGACAGTAGAGCAATATATGAGACCAATTATTTTAGTTATCGATTCTATTCCAATTCATGATTTGTTTTTAAAAATGCAAAAAGAAAGAACACATATTGCTATATTGATAGATGAATATGGTGGGACATCTGGACTTGTTACTGTTGAAGATATTTTGGAAGAAATTGTTGGAGATATTCAGGATGAGTTTGATACGGATGAGCAGCCAGAAATTCAAAAGGTTAGTGAAACGAAGACGATACTAGAGGGAAAAGTACTTGTTAGTGAAGTGAATACGTTATTTGGTTTAGGGATTGATGATGATGGTGTTGATACAATCGGTGGTTGGATTTTAACGAAGAATATAGAGATTGCTGAAGAGGATTCCATTGAAATTGAAAATTATAAGTTTTGTGTGAAAGAATTAGATGGACATTATATAAAAAGATTAGAAGTTACAAAGATAGTAGAATCGATTGTTATTTTAGAAGATGAAAAACAAATTTCGTTACAAGAGCAAATTAGCTCGTAAACTCTGCTATATAGCAGAGTTTTTTTGAGCATAATGTTTTTTGAGGGATAGGGGCTATGATACAATGACATAAGTTGAACCTTTCACCAGGTGAAGTATTGTTGTATACATATATTTGGAAGGAGAAGAAGTATGAAAAAGCATTTATATATAAACGGAAGTTGGAAATCTGTAAACACGTATAAACCATTATACGCACCATATTCTGAAGAAACATTAGCGGAAATTGCACAAGGAACGGAAGAAGATGTAAAAGAGGCTGTTACTGCTGCAAAAAATGCAATGACAAAAATGAATAAATTATCTGCATATGATCGTGCGACTATTTTAGAGAAAGTTGCACAAAAAATGGATGAAAGAAGAGAAGAATTTGCAGAGATTATTGCAAAAGAAGCTGCAAAACCAATACGTGCTGCAAGGGGAGAAGTAGATCGTACTGTTCAAACGTACAAATTTGCAGCTGAAGAAGCGAAGCGTATATATGGTGAGACATTGCCATTAGACGCCGCACCTGGTGCAGATGGGCGTATTGCATATACAATCCGAAAGCCGATTGGGGTTATAGGGGCTATTACACCATTTAATTTCCCATTAAATTTAGTAGCGCATAAAGTTGGACCAGCAATCGCTGCCGGAAATACAGTTGTATTAAAGCCAGCTGATCAAACGCCATTATCATCTTATGCATTAGTTGAGTTATTTGAAGAGGCAGGATTGCCAAATGGAGCTTTAAATATCATTTCTGGCCCTGGCCCCACGGTTGGTGAGGCAATCGTCAAAAATGATTACGTTGCTTCTATTACTTTTACCGGAAGTCCAAAAGTTGGAATCGGAATAAAACAAAAGGCTGGGCTAAAACGAGTTACGTTAGAACTAGGCTCAAATGCTGCTGTTATTATTGATGAAGATGTAGAGTTAACAGATGAAATAATTGAACGTGTAAAATGGGGAGCATTTGTTAATAATGGGCAAGTTTGTATTTCAGTACAACGTGTTTTTGTACATGAAACGAAAATACATGAATTTCTCTCAAAGCTAAAGAAAGCGATGGAATCAGTTGTTGTTGGTGATCCATTGCTTGAGGAAACGGATGTATCAGCTTTAATTTCAAAAAAAGATGTAGAGCGAATTGATATGTGGGTTCAAGAAGCAATTAAGGAAGGAGCAACTGTTTTATGTGGTGGTAAGAAGCAGGATGCAAGAATTTTTGAACCGACTGTATTAACAAATGTTCCAGATCATGTATCTGTGCAGTGCCAAGAAGTATTCGGTCCACTCATGACAGTAAATACATTTAAGGAATTTGATGAAGCGATTGAGCAAGTAAATAATTCGCGTTACGGCTTACAGGCAGGAGTATTTACAAATAATTTATTTAAAGCAATGCGTGCAATTGATGAGCTAGAGGTTGGTGGTGTCATGATTAATGATATTCCAACGTTCAGAGTAGATCATATGCCTTATGGTGGTGTGAAAGAAAGTGGCACGGGACGCGAAGGAATTAAATATGCAATAGAAGAAATGACAGAAATGAAATTAGTATGTATTAAAAAATAAAGTGGAAAAACTTAAAACTTGCACTAAAAAACGAGTAGGAAATGTTTACGATTCCATACTCGTTTTTTACGCTTCTAGTAACTATTTAATTAAGTGTAACTTTTACTTCATTTCTTGTTTGAAAATAGTATCTTCTACATAAATTTGTTCTTTATCTATAGCAGTAGCATGAGTTAATACTAAACCGATTGGTGTTTTTGTATCTTTATTTTGAACAATTGTAAAAGGAACATTTTTTTCGTTTGCTAATTTAATGTATTTTGATAAATGTGGGTAAGCAATGCCACCATTTAGGAGGAGTTGTAATGATTGAGAAGAGCGCATGCTACCCGCCACTTCAGAGTATACATTACTTTGCATTACTTGACCGATTGTTAAAGCGATTTCCACACGCTCACGTAATGTAGTTAAATACATATTACGTTCTTCTGGTTTGTTTTGCTTTTGGCCGTAAATGCCTTCTTGGAGATAATCTTCCACATTTTTATTTACCATATTTTTCACACCTTTCATTTTCTATTGTACGCAAGAATTAAAAATGATGCAAAAAAAAGTCGTTTTGACTACGGAAATAATGAAAATATGTGAAGGAAAAAGGGGATTTGTATACAATTAGTTAAATAAGAAAGAAAAATAATTTTATCAACAGAAATTAACAAAATGTGACAAAAATCTATTAACGAATCGTATTTTTGTGTTAATATTCAAAATATAAAGGGTATTCGTCGTATGGAAATGGAGGGAATGGAGGTTTTTCCAATCGATAAGGATATTAAAGAAATATTTTGTTCACACTTGAAAAACAATAGGCACCAATTCGTAGAGAACTGGAAAAACAAAATGATAATTTCCGAAAAAGATCCATTTAAACTAGAAGTAGTTCAAAATGGAGAGGATTTACTAGAGTTAATTATCGAACTTACTATGGAAGATAAAGATATAAATTATCTTCAACCGTTATGTGAGAAAATTGCTATTGAACGTGCTGGAGCAGATGCGAATATTGGAGATTTTGTTTATAACGCAAACGTGGGAAGAAATGAACTTTTCGAAGCGATGTGTGAATTAGATGTTAGCGCTCGTGAATTGAAACCAATTATGGCAAAAATACATACTTGTTTTGACAAATTAATTTATTATACCGTTTTAAAATACTCGGAAATTATATCGAAGAATTTAGAGGAAAAACAGCAATATATTAACGAAACACATAAAGAAAGGCTGACGATTTTAGGGCAAATGTCAGCTAGTTTTGTACATGAATTTCGTAATCCGCTTACTTCCATTATGGGGTTTGTTAAATTATTAAAGGCGGATCATCCGAGTTTATCGTATTTAGATATTATTTCGCATGAATTAGATCAATTAAATTTTCGTATTTCGCAATTTTTACTCGTATCGAAAAAAGAAATGTGGAATGAATCGGAACGGTTTTGGCTTAATGACTTGTTTCAAGACATTATACAATTCTTATATCCGAGTTTGGTCAATGCGAATGTTTTGATTGAAAAGAATTTACCGTATCCAATTCCGCTTGTTGGTTATCGGAGTGAAGTGAGACAAGTATTTTTAAACATATTAATGAATTCAATTGATGCTCTTGAATCAATGAAAGAAGAACGAAAAATTATCATTGATGTATTTGAAGAAGATCAAGCTATTCGAATTGTGATAAAAAATAATGGACCAATGATTCCAGCTGAAAATGTAGAAACGATTTTTGAACCATTTGTAACTACTAAAAAGTTAGGAACTGGTATTGGATTATTTGTATGTAAACAAATTGTGGAAAAACATAATGGATCCATTATGTGTCGATCAGATAACGATTGGACAGAATTTCAAATTGCATTTCAAAAATAAACAGTCTACACCAAATGAATGGTGTAGACTGTTTTAATTTGTGAGTATAACGGCTTCTAATTTAGGATCTTTAGTTGAATAACCTACTATTGAAATTGTATAAATAACATTTGGTTCAACATTGAATTTTGGTATAGTCAATAAAACGTTTTTATTATCTGCGAGTGAAATTTCAATATCTGCTGTACCAGGGCTAACTTGCAAAAAATCTGTTATTTGTTTAAAGAGTACATTTTCAAATAAATGATCCCCATCTTTTAAATCTACGTTTACAACAGGGGTATCTGGAGAGAAATGTGCAAACCGTATTTTGGCTTGACCAGCTGGTAAATGTGTATTATCAAGTATAGGCTGTAATTGTAGGTGATTATCACTATTTATTGCAGCAAGAGTATAAGTATGATTTCCCATTATTGGTACCAACGCTGAAAAGATTGGAGTTTCATTTCCGACAGGAACAATATCTATACGGTATTTACCTTGCACTAATGATAAATAAGGGCTGAATTGCTTAAATGAAATATTTTTAATAACCTTTTGTCCGTTTACTAAAATGTCAACCGCTGGTATATTTGGATCGGCATGAAAAATTCTTATATGTGACGGTAAAGCAGCTTCTTGTGAGTCTCTTGTTTCATACGCCTGTACAAGTTTTGATAGTGCATCGTAATATTTCATATATAATTCTATATATTTTTTAGGATTACGAAACTGATAGTAACGTGCGAGTTGTTCGTATTGTGTAACTTCTTGTCCATATTTTTCGATTTCAGATTGAGACATGAACATTCCTCCTTTGTCATCATTAAAACTATATGCAAAGCAAGAAAGCGGTTATGCAAAAAAAATGATTTTATAAAGGGAAAATTAAAAATTGACAACAAATATGTTTTCATAAAGAGGTGCTGGTGCTTACGAGAATTTCGCAGAGTAAAGCAGTACATATGATTGTACGAAAGTAAAATAAATGCCAAATTGAAAGTGCATTTCAATTAACATATTGAATACATGTCCAAAAATCGCTAGAAAACTAGGGATTTTTTTAATTATAGGCAAATACACATACAAAGTGATAATTGTCCTACATAAATTATAAAGGAAAGATACTTTGAATCTGAGGAAAGGAGTGCCACTTCGGGATAGGGATATCCCGATAGTAGTTGTGAATGAAGTTATGAAAAGGTTTTGTGTTATAGGCTGTAGGATGAATTTGTAAACTTCATTTTTCTATTTATTTTAGCAATTGACAGTATTAACCCATAAGAGAGCGTCATGACGAACTGATTAGTGTGGTTAATCGGTTCTTTTTTTATAGTTTAAAACTGAAAAGTTTACATAATGAATAGGAATCTGAATTGATTAGTAAGGTGGGTGTCGAAATTTGTTTTAAAATATGCAATTTAAAGTAGGATAATAGGAAGGAGTTTAACGGGAGTTCCGTCGAAGTGTACAGAATGTCGGCATTTAAGGACAGTTGGCATTATGCTATAAAAACATTTGGTGATGTAGTCATTTCATATAAAAAGGAGGGTTATTTGGGCGTATAGAAAAGGGTTGGTCTTCGGTTTTTTAGTTCTGAATTTTCTGTTTTATAAAAATTTTTAAGCACTCATTTGTATATTTTATAATAGTTTTTTGATAAATTCACTGCTTTTGCAGAGGATTCTTTTTTATGAAAGAAACGTCAATTTTCTTCATATATATATACAAATTGGAGAAATGGGGGAGCGCTATGCGCGATTACTTAATTAAACCACTTGTTGGTCAGCCGTATCCAATGATTTCACATGGAAAAGGTGTTTATTTGTATGATCAAAATGGCAATAAATATTTTGATGGTTCGTCAGGAGCAATTACGGCAGGTATTGGGCATGGCGTAAAGGAGATTGCAGACGTTATTAAAAAGCAAGCTGAGGAGATTGCTTTCGTTTATAGATCACAGTTTACGAGTGAACCAGCTGAAAAATTAGCGAAGAAGTTAAGTGATTTAAGTGTAGGAGATTTGAACTGGAGTTTTTTTGTAAATAGTGGCACGGAAGCGAATGAAACAGCTATGAAAATTGCAATTCAGCATTTTCAAGAGCGAGGTATTCAAGGGAAACATAAAATTTTATCAAGATGGATGAGTTATCACGGTATTACGATGGGTGCTTTATCGATGTCTGGGCATCCACTACGTAGACAACGTTTCGTATCTATTTTGGAAGATTATCCGACTATACCAGCTCCATATTGTTTCAGATGTCCTGTTCAAAAGGTATATCCAACTTGTCAGCTGGCATGTGCGACTGAACTAGAAAGATCAATTGAAAGAATTGGTGCAGAGCATATTGCTGCTTTTATTGCTGAGCCGATTATCGGAGCAGCTGGAGGCGCGGTTGTTCCGCCGAAAGACTATTATAAAGTCATTAAAGAGATTTGCGACCATTACGATATTTTATTTATTGCGGATGAAGTAATGACTGGGCTTGGTCGTACTGGAGCATGGTTTGCGATGGAGCATTGGGGCGTAGAGCCGGATATTATGACACTTGGTAAAGGGTTAGGAGCGGGATATACACCGATGGCAGCGACAGTTGTAAGTGATCGTGTTATGGAACCAATATTACGTGGATCACGTTCAGTAATGAGCGGTCATACGTTAAGTGCAAATCCATTGTCTGCAGCAACGGCTTTAGCTGTTATTGAATATATGGAGAAACATAATCTTCCTGAAAAAACAGCAGAAAAGGGAGAGTATTTAATAAAAGGCTTACAGAAAGTTCAGCAACAATCGACAATCATTGCTGATGTGCGCGGAAAAGGGTTGCTAATCGGGGTAGAATTGCAACCGTTTACAAAAGCGTCAGAGCTTATTTCAGTTGCAGCTAAAAATGGTCTGCTTTTATACCAAGCAGTTTCAGGGCAAGCAGGAAAAGAAGATAGTGCACTGCTTGTAGCACCGCCAATGACAACTACATATTCCGAGTTAGATGAATTACTTTCAATTTTCTCTAAAAGTGTGGAAGAGATGATGCAAAAAGGAGGGCATAGTATCGCATGACAACTATTACAAATACATTCGGTAAATTAAAAGAAATTGAGGAAGTAATTTCTTTGTTCCATGATGATATGACATTGATGTTTGGGGGATTTGGAGGGATTGGATCCCCTCCATCTTTAATACAGGCAATTTTAGAAAAAGGCGTTACAAATTTAAATTTAATTGGAAATGACACTGGATTTCCTGATGTAGGTATCGGTCGTCTTGTTACAAATGAAAGAGTTAAATCAATAATTACTTCTCACATTGGCTCCAATCCAAATGCAGGAAGGCAACTAAACGAGGGAAGGTTACAAATTGAGTTTTCTCCGCAGGGAACATTAGCAGAGCGTATTCGCGCTGGTGGCGTTGGTCTTGGTGGTGTTTTAGTTGATGTTGGTGTTGATACGATTGTGGAAGAGGGAAAACGAACAGTTGAAATGAATGGTAAGACCTACTTAGTTGAAACAGCATTAACTGCTGAAGTTTCAATTGTATATGCGAAAAAGGCAGATCCGTTTGGTAACCTTGTATTTGACAAAAGTGCACGAAATATGAATCCCCATGTAGCTATGGCTGGGGATATAACAATTGTAGAAGCAGAAGAAATAGTCCCGCTTGGAAGTTTAGATCCAGAGGAAATTGTCGTTCCAGGTGTTTTCGTAAATTATATTGTACCGTCGGAAGGAGTGAACTGGAAATGGGTATGGGCGTAGAAGTGAGGGATAAGATTGCTAGGCGTGCGGCGAAAGAAATACAAAATGGTATGATTGTAAATTTAGGTATTGGCATACCATCGCTTGTACCAAATCATTTGCCTGAAGATATAAATGTTATGTTTCATGCGGAAAATGGAATCGTCGGCATGGGACCAACGCCAAGTAAAGGGAATGAAGATGAAAATTTGTGTAATGCAGCAGGTTTACCAACTTCTCTTATAACAGGAGCAAGTTATTTCGATAGCTGCACAGCGTTTGGGATGATTCGAAAAGGTTTGCTAGACATAACGATTCTTGGTTCATTACAAGTAAGTGAAAATGGTGATTTAGCAAACTGGATTGTACCTGGAAAACGTGTTCCAGGTATTGGTGGAGCAATGGATTTAGCACAAAAAGCGAAGCGGGTCGTTGTTGTGATGAATCATGTTGATAAGTACGGAAATGCAAAAATTGTTTCAGAGTGTACATTGCCATTAACTTCAAAGAAATGTGTAGATTTAATTATTACTGATATGGCAGTCATGGAGGTAACTCCGAGTGGACTTATATTACAAGAATTAATGAGCCCATACACAGTAGAAGATGTAAAACGACATACAGAAGCTGATTTTCAAATTAGTTCTAACTTACTAGTAATTGAATGAAGGGAGATGTAATATATGGAGCAATTAAAAAAGCAAGTTTGTGATTATATTGAGAGCCATGAAGAGGAAAGTGTGAAATTTTTAAAACGATTAATTCAAGAAAAGAGCGTATCTGGTGATGAAAGCGGTGCGCAGGCAATTGTGATTGAAAAATTACGTGAATTAGGTTTAGAGCTCGATATATGGGAGCCTTCTTTTTCTAAAATGAAAGATCATCCTTATTTTGTATCACCCCGTACAAGTTTTTCAGATAGCCCAAATATTGTAGCAACTTTAAAAGGAAGTGGCGACGGGAAATCTATGATATTGAATGGGCATATTGATGTAGTTCCAGAAGGGGATGTGAATCAGTGGGAACATCATCCTTATAGCGGTGAGAAAATCGGAAATCGTATATATGGCCGTGGAACGACGGATATGAAGGGCGGAAATGTCGCACTTATGCTTGCGATGGAAGCGATTATTGAATCTAACATTGAATTAAAAGGAGACATCTATTTTCAAAGTGTAATAGAAGAGGAAAGTGGCGGAGCAGGGACATTAGCAACTATATTACGAGGATATAAGGCAGATGGTGTCATTATTCCGGAGCCTACTAATATGAAGTTTTTCCCGAAACAACAAGGTTCCATGTGGTTTCGTCTACGTGTAAAAGGGAAAGCTGCACACGGTGGAACGCGCTATGAAGGGGTTAGTGCAATTGAAAAAAGTATGTTTGTTATAGAACATGTAAGAAAGCTAGAGGAGAAAAGAAATAGTCGAATTACAGATCCGTTATTTAAAGAAATTCCGATTCCAATTCCAATTAACATTGGGAAAATTGAAGGAGGGAGTTGGCCAAGTTCTGTTCCCGATGAATTAATTTTAGAAGGAAGATGCGGTGTTGCGCCGAATGAGACTATAGAGGCGGCAAAAGAAGAGTTTGAGAATTGGATTGCTGAATTAAATGATGTGGACAATTGGTTTGTTGAAAATCCAGTAGAAGTAGAATGGTTTGGAGCGAGATGGGTTCCTGGTGAACTAGAAGAGAATCATGAACTCATTACGACACTTCATCACAACTTTGTTGAAATCGAAGGGAACGAACCAATTATTGAAGCATCTCCGTGGGGGACTGATGGAGGTTTATTTACACAAATTGCAAACGTACCAACAATAGTATTTGGTCCAGGAGAGACGAAAGTAGCACACTATCCAAACGAATATATAGAAGTTGATAAAATGATAGCTGCCGCAAAAATTATTGCATGTACATTACTAGATTGGTGTGAGGTGAAAAAATGAAATACTATGAATCTTTTAGAGAACAGACGAATTGTTATACAGTAGAAGGTGTTTTAGATTATTTTAATAAGCGTATTCGGGTAGATCACTATACAGGAAATGTTGAAAGTATTATACAGACAATTGACGAACTAGCAGAGAAACATTCTTTCACTAAATGTATTATTAAAGGAAAGGGAGAGCATGTTTCAACATGGCTCTCTTTCGGTTTTTTGTTGGAAGCAACGATACCTCATTATTTTCAAGGACACGATGCATACTTTTTTGTGAAATATAATAATGATGAAAGACGAAATAGTATGCATTGGATTGAGGAAGATACTATATTAAGCGGTGTAAAAGGAAAAGAAATAAAAGAAAAAGTAGTTCCAGAGAAATTTTTGCTGAGAAAAGCGACTGAAGAAGATGCAGAAGAATTAGCAACTGTATTCGGAAAAGTATTTGAAGTGTATCCGACACCTTTAAATGAAGCGAGTTATGTATTACAGACGATGAAAGAAGACGATACAATTTACTACGTGTATGAATTTGAGGGGAAAATTATTAGTACAGCATCTGCAGAAATGAACATAAAGGAAGGGAATGCAGAATTAACGAATTGTGCTACTTTACCTGAATACCGTAAACATGGATTTATGAAAAGTTTACTAATTAAATTAGAGGAAGAACTTCAAGAAAGATCTATTTTCTGCTCCTATACAATTGCTCGATCGCTTTCTTTCGGAATGAATGCTGCCTTTCATCAATTAGGCTATACGTATACAGGAAGACTGGCGAATAATTGCTACATTTTCGATAAGTTGGAAGATATGAATATATGGGTGAAAGATCTTTCTAGCTATTCGAAAGCAGTAAAACTTCCGCCTCAAAATTTGGCTGTAAAGCAAAACAGTTAGGTGGAGCTGGGTGTTTGAAAAAGCCGTACTAATTAGAGTTTCGAGTTATCTAATGAAAATATAAAATTGATTAAAATTATAGAACGGAATCGTCATGCTTACAATCGCACATAGGTGTGCCGAAAATTCGGCATGTAATTGCTGGATTTTCGGCAAAAGGGGGGATGACATTGCTAGCAGTTTCGACACAAGAAGTCATTGAAGCGATTTTGGGCAGTATTGATGAGGCTATACACGCTGTAGATGAAAATGGAATTACAATATTTTATAATTCTGTAGCTGCAAAACACGATGGATCGAAGATTGAAAAAGTGTTAGGGAAACATCTGTTAGAAGCGTTCCCGTCTTTATCAAGGGAAACGAGTACATTGATGAAAGTACTAGATACAAAAAAACCTATCGTACATCAGGTACAACATTATCAAAATTTAAATGGTGAAGATGTTTGTACAGTAAATACGACGTTACCTATTTTTATAGATGGGAATATTGCTGGGGCTGTTGAAATTGCAAAGGATTACTCTACAATTCAAAAGCTTACTGACACAATTGTTGACTTACAGTCGAAAATAAAGCGATCATCTAGAAAAAAAGTGATTAAAAAGCACGCTGCATTTGAGACGATAGTGACAAATGATACGCGGTTTAAACAGACGAAAGAGTTAGCACAAAAAGTAGCACCAACAGACGCGAATGTTTTAATATATGGTGAAACAGGAACAGGAAAAGAACTGTTCGTACAAGCAATTCATGAAGCTTCTAAAAGAAAAAACAAGCCATTTATTGCACAAAACTGTGCAGCTTTACCAGAGTCGCTATTAGAAAGTTTATTGTTTGGAACGACAAAAGGAAGCTATACGGGAGCGATTGAAAGAGCTGGGCTATTTGAACTTGTTGATGGTGGGACATTATTTTTAGATGAACTGAATTCAATGCCTCTTGATTTGCAGGCAAAAATGTTACGAGTGTTAGAAGATGGAGTCATTAGAAGAATTGGTGATAATAAGACGAGAAAAGTAGATGTTCGTGTTATTACCGCGATGAACCAGCCTCCAGAAATATGTTTACGAGAGAATAAAATTCGCACTGATTTATATTATCGCTTAAACGTATTTTCATTATATATCCCACCGCTTCGTGAAAGAACTGAGGATGTACTATTATTAGCATCTTATTTTTTGAAAGAATATAATAAAAGTTATAAAAAAGGTGTACTTCAAATTGATGAGGAAGCGAAAGATAGACTGCAAGCTTATCAGTGGCCTGGAAATGTACGGGAGTTAAAACATACGATTGAACATGCTGTTATTATTGCAGAAGGGAATACATTAACAGCCAATTGTTTACCACGTACATTTCGGAAAGAGAAGTTTTCGAAGAAGAAGGGTATAATGCCACTTAGAGAAGCACTTCATCAAACAGAAAAAGAATTAATAGATCAAGCGTTGATTGAAACGGAAGGGAATATATTACAAGCCGCAAAAATGTTGGGTATCCCTCGTCAAACGCTTCAATATAAACTGAGCAAGTACGACAAAACCGCCGAATAATCGGCGGTTTTTGTGTGTTTGCACGAATAAAAGAGCGTTTACATATATAAAAAGTAATGAATATGATGTTAAGTATTGATTTCATACAACGCTTAAAAATATTTTTTCGCTTATGTAATAGGGTTCTCCGCACATTTACTTATCAACAATGTAAAGTTGGCATAACTATTGCTTATATAAAGGATGAGCGTATAAAAAGGGGGAATAGCAATGTTACATGATGTATACAAACCAAATCGTCACTGGAAGGATATCGAATTATGGAAAGATGTTACTGAAGAGCAATGGAATGATTGGGTTTGGCAATTAACGAATACGATCAAAACGTTAGATGACTTAAGAAAAGTGATTAACTTAACACCTGAAGAAGAAGAGGGCGTTAAAATTTCAACGAAAACGATCCCGTTAAATATTACACCGTACTATGCTTGGCTAATGAATCCTGATGATCCACGCTGTCCGATTCGGATGCAATCAGTACCGATTTCGGAAGAGTTATATAAAACAAAATATGATTTAGAAGACCCACTTCACGAAGACGAAGATTCACCAGTTCCAGGGCTAACACATCGCTATCCAGACCGTGTACTATTCTTAGTAACAAATCAATGTTCTATGTATTGTCGTTACTGTACACGTCGTCGTTTTAGTGGACAAATTGGAATGGGTGTACCGAAGAAACAATTAGATGATGCAATTGCTTATATTCGTGAAACGCCACAAGTACGAGATGTATTAATCTCCGGTGGTGACGGACTTCTAATTAACGATAAAATTTTAGAATATGTATTAAAAAATTTACGAGAGATTCCGCATGTTGAGATTATTCGTATCGGAACGAGAGCACCAGTAGTATTCCCACAACGTATTACAGAAAACTTATGTAACATTATTAAAAAATACCATCCAGTATGGTTAAATACACATTTCAATACATCTATTGAAATTACTGAAGAATCGAAAAAGGCATGTGAAATGTTAGCGAATGCTGGTGTTCCAGTCGGAAACCAAGCAGTAATTTTAGCTGGTATTAACGACAGCGTTCCAATTATGAAAAAACTTATGCATGACTTAGTAAAAATCCGTGTACGTCCATACTACATTTATCAATGTGACTTATCTGAAGGTATCGGTCACTTCCGTGCACCAGTATCTAAAGGTCTTGAAATTATTGAAGGTTTACGTGGACACACATCTGGTTATGCTGTTCCGACATTCGTTGTTGATGCGCCAGGTGGAGGCGGTAAAATTGCACTTCAGCCAAACTATTTAATCTCACAAAGTGCAGATAAAGTTGTACTTCGTAACTTTGAAGGTGTTATTACGACGTATCCAGAGCCAGAGAGCTATATTCCAGGAAGAGCGGAAGGATACTTTAAAGAGATTTATCCGAACTACGAAGAAAAACGTTCAGATGTTGGTATCGCAGGTCTTATGAGCGATAAGAAATTTAACCTCGTTCCAGACGACTTACAGCGTATGAACCGTCGTAAAGACTACGAAGATAATGATACTCATGCATCTTTAAAAGATAAACGTGATAAGCGCGATCAATTAAAAGATAAAAAATATCAAGCACAAATGGCTAAGTTAGAAGAAAACGACAAAAAAACTGAGGGTGATGCAGTATGAATTGTATGTGGTGTGACAGTACAGAAGCGAAAGAAAGCTTGAATACTGTATATTGGGAATTACCAGATGGTACGAAAGCCATTGAAATCCAAGAGACACCATGTATTTCTTGTTCCTCGTGCGGGATGGACTATCAATCAGACCATACAGTAAAAGAAATTGAAGATCAATTATTCTTAATTTACACGAAAGATTTACCAAAACAACTAACATATGAAGAATTAATGGGAAGACCGCGTCTATTAAAAAGAAATTATTTCGACTTTTAACCAGCTTTTATGCTGGTTTTTTTCTTTTTTGCCTTGTATAATGTACCCAAGTTAGAAAGGTAGGGAATATTTTTGAAAAAGACATTTTACCATTATATGATGAAGCATCGTGCAGCTTTATTTAGAAATGAAATTTCAGATTTAGCAGAGGCGATGTATGATGATTTAAGTTTTCCGAAGCAATCTGAAGACTATGATGAAATTAGTTCATACTTAGAGTTGAGCGGAATGCTAGAAAGTATGTCTATATTTGATGAAGCCTGGGATTTATACATACAAGATAGATAAAAACTATTTGAAAACATACAGAATACATTACTTTATTTAAAGTGAAGTATTCTGTATGTTTTATTATGAAATTTGTTGATTTAAAGCTAGTCTAGTTACTAGCTTTTGTTTGAGTGTAATGTAAATTTTATAAGATTATATTTTTTATTGAAAAAATTTATGAATATAAGCTTCTGTGATAAGCGTTTTTATGTAGGTTGCATATACTGATATCAAAATCACGACGTCAAAAAAAGGAGAGATAGAGATGGCAAGAAAAAAACAACCTAAATACAACGTAGGGGACATAGTCGTGATTACGCTATATGGAACCGTTGGGAAAATCACAAATGTTAATTTTCTATTTTTACTCGGTGGATATTATGTTATCATTCCTAATACATATATTAAGAGGTGAAGTAAATGGGATTAGCCGCAATATACTTACGCTTATCAAGAAACGAAGAGCAACTAAACATAGATGAGATTTTATTGAACCATCGAAACGCATTAACTAAGCTTGCAAAACAGCAAAAGTTGACTTATGACATCTATCAAGAAATCTCAAGTGGAGTAAATACGGAACGGCCGGAACTTAATTTATTGTTAAGCAGATTAGATGATTATGACGCTCTCCTTGTAATGGATATAGACAGAATTTCACGTGACAATGCTCATGCTGAAGAGATTAAGAAGATGTTGATTATCCACGACATTAAAATTTTGACTCCTCAAGGTGCAATTGATTTATCACAGGAAAGTAATGAAATGCTTTTCTCTTTCCAAGCAATGATGGCGAACTTTGAATATAAACAAATTCGTAAAAGATTGGGAAGGGGACGATTAGCAGCAGCAGAGCAAGGAAAATGGACAATGAGTAACAGAGTCCCTCTAGGTTATAAAAAGAACGAAGAAAAGCGTTTAGAAGTAGTTGAAGATGAAGCTAAAATAATTCGATTTATTTTTCAAAAGACGTTAGAACGAGTTAGTGCCAATGAAATTGCGAAGCAGTTAGATATACTTGGATGGAGAAGCAGGCAAGGGAAAGTATTAACTTCGACGCACATTTCAAATATGAGAAGAAATGTTGTTTATTATGGAGTTGTAAAAGCAGGTAGGAAAGTAAATGGTAGAGTCGTTGATGAAGTGTTTGTTGAAGACGCACATGAACCAATTGTAAGTAAGCAAATGTTTTTAGAAGTCCAAAAAATATTGGAGGAAAATACGACTGGCAATTTCTTTAATAAGTTAAAAGCGACAAGAAAGCTCCAAAATTTAATTTACTGTAACTGTTGTAAGAGGAAACGATACATACAATGCGATGGAAATGGTATTGATTATATTAAATCATGTATCTATAAAGTTGATAATAATAAATGTAGAGATCGTGGATACAAATATGAACCAATTGAGCAATTTGTATTACAAAAAATTAAAGAAAAGAAGCCAGCTTTTGAACAAGAACTGCAAATGCTGAAATCTCTTGATACGACAGAGGTAGAAAAGAAACTATTAATTCAACGAGAGTCTTTAGAGAAACAAATAAACAGATTTAATAAACGTCAACGGAATCTTAAAGAAATGCGGATGGATGGAGAAATTTCAAAAGCTGAGTTTTATGAGATGCGTGATGAAAACGAAGAACAAATCAAACAAGTTAAGCAACAGATGGAGCTCATTGATATTAAACTCGAGAATTTATCTAATACAGATGAGGAACAAGCTAGATTACAAGATGCTATTAAAAAACTAGATAACTTAGAAGAACTTAAAGCAGAATCATGTAATACATTTTTGAAGAAATTTATAAAGAAGATATGGTTCAGTAGTAATACAGAAGCGAATCATGACACAACAAGACCAAGAGAAGACGCTACAATAGAAATTGAATGGCTATAAAATAAGTCTTCAGAATGGCTCTTAGGAGGCCTTATAAGGCTAGCTGTTGAATTGAAATGTAGGTTTAATATGTAAAATAAGGAGGTTGGAGCATGAGCGCAGAGGACATTTTAAGACTCATTGAAGAGATGGAAAATGGAGAACGTTGGAAACTTCTTGATAAAATGTACGACTTATATTTCAACAAAAGCGGGAATTATGAACCTTTAGATGAAGATTATTGACCTGAATGAAATCAGGTCTTTTTTTATTTGTTCACAAATCTGTCACATTTATCACTTTAAAGAACGTATGTTCGAGATATAAGAGTAGTGTAAATAAAAATACTACTGGAGGTTATTATTATGACAAATGTGCAAAAAGAAAGATTCGACGCAAGAAATATTACAAAGGCAGATTTGGAGAAAGCGGACAGAATTATTCGTGAGAGGGACTACAATTATCAAGTAGACCTCAACATTCTTTATACTTTGCGTTCGTTAATTAATGATGAAATCCGTAATGCGGAAAATAAGAGGGAAGCGTTCTATCAAGCAATGCAACGACATGATACTAGAGTGTTTAAAAGACCAGAAGATTTTGCTCCCATCAATATTGGAGGGTGGCCTATTTATCGCTATCTGGAGGTTTTAAGGAAAGTTAAAACTTTAGGTGGTACTGAATTTGACGAATATTGGAGTGCAGACCGAGCTTAATGCTCGGTCTCTTATCAATTATGTATATTCGAATTTAAGATTTTAGAAAATCTATATAAATGACGTTCTGAATATTCCTTTCTATTAGTTGCCCAGTGAAGTTTTTTTATATATGCATTGTTATTTAGAGTCCATTGAACTGAACCATGACCCATTATTGTATTAGTTGTAGCCCATTCTTTAGCTTCTCCAACACTATCAAATCTTTTAATAACTACTTCTGATCCATCGGCTAATTTTTTATAACAAACTACTGGAATTGTACCTGTACCACCTCTACCCATTTCTTACCCCCCTTTTTTCTTTCATTATTTTATCACAACTAGGCTTATGCTCAGCTTTTTAATTATAAAATCAATATTTTATAATTAAAAACAAAATTGAACATTAGATCCTAAAGCAGCTTAAAAATCTTTTAATTTGTGGCTTCCATATAAATTATACTTTCTTGGTAAAGTAAGTATAATTTTATCCTTCCCTCTCGTTTTCTCCATTATATTTGTGAATCGTTTTAAATCTAGTGGAATTTTTTGAATTTCAACATAAAGATAGCAATTCGATATTGCTACTTATTTCCTATAGAGTATAATATTATATGTAACATAATAGTTTTTTTCAGAGAGAGGTAGGCCAATGCCATTAAGAATTGAAATTCCTGATGCTAGTTTAGAATACCTATCAAATGGGGCAAAGGAAGAACTTAAAGAAAGTACTCTTAAGTATGCCGACGGTATTATTAAGGAAGCAGGGAGATTAGAAGCAGCGTATAGAACCGGTAATAATGATCCTGAAATTATAAGGCAAACAATTAAAGATGCAGTAACTTATCAAAAAAGTCCCTATAACAGAAGTAAGACCTCAAAAAAAGCAATTATTTTCCAAGCAGTCGCAGCTCTCACTACCTTTATTAGTGGGAATGTATTGACTCTTTGGGCAGTTAATACATCAAATACAACTTTATTATGGTTATTTGGGGCTACTTCTATTGTTGCGATAATTACCACAATTTTATCCTTTGTTGGGAGGGACAACTAAATGAGAGATTACAATAATAATAAACTCCAAGAGGGTACTCAAGTAATTTTAGATAATCTATCTGAAGAATATAAGAAGTTATTAGTGGAGAAGGCACTAGTTAACAACAATTTAAAAAGAACAGAGGATATACTTCCTAGGGATCTCATGATTCTTAATGAAGAGTTTAAGCGTTCGCTTAATATGAATAAATATAATCCCAAAAGAGAAAGATCAATAAAACTAATTAAACTTGTGGGTATGCTTTACACCATAATCGGGATTTGGTTGTACATATATACAAATATAAGTGTTGAGAATTCTATGCAGAAGATAAGTGTACTGTTTGCCGGTATAGGAGTTTTAACTACAGTATTAGCGTATTTTTATGGTTTCTATGTAGATCAATTATCTATAAGAAAAAACAGTACTTTGAGCTTGGACCGGAAAATGAATATAAATTAGTTCAGAAGTGGAATGAAATTGAAAAACTTTCTTATCTGATTATTAATAAGGAGAATGATGTCTCTGATAATGTTCCAATCACAAAAGTATTTAACATTTTGTTTAATAAGAAAATTTTAAATGATAAAGATATGGAAAGCTATAAATATATTTTGAGTTTAAGGAACAATATTGTGCACTCAACAGAGAAAACAATAAACAATGACCAAATTATTGAAGGTTTAAAAAAGCTGAAAGTATTATAACAAAACTAAAAGGATATTAAATTAAAAATAGCCACTAAATAATCAAATAGTATTCTTCTAATCGGTGATTGTTTAAATCAAGTATTAACTTTAATAGTATCAATAATTACAAAAGGAGCTTTTAGAAGCTCCTTTTGTAATTGTAAAAGAATAAAGTTACTCTGCAATAGTTAAGTCAACAAGATATAAAATTCTCATTTTATATACTTTTCTAATGTTCCAAATTTGTTACGTTTCTTATTTAAAATAGAAAGATAACCTTTTGGAACACCTCTAAAAAAATAAATTTTAAAATTGCTCCGTTTGATTTACGTTTTCATTTTGCATATATAAACATAAAGTGAGAGAAATAAATCAATCGGAGGAGTTAATTATGAATAAAAAATTGAAATCAAATTTAGAAGAATTGATAAACTAGACAGAGACTTTACTCAAATTTCGAACAATGTATTTTATCTATTGAAAGGTAAAGCAACAGCTTACATGGTATACAGTTACTTAAATCATCGCTACAATACAAACATGAATTGTGCGTTTCCATCAATCAAGACGATACAAAAAGATTTAGGAATTGGAAGCAATAAAACTGTTGTTAAGGCTATTGAACTTTTAGAAGAGAAAAAACTTGTTAAAGTTATTCGAAAAAAATTAATATTAATAAAAACGTAGTAAATAAATATATTGTTTATTATCCTGTTGTAATTAATGCTTTAACTGAAGAAGAAGAAAAACTTGCTCCAGATGAATTTATTGAAATGATAGCTGTATAAGCTATCATTTTTATTTGTTTTTTAAGTGTACTTATTACACCTTGAAAGTGTAAAAATACACTTAGATAGTGTAAAAAGTAAACTCTATTAATATTTAATTAATAATACTTAATTATAAAATTTATTTATACAAGAAAAACAAGTTTTTCTTGTAATGAATCATTTAACAAATATTGATTCTAAGCGTTTTTTTATTAAAAAGTAAGGAGTTTAATTTACGTTTTAAAAAGTGCAGATAGAATACAATATATAGAATTTAAATGTATGGAGGGAAAAAAATGATAAAATACAATTTTGTTAGTCGGGATGATGGTCCGAAAGATCCTGAGGAAAGAAAAAGACAAAGAAAAGAAAGAGCTCGTATAGAAAAAAAAGAAAGAGAACGTAAAATGGAACAGGAAATACAAGATTTCGTATATCCGTATGAACACCCAATTCCAGAGCTAGTAAGAAGAAAAATCGCCAAAATTGAGATAATCAGAAAGAGTAAGAGAGAGCATATTTCTAGAAATCCCAATTGGAACAAATGGTGTATGAACAAAGAGCAAATTTTATTTATTGGTTCGGTTTTCCTACCTCCAGAACATTCTCAATCAGTTTATATTCTTGATAATGAGATGAATATTATTGATTGGGTTGAAGCTAAGCATGAAGTTGGATTATGGCTTAGGAGAAGTAAGAAGTTTAACAAAGGATATGGACGAACGCTGTTGTATGGACATATAAAGAATCGAGCATTGTACAAAGATACTTTTTATTTTGTACCTGTTAAGGAGTACGAAGACTTCATGAAAGAAAAAAGTTGAAAATTTTTTGAGGAATTTGTACAAAAAGGAAAAACTGAACGTTGTTTGTTTATATATATAATGAGAGACGTTTCCTCCTATTAACTCTCTCACTTCTGACTAAGTCTTTGAATCTTTTAAAGACCTTTTAAATTCATGAATTGTTGAGTATTTGGTCAGTACTAAAGTCTCTTAGGTCTTCTAAGTTTTAGTACTGTCTAAGTACTTAACCTTCTATTTTTATCATGTCCATTCTTATGGGCACCATTGTATGTAGATAAAGCGACAACTATTTGTTCGGCGTTAATATTCCTCCAATATAAAAACGGCTTTGTTTGTTGCTTACATACTTTCATGAGTAGTGGTTGATTTGTATTTACCAAAGTGCATCGGAAGTCAGGATTAAATATCCTGGCTTTTTTATTTTTTCGATTTTTGATTTTAAAAGTAATTTTTTATTTATAAATCTTGTTCATAGAAAGGAATTAATGAAAATGAAAAACTCTTATAAATGGGTGAAAGCAGGTAGGACATATACATATGAAGATGCTATCGGAAACATTTATTTAATTGTGGAAAATCGAACGTGTAACGATAGTCTAAATGATGCACTGTTAGAGTCTGTTGTTACTGATTATTTTGATAAAACAGTGACTTATCCCGAATTAAAAACTTTAGAGGTGAAAGCTAATTATGAAAATGGAACTCCGAGTTCAAAATGCTAAATTACATGCAAATACTGATGGAACAATGACAGTTTCCGGTTATGTCAATAAAACTGGTCAGTTAAGTAACGTATTGGGAGTTACAAAACGATTTGTTGAAAAGATTGCTAAAGGAGCTTTCTCTCGTGCGATTCAATCAGCTACAAGGGATATTGATTTCCTAGCTGAGCATAAGAGCAAATTACTTTTGGCTTCCACTCGTAACAATTCTTTGAAACTAACTGAAGATGAGCAAGGTTTGTTTATGGAAGCAGCCATTACTCCTACTTCTTGGGGAAAAGATTATTACGAATTAATCGATTCTGGCATTCTCAGAAACATGTCATTTGGTTTCCGTACTATCAAAGACAGTTGGAGATTACTTGAAACTAATCTTTACGAGAGAACGATTGAAGAACTTGAGTTATTTGAAGTATCAGTTGTTCGAGATCCTGCGTATTCTCAATCGACAATTGCAGCTCGAGGTATTGATTTAGTTGAAGATGTTGATATTCCTACAGAATTAGAAAAACAAATTAAATTAAATAAAGAGGAGAACAAAAACAATATGAAAACTGAACATCGATATGGAACTGGTTATAAGAATAAAGCAGTGGAAGATAGAAGTTTAGAAAATCGAGCTTTTAATGAATTTGTTAAAGGTGAAATTGAAGAAGCACGTGCTATAGGTCTTCAAACAACTGGATCAGGTAGAGCTGTGATTCCAACAGCAGTTGCTGATATTCTTGTTGAGAAATTAGAAGAAACTTCTCCGGTATTTGCTCGTGCTCGTAAGTTTCCATCGGTTAGTGGAACATTACAAGTTGCAAGAGAAACATCAACAGGTGTAGGAGCTTTTGTAGGTGAAGGGAAAAATCTAACTGAGGGTATAATTTCTCTTGGACATGTAGAACTTGGCCAAAAGCGAGTAGGAGCGTATCTTTCTCTAACAACACAATTAGTTAATGATGCTGCAATTAACATGGGTGAATACATTCCTAACTTACTAGCAAAGCGTACATTCAAGGCTGTTGAAAAATCAATCCTTCGAGGTACTTTGAAAGAAGAGTTTAAAGGTATTGTTTCTAATGAAGAGATTGGAAAGTTTACTTTACAGACGACAGTTACAGACGAAGAATTGTTGGATAAGATGCTCGATATGGTAACATCAATTCACCCAGATTACTTGCAAGGTTCGGCATTTATTGTTTCACGACCGTTCTTTAATAGGCTTGCTAAGTTGAAAGATGGAGCAGGCCATTTCTATATGCAGAACGGTATTGTAAATGATCGAGTATCTTATACTTTTCTTGGTTTAGAAGTAATAGTTACTGATTCTTTAGAAGCTGGTGATGTTATTGGGCAGGTTCCATGTGTGTTTGGAAATATTGGAGCTGGCTATGCAGTAATGATCAAGAAAGGACCAGAGCTAGTTACAGTTCAAGATAGTGAACAAGCTCTTCGAGGTTCAATTGGATTTCTTCTTGATGCTTACATGGATGGTGCAGTGTATAATCCTGAAGCTATCGCTAAATTGGTTATTGTTTAAAGTATTTAAAACGCTAGTTAGATTAATTATTTAAAGGATCGGCATTCGCCGGTCCTCCTTTTTTTATTTAAAGCACTATTGGATGATAGGTGAAAGCATACAAATGAAAGTAATACTTAAAGAGGGGGGAAGCCACTACCTAATTAATATGGATAGGATGTTGTTATACATATCCGTATGTATAGTAGTTACTAGCAGATACAAATGCAGATATAAGAGCAGTACTCAGCAGCATTTAATCAGCGGTTATTACAGCTATATAAACAGATATGTATGCTGATAGATAAGCAGAATGATATGCAGTATGAACAGCAGTAACAACAGCATACACATACGTAGGTACAACAGTTATAACATCAGTGAGTAAAGCAGTATCAATCAGCAGTAATAAGAGATGATGTATGCAGTCGTAAGCAGCAGCAACTACTTCAGATGATGCAGTAGTAGAAGCAGATTCAACAACAGTGATGATGAGATGATGTAAGATGATTGTTGTTGATGATGCAGTGGTTGAAGATGAAGATCAAACCAATGATGTTAAAAGAGAAATGATTGATCAAAAAATTCGCGGTTAAAAAGAGGATGAAAAATTTTGGGAAAGTGTGTGGCTAAAAAGTTTGGGAGATACCGCCTACCCTTTTTGAAAAAAACGTAAAATATCATGTAATAACGAGGGGAGGGTTACTCACACCCAAGGTACCAATTGGCCCAAACTCCGTTGAAATAAAAAAAGATTATTCTGTAAGAATAACCCTTCGAATTATTTTTTATTCTTTATCCTTCGGTTCGTCTTTTCCAAACGATTGAGTGTCACGCCATTCAAGTGTGACTTTATCTCCGCCTACCATGCCTGGATAAGGTCTTATGTGAACTGTAACACCTTCGCCAAACTCCTCCCGATTGCTCGGCTCATCTAGACTTGTGATTTCTGGAAGGGCTAATTCTGCTTTTGAATCATTTTGCTTCTTATCAGACATACTCATTTTCTCCCTCTTAGTTCAATTTTAATAGCCTCACCGATATTATTTCTTTTTTATGAAAGCTTATACCTTCTTTATCATCTAGTAGACGTTAGGTCTCTGACATTAAAGAAAATTCCCAAACTCCATTGAAATAAAATAAGCTCATGCAGTTAATGCACAAGCTCAAAAATATCTACCAACCCAGTTTATACTTGATACAAAGCTTAAGGGCTAACCACCAGAGATAAATTGTTGAGGCAGAGTAAAATTCACCATTGCCAAGTAATCCATGGGAAGCATTATTTCTTAAATTATCTCCGTGTTTTTCTACTAATAAGCTTTGAAGGTCAAATACAATATTCTCTCCTAGTATCTCTTTTAACTTTGGTAAATAAAGCAGTGTATTTAAATTTTTTTCTTCTTGGATTCCATCACTGTCAAGACTTGATACTATTTCTCCTTCTTTGCTAAGGATGTAGCGAATAGAGTTTTCAATTTGAGGTATTAATAAATTAGTACTAATTAAAAATTCACCTTGTAATCCGTAATATAATCCCTTTAAAAAAATTTCTTCCCTTCCCTCTGGGATAAAAGGATTGTTAATTACTAATGGTATAAAATCTCTTAACATTACAAAATGTTCTAGCAGAATTTGTTGACGTATCGGTTCTATAATAGCTTGAACGACCGTTTGTCGATGATAACCAGCATCCTTATACATTTCGATTATTAAGGCTTCCTTATATTCTTCAGGATTGTTCGATGTTATTGGTGGCGTCTTGCCAATTACTTTTCCTTCTGAGTTAAGCTTAGTTGAAGAAAAAAGGGAACTAAAAGCACTTCCTTTAATGTATTTTTCTGCGTTTTTTTTAAGCTCCTGAATGTTTAAGCCTTGTGACATTAAAGTTAATGTCACAAGTTTATCATTAAAAGGCTTTCCTTTTACTTTGTTGACTGAATTTTCAACGACTTCAGTAATGTCACCTCCTTTGGCTTCAAATAATTTCATCTCAGAAAGGGCCTTCTTTTGATACTCTAACAATTTAATATGGAGGCTATTTACTATTTCTGTTGTTCCTTCAATTCTTCTGTATGCTTCAATAGCACTTTGAGTATGTGATGCAGTCACAAAGTAACTCATATTATTTTTTAGAGAAGTTTCAGCTTCCATTTCATATGTTTTAGCGCTTAATAATTGTACTTCCTTTCGTTCATGAAACCTTTTTTCATATGTTAAACACTCAATACAAAGGTTCCAAGATTCCCTTGCTCCATTCCAATTTTCTCTTTCTTCTTCGATTTTCGCTAATTCTTTCGAAATTTGGATATATTTTTCTAAATCAGACCTTTTCAATTTTAAAAGTAACTTTAAAAGGGAATTAACAATAAATGCTTCATTATTTGCTTGATGTTTCTCAATTTCTCCTTCTAGTTTCTCTATTAATGCTTCTCTAACTGAACCTTTTTTGAATAAACCTACCAATTGAACAGCTCTTTCCAGTCGTATCCCTAAAATATACCAAGAATTCACTGAATCCATTTTATCGTATACTTCAATATAATTTTCTATTGCAAGAATAGCTCTTTTATAATTTTTTCTTCTTACCCATAAAACATCAGCTATTCTAGATCTAATTTCTGGATTGTTAATTTCCTCAACAATTTCTTCAAAAAAGGAAAGATCGGATTCCTTTAGATCTTCTATACTCGCGGATCTTTTTCCATCCATTATCCAATAGGGCTTAAAATCATTCTCCTTTGAGTCTAAATCTAAATGATAAGATGTAACATCCCCTAATAATTTAAAAATATATTCTTTTTTTTCGTCACCACTATCTTTGGCTTCCTGCATTGCTTTATAAAAACTTTGACTATAGTCATGGTTTTCTTTTATTTCTTCCGAACTTATGATGTTTTGCCAATTAGTCTCTAAAAATCTTCCTTTTTAACAATATATTAATCATATTTTTCTCCTCATTTAATTTTGTAATAAATTAGATAAAAGGTGAAGTAACATATAAATGTTTTCTAGTACAATTTACTATATAATCCAATTATACAATGGTTTCCGTAAATAAAAGTGAAAATATATATTGAACAAGTAGTTAGGAGAGATGTAAATGGAAATGTTAAGTTGGAATGAACTAAGGGATTGAGCCGTTTGTTTCTCAAAAGAATGAAAATAAGAAGGTGGAATTAGAGTACATAAAATATTTAAGGAATTAGATAGGTTATGAGATAGTTATTATGGTAGCTGAATAGAAAAACGTGTACTATTCTAGCAATTCATTGACAATGAATGGGAGAAGACAGATGGATAATAATATGAAAAAATCGATAATATAAAATTCCAAGTAAAACAATTGATACAAGATAATTTATATAGAGAAGTTACACCAGAAACAAAACATAATATTTCAGGTATATATATGATTTATATAGACAATTTTATTTCTGAAAAAGTGTTCCAATTTATATAGGACAAGCAAAGGATATACAAAGAAGATATAAACAACATTTCGAAGAAATTATTGCTTTAAACAGGCTTTCTTATGATGAGTATCATAAATACTTTTTTTGAATCTGGTTCGTTCTATGAAGGGTCTTTTAAATCATGTAAAATTTTTAAATACATGATTGAAAATAAATGTACTCTACAAGACTTCCATATGACTATACTAGAAGAAGTAGATGAAGAATATTTAGATGAAAAGAACAAGAATACTTTCACAAATTATTACCCTCATTTTTCGGCTTTAACCAGTTAAATTCTTTACTTAAACAGCTTAGTTTTCGATTTTCAAAGTCACAAATGATTGACTCGGAAATAAAGGATTATTTAAGTATATTGCAGGAAGATATTAAAGGTATTTACTCTTATTATGAATATGGGTTTACAAGATTTAATTTTGAACATTCGATACCTAAAGATATTACTTATTTATTGAAAGAAAAAGAACGGCTAGATAGTGACCTACTATTAAAATTTGATGAAGTAAAATTAAGTCTTTATGAATTGTGCAGACGGTACATACCTGATTTTGAAGAAATTCAAAGAATGGTTGAAAAGAAACGAAGACTATATGAAGTTTATAAGATCTCCAGAGATGAATGTTATGAATCATTAGAATTGCTGAAAAGAGATATTAGTGAGAAATTTGAAGAACTGAAAATCTACAGTGAGGAAGCAATTAAATGTTTTATCTATAGTTTAGAGTACAAAAGTAATCCTACGTATAAAGAACTCTTTCTTAAATATCTAAAATCCAAAAAGTGTAAATTGGATTTTTATAAAATTTTGATGAACGGATTATAGATGTGAACAAAAAATTAGAAGAAAGAGATAATAAAAACGTTCCTTATCAAGAAGTTCGTGATTTATACCTTAAAAGAGATGATCAAATGAGAACTGAAAGATATAAATTAATATTTCCTTCTTTTCAATTTGATTCTTTTTCTTTAAAAGATAGAAATAACAACTTTTCCATAAAAATAAATGAAAATAATGATTTATTAAACACGTGCCATATCCAAATATATATTTCGAACAATGCAAGGACTAGAAATTTTGAAATCAGAAAAGACCCAGATATTATTAGGGTTGATTATTGTTTTATTGATAACGAAGGAAATAAAATAGAAAATAAGTACTATATTGATAATGAAACAACAAGAAATTGTCAGGCTGGAATAGAGTATTTTGAAAAAGATTTTGATGACCCATGGGCTATAAAGAAAGAGAAGTTTAAAATTGCTAGCATAATAAATAATGAAGTAGATAACTCTTTTATATCGGTTTTAGCTGAATGTAATCATGGAATTAATGATTATACAATAAAAGATAAAAATTGATTAAATTATCGGCTGTATTGGATGAAATTCAGCAATTAACCGATGAAGAAACTCAATTTAATATCAATCTTTCCGAATCATATAACTGTTTAAGATTATGTATGATAAATGAGGACTTCAAAATAATGAATTTGTAGAAAAAATGATTGCGAAAAATTACCTAAAATTAAGAAACGTAAAAGTCTTCAATAACGAAAGCTAAGAAAGTAATAGATAAATCGAGTGAACCTAAAGTTGAAAGTAAGGTTAAAAGGGCAGAAAACTATAAACAAAAGGTCATAATTAAGTCTAATAATACCATTGAAGTATTAAAGTATGTTTCAAGTAAAGAAAAAGTAACAGCGCAATGTAAGAGCTGTGGATATGAGTGGGAAATACGTAGTGACCATTTATTAGCAAGACCATATTGTCCTTTATGTAGAAAAAATGACTAATAAATAAATACTAGTACAAATACAATCCAAAATTATAAAATATCAATTTTATTATCACCTCGATATTCAAACATCGAGGTGATTTTTTATAAAAATGAATTTGAAAGGAAATAGCAGGATATTCTTATAAAAATGCTAATTTTAAAGAGTGTGTATGAAATCAGTGATTTAAAAAAGAAATACAAGAAAATATATCCATAAAAAGGTAATTTTGATATAATATTACTAGAGTGAGATGTTTAAATGAAGTCAGGAGGAATGAAAATGAAAAATAAAATATTAACTTGGTTAGGAATAACAGCAGCTATGGGATTTCTTGCTGTTGCAGTTACTTTTGGAATGTTAGAACTCGCAGACAATCCCGCAGACAAACAAGCAAGTGCCGATATAAATACAGACGAATACAAAACAGTTCCAAGAGAAAAAGAGTCACTGATTCAGCCAAAAGAACAAAAAGATGGTGTTTTTATAAATCTTCCTATTACTGAAGATTCTCAAGAATATGAAGTCGTTAGAGCAATGCATCACATGACTCACCAAAAAATAGTAGCAACTCAAAAATGGGGCACTATCCCAATGTCAAAGAAGAATGCAGAGAAAGTAAGAGACATCTTAAAAAATAGTAACTTTGAAAAGAAAGAAGAACTTTTAGCAATAGCTGAAAGATGGGTAAACAGAGATTTTAGTAAAATTGTAGAAGATCATAATTACTTCTGGGATACTCAAGAAGGAAACATTGGTAAAGCTACGGGAGTTATGGATCCAGTAGCAGAGCAATCTTTTGTTTTGAATAACTTCGGAGAAGAAATCACTCAAGAGCTATTTGACCAAGGAGACCTTAAAGATATTAAGTAATAGATGATTATGAAGAAGCTTCCCTTGTGGGAGGCTTTTTTTATGTTTTTTTTAGTTTTTGATTTACACTTTTCATTCTCTCGATAGAAAAACGATAGGGACAAAGAACACAGACAAAACGTCTCGCATATCATATCGGCAGAGGTGAGAGGCATCATGAATTTTAAATACAAAGAAATTGGAAAGTTTGATGCTCGTAAAGCAGCAAAAGCCCTCCTTGAATTGGCACAAGAAATAAAATTGGAAGACGAAAAAGAACGTAAAAGTAAAGATAAAAATGATAATGAGAAAGCAAGTTAAACCCGTACATATTCTGTGTGTACGGGTTTTTCTTTCTGATTTATAATTATATAAAGGAGTGATACACATGAAGGTGAATGAATATTCTGTTGATTTAGAGGATGTAAAGAAGATGTTGGAACTTTACTCGAAATTAAAGGATACGGATATTTTCAAGGAGTTTTATGAAGAAGAACTTGAGCCAATAAAAATAGAAAGATTACAAATATGAAGGTTTTAGATGGAGTTTATGTATACGAAGTCAATAATCACGATGGATTTTACGTAGAGCAAACGCTGCAGCACGTTACAGAGCAAGATATGAAAAAGGGCGATACGGAGTGGATTGAATTAAATTATAATTTCACGTTTGGTGATCTTGTGCAAGTAACTGGATATGATAAAGATGTTTTCCGTATTGTTGGTTTTCGTACAGAAGTATGGAGATATAAGAATGACGCATGGGAAGATACAATTTATGAATTGTCACGGATTACGGATGGTGAATGGTTAGAAGCGGATGAATCAGATTTAACGTTACTCGCCAATGCTCAAACGGCAAATGCAATTTTGAAGAAAATGAAACAAGATAAAGCAGGTATGAATAAATTAGATTTAGGAAAGTTAAAGTCAATTAACAACTCGAAAAAAGTGAGTGTTAAGACGAATCGTCAAGAAATCATTGATGGATTACTTGATATTTATAACGATTATCAATTATTGTTCGATACATTTAAAGATGAAGAATATAAAATTGTAATGGATGTTGTTCATAATTATTTAGTTAAATTGACAGAGAAAAAATAGTTAACTAGAAAGAGAGAATAAATTGAACAACAACATATGCAGTATAAGGTATGCCTACAACTATTAAAAAAATAAAAAGCCACTTTATAAGAGAGTCTGCCCATTGATCTTCATGCATGAACTCTTCTTTTGTTTGTCCTACTTCATATTGATTTTCCATTATTATTTCCCCCTTTGAATAGCTTGTACTACAATCGTATGCATCTCGTCCAAAGCTTATGACCTATAAAAAAATAAAATCTATTTTTCTAATCTCATATACATAATTTTGAGATTTTTTCATAAAACAGAAATAAAGGAGTGATGCTCATGAAGGAAATTGAAGTCGTGATTGATACGGAAGAGATTGCGGAGTTTTTTTATGAGCAACTAATTGAAAGAGGGTACGTCCCAAAACGAGAAGAAATTGAAGATCTCGCAGATATTACATTTGAGTATTTATTAGAGAAATGCATGATTGATGAAGTTTTTGATGAAGAGGATGAATGAAAGTAACGACGGGCATAACTCGTCGTTTTTTACTCTTTACAAACCTGTCACAAATATAGTCAATAATTATTGGTATAATGAGAAGGAAATTTTACTCAAGAGGTGAAGGAATGTTCAAAAAAATTATTGATTCTTTATTAGGAAAGAAAAAATATCGTTCGTATTCAAGTAGTGATTATCGTCGTAGAGGGCGCTCGTATTCAAGTAGCGATTATAAACGACGTTCATCTGGTTATGGACATCAACATTATAAAAGAAAACGTAAAAGCCGTAGCTTCTTTTCAAGTAGCTGATGAAATGGCGTCG
Source organism: Bacillus sp. N447-1 (assembly GCF_022701035.1). Taxonomy (NCBI): domain Bacteria; kingdom Bacillati; phylum Bacillota; class Bacilli; order Caryophanales; family Bacillaceae; genus Bacillus; species Bacillus sp. N447-1. The sequence goes on along the minus strand of NZ_CP065509.1, from coordinate 863,553 downwards.
TGTACTAGCATTATTTGATAGACCACTGCGAAAAAATACAATTGTTGCAGAGCGTTATAAAATTGAATCAGTAATTGGAATGGGCAGTTATGGGGTTACATATGTCGTTAATGATTTACAAATAAATAGATATAAAGTCTTAAAACAATTAAGACAAAGTAAACAAAGATATGAGTCTGGTAGAAAATCATTTGAACAAGAGAAAATGATTTTACAAACATTAAATCATCATGCAATTCCTAGTCTATATGATCATTTCCTATGGGAGAAAAAGAGCTTCTTTGTGATGGAGTACATGCCTGGTAAAAATTTTGAAGATTATATTTTCATAGATGGGTATGTATATACAGAACGTGAAGTTTTTGAGATTTTATATGAAATATTAGAAATTGTATCGGTGTTTCATAGTGAAGGCATTATTCATCGAGATTTACGCATTCCAAACATACTAATGAAAGAAAATCAAATTAGTATTATCGATTTTGGATTAGCTAAATGGAAAGGTGAAGATGATGAGCGAGCTACAACTTACGAAGGTGAACAAGCTTTGATGCGAGAAGTTCACTTTCGTAGCGACTTTTATGCGCTCGGTCATTTCTCATTATTTTTATTATATGCAGGATATGAATCTAATGAAAAACAGGAAAAACCATGGTACGAAGAATTAACTTTGGAACATTATAATCGTGAAATGCTTATGCGAATGTTACAAATAAAAACGCCGTACTATGAGAATGTACAAGATTTAAAACAAGATGTAGCTTCTGCTTTAGAAAGGATGGAGACTCCATGTTTCAAAAGTTTTTAGCAAGCGTTGGTATTGGAAGTGCAAAGGTAGATACTGTTCTTGAAAAAGATGAGTATATTGTTGGGGAAGAAATAGTTGGAAAGGTTCATATAACTGGAGGTTCAGTTAGCCAACAAATTGAAAGCATTTACTTAACATTATCGACGTCGTATGTACGAGAAGTGGATGATAAAAAAGTAACAGCAACATATGATTTAGAGCGAGTACGCTTAACAGAACCTTTTTCTGTAGAACCGAATGAAAAAGTTGAAATTCCATTTTCTTTTCCAATGCCAATTGAAGCACCACTTACACTTGGTATGAAAACGGTTTGGATTCATACAGGTCTTGATATTAAACGTAGTATAGACCCAAGTGACCGCGACTACGTTCAAGTGTTACCTAATGCATTATTAAGTAGTGTTTTAGATAGTGTAAATGAATTAGGGTTTAAAGCACGTCATATAGAATGTGAAGAATTACCGCATCGATTACGTAAGCAAGTTCCATTCGCACAAGAATTTGAGTTTATTCCGGTTTCTGGAGAGCATTATGGGAAATTAGATGAATTAGAATTATTAATCTTGCCACGTGCATACGACCGACTAGAAATTATTATGGAAGTAGATAGAAAATCACGTGGATTAGCTGGTTTATTCGCTGAGGCGCTTGATCTTGATGAGAAGGTGATTCGTTTTACCGTAACAAGAGAAGATATCCCTGAGATGAAGCAAAAAATTAATAATTATATTTTTTAATAAACTATGCATAAAAAAGAAATGGAGAGGAAAACTAAAACAACCGCTCCATTTTTTTTGCATAGTGAGGTTATGTATGTGAAACGATATCGACATTTATACTTGCTAAGTTTTACGTTACTCATTTGTTTTGTCGTATTATCACTTTCGTATCATACCGCTTGTATTGAGAACTTTGACAATATAGTCGCACATTTTATTCAAAGCTTTCGAAACGATTATTTGACGACCTATTTTACTTGGGTGTCTTTTATCGGTTCCAAAAGAATATATTTTCCATTACTCATTATTCTTGTAATGTATTTTCTCGTTAGAAAAAAGTTACTTAGTGCGTTACTTCTAACAATTAATTACTACGGATCTCGTTATTTAAACAGTATGCTTAAACTATGGTACGAACGAGCAAGACCTGATGTCACGCAGCTTGTTACTGCAACTGGATATAGTTTTCCGAGCGGTCATACGATGAATGCTACTGCTTTTTTAGGATTTATTGCATACGTCACAATTACTGAAGAGCGTATTTCGTTGCATAAAAAATTGTTAATTATTCTTATAGCAAGCTTTGTTGTATTATCTATTTCAGTTAGCCGAATATATCTTGGCGTGCACTATCCATCTGACATATTAGCAGGATGGGCAGCTGGCGGTAGCTGGCTCGTTTTATGTGTTATATTCCATAAAACGTTCATAAAAAAAGAACCTATGTCATAATAGGTTCTTTTTTCATTGGCTCAACATGAATGTGTGCATGGTAAATTCCAAATTTTTTGCGCAGCATAGCTTCGATGTTGTCGGTAATACAGTGACTTTCTCCAACATCCATGCGAGCATCTACTTCAATTGTAATATCAACGTACGTTTGATTCCCATACATACGTGCTCGAATATCTACAATGTTTTCCACACCGCCAATATGCTCAATAGCATCAGCGTATTCTTCCATTTTATCAGGATCAATTCCATCTGTTAGCATATGAGAAGATTCTACGAAAATCTCCCATGCAGTTTTACAAATAATAAGACCGACAATTAAAGCGGCAATAGGGTCTAAAATAGGCATTTGGAACTGAGAACCGACAATACCTACTACGGTACCAATACTTACGAGTGCATCTGATAAATTATCCTTTGCAGCGGCTTCTAATGATTTACTTTTTGTTCGTGCTGCAATTTTTTTCGTATACAAATACACGCAGTACATAACGACAGCAGAAAATAAAGCAACCCATGCAGCGAGTACATTAGGCGCTGCTTGTTTCGGATTTAAGAAAGATTGAATGGCACTAATAACAACTTCTAATCCGACTGTTGCCATAATGAAGGACGCAACAAGTGATGCGATTTGTTCGGCACGCGAATGCCCATACGGATGATCTGGGTCACGAGGTTTACGAGATATTTTTAGACCAATTAATATCGCTAAAGAAGCACCGATATCCGTTAAGTTATTTAAACCGTCAGCGCGTAATGCGCTAGAGAGGGTAATATAACTGATGATGATTTTCATAGAGGATAAAAATATGTAGGCCATAATGCTGACAATAGCACCTTTATCAGCTTCTTTATGAGAAAGAGTATCCATTTTAATCACTCACCTTTCTTTAAAGGAATTTCTTTCTATAAATAGAGTATCAAACGAAAGTCGTGTGGGTCTATACAAACATTGTTGACGTTTTATAGCTTTTTAAGAAGGGGATAACAAAGTTTCGTAAAGGAAAAATATGTTGAAAAGTACAAAGTCAAGGTGTGAACCTAATTGGAGTTTATTTACTAAAGAGATAGGAGGGTAGATGGATGAGGAAACGAATACTTTTCTTACTACGTATTATTCTTATCATGACAAGGTGTAATTCATTAAACGATGAAAAACTTCAAAAGATAATTGTGAAAATAGATGAAAACCCTCTGAAAAATATTTTCCAGAGGGCTTTCATTTTAGTATGCTTCTAAAAACTCAGTAACTTGCTCTTCTGTTTTTGCATTAGCACTATGTAAGTGGCCTAGCTTCTCACCGTTTTGGTATACAAGTAAACTTGGAATACCCATTACTTGATACTCTTCAGCGATACTTGGAAACTCATCTTTATTGATAGAGTACCATTCAAATTTATTGAACTCTTCCATTACATCTCCGATAAAGTTGTCCATACGTACGCAATCTGGGCACCATGTAGTAAAGAACTTAACAACTACAGGCTCCTCGCTTGCGATGATGTCTTTGAATTCTTGTTCTGTTTTAATTTCTTTCATAAGTAAAACTCCTTTCAATATCACACGAATTTATATGCAAAATTCGTATTTGCAAACATGTTGCAAACTTATTATTTGTTTTTTAGTTTTGTAGTTCGTTCACACTTATAAAATTATATGTAACATGACTGCGCTACTAAGTGTGAAAATAATGGAACCTCACTTTTCTTTATAAGCTTTTTCCAGGATTGTGTCAAACTTTTGAATTTTATACAGAAATTAAAGAAGCCCACACTTTGATTGAGTATGGGCAGAGTGACTAAAATTAATCGCTTATTAATTTCGAATAGATATTTAAATCGATAAGCTTTCCAGCTGATTTTTCGCTCTTTCTCAGAATACCTTCAAAAGTAAAGTTTAATTTTTCTAATACTTTTATGGAATTTACATTTGCAGGTTCAACTTTTGCTTCAACACGATTTAGTTTTAGATGTGTAAAAGCATAATCTAATAAAGAGGATATTGCTTCAGGTGCATATCCTTTACCCCAAAATGTTTTTGAAATATCATAGCCAATCTCAGTCTTTGAGTTTTCAAAATCTAAGGAATTATAGCCACATGAACCGATAATATGATTAGATTCTTTTTCAATAATAGTAAAACGTATAGCTTTATTATTTTGAGCGAGTTCGTTAAGGAATTGAATCATATCTTTTGCCTGGTTCTCATCAGTGAAATTACTTATATTCATGAATTTAGTAACATCAGGATCAGACCATATTTTAAACATACTTAGTGAATCAGATGCTTTCATTTTCCTTAAATATAATCTCTGTGAGTGTAGTTCTGTAATCAATACTTTTACCTCCGTTATGTTGTAATGATAGGTAGATTAAAAATATTGATATCTGCGCATAAGTCAGTCCCTTCTAGATTAATTAACTTTTATTATACAAGAAAATTACTACATTGAACAAAGGCGTTAATTGGAGGTAACGAAATGACAAACTCATCAATTGAATATTGCGTTCAGTGTGATTAAGAAAGTGGTGTATAAAGATGGGACGAGATGAGAGTTACTTCCAAACTAAAAAAAGAGTAGATAATTTAAAAACATTTTACATTCATTTAACCATCTACATACTAGTCAATCTGATGCTTTTTACTTTTTAAGTAGTGAATTAGCTATTTTTATTTTATAAAGAAATAACTCGGAAGCTCATATCCTTTCATGATAATATAAGGTGAAGAGGAGGGCCTTCCCTCTAATTATTAGTACACACTAATAAGGTTTTACGGGTAGTTAATTTTTATCTAACTTCCTCGTATGTACTGAATTTTAATGTGAAAATGTTCGTTAATAGGAGATAAAAGAAAAAGAGGATATATGAATGCTTGTATTAGGTTTTATATTAATTGGTTTAGGTGTTTTTATTGTTTGTCTGACTGTAATTGATGGAATCAGAGAGACAAAGGAACATAGTTTCAGTGGGTTTAAAGATTTTATTATTATTGTGCTGGTGCATATTATAGAAATAATCAGTGATTTATGGGGATTCCGATTGCTATTTATATTGATAGGATTGGTTTGCATCGGATTTGGCGTTGCTATTTTAATAGTGGAATTGTAGTGGAAGATAAGTAAAGGGCATCTAATTAAGATGCCTTTTTATATTAATTCCAAAAATTGAATAAGGTTAGAAATTATATGGTTGTAATGGGAATTGAGGGATATGAATAAAAAAATTTTATCCCGCTATTTGTCGGGCAGTAAATACCCCCACCTCAAAATTCAGCGGAAGCAAAGAAGTTAGGTGGGGTCGGGCTGCCAGTAAAAGCCCGATTGGTGAGAGCTGATTAAAGTTTCACTTTATTAGGGATTTGCCTTAAACATTTATTACAGTCAAGAATATTTATAATAATATGAACTAAAAAAGGTCCAATTTTTGTAATGTTGGAGGGGATTATTGTGGACATAACTCAAAGCGTATCAAGAATAGTGGTTAATGGGAAAGACCTTTCTTTCACTTCAGTTCAAACCTCTGCATGGAATCATGGACCTGTAAATGATTTAATCGTTACGACGAATCAGAGAGTGAATGAGCTTTATCAATTCATGTGGTCGCAAGTACCGGTTACGATTTCGGTATATTTCCTTCAAGGAGCGGATTTACTTAGGTTCGTTAGGGTTGCGGGAATTAATGAGCGTGTAACAGGAGAATATGTATATCATTTCATTTGGTGATAAGAAGGAGTCAAAGTAGTCTAGCAGCTACTTTTTTATTTTGTCATTTGAATATAAGCGAGCGGACTAGCTTTATAGTACCCACTGAAATAAAGAATCATAATATAATTTGTAATAAATTATACGGGAAGGGAGCTGAAAATCATGTTTTATTCATATTTTAATTCTGAAACTGGTATGCGACCAGCGTATGGTACATCTATAACGTATAGTGGAGCACAAAGTACAGTCCAAGCTATTCAACAAGCATTGCAAATGCAACAACAATTGCAAATGCAGCAGCAAGGTGTACAACCGTATTATTCATCCGTAGAGTATTTTTACCCAGTACATCAAGTTACACCGTACGGAAGTTCTTTTCTGACTATTCCATATGGGACTGTATACAACTTATAACTAGTAAGGAATGAAGTGGTGTATATAAATAAGGGTGCAGGTTAATAGCGCCCTTATGAATAATAAAAATAGCTAGTCCAAACCTTATAAATCAATCTTACATAATATATAGTAATAAGTTTGAAAGGGGAATCAGTATGTCTTGTTATTACTACTGTAAGTATTGTAAGGAGTATAAAAATAAGCATCATGATTGTTGTAAGAACACTAGTAAGTGTCATGATAACAAGGACAATCTTGTTAGAGCATCGGCATTTAGAGCTAGAAATACTGTGAATCAAAATGTTCCTGCTAATACTTTTGTGAAAGTGTTATTTCAAAATGAACAATTTGATTTAGCGAATGAGTATAATCCAGCAACATCTATTTTTATGCCGAAGACTAAAGGTGTATATTCTATTATTGGAACGATTGGTTTCTTTCCAAACGATCCAACTTTAAATTATAGAGCGCGTGTAGAAATTCGTGTGAATGGAAACGCAGCGATAGCTATAGATAATGACTTTTTTGGTCCAATAAGTTTTGGAAATGTCGTAAGTGTTTCGACGATTGTTCAATTGAATGCAGGGGATGAAGTTGAGATTTATGCACAAAGTAGTATAGATGGAGTTTTAAGTCCTTTAGAAGATGGTGCACATTTTGAAGCAGCAAGATTTCCTTCTCCAATTAAATAAAGTCATTAAACAATGAGTTTGCAGAAGCTTAAAGGTAAACCCTCACCGAAATGGTGAGGGTTTTTTAATCTATTAAAAATAGTAACAGGTCGTCCAAGCTATTCTAATCTATATAGCATACTATGTAAAAATAAGTGTAAAGGGGGACTCACTATGTCTTATTATTACTGTAAGTATTGTAAAGATTACAAAAAGGAAAGTCATGATTGTTATAGGAAAAGTAGTAAATGTGATAGGAAGTATGTAAAGGTGAAGTGTTGTGATGATAAGAAAGAGGAGCTTGTAAGGGCATCGGCATTTAGAGCTGTGAATACAGTTAATCAACCTGTTCTAGCAAATACTCCTGTTAAAGTATTATTTCAAAATGAACAATTTGATCTAGCGAATGAATATAATCCAGTAACGTCGATTTTTACTCCGAAAACTAGAGGGGTATATAGTGTATTAGGAAATATAACATTTTCTCCAAATGATTTTAATGTAAATTACAGAGCTAGAGTAGAAATTCGTGTAAATGGCAATCCGGCAATAGCGATAGATAATGATTTCTTTGGAACAGGAGTATTTTTTAATAATGATGTTTCCGTAACTACTATTCTTCAATTAGAAGCAGGAGATTTAGTTGAAGTTTTTGCAGAAAGTAGTATTGCTGGCGTAATTGTACAAAATGTTAATGGTGTAAATACGGTTCACTTTGAAGCGGCAAGATTTCCTTCTCCAACTAAATAAAACTGATTATTAAATGTTTTTTAGTAGGTTTAGTTAATCCCCTTACCAAATGGTGGGGGATTATTATTGTTTTTCTAAAATATATAAGTAAATAGGTAAAGCGTAGTTTAATTTGTAGGGCTTCAACCTTCTTCAGATAATAAACAGAATAATAAGTAACATGCTTGTAAAAACGCATTGTTAGTAAGTTTACTAGTTTTCTTATAGAACAAGAAAGACGGAATACATAAAAGATCGTATCATTATGTTTTTCTTTACCATATAGAAATTATATATTGAACATAGATTTGTGTAGGGAATGCTAATACACTGAAAAGAATAGCATAAAGGCGATTACACTATATAAAAACAAAATCAATCCTAAGATGAGTAGTATTGGATGCAACTTGAACATATTTGACCTCCTTGAGTATATAAAGAATTTTAATATATTGTTGGTCAATTTAGAAGGAGGACGGTTACATAAAAAAAGAGCATACATAAAAAGTACGCTCCAAAGAAAGATAGGTTTTATGAGTGGATAATCTCCATACGATAATATATGTTCTTTTCATAAAAACGTGTAAAAAATCAATGAATTATCAATGAATTATCAATGGAATATCATAACATGAGTAATTTTAGTCTAGGAATGCAGTTATTTTCTTTCTCGGTTATTTTAGGTAATAAAGTTGTGAAAATCGTGCATTATGCGGACTAACAACGGGATAGCGATCGTACTTCCGTTACATATTTCTTAAAGTCTGGGTATTGCGTGATAGTTTGACATTTAGGGGTGCATAGTTGATTAATTATAGACACATTTGTAATTACTTCGTTACAAGGACCGAAAAATGTAATTTTTAGCTTTGAATTTGGTGGGATTTTGAACACGATAGGTTTTTTTTCCATGAAATCAGCTCCTAATATTGAGTATTATAATTTAATGGATATAGAGTCGTATTAGTATAATATGAAATTTCAGTGGATTTGCTTATAATAAAGAATTTTATAGTAGTAAAAGTGCTTAAAGATGTAAAGGGGAAATTGAGAATGGAAAATAAAATGTTTAATTAATATAATCAATAAATACGCAAATGGTTAATATAACTAATGCATTTTTTTGTTTGTTACATATTATGTTAGTAAGAATGGTATAAGGGGGTAGTATAAAATAGTGGAAGAAAATGTACAAGCTCAGCTTTCGCCACCGTGGATCACATATTTTAATGAATTAAAAAATTCAATAGGTGCTGATCCAACTGTTACAGTTGGGCCGCTTATTCCTGTTGGTGGTAATTATATTATTTTAGTGCATGCGTTAAGCAACGAAAAAGCGAGAGCATTAGCAACGCTTTTAAAATCTTTTGTACAATTTGGGAATGTAAGTGTGACAGTTATTGTAACGAATAATGAGAATGAAATTGTAAATCCATTTCCTTGTCCACTAGATGCATTTGAAATAGCTCATTTATTTCAAGTAGCACTAGAAAATAATCCTTATTTTGAACAAGTTGTGGTACAGCCTCAGTTCCCTGGCGGACCGAATGTTGTTTTTCCGGTTTTCGCTGCGGAAGTCATTCAGTTTTTCAATGACGATATTTCTAACTTATGTCAAACGTTTACAGGTGTTGCGGCCAATGTGTTTCGTGATGTAATGAATGATGAGGTTTGTGGTATCCCAATTCTATTTTCCACAAGTTGTGTTATGAGCAGTGAAAACTCACAATTACAAAATACAGATTTAGCACCAAAGTTATTTTATTAAACTGTAAAAAGACATTTTCAGTAATAGAAAATGTCTTTTTTATGCACCAATAGTGTTCAGGTTGGAAAATTGCAATTTAATAGGAGTAAACTTCAATTAATTAAAATTTTTCTAAATCTCAAATTTCATGTAGAGGTAGTAATTTTGACTTAAGAATATATAGAAAATGAGGATGAAATTTTTAGTTGAAAGGAAATCGATACTGAAAGTTATAATTTAATAATACAGGAGATTTTTTTAATATCTGTAAAAATGATTGATAGGACGAGATTACATAATAAATGAATAGTAGGGTATATTTCGAATGTTTTATTTGGCATACATGTTAAAGTTGATAGAAATATTTCTGAAAGAGAATATATTTTGAAAAACAGTAAAGATTCTTTTTATTTATATTATAGATAGCTAGTTTTAGAGAGAGGAGGCTTACAATAAAACAAGCTATGAATAAGACATTCAAAAGGAGCTGGAATGTATGGGGTATATTGTAGATATTTCAAAATGGAATGGAACTATTAATTGGGATATTGCAGCATCTCAGCTAGATTTAGTGATTGCTAGAGTTCAAGATGGCTCTAATACGGTGGATTTTATGTATCAAAATTATGTTAGTGAAATGAAAAAGCATAGTATCCCATTCGGTAATTATGCTTTTTGCCGTTTTATATCTATTGCTGATGCAAAGAAAGAGGCACAAGATTTTTGGAATCGTGGTGATCAATCAGCTAAGTTTTGGGTGGCGGACGTAGAAGTTCAAACGATGGCAGATATGCAAGGCGGGATACAGGCATTTATTGATGAATTACGCCGTTTAGGTGCGGAAAAAGTAGGATTATACGTAGGGCATCACACGTATTTATCATTTGGAGCATGTAATATTGAAGCTGATTTTGTATGGATTCCTCGTTATGGAGGGAATAAGCCAGCATATCCATGCGATATGTGGCAATATGCGGATTCAGGGAATGTTCCTGGGATTGGGAAATGTGATCTGAATCGATTAGTAGGAAATAAGTCACTTTCTTGGTTTATAGATTCCAACAAAGCAAATCAAACTAACATAGTGTATACACAGCAACCGAATGGCATTGGTATTGCAGTTTCGAAATATCCTGATGGATACGGAATAAATTTATATGAAACTCCCATGACCCCTCAATTTACAGGTGCACTCACTCAGAAAATTCCATATTTAATCTTAACAGGTTATTGGGGAGGCGGTGAGCAAGATATGATTTGTTTAGAGAACGATAAGCAGTGGGCATATTTAAAACATTTTAATGTGAAATGGTTTTATGCAACTTCGAAATATCCTGTCGGTTACGGAGTAAATTATTATGAAGAGCCTGAATGTATGAATTATAAAGGGAATATAGATGGATCGACATCTTTTCGAGTGTGGGGTAGAGTGGGAAATGCGGTAGATATCGGGCAGAATAGTTGGATACCTGAAAAACATGTAATTATTAAGTAACTATAGCGGCAGTATTGTTTTTAAGGAGTATGTAAAGAGTCTTCTTACTATACATAATAGTAAGAAGACTCTTTACGTTTAAAAATGAAAATACATGATACATAGTCTACTCATATGAAATGAATTACATGTAGAAAACACACTGTTTTCACAATGACTGTGTATAGTTAATTTGCATAATGATAAAAGTGAGGTATTTGAATTGAAAAAGAAAAAAATATTTATTGGAACAATTATTTTATGCGTGATGCTAGCATTATCTGCATGTGGTTCCTCAGACAACGTAGTAACATCAAAAGTAGGGAATGTTACAGAGAAAGAATTAAGTAAAGAATTACTACAACAATATGGAGAAAGTACTTTATATCAAATGATGTTAAGTAAGGCATTGTTAGATAAATATAAAGTTTCAGATGAGGAAGCAAAAAAGAAAGTAGAAGAAGCAAAAGATAAAATGGGTGAGAACTTTAAATCGACTTTAGAACAACTTGGATTGAAAAACGAAGATGAATTAAAAGAAAAAATGAAGCCAGAAATTGCATTTGAGAAAGCGATTAAAGCAACAGTTACAGATAAAGATGTGAAAAATAACTATAAACCAGAAATGAAAGTAAGTCACATTTTAGTGAAAGATGAAAAAACGGCTAAAGAAATAAAGGAGAAAGTAAATAATGGTGAAGATTTTGCTGCCTTAGCAAAACAGTATTCAGAGGATACTGGTTCAAAGGAACAGGGCGGGGAAATATCTGGTTTTGCTCCTGGGCAAACAGTGAAAGAATTTGAGGAAGCTGCGTATAAATTAGATGCAGGCCAAGTAAGTGATCCGGTTAAAACAACTTACGGTTACCATATTATTAAAGTGACGGATAAAAAAGAATTGAAGCCATTTGATGAAGTAAAGGATAAAATTCGTAAAGATATAGAACAACAAAGACTACAAGATACGACAGGTAAATGGAAACAACAAGTAGTCAATGATTTATTGAAAGATGCTGATATTAAAGTGAATAATAAAGAATTTAAAGATACATTTAAATTTCTAGAAAAGAAATAATGACTGTAATCATAATTAGAAAAGGAACTCATATAGAGTTCCCTTTTCTAATTAGTGTGTGAGTTATAAATAGATAGTAAGACAATACAATATTACATTTAAATATTAAAATTACAATGGGAAATTATGGTTTATAATTATTTCAACGAAAGTGGATATTCTACGGTTTTCATTATGCAAGTTTATTACATATATTTACTCTTTAATAATGAATATCGAACATAATTTAAAAAATAATACATATAATGTTTTTGAATAAATATTTAACATGGATAATTAGTAAAAAGCTGAGCATTCGATTGGAAAGGATGTTCTTTTTGTTGTGAAAATTTTAGGATAAAGAATGAATCGTTTTAAACGCATCATTTACCACATCAATAAATTAAGGTGGGGAGAATATATGAAAGTAATCTTTCAAGGAGAGGGCGGAGCGAAAATTTTTGAGTCATATGATGAAAATATAAGTGATTTATTAGTTATATTAAAAGAAACGAAAGGGATTAAAATTGGGATGGTTGAGTATAAAGTGTTAAAGTACGAACTTAATTATTTTCGTCATCCGAAAAAAGCGGATACAGAGAGAGAGTTACATATAATAGTACAACCTAAGTATATGTAATAAAATATAATAATAAAAATCACTGATTCAGTTTTGTAAAGTTCCATAGAGTATGTAAGAAAAGAGAGTGTTGTAAATGCTCTCTTTTCTTATGCTTTGTGAGTTCGTTCATCATAGTATATGTTTTCAGTTATAGATGGTTAATAAACGATAAAAATTTAAAACTTTTCGTTTAGGCAGGGATTTTATATTTGAGTAAATAAATATACTATGAAGTATTTTTTATACGAATATTGGAGGAGTATAAAATGAGTTTAGCAAGTTACATAGGCTGTAATGTAGAAATTCCGTTAACGGATCCAGATTCTAATGATGTAATTGTTTTTGGACCGTGTTTTTCAGATGAAAGTATGCTTGAAATTGTACAAGATTATCAATTCCAAACAAATTACACATATGAGGTTTCAACTAATTGGGGAATTGAACTTGTCGAGTGGCAAAATGTAAAGGAAAAAAAAGAAGCGAAAGAAAAACTTTTAACTTTATGCAAGATTATGGAAAGTTATTTGGAAGATGGAGACTATTTCGAATTATTTAGTTGTTGGGTTGGTGATGAAGATAAGGAACGAGTAGGGGAATTGAACTTAAAAATAAATCATTTTAATATAGATGAATTATGTATTCCAGAAAGAACATTAGTTAGGATAGAAAAATAAGCTTTGAATATTTTTAGAAAAAGGCGATTTCACTTTGTGTGAAGTCGCCTTTTAGTTTTATATGCATTTTATATAAGAAATGAAAAGTTTATTTGATAAAGGAAAAAATATGGAGATAAATAAAATTATGTTTTTGTTAAGAAATAATAAGTATAGCTCTTCTCAAAGGAACGTAAGTTCGTGTATAATAAGAACGAATGTTCTTTTGAGAGGTAACCTAATTATAGTTTAGAAGTAAATTCGAGTTTAGTAAGTATTAAAAATAACTAAGGGATAGCATGAATAAATAAATGTATAAATGATCAAGGAGATAAAAATGAACGATGTAAAGATACAAAAGAAGAAAGAGAGTGGGTTCCGTTTACAGTAATGTCCGAACAACTTTTAAATATGAGAAAGATTATTGGAGAGAAATTAAAAGTACAAAAACCGCTTTTAACAAATGAAGCAAAAGAGAGGATTTCTGATAAATTATTAACGTCATTACTGTCTGAGAAAGAAATATTGGTAACATATTTTGAAGATGGTTACATATTAACAAGCTACATGACTGTTGTACATATCAATCCGGTAAAACAAATTGTAATTTGTACAGACGCCTTTTATAAAACTTACGTATTTAACGCTATGGATATTATTGAAATAATGTAAAAGAAGCTGAATATTAAATGGCAGCTTTTTTTATTTCTGATTTATGAGACAAATAATATAAGAAAAAGCAGCTAGCTTTGTGCTAGCTGCTGAGCCCCAGGGAAAGGGAGAAAAAGATAGGGTACTCCAAAATCGATAAGAGCTGTCAAACAGCCTGATTATAGTATAGACAAATTAAAATTTTCTATACAAAAAGTTGAACATAAGATTAGGCTGTACCCACTTGGTTTTGATCTGCAAGGTCAGAATCAAATGTATTGGTCGCGCTAACACCGCTAAAAGTATTAACAACAAAACCAACGTTTGATGCGCCGGAACCATTATAAGCTTTCGTATTTTCTTTCGGAGAAACGTTGTAGAAATCACCTAAGTTAAATGATCCATTACTATTTTGTACAACTAAATTTCCTACAACTGATGGCATAATTTTCACCTGCTTTATAATAAGTTGTTAACATTACTATATGGAGTTATAGTCCAGATGGTTCATATAATAAAAATTGTGGAATAGTAAAACGTTTGGAGCATGGATTTCAATAAAAGTGTGTTAAAATTAATATAATAAAGTTGAGTAATTTTTTAAAAAATTTGTATAATTGATATATATGAAAATAAAGGAGGCAAAATGTAATGAAAGATATTATGAAAAAGTTGATTTAACAGATGCCAAATCAAGTAATCTTGTTGCACTAATTTATAGTAATGAAGTTATATTAGTTGAAGACGCATTTTGTCCAAATGAAATAAAATTAAAGTTTAATGAAATTGCAATTTTATCTGCAATTAAAACAGCTCATATTGCGAAAGTGTCTATTAGGAAAGAACTTGAAGCGCTTTTTCATGATACGGGTGTTATATTAGTGAAACAAAATGTTGATTATGGTAGTAGCCAATCTATTACCATGCATTTTGAGCAATTTAAAAAGTTGCAAGATGAGATTGAACATTTAAATAAAAGTATGTAATAAAGCAGCTAAATAAAGGTTCTATCACAAAGGTGGAATGTGTTGTGTTGAAAAAGTGGTTTAAAAATTATTTGGGTGAATCGCATTGTAAACATAAATATATTTTTATTAAGATGCAGGATAATGAGGATTTTAAAAAGGTACATTAGGTGTAGTTTATATTTACCAGTGTGAGAAATGTGGAAAGAGAAGTTGAAATATAAAAACAATAATGAAATAAACAATGAATTTTTAGATATATAGCAAAAAGTAACCATGATGGTTACTTTTTGTTTATGTATACAATATCAAAACCATTACTAAAGTATGAGTTGAGTTAATACTATAGTAAATCGCTGAATAAAAATGAAGAGAGTAAGATATAGGGAAGGAGGATGAGAGAAATGAAGCGAAAAGAAATTAGTAAATCTGTAATTATTACAGGCGTGACACAAGGGTTAGGGCGTGCGATGGTTGATCGATTTCATGAATTAGGGTGGAACATATATGGTTGTGGACGTTCAAAAGATAAAATTGAAGAACTAAAAAAACAGTACAGTAAAATACATGATTTCCAAGTAATTGATGTTTCAGATTCTCAGCAAGTTAACAATTGGGCAAATTATATACTTAATACACATACAGCTCCCGATATGATAATAAATAATGCATCGATTGTAAATCAAAATGCACAACTTTGGAAAATTACGGCTCAAGAATTCGAAAATGTAATGAATGTAAACGTGAATGGTGTAGTAAATGTAATAAGAGCATTTGTTCCAGCGATGGTAGCTAGGAAAGAAGGAATTATCATTAATATGAGTTCTAGTTGGGGGAGAGAAGGTGAGGCTGAGCTTGCGCCATATTGTGCCTCGAAATTTGCTATTGAAGGTATCACTAAATCTATGGCCCTGGAATTACCCCATGGCATGGCTGTACTTGCTTTAGATCCTGGAGGGAGTATTAGTACTCCAATGCTGAAGTCATGTGCGCCACAATATATAAATGAATCGCCTACACCTGAAACTTGGTCACATAAAGCAATTGAATATATATTGAATATAACAATAGATAAAAATGGAGATTCATTGACATGCCCAGCATGCATATAAAAAGCACCTTTAAGGTGCTTTTATATTAGTAGCACATTATATCATTCACAAAATTACATCTAAAAAATAAAATAAAAGATTAAGGGTGAGATTTGTTTGTTTTGAAAGCTTTAGAAAATATTTAAATAGGTGATAAAAATGAATCCAAGCAGTTTAAAAGTGACAGGGGCATGGTTTCAAGTGGGAGGGAATCTTACAGCTGCTATTGGAACGACAAGAGGATTTATTGGAGAAGAGAAAGTTGAATCGGATCTTGTTATTGTAGGAAGCTCATTACAAGCCCTCGGATATATATTACAAATCATTGCGAGCAATTATGATGATGGGGAAGAAAAAAGAGAAAATCAAAATATAGGCTTAGAGAATCAAAGTAAATTACTTGATCAAATAGGAATTGAATTATTAGCATTAGGCAATATATCAAATGTAATAGGAACATATTTTAATATAAATGAACAATTGAAAGAAAATGATTATCTTATCATTACAGGGAACAGTTTACAATCGATCGGTGCTTTTTTAGGAGTAGAAGCAGCTTTGTTGGGTATAAATGTATTACAGAAAATTATTATACTGGGTAACTCCATGCAAAGCTTAGGGGCTGGATTACAAGCGTATCAAGGTGTTTCAAATGTATTGAAAGATGAGAGAGAAAATGAAGATAGTATTTTTGATAAGAAGGATGAGAGAATCATTGCACTCATTGGTATTTGGATACAAGCGATAGGAACGTTAATTTCTGCAATTGGAGTAACTGCAATAGAGGAAGAAAATAGGCTAGAAAACAATAAAAAGTCTGAAATACTTATTTAAATAGAAGGAGATACATTGATTTTAGAGGTAGGTTAAGATTAAAATGGTAGTAGGTTTTTTTGCGTATATTTTGAAAAGTGATATATAAAATACAAAATAAGGAGTTTTCAAGGGATGATGTATTTATTAGCAATTCTTCTTCCACCTGTTGCTGTATTATTTTGTGGAAAACCAATTCAGGCAATCATAAATTTCATATTAACATTAATATTTTGGGTTCCAGGAGTTATACATGCAATTCTTGTAGTGCATGATAAAAAAGCTGATCGGCGTTTGAAAAAACAAATTCAAGCATATGATGAAATTAATAAGAGGAATCGAAGATAATTCATCTGCAAAATGTTTTTAAAAGAAAGGAGGATTAACCTCCTTTCTTTTTTAGTGGGTGTTAAGTTTAGATTTTTGTGTGGCGGAAAGAATTTTTAATGTAAGTATTATGATAATAACTTTTAGATTGTGCATGTAATAGGCCAGTATAAATACTTTCTGGTACATTAAAGAAATCGTACATACCATTCTTTAATTGGATTCGCAAAATCATAGAAAAAGAATTATAACCAACAGCAACTATATTTTTTGAAATTACGGGAGATAGCTTCATCATTACGCAACTCCTCACTTTTTATTTTTAATACTTTTTGTAGATGTTGAGGTTGTGATGTTGAAATCCTTATAATTTAAGAGGTATTATACTTATATGCAATATATTAAATGTTTGTTATACGTAATTATAAGGAAGTTCACACGAAGTACATATCGTTGTGCTATTTTTATTTCACCTTTGATTTATAAATAAGAAAATATTGACCATTTGAAAAAAGGTATATTATTTATACGAGGTATTAAAAATTCACTTTTTACATTCTATGCTTCAAGGGGCAGCGTTATTAGGAAAAATAGAAGTGAAAATAGTTTGTATAAGAAGTATTCTAAAATTTATAATCTGTGAATTGGGAAAATATTGAATGCTCCAGGTCAATATACTTTCTTAATCAAATTTATTTTAGAAAGTGACCTCAATATTTTTAAGTAAATCAACGGGAGAATTGAAAGGCAGGAGAAAGTAACATGTCAGAAAATTATCGTTCTCGAGAGGAACGACGACAAGTTAAAAAGAAAAAACAACCAGCTTCTAAAACACAAAAGCCAAAAGGTAAAACATCATTCTTTCGCAAGTTTTTAATTACTTGTTTATTACTTGGTATTGTTGGTTTAGTGGCAGGGGTTGCTACCTTTTTCGTAATGATTAAGGATGCACCAAAACTTGAGAAAGCAAAACTTGTTAATCCGTTATCCTCAAAAATTTATGATAAAAACGGGGATTTGGTATATGAATATGGAAAAGAAAAAAGGACGAATGTTACGTATGAGCAAATACCTAAATTAGTAGAAAATGCATTTTTAGCGACAGAAGATTCACGTTTTTATGAGCATAGCGGAGTAGATTTTAAAGGTACTGCCCGTGCTGTTCTAGTAAGTCTTAAAGGGGATTATGGTTCTCAAGGTGGAAGTACGATAACACAGCAAGTTATAAAAAACTACTTCTTATCAATGGACAAAACACCAAAGCGTAAGGCGCAAGAAATATATTTAGCTTATAAGCTAGAACAACAGTATTCAAAACATGAAATATTAGAGATGTACTTAAATAAAATTAACTTAGGAAACCGTTCATATGGGATCGCAACAGCAGCACAAAACTACTATGGTAAAGAATTGAAGGACTTAACATTACCAGAAGTTGCGATGCTTGCAGGTTTACCGAAAGCACCGAATAACTATGATCCAACGAAAAAAGAAAATGTTCAAAAAGCAACAGAAAGAAGAAATGTTGTTCTAAGTTTAATGAACCGACATGGATATATAACAAAACAGGAAATGGAAGAAGCATCAAAAGTTGACGTAGAAAAGGGGCTTAAGCCTGCAGCTCAACTACAAACAATGCCATACCCTGCATTTATGGATGCAGTTGTGAAAGAAGTAGAAAAAGAATTACCAGATGCTAATATCGGTTCTGACGGTTTAGAAATTTATACAACGTTAGATCCGAAAGCACAGAAACTTGCAGATAATATTTTAAATAATAATATCATTGATTATCCGAACGATAAATTCCAAGGTGCATTCACATTTATGGATACGAAAACAGGAGAAGTTCGTGCTATAGGTAGTGGCCGTGGAGAAAATAAAGCTGTATTTAAAGGGCATAATATGGCAATTGAATTAGATCGTGCAGCTGGTTCAACGATGAAGCCGATTTTCGACTACGCTCCTGCAATTGAATATTTAAAATGGGCTACGTACCATCAAATTGATGACTCTCCATTTAAGTATTCAACGGGACAAGAAGTACGAAATGCAGATAGAAGTCATATGGGTCCAATTACAATGCGTGAAGCATTAAAAATGTCGCGTAATATTCCTGCAATTAAAACTGCAAAAGAAGTAGGGATTAGTAAATCGAAAGAATTCTCTGAGAAACTAGGTATTACATTTAATACAGCACCGACAGAATCGACAGCGATTGGTACAAATGAAGTATCGCCAACTGAAATAGCGGGTGCTTATGCGGCATTTGGTAATGAAGGTAAATATACGAAACCGCATTTTGTTAAGAAAGTCGTTTATCCAGACGGTAAGTCACAAAGTTTTGGACAAAAACCAAAACAAGTTATGACAGATTCTACAGCATACATGATTACTGATATGCTTCGTTCTGTAGTTACATCAGGTACTGGTACATCGGCAAATGTAGGCTCTTTAGATGTAGCTGGTAAAACGGGTACGACAAACTATTCATCAAAGCAATTAGCTCAATATAAAATTCCAGAAAGTGCAACTCGTGATAGTTGGTTCGCTGGATATACACCGCAATATACGATGGCAGTATGGACTGGGTATATGAAAGATGGTAAAGACGAGTATATTAGTAGTAAAAATACGAAAATTGCACAGTTGATCTTTAAAGAAATGATGAGCGAAATGGCTACAGATAAATCACGCTTTAAAATGCCAAGTAGTGTTATTCAAGAAGGTAGTGAGCTACGTATAAAAGGTGAAAAACGTGATTCATCGCCAAATACTAGCGTACCGGATACAACGGAGCAACCAAAACAAGATCAACAGCAAAAAACTGAAGAAGAGAAAAAGCAAGAAGAATTAAAGAAACAAGAAGAACTGAAAAAACAAGAAGAACAAAAGAAACAAGAGGAACTTAAGAAGCAAGAAGAACAAAAGAAACTAGAAGAGCAAAAGAAACAAGAAGAACAAAATAATGGAAATGGCCAAGGAACGACACCTCCAGCAAATAACGGAGGAGGTCAAGGAAATACGACACCTCCAGCAAATAACGGAGGAGGTCAAGGAAATACGACACCTCCAGCAAATAATGGAGGAGGTCAAGGAAATACGACACCTCCAGCAAATAATGGAGGAGGTCAAGGAAATACGACACCTCCAGCAAATAACGGAGGAGGTCAAGGAAATACAACTCCACCAGCGACCACACAACCAGAGACTGGCGGTAATGCAGGAGAGACCCCTGCTAATAATGGGCAATAAGAAAAATTTATAAAAAATATTAAAAAGCACTTAAGATTTGTGAAAATTACAATCTTAAGTGCTTTTTTCGTTTAAATGTAGTAGCTATGAAATGATGTGTTTTAAATGTTAAACGTACCATAAAAATTTTGAAAATAAATTGATGGGAAATGATAAAAGACTTGAGCCTGAGGTAGTGGAGCGTGGCTAGGATGATAAAAGGTAGTGCTACTTGGATGGGCACCATGATGCCAAAATGAAGGGGTAGCTTGACCTGGTGATTGGTATTGTTGCCAAATTGCTGGAAGTTCAATGCCGACATCGGAACTTGCTGTATGAACGGCGGGGGCATGTATTTCGGGTATCGAAGGAACCGCGACAGTTACTCTTGATGATAATACCCACATAAAATAATCACTCCTAAGTTGTGATAATAAATTAGTATATTCTTTTCACACGTATAAAGGTACATATATAGGACTTTCGTTTAAAATATGCGTACAAAGTCTTAAGACTAATGTAAGCTGATGGTGGACTATTTAATATGAAAAGATACGTCTATTTGCGGAGGGAAAAGAGATAAAAAAAATATACAATGAGGGTGTTAATCGTAATATTTTACGAGTGTATGGAGGTATTTTTATGGAACGATTATGGACGAAATCATTTATTCAAATGACTTTCGCAATGTTATTTTTATTTACAGGATTTTATTTACTTGTTCCAACGCTCCCGCTCTTTATTAAAGAGATAGGTGGCAATGAATCGCAAGTTGGACTTATGATGGGGATGTTTACAATAGCTGCTGTTGTAATACGACCGATTATTGGAGGAATGTTAGATCAATATGGTAGAAGATCCTTTATTATTTTCGGACTCATCTTTTTTGGCTTAACGATGTATTCCTATAATATAGCATCGACTATTGTCCTTTTAGCTGTTTTACGTGTTATTCACGGAGTAACATGGGCTGTTTCTACAACAGCTGTTGGAACAGCAATAACGGATATTATTCCAGATTCACGCCGCGGTGAAGGTATGGGTTGGTACGGGATGGCGATGACAATTGCAATGGCGATCGGACCTATGATTGGATTATGGGTTGTGCAAAATTATTCATTTGATGGTCTATTTTTATTAGCGACGTTGTTATCTTTTATGGCAGTCGTATTATCATTAATAACGAAGATCCCATTTACGCCACAAAAAGAAAAAGGGAAAATTCAGCTATTTGAGAAATCCGTATTAACAATCACGATTGTAGTATTCTTTTTATCGTTTGCATATGGAGGAATAACAACCTTTTTACCGTTATTTGCATCATCAATTCATGTAAACCCGGGAACTTTCTTTCTTGTATATGCAATTGCATTAACAATTGTAAGACCAATTTCAGGGAAACTATTAGATAAGTATGGAGAAGTATTCATTATACTTCCAGCATTATGTATTACTATTTTAGCTATAGTTGTTTTAACTATTTCAAATGGTTTGATAGGTGTAATTATCGCAGCAACATTATACGGTATTGGATTTGGTTCAGCGCAGCCAGCTTTGCAAGCGGCAATGCTTACAATTGTCGATCCGAGTAAAAGAGGAGTTGCAAATGCTTCATTTTTTACAGCGTTTGATTTAGGAATCGGGTTAGGTGCTATTTTACTTGGAATTGTTTCACAAATGTTTGGTTATCGTATTTTATTTTCAGGGAGTGCAATTTCAGCATTGATAGCCTTAATTATTTTCGTCTTCTTTGTAAAACAACGATTAGGAAAAAAAGAGTTTGCGTAAACTGGAGGAATAAAGATGAGAATTTCAATTGATCGTAAAGCTCTGCAATGGTTCCAGGAAGAATTACGTATAAAGCACGGTGAATCTGTACGTTTTACTGTAAGGTACGGAGGGGATAGTTCAATTCAGCCCGGATATTCTTTAGGGGTTGTTGCTGAGAAACCCGATGGCGAAATAGTGTCAGTTGAGAAGGAAGGTATTATATTTTTTGTAGATTCTGATGATCTTTGGTATTTTCAAAACTATGATTTATTTGTAAGTTATCATGAGGAAATGGAAGAAATTCAATTTAATTATGTAAAATAATAACTTTATTAAAAATGAATAAGTTTTATATAAAAATTATATTTAAGAGATAGTGAAATAAATATCATATAGTAACGAGCTGTATTTATGTACAGCTCGTTTTTTCTATTTCTCAAATAAAATTAGAATAATTGTATATTTGGCGGTGTTATATGAAAAATCTTTATATCTTGTTTTTGAAAATACGCAAAGAAGTCTATCCTTTCTTTATAAAATATAAGAATTATTTTCAAAAAATTGTATTGTTACAGTAAGAAAAGTGTAGGAAACTTATCATTATAAAATAAATTGAAATCTTCTAAAAACTCTGATACATTGAAATAGAAATGTAGTTTCACAATATTGTAAAGGCTTACAGTTATGTGCACGAAGATCTATTAGGATTGGAGGAAATAATGATGAAAGCTGAAGAGAAATTTTCCCCGGGATTAGATGGTATAGTGGCAGCGGAGACGAAAATCTCGTTTCTTGACACAGTAAAAGGTGAAATTGTAATTCAAGGGTATGACTTAATCGAACTCTCAAAAACAAAAGAGTATTTAGACATTGTGCACCTTTTATTGGAGGAACACCTACCGAATGAAGATGAAAAAGTAACACTTGAAAAGAAATTAAAAGAAGAATATGCAGTACCAGAAGGTGTATTCAACGTACTAAAGGCATTGCCTAAAGAGACGCATCCCATGGATGGATTACGTACAGGTGTGTCAGCGTTAGCTGGTTACGATAATGATATCGAAAACCGCTCGTTAGAAGTGAATAAAAGCCGAGGGTACAAGCTGTTAAGTAAAGTGCCAAACATTGTAGCGAATAGCTATCATATTTTAAATAATGAGGAGCCAATTGAACCTCTTAAAGAATTATCTTATAGTGCGAATTTCTTCTATATGTTAACTGGTAAAAAACCAACTGAACTTGAGGAAAAGATCTTTGATCGTTCCCTTGTTTTATATAGTGAGCATGAAATGCCAAACTCTACATTTACAGCTCGCGTTATTGCATCAACACAATCAGATTTATACGGTGCTTTAACAGGTGCAGTTGCATCTTTAAAAGGAAGTTTACATGGCGGTGCAAATGAAGCGGTTATGTACATGCTTTTAGAAGCTGGTAATGTTGAGAAATTTGAAGAGTTATTACAGAAGAAACTATATAACAAAGAAAAAATTATGGGCTTTGGACACCGTGTTTATATGAAGAAGATGGATCCAAGAGCACTTATGATGAAGGAAGCTTTAAAACAGTTATGTGATGTAAAAGGTGATTATACACTATATGAAATGTGTGAAGCTGGAGAAAAGATTATGGAAAAAGAAAAAGGAATTTATCCAAATCTTGATTATTATGCAGCTCCAGTATATTGGATGCTAGGTATTCCAATTCAACTTTACACACCAATCTTCTTTAGCTCTAGAACAGTGGGGTTATGTGCGCACGTTATTGAGCAACATGCAAATAATCGTTTGTTCCGTCCTCGTGTAAATTATATTGGCGAGCGACATGTACTTAGTAAATAAGAACAACTGGGGAGTTGTTAGCGCCGCCCGCCAGATGGGTGTTTGACCGACACCCATCATTAATAATAACGAATTTTCGACAGAAAGGGAAGAATAGCATGATTAAAACAAATGAAATTAAGCAAAAAGATGCATTATTAGAAGAGATTACCGATTATGTATTAAATAAAGAGGTTACTAGTGCAGAAGCATTCAGTACAGCTCGTTACGTATTACTTGATACACTTGGATGTGGAATTTTAGCACTGCAATATCCAGAATGTACGAAATTACTAGGACCAGTTGTGCCAGGAACAATCGTGCCAAATGGTACACGTGTACCAGGTACGTCTTATGTACTAGATCCAGTAAAAGGTGCATTTAATATCGGATGTATGATCCGTTGGTTAGACTATAACGATACTTGGCTTGCAGCAGAGTGGGGACATCCATCTGATAACCTAGGCGGAATTTTAGCAGTTGCAGATTATATTAGCCGTGTTCGTATTTCAGAAGGAAAAGAAGCTTTAAAAGTACGTGAAGTATTAGAAATGATGATTAAAGCACATGAAATTCAAGGCGTGCTTGCTTTAGAAAACAGCTTAAACAGAGTTGGTCTTGACCATGTATTATATGTAAAAGTAGCAACAACTGCAGTAGTTGCGAAAATGCTTGGCGGAACACGTGAAGAAATCTTTAATGCATTATCACATGCGTGGATTGATAATTCTAGTCTTCGTACATATCGTCATGCTCCAAATACGGGCTCACGTAAATCATGGGCTGCAGGTGACGCAACGAGCCGCGGTGTTCATCTTGCAATGACTGCTCTAAAAGGTGAAATGGGTTATCCAACAGCATTATCTGCGCCAGGATGGGGATTCCAAGATGTATTATTCAATAAACAAGAATTAAAATTAGCAAGACCACTAGAGTCATATGTAATGGAAAATGTATTATTTAAAGTGTCATATCCAGCAGAATTCCATGCACAAACGGCTGCAGAATGTGCAGTGAAGTTGCATCCGGAAATTAAAGAGAGATTAGATGAAATTGACCGTATTACAATTACAACTCATGAATCAGCAATTCGTATTATTGATAAAGAAGGTCCATTAAATAACCCAGCTGATCGTGATCATTGCTTACAATACATTACGGCAATTGGTTTATTAAAAGGAGATATCGTTGCAGACGATTATGAAGATGCAGTAGCAAACGATCCACGTGTAGATGAATTACGTAATAAGATGGTTGTTGTTGAAAACAAACAGTACAGTTTAGATTACCTTGACCCGAACAAGCGCTCAATCGCCAACGCTGTTCAAGTTCACTTTAAAGATGGCACAGTAACAGAAAATGTGGAATGTGAATATCCGCTTGGTCACCGCTTCCGTAGAGACGAAGCAATTCCAAAAGTTGTTCAAAAATTCACTGCAAATATGGCAGGTCATTATTCTAGTAAGCAACAAGAACAAATTCATGAAGTTTGTTTAAATGAAGAAAAACTAGAAAATATGAATGTAAACGAATTTGTAGATCTATTCTTAATTTAATAATAGGGGGGGAATTTAGAATGGCTTGGGTTGTGAAAAAACAGTCAACACAAGAGGAGCTTGCGAATCGATTCCGAGCTTTAGTAGAAGCAAATGAAATTTTGCAAATTCCAGGTGCTCATGATGCAATGGCAGCTCTTGTTGCGAAAAATACAGGTTTTTCAGCTCTTTATTTATCAGGAGCTGCTTATACTGCAAGTAAAGGTTTACCAGATTTAGGTATCGTGACGTCTACTGAAGTGGCTGAGAGAGCAAGAGATTTAGTAAGAGCTACAGACTTACCTGTTCTTGTTGACATTGATACAGGATTTGGTGGTGTACTAAATGTGGCGAGAACAGCTGTAGAAATGGTGGAAGCGAAAGTAGCAGCTGTCCAAATTGAAGATCAGCAATTACCAAAAAAATGTGGACATTTAAATGGTAAGAAACTTGTTACTACAGAAGAATTGGTTCAAAAAATTAAAGCGATTAAAGAAGTTGCACCGAGCTTATACATTGTAGCACGTACTGATGCTCGTGGCGTTGAAGGATTAGATGAAGCAATTGAAAGAGCAAATGCATATGTAAAAGCAGGTGCAGACGCAATTTTCCCTGAAGCGCTTCAATCAGAGGAAGAATTCCGTCTATTTAATAGTAAGGTAAATGCACCTTTGCTTGCGAATATGACTGAATTCGGAAAAACTCCATATTATAGTGCAGAGAAATTTGCGAATATGGGTTTCCAAATGGTTATTTATCCTGTAACTTCACTTCGCGTTGCAGCGAAAGCGTATGAAAATGTGTTTGCTTTAATTAAAGAAACAGGTTCTCAAAAAGATGCACTTTCTAATATGCAAACGAGAAGTGAATTATACGAAACAATTTCATATCATGACTTTGAAGAGTTAGATACTGGTATTGCAAAAACAGTATTATCAGAAGATCAATAGATAAAGCAGCGAAGGCGATGAAAATACATCTTTGGCAAAATAAAATGCTTGATGTGAAAAATCATCGCCTTCTATTTTCAAAAAAGATATTCCACTCATCGTAGACGAGCATAAGCAAAAAGCTATGAAAGCCGAATGATAGGGGGATACATATGGAGAAAACGAAGTTACCATGGGATGAATTCTTTTCACTTAATAAAGATATAAATCATACTTACTTTACACCAGAAGATTTTTCAGGTGATGAAGATTTAATCGCAAAAACGACAGAACAATTCGTTAAACAAGAAATTGTTCCACAAATGGAGAATATTGAACAACATAACTATAAAGTTTCTCGTCAATTATTTGAGAAAGCTGGGGAACTTGGATTATTAGGCATTGAGGTACCAGAAGATTATGGCGGGTTCGAGTTAGGAAAGGCTGTCTCAGGTCTTGTAGCAGAGAAAATGGGTTACGCTGGTGCGTTTAGCGTTTCTTTTAATATACACGCTGGTGTCGGTACATTGCCTTACATATATTATGGAACGAAAGAGCAAAAAGAAAAATATTTACCGAAAATCGCATCGGGAGAATGGATTGGGGCTTATGCTTTAACAGAGCCAAATGCTGGTTCGGATGCATTAAGTGCAAAAACAAGCGCCGTATTGAATGAAGAGGGAACAGCTTGGAAGTTAAATGGTGAGAAGCAATGGATTACAAATGCTCATATGGCAGATGTATACGTTGTTTTTGCGAAGACAAATAAAGGAATGACAGCGTTTATTGTCGAAAGAACATGTGAAGGTGTATCTATTGGATTAGAAGAAAAGAAAATGGGGATTAAAGGTTCTTCAACAGCGACTCTTATTTTAGAAGATGTTGTCATCCCTGCTGAAAATGTTTTAGGGGAAGTTGGGAAAGGGCATCACGTAGCCCTTAATATTCTTAACTTTGCTAGACTTAAACTTGCTTTTGGAAATATTGGAACAGCAAAACAAGCAATTGGTTTGTCGGTTCAATATGGAAAAGAGCGAAAACAGTTCCAAACGGAATTAGTAGACTTTACGATGATTCAAGAGAAAATTGCAAATATGATCATTGCTACATATGGAGCCGAAAGTGCAGCTTATCGTACGGCAGGTGTAATCGATGAAGCAATTCATGAGAGCGATGAAGATCTTATGAAGAAAATGTCCCAATTTGCAATTGAATGTGCACTGAATAAAGTAAATGCTTCTGAAACACTTGCTTATATCGTAGATGAAGCTGTACAAATTCATGGTGGTTACGGTTATATGCAAGAGTATGAGGTAGAACGATTATATCGTGATGCTAGAATTAGTCGTATTTTTGAAGGAACGAACGAAATTAATAGATTAACAGTTGCCAAAATGTTAATGAAGCAAATCGAACAATTAGAAGATACTGAAGTAGAAAGTGATGTAGCAAATGTAGAAAGAAACCATCGTTACATTTTATTAGCGAAAAAATTGTTGAAACAATCTTTGAAAACGCTCTCTAAAACTCCAGACCTAAAAATTGACCAAGAACAAGAATATTCACGTGTAATTTCAAATATGTTGACGGACGTGTACGTCATGGAATCAGCGTTTTTACGTACGAGAAAAGCGGTAAGTAAAAATGGTGAGGAAAAAGAACGTACGAAGCAATTAATAACGGATGTTATTTGTGAAGAAGGATACCGTAAAGTAGAAGAAGCGGCGATTTCTGTACTTTCAGCGGCTGTCACAGAAGAACAAGATAGACATGTGATTTTAGCTGAAATCCGTCAATTATTAGTGCCTTTATACACGAACGTATTTACGAAGAAGAGAGAAATTGCGAAAGCTATTATAAATCGCGGGAAATATATTGTGTAAATAGGAGGAAAGCGATATGAAAAAGATTGGTTTTATCGGTTTAGGTAACATGGGCCTTCCAATGTCAAAAAATCTAGTTAAATCAGGTTACACAGTATATGGCGTGGACTTAAATAAAGAGGCGGAAGCGTCCTTTGAAAAAGAAGACGGAATTATCGGTCTATCAATCTCAAAACTAGCAGAAACATGTGATGTAGTTTTTACAAGTTTACCTTCACCTCGCGCTGTTGAAGCGGTATATTTTGGAGCAGAAGGATTATTTGAAAATGGTCACTCGAATGTAGTTTTCATTGATACAAGTACGGTATCGCCGCAGTTAAACAAACAGTTAGAGGAAGCTGCAAAGGAAAAGAAAGTAGACTTTTTAGCAGCACCTGTGAGCGGTGGTGTAATAGGAGCCGAAAACCGTACATTAACGTTTATGGTTGGTGGATCGAAAGACGTATATGAGAAAACGGAATCTATCATGGGCGTACTAGGCGCGAACATTTTCCACGTTAGTGAGCAGATTGATAGTGGTACAACTGTTAAGTTAATTAATAATTTATTAATTGGTTTTTATACAGCTGGTGTGAGTGAAGCTTTAACATTAGCGAAAAAGAATAATATGGATTTAGATAAAATGTTTGATATTTTAAATGTAAGTTACGGTCAAAGTAGAATTTATGAACGTAATTATAAAAGTTTTATAGCACCTGAAAACTACGAGCCAGGATTTACTGTGAACTTGTTGAAGAAAGATTTAGGATTTGCAGTTGACTTAGCTAAGGAAAGCGAACTCCATTTACCGGTAAGCGAAATGTTATTAAACGTATATGACGAAGCGAGTCAAGCTGGATATGGTGAAAACGATATGGCTGCTTTATATAAGAAAGTTAGCGAGCAATTAATTTCTAATCAAAAATAAATTATACAAAGGAGAGAATACAATGATTACAACTGAAATTAAACGAGTAAAAAATCACATTAACGGTGAGTGGGTTGAATCGACAGGTACGGAAGTAGAAGCAGTTCCAAATCCAGCGACTGGAAAAATTATCGCTTACGTTCCACTATCTCCAAAAGAAGATGTTGAAAAAGCTGTTGAAGCGGCAAAAGCAGCATTCGAAACATGGTCTAAAGTACCAGTTCCAAATCGTTCAAGAAATTTATATAAATATTTACAGCTATTACAAGAAAACAAAGATGAGCTTGCAAAAATCATTACGCTAGAAAATGGTAAGACGCTAACGGATGCAACAGGTGAAGTACAGCGTGGTATTGAAGCGGTAGAACTTGCAACATCTACGCCAAATTTAATGATGGGTCAAGCACTTCCGAATATCGCTAGCGGAATTGATGGATCGATTTGGCGCTACCCAATCGGAGTTGTTGCTGGTATTACACCGTTTAACTTCCCGATGATGATTCCGTTATGGATGTTCCCACTTGCAATTGCTTGCGGTAATACATTCGTATTAAAAACATCTGAAAGAACGCCACTTTTAGCGGAGCGACTTGTAGAATTATTCTATGAAGCAGGTTTCCCAAAAGGCGTATTAAATTTAGTGCAAGGCGGAAAAGATGTTGTAAATAGCATTTTAGAAAATAAAGATATTCAGGCTGTTTCGTTCGTTGGCTCTGAGCCGGTAGCTCGTTACGTATATGAAACAGGTACGAAACACGGAAAACGTGTACAAGCATTAGCAGGTGCGAAAAACCATGCGATTGTAATGCCAGATTGCAATCTTGAGAAAACAGTACAAGGTGTAATTGGATCTGCATTTGCAAGTAGTGGAGAGCGCTGCATGGCATGCTCAGTAGTAGCAGTAGTGGATGAAATTGCTGATGAATTTATTGATGTATTAGTAGCAGAAACGAAAAAATTAAAAGTAGGCGATGGCTTTAACGAAGATAACTATGTTGGACCATTAATCCGTGAATCTCATAAAGAGCGCGTTTTAGGCTATATTAATAGCGGTGTAGCAGATGGGGCAACTTTATTAGTAGATGGCCGTAAAATTAATGAAGAAGTTGGAGAAGGTTACTTTGTAGGTGCGACAATCTTTGATGGCGTGAATCAAGAAATGAAAATTTGGCAAGATGAAATTTTTGCTCCAGTATTAAGTATTGTACGTGTTAAAGATTTAGAAGAAGGTATTAAACTAACAAATCAATCTAAATTTGCAAATGGTGCGGTTATTTATACGTCAAATGGTAAACATGCACAAACATTCCGTGATAATATCGATGCTGGTATGATTGGTGTAAACGTAAACGTTCCAGCACCAATGGCATTCTTCGCATTTGCAGGAAATAAAGCTTCATTCTTTGGTGATTTAGGTACAAATGGTACAGATGGCGTTCAATTCTATACACGTAAAAAAGTTGTAACTGAGCGCTGGTTTTAATATAGAGTAAACAACCAAATCAGTTATTAGATGAAAACCACCACTATTAATAGTGGTGGTTTTCGTCTTGTTAATTATTTTTTTCAAAAGCTAGTTTAATACCAAATCCAATTAGGACGACTCCTGTTAGCCCTTGAATATAACGTTGCGTCTTCGGTTTTTTCATAAAAGCACTAATTTTATCAATTAAAAATATATAAAATGCAAACCAAATGACTGTTAAAACGAGGTAAGTAAGGCCCATTACAAGAAGTTGAATAAATGTATTATGATTTGAATTTAAAAATTGTGGTAAAAAAGTTAAAAAGAAGACTGCTACTTTAGGATTTAATAAATTTGTAAGAAATCCTTGGCGAAAGCAAGAAGTATGTTCGTTTTCATTATTCAAAGATAGATCATTTGTATCTAAGTTTTCTTTGTTTCTTACTGCTAAAAGGGCTTTAATACCGATATATATTAAATAGAGAGCCCCAACGTACTTGAAAATAGAAAATAAAAGAGCTGACTTTACAATAAGTGCAGAAAGACCAATTACAGCAGCTAAAGTATGAATTAATAGTGCAATACATGTACCAAACACTGTTTTCACTCCACCGACTTTACCAGCAACCAATGTATTTTTCGTAGCCATTGCTGTATCTGGACCAGGTAAAATGATAAGGCAAATAGACATAATGATGAAAAGAAGATAATTTTCTATCATAGCCGCCCCTCCTTTTTATTTTTAGAATATTTGATTAAAATCAGTGTAGCACAAAAATGGATTTAATAAAATTAAATTTTATTAAAAATAACTAAATAAAAAAGGCTGTATAGTAGCTGTAATTACACTACTATATAGCCTCGATTTTATACCGCTATTTGCGGGTAGTAAGATTTTCACCGCACAAGATTTAGCTGAAGCAAAGAAGTTAGGTGGGGGATGAACAAAATATCCCCTCATGACAATTTCATTTTATGCATTAAGTAAGTTAAAGAAACGATTCACATCTTCTTCTGAAACGTCACTTAACTGTTTATATTTATAATTCGGATTTTGATCTTTATCAACGACAACGGAGCGTACTCCTTCGAAGAAATCTTCATGTCTCATGAAGTTTTTAGCAAGTATAAGGTCCGTAGCGAAACATTCTTCAACGGATTTATCTTGTCCATCAATAAACTGTTTTAATGTTACTTTTAGTGAAATAGGGGATTTTGATAACAGTGTTTCTTTCGTTTTTAGAGCAAAGGAACTTTCATCTTTCTCCAATGAATGGATGATTTCTTCAATTGTATCGAAAGCAAAATGTGAATTGATTACTTCTAATGAAGGAGCGAGCTCGCTTTCTAAGTTTGGAGCAGTTGCAAATGTACGAATAACTTCTTTTAAATTAGTATGTACATCATCTTCTTTATGCCAATTTACACTTTCAAGTTCAGTAAGAAACTCTGGTAATGAATCAGATGTCATAAAGTAATCTGCAGCATTAATAAATAATACGTCAGAAGCTTTTAAAATAGATGCTGTTAAAGCAACGAATCGTCCTGTATATCCAGGCGCTTTATTTAAGAAATATGCAGCTCCGACGTCTGGGAAGAAGCCGATATTCATCTCTGGCATTGCCCATTTCGTACGCTCAGTTACAATGCGATACTTCGCACCATTTGTAAGACCGACACCACCGCCCATTACAATTCCATCTAAACAAGCAATAATCGGTTTTGTATATTGATAAATATATGTATCAATTTCATACTCTTCTTCAAAAAAACGTTCTGCATGTTGCAATGCCACTTCATTGGAACGCGCTTCATAAAGAGTTTTAATGTCGCCACCTGCACAAAAACCTTTTGTGCCAGCTCCTTTTAACACGATAAGTGCAATACGCTCATCGTGTTCCCACTCTTTAAGTTTTTGTCCGATAGGTTGTAACATGTCATAAGATAAAGAATTAAGTGCTTTTGGACGGTTTAAAGTAATTGTCGCAACGCCGTTTTCACTAACAGAAAATAAAACTTGTTCAGTCATAATGCATCCTCCCTTACATATCTTCTTATTCTTAATTCTTGATATGTACTGAAATGTCCTTTATAAATTTTGTCAAAAGTTGACGGTAAATATTAATTTGGTCACTGCATATTTTGACGAGTTATCTTTGCAGGATTTCAGAGACCGAGGGGGAATATTACAACATTACTGTAAGTGTAATTATTTGAAGTTATAATGATAAAAGCGCTATTATATAGGTGTGAAATGTTCATTATCAATTCTAAAAGTGTGTTTGAAGAAAAAATAAATCGTACAATTGTAATAAAAAATTTTACATTGAATTAGAAATAGAGAAAGGAGAAATCGGAATGCCAGGACCTTTACTATTGTCGGTTATTATTTTGTCTTTTTTAATGATAGGAATAACGCAGTATTTTCATCATACAGATACGACAGAAGAAGTGAAGGATAAAGTACGTCTCGTATTTCCGATTTTTATAATATCTATTTCATTCTGTATTTTATTAAATAAAGATGGCTACATTGTCGCAGTGTTCTCATTTTTCGTCGCAATCGTCTTAATTACCGTTTTATATTATGTAATGAAAGACTTTATACAAAAATAAAGATGTCACAATAGGCATTTTTATTTTTGGGGAAATGTAAATTTCACATACCGTATTTTATATAAAATACATAAAGCATATAACAATAGAAAAGTGTGTACTTTGCTGTGTATGTACTTGTCAATCTTGCATAGCCACTATACTATTAAAATGTAGAGATTATAAAAGGGTTGTATCTATCATGAAATTTGAGATGCACACAAAAATTATTTCAAATGAAAAGAAGTAAGATTACATATTGAAGAAAATATATTTCAATTAATATTGATGGTTATCACTTATTTACAATTCAAGAAATATTGCCTTTATATAAATCAAATGAAGAAAGAATTGGAAGTGCAACGATATTGAAACTAGAGTGGGAGAACGGAAAAACTACAATAAACTATCAACTCGTTTCACTAAAATCAGTAAATTAAAAGGAGTAGAAAAATATGAAGTTATTTCATACAGCGGATTGGCATTTAGGAAAGCTTGTTCATGGCGTGTATATGACTGAAGACCAAAAGATTGTATTAGATCAGTTTGTACAGGCTGTTGAAGAAGAAAAACCAGATGCTGTAATTATTGCAGGGGATTTATATGACCGAGCAATTCCACCTACAGAAGCAGTAGACTTATTAAATGATGTGCTGCAAAAAATAGTTATTGATTTACAAACACCAGTTATTGCAGTAGCTGGTAATCATGATAGTCCGGATCGTATCCATTTTGGAAGTAGTTTAATGAAAAAACAAGGATTACATATTGTAGGTCAATTTCAATTCCCGTACGAACCTGTTGTACTAAATGATGAATATGGAGAGGTTCACTTCCATCTAATACCGTATGCAGACCCAAGCATAGTGAGGCACGTGTTGAAAAATGAAGACGTACGTTCTCATGATGATGCGATGCGCATTTTTATGAATGAGCTCTCTGAAACGATGGATAAAGAAGCTAGACATGTATTTGTTGGACATGCATTTGTAACTTCTTCAGGAGAAGCGGAGGAGAATACAAGTGATGCAGAACGACCACTTTCAATTGGTGGTGCTGAATATGTAAATAGTCATTATTTTGATAAGTTTCATTACACAGCGCTTGGACATTTACATCAAGCGCATTTCGTACGTAATGAGACGATTCGATATTCAGGTTCACCACTTGCCTATTCAATTTCTGAAGAGAAACATAAAAAAGGTTATTACATTGTAGAACTGAATGAAACTGGTGAAGTAGCAATTGAAAAAAGGTTACTTTCACCACGTCGTAAAATGCGAACAGTAGAAGCGAAAATAGATGAATTATTACAGCACCCAGTAAGTGAAGATTACGTATTTGTAAAATTATTAGACGAAAACCCTGTCTTACAGCCAATGGAGAAAATACGATCTGTATATCCAAATGCAATGCACGTTGAAAGAGCGATGCAAAGGCGAGAACTCACAGATACAAATGAAGTAACGGTTTCAAGACATAAAACGGATGATTTATCTCTTTTAAAGGCTTTCTATAAAGAAATGAAAGGGTTAGATTTATCAGAAGAGAAAGAACGCCTATTTATAGATGTATTACAAACAGTGCAAGAACGGGAAGGTGAACGAGGATGAGACCGATTCAGCTTATTATGACAGCATTCGGGCCATATAAACAGAAAGAAGTAATCGATTTTGAAGATCTTGGAGAACATCGTATTTTCGCTATTTCTGGGAATACGGGAGCTGGAAAAACAACGATTTTTGATGCGATTTGTTATGTGTTATATGGTGAGGCTAGTGGAGAAGAACGTAGTGATACGAGCATGCTTCGAAGTCAATTTGCTGATGATAATGTTTATACAAGTGTTGAATTAACCTTTCAGTTAAAAGGGAAACGCTATGAAATAAAACGGCAACTTGGACATAAAAAACAAGGGAATAAGACCATTACAGGACATGCAGTAGAATTATATGAAGTTATTGATGGAGAAAACGTTCCAGCCGTCGATCGTTTTCATGTAACAGACGTAAACAAAAAAGTGGAAGATTTAATTGGGTTAAGTAAACATCAATTTAGCCAAATTGTTATGTTACCCCAAGGGGAATTCCGAAAACTATTAACATCTGAGACGGAAAACAAAGAAGAGATTTTACGTCGTATTTTTAAAACGGATCGTTATAAATTAATGCGTGAGTTACTTGATCAAAAGAGAAAACAATGGAAAGATGTCTTGCAAGAAAAACAAAAAGAGAGAGAGCTCTATTTCCGTAATGTTTTTAAATTACCAATCCGTGATGGAGCATTATTAGAGAAATTAGTGGCACAAGAACATGTAAATACGCATCAAGTAGTAGAAGCGTTAGAACAAGAAACAACCGTGTATAAGGCAGAGGTTGAGCAATTACAAGTAGAACAAGATGTTCAAACGAAGCAATTAAAGGATGCAGAAACACGTTTTCATGCAGCAAAATCTGTAAATGAGAAATTTATAGATTTACAACAAAAGAATGAGAAATATAACACTTTACAAGAGAACCGTGCAGCAATTGAAAAGAAAGAAAAATCCTTTAAACGTGCGGAACAAGCAAAGCGCTTATTACCATTTGAACAATGGTATGAAGAAGCGATGGAAAATGAGCAGAAAGCTGAAAGTTTGTTAAAACAGATAAGCGTCAAACAAGAACAGATAATGAATAGCTTTGAACTTGCTCAGGAGAAGTATGAAGTAGTAAAGAATAAAGAAGCTGAGCGAGAAGAGGCTAAAAAACTTGTTCAAAGATTAGAAGAGTTACAAGCGATTATTGAATCATTAGCTGAGAGAAAGCTGAATTTACAAAATACCGAAATCCAAATAGGGAAATTAAAAGAAAGTATGCAAAAGTTAGATCAACAACTAGAAGAGCATACAAACAAAAAACAGAGAATGTCTGATGAATTGCAGCAATTAGAACAAGCACTTGAGCAATATGTAGCTAAAGTAGAAGAACTAACGAATATGCGAGAAGATGCAAAAGTTTTAAAGCAAGCATATGATGTTTGGCAAGAAAAACAAAAATTCGAGCAAGAAAAAGAAGCGGCAAATAATAAAATGCAAGTGGCAGTTCGTGCATATGAAAACATGGAGCGCCGCTGGTTAAGTGAACAAGCTGGTATATTAGCTCTTCATTTACATGACGGTGAATCTTGTCCGGTATGTGGTAGTACGAATCATCCGCAAAAAGCTACAGAACAAAGTAATGCGATCGATGAAAAAGAGTTAAACGATTTAAGAGATAAGAAGAACATTGCTGAAAAATTACATGTGCAAGTAGAGGAGAAATGGAATTTCTATCGACTACAATATGAACAAGTGATAGAAGAAGTTGTGAAGCGCGGCTACAACTCGGAAAAATTAGCTGAAACATATAGTGCACTTGTTCAAAAAGGAAAACAATTAGCTGCAGACGTTAATACGTTAAAAGCAAGTGAAGAAACACGTAAGCAGATTGCTGCGAACATGAAAAGCGTAGAAGAAAAAATAGAAGAACTTCAGAAACAAAAACGAGAAGTGGAAACAATGCAGCACCGTACAGAAATGGAGTGTATGCAACTTCGTACGTCATATGAACATGATAAACGAAATATTCCAGAAAACTTACAAACAGTACAAGCTTGGAAAGCACAGTTTGACCAAGCTATGCAGGAACTTAGGTTAATGGAGGACGAATGGAAGAAAGTGCAGGAAGCGTATCAGCATTGGCAAAATGAAAATATACGTATTCAAGCAGAACAAAAAGGTGCTTCTAATCAATTTGAAAGTGCAAAATTAAAGAAAGAAGAGACTTTCGCACGCTTTATGAAAGAGCTAGAACAAAGCGGGTTTACAGACGAATTCACGTATAAAGAAGCCAAATTAAGCGATCACGAGATGGAAATGTTACAAAAAGAAATTCAAGGTTATTATTCATCGCTTGAAGTGCTTGCAAAACAAATTGAAGAGTTACAAGCTGAATTAAAAGATAAAGAGTATATGGATATTACAGCGTTAGGTGAACACATAACAGAATTACAAATTAATCTCGATATCATTAAAGAAAAACGTCAACGTGCGCAAAATGCGGTAACATATATTTCTGATTTACATGAAAACATTAGACGTATTGATGAGCAAATTCATGAGGAAGAAAAAGCCTTCCAAGAACTTGTTGACTTATATGAAGTAATGAAAGGTGATAACGAGAGCCGTATATCATTTGAACGTTACATCTTAATTGAGTATTTAGAACAAATTGTTCAAATTGCAAACGAACGATTACGTAAATTATCAAACGGACAATTTTATTTAAAACGAAGTGAACGAGTTGAAAAGAGAAATCGTCAAAGTGGATTAGGCTTAGATGTGTACGATGCATATACTGGCCAAACACGCGATGTAAAAACACTATCCGGCGGAGAGAAATTTAATGCATCACTTTGCCTAGCGCTAGGAATGGCAGATGTCATTCAAGCATATGAAGGTGGTATTTCCATCGAAACGATGTTCATCGATGAAGGGTTCGGTTCATTAGATGAAGAATCATTAACGAAAGCAGTAGACGCCTTAATTGACTTACAAAAATCAGGCCGATTTATCGGTGTCATTTCACACGTACAAGAGCTGAAAAACGCAATGCCAGCTGTATTAGAAGTAACGAAGCAGAAGGATGGATGTAGTCAGACGCGGTTTGTGGTGAAGTAAGCTTAAAAAATGGAGTAGGGAATCTACCGATACTTTTAGTGTCATATGTATGAATAATAAAACGTCGTCTCTTCATATTGGAGGCGACGTTTTATTTTATAAAATATCTATGAATTATCTGTAGAAGGCGGCGTATTCTCCAAACGATTATAAGCTTTAAAAGCTGAAATTGCTGAGATAACCCCGCCTACTAAAAATAAAGTCGATCCTCCAACTAAGATGATACGACTGACATATGTTTCCCGTGCTTCTTCGACTTCTTCTTGTAACGCTGTAGGCATATGAATCCTCCTTTATAAAAGTTGTTTTATCTCGCTATTTGCCGTGCAGTAAGACCCACATCTAAAAATTCAGGGGAAGCAAAGAATTTAGGTGGGGCCCTGCTGCCCGTAAAAGCCCGATTGGTGAGGGCTGATAATCAGTGGGGGATGAACAAAAGCCCCACTGATTAAAGTTTCACTTTATAAATAGTATATACAAACGCCTAAAATGTGTTAAAATAACTGATGATTTTACGCAGTGAGTAATTAGATGAGTAGGATGCGAGTGGCTAAGTAAATCTTCATCACAAATTTATGTGAACTTCACATAGAGCACATATTAACATTGTATTATGTATATGTACCAAATAAATAAAGTGAATGTAAGTTCTGTTTTCAAAAATTTAAAATCCTTTTATTTCTATATGAAAGTTTTAATCAAGGGTTTTAAAAAATTTGAAATAGATCTTATGAATATGGAATTCATATAAAGGGGAATGTCTTATGACAACATATACGAGTGAAATGAGAAAAACTTTAGTTTCAGAAGAAGATGTAGATATTTTAAAAATTATGGCGCATCCAATCAGACTGCAAATTGTAAATGAATTAAGTACGAGAAAAACTTGTAATGTAACACAATTAACAGAGTTACTGAATATTCCGCAATCTACTGTTTCACAACATTTATCAAAAATGAAGGGTAAAGTGTTACGAGCAGAGAGAAGAGGTTTAGAAATTTATTATCATATTAACAATTTAAAAGCGAGTAAGATTGTTAATGTTTTAGGTATATAAACTAGTGAAATATTTTTATATAAAATAGCCCCTGCTGTTGAGCAGGGGCTATTTTGTGTTGTTTTATGTATTTGTATTTAAAACTTTATAGTTTTTATGATTTACAATTGTTCGATCAAATTCAAAAGTACCACCGCTTACATTTGTAATTTCAACTAAGACCGATTCAGTATAAAGTTTTAATACAGATCCTGTAATCTTTAAATTATTTCGTTGAAAAGTATAGTATCCCCTACGTTTGCTTTCATAGTACCTCCTCATTAAAGACAGAAATATTTTTTATTATATATATTAAACCACGGATAGATATATTAGTGAATATTTAGTTTTATTTATTGGGAAAAAATTTGTTCTCTAATAGAAAAGTATAAAGTACTCTTATGTTAAAAGTTATATTTTATTTAAGTTTATCCCGCTATTTGCTGGGCAGTAAGACCCCCACCTCAAAATTCAGTGGAAGCAAAGAAGTTAGGTGGGGGCCCTGCTGCCCATAAAAGCCCGATTGGTGAGGGTTGATTAAAGTTTCACTTTATTATAAGCAAAGTAAATTGTTTTCAGCATTAGCGAAACAATATTTCTATGTAAATACTGCAGAGAAACAAATTATTCAAAAAACAGACACTATGTAGCACAAAACGTAAAGTAGATAAGTAAAGTTTTTTCAGGAGTATAAGAAAATATACGTTTATTAATAAGATCTCTAATTGGTAAAATTCCAATTAAAAACATAGAAAAACTTTAATATAAAAAGGTAATCAATTACAAATGGAGAAGTAATATATACGAAAGGAGAGATTTATATGAATAAAGGGAAAAAACAAGTTAGTCAACTTAGTTTTCTGGTGAATTTTATGAACGACAAGGGGAGTCTTGTGAAAATTTAATAGTATTATAGTATCCCCTTGTGAAAAAATGGTTGGGGGAATATATAAATGATAACAGAAATGAATATTAAAGTAGTTTGTGAAGAATCGTTTTCAAAAAGAGAAATAAAAATTTTAGAGACGTTTCTTTCAACTTTATCGGGGCATTCTAATGCTCTCGTTACAAAAGAGGGGATGTTTTTAAACCCATTAAGTAAAGAGAAGAGTGTGATTTATTATCACAACTTTGTATTTGTAAAATCACTTACAGAAGAAATGTGTGCAGAATTAAAAGAAGTTTTAACAAGACGTATTAAAAATGCTTTCATTATGATGGAATTTGTAGAGCCAATTGTTACATTTGAAGAAACAATTATAAACGTATAAAAAGTCAGGCTTATGAATTGACCTAATAAAACCGTCTCTTTAATAAATAGTAAAGAGACGGTTTTATTGTTTCACTTTAAAAAGAGTTCAAAAATAAATGTAAATCGATCTTATATAAAAACTACTTATTAAATAAGTGTTACGTATTTAATAAGTAGTTTTTGTATTTCATCCTTCGTTTTTTGTAACTGATTCTACGTTTTTGACGCTCTGTTTTGTAAGTGCTTACATAAACGAAAACATCTTATACAATGAAGGTGTCAAATCAAAAGAGGTGACCAAAATGAACATAAAAAAGTAAATTTAGCGAATAGCATTGAAATAGAAAGAGGAGGCGGAAAGGTATGAAAAAATCAACTGTTAATCCATGGTTTGTTGTCCTTGGCACAGTTATAGTACAAATGGGGCTTGGGACGATATATACATGGAGTTTATTCAATCAGCCTTTAGTTAGTAAATACGGTTGGAGTCTTAACGCTGTTGCGATAACTTTCTCAATTACTAGTCTTTCTTTAGCATTTTCAACTTTATTTGCGAGTAAATTGCAAGAAAAATGGGGACTTCGTAAACTTATTATGATAGCTGGATTAGCATTAGGACTAGGATTAATACTTAGCTCACAAGCGTCCTCATTAATATTACTTTATGTACTAGCGGGAGTTGTTGTAGGTTATGCAGATGGTACAGCATATATCACTTCACTATCAAATTTAATAAAGTGGTTTCCAGAGCGTAAAGGTTTAATTGCTGGTATTTCTGTCTCTGCATATGGTTCAGGTAGCTTAATCTTTAAATACGTTAATGCACAGTTGATTGAATCAGTTGGTGTATCGCAAGCATTTATATACTGGGGTTTAATTGTTACAGCTATGATTGTAATTGGTGCTTGTTTAATCCATCAAGCTGCAGATCAAGGAGCAGTTCATGAAACAAAAACTAAGGAATACACAACGAAAGAAATGTTAGGCACAAAACAAGTATACTTATTATTTATCATGTTATTTACATCATGTATGAGTGGCTTATACTTAATTGGTATGGTAAAAGACATTGGTGTTCAACTTGTAGGACTTAGCGCAGCAACAGCAGCTAATGCGGTGGCTATGGTTGCAATCTTCAATACATTAGGTCGTATCATTTTAGGACCGTTATCGGATAAAATTGGGCGTTTAAAAATCGTTACTGGTACTTTTGTTGTTATGGCGAGTTCAGTCTTAGTTCTAAGTTTTGTAGATTTAAATTATGGTATTTACTTCGTATGTGTAGCAAGTGTAGCGTTTTGCTTTGGTGGAAATATCACTATTTTCCCAGCTATTGTTGGTGATTTCTTCGGTATGAAAAACCATAGTAAGAACTACGGAATTGTGTATCAAGGATTTGGATTTGGGGCGCTTGCAGGTTCCTTTATCGGTGCACTTCTAGGTGGATTCAAACCAACGTTCATGGTGATCGGTGTATTATGTGTCGTGTCATTCATTATCGCAATTTTAATTCAAGCACCTAAACAGAAAAAGGAACAAGAAGAAGAGTATCGCAGCGTAGCATAAGTATACAAATCTTCTATAACACTATGATTACGAAAAAGCATCCTATTCTATTAATTAGGATGCTTTTTATGAGTTATTTTAACAAGGTTAAATTACTTTTGTGATTTTTATAGATGTAAAAGTGAGTGGAATACCCATTTGGAATATAATAAATTGATACATCATATTCGAAATATATATTAAATCTTAAATGATAAAGAAGACATTCATTAGTATTTGTAAGATATATTTTCAGAAAAATATTGAGAAAATATATACTTGAGTTTTTCATAAAGCATTGTAAATGAACGTATCTCTAGTTTATCTTCTTCAATTTTAAAAGAGGAGTTTGAATTTTATTTATAATATAAGTACATTTAATGCGTTTAGATATGATTTTATTAAGAAGCATTAAAATACTTTATCTGAAAAATAAAAAAGATTGACAAGTTTATTGAGAAACATTATCATTTCGGTGTAAGATAGTAAATGAAAAACATTATCAATAAAATGGATTTTAAAGTAATGCGCACTTGACCAATTAGTTTAGTAAGTGTATTATTTTTTATAACATCACTGATAATGAAAATCAATATCATTTATGTTACTTAATGAAATTAATGTTTATGTGAAAGGATAGAGAAAATGAACTTAGGGGAATTTGATGGGCAAACAGTTTTAGTAACAGGTGCAGCACAAGGCATAGGCAGTGTTGTTGCCAAAATGTTTTTAGAAAGAGGAGCCACAGTTATTGCGGTTGATCAAAATGAAGAGGGGTTAAATGTACTCTTAAATCAAAATGAATTAAATAAAACACGTATGAAAACGTTTCGTTTAGATGTGAGTAATAGCGCTGCTGTTGAAGACATGGTAAATCATATTGCAAATGAAATAGCGCCAATAGATATTTTAATAAATGTTGCAGGGGTTTTACGTATGGGACCAATTCATTCGTTAAGTGATGAAGATTGGAATAAAACATTCTCTGTAAATACTACAGGGGTTTTCAATATGTCCCGAGCGGTAAGTAAAAATATGATGCTAAGAAAATCAGGGGCAATTGTTACAGTCGGTTCAAATGCGGCAAATACGCCGAGAATGGAGATGGCTGCGTATGCTGCGTCAAAGGCTGCAACGACGATGTTTATGAAATGTTTAGGACTAGAGCTTGCGGCATACAATATACGCTGCAACTTAG
Organism: Bacillus sp. N447-1; assembly: GCF_022701035.1. NCBI lineage: Bacteria > Bacillati > Bacillota > Bacilli > Caryophanales > Bacillaceae > Bacillus > Bacillus sp. N447-1. Next base: position 820,526 of record NZ_CP065509.1, on the reverse strand, counting down.
TTTCTCCAGGTTCTACTGAAACTGAGATGCAAAGATTACTATGGGCTGATGAGAATGGAGCTAAAAATATAATTGCTGGTTCTCAAAATACATATAGACTCGGAATTCCATTACAAAAAATTGCACAACCTTCAGAAGTTGCTGAAGCCGTGTTATTTTTAGCCTCAGATAGAGCAAGTCATATTACAATGCACAATTTATGTGTCGATGGCGGTGCTACGTTAGGAGTTTAATCAAAATTCAGGAGGTTATTATATTATGAATGAACATATAGCTGTAAAGGAATTGTCAGAAAAACTTTTAGAAGATTATAAGACTGAATCTTCATTCTTTTTTGCTTCACCAACTCGAACGATATTAGCAGAAGGAGAGTTTACTACAGTAAAGCATCGTGAAATTGAAAATTTCCCAGAGCTTGTGCAAGCGACATTAAGTAATGCGAAACAAGCTGGAAATCCAAATCCTATCGTTGTGGGTGCTTTGCCATTCGATCGTAGAAAAGAAGTGCAACTTATCGTACCAGAATATAGTAGGATTTCTGAGCGTTTACAATTGGATACAACAAATCAGCTTGAAACAAATGAGAACGTAACATTTGAAATGACGCCAATGCCAGACCCTGAAGTTTATATGAATGGTGTGAAGCAAGGAATTAAAAAAATACAGGACGGTGATTTAAAGAAAATCGTTCTATCTAGATCGTTAGATGTTAAATCTTCGGAAAAGATTGATAAGCAAAAACTTCTGCGAGAATTAGCAGAGCATAATAAGCATGGTTATACATTTGCTGTGAATTTACCGAAAGATGAAAAAGAGAACAGTAAGACGCTAATTGGAGCAAGTCCTGAATTACTTGTTTCACGTAATGGTATGCAAGTTATTTCTAACCCGTTAGCTGGTTCAAGGCCACGTAGTGAGGACCCAGTAGAAGATAAAAGAAGAGCAGAGGAATTACTTTCTTCTCCAAAAGATTTACATGAACATGCGGTAGTAGTGGAAGCGGTTGCCGCTGCACTTCGTCCGTATTGTCATACATTACATGTTCCAGAAAAGCCATCAGTTATTCATAGTGAAGCGATGTGGCATTTGTCTACAGAAGTGAAAGGTGAACTGAAGGATCCAAATACTTCTTCTTTACAATTAGCAATTGCCCTTCATCCTACGCCAGCAGTTTGCGGAACTCCGATGGAAAAAGCAAGAGAGGCTATACAGCATATTGAGCCATTTGACCGCGAGTTCTTTACAGGAATGCTAGGATGGAGCGATTTAAATGGAGATGGAGAATGGATTGTTACAATTCGTTGTGCTGAAGTACAAGAAAATACACTGCGTTTATATGCAGGAGCTGGAGTTGTTGCTGAGTCAAAACCAGAAGATGAGTTAGCAGAAACATCAGCTAAGTTCCAAACAATGCTAAAAGCTTTAGGGTTAAGAGATAGTTCACTTAATGAAAAATAGGGGGAAGAAAGAATGCTAGTAGGTTATACAGAATGGCCAAAAGAATTTGCCAATCGTTACCGAGAAGAAGGATGTTGGCTTGGTGAAACATTTGGAGGAGTGTTAAGAGAGCGTGCTGAGAAATATGGAGATCAAATCGCGGTTGTAAGTGGTAAGAAGCATATAACATATAGTGAACTTAATAAAAAGGTAGATCGTTTAGCAGCAGGTTTACTGAATTTAGGAATAAAGAAAGAGGACAGAGTTGTAATCCAGTTACCTAACATTATCGAGTTTTTCGAAATATGTTTTGCACTATTTCGAATTGGAGCGCTTCCTGTCTTTGCACTGCCGTCACATCGAAGCAGTGAAATTAGTTATTTTTGTGATTTTGGCGAGGCGAGCGCTTACGTTATTTCAGATAAGGCTCTCGGTTTTGATTATCGAAAACTAGCAAGAGAAGTGAAAGAGAAAGTGCCAAATTTACAACATGTAATTGTAGTGGGAGAAGAAGAAGAGTTTGTGAACATAAATGATCTGTATATGGATCCCGTCTCATTACCAGAAGTTCAGCCAAGTGATGTTGCGTTTCTCCAATTATCAGGAGGCACAACAGGTCTTTCTAAATTAATTCCTAGAACACATGATGACTATATTTATAGTTTGCGTGTTAGCGCTAAAATTTGTAATTTGAATGCAGAAAGCGTCTATATGGCAGTTCTTCCAGTAGCACACAATTACCCAATGAGTTCTCCAGGGACATTTGGAACTTTCTATGCGGGTGGAAAAGTGGTATTGGCAACTGGTGGTAGTCCAGATGAGGCATTTGCTCTTATCGAAAAAGAAAAAGTTACAATTACAGCGCTCGTTCCGCCATTAGCAATGATTTGGCTTGATGCTGCATCTTCTCGTAATACCGATTTATCGAGCCTAGAGGTTATTCAAGTAGGTGGTGCTAAGTTTAGTGCTGAGGTAGCAAGACGTATACGCCCTACATTTGGATGTACGTTACAGCAAGTATTCGGTATGGCGGAAGGATTAGTGAACTATACAAGATTAGACGATCCGGAAGAAATTATTATTCATACACAAGGTAGACCAATGTCTGCACTCGATGAAGTACGAGTTGTTGATGAAAATGACAACGATGTACAACCTGGCGAAGTAGGTAGTTTATTAACAAGAGGTCCATATACAATTCGTGGTTACTATAAAGCTGAAGAGCATAATGCACGATCATTTACAAAGGATGGGTTTTATCGCACAGGTGATCTTGTAAAAGTAAATGAACAAGGATACATCATTGTAGAAGGAAGAGATAAAGATCAAATTAACCGTGGTGGTGAGAAAGTTGCTGCGGAAGAAGTTGAAAATCATTTATTAGCACACGATGCGGTTCATGACGTAGCAATTGTATCTATGCCTGACGATTATTTAGGTGAACGCACCTGTGCTTTTGTTATAGCTCGCGAACAAGTTCCGGCAGTAAGTGAATTAAAAATGTTTTTAAGAGAACGTGGTATCGCGGCTTATAAAATTCCAGATCGAATTGAATTTATTGAATCATTCCCGCAAACAGGAGTCGGAAAAGTCAGCAAAAAAGAACTACGTAAAGTCATTGCTGAAAAACTAATTATAGTAAAACAATAATAAAAACCGGAAGGAAGTGATTAGATGGCTATCCCATCTATTTCAGTATATAAAATGCCAATTGAATCAGAACTACCAAAAAATAAAGTGAATTGGACACCAGATCCAAAACGTGCAGTACTTTTAATTCATGACATGCAAGAATATTTTCTTGATGCATATAGCGATAAAGAATCACCAAAAGTAGAACTTATTTCAAATATTAAAATGATAAGAGAAAAATGTAAGGAACTTGGTATACCAGTTGTTTATACAGCACAACCTGGTGGGCAAACGTTAGAACAACGAGGTTTATTACAAGACTTTTGGGGTGACGGTATTCCTGCTGGACCAGATAAAAAGAAAATTGTTGATGAACTTACTCCTGATGAAGATGATATATTCCTAACAAAATGGAGATATAGTGCATTTAAAAAGACAAATCTATTAGAAATTTTAAATGAACAAGGAAGAGATCAACTCATTATTTGCGGTATTTATGCGCATATTGGCTGTCTTTTAACAGCTTGTGAAGCATTTATGGATGGTATAGAGCCGTTCTTTGTAGCAGATGCAGTTGCTGATTTTTCACTAGAGCATCATAAACAAGCATTGGAGTATGCATCTAATAGATGTGCAGTAACGACATCAACAAACCTACTGTTAAAAGCTTTACAAAGTGTAAAAGGTGATGAGAGTGAAGGAATCACTATACAGGAAGTGCATGAACTAGTTGCACAACTACTTCGTGAGCCAGTAGAGAGTATTGATATTGATGAGGACTTATTAAATAGAGGGCTTGATTCGGTCAGAATTATGAGTTTAGTAGAGAAATGGCGTCGTGAAGGGAAAGAAATCACTTTTGCAGATTTAGCAGAACGTCCAACTGTTGCAGGTTGGTACAGTTTACTATCTTCACAAACAGCACAGGTGCTGTAACAAATAGACTACATAATAAAGGGGTAGTAAAGAATGCCTAACAGTCAAAAGATTCGTCATTCGTTATCATCTGCGCAGTCTGGTATGTGGTTTGCGCAACAATTAGATCCGCTTAATCCGATATATAATACTGGGGAATATGTAGAAATAAATGGAAATATTCATCAAGACATTTTTGAATTAGCTGTACGTAAAGTTGTAATGGAAGCAGAGGCAATTCACGTTCGCTTCGAAGAGGATGAAATTGGCCCATGGCAAGTTGTTGAAGAATCACAGTTTCATATGCATTTTATTGACGTTCGTAAAGAAGAAAACCCTGAAGAAGCTGCTAAAGTATGGATGAAAAATGATTTATCTATACCAGTCAATTTGAAAAAAGATATATTATTTACTGAAGCACTTATTCAAGTTGAAAATAATCGTTTCTTTTGGTATCAGCGCATCCATCACATTGTGATGGATGGCTATGGATTTTCACTTCTTAGCCAAAAGGTAGCGAATGAGTATACATCACTTATAGAAGAAACAAACAAGAGTCAAAAGCCATTTGGTTCTCTTGCGAAAGTCGTGCAAGAAGATATTGAGTATCGTGAGTCAAAACAATTTCAGGAAAATCGTACTTTTTGGTTAGAAAAGTTTGCAGATGCCCCAGAAGTTGTAAGTTTGGCAGAACGAGCACCGAGAACATCAAATGGATTTTCACGAGAAACAGCTTATTTATCTAGTTCTAGCACGAAAACTTTACTAGAAGATATCAATATTTCGTTAACAAGTTGGCCGGAATTCATTGTCGCTGTAACAAGTATTTATATGCATAAATTAACAGGTGAAAATGATATTGTTTTAGGTTTACCGATGATGGGACGTCTAGGTTCTGTATCTATTCATACACCAAGTATGGTAATGAATTTAGTTCCACTTCGTATTACAGTAACTCCAAATATAACTCTTGCGGAATTATTGCAGCAAGTTTCTAAAGAAATTCGAGATGTACGTCACCATCATAAATACCGTCATGAGGAATTAAGAAGAGACTTAAAGTTACTAGGTGAAAATCAAAGGTTGTTTGGACCGTTAGTGAATGTTATGCCTTTTGATTACGGGCTTAATTTTGCTGGAAATCGTGGTATTACACATAACTTATCAGCAGGACCTGTAGATGATTTATCGATAAATGTATATAAACGTTTTGATCAAAATGAGCTAATGATTCATTTTGATGCGAATCCCGAAGTATATAATGGCGCAGAGCTAGCATTGCATAAAGAAAGATTTATGAATCTATTTGAATTAGTAATAAATAATTATGAGAAAAACGAGTCGATTGGAAAAATAAACATTACTCTGCCTGAAGAAAATCATAAAGTTTTATTGGAATGGAATGAAACGAAGGAAGATGATGAGTTAATTAGTCTACCTATATCATTTGAAAAACAAGTGCAAAAAAATCCCAATAAACTAGCGATTACTTGTGACGGTGTAAACCTTACGTATAAAGAGCTAAATGAACGAGCGAATGAACTAGCACATTATTTAGTAGAAGAAGGAATACGACCAAATCAGTTTGTAGCTTTAGTATTCCCTAGATCAATAGAAATGGTAGTTAGTATGCTAGCAGTCGTAAAGGCTGGTGCAGCGTATTTACCAATAGATCCAGAATACCCAGCAGAAAGAGTTAATTATATAGTAAATGATGCAAAACCAGTTTGTATCATAACACATTCATCTGTTTCATCTAAGTTAGTTATAGAAAATGATATGAAAAAAATTGTATTAGATGATGAAGAAACGAAAATAGCGTTACATACATATTCTCGTATGAATATAGCATGTAAGAATGATGTATCACTTTTAAACCCAGCCTATACAATATATACTTCAGGCTCAACAGGAAACCCAAAAGGTGTAATTGTTCCTATGAGAGGTTTAAGTAACTTTTTAATGGCTATGCAACAAAAGTTTTCATTAAATGAAAATGATCATTTATTAGCAGTTACAACGTTTGCGTTTGATATTTCTGCTCTAGAAATTTATTTACCTCTTATTAGTGGTGCAAGTTTAACAATTGCGCAAAAAGAAGACATACAAGAGCCATCAGCATTAACGACACTTTTACAAGAAGAAAGAGTGACCGTTATGCAGGCTACACCGACGCTTTGGCAGGCGTTAGTAACTGATTATCCAGAAAAGCTACAAGGGCTAAACATACTAGTTGGTGGTGAAGCTCTTCCAGCGCATTTAGCAAATAAATTAAAAGAATTAGGTTGCTCAATAACTAATTTATATGGACCAACTGAAACGACGATTTGGTCTACTTTCATGAACATTGATGAAGGTGAAAAGGGTATACCTCCTATCGGAAAGCCAATTTGCAACACAGAAGTGTATGTATTGGATGCAGGGTTACAACCAGTTCCACCTGGAGTTATTGGGGAATTATATATTGCAGGGGAAGGACTTGCAAGCGGATATTTAGGAAAACCTGAGTTAACAGCTGAACGGTTTGTTGCAAATCCTTATGGAGAATCAGGGAAGCGCATGTACCGTACAGGAGATCTTGTGAAATGGCGTAGTGATGGTGCGTTAGAGTACATTAGTCGCGCAGATCATCAAATTAAAATTCGTGGATTCCGAATTGAATTAGCTGAAATTGAAACGGTATTACAACGACATGAAAATATTCAACAAGCGGTAGTAATGGTACGAGAAGATCGTCCAAATGATAAACGCATCATTGCGTATATCGTTGCAGAAGAAAAGGAACCGATTAATCTTTCAGAAATTCGTTCTTATGTTTCAGAAAGTTTAGCGAATTATATGATACCATCGGCATTTGTTGTGCTAGAAGAATTACCATTAACGCCAAATGGTAAGGTTGACAGAAAGAAATTACCTGCTCCTGATTTTAATGGAATGAACAATGAGAGGGTTGCTAGAAATCCGAAAGAAGAAATATTATGTGATTTATTTGCAGAAGTACTTGGTGTTTCTCGAATTAGCATTGATGATAATTTCTTTGAAATGGGTGGACATTCACTTCTCGCATCTCGTTTAATGGCAAGAATTCGTGAAACGTTAAGTGTGGAATTAGGAATTGGGAAACTATTTGAATCACCAACTGTTGCCGAACTGGCGCAACAATTAAACCATGCAAAAAGTGCAAGACCAGCTATTCAGAAAGCAAGTAGGTCAAATGAAATTCCACTTTCATTTGCACAGCGCAGGTTATGGTTCTTAAATTGTTTAGAAGGTCCAAGTCCTACTTATAATATTCCGCTAGTCATTCGTATGAATGGAATATTGAATCGGGAAGCATTACAAGGTGCTTTTTATGATGTAGTTGAGAAACATGAAACACTTAGAACAATTTTCCCTAACGTATTAGGTAGTTCCTATCAGAAAATTTTAGATATGGAAAACTTAAATCTAGAAATGGTAATAACTAATACATGTAAAGATGAATTAGAAAGTGTACTTTCAGAGGCGGTAAGATATAGCTTTAACCTCGATTTTGAGCCGGCAGTTCGTTTGCAACTTTTTACAATGAGTGAAAACGAACATGTATTATTAATTCTATTACATCATATTGTAGGTGATGGCTGGTCATTACAGCCGTTAACGAGAGATTTTACAGCGGCGTATAAAGCGCGATGTCAAGGTGACAGAGTTCAGCTGGAGACACTACCAGTTCAATACGCAGATTATGCACTTTGGCAACAGCAATTGCTAGGTGATGAAACGACACAAGAGAGTCTTATTTCAACACAATTAGATTTTTGGAAAGAAGAACTTAAAGGTTTACCAGACCAAATGGAGTTACCTACAGATTTCCAGCGTCCAATTGAGACGAGTTACCGCGGGGAAACAATTCATTTTCATATAGATGAAGGTATGCATAGTAGGTTAGTAGAGCTTGCACGTAAAAATGGAGTTAGTTTGTTTATGGTATTGCAAGCAGGGCTTAGTGCACTATTTACAAGATTAGGTGCAGGCACTGATATACCAATTGGAAGTCCGATTGCTGGAAGAAATGATGATGTACTTTCAGATATTGTTGGTTTATTTGTAAATACATTAGTGTTACGTACAAATACTTCAGGAGATCCAAGTTTTAAAGAATTATTAAATAGAGTGAAGCAGGTAAATCTTGCAGCTTATGAAAATCAAGATGTTCCATTTGAAAGGCTTGTTGAAGTATTAAATCCAGTACGTACTCGAAACAGCCATCCGTTGTTTCAAGTTATGTTAGCTTTTCAAAATACACCAGAAGCAACGTTTCATGTACCAGATTTAGAAGCGAGCCTTGAAATTCAAAGCGTTGGTTCTGCAAAATTTGATTTAACATTTGAAATTAGTGAGAGTAACGGGGTTGATGGTACTCCGAACGGTTTACATGGATTACTAGAGTTTAGTACCGATTTATATAAACGTGAAACGGTTCAAAAACTAATAGAACGATTCATTTTGTTATTAGATGATGCAACTACAAATCCAGATCAATCCATTGGCAGATTAGAAATATTAACTTTAGCAGAGAAAAATACAGTGTTAGAAAAGTGGAATGGTGGTTTTCAAATTGCACCAGAAATGACATTGCCACAATTGTTTGAAAAGCAGGCTCATATAAATCCAAATTCTATTGCTGTTGTCTTTGAAGATAAGAAATTAACTTATGAAGAGTTAAATAGAAAAGCAAATAAAATAGCTCGATTCCTAATAGCAAAAGGGATTGGTCCTGATCAACTCGTTGCTTTAGCGATGCCAAGATCATTAAACATGGTTGTAAGCTTATTAGCTGTTCTTAAAGCTGGTGCTGGATACCTTCCGTTAGATCCAGATTACCCAGCAGACCGTATTTCATTTATGCTACACGATGCGAAACCATCATGTGTTTTAACGAATTCAGAAGTGGAAATTGAATGTAATGAGGCACTAAAAGTTTTAGTTGATGATGTGAAAGTAATAGCAGAGGTTGAGAAATATAGTGAAGACAATATTGATGAAGTGGAACGAATTAAGCCATTATCTCCATCACATATTGCTTACGTTATTTATACGTCAGGGTCAACGGGCAGACCGAAAGGCGTTATGATACCTCATCAAAATGTAGTGAGACTTTTAGGAGCAACTGATCATTGGTTCCAGTTTGACGGAAACGATGTTTGGACGATGTTCCATTCATATGCTTTTGATTTCTCGGTTTGGGAAATTTGGGGACCTTTATTATACGGAGGGCGTTTAGTTGTAGTCCCACATACTGTAAGTCGCTCGCCGAAAGAATTTTTACAGCTTCTTGTTAAAGAAAAGGTTACGGTTTTAAACCAAACTCCATCAGCGTTCTACCAATTGATGCAAGCAGATCGTGAAAATGAAGAGATTGGCCAAAAATTATCTTTACGATATGTTGTTTTTGGAGGGGAAGCACTTGAGCTAAGTCGCTTAGAAGATTGGTATAGTCGACATCCTCATAACGCACCAAAGCTTATTAATATGTATGGTATTACAGAGACGACAGTACATGTTAGTTATATTGAATTAGATGAAACTATCGTCTCTTTACGGGCAAATAGTTTAATTGGGTGCAGTATACCTGACCTTAAAGTGTATGTGTTAGACAACTATTTACAACCAGTCCCACCTGGAGTAGTTGGAGAAATGTATGTTGCAGGTGCAGGACTTGCGCGTGGATATTTAGGAAGAGCAGGATTAACGGCTGAACGCTTTATCGCAGATCCATTTGGCAAGCCAGGTACAAGAATGTATCGTACAGGAGACTTAGCTCGCTGGCGTAATGATGGGACGCTAGATTATATAGGACGTGCAGATCATCAAATCAAAATTCGTGGATTCCGAATTGAATTAGGAGAAATAGAAGCAGTCATAATGAAGCACCCTAAAGCTGAGCAAGTAGCCGTTATTGTACGTGAAGATCAACCAGGGGATAAACGGTTAGTTTCTTATATCGTTGCATCAAATAATGAAGCAATTGATACGAATGAAATGCGTCAGTTTGCTAGTGGTAGTTTACCAGATTATATGGTTCCATACGCTTTTGTAGTAGTAAATGAGTTACCTTTAACTCCAAACGGTAAATTAGATAGAAAGGCATTGCCAGCTCCAGTATTTATCGCATCATCTTCTAGTCGTGGTCCAAGAACACCGCAAGAAGAAATGTTATGTGACTTGTTTACAGAAGTGCTAAGTGTACCTCAAATTGGAATTGATGACGGATTCTTTGATCTTGGTGGTCATTCACTCCTTGCAGTACAGCTTATGAGCCGCATGAAAGAGGCGCTTGGAGTGGAACTAAACATTGGTACTTTATTTGCAGCACCAACTGTTGCAGGGTTAGCTGAAAGACTTGAGATGGGGAATGGTCAAAGTGCACTTGATGTGTTGCTTCCATTACGAGCAAGCGGGGATCAATTACCACTATTTTGTGTACATCCAGCAGGTGGATTAAGTTGGTGCTATGCAGGACTTATGAAATCTTTAGGAACAGATTATCCAATTTATGGTGTGCAAGCACGTGGTATTGCTAAAAATGAAGAACTTCCAAAAAGTTTAGAGGAGATGGCGGCGGATTACTTGAAACACGTTCGTGAAGTACAGCCTCATGGACCATATCGTTTATTAGGTTGGTCGCTTGGAGGAAATGTTGTGCATGCAATGGCGGCGCAATTACAAAATGAAGGGGAAGAAGTAGAATTACTCGTTATGCTTGACTCTTATCCTGGACACTTCTTACCGAATACGGAAGCGCCTACTGAAGAGGAAGCGTTAATCGCATTACTTGCTTTAGGCGGATATGACCCAGATAACATGGATGGTAAACCACTTACAATGGAAAGTGCAGTTGAAATCCTTCGTAAAGATGGAAGTGCATTAGCAAGTCTTGAAGAAGAGACTATATTGAACTTGAAAGAAACATATGTAAATTCAGTAGGGTTGTTAGGGAAATATGTACCGAAAGTTTATAACGGAGATATCCTGTTCTTTAGATCTACTGTTATACCAGACTGGTTTGATCCTATTTCTTCAAATACGTGGCTAAATTATTTAGACGGGCAAATTGTGCAGCACGATATTGATTGTAGACATAAAGATTTATGTCAGCCAGGTCCGCTTACGGAAATTGGACAAGTATTAGCGAAATATTTGCAGAATAAGAAAGGGGTAAGTAGAGTATGACGAATCCATTTGAAAATGATAATTACACATATAAAGTATTAATAAATGAGGAGGGCCAGTATTCTCTCTGGCCTGCTTTTCTCGATGTACCTATTGGCTGGAATATCGTATATGAAGAAGCTAGTAGGCAGAGCTGCTTAGAATATGTTGAATATAACTGGAAAGATTTGAATCCAAAAAGTAATCAAGTTCGCGAAAAAACATTAGCAGGAAAACGATAATGAAAGAAAAACTAAATCCAAAAGTAGTTGTAAGTATCGTTTATATAACTGCGATGTTTATGGCTGCGATGGACGCAACGATTGTAAATGTAGCACTGCAAACGATAAGTAGAGAACTACAAGTACCTGCATCTGCAATGGGGACGGTTAATGTTGGGTATTTAGTTAGTTTAGCTGTTTTCCTTCCGATTTCTGGTTGGTTAGGAGATCGATTTGGTACGAAAAGAGTGTTTTTAATTGCTCTTTTCGTATTTACAATTGCCTCTGCTTTATGCGGAATGGCTAACGATATTACTTCATTGAATATTTTCCGTATTATTCAAGGTGCTGGTGGAGGGCTTTTAACACCAGTTGGAATGGCAATGTTATTTCGAACATTTTCACCAGAGGAAAGACCGAAGATTTCTCGGTTCATTATACTTCCAATTGCTGTAGCACCAGCAATTGGTCCTATCATCGGTGGTTTCTTTGTAGATCAAATGTCTTGGCGTTGGGCATTTTATATTAATCTACCGTTTGGAATCGTTGCATTGCTATTTGGACTTCTATTTTTAGCAGAGCATGTTGAAAAATCAGCTGGTCGCTTTGATTCGCTCGGCTTTATTTTATCAGCACCAGGATTTGCGATGCTCATATATGCGCTCAGCCAGGGACCATCAAAAGGGTGGATTTCTCCAGAAATTATGAGTACTGGGATAGCTGGGGGTGTATTCATTACATTGTTTATAATCGTAGAACTGAAAGTAAAGCAACCGATGTTAGATTTACGTTTATTAAAAGAACCAGTGTTTAGAAAGATGAGTCTTATATCATTATTTTCATCAGCTGGTTTACTAGGAATGTTATTTGTTTTTCCACTTATGTATCAAAATGTGATAGGAGTTTCCGCGCTGGAATCAGGACTTACGACATTTCCAGAGGCGATTGGATTAATGATTTCTTCACAAATTGTGCCATGGTCATATAAAAAATTAGGAGCGCGAAAGGTAATTTCTATTGGATTAATTTGTACCGTGGTTATCTTTGTTTTATTAAGTTTTGTAAATCACGATACGAATCCGTGGCAAATCCGCGCATTATTGTTTGGTATCGGTATTTTCTTAGGTCAATCTGTCGGTGCGGTTCAATTTTCTGCCTTTAACAATATCACGCCGCCTTCTATGGGGAGAGCTACTACTATATTCAATGTGCAAAATCGATTAGGTTCAGCAATAGGAGTAGCTGTTTTAGCTAGTATACTAGCTGGTTTTGGAAGTAATAACGCTCAATCCGATTTTTTACCATATCAAGCAGCATTAATTGGATCAGCAATATTTTTGCTCATAGCACTACTATTTTCTTTACGTATTTCCGATAAAGAGGTAATGTCAAAGAAGAAAGAAAAAACATTATCTGTATCAGAAAAAGAGAAAGTACTTGTCAATGAATAACAATATACGCATGCTTTCTTATGAAAATTGATATTCGTTGAATAAAGGAGAGTTTACATGATAGAAAGTAAAGTTGTAGATTCTATTCCAACTTTGAATGAGAATGATTGTCAAATATGGTGGGCAAGAATTTCGGATTTACAATCATGGCATTACAATTTACTAAATGATATAGAGCGAGAGAAAGCAAATTCGTATCATCATTCGGCAGATCGAGCTCGTTTTATAATAGGTTGCGTAATAAGTAGATTAGTTCTCGGTAAGATACTTTCTATGTCACCAGTCCAAGTACCAATTGATCGAATGTGCTCAGTATGTAAAGTGCAGCATGGAAGACCACAATTACCAGAAGGTATGCCGCAATTATCCGTTTCGCATTCAGGTGAGTGGGTTGTCGTTGCTTTTACAAAATCTGCACCTGTTGGCATAGATGTAGAACAAATGAATCCAAATGTAGATGTTATGAAAATGGCAGAAGGTGTATTAACAGACATTGAAATAGCGCAAGTTATGAAACTGCCAAATGAACAGAAAATAGAAGGATTTTTAACATATTGGACTCGAAAAGAAGCGGTGCTGAAAGCGACAGGTGAAGGACTAATGATTCCGCCAGTACATATTACAGTATCAGCTCCAAATGATCCTCCAAACTTGTTGGTTTTTAAGGATAGACAAGAGTTATTAAATAATACAATGATGGAAGATGTAAAGCCTAGTTTAGATTATAGGGCCTCTGTTGCAATATTCAGTAAGGAAGTAACTGAAATTACGCAATTAGATGCGGCAGCACTTTTAAATCTTAAATAAAAAAATTATAGAAGAGGTGTTCCTCATGTTAGTAGCGGAAAATAGAAAGAATGAATTCACTTATAACGTACAAGCAATTAAAAATATTTTATTTTCTGGAGATACATCATCCATTCATGCTTTAGAAAAGCTTTTAAATGATACAGTTCAGTTTGATGTTCTTGAACAAGAGGCACTTGGTAGACAGTACATTCCGAAAGAAGCAAAGAATTTCTTTGATAAAGATGGAACATTTCTTTACCGTGTATCTAATGTTAGTTATAAAGGCAAGGTGTTATCTGAAAATCTAATTTTTGCAGACACTTCGTTTTTACCGGACGCAATAAAGAGTGAATTAGAGAGTGGAAATATTCCTGTTGAAAAGCTTATAGAAAAGATGGAAGTAAGAAGAAATGTATTATATGAAGGATATCAGCCATCTGGAAATATTATCGAATTGTTTGATGGATGTTCTGTTACAGCGAATGTGTATCCAACTAGAAAGTATCAAATTGTAAGTAAATGCAAATGTGTATTTTATATTTGTGAAGTGTATCATGCAGAGAATATAAAGCAATTGCTTAAATAAAAACAAGAAACCAGCCTATAAAATGGCTGGTTTCTTGTTTATTTAACAGCTTCTTTTAATTCTTTACCTGCTTTAAATGCAGGAACTTTACCAGCGGCGATTTGAATTTCTTCGCCAGTTTGCGGATTACGTCCTGTACGAGCAGATCTTTCGCGCACTTCAAAAGTTCCAAAACCGATTAGTTGAACTTTATCTCCAGATTGTAATGCATTAGCAATTGTGTCAAATACGGATTGTACAGCTGCAGAAGCGTCCTTTTGAGAAATATCAGCTGATTGAGCTACGTTTTTAATTAATTCTGTTTTGTTCATGTTTTCACCTCATAAAAAAATTTTTGGAATGAATGTTTTAGTATAATAGATAGTAAAGATAAAGCTATCACTATGATTAGATAGAATACTATATAATTATGTTAATTTCGTTGCAAGAGACTGAATCCCTTCTATTATTTAGGGATTAATTAAGAATCGATGCATATAAAAAGCTTTAGTATGAGGATGAGGGGGAGTATATGAATGATTTTTCGTGAAAAAAATGAGAAGGAAAGTATATTAATTCGTCAACATGACCATGGTTTTTTAGCTGGAGAGATTGCAAAACATATAAAAGAAGACTTTTTTGAAAGTAAAACATATTTAAAAGAAACAGTTGATGCAATATATGAGCATGACAGAGGATGGATAGAGCTTGATAAAGTACCAATTTTGAATGATGCTAAAAATATTCCATATACATTTATGGATTGTCCAAGCCCATTACGTTTTGTTTTTTATACGATTGGTTTGAATGAAATTGAAAATTCTAATCCATACGGGGCATTGCTTTGTAGTAAACATTTTTTATCATTTCCACTAAACGAGGAAGATGAAGAGATGATGTCATTTTATAAACATGAATTAGAACGACAAAAAAGAATCTTGAAAACGTTAACAAAAGAACAGTTTGCGATGTTCGATAAACATTATAAATTATTAAAGTTTTGTGATGAACTTTCTTTATACGTATGTATGAATAAGTCTGGTGTCAAAAAGAAAGATGAAATTGATTTATTTAAAGATGGTTTTGAAGGAACAGAAATGTTTAATAGTGAAGAGGAGAAACTTATTCAAGCTGAATGGGTGGACGAGGAAACAATTCGGATTACACCATTTCCATTTCAAACGGAATTTTATACGTATGTAAAATATAAAACGATAAATAAGCATGAAATGAAAGAAAAAGGGATTGCAAAGGTTGATAGAGAATCAGAAATGAAGAAACAAACCATTCGTTTCATACAATAAGGAGGTAATATAAATTGAAAGATTATATATTAAAACAGTGTGATTATCATGCTTGGGCCAATACAAGATTATTCAATCGATTAAAAGAGTTACCAAACTATGAGACGATTTTTAATGAGCAGATACAGAGTGTATTTCCATCCATTAAGGATACTTTTGTGCATATTTATATTACAGATCAAGTGTGGTTACATATATTGCATGGTAAAAGTATGAATGAAGCAATACAAGACCGAGAAGATTTACGAAAACAAATTGAAACTAAATCGTTACATGAATTAGAAAAAATGTTTGAAAACATGGCAAATCAATATAAAGATTTTTTAATTACAATACAAGATGTGAATGCTGTATTTGTTATTGAGAATCCATATGTAGGGAAATTAGAAACTTCGATTTTAGAATTAGTGCAACATGTCGTAAATCATGGTACATATCATAGAGGAAATATAACAGCGATGATCCGTCAACTTGGTCATTCGTCGACAATGATGGATTTTGTACTGTATTTACATATGGTTAAAAAGCAGGGAGAGTAATATAGTTTGTAAGAAGGAGAGGCTTTAATTATAGAAGTCTCTCCTTCTATTTTATTCCGCATTCATGGTAGATCGACTGATTAAAGTTTTCTTAAGAAGCTTTATTTTCTTGTAATTGCTTAGCATATTGTACAGCCTTATATGCATTGACTCTACCGTTTTTCCAGTACGTACCTGTACCACTAATTTTATCAGAAGTTGACTCAATAATTTGGCGAATTTGTGTATTACTATATCCTTGATTTGCTAAAAGAGCAGCGACTCCTGCAACATGAGGTGTTGCCATAGATGTACCACTTAATGATTGATACGTGCTTCCTTTATATGTTGAATATATATTTGAACCTGGTGCTGCAACATCTACCCAGCTACCATAAGTAGAGAATGAAG
Organism: Bacillus sp. N447-1; assembly: GCF_022701035.1. Taxonomy (NCBI): domain Bacteria; kingdom Bacillati; phylum Bacillota; class Bacilli; order Caryophanales; family Bacillaceae; genus Bacillus; species Bacillus sp. N447-1. The sequence goes on along the minus strand of NZ_CP065509.1, from coordinate 804,092 downwards.
ATTTTCTATCTGATTGATCTGTAGAACCAACTGCAATTACTTCGCTGTAATAAGCAGGGTAATTAGCTTTTGTATTTCCAGCATTTCCAGCAGCTGCAACTATAACAGAGCCTTTATTCCATGCATATTGAACGGCTTGTTGTAATGCAGTACCACCATTTGGAGCTCCTAAACTTAAACTAATTACTTTTGCACCCGAATCAGCAGCTTCTCGAATACCTTGCGCTACAGCATCAAGAGTACCACTTCCTTGATTATCTAATACGCGGACAGCATAAATTGAAGTTTGTGGGGCAACACCAGCAATTCCGACGCTGTTATTCGTAAGTGCTCCAGTAATTCCAGCGCAATGTGTACCATGACCATTACCATCATCAGATGTATTGTCGTTATCAACATAATCATGCCCGTAAATTACTTTCGAAGCCAGATCAGGGTGTGAGCCTTGAACTCCTGTATCAATAATAGCTACTTTTACACCAGGATCACTTCGTTGGCTATCCCAAGCTTGTGGAGCTTGAATCTTTTGTAATCCATATTGATTATTAAAATATGGGTCGTTTGGAGTCCAAAAGGCGTGAACGTAATAATTTGGTTCTGCATATTCCACATCTGGATTATTTTTATAACTCTTTATTTTTTCTTTTACAGTACCTTTTGAAAATTGTACGACTTCAAAACCTAACTTATCATCTTTAGATAAGACATTAGCTCCGACAGATTTATGAAAAGATTGCACATTACTTAAAGATGCATTTTGTTTGAACTTAACGATTAATTGGTTAGGAACGTAATCAGTAGATGATGTTTCAGCACTTGAAGTATTCGTGTTAAAGAAGAAACCACCAATAATAAATGATAAAACAGATAGGAAAACAATGATTTTGTTTTTCAAAAGATTTTTCCTCCCTTTTCTTGGATGAGTTTTTCAGCGACACTTTAATGGCGCATTCCTTTTCAACTATATAGTTAGACCATACGATTTATGACATTTATGTGAAAAACTTTTGAAGGAATAAAAAGGAGTAAATATTGATATAAATATATTTTTAATGATAGTAATTAAGTAAAAGAGGGGATGAAAAAAGGAATGCTCATCATGTATGAGTCATTCCTTTTTTCATAGATTAACTTGCCTGTTTTTTATTATTTTCTTTCAATTTCTCTGCTTGTAAAAAGCGATTCGTTTCAGCAACAACAATACTACTTAATCCAATCAAACCAATCAAGTTTGGAATTGCCATAAGTCCATTTGCAATATCAGCAAATGTCCATACGATTCCTAGCTTTAAATTAGCACCAATTGCAATCATGAAAATAAAGATTGCTTTATAATATTTAACTGCACTTTCTCCGAATAAATAAGCTACACATTTTTCTCCATAATACGACCAGCCTAAAATAGTAGAGTAGGCAAATAAAATAATTGCGATACCGAGAATCATACTACCAGCAGTACCGAATACAGATTGGAATGCAAGTGTTGTAGCTTCAACACCAGTTTTACCTGATTTCCAAGCGCCTGTAGTAATTAATACTAGTCCTGTAATTGTACATACAATAAACGTATCTAGAAAAGTACCAGTCATTGAAACTAAAGCTTGCTTTGCAGGCGAATCGGTTTTTGCCGCCGCCGCCGCAATTGGTGCACTCCCTAAACCAGCTTCGTTCGCAAATACACCACGCGCCATTCCGATTTGGATAGCTGATGCAACTGTTGCCCCAATAAAACCACCAGCAGCTGCTGTACCATTAAATGCACCAGAAAAAATAAGTGAAAATGCTTCTGGAATTTGGTCGTAGTGATAGAAAATAATTATAAGACCAGCAATTATATAAAAGAAAGCTTTAATAGGAACGACATATCCCGTCACTTTCCCGATTTTTTTTACACCGCCTAAAATAACAATTGCGATTAAAAATGACATTACTATACCAGTTAAAGCAGGAGGGAAAGAGAAATTAATTCGCATTGCCTCTGCAACTGAGTTAGATTGCACCATATTACCAATACCGAAAGAAGCAGTTGTACCAAATATAGCGAATAATATAGCAAGCCATTTCTTACCTAAACCACGCTCTAAATAATACATTGGTCCACCTGAATATTCACCATTTTCATTACTAACACGGTATTTCACTGCAAGTATTGCCTCTGCATACTTTGTTGCCATACCGAATAAAGCGGTAATCCACATCCAAAATATTGCACCAGGACCACCAATTGTAACCGCTGTTGCAACACCGGCTATATTACCCATACCAATCGTTGCGGCCATAGCTGTCATGAGTGCTTGGAAGTGACTAATATCTCCAGAAGAAGAAGTATCTTCTGATTTTTTAAACGCTAGTTTGTGAGCGTATAATAGTTTACTAAACTGTAAACCTTTCAAACGCACTGTGAGAATGATACCTGTTCCAACGAGTAGCAACAAAGTTGGTAATCCCCACACGTATTGATTTAGTTGTTCTAATACTTTACTTACTGTCTCCATCTTTATTCTCCTTTTTTAGAAAAAATAAAAACCACTTCAAGTAAATGAAATGGTCTCTGGAGAAACAAGGGATAGAAAAATAAACCGATACAATCGGCTTTTTCTTTCGCTTGTCTCTGTCCTTTTACCTGAGAGATTATCCGCTAAAGTAGCGGATTTGCTCCTTCGGTGCTCGTTTTCCTCCGCGCTCTATGAAAGCGAGAGGGAGTCTCTCCAGAGATTCGTCCCCATGCAGTTCTACTTGTAACCAAGACCTGAGAGTTTCAAAGCTGGTATAACAACTTTTTGCCCCGTCGGTAGATCAATAGACCTTCTCCTGAATGGTTCATCCGAATTATAAAATTTATAAACACATTGATTGTAAATCAATAAAAATATTATAGACATACAAATTGTGAATTGCAATCATTTTTTATTTTAAAATAGTAAATAGTTTTATTTTTTTGTAAGTCCTAATTTATCTTCAACTTCATTTAAAGTAGATAAAGCGATGACAATATGTTGATCCGCAAGTCCTAAAGCTTGTTTTGTTTTTTCAATAGTTTCATTGGTTGGAGTAGAGTTATTTGCTCCGTCTATAATCAAATTTGCTGCATTTTTCATGAAATTTGATGCGGATTTAAACTGAGTTGTGAATTGAAGTAGTTGTTTTTGTATATCTATATCTGTTATGTTTTCTTCAATTTTAAGCGTGTCTATTTCGTTCATAATTGTTTCGTACTGTTTGGAAACAGCACTCATTGTAACTAATAGTTTATTTCGATCTACTGAATCTCCATTCGTGTTAATCTCTTCCCAGGCAGGTAACCAATCTTTTTCGATGATGTCATTATAATGAGTAGTCAATTCATGAATTTTAGGTTGTAATTTCGTTTTGAAAGTTTTTGTCTCCGCTGTTTCTACAGTTGCTTTTTCGTTGTTATTTTTAACATTAGTAACATAGAAAATCGTACCGAAAATGATGAAAATAGAAATAACAACTGTCCATTTAGTAAAAAGTAATTTCTGCAATATGTAACGCCTCCAAAATTTAAAAACTTATAATTATAATATATAACAATAATGTTGTTTAAAGTAGAGAAAATAGGTTAGAAATAATTTAAATTATGACTTTTCTATACACGAATAATTAAATTTAGTAAAATGATGAAAGCTATATGCGAGAAAAGAGGGTTTTTAGTGAAAATGAATAGAAGAAAACTGGTTTTAAGTATTTCAATGGCTATGTTATTAGTTGGTTTATTTGCACTCATATATGTAGACAAAGAATCTAAAATTAAAGATTTTCCAGTGCCAATGTCAGCAATCCATATTAACGATGATAATGAAGAGGACTATCAATATATAAGTGTAATGCCTATTACAAAAGCAAATGGATGGGAGAACTTAGGGGAAAACGGGCATACTGTTAGTTTTAAAAAAGGGGAGCGGAAGGTAACTGTATTACATTATCCAGGAGAAATTACGTATTATTTATTTGAAAAATAATTGATGATAAGAGAGATAGGGAGTAGATGATAATGTAGGATTGTTTACTTTCTATCTTTTTCGGATTTTAATTCTGAATTGTTTGAATTAAAAATATTATGCATATAGAATAAAATAGTATATTTTATTGAATGATATAAATAGCGATACATAATTATATTATGTAAACTATAACTGGGATAAGAAAACAAAGTAAGAGATTTTAATTTTTATATTTTAGATGTATTTTTACACGGTAAGTATTCTCGTAATCAACTTACAACATTTACGGAGGGCATCAAATTTTGATTAAGTAATGGAGCTGATAACAAAAAAATTAATGTTTGTGTATATGGAAAAATAGAAAGTATGGCGAGTGGGAAATGGATCGAATCATAAGGGGGAATTAAAAATGTTACTAAAAACAATCTACTGTAAGGTGGAAGAAGAGAAAAAGAAATTGTTTTCAAATGCGCAAGAAAAATGGAGTGATATACGGCATCTAGATGGTTTTCATGGACAATTTGGTGGATGGTATGAAGATGAGGCATGTGTATTTACTTTATGGGAAGATAGAAGTACATATCAATCATTTATGAATGGTGCTCACGATACAATTTATGTAAATAGTAATCAAGAGGATACGTTTCTTTCGTGTGAAATTGAATTATTTCAAACGTTGTATGATATAACTGATACGCATTTGAAAGACGTTGTTACAGAAGGATCATTCGTAAGAGTTGCTATATGTGATGTAAAGGTGGAAAAGGAAAAGTATTTTTTACAGAAGCAAGAAACAATTTGGAATAAAGGAATGGAAAAAGCAAAAGGAATGTTAGGTGGAGTAGTTGGGAAGTCTTTAAAAAATGAAAATCGTTACATAGTGTTAACGTATTGGAAAGATGAACAGACGCATCAACATTATGTGGAAGAGATTTTCCCAGATTTATATAAATTAGCTAATATTCATGAAGATATAGAAGAGATAAAAGGAAAACAAGCTGTATGTAAGGAAGAATGGCTTGTATATTAAACGCTGAAAAAGTGTATAAATGAATGTATAATAAAGATATTTTCTTATAAACAAGTAATTAATAGAAGACGTTATATACCCTTTCATGTTAATATATTTAAGTTATAATAGGAGGCTTACCCTTTTGTATTGTACGGTAGAAGCAGTGTGAGCTTGAAATTTTTTTAGAAAAGGATGTGCCTAATTTGCGTATCAATAAATTTATTAGTGAAGCTGGAAAAGCGTCTCGACGTGGAGCGGATAAACTAATTAATGAGAGAAGAGTAATTATTAACGGTAAGGTTGCAAAAATTGGTGACCAAGTGAACCCAGGTGATGATGTACGAGTAAATGGAGAGCAGCTTCGAATTGCTCGAGATCACGTATATATCGCTTTAAATAAACCAGTAGGTATTACATGTACGAGTGAAAAATCAGTAAAAGGTAATATTATCGATTTAGTGAACCATCCTTTACGAATTAGTCACATTGGACGTCTTGATAAAGACTCAGACGGTTTAATTTTGTTAACGAATGATGGTGATATTGTTAATGAAATTTTACGTGCTGAAAACAAACATGAGAAAGAATATATCGTTTCAGTAGATAAGCCAATTACACCTGATTTCTTAGAGAAAATGGCAGCGGGTGTTAAAATTTTAGGAACAAAAACGCTTCCTTGTGAGGTTACACAGTTATCAAAATATGAGTTCCAAATTATTTTAACACAAGGGCTAAATCGTCAAATTCGCCGTATGTGTGAAGCTTTAGGTTATCAAGTATACACGTTAAAACGTACGAGAATTATGAATATTGAATTGAATAATTTACCGGTTGGGCAGTGGAGAGATTTAACAAAGAAAGAGAAAAGACGTCTATTTGCAGACTTAAATTACGAACCACAAGATTGGTAAAATTGTGAAGTGAAACCAAAAAAATTTGGTTTCACTTTTTTAATTAAATAAATAATTTTTTTAAACACTTGCAAAAATAAAATGAATAAGATATATTAAATAACAATAAATGGATGTTTTACAAAAAGCAAAGAAAAGGACACGAGTTATTTTACCCGGTTATACAGAGAAGGAAGGAAAGCTGAGAACTTCCTAACGCAGAAAAATAACTTACCACCTTAGAGCTGCACTAGGGAAATTAAGTATCTAGTGCCGTGTATGCGACGTTATCGCAAAAGAAGCCATTATGTTTTTTGTGATGGGAATCTGGGTGGAACCACGGATATAAGCATATTCGTCCCTATATTTAGGGATGAATATGCTTTTTTGCATTAAATTTCATAATAAGCGAAGAAAAGGACACGAGTTATTTTACCCGGTTATACAGAGAAGGAAGGAAAGCTGAGAACTTCCTAACGCAGAAAAATAACTTACCACCTTAGAGCTGCACTGGGGAAATTAAGTATCTAGTGCCGTATAAACGACGTTACCGTAAAAGAAGCCATTGCATTTTGTGATGGGAATCTGGGTGGAACCACGGGTAAAAGCACGCTCGTCCCTATGTTAGGGATGAGTGTGCTTTTTATTATGAAATGGAGAGATGAAAAATGAAAGAACAAATGATTGAAATTAAATTTCCAGATGGTAGCGTGAAAGAATTTGTAAAAGGAATTACTTTAGAAGAAATTGCGGGATCCATTAGCAGTAGTTTGAAAAAGAAAGCAGTCGCCGGGAAAGTGAATGATGGGTTATATGATTTACGCCGAAATATTGAAGAAAATGCGGAAGTAGAAATCATTACTATAGATTCAAATGAAGGTGTAGAAATTACAAGACACTCTGCGGCACATATTTTAGCGCAAGCTGTAAAAAGAATGTATGGTGATATAAATCTTGGGGTGGGGCCTGTTATTGAAAATGGATTTTATTATGATATGGATCTTCCAAGTAGTGTAAACGTAGAAGAATTACGAAAAATCGAAAAAGAAATGAAAAAGATTATAAATGAAAATATAAAGATAGAACGAGTTGAGGTTTCTCGAGAAGAAGCAGCAAAACTGTTTCAAGAAATGAACGATTGCTTGAAATTAGAACTTTTAGAAGCAATTCCTAGTGGGGAAAGTGTAACACTATATAAACAAGGTGAATTTGTAGATTTATGTAGAGGGCCACATTTACCATTTACAGGTTATTTGAAAGCATTTCAATTAACTCACGTTTCCGGTGCATATTGGCGAGGTGATAGTAATAACCAAGTGCTTCAGCGCATATATGGTGTTGCATTCTCTTCTCAAAAAGAATTAGAAGAGTATTTACATTTCGTTGAAGAAGCAGCAAAAAGAAATCATCGTAAGTTAGGCAGTGAGCTTGAGTTATTTATGTTTTCTGAAGAGGCTCCGGGAATGCCGTTTTATTTACCGAAAGGACAAATGATTCGTAACGAATTGGAAGCATTTTTAAGAGAAATTCAAAAAGAGTACAATTATCAAGAAGTACGCACTCCGTTCATGATGAACCAAGAAGTATGGGAGAGATCAGGGCACTGGGGACATTATAAAGATAATATGTATTTCTCTGAAGTAGATAATAAAAGTTTTGCATTAAAACCGATGAACTGCCCAGGGCACATGCTTATGTTTAAAAATAAATTGCATTCTTATCGTGAATTACCGATTCGTATGTGTGAATTTGGTCAAGTACATCGCCATGAATTTAGTGGTGCCTTAAACGGATTATTAAGAGTACGTACTTTCTGCCAAGATGATGCACATTTATTTGTAACTCCAAAACAAATTGAAGATGAAATTAAATCAGTAATGGCGCAAATTGATTACGTATATAAAACTTTTGGATTCGAATATGAAGTAGAGCTTTCTACTCGTCCAGAAGACTCAATGGGTGATGATAAATTATGGGAGCAAGCAGAAGCAGCATTAGAAAATGTATTACAATCGCTAAATTATAAATATAGACTAAATGAAGGTGACGGTGCATTTTACGGGCCGAAAATTGATTTTCATATTAAAGATGCTTTAAATAGAAGTCACCAGTGCGGAACAATCCAGCTTGATTTCCAAATGCCAGAGAAATTTGATTTAAATTATATAGATGAAAATAATGAAAAGAAAAGACCAGTTGTTATTCACAGGGCAGTTTTAGGGTCATTAGATCGCTTCTTAGCAATATTAATTGAGCACTTTGGAGGTGCGTTCCCGGCATGGGTGGCACCAGTTCAAGTGAAAGTAATTCCAGTTTCAAATGCAGTACATGAACAATATGCCAATGAGATTGCACTTAAATTAGCACAAGCTGGAGTTCGTGTTGAACAAGATGCACGAGATGAAAAATTAGGATATAAAATAAGAGAAGCACAAATGCAAAAAGTGCCGTATGTTCTTGTTATTGGAGATAAGGAAATGGAAAACGGAGCTGTAAATGTACGTAAATATGGGGAAGAGAAGTCAGAAGTTATTGCACTAGATGTATTTGTGGCAACTATTGAAGAAGAAATAAAGAATAGAAAATATTGATTGTAAAGAAAACACACTATTAGAAATTAGTGTGTTTTCTTTTTTATCTTACAAAAATGTAAGGTAAATGTAAGCGAAATCGAGGGAACGAGTTGTAGAAAAATGAGAATATGAAGTAGGAAATAGGTTCATGTTACAGGTGTAACTCTTATTGAATGAATAATTAAAAAAATCTTAAGGATTTACATGACAAAATAATAAGAAATATGTGAGAAATTAATTTTATACAAAAGGGATGGAGTGAAAGAGATGTCAACAAATGTAGTTACTGTAGAAAGTGTAGAAAAAACGTATGGAAAAAGAAATGAGAATCAGTCAAAAGCATTAAGGGGTGTATCGTTAAGTATTAAAGAAGGAGAATTTGTCGGGATTATGGGTCCTTCTGGGTCTGGAAAAACGACTTTACTTAATGTGATAAGTACACTTGACCAAGCGACAGGTGGTAGTGTGACGATAGCTGGTACAAATATTACTTCTATGAAGGGCAATGCGTTATCTGATTTTCGCTCTCAAAAATTAGGTTTCATTTTTCAAGATTTTAATCTACTAGAAAACTTATCAATTTATGAAAATATAGCTTTACCACTTTCTCTGCAAGGCGTACCATCAAGTGAGATTACTGGAAAGGTAAATGACGTTGCGAAGAAATTAGGAATTACTGAAATTTTAACAAAATATCCAACTGCTGTTTCTGGTGGACAAAAGCAAAGAACAGCGGCGGCAAGAGCTTTAGTACATAATCCAGCAATTGTATTAGCAGATGAACCGACAGGTGCGCTTGATAGTAAAAACGCAAAAAGTTTATTAGAAGCAATGCAAGATTTACATGAAAATCACAATGTAAGTATTTTGATGGTTACACATGATGCATTTAGTGCAAGTTATTGTGAGCGTATTTTATTTATTCAAGATGGTCTTCTTTATAAAGAATTAAATCGTCAAGGCACTAGAGAGAATTTCTATCAAGACATTTTAGGTGTGCTCGCTCATATGGGCTCAGCTGCTGAGTCTAAGTAGGGGGCGAAACTATGTTATTTAAATTATCACGTCATAGTATGAAAAAAATGTTAAAAGATTATATGGTTTTACTTATTGGCCTCGTTATTAGTATTAGTATTTTCTATATGTTCCAAACGATGGCGATGAATAGCGAATTTACGAAAGATAATAGCCTAATTAGTAGTATTAGACTCGTCTTTTGGGTAGGTGCAATACTATTATCTTTCATTACTGTATTTTATATTATATATGCCAACTCTTTCTTACTCACGTTAAGAAGAAAAGAACTCGGTATGTACATGATGCTTGGTGCAAAAAAGAAAAAAGTAGCACAGTTATTATTTATTGAAACATTCGGTATGGGTATTGTCAGTATTATTATCGGTATTTTAGTAGGGATGTTACTTGCAAGTGTAGCAGGAAATTTTTTAATGAATGGAATGGAAATTTCAGCAAAAGGTAGTTATGCATCTGTATACACACCAGCAATTTTAGTTACAGCTATTTTCTTCTTAATACTATTTTTCATTACTGGCTTAATGAACAGTGTCCGATTGTTACGTAAAACTGAACTAGAGTTAATTCGTGAAGATGAAACACTAGATGAAGTGAAGAAAAGTAAAACTCGCATTATTATAATGACAGTACTTGGTGTATTACTAGTAAGTATAGGGTACTATTTTATGATCAATGTAAAAATATATGCTGAATTAGGTTTTATTATAGCAACCATCGTTACAACACTTGGAACATATTTTACCTTTAGTTCATTACTCCCATTTTTTGTGATGAAAATTAAGGGGAATAAAAAACGAAATGAAACTGGTCTAAATAGTTTTACATATGCACAGCTACGCTTTCGAGTAAATAGTTTATCGAGAGTATTAGGTACTGTAGCGATGTTAATTGCATTAGGCGCAGGTGCGATGACGGCAGGTATGGCTTTCCAAAAAAATGTAGGTATTATGACAGACTTTTCTCGTGTATATGATGTTGTAATTCATGATCCGAATGATCAAGACAAAGCTGCCTTAAAAGAAATGGAAATTGTTGAAGAAAGCAAGTACAAATATAAAGTAGATGGAGAAGCCGTTTATTATTTACGTAACGACTTAACTGCGAAACCACCACTTGTTTCAGACCATTTTGATACAAAAACGTTAAAAGAGCCTGTTCGTAAACGTGTGACTGAACCTTTAACAGAACCTGTATATTCAGCTTTAGAGGCTCCTGAATTAGCAAAATTCCCTCGTATGCCAAAGGATTGGGAAGACGCAGTTGTAAGAGAGATACAAATTACGCATAATCAATTTAACGGAAAACCAGTAAGAATTGCAGACGAAGAGCATTATAAAGGAATTCAAGGAACAGAACACACTGTAACATTAGCAAAAGTAGATGATATGAAAAAATATAAACCGTTATTAATCGAAATAGACAAGAGACAAAAAGCACAAATTGAAAAAGCAACAGGTGAAAAGGTAGACTTATTTACGAAAATGACAATTTATCAGTTTATGAACAGCTTCATGAGCGGAACAATGTTTATGGGATTTTTCCTCGGAATTGCCTTTTTAGCAATGATGGCAAGTTCCCTTATGTTCAAGATATTAACAGGTGCTTCTCGCGACATACGCCGTTATGAAATGTTACGAAAAATTGGTGTGAGACGCAGTATGCTAACGAAAAGTATATATAAAGAAATTTCATATTTATTTATCTTCCCAGCAATCATTGGCATTTCTCACGTTTTAGTAGGGCTTAACTTATTCAGCTTTATATTAGTTGACCCGTTTGTAAAAGTGTGGGTGCCAATTGGGATATTCTTAATCATTTATTTCATCTATTACTGGATAACTGTTCAACTTTATAAAGGTATGGTAATGCCGAAAGAAGAGGTAGCTAAATAGTTTATCCCGCTATTTGCCGGGCAATAAGACTCCACCTCAAAATTCAGCGGAAGCAAAGAAGTTAGGTGGGGCCCTGCTGCCCGTAAAAGCCCGAATGATTAAAGTTTCACTTTATGAAAAGAGTCCTTGTTTTGAAAATAGAGACTCTTTTTTATGTTTTTTACAAATAACGAAAATATTAGATGATGGTCAAAAAATATAATATAACTTCTAATAAATGACTAAAATAATAATGTTTTGTCGAGAGAAACGATACGAAGTATGAAAGAAATACTACAGTTATTTCAAAACAAAGTATATGCATGTTTTTTCTAGGGAGCTATAGAGAAATAGAAAGAATAAAAAAGATAGCTGAAGACAAATTGTTTTCAGCTATCTTTTTTGTTTAATTTAGTGATGTCCAGCTAGTAGAGTAAATGCTATTATTAGGAGAAAACCACTAGTTGCCCATATTAGAAATGTAAGGAAAGAGAGCTGTTTCTTAGCTTTCCAAAGCATTTCATGAATTGTGACATAGCCAAGTGAACCGATAGCACTTCCCATAATGAGTCCTTGCAGGTGAAGAGCTTTTCCTTCCATCAAAATGCCAAAAACTGTGCCAGTACCGAGAATAAGAGAAAGTAATAAAGTTGTTAATAAAAAGGAAACATATTTATGCTTTGTAAAGAGAAAGGGGATAATTAATGCTAAGCCTTCAGGAATATGGTGAACGACGATTGCTATTAAAAAGGGAATGGCAGAGTCATTATGATTTATAAAAGCTGTACCTAACGCAAATCCACTAGGTATATTATGAATAAATATAGCGAAAGAGAGAAAAAGGAAGGTTTGCCATGCTTGTTGCTCTTTTTTATGTATCATTGGATGGTGACAATAGTTATCTAATAAGCTCATAACTAAAATACCGATGGCTATACCAAGTATAGGCCCAATCATTTCGTAGCTTGAAAATGTTTCAGGAATAATTTCAAGGGATAAAAGCCCAAGTAAAATTCCGCCACATAATGCGTATAAACGATGCATCTTTTCTTCAATGAGTTGGCGTGTTGCTACTCCAACAGCACCGCCTAATAGTAATCCACCAAATGAAAAAAACGTAACAATCATTGGAATCCATAATCGTTCCATAGTATCACACTCCGATTTTTCCACTTATTTTTAGCTTACGAAAAGGAAAGTTAGAATAGTCCAAGTAATTGTGTTTGAGTATAGAGAAAAAAGTAGTGATTCGTTATAATCTATATATTAAACTTAAGTGAGGAAATGAAAAGGGGAATTGGTTATGCAACAAATTAAAAAAATAGGAAACTCATTTTGGTATATGACACCTGTTTCTGAAACAGATAGACCTATCTTAGGAATGGTCGTTGGACAAGAAAAAACGTTAATGATTGATGCAGGGAATTCAGAAGAACATGCACAATTATTTTTAGAAATGTTAAAAGAACAAAATGTATCGAATCCAGATTTCGTAGCACTAACCCATTGGCATTGGGATCATATTTTTGGATTGCCTGTACTACAAGATGCATTGTCTATTGCACATTCTGAAACGAAAAAAGAGATGCGTACACTTGTTTCTTATGAATGGACAGATGAAGCTTTGGACGCACGCGTAAAAGAGGGTACTGAAATTGCATTTTGTGCGGATTGCATAAAAAAAGAGTTTGAAGAAAAAGCGAGAAATATTAACATTATTCCTCCGACCTTAACGTTCCAGAATCAAATTGAATTAGATCTTGGTGAAGTGACATGCGTGTTAAAACATGTGGGCGGAGATCATGCACATGATTCAGTTGTTATGTACATAAAAGAAGAAAAGATATTGTTTTTAGGGGACTGTATATATGCAGATATTTTTTCCTCGAAGTGGAACTATACGACGAAAAGAACGTTTGCGTTAATAGATGAATTAGAAAAATTTGATGCTGAGACATATATTCTTTCTCATGGAGAAGCGATAAATCGAGAGGAGTTTTTACAAGAGATTCGTATGTTAAAAACAGTAGGAACTTATACAGAAGCTCATAAGGGCGATGAAGAGAAGATAAAGGCAGCGTACAAACAAGAACTAGATAGAGAATTAAATGAAGATGAGTTAGAAACAATAACGTATTTTGTCAATGGTTATGAAATGAATAATCTGTAAGACACTACATTAATCAAATATAATTAATTGCACAAAAGAGTATTGAAATTTAATTCAATACTCTTTTCAATAGTTAAATATGTAGTTTCAACTAAATTCTAAATATAGGGGTTCATCGTCTGAAGTGATTTTATTCTATTTATTTTTCGTATAGATAGTGGTTCAAGTAGAAGCTTTCTTTGCTAATTCAGTAATATATTCAAAGAATACATCACGTTTTACATCATAAACGACATTTACAGGTCGTCCATCAGCAGTTTCCTCTGTACGTCCTTGGCTTGGTCCGTATGTATGAACAATACTATTAATTGTTTCAGTTTTTGCAAGGTTAGTGTTTCCGACAAGCGCGGTAGTTAGTACATCCCATAAATAGTAGGTAGAGTTCGTTGAGAAGTGAACGAGAGGGGGAACCATTGCATAGCATTGACCAAGGAAATCCATACCAATATACTTTCGTTCTTTTGCCCATTGTTCACGTATGTTTATAGTTAACGGAACTTGGTTTGTACTTTCTAGTGTCACTAAGTCGATTTTAATTTTTGCATCCCATACACGAGCCACTGCTTCAGGGTCCCAAAACGAATTCCACTCAGCTGTTCCATCATGCTCTGGTTCATGTACATTGCCTGCTGTAAGAAATGTACCACCCATCCAAACGAGACGTTCAATTTTATCTTCTATGATGGGAGTTTCATATAATGCACGAGCAAGGTCAGTTAGGGGTCCCGTAAATAATAAAGTTGTTTTTCCTTCCGTTTGTAGAAGCGTTTCTATTAAGTGATGATGTGCAGACTTTGCTGCTACAGGTGTTATAACTTTTCCAGCCTCATTTAAAATTGGTAAAGCATCTACATAAAATGCATGCATCCGCCAGTCTTTTGGAAATGGATTTTTCGCACGGGAATTTGATGCGGCTACTTTAATATATTCTTTGCTGAAGCGATCAATAATTTTGCGACTTGCAGATATTGCTGGTTCCAAATAGCAATCAGCAGGGATAACTGAAACACCTGTAAGTTTGACATTATCCATCTGAAGTAATAAAAATAGTGAAATTAAATCATCTACACCACCATCATGATTGAAGTACACTTTTTTCATCATTGTAATCTCCATCCTATTTGATTTAGTTAGAAATTAAACATGAATTGAGGAAAAGTCATCAATAATTTCGACTACTTCAATTTCGCCATTAATGAGTAGCTCAGGGAGTTCGTTATTCACATTTCCTTTCCAATATTCTCTAGCTTGTTCCATTTTTTGAGAAAAAGGAATAGCATCTTCTTTCGGTAAAAGATTCCCGTCACCTTCAAAAGAACTTCCGATTACTCGTAGTTTAACAATCTGCAAAACTTCTCGATTGTAAGAATCAAATAATGCTTTCCATTTTAAAGCATCTTCATAGCTTTTAGCAGCATATAAACAAGACAATCTTGATGGATAATCAGGATATTCTTGCAGCCTAACCATTTCCATAATCGTTTCTCTAATGGCTCTAATTGTTTGATCCATGTAATTCATAACTACTGTAGCATTTTCATTCTTTATATGTAATTCTTCATTTGTATAATGTTCTTTTAAAATTTGTATAGAATCTTCACCACTAGAATTTAAATGTTTTCTTTCAAAAAGAAGTGGAATAGCGTATTAGTTTGATTTTTATTAAATTGAATGCTTTGTCCGATCTTCATTTTTTCCTTGTTACGATATGATATACGAAAAATCCTTGTTCATTCATGGTTCTCCTCCTAGTAGTAATGTTTAAATTTAGTAATTCAACATTGAAATATATAAAACCTTTATAAGTAAAAGTGAGAATTTGAGTTGAAAGTAAAGAAAATATATGAAAACGTTTTAAATTTGTTCACAAAATGTTCACTTACGAAGAGGTTTCCAATATCGATATAATGACAAAGACTCAAAGAGAAAGGATGATGAATTTTGCCAACAACAAGAAAGGAAAACCTCCAATTTGGTATGATGATGTGCCTTGGGATGGTTATCGTAATGACGTTTTACAATTTACTAACGAATGGATCAGGAGGGCCAATTCATATTAAGGAGATCGCATTAGAACTACTAATTGGATTTATTATTGCGCTATTAATTGAAATATGTATCGTTGGACCTAGTGCGAAAAAAATTGTATTCATGTTGCCATTTGATAAATCGAAAAAAGTAAATATTATTATTGCGATGGCGACAGCTATGGTTATTGGAATGGTTTTCTTCATGTCGTTTTATGGAATGGCAATGATGTATTTTCATAATGGATTACATGGTGAATCTTTTGTTTCAATGTATTTCTCGATTTTTATTAAAAACTTCATTATGGCGTATCCATTACAATTAATTATTATGGGGCCGCTTGTGCGTTTCTTATTTGGAAAGTTTGTTTTGAAGAATAAACCTATTAATGTAGCGTAATTATAATTATTAAAATTATATATAATAATAAAAGATAAAACACATCTCAATTATTTTGAGGTGTGTTTTTTATGGTCATTCGCAGTTATTTTCATACTGATGTGACATTTGTCCTTTTGTTTATATAGGATTATAGCTTTTAATTAAGTCAGAAATAAAGGATGAGGAGATGATTTTTTGAAAGGTATTCTATTTGCTGTTTTTGCGGGGATATTTATAACACTTCAAGGAACCTTTAATGCGAAACTTAGTTCACATATCGGTATATGGTCGACGAGTATTATAACCCATTTAATTGGATTCATTATTGCAACAACTGTATTTTTGTTAAAGAAAGAAGAGAAAGTAACAGATTTAAAGAGTGTGAAAAAAGTATATTTAGCAGCGGGTGCATTTGGTGGATTCATTATTTGCGCAGAAACTATGGCGATATATTCACTAGGAGTTACATTGACAGCTGGCACACTAATGGTTGCTCAATTGTTAACGGCAACAGTTATTGAAATGAAAGGACTGTTTCATATAAAAAAGATACAGATGGAGAGATATCATATTGTGGGAACAATAGTAATGATTATAGGTATTGTTGTATTTAATATGTAAATGAAAGGAGGAAATGAATATGGAGAATAGATCAAGTTTAATTACGCATTATTTGAAAATCAATAAAACGCTCGAGGTTTTTTCAGAAATAGATACAGCATATTTTCAATTAAATCACTTTGAAAAAGGCGAGCTTATTTGCAATATAGATGACGAAATGGATCGTTTATATTTTGTTGTTAAAGGGAAAGTAAAAGTTTATACGATTACACCTGAAGGGAAGAAATTAATTCTTCGCTTTATCAATCCATTGGCCATTGTTGGTGATATTGAACTAATTCAAAATAGCAAAGCACATAATGTCGTTGAGGCTTGTTCAGATGTTGTAGCAATCTCTATTTCTAATACGGTTATTAGAAACAAGTTATTACATGATCCTATATTTATGAAGTTCTTGCTTGAAAACATTGCCAACACGTTAAAAATATCGACTCGTTTTACTGCTCTTAATTTACTTTATCCTGTAGAAGTACGTGTAGCTAGTTATTTGCTTTCAATTTCAACAGATAGTAACGGGAATATGTATAAAGGGGATTTGGATGCAACTTCAGTAACGAGTATTGCAGATTTTATAGGGGTAAGTTATAGGCACGTAATTCGGGTATTACAAAGATTTTATAATGAAAAACTAATTGAAAAGAGTAATGGAGTTATTGTAATTAAAGATTTTTCTAGAATGAAGGAAGTCGCTAAAGATAATATATATGAGCAATGAAAGGGAGAGGAAGATTTTGATTGGATTTAGTTTAGCTATATTAGCAGGAATATTAATTAGCGTACAATCTGTTTTTAATGCAAAAGTAAATGAAAATGTAGGACAGTGGTTAACAACTACATGTGTCCTTGGAATAGGTCTCATTAGTTCTATTCTATTTTATATCATTACAGAAAACAGTATTAGCATTAAAGTGTATACTGCAAATTATTTGTTTTATGTAAGTGGACTGTTTGGCATCGGGTTAATTATTTGTATAATGGGTGCAATAAAGAGTTTAGGTCCAGCATATACGGTGCTAATTAGTCTTATTACTCAATTGGTCGTTGCGTTATGCATTGATACATTCGGATTATTTGGAATGGAGAGTGTTCCATTACAAGTAAATAAGTTAGTTGGTATAGGCTTATTAATTTTTGGAGTAGGAATTTTTAAAAATATCTTTTCGAATAAGAGAGCTATTAGAATAACTGAGGATGAGATTTAAAGGCTATAAGGATGTTAATAATCAGATTATAGATGTTTATGTATTGGGGAAGGCATTTCATACATGTCTCTGTTAGTGAAGGGTTTATATATATTTGATAAAAAAACGTGAATTAGCCATTAGTGTAGTTGAAAAGAAGACGTCAATAAGTTGAGGTCTTCTTATGTATTGTTCTGAGGTTATCTGAACTTAAGTATAAGGGGATGAGAAGTGGTTTAAGTTAAGAAGAATATGACCGAAAATAAAATATTACTAAACATATATAACTAATGAATACAATGTCTTTTTCAGTTATTAAGTTGTAAATCATTTTATGATAAAATCTTTTACATAATTTAATAAAGGGTAGTATTCAATGGGTTATTTCTCAAATGGTTTATTAGTTTTGTTTGTGCTAATCGTATGCAGTTGTATATTTTTGGTTAATAATATAATGAGAGTCTTATATAAAAGAAGTTATCTTAAGTGAGGTAACTTCTTTTTATTTTATATTGAGAAGGAATTCTATCTTTCTTATTGAAGTTTGTTCTAGTTATTTTTACATCGATCAGATTTGTGTAAAGGGAATTTTATGAAATATAAACAAGCCAGAGAATAGGGAGTATTTACATGGAAAATAGTATACGCTACACAAGTGAACATCCTACAGATTTTAATGGATTATTATCCTTATACGAATCTTTAGGATGGAATTCTCTTAAATTAACGGTTAACGAGTTAGAACGAATGTGTAAGCAAAGTTGGTATGCAATTTATGTTTTTGATGATAAGAGGTTAGTAGGGATGGGGCGTGTCATATCAGATGGAGTCATAACAGGCATTATTTGTGGAGTTGGTGTATTGCCAAAATATCAGTCTAGTGGCATCGGAAAAGAAATAGTGAAACGATTAATCCAACACTGTGAACAAAACAAGGTTATTCCACAACTTATGTGTGTAGAAAAATTGCAATCTTACTATGAATCTATAGGGTTTGAAGCATTCTCTATTGGGATGACAAAACATATTATAAGATAGAGGTGCTTTATCCCGCTATTTGCCGAGTAGTAAAAGCCCCACGGATTAAAGTTTCACTTTATATTTTCAGTTTACTCGTACATATTTTCAAACTTCAACATAAAGGAGAATGGCTGTATGGAGATTGCTAAAGGGATAGAAATGTTACAACTTGAATTTCAAGAATTTGTTATTCATCCAATTCTTTTATGGGATGATGAAATGGCAGTATTAATAGATACGGGTTTCCCAGGACAAATTGAAGATATACAAGTAGAGATGGAAAAGGTTGGGGTATCATTTGATAAGTTAAAAGTCGTGATTTTGACGCATCAGGATATTGATCATATAGGTAGTCTTCCGGAGTTGTTGCAGCGCTGTCGAAGTAATATTAAAGTTTATGCGCACGAACTAGATAAGCCATATATCGAGGGGGATTTACCTTTATTGAAGGAAGGAAATGTAGAGAACCGACCAAAAGGAAAAGTGAGTGATACTATGATTGACGGGCAAGAACTTCCGTATTGCGGTGGAATACTAATTCTTCATACTCCAGGGCATACCCCGGGTCATATTAGTTTATATTTGAAACAAAGTAAAATTCTTGTTGCAGGAGACTCTATGTATAGTGTGAATGGGATGTTAGGAGGAATTCACGCCCCAACAACTATAAATATTAAGGAAGCACAGCAGTCTTTGAAGAAGTATTTAAATCTAGATATTGAATCTGTAGTTTGTTACCATGGGGGATTAAGTAAGGGGAATATAAAGATTCAACTTCAAAATTTATAAAAGTCGAAGATAATAATTTTTAGATAATGGATGCTAAATTATAAAAAAACATGTTTGAAAAAAATTCAAACATGCTTTTTTATTAAAGGAAATCTGTTTAATATGAATGACCTAATCCGTTCCAATAAAAAGAAACGATTTCTTGTGCTAATTCATCTATATTTGCAAGAATAGGATTGTGATTTTCATCTTTAAAATTCCCAATAGATAATAAAGATACGAAAGCATGAGCCGCAAATTTAGCGTTTCCTTTCGGAATTTCTCCGATGTGCATAGCATTATCGAGTGCTTTTTCTAGTACTTCATACATATTATCTTCAGCATTTTTTAATTGTTTCAATTGTTCTTCAGATAACGACAGTTTTGCATCTTTCATAAAATTTTTCATATCAATATCCATCGTTGCGTGTAAGTAAACTTTAGCGAAGTCTAATAATCTTTCTTCTAAAGTTTTGTTTGTAGAGAGTATTTGAGACATATTCTCACGTATACGTACCATCATTTCGATCATAGTAGCGGTAAATAAATCGGCTTTTGTTGAATAGTAATAGTAGACAGTTGCTTTCGTAACACCACAAACTTTTGCGACCTCATCCATAGAAACGACTTGATAATTTTGTGTAAGAAATAAGCGGGTTGCTACTTCTAAAATGTTTTCTTTTGTAGATTTTGTATTTTTATTTTGACGCGGCCTTCCGAGAGGACGTTGTTTTTGTTCCAAATACATTCGCTCCTGACATTTATGATTGAGATAATTATAACATAATTTTCAATCATTCTTGATTAATTAACCGACCAGTATATATAATTAATAATGGAGGAAAAAAGGAAGGTGGGTTTTTATGAAAAAGCACCCGTTACATATGTTAGGGAGGCTTGTAGCAGGGAGAAATACGCAATGGATCACTTTATCGGTATGGATTCTTATTACATTATTACTTTCATTTACGTTACCACAAGTAAATAGTACGAAAGAACCGAACCCGAAAAATTTACCCGAAACAGCTATGTCGCAGCAAGCGGAAGCACTTATGAAAAAAGAGTTTCCGAATAATGCAGGGAATCCTTTATTAGTAGTATGGTATAGAGATGGTGGATTACAGTCACAGGATTATAAACTCATACAAGATGTCTATAAAGAGTTAAAATCTAGTCCTTTAAAAGAACAATCAACGTTACCACCATTTGATACAATTCCAGAGCAAGTATTATCAAAAAGTGCGTCAAAAGATGGTACATCATTTGTTACACCGGTATTTTTTAATAAATCTGCTGGTACGGATATATTAAAAGGAAATCTTGAAGAGTTTAGAAAAATAGTGAATAGTAAGGTGGATGAAGATCCATTTAAACAAAAAATAAGTGAATCTGGTTTACATGTTCGATTATCAGGACCTGTAGGTATTCAAACGGATGCAGTTAGTTTATTTAGTCAAGCAGATGTGAAATTGTTAGTGGCTACTGTACTACTAGTGTTAGTTTTGTTAATTTTACTGTATCGTTCACCAATTTTAGCGATTTTACCTATACTTGTTGTTGGCTTTGCATACGGTATTATTAGTCCTACACTCGGTTTTTTAGCTGATCACGGATGGATTAAAGTAGATGCCCAAGCGATATCAATTATGACAGTATTATTGTTTGGCGCTGGAACGGACTATTGTCTATTTTTAATTTCGAGATATAGAGAGTACTTGTTAGAAGAAGAAAGTAAATATAAAGCATTGCAACTTGCGATTAAAGCATCTGGCGGTGCAATAATAATGAGTGCGTTAACTGTTGTACTTGGATTAGGAACATTACTACTTGCTCATTATGGTGCCTTTCATCGATTTGCAGTACCATTTAGTGTTGCTGTATTTATAATGGGAATCGCGGCTTTAACGATTTTACCAGCACTATTATTAATTTTCGGTAGAATTGCATTTTTCCCGTTTATACCGAGAACAAATTCAATGAATGAGGAGTTTGCAAGAAAGAAAAAGAGGGCTGTAAAAGTTAAAAAATCAAAAGGCTCCTTTAGTAAAAAACTTGGAGATATTGTAGTACGAAGACCATGGACAATAATTATGCTAACTGTATTTGTATTAGGCGGATTGGCTTCATTCGTACCACGTATTCAATACACATATGACTTATTAGAGTCGTTTCCAAAGGATATGCCTTCTCGTGAAGGGTTTACGTTAATTAGTGATCATTTCTCAGCTGGTGAACTAGCACCAATAAAAGTTGTTGTTGATACGAAAGGAAAAGAGCTTCCTATTAAACAAGAACTAGAGAAATTTTCTTTCGTAAATACAGTAAAAGAGCCAAAAGAGGGAAAAGAAAATAAGCAAATACAAATGTATGAAGTTTCTTTAGCGGAAAATCCATACTCAATTGAAGCGTTAGATCAAATTCCTAAATTGAAAAGCAGTGTAGAAAAAGTATTAAAAGATGCTGGGATTAGTAATGCTGAAGAGCAATTGTGGATTGGTGGAGAAACAGCTTCATTATATGATACAAAGCAAATTACTGAACGTGATGAATCAGTAATTATTCCAGTAATGATTAGCATTATCGCTTTACTATTACTTGTCTATTTACAATCGGTTGTTGCAATGGTTTATTTAATTGTAACTGTTGTCTTATCATTCTTCTCAGCGTTAGGAGCAGGATGGATATTACTTCATTACGGTATGGGAGCGCCGGCCATTCAAGGTGCGATACCGTTGTACGCATTCGTATTTTTAGTTGCTTTAGGTGAAGATTATAATATCTTTATGGTTTCAGAAATATGGAAAAACAGAAAGACACAAAATCACTTGGATGCAGTAAAAAATGGTGTAATACAAACAGGTAGTGTTATTACATCGGCAGGTTTAATTTTAGCAGGAACTTTTGCAGTGTTAGGTACACTTCCAATTCAAGTATTAGTTCAATTTGGTATTGTAACTGCAATTGGCGTATTACTAGATACATTTATCGTAAGACCGTTACTTGTACCCGCAATTACAGTTGTGTTAGGCCGATTTGCTTTTTGGCCAGGTAAACTTTCAAGAAAGAGTGAAGAAATACAAAAGGTGGATGCATAGTTAAAAAAGCCAAGGATATTTTCCTTGGCTTTTTTCAATGTAGTTAATTAATTTTTTGAAGTTAAATCATCAGCTGCAGCGTGATCAGCATCTTCAATTGTTGTTTCGGGCATTCCGTATAAGCCGTTCATTGCTTGTTCTTCGATAGTAAGATTTGCAGTATTATTATTTTGAATAGATGTAGTGTTTTCAGTAACATTTTCTTTTTTATTCATATTTTTGTTATTCATGTATGTATCCTCCAAATTTCATTTGATTTATCTATAGTATGTGGATGGATTTCCAGAAATATGTGAATTGATTCTTACATAATGAATTACTAGAAGGATTCCAATAGAACGAGTGTTTTAACAACACAAATAAACAATGAAAAAGCACGTTCGTTATATGAAAGATTAGATTGGGTAAATGTATTAGAACCATTTCATCCAAGTAAAAATGATGTTCCATATGTAATAATGGGAAAAGCATTAAAAACAAAAGTGAATTGATAATTATGCCATTCACAAAAATGGTTGGTTTGTAATAATGAAGGGGAAAACGAAAATGACGAAAATATCTATAGAAAAAGCTACAATTTTAGATGCTGAGAAATTAACAGAAATAATGAAAAGAACATTTGATGCAGAAGCAAAACAATGGCTATACGGCCAAGATGATGTCATTGATTATAACATTCAACCGCCAGGATATTCTTCAGTTGAAATGATGGAATATTCCATTGAAGAATTGGATTCTTTCAAAGTTGTAATGGATAAAGAAATAATCGGAGGGATAATAGTTACGATTTCTGGTAAGTCGTACGGTCGAATTGATCGTATTTTTGTAGATCCTGTTTATCAAGGAAAAGGAATTGGATCACATGTTATGAAATTAATAGAAAAGGAATATCCGAACATAAAGATTTGGGATCTCGAAACACCTAGTAGACAAATTAACAATCATCACTTTTATAAAAAGATGGGTTACCAAATGATTTTTGAATCGGAAGATGAGTATTGTTACGTGAAAAGAATAAAAACAAGCTCAAACAAAGCCAGTGTAGTTACAAATAAAGATATGAAAAATAGTCAATACGAAAACTGTAATTTAGCAAATACAGAGTATTATCAAGTGAATTTAAAAACAGTTCATTTGTTGGTAGCAATATAATGAATATGAATATGAGTAATTGTAATGTAAGTCAATCCAAGTTTAGAAATATAAATTTTAGAAGGTCATCATATGCAGATTTAAATCTTTCTGGCAGTAAATTTAATTTGGTGACTTTAGGTGGAGTGCAATTTAAAAATACAAGTCTCGGAGATGAGAAGGAACCTATTGTATTCGATAAATGTGATTTGGAATGTAGCACTATAAGTAATAGTAATCTGAAAAATATTGAAATAGAAAATTGTGATATAGTCGGCATGAAACTAAATGGTATTTTGATTGAAAATTTGCTTGATTTATATAACAAGGTGAAAAGTTAACCAAATCCATATCATATATCTTTATAATCTTTTTGGAAATTAAGTATTATATCGAAATAATTATGTAAAAATGACATAAAGAAATCCGGGCGAGAAGGTCATTCGTGAACGTTTCTAGAATACACACAAATATATTGTTATTTATATGGAGGAGAGAAAGATGGGAATCAACGTTAGAGCAGTAGAAATACAAGATGCTAGAGCAATTCATCGTATATGTATACAGGATGATGTTTTACCGTATATGGTTTTCTTACCTAGCATGCGTGTAGAGGCTATGGAAAATAGAATTCGAAATTTAGCACCAAATCAATTTGAATTTGTTGCAGAATATGATGGAGAAGTTGTTGGGTTTGTAGGTTTAACACAAAGTCCGGGCCGAAGATCTCATTCAGGCGATTTATTCATTGGGGTAGACAGTGAATATCATAATAAAGGAATTGGGAGAGCACTTCTTACGAAGATGCTTGATTTGGCTGATAATTGGTTAATGTTAGAGAGAGTAGAACTAGGTGTGTTAGAAACGAATCCAAAAGCAAAAGCTTTATATGAAAAATTTGGATTTGTAGAAGAGGGAGTAAAGATAGGGAATTTGAAAGCTCATGGAAAGTTTATTAATGAAATTATGATGAGTCGTTTTAGACCGAATGGTTTAATTGTACATAATGAATAGTTAAAAGCATGACAGTATACTGTCATGCTTTTTTATTAGAACTTGGCTGCAATAAAAATAATACTAAACCAATAAAAATAACGGTAATTCCTAGTCCTTGTTGTAAAGAAATGGTCTCATGTAATATAAAGTACGCTAGTATACAAGTGCCAATTGTTTCACCTAAAATACTCATTGAAATTACAGTAGCACTCATCCATTTTAATAACCAATTAAAAATGGTTTGTCCTAAAATTGTAGCAATGAAAGCTAATCCAATAAAGCACAACCAAGTTTGTGTAGAGTAATGGATGAAAGATTCTTGTTGCGTGAAAGCAAATATGCCAAGAAAGCCAGCACTACTTCCATAACTAATTACTGAATAGGGTATAAGTGACAAATCTTTACGAACGTGTTGGCTAATGAAAAAATAAGCAGTAATGATACCGGCAGCAATAAATGCTAAAATATCTCCATATAAAGCTTCTCCACTAATTTGGAAATCTTGCCAGCCAATGATGATACTACCTGAAATAGCGATGAGGCAACCAATAACCGCTCCTTTCGTAAATCTTTCCTTAAATAAAAAATAACCACCAATCATTGAGAACAAAGGTTGTAACGTTACGATAACTGTAGAGCTTGCTACAGAAGTATATTGTAATGATTCAAACCATAGTACATAATGTGCAGCTAAAAATAGCCCAGATATGAATCCGAATGTCCATTGTTTTTTCGTTAAAGTTTTTAGCTCATTTCGACTATTTTTATTAAATAGTAATAACGGTAACAGGATCAGTGTGGCAAAGAATAATCGGTAAAAAGCAATGATTGTCGCAGGAGCATCTGCCAATTTTACAAAAATAGCTGAAGTTGATAAGGCGAATACACCAAAAAATAAGATGAAATATGAAAGAATAGGTGATTTCAAAGTTTGTCCCTCCTATAGAGTGTTTATTATAATAAACTTAATACGATATAATGTACAAAGGTAAGTATATAAGTCCCGGAGATAATAGGAAAGGATTATTTGCCTTTGTTTAGTATGTCAGCACAAAGACAATGAAATATGCATTATGATGGATGAAAGGAAGTTTTACTATGATACATGATAGGCTTGGACAAACAGTATTAAGTTATCGTAAGAAAAATAATATGACAATTCGTGAATTCGCTGATTATGCAGGAATTAGTACATCACTAATTAGCCAAATTGAAAGAGGACATGCTAATCCTTCTTTAAATGTTTTGGAGTTAATTGCAAAAGCATTAAATGTACCGCTGTTTACACTTTTTATTAATGATATCGATACAGATTCGCTCATTTCTAAGAAAAAAGATCGAAAAAAAGTATATCGGGAAAACAATGATCACATTGTATATGATGTATTAACACCTGATTTTATGAAAGCACGTATTGAAATGTTAATGATGGATTTAAATAAACGAGCAAACACAACAGAAAGCCATTATTCCCATGAAGATAAGGAAGAGATTGCTGTTATTATGAAAGGGGAAGTGTATGTGGAATTGGAGGGAAAAGAATATTATTTAGAAGAAGGCGATGTTGTACGTATTCCACCGAATGTGAAGCATCGATTTTTGAATAAAAGTGATGAATCGAATCACATTTTATTTGTACTGACACCATCTTTAGGATGAAAATATAGTGATTTTTAATAGGGGAGAAAGAAAATGGAAAAAAGTATTTTGAAAGGCGGTCTTTCAATTATTTCTCAATGTAAAAAAGAAACAAATGATATTTGGCATGCACATTTTGGAGCAGCTGCAATTGCTAGTTATTTTTTTATGAAAGATAATAATATTGATGAAGAAACAGCTCGTAATATGTATTCGCAAACAAGGATGATGCTGAACAAGAAAAAAATTGGTGAGATGATTGATGATAAAAAAGAAATAGATTTTAAAATTGCGGAAAATATGATTATAAAATCTTTAGAACAAACGATTGATGAGCTTCATTGGGTGGGGCATAACGTCATTTATGCGTCATTAAGTTTATTAGCTATGAAAGAGCTACAAAAATGGGGTGATAATCAAGCAATTGAAGGGATTACTACTCTTATTTTATCATTTCGAAAAACAATTCCAGGTAGATCGTGGATTGGTTATACGACGAAAGAAGTAAAACAATTAAGTTTTGAAGAGGAGATACAAAGTGAATTGAGTAATCCAACACAAGTATCTCAGTTCATTTTAAATGAGTTATCGAAATTTAATAGTATTTATCGAGCGGAATCACATCATGATTTAATTGGGCATTTGCTTACATACTCCCACGCAATTAATATAATGTACGATTTAGGACATATAGATATATTTCAACGAGGGATACGTCCGCTGTTAAAACTAGTATACGTACTAAGAGCTAGCCAAAAGCTCAAGCTGAATACGGAAATAACTTTACACTCACCTATAGATCGATTACCTTTAATTCAATCTAAACGTGCAAATATTTTACCAACTGAAAATATATTTTGGATAAAAGACTATAGTGAATTCGATTGGGATTTTGGTCATGTATTTAAATTCTCATATAGTTATTTTAATCATATACAGAGAGCTCCAAATTATAAAGATATCACATTAGAAAAATTCCGTTATGTTATTCATTCTTAATGAACGTTAATGATCTGTAAAAGGATGTTTAATCTAGTTTTTTTTTGTTAGTAGTATATTATTTTTTCAAATATGTAAGATTTTACATGCGTATTTTACTTTTACTAATTATGTAAGTAGGCTATACTGAAATACATACATTTTATTTTTGGAGAGATGTAAAACGACATGGAACTAGCGAAATTGGAAAAAGTAATTGAAATAAAAAGAAGAACTTTTATATTTAGTATCGGATTATGGAATTCAACATGAAAAAGTATTGGCATTGAGTCAAGAACTAGACAAATTAATCAATTACTTTATGTTTTTAAAATAAAGAGAACTATGACGAGGTTTGTAAATGTTATAGTTCTTTTTATTAGGTAATTTGAAAATATATTAAAATATATTGTCTAATTTCTTACAGAATGCGCAACTTGCTAGTCGAATATAAGGACTTTTGGTTATAATAAAAAGGAATTATTAATTGTATCGGTTAGGAGCGCAGCACATATGAAAACAGTTGTTGTTATCGGTGGAGGTATAACGGGACTTTCTACTATGTTTTATTTAGAAAAATTAAAAAAGGATTATAATATCGATTTAAATTTAATTCTTATTGAGAAAGAAGAGTATTTAGGTGGTAAAATCCATAGTGTGGAAGAAAAGGATTTCATTATGGAGTCAGGAGCGGATTCAATCGTTGCTCGTAATGAACACGTTATGCCACTTGTAAAAGATTTAAATTTAGAAGATGAAATGGTATATAATGAAACGGGTATTTCTTACATATATTCTGAAAACATGTTACATCCGATTCCTTCTGATACTATATTTGGGATACCGATGAGCGCCCAGTCGTTGTTTAGCAGTACGCTAGTCTCAACGAAGGGGAAAATCGTAGCTTTAAAAGATTTCATAACGAAAAATAAAGAGTTTACGAAAGATACATCACTTGCTTTATTTTTAGAAAGCTTTTTAGGGAAAGAGTTAGTGGAAAGACAAATTGCTCCTGTGCTTTCAGGCGTATATTCTGGTAAATTGAATGAGCTTACAATGGCATCTACATTACCGTATTTACTGGATTATAAAAATAAGTATGGAAGTATTATTAAAGGTTTTGAAGAGAATAAAAAACAATTTCAATCAGCAGGAAATAAAAAATTCGTATCATTTAAAGGTGGACTATCTACGATAATTAATCGCTTAGAAGAAGTGCTGACTGAAACTGTCGTAAAAAAAGGTGCTATAACGACGGCTGTAAGTAAACAAGAGGATCGATATGAGATTTCTTTTGCAAATCATGAAACAATACAAGCTGATTATGTTGTTTTAGCAGCTCCACATGATATTGCACAAACTTTATTACAGTCTAATGAGTTAAATGAGCAGTTTAATACATTTAAAAACTCATCTCTTATAAGTATTTATTTAGGATTTGACATACTAGATGAACAACTACCAGCTGATGGTACGGGGTTTATTGTAACGGAAAACAGTGATTTACATTGTGATGCTTGTACATGGACAAGTCGAAAGTGGAAACATACATCGGGTAAACAAAAATTATTAGTTAGAATGTTTTATAAGAGTACCAATCCGGTATATGAAACAATCAAGAATTACAGTGAAGAAGAATTAGTACGAGTCGCTTTATATGATATTGAAAAGAGTCTCGGAATTAAAGGTGAACCAGAAGTAGTTGAAGTTACAAATTGGAAAGATTTAATGCCGAAATATCATTTAGAACATAATCAAGCGGTTCAAGCATTACAAGAGAAAATGACGAATCTTTATCCAAATGTATATTTAGCTGGTGCCTCATATTATGGTGTTGGAATTGGTGCGTGTATTGGAAATGGAAAGAATATAGCCAATGAAATAATGGATACATTAAATAAATAATACTGTAGAATAAATAAAAACTGTCCCTTCAGCAAAATGGAGGAACAGTTTTTATTTATTTTATTTGAATGGAAATTGTATTGTTTTTTACATTGTTTTCTTTTATTGTTAATATTATTTCTCCAGACTCTTTAAATGAATACGGTGATAGTTGATAAATATCTTTTATATCAAGTTTTCTTGTAATTTATTTACCGGTATTGATACGATATTTGGCTTCCATGTTTCTTGTTTTCCTGAAGGATATTCTATAAGTATTACCGGATTTTTAACTGCATTTTTTCCAAGAGACGAAATATAGTTGTACTTCTGTATCTTTTTTTAATAATTCTTCGGAGAAATAACCGAATTCGCCTACATTACCGAAAACAGTATAGTTTTGATTTTTTAATTTAATATCTAAATAACTAGGTTGATATGTTACTGCATGATAAGTCCCATATGAAAGTGAGAGTATGGCAGCGATTAAAATACCGATTGAAAATGTCTTAAAGCTATTGCCTTTAAAGCTAGTCATCATGAATGAGTTTGGTGTGAATTTTTTTGCGAATAAAAAAATAAGTAATATGAGTAAGAGGGATAAGCCGATGAATATATACATAGATTTTTACACCTCCATAGCGTAAAATGGATTAACTATATTTTACCATAAATGTATGGATTAGGGTGGTTATTTAGAAGGAAAAAATGAAGGAACAAATTCTTTACAGTTCTTGATAATTTAAAATTTGATTTATGGAAATTATAGCGTGATGTTTGAGTCGCAATCAGAAGGTATCCAATTCGTGTATATAGAATAAAGAGGGAATGCGCCATTAGAAATGTTTGACTTATGGAACAATAAGGACTTTACTAATTATACATATTTTTTCTGATATAATGAATGAGTAGAGAGAAAGGAGTGATCCTATGGCATTTCCTATATTAGAAACAGAACGCTTACGTTTAGTTGAAATAGAACAATCTTATTGTCAAAAAATATATGAAATCTTTTCATTGGATGAAGTGACGTGTTATTACGGTATGAATTCTTTTACGGAGTTTGGACAAGCTTCACGTATGATCGAATCTTTTTCAAAAAATTACTTTGAGAAAAAGGCAATACGATGGGGAATTGTGTTAAAAGAAACGAACGTTTTAATAGGAACAATTGGACTAAACAATTTACAATTATGGAGTAAACGATCTGAGATTGGATATGATCTGCATCCTCGTTATTGGGGAAATGGTTACGCTTCGGAAGCAGCTCGAGAAATTATTGATTATGGATTTAAAGATTTAGGTTTGTTTAGAATTGGAGCTATTACATATCCTGAAAATGATACTTCTTGTAGAATGTTATCTAAAATTGGCTTCCAAAAGGAAGGTCTATTGCGTGGATATATTCATCAAGGAAATAAGCAACACGATGCATTATTGTATTCTATAGTACGAACTGATATTGAGAACATAAATTTATAATAAAAAAAACCTCTTAATTAAAAGAGGTTTTTTTTATTATAAATTAACCTAATTTAGGTAATAAACGTTCTCCGCTTTTCATGCTACTTTTACATAAAGGGCATTTAGGCTCTTCTTCAAATGAAAAGTTCTTTCTCATCCATCCTAAACAATCCTCTGATTCACATTCCCAAACAGGGGTTTGTTCTGGTGGTACTTCTGCTACATCGTTCTTTCGATTGCGATACATGTAACCACTCCTTTTATGTAAAAAATTTTAGTTATATATTAAAAAGGTTGTTAACCTTGCTGGTAACAACCTTTTTATTGTTTGAATTATAGCTTTACAACGTTTTTAGCTTGAGGTCCGCGGTTACCTTCTTCAACTTCGAAACTAACTTCTTGACCTTCGTCAAGAGACTTGAAGCCGTCGCCAGTGATAGCTGAGAAGTGAACGAATACATCGTTACCGTCTGCAACTTCGATGAAACCGAAACCTTTTTCGCTGTTAAACCATTTTACTTTACCTGTTAATGTCATGGTAATGCCTCCTAAAAGTAGAAAAATTACAATATGATCGGCCTTATTTGAATGAAAATAAAAGTTCACATATTATCAAAAACCCATAAGGAGTACAAAATGTCCCTGATTGATACTTGATAATATGCAAAGAAAATATAGTGTTAAATTGACCTTAATTACTATCTTACAACAAATGGTTGGAAATAGCAAGTGCTGGTAATACCACTGAGTAATCTGGGTGATAATAGTAAAGGCACAAAGGCACCTCTTTATTTATATATTATTCCTAATTTGGATTTATTCCAAACAAAAATCATTTATATGAAAAAATAAGTTTAAATAAAAGGCTAAATATTATTTTAATATTGCTGATGAGTACCATAATTAGGAGGATA
Organism: Bacillus sp. N447-1; assembly: GCF_022701035.1. Classification (NCBI taxonomy): domain Bacteria; kingdom Bacillati; phylum Bacillota; class Bacilli; order Caryophanales; family Bacillaceae; genus Bacillus; species Bacillus sp. N447-1. Next base: position 772,477 of record NZ_CP065509.1, on the reverse strand, counting down.
AAATATTGCAAAATAAACAATTTAAAATAATTGAAGCAGCAAAAGAAGGAAGAAGAAAAGTTCATCCTGTTTTTGCTGTCATACTCGCGATTATATTTTTAACTTTAGGTGAATTATTTATGTTGTTTATGCTGATTTTACCGAAAGCAGAAACAACTTTTATGAAGGCGATTTATAGCGACATTGAGATGATATTAATGTTTGGCGGCGCAATATTTTTTGTGTTTTTATGGATTAGATTTGTAGAGAAAAGATCATTTTCATCCATTGGTTTTTGGAGAAATCAATGGATAAGAAAATATTTGAGAGGTACATTAATAGGATTTGTTTTCATTTCAATACCAGTCATGCTACTTTTATTAACTGGAAATGTACAACTACAAATGCAACACATTACACCAATCGCTATACTTGGAATTGTGGGATCTTTAGTTGCTTTTTTAATACAAGGTGCAACAGAAGAAATTGTTGTTCGGGGTTGGTTATTTCCAGTTCTTTCTGTTAGAAGCCGTATATGGATCGGTATTGTTGTAACTTCATTTTTATTTGGTTTTCTTCATTTACTAAATCCAGGTATTACAATTCTTTCAATATCGAATATAATATTAGTTGGTGTGTTTGCAGCTTTTTACGTTTTGAAAGATAGTAGTCTTTGGGGGATATGCGCATGGCATTCCATTTGGAATTGGGCACAATATAACGTATTTGGTTTTGCGGTTAGTGGAATGACAATGTATTCTACACCACTTTTTAAACCTGTAACAACTGGATCGGAATTCCTTCATGGAGGCTCGTTCGGAATTGAAGGTAGTATCATTACAACAATCATGCTCACTATCGCTTCAATTGTTTTATGGAGAAAGTTATGGGGAAGAAAAGCGAAACAACGAAATTTTAGTTAATGAAAGAGGGGGAAACTATGGGGATAATAGCATTTGAGGGAGCAAGCGCTGTTGGTAAAAGTACCACGTGCCGTGAATTAGAAAAGAATTATGGTGCTTATATAATACCTGAAGTGAATTCTTTATTTGAAAGGCCAAAAAATGAACATAGAACATGGTATTTTGAAAAACAAGTTGAGCGCTGGAATATAGCTGTTCAGAAGTCAGAGCAATATGAATTAGTAATACTCGATGGGGATATATATCAACCACTTAGTTATAATTGGTGCTTTCATTTTGATATATTTAATCAGCCATTATCTTTAATAGAAAATTTTATAAAGAAAAGATGATAAATAGGAAATTGGTTTTCCGGATCAATATTTTTATTTATATACGAACGATGAAGAACTTAGAAAGCGGAAAGTATCTGATGAGACGAAAAGAAGAAGAAACTTTGAAAAACATTTACATATATCAAAATCGTTTCAGCGTTATTATGAAAATTTAAATACTGTTACAGATGGGTATTGTAAATTAATTGAGGCGAAAAGTGTAAGAAATAATGAATTAGAAATAGTGAGAAACTCAAAAAATTTGAATGTGTGTGAAGAAAGACGTTTTGATGTTTCGAGGTTAGATGCGATTACGAAGTGGTTAAAAGAAAATCGTGCATAAAGTAAAAACAACGAGTGTTGTAGAACGCGCTCGTTGTTTTTTTGTTTCTTTATAAATATAAAGGAAAAATTTGTAGAATATTTTCATTATTTAACAGAATAATCTTTCAATTTTAAAGAAAAAGAAATACAATATGAGGAAGTATATATAAATAATATGATAGGGGATGCGATATTTTGAATGAAGTAACAGTTTTTATATAAGAAATAATTAGGTAGTCAGAACAGAGATATTTGGGAGGAAACAAGCGAAATGAAAACATTTTTGAAAATAATAGGTGTTATAGCTGGTATGGCGGTAATCGGAGTAGGTTTAACATATGGTATGCTGCATTATTTAAATAATAGTAAACCAGCTGCGAAAAAGGCATCACCAGCTGCTCCAGCAGTAGAAGTATTAGCTGATAGTAACGTAAAAGCAGAAGATGCAAAGCTTTTAGAAAATGGCAATTATTCATTGCCAAATAGTGGTTTTAATAAAAATTTTAAATGGACAGATGAGAACATACAGACAGCATTACATGAAATGGCACATCAAAAAGCGAAAGCTGATCAAAAGTGGGGCTATATTTTTATTACACAAGAGCGGATTGAAAGCTTAATTGATATTGTAAAGAGTAATGATCTTGTGCAGGGAAGTACATATGTAGAAATTTTAGAACGATGGAAACAAGGGAAATATGAAAAGGTTGATGGGGATCACAATAAGATTTGGAAATTACAAAGTGGGAATTTAGGAGAAGGAAAAGGAGTAATGTCGGAAGCTGAGCAAAAAGAATTAATTAATCAATTGTTTATGAACAAAGGTACATATTCAGGTAGTAAATTAATTGCAGGTGGCGGACAGACTAATAAATAATATACTAATTAATGTAAGAGAGTAATTGCTTATTAGGCAATTACTCTTTTTAAATGTACTTCTTAATATCTTAATCTCGTTCAAGTAAGGAAAGAAACGACTGTAACACCGGGGAAATCCATCTGGATTTATGATAGATTACATGACTTTGAATAACGGATGGAGTTTCGATAGGCTGAAAACATAGTTGTTCTTTTTGACAACTTTCTTGTACAACGATATAAGGAAGAATTGAAATGCCTAACTCACACATGACGGATTGTTTAATGACTTCAACATTGGAAGTTTCAAATGTTTTAGCTGGAATATTTCCGCTTTGACGTAAAAAACGATCTACCATTGTCCTATAGCCGCAGCTTTGTTCTGTAAAAATGAACTGGGTTTCCTGTAATAACTGGAATGGATTTGTATGTGCAGCGGAATAAGCTGGTAAAATCCATCCAAATGTTTCATTACTAAAAGTACGCGTAATAAAATCATTATGTTCTATACTTTCTCCAATTATGAAGACAACGTCTGTTTCTCCTTCACGTAATTTTTGTAATGCTTGTTCATTTGTGTTCGTTTCAAGTACGATATTTACTTTCGGATTTTTCTGTTTGTAAGTACGTAATAATTGTGGTAATCGGTATACCGCTAATGATTCATTAGATGTAATACTTAATGTACCTTCTAAATAATCTGTATTTTGGGGGATTTCTTGCGCTTTTTCATATATTGAAAGTAATTCTAATGCATAAGGATGAAATTGATGACCGGCTTTTGTAAGTAGCACTTTTTTCCCTAACCGATCGAAAAGAGGAATATGTAAATCGTTCTCTAAAGCTTTCATATGTGCTGTAACAGTAGATTGCGCATAACCTAGCGCGTGCGCAGCTTTAGAAAAATTACCATACTTCACAATGGCGCAAAATGTTTTAACATGTCTCATTTCCATAAGCGATCCCTCTTTTATTATCATGATTTGTGAATGATTATATCATGTATTTTAATTTTCCAAATGATTAAATTCTGTATAAAATGAAATTGTAGAAATATTCATTCAGGTGATATTGGAGGAGAAAAGATGATCAAAAAGGGCTATCATGTAGCTGTTGTTGGGGCTACAGGTGCGGTAGGGCAAAAAATTATTGAACTGTTAGAGAATGAAATGAAGTTTAATATAGTTGAAGTTACATTGCTTTCGTCAAAACGATCCGCTGGTAAGAAAGTAAGATTCAAAGGACGAGAGATAATTATACAAGAGGCAAAAACAACTAGTTTTGAAGGTGTAGATATTGCCTTTTTTAGCGCTGGGGGAGAAGTATCTAGACAATTTGTAACTCATGCAGTTTCTAGTGGTGCGATTGTAATTGATAACACAAGTGAGTACCGAATGGCGCAAGATGTACCGCTCGTTGTTCCGGAAGTGAATGCGCACACTTTAAAACAGCATAAAGGTATCATTGCAGTTCCAAATTGTTCAGCATTACAGATGGTAACAGCACTTCAGCCGATTCGAAAATCATTCGGTTTAGAAAGAATTATAGTTTCAACATATCAAGCTGTATCGGGTTCTGGCATTCATGCGATTCATGAATTACGAGAGCAGGCTAAGTCTATGCTTGCTGGTGAAGAAGTGAAAAGTAATATATTACCGGCGAAAAAAGATAAAAAACATTACCCAATAGCGTTTAATGTACTGCCTCAAGTAGATATATTTACAGACAATGATTTTACTTTTGAAGAAGTAAAAATGATTCAAGAAACGAAGAAAATATTAGAAGATGAAAACCTGAAAATGGCAGCTACTTGTGTACGTGTTCCAGTTGTATCAGGGCATTCAGAATCGGTTTATATAGAACTGGAAAAAGAAGCAACCGTTGCGGAAATTAAGGAAGTATTAATGGGTGCACCAGGTGTTATTTTGCAGGATAACCCTAGTGAACAGCTGTATCCAATGCCATTATATGCAGAAGGGAAAATAGATACATTTGTCGGAAGAATACGTAAAGATCCTGATACGCCAAACGGATTCCACCTCTGGATTGTTTCCGATAACCTATTAAAAGGTGCGGCTTGGAATTCAGTTCAAATCGCAGAGACTTTAGTGGAAAAGGGGATACTTTAATATAGTTTAAAAAAACTGGGAAATCGTTAATGATTTCCCAGTTTTTATTTCATAATGGTTTTCTATATTTCGACCGTTTTCACAATATCTTCTATAGCAATATACTCATTTTCTGTTTCGTTATAATAAACAACAGAACGGATTACTGCCTCGTTACCTTCAATATCAATTTCACACATCATAGGGAATTTTTCACCATTATGTAAGAATAGTTCGCCTAGTACGATTGAACCGTTTAACTCCTCTGTAAAATTAGTAGTTGTTGCTGGTTTCACCCATGTTTCGTCATGTTCTTCATTTTCCTCTTCATCTATTGCCCATTCCCATATGGGGTTTTGTTTTAGGTCTTCAATAGTTAATTCATCAATTGGTTTGCAATTAATCATACATAAATTCTCCTTTTGTTTTGATAAATAAGTGTCTTAGTTTCATGAATTAGATGATTGCTTATAAGTGGGTTTAACAAAGTATTTTGCTCATTTGATATCCAAACTACTTTATTTTGAAATAAAGCTATTACAGCAATATTAACAAAACTTTAATTGTCTAGTAAATAATTATTAGTGGAGATATTAAAATGGGATGGTGTTAAAGAAAGATAGTAAAAAACATCAAGGATGAATGAAATCCATTTGGTACGATATGGATATATCCAATGTGAGGGGGAGTTTGATGTATCAAGTAAAGGGGTATTTTTCATCATTAAAAGGAAGTTATTATGAGATTGGAAAGCAACAAGGGGAATTCGTGAAACAAAATCCGTATCTCATCCCGCAATTTATACACGAAGAAAATGTAATATCTAATAACCATTGGACAGAATCGAGAAATATAATAAACAAACATTGTCCAGGCATAAATGAAGAAATTGAGGGGTTTTGTGAAGTGTTAAAAATTCCTTCAAAAAATATGATGTATTACTATCAAACACTATTGAAAGCAGGTTGTAGTCATTGTGCAGTATTACCTAAAAAGACCGATTTAGAGCACACATATGTATTAAGGAATTATGATTTGTCACCAGTAATAGATGATATGCGTTTTTGTTCAACTCATGTTGAAGGTGCGTATGCACATAGTGGCTTTTCTACTCAATATTTTGGCCGAACGGAAGGGATAAACGAGCATGGATTAGCTGTTACATTTTCAGCATGTGGTCAACCAGTAGGAAATATTGCAGGTTTAAGAAAGCCAATGGTGAGTGGTTTACAATGTTTTGCGGTAATTCGATTGTTGTTGGAGAAATGTAAAAATGTGCAGGAAGCTAAGTTACTAATAGAAGAAATCCCAATTGCTAGTAATATTAATTTAATAATAGCTGATCCTTTAAATGCAGCATATATTGAAATATTGGACGGTCATAAATCCACAATAACGATTGATGATGAAAAACAAGCTTTTATTGTATCAACAAACCATGCAGTTAGTTCATCAATTCAGAAATTAAATAATAGGAAATTAGAACAATCAACAAAGAGATATTACCTTTTACATGAGCATTTAAATAGATGTGAACAAGTAAGCATAGAGTCTTTAAAAAAGTTAGTAGAAGAAGAATATCCTGCTGGACTTACTGTGCATAACTATGAAGAATGGTTTGGAACTTTACATTCTGTATTATTCGATTTACATGATCGTACAATGAAGATTTGTTTCGGATCACCACTTTTAAACGACTGGTATTCATTGAAAGTTGGAGGAAGTATGCCGTTTTCTGAGGTGAACGTGAACTTTAAAAATAAAACTTATACTGACTTTTGGAAGGAAGATAAGAATGAATTGATACCTAAAAGATAAATGGGATAAGATGGTGATGTAAAGAGTGCATTTATACTGGAGGGATTACCAATGCTGAAAGTTATGTTACCATTTGTTCTTATCTTTTTTCTTATTATTGCGATGTATATTGCTTATCAAAAGAGAAAAAAATCTGGGATAAAAGGATTGAAAAGTGCGTTAACTTCTATTTGCTTCTTTTCACTTGCAATCTTAAATATGTTTGCATATTGGTTTCATTTTGGCGGTGCTTTTACTTGGTTATTTTCAATTGTATTATTGCTAGTTGGTGCATATTTTACTAAATATATTCCAATATCTAAAAGGGTACATTAAAGTTTATAGGAGTTAAATATAATGTTTACTTTGTTTTGAAAAGAGATTATTCTACTAGATCGTTGTGAAACGGTTTCATAGGATAATCTCTTTTGTTTAGTTTTGGAAAGAACGTACTGTGCTTTTTAGTTGCTCAATAAATTCTCGAGTTGCAGCACACATATATTTATCTTTTCTATAAATTAGCCCTATTTCAATTGTTGGAGTAGGCTTTTCTATTTTAATAGCTTGAATGTTATTATTTTGTAAAAAGTCTATATATGGTTTGGGTAACACTGTAATTCCCATTCCTTTGGAAACCATTTGGATTAAAGATTCCATCGTGCTAATTTCTAAAATTGGTCTTGGTTTAAAGTTGAATTTTTGACAATGAGATGTAATTAGTTCGGTTAAAAAGAAATTTTTAGGTAAAAGAATTAAAGGATAGTTCTGTAATTCAGCAATAGATACATGATTACGTTCAGCTAATCGATGACCAGTGGGCACGACTAATGTAAGATCGCTTTTGTATAGAGGGATGGAGATAATCTCTTTATCTTGCACCGGGAGAAATGTAATTCCAATATCTAGTTCGTTTTGTAATAATTTTTCACGAATATCTCCTGTACGAAGCCCTAATACAGAAAGCTCTATATTAGGATATAAATTATTAAAATTTAAAATAGCTGGTGGTAGTAAATAATTTACGACGGTTAACAAAGCCCCTATTGTTAAGGAACCTTGCTGTAATCCGTTTAGGTCTTGAATAGCTGAACGAGCTTGTTCGACTTCATGAAAAATGGTTTTACTATGTGATAATAAAACCTTCCCTGCTTCAGTTAAAGATATTTTTTTACCAATTCGATCGAAAAGTGGCATTCCTACTTCATGCTCTAATGCACGTATTTGTTGACTTAGTGAAGGCTGTGAAATATTTAATTTCTCAGCTGCTTTTGTGAAATGTAATTCTTTTGAAACAGCTAAAAAGTATTCAAGTTGTCGTAATTCGATTGGAATCACCTCAAGTATAATAATAGGTTATACCTATCATTATTATATAAATAATTGAATTGAACAATGATTTTAGAGGTTTTATAATCATCTTTATATAACAGAGAGGTTTGTAAAAATTAATCGAGAGAAAATACATGTAACACCTTTAAAGGAGGAAATAGAATGGCTAATGAATATCAATTATTATCTTTAAATATAGGATTACCAAAAGAGGTTACATACGGCGGAAAAGTAATTCATACAGGCATAAATAAGAAACAAGTAAAGGAACCGGTATATTTATCCTTTGTAAAATTTAATGGGGATGGACAAGCTGACTTAGTTCATCATGGAGGAGTAGATAAAGCAGTTTGTGTTTATACTGGTGATCACTATCCATATTGGGAAAAAGAATTGAATCAAGATTTTGTATATGGGGCTTTCGGAGAAAATATAACAGTTAGTGGTATGCGCGAAGAGGATGTTTGTATTGGTGATACGTTTGAGCTAGGACAGGCAATCGTACAGGTAACACAACCAAGGCAACCTTGTTTTAAATTAGCAAAAAAATATAATATTCCAAAGTTACCACTATATTTTCAAGAAACAGGATATACAGGATTTTATTTTCGTGTATTAAAAGAAGGATGGGTATCATCAGTCGATACCTTAAAAAAACTACAGTCTGATCCAAAAGGTGTTTCAGTAGCGTTTGCTAATCGTATCATGCATAAGGAAAAACAAAATATTGAAGGGGTAAAAAGGATATTAGAAGTAAATGCACTTTCATGTAGTTGGAGAAAGTCTTTTGAAAAGCGTATAAGTGGAGAAGAAATTAATACGAAGGAAAGACTTGAAGGAATAAAAGACTAAAAATATTTTATTATAAATAGTGTATTTCTATTAGTAAAAGCTAATTAGAAAGCGCTATTTTTGTATAATAAACTAATTAATATCCAAAAATCTTAATATCGTTTTATTCGACTTATTTTCAAATAGTCAAAACATAAAATTAATTAGACTTTTTTATGTTTTGTGATAGTATATTGATTGGTAAGACCTCTATTTTTAAGAGTAGGTCATATAAGTATATCTAATTTAATGGAATTTAACATTTGGAGGTACAACATGGGGAATGTTGAAAAATTGGCAAGTCTTCTAATAGAAGAACCGAAAAGAGAGCAGTTATTTCCTTTATTTGAAGAAGTGTTTGGAATTACAACTCAAACATTGAATGATTTTTCGGATAAAGGATATTGGGATGATACATATAAAGCTTTATCATTTTTACAAGAAGATAAAGTGATTGCAAATGTTGCGGCATTTTCACTCCCATTATTAATTAATGGTGAAAAAATAAATGCAGCGGGTATTCAATCAGTAATGACACACCCTAATTTTCGTAGACAAGGGTTAATGACACAATTAATGGGTAAAATGATAGAAGAAATCGATAAGAAATGTGAATGTGCATTATTGTTTACGGAAAACCCTGAACTATATACAGCATTTGGATTTAAAGTTGTGCAGGAATATTTGATGACTATACCATATGATAAAAATATTAATAATAACGATTCACTACTTAAAAGTTAGATTACTATAATATAGAGAATAGACAGTTAATACATGAAACTATTGATAGTAGCCAAAGACTTTCAAATAGTTTTTCAACTTTAAACTTCCATCCTTCATTTTATTTGAATATGTATGATTCGGAATGGAATGAGAAATTGTATTATTCAGAGAAACTAGATGCTCTAATCGTTTATGAAGTAGAAAATGAAAAGTTGAAATTATTTGGAGTATTTGCGCCAGTACTTCCGGTTTTAGATGAATTATGTGGAGAAATCAATGAAAGGTTTACGGAAATCGAATTTTATTTTTCTCCGGATCAATTAGGGGTTGAGGAAGTACAGTTTACAGAAGTACAGTCTAGCAAGTATTTAATGGTTCGAAGTGATAAAGAGTTAGATTTTAAAGGTTATAAATTCCCAGTATTAGCGGAGTTTTAAATGTCTATATAAATGCTTTATTATGGAGGAGCTATGAATATATCGTATATACCAGAACATATTGAGCAACTCACTATAATGAATGTACCTGAATACTATAAAATTAATGATAATCATGCGTTTATTGTCCGTTCGAAAGCAGAAACTGATTTTTGGCTTAAAACACATTATGGTTTTGAAGTAATGAATGGTCATGTATTTTATAATGAGATGATGACAGACTTTCAAGCTGAAGTTCAGTTACGTATGAATCCAAATTCAAAATTCGATCAAGCAGGTCTTTTTGTTATGATTTCGGAGAACTGTTGGCTAAAAACATCTTTAGAATATATCCCCGAAGGGCCATCTCACTTAGGTGCTGTCGTAACGAATAATGGATATTCTGATTGGTCAACGCAAGATTATCCAACTGAAGCAGCTAAGCAACAACTTCGTTTTCGAATTATTCGAAAACGCGGTGATTATACAATATATGTGAAAAAGAGACATCAATGGGAACAAATAAGAATCGCTCATTTAATGGAGGATATAGGAAATGAGCCTATTAAAATAGGTTTTTACACGTGTAGTCCTTCTAAAAATAAGGGATTTGAGACTGAGTTTTTACATTTTACAATTGAAGAATTATAGATGAAAAACCGTATTCTTTTCATTAAGAATGCGGTTTTTGTATTTACATAATATAAAGCATATGTATTGACCAGAAAGTCATTAATACTTATCATTTAATAATGTTAAATATTAATTTACATAATATAATAGAAGTAATGAAGAAATTACAAAAAATATCGCTTAAATAAGGAGGGATATGAATTATTCAGTGGTAATTTCATGGGAAAAGGAGACTATGTATGAAATCATTTCGTAAGTTATTACAGTATTTAAAACCATACATGTTCTTCGCTATTATTGGACCGCTATTTATGGTACTTGAGGTTGCGATGGACTTAATTCAACCGACTATTATGCAACATATCATTGATGTTGGGATTGCAAATCGGGATTTAAATTATGTAATAAAAATGGGGCTTCTTATGATAGGAGCAGCAGCACTCGGTTTAGTTGGAGGGCTTGGGTGTATGATGTATTCTACAAAAGCAGCTGTTAATTTCGCTACTGACATACGAAAAGATGTGTTTGCGAAAATAGAAACATTTTCTAGTAATAATCGTGATTCATTTGGAACAGGTAAATTATTAACGATCGTGACGAATGATATCACTTCCATTCAATCAGCAATGACGATGACATTACGTGTTCTCGTTCGTGGTCCGCTGTTATTTATCGGAAGTATAATTATTGTTTTTGTAACAGCAAGAGAGTTATTTCCAATATTACTTGTAGTTGTTCCGATTTTATTACTTGCGATTATTTTAATTGCAAGTAAAGCAAGTGGTACATTTAAAAAGGTGCAAGAGGCATTGGACAAAGTGAATACAAAGTTACAAGAAAATTTATCTGGTGTACGTGTTATAAAAGCGTATGTAAGACAAAAATATGAAATCGCTCAATTTGGAAGTGTAAATACAAATTTAACGAAGATAAATATTCGAGCTGTGCAGCTTATTTCTTTAATGATGCCAATCATTATGCTAGTTGTAAGTGGCGGGATTGTCGCAACATTATGGATTGGTGGAGAAAAAGTATTCAATGGAACGCTTCAAGTAGGAGCGATTTTGGCATTTATTAATTACTTGAATATCATTTTAATGTCACTTATGTCGATTAGCATGGTATTTATTCAAATTGCGAGAGCTTTTCCATCTGCGGATCGTGTAAAGCAAGTGTTAAATACCGAGGTTGATATAATAAGCGAAGCGAATGCAATCGAACCTGAGAAAATCGAGGGGAATATCGAATTTAAAAATGTTAGTTATAGCTATACGAAAAATAATGAATACGTTTTAAAAGATATTTCGTTTAACATACAAAAAGGTGAAAAAGTAGGGATTATTGGATCAACTGGAAGTGGTAAATCTACCTTAGCAAAACTGTTACCACGTCTATATGATGTGGATCATGGTGAAATATGTATAGATGGAATAGATGTTAAAAAATATGATTTGCAAAAACTCCGTGCTTCAATAGGGTTTGTACCTCAGAAGGCGTTGTTGTTCTCAGGCAGTATAGAAGAAAATTTACGTTATGGTAAAGAAGATGCAACACATGACGAGCTGGAAGTAGCAGCTGCATCAGCTTGTGCGACTGAGTTTATCAATAAGCTCGAAGAATCTTATCAATATAATTTAACACAAGGCGCGACAAATCTATCAGGTGGACAAAAACAACGTGTATCAATTGCAAGGGCACTTGTGAGAAAGCCACCGATTCTCATATTAGATGATTCTACATCAGCAGTTGATGCAAAATCAGAGGCTACTATTCAAATAGCTTTAAAAACAAAATATAAAGGCACAACAACTTTATTAATTGCGTCTAAAATTTCTTCCATAATGGATGCGGATAAAATACTTGTATTAGATAATGGTGAATTAGTTGGCAATGGTACACATGAACAATTGTTAGAACAAAGTGAGGTTTATCAGGAAATTTATCTTTCCCAAGGTGGTAATTTAGATAAAGAAGGTGGGGAAGAACATGCGTAATTTTCAAGGGCAATTTGCTAATAAAGGTGGACGAAACACCCCAAAGATGGGAAAAGCTAAAAATGCTCAAGGAACTGTAATGCGGGTATGGAACTATATGGGCTATCAAAAAGCTGCTCTTATGTTTGTTATATTTCTAGTCGTTGTTACTACATTACTTGGATTATTAGGTCCCTATTTTATGGGAGTCATTATAGATCAATATATTGTACCGAAAGATTTAAGTGGTACAGCAAGAATGTGTATGTTACTTATCGCGATTTATGGTGTAACTGTACTTTTAACATGGTTACAAACGTTTGTCATGATTAACGTTGCATTAAAAACAATTCAAAAAATACGACAAGATATTTTTGAGAAAATCCAAACGCTTTCTTTACGGTTCTTTGATGTGCGTTCTCAAGGTGATTTAATGAGCCGTGTGACAAATGATATAGATAATTTGAATCAAGCCTTGACACAAAGCGTTGTACAAATTATTTCATCAGCATTAACTTTTATAGGTGTAACGATTGCAATGTTCGCCTTAAATTGGATTTTAGCAATTGTAACTTTAATTACAGTACCTATTATGTTTTACGTTACAAAAAAACTAGTTGCATATAGTGGTAAAAACTTTGCGAAGCGTCAAAAAGATTTAGGTGAATTAAATGGATTTATTGAGGAAGCAATTACAGGTGCGGATGTTACAGCGTTGTACGGAAAAGAAAAAGAAACTGTACAAAATTTCAATAAAATTAATGAACAGCTAAGAGTTTCAGCTACGAAGGCTGATACATTTTCAGCTTTTATTTTTCCAAGTATGAACTTTATTAATAATTTAGGTATGGGCCTTGTCATTGGGACTGGATCAGTTATGGTCTTAAACGGAATGACAACAGTAGGAGTTATTGCGGCTTTTATTAATTATTCTCGTCAATTCTCAAGACCGCTAAGTCAATTTGCGACTTTAATGAATACAATTCAAGCGGCAGTTGCTGGTGGAGAACGTGTTTTTGAAATTATGGATGAGGTACCAGAAATTCAAAATAAAAAAGACGCATTCGTTGTACAAAATTTACAAGGGCATGTTGCACTTGAGAATGTTTCATTTGGCTACGCAGAAAATAAAACGATTTTAAAAGAAGTGAGTCTTAAAGCGCAGCCAGGAGAGACAATTGCTTTAGTTGGTCCGACTGGATCAGGGAAAACAACAATCATTAATTTGTTAACTCGCTTTTACGATATACAGCAAGGACAAATTCATATTGATGGAAAAGATATAAAAGATTATGATATTAATTCTTTACGAAGTAAAATAGGAGTAGTTTTACAGGATACGTATTTATTTGCTGGTTCGATTATGGATAATATCCGTTATGGACGCTTAGATGCTACTGATGAAGAAGTTATCACTGCAGCTAAGGCAGCATCTGCACATTCTTTTATTAAGCATTTGCCAAATCAATATGAAACAGAAATTACTTCAGAAGGATCGAATTTAAGTCAAGGACAAAAACAACTTCTAGCGATTGCACGAGCAATTTTAGCAGATGCAGATATATTAATTCTCGATGAAGCGACATCAAATATTGATACAAGAACAGAATTACAAATACAAGCAGGACTAAATAATTTAATGAGGGGTCGCACAAGTTTTGTGATCGCTCATCGACTTAAAACAATTGAAAAAGCAGATCAAATTCTTGTTATAAAAGATGGAAATATTTTAGAAAGAGGGAATCATGAATCTCTCATGGAAGATAGAGGGTTTTATTTTGATTTGTATACGAGTCAGTTTAAAATATAGTAAAAGCATTGATATGTTGCGGTTTCTCTTGAGAGGAGAAACCGCATTTTTTATATTTGCAAATATTACTATCCAAATGGTCTTTCACTACATATTTTAACAGCATCCACCTGCATTCCAGGCAAAACATGTGAATAGCGATTTAATGTTATGAACATATCTTTATAACTGAAGTGTTCACTTACAGTCTTTGGATGTATACCTTGTTTCAAAAGTAGCGTAGCATGTGTATAATAACGTAAATCATAAAATCGAACTTTAAAAATCGGAGTTTAAATAAAAAGAGCGCTGTTAAAAGCGCTCTGAGACAAACCATACATTTAGAGAGGAATCAAGATAATATATGGATATTGTGTGAGGATGTTGTAGGTTTTAATTAAAAATAAAGCACACATATAAGTGTGCTTTTATGAACGCTTTAGATTTGTATGACTATATAGTCATACAATAAAATATGCTTGTTTAATATAAATGTGTGTCAAATCTATAAAAAGATATTGTGTATAAGGAACAATAAATATTAATTAGCTAAGTCTTTTGTTTTTATCCTGCTATTTGCCGGACAGTAAGACCCCCACCTTAAAATTTAGCGGAAGCAAAGAAGTTAGGTGGGGGCTGGACTGCCCATAAAAGCCCATTGGTGAGGGCTGATTAAAGTTTCACTTTATTAACGAATTTGCACAACTGTTAACGCTGCAGAACGAATATCTACTGTACCTATTACTTCAACGGGGACAATTTGAATTAAATCACCAGGGTTTAAGTTAATTAGAATGACCCCACTTGATACATCGACTTCACCAGTTCCGATAATATTAGAACGGACTGCGGATCCGGATCCTGCAATAATATTAGTCGATGAATTTAATGTCAAGAAAAAGCGAGCTGCTTCCGGGGCTAATGGGACGTTATCAAGGCTAATCGTTAATGTATAGCTAATTTGATAAATACCAGCTACCTGAATTTTAATACCAGTTCCAGTACTAATTGTATCATTAATTACAGGGACAGTAATGTTAGGATTTGGGCCTGTACTAGGTAATAGTAGTGGTGTAAATAATGTTGCAAATTGAGGTGAAGTAGCATTGAAGGCAAAACCTAGGGCAGGTAGTGAACTAGGTGCTTGTGCTTCACAATTAAAATTAGCGAATTTACGAATGGATGAGCGCATATTTTCACTCCTTTCTTGTATTTAGATTTCGTGAGTATTAACTTCACATTTTGGACAAGCATAATACAATATATGAAAATTTATAGTAGATAGTGCACAAGCATTACTATTACGGATAAAGCTATGAATAATAATAAATACTATATGGAAAAAGCAGTTAGCTAATTTAACTAACTGCTTAGTCGGTTCTCCAAGAGCAAATAGGCGAAAAATTATTGCGCTATATAAAAGATCGCTATAGATAAGTGCTCTTTTTGAGAGTGAGTATAAAATTCTATCATTCTATCATTCTATCTAGTATGTGCACTGTATTATGTAGTTGCTACTAAAATTGATGTGAATTTTTAAAATTAGAGGTTTCTTTCAATGAAACCTCTAAAAAGACAACTAAATTTACGTTATAGTAAATTCAATTGCGATAGGAGTGCCTCCATCTAGGACTGCTCCTCCTACAATAGTAGCAGCTGTAGTAGTCACACCAGTAATAGTATCACCTGTTTGAATAACACCATTAATATAAAGTGTTAAAAAGGCATAAGAAGCAGGGAATGTTGTTACAGCACCAGTGTCATCAGTGAAGTCTGTGTTAGCAAAAGTTAAATCTGCACCAGCAGCAGTTCCTGTTGCGGCCGTACTTACAAATCGTCTTCCGGCTATAAAAGGTTTAACGATAGGCATTTATATTCACCCCTTTTTGAGAATTAACTTAGACAAGTTTTTTGAAAGTTTTGTCCTGTATCGTATATTATGCTGTGCTTCTACTAAGAGATACGGCTTGTATACTAGTAAATAAGTATAATTATTATGCGTTTTATAAGTTAGGTTCTTATAAGTAATTAAGTGGTTAAGGGTGGATTTTGTATATGGTATGTTTATGTTAAAAAAGAGAGCTCTTTTAGAAAGAGCTCTTAATCAAATTATTATTTTAGTGTTGGAGGGAAACTGGCGGCCTCAGTGACAGATGGTAGAAATAATTTACGTGGTATTGTAATAAATTCAAGCGCAATTTGCTTTGGATAAAAAAGTATTTGAGTTAAATCTAGAGCATGTATTAATAGTATCATGAAGCTTGTAAGAATGATAAAACTACCCCAAAAGAAACTTTTTGAAGTGTTGCGAAAATCTTTTATTAAAGAAAAGAATGAAAAAAATGCGGTAACAATGAGAATAAAAAATTTATACTTATCAGCCATTGTGATCCTCCTAAAGAACAGTAATTTATATTATACCGTATTTTTCTCTATAATTATAAAAAGATTTTTAAATGCCTATGTTGTAGACGTATTGTTTTCATTTTGCATACAATCATATAATAGTAAATCGAATAATATTGAAGAGATTTATTAAGCTAGCGTCACACAACAAAATTAATATTATATAGTGAGAAACATTTAGTTTATTTCGTAGTCCCAATCCATAAATTAGAACTACGAAATAGATTACTAATAAAAACATTTTAAGATGATTATAATAATGATGTGGTGTATACAGAAAAGAGGATGAAAAAGCATCCAGAATGAGTTAATAGCTAGTGGATAACGATTGAAACGGCACTGAAAACTAATAAAACAGCCATAATGATGTTGAATAATTGGTTATGTTTTACTAGTAATTTTTGGAATATTGAACCAAATAAACTCCAACTAAATGTACTCAGTAAACCGACTATACCTAGAAATAATGAGAGAAGTAGAAAACTTGAATATGAATTGTAGTAGGGGAGTATAAAAGTAGAGACTACTGTGAGTCCGAATAATATTCCTTTTGGATTAACAAATTGAATGAAAATACCCACTGTAAATAAGTTTTTATTATTTTTTTCATTGTGATCTGCACGGCCTTTACTAGTAATTATTTTAAAGGCTAAATATAGCATATACGCGACACCTAAAATTTTTAAAGGAATTTCAATTATAGGGATAATATTAATTAATACAATATTAAAGAAACTGCATAAAGAAGTGAGGATGAAAAAACCGAATGCTACTCCAAAGCAAAAGTTTATGCTTCTCTTTAATCCATGTTGATTTGCGTATGTCATAGCTAAGAAATTGTTGGGACCAGGTGTGAAGCTACTTATAAATACAAATAACAAAAAAGAAAATATAGGCATTTCAAAACCCCCTATTTTTTGTGTGTTATAATGACCGAAAAGAACAATATAACGTGTGCTTTTTATTATACATAACGGTCGTTATATTGTATACAGTGTAGGAGTGTTTTTTATGGAAGAAATTCAACTTATTCTGGCAAAAAATTTAAAATCAATACGTGAAAAAGAAAAATTAAGTTTAGAAAAGGTCTCTCAATTAACAGGTGTAAGTAAAACAATGATTGGACAGATAGAAAGAGGAGATTCAAGCCCGACACTAACAACAATATGGAAAATTGCTAATGGTTTGAAAGTATCATTTACCTCTTTAATTAATAATCCACAGCCTGATACGAAAGTAGTTTTACGAAATGATGTTCAAGTATTGTCTGAAGACAATGGGAGATATAAGGTGTATCCCTCATTTCCTTTCCAAGATAATAGGAATTTTGAAATCTATATGGTTGAAATTGATACAGAAGGGAAATTAAGTTCAGAAGCGCATAAAGAAGGAACAGAAGAGTTTATAACGGTATTTGAAGGGAAATTGACAATTGACATAAACGATTGTCAATATACGTTAAATAATGGAGACTCAATTCGCTTTAAGGCGGATAGACCGCATACTTATACTAATTCAGGAAGAACATTAACGCGGTTAAGTATGACTATTTATTATCCAGCTTTATAAGCTGGCAATAATATAAAGAGTAAAAGGTATTGTTAAAACCATCTATAAGAGATGGTTTTATTTTTTGAATATAAAAAAAGACACTCAATAGAGTGTCAATATAGTATTGCTCTCGCGTATAGGATTGGAGATGTTCCTCAAATACATATTGAGATGGTCTGTAAAAAAGAAACAATCTTCATCTTTAATGTAACATCGACATGGGGAAGTGTAAATTGATAATATATATACGGAAAATTTAGTATAGATGTTTTCTACTATGGATATAGTACAATTTATTTTTATTACGTCATCACTCTCGTAATATTTACCAATGGAGTATTTAGGTTGTTTATTATAAAAAGAATGAATCATTTTTAATCAATTCGTATAATTGTAAGAGAGGCACCTGTTGATCCACCTCCAACTAAATTCACGACAGATAATATACCAAATAATTGTAGTGAAATTGTATTACCAGCATTTAAATTAGTAATTAAATTATTACTATAATTTGAAGTTGATAAAGCGGGAGAAAAAATAGAGCCAGAAATTGGCGTAGAAGCGTTTAATAGTAGTCTAGTTCCAGCAAGTAGAGCGGTTGTCGTATTAACTTGATAGGTTAAATGATATCTTCCAGTTACAGGAATTGTAAATATGTCATTTGAAGCGTTGACTGTAAAATTACCGAGACTTTGGTTATTTGAAAGTGGAATGTTTGTTCCTCCTAATACGACTGAAACAGGGCCACCTGATGTATTATTAGCGAACATAGAGTTTGTTGTAACGATTGAACCAGTACTCCCGGTAGGCCCAGTACTCCCGGTAGGCCCAGTACTCCCGGTAGGCCCAGTACTTCCGGTAGGCCCAGTACTTCCAGTAGGTCCAGTAAGCCTGTAAGGGAAAATAATGTCAAGGGCCATTGACATTATTTCTTTTTTTCTAATTTCATTATTATCTTGAATATAAATCACCTCATCTTTTTAAATAAGAATGTAATAGATTTAGTACTTTTTAAATAGAATGATTAATTTATTATATTAATTAAAGCGGTTATAGCAACGGTAAAATGTTTAATATATGTAATAATTCTTTGGGAAGAAAAAAGAGAATAGTTATAAAGTTATTCTTTAATAATAGGGTCATAATGATGTGTATGAATTAAAAAACATGTGGAATGAGGTATTAAATTGAAACGCAATGACAATTTACCATTGAATAAGGGGATGATAGGCCCAGAAAATATTGGACCTACATTTCCGATTCTTCCACCAATTTATATTCCAACCGGAGCAACAGGCCCAACCGGAATAACGGGCCCAACCGGAGCAACAGGTCCAACTGGAGAAACGGGCCCAACCGGAGCAACAGGCCCAACCGGAATAACGGGCCCAACCGGAGCAACAGGTCCAACTGGAGAAACGGGCCCAACCGGAGCAACAGGCCCAACCGGAATAACGGGCCCGACCGGAGCAACAGGTCCAACTGGAGAAACGGGCCCGACTGGAATAACGGGCCCAACCGGAGAAACCGGGCTAACCGGAGAAACGGGACCAATTGGAATAACGGGCCCAACCGGAGAAACGGGCCCGACCGGAGCAACAGGTCCAACTGGAGAAACGGGCCCAACCGGAGCAACAGGCCCAACCGGAATAACGGGCCCGACCGGAGCAACAGGCCCGACCGGAGCAACAGGCCCGACCGGAATAACGGGCCCGACCGGAGCAACAGGCCCGACCGGAGCAACAGGCCCGACCGGAGCAACAGGTCCAACTGGAGAAACGGGCCCGACTGGAATAACGGGCCCAACCGGAGCAACCGGGCTAACCGGAGCAACAGGCCCGACCGGAGCAACAGGTCCAACTGGAGAAACGGGCCCGACTGGAATAACAGGACTAACCGGAGCAACGGGGCCGACCGGAATAACAGGTCCGACCGGAGCAACAGGTCCAACTGGAGTAACAGGCCCGACTGGAATAACGGGCCCAACCGGAGCAACAGGTCCTACTGGGGGCATTGGTCCTATAACCACAACCAATTTGCTATATTACACTTTTGCAGATGGAGAGAAACTTATATATACAGATGCTGACGGGATACCTCAATATGGTACAACGAATATTTTGTCTCCTAGTGAAGTTTCTTATATTAATTTGTTTGTTAACGGAATACTGCAACCACAACCATTATATGAAGTGAGTGCTGGTAAATTAACTTTATTGGATACGCAACCACCATCGCAAGGATCTTCAATTATATTACAATTTATCATTATTAATTAAAAGGACAGTTCCTTAATGAAAAGGAATCTGTCCTTTTCGTTTTATATTTGAATAGTTAAAATTAAGTGAGGGTACATTCAATTTCTAGCTGTTATAAATGGTTGAATGATAGGAATTTTAACTTCAATCCTTTTCATAGTGTATTGGAATAAAATATAAAATGAATTTTTCAATATAGTATATGAGAGTTCTCTATAATACAAACGGCTTCATGTTTAAAAAGAGAACACAATCTTAGTAAAGAAATAAGGTATATTTATATGAAAAAATGGCACTGTTAATTGTTGAGTATATTCAAATTAATATGTGTATTTAAACCTAAGAGATAAACGTGGAAAAATAAAATAAACTCTTAAGTTTAGGTATTTAATCTAAGCAGTCAATTATTAAAAACATATAATTAATATGTGAGTCATGAACATAATTAAATAGCGTTTTCAAGTTTAATTATATTTCATGTTTCCTATTTTAAGTAAATATATAACATATTTTTACAACTTTATGATCCTTATAATAGGAAAAACTCAAATATAAAACAAGTAAGGAGGACATAAATGACAAACAATAATTGTTTCGGTCATAACCACTGCAATAATCCGATTGTTTTCACTCCAGATTGCTGTAACAATCCACAAACAGTTCCAATTACTAGTGAGCAATTAGGTAGATTAATTACTTTACTAAACTCTTTAATAGCGGCTATTGCAGCGTTTTTTGCAAATCCAAGTGATGCAAACAGATTAGCTTTACTCAATTTGTTTACTCAACTATTGAACTTACTAAATGAATTAGCACCTTCTCCAGAAGGGAATTTCTTAAAACAATTAATTCAAAGTATTATTAATTTACTACAATCTCCTAACCCAGATCTAAGTCAATTACTTTCTTTATTACAACAATTCTACAGTGCTCTTGCACCATTCTTCTTCTCTTTAATTATTGACCCTGCAAGCTTACAACTTTTATTAAACTTATTAACTCAATTAATTGGTGCTACTCCAGGAGGCGGCCCAACAGGTCCAACAGGTCCAACAGGTCCAGGAGGCGGAGCAACAGGAGCAACAGGAGCAACTGGTGCAACAGGAGCAACTGGTGCAACAGGTCCAACAGGAGCAGGAGTAACAGGAGCAACAGGAGCAACAGGAGCAACAGGAGCAACAGGTTTAACAGGAGCAACAGGCTTAACAGGAGCAACAGGTCCAACAGGAGCAGGAGCAACAGGCCCAACAGGAGCAACAGGCTTAACAGGAGCAACAGGTTTAACAGGAGCAACAGGCCCAACAGGAGCAACAGGAGCAACAGGTCCAACAGGAGCAACAGGTCCAACAGGGGCAACAGGTTTAACTGGTGCAACAGGCTTAACAGGAGCAACTGGTGCAACTGGTGGCGGAGCTATTATTCCGTTTGCTTCAGGTACAACACCAGCAGCATTAGTAAATGCGTTAGTAGCTAATACAGGAACTCTTCTTGGATTTGGATTTAGTCAGCCTGGTATAGCATTAACGGGTGGAACAAGTATCACATTGGCATTAGGTGTAGGTGATTATGCATTTGTAGCACCGCGCGATGGTGTTATTACGTCATTGGCAGGTTTCTTTAGTGCAACAGCTGCATTAGCTCCATTATCACCTGTTCAAGTGCAAATACAAATATTAACTGCACCTGCAGCAAGCAATACGTTTACAGTACAAGGCGCACCTCTATTATTAACACCAGCATTTGCTTTAATAGCAATTGGTTCTACAGCATCAGGAATCATACCTGAAGCTATTCCAGTAGCGGCTGGGGACAAAATACTGTTATATGTTTCATTAACAGCAGCAAGTCCAATAGCTGCAGTTGCTGGATTTGTAAGTGCAGGTATTAATATCGTTTAATTTGTTACATTTAGTAGGAAATTAAACAGGGGTTTGTATATAGTCCTTCCTAATAAATTTAGGAAGGACTATATTTTTTTGGAAAATAAGTAATAAATCAATTGAACAATTACTCTTTGTTAAGTTCGTATAAAAAAGTATAATTTACCCTTTCTCATTTAAGGAATAAGTTATGTAACTTTAAAAATTTTCGATCAGAAAAAAAGATGAATTCTTTAAAAAAAGAATTCATCCATAAAATAAACTATTTATTTTTATTGCAGTTACATCCTTTTTTCTTTACATAGCCTTGCTCGGCTAAGTCTCTTTGCGATTGGGAATTGGAAGATTGAGAATTGGAAGATTGAGAGGATGCTGAAGAGCTACTATTTTTATTATAAGAGTAGTTTTTTCGATAGTTATAATTACTCATAGTACTATCACCTCCAATTTAATATATAAATATTATATGTATGTACACTATCAATTGTTACTATTTTTAATAGGAAGAGAAGATACAATAAAAAAATCTCCTTGGTATTTTCCTAGGAGATAAATGATGATTCTTTTGAAAATTCACAAATTAATAGCCCCAGTAAAGAGGAAAGTAATAAGAATCTTGGTGATGCGGATTCTGTTGTTGAGCGAGGGGCTGGGTTGGATAATTTTTCGTTTCACGGTTTTGATTGCAGTTTGCCGGAGGACCAATTACAGTAGTTGATTGAATAGGGGAAACCGCTTGTTTCCATTGTTGTTCATTGAGGCAGTAAGTATGGGCCATCATATGAGCTGGAGTTAATCTTAAAATGTCAGAACCGAAAATAACTTCTGGAGTTGGAGCGTTGAAAATAGCTAATAAATGAGTATTATCTGCTGTAGCAATTTCATAATGCCACCACGCTTGTGGAATGTTGGCAACTTGCCCGGGTTTTATCGGTAAGTTTAATATTTGATTCGTAAATGGATTAAGTAAAGAAACAACAGCAGACCCTGAAATACAATAAACTAGTTCAGCTGCATTTTGATGAATATGTGGTTCTACAACATTTCCTGTACTTAAATAAATATCTAATAAAGAAGTATTTTCTAAAGTATTTAATTGTTTAATACCAAGTACATTTATATAATTTTGGGCATCTTTCCGAAAAAAATTACTTTTATTTACATCATAAGTAAAATTGGTTGAGGGGGAGGTATAGTCGATGTTGGCAGTCAATTGTATTACCCGCCTTTCTATAGGTAAGTTAGGTTGCAAAATCAGGATATGTGTCTAGTCTTTGTTTTGTGCTGTTATCGGTAGCTTAATAAATTCACTTATTCCATAAAGAATAAGGTGTTAAGACCAAACTATATTCGTATTCCCATTCATACTTTGGATTGATGGAAAAAAGTAATGAAAATGTTAATTTAAAATTACATCAATCATTTATAAGGAGTGAATGTTCATGTCATTTAGTGAAATGATTAGAAATGAAGTACTCAGCTGGGCGGGTGTTTCTGAAAAACCGCATCGATTTGGTGGTATTGAAATAAATTATGGCAAGAAAGAACTTGGCCATCTTCATGGTGATAAATTAGTTGATTTACCATTTCCGAAGTTAAAGCGAGATGAATTAGTGAAGCAAGGCTTGGTAAAACCACATCACGTATTACCTGAATCAGGATGGATCAGTTATTATTTAAAGAGTGAAGAGGATATTCCATTTGCAATTGAGTTATTTCGTATGCAATATGACCGAATTAAAAAGTAATGAAATATAGTAGGGTAATAAAAATTTATTTTTATGTCACATCCCTCCTTAATTGTTCGTCTTGTATGTAGAACGATTAAGGAGGGATTTTATTATGAAGAAATTTGATGTAGCAATTGTTGGCGGTGGGCTTGCTGGATTAACAGCATCTATATATTTAGCGAAAGCTGGAAAGAAAGTGATTGTATTAGAAAAATCCAGTCAATTCGGTGGCCGAGGGATGGCTATAAATAAAAATGGAATCTGCATGAATCTTGGTGCACATGCTTTATATAGAGGCGGGGCAGCGTTTATAACTTTTAATGAGCTCGGTTTGAATCTTCCAGGTGGAATACCATCTACAAAAGCACATGGAATATGGAAAGGGGATATATTCACCATCCCAACAGATTTTCGCTCAATTTTATCAACACCACTACTTTCTTGGTCTGCAAAAGTACAATTCTCACGTCTTATGATTCGTTTAGGAAATTTAGATGTAGGAGAAGTTCCGAAAATGAGTCTAACTACATGGGCAGAAAATGAAATAAAAGATCCAATGGTTCGCAATATATTTTATGCGCTATGCCGGACAACAACATATACGTTTGCTCCTACAATACAATTAGCATCATCTGTACTAAAGCAAATACAGCTTTCTATAAAAGAAGGAGTGCTTTATGTAGATGGTGGTTGGGAGACGATAATAACAAAATTAAGAGCTATAGCAAATGATATCGGGGTGCAGTTTTTGGCTAAAAAGCATGTTGTGGAAATTGAGCATTCCGAAGGTAAACAAAGAATACATTGTGTTGATGATGAGGTTTTTGAAGTAGGTACAGTCATCGTGACGACTCCGCCGAAAGAGGCTTGTAAAATAATAAAAGGTGCAGAAGGAACAAGTTTGCATAAATGGAGTGAACAATCGGTACCGGTTACTGTTGGTGCATTAGATATTGGCTTGAGACAATTACCCAATCCTACACATCAATTTGTATTAGGATTAGATCAACCTATATTTTTCACAAATCAATCGAGAGCAGCTAAATTAAGTGAAGACGGATCAATTGCAGTGAGTCTAATTAAGTACCATAATCCTGTGCTAGAGATGAATCATATTCATGAAGATAAAGAACAGTTGGAAAGTACGATGGAGTTGTTACACTCAAATTGGAAAAGAGAAGTTGTTGCACAGCAATATTTACCGAAAATAACAGTAGTACATGATTTTCCTCATATTGACCGTGTTGAAAAGCCGGGTCCTAATATACCTGAAATGCCAGGTGTTTATGTTGCAGGAGATTGGGCAGGGCATGATGAAATATTAGCTGATGCTGCGGTAGCAAGCGGGAAACGTGCAGCGTTACACATTTTAAAGCAATATGAAAGTGGGGCAGTTCATCATGGAAACGGAGCAGTTATATGAAGCGTATCAACCATTATTATTTTCGTTATCATACAGAATCCTTGGGAGTGTTATGGATGCTGAGGATATCGTTCAGGATGTATTTATCTCGCTAAATAATATAGAAGATCCACAATCTATAGAAAATATGAAAGCATATTTATGTAAGATGGCGACAAATCGTTCAATTGATAAATTACGATCGGCAGCGCATAAACGTAACGTGTATGTAGGGATGTGGTTACCAGAGCCACTTGTAGAAGAGAGTGATGAGCCATCAAAGTCATTTATAATGAAAGAATCCCTTTCCACCGCATATTTATTACTTTTACAACAACTATCTGAGGTAGAAAGGATTGTTTTCATATTAAGAGAGGTTTTCAGTTATGAATACGAAGAAATAGCTTCAATTGTTGATAAGAGTAGTGTGAACTGCAGGAAGATCTTTCAACGTGCACGAAAAAGCATGTTGGAGAAACCGAAGCAATCAAAATTAAGCACGGAGAAAATGGCTTCTTATGTTGAAAAGTTTGTAGCATCATTACAGTGTGGGGATACGGAAGGTATGTTGGAAGTATTAAAAACAGATGCTATACTCAAAGCTGATGGTGGCGGTAAAGTTACGACTGCGATCAATCCAATTTATTCTGCAGATCGAATTATACGTTTGTTCTTTGGGATTGCACAACGATTGACAGAAGAGTACACTGTTGATTTCAAAATGGTAAATGGTATACCAGGAGTTATAGTTACAATAAATAATAAAGTAACATATGTTCTTTCGTTTGCATTTGAGGATGAGAAGATTTCAAATATTTATATGATGGTTAATCCTGAAAAACTTATGCATTTGAATGTAAAAATATAAAAAAGCGCATTTCTTCAGAAATGCGTTTTTTATTATTTTTCTAACATTTCAAGAGGTACATCTTTTTCGCCAGCTACCTCAAATTTAATTTCCCCGTCTTCTTCATAAATACGTGTAATAATCGGTATAGTAATCATTAATTTTTTATGCTGCTTTCGTTTTCGAGCAGCATCTAAGCTAATCACGTTCATTTGTAAGCATCCTTTCTTCTGGAAATATATAAACAAAGAAAATGCGTCCGAAAAGGGCGCTTAATTGAATTTGAAATACCGATTCATTTAAATGGGGTTTATATAATTTAATAACTGCAATTTTTATATGAAATAATATGAATGGAATAATTGCACGTAGAAATTAACTTTACCAAAAAACGAAACAATATGCTATAAAAAATTATAAATCTTTGTCATATAACAGGAAAAAGGTTTTTGTTTCGCATATAATAAAAAGTAGACGGGCAGCAAGAGCTTTTTCATCATATTGCTTGGAAAGGCGATGAAAAGAATGGATACAGTAGATTCATTATTATTACAACTTGAACAATATGGAGAAGAGCATGATCGAAATAAAAAAACAAGGGAAGAAAAATTACGGAATGTTTCTCGTGAGATGGGGCAATTTTTATCAATTTTAGTAAAAGGGTGTAATGCAAAAAATATCTTAGAAATTGGAACTTCTAATGGTTATTCTACATTGTGGTTGGCTAATGCGGTAGAAGAAACAAATGGAAATGTAACAACTGTAGAGCTTTCTTCAGAACGAGTTGAAGAGGCACTTATCAATTTTGAAAAGGCAAACCTGTTACAAAGAATTGATATTCATAATCAAGAAGCAGGGGCATTTTTAGATTCCCAATTAGATCATTCATTTGATTTTATTTTCCTAGATTCAGAGCGCACGCAATACATGTGGTGGTTTGAGCATATAAAACGTATGTTACAACCAAAAGGTTTTCTTGTTGTTGATAATGCAACTTCTCATGCAAGTGAATTAGATGAGTTTATAAAAATGATTGAAGAAGATGATACGTTTGAAACAGTGTTATTAGCGTTTCAAAAGGGAGCATTTGTAGCTCGCAAAAATAAATAGAAGTGAGTGTAATAGAATTATCACATTGAAAACGGGTGAATGTCAAAAGATTGAGTGTAGCACGATTAAAAGAACGTAAATTATTTAGGAAATATATGAAGAATCCGCCTTCAGCATGTAGTTCTCTAGGTCTTAAGTCTGAGGAAAATTATGTTGATTACAGGTATACTTATAGTAAGAAACAGGGAATGACTGCATAAACAGACATTTCTAAAAAAATCGATTTCAAGCAATCAGAATGTGTATGAAATACGATATAATTGATGAAATATAGTGCATATAAATTCGCACATATAAATAAAGGAGCGATTTTGTTGACTGAACTCGAGAAAAAAGAACCTGTATCCATTGTGAAAGATAATAATGTAGAAGTAGTGGTTGATACAGTTATAAAAGATGAAGAATTAGAGGAACTAAATAAAGAAGCTGATCTTTATGTACAAAAGTTAAATAGCGAGCAAAATACAGATTTATCAAAAGTATTATCTCAGCTAGGAGATTTAGGGGATAAAGAGCAACAAGCAGCAGGACAAACGTTATCAGCTTTAAAACGCCCTGTAACAGCGATGATGAATGGGAAAAATGAAGAAATTCCAAATACATTGTTAGAATTACGAAAAGTGGTATCAGAGCTTGATCCCAATTCACTTAAAGCAAGTGGTATGAAGAAAATAATGTTTAAAGTATTCAAGAAAAATCCACTTGAAACATACGTGCATAAATATCAATCTATAGATAAACAAATCGAGGAAATTATTAGATCCCTTCTAATTGGCCGTGATAACTTACAAGAGGATACAGTTGGTCTTGAAATGTTAAAAGAACAATCGCACGATAAAATTCATGCGCTTGATAAACAAGTATACTTAGGGAAAAAGCTTGCTGGCATGCTTGAAGCTGAGAAACAAAATCCAGAGCGTCAAAGGGATATTCCGTTAATTAACGATGCATTAGAAAAGATACTTGTACGTACACGTAATATGCAGCAAGCGAAAAGTGTATTATTACAATCTATAGCTTCTGTAGACATCATTAAGAAAAATAATGAAAAATTAACAGAGGCAATACGTAATGCGATTACGATGACACAAAACGTTGTAACAGTTTCAGCTGCTATTCAGCTTGCATTAACGAATCAACGGAAAACAATTGATGCCGTAAATGCGACGAATGAAGCAATTGAATCGATGGTATTAAGTAATTCTCAAGCGTTAAAACAAAATACAGAAGAAACGACGAAATTGCTTGAAAACCCTGCTATTAGCATGGATAAATTACGTGAATCATTCCAAAATGTGTTCGCTGCAATTGAAGCATCTGAAAAATCGTCAGAACGTATTATTGAGTCAAGCAAGAAGTTCGTTATTGAACTAGACACATTTAATGATGAGATGAAGCAGAAACTCATTCAGCGTCCAAGGAAATAACGGATTATTAGAGGAGGTGAACAAATGAGTTTCATTCAAACAGTACTATTACTACTCGGTACATTGCTTTTAATAGCATTTACTGTCGTTGTTTTAGTCGTATACTTCGGGCGGAAACTGTATTTTTCATGGACGAAGCCATATAAAAGAGCGCAAGATTCTTTAGATAAGATATCAAACAAATCAATACCGTTTCTACAAGAATTTACACAACATCCACTGTTTTATCGCTGGATTCGCACCGAAGGAAAGAAAGAACAAAATACATTAAATACTCTATTTTGTGCATCAGGTCAACGTACGAGAGAGCAAGTCTTCTCGATGTTACCGAAAGAAAAGCAGAAAAAAGTGCATGTAATGGCAAAAACTACGAAAAAGCTTACGAATGAAGATATTGATGTGGCTGCGATGAAAGTGAAAGATTTCTTAAGACAAGAAGCGCAGCAAACTGTAAAACCGACAGACTTATCATTTTACAAATTGTATTTTTATGACCGTTATCCAGACGCATTAAATACAATTCAAGCGTATAAACGCTCAATAAATCCTTCATTACAAAGAACGGTTGATGATATTACAATTTCAGTATTAAATGCACTTCCGTACTATCAAGAGCAACGCATGTTTGAACAACAACATAAACTTGAAACGTTCTTAATGAAAGATTTAACGGCCATGTTATCGTTGGTAGTACAATTACCACCTTCACAAAGACCAGAGAAGGAAGAAGAATTGAAAATCTACTTGGAAAATTTCCAAAAAGAAATGGAAGTAGTAGAGCGAGATATTCGCGACTCAATTGATCACGATTTAAATGTGAAGATGAGAGCAGCGACTGAGAAATTTAAGAATAAATAGAAGAGATCGCCTAAAAGTTGAATGTTTCAGCTTTTAGGCGTTTTTTTTGTAAATTGAGAGTGTTTAATCTTTTGTAAAATTGTATATGCAAACGTAAATAAATGGTAAAATATAGAGTGGTTTTTTGTACTTTGTGTAAATAATTATTATAAAAGGGGTATGGTATTGTGTTATTTGAGTTAGTCATCCTATTTGTAATTTTATTTTTATTTCTGGGCTATCCCATTAGTAAAGCTTGGGATAGTTTCCAATCGAAGAAGGAAAATTCCTCAAGTATACTAAAGTTCGAGCCACAGGAAATATTATCAATATGTTTGAGTTATTTTATATTTGGTTTAGGCATTATGTGGAATGCAAATGATGTAAGAGGAGGAATACCATTACATAAATTTGAAAAGAACGGAATGATGTCTGATCAATATGCTTCTTTAGCACATGACCACATTGCTATAGTAGTTCTCTTAGTTATTTTAGGTGCGGTTTCGTATTGGAGATTAACGAAAGGCCTAACAAAACTTTCACCAATATTTTATATTTTTTATAGTACTTTAATGATAGTAAACATTGTATATACATTCATCTATATTACCCATACAGGCTTTGCCTTTTATACGGAACTCGGAGGATTGAGATACATTCCAGTCTTTTGTATTCAAGTTGGGATGCTTGCATTTAGTCTATTATTCATAGCTAAATTAAGAAATACATTAGATTATTTCATACAATCTCAGAATGAGAAAGATTATACGCAGAGCAACAGAATTATATTATTGCTGTATCGTATTTCTTTTGGATATCAAAAAATGGCTACAGTCTGGATGATAAGTTTATTTCCTGTCTTGTTAATTATTCAATTCATTTTAATACTGTTTGGCCAAAAACCAGATAGTTTTATAAGAGTGTTTATGGAAACAAGTAGTTTTAATTATTCTAAGATTCCTGCCCCAAGTCCTCAAATTGTCTCCGGGGATGGGCATTATTTATGTACAGTTTCTGTGAAAGGCCATAAAAACATCGTTAAGCCATTACGAGCAGGAATTAGGCATGGGGAAAGAATTACAGTTAATCGACAGTTATTAATTGCGAACGCTTTTGAAAATGTAATTGAGGAGCGGGTACCAAAATGTCATAAAGTTATTCGTAATTTTTATGATAAATACGGTTATCCGATTAGTAAACATATTAATACGAAATGGTCGGCTGATTTTGTTTATATTTTAATGAAGCCACTAGAATGGTTCTTCTTATTTGTACTTTACACAGTAGATAAAAACCCTGAGAATAGAATTCATATTCAATATAGTGAACTACGAAAATAAAAGTAAGAGCCCGCATTCAAAAAAATGGGGGCTCTTACTTTTATTTTGCTTGAATAGTAGATTTACTAGAAGCCACACTTTCATTATGCAATCGATCAACTGCAGTTACGACATAGGTATACGTTTCTCCGGAAATAGCGGTTTTATCTACATAAATTTCTCCAAGCTTTGTTTTTCTTACAGTAGTAAGTAAATTTTTGGGATTTTGTATATCCACTTCATTTTTCCCATTCACGCGGTAAATAGCGTAATAAGCAGAATCATTATCTCTATTGTCAATGATACCAATTGCAATACCTTCATCTCTTGGAATGGCGCCTTTTAAAGTCGGTTGTTTTGGTGGATCATGATCAAGCCAAGGCATAGGCGGGATTAATGCAGGATGTTTATATATGTTTTTTGAAAGGCTATCTTTAACTCCGAGTGGATTGTTATTAATATCTTTTAAGCTAAAATGCATACTACCTTTTATATCAGGATATAGCCGGTTTAATGCAATTTGTTTTGGATATTCTTCTGGATCAGACCAAGCAGGGACGGAGTTATTATTAATTTTATAGGCCGCTTGACCGATGTATAGGTGAAGCGGTTTGTTATTTGTTTCTTTAACCCACCAATCTACTAATATGTCATATGCAGCTGGGGTGAAACCTATATTCCAATATATTTGCGGTGTAATGTAGTCAATATATCCTTTTTGTATCCACTCACGTGTGTCAGCATAAAGGTCATCATAGTTTCTTTGGCCTGCGGTTGTGTTAGAGCCAGTGGGATCGTCAGCTATATTTCGCCATACGCCGAACGGACTAATGCCAAACTTTACATATGATTTTTCTTGTTTTATAGCAGTATTTAAATCTTTTACAAGTTCATTTACATTGTTACGTCGCCAATCTTCTATATTTGTAAATCTACCATTATTATATGTTTCGTACGTTTTCTGATCTGGAAATTCTTCACCGGCTACTTTATATGGGTAAAAATAATCATCCATATGCAGCGCATCAATATCGTAATTTTGTACGATTTCTAAAGCGCCTTCTGTTATAAATTTTTTCACTTCCGGAATACCGGGATTGTAATATAACTTTCCGCCATAAGTGACAACCCAATCGGGATGTTGCCTTGCAGGGTGATTATTTGATAATCGATTTATATCGGTGTGATTCATCGTTATTCGGTATGGGTTAATCCAAGCGTGGAATTCTATATTTCTTTTATGAGTTTCTTCAATCATAAATGCGAGCGGGTCATAACCAGGATCTTTTCCTTGTGTTCCTGTAATGTATTCAGACCAAGGACCGTAATTTGAAGGATAGAAAGCATCAGCGGTTGGTTTAATTTGTACAACAACTGCATTCATACCAGTGCTTTTTACATCGTCTAATAATCTTATAAATTCTTGCTTCTGTTTTTCAATAGGTAAGCCAGTTTTTGAGGGCCAATCAATATTCAGAACTGATGCGATCCATACAGCACGTAATTCATGTTTTTTGTACGTAGTATTTACTTCAGCATAAGTAAAGTGAGGGGGAATGAAAGAGAAAGGGATGAACAAGATAACGATACAACATATCATTAATAAACGTTTAACGATCATTTATACGCCTCCCTATCATATGATTATTTAAAATAATATATGAGGCGAGGTTGACTTTGCAATAGAGAAAATTGCATATTGAAACATTAATTTAATAGGAAAAATATTTTTAATGAAATTTACTTTCATTATAACTAAATTCATTTACTACTTCATATGCTTGTTAGTAAAGTGAAACTTCCTTTCATTTGAAGAGTAATAAATTATAAGTATAGGAGGATTAATAAATGAAAGTTTTGTTCGTCTGTTCTGGAGGAATGTCCAGCGCAATTGTTGTAAACGCTTTAAAAAAAGAAGCGGAGAAAAATGGTGTGAACATGGAAGTGCATGCAATTGGAACGAATGAGGTAGAGGAAGAAGTAAAGAATGGCTGGGATGTCGTAATGGTAGCACCTCAAATAAGACACCGATTTGACTCTGTAAAAAAATTTGCAGAGGAGGAATCTATTCCGTGTGGCATCATACCGCCGCAAGCATACACACCGCTTGGTGGCCCGACTTTATTAAAAACTGTAAATGAATTAATCAGTTAGGGGGAAACGTTATGAATAAGTTTGTCACGTTTCTTGATAAAAACTTATCTGGACCGATGGCAAGGCTTTCTGAGCAGAGACATTTACAAGCAATCCGTGATGGAGTTATTTCGGCGTTACCATTTATTATAGTAGGAAGCTTCTTTTTAATAGTAGCATTTCCACCACTGCCGAAAGATAGTTTCATATCAGTTTGGGCATTAAAGAATCAAACAAGTATATTGATACCATATCGTTTAACCATGTTTATTATGTCTTTATATATCGCATTTGGAATAGGATATAATTTAGCGAAAAGTTATAAATTAGATGCTTTATCAGGAGCACAGCTCGCGGTATGTTCACTACTTTTAACATTAACGCCTGAGTTAATTGATAAAAAAGGATTCATGCTTCCGATGACAAATCTCGGAGGTCATGGATTATTTGTGACGATGATTGTTTCTATTTTATCCGTAGAGATTTTAAGATTTTGTAAGAAGAAAAATGTAATGATTAAAATGCCAGAACAAGTACCGCCATCTGTATCGCGTTCATTTGAAGCACTTATACCTGCAGCATTCGTTATTATTATAATGAGTCTAGTAACTGTCGTTTTTAGCATTGATTTACACCATGTTGTTGATAAATTAGCAGCACCATTAGTAAAAGCTGGGGATAGTTACTTCGGTGTAATGATTCCAGTGTTTTTAATTACGTTTTTTTGGTCATTCGGAATCCATGGTGTGTCGGTTGTTGGAACTGTTGCTCGGCCATTATGGGAAGTATACCTAGGGAAAAATGGTGAAGCAGTTGCTAGTGGAGCAGATCAGTTGCCATTTATTTCACCAGAGCCGTTATATCAATGGTTTATATGGATTGGCGGTTCTGGTGCGACGTTAGGGCTTGTATTAGCTATGATTGTATTTGGTCGATCGAAATATTCGAAAGCATTGTCAAGAACTTGTATTGTTCCGGGTATTTTTAATATTAATGAACCAGTCATATTCGGATTACCGATTGTACTAAATCCAATTTTAATTATCCCCTTTATCATTACACCACTTGTAACAGCAACTGTTGCATATTCAGCAACTGCGATGGGATTTGTAACACCAACGCATATTATGCCGCCATGGACATTACCTGCTCCAATTGGTGCATATTTAGCAACAGGAGGAGATTGGCGTGCGGTTGTATTAGTTTTTATAAATATAGCAATATCGTTCCTTATTTATTTACCATTCTTTAAAATGTACGACAAAAATATGCTTGAAATTGAAAAAAATGGTGACGGGGAATCTGTTAATCCTTAATCTGCACGCTGTTATTTTGAGTGATAGACTTTTTGTCTATCACTTCTTTCACATTAAAACTAGAAAGGGGGAAATAGAATGAATATAAAATTTAGTTATAAAGGCGTATTTTTATTATTATTTGGAGTGATTTGTGCAAATTTACTTTTTGTCCCTTTATTAGGCATGCTAAATCTATCACAAATGCATAGTATCTGGCTTGTTACAAGTATTGCGGCAAGCGTTTTGCTTACGGTAGTTGTTTCTTTCATTGATGGATCGTTTGCATCGAAAGCTCAGTTGTTTTTTAGATTTATATTGTTTTCGATTGGTTGTACGTTCGTTACTTACATGATTGTTTTTTAGTAAATAGGAGGTCATGCACGTTATGTATATTGCAGGGGTAATGTCTGGTACTTCATTAGATGGAATAGATGTAGCGCTCGTTCATATAGAAGGAAGTGGTGTAGATTCTAAAATCGAACTCATCCATTTTACTACTGTTCCATTTTGTAATGATATGAAAAATGAGATCCAACAAGCGTTATCAATTGAAACTTCGAATGTCCAACTTATATGTAGTTTAAATTTTAAACTTGGTTTATGCTTCGCCAATGCTGTAAAGGAAGTTTGTAAAGAGGCCAATTTTCCTTTGAGACAATTAGATTTAATAGGCTCTCACGGACAAACGATTTATCATCAGCCAAAGCAAGAAGGGAATATTATTTCTTCAACATTGCAAATTGGGGAACCAGCAGTAATAGCATATGAAACGAACACGACGGTTATCTCGAATTTCCGAACGATGGACATGGCGGCAGGGGGACAAGGTGCACCACTTGTACCATATTCAGAGATTATTTTATATCGGCATCAAACTAAAAATAGACTACTACAAAATATTGGTGGGATTAGTAATGTTACAGTGGTTCCAAGTAAACGAAGTAAAGAGAGTGTTATTGCTTTCGATACTGGACCAGGCAACATGGTAATCGATGAAGTATGTCAAAGATTATTTCATGTACCATATGATCAAAATGGTTGGATTGCAAAGCAGGGGGTAGTTGTAGATGAAATTTTAACATACTGTATGAACCATCCATTTTTGAACATGAAACCACCAAAATCAACAGGTAGAGAACAGTTTGGAGAAGCGTTTGTGACTGAATTATTGAATCGATTTAAAAAGCATAGTAAAGAAAATATATTGGCAACTGTCACGATGTTTACAGCATGTTCAATTGTTCATCATTATAAGGCGTTTATTTTGCCGTATTATGAAATTGATGAGGTGATTTTAGGTGGTGGTGGAAGTTATAATAACACACTTGTTGAAATGTTACGGAATGGATTAAGAGAAGAGAAATGTAGCATATGTATACAAGAAGATATTGGTCATTCTTCAGCAGCGAAAGAAGCAATTGCATTTGCTATTTTAGCAAACGAAACGTATCATCGTAATCCGAGTAATGTGCCGAGCGCAACAGGTGCTAAGAATTCCGTAATTTTAGGGAATATAACATTCCCTCCATACGCAGATGAAAATGAGGCGAACATATATGAAGTATATGATTGGAGTAGATGGCGGGGGAACGAAGACCGAGGCAATTGCATTTGATAAAGACGGAAATGAACTTGTAAGAGCTACCAGTGGTTTTGGAAACATATTAATAGATTTTGAAGAAGCTCTTGTGCATATTATGGAAGCAATTAATCAATGCCAGAAGAGTTTAATAAATGGGCATTGTGTTTGTGTTTGTTTAGGATTAGCTGGTATAAGCGGAGCGAATACAAATGAATTAACATTACGTTTAAAAAAGAAATACGGAACAAAAATTGAAATTTTTAATGATGCAATGATCGCACATGCAGCTGCTTTAAAAGGTAAGGATGGAATATTAACTATAGGTGGTACAGGTGCAATTTGTATAGGAAAAAAAGGAGAAGTATATCAGTATAGCGGTGGATGGGGACATATTTTAGGAGATGAGGGGAGCGGATATTGGATTGCATTACAAGCTTTAAAGAAAATGGCAATTCAGTTCGATCAAGGAATCAGTCTTTGTCCATTGAGTTTGAATATTCAAAGGCAGTTTCAACTTTTGACACCGTCTCATATAAAAAGCTTAGTATATACTTCTTCTAAAGATAAAATTGCAGCAATCGCCCCATTAGTTATTCAGGAAGCGAGAGATGGCAATGATGATGCGCATGAAATTATGATGCAAGCTGGAAAGGAATTAGCAAGGATTACAGTAAATGTTTATAACAAGTTGAACTTTAAGCACTCAACGCCAATTGCAGTAAGTGGCAGTATATTGCGTTTAGTTCCTGAAATATTTGCTGTATTTAAGAAATGGTGTGAAGAAAGTATGAAAGAAATTACATTCGTATCACAAGCAGAAATGGCAGTGAAAGGAACATATTATTTAATGAGGGATATATATTTTTAAAAATAGGTATGAGAATTTTTGTATGATTTGTAAAAATATGATGTTAAAATGTATAAAGGGATGTATGTTAAAAACGTACAATATACGTAGTAATTGAATATTGTATATGTATTCCCATGTAGAAAGTGAATGATTACATGATTAATAGTATGCAGTTTTTATATTTGGTGGCTTCTTATTTAATTGGAAACATATTGACCGCTTATATAGTAACAAAATTGAGACATAACGTTGATATTAGGGATGAAGGAAGCGGAAATCCTGGCGCAAGAAATATGGGGCGCGTATATGGAAAAGGGTATTTCATCGCTACATTTTTAGGGGATGCAATTAAAGGGGCAATCGTTGTTGCTGTAGCAAAATACCTTTTTGAAGATCCTACATTCGTAATGTTAACATTATTGGCCGTTATTATTGGACATATTTATCCAGTTTTATTTAAAGGCAAGGGCGGTAAAGGTATTTCAACATTTATAGGAGGACTAATCGCATTTGATTATTTGATAGCGCTTACCCTCTTAGGCATTTTTATTGTATTTTATTTAATATTTAAAGGGTTTACGAAGCCAGGACTAATTACGATTGCTTGTTTACCAATTTGTATGATTCTTTATTCTTATTCTATTGTTACCACTATATTAAGTGGAATAATTATTGTACTCATTCTATATGTAAATCGAGAATAAAATGAATGTTTAATAAGTGGGGATAATCTCCACTTATCATTTTTATTAAATAGATAAAGGAGATAAGGCATGGGGTTAATTTATAAAGTTGCTGATCAAGATTGGGAATTTGAAAGTATACATAAATTGAATTATAAAACTTTTGTAGAAGAGATACCACAACATGAAGAAACGAAAGAACGGTTTCGTATAGATCGGTTTCATAAAGAAAATACATATTTAATTTGTTTAGATGAGGATAGATTAGTAGGTATGGTCGCAGTGCGGGGAAAACGACCATTCTCGTTAGATTATAAAATTTCAAATTTAGATATTTATTTGCAAGAGCATGGAGAAAAAGTGTATGAAATTCGTTTACTTTCAGTAGAACGTGAATATAGAAATGGAAGAGCGTTGTTAGGATTAATTCGTTTTCTACATCGTTATTTGCTTCTAAATGGATATGAATTAGCACTCATTTCTGCAACAACACGTGAACTAGCTTTATATGAGCAAATGGGATTCAAATCTTTCCATACGTTAGTTGGTACAGAAGAAGCGGCCTTCCAGCCAATGTATGTTACCCCTGCTATGTTTGAAGAGTCGAGTGTTGGGGGGATTATGACGAAAGAATATACGTTTTTACCTGGTCCAGTAGATATTGAAGAGAACGTTCGAAAGGCATTTTCTACGCGACCTATTTCCCATCGCTCTAAGTCATTTCAAGTGATGATGGACAATGTGAAAAAACGGTTACTTCACATGACAAAAGCAAAACATGTACAGCTTATGTTAGGAACAGGGACGTTAGCAAATGATGCGATTGCTTTACAGTTACGTTCTTTAAAAGGGAAAGGACTAGTATTAACAAATGGGGAATTTGGTAATAGATTAGTTGGACATGCAAAACGAGCACGGTTACATTTTGATACGTATAAAAAGGAAATGGGAGATCCATTTATTTATACCGAATTAGAAGAAATTATGACAACTGGAAATTATGAATGGATTTGGTTTGTTCATCATGAAACATCTACTGGAATGTTAAACGATTTAAACGAGCTAAATACTCTTTGTAACGAGAATCAAATGAAACTGTGTGTAGATTGCATAAGCTCAATTGGAGCGATACCATTAGACTTGAAGGATGTGTATTTTGCAAGTGGTGTTAGCGGTAAAGCGATTAAATCATATACAGGAATTTCTTTCGTTTTTCATAACCACATTGTAAAAATAAACGAGGCTGTGCCGGCCTATATGGACATTGGCATGTATGAAGAAAATGAAAGTATTCCATACTCACAATCATGGAATTTAATTTATGCATTGCAAGAAGCGTTGAAGAGATTTGAAGATGAAAAGACATTTGTAAAAATTAAAGAGACATATGATTATGTTGAAGAAGTTATTACTGATATGGGTTTAAAGCTTGTTTCACCTAAAGAACATGCCGCGCCAATTATACTTACTATTGTATTGAGCGAAGATTATTCTTCTAAAGTAGTAGGCGATACATTAGCATTACAAGGATACATCGTTCATTATGAGTCATCTTATTTACAAAAGAATAATTGGATCCAAATTGCATGTTTAAATCATTATAAAGAACGCGATATGAAGAGGATGTTAAATTGTTTGCAAATGTGTTTATTTCAGAGTGGGGTACATATATAAAGACTTTTTCTTTTCGTATAAAGGAGCTACGACTTACGAAAACTTAGGAATAGAACATTGGAAGAGGTGTCAGTATGATAACTAGAAAACTACCATTACATATAGACGATATTAAAAAAGCTCACAAAATTCTAGATAGAAATGCTCGTAAAACGCCATTAGTAAAATCTTTTTACTTAACTAGTAAAACGGGTGGAGAAATTCATTTGAAGTTAGAAAATATGCAATTAACGGGTTCTTTTAAATTTCGTGGCGCATTTAATAAAATGTCGCGGCTCACGGATCAAGAAAAAGAAAGAGGTGTAATTGCATGTTCAGCAGGTAATCATGCACAAGGAGTTGCATTATCTGCTCATTTACTCGGTATTAAGAGTAAAATTGTTATGCCAATTTCTGCACCTCAGGCAAAAGTTGAAGCAACAAAAGGATATGGATCTGAAGTGATTTTACATGGTGAAACCTTTGATGATGCAAAGGTAAAATGTGAAGAAATTATAAGGGAAACAGGTGAAACATACTTACATCCATATGATGATGTAGAGGTAATGGCTGGTCAAGGTACAATTGGATTAGACATTCTTGATGATATGTGGGATGTAGATACTGTCATTGTACCAATAGGTGGAGGCGGAATTATTTCTGGTATTTCTGTAGCATTGAAATCTTTTAATCCATCCATTAATATAATTGGTGTCCAAGCAGATAATGTTCATGGAATGAAGGCATCTTACGATAAAGGAGCAATCGTAGAACACTATGAGGCGCCTACTATTGCAGATGGTTGCGCAGTTAAAATACCAGGTGAATTAACATTTGAAATTGTAAAAGAATTAGTAGATGATATTGTAACTGTATCAGAAAAAGAGCTGGAAGTAGCGATGAAAGATTTATTACAACGTGGGAAAGCTGTTGTAGAAGGTGCAGGTGCATTAGCAACTGCTGCACTTCTTGCAGGAAAAGTTGATAGTTATATAAAAGGGAAAAAAGTAGTGGCTGTTATATCTGGTGGGAACGTGGACTTACAGCGCATATCAAGTGTATGTGAGCACTTTTTTGTCGCTAATGAAGTGAAATAGTTTTATGAAAGAAGAGCTAAGAGAAATGATTTTAGCTCTTACTTTTTGTCTACCGTTTACTGTAAGTAGAAATAAACTTGCAAAATTTGCTGTTTAAAAATTATTTTATTTAAGCGCCTATTTTTACACATATCTTTAATGTTATAATAATTATTTCAATATTGTCGAAACGTAAGCAGAAATTTAATATAATAGTTTTAATGTGCTAATGAGCGGTGAGGAGGGCAGGGCATGAATAAAGAAGAACAGGTCATGAACGGTTTCAGGGAATTATATAATAAGCTGGTTTGGCTTAATAAAGATAAGATGGAAGAGGGTCTTAAAGGTTTTAAGTCTTCTGAAGTCCACTGCATTGAATATATTGAAAACAATGCAGATTCTAACGTGACACAACTCGCAGAGGCTTTTTATGTGACTCGCGGTGCTATAAGTAGAATGACTAAGAAGCTCATACAAAAAGGCCTTGTTGAAAGCTACCAAAAGTCAGAAAATAAGAAAGAAATTTATTTTAGGCTTACCGAACAAGGGAAAGAAATTTATAAAATCCATGAAAATTTGCATAAAGAGTTTCAAGAGCGAGATAAAGCTGTATTTGAACAAGTGACTGAAGAAGAATTCAACAGTATAATTAGCTTTGTGGAAAAGTATAGTAGACATTTGGATGCAGAAATAAAGAAACAAGGTATACATATTAAATCGTAATATATTTTAATAATAAAGTGAAACTTTAATCAGTGGGGGCTTCATCTCCACTGATTATCAGCCCTCACCAATCGGGCTTTTACGGGCAGCCTTACTCTAATGAGAATAGGCTGCTTTTTTATTATTTTATTTTTGTTGACTAATCAACAAAATAGAGTTATCATTTTGTTGACAAAGCAACAAAATTTTTAGGAGAGAAGTTAAATGTCTATATTTAGATCGAAAAATGAAAGGGGAACTGAAAAAAGCATAGATAAACATGCTTTACTATTCGGACTTATTTCTGTATTTCTTTGTGGTATAGGTTTCAGTATCATCATGCCTGTAGTCCCATTCTTAGTACAGCCATATACAAGTAATCCGGAAGAACAAGCATTGGTTGTTACACTACTAACTTCCGTATATGCGGCCTGCGTGTTTTTAGCTGCACCAGTACTCGGAGCTTTAAGCGATAAGTATGGCCGTCGTCCATTACTTTTAATATGCTTATTTGGTTCTGCAATTGGGTACTTAGTTTTTGGAATAGGAGGAGCTTTATGGGTACTATTTGCTGGACGCATAATAGAAGGAATAACAGGCGGGAGCATAAGTACTATCTTCGCATATTTTGCAGACATCATTCCAAAAGAACAGAGAACGAAATATTTTGGATGGGTGAGTGCAGTTGTAGGTGCGGGAACTATCATTGGCCCAACCATTGGGGGGATACTTGCCAAGTTTGGTGATACTGTACCTATATATTTTGGTGCAATCATAACGTTAATAAATGTTGTATATGGGATCAAATATATGCCTGAGAGCCTTGAAAAAAATAATAGGTTGAAAGAGATTACGTTTGTAAGGTTAAATCCTTTTGTACAGCTAGCAAACATACTTTCCATGAAAAATTTAAAGTGGTTACTTGTCTCAGCGTTTTTACTTTGGATACCTAACGGATCTTTACAAGCAATTTTCACGCAATTTACAATGGATACTTTCAGTTGGAAACCTGTATTAATCG
Organism: Bacillus sp. N447-1; assembly: GCF_022701035.1. NCBI lineage: Bacteria > Bacillati > Bacillota > Bacilli > Caryophanales > Bacillaceae > Bacillus > Bacillus sp. N447-1. The sequence goes on along the minus strand of NZ_CP065509.1, from coordinate 730,712 downwards.
GACTTATGTTTTCAATTTTGGGCTTTCAAGACATTGTTTCACAAAGTTTTATCATGCCAAAGCTTTTGATCAAGCTTAGTGATAAACAAATAGCAATTCTTGGGATGGTTTCGGAGATTATAGGATACAGTTTTATTGCGGCATCAGCTTTGTTTTCACTCTATCCACTACTTATCGCTGGGATGCTGATGTATGGTTTTGGGGATTCAATTTTCGGACCTTCATTCAACGGGATGCTTTCAAAGTCTGTCAGTTCTAGTGAACAAGGAAGGATTCAAGGTGGAAGCCAATCTATTCAAGCTTTAGCAAGAATGATTGGTCCTATTCTTGGAGGACAAATCTATGTATCACTTGGTCATGCCGCACCTGCTTTTATGGGTATGATTCTTATAGTAGCGGCAATAGCAGTTTTATATAAGGGAACGCATGAAACTGTATAACAGATAGATATAAGAATAAATAAAAGGGAGTCAGAACTTAGGAACAAGTGCTGATTCCCTATTTGTTTACGGTTTGAGAGCTAAGAGAAAAGTTTTTGTTTAGGAATTTATTCTGCTATGCTCTCATGGTGAAGGGTAATATTCAGTGAGGTGGAACTATCATTAATTACAGTTAGCTTTATTTGAAAGTAAAAAGGTAGGTAAATGACTAGATAGTTTCATTATGCTTGTGCTGAAGTAAATAATGACTCCATCTTTACTTTGCTCTTCTCTCGAATTTCAGCATCTACGTGTCTCATCACGTATTTATGCGCTACAGCGATTGCTAAAACATCATCTAATAAGCCGATCCCAATAATAGCAGCTATATCTGGAATGAAATCAATTGTTAATACGTAATAAGATAAAGCGGCTAATATTATGAATTTCGCTTTATTAGGTAATTCTTTCTTTTTCATTGTATAGAATAAAATAATACTTTCATATACGCTGGATTTACCGAGGTTTACAGAGCTTTTTTTGAACTTTTTCCAAAGTGTCTGTTTCTCCATATAAACACTCCTTTTACAAAAACATAGATTTTTAAAAGGATGGACAAAGAAGTGAGAGATTAATCAATTTTATTGTTTTTCTTAATTATATATTTCCATAAAAATAGGGAATACCTGTTCAAAATAATATAATGTGGATTATGCAACGATTCACAGTGTTCCGCTAAATAGTATATATATTGTAAGATGTATGTGGATCATTTAGTTATTATTATGCATTTTATAAGCGGTATGGGGAAGAAAAATGAAAATAATAGAACTACCAATTGAATTCGAATTTAACGGGCAAAAACAATGTGTTTATCCAAGTTTAATTATAGTACATAATGAATTAACGTTAGTTGATACAGGATATCCAAGTTTTTACCTTTAATTGAAAATGCAATATTAAAACATGGATATGAGATGAAAAACTTAAAGAATATAATTATTACCCATTATGATGACGATCATATAGGGGCTGTATATGATTTTAAAGTGAAATATCCAAATATTAATGTTATTGCTAGTGAAATTGAATCTAACTATATTAATGGTGATATAAAATCAGAGAGGTTAGTTCAAGCTGAAGAAATGTTAGAACGTATGCCCAATGAAGAAAAAGAATTTGGCAAATGGTTTATACAACAGTTAAAAAATATAAAACATATTTCCGTCGATGAAAAAGTACATGATGGTCAAATGATTTTGAATAATGAATGTCAAGTAGTGGCAACGCCAGGACATACTTCGGGGCATATTTCATTATATTTTCCGAATTTAGACTGTGTAATTACGGGAGATGCGGCTGTTCAAGAGAATCGTGAGTTAGTAATAGCTAATCCGAATTTTTGTTTGGATATAGAAAAAGCGAAACAGTCTTTAAATAGGATTAAAAGTTTTAAAGCAGCACAGTATTATTGCTATCATGGAGGAAAGCTTACTGTATAAATTAATGAAAACCGGTCTTTCCTAAATCGAAAAGATCGGTTTTTTAGTTCATATATTTTGCGATTTCAACCAAATCAGTAACATTATATTTCGGTAAAATTGAAATATATATGTAAAGAAGAATATATATAATTTGAGCAAGGGTATAGGGGGGAGAAAATGGGTTCGTTATTTGATGTAATAGCAGATATCATTTTATTTTATCCTCGAAATGACATGAAATTGAAACACCATATCGCAAAATTAAGTGAATTAGAGTGGTTTCGAAATCTACATGAAGATCCGAAGTATACAAGTTTAATTTGGAGTAATAGAAAAATTAAGAAGTTCATTTTGTCTTCTACTAACATGGAAACATTAATAAAATCTGAGAAAAAGCAAAAAGAATTTGTTCATCTAGTACAGGATGAATATAAAAAAAGAAGATAAGAATTTTTTTATTTTTCATATTTGGCGAAACAAATGGTACAATGAAAGCTAATGTGAAAAATAAGGAAAAGAAGTGGTCTATTTGAAAAACTTTTTAGAATTAGGAATTAGTGAAACTTTTAATCATACATTACGTGAAAATGGAATTACAGAAGCAACACCAATTCAAGAGAAGGCAATTCCAGTTATTCTGTCAGGTAAAGATATTATTGGGCAGGCGAAAACAGGAACGGGTAAAACGTTAGCATTCGTGTTACCGATTTTAGAAAAAATCGATCCAGAGTCTAGTGATGTTCAGGCTTTAATTGTTGCACCAACAAGGGAACTAGCTCTGCAAATTACAACTGAAATTAAAAAAATGCTTGTTCAAAGAGAAGATATTAATGTACTAGCGATTTATGGTGGGCAAGATGTAGCACAACAATTGAGAAAATTAAAAGGTAATACACATATTGTTGTTGCAACACCAGGACGATTATTAGATCATATACGACGTGAAACAATTGATTTAAGTAATCTTTCAACGATTGTACTAGATGAAGCGGATCAAATGCTTTATTTTGGTTTCTTATATGATATTGAAGACATTTTAGATGAGACACCAGGTAGTAAACAAACGATGTTATTCTCAGCAACGATGCCAAAAGATATTAAAAAATTGGCGAAGCGTTATATGGATGAACCGCAAATGATTCAAGTACAAAGTGAAGAAGTAACGGTTGATACAATTGAGCAGCGTGTCATTGAGACGACAGACCGTGCAAAGCCAGATGCACTTCGTTTTGTTATGGATCGTGATCAGCCATTTTTAGCTGTTATTTTCTGTCGTACAAAGGTTAGAGCAAGTAAGCTTTATGATAATTTAAAAGGACTAGGTTATAATTGTGCTGAACTTCATGGTGATATACCTCAAGCGAAACGTGAAAGAGTTATGAAGAGTTTCCGCGAAGCTAAAATTCAGTACTTAATCGCAACGGATGTAGCAGCTCGTGGACTTGATGTAGATGGTGTAACGCACGTATTTAACTATGATATCCCTGAAGATGTAGAAAGTTACATTCATCGCATTGGCCGAACAGGACGTGCAGGTGGATCAGGTCTTGCAATTACGTTCGTTGCAGCGAAAGATGAAAAACATTTAGAAGAAATTGAAAAAACGCTTGGTGCACCAATACAAAGAGAAATAATCGAACAACCGAAGATAAAACGTGTAGATGAAAATGGAAAACCGGTACCAAAGCCGGCTCCGAAGAAATCAGGTCAAAATCGTCAAAGAGATAGCCGCGAAGGTTCAAGAAGTGATTCAAGACGTGATTCGAGAAATAGCTCAAGAAGTGATTCAAGAAATAGTTCGAGAAATAGTTCTAGAAATGAAAATAACCGATCATTTAATAAGCCAAGTAATAAAAAAGGTAGTACAAAGCAAGGTCAGCAAAGACGTGGTCGTTAAATGGTTATAATTGTAAAAGAGTCGCAAAATATTGTGGCTCTTTTTTTTGTTTGAATACAACAAGGATGATGGCAAGGGAAAATTTCATTCACCGTATTTGAAATTTATAAAGGGAATTTTATAGTTCAAAACCAGTAGAGCAAGGGTATTACTGTCATTCAGCAGAACACTTTGGTTAAAAGAAAAGGTATTGAAGCGAGCGAGTATTTTCATTATACATTCCGCAATTATCGAAATAGAACAAGAGAAGTTTATGAAGGATTAAACTCGTATTGGTGTACGATCGTTGGAAACTGGAAAACTAATTTGTTAGTTTTTATCGATGAGGAACTCGAGAAGCACCACTGCCATCCTTATGGGGAAATTGCTTACGACGACGATGAAGGTAATGTAGTGATAATATGCGAAATAAGAAAAAAGGACTAGCAGTCGTACCTGCCGTCCTTTAATAGGAGAAAAAGTAATCTTGTTTAGAACTACGCATAAACAGAAAATCTGCTTGTAATTAGTTTTACCCTAAATATACGTGTCTATACAAAAAAGGGATAAGTAAAAAATACTTATCCCCGGAAGGGAAATCCCAAGTACCAAAATGGCTCGTATTGGTCTGCAGGTTCAAAAGTAGTATATGTAAAACGAAAAATCTCATACAAAAAGCAGACAACGATTTTGGTTGTCTGCCAGTGAGTTCAATGAGTTAGCTAATTGTGATAATTTGCATCCCCATTGCGAGAAGAGTGAAGCTGCTAGTTCAAACAGCTTGTTGGTATTATTTTCGATTTCTTAAAAAATATACATCAAAAGAAAGAGGTATTAGCCATGGACACGGCAGCTTGAAAGTAGTATGTATTTTTATTTGAAAAATATTCAAGGGGTGAAGAAACATGGAATGTTTAATAAAGGTGTTTGTTTTATTAATCAGTTAATTAATAAAACAAAATAGTTATTTGGGAGAAAGGGAAAATGAATATGAGATGAATTGAAGCTGTTGAAAAATTACTTGAAGTGATGAAAGAATGCTTTTGGAACGGAACATCTTTAAAGGGTGAAGCTAATGATTTTAATATTGTATCTTGGCTGATTGAAGAAGCGACGCGTAAAACAAAATAAAAATTTCATTTTGTAGCAAAGGGGAATAGATATGTGTACTTATTGGGGAAAAGTAGATAAAGAGTTCTTTAAGAGGCAAGAACCGGAACAAAATAAAAGAGCAGCTAGCAAAAGCTAACTGCTCAATACAAGGAGATACAGAGAAGACTACTTTAAATGAATGTTGGCATACAGCCTACATACAGTATTGACCGAATATTTATTTTAAATTCAATTTATTTAAAGTAAATATTCCAACAGATAAAATGGTTGCGCCTGCTACAGAACCTAGCCAGTCTCTCCAGCCTAATGTATTTAAAGATGCATCTGTTAAATCCGTAATTAAGAAGATAGCAAACATTAATACACCAAATGCTAAGCATCCCCAAAATGTTTGCAAATATTTAATCATTTTCTTTCGGAACTTGCTCATATAAATCACCCTTATTAATAATTATATTTTTATAAATAAATTATCGCATGTGCAAAAATTAAAAGTACAAAATATGCAATATTACATATTGGAACTCAACAAAATACTCCATTGATAAGTACATAGATCGAACGAAGGCATCGTTCTTTTCCTAAAATGAAAGGTGACAATAAGAAACATGAGATACGTTTTAAACAAATTGAGCGGACGTTAAAAAATAAAAATTTATAAAGGAAATAGAAAGTATGGTGTTGTATATGTACGATAATAGGAAACTTTTTGCAAACTAAACATATAATTTTAATAGACCGACAGTCGGTCTGGTGGGAAGGAGAACTTGAATGCGAATTGTAAAGGAGTATGAGGAGCGTAGAAAGGAAATTTTAGAAACAGCTGAGCGTTTGTTTCTTACGAAAGGTTATACGAAAACAACCGTGAATGATATTTTAAAAGAAATTGGTATAGCAAAGGGGACGTTTTATCATTATTTTAAGTCGAAGGAGGAAGTAATGGATGAAATCATTATGAGGATTATTAAAGAGGATGTCACTAAGGCGAAAAGGATTGTCTCCAATCCCGATATCCACGTTTTAGATAAGTTATTTAAAATTTTAATGGAACAATCACCAAAATCAGGAGATGTCAAAGAAAAAATGATTGAACAATTCCATCAACCAAATAATGCAGAAATGCATCAGAAAAGTTTAGTGCAATCCATTATACATTTATCTCCTGTATTAACGGAAGTTTTAGAGCAAGGAATAGAAGAAGGCATATTTTATACTCCATACCCACAAGAAACAATTGAATTATTACTCTCTTCAGCACAAGTCATATTTGATGATGGTTTATTTCAGTGGAAACCGGAAGAAATGATGAGAAGAGCTAAGGCTTATATTAAAATGATGGAAGTATCTGTTGGAGCGAAAGAAGGGTCCTTTGATTATATGATCGAGGTTTTAATGAAACAGAAATAGCTTTTTTCTGTTTGAGTATTATCGACCGGCAGTCGGTCTAACTAAATGAAGGATGTGATGAGGATGCCAGCAAGTATTCAATCTTCCTTGAAAGATTTTCACTTAATGGTAAGTGGTCAAATTATTACTATTTTAGGTTCAACACTATTACGTTTTGCACTGTCTTTATATGTGCTAGATATAACAGGACGTGCCGATATATTTGCAGGGTTATATGCCGTAACGAGTATCCCGTTTTTGTTAGCTCCTCTTGGCGGAGCGATAGCAGATCGTTTCAACCGCCGTAATGTAATGGTCATTTTGGATTTTATAAACGCTGCTATTGTATTAAGCTTTATAGTTTTGTTATTAACTGAATCGGTATCTATTTTATTGATTGGAACAATTATGTTTTTACTAGCAGTCGTTAGTGCAATGTACGCACCAGTTGTTATGGCAAGTATTCCGCAATTAGTTCCAGAGAAAAAGTTAGAACAAGCAAACGGTATCATAAATGGTGTGCAAGCATTATCTAATATAGTTGCACCTGTACTAGGAGGAATATTATATGGCATAATTGGTTTGAAAATGCTCGTCATAATAAGTTGTCTTGCTTTCTTTTTATCTGCAATTTTAGAAATGTTTATTACAATACCTTTTATAAAAAGAGCGCAAGAAAGCCATATCATACCGACAATTATAAAAGATATGAAAGAAGGTTTTCTTTATGTTTTAAAGCAACCTTTTATTTTGAAGGCTATGTTACTTGCAGCTTTACTAAACTTAATTTTGACACCGTTATTTGTTGTTGGAGGACCTATTATATTACGAGTAACTATGCAGAGTAGCGATACGATGTATGGAATTGGAATGGGATTAATTGATTTTGCAACCATATTAGGGGCATTGTCAATCGGTTTCTTTGCTAAAAAGTTACAGATGAAAACATTATATAATTGGATGCTTATCATAGCTTTATTAGTTATACCAGTGGCACTATCAGTTACACCGTTTACTCTTAATTTAGGATACTATCCACCATTTATCCTCTTTATACTTTCTTCTCTTCTAATCGCAATGATTATGACAATTGTATCCATCTATGTGATTACTGTAGTCCAAAAGAAAACACCAAATGAAAATCTAGGAAAAGTAATGGCAATTATAACAGCGGTATCTCAATGTATGGCACCAATTGGGCAAGTCGTATATGGTTTTATGTTTGAAGGATTCAGTACGAAAATTTATTTACCTATATTAGCTATAAGTTTCATAATGATAATAATAGCGGTGGTGACGAAGAAAATATTAAGAAATGAAGGGAACTAGCTTCATATGCTTAGAGTATTAGCGAAACCCAATCCTAATCAATTCTTTATCATTTATTTCAATTACGAATCTATATTCTTTGTCTAATATCCAGTAATAAAAACTGACTGCATCAACGTCAACTAATGATTGGAATACTTTATCAAGATTTGTACTTACTACAGGGATTTCATAGTTATCCCATATTATAAAAATCTGTTCGTCAAAATCTAGTTGGTTTGCTCTAATAAGGGAAATTAGTTGTTCTTTGTTCGAAGCTATGAATTGGTTATCTATCTGTTCCCAATCTATTCTTCCCGAGACAGTTATAGGAAATGAATTCATTAAAATAATAGCAATCTGCTGGCTTTTTTCTTGGGAGAAAATGAGAGTTTCGTTTCCTAGGGATTCAAGGCATTCACTAAACAAAGGGTTTGTGTCATTGTTGTTTTTGGTTTTCAGTGCTCTTAACTTTTGTCGCAATTTCCATTGTCTTGACGATCTATCATCCATTTTTAACATTCCTTATACAATTATTTAATAATGAGTATAGCATATAAGGGAAGTCTTTATGAAAAGGAACTTTTTAAATATAAATTAAATAAAAGCGTTATTTGAAAAAAAGCCTTTTAAGGAAAGATAAGAGGCCATCAAAAATATAACAACATGAAAATTTTATATTATGTATATACAATTTAAAGAGTTAGTGGAAATAATAAAATGTATAAAATTCTTATAAAAAAGCCCTAGGATTAGGGGATCTAGGGCTTCCTCTGTTGGTATATCTCACACGACATTATAAAAAGAAAAGAACTTAATGAAGGTAACACATGAATGTTTCGTAAATGTATCAAAAAAGTGAACAAAAGCGTTATTTTATTAGAAAAGTATGATTGTATGAAATAACATGTATGAAAGAAGAGGCGTTAGCAAAAATATCCCTTAACGAAATCGGCTTTATTTTTCAGCAAAGTAACCTTCTTAAGTGACTCATGTTGTATAGGTAGCAGAGAAAACAGAAAGAGTTCTTTTTATGGAGGACGGAGAAGTTGTTAGTGAAATACAACTAGGCAAGTTTAGGAATGATGATTTAAAAGCGCGAGAAGAGAAATTGTTAAAATGGTTAGCTGTACTCGGATTTTAAAGACAAAAACTCCTATTGAATATAGGAGTTTTTTCTTTGTTTGAAAGTTCGAAAAGATATATAATAATTTTCTGACTATTAATTTATGGAGGGGTATTAATGAAAACTGAAACGTTACACACACAAGAAGACATTTTAAAAATGCTTGATTCATTATTAAGACCTGCAGAATCATTTTGGAATGATTTTTATGAGAATAGAGAAAAGGATGTTCCGTTTTTTGAAAATGTTCCAGATGAGAATCTAGTTTCGTATATACAAAAAGAGAGAGTTTCAAAAGGGAAGGTATTAGAACTTGGATGTGGTCCAGGTAGAAATGCCATTTATTTAGCGACTCAAGGATTTGATGTAACAGCAGTGGATTTATCTGTAGAAGGCATTAATTGGGCTAAAGAAAGGGCATTGGCAAAAGGGGTAGCAATTCATTTTATTTGTGATTCAATTTTTAATTTAGAGGTTCAAAACGAATTTGATTTTGTATACGATTCGGGCTGTTTGCATCACATTCCACCGCATAGAAGAATAAATTATGTGGATTTAATTAAAAACTCATTAAAATCGGGTGGTTATTTCGGATTAACATGTTTTGCGGCAGGCGATTTAGATGAGCGAAATGGATCGGAAATAACAGATTGGGATGTATATAGAGGATGGAGTCTACAAGGTGGTCTTGCATACTCGGAAGAAAAGTTAAGAGAGATATTTAAAGAATTTGAGGTAATTGAGATTAGAAGGATGAAACAAATGAAACAACCGAAAGAAATGTTTGGAGAATCATTTCTTTGGACAGCATTATTTAAGAAGAAATAATAAAGTAGATAATTGACAAACTCATCGTTTTTATAGACAATACACTTATAGGAATGTACGTTCGGTTTTTTGCCGACTTATGTTTTACATAAATATATAACAAGGGGCTGTCTCCATATGAGTAACACAAATCAAAAAATTACTACGTTTTTAATGTTTGAAGGCAAAGCTGAGGAAGCAATGAATTTTTATACGTCGCTATTTGATCAATCGGAAATTGTAAGTATTTCTCGCTACGATGAAAATGGACCTGGTAAAGAGGGAACTGTAATTCATGCAACTTTTACGCTAAATGGCCAAGAGTTTATGTGTATTGATAGTTATGTAAATCATAATTTTACATTCACTCCAGCTATGTCTCTTTATGTAACTTGTGAGACAGAAGAAGAAATTGATACGGTCTTTCATAAACTAGCGCAGGATGGAGCAATTCTTATGCCTTTAGGTTCTTATCCGTTTAGTAAAAAGTTTGGCTGGTTAAATGATAAGTATGGTGTATCTTGGCAGTTAACTCTTGCTGAATAAAAAAGAAAAAGCGTAGCTTATTTGTTTAATGGATTTAGTTAAAAGCTTGAAAAATGAAATAACATAAAAAAGCGTTCCAACTGTCAACAGATTTGGAATGCTTTTTTTATGTGGAAGTGAGTTGTTTAAAACTTACCAATTCTACGATTAGTTTAAATGAATGGAATAGATGTGTATTTTTTGTCTTTTCAGAATTTTTCAGTGATTACTTGCGTTTATCTGTTAATATAAATATAGACAACTATGTATGAACCATCAGGCAGGTTAATAGAAAAAGGAAAGCATTAAGCTTACACATTGAATGCAACTAGATCGTTAGGAGGACTAATCGCAATGGATACTACAAAACAAAACAGTAATGCATGAGATAAGAAGGTTGAAGAAGGTTCTAGATACACGCAGCCTGTAAGTAGCGAGGTTATTGAGAAAAGCAAATCAGGTGAATGGGAGATTACAGTCACTACGGAAAAATCAGTTCCTAGAAAGTGGTTTCCAAAGTCATTAGATGGATTAAAGATACTTTGCTTAGCATCAGGTGGCGGACAACAAGCACCTGTTCTAGCTGCTGCTGGAGCAGATGTAACAGTTACTGATATATCTAAGAAGCAATTGGAACAAGATGAAAAGGTAGCAAAACGGGATGGTTTGACTTTGAAAACAGTACAAGGAGATATGTCAGACCTTGGTGATTTTGAGGATGAATATTTTGATATTGTTGTAAATCCTGTTTCTAATTTGTTTGTAAAAGACGTTCATCTTGTATGGAATGAAGTTTCTAGGGTTTTAAAGAATAAGGGTATTCTTATTGCTGGATTTACAAATCCGTTACTATGGATTTTTGATGATAACCAAGAGCAAAAAGGTATTCTTGATGTTAAACATTCAATTCCTTCATCAACATTGGATTATTTACCAGAGGATGAAGTTCAAGATTACATCGATTCAAATCAAACAATAGAATATGCGCATACTTTAGAAGACCAAATCCAAGGCCAAATTGAAGCTGGTTTTGCTATAACAGGTTTTTATGAGGATGATTTTGGTGGAACAAGGATATTAGATAAGCATATTAAAACATTTATTGCGACAAAAGCTATAAAGTTAAAGATGGATTAAGAATTTTTGCTTGTCGCACGGGGCGTTAGTCGAAAAACGCTCTTAAAATAGAAAAGGATGGTGCTTTCCATCCTTTTCCTTATGTATTTTGATTGTCGAAACTATTCTCAAAACAAGTTTTACACTACCAATTGTATAATTAGGTTATGCTTTTATATTAAGAATTTTGCTGACCAAATCTTTTCCCGAGTTTAGCTAACAATTCAGGTTGATCGCTTTGGCTCATTATAACTTCAATAAAGATAAGTTGATTCTTATTAAAAGTTATATTTGTTAAGACTTCTGCTAATTCTGATTCATTTTCTACTTTAAATGTTAGACTTTTTTCTTCTGCCCCAAATACCATTGATAGTTTATTGTAATCCCACATTTGTATATCATTATAAGGTTGGTTTTGGCCGTGAATGGCACGTTCAACAGTGTATCCGTTGTTATTGATTAAAAATATAATTGGTTTTAAATTTTGACGTAATATAGTTGATAACTCTTGGGCAGTTACTTGGAAAGAACCATCACCAATAATTAAAATGTTGCGCCGTGATAAAGTGGCGAGCTGTGTACCAAGTAGAGCGGGCAGTGTATATCCGATAGATCCCCATAACGGTTGTCCTACATATGCAGTGTTATTAGGTAGAGGGATAGCAGCACTACCAAAGAAAGGTGTTCCTTGCTCTACAATTAATACGTCGTTTTCTTGTAAGAAATGGTACATTTGCTGCCAAAAACGTTTTTGTGTGACCAGTTGTGCTTTTGGAATGAACTCTTCAGTAAAAGGTGAGGATTCTAAAATAAATGGCTTAACGTCAAGGGTATCTTTATTACGATGCTCAATTGAATCACTTAAATGTTGTAAAACATCCTGCATTACAACTGGACCGTATTTTTTATCTATAATTTTCACAGTGTAGGGATGGATTTCTATAACTTGTTCTTTTGTAAAACCTTGTGTGAAGCCGCCTGTAATAGTATCAGTTAACTTCACACCAATACTAATAATACAATCAGATTCATCAATTCTTTTTCTCAAGTACGGAGAACTTACATCACCAGTATAAATCCCTATAAATTGAGGGTGTTTTTCTGGGAATATTCCTTTTCCCATACTTAACGTCGCGATGGGAAACCCAGTTTTTTCTACAAATTGATGTAAATTTTCTTTAGCGTGAAATCGATCTACTTCAAAATCAGCTAAAATTACAGGTTTTTTGGCGTTATTTATTATTGAAGTGGCATGTAGTAGCATTTTATCCAACGCTTCTTTATTACTTAAAATCGGTTTATATAAAATTGGTTCTGTAGGTTTATTAATTGGTTTATTATATACATCAATCGGCAAATTAATATGAACCGGGCGTTTTTCATTCCAACATGCGCGTAAAACACGGTCAATTTCCTCAGCAGCATGCTCAGGTGTTACATTTGTTTGTGCCACAGTGATTTCTCGATACATATTGGAAAAGTGATCGAACTTTCCATCGCCTAACGTATGATGAACGATTGCTCCATTTTCCATTACTTTTGTTGGTGGCGTACCCGTGATTTTTATAACTGGCACGTTTTCCGCATATGAGCCAGCAATACCGTTAATAGCGCTTAATTCTCCAACTCCGAAAGTAGTAATAAGAGCAGCGATTCCTTTTATGCGAGCGTACCCATCTGCTGCATATGCAGCATTTAATTCGTTACAATTGCCAATCCACTTTAAATTTTCATGTGCTACCACATCATCTAAAAAGGCAAGATTATAATCACCAGGAACCCCAAATATATGTTCAATTCCTAATTCATGTAGTCTATCCAATAAATATGTACTTACAGTATATTGTTTTTTCAAATGAATCATCTCCTAATTATGCAATGAATGTTTCAATAGACTAAATAAGTTCTAATGCGTTGATTAAAATATTCATTACTAGATTGTGGTATAATTTACATACAGGGGGAAAGTAGATGACACAACATAAAGAAGAACAGATGAATGAGGCATTAGCATTATTTTATTTTGCATATAAAACATTTACTGAAAAGCCAGATGAAATTATAAAAGAATATGGCATTCAACGAGTACATCATCGAATTTTATTTTTTATCGCACGTTTTCCAGGGATAAGTGTAAATGAGTTATTATCACTATTAGAAATAAGTAAACAAGCTCTCCACGGACCGCTACGTCAACTTGTGGAAAAGGGCTTAATTGAGAGTAATGAAGCTATGCATGATCGACGTGTGAAACAGTTGTCTTTAACAGAAAAAGGTACAGATTTAGAGAAAAAACTGAGTGATGTACAAAGACAACAAATGGGTGCTATTTTTTCAAAATTTGGTGAATCATGTGAGGACAATTGGCACCAAGTTATGAATGAAATGGCAAATAGCCGATCAGGTTTTGATGCTTGGATATCCAAACGTGAAATACCAGTCGATCAAAAATAATGAAAAAACTTCTGTTTTATCGTTTGAAAAAGAACAAATTTTATCCATACATTTGGCAACTATGATTTGGTCATAGAGTGAATGGATAAAAAGATACATTACTAGATACTTTATACGTGTACGCAATGGAACAATAAAATTCACATTTCCGAAAGGGGAATTATAATGATAAAACTTGTACTTATTCGTCACGGACAAAGCTTATGGAATCTTGAAAATCGCTTTACGGGATGGACAGATGTTGATCTATCAGAGAATGGATTAAGTGAAGCGAGAGAAGCAGGAGCAATATTAAAGAAAAACGGATATACTTTTGATGTGGCTTATACATCAGTATTAAAACGCGCAATTCGGACGCTATGGATTGTACTTCATGAGATGGATCTTACTTGGGTTCCAATACATAAATCTTGGAAGCTAAATGAAAGACATTATGGTGCATTGCAAGGGCTGAATAAAGATGAAACTGCACAAAAATATGGTGAGGAGCAAGTTCATATTTGGAGAAGAAGTGTTGATGTAAGACCACCGGCTCTTACTGAAGACGATCCTCGATATGAAGCGACCGATCCAAGATATAAAACACTCAAAAAAGGTGAATTTCCATTAACTGAATGTTTAGAGGATACGGAGAAGAGAGTACTTGCTTATTGGCATTCAGAAATTGCGCCGACATTAAAAAGTGGTAATAAAGTAATTATTTCATCACACGGTAACACAATTCGCTCGCTAGTAAAATATTTAGACAACCTTTCAAGTGATGGTGTAGTTTCATTAAATATTCCCACTAGCATTCCGCTTGTTTATGAATTAGACGAAAACTTACGTCCGATTCGTCATTATTATTTAAGTATGGATGGAGAAGTACCTGAAGGGGAAATTCCGAAACATATTTCTTTTTAATACGAAAATTTGAAATGAATGCTTGTCTACATATACAATATAGACTCATGGTAAAGTGAAATTTTAATCAGTAGGGGTCTTATTTCCCACAAATAACAGGATAAAAGACGTGGTACTTTCTAATATATATGCGATGTAGCTAATTTTAGAAGCTTGTCCACGTCTTTTGTCATAAAGAGAGCAGCTTGCGCATGTAATGATATCGTGAGTAGTTTTTGAATGGAGGGTGATGTGATTAATGATCTCTAACATTCGAATTGGCTTATTTGTTTTAGCGATTGTCTTTGTAGTCCTTGTTTTCTTTTATTGGAAAAATGAGGAGTTGTACGAGGAGAAAAAGCAACGTATTAGAAAGACTTGGTATGGTTTGTTTATCATATCTGTCACCGTGTATTTCATGATAAAAGGAATTGATTTAACCCTCTGGAAAAATCTTTTAATGTTTACTGCAATGGTTATTTTTGTTGATATTGCGTTCATTTTAACGCCTAATATTTCAGAAATATGGGGTGCGAAATTTAGCGATATTGGCAAGACAGTTCAATCAATAAAACGATCATTAATTGCATCTAAAGCGAGAGGGGAAATATACACGACAATTATTCAAAATGTTAATCCAGCAGTATTCGGTACGATGGAATGGCATACGGAAGAGGAATATACAAAGAGCTTAAATGCATTTTTAGATTCATATGGGGAAAAGATTGGCGCGAAAATTGTTGTTTTTGAAGCCGCGAAAGAGTTAAATACAAACTTTCGTGGTATTCGCTCGCAATTTAGTATTATCGTTCCGTTAGAACATATCGAGCAATTGAATGAGCAGAAAGCGGTGCAAGTAGAAAATGTCGGGATTATACCAGCAAAAATAGTAAGTGACGTTTTCATTGTTATTGATGGAAAGAAAAATAACCTGCAAGATCGGGATTTTGAAAATGTATATAATTTAACAATACATCATAGTTATTTTAGTAAATAAGGACAGAATCTTTTTCTGTCCTTTTCTTCTATACATAAATTAAAAACAAAATCCGACAAATTTGAATAAAATTGGACAATCATTCCTACACTAGCATGTAGAGGTGATTGTAGTGGTAAAAGATTATGACAATGATTTTTTTAAAGAAGGTAACGAAGATACAACAGATTTCTCTTTAATAAAAGGGGATACGTTGCAGCAAGTAGAAGAATTAGAAGAAGAATTAAAAAGAAAATCATAAGTGTACACTCTTTCTACATTTGCTATATAATATAAATAAAAGGTTGTATCTTTTTGAAAAGGGGGAGAAGAGATGGCTGAAGTCAATGTGCAAAAGTCTTCGTTTTTTAAAGAAAAAAAAGAAGAATCCAATACAGATTTCTCTCTTGTGAAAGGTGCATTAACGGAGAATATAAATCGGTTAGAGAAACTAATGAATAATAGTAGTTCAAAATATATACAGGTGAAAAGAACAAAAGAAAATGCATAGAGCATTTTCTTTTGTTTTTTTATTTAATAGTAAACTTATCTTTTACTTTTTCAGGTAAATCTGCTTTCTGAATCTCTTCATAGGACTTTACTTCAATTGATGATATTTCATTTTTGCTATTATCATCTTGATCTACATAAAGGCGTAAAAACGCGTATTTATTTAATTTATGGTCGTTTTCTTTTTTTGTACTTCTAAATGTAATTTGTTTTTTGACACCATCTTCATCATATGCGGGCAGCGTATAGTTTCGTAAGTTTCTACCATCTACTTTTTCGATAGTTCCTTCGCCTTTTATCTGCATGTAATATACATCTTTACCAATTCTATTTAGTGACGCTCTCTCACAGCCAATAGTAAAACTAAAAAATAATAAACATAGTGTAATAATTGCTAAAAACTTTTTCATTTTCTTTATCTCCTTTAATGTGTTTCTTTAAAAAGTATACGATTATTATTAAATGAGAAAATCGATATAGATTACAACGCCCTTACAATATCGTAAGATTGTTGTACATAAAATGAACAATAAAAGTTAAAACAAAGGTAAAATAATGAATCATGGTATAATGATATGAGACTTACATATTATTTTGTCATTTGGAGAGGAGCTTGAAAAATGTATTCTACCTTAGAACAATTAACAAAGCACCCTGTATTTTATCATTTTGCAGAAATTTCAAAGATTCCTAGAGGATCAGGTAATGAAAAGGAAATTAGTGATTATTTAGTGGGCTTTGCAAAAGAGCGTAACTTAGAAGTCATTCAAGATGAAGCATTAAATGTCATTATTAAAAAAGAAGCAACAACTGGTTATGAAAATGTACCAGCTATTATTATTCAAGGTCATATGGATATGGTTTGCGAAAAAAATCAAGCAACAGTACATGATTTTGAAAAAGATCCAATTGAATTACGAATCATTGGGGACATGTTATATGCAAATCAAACAACTTTAGGTGCTGATAATGGTATTGCAGTTGCGTATGCATTAGCTTTATTAGATTCGAAAGAAATTCCGCATCCAGCACTTGAAGTCGTTATCACTACTGAAGAAGAAACGACAATGGGCGGGGCTTTTGCTATTGATCCAAATCATTTTGAAGGAAAGATATTTATAAATATTGATTCTGAAGAAGATCATAAATTACTTGTAAGTAGTGCAGGTGGTGCGAAAGCTGTTGAAACAATTCCCGTAATTTGGGATGAAACGCCAGCGAATATGGATGCATACCGTCTATATGTTGGTGGTCTAAAAGGCGGACATTCTGGTATGGAAATTGATAAACAACGCGGTAATGCGAACAAAGTATTAGGACGAGTATTACGTGATTTATCGGCACATACGGAGTTTAACATAAGTGAAGTTCACGGCGGATTAAAAACGAATGCAATTCCGCGTGAAAGTGTAGCTACACTTTTAATTCGTACAGAAGATGTAGGACAAGTAGAAGAAAAACTAGAATCATGGACACGTGTATTACAAGAAGAAATGCGTGCTGTTGATCCAGATGTTCATGTTACACTGACAAAATTGGATGAAACAGTTGAAAAAGTATTTGCTCAAGAGACACAAAAGCAGCTTATTTCATCATTATTCTTAATTCCAAATGGCATTCAAAGTATGAGCATGGATATTAAAGGTCTTGTAGAAAGCTCAACAAATTTAGGCGTTATTGAAACGTTGCAAGATGAAATTAAATTACGTAACGAAGTGCGAAGTTCTGTAAGTAGTTTAAAACAACATGTTGCAGAAGAAATCAAATATATTGCTGAATTAGTTGGTGCTACATTTGAAATAGAGTCAGAGTATCCAGAATGGCCATACAATCCAAACTCACAAATTCGTAATTTATTTGAAAAAGTGCATCAAGAAAAATACAATAAAGAAATTGAAATCTTCGCTGTGCATGCGGGGATTGAGTGTAGCGCATTCGTTCAAAAAATGCCTGAATTAGATGCAATTTCATTCGGACCAGACATTTTTAACGTCCACACTCCAGATGAACATATCAGTATCTCTTCTGTAGTGAATAACTGGGGATTCTTCATTGATGTAATGAAGGGTACAAAAGAATTAGCTAAGTAATAACGACGAAATAAAAAGGAGCCTATAAAAATTTATAGGCTCCTTTTTTGTATTGGAATTTATCCCGCTATTTGCCGAGCAGCCCGATTGGTTTAACTAACAATCAGTGGGGGATGAATAAAACCACTACTGATCAAAGTTTCACTTTATGAGAAGTCATTTTTCGTTAGTATGTAATATTAAGCTTGAACAATTAATAAGGATGAATTGTTGATGTTTTTTAGTACTGATGAAGGGGTGGAGAAATGAAGGGAAGAAAGCATTTTATTGTTTGTATGTTTTTATTGTTCTTCACATTTAGTTTTATTGGTGTTCAGAAAATAATAGCAGAGGAAGTTGAATTTACAGGAACAACAGCTCCATTGAATGTTAATGTTAGAGAGGCAAAAAGTTTGAATGCAAATATTGTAGATGTGATTCCCGGAAATACAACAGTATCTTTTAAAGGATGGGAGTATGGTGAAGCGGTTAAAGATTACTGGACAGGAAATTTAGATAATCGTTGGTTTTATTATTTTAAAGATGGAAAAAAAGAATATGTAACGTCAGCGTATATTAATGGAAATCCTCCAAATACATCAATAGATCGTAAATTATCTGTACCTAACATATTACAAGAAAGATCAAATTGGTGTTGGGCAGGCACTTCGGTTTCAGTTTTAAATTATTTTGGGAAAACTCCTTCGCAAGATCAGTACGTTAGGTATGTTAAGGGTGGATCATATAATAATCCTGCAACTTCACGTGAAATACAATATGGATTATCAGGATATGGTGTTAGCTCAGCTATAAGTTCTGGAGCAAAATCATATGATTGGTTCAAAAGTCAAATTAATAGTAATCAGCCGATGATTGCACTCATTATGTGGCAAAATGGAGCTAACATCGGACACTTTCTAGTACTTGATGGATTTTATAAAGGGACAAATGGAACAGATTATATAACGTACATGGACCCTTGGTATGGTGATCATTATAATCATAATTTCAGTACGTTCCATAACAATAATAATTTTTGGTGGAGTGAAACTGTTTATAATATCCATGCAAACTAATAATATTAAAAGCGGGGGTTCATAAATGGGAAAACTACTTAAGCTTGTGATACCGTGCATGTGCTTAATGACCGTTATTATTTTCGCTAGTAAAATTAGTTATGCATCAAAAAATAAAAGTGAATCAGTACAATCGATCGCATTAAAAGATTATCAATATAGTAAGGGAAGTTCTTCTGAAAATTTAAGTTTTGAAAAAATAACAACATCTCCATTTTCGTTATCAATCTATGCAACAATTCCAGCACAGCAAATTTTAAATAGCTCTGAATTTAAGAATTTACTATTACCAACAAATGAAAAGCTGTGGTTTATTATGAAGGGTGAGCAGCCAGAAGGACTAATTGTTGCGAATGATATTGAACCGATTCGAACGGGCGGAGAAAATAGAAGTAAAGATTTATATGGATTATATACAGCAATAAAGAATAATACAAATGAAACAAAAGATATTAGTTATTTCGAATTTGAAGGGCAAGGAATATTGGTAGTAAATCAAAATAATGATCAAGAAATATACCTTAGTAAAGGTGCCGCTGCCATATTAAAACTTCCTACTGGTCAAAAAGTATTGAGCAGTGAAGTATTACAGAAAATGAAAGAGAGAATTGTAACTGGTTTTGAATAGTGGTAATGTCTGATTCTTTTTTGTGTTTATACAGGGTTGAATAGGGAACAGGATCAATGGTAGCATTAGGGCATCTTTACTGTTTGAAACCTAATAGTATATATAAAAAGGTTAGAGAAGTTAATTCTCTAACCTTTTATATTAATGTATGAAATTTAAAAACTGATGGAGTAAACCAAATAATAAAAATTTGTCTGCTCTTCTATTTTTATTTGCAATTTAAACTCGTTATATTCCGCTATCTATTGTACAACCTTTTACATAGCTGAATTTTTTATTTGAAAATAAGGGTGCATCTATAAAACCATAATGATAAACTAAAATACCTAATTCCACTCTAGAATTAATATGCCATTTTTCTTTAATATGATTAATTATCGTTGAAATTCTTCGAGGGTAACATATATTTTTTGGAAATTTCTGCATCTGTATATCCTTTTGCTACATAAATAGCTACTTCTAACTCTCTTTCGGTCAACATTCTTTTCATAAAATACGCTCCTTCGAAATTATTTATATAAAAATCAAAAGAAACTATTAAAAGAAATAAAGGTGAAAAATCATATTTATTTTAATCAGGCTATTTGCGGATAGTAAGATTCCCACCTCAAAATTTAGATGTGGCAAAGAAGTCTAACTCCCTGTAAAAGCCTGCCTGGAGTGGACTAATAATCAGTGGGGGGATAAAACTCCCATTAATTATTAGTGAACCATTTTTTAATAATTTCTCGTATTGTAATACAAGTTTGTAAAAGAAACTATAAATCCATATAATTAGTAATTGTAACTATATTAATTTTACATTACATTAAAAGTTGGGAAATATTCTTATACTCATAAAGTGTTACATTTGAGGGAGGAAAGATGGAATTCTACAATCTTGGTATTATTATTAAAGAACTTAGAAAGAAAAAAACATGTCACAATCTGAATTATGTCATGGAATATGTTCACAAAGTCAAATTAGTAAGATAGAAAAAGGTATTATTTATCCATCTAGCATATTGTTGTATCAATTATCTGAAAGACTTGGTATTGATCCAAATTATATATTCGCACTAACCAAAAATAAAAAAATAAAATATATTGAAAATGTAAAATGTGTAATGAGAGATTGTGTGAAACAAAAACAATATAATGAGCTTTACGAAATAGTAAAAAGAGAAAGATGAGAATAATTTTCAATCAAAAGAAGATAAACAATTTCTATTATGGCATGAAGCGATTGCTATATATTATGTAAATGGAGCAACAAGTAATGCCTTTGACATTTTAAATAGAGCACTAAAACAAACCTTAAGTAGTAGTAACTTTTATCAGAAAAGAAATAAGCATAATGAATTCAATTGCTATAATACATGCAGAAAATGAAGAGTATGAGAAAAGTATAAATATATTAAAACAAAGTTTAATTAATTTTAATAAGATAGAATTTCCTAGAGAAAAAGAAATCAAATTAAGACTCATTCATACGTTAACAAAATGTTTACACCTTGCAAATCAATATGAAGAAGCAATAAAGTATAGTGAAATAGGTATAAAATTAGCGATAAATATGAATACTTTATACTTATTAGGTGAATTATTTTTTGAAAAAGGTGCAATTTTATTGAAAGTTCAGCACTCTAATGAAGTTGGTTTAACAGACATAAAAAAGCATTATTTATATTTGAACTAACTGAAAGAAAACAATATATAAAAATGATCAAGGAAAAATATATTAAAAATCAAGAATAAACAAGAAAGAATTCTAACATAAACTATTCCTAATTGTTATTTTTTCTAAAAAAGTACTGTAATACGAACTATTCCTAATTGTTGTTTATTGCTAAAATAAATACCGTAATATTAGATAAATATAAAGGGTGGCATTTTATGAAATCAAGAGGAATTACTCGTAAAGCAGATAGCATGGGGCGTATTGTTATTCCAATGGAAATAAGACGGAGTTTAGGAATTGTAGAAAAAGATTCTCTTGAAATGTTTATAGAAGAGGACCAGATTATTTTACGAAAATATCAATCTCCAAGAGCTTGTGCACTTACAGGGGATATTTCAGACAGCAATATTTCGTTAGCGAATGGGAAGATTATTGTAAGTCCAAACGGGATGGAACTGTTAATAAAGAAGTTACAGCAATATCTTTTAAAATAAAGTGAAACTTTAATCAGGGGGAGTTTTGTTCATCCCCACTGATTATTAGTTGAACCAATCGGACTGCCCGGCAAATAGCGGGGTAAAAGGTAAGTAAGAACTTTAAAATAGAATATACTTGAAAAAAATTCCTCTATCAATTTAGGGGTTTTTTTATTGTTATCAATAAAATTGAGGGGCCGTAGTTCGTTCAATGGAATACGAATTACTTCATAAATAGTCTGACTATTTTTTATAAAAAAACTATTCATTTACATTTTTGGTTTCGTGTTATATTTTTAATGTTAACATAGTTGTATTGAAAATTCTGATTTTAAAATTAGGAAAACTTTAGAAAATGAAAGAGATTTTTAAATTAAATTTACCAATTCAATAGAGGTTCGTCGGGGAAATGTACCTAAGAAGAAATCTCTTATAATCCACGTTTTTTATTTGTAAATCGGTAGTTCTAATAGCTCTGACGAAAAGCGAAGGAGCAAAAAAGAAATGGATAGTTTGTTTAATAGAAGATAGGGTATAAAAAATAAAACAACGGAGGTTTTATAATGAATAAAGGAATACTGCAGATTACAGAAATTGAAGAAATTAGCATTCCTAATGTATTGAAGGATAAAATGAAGAATCTGATAGAAAATGAATTGAAAACTCATAATCCTTATACTTGTGATCAAGAAATAGCAGCATATTTTTCAAAAGAGTGGCTTAATTGTTTGATTGACTATTCAAAGAAAAATCCGAATTCAGATATGAAAAACCTACTACATATAATAAAAATAGCGAATTGTGGCGGAAACGTACCACCTACTCTTATTAAAAATACTCCATGTGATCCTATGGAAACACTATTACCTGGGGAAAATCGCAGAGGTTTTAATTATGGCGAAGAAGAACACGATAGAATGAAAAAATATTTTTATGCAGAATGGGTCACATGGCTTTTTGCCACACTTTTTAATTATGATGCTTTAATTCACCCATCCGAACATGCAGGGAAAAATAGATTTCATCTTATTTCACCTTTAAACAACGATGAAGTTTTGCGAAATGTCGGTGCAAGCACCGGTGGCGGGAACTTTTATCAACATAACGATGCCACAGTGTATACAGATATGAAAGACCAATCAGATATTGAAGCAAGATTGAAAACATTCAATACGAATTTAGAAATTGTATCAAATAGACTTAATAAATCCGTGGAACGAATAGTGTCTGAAATTACTTGTGGAAAATTTACTAGAGTTGATGCTCTTTTATTAAAAGGAGTGTTAAATTTAAAAACTCAAACTCATATTGGAACGCCAAAATTACTGCAAAAGCATCTTGAAGAAAATCACTTCAGTAAAGATGACATATTGGCGGTAAGTAAAATGCCTATTGCTCATATCGCAGGAATGGCTGATGGTGAAATATCGGGATTTGTAGGAGAAATAAACCAAATTATATTTTTAGATGATAATGGTGATATTATTGCAACTTGTTTGAATGGAGCGGAAAATAGATTAATTTATGTGGGAGAAAGTGAAGAAGAAAAATTGAAATTTGACATGTTTTTAGAACTCTTACGAACAACGCCTACTTATAAGGTTCCACTTACATCTGAAGATTTATTACTTATACCAAATTCATACTATGGTAAACAAACAAATGTAACTCATGGTAGGGAAAGGTTATCTGAGGAAGAATATAAAATCCCGATTGGAAACAATAAATATGGAAGAAGAATTGTTTGCAGACAATACGTTTCCAGTCGATTACGTGATCAAAAAGAAAGTTACTTTACAGATTTAATTAACTAGTTTAAAGAGAGGAGGGACGATGGGGAGGTTTGGGTTATAATAGCTCAAGCCTCCCCATATTCTTTGTATGGATTTTACTATTGAATTACTTATACTACTATTTTTAGTAGCTGTATTAGCAGGATGGATAGATACGATTGCTGGGGGCGGTGGTATGATAACTATCCCGATAATGTTATTAGTAGGTATGTCTCCTTCTGTAGCGATAGCGACTAATAAACTACAAGGGAGTAGCGGAACCCTCATGGCAACAGTGTTTTTTATTAAGAAGAAAGAAATTAATCTTAAAGAAATGCGTTTGTCCATCTTAATGACCTTTTTGGGATCAGTTTTGGGTGGATGGCTTGTTTTACAGATACGAGCAGAATATTTAATCATGATATTACCTTTTTTACTTATTATTATTGGTCTTTATTTTCTATTATCTCCAAATATAGCAAACGAAGATCGACCGAGAAAAATAAGTATGTTGTTGTTTGCGTTAACAGTGGCTCCATTCCTTGGATTTTATGATGGTTTCTTCGGCCCAGGAACAGGTAGTTTAATTGCTTTAGCATTCATTCTTTTATGTGGATATAGTGCTACGAGAGCAACTGCAAATGCTAAAATCTTGAATTTTACAAGTAATTTCGCTGCTTTGTTATATTTTATTATTTTTGGCCAAATCGATTGGACAATTGGGTTGATTATGATGCTTGGTCAAATTATAGGATCGTATATTGGAGCGAAGATGGTGCTTACAAAAGGGACGTCATTAATACGACCAATAGTGGTTATTGTTTGCTTTGTCATGGCAATTAAAATTTTTTTACAAAATATAAACTAAATGTAATCAATATATTATTTGGATCAAAGTTAGAGTGTTTTCATGTTCTTATTGCAGTATTACGCTGTTTAAGATGTGTTCAAAATTACACAATTTGACTAGTGTAATATATTGCGTTATGCTTTTTTATAGTATAAAAGAAAGGCTTGAAGATAATGATTCGTCGTTTGAGAAAGCTAAAAAATGTAGCAGTCGTAGTAAGCTTCTAAGTAAATAGCAAAATATATAATACTTAGAAGCGAGGAATAAAGTTATGAAGTATCCATTATTTAATCATTGGTCAGAAACAAAGTATATAAAAGATATAGTAACAAATCCACTCATTGAAGTAGGAGAGTACT
This sequence comes from Bacillus sp. N447-1, assembly GCF_022701035.1. NCBI lineage: Bacteria > Bacillati > Bacillota > Bacilli > Caryophanales > Bacillaceae > Bacillus > Bacillus sp. N447-1. The sequence goes on along the minus strand of NZ_CP065509.1, from coordinate 705,840 downwards.
CCTATTATTCAGGCTATTATAGCCATCAAAATTTTGAAGATGGCTGTGTAAGGTATTTGTGGGGAGATGCTAAGTCTCAAGCACTTTTCAATCCAATTGAACAGATGGGATGGCATCTTGATAAACTCATTATTGGGAATTATGTTTGCATTGCAAGTGGGGTAGTCATTTTAATGGGTGGTAATCATAATCATCACTCAGAATGGATTACAGTATATCCATTCGCTGAGCAAATCAAACAATCATATGAACCAAAGGGCGATACAGTCATAAAAAGTGATGCTTGGATTGGAATGAATGCTATAATAATGCCTGGCGTTACTATTGGTGAAGGGGCAATTGTTGCTGCAGGATCTGTCGTAAGTAAAGATGTTCCGCCGTATACAATAGTTGGTGGAAATCCTGCTAAGGAAATAAAGAAACGATTCACTGATATAGAGATAAATATGTTAATGGAAATGCGTTGGTTTGATTGGGATAGGAAATTGATTGAGAAGGCAATTCCGCTGTTATCTAGTCCATCCATCGAACCATTATTTGCTTTTTATAAAAATGAAGTGAAAAATAAATAAATCAGTTAGAAAAACTACATCCAGTATAGGGTGTAGTTTTTTTATTACAAAAACTAATAGTTTAGACTAAATAAAATTCATCTCTAATATAGGTCTAGCAAATAGCTGAATTGAATAATTAAAATCCTTGATAGCTAATAAAAGAATGTTTTGTTACCAGTGTGTCTTGATATTTAATGGGGACACATTGGTTTTATCCTGTAAAAGCATTTTTAAATAAGAGTGTATTTGTATATTTAGGAGAAATTTCATACAGTATCTATTTGTGTCATTTTCCAATCATGATGGTACTATTTAAACTATTGTATACAAAGATACCTATCTTTTTCCTTCTTACTTTGTGCATTGTAATGACACTACTTTTTCTATAGTTTCATATCATTTAATCGAAAAGAAATGTATCAACTGGGCAAAACAAAGAACAATAAATTTTTTGAAAAAGTATAATTCCTAGATAGATTTTATTTCTTTAGTAAATATATGAATATGACCGATTCCTAAGTATACTTAGGAATCGGTCAATTTTAGATTCTAAATGTAAATATAGTAAAGTGGAATATAATTGAAATCGAAAACCACTTAGAAATAACAATTACGGTGTGAGCTATTGTATAGTATAGATATGGTTAACAATAAAGGGGGAATACATATGTGGAAGCGATTTGTAGCAATTGGCGATAGTTTTACAGAGGGGATAGGGGATGAAGTTGAGGGAATTGCATTAAAAAGCTGGGTAGATCATTTTGTTCAACTGTGTGAAAATGATATAGAATATGCCAATTTTGCAAAGCGTGGGTTAGTAACTAAAGAAATTCAATCGCAGCAATTGGAAAAGGCGCTAACTTTTAATCCAGATTTGGTTAGTCTCATTGCAGGGGCAAACGATGTTTTAAAAGGACGTTGGAATCATGATGCATATAAGAACGATATGGAATTTATGATAGATACATTAAGTAAAGCAGGGGCTGATATTATTATAGCAAACCTTCCAGATTTTACAGTTAGGCTTCCTTTTGCTTCTGAAAAAAAACAAGTAATAAAAGAACAATTATTAGAGGCAAATGAAGTTATACATTCACTGAGCAGAGAGTATAAGCTTCATCATGTTGATTTTTGGAATCATCATTTAGTTAATGACAATACGCTTTGGTCTAAGGATTTAATTCATCCAAACTCAAAAGGATATGTAAAAGTTGCTGAATTAATTTTTAGTAGTTTGCCTGTACAGAAGACAAAATAATAGTTTGCAATGTAACGAATATGATATTAATTGTATGAAGCTATGTTTTTAGTAAATAGAAAGAACTAAACATTTAGCAAACAAAGCGTTTCTACGATATATTTCTACAGTAGTGCACAAATACAGAATCACAAAGAAAGATCACTTATGGAAATAGGTGGTCTTTAAATGTTTTATAACTAAATTAGTATATACTGTATTACTAACAGTTTCGTACTACATAAAAATTAAGTTCTCTTATAGAAAAACTGATTTTATATTATCTTAAAATATAATAAAACGTTCAAAACATATTTTGGGTATGTATCCTAATTGTGAATGATGTGTAATTTTTTGAAGTATAAATATCCAATAAATAAAATAGGTAGTAGGTGCAGAAGTATTAATACTATATTATTCAATTCTTGTTATGAGTACATTAGTGATTGGTAATATTATATTTTTATTATCAACTTTAGTTATTGGGATTAATTTGCATAGAAAATATGTAGGATAAGAAAAAATATACTTTATTGTATATTTTTTTGTTTAGTAGGATTTACGGTCTCTTTAAACTATTATGTTAATAAAATTAAAAACTTAATTCTTGATACCCTTATGGTTAAAGCTATCTATAAAATGAAAATATAAATAAATAATAGTTTGTTATGATTTGTGGATTTGGTTTTTATCCGAATTTTCTGATTCAAATATTTCAACTTTATGAATATAGTAGGTGAAATATTTGTGTGATAGTATTTGAGATAGAAAAAGCCAACTTTAAAAGGATGTGAATTGAATGTGTAAACGACTGTAAAGGGTTATATTAAGGCAACGTTTAGCTGTTATTAGTGTAAGGTAAAGATATATTTTGTAACAGTTGATATAAAAATGAAGAAATAGGTACGCTTTCGTTTGTCTGACTATTTTAAATATATGAAAAATAAGACCGGTTTGAGTTTTGGCGAAGTTAAATTCTAGGTGAGATGTCAATAATGATTAATTAGGTTTAATAAAGAGGTACCTTATACGCAAAAGCGTTTATATTAGTAACCTAAGGAGCTTGCTTTTATGAAAACTACTGATTCAAAAGGCCTATTAGGAAATAGGGTTTATTTACAAGTTTTCTCTGCCTATTCATTGCTTATGCTTGGTGTTTTTATTGATATGTTAGCGATTATGACTATAGTTGGGTTTGAATGGGAAGTAGATCCTACTATGATTGGATTGATTCCTGTTGCATATGCACTTCCTGGAATTATTTTTGGCTCATGGGCAGGTGTTATTGCAGATCGTTTTAGAAAAATTCCAATTATGATGTTCTGTAATCTAATGGTTGGTCTAATAACAATTGCTCTTTTATTTGTACAAGATATCCACTGGCTCTTAGTGGCATTAATGATTCGTTCCATTTTTATTGTTTTCTATTATCCTGCACAGCAAACACTAACAAGACAGATTGTATCCCCGGACTTGCTTACTAAAGCAGTAAGTATCAACGGAATAGTAGAGCAGGGTACCAAGATAGTAGGCCCCCTTATAGGGGGCATGTTGTTGAGCTGGTTTCAACCAGAGTTCTGCCTCATTATAAGAGCTATAAGTTGTTTATTAGCTACCTTAGTTCTCATACCCACAATAAAATTTAAAGAAACTATATCGAAAGAATTTGTTGAACAGCAAAAACAAAGTACTTGGACCGCTTGGGTACAAGGGTGGGGTTATGTGTTATCTAATCGGATAATATTATCAACCATGATTTTCGTTACAATAGCCATGGCGGTATTACAATTAGTAGACTCACAATTCCCAACTTTATTTAAGAGCTTATTCCCACATGATAAAAGTAAAATGGGATATATCATTTCTATTATTGGTCTTGGCGGAATACTTGGTGCATTACTAACTCAGAAATTAAAACAATTTCAATATGGCTGGGTAGTATGTGGAGGTATGGTTTTAATGGGAATTGGTTTTGGGGGGATTGGTTTGATAACGCCCGGTACGGTCTTCGTTTTAGCTTATTTAATTAGTTTTATCGCTGGTATCGGAAGTGGGCTGATGCTTGTATCTAATCAAGTCATTTTACAAATAGAATCCGATCAAGATCAAGTAGGAAGAGTATTTGGTATACAAAGCAGTTTAACAAACGCAGTTCTAATTATTTCTCCTGCTATGAGTGGTCCATTAGTGCATTTGTTTGGAGTAACTCAACTCTATGTTTATGGAGGGATTGGGCTTGTTATTATTGGAGTAATTGGAGTTTCACTGCAGAAATATTTATGGGCTAAACATAAACACGAACCTATAAGAGCAAATAATTTTTGAAGGGAAGATTTTTATGACCAATGAGGAATGCTATCCATTAAGCCATCCGCAGCGAAGAATATGGTATACAGAAGTCGTTCATTCTGATAAAGGAATATGTAATTTAAGATTTTTATTTAAACTTCATCGAAAAATGAATTATTCAAAATTAAACCAAGTTGTGAATCGCGTTATCAGTGAAAATGACGGTCTGTGCATTAGGTTAAAAGAAAATGGGCATCAGGAACCGAAACAATATTTTACTAAACATGAAGAACAAGAATTTGAGTTTTTTGATTTCAGTAATGTGGAGAATACAAATTTGCTTGAGGAATGGATTGAGCAGAAAACAAAAGAAACGTTTACATTATTTAATTCAAATTTATACTATTTCGCTTTAATAAAATTAAACGATAATGAATGTGCAGTCTTTGGAAATGTTCATCATATTATTATGGATGGTTTATCAATTCAAATATTTACTGAGCAGATTGCAAAATATTATTATGACATGCATAACGAGAATGAGGAAGGCGAAATTAAAAATTCATATGTTCAATTTCTGACCAACGAACAAACATACTTGAATAGTAGTCGCTTTCAAAAAGATCAAAAATTTTGGTTAGAGGAATTTAAAACACTGCCATCTGTGACTGGATTGAAGCCTTATAATACGTACCAAGTTAGTACAAAAGCATCACGTGAGACGTTTATATTAACGGAACATTTGAAGAGAAAGATAGAAAAATTTTCTGAAGATTACAAAAATAGTTTATATACTCTTTTTGTTGCTGCTTTTTCGTTGTCCATGTATCGGTGGACCTCATCGCTTGATATTGGTTTAGGAATGGCTTACGGCAACCGTATGACTAAAATGGAACGAAAATTGATTGGAATGATGGTGAGTACAGTTCCTTTAAGAATGGATATTGATCCAGAAGAAGAAGTACTTTCATTTATTAGTAGAGTGTCCAGAAAACAAAGCAAATCATTAAGACACCAGAAATATCCATTTGATTTGTTATTAAAGCAGATTAATAAAGAGAATAACAGTAATGTGAGACTTTTCGGAACTACGATTGATTATAGGGATCGTGATGAAAGTGGTGACTCACTATGGATTCCAAACCGTGAAGAAGTACAAGATTTTGCAGTTCATATTGAAAATCTAATTGATATAGACTCTTTACATGTACATATTGATTATCGTGAGGAGCTATTTTCTAAGGAAGAGATAGAACGATTCTTTAACGTTATGCTAGTGATACTGGAAAAAATTTTTGAAAACCCAAAGCAGAAGGTGGCTGAAATAGAAATCATTTCTGAGGAAGATAAAAGAAAAAGTTTAGTTGAGTTCAACAATCCTAAACTGGATGTCCCACCTCAAGTAACTATTCATGAAATGTTCGAACGGCAAGCGATGATTTATCCAAATGCTATTGCAGTTACGTATGAAAAAGAAAAAATTACTTATAAGGAGCTTAATGAACGTGCAAACCAGTTAGCTCATTATCTGCAGAAAAAGGGAGTAGGACCTGATACTTTAGTTGGACTGTGCGTTGAACGTTCCCTCGAAATGATTGTAGGTATTTTAGGAATTTTGAAGGCTGGTGGGGCTTATGTTCCACTTGATCCAACATATCCAGAGCAGCGACTTCAATATATTTTAGAAGATGCTAGCATTCAGTTATTCGTAACGCAAGAAAGTTTAAAAGAATTGAACTGGTTACCAGAAAATGTTGAGTCGATTTGCCTGGATTGTGATCAAGATGAGATTGGGAAAGAAAGTAAGACTTTGCCGGTTTCTAGTGTCGGTCCCCAAAATCTGGCATATGTGATCTATACTTCGGGATCAACAGGAAATCCAAAAGGTGTTATGATAGAGCATCACAATGTTATACGGTTATTTAAATCGACGGATTGTTTGTATCAGTTTAATGAAAAAGATACTTGGACGCTTTTTCATTCGTATGCATTTGATTTCTCAGTATGGGAAATTTGGGGAGCGTTATTATATGGTGGAAAATTAGTTGTTGTTCCGTACTGGATTAGTCGATCACCTAAGGATTTTTATCAAGTATTGGTGGAGGAAGAAGTCACAGTTCTAAATCAGACACCTTCCGCATTCCGCCAATTAATACGAGTGTGTGAACAAGAAGATAAGAATAAAAATTTGCAGCTGCGTTACGTGATATTTGGCGGAGAAGCGTTAGAACCTATTGGCTTGTTACCGTGGTTTCAAAGGTATGGGGAGAAAAAACCACAGTTAATTAATATGTATGGAATTACAGAAACTACAGTTCATGTTACATATTATCCAATTACTCTAGATGATGTGCAGCATGCTTCAAGAAGTAATATTGGAAAGCGGATTCCCGATTTAGAAGTGTATATACTAGACGCTTATCAACAACCTGTTCCTATAGGTGTTGATGGTGAACTTTATATTGGTGGAGCAGGATTGGCACGTGGATATTTAAATAGACCTGAATTAACAGCAGAGCGTTTTATATCTCATCCATTTAGTAGTAATCCGAAAGCAAGATTATACCGGACAGGAGACTTAGCTAGGTATTTGCCAGATGGGAATCTAGATTATCGTGGAAGAATTGATCATCAGGTTAAAATACGTGGTTTCAGAATTGAGATTGGGGAAATTGAGTCTACTTTACATACATATGCATCTGTAACAGAGGCAGTTGTAATTGTAAGAGAAGATCAGCCGGGCGATAAAAGATTAGTAGCATATGTTGTAGGAGATGGAAATGTAGATGCGTGGAGAGAGTATCTTAAAGCGAAACTACCAAGTTATATGGTTCCTTCGGGATTTGTGGCGATGGAAGCTATTCCACTTACAGCTAACGGTAAAGTTGATCGTGAGGCCTTACCTATGCCAGAGGAAAAGCAGATTAATAGTGAATGTGTTGGCCCTCGGAATAGTAACGAACAGATACTGACTACCATTTGGAAGCGAGTATTAGGTGTTAAAAAGGTGGGAATCTATGATAATTTCTTTGAAATTGGTGGCGACTCGATTCTCAGTATTCAAATCATATCTCAAGCAAGTCAAGTGGGGTTAAAACTTACTCCAAAGCAAATGTTTGAATGCCCAACTATCGCTGAGCTGGCACAAGTGGCTATAGAAACGCAGGGAGTACAAGCGGAGCAGGGAATTGTGATAGGTAATGTGCCTCTTACTCCAATTCAGTGCTGGTTCTTCGAGCAAGAACATCCACATACAGAGCATTGGAATCAATCAATGCTTTTAAGAGTAAAAGAAAGATTGAATGTGAAATTACTAGAGGGAGCGATATTAAATTTACTGAAACATCATGATGCTTTACGTTTCCGGTACGAACAGTTACCAAACGGAACGTGGAGGCAGAGAAATGAAGGGACTGATGAGCTGTCAGTACTCCATGTTGTAAAACGTAATCAAGTTAATGAAAAAGAGTGGAATAAAATAATACAAGAAGAGATGAACATTAATCAAGCTAGTTTCAATTTAGTTACTGGTCCGTTAATGAGAGTAGTGTACTTTGAAGATAACTTGACTGGAAATGATCGAATATTCTGGGTGATTCATCATTTAGTAGTAGATGGAGTGTCATGGAGGATTCTATTGGAAGATTTACAGGTGGTATATAACCAGATGAAACAAGGTCAAGAAGTTCGCTTACCTGCGAAAAGTACATCTTTTAAAGAGTGGTCTGAACGACTCCAGACATACAGTGATTCGGGGATTTCAAAAGAAGTACAAAATTATTGGAATGAACAAGTAGAAAAAGAAACGATGAAAATTCCAATGGACTATCCAATACAAGAAACAACAGAAGAATCGATTGATCAAGTGAAGAGGACTTTAGGAATAGAAGAAACACAAACATTGTTACACGAAGTTCTAGTCACTCATAAGACAAGGATTGATGAGGTACTATTAACGGCATTAGGACAAGCTATCGTTGATTGTATAAATCAGCAAACCGTTTCTATTCATCTAGAAGGACACGGAAGAGAAGAGATGATTGAAGGTATTGATTTATCAAGGACAGTGGGCTGGTTCACGAGTATTTATCCCGTTCATCTCAATTTTCAAGGAACTCAGACACCTATTGAAGGGTTAAAGGCTGTCAAAGAACAATTACGTCGAATTCCAAATCGCGGAGTTGACTATGGTATTTTACGTTACTTGAATAAAGGATTACTTCCGTTTTATCAGCAAAAGCCTTCAATAAGCTTTAACTATTTGGGCCAATTTGATCAGGTGTTTTCAAGGGACTCTTTGTTTATGCAAGAGACAGGATTTACATTTTTAGATCATGCTCCAGATTCCAAACCATCTCATCTAATTGAAGTTATCGGAATGGTGAAAGATGAAAAGTTACATTTTATTTGGATGTATAGTAGGGAACAGTTTTCTAAATTAAAAATTCAAGTGATAGCAGATGGTATGTTAAGGCATCTCCGTCAACTTATAAATAAACCAACAACAGAGTCTGCTTTTACGGTATCAGATTTTGCTGATGCAGAGGATCTTACGGAAGAAAGCTTAAGCAAAGTATTACTTAAATTAACAAAAAAGAGGGTGTAAAAATGGGAGACGTTATTGATATATATGGTTTATCACCTTTGCAAAAAGGAATACTGTTTCATACTTTATACGATCAAGATGATGAACATTCTTTTTCCTATATTGTACAAGTAGGTTTCTTGCTCGGGGGGCAATTGGATGTTGCTACTTTTGAAAAAGCTTGGGAATATGTTATTCAACGACATGAGGTTCTGCGCTCAGTATTTGTTTGGGAAGAAGTAGAAAAACCTCTACAAGCAGTTTACGAACGTCTTCCTTTTACTATTCATCAAGAGGATTGGAGTACCTATTCGCATGAGGAGAAGGAGAAGAAATTACAACAGTTTTTGACTGCAGATCGTAGGAAAGGATTTTTATTGGATGAAGCACCATTGATGAGAGTCACTGCGATTAAAGAAGCAAAAGAGGAAACGAGAATTATCTGGACACATCATCATATTTTGCTAGATGGATGGAGTGTGTCATTGGTCTTTAGTGAAGTGATGGAAGTTTATCTCAAGATGATAAAGGGAGAATTTTTGAATCTTCCTAAATCTCTTCCTTATAAAAAATATATTCAATGGATAAATAAACAAGATCAAAGTCAAGCAGAGGAATTTTGGAAAGAAGAATTAAAAGGATTCTATGCACCTACTCCATTAGCAATGGAAAGAAAGGATCAAGGACAAGAGAAGGGTTATGGGGAGTGTGCTTATCAAGTATCTGAGGAACTTACTGAGAATTTACAAGAGTGGGTACGAAATAGTCGATTAACGTTGAATACGTTAGTACAAGGTGCATGGGCTTATTTGATGAGTAGGTATAGCGGTGACAGTGACGTCGTATTTGGCGTAACTAGCGCTGGACGTCCTACTGATTTAATGGGAGCAGAGAATATGGTGGGGCTATTTATTAACACATTACCTACCAGAATTCGATTAGCGGATAATACATCAGTAGTAGATTGGCTTCGTAAAATACAAATGAAAGAAATGGAACGAAGACAGTATGAGTATAATTCGTTGATAGATATTCAAGGCTGGAGTGAGGTTCCGCGAAATAGCTCCTTATTTCATACCTTGTATGTGTTTGAAAATTATCCAATTCAAGGTGAGAGAAATGATGATTTAAGATTACTAGATGTTAAAAGCACGGAACAAACAAATTATCCTTTAACACTCATTGTAATGCCCGGTAAGAAAATTACTTTAAAGTTGATGTATGATCGAAGCTATTTTAATGAAGAAACAATAAATCTGATTCAGAATCACTTATTGCAAATATTAATTCAGATGACGAAGAGCCTAGACTCAAAACTATTTGAAATTACCCATTTAACAGAAGAAGAACAGATACAGTTACTAGAGGAATGGAATCATACTCAAGTTAATTATTCGGCTGAAGGCATGATTCATACGATGTTTGAGGAGCAAGTTAAAAAAACACCGGAAGCAATCGCGGCTAGTTACGAAAATGAACAAATTACCTATAAAGGGTTGGAGAAGCGTGCAAATCAGCTAGCTCATTATTTACAAAAGCATGGTGTAGGCCCAGAGTCTCTAGTTGGGGTATATATGGAACGTTCATTACAAATGATGATAGCGTTATTAGGTATTCTAAAATCAGGAGCAGCGTATGTTCCACTTGACCCTACTTATCCAGAGAGTCGACTTCGATATATATTAGAGGATGCTGGAATCGAAGTACTAGTGACGGAAGAGAATTCTAAAAATTTGTTTGTATCTGAAAATATAGAAACGATTTGTATGAATAAAGATTACACTGCAATTGAAAAAGAAGAAACAACCCCATGTATAAGTGGTGTAACAGGAGAAAATTTAGCGTATGTTATGTATACTTCAGGATCTACAGGGAATCCAAAGGGAGTAATGATTGAGCATCATTCAGTAATTAATTATCTAGAATGGATGCAACATAAATATCCGCTTTCTGAAAAGGATGTGGTCTTGCAGAAAACGCCATTCTCATTTGATGTCTCTGTTTGGGAATTGTTTTGGGGCATTCACGTTGGTGCAAGTGTATCTTTCCTACCTCCAGGTGGAGAAAAAGATCCTTCTATTATAGCTGAAGTGATTAAACAACATCAGGTTACTATAGTTCAATTTGTACCTTCGATGTTATCTGTTTTCTTAGACCACTTCAATCATATTGAATTGAACATGAATTGTTCGTCCGTACGCCATGTATTTTCTGGTGGAGAAGAACTAAGTTCAGGGTTAGTTAGACGTTTTCAACAGAAATGGGATTATAGTGGACAAGTGAAATTAACCAACTTTTATGGGCCAACTGAAGCCACTATTTATGTGAATGCATTTGATATTCAGCCTAATCAAGAATTTGTTTCTATTGGGCAACCAATACAGAACACGCAATTATATGTATTAGACCAAAATCAACGCTTGCAATCAATAGGAATTGAGGGTGAGTTATATATTGGTGGTGCTGGTTTGGCACGTGGATACTTAAATCGTCCGAATCTTACTGCTGAAAAATTCGTTTCGCATCCATATCGATTTGGGGAACGACTATATCGAACAGGAGATTCAGTAAGATATCTAACTGATGGAAATTTAGAATTTATAGGTAGAATGGACCACCAAGTCAAAATGCGTGGTTTTAGGATTGAATTAGGAGAAATTGAAGCGACTTTAGAAAAATGTTCGTTTATTAAAGAGGCTGTCGTATTAGTTAGAGAAGATCGTCCAGGTGATCAACGATTGGTTGCATATGTAATAAGCGATGGAAATACCCAAGAGTGGAGAGAGTATTTACAAAAACAATTACCGACTCATATGATTCCAGCGCACTTTATAGAGTTAGAACACTTCCCGCTTACTCCAAATGGGAAAATTGACCGAAAGGCCTTGCCAGCACCTGATGAGCAAGTTATTGAAGATTTAAATGTGCTACCTCGGACGCCATCGGAAGAGCTTATTGCCTCGGTTTGGGGTCAAGTGTTAGGGATAGAAAATATTAGTATTCAGGATTCCTTCTTTGAACGTGGTGGGCACTCACTACTTGCTACTCAAATCGTCTCTAGATTGCAAGAACTGTTCCAAATTAAAATTCCATTACGTGAACTTTTCAAGCACGATACAGTGGAAGCATTGGCGAAACGAGTGGATCAGTTACGAAAAGAAGATAAAAAACGAGAGGTTGCTCCTCTTGTACCTATGAAACGAGAAGAAATTATCCCACTTTCCTATGCGCAGAAACGTCTATGGTTTATTGATCAATTAATGCCAAATAGTGCTATGTACAATATTCATGCAGCGTGTCGCTTAACAGGTAAATGGTCAATTGAAGCATTGGAGGTCGGATGGAATCAATTGTTGGAGCGTCATGAATCATTAAGGACGACAATTCTAGAACAAGAGGGTGAACCTTTTCAACAGGTTCAATCTCATGTGTTCAGACATATTCCTCAAACGAATCTAACAGATCTTTCTTTGGAAGATAGGGAAAAAGAAATGCAACGCCTTATTCAAAACGAGGCGGAGGAACCATTTCATTTTGGACAAGATCCTCTGATTCGAACACGAATATTGAAAGTGGACAGGGAAGAATGGGTTCTCATTTGTACGATGCATCATATTATTTCAGATGGATGGTCAATGGGAATCTTACTTGAAGAATGGATGGCTTTTTATGAAGGAGCACTAACCGGAAAACCAGTGGAATTGAAGGAGTTATCTATCCAATATGCAGATTTTGTCATGTGGCAGAAGGAATGGCAAAAAGAGGAGAATTTGAATCAGCATCTTCAATATTGGAAGGAAGAATTATCTGGGGAACTACCGGTTTTACAATTACCGATGGATCGTCCTCGACCTGCAGTTCAAACCCATCGTGGTGCAAGTCAGTCCTTAATAGTGGCGAATTCCCTACAGGAAAAGCTCAAAGATTTAAGTCTGCAAGAAGGATGCACTTTATTTATGACATTGATGGCAGCGTATCAAAGCTTCCTTTCTCGTTATACAGGACAGGACGACATTATAGTTGGAAGCCCAATCGCTAATCGAAATGTGAAAGAGATTGAGGGATTAATTGGATTCTTTGCAAATACGTTGGTTTATCGAGCTGATTTCAGTGAAAATCCGACGTTCCAAGAACTTTTGTCGCAGGTAAGAAAAAAAGCGCTAAAAGCATACGAGTATCAGGACATCCCATTTGAGAAAGTGGTAGAATCCGTAAAACCTGAACGGAATACAAGTCATTCACCAATATTCCAAACTATGTTTACTTTACAGAATACGAAACAAGAGTTTCTTCAGCTATCTGAAAGACAAATGGAACTCATGGAAAGCCATGCTTCTGTTGCCAAATTTGATTTGAGTTTATTTGCTTCTGAGACGGAAGAAGGATTATCACTAACCTTTGAATATAATACTGATTTGTTTAATGATACAACCATTGAGCGTATGGCAAGTCATTTTAAACATTGGTTAAATCAAATTGTCTCTCATCCAAAATGTGTACTATCAGAACTGAATATGTTATCGAAAGTAGAATATAAGCAACTACTAGAGGAATGGAATAAATCGCGTGTTATAGATATGGAAGAAAGTACGATTCATACAATGTTTGAAGAACAGGTGAAAAAAACACCAGAAGCAATTGCAGTAGTGTGCGAAGATGAAGAACTAACATATCGAGAGTTGGACGAACGCTCGAATCAGTTGGCACATTATTTACAGAAAAATGGTGTAGGTTGCGAATCATTGGTTGGGATTTGTGTTACACGTTCATCTGAGATGATTGTAGGCCTCTTAGGAATTATGAAGGCAGGAGGAGCATATGTCCCAATTGATCCAGCGTATCCGGAAAGTCGACTGCAATACATTTTAGAGGATACTCAAATAAAGGTACTGGTGACACAGGAAAAGTTACAACAAAAAATGGTTATACCTAAATTCGTTGACGTGATTTGTATTGATCGTAATCGAGCAGAAATAGAACAAGAAGTAACTACGGTATGTATGAGTGAAGTGACGGGCGATAACTTAGCCTATATTATCTATACTTCAGGTTCCACTGGAAATCCAAAGGGAGTAATGATTGAGCACAGGAATACAGTAACAATGATTCATTGGGCGCATCGTACGTATTCCCGAAAGGAATTAGCGGGAGTGTTAGCTTCAACTTCGCTATCTTTTGATTTATCCGTTTTTGAATTATTTGTTCCCTTAACGATGGGTGGTAAGGTGATTGTCACTGAAAATGCTCTACATCTAGAGAAGTTGTCTACCAAAGGTGTAACTTTGGTTAATACTGTGCCATCGGTAGCGAAGGAACTGGTTCGAGTAAAAACAATCCCTTCTTCGGTAAAGGTGATGAATTTGGCTGGAGAACCATTGCCATATTCGCTTGTTCAAGATTTATACGAGAGAAGTACAATCGAAAAGGTGTACAACCTATATGGACCGTCCGAAGATACTACGTATTCCACGTATATGGAATTAGAAAAGGGTGTCATGTATAGGGTACCACCAATTGGTAAACCAATATTCAATACAGAAGTATATGTACTAAGTGCCGAACAAAAAATGGTTCCAATTGGTGTAGTTGGTGAGCTATACATTGGTGGATCAGGGTTAGCACGTGGATATTTAAACCGCCCTGACTTAACGCAAAATCTTTTTATATCGCATCCGTTTAAAGAAGGAGAGCGAGTATACCGGACTGGAGATCTAGTAAGGTATTTACCAGATGGAAATTTGGAGTATGTTGGACGAATTGATCATCAAGTAAAAATTCGTGGGTTCCGGATTGAACTAGGAGAAATTGAAGCGGCATTACAAAGGCATATATTAGTTAACGAAGCTATTGTAATGGTGCGGGAAGATTATCCTGGCGATCCACGTTTGATCGCCTATGTTGTAGGAGACGGGGATGCTCAAAAGTGGCGTGATTATCTCAAGGATCAACTACCAAATTATATGATTCCATCCTATTTTGTTGGATTAAATGCATTTCCACTCACTCCTAATGGGAAAATTGATAGGAAGGCTTTACCAGCACCAGAGAAGCAGGAGATAGCGAGTTGTTATATTGCTCCTCGTACGTCTACGGAAAAAACAATTGTTTCGATATGGCATGAAGTTTTAGGTATGGAAAACATCGGAATTCAGGATTCGTTTTTTGAAATTGGTGGACATTCATTACTTGCTACGCAAGCTGTTTCCAATCTTAAAGAGGCTTTTGGAATCGAGATACCATTGCATGATTTATTTATGTTTCATACGGTGCAGCAATTGGCAGAACAGATTGATCAATTGCTCGATAACAAAAATCAAGAAATGCAGAATGATAGTAAGGAGAATGTAAGTCTTCAAGACTATGTTCAAAAAGAAGCAGAAGTGAGTAATGATGAAGAATTATTGGAACTACTTAAGCAATTAGAGGAGCTATCAGAGGAAGAAGCACAAGGGATATTCGAGAGTAATTTGATTGAGGAAGGGGTAAAAAAATGAGAAGTGATTTACTTGCAAAGCTGAGTTCACTTTCTCCTGAGAAGAGAGCATGGCTTCAGAAGCAAATGCAAAAAAAGGAGAATAAAGAAGCACTCCCGTTGTCTTATGCACAACAACGTTTGTGGTTTATGGACAGATTTAACCCAAACAGTTCTTTATATAATATTCCAACAGTATGGCATCTAAAAGGAAATTGGATACCTGAAGCATTAGAGAAGGGATTCAATCGACTCATTGAACGTCATGAATCATTACGAACTGTTTTTAAAGAAATAGGAGAACAGCCTGTGCAACAAATTGTCGAATTCCTTCCTAGCGCATTACCTGTAAGGGATTACTCTCAACTTCCTCTAGAAGTAAAAGAAAAAGAGGTAGATAGTTTAATTGCGAGAGAAGCGCAAGAACCATTTGATTTAATGAATGGTCCTTTAATTCGTAATCAGCTTGTTCAATTAGAGAAGGATGAATGGTTATTACTGTGTACGATGCATCATATTATTTCTGATGCTTGGTCCATTGGTATATTCATGAATGAATGCCTTGCTTTCTATGAAGAAGAAACAGGCGGAAATCCTGCTAAATTAAGTTCATTATCTATTCAATATGCAGACTTTGCGAAGTGGCAAAAGGAGTGGTTGCAAGGTGATGTGCTAAATCGTCAGCTTACGTATTGGCAGGAAGAATTGTCTGGTGAGCTTCCTATCTTACAACTGCCAGTGGATCGACCTCGACCGGTTAAGCAGACTTACTCTGGGGCTGCGCATCACGTGATTTTTCCTTATAAATTGCTCAGTCAATTGAAGGATATAAGTCGACAAGAAGGATCCACTTTATTTATGACTTTAATGGCCGCATACCAGAGCTTTCTCGCTCGTTATACGGGACAAAAAGATATTCTAGTTGGTAGCCCGATTGCAAATCGGAACCATAAGGGAGTAGAAGGATTAATTGGTTTCTTTGTTAATACATTGGTTTATCGATCAGATTTGAGTGGCACCCCTACTTTTCGGGAGATTTTGAACCAAACAAAGAAAAAGGCGTTAAAAGCTTACGAATATCAAGATATACCATTTGAAAAAATGGTAGAAGCTGTGCAACCTGAACGAAGCATGAGTCATTCCCCTATATTTCAGACCATGTTTACGCTACAGAATATAAAACAAGAACGACTAGATTTGCCTGATAGAAGTATTGAAATGGTAGAAAGTAATATGTCTATTGCTAAATTTGATTTGAGCTTAACTGCCTATGAAGTGGAAGAAGGTCTATTCGTCTCATTTGAATACAACACGGATTTATTTGATAGTAGTACCATTGCACGTATGGCAGGACATTTTGAGAACTGGCTAAATGAAATCACGTATCATCCAGATGAATCATATACAAAGCTGTCAATGTTATCGGATACTGAGCAAAAACAACTCTTAGAAGAATGGAATGATACGGACGTAGTTTATGGTCATGATTGTATGATTCATGAGCTATTTGAGCAACAAGTTGCACGGACACCTGATGCAGTGGCGGTAGTTTATGAGGGTGGAAAGCTAACGTATCAAGAACTAAATGAAAAATCGAATCAATTGGCACATTTTCTACAAAAACGAGGTATCGGACCTGAATCATTGGTTGGTATATGTATTGAACGTTCTCCTGATATGATTATCGGTCTCTTTGGGATTTTGAAGGCAGGTGGGGCTTATGTCCCACTGGACCCAAGTTATCCTGAAAACCGCCTGAGATATATTTTGGAGAATTCACAAATTCAAGTGCTGTTAACAAAAGAGGCACTACAGGACTGGTTACCTAAAGATATTCAAGCAATTTGTTTAGATCGGGATCAAGTGATGATTTCTAAAGAGAGTAATTTAGCTCCGGTAAGTGGAGTAACAGCAAATAACTTAGCCTATATTATATACACTTCGGGTTCGACGGGAAATCCAAAGGGGGTAATGATTGAACATCATTCCGTTATCAACCGCCTACAGTGGATGCAGAAAAAATACCCATTGTCCGGGGCGGATACAATCCTACAAAAGACACCGTTTTCATTTGATGTTTCTGTATGGGAATTATTTTGGTGGTCATTTGTAGGAGCACGTGTTTGTTTACTTCCACCAGGAGGAGAGAAAGATCCTGCGGTGATTGAAGAGTATATTGAACGATATCGCGTGTCCACCATGCACTTTGTTCCGTCGATGTTATCTACTTTCTTAGATTATATGGAACTATATAATTCGAAAAGGGATGTATCGTCTTTAATTCAAGTTTTTACTAGTGGAGAAGCGTTAAACACTGAGCAGGTTCGCCGGTTTAAGGGGATCTTTTACAATGTTCAGCAAACAAAGTTAATTAACTTGTATGGTCCTACTGAAGCAACTGTGGATGTGACTTATTACGATTGTGATTTAGAAAAAGAACCAATGCTTATTCCGATTGGTCGTCCGATTGATAATACAGAGTTGTATGTGTTAGATCAATATCAACAAGTCGTCCCGATTGGTGTGGCAGGGGAACTTTACCTTGGAGGAGTAGGATTAGCACGTGGCTACTTCAATCGACCGGATTTAACTACTGAACGTTTTATTCCGCATCCCTTTAAGGATGGGGAACGATTATATCGAACGGGTGACTTGGTGAGATATATGAATGATCGTAACTTAGAATATATTGGAAGAATAGATAACCAAGTTAAAATTAGAGGATTCCGAATTGAATTGGGAGAAATTGAAGCAGCTTTACATGATCACTCATCTGTAAAAGAGGCAGTCGTGTTGGTGAAGGAAGATCGACCAGGAGATAAGCAGTTAATAGCTTATGTAGTGGGTGAAGGCGATACTGGGGAGTGGCGTGAATATCTCAAGAAGCAACTGCCACATTATATGGTTCCGGCATACTTTTTCAAAATTGAAGGTATGCCACTCACTCCAAATGGTAAGGTGAATCGGAAAGCCTTACTGGAATTAGAAGAACAGTTCATAAGTGAAGATATTACTTCATCACGAACACCAGTGGAGGAGCTTATCGTTTCCGTTTGGAGCCAAGTGTTAGGAATAAAAAATATTAATGTTCAGGATTCCTTTTTTGAAATCGGTGGTCATTCACTACTAGCTACTCAAGTAGTTTCACGTTTACAGGGAATTTTTCAAATTGAATTACCAGTACGTGAACTATTTGAATATACAACGGTGGAGTCACTGGCAAAGCGATTAGATCAGTTACGTAAAGGAGATAAAAAACGAGAGATTCCGCCGCTGATACCAATGAAACGAGGAGAAGCTATCCCACTATCTTATGCCCAACAACGCTTATGGTTCATTGATCAATTTACACCTAATAGTGCCCTTTACAATATACCAATGGTATGCCGCCTTACAGGGAATTGGCTACTTGAAGCATTGGAAACGGGATGGAATCAACTAATAGAACGTCATGAATCACTGCGGACGGTCTTTCACGAAGTGAACGGTCAACCCGTACAGCAAATTGAACCGTATGCTTTTCAATCAATTCCGAAAACGGATTTAACTATGCTTTCTTCTGAAGATCAAGAAGAAGAAGTTAAACGTTTAATTCAACAAGAAACAGAAGTGCCATTTGATTTAACAGAGGGTCCATTAATCAGGGCAAGTATTTTGCACGTGGGAGAGGAAGAATGGATACTCCTTTGTACTCTACATCATATCATTTCAGATGGATGGTCAATGGGAATCCTACTTGAAGAATGGATGGCATTTTATGAGAAAGCAACGGATGGAAAGGTAGCGGAACTTGAACCATTGCCGGTTCAATATGCCGACTTTGCTCAGTGGCAAAAAGGATGGCTAAAGGAGGATGTGCTTGATCAACAACTCCAATATTGGAGGGAAGAATTGTCTGGGGAGCTTCCTGTACTCCAACTTCCTATGGATCGCCCGCGTCCCGCGATACAAACTCATCACGGGTCGATATACACTCTGGTTCTGCCAAGCACGCTACATGATAAATTGAATGAACTTAGTCGAAAAGAAGGGGCTACACTCTTCATGACGCTTTTAGCTGCATATCAAAGTTTTCTATCTCGTTATACGGGACAAGAAGATATTCTGGTCGGAAGCCCAATTGCGAATCGGAATTATAGAGAAATTGAAGGACTAATTGGTTTCTTCGTTAACACGCTGGTTTATCGAGCTAATTTGAGTGGTAGACCGACATTTCAAGATGTACTGTATCAGGTTCGTCAAAAGGCATTGAAGGCGTATGAATATCAAGATATTCCATTTGAAAAAATTGTAGAAGTTGTGCAACCGGAGCGAAGTACAAGTCATTCGCCAATCTTCCAGACTATGTTCATTTTGCAAAATATGAAACAAGAGTTTCCGGTGTTATCTAGTAGAAGTATTGAAATGATAGAAAGCCATAGTCCAATTGCAAAGTTTGATTTAAGTGTAATGGCAGCTGAGACGGAAGAGGGGTTACTTTTTACTTTTGAGTATAATAAGGATTTATTCAATGCTACTACTATTGAACGGATGGCAGGCCACTTTGAGAAATGGCTACATGAAGTTTCTCATCGTCCACAAAATCCGTTGCATGACCTGAGTATGCTATCAGAACCCGAGCGTACTTTGTTATTAGAAACATGGAATGACACTGTAATGGAAATGTCTCATCAGGGTCTTGTTTGCGACAGATTTGAGGAGCAAGTAGCAAGGCGTCCTGATGCGATTGCGGTAGTTGACCAAACAAAACAGTGGACTTATGGTGAACTGGATACACAAGCAAATCAGTTGGCAAATGTTTTACAACGAAAGGGAGTAGCCCCAGAGTCAGTGGTAGGAGTTTATCTTCCGAGGTCAGCTGAGCTGATGGCAAGTTTACTGGGCATTTTAAAAGCTGGTGGAGCTTATGTCGTTTTAGATCCGTTGTATCCAAAATCAAGGTTAGAATACATGATTGAAGATGCAGGAATTCAATTTGTAGTGACGGCGGAAGGACAAGAAGGACATTTCGCACACGTCGAAATGGTGAGGTTAGAAGAATTAACGGTGGAAAGCGTAATCGCACCTACACGTCAAATAAATCCAGAGAACTTAGCCTATATTGTCTATACCTCTGGTTCTACAGGAAAACCGAAGGGTGTCATGATTGAATATCGCTCATTAATGAATATGGTTTCTTGGCATCAGGAAGTTTATCATATTTCAGCAGAGGATCGTGCGACTCAGATTGCAGGGGTTGCTTTTGATTCGGCTGTCCAGGAGATTTGGCCGTATCTAACTGCTGGCGCAGCACTCTACTTGTCAACAGAGGAACTGAGAATTAATCCAGAAGCACTAAGGGACTGGCTCATTGATTCACGAATAACAGCTAGCTTTGCACCTACGCCTATTCTGGAAAGGCTCTTGAAATTATCTTGGCCAGATAAAACGGATCTTCGTTTTATCATTACTGGTGGGGATCAATTAACGCAGTATCCATCTAACGATATTCCTTTTGCGGTAATTAATCAGTATGGGCCATCGGAAAATACCGTTGTTACCACAGATTGTTATGTACCTGTAGGAGTGACAACAGGTACGCCATCGATTGGTCGACCGATTGCGAATACAGAAGTTTATGTGTTAGATTCTCATCTTCAGCTAGTACCAATTGGTGTAATTGGAGATCTCTATATTGGAGGGAAGAATCTTGCACGTGGATATGCTAATCGTCCGGATCTTACAAAGGAAAAATTTATTCCACATCCTTTCAAGTCAGGAGAACGTCTCTATTATACAGGAGACAAAGCAAGTTATCTTTCTGATGGTAATCTCCAGTTCCATGGCCGTATAGATGACCAAGTGAAAATTCGTGGTTTCCGGATTGAATTGGGAGAAATAGAAGCTGTTTTGCAGGCACATTCTTCTGTGAAAGAAGCAGTTGTATTGGTACGAGAGGATAATCAAGGTGACAAGAGATTAGTAGCTTATGTAGTTGGTGAAGGAAGTGTACATGAATGGCGAGAACATCTACAAACACATTTACCAAATTACATGGTTCCAACAAACTTTATTGAGATGGAAGTTTTACCACTTACACCGAATGGAAAACTTGATTTGAAGGCATTGCCTATACTTAGTGAACAATCCGCCGAAAATACTGTATACCCACGAACTCCGCTGGAAGAACTTATCGCTTCAGTGTGGAGGCAAGTGCTAGGAATAAAAGAAATTGGTGTTCAGGATTCTTTCTTTGAGCTTGGTGGTCACTCTCTACTTGCTACACAAGTGGTCTCACGCTTACAGGAAGTCTTTCAAATCAAATTACCGGTACGTGAACTGTTCGAATATTCAACGGTCGAGGCATTATCGAAACGAATAGATCAGTTACGTAAGGGGAGCGAAAAACGAGAAATTCCACCATTGGTGCCGATGGAACGCGGAAATAATATTCCACTATCTTATGCCCAACAGCGCTTATGGTTTATTGATCAATTTGCACCTAATAGTGCACTTTATAATATGCCAATGGCATGCCGCCTTACAGGGAATTGGTTACCTGAAGCATTGGAGTTGGGATGGAATCAGTTGATAGAGCGTCACGAATCTTTGCGGACTGTATTTTATGAAGAGGATGGCTATCCTGTGCAGCAGATTCAACCGTACGTTTTCCGTCCGCTTCTCCAAATGGATTTAACTAAGCTTTCATTAGAGGAGCGAGAAAGAAAGTTGGAGCAATGGATTCAAACTGAAGTCGAATCTCCATTTGATTTAGAACAAGGGCCATTGTTCCGTGGGAAACTCATAAGAATTTCAGAAGAAGAATGGGTTCTTCTGTGTAATATGCATCATATTATCTCAGATGGATGGTCGATGGAAATCTTACTTCAAGAATGGATGGCATTTTATGAGAATGCGATTGGTGAAAAACAAGCAGAGCTGGAACCACTACCAGTTCAATATGCCGATTTTGCTCAGTGGCAAAGAGAATGGTTGAAAGATGAAGTACTATATCAACAACTTGCATATTGGAAGGAAGAATTATCTGGTGAGTTACCAGTCTTAATGTTGCCAATGGATCGTCCGCGTCCGCCAGTGCAAACCCATCATGGATTAACTCATAATGTTTTGTTGTCACGCTCATTACTGGATAAATTAAACGAACTAAGTCGTCAAGAAGGGGCCACACTTTTCATGACCTTATTGGCATCGTATCAAAGTTTCCTTGCTCGTTATACGGGACAAACGGATATTATTGTTGGCAGCCCAATTGCAAATCGAAATTATCGAGAAATTGAGGGGCTAATTGGTTTCTTTGTCAACACCTTGGTTTATCGAGCTGATTTAAGTAATGCACCGGCATTTCAAGAGTTGTTATCTCAAGTACGGATAAAAGCATTGAAGGCGTATGAGTATCAAGATGTTCCGTTTGAGAAAATTGTAGAGGTTATCCAACCTGAACGAAATACAAGCCATTCTCCGATTTTCCAAACCATGTTTACTTTGCAAAATACGGGACAGAAGCTACCAGAACTACATGGAAGAAATATAGAAGTAATGGAAAGTAATGCTCCAATCGCTAAGTTTGATTTAAGTTTAACAGCTGCAGAAGTGGAAGAGGGTTTATTACTTACTTTTGTTTATAGAACTGATTTATTTGACAGCTTAACTATTGAATCCATGGCTGAACATTTTGGAAACTGGTTGAATGTAATCGTGGAGAATCCTGATAAATCATTAGCTAAGTTGCCTATATTATCAGGATTACAGCAAAAACAGTTGGAAGAGTGGAATAATAATGCTGTAGCATATCTACGGGAAAGTACGATTCATCAGTTGTTTGAAGAGCAAGTAAATCGTACACCTGATGCGGTAGCAGTGGTAGATGAAAAACAGCAGTTAACATATCGAGAGCTGAATGAAAAAGCTAATCAATTGGCCCACTATCTTCAGCAGTGTGGGATTGGGACTGAATCATTAGTTGGAATTTGCTTTGAGCGTTCAGTTGAGATGATTGTTAGTATTATGGGGATCTGGAAGGCTGGAGCAGCATATGTTCCATTGGACCCATCATATCCAGAAAGTCGCATACAATATATTTTGGAGGACACTGAAATTCAAGTATTAGTTACGAATGAGTCATTAGAAGGTTGGATCCCCAAAGAAGTCAAGGCAGTTTGTCTAGATAGGGATCAGGCAATGATTTCAAAAGAAAGCATTCTTTCACCAAAATGTGAAGTAACAGGAGAAAACCTAGCGTATGTTATCTATACTTCGGGATCGACGGGGAACCCAAAGGGGGTCTTGATACAGCATCATTCTGTAATAAACTTGTCGCATGGTTTACAAAAAGAGGTTTTCGAACATGAGATACCATCTAACATGCATGTCGGTTTAAATGCGTCAATTGCCTTTGATGCATCTATTCAGCAATTACAAATGCTGCTTTATGGTTCAAGTTTGTATATTATTCCAAGCGAAGTACGAAGTGATCCGGAGCAGTTTGTAGCTTATATTAGGGAGAACAAGTTAGAAATCTTTGATATAACACCTTCATTGCTTCAATTACTTATAGATGTCGGATTGTTAGAAACGTGCGATTGCGTTCATGTTCCAAGTAAGGTACTGGTTGGTGGTGAAGCAATTATGCCGTCATTATGGGAACAGCTAGTAGAGACTGATAAAATCCAGTTTTATAATGTATATGGTCCTACAGAATGTACGGTTGATGCAACATGCTATCATATCAAAAAAGATAGTAAGAGAGTAACAATTGGGCGTCCATTGCCTAACATCCAAACTCATGTATTAGATAGAAATAGGTTGCCAGTTCCAGTTGGTGTGATGGGGGAACTTTATATCGGAGGAGCAGGTCTAGCAAGGGGGTACTTGAATCGTCCAGAGTTAACATCCGAACGATTTATTTCTCATCCATTCAAAGAAGGCGAGAGGTTATATAGAACAGGTGATCTTGTGAGATATCTTCCTGATGGTAATATAGACTACTTGGGAAGAATGGATAATCAAGTGAAGATTAGAGGATTTCGAATTGAACTTGGAGAGATTGAGTCGACTTTACAAGAGCATGACTTGGTAAAAGAGGCAGTTGTAATGGTTAGGGAAAATCAGTCGGGAGATAAGAGGCTGGTAGCTTATGTAGTGGGCGAAGGCAATTTAGAAGAATGGCGAGAGTATCTTAAAACAAAGCTGCCAATCCATATGATACCTTCCTACTTTGTCGAAATGAAAGAATTACCGCTAACCATAAATGGAAAGATTGATCGGAAATCGTTACCTATACCAGATTATCAAGGAACACAAGAAGGATACGTGGCCCCAAGAAATGAACGTGAACATAAGCTTTCTATCATTTGGGAACGTGTGCTAGGTTCAAAACGTATTGGTATGAATGATAACTTCTTTGAAATTGGTGGAGATTCAATTCTTAGCATTCAGATTGTCGCGCGCGCGAAGCAAGCTGGTTTACAATTGACACCAAAACAAATATTTGAACACCAAACGATTGCTGAGTTGGCGCAAGTAGTCAAAGAAGAACAAGGTGTACAAGCTGAACAAGGAATTATAACTGGAGAGACGATACTTACACCTATTCAGCAAAGGTTTTTTGCACAAAATCATCCTAACCCACATCATTGGAATCAATCCATGTTCTTCAGAACGAAAGAGAAATTGGACATAGGATCACTGGAAAAGGCAGCGCGTAACCTTCTACTTCATCATGATGCTCTGCGTTTAAGATATGAACGTTTACCTAATGGGGTTTGGAAACAGTGGAATGAAGGAATAGAAGAACAATTGATGCTTACTGTCATTTCATTAGACGAAGTGCCGGAAGCGGATTGGCATCAGGTTATTCAAAAAGAGATTAATGTTGCACAAGAAAGTTTGAATTTACATGAGGGTCCGCTAATGAGAATGGTGTATTTTGATGAAGGTGAGCACGCTGGCCGATTATTTTGGACAATTCATCATTTAGCCGTGGATGGTGTTTCTTGGCGAATTTTATTGGAAGATTTGCAAACAGCATATACGCAAGTAGTCCAAGGTCAGAAAACTCAATTACCTATGAAGAGTACATCTTTTAAAGAATGGTCGGAGAAATTACATCATTACGCTGAAACTGGACTATCAAAAGAAGTGCTACATTACTGGGAGGAGCAGGCTGAACAAGACGTAGTTAAATTGCCGGTAGATGGTACTATAAGTAATCCAGTAAGCGCAGTAACTGAGGAAATTACTGTGGTGTTAAATGAGAATGAGACCCGTATGTTATTGCAAGAGACTTTAAGCATTCACCGTGTCCAAATCAATGAAGTATTATTAGCAGCATTAGTACAAGCTACGGCAGCATGTACGGGGCAACCGATATTGAGCGTAGATTTAGAGGGACATGGTCGAGAAGAGATTATTGAAGATGTTGATTTATCGAGAACTGTGGGATGGTTTACAAGTATTTACCCAGTTCATTTAAATATTACTAGTGCTAATACCCCAATTGCAGCATTAAAAGCAGTTAAAGAACAAGTTCGCAAAATTCCTAATAAGGGTGTTGATTATGGGGTGTTGCGTTACATGAACACAACAATGTGTGAGCCATTAAGCTCCCAATATACACCGTCTATTAGTTTTAACTATCTTGGACAATTTGACCAAATGTTTTCTAGCGATGCAATGTTTATTCCGGAGAACGAATTTAAGCGTTTAGATCATGCTGCCGGTTCCAAGCGATCGCATGTAATTGATGTAATTGGGGTTGTAACGGATGGAAAACTTCAGTTCACTTGGGTATACAATGTTGGACAATTTGCCAAATCAACGATTCAAAGTATTGCACAGAATATGCTATATCAACTGAGTACATTGATTCAATTTTCAGATAGAGAATCTGCACTGACCATTTCGGATTTTGCAATGGCTAATCTTAGCCAAGAAGGTTTGACAAATGTACTAAACAAAATGCATCGCGGAAAGAACAATCAGATTACTGATTTATATCCACTATCACCTTTGCAAGAAGGTATGATTTTCCACACATTGCATGACCAAGGGGATGAACATGTTGCACCGTATATAGTGCAATTGAGTTTTATGATTCGAGGAAAAATGAATATTTCTACATTTGAGCAGGCGTGGAAATCTGTAATTCAGCGGCATGAAATTTTTCGTACAGCATTTGTATGGGACGAAATTGAAGAACCTGTACAAGTGGTTTATGAAAATATCCCATTTAAAGTGAACAAAGAAGACTGGCGTACAATGACAAGTGAAGAGATAGAGGAAAAAAGAAAAGTCTTTTTGGCATTAGATCGAAAACAAGCCTTCCAATTTGATGAAGCACCATTGATGCGGGTAACAGTCATTCAAGAAGGTGAGGAAGAATATCGGATTGTTTGGACCCATCACCATATTTTACTGGATGGATGGAGTTTACCATTAGTATTTAATGAATTACTTACAGTCTATCAGAAGAGAATGAATGGAGAAGCTGTGAAGTTACCTAAGTCCTCACCATATAAGAAATATATCCAATGGTTAAGAGAGCAAGATAAGGAGCAGGCGGAACAATTCTGGAGAGAGAAGCTAAAAAGTTTTACTGCGCCAACTTTGCTGGGCTTAGAAAGTAAAGAGGAAGAAAAAGGTTACACAGAGAAGGTTACGTATTTATCAGAAGAGCAGACTCAAGCGTTACAAGGATGGGCGAAACGCAATAAACTTACTTTGAGTACAGTAATTCAAGGTGCATGGGCATATCTCATGAGCCGATATAGTGGAGAAAATGACATTGTTTTTGGTGTAACAAGCTCAGGGCGTTCTACGGAGATTATTGATGTTGAAAACATCGTAGGTCCTTTCATTACAACGTCACCGACGCGAATTCAATTGATGGATGATATAAAATTAATAGATTGGTTGCAGAAGATACAAGAGGAAGAGATAGAAAGAAGACAATATGAGTATGCTTCTTTGACAGAGATTCAGGGGTGGAGTGAAGTTCCTAGAGGAATACCGCTGTTCAATAGTTTATATGTGTTTGAAAATTATCCAGTGAAAGAGGAGTCTTCAGAAAATCTGGAAATTGGTGAATTGGAAGGGGTAGAACAAACCCACTACCCATTAGGGTTAGCTGTAGTTCCAGGAATCCAGTTATCGTTAAAGTTAATGTATGACCGTAGTAAGTTTAATAGAGTAACCATTGAACGAATGCTGGGTCATTTACACCAAGTGTTAATGCAAATGCTCAAAAACATTGATCAAAATCTATCGGAGCTAGTATATATTACGGAAGCTGAACAAAGAAAGCTATTGGAAGAATGGAATAATAATACTATATCCTATCCACGTGAGAATGCAATCCATCAACTATTCGAAGAGCAAGTAAATCGTACGCCTGACGCGTTGGCAGTGGTAGATGAAAAACAGCAACTAACATATCGAGAGCTGAATGAAAGAGCTAATCAATTAGCCCATCATTTACAGAAATGTGGAATTGGGACAGAGTCATTAGTTGGCCTTTGCTTTGAGCGTTCAGTTGAGATGGTTGTTGGTCTCATGGGAATTTGGAAGGCTGGAGCAGCCTATGTTCCATTAGATCCATCGAATCCGGAAAGCCGCCTGCAATATATTTTAGAAGACACGGGAATTAGAGTGTTAGTTACAAATGAGGTATTACTAGGATGGATACCTAAAGACATCAAGACAGTTTGCCTAGATAGGGACCAAGCAATGCTTTCTCAAGAAAGCAAACTTTCACCAATATGTGAGGTAACAGGGGAAAACTTAGCGTATGTTATCTATACTTCTGGTTCGACAGGGAATCCAAAGGGGGCTTTAGTACAGCACCATTCTGTAATAAACCTATCCTATGGTTTACAAAAAGAAGTTTTCTCACATGACATACCTAGTAATATGCGCGTCGGTTTGAATGCGTCAATTGCCTTTGATGTATCTATTCAGCAATTACAAATGCTGCTGTATGGTTCAAGTTTATATATTATCCCAAGTGAAGTTCGCACTAATCCGGAACGATTTGTGTCTTATATTAGGGAGAATAAATTGGAAATGTTTGATATGACACCTTCATTACTTCAATTACTTATAGATGGAGGATTACTAGAAACAAGTGCTGATGTTCATGTACCAAGTAAGATATTAGTCGGTGGTGAAGCAATCATGCCGTCATTATGGAAACAGCTAGTAGAGACTGAAAAAATTGATTTTTATAACGTATACGGTCCTACAGAATGTACGGTTGATGCAACGTGTTATCATATCGAAACAGATAGTAAGAGAGTTACAATTGGACGTCCGTTGCCGAACGTTCAAACTTATGTATTAGATAAAAATTTGTTACCTGTTCCAGTTGGTGTAACAGGTGAGCTATATATTGGTGGTGCAGGTATAGCGCGAGGATACTTGAATCGTCCAGAATTAACAACAGAGCGATTCATCCGTCATCCATTTAATGAAGAAGAGCGTTTATATCGTACGGGAGATTTGGTTCGTTATTTACCTGATGGTAATTTAGATTACTTGAGAAGAATTGATAATCAAGTGAAAATTAGGGGCTTTCGTATTGAACTTGAAGAGATTGAAGCGAGTATAGAGAGGCATCCATTGGTAAAAGAAGCAGTAGTTTTGGTAACAGAGGATAAATTAGGAGAGCAGAGATTGGTTGCTTATGTAGTTGGAGATGGAAGTATGCATGACTGGCGTGAATATCTCAAGACACAAGTACCGAATTATATGGTTCCCGCACACTCTATAAAGGTAGACAAGATTCCTCTTACACCGAATGGAAAAGTTGATCGAAAGGCATTGAACAGTTTAACAATTCAAAGAGAAAATAATTTGTCTACACCAATCATTCCAAGGGATGAAATTGAATATCAGTTGATTAAAATCTGGCAGGATGTGTTACAGATAGAAGATGTCTATGTAAATGATGATTTCTTTAATAGAGGGGGACATTCTCTCCTTGTAATTAAATTGATTTCAAAAATTAAGGAGAAGTTTGGAAAAGAGATTAAGGTGTCTACATTGATTAAGAATCCAACAGTGGAAGGAATCGCATGCCTTATTCGTGATAAGCATGATATGACGAAATCAGTAGTAGCGCTAGTTCCACTACAAGAATCAGAGAAAAGACCTTTCTTCTGCGTTCATCCGTTTATGGGGAATGTATTCTGTTACATTCAACTAGCAAGATTGCTTAAGAACCATTGTTCATTTTATGGTTTACAGAATCCTCTTATAGAAAAGAAAGAAATTGACGAGTTAACTTTGCCGGAAGTAATTCAACTTTACACCGAAGAAATCAAACGTGTTCAGCCAGAAGGTCCATATCGTCTTGGAGGATGGTCTTTAGGCGGTGCAATTGCTTATAAAATCGCAACTGTACTAAAGAATCAAGGTGAGGAAGTTGAGTTGTTGATACTAATGGATACTAAAGTACCTTCAGAGCAGGACTATAAAACAAGAGAAGAAATGCTCTCATATATATATGAGCATTTCATTCCTAGAGATTTTACTGAGCAGGAAGAAGGCCTCATCCATAAACAAGATATGCTTGTGGAGCGATTAATTATGGAGGGAGTACTCCCGCCTGATGCAGATCTTATGAATTTGAAGCAAGTTATCAATGCTCATAGGAAATGCCTGAACTTAATGGCAGAGCATGATTTAATACCATACTCTGGAGAAGTTCTCTACTTTAGTGCTGAGGAAGGAAAAGAGTTGTTTACAGATTGGGGACCTTTATTAAAAGGTAGAGTAAATAGGTATTCAGTCCCTGGATCACATGAGGAAATAGTAGATTCACCTGCAGTTGAAAAAATAGCTATGTATCTACTAAATGAATTTGAAGGAATAAAAGAGAAGTCCATTTTATTAACGGAAAAGTAGAGAGTATAAAAGATGCAAAGCAATGAACGAAAAGGGGAGACCAATACCTGCATATCAAGTGTAGGGAATAATGAATATATTAAGAGCATTACTTTTTAAGGGGATAATGTAAAAAGTAATTGGTAGAGACATAGAAATCTTTGTAATAGAAGCGAATGCCTGATGATATTACTGAGGGAAGGTGCATATTTTCATTGATATGTAAATATGCACCTTTTCTATTGTATATGCAATTTAATAAAGTTAATTTGAGTTTCTGTAACGTTCATATATGAAGCCATTCTTTAAAAAAGGACGTGATTTATCATACAAATTCACGCTGTGAAAATACCAAAGAATATTGAAAGTCATTTGTTTAAGAAACTTAGTAACTTGGTTTCAAATGGGAAGAAAGAGCGAATGAAGCGATTATTAAATTCATGCGACATTAATAGGACCCTGATAGGGGATTTACTAATCCGATCTCTAATCTGCCAAAAGTATAAAATTAATAATGAAGAAATTAGATTTATATATAATGAGTATGGAAAACCTTTTGTTGAAAACTTTTCTGACTTTCATTTTAATGTGTCTCATTCAGGAGAATGGGTGGTTTGTACTACTGCTAATTTTAATGTGGGTATTGATATAGAAAAAGTTTCAGAAATAGAGGCTTTTAAATTAGCAAAAGAATTTTTCAGCGGAAGAATTTTATGATATATCTAATATGAATTCTGATGAACAAATTAATTATTTTTATGATTTATGGACATTAAAAGAAAGCTATATAAAAACGATTGGAAAAGGGCTTTATACCCCATTAAATTCATTCTCTATAAAAAAAGAATCACGAACTTCAATTTCATACAAGCATATACCTAAAAACTTTTACTTTAAACAATATAACATTGATCCAAATTATAAGTTATCTGCTTGTGCAACAAGAGATGAATTTCCTCAAGAGATAATAATTAAAGACATTTATACAATTTGCCAAACTATATACAAATTTGAAAGTAAGGAGAAAATCAATGCAGAAGACTAAACTTTTTTGCTTTCCACATGCTGGGGGATCTGCGTTTAGTTACGCAAAATGGAAAAATCACTTTAATCCATATATTGAGGTAGTCCCGGTAGAGTTAGCTGGTAGAGGATATAGAATTGAAGAAAACTTGTACCAAAGTATGGAAGAGGCAGTAAATGATGTCTACAATAAAATAGTTATGCAGATAGATGATTCGCCCTACATTCTATTCGGGCATAGCATGGGAAGTTTGATCGCCTATGAAGTAGCCAGAAAAATAAAAGATTCTAAAAACGTATCGCCTGAATTTCTTGTTTTGTCCGGTAGAAATCATCCAAATAGTAAAATAAGAAATATCCGATATAATCTTTCTAATGAGCAATTTAAAAGAGAAGTTATTGCAATGGGAGGTACACCATCTGGGGTACTGCAATCAGAAGAATTAATGGAGATCTTTCTCCCTATTCTAAGAGCAGATTTTAAAATCGTTGAGACGTATATTCATGACAAAAATACACAACCATGTGATATTGATTTTCTTATATTTAATGGGGAAAATGATGAATTTACTACATATGATCAAGTAATAAAATGGGAACGATACACAAGTAAAACGTGTACTTTTCATTCTTTTGAAGGTAATCATTTCTTTCTAAATGAAAATATTGAAGAAATAGCAAATAGTATTAAAAGAAAGTTAGATTCTAAAAGATTATCAAATAGTTTTTAGAGTTTTATAAGTATGCTCATAGCTAAAAATATTAAAGGGTTTGAAGTATACACTTCTTGTGCAGATATGCATGGCAAAAAGACAATCGAGTACATTCGGTGGTCTTTTTCTATTTTTATGGAGTTTGTGGCGAAATGCTAGACTTGCTAGATTGTGGATCTAGTAGCCGTTGAATGTGCGGGTTCAAGTCCTGTCATTCCGACCACGAGGGGGTATAATTTAAGGGTAAAACAGGGGCCTCCAGAACCTCTGATGTGGGTTCAATTCCCGCCATCCACTTATACTTGTTCATTAAAAGGTTTCACAAAAAATATGTAATATGTTATGGGTACTTACATAAATTTATTGATTTTCAGTTAAAAAGTATTGTGCGATTATACACGTTATGTTACATTAATGTTACTAAGTTGTTACAATATATCATAAATGTTTCGATATTATTTCTTGTTATTTCTGTAATGTTACAAAAAACTATAAATATTGTTATGTGTATAGGAGTGTGTGTAGTAAAAAGTCTGAGTTGAAAGTACGTGCACACTTTAAATTTCCTTTTTGTCTGAATGAAGAAGACTACCAACTAATTAAGGGCTTTAAAGTAACCACTTTAAATAAAATGTGCTTCCTTTCCCACACACAATTGAGTACATATTTAAAGTACAGTCTAATTGCTACACAGACTCTTGTACATATAAACATTAAGGTGAAATAGAGATAAGAATTCATTACATAAAAGCATTACCAAGCTAAACGTACAAAATATCATCTGTGCATTTTGATGAAATGTTAAAATGCCTAGATGATATTTTTTGAAGAATTCTTGGATATGTTTATGAATAACAATTCCTAATACTTAATGACTCTTTACTACTAAAACATCCGATAATTTATGTAATTAGATTTATAGGGTGTATGTACATTCACTTATATAGGGAAAATGAGGTTTTTCATATGAAGTATAGTTATAAAGTGTTTATATTTATTTGGACAATTATTTTATTGTTTTTCTACTTTATTTTGGTTACAGTGAAATTTCCGAAAACGAGCAAATGCCAGTCATAACAATCAAACAATAAAAATAAGAAATACTACAAAAGCAAAACATAATAAAAATAGATACCCGAAAATGTTTAAGAACAGGAACAATTACATGCATAAACAACCTTACGATTTCCATGCATACCCCACGTCATTTGGGCAATAGGGGAAAAGTATTATTATTTGGCGTGCGCAATCTTCCATCACTAGTAGAAACGGAAAGTTCCGTATACCTGCTGAAGGAGGAAGATGTCTACCTGCCAGGGGGCGGATCTATTCAGCATCTAGAAATATTGGAATTAAAAGTGTAGAAAACAAATAGTGAAAAGGGAACATATCTTGTGATTCCTTTTTTATTCTTGTAGATAAGTCTGGGGAGAAAACGGGGATTTCTGCACGCAACATAGATCTCATCGGTATACTAATTGTGTTTTACGTATAGCTGGGAGTTGGTGTGATGGTATTTGCAATGGATGTGAGATTCCGTCATTCTTTTCATGAAATTGAATCATTAGACATTCCAAATATATTGTTTCCGAGTCAGTGCAGGAAATTGTATCAAGTGATTGGAATCGGCATTCAAGAAGAATTCCGCAATCCCTATGTCATTATAAAAGAGCAACATGGTTCCGTTACATTCCGATTACCAGAAGAATTATCAACATGGGTGCAGAACAAATTATTACTTGATAAAGGGGGCCAGTTTGTTTCCATACTGCATTTCAGTTAGCCATGCGAAGTTTTGTGCCATTTTTTGATCTCGGATATAAAAAGAATAGTCTGTCAGGTTAGGTGAGGAGATGCCACCTCTGACTTTCACATCATACGTAGGATGTGGTGTAACTTGAATCAATTCAGATTTATGATTCTGAATAAACATTCTAACCTTTTCAAACTTGTTAATTACAGGCTGTATCTCCATTTTAAACCGATCATAGGGATATGTTTTATTTTTATTGTAATACCTATCCAGTTCAATCAACTCTGACACTGCTGTATCAAATTCACTCTTTACTTCAGGATTTACTTTTTGCAACCATTCTTTTGCATAAGAGCGGAATGAAGATTTATAAAACAAATTCATATCAAAACCAGCTAATGTGAGTGGCTTTCCTTTTTCTTTTTGTTCTTTCATATAGGTAAATAATTGTTCAAGTTCTTCAGTTTTCCATACAGAGTATAAGGATTGTTTCATCGCTTCTGTAGCGGTTGAGTTATCAAAATTTTGCTGAACATCTGCTGCTTCCCAAAGCCCTGTTTCAAATGCAATCACATCATATTCCAGGTGTAACAGCTTGAGAGGAAGTGCTGGAAGACGGGATCCCTAAGAAAGCAAAAAAACTAGGTGTGAAATAATCAGTTATTTGTGATGGTGGATTCTCCTAGGTGGAGGGTTCGCCGTTTTTTATTATATGTTATGTTGTGGTTTTTATATAAAGCATATTGAAAAGATGGATTAAATCTTCTGGAATGATGTCTCCATAATTAATAACTTGTACAATAACCTTTCAATTATCACTAAATCCATTCATATCAACAAGTTGTCCCATATATCCCTTTGTAGCAATATCTTTAAAGTACGCTAAAAATACCCTTTATTTTATCTTTATCTTATCTTTACCTTATCTTTAAATTTTTATATTAAACTTAAAACCTTAAAGTATTGATGTTTGAGTCTAAAAGGGCGGGAGATAGATGTTCATTACATAGTTTGTAAATAACCAATTACCTTTGAAAAATTAAATTTTTATACGAGGAGGAATATATGAAGGATACAAGTAAAAACAAATTATAAAAGTGTTCCTTATTAGTATTTTAGGCTTAGTAATAATACTTGGAATGCTATATTTTAATCATAAAACCAATATTCAACAAAATAAAGCGCAAGCCACCGAAAAACGTGTATTGCAATATGAGTCTACCTTAAAAAAAGAATTAGAAAAATATAATTTAGGAGAGAAAACACCAATTTTATTAGGAATTATGTATCAAGAGAGTAGAGGTGAGGGAAACGATCCTATGCAGTCATCTGAATCACTTGGATTAAAGCCAAATGAAATTCAAGAGACAAGCTTGAGCATTGAACAAGGGGTAAAACACTTTGCTAAAATGTATAAATATGGAACGGACAAGGATGTTAGCATGGATACAATTATTCAAAGCTATAATATGGGGTCAGGTTATATTGATTTTGTTGCTAGTCAAGAAGTTAAACAACACTCGGAGGATTCAGCCAAAAAGTTTTCTAAGATGAAAGTTGATCAAAATCCAGCGATGTATACTTGTGGTGGAAATAAAAATAATTTTAGGTATCCATATTGTTATGGTGATTTCACATATGCCACAAAGGTAAATGAAAAAACAAAACTTATTGAAGAACTTCTTCGAAATGTACATAGCTCTTCTAAATAAGTTGCAGAATAAAATATAATGATACCGTCAGTTAATAATAATAATAATAATAATAGCTAAGAAAAACTACTTCCTTTCTTAATTCACATAATTTTCAAAAATAAATCCTGTGGATGTTAATATTTGTTATATAATATATTTGTCAAAGCATTACCCCTAAAGTTTCTACAGTCAATCTGTAAGATAGTTTGTTTGGCTCGTATATTCACCTTAAAACAAAAAGAACTTGTAGAGAGTCCTACAAGTTCTTTTTGTTTTAAGGGTTAAATGTGGATTTAAAATATAGTTGCAATTTTTTGAGGGGGAAAAGTAAATGTTTATAAAAACAGAAAGATTATTAATACGGAAATTTGAGTTCAAAGATTGGCAAGCTGTTCATGAGTATACATCAGATATCAATGTTATGAAATACATACCTGAAGGGGTTTTTACTGAAGAAAATACAAGAAACTTTGTGAATGAAAACATTGGTGAAAACGCTAAGAACTTTCCTGTAGTATTAATTCATAAAGATATTCTGATTGGTCATATAGTTTTTCATAAATATTTTGGTGAGCATACATATGAGATTGGTTGGGTGTTCAATCCTAAATATTTCAATAAAGGATATGCTTCTGAAGCAGCACAAGCTACATTGGAATATGGATTTAAGGAAATGAAATTACATAGGATTATAGCTACATGTCAGCCACAAAATACCCCATCATATCGAGTAATGGAGAAGATTGGAATGAGAAGAGAAGGCTATTTCAGGAAGTGTATACCACATGGGAATGAATGGTGGGATGAATATTATTACGCTATTTTAGAAGAAGAGTAGTGTTTCAGAATGCATTATTTAAATTGACACTCTTATTCCTAAATAGGCAAGTTGACTATCTTTATTGGGGATTCTTGCTACTAAAGGCGAAGTTTATTTCCGGTATCGCTGACGTGCAAAACTTTGTATAATCTGATCTTATCTCTAAATCACAACTGTTACCCCATCACCATCAAGTTAAAGTTTCGTTTTATTTTGCTAACTTGATGGTGATGTGACGTAACCTTAATTATTTAAAAATTTTAAAAAGGCCCATTAGTCATGTTAAAGGGACCTTGATCACGCAAATGATCTGTAAACCAATTCATTTTTGATATACAGATCATTTGTATAATAATTTTATAAATAATTGCTAAATAGTGAATTTACATAAATACTTTTAGTAGTTCTTGAATTAATGGGATTGCTCCACCTATAAATTTTAAAACTGCCATTGCGATTTCCATATTATTCTCTCCTCTTTTCGTATTAAGATGTAATAAATCTTTATAACTTTATTATAGTAAGCGCTTACAATAATAACAATACATTTCCGTATGCAATATTGCATATTTATACATTAGATCTCTATTATTCATTTTTTAATGGTACTATAGCGAGGTGAGAGTCTTTAAGGGTTCTCCTTAATAGGAGGAAATATGGAAAGAGTGCAAGCGATTTACAGTAATCAAAAATTTAAGAGTTGGGTTAAACAGGTATTAGCTGTAGGAGGAGTAATAGGGTGCTGTTATTTGGTGTTATATGTTTTCTGTTTCTTAGTTATCATGTAAATAGTATACAACTAAACTAGTAGAGTCTTGCCTAGAGAGGTAAGGCTCTTTTATTGTAGTACCTGGAGATGAGCAAACTACATACAATATCTCTCAGGTTTTTCAGATCACTTTGTAGGATTCCTTGTTTAGAACACTAATTAATATCATTGAAAACAGAATTCTATGGATAAAAATATGTTTTACTAGATACATACTAAAAGATAAGCATAAATTATATTAGATTTTGGCAAAATCTTTTGAATTGGAAAAGGATTTAAATCTTACTTATAGACTTGATTCCTTTTTATATAATATAATCCTTATATTGATACGTAAATATAATACAGTAATAATAAATTAAAAGCAAGAATTTTAGTAGCGGTACGTTCACACATCCATCAACTTAAGATTTTCAAACAAAAATTCTTTTTAATTGATTAATAGTAAACGAGAAAGATTGGCAAATTAACAACTAAAGAGATTTCTTCAGGTAAAATCTATCAAAAGGTCCTTTACAAAATTTATACATAAGTCAATTATAAAATCATGTAAATATTATGTATTTTTGTAAAAGAAATTCATTGACACTTGTGTATATAAGTAACTATACTCGTTACATCAAATTGAATGCGTGATAATACGATTTTATTATTATTACAAACATGTAAATATAAAAATAGAAAATCTCAATTTGATAAATACAATGGTAGAGGTGTTTATTTTAATGAAGCACAAATTAATTGCAACAGGTATCCTTGCAGGAGCTATATTATCCTATTCTTCTAATATTTTAGCAGATACTCATAAATTCCCTGATGTTCCTACATGGGCTGATAAATCCGTTAACTATTTAGTTGATAAACAGGTATTAAATGGTTATCCAGATGGAACTTTTGGTTCAAATGACTCCTTAGACAGAGCTTCGGCTACAAAAATTATGACAAAAGTTTTAGGTATAAAAATTGACCCTAATGCAAAACCATCTTTTACAGATTCACAAAACCACTGGGCTACTCCTTATATTGCTGCTGCTGAAAAAGCTGGTATTGTTAAAGGTGAAGGTAATGGAATCTTTAATCCATCCGGAAAAGTAACTCGTGCTGCTATGGCTACCATGCTAGTAAATGCATATAAACTACAAAGCACAGCAAATCATAACGAGCAGGTTAGATTTGAAGATTTAAAAGGGCATTGGGGAGAAAAACATGCCAATATTTTAATAGATTTAAAAATTTCTAATGGTACCGAGAACGGTTGGCAACCAAATAGATTTATAACACGTGCTGAAGCTGCTCAACTTACTGCAAAAACAGATATGTTACAACAAAATTTAAACGATGAAAAAGAGGTTATTACTGCTACCTCATATGAAGATTTAAATTTAACAGTGGCTTCGAAAATTACAGCTCAAGAGATTGATAGTTTTATTGCAAAATATCATTCAGATAGTCCCTTAGTTGGACATGGACAAGATTTTATCAATGCGCAAAATCAATATGGCGTGAGTGCTCATTATTTAGCGGCGCATGCGATTTTAGAATCTGGATACGGAAAATCAGAAATCGCATATCAAAAACATAATTTATTCGGTCTACGTGCATATGATGGAGATCCGTTTAAATATGCGAAATATTTACCAAGCTACGGCGATAGTATTGCTTATAACGCTAATTATGTACGAGAAAGATATTTAGAAGAAAGTGGTATGTATTATAACGGGTCAACATTAACTGGCATGAACGTGAAATATGCATCAGATAAAGGCTGGGCTAAGAAAATTGCGGGTATTATGGAACGTATTAAACCGTTTCGTGTAGAAGACTATACATATGCAAAAAAATTACCAAAGAATCCTGAAACATTAGATGTCGACGCGTTATCTAATGAAATTCCATATAAAATGTATGCAGACGGTTCAAGCTCAAATGTTGTATCATCAGCTACTTACTATCAGGTACCTTATCCATTTAATTTAAAAATTAAAAGTAGACCAGATGTAGCTGTCGAGGAGAATAAAGTTGGTACAGTAACTCCTGGAACAACCATCTTTATTTATCGTGAAGATCCGAATGGATGGGTAGAATTCTCTTTTGAAGCTAATGGAGAAAAATATTGGACATTAAAAAATAAATTAAGTATGTAATTAAAAAGATCTATTTCACTAGTTTTAAAAGTATGGGATTGGACAATTGATTCTCTAGATTGGAAATACAATAAATTACCCGTTGATGTAGCAGCTGCAAAGATTATTCAAAATGTCTTAGCAGGTGCTACATCCGCATACTTTTTCGGGAAAATGTTGCGCAAAGTAGGTTCATTTTCAACACTATCTCCTGGTTCACCGTAATCTTCAATGATGTAATATTCTTTATCTTTAATGTATATATTGAATATACAAATATATTGTGTTATGATGTGAATTAGAAACTCGCGTGTTTCAAATACAACATTTTTATCTTTTTGATGACCTCTTATCTTTCCGTAAGAGGTCCTTTTTTATCCCTCCGTATTGCATAGCCGCTAAAATACTATGAAAAGATACTAGAGACTACTACAATGTGATATTCTCTAGTATTTTTCTTTATCCATATTATCTATTGTTGGGTAATTGATGAATTGTTAATTTTTGTATAATTTTCACAAAATAACTTTGAACCATTATTTATTTCAATATAAAATAATAAAGGTATATATATGAATAGGTATGTCCTTTTTATGTGATGATAATGCGAATTGAAGCGTAATACTGAAACGGTAAACGAGAAGAATCAGGGCCGAAACAGATAGTAAGGAGCAGACAATACTTATAATGAAAACGTTCATAATGGACTGTCTATGGATGGAGAAAAAATACGAAAAGATAAAAGGGGCAAATGAATATGAACAGAGCCTTTAAAGGTACCGTATTAGCAGGGATAAGTGTGGGTTTCTTGCTAGCTGGTTGTACAATAGAAACATATGTCCTAACGCAGTCCAGAATATAAGCAAGTAGATTAAGTATTCTAAGCAGATAAATGAAGACTATAGCGATGAAGAAATTGAAAGACAACTAAGAGGTATAGCATCCTGACTTTCTAAATAACATGAGTGTTTCTATAGAATGAATCCTTAGGAGGGCTATTGTGGAACCTTTAATCAATGCTATTTTATACTTTGTATTTTTATTTGGAGCACTGTTTCTTATACTGGGTACTGCATTGGTTTTATTAATCGCGGCTGCATTACCAGTAATCTGGAAGAAAAATCTATCATTCCTAATGATTAGCTTAGGTATAAATATACTTGTCATTCCATTGTCTTTTTTTATTGGCGGGATGGCAACAGATTCCCCTGGTAGTACGATGCACGATTTTTGGGAAGTATTTTTGTTTATTCAGATATTTCCGTTTCCCCTAGTACTGCTATCTTTAGTTTGGTGGCTTGTGCGTCGAAAAAAAGAAAAAGTTCATGTGTAGCGTTTTTAATGCAAATAAGCTGTCCGTTTGGGCAGCTTATTATATTTATTACTAAGCGTGATTATTTCCAAAATGAATGCAATACCACTATACAGTTAAATTGAAGGTGAACCATATTGAAATCTTATCAAACTTTAGCCCACTTGTATGCATTAGGACTAGGCTGCGGACTTTGGAATAGAGAGGAGGTTATTTCATGGTGCGATAGGTTGATTGAAGCAAATGATCACCCGCCATATGAAATTATGGAGATATCTTTAATGTCTAAAGCAAAGCTGATATATATAGAATCGGCTTTACTGTCATATAGCCGCATAGTTGATGAAAACCCCTCGGTAAACATCCTTCTTTCAGTCTTAAATGAAAAGTTAGTAGTTCAGAAATGGAATATTAAACAAGCTATTACTTGCTCTACTCGATTACTAGTAAATAGAGGCCTGTATTGGGAAGAAGAATATTTTGATTTATACAGCCTTAATGATAGCTATGACTTAGCACAGGAAGGTATCCATTTTAATGAAAAAGATGTGATTTCTGCTTATATCGATACATTAGGTGTTTTTCGCGTCCATTTTAACGAGTTTGAAGATCTCTATTTACAAGTCATGAAACAGAAGTGGCAAGGGTAGAAGGCAGGAAAAAGAATCATTGGATCGTAAGAGTTACTTCCTGTATTTATCACCAAATTTATCTAGCCAAGACAAATCTGTCTTCGTGTTGATGAATTTTTGTCTCTTAATAACTTAATGCTATCGTTTTTATTTTTTCCGACAGCAAGCTAAGTTAGCATGTTTAATGCATAATGAGACGCCTGTAAATGAGCATTACTATTTAAATTTTTACCAGAGAGTAATTTAGTTAATTAGTAGAAAAAGGAAGGGGCCTATTTGGCTCCTTCCTTTTTCTCATACATACATAACGCTTGTTGACAACTTATGAAATAATAGCATTCATCGCTATTAAAATATAACATTAAAAGCAATTAATTAGATATGTAATTTTGCATATATTGTACTATTTCATGAATAGGAACAAAACTATTTATCTCTTTCTGTATGGAGACAAATAGATTTAGGTTTACTTAAGTTAAGAAGATCTGATCATTGATTACTGGTTAAACCATATTTCTACGTATTTGAAAAAAATTATATTTGATGACGGATCTATTGTCTTTAAGACGGGAGATAAAGTAACAGAAGAAAAAATTAAGAGATTATATTGGGCAGCCAAGGAAGTAAAAGCACAATATCACCGTGTAATTGGAAATGATAAAGCACTAGAACCGGGTAATGCTGATGATGTACTAACA
The DNA here is from genome assembly GCF_022701035.1 of Bacillus sp. N447-1. NCBI lineage: Bacteria > Bacillati > Bacillota > Bacilli > Caryophanales > Bacillaceae > Bacillus > Bacillus sp. N447-1. The sequence goes on along the minus strand of NZ_CP065509.1, from coordinate 664,286 downwards.
ATAGTAATTTATAATAATCCAGATGAATATCAATTAAATAGACAATTATATGGATATGAAACAAACAACGGTGGAATTTATATTGAAGAGAAGGGGACTTTCTTTACATATGAGCGTACGCCAAAGCAGAGTATTTATAGTTTAGAAGAGTTGTTCCGTCATGAATTCACTCATTATTTACAAGGAAGATATGAGGTTCCTAGTTTATTTGGAAGCGGAGAAATGTATCAAAATGAACGGTTAACTTGGTTCCAAGAAGGGAATGCAGAATTTTTTGCAGGATCTACACGTACAAACAATGTTGTTCCACGTAAAAGTATAATAAGTGGCTTATCATCTGATCCAGCAAGCCGTTATACAGCAAAGCAAACTTTGTTCGCCAAATATGGATCTTGGGATTTTTATAAGTATTCCTTTGCACTACAGTCTTATTTGTATAATCATCAATTTGATACATTTGATAAGCTTCAAGATTTAATCCGTGCAAACGATGTGAAAAATTATGATGCGTATCGTGAATTATTAAGCAAAAATACACAATTGAATGCAGAATATCAAGCATATATGCAGCAGTTGACTGATAATCAAGGTAAATATAATGTACCTCAAGTAACAAATGATTATTTAATTCAACACGCACCAAAGCCGTTAGCTGAAGTGAAAAACGAAATTGTAGATGTAGTAAATATAAAAGATGCAAAAATTACAAAACATGAGTCGCAATTCTTTAACACATTTAGCGTGGAAGGCACGTACGTTGGTGGGATATCAAAAGGTGAGTCTGAAGATTGGAAAACGATGAGTAAACAAGTAAATCAAACTTTAGAGCAGTTATCCCAAAAAGGGTGGAGCGGTTATAAAACAGTTACAGCCTATTTTGTAAACTATCGTGTGAATGCAGCTAATCAATTTGAATATGATATTGTTTTCCATGGTGTTGCGACAGAGGAAAAAGAAAAAACGACTACTATAGTAAATATGAATGGACCATACAGCGGGATAGTAAATGAAGAAATTCAATTCCATAGCAATGGTACAACAAGTGAAAATGGAAAAGTTATTTCTTATCTATGGAACTTTGGGGATGGTATAACAAGTACAAAAGCGAATCCTACCCACATATATGGAGAAAAAGGAACATATACTGTGGAACTAACTGTGAAAGATAGTAGAGGAAAAGAAAGTATAGAACAGACAAAAGTTACTGTAAAACAAGATCCGCAAACAGGCGGGTCCCTTGAAGAAGAGAAGATACTCCCGTTTAATACGCTTGTAAAAGGAAATCTGGTTACTCCTGATCAAACAGATGTTTATACGTTTAATGTTACAGATCCAAAAGAAGTAGAGATTTCTGTGGTAAATGAACAAAATATTGGGATGACATGGGTACTTTATCATGAATCAGATATGCAAAATTATGTAGCTTGTGGTGAAGATGAAGGAAATACTATAAAGGGAAAATTCGTAGCGAAACCAGGGAAATATTATCTGAATGTGCATAAATTTGATGATAAAAATGGTGAATATTCACTATTAGTAAAATAAATTCATTTCCGATATGTATACGAGAGTTGTATTTTAGGAGGAGTCTGTCACGATAGGCTCCCCCTATTTTTTTATTTATAAGGATGAAACTAAGCTTCCAACCTGTGTTCCGATTGGGAGGCATACAGGTGACACTCCAGGATTTAGTACTTTTGCTGAAGTACACTTGACGGAGAACGCATGCTTGTTATCAGGTTTGAGTAATACGAAAAGCGCTAACAGTCAGGATTCTTCTTCCATTTGGTGAAAAGGAAAAAATTTTCATGGAACAATAATTTCTCAAGTAGAATATTTTGTTATGTGGAAAATAAAGTAAAATGAATATTTACGTTATAGAAGAAGCGCTGTAAAATATTGTTTATATTAAGATTTTTGTATATTTCAATAATTAATTCTATTGGCTTTCATTCCAATCAAAAAACTGTCATAAAAAAAGAGGGGGAAGACATTGTTTGCTAAAATTTGTTTGTAAAAGCTTTTAACCTGTTAAGAGCAATCCTAAGGTAGACTATTAATTTCTTTAATAATTTTGCTTTCCTTTAGTACTTGGCATAATGCATTAAAAGTTTAAATTTTGAAAGGAGAATTTGACATTTTATATATATAGTATTTTTATTGTATTCCTAACCATTCAAAGAGAAGGGGATGTGATTAAGGTGAATAATACATATAATGAAAAGACGCATACATTGATTAAACAATTATTAAAAAAGTTTTCACCAAAAGTTCCTGGCTTTGCATATATGGCCAGTTTTGATAGCGGAGTAACGTATAAAGGTGCAGTTGGCTTAGCTTCTATAGAGGAAAATCTACCGATAACCACAAAGAGCGTTTTTAATATCGCCTCAGTTTCTAAACAATTTACAGCGTTTTCTATATTACTCTTAGAACAAGAGGGAAGATTGAGTTTAGATGATTCAATTGTAAAGTTTGTCCCTTCTATAGGAACATATGCTGAACCAGTAACATTGAGGCATCTAATTCATCATACTGGCGGACTAGTTGATTATATGGAATTGGCTCATGCGGAAAATATTGAATTTACTGATATATTAACTGTGGAACAATCGCTAAAACACCTTAATGGTCATCAAATTGCAAGGTTCCCTGTTGGCACAAAATTTGAGTATAGCAATACAGGATATTTTTTATTGTCATTGGTGGTAGAGAAGGTAAGCGGGAAGTCTTTACGTCAGTTTGCAAAAGAACGTATTTTTGATTCTTTAAATATGAAAGACACAACAATTGTAGATTGCTACCCAACTACTATATCAATTGCTAGGGGGTATTCAAAGAATGAACAAGGAGCATATATGGTCTATGAAAGCCCTTGGGAACATACAGGTGATGGGGCAGTTCATGCAACAGTCGAAGACCTGGTAAAGTGGGGAGAAAATTTAACTACAGGTACCGTTGGCGGAAAAGAACTTGTTAAAAGAATGAGCGAAATAGGTCCGGAAATTTCTCCAACTAGGGAAACGATTATTGACAATGAAGATTATGCTTTTGGGCTAAGGCTTGCAGAAGGTTTTAACTGTCGATACTTGGAACATTCAGGTAGCTGGGCAGGTTATCGTTCATACTTCATGCGGTTTCCAAAAGAATATTTGACTGTTGTAGTACTAAGTAACTATGATGGATTTGACTCTAAAAAATATGCTAATGAAATAGCAGGAATTATTTTAGAAAAGTAAAAAATAGGGTGTAGAAGAGTATCTGGATTTGGTTAACCACACGTTGTTTTAGGGTGTAATTGATTTTGGGAACGGAAGGCAGGCATATATTTATGCCTGCCTTTTTTGTATTAAAATGAACATAGATATTAATTTTTTTGTAAATATGGAACAATGTCATTACTTACACTGTCTATTAAGCGTTAAAACATTTTTTATTAAATAAATTACGAAAGGAATCATCATTTTTAACTAAGGGAGAAGATTGAATTGAAAAAATTATGGATGCTGCTTTTCGTTTGTTTCGCAGTTTTGTTGGTAGGATGTAATAAAAACGAACCACCAAAACAAGCATTTGAAGAATATATCAATTTATGGAATGATAGAAAATTTGCAAATATGTATGATCATTTATCAGACCATGCCAAAAAATCGATTTCTAAAAAAGAATTCACAGAAAAATATCAAAAAATCTATGAGGGGATTGGAGCTAATAATTTAAAAGTTAAAATGAAAGGAGAGAATACGAAAGATAAAGAGCTTTTTCTTTTTGAAGTTAAGATGGATACGGATGTAGGACCAGTTTCATTCATCCATGAAGCAAAACTTGTGAAAGATAAAGAGTCTTGGGAAATAGATTGGACACCAGACTTCATCTTCCCAGGTATGAAAAAAGATTACAAAGTACGTATGCAAATAGAGCAAGGAAAACGCGGAGAAATATATGATCGAAATGGAAAAGGGCTTGCAACGAATGGTAAAGCGACTGAGGTTGGAATTATTCCAGAGAAACTAGGCGAAACAGCAGCGCAAACGAAAGAAATAGTAGCACAATTACTTGATATGTCTATAGAAGAGGTCGAACAAAAGCTCACAGCGAAATGGATAAAACCAGACTCCTTTGTACCAATTGGCATTTTAAAAGAGGGAACCAGACAGAATGATTATATTGAATTAGAAGGAGTTTCATCTCACCCAGTAAATATTCGTACGTATCCATTAGGTGAAGCAGCGGCACACTTAACTGGATATATAGGAAAGGTGAATGCGGAGGAGTTAAAATCACTTCAAAAACAAGGTTATCAAGCAGATGATTTAGTAGGTAAGACTGGTTTAGAGAAAGTGTTAGAAAATAAATTGCGTGGTGAAAAGGGTGGACGCGTATTTATAGAAGATGAGAAGGGGAAAGAGATTAAAAACGTAGCAAAAAAAGAAGCAAAAGAAGGAGAAAATGTTACGTTAACAATTGATGCTGCAATTCAAGAAAAAATCTTTAATGAGATGAAAACTGAAGCAGGGTCTAGTGCAGCGGTCAATCCTAAAACAGGTGAAACAATCGCACTTGTAAGTAGCCCTGCTTATAATCCAAATATAATAGTTAGAGGAGCATCGAAAGCCCAACGAGAAGCATGGAGTAACGACTCGAAACTACCAATGACGAATCGCTTTACACAAGCATTTGTACCAGGTTCCGTATTTAAAACGATCACAGGTGCAATTGGTTTGGAAACAAACACAATAAATCCGAAGGAAGAATTTAAAATTCAAGGATTGAAGTGGACAAAAGATTCATCTTGGGGAAATTACTATGTAACGCGTGTAAAGGATGCAAGTCCAATTGATTTTGATAAGGCAATGAAGTACTCTGATAATATTTATTTTGCTCAACAAGCTTTGAAAATAGGAAAAGATCAGTATGTAAATGAACTGAAGAAATACGGTTTTCATGAAAAATTACTAATCGAATACGAATTTCCTATTTCAATCATTGCAAGAGATGGGATAAGAAACGATATCCAACTAGCAGACACAGGCTATGGACAAGGACAAGTATTAATGACACCACTTCATTTAGCATTAACATATGCACCGATTGTGAATGAAGGGAATATTCCGTCGCCACATCTTTTAAAAGAAGCAAAAGTAGCAGGGAATTGGAAAGAAAATGTGGTTTCTAAAAAGAATCAAGAAATATTAAAGAGTGCATTAATCAAAGTCATTAATGACCCTGATGGTGCAGGGAGAATTGCAAAGGTTGATGGTGTAACGCTTGCTGGTAAAACTGGTACAGCAGAACTGAAAGAGTCGAAAGAAGCAGACGGAAAAGAACTGGGATGGTTCGCAGCTTTCGATGCAAATGCGCCAGACATGATTGTTACAATGATGATTGAAGATGTAAAAGGAAGAGGGGGAAGTAACGTTCCAGGTGAAAAAGTAAAACATGTATTTCAGAAATAATACTTAATTATAAGGTGAATTTTTTGACTACATTTATTACATGTTTGCTTAACTCAAAGATATAAATTGGGGAAAATATAGAGCAATGAAATTTCAAAAAAGCATTCTTTCTAATCGAGAATGCTTTTTTGCTGCGACTCTAGAAAGTTAATACCTTATCTTAATTTTCATTTCTGAAAAGTTGGCATTGCTAATGGTAAATAGAAGAGTATAGCAAGTTGAAATGGACAAGTGGAGTGTTACGTTAAATTCAAAAAACAGATTTTCATGAGTAGAATTTTATCATTGTATGCTTTACTTGTTTTTTAGTAGTATTATTCTGCTTGAAAAAAGATAAACAATGGAACAAATGAAACTTGTATCTTGTCTATATATTGAAACCATAATAAAAGTGAGGGCAGTTTTTATGTTTATTCAAATAAGTTTGAGGTGTGGAAATGGAACAGACGTTTATTGAAAAGTGTAATCATGATGAGCTGGACTATGTTATAAAAGACTATTGGCAAGATGTATGGAATTATTCATTTATTATTACGAAAGATCCACACTTATCAGATGATATCACGCAAGATGTATTTATAAAGGTGTTTAAAAATTGGAATTCATTTCGAAAGGAGTCATCTATTAAAACGTGGATTTTAAAAATCACAAGAAATACGGCAATAAACTATTTGAAATCCTCCTATTTTAAAAGGATATCTTTAATAGGATTTTTTAGTGACGATAAGCAATCCCTGTCAGCAGAACAAGAATTTTTTAACCAAGAAGAGATGAATGAGGTGTGGAAGGTTGTATTAAAACTACCTAAAAAGCACCGTGAAATAATTATATTGGACGCAAAATATGAATTATCATATGAAGAAATGGCTGAAACATTAGGAGTATCCATTGGAACTGTAAAATCGAGATTAAGTAGAGCGAGAAGTAAGGTTTCAAAATTAATAGGGGAGGGTAGTAGTGATGAACAATAAACAAAATCCTGACTGGTATAGAAAAATAAAAAAAGGCCCAATGGAGAATCGTAAAGATGAAGAAGAATTTATTTCTAAAATAAAGCAGTCTATATACGAAAATAATGAAGTGGATTTTGTAAAACATAAAAGACCATTTCGTAAAAAAGCATTACCTATTGTAGTTGTTTTAGTTTGTACAATGTTATTTTTTATTGTTCAACAACCTTGGCTTGATGATAATAAATCACCAGTACAAAGTAGTACTCAAATTAAGCCTAAAACAAAAGATGAGTCTGCTCAAGATCCATCATTAAAACAATTTATGAATGAACTATATCAAAGTACGAACTCAAAAAATGAAAATGACCTGTACAAAGCGTTAAATGATGAAGTTCTATTTAAAGGGAAGAGTTATAAGAAGGATGAACTGAAGTTTGATGAAGATATTTTTCATGAGTTGCAAGTCGCCCTTACAATGGGGGGAGAGTTTGGAAATGATACAAAGCAAGTATATAAAGTACCAAGTGGATTGACGGAAAGTAACCAACCAAAGCAAGCACATTTTATATATGCAACTGTTACTGGAAATAAAACAAAAATTTTAGCAGAACCAAAGCGAGAATCACAAGTTTTATATGAAGTATCTAATGAAATGGTAAAAGCTTGGATTCCAGAAAAAGTGCAGAATGATGGATATATAAAAATATCGACAATTAACGGTAATACTGGATATGTACAGAAAGAGTACATTTTAACTGATATTAAATATTCATTTATGTTCGAAAAGAATAATGAAGGTATATGGAAAATAATAAATATAGATTCTATATGGTAAAAGAGGAAGGTTCACTTTAATGAACCTTCCTCTTTGTTTTTATTCTCTTTTTGAAGAGTATTCCAGTACTCTAAAATTTCTGATGTAACGAGAGCGGCAATGTTTTTTTCGGAATTACTGCCAGGAATAACGACAGAAACGGCAATTTGTGGATCTTCAGTAGGAGCATATGCAATGAAAAGAGAATGATTTATCATTCTTTCTTGCTCATTTGGAAAACCTGTAATACCTGTTTTACCTGCGACGTCAAAGGGCAACTTTTTAATTTCCTCTATATTTTGACTCATTCCACCTTGCACGACACTCCAAAAGTTCATCGGGTAACGATTTGAACTTTCTAAAATGGTTTTAAACTTTTTGGTTTCCTTACCATCTTGACCAATAATCGCACTTACGATTTGAGGTTTATATTTATCACCTTTACTTGCCAATGTTGCTGCATATTGAGCGAGTTGAAGAGGAGTATGCACTTCATTTCCTCCCCAAGAGGCATTTAATAAAGCAGAAATCCCATTTTCAAATTTATTAGATGGATGGAATTCATATTGTCCGTCTTCTTCAAAGGGCAAATCAATCCCGGTTTTAGAACGTAGGCCGAATTGCATTAAATAATCTGTCCATATATGTGCCACTTTTTCTATATTTCCATTATTTTGGTTGAATAAGGGCAGAGCTACTTTTGCTGTCATAAATGTGTTAGATGAATTAATGATAGCCTGCCTCGGTGTAATCTCACCTGTTGGTGTTCCAGGTGCATTCGTAATGTTATTTTGATTATCATACTGAAAAGTACCTTTATCTAAATAAGTATCTTCGGGTTGAAAAAGTTTTTCGTTTAATCCAATTAAAATAGTAAGTGGTTTTATAGTAGAAGCCATATTTACATAAGATTCACCATACTTTAATTTTTGAATCGCTTTATTTTGCGAAAGAGATTTAATATTTTCTTTTCTAGAAGATACATGTGTATTTAATATATTTGGATCAAAAACTGTCGAGTTGACCATAGTTAAAATCGCGCCAGTTTTTGCATCGCTCACTACAGCATAACCAGCTTTAGCATCAGGTGTTTTCTTAATTTGCGATCTTAATGCTTCTTCTGCCTTTTGCTGCAACTCAGAGTCTAAAGCTAGCCGTACATCTTTTCCTTTTTGTACTTTTTGAATGTTCCATAAGAACTTTTTATTATTCAATTTAAAAATAAGAGTTTTACCTGGTTTTCCTTTTAAATCATTTTCATATTGCAGCTCAATCCCGCTTTTTCCAACAGCCATATGCTTTGAATTAAGGTCATTTTCTACATACCCAATTACTTGTGAACCAATTTCGTGTTTAGGATAATATCGAATCCATTCATCTTTAATTATTACATTATTGGGTTTGTTTTTGTTTATGAATGCAAGTTCATTCTCAGTTATATCAGAGTATAACGGTATATCATTCATAGTCTGCTTTTTACAAGATTGTTGTAATTGAGATTTTATGTTCTCTGTAGAAATATCATGTTGAAACTTGCTTGAAAATTGATTAAAAAAAGCTAATGTGCTTGATGTATCTTGTTTCGATAGCTTTTCATCATTAGAAGTGCAGTATAGAGACTTAACTTTCTTATTTGTAGCTATTATTGCACCATTTTGATCAAAAATCTTTCCTCTTTCAGCTGAAGAAGTTGCGATAGTAATTGAAATGAAGTTGATTTTTAATAAAATTAGTAAAATCAAACCTACAATAGAAAGAACCGCAAATAATCTCCATCTTTTTGTATGTAACATATAACCCTCCCTTATGTAGCCTACTTCATCTTATATTTAATTATTTTTTTGTAAATGTGGAACAACTGTATTGTTTAGGTTGTCTATTAAGTATTACAGCATGAAGAAAGGAATAATCAATATGAAAAGTTACTAGCAAGCCTATGTGTAAAATATAATATGAGTCACATTGCAAGCGACAAAAAACAAGTGAGAAAAAAGGAAGGGAGATTTATCAATTACGCGGCTATACAAAAGGAATTAATACTTACAAAGATTTAGAAAAAGATAAGACACTATTTATAACCGAATAATGGTTTCAAATATATAGGAACGTTTAAGTATTAGTGAGGAGTTCCGGAAGAATTATATGGAGGATTTATGAAAGAACAAAAAGGAAAGAAACAGAAGACATATATATCTATTCGGTTAAATATTATGTTCCTTTGCATATTTTTACTATTCTCAGCTATTATTATGCAGCTAGGGAAAGTACAAATTGTGGAGGGAGAGGCTTATAGGAACCAAGTGGAAAGTAGTCAAAATGCAATAACTAGTATTCCAGTTCCACGTGGACAAATTTTAGATCGAGAAGGGAAAACAGTCGTTAATAATAAACCTCTTCGCACAATTACGTATACAAGGGTAAAGGGGATTACGAGTGAAGCTATTTTAAAAACAGCAAAAGACTTGGCGGAAGTACTTGAAATGCCCGAACAAGACATAAATAAATTAACCGATATCGATAAAAAAGATTTTTGGATGCAGTTGAATTCGAAACGTGCGGAGACAAAGATTACTAAGAAAGATATAGAAAAATTTAAAGAAAAGGGTATAGAGGGCAAAGAGTTAGATAAAAAAATAGAAGACTTAAGACGAGGTCGCGTTACAGAGGTAGAATTAGCAGAATTAACAGCACAAGATTTAAAGGTGTTAGCTATTAAAAGTAAAATGAGTTCGGGTTATCAACTAACACCACAAATTATAAAAAAAGATGTAACAGATGAAGAGTATGCGCGGATAAGCGAAAATCTTGGAGATTTTCCAGGAGTAGATGCCACTGTTGATTGGGAACGTAATTATGTAAATGGTAATTTATTTCGTTCTATATTAGGAAATATTACGAGTAGTGAAGAAGGATTACCGAAAGAAAATTTAGATTCTTATTTAGTACGTGGATATAACCGTAATGATCGTGTTGGAAAAAGTTATATTGAACAACGATATGAAGATGTATTACACGGCACGAAAGAAGAAGTGAAAAATATTACTGATAAATCAGGAAACATTGTTAGCACAGAAATAATCTCTAAAGGAAAAAGTGGTAATAGTTTAACATTAACGATTGATATGGAATTACAAAAGAAAGTGGAAGAAAGTATAGAGAAAAACTTGAGAGCTTTTAAGAGTTCAGAGCCACTGCTCGATCGAGCTTTTGTTGTCATGACAAATCCAAATAACGGACAAATTTTATCTATGGCAGGCAAAAAGATTGTAGAAAAAGAAGGGAAAATAGAGGTTGAGGATTTGGCGTTAGGTAACATGACAACTTCGTATGAGCTAGGGTCAGCTGTAAAAGGTGCTACTTTATTAACTGGATATGAGACAGGGGCAATACATCCAGGAGATCAATTTTATGACGCGCCGATGAAATTTAAAGGTACACAAGCTAAAAAATCGTGGAATGTATCCGGATTTGGTAATATTAATGATTTACGAGCTTTACAAGTATCTTCAAATGTATACATGTTCCAGACAGCTTTAAAAATTGCGGGAGTCAATTACGTACCAAATGGCTCATTGGATATTAAACAAGGAGCATTTGATACGATGCGCTATTATTTCAAGCAATTTGGTTTAGGTGTCCCAACAGGTATTGATTTACCGAATGAAATAATTGGACAAACGAGAAAAGTAGATAGTCAACCTGGGTTTTTACTAGATTTTTCTATCGGTCAGTATGATACGTATACGCCGTTGCAATTAGCGCAATATATTTCAACGATTGCGAATGGTGGTTATAGAATGCAACCTCAAATTGTACAAGAAATACGAGAACAATCAATAAAAGAAGAGGTTGGCAAAGTTATACGTTCCATAGAGCCTGTCGTATTAAATCGAATTGATATGAAGAAAGAACATATTGATCGGATAAAAGAAGGGTTTAGATGGGTATTCCAAGAAGGTGATGGAACTGGCGTGAAATATTTCAAAAACGCGCCATATAAACCAGCAGGAAAGACAGGAACAGCCCAAACTGTATATGGTGGAGATGACCCGATTGGTAGAAATGCAAAAGGAGAACGTATGGAATGCTACAACTTAACGTTAGTTGGATATGCTCCATATGATAATCCAGAAGTAGCATTTTCCGTAGTAGTTCCATGGCTTCATGATGATAAAAATGGAATTAATTCTATAATTGGAAAGGAAGTATTAGATGTATACTTTGATTTGAAACAGCAACGTATACATGGTGAAGCTACTAGTACAGGTAGTTCTAAGCAAAATTAGAGTACTTTTCTCAGGGAAGAGACCCTGTTCATATAAAGCCATTTATAAGTAAAAAAATGAAATATGAAATAAGAGATAGAGGCGTCGTAGCTACTATCTCTTATTTTGTTAATAACTCTCATACTAGCTATAAATTTTTTTCAGTTTATGGAACAAATTTGGTTCGGTGATTGTCTATTATGTGTACGTATAAAAAGGTGCTAAAAATTTGGAAGGAATGATGATTTTGAAAAATAAGAGGATGCTAAAAATAGGAATATGCGTTGGTATATTAGGTTTAAGTCTTACAAGCCTAGAAGCTTTTACAGGAGGGGCACTGCAAGTTGAAGCGAAAGAAAAGACTGGTCAAGTGAAACATAAAAATCAGGCAACGCATAAAGAGTTCTCTCAACTTGAGAAAAAATTTGATGCTCGATTAGGTGTATATGCGATTGATACTGGTACAAATCAAACAATCTCTTATCGACCTAACGAAAGATTTGCCTTCGCATCAACTTACAAGGCTTTAGCCGCGGGAGTATTACTACAGCAAAACTCAATTGATTCATTAAATGAAGTAATCACATATACGAAAGAAGACTTAGTGGATTATTCACCTGTTACAGAGAAACATGTAGATACTGGAATGAAACTAGGAGAAATTGCTGAGGCAGCTGTTCGTTCAAGTGATAATACTGCAGGGAACATTTTATTTAATAAAATAGGAGGACCTAAAGGATATGAAAAAGCGCTTAGGCATATGGGGGATCGGATTACTATGTCTGATCGCTTTGAAACAGAATTAAACGAAGCTATTCCAGGAGACATTCGTGACACTAGTACAGCGAAAGCTATTGCTACGAATCTTAAAGCTTTTACGGTTGGAAATGCACTTCCTGCTGAAAAACGTAAAATTCTTACAGAGTGGATGAAAGGAAATGCTACAGGAGACAAACTTATTCGTGCAGGCGTACCAACTGACTGGGTAGTTGGAGATAAATCAGGTGCTGGCAGTTACGGGACAAGAAATGATATTGCTATCGTTTGGCCTCCAAATAGAGCACCAATTATCATCGCAATTTTATCTAGTAAAGATGAGAAAGAGGCAACTTATGATAATCAACTCATTGCAGAGGCAACTAAAGTTATAGTTAAGGCTCTTAGGCAATAGTATTTTAGTTTTCGCATTTTTAACATGAAAGTATTAAAAGTATAAAGTTAGAAAACGACTCTTTTCGTGTGATAAGAGTCGTTTTTGTATTCTTATTATTAAAAAGGTAAAAGTAAAAATATAACGAATATATATGACATATCTTATATGAAATTTCATGTACTGTATTATTTTATTAATTTAAATAAATTTCAAGAAAGTATAATATAACTCAGTTAGCATATAGAAGTGTTTGATGAGAATGTAAAGGAGAAAATATGAAAAAGAAGATTAATAGAATTGTAATGATTATTTGTATATTAGTAGGTTTTACAATCTTTTTATATTTACAGAACAATTTAATAAGTATAACTGAGATTAAAATAACCTCTAGTAAAATACCATCCTCTTTTAAAGGGTATAAAATTCTACAAATTTCAGACTTACACAATAAAAAATTTGGCGATAATCAAGATGTGTTAATTCAAAAAATGAAAAGTATAGACCCAGATATTATTGCAATTACGGGTGATTTAATTGACAGTAAATCATACGATGCAGAAGTTAGTATGCAATTAATACGAGAAATGGTAAAGAAGTATCCTGTATATTTTGTGACAGGAAACCATGAACAATGGTCTGGAAAGTATAACAGTTTAGAAAAAGAGTTGAAGAAATATGGTGTCAATGTTTTAAGGAATGAACATGTAGGCATTCGAAAGGGTGAGCAAGAGATAAACTTGCTAGGTATTGATGATCCAGAGTTTGGTACTGGAAACCGTGATGAAGGAAATATTATAATAGATGAAATTAAAAAAGCAAAAATTGAAATGCAGCCAGATAGATATAATGTATTATTATCCCACAGGCCTGAATTTATAAAGGAATATACGAATGAGCGGTTGGATTTGGTTTTATCGGGACATGCTCATGGAGGGCAAGTTAGATTGCCATTTATCGGTGGATTAGTTGCTCCAAATCAAGGTGTTTTACCTAAATATACAGCGGGTTTATATGTAGAACAAAATACATCAATGGTAGTGAGTAGAGGATTAGGAAATAGTATCATTCCGCAAAGGATTTTGAATAGGCCAGAAATTGTAGTCGTGCAGCTAAATTAAGCTGTACGATTTTTTTTATACAAAAATGAGTAAAGGGGCTTTCTGTATTTTGCAGGAGTAAACATTACAATTTTGTTAAAAATTTTCTACGTTACATAAAGTAACAAAATTTGACCCTCAGTGTTTGTTATAGTGTAAATAATCAAAAAACTTAAAATTTGTCGAGTGAAAATTGTGATAAGTAATTCATATAAAAACTTAAAGGGTGTACACATGCATAAAGAATATGAAATTGAAGAATACACGGCGATTGAGGAACAAATCCATTATTATTGTAAATGTTTATTAGTAAGTCATCCTGATCAAATAATAAAGTATTTAGAAAAAGGTTAGAAAAATATGCAGAAACATTACAATATGCACATTTATATCCTGACACAGTTATTTTACCGTTACAGCAATTAGTTATCGAATATTCTTTAGACGTTGCTAGAATTCGGAAGTATATGAATTTAAAAACGTAAAGTGAAATTTATAGTTTAAATGAAACAGAGTCGACTTTAGGAAATGAAATTCTAATGTCGACTCTGTTTCATTGTTTAATATCGGTGATTGAACATACATACTAATCAACGAAGTTTGACATATAATTAAGCAAGAGTAAAATAAAAGTGAGTACTCACTCATTTTTATTAGAAAAGGAGGATGAAACGTGCAACAACCTTCAATTATTTTACGGACTGTATCAAAAAGTTTTGGAAAAAAAGAAGTGTTACACAATCTTTCATTGCAAGTTGAAAAAGCAGAGATTTTTGGTTTTGTTGGACCTTCTGGATCGGGGAAAACAACGCTCATTAAAATGATTGCAGGTATTAATGAGGCAACGAAAGGTGAAGTGCTTGTTAATAATACTAATATGCCTAATTTAAATGAGATGAAACGAATTGGTTATATGGCCCAGGCGGATGCATTATACGAAGAATTATCAGCATATGAAAATGCAGATTTTATAGCAACGATGTATGGACTAAAGGGAAAACGTAAAAAGACAAGAATTGCAGAGGTTTTTGAACTTGTACAATTGTCACAGTATATGAAAAAGCAAGTACAACAATTTTCAGGTGGAATGAAAAAACGCTTATCATTAGCAATAGCGCTCCTTCACGAACCAGAAATATTAATTTTAGATGAGCCTACAGTGGGGATAGATCCGCTTCTTAGAAAAACGATTTGGGAAAAATTTTATGATCTTAAAAAGAAAGGCACAACGATTATTGTAACGACGCACATTATGGATGAAGCTGAATTTTGTGAGCGTCTAGGGTTAATTAGAGAAGGGAAACTAGTTGCGGTTGGAACAACTGAAGAATTGAAAAAACGCGTGTCATCTGGACGGATTGAAGATGTCTTTTTGCTAGAAGAGGTGGTGCCATCATGAGAGTTACTGGTGTAATCATACGTATTATTCGTCAATTTTTTCGAGATAAGCGTTCGTTAGCAATGATGTTTGGAGCACCGATGTTATTACTTTGGCTTTTGTCACTAGTGTTTACACAGAAAGACTATATACCGCAAATTGCTGTTGTTGATATGCCCGCTCAAATAGTAAAAGTGATGAAAAATCAAGAAGCGTCAATTTATGAATACAGTAAGGAAAAGGCGATTTCTGAGTTGGAAAAACAAAAGGTAGATGCAGTATTTCGAATAGAGAATGGAAAAATGAAACTTCTGTTGGAAGGTAGTGATTCGTCAAAAAATCGTGCTGTACTTCAAGTATTGCAAAAAAGCACAGAGAAGAATGATGTATCGATTATGAAACCTGAAGTAAATTATTTACATGGCTCTAAAGACTTTACGATGTTTGATGGGCTTGGTCCTGTATTAATTGGTTTCTTTACATTTTTCTTTGTATTTATATTATCTGGTGTATCTTTCGTAAGAGAACGTTTAAGTGGTACGCTAGAAAGGTTATTATCCACCCCAGTAAGAAGATGGGAAATAGTCGCAGGTTATATTATTGGTTTTGGAATCTTTGCCTTTATACAATCCATTATTATCGTAAGTTTTTCCGTTTATATTTTAGATTTATACGTAGCTGGCTCCATATGGCTAACGTTACTTATTACATGTATGCTCTCTTTAACTGCACTAACATTAGGTACGTTTTTATCGGCATACGCAAATAATGAGTTTCAAATGATTCAATTTATACCGCTTGTTATTGTGCCACAAATCTTCTTTTCTGGATTGTTTCCAATGGAATCTATGAACCTACAAATGTTAGGGAAAGTATTTCCACTCACATACGGCGCTGACGCAATGAGACAAGTGATGATTCGGAATCAAGGGTTTACAGAGATTGCATTAGATCTTACTGTGTTATTACTTTTTGCAATATTATTTGCAGTAGGAAATGTATTTGCTTTAAAGAAACATCGCAAAATATAATAATGACAAAAAGGAGCTTTATAAATGCAGAAGGATTGGCTGGAGGAATTAATAGCTGCAACTAATACGGATAAACGAAATGAACGTCAAATGCGTATATTAGAGGCGGCTGTTGATATGTTTGGAGAAAAAGGATACGCTTCAACTTCAACAAGTGAAATTGCAAAGCGTGCTGGTGTAGCGGAAGGAACCATCTTCCGCTACTATAAAACAAAAAAAGATTTATTACTAGCGGTCGTAATGCCAACTTTAACTAAGTTCGCTGCACCATTTTTCGTACAAACCTTTGCAAAAGAAATATTTAAATCGGATTATGAATCATACGAAGGACTTTTAAGGGTTGTAATTCATAATAGGTTTAAATTTGCTCAAAAACACTTTCCTATGATAAAAATATTAATTCAAGAGGTGCCATTCCAACCAGAACTGAAAAATGAAATACAGCAATTAGTAGAAACAGAACTGTTTTCACATTTCAAAAAGTTGATTGTGAAATTTCAAGAAGAAGGGGAAATTATTGAGATACCACCATCTTCCGTACTACGTCTTACTTTATCAGCTGTATTAGGTTTATTATTAACACGATTTTTATTATTGCCTGAAGAAAAATGGAGTGATGAAGCGGAAATTGAAAATACGATTCAATTTATATTGTATGGATTAACTCCACGATTTTAATCGTTGAAGTGTGAATTACATACATTACTTTTAAGTAAAAATAAATCGCCTTTAAAAAGGCGATTTATTTTCATTATATTTTTGATAAATAAGTACTTGTTTACTAAAAACATTCTAAATCAGCGTGTTTCTTTGTCTCTTCTTCTAAGACCTAATAATCCTGCTAGTCCTAATAAACCAAGCCAAGCCCAATTATTATTTTTATCACGATTATCATTTAAATCATTTGTTGTATTTACATTTCGAGTTCTTACATCATTATTAACTCTGTCTAAGTTATTGTCATTTACTCGAGTTGAAATATCAGTGTTATTCACTCTATTCATATTATTTCCATCGTATTCAGCTTGCGTAGATGTACCTAAAAACATAATAGATAGTGCTAAAACACTTAAGATAGATGATAATTTCTTTTCATAACAATCCTCCTTTCTTAATCATTAATTTCTCCGAAGCATGTGTGTATTATTCATTTCACAATATCTAAACCCTCATTAATAGGGCGCACATTTATAGAAAATAGAGTTGAATGATTGTTAATATATCATTGGATATATATTTCTCATAAAAATAACTGAATCAAACTTTGCTTAAAATGTTAATCTTAGTACAATTTATATTATACGGGCTAGCAATAAGGAGGTAATAAGATGCGACAATTTGCAAAACCTACAATCGTCGTAAGTAAGTGTTTAGAATTTGATGCTTGTCGTTATAATGGAGAGATGATTCCAGATGTAACAATACGAAATTTGCAGCCATTTGTTACATTTATACCTGTTTGTCCAGAAGTGGAGATTGGATTGGGGACTCCTCGTGAAACGATACGAATTGTAGAAGAAAATGGTGAGAATAGACTTGTGCAACCGTCGACACGAGAAGATGTAACTGAAAAAATGGAGCAGTTTTCAAATGACTTTTTACAAACGATACCGGATGTGGATGGTTTTATTTTAAAGAATCGTTCACCAAGTTGTGGTACGCGTGATGTGAAAATTTATTCTGGTTTTGAAAAAGCGCCAGCAAAGGGAAAAGGAGCTGGCTTATTCGGCGGAGCAGTAGTAAAAAATTTTTCGCATCTTCCTATTGAAGAGGAAGGTAGATTGTCGAATTTTATTATTAGAGAGCATTTCTTTACAAGGTTATTTACAATCGCATATTACAAAATGATTAAACACAATAAAAATATGAAAGAACTTGTATCGTTTCAGTCGGACAATAAATATTTATTTATGGCATATAATCAGGTGAAACAAAAGGAATTAGGTCGTATAATTGCAAATCAAAAAAATGAAAAGATTGAAGTGGTATTTGAAAACTATGAGAAGACTTTATATGAATTATTTATGCGTGCGCCCCGTTATACATCGAATGTAAATGTATGCGAGCACATTTTTGGATATTTTAAAACAAAGTTAAAAAAACAAGAAAAAGATCATTTTATAGAACTGTTACAAAAGTATGCAGAAAAGAAAATACCACTTAGTAGTTTACTTACAATATTAAAATCATGGGCTATTCGATTTGATGAAAAGTATTTATTAAGACAAACGTATTTCGAACCATACCCTGAAGCATTAGTAGAAATTTCTGATTCGGGAAAAGGTAGAGATTATTAAACAATAAATTACATAATTCGACACAAAATCTCCTATGTTGTTGTAGAACAATGTAGGAATTTTTTTGTGCATTAGTACAGAATCTGTTTTAAAATTAAGTTATGACAGAATTGTAGCAATTGTCTAACTAATATTCTTGTCTTTTAAGTTGTTATGTTTGTAGTAGAAACTCGCACGCTGTCGAAACTCAATATTCGATAAGGGGTGTGTAGCGGAATGGAATTTACTCTAACTCGCGAAAAACAAATGATTAAAGAAATGGTACGTGACTTTGCTGAAAAGGAAATCGCACCGAAAGCTGTATATTATGACAAAACTGCAGAGTTTCCATATGAAACATTTCAAAAAATGGGCGAACTAGGATTATTAGGCATCCCATTCCCAGAAGAGTATGGAGGTTCAGGTGGCGATACGGTATCGTATGCGTTAGCAGTTGAAGAAATTGGTCGCGCTTGTGGTGGCACCGGTTTAAGCTATGCTGCAACAATTTCATTAGGTGCTTCTCCAATTTATTATTTCGGTACAGAAGAACAAAAACAAAAGTATTTAGTTCCAATGGCGTCAGGTAAAACATTAGGTGCCTTCGGATTAACGGAGCCGAATGCTGGATCAGATGCAGGTGGTACTCAAACGAAAGCGGTATTAGATGGTGATGAGTATGTAATCAGTGGTGAGAAGTGTTGGATTACAAACGCAGAGTATGCAAATACAATTATTGTAACCGCTGTCAACGGTATTGAAGAGAATGGTAGAAAACGTATTTCTGCATTTATCGTGCCTACTACGAGTGAAGGATTAACGATTTCAAGTCCTTACGATAAGATGGGTGTTCGCGCTTCTAATACTTGTGAAATCGTACTTGATGGCGTTCGTGTACCGAAAGAAAATATTCTTGGTGATGTAAATAAAGGCTTTAAACAATTTTTATATACACTTGATGGAGGGCGTATTTCAATCGCAGCATTGGCAGTTGGTATTGCGCAATCAGCCTTTGAACGTGCATTACAATATGCGAAAGAACGTCAACAATTTGGAAAGTCAATCTCTAATTTCCAAGCGATTCAATTTAAATTAGCTGATATGGCGACTGAAGTAGAGCTAGCACGCAATTTAGTACATAAAGCAGCTTGGTTAAAAGATAACGATAAACCTTTCGGCAAAGAAGCGGCAATGGCAAAATTATTTGCATCGGAAGCAGCAAGCCGTATTGCGAATCAAGCAGTACAGATTCATGGTGGATATGGTTATATGCGTGAATATGAAGTTGAACGACATATTCGTGATGCGAAACTATTAGAAATTGGTGAAGGAACTTCTGAAATTCAACGTCTCGTAATTGCTAGACATTTAGGATGTAGATAAAAGGAGGAATCACTATGTTTCAAAAAATATTAATTGCGAATCGCGGGGAAATTGCTGTTCGTATTATGAAAACTTGTCAAAAACTTGGCATTCGCACTGTTGCTATTTATTCTGAAGCAGATGAAAATGCCCTTCATGTGAAGATGGCAAATGAAGCTTACTTAGTAGGTGGACCGCGTGTTCAAGAAAGTTATTTAAACCTTGAAAAAATTATTGAAATAGCTAAGAAGACAAATGCAGAAGCGATTCATCCGGGTTATGGTTTATTATCAGAGAATCCGTCTTTTCCGGTTCGCTGCAAAGAAGAAGGAATCGTATTTATCGGTCCTTCAGAAGAAATCATTACGAAGATGGGAAGTAAAATTGAATCACGTATCGCAATGCAAGCAGCAGATGTCCCAGTAGTCCCAGGTATTACTACAAATATTGAAACTGCTGAAGAAGCAATTGAAATTGCAAAACAAATTGGTTATCCATTAATGCTTAAGGCATCCGCAGGCGGCGGAGGCATTGGTATGCAGTTGATGGAAACTGAGCAAACGCTCACCAAAGCGTTTGAAAGTAATAAAACAAGAGCGCAAAACTTCTTCGGTAACGGAGAAATGTATTTAGAGCGATATATAGCAGATGCGCATCATATTGAAATTCAGCTTTTAGCAGA
This sequence comes from Bacillus sp. N447-1, assembly GCF_022701035.1. NCBI lineage: Bacteria > Bacillati > Bacillota > Bacilli > Caryophanales > Bacillaceae > Bacillus > Bacillus sp. N447-1. Next base: position 643,819 of record NZ_CP065509.1, on the reverse strand, counting down.
TACACATGGTAACACAGTGTATTTATGGGAGCGTGAATGTTCGGTACAGCGCCGAAATCAAAAAGTAATCGAAGAAGCACCTTCACCATTTTTAGATGAAGGTACACGAAAGGCGATGGGAGAAGTTGCTGTACAAGCTGCCAAAGCACTTGGCTATACAAATGCAGGTACAGTTGAGTTTCTTGTAGATAATCAGAAAAATTTCTATTTCTTAGAAATGAATACGAGATTACAAGTAGAGCATCCAGTGACAGAAGAAATTACGGGATTAGACCTTGTAGAACAGCAACTCCTTATCGCAAGTGGAGAGAAACTATCATTTACTCAGGATGATGTAAAACGTAGTGGTCATGCCATTGAAGCTCGTATTTATGCAGAGGATCCGAAAACATTCTTCCCATCACCTGGGAAAATTACAGATTTAACATTACCGTCAAATGTACGGATTGATCACTTCTTAGAAAATCATGTAACGATTACACCTTTCTATGATCCAATGATTGCGAAAGTCATTGCACATGGCGAGACTCGTGAAGAAGCAATTTCGAAATTACATGATGCTCTAGAAGAATTAAAAGTAGAAGGTATTAAAACGAACACGCCAATGCTACTGCAAGTTTTGGAAGACGAAGTGTTCAAAGCGGGTATTTATACAACGGGTTTTGTAACGAAACAACTCGTTAAAAAATAAGATCTAACAATATTAAGGGGGAAAAAATGATGACGAAAGTATACGCATCGATGGCAGGAAACGTTTGGAAGATTGTTGTAGGAGTAGGAGATACAGTAGAGGAAGAGCAGGATGTCGTCATTTTAGAATCTATGAAAATGGAAATTCCAATCATTTCAGAAGAAGCCGGCACAGTTATGAAAATTAATGTGCAAGAAGGCGATTTTGTAAATGAAGGAGATGTATTATTAGAAATTGAATAGGGAGATATAGGGGGAAGCGAATTGAAACTACCTAATTTTGCTGTCATTAAAGAAGTAGGACCACGTGATGGTTTACAAAATGAAAAAAAGATTGTTGGCACAAAAGATAAAGTAAAATGGATTCAACTACTTACAGAAGCAGGATTGTCGTATGTTGAAGTTTCCTCATTCGTTCACCCAAAATGGGTCCCAGCATTAGCGGATGCAAATGATGTGTTTTCTGAGCTGAAAAGGGATCCAAATGTTACATATGCTGCGCTTGTTCCGAACCAAAATGGTTTGGAACGAGCTTTTTTGCAAAATGTAGATGAGGTGAATGTTTTTTTATCAGCAAGTGAATCTCATAATAAAAGTAATATTAATAAATCGATTAAAGAAGCGTTAGTTGTAATCGAAGATATAACAAAACAGGCATTATTCGAAGGGAAAAAGGTAAGAGGCTATGTTTCTACTGTATTTGGATGTCCTTATGAAGGGGATATAAGTGTCACAGCAGTTGACGAATTATGTAATCAACTATTTTCATACGGCATTTATGAAGTTTCTCTTGGGGATACAATCGGTGTAGCGAATCCATTACAAGTAGAACAAGTATTAGAACATCTATTAAAGAAGTATGATGCTTCGCAGTTTGCTATGCATTTTCATAATACGTATGGAATGGCTCTAGCAAATGTAGTTAAATCATTAGAATACGGTATTACAACATTTGATAGTTCTTGTGGTGGACTTGGGGGCTGCCCTTATGCACCAGGAGCATCAGGTAATGTTGCTACTGATGACCTAGTACATATGCTCCATAAATTAGGAGTTCAAACGAATATAGACGAAGAAAAGTTATTGCGAGCTAGTCAATTTATTCAAAGTAAGCTAAATATCCAATTACCGAGTCATGTGTATAGAGCGCTTCAACATAAAACGATAAGTAGGTGAGAAGATGCTACAATTACAAAACATTTCAGTTGATTATGTAACACCTCACGTTGTAAAGATTTCGTTATATCGTGAAAGACAAGCAAACTCATTATCTTTAGCGTTATTAGAAGAGTTACAAAACATATTAACTCAAATAAGTGAAGAGTCCAATACGCGTGTAGTTATTCTAACAGGTGCTGGTGAAAAAGCATTTTGTGCTGGTGCTGATTTAAAAGAACGTGCTGGTATGAATGAGGAACAAGTTCGCCATGCTGTTAGTATGATTCGCACGACTATGGAGATGGTTGAACAATTACCACAGCCAGTTATTGCTGCTATAAATGGAATTGCACTTGGTGGTGGTACGGAATTAAGTTTAGCTTGTGATTTTAGAATTGCTGCTGAATCTGCAAGTCTTGGTCTTACTGAAACGACACTTGCAATTATACCAGGAGCGGGTGGTACACAGCGCTTACCGAGATTAATTGGTGTTGGTAGAGCGAAAGAATTAATTTATACAGGTAGACGTATTTCAGCGCAAGAAGCAAAAGAATATGGTTTAGTAGAATTTGTTGTACCAGCTAATTTACTTGAAGAGAAAGCGATTGAAATAGCAGAGAAAATTGCTAGTAATGGACCTATTGCTGTTCGATTAGCAAAAGAGGCAATTTCAAATGGTATTCAAGTTGATTTACATACCGGATTACAAATGGAAAAACAAGCGTATGAAGGTGTAATCCATACGAAAGATAGATTAGAAGGATTACAAGCATTCAAGGAAAAACGCACACCAACGTATAAGGGGGAGTAAATATGTTAGATCAAAAACAACAATCTAATTCATTTGAAGAACGAGTTGAAACGATTAAACAAGGCGGCGCACCAAAGTATCATGAACAAAATAAAGCAAAAGGAAAATTATTTGTTCGAGATCGTTTAGCGCTTCTATTTGATAATGGCGAATATGTAGAAGATGCATTATTTGCTAACTGTGAACAAACAGGCTTACCTGCGGACGGCGTTGTAACGGCAACGGGTAAAATACATGGTCGTACTGCATGTGTAATGGCCAATGATTCTACTGTAAAAGCTGGATCATGGGGATCACGCACAGTTGAAAAGATTTTACGTATTCAAGAAACAGCTGAAAAACTACGTGTTCCGTTATTTTATTTAGTCGACTCTGCTGGAGCGCGCATTACAGATCAAGTAGAAATGTTCCCAGGGCGCCGTGGTGCAGGAAGAATCTTCTATAATCAAGTGAAATTATCAGGTAAAGTTCCTCAAGTATGCTTATTATTTGGACCTTCTGCAGCTGGTGGTGCCTATATTCCAGCCTTTTGCGACGTTGTAATGATGGTAGAAGGAAATGCATCTATGTATTTAGGATCTCCTCGTATGGCTGAGATGGTTATCGGTGAGAAGGTAACTTTAGAAGAGATGGGCGGAGCTCGTATGCATTGCTCTGTATCAGGATGCGGAGATGTTTTATGCAAGACAGAAGAAGATGCGATTACACAAGCAAGACAATACATTTCATATTTTCCAAATAACTACTTAGAAAAGACTCCATTGGTTACACCTCAAGAACCGAAACAATTCGATAAAACGTTAGAACAAATCATTCCAGAAAATCAAAATGCTCCTTTCAATATGAAAGATCTCATTAATAGAGTTATTGATGAAGGTTCATTCTATGAAGTGAAAAAATTATTTGCTCAAGAGCTAATTACAGGCTTAGCACGTATTGATGGTAAGCCTGTTGGTATTATTGCAAATCAGCCGCGTATGAAGGGCGGCGTATTATTCCATGATTCAGCTGATAAAGCTGCTAAGTTTATTAATTTATGTGATGCATATCATATTCCATTATTATTCCTTGCGGATGTACCAGGATTTATGATTGGAACAAAAGTAGAGCGTGCTGGTATTATTCGCCATGGTGCAAAAATGATTTCTGCAATGAGTGAAGCAACTGTACCGAAGATTTCTATCGTTGTTCGTAAAGCATATGGTGCTGGTTTATATGCGATGGCAGGTCCAGCATTTGAACCAGATTGTTGCCTGGCATTACCGACAGCCTCTATTGCGGTAATGGGTCCAGAAGCTGCGGTTAATGCTGTATATGCAAATAAAATTGCAGCTTTACCAGAAGAAGAGCGTGCTAGCTTCATTGCTGAAAAACGTGAAGAGTATAAGAAAGATATTGATATTTATCATTTAGCATCAGAGATGGTGATTGATGGTATTGTTCATCCAAACAATTTACGTGAAGAATTAAAAGGACGTTTCGAAATGTATATGAGTAAATATCAAGTATTCACGGATCGTAAACATCCTGTATATCCAGTTTAAAAGCCCTATTTAGGGCTTTCTTGCTCAAAAAGTTAAGGAGGGGAAAACATTGAAACAAGCAGTTTGGTTTCCAACAGAAGAGTACAAGGAAAAAACACGTTTATATGGTTGGATGAAATCATTGGGATATGAAGATTATGAAACTTTTTATAATAAATCTATCGAGGAAACAGCTTGGTTTTGGGGAGAGGCAGAAAAGGCAGTAGGCTATCAATGGATGAAACCTTATACAGACGTGTTAGATTTAGAAAATGGTACACCGTTTGCACAGTGGTATAATGGCGGAACATGTAACGTTGTAGAATCAGCTTTATCCCGCTGGCTTGCGGATGAAGAGACGAGAATACAGCCAGCACTTCAGTACGAAGGGGAAAATGGAACTTCAAAATCATTTACATATGAAGAGCTTGACAACTGGGTAAGTCGTGTTGCAAATGGTTTGAAACACGCGGGTATTGAGAAAGGTGACCGTGTAACAATTTATATGCCGATGATTCCAGAAACAGTTGTTGCGATGCTAGCTGTAATGAAAATCGGAGCAATTATTTCACCAATATTCTCAGGCTTTGCGTCTGATGCAGTCATGACACGTGTGCAAGCGGCAGGTTCAAAAATGATTATTACCGCAGATGGATTTTCACGCCGCGGTAAAATTGTTTCTTTAAAAGATGAAGTAGATAAAGCTTGTGAACATTGCCCAACTGTTGAAAAAGTTGTTATCGTTCGTCATGCAGGAAATGATTTTACACCACATAACTATGACTTTTCGTGGAGTACGCTAGAAAAAGAAAAACCATTCATACATGCCGAGGAAATGCAAAGTGATGATCCATTAATGCTCATTTATACATCAGGAACGACTGGTAAGCCGAAAGGAACAGTACACACGCATGCAGGATTTCCTTTGAAAGCAGCTTTTGATGCAGGATTTGGAATGAATATTAAACAAGGTGATCGTGTATTATGGGTAACTGATATGGGCTGGATGATGGGGCCGTTTCTATTATTCGGTTCACTCATTAATGGAGCAACGATGGTTATGTACGAAGGTGTTCCAGACTTCCCAGAAGCAGACCGGTTATGGGAGACAGTTGATAAATATGAGATTACTCATCTAGGTATTTCGCCAACGTTAATCCGAGCATTGATGGCAAAAGGTGATGAGTATGTCAATAAACATTCTTTAAAGAGTTTGGAAGTATTCGCATCAACAGGAGAACCTTGGAATCCTGATCCATGGATGTGGCTGTTTGAAACGGTTGGAAAAGGAAATGTCCCAATCTGTAACTACTCAGGTGGAACTGAAATCTCTGGTGGGATTTTCGGTAATGTTCTTATTAAGCCAATAGCACCGATTAGTTTTAACGCATCTTTACCAGGAATGGCAGCTGTCGTACTGGATGATCAAGGTAAACCAATTCGAGATGAAGTCGGAGAATTATGCTTAGAGAAACCTTGGGTAGGTATGACGAAAAGCTTCTGGGAAGATGATGAACGTTACGTAAACACATATTGGTCGCGTTTTGAAAATAAATGGGTCCACGGTGACTGGGTCATTTACGATGGTGAACAATATATCATCACAGGGCGTTCAGACGATACGTTAAATATTGCAGGTAAACGTATTGGACCTGCTGAATATGAATCTATTCTTGTGAAACATAACGATGTAATCGAAGCTGCTGCAATTGGTGTACCTGACGAAGTAAAAGGTGAAGTTTGTCATTGTTTTGTAGTGTTAAGAGATCATGTAACATTCACAGGAGAATTAAAGAAAGAATTAATGAGTTTAGTAAACTCTCATATTGGAAAAGCGTTGTGTCCTAAAGACATCCACGTTGTAGAAGATTTACCGAAAACACGTAATTCTAAAGTAATGCGCCGTGTTATTAAAGCAGCTTACTTAGGAAAAGAATTAGGTGATTTATCATCGCTTGTAAATCCTGAAGTAGTTCCGTTTATTCAGGGGTTACAGTCTAGTAAATTATAAAGTTAGAAAGGATCTCTATATAAATAGAGATCCTTTTTTTATGTTTATAAAAAGAAAAGAAGTGAATTTGATGAAGAAGAAAAATTTTACTATTAGTGTTAAGTATGTTTTTTAGTTTTAATCAAAATACGATATTATGGAATGTCTATTCAATGGAGAAATACTAATTTACAACAACAAGGTGATGACAAAGCGTGAATGCTTATATGTCTGTTTAAACCTTTACGTGTTAATATATAAAAAGCTGACTATAAGCAGTCAGCTTTTTATATATTACATTCTAGTATTTGCCGGGCAGTAATGCCCCCATCTAAAAATTCAGCAAAAGCAAGGAAGTAGGTGAGGGATCAACTTTCCGGAAAAGCCCGATGGGTTCCAAAAGACATATTCTTTCCTTTACGTTGACATTAAAAATATTACCAATTTTTTCTTTTACAATGGCAACAAATAAAGAAACATTTACAACGACACTTATTTCGTTTAGAACTCCAATTATCATCACGATGACACTTTTCTTTAGATTTCCACCAATCATCATTACAATGTTTTTCCTGAGAACTCCAATCGTCATCACAATGACACTTTTCTTTAGATTTCCACCAATCATCATTACAATGCTTTTTCTGAGAACTCCAATCATCATCACAATGATGCTTTTCTTTAGATTTCCACCAATCATCACAGCAATGCTTTTTCTGAGAACTCCAGCAATCATTTTTCCAGGACATTTATTTCTACCTCCTTTCAATAGTGTTCATATTATTCTATGTTTTAATAAAAAAATGGCTTGTTTATTAACCTACTATTTTATCTTTATATGATAGAGTGTCTTCTACTCGATATAGAATTCATACAAACTATGCTAATTTTTAAGAGAAAGTGGAGAGAACTACTACTAGTTATGGTATTTTCAATAAACACTTGTTGAAGAAAATGTTCTGATTACAAATAATATCTTATTTTCGAGTACGCTTTTTAAATGTATATTTCACAATGAAAAATGGGAAATCCACAAATAAAGTCTATGTATATGTGAGTTAATGGGAAAATCTAGTGTGTTTTTAAGGGGCGTCTTATTTAAAAGAAAAAAGGTTTGTTTTAGAAAGTGGTGTCTAAACATTAAATGGAGTAGGACTAAATTCACGGCCGCTCATTAAAAAGCTTTTAATTAGGAGAAGTCTGTTTTTATAATGAATAATGAAAAGAAAGTTTGGTACAATTGTTTGTTTTTTTCTTTTTATGTGTTTGCCTCGTACCCTTTTAAGCTAGTGGACATACTTTACTAATAGAAAGGATTAGGGGGTGAGGTATTGGGTTCTCGATTTAATAATTGTAAAAAGAAGTGTACATGTAAACAAGATGATTGTTGGGAAGTATTCGAAGAGTGTAAAAAAGAACAGCATGAGAAATGTGATAATTCTTGTGTACAAGGAATTAGAGATGAACTTAAGAAATTAATTAATCGAACAGTTCAAATTAATACAGAGGGACGTACTTATGTAGGTACTGTTTCGTCTGTCAGTTGTGATGTAGTTAGGCTTGCGGCTATTCCTGGATCGGTTGGAGTAATTATTTCCATTTGTAAAATTGAAGCAATTTTCCCACCTGTTACAACGGTTACTGCTGACTTTGATTTTAATGGTATTGATGTAGCAAACAAAGCATAATTAAGCTGCTTTTTTGTAAAGCCATTCACATGAATGGCTTTATTTTAATTTCATATAAAAGGAGAATATATTCTTTATATAGAAATAAGTTTGAGGTTATAAAGCATGATGTACGAAAGGAGCAAGGAAGTGATTAAACTAGAAAGTTTTAAGAAATCTGATTTTAAACAATTAATAAATTGGATTAATTCCGAAGAATTTCTAATACAATGGTCAGGAAATGCATTCACATTCCCTTTAGACGAACAGCAATTAGAGAAGTATATAGAAAGTGCAAATACACTCGCTTTCAAAGTGGTAGATGAAGAGACTTCAGACGTTATTGGTTATATTTCGCTTGGGCAAATAGATAATATTAATAAGTCCGCTAGAATTGGAAAAGTATTAGTTGGTAATACGAAGATGAGAGGACGTTCTATAGGAAAACATATGATGAAAGCAGTACTTCATATTGCTTTTGACGAATTAAAACTACATAGAGTAACTCTTGGTGTGTATGATTTTAATACATCGGCCATTTCATGTTACGAAAAAATAGGGTTTGTAAAAGAAGGCTTATTAAGAGAGTCAAAAAGAGTAGGAGAAACGTATTGGAATTTATGGGAAATGAGTATGTTAGAATATGAATGGAAGAAGTAGCAACGATAGTAATTTATAATTATATTATGTTAACAAAGGGGCTTGGTGGGTATAGTGGATAATAAAACAAAAATAATTTCAATTGCAGCTGTTTCGGGGGAGAGCTAGTATGTTAAAACTAACAAAGAAACCATTTTTGAAAAAGGCCCACCTGCATTGTTTCTGAGGAATAAGAGGGTGAGCCATAATTAAACGAAACTGAATGAATCTAGAAAAATTGTAACTAAAGTATGCATCAACGATGTATTGAAAGGGATGAATAGTCCTTTATAGATTATTCCATATATAGCAAAACTGGTTAGCTTCTGATTTAAGCGCTACTAAATGATTATTATTAATAGAGTTATTCGTATACATTCTGTTCTTTTGGATGTTAAGTACCGTATAATTCACATCGTTTCGTTCATTTGAAAATGTTGATTCATTTAATAGTGTGAGTGTCGAGTTAATGTTGTATTTATCAATTCGCTCTTTTTTTCCTTTGAAAAACAGTTTGATAAGATGTGGCTCATTATTAATGAATAAGCCAAGTTCAGGTGATGAACGGACGATTAAATCATCTGATTTCCAATGTGATTTACCTGGATCAAACCAAGAGATGTCTTTATTTTTAATGAATTTTTTGTATTGCTTTATGACATCAATGTAGTTTTGTTTTTTTTTCTGATCAACCGTTTGTACTAATGTTTCGAAATATTCAAAAGGTAGTTTGTTTTGATGAAATTTAATAACAGTTTCTCGTAATTGTTTCCAGTAATCAAAAGCTGGTTGATATTCAGGTTGGGATTTTAGATTTTTTATAAAGGTTGTTTTAGCTGTACTACCTTTCAGTGTGAAGTCTAAAAATTGTGTAAGCCCTACTTTAATTTCTGTCATATTACATCCCCTTCCAAACATTATTCATTTAATAATAGACGAAAAATCCGACATTTTTAAAGAAATGAGCTAGATGCTAGAAAATCCAATGTCCATGCACAATAGATACGGGAAAGCCAATCCGTAAGTATAAATGATGGACCATTCAATTGAAGATACATTAGGTAATAGGATTTTACCAGGTGATAGGTTATTAATATAATCAGATAGTGAGCTGATTTTAAAAGATAACAATATAGATTATTTAGCTTGGATTTGAGAAAAAAAGTACATGGGAATAAAGAGGGATATAGGGAAATTGGCCCTCATCAAAAAATATAAGTTGGTATCAGTATACCGTAGAGAATGAGTGTATAGAACATACAAGTAAAAGTATTGGCTAGCACACTTAAAATAAGCCGTATAAAAAGTTAATCATTGGTGCTTTGATTATATAACGTCTGCGAAATAAATAGTGTGAAGGACAGCTATTCTAACAAGTATTTTATGTAACGTTCGTATATTTAAATTTTTTGTAATTAATCGAATTCTAATTTTTAGAAACGGATAATGAGGTATGGGTGGTGCTCTTTTATTGAATAAAATGAGTTTATTTTTCGGAATTTCCTTACAATATAAAAATTAAAATTTTATTTGTTGTTAAGAAAATATATGAGGAAAATAAAAAAAGAGGGCTAATGCCCTCTTTTTCTTTTAATTTGGTAATTAATCACAGATTGGTATCCCAAGTACTCTTAGAGCTAATGCTACTTGAAGGGAAATCTCTAATCTAGCAATTTCAATACCAGCTACTGAAAGAACTAAAAAAGGTTGTCCGTTTACAAATACAACGCAACTATCCATAGTTAAGCCTCCTTTCTAGTAATCTACTATAGTATATGAGTAGAACTTTAAAGTGTAATAGTTCAATTGTTGGATTTAATAGAATTAATAGATTAACCCATTTAAACTAAACAAACGAACACAACGAAAGGAAACAGAGATGGATGTATGCCTCAAAAAACATAGGTTTTAAGACATGTAATGGGATATGAAATTTATCATATTGGTCAGCTATCTATATGGGCGAGAGAGTTAAACTTGCAACCAGTTTCAGCAAATTTGCTTGGAAGAGGATGATAGAATTAAAAACCGACTTGCATCTCAAGCGCAAGTCGGTTTTATATATATAAGAAGATTTCTTAATTGAAATCCTCGGATTTTTTCTGACGTATATGTAAAAACATTAAGGTGGTAATGATTAAAAAAATCATTATAGTTTGTATAATTAAATTTTTAAACTGAAGCAATATTGTCCAAGATGTAAGGGCGTCTTTAAAAGCTTGGAGTGCAGAGTACGAGGAAGGATCAAAACCATACTGGAGCAACTTTTTTGTTTCAATAAATGAAATGTTTTCTTCATCTGCATCTAATATTACTGAAATTAGTCTAGTATCTCCAAGTTTTGCTGTACTGACAAAACTATAATTACCGTTAGTTGAAAAACTAGTTTGTAAGCCATCAACACCTTGAAGTTTAATGTTTTCATTAAGAGAATATATCATTTTATTCGTATTGAAAACCTGGGAATCTTTGAAGGTAAATTGGTAAGAGGTTAGTTTCGTAATATTCAATACATCTGGAAAATCTTTTACTAATCGTGCTGCTAGTTTAGCTGCGTCTATCGCTGTTGTAGTTGATTGTTTATTTGTATTATTATTAATTCCAGTAGAGTTTAGAAATGGAGATGGTTGTAATAACTTTAGTTCTTTTGCTTTTTTATTCATTAATACTGTAAAGTTATCTTCATTTCCAGCAATGTGTTCTGCTAGAGCGAGTGCAGAACGATTATTCCCTGCCAGTAGCAATGCATGAAGTAAATCACGAACCGTTGTTTTATCATTCGATGTTACTTGTATAGGGCTTGTTTCTACTCGGAAAACTTCGTTACTTATTTGTACGAAGTCATCTAACTGTATCTTTTTATCATTTAGTTGCTCCAATACGATATATTCTGTCATTAATTTAGATAAAGCAGCTGATTGTACTGGGGTTTCTTCATTTTTTTTATAAACAATTTCACCTGAATTAGCATTTATTAAAATAGCTGATTTAGCTTGAATAATCGGACCATTTACATAAAGATAAAAATATAAAACGATAAGAGCAGTAATAAAAAGATAATAATAAAATAGCAAATTTCTTTAAGAATTGCATAAGCGATCCTCCTATTATGACATCAATAATAGTATTGTAAAAGGAATGCTTAATTAGGAAGAAAGAAAAGGTAAAGAATTTCTAAAGAATTATAAAGGATTATTAAATTTAGGGTAATTATGGAAAAAGTTCAATTTCTTATATGGTAAGAAATTGAACTTTTTATTTGTAATATTAACATTTGTATGGGAGTAGTTTTACAGTGAATGTTGTTTTTTCGTCATCACTATATACTTCAATTGTTCCTTTATGCAATTCGACTATACTTTTTGCAATTGCTAATCCAAGTCCAGATCCACCAGTGTTTGTAGAGCGAGATTTCTCAACGCGATAAAAACGTTCAAAAATATGAGGTAAATCCGTACTAGGAATAGGTTGTCCGTAATTTGTTATATCAATTGTAATCATATTATTACTTTCATAAGCAGTAAGGTCAATATAGCGACCTTCGCTTCCATAAGCGATAGCGTTTATAATAAGATTTTCAAACACACGCACTAATTTGTCACCATCAGCTAATACCATGAGCTTTTGAGACGGGAAAGAAGGCCGACATTCTATATTAGCTTCTTGAACCTGTATGCGGAATTGAACAGTTAATTGTCCAAGTAACTCTACAATATCAATAGGAACAGAATACAAGCTTAATTCTTTATTTTGAACACGTGTATATTCGAACAAGTCATTCATTAATGCATTAAGACGAGTTACTTTATCGTAAATGACTTGAATATAGTATCGCAATTCCACTTCATCTCTATAATTATCATGATGGATTAAATTTACGTATCCAACTATAGAAGTAAGGGGAGTGCGTAAGTCATGTGATACATTTGTAATAAGTTCACTTTTTGCTTGTTCCGCTTGTCTTTCTTCATCAATTGAGACTTTTAATTGTTCAACAATTTCATTGACCCCGATTGCTAATTCTTCTAGATAATTATGATTTACAATAGAAACTTTATGATTGAAGTTTCCATTTGCAATATAACGAATTTCTTCTATCATTTTTTTATACAAGTTTCATAATAAAGTTTTTCTCGTGACGATAAAAAATGTAAAGATAGGATGAAAAATAGAAAATAAAAACAAATAAGATACAATCATCATCCATAAAGACTCTTTAATCCCTTTATACTTTTCATAACCAAAAATTCGAATGAATTCTTTACCGAGTTCGGTTAGAGTAAGTGAACTTTCAATTACACTCGTAACGAGGCGATAAATAATTAGTTCAGTAATAGGAGTGAGTGTGATAGCTAATAAAAGCCAAAAAATAAGTTTCCATTTAGGAATATCTTTTAATATATCAAATGCTTCATTTCTCAATTTTATAGCCAACTCCCCAAACAGTATGAATAAATTTTTCTCCATTTATTACTGTTTCAAGTTTATCTCGTAAGTTGCTAATATGGACCATTACCGTCTTATTTGAACCATAACCATCTTCATTCCAAACGCGTTCGAAAATTTCTTCTGAACTAAATACTCTTCCTGTATTACTCGCAAGTAAATATAAAATATCGAATTCAATAGAGGTTAGTTTAATGTACTCTCCATTTACTTTAACTGTATGATTATGTTTGTGTATTTCAACAGAGCGAATACGAATAATACCATCTTCATTCTTTTGCGAAGTAGCATTTTGGAAAGAGGATCTTCGTAATAAAGCTTTCACTCTAGCTACTAATTCTAATGGATTGAATGGTTTGATCATATAATCATCAGCACCTGTCATAAGGCCTAATATTTTATCCATATCTTCTGCTTTTGCACTAAGCATTAGAATTGGTACAGTATTATTTTCACGCACTTCCTGACAAACTTCTAATCCGTTTCGTTTTGGCATCATAATATCCAAAATCATAAGGTCAACTTCATATGTAGAAACCTTTTGCAATGCTTCATCGCCATCATAAGCTTTATAAATGTTATAGCCTTCATTTCGCAAATAAACAGCAAGTAATTCAACAATTTCTTTATCATCATCAATAATTAATATATTTTTATTCATTGTGTAGTTCCTTTCCTTACAAATCATCAACATTACTATAATATCAAACATTTATGTACTTGTAGTGATGATTCTGTATAAAATTTCATGTAACGTATTAAAAGGAGTAAAAGATTAATAACGAATATAAAATAACAAGGATATTTAGATTCTACATTATAATGAAAGTTAGTTATAAGGGGATTTTCTATGTTATGTAATGATATATATTCATTTACTCCAACTGGAAAAATAGACAATGATATTAAAGCTTTTCTACTAAAATATAATAAAGAGTTTACATATAAACATTCAATTCGTGTGGCAAATGAGGCAAAAAAGATTGCAGAAAAGTTTCACGTAGATAAAGAAAAAGCAGCAATTGCAGGATATTTACATGATATTAGTGGCATTTTTCCAAACGAGGAGCGGATTGCAGTTGCTGAAGAATTTGGTGTAGCAATAGTGGAAGCGGAAAGAAAGTTTCCTATGATTATTCATCAAAAATTATCGAGGGTAATCGCAAAAGAAATATTTAAAGTCGAAGATGAAGAGATTTTAAATGCAATTTGTTGCCATACAACGTTGCGTAAACATGCAACGAAGATGGATTTAGTATTATTTGTTGCAGATAAAATAGAATGGGATCAAAAAGGGACACCACCATATTTAATAGAAATAAAAAAAGAATTGGGAAAATCTTTGGAAAAAGCAGCTTTTGTATATATTTCATATTTGTGGGAAAGGAAAGATACATTGAAAGTTATACATCCGTGGCTAGAAGAAGCATATTGGGATTTAAAAAGAATTGTACAGTAGAAAGGACAAGGAAATGCAATTAAAAGAATATATGAATCAAACATTTCCAGGAGTTACATTAGGACCCTACTTATATTCTCAGTGGGAAAATCATTTACATTTTGATTTCGGAAAAGATAAATATCAAATTGTAGAAGAAACCGACGATTTAAATATGGAATACTTTTCTCAACTTTGAAGACATATTTTCAAAAGAAGATGTAGTGTTTGTAGTGACAAATGTTTATAGATTTAAAAGGAAAACATAAAACTTCACAGAAAATAAATATATACAATAAATATATTAAGAAAAGAGATTTAAGATTTCATATAAGATAAGAAACATTACCGTTTTTATTTGAAGATGAAGAAGCAGATTTATCCCGCTATTTGCCGGGCAGTAAGACCCCCCACTGATTAAAGTTTCACTTTATATTGTACATATCAATTTTCTTTTAAATGTCTTGCGGAAGATATTAAATATGAACCGCTGATACAAGCTGCTAATCATGAGGATTTTTCTGATCTGTATCTTCGATTTGGACGAAAAAAAGAAATCTCTTATCCAGATGTATTTCTCATAAATGCAAAGAAAGATATTGTGATGTTTATGTATGATGATAGAGGATGTGAAGTAATTGCGAAGAATAAAGAAATAATACGAGATTCATATAAGAAATACAAAGAATGGATTCCAGATTATGAACGAGAAAGTATAGATAACTTATTTAAATGACAATAGGGGAAGTGAAGCGTGTAATGAAACGTATTGCAATTGTATCTGCATGGGAACCAGAACTGACGTATTTGCATCAACATTATCCGAGTGAACGTGTTGAAAAAAGAGCAGCTTGGGAATTTCATTTTCATACTATTAATGAGCTGGAAATTATATCAGTTGTTACTGGTGTCGGTAAAGTAAGCTGCGCTAGTTGTGTACAATTGTTAATTAGTGAGTTTCAGCCAGATGAGTTGTTTATGACAGGAATATGCGGAAGTTTATCAAACAAGGTGAAAAACGGTCATATTGTAGTGGCACTAAACGCAATACAACACGATGTTACTGCAGCTGGCTCAGGGGAAGATGTTTTTAATTTATATAACGGTAGAACAGCACCTATTGAAACAACAAAATCACTTGTAAGAAGAATAAAAAAAATACGATCATATGATCCAATACATTTCGGTACATTTTTATCCGGAGATCAACGTATTCGTAGTTCAGAAATGAGATATTTACTCCATACCGTATATGGAGCATTGGCAGTTGATCAAGAAGTAGCAGCTTTCGCCTATGTGTGTCAAATAAATAAAAAACCATTTCTCTGTTTAAAAGCTGCTTCAGATCAAGCAAATGATAAAACGAAAGAAGAACAAAAAATTTTTAAAATGCTAGCATGCGAAAGAGCATGTGAGCATTTAATTGCCTTTTTACGTGTTTATGAGATTAATGTAGTAAATAATAGATAGTTAGAGGGTTTTAACATAAGTAATTGGAGGCATAATTATATTATGATTCAATATAAAAGGTGTAGTGATGTAAATATTGATTTAGTATATGAAGCTTTTAAAGTTGGATTTTCAGATTACATTATTAAAATGGAAGTTTCAAAAGGGGATTTTATACAACGTTTTTTGGGACCAGAAGGTAATTTGCTAGAACATTCTTTTCTTGCTTTAGAAGAAGGCAAACCTGTTGGCGTAATACTAGGTGGTATAAAGGATTATGAAAGTATTAAGACTATGCGCTGTGGAACATTAGCGGTTCATCCTAATTACCGCGGTATTGGTGTGAGTCAAAAATTATTTGAACTGCATAAAGAAGAGGCGATTCAACATGGATGTAAGCAACTTTTTCTCGAAGTCATTGTAGGAAATGACCGAGCGATTCATTTTTATAATAAGTTGGGCTATGAAAAAGTGTACGATCTTTCTTATTATAATTTAAATGATTTGACTAAAATAATGAATAAAGATTGTAAGGATATTGAAGTAAAACAATTAGAATTTCCAACTTTTAAAGATGAAATTCAGAAATGGTTAAACTTCCATATAAATTGGCAAAATGATATTGATTATATCAAAAACAAATAATGTATTTTATGGTGCATATGTCGATAATGACTTAAAAGGCTCTCTATGTGTAAATAAACAAGGTAAAATTAGTTTTATTTTCGTAGACAAAGATTATAGAAATATTGGTGTTGGGATGAAATTATTACAAGTAGCAAGAGAAGAATTAAATTTATCAAGTTTATCAATTGGGTTTCCTAACAATAATTTACTGGAAGGTTTTCTTAAGAAATGTGGATTTGAAAAGAATTCTTTAGCGCAATATGAAATGTATTTATTACTCTAAGAGCGGAAAGATTTATTCTTTTCGCTTTTTATTTTGCTGTTATGTTGGTAAATGCTCCGCAACTATAATTTATAATGAGAGGATTTTGTTTATCCTTAAGTTATTTTTTAAATTGTCAATTTCATGCTAATAATTTTCTTTGTATAATATTCTAATTTTATGTAGAATAGATACGATGGGAGGGGATGAAATGAATAATGGATTAAAGTTTAAGATTTTTGAATTGCATTGTCTCGTTCAAAAGACTTATTCTGATATTAAAATAGCGTGTGATATTGCTATTTATCAAGAAAACACTTCTAAATATTTAATTTCATTAGGATTTTTAAATAAATCATATATGACTTATATAGAAGCAAAAGATTCTATCGCGAAAATGAAGAGCTTGTAAGTGTAGAATTTGATAATTTCTTTGATATGTATGATAAATTAGAAAACGAATTAAAACAAGTTATTTCAACTGAAGATAAAAATCCTTCATTGTTACATAGCAGACTTGATCAGTTTCAGCAGAAAGTTGAAAATATAAATGACTTAATAAAAGTATTGCAAAATGCTCGTTAATGAATGCTTTTTCTGTTCGTATAGAAATTATGTATTAAAAACATTTTAGGGATATTACATATTGAAGAGGTGGCTTTTGTAGATTACAAAAGTCATCTTTTTATGTTAGGAATAGATTGTATACATTTTAGCAGTTTCATATAAATAATAGAAATTTATACGAGGTAAATATCATGGGAAATAAAAAAGAAATAGCTATAGTTGCATTAACAACAGGATTCGTTTTAACAAGTGTAACACCATATGGAGTAGGGCATGCAGAGGAACCTGGTCAAATGCAAGTTGAAATTCAAGAGGATTCGTTCCGTACAGGTGATCTGACACAACCATCAAAAAAGGCACCAGAGAATGTAGTGAAAGATGCACTTAAGGAAAATACGGAGCATGCTTTGTCTCCAAAACAAGTTAGTGCAGAAACAGGAGTAGATTACAAGGTTCTTCAAAAACGTGGTTCTTATGATGGAACTACACTTGTGCGCATGCAACAAATATATGAAGGAAAAGAAGTATATGGCCACCAGTTGACTGCTCACGTAGATAAAAAAGGTATTATTAAAAGCATTTCAGGAGCTAGCGCACAAAATTTAACACAAGAAGATTTAAAGAAACCTATTAATTTATCAAAAGAAGAAGCAAAACAATATATTTATAAAAAGTACGGAAACGATACTAAATTTATTTCTGAGCCAGAAGTTAAGGCAGTTATTTTTGTTGATGAAAATCATGGGCAGGCTAGCAATGCATATCAAGTTACATTTGCTGCTACAACACCAAATTATGTATCTGGAACTTATTTAGTGAATGCTCATAATGGTGAAATGTTAAAAGATATGGTACAAGAATCAAGTTTGAAAATAAGTGAAGAGTATGTTGAATCCGTTAAGGAAAATAAAACTAGCAATTTTACATCATTAACTGGAACAGGAAAAGATGATTTAGGCGTAACTCGTACATTTGGTATTTCTAAACAGACCAGTGGGAATTATGCGCTTGCTGATTACACAAGAGGACAAGGAATTGAGACATATGATGTAAATTATAGAGATATTACAAATGAAGAAAGTTATTATCCTGGTATACTAGCAACTAGTGTTTCAACAACATTTAATGATCCAAAGGCGGTAAGCGCTCATTTCTTAGCAACAAAGGTATACGATTTTTATAAAGAAAAATATAAGCGTAATAGTTTTGATAATAAAGGAAAAAAAGTAGTTTCAGTTGTACATGCATGGGATTCTGGAGGAACAAATGATCCTGAAAATTGGGAGAATGCATTTAGTACTAATATTAATAACATTAGTATGCTTTTATATGGAGATCCCATGGTAAAAGCGTTCGATATAGCCGGTCATGAATTTACACATGCAGTTACATCAAGTGAATCTAACCTTGAATTTTCAGGAGAATCTGGGGCAATTAACGAGGCATTATCGGATATTATGGGAACGGCTATAGAGAAATACATAAATAATGGGGAATTTAACTGGACAATAGGAGAACAAACTGGATCGACTTTTCGTAATATGAAAAATCCAACTGCAATTAATTTTTCAGAAGGACTACCGTATCCGGATGATTATAGTAAATATAATGATTTAAATGGAGAGGATTATGGAGGCGTTCATTTTAACTCAAGTATTATTAATAAAGTTGCGTATTTAATGGCACAAGGTGGTACTCATAACGGTGTAAATGTAAATGGTATTGGTGAAGATAGAATGTTTGATATTTTCTATTATGCAAATACTGATGAATTAAATATGACTTCTAATTTCTCTGAATTGAAATTGGCATGCCTTAAAGTGGCAACTAATAAATATGGAGCGAACTCAATTGAAGTTCAAGCAGTCCAAAATGCTTTTGATGCGGCAAAAATTACAGGAACGGTGAAAGAGAACGAAAAAACAGCAGAAAACCAAGCTCCAGAGTTAACTGTACCGTTTACGATTACACTACGTGTAGGTGATACGTTTGATCCAATGAGAAATGTAAAAGCTGTTGATAAAGAAGATGGTGATTTAACAAATAAAGTAAAGCATAAAGGCGATGTAGATACTTCAAAACCAGGTACATACATTGTGGAATACATGGTTGTTGATTCTCAAGGGCGGAATGCAACGGCAACACAGACTGTAATTGTAGAGGGAAATGGAGAAACATCAGATTTAGAACCTAAATTAACAGTGCCTGTTGGAGCGACAATTCATGTTGGAGATTCATTTGTTCCAATGGCAGAAGTATTAGCTATCGATAAAGAAGACGGTGATCTCACTTCTAAAATCAAAGTTGATGGTGAAGTAGATACAACTAAAGCCGGTACTTACGTATTAACGTACACGGTTACAGATTCTAAAGGTCATGAAGTAACGGCGAAGCAAACTGTAACGGTCAAAGTTAGAGAAGAAGTTAAAAATGATAAACCAATACTAAAAGTACCTGCTACAACTTCAATTACTGAGGGTGATCAATTTGATCCATTGGTAGGGGTATCAGCTACTGATAAAGAGGACGGTGACCTTATTTCTAAAGTAGCGTATGAAGGAACTATAGATACAACTAAAGCTGGTACTTATGAAATAATATATAGTGTTAGAGATTCCGTGGGTAATGAGGTAAATGCAATACAAAAAGTATTAGTGAAAGATAAAGAAACTAGCAAAGCTAATGGCCTTGCTAATAAGGAAAATAAGAGTAATATCTCAAACAACAGTAATAGCGATAAAAAAGAATATACATATAAGGAGCTTCCAAAGACGGGTGTAAGTACAACTAACAGTGCAGCAATCGGCATATTGATAATTATTGTAGGCACAGTACTCACTTTGGTTCGCAAATTTAGAAAGATACAAAAATAATAGTAGGGATTATTCGTTTGAAGAAAAGAGTTCATTATTCAAAAGAAATAAAGTAGAAAGTAAGTAAAACAAAATATGGATTTTTTACTTAATAAGATTTTAGTAGTTAAGCGGTGCATTTGACTTCTATAAAAATTTGTAGTTGGATCATGTTCTGTCTACAAAACTACATTACATAAAAAACACGTTACTATTCTCATTAAAATAAAAGAATAGTAACGTGTTTTTTGGTTTGGAAAAAGCATAAATCCTATAGTTCATGAATCTGGGAGTGCTTCTAATCTGCCATTGATGAGTTACTGAAAACATTTTGTTTAATGGAAGTTTCACTCTAAATGACAACATGAGATTTTCGATATTTACCAGGTGTTTCATTGGTGAATTTTTTAAAAATTTTAGTGAAATAACTTTGATCGCTAAAATTAAGCGAAGCGCATATGTCTGATAAAGGATAGGTGGTGAAAGTTAATAATTTCTTTGCTTCTTCGATTCGTTCACGCTGAATGTACTCAATTAATGAAATACCGACTTCTTTTTTAAATAATATAGATAAATAATCTGAATTCACATTTGCAAATTTAGCAAGTTGTTTAACAGATATTGGATTGTAAATATTTTTAAAAATGTAGTTTTTGCAAATAGCAATAGTCTGTGAATGTTGCTGTGTTTTTTGTGCCTTTACACGGTCTGCAAAGGTACAAAAAGCATTTTTTAATAAATCCCAAACAGATTCTTTGTCTTTTAAATCTTCTGTTCTTTGAATATGTAAATCATAAATTTTGTAAGCAATCCCAGATGGAAGTCCCCCTTTTATCGCATATCTAGTAGCGAGCGTGATGGATGAAATACAAATGTTTTTATGACGTCTTAATTGATGGAATGAAGATAAAGATGAAAGAGTCTCTTGTTGGAATTCGTAATAATATTTGAGTACGGTTTCTTTATCCCCTTCTTCTATAGAACTAAGTAGTTGCTGCTCTATATATAAATTATGATAAATGGATTCATCTTTTGCATTGAAATATATACATCTTCGTTTAAGATGCTGCTATGACTTATATGAAGTGAGTCACTGTTATTTGAAAAGGTGCTTACATCTGAATTTTTTATAGAGAATGTTATAGAACAATATCGCTATATTTACAAAGAAATTTTGATCTTTGACTGACAATGAAAAATAATGGTCTCTTGTTCTTTTATAATTTGGAATAAAATTAAGGTTACTATCCGCTTTACTTGTAGAAGAATTCACATGTGTCAAGGGCCCAATAATAACAGTACCGTTCACCATATAATCGCTCTTTATGTGAATTAAAATAAAGTGCCCTAGATATTCGTGAGTTCTGAAGATGGGGAATTATATGTATCATTTCTCTGAAAAAGCATATGTAACTCTTCTATTTTTGATGTATATAACGAATGTGAATCATTTTTTGATTTAAATTCTAAAAGAATATTTTTGTTACAATCTAAAAACAAACTGGAATTTCGAAAGATTGAAAAACATATTGCAAATGTACTCTATCTCAACTAGACTGAGTTTTTAGTCATATTCTTCCTCCTTACAGTTATGCGTAATAGTTAAATAAACATATATTCCTTTTCATAAGTAGATACGGAAAACCTTTATCAATAAAAATATAAATAAAAGTTATAAACTTCTAAGAATAATACCATAATTTAACATGAATAGCACATATTATTTGAATATACAAGTAATAGTTTGGACAGTAACGTAAAATATGAATCGTCAAACTTATTTGTTGGTTATTACTTATATGTATTAAAAATGATTAAGATTGGATTTTAAATAGGGATAGGAAGTGAGAAATGAATAGATTGACAGTAAGTGACTAGTCGAAATTAGCAGTGAAAGCTATTATGTAACAAATGTAATGATTCTTGAAATAGGGATATACGTGTAATTTAGGGAGAAAATTACATATATCATGTGGAGAGACAACGTAATAATAGAAGATAAGAAAAGTGAATAAGTGATTGTAAACAATGGATTGTTGGACGACTATGTTTTATGTTATTCGTTTAAATCTGATACTTGGCACACTATTGCTTTTAAGAAGGTAATAGTAATAAAGAAATTTTAAAATGATAGAAGTAGTAAAGGGGATAAGAGAAATGAAAAAAATATTTAGTGTGCTTTTAGTGTTATTCTTAACATTTTCTACATGGTCTAGTGTATTAGTAAAGGCAGATTCACCATCTAAAGGTACTTTAACGATTCATAAGTATGAACAAGAAAAAGATGGAGCGCAGGGACTAGAAGGTGACGGTTCTGCAAATCAAGAGGTGCCAAAAGATGTGAAACCATTAAAAGGTGTAACGTTTGAAGTGAAAAGGGTTGCTTCTTTTGAAAAAATTTCAAACGATGGGAAAATCGTGAAAGAAGACGTGAAACCTGTAATGGGAGCCACTCCAAATCAAGTAGTAACAGATGATAACGGACAAGCTGTATTAAAAGATCTTCCGCTAGGACGTTATGAGGTGAAAGAAGTGGCAGGACCTCCACATGTGAATCTAAATCCCAATACGTATACAGTGGATATCCCATTAACGAATAAAGAGGGTAAGGTGCTAAACTATGATGTTCACATGTATCCCAAAAATGAGATTAAACGTGGTGCAGTGGATTTAATAAAAACTGGTGTAAATGAAAAAGCATTAGCAGGTGCAGTATTCTCTTTATTTAAAAAAGACGGTACAGAAGTGAAAAAAGAGTTAGCAACAGATGCTAATGGCCATATCCGAGTGCAAGGATTGGAGTATGGAGAATACTATTTCCAAGAAACAAAAGCTCCGAAAGGCTATGTAATAGATCCAACTAAACGTGAGTTTTTTGTTAAGAACTCCGGAACAATTAATGAAGATGGAACTATTACTTCTGGTACAGTAGTTAAAATAGAAGTGAAAAACAATGAAGAACCAACAATTGATAAAAAAATTAACGGAAAATTGGAAGCGTTACCAATAAATCCGTTAACTAATTATAATTATGATATTAAAACATTAATTCCAGAAGACATTAAGGAATACAAAAAATATGTGGTAACAGATACTTTGGATAATCGTTTAGTGATTCAAGGAAAGCCAATCGTGAAAATTGATGGAGCAGAAGTAAATGCAAACGTTGTTGAGGTAGCTATAGAAGGTCAAAAAGTAACAGCTACAGTAAAAGATTTCACAAAATTAGATGGTAAAAAAGAATTTCATTTGCAAATTAAATCCCAAGTAAAAGAAGGAGTACCATCTGGTTCGGAAATTTTAAATACAGCAAAAATACATTTTACAAATAAAAATGATGTAATTGGAGAAAAGGAATCTAAACCTGTAGTTGTTATTCCGACAACTGGAATAATTGAGTTAACAAAAATTGATAGTGCTAATAAGAATAAATTAAAAGGTGCAGAGTTTGTACTTAAAGATAATAATGGAAAAATAGTTGTCGTAGCAGGAAAAGAAGTAACAGGTGTATCAGATGAAAATGGTGTTATTAAATGGTCTAACATTCCATATGGAGACTATCAAATTTTTGAAACGAAAGCACCGACATATACAAAAGAAGATGGTACAAAAACTTCTTATCAATTATTAAAAGACCCCATTGATGTAAAGATTAGCGAAAATAATCAAACGGTTAAATTAACGATAGAAAATAATAAAAGTGGATGGATTCTTCCGGTAACGGGTGGTATAGGAACGACTCTTTTTACTGTAATAGGCCTTACTTTAATGCTTACAGCGGCATTTGTTTTCTTTAGAAAAAAGTTTGCTAGAAATTAAGATTTTAGGAACATGTAACCATATGAAAAGAGGAGAAGCAAAATGCTTCCCTCTTTTCGATATTTAAGCATATACAGAGGTGGAAATATGAAACGAAATCTTGTTTTGGGAGGTATTTTTTTATTTGGATTAGGTATTTTTTTATATCCTACTATTAGTAATTGGTTGGCGACCCGTGCACATTATTCTGAGATTAGCTCTTACGATAAGAAGATTAAAGCATTACAAAAGAAAGAAGTCGAACGTAGGGAAAAAGAAGCAGCCGAATATAATAAACAAGTTCAAACTTCTGCGAAAACATTTACAGATCCATTTTCTGAAAAAAAAGTAATCATCAAGCGTATGCTGATGCGTTAAATTTAGGAGATGTAATGGGGTATATTGAAATATCGAAAATTAATATAAAACTGCCAATCTATCAAGGGACCTCTGAGGAAGTATTGAGTCGCGGGATAGGTCATTTAGATTTTTCTTCGCTCCCGGTAGGTGGAGAAAATACGCACACTATTTTAACAGGGCATCGTGGTTTACCATCAGCAAAATTATTTACAGATTTAGATAAGTTGAGCAAAGGAGATCTTTTTTATCTTCATTCTTTAGACAAAGTTCTTGCTTATAAAGTAGATCAAATTAAAGTAGTGTTACCACACGAAACGGACGATCTACAAATTGTACAAAATAAAGATTATACAACTTTAATTACGTGTACGCCTTATGGAATAAACACCAATAGATTGCTAGTTCGAGGTGAGCGTGTGGAGTTAAACGAGAAAGAAAAACAAAAAGTGAGTACAGAGATAGTTATATTTAATAAGTGGACTGTAATAGTTACAATCCTATTGTTATGTGTGTTTCTAGTCGAAATTTATAAGAAAAGGTTTACTTGATAGAATGTATGTATTTATCCTGTATTAATGGGAAGTGGGACCGGAAATTCAAAGATAAGTAAAGAAGGTATATAGGAGATGAAGTAAATCATCATTAATAAAAATTTCATTTTATTCGACTATAGAAAAAATACGGTAAAGGTGGGAACAAAGGAATTGAGGCTACGATTAAAGCTGGTAAGTATTCATTTTATTGTTTTGTTAATGTTAAGTGTAAGTTTTGTCGTATATGTACCAAAAGAAGCATATGGATCCACGACTAACTTAGAAGGTCTAGGAGATATATCGCGTTATAATGCTGTTGTCTTTGGTAACCATAAAGCAATAGGTGGCGACATTGAAGGAGCAATTGCAGTTCAAGGTGATATGGATGCATCGGGGTATACGATTGTAGGTGCTGCAGCGGGAACATCTAATATAGTAGGTGAAAAATGGGGTGATGAGGGATATCCGTCCTTGTTATTTTCTGGAAAATTTAAGAAATCAAGAGAAGAATCTTTTATCATTCAAAACGGAATAGTCGTAATGACAAAAGAGAGTGATCCAGATCGCATCATACAATCCTCTTATGATCGTATCGTTTATAAAGAAAAACTAGAAATTGACGCGAAATTTAATGAATTTCGCAATATAGTGAACCAAGTCAGTAAAAATGCAGGTCAATATAAAACGAATACCCCAATTCCAAATATGAGTCATGGAATCGGAAAAGATATAAACAATCCTAATATTTATGTTTCATCAGAATTGACAGGGAAAATTAATTTAGATATAAGAGATGTATTTTTACCAAATGCTAAGGACAAAGATTTTATTGTTATGTATTCGGATGCAACAGAGGTTACATTTAAAAATGGGTCTATTCTATATGACACGAACAATATTGGAAGGGCTACAGATATAGTTCCTACATCACAACCATATTCTCCTAATTCCCCGTTTACTGAGCTATATGGGAAAGTGATTTGGGTTTTTCCAAATGCGAAAAAAATTATAACAGAGGGATATGGTGTCGTTGGTAGTGTGTTTGCCCCCAATGCTGTATTAGAAACAAAAGGCGGTTCGATTAATGGACAAGCATTTGTCGGTGCGGTACAACAAACTGGTGGATTTGAATTTCACAATTTCAAATTTAACTGGCAACATTGGAACAAGCCTAGTACAGGAAAAGTAAAAATAAAAAAGGTTGATAGTAATAATGATAATAAAAAATTGGAGGGAGCAAAGTTTAAAATTGAAGATTCAAAAGGAAAAATAGTTGGAGAACTAGTAACAAATGAAGAAGGGGAAGCGATATCAAAAGACTTACCAATAGGAAATTATACTTTAGTGGAAAAAGAAGCACCTAAAGGTTACGAATTATTAAAAGATAACATAACTGTAAAAATAGAAAAAGATGCAGTAGTAGAAATTAAAATAGGAAATAAGAAATTGCCAGATCCAATGGGGAAAATGAAGCTTGTGAAAGTAGACATAAGTGATAAAAATAAAAAGCTAGCAGGAGCAAAGTTTAAAATTGAAGATTCAAAAGGAAAAATAGTTGGAGAACTAGTAACAAATGAAGAAGGAGAAGCGATATCAAAAGACTTACCAATAGGAAACTATACCGTAGTGGAAGTAGAAGCACCTAAAGGTTACGAATTATTAAAAGATAACATAACTGTAAAAATAGAAAAAGATGCAGTAGTAGAAATTAAAATAGGAAATAAGAAATTGCCAGATCCAATGGGGAAAATGAAGCTTGTGAAAGTAGACATAAGTGATAAAAATAAAAAACTAGCAAGGGCAAAGTTTCATATAGAAGATTCAAAAGGAAAAATAGTTGGAGAACTAGTAACAAATGAAGAAGGAGAAGTAATATCAAAAGACTTACCAATAGGAAACTATACCTTAGTGGAAGTAGAAGCACCTAAAGGTTACGAATTATTAAAAGAAAAAATAACTGTAAAAATAGAAAAAGATGCAGTAGTAGAAATTAAAATAGGAAATAAGAAATTGCCAGATCCGACTGGGCAATTTGAAATTGAAAAAGTTGATGATATGGATAGTGAATTAAAGCTAAAAGGCGCTGTATTTCAAGTGTTAGATAAAGAAGGGAAAGAAGTTAGTAGATTAATAACGGATGAAAAAGGAAAGGTGATTTCCAACCAATTAGCAATTGGAAAGTATACGATTAAAGAAATAAAAGCACCGAACGGATACATGTTACTTAGAGATCCAATAGAAATAGAAATTACAGAAGCAGTAAAGACACAAAAAATAACAGTGAAAAATGCGAAGAATAATTGGGTAATTCCTAATACTGGTGGGAGTGGAACAACAATTTTTTACGTAATTGGTATTATGCTAATGTTTGCTGTGCTATATTTCTATAAGAAAAATCGTATATTATGAACTAATTTTATAGAGTTAGACAGATCGTTGCGTTAGAGAGTTTTTAGGACATGAGTTCGGTATTGTACTGGACTCATGTTACTAAATTTGTTGAAGGAGGAAGGATAATAGTAAACATAGAATATGTTAATGAATTAAAATATTCAAGAGGTGAACATGGTGGCAATAAAACAAGACGAAATTAAAGTAGTTGTCGGAGCTGGAGTGTTTAATAATAATCCAGGTTGGATTCAAACGCAAGAAGATGAACTTAACTTACTAGATAAAGCTACGTGGGAAGGAAGATTTGAATACAACTCTATTTCAGCTATTTTAGCTGAGCATGTATGGGAACACCTTACTTTTGAAGAAGGTGTAAGAGCAGCTGAAATTTGTTATGAATTTTTAAAACCATCTGGTCATATTCGGTGCGGAGTCCCTGATGCATTCTTTCAGGATGAGGCATATCAAAATATAGTTCAAATAGGGGGCCCCGGTCCGAAAGATCATCCAGCAGCAAGTCATAAAATCGTTCATAATTATATAACATTAACGAAAATGTTTGAAACTGCTGGATTCGAGGTAGTTTTACTTGAATATTGTGATGAAAATGGTCGGTTTTATTACAACGAATGGGATGCAAACGACGGTGTTATTTTCCGTTCGAAAAGGTATGATTCTAGAAATAAAGGCGATAAACTTGGTTTTCCATCGCTAATTGTCGATGCGATTAAGCGCTAATCATTCAACAAAAAAGGAGTTAATCCTATGATTTCATAAGTCGCAAATGCGGCTTTTTTATTTGTACATAAATCTATATTTAATTTTCAATATTATATAATTCGATTTAGAAAATATTTAAGTTTTTCTCAGCACCATTCACTTTAAATTAACACTTCGTTGACATAAATATTTATTTTATATTTATATTCGTGTAAAATGAAATGGGAACATATATTCTATATAAGGAGACAATCAAAATGATAGCTGAAATTAGGAAACTAACTGATGGATATATTGTAAAATTTGAACGCCAATTTCCATATACGGCAGAAGAAGTTTGGTCTGTATTAACAGAAAACAGTAAGCTGAAAAAATGGATGCCCAATTTACAGATTGAAAGCCTTAAAACTGCTGGAATAATAAAGTTCGACATGATGGACGGTTCATTCATAAATATTGATATTTTAGAGTGTCAACTAAACTCAGTACTTGAATTTACTTGGGATAAAGACCGTGTCAGATTTGAAATACATAATGAGGAAAATGGTACCCTTTTACTTCTTAAAGAGTACATTCATGAATTAACAGATCATACACCGAGAGATGTAGCTGGTTGGCATATTTGTTTAAATCTTTTTTCTTTCGTTTTAGAAGGAGAAGAGAAAGAATTTTCTAAAGATGAATGGCAACAGTGGTTTGAAATATACAAGGATAAGATTCATGAAGTGAGAGGATAATTGCATAATAGATAATATTCATTATGTAATTATTATATTGTAAAAATGCTTTTGTGAATAAATAAGAATAGAGGTTAATATGAAAGTAAATCAATTAATTGCTAATAACATAAATAAATTAGATGCAACTATACCGTTTAATAAATCGTTTGGAATTGCTGGTTTATCTGGATCGGGTAAAACAACTTTTTGCCAAACAATTGGTGAAGAATCAAAAAAACGATTAGTTTCTTTATTACCAAAGGCTGAATATCAATATTTATTTCCTAACATTATGGAAACAAATTTTAGTGCCATTAAGATGGAAGAAATGCCTTTAGTACTTTTTCTAGGAAAATCATCGATTTCGTCTAATCCGCGTTCAACGATTGGTACTCATACTGGTGTTTTTACAGAGGTTCGGGAAAAACTTGCTGAAGTATTTAATCTTTCTCCAGAGGTCTTTTCATTTAATAATCAATTAGGCTGGTGTACTGGTTGTAAAGGCCGTGGTACTACAAAAAATGTTGAGTGTAAAAAATGTAAGGGAAAACGTTATAGTGAAGAAATTGAACAACATGAAATTGATTTGTTGGCCAAGCCACATTCAATTTCAAATATTAATGATTTAAGTGTTGAATCTATTCTTTCACTAGCAAAAGAATTGAATATTAGTGAAGAAAAACAGCATATACTGCAAAATATTATTAATATGAACATTGGTTATTTAACATTAAATCGAATTATGGGTACGTTGTCAGGTGGAGAGTTAACACGACTTTATTTGGCTGAATTCATGGCAGTAAGTGAAAATGCTGTAATTATTATTGATGAGATTTCAGTTGGACTTGATCATGAAACATTATTACAAATTTTAGAAGAGATTAAACGATTAGGGTGTAAAAATCAAATTTGGCTTATTGATCATTCAGATACAGTACTAGATACATCTGATGAGCAATTGTTCTTTGGACCTGGTAGCGGAAAATATGGCGGGAAAATTGTGGAAGAATCACCAAGACCAAAGTCAATACTGTGGGATCGAAATAAAGAAATACCAACAGAATTTTATACATTCTATGATTTATATTGCCGTAATATCCAAATAGCTGAGTTTCAAATTCCTAAAAACAGGCTTGTAACAGTTACAGGAGAATCAGGATGTGGGAAATCTACACTTGTCAACGAATGTCTAGCTACAGATTTTTTGAAACGATATCCAAAAGATAAATTAGTTATGGTAGGACAAGACCGAAATCAATCAATTACAAGTCGATCAACTGTAGCAACTTTCCTAGATATTAAAAAGAAACTGACAAAGTATAGTGAAGACATTGATGATATTTTTGAGCGCTCGATTGAGGATATTATTGATGAACTTCCAAATGAAGATATCGCTTATAAACGTTTGAGCCTACTAATTAAATTAGGACTTGGCTATTTAACATTAGAGAGAAAAACACAAACATTATCGACAGGTGAGTTTCAATGTGTTCATTTAGTTTCGGAATTATTTGCAAACACTAGAAATCCACATACATTATTCATTTTTGATGAGCCTTCAAAAGGTTTATCACAAAATATTTTAAATCAATTTATCGATAGTATTAGAGGTATTCTGCAAGATGAATCAGTTTCTATCATTATGATTGAGCATAATCGTTACATGTTAGAAAGCTCTGATTATATAGTTGATTTTGGAAAAAGGCAGAATGAATCTGTAGAGCATTTGGATGTTGTTAATCATGAGGATTACTATCGTCAAAAAAGTAATGTGAATAGCACAAAGAAAATAAATATCTCTTCAATGCTTAAGCAGAAAAAAGGAGTTCACTATTTAGAAGAAAATCATATTAACTATTTTAAAAATGCCGAAAATGTTTATAAGGGCGGTATTTTAAAAAGTTTATCATCAATGGCTAGGTTAATTTATGGTGAATATGAATCTGATACAATCGCACCTGTTATTGCTATTGATCTTGAAAGACATTTATATAGTCAATATAGTTTCTTATATGAGATTGGTGGATTAATTAATCATATTGTAGCTGCTCATCCAATTAATAAAGATACGAGAAGTTTTGATTTCTATTCACAGGACAATCATTGTCCATCTTGTTCTGGACGTCTTCAAATTGAAGTTTTTGATAAAGATATTGCCATTCAAGATAAAAGTGTTCCATTTTGGGATGGGCTATTCGATCCAGAAATCATGAAGGTATTAAAATTTTATCAGCATGAAAAAATAGAATTTCTATTCGAAGAAATAAAAAATGAGCTTGGTCACGATTTGTCAAAGAGCTATAATGATATGTCAGAAGAAGAAAAGCATACGTTTTGGTACGGATATTTTGAAAAATCATTTTATGATA
Organism: Bacillus sp. N447-1; assembly: GCF_022701035.1. Taxonomy (NCBI): domain Bacteria; kingdom Bacillati; phylum Bacillota; class Bacilli; order Caryophanales; family Bacillaceae; genus Bacillus; species Bacillus sp. N447-1. Next base: position 612,810 of record NZ_CP065509.1, on the reverse strand, counting down.
AAAAAGGAAAGACACGTAGAACATGGGTAGGGTTTAATACAATTATTGGTGGGTATATTGTTATTTCAAAAGCACCTATTAAAGAAGAAATTAAGAGTTCAAAAAAAATGATGAAATGTCCAATTTGTGAGGGGACGGTTTTAAATCATCATAAACCACTTAAATTTGGTAACGTAGATATTCGTGAAATAATCAATCAGCCTATTAATAAAGTATTGAAAACAGTTGGTGATTTACCGGCACTTGTTACATTGAAGTCTATTGTTGGTGGCGATATGGTATTGACAGAAGATGTTTCTTTATTGCCAAGAAAAGCACAAGTTGCACTGAAGATGTTTGAATTAGAACAAGCAAGCTTTTCAAACTATGAAATGGTGTTACAAAATGTCTTACCATTCTGGAACGAAATAAAAGGAAATATCGAATCCATTAGTGTTAATAATCAAGTAACTGTTTGTGATTTCCCTAATGTTTATGAAACGAGAGAAACCATTATAGATAAGTATTTCACAAATGGTAAATATAAAAAACTTACGTATGTATACGAAGCGTTTGGATACAAAAAATTAGTTACCCAAATTAATAAAATTAAAAAGAGTAATCCATGTCCATTTTGTAAAGGTAAGAAAGTGATAACCGAAGATAATCTACATGATGGTGTCTTTAAACTAACAATTCCATGTGTAACTTGTAATGCAAGTGGTATTAATGACGAAGGGTTAAAAGAAGTTGTTGAGGGCGTGGATGTACAAACGTGGTTAACTGGAAAAGTAAGTGATGTTGTGAATGAAAGCTTATTAACAGAAGCTGTTGGACAAATACCAATTTTTAATCGCATACGTGAGTTGGATAAACGAGATATGATAGCGGTTTATGAATGTCTTGAGAAAAATAACTAGTGATGGATTTGTCAATTGCAGTAGTCATAAAAACAGGAATATAGGTTTTTAATTATATAAATATAACATGTTAAATTGTTATTTAAATCGTTAAAAATAGTTGACCCTCACACAATGTCATTGTTTAAGATAAAGTTGAGCTTCAAAGTAGATGTAACTTATAGGAGGAAATCATGTTTAAAATAGGGGATTTTTCAAAACTATCTTCCATTAGTATACGAATGTTGAGACACTACGATAAAGTGGAATTACTACAACCAGTAAAAGTCGATGAGCAGAGTGGATATCGATTTTATTCAGCAGACCAATTAAAAAAAGTAAATCAAATTCAAACGTTAAAAGCTATGGGGTTTAATATTGCTACCATCAAAGAAATAATAGAATGCGATAATATAGATACCATAAAAGAGCAATTTTTAAATCGTAGTGCTCAAATTAAAGAAGACATGAATAACCTCCAAAAACAATTACGTCTCCTCGAAGACTCAATGAAAACGATGAGAGAGGATGTTGTTGAGATGAATTATCATGTTTCAATAAAAGAAATTCCAGAAAGAACTGTAGCTAGTGTTAGAAAGATTATTCCATCGTATAATTGCGAAGGTGATTTATGGAGTGTATTAATGCAAGAAATTCAAATGAAAAATATTAGTATTGCCCAACCGAGTTATAGTATTGCGGTTTTCCATGATCATGAATACAAAGAAAATGATGTAGATATAGAAATACAGCTAAGTATTCTAGGTAAGCACGAAAATACAAAAGACGTTACATTTAAAAATATGGAATCGACTAATGTAGCTTCTATAACAGTTAATGGAAGTTATGAACAGATGACAGCTGTAAATGAGGCTGCGGCAAAATGGATTGAGACAGAGGGTTACAAATTAGCAGGCCCGATGTTTAATATTTATCATGTGAGCCCAGCGATGGAATTGGATCCTAATAAGTGGGTTACAGAAGTTTGTTATCCAATAAACAAATAAGTAATAAAAAAAGGCATGTTTTATGCCTTTTTTTATTTTGTTAATATCTCAAAATGTATAATTTTTCCTCTTTGCAGTTTTCGTATCGGACTACATAAGGCAATAAAGACTTCAATTATTTTAGTAAAAGCAGCTAAAGCAAATATAAATACAGGATTGTAGGCTGAAATAATTCCACCTACTAATGCCCCCAATGGCATAGATAATCGTGTAAGTACACGAGAAAAACCTAAAACACGTCCTTGCAAATTGGATGGAACAGTTTCCTGCCGAATTGATGTAACAATCGTATTCCATGTGATATTACATGTCATCGCGATTCCGAAAGCAATTCCAGGAGCAAGCCAATATGTACTCCATAAAGCAAATGTTAATCCAAGCGCTCCAAAAAATAGGAGTAAAGGAATAAGTATACCACGTCGAAATTTCTTTTCTAAAGGAACGGCAATTAAGCTTCCTAAAAGCCCACCTATTCCTATTAAAGTATAATTATAACCACTTTGTGCGGAGGTAAGATTTAATGTCGATAATAAATAATACATAAGTACACCTAAAACAGCACTTGCTCCAAAGTTACCTACCATAGCTTGAAGTGACAAAGCTATATTTAACCGATCATTTATGAGCCATTTAAATCCATCAAACAAATCATTTAGTACATTTTGCAATGTTTTTTTATCAGTATTCTTTTTATTTAAGTTTTTCATAGAAGGTAATATAATCACAGCAATTAATGTAGCAATAAATGAAAGAACATTAATCCAAAGTACTTGAAAGCCGCCAATAAAAGATATGAAAAGCCCAGCTATGATTGGACCAAACAAACTAGCCAATTGATTAACCATTTGATATAAAGAATTAGCCTTCGTTAATGATGCACCTGCGATGTGTGGAATGACTGTAACTGTTGTTACATCAAAAAGCATGGACATAACTGCTAAGATAAAAGTAATTACGTATAAATGCCAGACTTCTAATAGATGTAATGCATGTAGAATTGGTACGAGACTTACTAAAATAATATTGATAATATCCGCCATCCAAAGTAACTTTTTTCGATCATATCGATCAACTAGTACACCAACTAAAGGGCCAAATAAAACGATTGGCAATACGTTAACAGCAAATAAAGAACCCATAATTACAGCTGAACCAGTTAATTGATAGGCAATCCAAGGCAGTGCAAAAGTATATAGTGAATCCCCGATTCGTGAAATGAGTAAACCAAAAATAAAAATCTTGTATTCTTTTGAAAAAGTTGTCTTGACAGTTAATCTTCGTTCTTGTACAAATTTCACAATTATATGACCTCCCTTTTTTATAGAGGAATTTGAAAATAATCCGTCCAATACGTATTAAATATAGAATTCTGTAAGAAGTTGTTGAATCCTACTTTATAATATTGATTTTATATAAAATTGTAGGGAATAGAAATTAGGGCGGTTTTTATGCGAGGAGACGGAATGATTTGAGAACAAAAGGGGTTGCTGGATAAAGAGTTAATCTTATGACCTTTTCCGCAATTATTGTTGTTAGCAGAACTTTTGAAAGAAGATCCTACATTAATATATCCCTTTTTTAGTTAATAATAGCCTCCTTAATACTAGTTAATACAAGGAGGCATTAAATTTTTAATAATTAATGGTATGTGTACCCTCCATCAGGAAATAATACATTACCCGTAGTAAAACTATTTTGCATTAAATATAGGACAGTATGTGCAATTTCATCATTAAATCCAGCTCGTTGTACAAGTGAAAGAGATTTATAAGCTTCGTAAGCAACTAGTCTATTTTCATTTTGTTCATTTTCTCTTTGTATTGTTCCAGGAGAAACCACATTAACTCTAATAGGAGCTAATTCCACAGCTAAAGCCTTCCCTAAACTTTCAATAGCACCATTGCAAGCTCCATAAGCAGGAGCGCCTTTAAGTGGTCTTTGACTAAATGCACCAGACATTAACACAATCGATCCAGAGTTTGAAAGAAAAGGAATTGCATATTTTACGGCATAATATTGAGGCCAAAACTTTCCGATGAAGCTACTTTCAGCAATTTCCTCTGTAGAGGTAATCGGTCCAAGTGTGTAAGAGGCTCCCGGTGTGAATAAATGATCAAAGTTCCCAACTATCTTGAAAAAATTTTGTAATTGCTCTTTATTTTGATTATCCAATATATAAGTTTGAAGATGATTGTTATTTATTACTTCTCGAGCAACTTTTAATTTTTCTTCCGAGCGTCCGGCAATAATAACATGTGCGCCTTGTTTAATTGCTTGTGTTGCTGTTGCTAATCCAATACCAGAACTCCCGCCAATGATAACAATACGGCTATTTTTTAATGTAGTAATAGACATATTTTAGCCACTCCTTTAATAAAAAATTTAGAATATAACTAACTGTGCTATGCTTTTATTATTCGCTAAAAGGGAGCAAGTGAAAAGTACGCACTTTATATGTACATAGTCGCAAATTTCGTACTAATCGCTATACATGCGGATAAGTAATAGGAAAAATTTCTAAATATGGTTTATCCGGCATTCACGGGCAGTAAAACTCTCACCTCAAAGTTAGGAAAATGCAAGGAAGTTAGGTAAGAGATCAATTGCCCGTAAAAGCTCGATTGGTTCAACTAATAATCAGTGTGGGATGAACAAAACCCCCACTGATTAAAGTTTCACTTTATGATATCTGAGGAGAGGTGAGAAAAATGGATTTACAAGAACCGAAGTTAAAAGGGGTAATAGCAACATTACAAATAATCGGTGGGAAATGGAAGTCACTCATTTTGTTTATTTTGCTAACAGATGGAATGAAACGTTTTGGTGAATTAAAGCGATTGATACCAGATATATCTCAAGGGACGTTAGCGAAGCAATTACGTGAATTAGAGCAAGATCAACTAATAAAACGCGAAATTTATCAAGAAATACCACCTAAAGTAGAATATTGCTTAACTGAACATGGAAAAACAGTCAGTACTGTTTTGGATAGTATGTGTAGTTGGGGAAGAGGGCATTTAGAATATATAGATAAAGATAAACCATAAAAATGTTATGTAAACTTTTTGTAGTGTGAAGGGAAATGTTGTTTTAATAATTTGTATTTTATAATATATAATTAAAGAGTGTCGTAGGTTATTATACATATTTAATTTATTTTTACAAAGGGGAAGTAATAAGATGAACGAATTAGAGTATAAAAGCTTCTATGATAAAGTAGGAAGATTAAATGGATGGGATTTTAGCAAAATAAAATGTGAAACTGTAGGAGATACATGGGACTTTTATAGTGAGGTAAAAGAAAGGTGTAAACCATCACATATTTTACTTGATGTTGGTACAGGCGGAGGAGAAAATGTACTTAACATAGCATCATCAGCTAAATTGTTGATTGGAATTGATAATTCTAACGGCATGATTGCAACGGCACATTCTAACTTAAAAAAATCAGGTGTACAAAATGTTGAGTTTCTTCAAATGGGTTCTGAAGCTTTAACATTTCCACATGCACATTTTGATATTGCTTCAAGTTGTCATGCCCCGTTTCTGGCATCTGAGTTAGCGAAAGTAATGAAAAAGGGTGCCTTTTTCTTAACACAACAAGTAAGTGAGAATGATAAATTAAACCTGAAAGAAGCATTTGGTAGAGGACAATGCTTAGGTGAACGGGATGGTACTTTAAAAGAAAATTATATGAATGAACTTATTAGTGCAGGATTTGATCTCGTGCAAGTACGTGAATATGATGTTACTGATTATTACAGTAGGTCTGAAGATCTCATTTTCTTATTAAAACATACCCCTATTATTCCTAGATTCGGAGAACAGGAAGAGGATTTTACTATTTTACAAAAGTTCATTGATACGTATAGTTCTGAAAAAGGGATTCGTACGAATTCAAAAGATTTATGATTATTGCTGTTAAATTATAATGTATTTTAGTGTAAAAGCTGCTTTTCATTTAAAGAAAAGCAGCTTTTGTGTGAAAAGAATACAGGAAATACTTGAAAATAATAGAAATAAATAAAGTGTAAATTAAAAAATCAAAATATGGAGGATAAATGTTTTGAAACGTTACTATATTAGCAATGAAAAAATAAATGTACATATTACTGAATGGGGGAATAATGACAAGCCCGTTATCTTTTGTTTACATGGATTAGGTAGTACGAGTTTAAGTTTTATAGAAATTGCTGAGGAATTAAAAGAAGAGTATAGATTTATCTCCGTTGATGCACCTGGACATGGTAAAACACCGCCATTTGAAAGAACAGAAGATTATGAGATGCACAATTTAGCAAATTGGTTAAATGAAATAATAAATGAATTGAGAATCAAATACTTCTATTTTCTATCACATTCATGGGGAAGTTTTGTAGCGTTATTTTATTTGTTAAATCATCCAGAAAAAGTACAAGGAAGTATTCTTATTGATGGTGGATATCAAACAAAAAGGCTTCGAGAAGAAACGTTGGAAGAAGAAATTGCTTATTATGAAAAGGACTTTGATAAATATGTTTTTAATAATTGGGACGAATTTTTCAAAAGTGAAAAAGAAGCTTATACTAGATGGTCTTCATTGTTAGAAGTTGCTGTAAAGGATCTAGGGATCGAAATGGATAATAAAGTATGGTGGCATGCCAGGGGGAATACAGCTAGTAATATAATAAGAGGTATGCATAAAGATGAAACAATAGATATATATGAGAAGCTACCGGCTAATATTGTATTACTTCGAGCTACAGTCCCACAAGTTTGGGCGGATTATAGAGATAAGACAGTAAATGTTTTTAAAGAGAAAACGGACAGTATAGTAAAAGTAATTCCTGATACTACACACATGTTGCACTGGGATAAACCAGAAATTGTTATAGCGGAAATAAAAAATAATTGGAGCCAACATATTCATACTAAAGTTGTAGTTTCTATATGAAAAATCCATCCTTCCGTTTGATTTTATCTATTTATAAGTGTAATACAATACGAATAGATAATAAGAAATGAGGGGAATGTAAAGTGATTACACATATATCAGATATAAAACTACAAACGGTTTCCATAGAAGGGGTAAAACAAGTTTATAAGGACATATTATCTTTTCCAATAAAAAAAGAAACAGCATCCTTCATTCAATTTGAAGTAACACCTTATACAACAATTAGTTTTCAAGAAGTGTATGAACCAATCGCACCTGCACATTTTGCTTTTGAAATTCCATATTCAAAATTCCATGAAACAGCAAAATGGTTAAAGGACTCTGGATTACTCATTGTAAAATGGCAAAATGGAAATGTAATTGGTGAAGAGAATGGTCTATTCAATTTATACTTTAAAGACGGAGATGGAAATCTACTCGAAATTATCGCACATAGTTATGTTAAAGAGGATGTATTAGTACCACACTCACCTTTAAACATTTTATACGTAAGGGAAATTGGTCTTCCTGTTAAAAGTGTACCTGTTTTTACGGAATGGTTAAAATCAAATCTAAATATGAAAACGATGGAAGATGGGGATATTTTTAACTTTGTTATAGGTGGCACTGCATATATCGTCGCGACTTGGTGGCAGCGACCTTGGATTCCAATCGCGATGAAAGCTCTATCACCGAAAGTATACGTTTCTTTCGGAACACCAGACGTCGCATTTTTACAGCGAATCCAAAATAACTTTAAGAAAAATAGTGTATCATTTGAATGTAAACGTAATGAAGTATCATTTATTGAGCAAGGATATACATTTTCAATTGTGCATACATCTGAGTTTCATTCTGATATTCCTAAACAATTAAACTTACCGCTTTCTATTTAAGGATGAAAAGCGGTAAGTTTTTTGTATATTCGTGAAGAAGGTTTTAGCTAGGGTTACAGTGAATTTAAAGAGAAGTACAAGGTGTTATTTTAATTTATGTTAAGGGGAGAAATGAAGTGGTTTTAGGTAATCCAATTGCAAAAGGGAATACTGCAGAAATTTATTTAACTGATGATAAGGTTGTAAAATTATTTAAAGATTACCTCCCAGATACAGAGTCTATGAATGAAGCAAAAAAACAAAAATATGCGTATTCATGCGGGCTGCCAGTTCCAAACGTATTTGAAGTAATAAAGATACAAAATAGACAGGCAATTATTATGGAACATGTAAAAGGGGACAACATTGGTGATCTTCTGCTTAATAATTTAAATGAGGCAGAGCGTTATATCGGCCTTTGTGTTAATGAGCAAAAAAAAATCCATGCTATACATGTAAATACAGATGAAATGGAGTTAATGAGGGAAAGGTTAGAGAGTCAAATTAAATCTGTACATAAATTGGATGAAAACAAAAAGAAAAACATATTACTAAAATTAGATTCTATTACATTTGATTTTAGGCTATGTCATGGAGATTTCCATCCATTTAATTTAATTTTGAGTAAGGAAGAGAAAGTGAAAGTTATAGACTGGGTAGATGCTAGTTCAGGGGATATTCGCGCAGATGTATTTCGAACATATTTGTTGTACTCACAATCTTCGGTAGAATTAGCTGAGATGTATTTACATATATATTGCAGTCGTACCGGCTTATCAAGAGATGAAGTTTTTCAATGGGCTCCTATAATTATTGCAGCTAGATTTTCTGAAAAAGTATCACCGCAAAATGAAGTGTATTTGAAAAGATTATTGAATCAGTATTTATAAGTCATAAAAAAGGCTGTCAGCTAATTAATAAATGCTGTTGTTTAACCAAATTTTCCTTGCAGTTAAACAACAGCATTCTTAAATATTGATATAGGTATTCTTATTTTCGATCTTCATCCTATAAAGGTTCATAATCCGTACTTGTTCCTCCGTTAATTCTTCTTTATCCCAATACATATGCATTAAGCTATATTCAAAAATCTCCTTTAATTTAATAAATAACGGAAACTTGTCTTTCATCTCTTTTGGTAGCTCATTTTCCTTTTGGCAGCCTTCAAATAGTGCTTTTGTAATAGAATACTCATAGTCAACGATATTCCCATTTCCAGCAAATGAATATTCTATCGCACTATAAATAGGAACGGCTAAATCGAATATGTAAAAATGTTTTTGGAATGAATCCAAGAGAATATCAACTTAACAAAATGCCTATTCAATCATTTGTTAAACTAAATTTAAATAAAGAAGGGGCGTTTAAAATGAATATTTCTAGAAAAATAGAGTTTGAACAGTTACGAGATAGGAAGAGTGAGCTATTTGATAAAGAGGTACTTAACATATTAAATGGTCAAGTTATGTATGAAGAATTTAAAAACGAAAAGCTAATGGGTGATTCTGATTATGCACCATTTAATGAGGCAATGTGTGTGAACCCTGCTACTACACAAGTTTTTGATGAGGATTTTATTAAAACAAGAGCGGAAGGACATAACAGTTCCGTAGAAAGTTATACAAAAAAGGTTATAGATCCGTTAGAAAAACTTTTTACGAAAAATTATAAATGTATTGTTTTATGGTTTGGTGAAGATATGTTTTGTCAAATGAACCTACTTACCATACTTTCTCACCTTGAACAGTCTGTTTATGAAGGGAAGGTATACTTAAATAGCTTTAGAGAGGATGAATTTAAAGTAAATCAAATTGAACTTGAATTGGGGAAGTATTCTTCTATATACAATGAAGTATTAGTAAACCATAAAAAGACCTCCCATAAGGTACCACCTGTAATGTATCAGGCTATAGACTTATTTTTAGAAATGTTAACAGAAGATAATGCAGTAATGAAATTCATTTCTAAAAATAAAGATTTATCAACTCAAGAATTATTAACGAAGTTGTTTCATCTTTTTCCTACAATCGGATATGGAGATACTCAGTACATAGAACTGATTAATAAAATAAAGAAGAAAGCTACACCAAAAATATAGGTGCAGCTTTCTTCTTATAATTGCTCAAGTAATTCTAATTCTTTTTCTACAAATAGCATTAGTTCTTTAATTGTTTCACCAGAAAAATCAAAACGAATACCGGCTGCATCATACACGTCTTTTATAGATTGCGAGCTTCCTAGTGATAATGCCTTTTTATAATTTTCTAGCGCTTGCTTAGGATCCTCTTTATATTGTTTATACATTTGTAATGCACCAAGTTGGGCGATCGCATATTCAATATAATAAAATGGTACTTCAAAAATATGGAGTACAGGTAACCAACTCGTTGCTATCCAGTTTTCGTAGCCATCAATATGTATGACGCTAGACTGATAATGTTTTTGAAGTTGTAAGTATTTTTCATTTCTTTCTTTAGAAGTATGACTTGGATTTTCATACAGCCAGTGTTGAAATTGATCGACAATAAGCATAATAGGTAAATATGAAATAACATCTTTAAAGAAGTTAATTTTTGCTTGTTTTAAATCTTTTTTGTCTGTATAGAAGGTATCCCAATAATTAAGCGAGAATAACTCCATTGTCATACTGGCTAGCTCAGCTGTTTCAGCTGGAATTTCTATATACTGTCGTAATTTTAATGGTTTTATGAGTTCGTTATGAATACTATGACCCATTTCATGTATAAAAGTGACAATATCATCTTGTGTATAATTTAAGTTCATAAAAATATAAGATAATTGTGAAGCTGGTAAGTACTCACAAAAGCCACCAGCTGCTTTTCCTTTGCGGCTTGTTAAATCAAGACAATTGTGTTTATACATTCGGTTTAAAAGTGCTGAAAATTCAACATCTAGTTTATTAAAGATATGAGTGCTCTTTTCAATTAAATCATTTTCATTTGCAATAGGTTTAAGTACTTTTTGATCTGGAGTTACAGCTGATACATCCCACGGGCGAAGTGTATCCAATTGCAGTTTATCTTTTTTCTCTAGCAATATTTTATCTTTAAGAGGCACAACATACTTACGTATGGATTCAGCTAGTTCATAGCAATCTATCGCTGAATAATCAAAACGCTCGTATTTTTTGAACATATAATCGCGATAATTCTCTAGTTGAATATTTTTTGCTTTTTGATGGCGAATTTCAATTAATTGATTTAATATGTTTTGCAGTTCTTTTTCAACAGATAAAAATTGTTCAGAAATAATGGTTTTTGCCTTTTTACGGGTGTCACGATTCGAATCTTGTAAATAGGATTGTAATTCTGTTATCGTTTTTTCTTCTCCGTCCCAAATTCCACTTAATCCTCCAGTGATTTCAAAGTACTCTGTGACTAATTTGTCTTCCTTTATTTCTAATTCGATATTTTCCTCACAAAATAACTTTTGAGCATTTTTTATTTTTGTATCTAATAAACCATATACATTAGAATCTAATTCCATTCGAAAAGGTGACTCTAAATATTTATTATCCAATAAATTTTGGTATCGCTTTAAAAGTGGCTTTACAAATTGTTGATCATGTTCAAAAGTATCCTTTATTTCTTCATCATCCGTATTACATTGAAAGGCGATGTAATGTGATCTTAATTGTTCTTCGATGTCCCAAATTACTTTTGACTGCTCTTTTAACCAATTTTCAAGGTCTAGTTTTGAAGAAATCATTTTATTTAATAAAGTCGAAAGAGTTTTTTCCAATTGTAGTACATTACTAATATCAATCGTATTTACACGTTGCATTATATATCCCTCACTTTGTATTTATTCATAGAGATATTCTATTTATTAATTGTAATTCCCTTGTTAAGTGGGGTAAATGTGAAATAATGTTAAATTTAATAATTAAAGAAGGTATTTATATGTCAAAGTAAAAAGTTTATCGTAAATGAAAATATATGGAGGGGTGCTGCATGAGAAAGGGAAAGAAGTTACTTGTATTTTTATTTCCACTTGCTTTATTATGTGCCTGTGAGAATGACATTGAAGATGCTAAAAGTGAAGATTCTATAGTGATGGATATTGCCACAGCAGCGGTAAAGGAGGAATCTTTTTTTAGTGCTGCTATAAGAGATGAAAAAGAAAGAATATTAGATTTAGAGATTGCTGATAGCGAAGATAGTAACGAAATAAAAAATGATATTAATAAAAGATTGGTGATACAAGGTGTAACGTCTTATAAAATCAATATAACTCAAAGAAATAGAGAAGTTGTAAAGGCAGAGAGTAGATGGAATCAAGTTTTTGGACATATATTTGATGACGTATTCAGAAAAAATGGATATGAAGGGTTTGGTATTCAGCAAATAAATTATAAAAAGAATCAACCTGTTACCATTGATATAAAAACTAAGATTAGCGATGATGAAGTAGGGGCGAGAGAACTTGGACAGAAAATAGAAAAAGAAGTTGAAGTTGTACTTAAAACAGAAGCAGTAAAGAAATGGATTGAAAATGATTCATATGCTATTGGGATTTACGATATAGATGATCGGAAAATTAACTAATTGAGGAATGAATGCTATATGAATGAAAAATCGATATAATTAAATATAGAATTACTGAAGGAGGTGTAAGATGTATAAGTATTTACATATTTTAAACGACATAGAAAATATGATTAAAAATGGAGAAATAAGAGAAGGAAAGAAATTACCGTCTATACGGTCACTCGTTACGCAATATGAATGTAATAAGGCAACAGTTATACGTGCGCTTCATGAATTAGAAAAGCGTCACATTATATATTCTGTCCCTCAAAGTGGATACTACGTTGTTAAAAAATCAGAGAGTACTATAGAAAATAACGAGATAATTGATTTTGCCTCCTCAGCACCAGATCCAGATGTTTTTCCGTATTTAGATTTTCAACATTGTATTAATAAGGCTATTGATACGTATAAAAATGATTTGTTTGTATATGGAACGCCGAAAGGCTTACCATCTTTAATACCAGTTATTCAAAAACAACTAGCAAATTATCAAGTCTTTACAAAAGAAGAAAATATTTTTATAACATCAGGTGTTCAGCAGGCACTTGCTATATTAACTTCTATACCATTTCCGAATGGAAATGAAACTGTATTAATTGAACAACCAACATATCATCTGTATATTGATTATCTAGAAATAAATAAAGTTCCTGTAATCGGTATTAAACGTACGAATGAAGGTATCGATTTGAATGAATTGGAGCAAATATTTCAAACCGGAAAAATAAAATTCTTCTATACGATACCGAGATATCATCATCCGCTTGGAACGTCTTATTCTAAAGATGAGAAAGAAAAAATCACACTATTGGCTAAGAGATACAATGTATTTATAGTGGAAGATGATTATTTAGCAGATTTAGAAACTGATTCAAAAGCAGATCCATTATATAGCTTGGATAATTGTAGTCATGTCATATATTTGAAAAGTTATTCGAAGATTATTTTTCCAGGTTTACGGGTTGGAGTTGCGGTCATTCCACCATCCATTGCAAATGCGTTCTATACATACAAAAAGATACTAGATATTGATAGTCCGATGATTTCTCAAGCGGCTTTAGAAATTTATATAAAGAGCGGTATGTTTGAACGTCATAAAAGTAAAATTAATTCTTCCTACTATAATAGATCAATAAAACTAGCAGAAACATTAGAAAAAGTGCAAAATGAAGATCCATCATTATTTACATATAATAGACAAAACACATTTGGAATACACACTTGTTTAGAAATGCAGAAAAACACAGTTACAGAAACACTTATACAAAAATTAGGTGGCAGGCAAATAAGTGTCGATACTATTGATAAGAATTATATGAGGAATTTTCCTAAAGAAAAACTGTTAAAGTTAAATGTTTCGAATGTAAAAGAAGATAAGATTGAAGAAGGTATTCGTAAAGTAATTGAGGAAATCAAGCAATCAGGGCGTTTAGATTTTCAATTTAAAAAAGAATAATACGTATAGGAAGGTTTATTGTGAGGCGAAAAATAATAACCTTGTTTGTAGCTATTGCCATAGTAATTGGAGCGTTGGTAGTTACGAAATATTATAAAGAAGATGATCAATGCATAGCAATTACTGAGTATTCAAAAGGTATTATCGTAGATTAAAATAACCGACCTATAGCAGATGTGAAAATTCAATTAAAAATAAAATGCATAGTATTTCACATGAAAAGGTGAATTTGAAATTGCGGATGGTGTTTGTGATGACATTTTGTTGCAATTAGTTACTCCAAATAACAGAGTCCACACAAGGAAATATGAAAGAGAACATATATCAAAAGTTATACAGTTGAATTATAAAAATGAGGCTGAATAAAATGAAACCATTACAAAGGGAAGTAACAATTGTGACTGGGGCAACAGATACGCTGGAAAAACAGTAGTAGCGTTAGAAAATGAACAAAATATTGGGAGTAATTATTTTGAGGAGAATGTTTTGAATCAAAATTAATATTTTTAAGAGCACTCTAGAGCCGAGTGCTCTATTTTTTATACTGTACACAAATAATGAACTTCTCTTAACTATCAAAATAGTTATTTGAAAAGCATTGGTAAAAATGAAATACAATCAAAAATAAAGTGGCAAATCCAACTCACCCAAACACTTTTTGAATTTTTCCATATATAATTTAGTGCTAATCTAACTGGGATTATAGTTATTAATAATTGCATTGGCACAAAACCGTAAGCTGGAATATGCCATAAAGCGAACAATAAACTACATATTATGGATGCTGTACTAAATTTCAATCCTAATTTTTGTAATGCAATAATTATATTAGTACAAATCAATTCTTCACCCATTAACATAAATGGTATACGGAATAAAATCATATAAATACTTATTACTTCAGCAACAGAATTTTTAGTTGCAGGTTCAAAAATGTAACTGAATATTAAACTGGAACCCATACCCACGATAATAGTTAAAGGCACACCCCAAAGTAAAGTTTTAAAACGAAAATGTTTAAATTGCTCTAATGATATTTTTCCTAAAAAATAGTATCCTATAATTCCACATAATACAAGGTTCCATAAAGCTTCAATAAGTATTCCTAACAATTGGGGTAGATTCCCCCCTAAATAAACCGCAAAAATTTGATATACAATCCCGGTAGTAATTAATAAACTAAAAGCCAAAAGAGATTTCGAAGCAATTTTTTTCTCAGTTTCCAAAATCTTTGTTTCCACAACAACCCCTTCTTTCTTATTTCTTGTTAATTATAAATATATAATAGCACATTAAAAACCTAAATAATGGTAAAAAGATGGGTATTAAAATAATTTTTTATCAGTAAATTCAATAGATAATAAAATCGATTGGTTTGAGTATGAACTGCTGAGAATTCAACGTTAAAAGATAAATTATAAAATTATGATTAGGAAATTGTTGTATTTATACATAGTCTTATACATTTTTAAAGTTTTGTTAAACTAATGGTAATATTTTACTGTTAGATGCTATCATTAAATTATAATTTATATTTTGAATAGGAGGAGATCGAGTCTATGGCGGTACGTATAGTCGATGATTTACAACAATTATCATTGTTACTTATGTTTTTAAGTACATTCATATTTTACAGATACTTAAAGAAGGTTAAACGAGAGAGAAAATTGACTGGCTTTGAATGGACAATGTATTTTGTCACTCAATTTGCGACATTAATTTGGGCAATTACTTATTTTATTAAACACTTAGCTGAATCGTAAATACTAATCATTCAATTTAGTTTACTGTTATCTATTTGGGATATAAATATAGTCCGTATCTAAATCAATGACAACATTGCTTATGACGTCTTCTTGTAGTAACTTTGGAATTTTTTTGTAATGATAGCGTACACAAAATAAGCTTAGCAGATCCTCATTAGATATCTCTTCATTTTTACATTTAAATACATCGTTATTAATTCGTTAATAGAACAGTTACGGCCAATAACATACTCGTTTATTCTATATCCATCAAATTCAATTATCATGTTATCACTGTTGGGTGCTAGCCAACGCTATAGCTTTAATTTTGGATGAATCTATTATACATTGTTTGAAATTTAGTGAGAATATATTTTTATAAAGTGAGAGGATATGAATGGAACAATATAAGTTAGTTTTAGAAGGTGCGAAACAACTTAAGTGGGAAACAAATGAAATTAAGGACATACAGGACGATGAAATTATCGTTAAAACAATCGCAGGATCGATAAGCATTGGGGCCGAGTTACCACAGTATAATGGATCCGATGTTACAGATCCGCATCCTTTTTATCCAAGAAAAACTGGATATGAAAGTTATGGTGAAGTGATTGAAGTTGGTAATCAAGTAACACATGTAAACGTAGGTGATAAAGTAGTTTCTTTTTATGGACATGAAACGATAGGGATAGTTAAGGCGCATAAAGTAATTCGAGTGCCTAGTTCTATACAACCTAAAATTGCTTTATTATCTATTCTTTCATGTGATGCCGCTAAAGGAGTATTGAAACTAAACCCGCGACAGGATGAAAAAGTACTTATAATTGGAATGGGAGTTATTGGTTTACTCGCTTGTTATTTCTTAAAATACTATGTAGGCATTGAGCACGTGGATGTTGTTGAGCCTAATAAAAATAGAAGAGATTTTGCAAAGAAGTTTGGTACGAAAAACATATATGATTCAGAAGAGAAAATAATAGAAACATATAATTATGGTTTCGAATGTTCTGCTACAAATAGTGGGTTCCATACTTTGCAAAAAGCTCTTAAAACTAATGGTAAAATATGTATACTGTCTGATGGTAATATAGAAGAACTAACATTAACTGCTAACTTTTATCAGAAAGAATTGCAAATTATTGGATCAAGTGACGGATACGATTATCAAAAACATGCAGATTGGTTTTTTGAAGAAATAGGAAAAACACCATTTATAGAGGAGATCTTTCAACATGAAATACATTATACTTCACTCATACAATGCTTTGATGAATTGAGTTTAGGGATAATTAAACCATTAAAAGTATATGTTTCATATGAATAACGAAAAAAATGAGCAAATATTTGTCACATACCTTACAAATGTTTCGTCACATTTATGATTATTAAATGAGGAGGAACATATATGAAAATATTTGTAGCAGGTGCAACTGGTGTAATAGGACGTTCTTTATTGCCAATGTTAATAAAAAATGGGCATACGGTGTTTGCGATGATTCGTAATACTTCGCAAGTAGAAGCAATGAAAAGGGTGGGTGCCATACCAGTAATAGCTGATGTACTTAATAGAGAGGCTGTATTTTCTGTATTAGAAGAAACAAATCCCGATGTAGTTATTCATCAATTAACGTCATTGTCATCATGGAATTTTGAGGATAATGCAAAAATTAGAACAAAAGGCACTCGTAACCTTGTCGATGCCGCTAAAAATGTAGGGGTACAGAAAATAATCGCTCAAAGTATTTCATGGGCGTATGAACCAGGGGATACATTTGCGACTGAAAAAGACTCACTACATATTACTGCTTCTATGCCTCGGCAAGTCACTGTTAATGGCATATTGAAATTAGAAAAAGCTGTTACTGAGTTACCTGAATCGGTTATACTTCGTTACGGCACATTATACGGACTAGGAACATGGTATGCGGAAAACGGATTAATAGCAAATCAAGTTCGTAATAATGAAATTATCGCATCAGACGGGATAAGCTCGTTTATACATGTTGAAGATGCTGCAAGAGCTACTATGCTATCCCTTAATTGGCCTTCAGGAATCGTAAATATTGTAGATAATTATCCAGCAACTAGTAAAGAATGGTTACCAATATATGCAGCAGCGATAGGGGCACATAAGCCTAAAGTTCAAGATGGGAAAAATAGTTGGGAAAGAGGAGCTTCCAATAATAAGGCACGTAAAGAGTATGGATGGACACCTTTATTTCCATCATGGTCTGAAGGATTTAACAATTTAATAGGTAAGTAAAACACACCTTTAATGGCAATGATAGTAAAATACACCATTAAAGGATTGGGTTATTATGAATATAATTTGGGAAAGTATTATATTAACTTTTACTGGAATAATTGTTTTGAAAATGACAGGTAGTACATCTGTGAGCCAAATGACAAGAGCTGAAATCATTATAGTTGTATCAATTGGCCGTATTATTGTAGAACCTGTATTAAGTAGAAAAGTAGTCCCATCTATATTCGCGGCTATCATATTTGCAAGCATATTACTTATCATTCATTTCTTTGAATTGAAATCAAGGAAGGTGGAACAATTTTTAAATGGAAGTAGCATTATAATTGTTGAAAACGGAGAGATTGTAAAAGAGAATTTGATGCAGGCAAAAATGTCGGAACAACAACTTTATATGCAATTAAGAGAAAAAGGGATTCATGACGTAAAGAGTTTACAGCAAGTTACAGCGGAACCGAATGGTCGTATTGGTTATCAATTAATAAAAGAAGCACAACCAATAACTTTAGAAATGTTAGAAAAAGTATTAGATCGGTACAATATAAAAAGATAATTTCTCGTGAGAAAAAGCCAATACTATAACGGAAGTATTGGCTTTTTTATTTTTCTACAAACGTAAGGATTAATAAAATAGGGTGGATTTTAAACCAATCATTATAATAGATATAGGCTTATAATTGTGCTATATTCAATGGACTTATAGTGAATGTGGTAAAAAACTAATTTGGCATAGGTAGACGCAGCGTTAAAATTTATAAGTTTTTCATGTGATACTAAAAATGGATTGAAAATAAGGAGATAGATACATAATGGAATTTTGGGAATCAAGTTTTATCGAAAAACAAACGATGTGGGGATTTGAACCTACAGAATCTGCAATTTTGACAAAAGATTTTTTTCTTGAAAAGAACGTTAAGAATATATTAGTTCCGGGTATTGGATATGGAAGAAATGCAAAGGTTTTTATCGATAATGGTATAAATGTAACAGGTATTGAAATTTCGAAAACAGCAATCGATTTAGCAAGAGAAAACGGACTAGAAGATGTTAGTATGTATCACGGTTCAGTAAACGAAATGCCTTTTGATAATAAACTGTATGATGGGATATTTAGTCATGCACTTCTTCATTTGTTGAATGAACAGGAAAGAGAGAAATTTATTGAAGATTGTTATAATCAGTTAAAACCAGGCGGATATATGGTTTTTACAACTGTTTCTAAAAAAGCTCCCATGTACGGAAAAGGAAAACAGTTGGATAAAGATTATTATGAGATAATGGACGGTGTAAAAATGTTCTTTTATGATTCTGAATCTATAAAAAGATTTTAATCAATATAGATTAGTACAAGTTTCGGAAATTGATGAACCAAATAAGAACATGGCAAATAAACCTTCAATCAATTTCTTAATGATAAAATGTAAGAAAGAACGATAACTAAAAGTTATTAAGAATGATTAAAGATGTTTATATATTGATTATGCACAAATAAAAGGACAAGCATATAATATAAATACCTTTTAACTTTAAGTAACCTTAACTTTCGTTAATAGGGTATCTCAAAATCCCAAAAGAGCACTTGCGGAAACAAGTGCTCTTTTTTTTTGTTTCATAAATATTTATAGTTGCAAATTTCGTGCAATAAAAATAAATCTGAGAGAAATAATCATATCTTTATTATACGATTATTTCTGAACTACAAACGATATAGCATTTGTTTTTAATTGAATGTGTCTTTCATTTCGAACAATATCATAAGCTAATTCTTTTATTTCAACTTTTAGTTCTTTCCATTCTTTATAAATGCTTTTAAAGTACTTATCATTTCTTCGGTTGAAAGATTAATTTCAATTAAAGCTTCTAATTCTTCATTCGTTATTGAATCAATTTCTTGTATGTTAGAGTTAATAATTAAACAATTAATACCGCCGTTTTTTGTACCTCTTTTCATAGAGTGGAGTACATTTTTAAAATCTTCTTCTGATCTGACATGTTCTAAACTTGATACTGCAACGATATAATCATAAGCGTTAGAGTCAATATGATAGTTTTCAATTGCTGCTTCTTCTGTTTTTATAGCCTCGAATACATCATGTTCTTTGCTATAAATTTGTAGCTTTGTTAAAGCGGAATTAAGTAAATCAACACATGTAACGGTGCCGCTAGTATTTTTTATTTTTTTTGCAATTGGAATGCTATTTCTCCCAACGCCAGAGCCAAGGTCAAGTACTTGCAAGTTGTTTTGTCCGTCAAAGTGGTTCATCAAGTCCATAACCGTTTTAACTGGTTTGAAAAGCCAAGAGCCAGCTTCAAACAGTTTATATTGTTCATAGCAAAGGTCGTGATATTTCTTTTCTTCTTGTCTTATGTAATCGATACGGTTCACATTGTTTCAGCTCCAATATTTTTATTGCAAAATGAATAGGTGGGACAGCCTTTAACATTTGTTTGAATTCGAAAAATACCACCAGCATGTGGATACTCTTTTAATTCGTTATCACTCATTCTTGTTCTGGCTGTTGTAACATATAAATCTGTTAAATTAGGCCCACCAAATGTACATGATGTTACATATAACGCGGGAATTGGAATGCTTAATATTTGTTCTCCAGTAAAGGGATTCCATCTAGTTATTTTTGAACCTCCCCAATGTGCAATCCATAAACAACCTTCTTCGTCAATTGTCATACCATCAGGTAGACCATCATTTTCAGAGAAATTGATTACATCACTTGGATTATGAATGTCTCCAGTACGTATATTATATTGATAGCGAACCACTTTTTTAGTAGGTGTATCTATAAAGTAAAAGTATGTATGATCAGGTGACCAAGCAATTCCATTTGATGTATTTACATGTGAAACTTTTTTCTCTACACTTAAATTATGATGTAAACAATACAAGGAACCTGCAGCATTCATACCGTATGTATCTGTAGAACCTGCCCAGAAACGACCAGCTGGATCACATTTTCCATCATTGAAACGATTTTCTATTAAATGTGGTTCAGGGTCAAAAATATGTGTCAGTTTTTCTGTATTTACATTAATAGAATAAAAGCCGTTTTCCATAGCTAAGAGTAGTACATCCTCTAAATATGGAACAACACAGCCAATTTGTTGATTGAGAACAATTACTCGGTTCGTATTAGCGGTAGGATTATATATGCATAATTTTCTCTCCATAATATCAACCCAATATAAAAGTTGCTTTTTTCCATTCCAACATGGTCCTTCGGCTAAACTTGCTTTAGCATCTAAAACTAATTCTATATTACTGAACAAGATGTTCACCTCGCGTTATAAGATATTAATATAATTCGATAAGAATAGAGGTAAACCTTTTAGTCAAAGGATATTAAAATTTATACTGTAGAAAAATGACCTTCTCAAGTGATTAAAAAAGTGTATAAACAAGGAGAGGAAAATGCATATGATGTTTTATGAGATTGTTTGCTTTTCTTGTAAGAATATATTTCGTGTTTACGAAGGCAGTGAAAAATATAAGCGATTTAAAGAGAAACCAAAAGGGGCATATTGTTGTGATGAGTGTAGCCACAAAATTCAATTAGAAGCGATAAAGAATTTTTTTAGATAATTTTACGATTTCGATTCGGAAAAGTTTGACAATAAAAGTGTTATAAATTATCATATTAAAAAACTAATATTTAAGGCATAGAAGAGAAGAGTAGTTAAGAAAGAATACGTACAGAGAGCTCTGGTAGCTGAGAAAGAGCGGTATACATCTTAATGAAAAAAGACTTGGAGCTGCGCAAGGAACTAATTTATTTAGGGATGGTGCGACGGGTTCTCCCGTTATAGAGATAGGGTATAAGCATATTTTGCCGTACCTGAAGAGGTTAATATGGTGACATATTAACAAACTGAGGTGGTACCGCGAAGCTAACAACTCTCGTCCTCAAGATGAATAATCTTGGGGGTGGGAGTTTTTTTGTTGCATAAAACTGGAAATGAGAAACAAAAAATAATTGAGGTGAGTAATATATGCATTGGGCGTATGAAGTAGCACATGAATTAATTAGGAAACATCCAAATAAAGAAATGTTTGTTTGTGCATCTGGAATTAGTCCGTCAGGTTCTGTTCATATTGGGAACTTTCGTGAAATCGTAACGACTTATTTCGTAGTAAGAGCACTTCAAGATTTAGGGAAAAAGACTCGTTTTATATTTTCGTGGGATGATTATGATAGGTTTAGAAAAGTTCCAAAAAATATTGATCCATCTTTTGCAAAGTATATTGGTATGCCATACTGTGATATTCCAGATCCGTATGGATGTCATAACTCGTATGCGGAGCATTTTGAAAAAGAGTTTGAAAAATCGCTTCAAGCATTTGGAATTGAAGTAGAATTTATTTATCAACATGATGAATATAGAAGCGGAAGGTATAACAAAAATATATTAGAGGCCTTGTATAAACGAAAAGAAATATATGATATTTTAATGGGTTTTAAAACTAGAGAGTGTAGTGAAGAAGAGCGAGAGAGCTTTTATCCAGCTACATTATATTGTGAGAGATGCGGAAAAGATACAACAACTATTACACATTTTGATGAAGTATTAAAAACAGTCCGGTATGAATGTGAATGCGGAAATGAAAAAGAGTTATCCGTATTAAATACAAATAAAATGAAACTAAACTGGAAAATCGATTGGCCGATGAGATGGATGATAGAGGATGTTATTTTTGAACCGGGCGGTAGAGATCATTCATCAGAAACGGGTAGTTATAATGTATCAAAAGAAATTGCAAGGAAAATATTCAATCGAGAAGTGCCTCATTACGTTGCTTACGATTTTATTGGTATTAAAGGGAATCATGAAAAAATGTCTAGTTCTTCAGGGAATAGTATTACACCAAGCAATTTATTGAAAGTGTATATACCAGAAGTAATTCTCTTTATGTTTGCAAAATACAAACCAGGCGCTGCTTTTCATATTGGGTTGGATGAAGATGTGATTCGTAATTATACAGAGTATGAGCGATTGAAAGATAGTTATGAAAATAAAACGCTCAAAAATGAAGATTTATTTGATGCAATTAAAATCTCTAGAGTTGATAGTGAGATTAAAGAATATCCGAAATTTAATCAAGTAGCAGGAACGTTACCATTATTAAATTTTGATTCAACTATTTTACAGGGGATATTAAAGAAAATAGATAGGAGCTATGCATTAGATGAAATGAGAGCGATAAGTAATCGCGCAGAGTATTGGATAAGAAACTTTCAATCTGAAAAATTAATCGCGGTAAATGAGGAGAAAAATGCAGAGTTTTACTACACATTAGATGAAAGGCAGAAAGAATGGCTAGTAGAAGTTTGTAAAATACTTCGTTCTAATAAAGATTACTCTAACTTAATGGAGCAATTATATGGGATTTGTCATCATGAAAATAAAAAAATAATGAAAGAAAATCAAAAACAATTATTCACTATTATATATAAGCTCATTATGAATCAATCAAATGGTCCTCGTATACCATTATTAATACATGTAGTAGGCATAGAAAATTTCATCACACTATTAGATTTCTAAAACACAGTTAAAAGCAACGCAAGTACCAAAATTTCTAAGTACTTGCGTTGCAAATTTTACTATCGTGAATACATTTTCGGACATTCATCACCACTTGGTTCATAAAAACAATGGCTTTTAAACTGTCCTACAAATGGCTGATTATACCATTCAGGCGGACAAGCTCCAACTGGACGGAAATACCAAAGAGCCCATCGTGCAGGCCAGCGCCATTGACCTTGTAAAACTTTTCGTGCGATTTCTTTTTCTGATTCACGAGCGCGTTGATAAAAATATCCATATTGTACTGCTTCAAATCCGCCGGGGCTTTGATATACAGCGTCTCGTACGGTACGGAGTTGTTTAAAATCTAAGCAATCACAAAATACACGGTTTACTACTACGCAGCCAACTAACTCCTCACCTTGGCGACCTTCGCCTTCAGCTTCAGCACGAATTAATCGAGCTAGTAAATCAACATCACTTTCGTTGTATGGAATAAGGGGCATAGTGATACCACCTTTCTGTTATAGTAAAGAGTGTATGTTATAAAACAATCTGCGTGCTTTTTTACATAAAAATAACATTTAATTTTAAGAGGAGCTTGTATAAAAAAAGCTAATTAGTAATAGTAGATAAATATAAAAGGGAGAGGTATTATGTATCGAATTCATAAAGACCATATCATTTACTCAATGTCACCAGAAAATAAGCCGTGTATGGAAGTAGAAATTGGGAGCAGTCTTGTATTTGAAACATATGATTGCTTTGAAAATCAAATCGATTCTGAAGATGTTGTGTTACAAGAATTAGATTGGAACCGAATTAATCCAGCGACTGGACCTGTATATGTTAAAGGAGCAGAACCTGGCGATATATTAGTCGTAACGATTGAAAAAATTGAAATTGCAGAGCAGGGCGTTTTAACTACAGGTGCAAACCTTGGTGTAATGGGTGATGAGTTAAATGAAAATACAGTGAAAATTGTCCCAATACATAATGAATATGTTTTGTTTTCAAGTGAACTACAAATCCCGATTAATCCAATGATTGGGGTAATTGGTACTGCACCGAAAGAAGAGAGCATTTCATGTGGCAAACCGCATGATCACGGCGGGAATATGGACTGTAAAGAAATTAAAGAAGGAACAACATTACTACTACCAGTTAATGTCCCAGGAGCACTATTAGCATTAGGTGATTTACACGCAGCAATGGGTGATGGTGAAATTGGTGTTAGTGGTGTAGAGGTTGCTGGTGAGGTAACGGTA
Source organism: Bacillus sp. N447-1 (assembly GCF_022701035.1). Classification (NCBI taxonomy): domain Bacteria; kingdom Bacillati; phylum Bacillota; class Bacilli; order Caryophanales; family Bacillaceae; genus Bacillus; species Bacillus sp. N447-1. Next base: position 588,309 of record NZ_CP065509.1, on the reverse strand, counting down.
ACAGTTCAAATTATAAAAGGAAAACAATGGCCATTACCAATGGCTATTCAAAAAGAAAAAATGATGACGATTGCTTCAGAGAAATTGTTAGATGATGCAGCAAATCGTGCTGTACGTAATATGGTGACATTTTTACATGAAGAATTAGCAATGTCTAAAGCTGATGCAACGCTTTTATTATCGGCAGTAGGTAATTTAAAAGTTTGCCAAGTTGTGGATCCGCTGAAAACAGCGCGTATGGAACTAGGAATGGATTATGTGGAGAAACTAGGATTTACTTTTAGTAAATTTCATATTAAATAGATAAGGGACGAAAAAGGATACTTTTGTATAAAAGCATCCTTTTTTTAATTTACTGATTTTGTGAAAAGAGGTAGTATTTATTTTATATAAGTATATTTGAGATTGTGGATTAAAAAGGAGTTCAATAATGGTCAAAATTATGATTGTAGAAGACGATATGAAAATTGCAGAACTATTATCGACACATGTTGCGAAATATGGTTATCAAGGAGTTATTGTATCGGACTTTCAAAATGTATTAAACATTTTTTTAGAAGAACAACCAGAGTTAGTTTTATTAGATATTAATTTACCGAGTTTTGATGGGTACTTTTGGTGTCGTCAAATTCGGGGAGTTTCAACATGTCCGATACTATTCATTTCGGCCCGTGAAGGCACGATGGATCAAGTTATGGCGTTAGAAAACGGTGGCGATGATTTTATTCCGAAGCCTTTTCATTATGAAGTTGTAGTGGCGAAAATTCGTAGTCATTTAAGACGTGCATATGGAGATTATGCACCGAAATTAGAAGAACGAATGATTGAACAACAAGGTCTTTGTTTATATCCTGAAAGACTTGTATTGAAACTTAGAAATGACGAGATTGATATAACGAGAAACGAAGCCATTTTATTAGAGACATTAATGAAAAATTATCCGCGTGTTGTGAGTAGAGAAGTGTTACTTAATAAATTATGGGATAGTGAATCTTATGTTGATGATAATACATTAAGTGTAAATACAACACGTGTGCGTAAAAAGTTACAAACGTTGCATATAGAAGGTGCGATTGAAACGATTCGTAGTGTTGGATATAGATTTCATATTACTTGGGATAATGGTATAGAAAAATGATAAGGTTGTTTATACGTGATCATATACCACTTATTTGCTTTACCATAATTCAACTACTAGCTATATTTCTCGTATATTGGTTTGATGGGCATAATCATATTACAACGGCGTTATATGCAATGTTTCTAGGTGTTTTCTTTATGGGAAGTTATTTAGTGTTTCGTTATTTTACACATCGTTCTTTTTATGAGCGCCTAGCAAACCCGATGCAATCTTTGGATGAATCTGTTCAAAAATCTGATTTTGCAGCTGTATCGGCTGCTCTTCAAGAACTACTTGAGGTGCAATATCGACATTATCAAAATCAGCTGCAAATGCAAGAGAGAAAAAATAATGACCATTTAACCTTTATGAATCAGTGGATTCATCAAATGAAAACACCTTTATCTGTAATAGAATTAATTACACAGGATGAAGTAGATTCACGTTTTGAAAGTATAAATGAGGAAACTGATCGATTAAAAAAGGGATTAGAAATGGCTCTGTATGTCGCACGTTTAGAAGCATTTACACAAGATTTTTATGTAGAAAGAGTACAACTACATAAAATAGTGAATGATTCGGTACATGAGCATAAACGTTTCTTTATCCGAAATTTTGTATATCCAGAGCTTGAAATTGATAAGGACATTACTGTAGAAAGTGATGCGAAATGGTTACAATTTTTAATCGGACAAATACTATCGAATGCGATTAAATATTCATCAGGTAGTAGAGAGAAAATTAAAGTGAAAGCTTGTAAGGAAGGTAATAATGTTATACTTGAAATTGCTGATAATGGTGTAGGTATACCGAAGCAAGATTTACCAAGAGTATTCAAACCTTTCTTTACAGGAGAAAACGGTAGAGATTTTAAAGAATCAACTGGAATGGGGCTATATCTCGTATATGAAATTACGAAGCAATTAGGACATAGTGTAGAAATCTATTCAGAAGTTGGTAAAGGTACCGTTGTACGTATTATATTTTTTAATGTGTAAAATGACTCAGGCTAAAGAACTTTTGAAATAAGTTTTTTAGCCTTACTTTATATGGATTAAATGAAATGATATACAAGACTGGTATGATTCTAATAAAAGGTCGTGTAAGTATGTGTAATGACACAATAATAAATAAGGCTGTTAAATGAGAGGATTTAATAATTTATTAATATATAAATAGTTTATTGTAAGAAAAAGCTCGCCCTTTAAAAGAGCTAGCTTTATGAATTTTAATTAAGTAAACAAACTTAATAATTTATATCCAATTAATCCCAAAATAGTGATAGGAATCATCATTAAGAAAGAAGAAATTCGATGAGCATTAGAGCGTTCTAATACAAGAATCAAGATAATCCCGACTATGACTTCGGTATATCCAACAGGTAACATGTGACTATAGTCTTCAAAATTTAAAAGAATGTGAAGTCCATCTGTTACAAAAACTCCACTAATAAGTGAGCTTCCGAATTTATGAAGTGGATTTGTAGTATCTTTCCATAGAAAACCTGCAATTCCAAAGATAGTTCCTCCTATACATGCACATACAATCCATACAGATATAAAATAAATAGAGTGAGCTATATTTTTAATAACTATTGCATAACCATAGTAGCCTAATACCATTCCGAATAGTGCAAGGATACCAGAAAGTATAGCTGTACGCTTAGAATAACTAAAGCTAGCCACAAAAAAGGATGGAACTAACCAAACGCTTCCTAGATTAGCTAATGAATTCCAATGTCCAGGAAGTATACTTTGCCCCAATTTAGTTAGTATACCAACAATTATCCCTACTATAATCGGGATGAGAAAAATCATTAAAAACATATTTAACTTTGTGATTTTTAATGTCCTGTCCATAAAATCAATCCTTACATTATTATTTTCTGTAAAGATATAATAGCTTATCACAAGGAATAATCAATAAAAATTTATCGAAAAACAATAAGTGGTTATTGGATAACGAATAACATTTTGTTTTTATATAAAATTTATATAAGAGAGAGTGCTTAGAAGTTTACTACTGGGGAAATCTAAAGGACGTATTACAATCAATGTAATTTGTGCTTGTTCAATATGAAGCTAAGAAATGATAAATAAGCCTAAAAGAAAGCGATCTTTTTAACAGCACAAATAATTGCATTTACTCATACAGTACTAGTATGGTACAATATGGTTATTAATGACGGAAAGGAATGATGGGTGGACGATGATTAACTAATCTTATTTTTAAATGTTGAAATTCAATAAATTTCAATTTCTAAAAAATAGGATTAGTCTGCCCAATTCCAAACAACGGTATTGCTATTTATATTGCGCAATAGCTTATTTGGGTATAAATAATGTAATGACTAATCCTGCCAAATTTATTTGGGAGGATTTTTTTATTCTCCCTTAATGAAAGGGATCGATATTTATGAAAGAACTATTAAAATTAAATGATGTTTATGTTGAAATAAAAGAAAATATGTTGTTAGAGAAAATGAATGTGACAGTAAAACAAGGGGATGTTATCGGATTAATCGGTAAAAATGGTGCTGGTAAATCAACGTTACTTCAATTAATAAACGGGAAGATTGAACCTTCAAAAGGTACTGTTGAATGGATGCAAATGAATATGACAACAGCATATGTTGAGCAAGAAATAGAATCTTTTATTAGTAATGATGTAATTGCAAAAGAAGCAGAACTTCTTGCGAAATGGGGCGTGCCAACGAACGATTTTCATACTTTAAGTGGTGGTGAAAAGCTGAAAATTCGATTAGCAAAAGGATTTGCTGAAAATCCTAATGTCTTAATATTAGACGAACCGACAAATCATTTAGATGAGATCAGTACGGGATTTCTCATTAAACAAATAAAAAACATGAAAGGTACAGTTATCGTTGTATCGCATGATCGATATTTTTTAGATGTTGTCGCAACAAAGATATGGTCAATTGAGGACAAAAAATTAATTGAGCATAGTGGTAATTATACGAGCTACATGAAAGCACGTGAGCAAAAAAGAAAGTCGCAGCAGCGTGAATATGAAAAGCAGCAAAAAAAGATAGAACAAGTAGAAACACATATAAAAGAATTGAGTTCATGGTCACAAAAGGCACACGCGCAGTCTACAAAACAAGAAGGTGTGAAAGAATTCTATCGTGTAAAAGCGAAGCGAATGGATGCACAAGTGAAGTCAAAACGAAAACGACTTGAAAAAGAGCTGGAGAAAGCGAAAGTAGAACGTGTGAAAGAAGAGTATTCAGTTGAGTTTTCTATTCAAGCGAACAAAAAAGTAGGAAAACGTTTTTTAGAAGTGAAGCAATTAAAAAAAGACTTTCATGGGAAAGTATTATTTGAAAACGTTAATTTTACAATTCAGCACGGTGAGAAAGTTGCGATTGTTGGACCAAACGGTAGTGGGAAAACAACATTACTGAAGATGATTATGGGAACGGAAACTGCTGAAGGAGAAATATGGATTTCACCATCTGCGAACATCGGCTATTTAACACAAGAAGTTTTTGATTTACCGCTTGATAAAACACCAGAAAATTTATTTTTTAAAGAGACGTTTGAAGAAAGAGGAAAAGTCCAAAATTTAATGAAACATTTAGGGTTCCAAGCTTCTCAATGGAAAGAGCCGATTGAGCATATGAGTATGGGAGAAAGAGTAAAATGTAAGCTAATGGCTTATATTTTAGATGAAAAAGATGTACTCATTTTAGACGAACCGACGAATCACTTGGATCTACCTTCACGTGAACAACTTGAAAATACATTAGCTGAGTATAACGGAACATTAGTAATTGTATCTCACGATCGATATTTTTTGGAGAAAACAACTAACACAAAACTCGTGTTTTCAAACAATACGATACAAAAGCAGCTAGAAGAACCTACGAAAACAAGAGATGATATTGAAGAGCTACGTTTAACGTTAGAAACAGAGAGACAAGAAGTACTAGGGAAATTAAGCTTTTTAACTTCTAACGACAAAGAATATAAAGCACTGGATGAACGGTTTATGGAACTTACGAAGCAGATTAAGGAGCTTTAATGTAAGTAAGGGGGATTAACATGGATGAAGAGAGATTCACTAAGTTATTTAAAATAGATTGTGGAGATATATACCTACAAGAGTTTACGGTCAAAGATGCAGAGAGTATTTATAACATATCCAATCAACCGGAAATAGAAAAATTTTTACCGGACTGGAAATCGATGAAAGAACAAAGGGTTAATTGGGTTGTAAATTATGAAATACCAGAAAATAAAGCGTTTCTTCATGCAGTGAGAACTACGACTAACATAGATGATCACATATTAAGACTAGGAATATTTAAGAAAACCACAAATGAATTTATTGGATGGTGCTGCACAGGTATGAAAGAAGAACTCTCTTCACCAAACAGAGAGATAATGTATGCTATCTCAAATGAACATCAAAATCATGGCTATGCTACAAAAGCGACTAAAGGTTTAATTGACTTTTTGTTTAAAGAAACAAATTTAAATGTCCTTAACGCAATTGCTTTAATTAACAATGTAGCATCAAATAAAGTTATTGAAAAATGCGGGTTTATTTATAAGAGCCAACAGAGGATAGAAAATCAAATATATAATCATTATATATTGAGAAAATCTGAGTGGATAAAAATATAACGTTGGGTAGTAAAAGACCGATAGCAATCGGTCTTTTACTCATTTATATAATAAAGATTTATTATACATTGTATTTCCTACTACTATACAATTATTATAAGATAGTTATGCGCTAATTTTAGTTTGAAAATAGTTTTATTATCAGTTTTTTAGAAAACTTACAAGCGTGTAAGATAAATGAAAGACGAATCAATATGAGCTGTAAGACAATTCATTTACACTCTGTTATGAGACGTGCAAATGAAGGGAGAATATACATGGAAATTTTACATGCCAAAAGTATTAGTAAAGTATATAAAGGGAAAATACCTTATAAAGCATTAGTTGATATTGATTTATCAATTCAAGAAGGTGAATTTGTAGGGATTATGGGGCCATCTGGTAGTGGAAAAACAACGTTATTAAATATGGTATCTACTATTGATTCTCCATCATCGGGAGAAATTTTAATAAATGGTACAAATCCTTTCCAATTATCATCAGAAGATTTAGCGTTATTCCGCAGAAAACAATTAGGATTTGTTTTTCAATCATTTAATCTTCTTAGCACACTTACTGTAAAAGAAAACATCGTATTGCCGATGACTTTAGATGGTGTTTCCGTCCGAGAAATGAATAAACGAGTGGAAGAGATTGCAGAGAAGTTAAACATTACTGATATATTGAGTAAAAGAACATTTGAAATATCAGGGGGACAAGCTCAAAGAACAGCAATCGCTCGTGCGATCGTTCATAAGCCGCAATTATTACTTGCAGATGAACCAACAGGGAACTTGGACTCTAAATCTTCAAATGATGTAATGGAGATGCTTGATACTCTTAATAAAGAAGAAAAAGCAACGATGATGTTAGTTACACATGATCCGTATGCTGCGAGTTTTTGCAGTAGAGTAGTATTTATTAAAGATGGTCAACTATATAACGAAATTTATTGTGGTGAAAGCAGACAAGCCTTTTATCAAAAGATTATGGATGTTCTTTCTTTGTTAGGAGGGAAAAGGCATGACTTTTCGTCAGTTCGCATTTAATAATATTTTTCGTAATAAGCGTACATATGCTGCCCATTTTTTAAGTAGTGCATTTTCTATTATGATTTTCTTTACGTATGCTCTTTTATTATTTCATCCTGATTTACAAGGTGAGTTGAAATCGACAAGTGCAACAATAAGTGCATTTGGTACATTGGGATTTTCAGTTTCGCAAGGATTGATTTTTGTATTTTCATTTTTCTTCATTTTATATTCAGTTAGTTCGTTTTTAAAGACGCGTAAGAAAGAATTTGGCGTTTTAATGATGCAAGGTATGTCAATGAGACAGCTTAAGAAATTATTATTAATTGAAAATATGTTGATTGGACTTGGTTCAATTTGTATAGGGATTTTCATTGGACTCATATTTTCTAAACTAGTCTTATTGATAAGTGCAAGTGTATTAATGATTAATAATGGTTTACCTTTTTATATACCAGTGCGGGCTGTATTATTAACAGTTATCACATTTCTTTTCTTGTTTTTAATTGTTTCATTATTTACATTTAAAATGATAAAAGTAACGGAACTTGTGGAACTTATTCGAGCAGAGGAAAAGCCAAAACCTGAACCGAAATCTTCAGTTTTATTATCGCTACTTTCTTTAATTAGTATAGGATATGGATATTTTTCAGTATTTCGCTTCATACCAAGTACTAATTTTATTACGCTTGGAATAGGTGTGCTCCTAGTAATTATAGGAACGTATTTTTTATATACACAGTGTAGTGTTTATATATTGCACCTTGCTAAAAGGAGAGAAACTTTCTTTTTAAAGAGAACAAATATACTAACATTTTCAGAATTAATTTATCGTATGAAAGATAATGCAACAATGTTTTTTATAGTATCTATTATATCAGCAGTTGCTTTTACAGCAATTGGCACGACAGCTGCTCTTGGAAATAAAGATTTAGTAAGGATGACGAATCCGTATACATTACTATACATGGCTCCTGAAAACAACAAAATAGCGGATAAACATCTCTCTATTATAAAAAACCATCTGGCTGATGCTAATATTCCGTATCGAATGGCTTCATCTTCATATATATATACAGAAAGTAATGTATATGTAATGAAATTAAGTGAATATAACGAACTTGCGAGAGCACTAGGGTATCAACAAGAAACGATTGAAAAAGAAGATGAAATGTTATTAATTCCTGGAATGGTATCACAAAAACAAGAATTTAAAAATGGTGATTATAAGAAGAATATTGAAGTCATTCAAGGCGATTGGACAAAGACATTTCATGTGAAAAAAACTGTCGATAATTTAGTTTTGCCACATGATACGAAAGGGATATATATTGCTATTCAAGATCATGTATATGATGGAATTCCACTGAATAGTGGTCCAGATAATGAAGATATTATTCAATATCGTACTTACGGATTTGTTGTAGATGATTGGATAAAAACGAAAGAGGTTTCAAACCAATTAAATAATATATTTGATCAAGAACCTAGAGATATACATTTTGAATTTAGAGCACTAACAATAGAGTTGTTAAGTGCAAAACAAACGAATGGGTTATTACTTATGGCTAGTGTTTTAGTCGGAATCGTTTTCTTCACATTTGCTGCTAGTTTTATTTATTTCCGATTATATACTGATTTGAATCGTGATCAACAGCAGTATAAAATGATTTCGAAAATGGGGTTAAGTAAACGGGAGCTAAAGAAAGTTGTAACGAGACAGTTATTATTAATGTTTTTCTTACCAATTGTCGTTGCAGTAATACATACTGTAGTCGCTTATATGGCATTACAACAATTAGTCGATTTTTCTATTCTAAATAGCTCTATCGTCATTTTAATTTCATTTATATGTATACAAGTTTTATATTTCTTTATAACTCGTTGGCGTTATTTACAAAAGCTTCATAAGACAATGGAACAATAGAGAAAATCAGCAAGTAAGATTGCAGAAAAGCATGTAAAAAAACAATTTGAAGTTATGGAAGGAACTGTGATGAAAAAACAATTATCTATTTTCATATTAAGTATATTATTGTTATTAAGTGTAAGTGCATGCTCTAAAAACGAAAACAGATTTCCAGCTAACGGTGTGTTAATCATTGGAGATGAGAATCATACTGGAGCAATTATGAATCGTTATAAGGAAAACACGAAAGAACAGGAAGCTTTTGCAGTGAAAACAGGTAGATTTGACCAAAAAAGGGTTCTGATAATAAATGAATCTACTGCACAAGCGATGATGAATGCAAAGCTTTTTCGTAAACGTGATCAAGCATCCCTTTCTAAAACGTTAGATACGTTGCCGAATTTTCCAAAAGAAAGTTCCCTATTATTTATAAATGAAGAAGAAAAGAATATAAAAAGTATTGAAATAGAAGGAAACAAGATACCTGTTACATATGGTAGTGATGCTTGGCTTGGCAATAAACGTGACTATGGAGCACTATGGTATATCGTTGTGGCGAAAAATAGTGTGTATAAAGAAATAAAAGCAAATGAAACGAATATGCAACTTCTACACTTGAAAAAGTCATTAGGTGATGAAAACCCTAAAATATCGACAGATAATACGTTGATTAATGAAAAAGTAAAAGTAAGAAAGTTAATTGAAGGTTATAGAGATGAGGTATCAATTCAGTTTGTAACGATTGGAGAAAAATCTTAAAAAAGAGCTCGAGGTTGATGGATACTTTATCAACCTCGAGCTCTTTTTAATACCGTTTAAATAACTTACATTACTTCATTTAATCGAGTCTCACTCGTTTCCTCAATCCCATTTGAATTTTGAACTGAATTATTTTGGGCTTCTTTTTCTTTACGAGCCTTTTGTAGCATTTCAAGTATAATCCATAAAGGAACACCTTTATCTTTTAGCATCTTCCATAAATCTAATTCATTAAATTTATGCTCAGGCTGTTTCATTTCTTTTTCAGATAAACGAATATCAAACTTGATAGGATCATTTATTTTCTTACTTTCAAGTTTAGTAGAAGAGATAGTATTATGCTCAAGATGAGATGGAGTTATTTTAGTAGGTTGAGACAATGTATGAATATTTGATCCGATTTGCATGATTTTTCCTCCTTTTCAAGCAATGAGATTAGTTTTCTTATGGTTTTTAAATCTTTTTAACATGAGGAAACTATATCTAATTATAAATCTAAATAAATAGATTTACAAGTTATATTGTAAAAGTAAATATTTACTTGAATTAATATTTATCAACATTTGTATATGTTTTCTATATATACAAAGTATATAAAATACTTTACATTATGTTTAAGTTGTTAAATTATTCTGTTAATTAGTTAAAAAGAAAAATGTAAACGTTTTATTAGGGGGGAGAAAGTATGGGGAAGTTATTTTTAAAAATATGTTTTTTTGCATTAGTGACCGTATGTTCATTCGCAGCGAAAATATCATACGCTGAAGAGAGGCAACAAAATAATTATCCTATCATATTGGTGAATGGATTTGCTGGATGGGGTAGAGAAGAAATGCTTGGCGTAAAATATTGGGGTGGTGTTCATGATATACAGGAAGATTTGAAACGAAATGGTTATACGGTACATACCGCAGCTGTTGGACCTGTTTCTAGTAACTGGGATCGTGCATGTGAATTGTATGCACAAATTAGCGGTGGGACAGTAGACTATGGTGCAGTCCATGCTGAGAAACATGGACATAATCGTTTTGGCAGAACTTATAGTGGTTTTGCGCCGAATTGGAGTGAAACAAATAAAGTTCATTTAGTTGGACATAGCATGGGTGGACAAACGATTAGAACATTAGTACAGCTATTAAAAGAAGGTAGTTTTGAAGAAAAGAATTATGTGAAAAATCACCCAGACACCAAAATATCACCACTATTTGAAGGCGGAAAATCATATGTTCATAGTGTTACAACATTAGCAACCCCTCACAACGGTACAACACTTGCGGATGGTAGTCTTCTACTGCCGTTCGTTAAAGATTTACTCATTACAACTGCAAGCTTTGGGGGAAACAATAATTTATCATTATATGATTTTAAATTGGATCAATGGGGTATAAAGAAGAATGCTGGAGAGTCCTTTTTCCAATATAGTAATCGTATTCTAAATAGTTCACTTTGGAAAAATACAAAAGATATAAGTCAATGGGATTTAAGTACAGATGGTGCAAAGGAGTTAAATAATTGGGTAAAGACGCAACCAGATGTGTATTATTTATCATATAGTGGACATGCATCACAAGCAGCACCTATAACAGGTTTACATTTGCCTCATATAACGATGAATAAAGTGTTAATGGGAAATGCATTTTTCTTAGGTTCTTATGCGAGATATGAAGAAAACCGTCCGCTAGTTGATACTTCTTGGTGGCAAAATGATGGTGTAGTAAATACAAATTCTATGATTGCACCATCTTCTAATGTTACTGTAAATAATAATGAGTCATTACAGATTGGAAAATGGAATCATATCGAAACGAAAGCGAATTGGGACCATCTCGACATGGTAGGGTTAAGTGTTTCAGACTCGTTAGGTTTTTCTAGCATTCAAGAGTTTTATAGAACAATTGCTGAAAAGCTATCACGTTTACCGAAATAGGTAATAATAAAGCGCTCTCGATGGAATTCGAGAGCGCTTTATATTATATTGAAAGAGGGATTTGGTAGAAAAATATGGGGGGATATTATGAAAATTCAAGTTGTATTATCGGGATACGGAACAGTAGGTAGAGAGTTTATAAAATTATTAAATGAAAAATATTCATATATATATGAAACATATGGGATTCAATTAGTTGTAAGCGGCGTATTAGGGAGAAATATCGCAATACATAATGAAGAAGGCTTATCTCTTCATCATTTATTGATGTATGGTGGCGGTACCGCTGCAATTGAAAAATATTTAGAGTATCATCCGAAGGAACGTGCAACAACTAGCATAAGTGGTACTGTATTGGTAGAATCAACAGTTACAAATCTTAAAGATGGAAATCCAGGGAAACAATATATGAAACAAGCGATTGAAAAACAGATGGATATAGTAGCAATTTCTAAAGGTGCGCTCGTTACAAATTGGAGAGAAATAAATGAAGCAGCAAAAGGCGCAAATATACGAATTCGATATAGCGGTGCAACAGCCGCTGCACTACCGACACTAGATATCGGACAATTTAGTTTAGCCGGTTGCAGTATTGAAAAAATAGAAGGAATATTAAATGGAACAACTAATTATATTCTTACGAAAATGTATGAGGAAGATATGACGTTTGAAGAAGCATTGAAAGAAGCACAAAATAAAGGAATTGCTGAGACAAACCCTATATTAGATATAAGTGGTTCAGATAGTGCGTGTAAATTGTTACTTTTGACAAACAGCTTAATGGAAACAGAGAAAACACTTACTGATATACATATAAAAGGAATCGAGCACGTTACAAAACAGCAAATTCGAAATGCTAAGGAACAACATAAAATTATTAAATTAATAGCATCAATATATAAGGATGAGGGAGGCAATGTGAATTTAAATGTTGAACCGTGCCAAATAGAAAAAGATCATCCATTAGCAAAAGTAAATGGAACCGAAAAAGGAATTACGTTCTTTACAGATACGATGGGACAAGTTACTACAATTGGTGGGGCTTCTAATCCAAGAGGCGCTGCAGCTGCAGCTTTAAAAGATGTAATAAACTTATATCGAAAAGATTTGTAAGACCGTACCGCCCTTTATAAAAAATACATATGCCGTGGACCTTTTGAGAATGAAATAAATATGCAAAAATGATTGCAGGGGGTAAGAAATTGTTTAAGGATTTTAAAGTTGTTAAAGAACGTCCCGTTTATATTCAATTGAAAGATTATTTGAAGAAAATGATTATGAAAGGGCATTTGCTCGGGGATCAAAAAATCCCATCAACAAGGGAACTAAGTGAATTACTAAGTGTGAGTAGAAACACTGTACTCGCTGCTTATGCAGATTTAGAGCAAGAAGGACTCATTTATGCAGTTAAAGGAAAAGGGAACTTTGTTGCGAAGGTGGATATATCTAACACTTCGTCTGTTGAAATAGATTGGAAAAATAAACTTAATACAGTGACCGCATTAGCGGACGAATTAGATTTAATGAAACATGGTGTTCGTTGGGAAAAGGGAATGATTGTTTTTAATAGTATAGCCCCGGATGAGAAGCTATTTGATGTTGAAAATTTCAAAAGAGCTTTTCTTACTCGTATGTCCATTGAAGGGGACATCGTATTGAACTACGGATATGCAAAGGGATATAGACCGTTAATGAATTATTTACTTCATTACATGGAAATGAAAGGTGTAGACATTTCGAATAAAGATATTCTAATTACAAATGGATTTACAGAAGGATTGGATATTGTACTCTCTTCTTTATCAAAAAAATCCGGTCGTGTCATTTGTGAGAATCCAACTCACCATGCTGCACTTAAGCTTTTCCGTTTACATGGACTTGAAGTTCATGGGATTGATATGCATGAGGATGGTATTGATACGAATGAAGTTGAAAAAAGTTTGCGTGAAAAAGATTTTGATTTTGCTTATTTAATTCCTTCTTATCATAATCCAACCGGTATTGTTACGAGTTCAGAGAAAAGAACGGAATTGATGAGGTTATTTTCAAAATACAACGTTCCTATTATAGAGGACGGATTTAATGAAGAATTACGTTATTCAGGTTCACATTTAGCTCCATTATTAACTTTTGCGGGAGCTGGCAATAATGTGATTTATATTAGTAGCTTTTCAAAGGTACTTTTCCCTGGTTTACGTGTAGGCTGGATTATTGCAGATAAAGAGCTGATTCATTATTTAGAAAGCGTAAAAAGAGCAAGAACGATTCACACATCTACGCTAGATCAAGCTGTTCTGTTTCAATATTTACATGAGGGATATTTTGAAAAATATTTAAAAAAGGCAAGATCTGTTTATAAGAAAAAATATGAGTTAGCTGTCGGGGCATGTAACCAGTACATTCCTTTTAAAAGAATGACTGGAGATGGTGGGCTGCATTTATTTATAGAGCTAGAAGAGCATATGAATGCCCGCACACTTTTACAAAAGTGTTATGAGAAAGGCGTTACGTTTTCACCTGGAGATGTTTTTTACTCTGATGGAGAAGGAGCGAACACTTTCCGATTAGGTTTTTCGCGCTTGAAAGAAGAAGAAATAGTTCGGGGAATTAAAATAATTGGTGATACATTAAAAAATGAAATTTGGAGTTGAGAAAATGAAAATCGGTGTTATTATGGGCGGGGTATCGTCTGAAAAACAAGTTTCAATTATGACGGGGAATGAAATGATTGCTCATTTAGATAAAAATAAGTATGAAATAGTTCCAATTACATTAAATGAAAAAATAGATTTAGTTGAAAAAGCGAAAGACATTGACTTTGCGTTGCTCGCATTACACGGAAAATACGGAGAAGATGGGACAGTTCAAGGAACACTGGAGAGTTTAGGGATTCCTTATAGCGGAAGTAATATGTTATCTAGCAGTATATGTATGGATAAAAATATTTCGAAAAAGATTTTACGTTATGAAGGTGTAGAAACACCAGATTGGATTGAACTTACAAAAATGGAGGATCTAAATCTTGATGAGTTAGATAAGTTAGGATTTCCATTAGTAGTAAAACCAAACTCTGGCGGATCGAGTGTCGGAGTGAAAATCGTTTATAATAAAAATGAATTGATCTCAATGCTAGAAACTGTATTCGAATGGGATTCTGAAGTAGTAATTGAAAAGTATATAAAAGGTGATGAAATTACATGTTCAATTCTGGATGGAAAACAGTTACCTATAGTTTCAATTCGACATGCAGCCGAGTTCTTTGACTACAATGCAAAATATGATGATACTAGTACAGTTGAGGAAGTTATCGAACTTCCAGCAGAAATTAAGGAACGTGTAAATAAAGCGTCACTTGCTTGTTATAAAGCATTAAAATGTAGTGTTTATGCAAGAGTTGATATGATGGTGAAGGACGGAATTCCATATGTAATGGAAATTAATACATTACCAGGGATGACACAATCAAGTTTATTGCCAAAAAGTGCAGAAGCAGCGGGGATTAGTTATAGCAAACTATTAGATATGATTATTGAAACATCATTAAAAGTTAGAAAAGAAGAAGGGTTTTAAGAGAATTATATAACGAATTCTTTTGACAGTTTCACGAAGTATGCTATGATGAATACATTATTAAAAACAAAATATTTATCCACTAGGGGGGCCTTTTATAGGCTGAGATCAAATGTGATTTTGAGACTCTTAGTACCTGATCTGGTTAATGCCAGCGTAGGGAAGTGGGAAAGACGTTGCTATTTAATGAGTAAATAAATACTGTCAATTTCACTTTCTTTACGCCTGTAAAGAAAGTTTTTTATTTTACAGCTTTAATAATTGTGGATAAATACTTATATTTTATACATTATTGGAGGGATTTAAATGACTTTTTCACAATCATTACGTAAAGAAGTAGATTCAATTTGGGAAGCGAGTTTTAACCATCCTTTTGTAAAAAAACTTGGTGAAGGAACATTAGATTTAGCTAGTTTTCGCTATTATGTGCTTCAAGATTCATATTATTTGAGTCATTTTGCTAGAGTACAAACTTTAGGAGCTGCAAAAGCTCTTGAATTAGAGACGACAGCTCGTATGGCACATCATGCTCAAAATACATATGAGGCCGAGTTATCTTTACATGAGAATTTTGCTAAAAAACTAGGGATAACGAAAGAAGAAAAAGATAATTTTATTCCTGCGCCAACTGCATATGCGTATACTTCACATATGTATCGTGCTGCGTATGAAGGGCATTTAGGAGATACCATTGCAGCAATTTTACCTTGCTATTGGTTGTATTATGAAATTGGCGAACGCTTAAAAGAGTGCCAGCCGGAAGAGCCAATTTATAACGAATGGATTTCTGCTTATGGATCTGATTGGTTCCGTACGCTAGTTGAAGAACAAATTACACGTTTAGATACTATCGCTGAAAAAGTAACAGAGGCAGATCGCAAACGTATGAAACAGCATTTTATTATTAGCAGTCAATATGAATATTCATTTTGGGAAATGGCTTATACATTAGAAAAGTGGCCAGTGGATACAGACGTAAAAGACGTAATTGGATAAAGAATAGAAGTAATGTTATAGATAGGTATGGATCATACCTATCTATATATTTTTTCTTGTCAAATTTGCGTAAAGTCATTAGTGCTACGGAAATGGCGAAATAGAATATCGATAATTTAGCTCATTTACTTGTCTACGCATTAACTGGATAAACTTCTGTCACATTTATTTTACAATCAAAGAACGTAAATGTTGGTGGTATGAAGTTAAATAAGAAAAGAAACCCGAGCTGTTAGCTGTAACGGAGTTGTTTTTTCTTTGCAGGAATTTCTATATTATCATGGAGTGTTGTTAATACGATATGCAAATATGCATATCGTATTTTTTGAGTTCTTTATGTGTTAAAATTAGATATAAAGATATGAAAATATAAAGAAGCAAAAGCAGGAATATCCAATGAATTTTGAGAGGTGTTATATGTTTACAAATAAGAAATTAATTCGATTTGGTTTATCGTTGTTTGTATTTTTAGGAATCATTAATTTTACAATCAGCTATTTCCAAACATATCTTGAAACAGCAGCAGATATCAAATGGGTAATTCCAGAAATTTGGAAAACTATTTTGCTAGATGTTCCTCAAGGTATACTTGTTCTTTTAGGCGCAATTGCTTTATATGATTTCACAAAAGAGGCATCACAAAAAGACGCATCAATCTAAGTGTGTCTTTTTTCAATTAGCAATTTCATAGAGAGTTTTGCTGGAGAAATAGAATGAAAAGCCCTAATTAGGGCTTTTTTTGTTGGAATTTCATATCCGTCATAGAAACCGGTCACTTGGAGGTGTTATAGCGAAAGCCATTTACAGTACAGAAAAATCTAAGCAGCAGACGGAAATATATAGGACATGGCATCATAATTATTGAGAAATTAATTGAACTTAGTAAGTATGAAGATATGACGCTAGAATTCATATTTTTTAATTTTTATTTATCCCGCTATTTGCCGGGCAGTAAGCCCCCCACCTCAAAATTCAGCGGAAGCAAAGAAGTTAGGTAGGGGATGAACAAAACCCCACTGATTAAAGTTTCACTTTATAAAAATGAGCCCATAGTAAAAATAGGTATATGAACAAGGTGCATCATCTAGTGATAAGTCATACTTTGTTGGTGTACGTATTGAACTTAGTTTATAGCGCTATTTCTACTTAGATGTAACGAACAGAAACATAGGGAAGCATCGATGAGGTTGTATTTTATAAACGGAGGTTATGAAAATGAATCAGTTTCAACAAGAACTACAAGCGCTAAGTCTTAATGATTACCGATCTGGAAATATTGTCTATTGGGACCAGCAAAACCAATATCCATATTACTATATTGAAGATGCTGCTCGTCGCTGTGGCGGTTGTGGTCGTTGTGGAGGTTGTGGTGGAGGTCGTTGTGGCGGATTTCGTTGTGGTGGATTCCGTTGTATTGGTTGCTTCGGTTGTTTTGGTTGCGGAAGTTGCGGAGGTTGTGGCGGCTGTGGTGGTTGCTCTAACTGTTTTGATGGTTTTACTGATACTACCGGTACTATTGTAACGTATGAATATTAATTACATTTATCCCATTATTTGCGGGCAATAAAATCTTCCTTAAAATTCAGAGAGAGCAAAGAGAAGTTAGGTGGCGGACTGTCCATAAAAGCCCGATTGGTGAGAGCTGATTAAAGCTTCACTTTATCAATTAAAAAACATTAGTTTTATATATGTACTTGCCGACAAAGAATATAGCCATTATTAATGGATATATTCAGTCATTCAAGTGAAAGAGTAACAATAAGATATATAGATGTAATTAACAGGTGATGGATAAAGCAATGACTAGATTTAAAATCTAATCATTGCTTTTTTCTTATGGTTTTATCATCAAATATCTGTCTGGTTTAGGATTGATTTCTTCTAGCTAATGAATTTATTACAACTTTGTAAGGTTAATGTAATGTTAATCGATAGTAAATGAAGATGCTTGAGTGTAATTTAAATAAGATTAAAAAGTACTGTTTATCTATACAATAATCGGGTAAATAATATGTAATTAGGAAGTGTATGAATATGATTGAACTAAAATCTATTATCCATTCGTATAAACTAAAGAGAAAAATAGCTAAAGATTTATACGGAAAAAGAGATGAATTGACACTGTTATTAAATGAATTTAATAAAATGAAATGTACAGTAACATCTGAAAAGAAGAAAAACAATATATTATCTCGTTTGCAACTAATTTATCAAAATATGAAATTAGATAAGCAGTATCCTCTATCAGTTGCTTTTGATAGTAAATTATTGGAGCGATTAGAAAAAGAACCTCTACATACTATTGAGGATGGTGTAACATGTTTACATCTAATGTTAGATGTGAATTATGAGAAAATAAAACAATATGGTTCGAGTACAAGTAGGTCATTTGTTCCATTATCGCAGTCTTCTATTTGTCTTGCTGATTGTATTTGTTTAACAGGAGTTGTAGTAGGTTTACTAGGAGCAATTTCATTTGGGGGATTACTGTTATCTATATGTTCAATTACATAAAGGTTGATATTTGTAAAAAGGGCACCGAATTAAGGTGTTCTTTTTGGTTTTTTGTAAAGATATTGTAAATGATAAGTACAATGCATTAAGTATAATGTATAATTCGAATGTATTGAAATTCAAATATAATAGAGGTGTTATACATGATAATTACTTTGAATTTTTAAAAGAGTCGGTTTGATAATAATTTATGTAGATAAACAGTTTTTACGTTTTTTTAAATACTTGGTTTAAATGGATTAGATTAAGTAACTATTGTTCTAGCTTTTTGATAATCAAGACAACTGAAGAAAGGAAGCAATCATTTTATGAAAAATTAAGGCTGCTAACATTTGAAAATATAGTAGAACCCCTTTTAAATGAAAAGGTATCATTTATATACTTTCCTATTGAATGGCTGGACATCGTAGAGATACATTATAAGACATTTTTATTAACGAGTAAGTTGAAACGTTTGAATGAAAGATTGTATGATATGTTTTCGGATATATTGTTTATTCAGCATAACCCGTACGTATTAAATGAAAATACACCATGGATTGTATCGAAAGAACCTATTAGACCAGAGCAGCTCGATTATATTTTTCAAAGTTGGTATGAGATTATTCATGATTGGAAACCAAATAGATTAGTAGAACCACCAAAATATGAATGGCAATCCGATTTGATTTCTCATTTGCCAGTACTACATGATAATGAAACGTATTCTAAGTGGGTGCCCGCTTTAATCTCACATATTTTTTGTGAGCGTCCTATATATTTAGAAAATACAAATGCAGAAGAAATCTATTTTTCCCCTCTTAGATTACAAAATATTTGTGAGGCGATGTCAGGGCCGATAAAAGATGAAAAAACACAAGATTTTTTCTCCTATGTATATCGATTCGAATGCATAACCCGCGGTGGTGAGAACGCTCCATTATTAAATATTTCAATAGGGATTCGGAGATTTTATCAAGAATATAATCATCCAGATATTCCTTTACTTTTAAGACGAAAACGAGGCATGATATTGATTTCTACCTCAGAGTTTGCGTCAAATAATAAAAAAATACGGTTTGTAAAACTAAAAATACAACAAGCTACAACCGGCATGAAATGGATTAAGATATTTAGAAATTTAAAAGATGATTTTCAAATAGGGGGAGAGGTGGATTTAGACCATATTCTCCAATATCCGAAAGATTATATTGTAGGAGAAAATAAAAGGGTGTTATTTCCATACAATGAGAGAATTTATAAAGTTCAAGGTACTAAAATAGAACCGGGTATAACAGTAAAGGAAAGAGAGTATTTATTTAAAGAATTTCAGCGTAAATTCTCTTATTTCACAATACTTCCAGAATGTAAAAAGGTAGCAACAAATAACAAAAATGAATTATTTCCTTTATTTGCACCAAAAGGATTAGAGACATTAACATTAGAAGTTTGGTCTGAAAATATAGCGCTGGAAATAGAACAAGCATTACTTGATAGCGAAATTGTTTTGACTAAAGTTGGTGAAAATTCGTATGTATTGAATACAGATTTTCCAGTGTTATTAAAGATTGTGAGATACAATATTGAAAAGGTGTTACAAAATCCATATAAAATGCAATATTGCCAAAAATATAAAACAAATCTTGTAGATGATGTTAAGAAAGCTGTCTATACTACCGCGGGTAAGCGCAGTGATGCGACATTAGCATTAATCGCGATGAAGAATTGTGATGGACGCGAAAAAATTGATCCAAAACAAATCATTAGAGAGGG
The DNA here is from genome assembly GCF_022701035.1 of Bacillus sp. N447-1. NCBI lineage: Bacteria > Bacillati > Bacillota > Bacilli > Caryophanales > Bacillaceae > Bacillus > Bacillus sp. N447-1. Next base: position 568,103 of record NZ_CP065509.1, on the reverse strand, counting down.
ATTTGCACGAACAAACCGTATTTCAACATTTATTAATTTATTTATAGGACAAAATGTATCTCGTAAAACAATTGTAAATAGTATTTTTAGTCTATTAGAACAAAAAGGATTTTTGAGGCGTAGTTGGAATAAGATAAATTTACCTTGTACATATGTTAGTTTATCAATTGAACGAATATCGAAATTCGATTTCTTACCTATTTTTTCAAAAATAAAAGGAAAAGAAATTTTATATAAATTATATGGGAGTACAGAGTGGCAAACGATTGATTACGTATTATTAAATATAAATAAACATAATGCATTTTACCACAACCATCAAAGAGAAATGATATGGGGCTCTTTTTAAACAATATGTTTTCGAAACATTAATGGAAATTGTACAATATGCAAAAGACCAAAATGAACAAGTTTACTTCATTGTAGATGCAAATTTGAGAAAATATTGGATAAAAGAGTTACAAAATAAAGAAATTAATATAGATATTTTACCTGATATTGTTCCAGAGGTGTTAAAGGTTCCAAATTTAAATATTATTAGAATAAATACAGGTTTTGATGTACCAAGTTACGGTGTAATAGAATCTGATGATGCTCTAGATAGCATTGGCTTATATGCAGATCAAAAAGGGATGTATTATAGCACTGGTGAATATTCACTTAATTGTAGTGGGATTTTTCAACGATATATACTTGAAATTTTACCATTGGGTGTAAAACCTGTAGAAAGGGATTATATCGCTAAAATGATACATTACATGTGCTGTAATTCTAGTATGCTTTCGAAAAAGAATGTACACATGACATATTCCGCACATATGGAAAAGGTAATGAAGACTTATATTACTGACATAGATGCAAGAGAGTTTAAAGAATTTGATGATGAATTGGATGTAGATGTAGTAAAGGTAGAAAAGAAAGATTCAATTACTCTACTTTAAATACTAGTAAACAAATCCTGCTCGTTATATCGATTAGGATTTGTCATTTTTTTATGTAAATAAGGATATCCTTTGTCAAGTATCTTTTCGTTTACATATTTACTTTATGTGCAGACAGGATTAATATGTTTTTTAGAAATACAAAAACTATATCATATGGAAAAAGATTTTTATTAATTGAAAAAAATTGAAAGGAATGGGGAATTGTGAAGAAATTAGATGTGCTCTTAATGCTATTGAGCGGCCTCTTTCCAATTGCAGGACTTACAAAGCAAATCCCTCTAGAACAATCTATATATATTGGAGGGCTTTTATTTTTTACTAGTTTCGGTAGTTATTTTGCTAAAAAGATGTATTCACGTATATGCAGCTGGATAGCGTATGCGCCATTTATAACATTACTGTTAGTTATTTGGCATCAGGATATTTCAACAAGTTCAATCATAGCAAATGCGAAAATTGCTGCATGTGTCGCGTTAATTCCATGTTTATTCCGTTTTCGTACATATGGACTTACTTTGGGCTTATTCTCATTATGGGCCGCTTTACTATGGGATATAAAAGAAGTACAGTCGTTAGTCATACTTGAACGCATAACGAGTTTAATGACAAGCCATTATGTATATATATTACTATTAATTGGAGGACTTGTATTAGGAGGATTACTTGCGATGTTCATTCACCGCAAAGAGAAAGATAATCAAGAAAATATAAATCTACTTGGACCAAAAAAGAAACGCAAAAGATTATCAATTAAGATTCGACTTCCAAGATTGCCGAAATTAAAGATGAAACTATTTAAGTTTGGTGGGAAAGAATCTAAAAGTAAAATGCCAGAAAAGATCCATGAGTATAAATACGAAGAACCAGTTGCAACATATGAAATGACAGAGCAAATAGATCCATACAAAGAAAATGCAGTTCAAGGTCAAACAAGGATGGAACGCCGAAGAAATAGGTATAATGCATAATGAGGTTTAATAACCCCGTAATGACTTATCTTAATATTGATAAATCATTACGGTTTTTTTATGTAATTAAATGAAGGTTGCTAATGTGGGGGGGAACAGCATATTTTATAGGTGGGAACCAAAATGAAATAAGGGGAGGATAAAATGCTTATCATTACATATATATCTGCTTGTATATTATTCTTAGTTAGTTTTTTACATGTATATTGGGCTTTCGGAGGTAATTGGGGGACAAATAGTGTTATTCCAACTAAAGCAGGGGAAAAGGCGTTTACACCTCGTGCCGGAATGACATTGGTCATTGCATTATTATTAAGTATGGCAGCAATAATTTTGTTGCAACAAGCAAATATTGTTCATTTTGCAGTTCCTAATGTTATTATTCAAGTCGGTTCCTGGATTTGTATGATCGTCTTTTCTATTAGAGTAATTGGTGAATTTAACTATTTTGGTATCTTTAAACGACAAAAAGATACGCACTTTGCAAGAATGGATACCGGTTTATATATTCCACTTTGTGCATTTTTATCTTTATCTTTCTTATTAGCAATAATTTTGTGAGTGAATAATAGTAGTTTCTTTTCTCAAAAAATATATAAACGTGAGAAATCTAAGAGTAAATAAAAAGGATGTAAGCGCCTTCTTGTCGAAATGTAAATTATTATGAAAGGCGGTGACACTATGAAGTATGTAAAAGTTAGTATGAATGGTGGAAGTGAACATAAATTCTCAATGACTTTAGATCGGTTTGAAGAACTTATTACTACAGAGAATGGGATATTAGAAAATAAATTAGTATGTATTGAAAATGTAATGATTAATCCTACTAATATATCTTCTGTAGTTGAAAAAATTGGTGTACCGGCTAAGTTTATGGAAGCTTAAAATCTTTAGATAAAAACATCCATTGAGGATGTTTTTTAATTTATAAATATGAAATTGTGCAGTGAAATTTTGAGTAGATTTTTTAGCAATGACTGTGCATATATTAAGTACCTGAACATGGTGCTTAATACATGCACGAAATAATAAGTACAAGCATATATTATGTAGTAGGACAAGATCTTCGTGTCCTACTTAATACTCAGAAAAAACCTCTAATCACATAAGAGCAGCTAATTGCAGGGTGCTCTTATTTTTTATGAAAATCTACTATGAGCCTTATTTTATAGTAGGATGCAATAATAAAGGGCTATTTTGAAATAGTGTTTTTAGCCTTTAATTTTAAATTTATCTTTAACGTTAATAAATATTAAAAATAATATGATAGCAGAAATTAAGTTAGATAAGTAGAAATTTTGATGAAACAGTAGTTCAAAGATGACATCGAAAGTAACGAATAAGGCAATAGCAGGTAGTATGCAAATAAATATAAATCTCCAATTTTTTAAGTAATGTTTATAATTTGTAAGTACTTTATCCATAAATATAGCTCCTATATTTTTGTTTTTATATAATTATACATTTAGATACAAAGATTTTCAAAGTAAAAATATTTAGCAATTCAAAAATATAAGGAGAGCTTTTGTTGAAAATTCAGATTGCTGTAGTAATCTGGATTTGACTTTAAAGAACTATACTAAAATGATACACTATAATCTACGTTATTTTTGAAATGAATAGAGGGATTTGTGTGATAGATAAAATTAAAAATGCTGTAGAGGATATGTACGAAGATGAGGCTAAAGATTTACTTCAAAGTATTCTCATACAGTTAAACTTATTAGAAGAAAACTATAGTGAAGATACAATTAAAAATTTGATGGATATTCCGAAACAATTAACAAGTAATCCTACTTATAAAAGGAATGTAAAAGAAAGTACGCACGTACATATTGCTTTTGATGATTCAACGGCTGGTTGCTTAAAATATATGTTAAGTCAAGAAGAATTATTTGAAGAGAGTGTTGTTGCTTTTTCGGAATTTTTTTCAATTGGACCGATATATAGGTTGCATACGAATGAGGGGCAACTAGCAAGACAGGAGTGGTTAATAAATAACTTAACTGCTTATGATAGTTATTTTGAAGAAGAATATTTATCAAGATTTATAGCAACTATAGAAGAACTACATACTATTCCTGTTGAAACACCTATTACAATTTGGAAGGCTGATAATGCACATGAACATGTAGGCCTAAGTTTTGTAATAGCACAATTAAAGGATAAGAAAAACATTCGAGTTATTAATACGTCTGAAGCAAGTAGAGAAATATTAAAACAAGAGTATGATATTCGTGGAACGGGAGAATTACCACCTGAAAGTTTAGCTCTATTCCAAAAAAGTTTTATAAAGTTACCTTATTTAACTGAAGAGAAGCGAATGAAGTTTGAACATGAGTGGGATAGATTCTCGGAAAGCATAGAATGTTTAAGAGTGTGGAAAGAAAATGAAGTGCATTTTGTACAAGAAGATTATTTTGATCAATTTATAATTGAATGCGCGAAAAGTGTGGGTGCTGATCGAGAGTTCCTCAAAGCTCCTAGAGTAATTGGTGAAGCACTTGGTCTTGTTGAACAATTGGTTGGAGATACATTCTTAGAATATCGCTTGAAACAATTAATTAAACAAGAAGTATTTGAATTTGAAGGTTCGTTAGATGAAATGCGTTTTTATAGTGTGAAGTTAAGGAAATAATAAACACATTCTATTTTTGAAAGGCTCGTATTTTTAATAATACGAGCTTTTTAAGTTGAATTTGGGCTATACATAAGCTTCCTAGAGAGGGCATATCACATATGAATGGTAAAGGTAATGAATGAAAAGAAGGTGATTTGTTAATATGTATAACCAACAAAATTATCCATATGATCAAGCGATGTATTATAATCCACAAAACTACGGGTATGAACCTACAAATGAAGTGAGAGATATTGAACAAGAAGATTACAGACCAGATGATGCGGAGGATGCTCCAACGTCACCACCACCGTCACAAGCGCCATCGTTACCGTCTACATTTGCTTCTCCGGCACAACCAGGCAATATGAAATCATGGATGTGTAACTGTTTAGGAAGATGGGGCTATTTACGTTTACATCGTCCTGGGCCTTTTGGAAGAGATTTATGGTTCTTTCCGACTGAAGTGAGAAGAAACGGAGTATCAGGTTACACTTGGCAGGGTGGTCGTCGTCGTAAAGTAAGTTATCGCTATCAACAAATTAGTAATTTTATGTGCTTCGCATAAAGAGAAGTGGGAGAGTGAAACGATTTTACTTTCTCACTTTTTTATTTTTCAATATACGAAGTAAGATTTTGATTAAAAATTTACAATTTTCACGTTTTTATTAGAGTATAATGCATATGTTGGTTGGTTTTCAAAAACAAATGAGAGTGAGGGAATACAATGTCAATGAAAAACAAAGTTGTGTTAAGCATAGAGGATGGCATTAATTTAGCTTCAGCTCAATTTAAAGAAGATGCGTATGAAATTTATAAAGAATCGCGAAAAAAACAACCTATATTATTTGTAAACCAAGTTGAAATTGGTAAAGAATGGCTCATTACTAGATATGAAGATGCTCTGCCACTTTTAAAAGATAATCGTTTAAAAAAAGATTGGACAAATGTATTTTCTCAAGATACAAAGAACATGTATCTTTCCGTTGATAATAGTGACCACTTAACAACACATATGCTAAATTCAGATCCACCTAACCACAGTCGTTTACGATCTTTAGTTCAAAAAGCTTTTACACCGAAGATGATTGCACAATTAGACGGAAGAATTCAGAGAATAGCAGATGATTTGATAAGTAATATAGAGCGAAAAGGTACATTAAATCTTGTGGATGATTATTCATTCCCTTTACCGATCATTGTAATAAGTGAAATGCTCGGTATTCCAAAAGAAGATCAAGCGAAATTTAGAATTTGGTCTCATGCTGTTATTGCATCACCAGAAACACCTGAAGAAATAAAAGAGACCGAAAAACAACTATCTGAGTTTATTACATATCTTCAATATTTAGTTGATATTAAAAGAAAAGAGCCAAAAGAAGACTTGGTGAGTGCTTTAATACTTGCAGAGAGTGAAGGGCATAAACTTAGCGCTCGGGAACTATATTCAATGATAATGCTATTAATTGTCGCAGGACATGAGACGACAGTGAATTTAATTACAAATACGGTATTAGCACTTCTTGAAAATCCAAATCAATTACAGTTATTAAAAGATAATCCCAAACTAATTGATTCGGCTATTGAGGAAGGATTGCGTTATTATTCTCCAGTTGAGGTTACAACTGCAAGATGGGCAGCGGAACCTTTTCAAATTCACCATCAAACAATACAGAAAGGAGATATGGTTATTATTGCATTGGCTTCAGCGAACCGTGATGAAACAGTATTTGAAAATCCAGAAATATTTGATATTACACGGGAGAACAACCGTCACATTGCCTTTGGTCATGGTAGTCATTTCTGCTTAGGAGCTCCACTTGCGAGGTTAGAAGCAAAGATTGCTATTACTACTTTGTTTAATCGAATGCCTGAACTACAAATAAAAGGGAATCGTGAAGAAATTAAATGGCAAGGTAACTATTTAATGCGTTCTTTAGAGGAATTACCTTTAACTTTCTAGAATAGTTAAAAGGAGACATGCATACATCGAAAATGATTTACATAGAGTATGTATGTGTTATTTAAATTCGAAACGGAAGGGTGAAGACATCCCAATGATCAACTAATTCTATTTGTAAGAGATCTTCGTTAAAAAACGAAATATTCTTCTGAATAGGGTTAGTCTGTACATTTATAGAAAAGGGATGTATTTCGCTCTGCGAATATATAGTCTTTTTATATGATTTGTGCTGCCTCCTGTTCAGAACATGAAATAGGAGGCTTTTTTATGTCGACAAATGTAGTAACGAAACAAAACAATGGGGTATCACAAGTATTAAAAAATCGGTTTGTACAAGGGATTTTAGCATCAGCATTATTTTTACAAATAGGAATATGGGTTCGAAACTTTGCGGTATTACTATATGTAATGGAAATGACAAAAGGTGATGCTTTTGCTATTTCTATGATTTCAGTTGCTGAATTCGCTCCAATTTTTATTTTTTCATTTATTGGCGGTACCTTTGCTGATAGGTGGAAGCCAAAGAAGACAATGATATGGTGTGAAACGTTAAGTTCCATTTCAGTATTCGCTGTATTAATTACGCTTATGTTTGGAACGTGGAAAATTGTGTTTTTTGTGACACTCATCTCTGTAATCCTTTCACAGTTTTCACAACCATCTGGAATGAAGTTGTTTAAACAACATTTATCAACGGAACAAATTCAATTAGCGATGTCTATATATCAAACGATATTTGCAATATTTATGGTATTAGGACCAATTCTAGGGACATTTATCTTTCATAGTTTTGGAATTTATATTTCAATCATCATAACAGGAATCTCGTTTTTACTTGCGGCAGTTGTATTGTTATTTCTTCCGAAAGATCTTGAAAACGACGTAGAAAAGAAAGATATCACTCTGCTGCAGGAGATGAAGGATGGTATTAAGTATGTCAAAAAGAAAAAAGCATTAACTTTGCTAGGGCTTTGCTTTATGGCTGCAGGACTAGGTATAGGATTAATTCAACCATTAGGTATATTTATTGTGACTGAGCAGCTAGGATTATCAAAAGAGAGTTTACAGTGGCTACTAACAGTAAATGGTGCGGGAATGATTGTTGGCGGAGCATTAGCAATGGTATTTGCGAAAAACGTTGCTCCGCAAAAGATGTTAATTATCGGTATGCTTGGTCAAGCAATTGGTATTGGCATTATAGGATATTCTACAAATTTATGGGTGACACTTACAGCTCAGCTTTTTAGTGGCTTAGCTCTTCCTTGTATCCAAATTGGTATTAATACGCTTATTATTCAAAATAGCGATACCGATTTTATAGGTCGTGTAAATGGTATTTTAAGTCCGCTATTTACCGGTTCAATGGTAGTAACGATGAGTATAGCTGGCTCATTAAAAGAGATGTTTTCATTAAGTATGATGTATGAAGGGACGGCTTTACTTTTTATAATTGGATTATTGTTTATTTTACCTATATACAATTTAAAGCCAGTAATAGCGGTAGAAAGTGAAATAAGTGGTAAAGGAAGTGCTGTACAAAATGAATCCTAATCCAAATATTAAATACCCTATTGAAGGAAATCAACACGTTCAATTTATAAAAAATACAATAACAAAACCTAATATACTTGTTGGTGACTATTCTTATTATGATGCGAAAGATGGAGAAACATTTGAAAATCGAGTATTACATCATTATGAATTTCTTGGGGATCGCCTTACTATTGGAAAGTTTTGTTGTATTGCATCTGGAGTTAACTTTATTATGAACGGAGCGAATCATCGGATGGATGGATTTTCGGCATATCCATTTAATATCTTTGGAAATGGGTGGGAGAAGTATACACCTAGTTTGTCTGATTTACCTTACAAAGGCGATACAGTTATAGGAAATGACGTTTGGATTGGTATGGACACAACTATTATGCCCGGAATAAAAATAGGAGATGGTGCAATCATTGCAGCTAAATCTGTTGTGACTAGAGACGTCGCACCATATACAATTGTTGGTGGAAATCCAGCAAATAAAATAAAAGAGAGATTTTCAAATGAAATAATAGAAGAATTATTACAAATTCAATGGTGGCATTTTGACATTGAAAAAATAACTGAAAATATAGATGTGATTGTACGAGGAGATATTGAACCATTAAGAAAGCTAAAAAGGGAATAAAAAATGCATGACAAAGAGTATCATACCTCCGAATTTTGTTAATGATAATAGAACAAGGAGGTGTGATACTATGGCACAAGACGTTTTATGTGAAGTAAATAACTGTAAATTTTGGGCGAACGGTAATAAATGTAGTGCAGAGGCAATTTACGTAGTAAGTCATAAAGGTAAACATGCATCTACAACGGAAGAAACAGATTGCAAAACTTTCGATCCAGAAGTGTAAATGTTTGAAGGGTAGCCAAATCGTGGTTGCCCTTTTATTAATTATAGTATTGATAATAAATATCATTTTCATTCATTGTTTTTAACTTTTCTTGTTATTTTTTCATATTTTTTTCATAAGTGATGTAATCCAACTCAATTCATGTTCAATTCGTGATTTACTAAATTCAATGACTTCAGTAATAACCGATGGGGAAATTGTAACCTTTGCATTAGGTTTACTAGCGGCTGGGAATGAAACCACTACAAATTTAATTATTAATAGCTTTTATTGCTTTTTAGTAGATTCACCTGGAATTTATGAAGAGTTAAGAAAAGAACCTAACTTAATTTTAAAAGCGATTGAGGAAGTATTACGCTATCGCTTTCCTGTTACATTGACCCGGAGGATTACAGCCCTTTCCGAACGGGAAAGCCCATCGCCTTTAGGCATGGGATGAAAGTGAGGTTGGATACGGAGTACCACTAAAAATCGCTAAGTTTGTGGTACTTTAAGTATCCAAAATATTGGTATCTTTTGTGGTGTAGTTTAAAAGTAAAACTGATACAATGTGAATATGATAAATGATTATAGAAGAACCAAAACAACTGTGTCATTAATTAACTACCATTTTGTGTTTTGCCCGCGATACAGAAGAAAGATTTTTCTTAACACAAAAGTAGAAGAACGTTTCAAAGAGTTGGTTCAAGAAATATGCGGAGAAATGGATGTTGCTATTGTCGCAATGGAATGCGACAAAGACCACGTTCACTTGTTCTTAAATACACTACCAACACTTAGTCCTGCTGACACAATGGCGAAAATTAAAGGAGTGACATCGAAGCGTTTGAGAGGAGAGTTTCCTCATCTTCAACACTTGCCAAGTCTATGGACACGTTCCTATTTTGTTTCTACTGCTGGAAATGTATCGACTGAGACAATTAAACAGTATGTTGAAAATCAAAAGACGAGGGGGTGAAAATTGTGTCACAAACAATCACAGTCAAAGTTAAATTGCTTCCAACAAAAGAACAAATTCAGTTATTGGAACAAAGTAGCTATGAGTATATCAAAGTCATTAATACACTTGTATCTGAAATGGCTGAAGCGAAGAAGAGCACTAAGAAAAGTACAAAAGATGTTGAAGCGAATCTTCCAAGCGCAGTGAAGAACCAAGCAATTAAAGACGCTAAAAGTGTGTTTTCTACAAAGGTGAAAAAAAGTAAATACAAAGTTATTCCGATTCTAAAGAGACCTGTTTGTGTATGGAACAATCAAAACTATTCGTTTGACTTCACGCACATTTCAGTTCCACTCATGGTAAATGGAAAATCAACTCGCTTAAAGGTTCGTGCTTTATTAACTGATAAATATAATCGCAATTTTAATTTGTTAACACACAAGTTAGGTACACTTCGTATCACGAAGAAATCTAATAAGTGGATTGCTCAAATATCTGTCACAATTCCTACAAATGAAAAAACAGGAACGAAGATTTTAGGGGTAGATTTAGGTCTTAAAGTCCCTGCGGTAGCCATCACAGACGATGAGAAAGTTCGTTTCTTCGGCAATGGTAGACAAAACAAATATATGAAACGTAAGTTTCGTAGTGTTCGTAAGAAGTTAGGTGAAAATAAGAAATTAAATGCCATTCGACAACTTGATGATAAAGAACAAAGATGGATGCAAGACCAAGACCACAAAGTAAGTCGTGAAATCATTGACTTTGCAACTGATAATAACATTTCTGTTATTCGTTTAGAACAACTAACGAATATTAGACAGACGGCAAGAACAAGCCGTAAAAACGAGAAAAATCTACACACTTGGTCATTCTATCGTTTAGCACAATTCATTGAATACAAAGCGAATTTAGTTGGTATTAAGGTAGAATATGTGAACCCTGCTTATACAAGTCAAACATGTCCGAAATGTTCTGAAAAGAACAAAGCACCAGACAGAAAATACAAGTGCCGATGTGGATTTGAGAAACATCGTGATATTGTTGGGGCGATGAATATTCGCTACGCAACTGTGATTGATGGTAACAGTCAATCAGCCTAAGATGCTATACGCACTGTCTTAGGAGGGGGCAATGAGATGCCCTCATCTTGAAGTCTGTTCAAAACAGAAATGGACTGCGAACGTTTAGTCATTCAAGAATCCCACCCGTCAATCCGTAAGGATTAGGGCTTGCGACTTTAGTCGTGGGAGTCTCAAAGAGGATACAAATATATTTGGTCCTTTCATGAAAAAGAATCAGATGATTGTTGCGTGGGTTAGTGCAGCGAATTTAGATGAGAAAAAATTTTCACAAGCCTCTCAATTTAATGTACATCGAACAGGAAATGAAAAGCATTTAACCTTTGGGAAAGGTCCTCACTTTTGCTTAGGAGCACCACTTGCACGTTTAGAAGCTGAGATTGCATTAACTACCTTTATAAATGCTTTTGAAAAAATAGAGCTATCTCCATCTTTCTGTTTAGAAAAATGTATATTGGAAAATGAACAAACATTAAAATACTTACCTATTCGATTGAAAGCCAAATAAAAATCTTAACAAGGTGCATACATTTGCATCTTGTTTTTTTGTTTCTCAATTGTGAGTTTTCGATAATTACCTTAATATGGAATTGTATAAAACGTAGAGGAGGATTCTTATGTTGACTTGTAATGGAAGTAAATCATTTCAAAAGTTTATTAAAGGTGTTACAAATCTTATGGAAAACGGTTTATTTGAAGAAGAAATAGTGTGTGGCATTGAAAAGTTACTAGAAGAACTTTTAGAAAAGAAAACATGGCTTCCGTTAGATAAACAGAAGGCCAATTTGACTCAATATGCACGACATTTATTGTATGAAGATCCGCTCAAACGTTTTGAAGTACTAGCTCTCGTATGGAAAGATGGACAATCTACACCTTTACATGACCATGACGGCACATGGGGAGTAGAAGGCGTTTTTTCAGGAAGGATTATGGTGAAGAACTTTATACAAACGAAACAACTTGGAAATTCACTTGTTTATTTAACACATACAGGAAATCTTTATTTGGGAGAAGGAGAAACAGATAAAGTAATTCCACCAGCGGATTGTCATATTCTTGAAATTAGCAAAAATGAAAGCGTTATTACGATTCATGTCTATGGAAAACGGCTAGAAAAGTTTAAAGTATATATCCCAACTGAAGAAAAAAATGTGTACATGTGTGAGACAAAATACATTAGTTATAATTCATAGTTTAAAATCCAAAGCTTTTTTAAAAAGAAAAGCTTTGGATTTTATTTTTAATTATTTCTTGACCTGAAACGCTTTTCATAAATTATAAATAAGAAGTACCTCACGAGGATTGTATGAAAACGATACCTAATAATTAATTAGAACTCGTGTATTTATAGAAAGTGGTGAAGAAATAATGAAATTAATCGCAATTGATTTAGATGGAACTCTTCTTTCGGGGAATAAAATGATAAGTAAAGAAAATGCAGAAGCAATTCGAACATGTCAAGAAGCTGGCCATGTTGTAGCAATTTGTACAGGACGTTCTATTGTTGACATTGAGCGATTATTGTTAGAAGTTAATTTAGAGTGTCCAATCATTGCGGAAAATGGGGCTCTTATATATAAAGATAAAAAAATGATGAAGAGATATCCAATTCAAAATATGCAGGCACTTGAAATTGTAGAATATCTTGAAGAGAATGGTTTATATTATCAGCTTTATACTGATAAAGGTGTGTATGTACCGGATTATGGAGTAGAGAGTGTACGTAATGAAATTGAGTATGTGAAGAATTCAAAAGAAAATTTCGACTTGAAAGAGTTAGAAACAATCGCAGCATTATATCTTGAGCATACAGCGTTTCATAGTGCGGAAAGTTGTAAACCAATTGTAGAAACAGATATACATGTGCATAAACTATTACCATTTTCTTATGATATTGAGAAATTAAAAAAACTAAAAGAAACATTTCTTCATAATACAGATTTAGCAATTACATCTTCATATTGGCACAATTTAGAGATTAATCATCGAGATGCTCAAAAAGGGAATGGATTATATACTTTAGCAGAACATCTTAATATTCCGGTTGAAAATACTGTAGCGATAGGTGATGGCCTAAACGATGTTTCTATGATGGAAAAAGCGAACATATCAATTGCAATGGGGAATGCAGTAGAAGAAATAAAAGCAATGTGTAAATACGAAACGTTATCAAATGAAGAACATGGTGTGGCACATGCTTTATATAAATATGTAATGTAAATAAAAGAAAAAGAATCCATTTGGATTCTTTTTCTTTTATTAGGGTAAGGTATTCTATGAGATTCATAGAAGCCTTATTACATTTTATTATATAGAATATATTGGAATAAATGTTTATATTTTTCATAAAAATTGTGAATATTTTATGAACTTTATACTTATTGCATGTTTATATCGCTATTAGTAACGTGTATGACTCTCGAGTAAAAATTCAGTGAATGTAAGAAGGAATTCAAGTTATCTAGATAATAAGTGAGGAATCAACGAAATATATACTAATTAAAGGTATATTCAGTATATATATTCTTTTCTTGTTTTAATTGAAAATAAAATTTGTTCGAATAATTATTCTACAGCTATATACCTACACTAGCTTTCTTCGTATAATGGAGAAGTATGAATTTTAGATTTGTATTAATTTTACATATTGAGGTGAAAAAGGAATGAATTCGCGGCTAATGGAACTTATTGATGTGAGTACAATAGAAACCATGGCAGAACAATTTTATAAATTAACTAACATATCACATCAACTTCTTGATGCTGAAAAAGAGTGTGTTTTTTCATTCGGAATGAATGAGATAAAAAAGAGTAAACTTCCAAAGATTGAAATCCCCATTTTCTTATACAATCAACATTTAGGATCTTTTGTTGTATGGTCCAAAAAAAGTGAAATTTTCAGTTGTCAAAAATACTTTGAAATGCTCTCAAGTTTAATTTTAGATGGTGCAATAAAAGTATTTCAAAGTAAAAATACAACGTTGCTTTCTCGGAAAGAAGAGGAACTACATACGATTTTACAAAACATGCCTGTTATGGTCGATGCGCTTGATTATAATGGAGATTTTGTTTTGTGGAATCGAGAATGCGAAATTGTAACAGGTTATACCGCTGAAGAAATAATTGGAAATCCCAATGCACTGCAATTATTGTATCCTGATCATAATTATCGCCATCAAATACAAAAGAAATTTTTAACTTGTGGAAAAAATTTCAGAGATTGGGAAATGCACTTAACATGTAAAAATGGTGAAATCAAAACAATAATGTGGTCGAATATATCAGAACAGTTTCCTGTAACAGGATATAGTTATTGGGCTGTTGGTGTAGATATTACACATTTAAAAGCGATAGAAGAGCAGTTAAAACAACAAACATCTGAACTGGAATTAATTTTTAAAGCTTTACCAGATTTATGTTTCTTAACAGAAGATGATGGCACAATTATAGATTACAAGGCAGGATCTCCTACAAAGTTTTACGTACCCGCAGAAACTTTTATGGGAAAAAAGTTTTATGAAGTATTACCAACGTCAGTAGCACAGCAGTTTCAGGAAGCCATTAATCAAGTGAAGGAAAAAGGAACGAATGTAATTGTAGAATATCCACTCACACTTAATGGAAGTATTGATTTCTTTGAGGCTAGGTGCTTACCATTATTACATGATAAAATTATGATTATTGTACGCGACATTACAGAGCGAAAAAAGACAGAAGAATTGCTAAATAAATCAGATACGCTTGCAGCAATTGGTCAATTAGCAGCTGGCGTGGCTCATGAAGTAAGAAATCCTTTAACTGTAATTAAAGGTTTTATACAGTTATTTCAAATTAATAAAGAAGATCAAGAAAGATATTTTGATCTTATGCTTTCTGAAATTGAAAGGATAGAAGCAATCCTGCAAGAATTTCTATCAATCGCTAAAACAGATGAGATAAATACAGAAAAGAAAAATATTTATCGAATTTTTAAAAATGTCGTATCGTTAATGAATACAAAAGCAATTATGAAAAATATTCAAGTTGAACTATTTACGGATGACAAAGATATAATTATTGAATGCTCAGAAAATCAATTGAAACAAGTATTTATTAATATTTTGCAAAATTCAATCGAAGCTATGCCAAATGGTGGGGAAATTTCAATTCACATAAAAGAAATAAATGATAATGGTGTCATCATTCATGTAATAGATGAAGGAATAGGAATACCTGAAGAAAGAATTAAGAGATTAGGTGAACCTTTTTATAGTACGAAAGAAAAAGGGACTGGTATTGGATTAATGTTAAGTTATAAAATTATTGAAAGTCATCAAGGGACAATTAGTATCATGAGCGAGGTTGGTGTCGGGACAACGGTAACTATTTACTTACCGAAAGTACTAAGTAAACAATCTCTTTCTAATTGTGACGACAAATGTATAGCAATACGCACTAGTAGTAATTCTTAAATCAATTAATACCCAATAACAAAGCGATTAGTGAAAACTAAGCTTTTTGTTATTGGGTATTTTTTATATTTAATTTAGTAAACTTTACCTTTTCTTTACCTTTGTTTTAATTTCTATTAAGTTTTAAACATTATATTAATATTTGTACAAAGCAATGTATAGAAATTGTACATTACTTTTAATATAGAAATGTGATTATTATTTGAAATATTGTAAGGAGGAGATTATGACAAGGTGAAAAAGCAAGAGAAGAAAAGTGGTAGAGTAGTACCTCTCCGGTTAAATATTTTATTCCTTTGTGTATTTTTATTATTTTCTGGCATTATTATTCAGTTAGGGAAAGTGCAAATTTTTGATGGAGAAACATATAAAAATGAAGTAGAAAAGAGAGAAAATGCAACCGTGGGCCTTTCTGTACCACGTGGGAAAATATTTGATCGTGAAGGAAATCCAGTAGTTGATAATAAGTCTTTACGTACGATTACATATACAAAGGTGAAAGGTGTAAAACAAGAAGAAATATTAAAATCAGCAAGACAACTTGCAGATATTATTGAAATGCCACAAGAAGATATAGATAAGTTAACTGAGACTGATAAGAAAGACTTTTGGATGCAATTAAATCCAGAACTTGCTCAAGACTTAGTATCAAAAACAGAAATAGATAAGTTCCGAGATAAGGATATTACCGGAAAAGAGCTAGACAAAAAAATAGAAGATTTAAAAAGGAAACGCGTTACAGATAAAAATCTTCAAGAACTAACGGCTAAAGATATAGAAGTGTTAGCTATTAAAAGTAAAATGACCTCAGGTTTTCAAATGGCACCTCAAATTATTAAAAAGGACGTTAGTGAACAGGAATATGCGGTGATTAGTGAAAATTTAGCGAACCTTCCAGGAGTAGACGCATCAGTTGATTGGGAGAGAATCTATGTAAATGATGGATTATTCCGTTCTGTCCTTGGTAACGTTTCAAATGCTGATGAAGGATTGCCACGTGAACGATTAGATTATTATTTAGTGCGTGATTATAGCCGAAATGATAGGGTCGGCAAAAGTTATATCGAACAGCAATACGAAGATGTACTTCATGGTACAAAAAAAGAAGTAAGAAGCATTGCTGATAAACAAGGAAATACTATTAGAACGGAAACGGTTTCGGAAGGGAAAAGCGGTAAAAATTTAACTTTAACAATAGATATGGAATTGCAAAAAAAAGTAGAGGAGAGCATAGAAAAAATATTAAAACAATATAAAGGATCAGAATCAATGTTAGACCGTGCTTTCGTAGTGATGATGAATCCAAAAAATGGTCAAGTATTATCAATGGCTGGGAAAAAGCTTGTAGAAAAAGACGGGAAAATGGAAGTAGAAGATTACGCTTTAGGCACGCTGACTAGTTCTTATGAGCTTGGATCAACGGTTAAAGGTGCGACAGTATTAACAGGGTTTGAAACAAATGCAATAACTCCTGGAACACATTTTTATGATGCACCTATGAAATTTAAAGGAACTAAGGAAAAGAAGTCTTGGAAAAATTTTGGTGATATAGACGATCTAAGAGCGTTACAAGTTTCTTCAAACGTTTATATGTTTAATATAGCATTAAAAATTGCTGGCGTGGGTTATGTGAAAAATAGTTCACTAGATATTAAACAAGAATATTTTGATAAAATGAGGTATTATTTCAGGCAATTTGGACTAGGCGTACAAACTGGTATTGATTTACCAAATGAAACCGCAGGACAAATTGGAAGAAAAGATAATCAGCCTGGTTTCTTATTAGATTATTCTATTGGACAATATGATACGTATACACCACTTCAGCTTGCACAATATATTTCGACTATCGCAAATGGAGGGTATCGAATGAAACCACAAATTGTTCAAGAGATTAGAGAACAAACCGTTCAAAAAGATGAGGTTGGTAAAGTAGTACAATCAATAGAACCCGTTGTTTTAAATAGAATCGATATGAAACAAGAATATATTAATCAAGTAAAAGAAGGATTTAGAAAAGTATTTCAAGAGGGAGATGGAACGGGAGTAAGAGCATTCCAAAAAGCACCATATAAACCAGCTGGTAAAACAGGGACCGCACAAACTGTATATGGTGGAGAAAATGAAATTGGGCGAAATGCGAAAGGTGATCGTAGAGAATGTTATAACTTAACATTGGCTGGATATGCGCCATATGATGATCCAGAAGTAGCATTTTCTGTTGTAGTACCATGGGTTGAAAATGATAAATCGGGCATTAACTCCGATATTGGAAAAGAAGTTTTAGATGCTTATTTTGATTTAAAAAATAAGAGATTAACTGGTGAAGCGCCAAAAACAGATGCCTCTAAAGAGAATTAAAATGTACGAAACGTCTCTAGCATTCCTGTAAACTAGAGGCGTTTTTATCTGGGAATAGATTAGAAATGAGGTATATATGAAGCTGTTTATTCTAAAATATTGGAGGAACATATGTGGCTACATATTCATTATAATAGGGGTTATTTTTATTAATAAGTCCTTTTTATTTTGTATGGTAGAAGGAATTTCGATGCAACCTACTTTGAATGAAAAAGATTATATACTTGTTAATAAGGTAAACGTCTGTTTATCGTCTTTTCATCATGGAGATGTTGTCATTATAAAAAAAGAAGACGCGCCTACTTACTATGTGAAACGAATTATTGGATTATCGGGGGATAACATACAACTAAAAGAGGATGAGGTATTTATTAACGGTAAAAAGCGTGATGAGTCGTATATACATTTAGATATGTCACAAGTATCCAATCGTTTTTCAAATTTTAGAGAAATAAAAGTTCCTACGCATAAATTATTTGTGTTAGGTGATAATCGTAATCATAGTAAAGATAGTAGGAATACACTTGGACTTATTGATGAGTCAAATATAATAGGTAAAGAAATGGTATTTTATCCATTTGATCATATAAAATGGATAAAATAATTCTATTAACGATTCACGTTTTATAAAATCAATCATATATTGATAGCATAGGACAAGCAGAAAAGCTTGTTCTAACCTCACAGAACACTCCTTATCACGGTTAGGCATCTACATAGGTAGATGCTTTTTTTATGTTGATGACTGAAAATTATTTATCAATATAATGTAGCAAGCATATTAGGACTATTAGGGGGAGATTACTTGTACAAATAACAGTATGCTTAATTAAAACAGTGAAATGTAAGGAGTGAGGAATAAGTGCTAAATATTTTAGTAGTTAATTTTCCAGCAGAGGGGCATGTAAACCCTACATTAAATTTAGTAAAAGCCTTTACTGAACGAGGGGATAATGTACATTATATTACAACGGCAAACTTTAAGGATAGAATTGAAGATTTAGGAGCTACTGTACATACTCATCCGGATCTATTAAAAGAGATTTCTATTGATGCTGAAACCTCATCTGGGTTAAATGCTTTCTTTCATGTGCATGTTCAAACTTCTTTATATATATTAGAAATTACGAAACAATTATATGAAAGTATAAATTTTGATTTCGTAATTTATGATATATTTGGCGCAGGAGAGTTAGTAAAGGAATATTTACAAGTTCCAGGTGTAGTGTCCTCACCTATATTTTTAATTCCGCCAGAATTTTTGAAGACATTACCTTTTCATCCAAATGCAGATATGCCATTTCAACCAGAGGAAATCTCTGAAAAATTACTAAATCAGATGGAACATAAATTTGGAGTAAAACCAAAGAATAATCTTCAATTTATGAATAATAAGGGTGATGTTTGTCTCGTATACACAAGTCGTTATTTCCAACCTAATAGCGAATCGTTCGGGGAAAATAACATTTTTATTGGACCGAGTATTTCAAAGCGTAAAACAAATATAAAGTTTCCACTGGAATCACTTAAAGAAAAGAAAGTTATTTATATTTCAATGGGAACACTGCTTGAAGGACTCGAACCATTCTTTAATACTTGTATTGATACTTTTTCAGATTTTGATGGGATAGTTGTAATGGCAATTGGTGATAGAAATGATATTTCTAAAATTAAGGAAGCACCAGATAATTTTATAATTGCTCCATACGTACCTCAATCAGAAGTATTAAATGAAGCAGATGTTTTTATTACACATGGCGGTATGAATAGTGTACACGATGCCATTCATTATAATGTCCCATTTGTAATAATACCGCATGATAAAGATCAGCCAATGATAGCGCAAAGATTAACTGAGCTTGAAGCGGCACATAGATTATTGAAAGAACATGTTAATGTACACACTTTAAAAGAGGCCGTAACAGATGTACTTTCAAATGAAAAGTATAAATATGGTATAAGAAAACTTAATGATAGCTTTTTAGAATGTGGTGGTTCAAAAGAAGCCATTGCAGTTATTGAATCTCTTTTAAATAAAGTAAAACTTTAATTGGTGGGGCTTTACTGCCTGCAAATAGCGGGATAAATAGTCGTAACTGTATACAAGCATAGAGGTTCTCACCTTTATGCTTGTGTATTCTTATCCAGCAAATTGTACAGCAGTATTTGCATGTAAAAAAGCAGTATCAAAAACGGGAACAGTAAGATCATTTTGGGAGATGAGTAAAGGTATTTCAGTGCAGCCTAATAATATACCTTCAGCGCCGTTTTGAATTAATGATTTTGTAATTTGTAATAACCTTTCTTTAGATGTTTCTGAAATGATCCCTCTACTTAATTCATCTAATATGACATGGTGGATAAAAGTTCTTTCCTCGTCATTTGGGATAATTGTCTCAATGTTATATTTCGCTAATCGTGATTTATAGAAATCTTGCTCCATCGTTTGTTTTGTTCCTAATAGTCCGATACGTTTTATATTCTGTTCTACCATTTCTTTAGCACTTACATCACCAATGTGAAGAAGCGGGATAGATATTGCTTGTTCTACCTCCTCGGCAAATAGATGTACAGTATTTGAACACATTAATAAACATTCAGCCCCAGATTTTTCAACTTTCTTTGCAACTGTAACTAGTTCATTTTTCACTTCTTCATATTGATGGTTTTGTAATAAAGTAGTTACTTCACCAAAGTCCATACTATATAAAATTAGCTTCGCATTTTGATCGTATTGAGAGAGTGTAAGTGTATTAATATGTTTATAGTATAATGATGTAGATTCCCAACTTAATCCTCCAATCAAACCAATAACTTTCATAATGCATTCCTCCCCGAAACGATTTTGAATTCATTATTTCATAATTCCGATAAGAATACAATGATTTAAATGCGCTATTTAATAAAAAATAAAAATAGTAAGAAAAGTGTTGAAATTTACATTCTTTAGTGCCATAATACGAATTACAAATTAATACTTATCCAGAGAGGTGGAGGGAACGGCCCTAAGAAACCTCAGCAACCCCTATGCAATTTTATAGGAAGGTGCTAATTCCGCAGAGGACACGATGTGTTTTTTGAAAGATAAGAGGATTCTTGAAAGTGAAAGAAAGTGACCTCTTATGTAAGAGGTCATTTTTTTGTTGTATAGAAAGGGAGTGTCGATGCATAATTCATTTTTAAATTAAATATAGAGTAATAAAAGTTGACTAATATGAGAGGGGAATTGTCATGAATAAATTATCAACAAAGTTAGTAGTAGCAATCGGTATTGGAGCAGCATTATACGGGATATTAGGACTTTGGGGATTTTCTATTGCACCGAATACATTTATTAAACCAGCATTAGCTATATTAACTGTTTTTGGAGCATTATTTGGTCCAGTGGCAGGACTGTTAATCGGACTTATCGGTCATACCGTAACAGATACGATTGCTGGATGGGGTATTTGGTGGGGATGGGTTATTAGTTCAGGAATTATTGGTTTTTCAATGGGGCTTATTCAAAAAAGAGTTGGTTTTAGTGTGAAAAACGGGTCGTTTAACAAGGGGGATATTTCTTATTTAGCAATTACTGGGCTAGTTGGTATTGTCATTGCTATTATATTTGCTGGGGCATTCGATATTATTGTGATGGGAGAACCATTTGACAAAATTGTTATACAAGTATTAGGAGCAACAATTTCCGATGTCATCGTTTTCTTAGTACTTGGATTGCCACTTACAATTGGTTTGGCGAAATCCAATAAGAAACATACACATTTAAAAATTGAAAAGTAGGGATGTTAACATGCAACCAATTATTTCGTTTGAACAATTCACCTTTCAATATGGGCATGCTGCGCAGCCTACTTTAAGTGATATTACCTTTCATATATACCCTGGGGAAAAAGTGCTAATTGCTGGACGAAGTGGTTCAGGAAAGTCGACATTAGCTCATTGTATAAATGGGCTAATCCCATTTTCTTACGAAGGGAATAGCACAGGTAACGTTTTAATTGCCGGTAAAGACCCAAAGGAAGGAAGTATTTTTGAACAAAGTAAACAGGTAGGAACAATTTTACAAGATCAAGATGCTCAATTTATTGGTCTGACAGTAGAAGAAGATGTAGCTTTTTATTTAGAAAATGAATGTGTAAAGCAAGATAACATGAAAAAGATTGTTTCGGACTCATTAAGAAAGGTGAAGATGCATACGTTTCATAAACAAAGTCCACATGAATTATCAGGAGGTCAAAAGCAAACAGTTTCTCTTGCTGGTTTATTAACAACAAATGCGGATATATTATTGTTCGATGAACCATTAGCGAACTTAGATCCACTAAGCGCCATACATACGATAGAACTTATGAAAGATATACATGAGCAGTATAATAAAACGATTGTTATTATCGAACATAGGATAGAAGAAATTTTAAAACTGGATTTAGACAAAGTTATATTAATTGATGAAGGTAAAGTCATTGCGATGGGAACACCAAAAGAAATCTTAGCGTCAAATATATTACCACGTATTGGCTTAAGAGAGCCTATTTACATCGAAGCATTAAAGAGATTACATTTTGATTGTAATAATGACGTAATATATCCAATGGAAAACCTTCAAAAAGAAAAGGTAAGCAACGTTATAAAAGAGTGGATGGAGAAACAAGTCATATTAGAAAGGAATGCTAAAAACAAGGAATTACTTAAAGTGGAGAATTTATCATTTTCATACCCTAATAAACAAAAAGTATTAGAAAATGTAAACCTTTTAATATATGAAGGAGAAATTGTGGCACTGTTAGGACATAATGGAGCAGGGAAATCAACATTAGCTCATAGTCTTATAGGTATAAATAAAATGAAAAATGGGAAAATTGCGTTAAAAGGTGAAGATATTAGTTCTTGGTCTATTCGTAAACGTGGGGAAATCATATCTTACGTGATGCAAAATCCAAATCATATGATTACACAGCCTACTGTTTTTGAAGAAGTTTCATTTACATTAACATTACATAATTTTTCTAAGGAAGAAATTAAGAATAAAGTAGAAGGGATTTTAAAAATTTGTGGCTTATATCCATTTCGTAATTGGCCAATTCAAGCACTAAGCTATGGGCAAAAAAAGAGACTAACAATCGCATCTGTATTAACAACAAATCCTAAGCTTATCATATTAGATGAACCGACAGCGGGACAAGATTATTATCATTATAAACAATTTATGTCGTTTATTAAAAACCTAGCTAAAAAGGGAATTTCATTTGTTGTTATCACTCACGATATGAATCTCGCGCTAGAATATACAGACCGTGCAGTAGTTCTACATGAAGGGAAAATTATTGCGGATAACACAGTGTTTGATATATTAGGCAATCAAGAAACGTTACAAAGAGCCAACTTAAGAGAGAGTTCTTTAACCAAGCTTATTAAATTTAGTGGGATTGCATGTCCAGAAAAATTTATGGAGCTTTATTTAGACAGTACTAGGAGGGAGGAAGGTGCATAGTACATATTTTCATCGTATGGATGGGGTAGTGAAATTGTTTTTATTTATTTTTTGTATGACGCTTACTTTTTTGTTTTTTGATTTTCGGGTGTTGCTAATATTATTTATTATTGGGTGTATCGGACTCAGCATTGCTAAAATTCCATTTCGTAAAATTTTAATTGTTTTTAGTGTCATATTTACATTTAGTTTATTAAACTCTGTCATGATTTTATTTATTACACCAACTCATGGATCTGAATTAACTGAATCATATACCGCGTTTTTACATGTTGGATATGCAACGATTACATATGAAACATTATTTTATGCAGCTACACTTTCATTAAAGTATTTTACGTTATTACCATTTACACTTCTTTTTATTTACACGACAGATCCAAGCGAATTTGTAAGTAGCTTAAGTAAACTTGGTATTCATTATAAGATTACATATGCAATAAATATTGCACTACGTTATATTCCTGACATCCAGTCTGAGTATAAAATTATTAAACACGCGCAAGAAGCGAGAGGAGTGGCTTTTGAAAAAGGAGAAGCAAGTTTATGGGTTCGTATGAAGAACCGTGTTTTAATTTTCTGGCCACTAATCATTCATTCTCTAGAAAGAATAGATACGGTTTCAAATGCAATGGATTTAAGAGGATTTGGAAAGAAGGATAAACGTACATGGTTTTATACAAGTAAGGCGAAACGTGAAGATTTCATCGCTTTATTTGCCGGTATTTTCATATTTATTGTTGCGGTATATTTAAAATTAAACGTATTTCAAAACTTTTGGTATCCATTTTAAAGCACTCTTTAAACGAGTGCTTTTACTTATTTTTATGTAGACATGCTCAAAAAAGGGATATATACATAATGTATAATACGAACCAGTTAAAATGATCAACTACCTATTAGTTTTCAAACCAAAAGGAGGAGAAAATATGAGTTACGGTGGTTCTTGTGGTTTTGGTGGAGGTTTCGCTTTGCTAGTTGTGTTATTCATTCTATTAATAATTGTAGGATGCAGCTGCTGGGGCGGAGGATACTAATTTTTAATTAGTCTTCACAAATGTAAACTAAAAAAACATTGAAGATACTTATGTATCGAAACAAATAAAAAAGGAGCAACTATGCTCCTTTTTTATTTGTTTAAATGCGTATTCTCACTATATTTCGGGAACGTAATCGTTAAAGTCGTTCCTTTACTAACGATACTTCGGATTTTTAAACTTCCATGCATCGTCTCAATAATCTTAACAGCAACCATTGTACCTAAACCAGTTCCTTTTGTTTTTGTACTAAAATACGGTTCACCGAATCGATGTATTTGCTCCTGTGACATTCCAACTCCGCTATCTTCAATTCGTATTTCAACTTTACTATTATTGATAGATGAGGAAATATTTAAGGTACCACCATTAGGCATTGCTTCAATACTGTTTTTTATTAAGTTTAAAAAACATTGTTGAAAGTGCTGTTTATTACCAACAATGGTTGCCTCAGAAAAATCCTGTGTAATATGTATCGTATTCATATTACACAATGGCAATATCATATTAATAACTCGATTTAACTCTTGTTTTACTGAAATTTGATCTAATTTTTCTGGAGCAGGTTTGGCAAACGTTAAGTAATCATCGATAATTTCTTGGGCACGATTTAACTCTTCAAGTATATGTTTAATATATTCGTCTCTTGATTCAGGAGTTAAATTTTGTGTTTTTAAAAGCTGTGTAAATCCTTTTACAACCGTTAAGGGATTCCTTACTTCGTGCGATATACTTGCAGCGAGTTGGCTAACAATCTCCATTTTTTCCATTTTAATTAATTTAGAGCGCATTAATACAGCATCCTTTATAACTTCATTTATATAAACAATAAATAACATTAAAGTAGTCGGTAATACCATGAAATAAATAATATACAAATTATTCACTTCAAAATCTGATAAAGTTAATACAATTAAAGTTGTAAATATTGCTAGGAAAAGGTTAAAAACATGGAAAAGCTACTTTAAGTTTTCTATTATATGTATTAAATTTTGAAGATGCGAGTGCTGTAACGATGAACATTATTCCGTAAACAACGACTGTTAGCATATTAAATCCATAAAATATAAATCTTGTAATTAATAAAATTGTAAACAATATGATACCGACAGGGAATCCACCATAAAGCGTAGCTATTATGACCGGAATTTGTCTTAAATCATGAATACAACTTTCATCCATATAGATAGGGTATCGCATACATAAAATAAGCGGAATACTAGAACAAAGGGTAATCAGTAGTATTTTATATTTCTTTAAATAGTGCCGGCTATCATATATGAAATAAAAAACAAATATACTACATAAAATGTATAGAAGATTATTTAACACGTTTTGATTAATATAAACAAAGTCCATAATATTTGCCTCGTTATTCTGAATTTCCTTTTCATATGTATTATACATGATAATAGTATAAACTCTATATTTCTTTTAATAATTTAGGGTTATATCCTTTCCGCATTAGCCGCTTTTAACCACGCTTCATAGAATTCTATAACTGATGCATACCGTTCTGCTCGATTGGCATTTACAGCACGATACGCTACCTCATATAATTCCTTACTTGCTTCCCATTTTATAAAAGAACGATCTTTTTCACCGCCTAAAAGTGAGAAAGCCATTGCTCCCATATTAAATACATTTGTTCTTTCATCAATTGTTGCGTTTAGTTCAAATTCCTCTGGTGACATAAAACGGGAGGAACCCCATAGCCGGCCCATTCTATTTATGTAAGGTTTCTTACTGTATAAATCTATATCACAAATTTTTGTCTCGTTTGTATTAAAATTATATAAAATACTACCGTCATAAAAATCTATTGCTACATAGTTTTTCTTTTCTACATAACTATGGAAAGAAAAAATGGAATGTAAGGAATGAATTCGTTCTATAGCAGATAAATGCCTAAATTTATAAAATGGTGAGTTTGGATTTTTATATTTTTCAGGAGGTGGGAAACTCCAATGCGAATGAAGACATTCACCATCAAACCAATCGAAAATTAATACATATCCAGATTGGACTGGAAAATGATTAATTAGTCTTATGAGCGATTTATGCTTTAAATCTTCATAGATAGTAACTGAATTTTTTAGCCTTTTAATAGCATCACCCGTTGTTCCTTCATATGTAATTGTTTGTGCTCCTGCGTATTTGATAAATTTCTTATGCCCATCTTTTTCTACACCAAAACTTATATTCCCTGAATCTTGCTGGTCAAAAACTGCAAATACGGTCCCTAATTTAATAAGCCAATCAAAATTATGATATTCTTTTAATTGGAATGTTACGTTATTTAACTGAATTTCGACTGAATTATCTTTCATAGATTACCTCACATTTAATATAATTAAGTTGTACATTCCACTATTCGACATATTTTATGGAAATCCTATGCTAATAATATAAAATTTTATAAATATAATGATAAATACTTATAAAGAGGTGAATACAATGGATCAACAAATCGTTATTAAAGCATATCAAAAAGACTGGGGTGAAGAGTATATAAAAGAAAAAGAGAAATTTTGTTCCTTGTTAGGACAAGAAATAATTGCTGTTGAACATATAGGAAGCACAGCAGTAGAAGGATTAGGAGCTAAACCTCTTATTGATATGATGATTGGCGTAACAGAATTGCAAATAACTGAAAAGTGGATTGAAGTTCTATCGGAAATTGAATATGAGTATGTTCCAAAAGATGCAACGAATTGGCGTTTTTTTAGAAAAGGAAAGTGGAGAGCAGGTACTCATCATTTGCATGTTTATATTTATAATAGTGACGAGTGGAGAAACAATATTTTATTTCGTGACTTTCTAATAAGCAATGAATGGGCACGTAAAGAATATAGAGAATTAAAAGAGATGCTTGCTATTACATATGCTTTTGATCGTGTTTCATATACAAAGGCAAAAGCGCCGTTTATTCGAAAAATATTAGAATTGGCTAGAATTCAATAAATTTATAGATTCTTATCTAACTAGTTTTGAAACCTCTTCCTATACTTTTTATAGGAGAGGATTTTTCATAACAAAATATATAATTTCTAATTATTGGAGGCAAACTATTTTATTTATTTTGATATTTCTAGTACATTGGAAATATTAAGGGGAATTAAGCAATGAAAGCTATTGTACATCAATATGAAAAAGGATTAGAGGGGTTAGAATATAAATTTTCACCTGAGATAAGTCCTAATGCAGGTGAAGTAAAAATAAAGTTAAAAGCTGCAGGGTTAAATCATAGGGATTTATTTATTATAAACAATAGAAAAGAAATGGATCTACCATTAGTAATAGGTTCAGATGGCTCAGGAATTGTTACAGAAATAGGAGAAGGAGTTTCAAATATTACACTACATACAGAAGTTATTATTAATCCTAGTATTGGATGGGAACATGCTACTGAAGTACCGGAGTTACCGGAAGTACTAGGTGGGCCGAAAGATGGAACGTTTGCTGAATATGTAATTGTACCAGCTGAAAATGTAGTAGAAAAGCCGTCATATCTTACTTGGGAAGAATCAGGTGTTTTATCTTTATCTGCATTAACTGCATATAGAGCACTTTTTACAAAGGGTAGATTGAAGTGCGGTGAACACGTTTTAATTCCGGGAATAGGAGGTGGTGTAGCTACATTTGCCATGTTATTCGCGAAAGCAATCGGCGCAAAAGTGAGTGTTACTTCAAGGGTAGAGAATAAAAGGGAACTTGCTGAAAAATATGGTGCAGATATTTCTTTTAATAGTACCGGAAATTGGGAAGAGAGCTTACAAGGTGAAAAAGTAGATTTAATAATAGATAGTATAGGCCCGGCAACTTTCTTGAAATATTTTGATGTATTAAAACCAAATGGAAGAATCGTGAATTTTGGTGCAAGCTCAGGAGATAAAATTGAATTACCATTACGCGCATTATTTTATAATCAAATTGATATTATGGGAACATCCATGGGTAGCCGTGAGGAATTTAATGAGATGATAAAGTTTATTGAAAAATATCAAATTAAACCAATTATTGATAAGGTTTACTCGTTAGAAGAAGCAATTCGAGCACTAAGCCGTATGGAACATGGGGAACAATTCGGAAATATTGTACTTCAAATGAATTAAAAAATATGATTTTGCAATTAGTATATTTAAATGAACATGTTATGTATTTCAAATATGAAAAATACGAACCGCCTTATTATAAAGGCTTACCGGCTTTATACATAAATAGCGTATAAAATTTGTTTTATAATTGTCACATGAGTAATAGTAAAATGAGAATTAGATGAAAAAGTTTAAGCCTATTTTCATAATGGTATTGTATACTGTGTAAATCAAGAACACTTGTATGTAAGGAGAGAGTTTAATGAATTACACAGTATTTCAGTGGTTTAATAATTTTGCTGATTCATCCAAACTATTAGATACGTTAATGATTGCTATTACAAATAGCGCTGCATACGTAGCCGTTCTATTTATGTTTATCTTATGGTTTAATAATGGAAAGAAAGAAAAGGCAATTAGAAAACAATATACAGTTTTATATACGACGCTTTCGGTTATTATTGCATTATTAGTAAATGTTCTTATACACGCGGTATATTACCATCCGCGTCCGTTCGTATCACATGATGTACATCAATTAGTACCACATGCAGCAGATTCATCATTCGTTAGTGATCATTCTGTACTTGTATTTTCAATCGCCTTCGTATTTATTCTTAGGGGAGAAAAACTGAAATATATCGCGCTATTATGGGCAGTACTAGTCGGTATATCACGTATGTACGTAGGTGTTCATTATCCTTTAGATATACTTGGTGCAGCATTCTTAACACTTATTACGAGTGCTTTAGTAATGCAAAGTACACGTATGTTTGAACCAATAGCGAAACTTGTATTCAAAATGTATGCATTAGTAGCGAGACGAATTCCTTTCTTAGCGAAATATAACCATATCGCATAATTTTCCTATAAAAAGTTCCCCTTTGGACATCCAGAGGGGAATTTTTTTATAGGAAATACGAAAAGAGTTTAGAGTGCTCTGTAATCAAGTTGTACTAATTAATATTCTGAAATTTCACGCACCGTATTTAAAATATATAAAATAATGACACAAAATAACAACAGTTAGTTTTGCATTGTTTTAAAGGAATTAAAAAGAAAACTTCGAAACATATAGTATCGTAAACAAAAACTACAAATTTTAAAACGGATCTTCGTACGAATCCATTCCAAAAGAGAGGAGATAAGTATGCAAAAACTCCAAACGAATAAAGGCGCTCGATATATGATGATTGCTTTTATTGTTTTGTTTCTTATTATGATTTTGCGTATATTCTATATTCAGGCAGTAGGAGTCGTGCATAATGTGAATGTAAAGGATCTCGCGAATGAACAACATAATAAAAAAGGTGTTTTAGAAGCGAATCGTGGCACTATCTATGATCAAACCGGAAAGGTGTTAGTACAAGATTCTACAACGTATCGAGTTGTTGTGAATTTAAAAGGAAAAGATAAAGTGAAAAATAAAGATGAAACCGCACAACAATTAGCCGATGCGCTTGAAATTGATAAAGAAGAAGTATTAAAAAACTTTCATGAAGGGCGTACGCAAGTTGAAATTGGGAAAATTGGTCGGAACTTATCTAGGGAAAAGAAGGAAAAAATTAATGATTTAAAAATACCAGGTGTATCTTTTATGTCGGAAAAAGCAAGAGTGTATCCGAATGAAGACTTTGCATCCTATATACTTGGTTTTGCTAGACCAGATGATAAAGGGAATACGGAAGGAAAGTTTGGGCTTGAAAAAAGTTTGGATAAATATTTGCGCTCTACAAACGGGAATATAGAATATGTGGGTACACGAAGAGGGATTCCGCTTACAAATGATATAGGTAAAGTAGAACCTGCTAAAAATGGAAATAACGTATATTTAACGCTTGATAAACAAATTAATAGTTTTTTAGAAGAAGCGATGAACAAAGCGCAAGAGCATTATG
The DNA here is from genome assembly GCF_022701035.1 of Bacillus sp. N447-1. Taxonomy (NCBI): domain Bacteria; kingdom Bacillati; phylum Bacillota; class Bacilli; order Caryophanales; family Bacillaceae; genus Bacillus; species Bacillus sp. N447-1. The sequence goes on along the minus strand of NZ_CP065509.1, from coordinate 537,849 downwards.
ATCCGTCTATGTTAATTGGAATTATTGCTGATCCAAAAACAGGAAAGGTTTTAGCGATGTCTAGTAAACCTAGTTACAATCCTAATGTAGGTGATATCGAATATTTTTTAAATGATCCGATTGCAAATGCATATGAACCAGGTTCAACAATGAAAGTTTTTACGTTAGCAGCTGCCATTAATGAAGGTGTATATAACGGCAAAGAATATTTTCAATCTGGAAAATATTCCGTTGGTTCATCTGATATAAAAGATCATAATGGTGGATTTGGATGGGGATCAATTACATTTGATGAAGGTTTTGAAAGGTCATCAAACGTAGCTTTTTCTATTTTAGAAGATCAGTTACTGAAACCAAATAAATTTAAGCAATATATGAATAAATTTGGATTCAATCAAAAAACAGGAATAGATTTACCTGGAGAAAGTAAAAATACTTTATTATTAAATACGCAAATTCAACAGGTTACAACTTCTTTTGGTCAAGGTTCTACAGTAACTCCAATTCAATTAATCCAAGCGGCTACTGCTATAGCAAATGACGGGAAAATGATGCAACCATATATCGTTGATAAAGTTGTAAATCCAACAAACAAGGAAGTTATTATGGAAAATCAACCGAAAGAAATTGGGAATCCGATAAAAAAAGAAACAGCGGACAAAGTTAGAAGCTTAATGGAGCGTGTTATAACATCTTCAAAAGGAACTGGTACAATGTATAAAGTGGATGGTTATCCAATTGGAGGTAAGACAGGAACAGCACAAATACCGAATCCTGAAAACGGCCGATATATGGAAGGGAAAGAGAATTACATTTTCTCCTTTTTAGGAATGGCTCCAATTGATGATCCGGAGTTAATCGTATACTTAGCTATTAAGCAGCCAAAGTTAAAAGGAGATGAGTATGGAGCTCAGCCTCTTGCTGAAATATTTAAACCTGTTATAAAAAACAGCCTTGAATATTTAAAGGTGAAACCGTATACAGAAAAACAAATAGCTGATGCAACGAAACAATCTCAATTAAAAGTACAAAATTATGTAAATCAATCGATGGGTACAGTAGAGAAAAGTGTAGAAAAAGAGAAGCTACAGCCAGTAATTTTAGGAGAAGGAAAAATAATAAAACAATATCCACAGTCTGGCGAGGTAATGAGTGAAGGTGATCGTATATTTTTATTAGGGAATAACGCACAAATGCCAAATGTAAAAGGTTGGTCCATGCGTGATATTATGTATTTCTCCAAGCTTTTGAAATTAGATTTGAAAACTTCGGGTACGGGTTATGTAACGAGCCAAAGTATTGAAAAAGGACAAGATTTACGAGAAGGAGATACACTAGAACTAGAATTAGAACCGCCGTTACAACCGTTAGCTGAGGCAAATACGAATTAATTCGGGCATTTGGAAGGAGCTATATGCAAATAGCTCTTTCTTTAGAGTTGCGAGTAATTTCACGCACCGTAATTTTTAGAAAAAATAATAAATGATAAGTTGTTAAATATCTGATTATTTTTTATTTACAGTTAAATACATATGTGATAATATGGAAAAAATAAATGCAGTGAAGAGAAGAGTAAATAAAATGAATTTTTCACAGAGAGCTCCATGTAGCTGAAAAGGAGTAAAAATTCTTTATTGAACCAAGCCTCTGAGCAGCACATCGGAACCTATTATTAGGGGATGGTGTGACGGGAGCTCCCGTTATAGAGCTATGGTATAAGCATGAATTAGAATGCAGTACCTAATAAGGTTAGTATGGTGACATATTAACAAACTAGGGTGGCACCGCGATGATAAATCTCGTCCCTAAGATTAAAAGTCTTGGGGGTGGGATTTTTTTATTGTTGTAAAACAATTTTGAAAGCGGGGGCCAAAAATGAAAAATTTACTTAAAGATTGGAAATATCCTTTATTACTATTGTCCGGAGTTGGTATTGCGAATTTAGGGGCATGGATTTACTTAATAGCACTGAATGTACTTGTCTATAATATGGGTGGCTCAGCCTTAGCTGTTGCTACTTTATATGTAATAAAACCATTAGCCACTTTATTTACAAACGCTTGGTCTGGGAGTATGATTGATCGTTTAAATAAACGGAAATTAATGATTCACCTCGATATATATCGTGCGTTATTTATCGCTATTTTACCTTTACTTCCGTCACTTTGGATTGTTTATGTATTCGTATTCTTTATAAGTATGGCCAGTGCAATTTATGAGCCAACTGCTATGACATATATGACGAAATTAATTCCAGTAGAGCAAAGACAACGTTTCAACTCATTACGCAGTTTAATAGGATCTGGTGCATTTTTAATTGGTCCAGCGATAGCGGGGGTTTTATTAATTGCAGGTACACCAGAGTTTGCTATATATATGAATGCTATAGCATTTCTCTTATCAGGATTCATTACATTACTTTTACCGAATCTTGATAAGAAAGAAGATTTGGATACAACTAGTAATACATTATCACTTACAGTATTAAAAAAAGATTGGAACACTGTTATAAATTTTAGTAGAAAACATGTGTATGTCGTATGTGTGTATTTCTTATTTCAAAGTATGTTCGTATTAGCAACTGCTACTGATTCACTTGAACTATCGTTTGCGAAAGATGTATTACTACTAACAGATAGTGAATATGGTTTTCTAGTTAGTATAGCTGGTGCAGGATTTATTTTAGGTGCCATAACAAATACAATTTTGTCAAAAAAATTAGCACCTTCATTTCTAATTGGAATAGGATCATTATTCATCGCAATTGGTTATTTAATTTATGCTTTTTCAAATGTATTTTTAATAGCTGCTATTGGATTCTTTATTTTATCTTTCTCTATGGCATATGCAAATACAGGATTTTATACATTTTACCAAAATAATGTTCCCGTTCATATAATGGGACGGATCGGGAGTATATATGGACTTGTTATTGCGTTAGTAACAATCTTTATTACAATACTATCTGGTGTTGCGACTCAGTTCATTTCTATACAACTTGTAGTTATTGTAGGGTCATTAATAATGTTATTTATTACTATCGTCTTGTGTGTGTTTACTTTATTCCCATCACAATCTAAGTTGTATTCTACTGAGTCAATAAAGTGAAAATTTAATCAGTGGGGGTCTTACTGCTCATAAATAGCGGGATAAATTTGAAATGGACTTTGTGTTTTCATTAATAATTTATCGTATTTAATAAGAGGGTTCCTTCCTCTTTATATGGAAAAATTAATAAGAGGAAAGAACAATACCGAAAGATAAGGGTGGTTGTCGTGATAAAAACAAAAGATGAAATTGATAAAATTGTAAAAGAAATACAAAAGAAAATAGATTTCTCTGGAGTAGTTTTAGTAAAAAAAGAAAAAGATTTAGTCTATGAAACAGCATTGGGTTACGCAAACAAAAGTGAATGTATAAACAATACGATACAAACAAGATTTGGCATTGCCTCAGGATGTAAAATCTTCACTGCAATTGGCATCTGTCAACTTGTTGAAAAAGGTGTTATTTCTTTTCATACAAAATTAAAGGATTGTCTAGAGATAAAACTTCCAAACTTCGATGAAGATATTACAATACATCAACTACTAACGCATAGCTCTGGTATACCAGATTATTTTGATGAAAGTATTATAGATAACTTCGAGGATCTTTGGAAACAAACACCTATGTATCTATTAAAGAGCTTAAAAGACTTTTTACCATTATTTCAAAACAATAATATGATGTTTGCACCTGGGAGTAAGTTTCACTACAACAACGCAGGTTTTATCATACTTGGATTAATAATAGAAGAACAGACGGGACTTAAATTTACGGAGTATATAGAAACAAACATTTTTAATTCGATTGGCATGAATGATTCTGGCTATTTTTCATTAGATAAATTACCAAGACATACAGCTCTAGGATATATAAAGGACGAAACCAACCAAAATTGGAGAACAAACGCTTACTCTATACCAATAAAAGGAGGGGCTGATGGAGGTGCATATGTTACTGCACCAGACATGTTGAAATTTTGGGCGGCACTATTTAATAATGAAATTTTAGGAAAGGAATATACAAAGTTACTTTTAACTCCCCACATTTATGTAAATGATAAACAGTCTTACGGATATGGAATATGGATTGAAACACGAGAAAACAAGGTATTCAAATATCATGTAATGGGATATGATCCAGGCGTCAGTTTTCGCTCGGCCATATATCCAGAATTAGGAATCACTTTAGTTATTCCATCGAATAAAGAGGCAGGACCTGAAAAATTAATGACAGAAATAGAAAGAGCTTTTTAATTATATGGATATAAAAGAAGAGATACGAAAATAATTTAAACGGGTTTATGATTGTTTCTGTTCTGAAAAATATTTTAGTTAACGAGGAACCCTTTATTTATTAAATAAGGGTTTTTGTAATTCTGCACAATTACATATGTTTATATGGATTTTTAAATTAAAAATATTACTATATAATTGTAAATTTAAATTATTAATTCATATGAAAGGATGTGTTAACAATTTGTATATGATCAACGGTAGTTTGTTTATTATTTTAGGGTTATTTGTTATTTAATTGTACGTGGAATATTAATTGGTACCAAAAATAAAAAACATGTGATTTGGTGGAAAGAAATAGTAAGTTTTTTATTCGTGGTTTACATTTGTATGGTTGTTGCAGTAACTTTATTCCCTTTACCAATCGGTTTTCCTTCTAATGTTGAAAATCTGAATCGCTCGGTCAATATAATACCATTTGCATCAATTATTAAAGACATCAATCAAATTGGTAGTGCTTATGATGGAGATGCCCTATTTATGATTGGGCTAATTGTAAGAAATGTAGGCGGGAATATTTTATTATTAATGCCTTTAGGATTTTTAGCACCTATCCTATGGGATAAATATAAGAAATTCAAAAATACAATTTTATTAGGATTTTCTATATCAGCTAGTATTGAATTGCTACAATTAATTGAGTCTTTATTTAGTGGAGTGGGACGTATTACTGATATTGATGATGTGATTTGTAATGTTCTAGGTTCTATTTTTGGATATTGTATTTATAATATCTTTTAAAAGCCATTAATAAATTTAACATTCGAGTATTGGGTAAAACTAATTCTAAAGGTGTGGAATTAGTTGATAAATAGGAGTTTAAACGAGTTATTAAAGGCGGACGAGTAAAAGTACGTCTTTTTATTTTTATAAATAATGCTTAAGGCTGATGAGAAATCACATTTTCATCTTACACTTGAAAGTAGCTATCGTATTTCAAGTATGGAGTGAAAAGAGGAGAATATAATTTTTAAAGATAAGCAAGTTTATAGGAGGATTCTAAATGGATATTTTACTTGTTGTTCTTATTATTGTTTTGATGCAAAGTAAAGAACGAAAAGTGAAAATAAACCGTATTTGGCTCATTCCGGCTTTGTTGTGCTTTGTAACAATCCAGTCCATTATTCATATGGGACAAATAACATCCCTTGTTTAACATTGCTAAGAACGGTAATACTAATTAACATTGAACTTTTACAACAAGGGATGATAATATGATATACATTTACACAGATTTTGGTGGAACACATACTACCTCACTAGCTGCAGCGTATCATTTAAATAAACTACCAACGGATCGTAAGTTAACGAAAGAAGAAATTTTGAATGTAGATTACTTTAATAAATTGAAAACAGAAGATATGGGAAAAATTATTTTTCATGGAATCGATGAACATGGTCATCCTGTATATACGATTGGATGCGGCGCATCAAAAGTTGTTGTACCTGCGATGAAGCATTTAGGAGAAATCTTGCAAAAACATTATCAAAGCCATGAAAAGATTATATTTTCTAATACATCACCAACAGTGCCTTTACCGATGACTTTCGGTGGGCTGTTTTCTAGAAGGTTCCATATTGATTTTATTGGCGTACCGTTACTCGTATGGGGAGCAAAAATTTGCTGTGATAATATACAAAGGCTTGTTAGTTATACAAAAGAAGCTGGACGATTAACGAATGATTATGTAGTAATTTTAGATAATGAAACTTTTAAATAGTATATGATAAGAAGAAAATCGAGCAAATTCCTTGATTTTCTTTTTTATTTGTGAAATAGACAAGAAATAGTCACAATTAATATGCATCTACTATAGCCAAAACAATAAAGTCCTGTTACTATTACAGGGATATTCTCTTTTCGTAACATAAATATATAGAAAAGTCAGAAAAGAGGAATTGAATTAAGGGAGGAACAACATGAAGCGTGTTGCTTGGATTACTGATAGTACAACTGCGAGTTTTAAAACAGAAGGAGATAACTTTGTTATCCCAATTGAAGTTATTATTGATGGTGTGTCGTACAAAGATTGTGAAGAAGGTGTGCGTGAGCGCGTTTATAATGCTTTGAATGAAGGTAAAACTGTCACTACATCACAGCCTAACATAGGGGAAATGGTAGATTTATTTTCGAAATGCAAAGAAGAATATGAAGAAGGATTTGCAGTTGCTATTAGCGGAAAAGTAAGTGGAACCTATCAAAATATGAAGCTAGCTGCAGAAATGGCAGGTTTTCCATTAACGGTATTAGACAGTGAAACAACAAGTTATCCAATGGATGAACTAATTAGAAAAGCGAAATCGTTATACAATGATGGTATGACTTTACAAGATATACACAAAACATTAGTAGATGAAAAAAGAAGACCTTTCCACGTATTCCCGAAAAGTTTAAAAGGCCTTTATGCAAGTGGTCGTGTAAAGGGCATTCAATTTTTACTTGGAAGTTTATTAAGTGTCAACTTAATATTAGAAGTAAAAGGTGGAGAGCTTTTACTTGAAAAGAAAGTTCGTAAAATCCAAAAATGTCGAGAATATATTAAAAATGAACTTGAAAAAGAATTACCAAAAGTACTTCACATGTTCCATGCTAACGATAAAGATGGAGCTGAAGAATGGATTGCAGATATTAGACAAGCATTCCCTGAAATGGATTTCAAATTATATCCATTACCAATTTCATTTGCAGTTCATGCAGGTGAAGGTACAATAGCAATTAGTTATTAAGAAGAAAACCCGTGAATGATACGCGGGTTTTTTTATTTATAAATGGTGCATACCACGCCACCATCAAGTTGAAGTTTTATAGCGCTCTAGAACGAAATTTGTGTTAACTCGAAACAAAAATCTTATTTTATCATTTTTGGGGAGCAACCACAATTTCTTGACTTGATTTGAGATTAAAAATATAAACCTTTTCCTACTGGCTGAACAGTTTCTAGTACAATATCAACCATTTCTTCATTAAGTAGGGTCCTTATAATCCAAGCTGATGGTTCTTGAGCAGCAAAACAACCTGCAGCAGTCGAGATATTTCCTTCGTTTACGAAACTTTTCTCAATAACGTCTACACCAAATTCTTTAAGTTGTTCTACTGCTGAAGGATATGTAGTAGCTTTTTTACCAGTTAGTAATTTTTTAGCCCCTAATAGTAGTGAACCAGAACACATAGATCCTATTAATTGTCTTTGAGGATCTACATGAATGCTATTAATATATTGTTGATTTTTATATAAATCCTTTACACCTTTACCACTTGCAAATATTACAGCGTCGGCAAAAGGGATATCAGATATGCTTCCTGTCATGGGAATACGCAAGCCAGACATAGATATATGAGTTTCTTCCGTTCCTAAAAGCTGTACATCCCAATCAGAAAGACCACCGACTAAACGTACACGATTTAATAAATCCCATGGTAGAAAAACATCTATATCAGTAAAGTTATCGAAGCAGACTATTGCAATTTTCATTTTCTAACCCTCCACTTATGTATATCATTTTATTTATAATATAAACATCTCCTTTTTATGTTCTATATCAAGTTATAAATCCCTGTATATTACACGTATATGAAGGAGGTGTAGTGATTTTTTAATTCCTCTAAACATAAAAAGATATAAAATCATTTTCTTGGTTTCTGTCGATTTTTTGTACAAAACCAAGACCCGTAGCAACAACTCGTATGGTATTGGGGATGAGAATTTTTAAAATTCTCAAGGAAATAGGTGTAATTTATCACACATACAAATAGAAATAAAAACGTCATCCTTTCTTATAAATTCACAGATAGAAACACGTTTTTCGCTTTTAGGGGGCATTGTTTCAGTAGTTTACTAATCTATATATAATATGATTTTTATAATTTCCGTAAAATAATTTTGACGTATTTATTTTTTCAATATAAAATAATATTCATACATCCAAATTTAACCAATAGTATATAAAAGATATATCTTTAGTTTCAAGGGAAAGGTTAATATAAAAGTAAGGAAACTAGTTATGCTTGCAGTACCATTTATGCTATTATACGTGTCAGTTCAATTAACCAGAATTCTTCAAGGCAATTTCAGCAACTGAACGAAATCAGAATGGATATTATTTTTCAAGAAAAAGTTTAAGGAACAATTGATGAGTTATACCGAAAATCGGAAATTTATAATAGAAAATAAGTTTCATATAGAGGTGAAATTATATGCCTAAAATTGACAATATGTTAGCAATTCTTTGGATGCTTCGTTCAGGTGAAAAAATTACTGCGAAACAAATTTCAGAAAAGTTAGAGATGAATATAAGGACTGTGTATCGTTATATTGATACAATTTCAACTAGTGGAGTACCTATAATTTCAGAACCAGGACATAACGGCGGATACACTTTATTGAACAATTTTATTGAAGCCCCTCTTTTTTTTGATTTTGAGGAGCAAACTTCACTATTTCATGCTGCTGTTTTTGCAGAAGAAGCCGGGTATTATGGAGGTGAAGCATTAAATAGGGCCATTTCAAAACTAAGTAAATACTCAAATCAAGAGCAGGAAACAAAGATAAATCAACATTTAACTAGTCTTGAAGTAATAAGTCGATTAAGTCCGCTCTCTATAGAAACTTTTTTGAAGGAGTTGGAGCAGGCCGTAGCTGACGGGTACTCAGTAAAAATTCTTTACCATAAAAATGGTGAAAAGAAATTAAATTATAGATTGGTCGATCCATACAGAATTATCTATTGGAATAATAAATGGTATGTGATTGGATTTTGTCATCTTAGGAATGATATCCGTAGTTTTAGAGTAGATCGAATTGAAAGTTTAATGTTAACGGAAAATAAGTTTAACCGGCCAGAAAATTTTTCGGCACGGGACTTTTTTATAAAAAGTCTTCTTCCAACTATAGAAGATAAGAAAGATATTATTTCTTTGGTTATTAATGGGGATAAAAATGTATTAGCTGATATTTGCCAACATTGGTTTTTAGGACATTATTTACAAGAACGGACTTCAAATCAAGCTGTTTTTCTTCTTGAAAAGATATGATACATACCTATGTACCTTATTTACTTTTACCGTACAATAAATCTATTAAAGTTATTGAGCCAATAAGTCTTAAGAAAAGACTTATTGAAGTTCTGTCGGAATTAATAAAATTTCATCAGTATGATAACTTCCTGACGTTAACTGTCAGGAAGTTATATTATAATAGCTATATAAATTGTGATTGGAGTGTTATTGGATGCAAACAAAAAGTTTTTCTATATGTATTTAATACAATGTCGGACTGGGAATATGGATATTTAATTGCTGAACTAAACTCAGGAAGATATTTCAAAAAAGATTTAGCACCTTTAAAAGTAATTACAGTAGGAGCTAATAAAGAAATGATTACTACTATGGGAGGACTGAGCATAAAACCAGATATTTCCCTTGATGAATGTACTCTTGAGAGTAAAGATCTTTTAATTTTACCAGGAGGGACTACTTGGAGCGAAGAAATTCATCAACCTATCTTGGAAAGAATTGGCCAAGCCCTAAAGATTGGCACTATTGTTGCTGCAATTTGTGGTGCAACTGATGCCCTAGCGAATATGGGATACTTGGATACTAGAAAGCATACAAGTAATAACTTAGAATATACTAAAATGGTATGTCCTAACTATAAAGGAGAAAAGTTTTATGAGTTGGGATCTGCGGTATCTGATGCGAATTTAGTTACTGCATCAGGAATAGCTCCTCTGGAATTTGCAAGGGAGGTACTGAAAAAAATAGATGTATTTACACCAGATGCATTACATTCATGGTATAACCTAAATAAGACTCATAAACCTGAATACTTCTTCCAGTTAATGAATTCAATAAAAAAATGAAATAATTAAAAAGCGCAATTTCTCTGTTTTGATTTGCAGAGAAATTGCGCTTTTTAATTTGGAATTCCCTTATCATTGTAAATCGGCATTTTCCTGACGCTCCCCCTATGTAACCTTCTACAGTAATCCTACTCCAACAATTCAATAAAGCGATGCTATAATGTCCGTTTATAGGTACATTTCATTAAGTAGAGAGTAATAAATCTATTTAGGTTTAATAATTTTGATACTGACAATTTAACATACATAAAACCAAAAGTTGCATGTTATATTATTAGGCACAACAATATAAATAATACCATTTGTTTATTCCGTAAATACTGTTGATAAAAAGAGAAAGGATTTTTAAAGGTAAAAATAGAAATCTATATAAAAAATATTTAAATGGTAGGGATATTATGAAAATCGGTAAGTTTGGAGAAGTAAATAACTTAAGTATTGATACAATTAGACATTATATAGATCTCAGTCTCATTATTCCTGAAAAAAGGGGCACACTATTTTTTGATGAGTATTGTCAATCAGATTTAGAACTTATAATACATTACAAAGATCTAGGATTTAGCTTGAATGAAATCAAAGAACTATTTTTTATAAAAATTTAGCAAAATCTATGAATTACGAAAAAGATATCTTTTACCAATCTTTATTTAAACTAAAATATGACAAAATGGAACAGGAAATAGAACTTTTGGAGAAGAAACAGGATAAATTAAAGGGAGTGTTACATGATTTATTATTAACAAATGAAACTTCCAATACAATTATAGGGATAGATTTAAGTGTACTACATTTACTGACATGTTCTAAGTGCAGCAAAAATTAATTCTTCAAGATGGAATTATTAATAACAATCAAATTATTGAAGGAAAGTTAATTTGTAATTGTGGAGAAGAATACATGATTACTTCAGGAATTATATCTGCTGGTAAATTATTTAAAGCAAATGAGCAAACGTCACTTGAAAATATTATTTCGGATTATATTCATGAAACTGATAATGCATATTTGGAAAATATGCATAGAGAAGGGGAATGGGCGAAAAAGAAACTAATACATTTAGATTTAAATAACAAATTAATACTAGATATAGGATCAGGACTTGGGTTCTTTTTGAGGAGCATTTATGAAGAACTACCCGAAGATTGCCTATACATCGCAGTAGATCGAGATTTAAATAAACTTTTATTTTTAAAAGATGTATTAGCGAGAAGAAATCCAAAAAGAAACATTCTCTTTATCTGTGCTGATTTTTTGAACATCCCTATTCAGAATCGGTCTGTTGATATTGTAATTGATCATTCTGGTACGAGTAATTATAGTTTTGAGCATGAGAATTTTTTACTTCACGAATTAAATCCACTTTTTAAATCTAATTGTTATTTATTAAGCTTATTTATTTTATTTAAAAATTTCAGCTCAAATAGCCAAATTACAATTAACTTTCGAGCAAATTTTACACTTTCAAAAATAAAGAAAGAACTCCAAAATCTACAGTTTCAATCCATTGATGAAAGTACTTCAAATTATTTGAAACGAGGCGGAAAGTACGAGGATTTCTTTGTTCAAGGTGAAGAAATTTATACATATTCATTTTTCGGAAAAAGATGGGGTTAACCCCATCTTTTATTTATTTCCCCTTAAAATTATTCAAATCGTACATATTGCGATTGGGTTGACCCAAGAACTTACAATGTACGTAACACAAAATTAGGCAGGGGGAAAAGTTATGACAAGTTTACGGTTACATATAGAAAATAAAAAAAGAAACCAAGAACTAAGGAATATTTGTTTATATTCAATTGCAAAAACAGTATCAATATTCGGTAGCTCTATTTATAGTTTCGCATTAGGATTGTATGTATTACAAATAACCGGATCTGCTTTAAATTTCGCGATTACGCTTATTTTAGGGACGATTCCAATGATTGTTATGAATCCATTTGCCGGTGTCATTGCTGATAAGGTTGATAAAAAGAAACTCGTCGTTTGCATGGATGTATTAAGCGGGTGCTTATTAATAACTGTTTATATATTGAGCAACTATTATGGATTAAACTTATTCATTATTTATACTACTACCTTTCTTATGACCGTATTTACAACGTTTTTTGGAATAGGATTAGAGGCCGTAAAACCGAATATGGTTACTAAAGAACGGTTAATGAGTATTAATTCTATAAGTAAAATTATCGATTCTATATCTTTAATTTTAGGGCCTATGTTAGGGGCATTGTTTTTGCAGTCTTTGATATGAAAACTTTTATAATTATTAACGGTATTTCATTTATCCTTTCGGCTATATCCATATTGTTTATAAACTTTAAATTGTGCGAGCAAAACATAAATGAGGAATGTTCAATTAGAGAAATTAATTTTATTGAAGATATAAAGGAGGGATACTCTTACTTATTGGAGCGGAAAAGCTTAAAAATACTTTTAGTATTTTAATTTCCTTAATTTCTTTTTAGGCTTTGCTGTAACCGTTCCGTTGCCATACATTATTAACACAGTTCTCAATCTTAATTCTAAGCAATTTGGTATGATTCAAGGGACTTTTCCGATAGGTATGATAGTTGGTGCAATATTAGTGAAAAAGATAACTGATTGTTATTCTTATTCTTATCTATTGAAAAAATAAGTTTTATGTTGGCAATTTTATGATAGTTTCAGGGATACCTGTTTTATTTAAATCTATTGTAGTAAATAATTTGGTATATGTTACTACGTATTGCATGATTATGTTCTTTTTAGGATTTATGATAGCACAAATTGATATTCCTTTAATGTATTTCATGCAAAATGAGATTCCTGAAGAATATAGAGGAAGAGTTCTTAGTATTGGATTAAGCTTAGGTAAAATAATGCAACCAATAGCACTTGCAATATCAGGACTATTATTAAATTTCATTCCAGCCTACACGCTTCCCATTGCAGGGGGGATTGTATTTTTTACTTTGAATAAAATTTTAGCAAATAAGTTTAATTTAGAAATTCATTCAAAAGATTATAGTGTTTAACGTAACTTAAAAAGCGCAGGATCAGCATCCTGCGCTTTTCTATCGTAATTCAGCGGTTTTTCTAATAACGATCTTATCAATTTCATCTTCTTCATCACCAATAAATAATCCTCGTTCTTTTAAATATGCTTCAAAATATAAATCTGCTTCAGCGCGTTCGTCATATGGCTTTACAGAGAGAACGAAACCTAATTTGTTTTGTTCTTCTAAGTGAGAAGTGGAGATGTAAGCCGGTACATTATGGCGTAAAAAGAGTTCTTTAACCGGAATAATCATATCTTTCATTAATTTCGTTAGCATACCCATTTCAAACTCGAAATTAAAGCGATCTATACTAGATAAATCAGCGAATACTACACCGATAAAACCTGTATTAAATACTTCTTGATATTCTACATCTTCGTCATGGCCGCCGTAAAAATTCTTTTCGATTAAATAATTTACAAAATAAGCAACGCCATCACTTTGTTCAAATGGTTTCGTTGAAAGAACAAAGCCAATTTTCTTTTGTTTATGTAAATATACACATGACATGTATGCTGAAATGTTATGTTCTTTAAACAAAGCGCTTGTTGCTCCAGAGAGACCATCTAATACGTGATGAACAATTTGAAGTTTTTTACGAGCGAAATAATAGGATTTCTTTTGTAACTCCAATGTATCAATAAAGACAGAGCCGATAAAGCCTGTATTTGAAATAATAGGTGCTTGCTTTTTTCTTCCTCTGCGCTTTAATGGAGCCATTGTTAAAATCATCCCTTCATGTACGTTTAAAATAAAAAAGAACATTTGTTCGTATATTTATATTTTACTATTAAAACGCTATAAAGTAAAGGGTTTTTGATGAAAATATAACAAAAAAGACACCTTATAAAAGGTGCCTTAAACGCTGTAAGGGATAGGGTTTACCCTAACTATTTATATTATGATACAGAAACAATCTCTTCTGTATCTTCTACATCTAAATGACAGTCCATAGTACGAACATCTTGATCTTCATGACTTCCGAAATAAATAGTAATTTTCATATGTATCGCTCCTTTATTCTAGGAATACCTAAAATAATTACTAGTAATGTTAATATTTATTATATACCACTTTTTCATTCCGACAACGTTATATCATTTTTAATTATTTTAAACTATAGAGCACAATTTAAAGAGGTACTTTTTATAGAAAATGGTAAATTTCTAATATGTTATATTTAATATAGAAAAATTCGAGTGTTACTTTTTATGAAAAGGAGAACTATTGATGAATTATAAACAACTACTACTAGAAAACTTTGCATTTAAAACTTCATATGTTGCACAATTTGTGCCCGGAATGAGTATAAAAAAAACGAAAGATTATATTGCTGTTGATTGTGGATTACCTGCCGATACATTTAATATCATCACTCTACTAAACAATAATTTAACGGAAGGGATCGAGAAATTATATAAAGAGGTAGAATACTATTATCAAAGAAATTTTCCAATGAGTGTTTGGTTATGGGATGAGGAGCAAGAGCGGGATATAAAAAGTGAGTTAATTAAAATCGGTTTAAAAGAAGTGGAACAGAATATTGCGATGGTAGCAGACTTAAAAACAATTTCCCCAACAATACACATGCCAGTAAGTTTTACTATTCAACAAGCATCTTCACCTGGACAAATAAATAAATTTGGAGAAACGTTAGCTGATCTATTCGGTACATCAGAAGAAGGTATACATGTACAAGCATTCTATAATCAAATTTCTAATCTTGATATATGTAACAGTGAGAATCTGAAATTATTTTTAGGGTTATATGAAGGTGAAGTCGTAACTGTTGGTTCATTGATATGTTCAAAAGATAGTATTGGTATTTATGACATAGCAACGAAAGAAGGAATGAGAGGACGAGGGTTCGGATCTGCTATGTTCAATTTCCTGCTGCAAGAAGCACATAAATTTAAAAATACGTATTGTGTATTACAAGCTTCAACCGATGGAATCAATATTTATAAAAAATCGGGATTTCAAGCTATCGGCAAAATGACTGTATTGGAAAATCGACATTTAATTGAGTAAATCATTCAAGTTAAATTGTCTTTATATAGGAGCTTATAAATCGTTATGAAAAAGATATATCTCGTTACAATAATTTGTGCCTTTATAATAATAAGTATCTTTGTTTTTCAGAAAATTAATGAACATAAGTATACTAAAGCTATGAATCAATCAAATCATATAAAAAATATCGCACATAGAGGTGCTTCTGCGTTCGCGCCTGAACATACAATAGCAGCATATCGATTAGGCCAACAAATGAATGGAGATTATATAGAAATTGATCTCCAAATGACAAAAGATGGACATTTAGTGGCTATGCATGACGAAACCTTAAACCGTACAACAAATGGTACAGGGCTAGTGAAAGAGCATACATTAGAAGAAGTAAAGCAACTAAATGCAGGTTCTTTTTTTAATGAAAAATATCCGAACTTAGCAAAGAAAGAATTTGAAAATGTTAAAGTCCCAACATTAACAGAAATTATTAAAACGTTTGGGCATAATGCGAACTATTATATCGAAACAAAATCACCTAATGAATATCCAGGAATGGAAGAAAAATTATTAGAAATTATTAATCATTATGAAATACAGGATAAAGTTATTATTCAATCGTTTAGTGAAGAAAGTCTACAAAAGATTCATGGCTTAAATAGTAATATATCCTTAGTACAATTATTACCTTATAAAAAGCAGTTCAATTAACAGAATTAGAGATAGAAAAGTATAAAACGTACTGCATAGGTCTTGGTATGAATTACAAATATATTGATTCAGATTACGTAAAGAAAATAAAGAAAAGCGGATTAGAAGTTCATCCATTTACAGTAGATAATGAAAAAGATATGAAAAAGTTACTTTCATGGGGAGTCGATGGGATGTTTACTAATTATCCGGATCGTTTACATTCAATATTATTGGATTTGAAAAGTCATGGATAAGAAGTGTTATTCATAAAGGAAAAATTTACAAAACCTGCATATTAGGATTATCAATGCAAGAAGGCATGTAGCATATAAAAAGAAAATACCAAAAACCGCAACTTGAAGACTTAGGTTGTGGTTTTTTTATTGCTTCGATTTCAACTTACAAAGTTTGAAGCTAGAAGTGAAAACCTTTTTAGCTGAATTGGCTTCCTATGTATTTGTACTTCGTATCGTTCTAGGTATATGTACAACCCGTGAGACGAGTTTTGCATAGGATAATAGAAAAGGAGATGTTGCATATTGAAATACCACAATAGAAATGTAAGTAATCTGAATAAATTAGCGGATAATACGAAAGCTGCAGCTTTTAAGTGGTATCAGTACTGTATCGACAATGGAATTGAAGTATTAATTTATGAAACAATCCGTACAGTCGAGCAACAACGTGAATATGTTCGTAAAGGAGCATCACAAACGATGCGCTCATATCACTTAGTAGGACAGGCATTAGATTTTGTTCCAATTCAGTCGAATGGTACAGAAGATTGGAATGGCTATAATAAAGAACCGTGGGCTTCAGCAATTCGTTATGCTAAACAAATTGGTTTCGAATGGGGCGGTGACTGGAAAGGATTTGTGGATAGCCCGCATTTGCAATATAACTACAAAGGGTATGGAACGGATACTTTTGGAAAAGGTGCTCAAAACGTAGTGACTCCTCCCACGTCGAATGATAATGTAGGGGTTGCTTATATTAACGGTAGTAATGTAAATTTACGAAAAGGACCTGGTACTGGATATGGCGTTATTCGTCAATTAGGGAAAGGTGAGTCCTACAAAGTATTTGGACAAACAAATGGTTGGTTAAATCTAGGTGGCGATCAGTGGGTTTATAACGATCCATCATATATTCGTTATACGGGAGGAAATGTACCAGCAACTTCACAATCATCAAACGATGGTGTAGGTGTAGTTACTATAATCGCTGATGTATTGCGTGTTCGTACCGGCCCAGGAACAAATTACGGCATTGTGAAAAACGTGTACCAAGGTGAAAAATATCAATCGTTTGGATATAAAGATGGTTGGTATAATGTTGGTGGAAATCAATGGGTTTCTGGTGAATATGTTACAAGTTAAAGAAGATCAAAGAAAATTTGTCCCCGCTGTAGCAGTTTCACTTGCTAAAGTATATATAAAACCAGATGGTGACAATGTAGAGTACATACCATTCGCTATATACGATGGTGACCTTATGGTTGGTTTTGTTATGCATGCTGTTGTAATAGAGACATCGGATATGTATTGGATTAACGGATTTATTATTGATCAATCGCAACAAGGTAATGGTTATGGAAAAGCAGCATTACAAGAAAGTATTGATATAATAAAAAATACTTTTAAATCGTGTAAAGAAATAAGATTAACCGTACATAAAGATAATCTCTCTGCAAAGAAATTATATGAACGATATGGTTTCATATCATTAGGACAGGAGTATGATGGTGAGCAAGTATACCGTTTATTTGTTTAACTATTAAGAAGTAAAGGTGTGAAATGAAATATGCAATTTACTGAAGTGAAAATTGAAGTGTTCATTCCTGAAGAATATATTGAAACATTAAGGGATGAATTAAATAAAATTGGAGCATGTAAAACGGGCGAATATGACCATTGTCTTTCCTATAGTTCAGTGAAAGGATATTGGAGACCTTTAGAAGAGGCATCTCCTTTTAATGGAGAAATTGGTCAAATATGCGAAGGACAAGAATGTAAAGTTGAAATAAAGTGTAAACGAGAACTTGTAAAAGATGCTCTTGAAGTTATTAATGATATTCATCCGTATGAAACACCTATGATTTATATTATACCAATACTAAATGACTATTTTGAGAAACTATACATTAAATAACTAGGAGGAATATCAATTGAAAAGTAAATTTCATCATATTGTACGAGCAGTCATGATAAAAGATGAAAAATTATTAGTTGCTGAATATATCGGCCATCATTATTTTTTACCTGGTGGCCATGTTGAAATTGGAGAATCAGCAGAGAATGCATTAAAAAGAGAGTTAAGAGAAGAACTTGGAGTAAACTGTAGTATACAACAATTTTTAGGCGTCATAGAAAATCAATGGCAAGATAAAGAAGTGCTTCATCATGAAATTAACCACATTTTTGAAGTAGAGTCACAAGATTTACATACGGACTTAACACCGAAATCTAGCGAGTCTCATTTAGCATTTCACTGGATAGATTATAATAAAGAAGCCTTAAATCATTATGAAATCATGCCAATGCCTTTAGTGAAGGAATTACTAGAAAGAAAGTTAAGTGATGAACTACTAAATTGTTGGATTAGTAATTTTTAAATCACTTTATTTATAGTAAATACGTCCATCGAATGAATATAAAGAAAATAGGCTGAAAAACAAGGTACATCACCTAGTGTAAGTTCATATTTTGTTGATGTACGCATTTAGTCTATAGTCTTGTTTCTACTTTGTTTAAAAGAATTTATTAACTTTAATATTTGGACGGAATTTACATTTATAAATGGAGGGTTTCATAATGAATCAGTTTCAACAAGAACTACAATCATTAAACCTTAATGATTATCAAACTGGCAATGTTGTGTATTGGGATCAACAACAAAGTCAATATCCATACTATTACATTCAAGACGATGCACGTCGTTGCGGCGGATGTGGCGGTTGTGGTGGACGTTGCGGTGGATGTGGCGGTTGTGGTGGACGTTGCGGTGGATGTGGCGGTAGATGTGGTGGTTGTGCAGGTCGTTGCGGCGGATGCATAGGATGCGCAGGATGTTTCAGTTGCTTTAATTGCTGGAACTGGTGGATTATTTAAGTATAGAAAATTCAGGTTATTTTATATGAAAGAAAGGTGTAAAAACTATTTTGCACTTTTCTTTCATGCTGTAATTTTGATGTGTATTAAGGGGGATTTATTTGTATACATATGATAAGTTGATTTCTTGGGTAGAGGATATAAAAGAAAAAAATCATAGTTCTGCTACAGCACTTTGTATTATAAAAGATAATAAAATCGTACTAGAGCATTATAGTGGTTATCACTCAAATACATCTACAACCAAGAGAGTAACAGCATCTTCACAATTTAACGTTGCTTCTGCTAGAAAAAGTTATTTAGGATTAATGATAGCGTATGCGCTTTATGAGGGGAAAATAAACTCTATTGATGATGAAGCGATAAAATATTTTAAAGACTTTGATCCTGCATTGCTTAGTAAAACGACGATAAGACATTTAGTAACACATTCGCATGGATTAGAAGAAACGAATGACAGGACAATTTTTCGTGAATTTGCACCGGGGCAATCATGGGCGTATAGAGATATTAATGTAAGAATGATGACACGTCTTATTTATCAGCTATATAACAAAAGTTTTCCTGAATTGTTAAAGGAGCGTGTGTTTAAGCCTGCTAATTTTCAAGAAACAGGTTGGAGAGTTCAGCGAGATGAAAATTTAGTTGACGTTGTTAATAATCCAAATGAAGACGCAATTAGTGAAATTGGTACGGTAGATGACGGTACTGAAAAAAATTTGTTTGTCTCAGCTAGAGAATTTGCGCAGTGGGGCAATCTTCATTTAAATCAAGGTGGGATAGATGGTAAACAAATTGTTCCAAAAGAAGTTATAAAAATCGCTACGAGTTTGCAGAGTCCAACATATATAAACAAAGAGCTACCACAAAATGGATTGTTTTGGTTCATCCAAAATGAGCCTGCGCAATTAAGCGAACTTGGTGAACGTGTTCCAAAAGGGTCGTATCAAATATTAGGGATTACTGGATCGACCATTTTAGTAATACCTGAATATAATGTAGTTGTTGCAAAAATGTATAATAAAAGATATAACTACGGTGGTGATAATTACTTATATTATTTACGTGAATTTAGTAATTTAGTCGCAGATACATTTAGTAACGGTAATAGGGCATAATTACTCCTATAACGAAAAGGAGTGATTGGAAGTGAAAGATAAAGTGAACAAAAATAAAAAGCAAAATATAAAAGATGTAAATATAGAGCAAAATGCAATTTATAGCGATCCTAAAGATGCAGCTAATATGCAAACTGTACCGCAGCCGAAAGATTTTGATGAAATTGAATATTAATTTTTCATCCGACTATATGATGAATGAAAAATACGTCTTAAGTCTCATAACATTTAAGAAATTATTTGATAACATATATACATAAGCATTTGAAAATGTCTTATCTTAACAAAGCTTTCTTTAGAAATATCTGATATAACCTGCAAAAGGCACTTCTTTATGAAGTGTCTTTTTGTGTATATGAACTTAATTACCATTTTCCGTACAGTATCTTGCAATTTATGATGGATATACTAACTGTGAAAATTCATGTCAAGATAAAAGAAGGGGACAGTTAGTATGAAACAAACTTCTATAAATCCGTTACTAATTGTTCTAGGTACAATCATTGTTCAAATTGGCCTTGGAACAATTTATACATGGAGTTTATTTAATCAACCCCTTGTAAGTAAGTTTGGATGGAATCTTAATGCAGTAGCGATAACTTTCTCCATAACAAGTTTTTCTTTATCATTCTCAACTTTATTTGCAGCAAAGTTACAGAAAAAATTAGGACTTCGGAAACTTATTGCTACTGCAGGAATTGTTTTAGGACTCGGCTTAATACTTAGTTCACAAGTTTCTTCCTTACCACTATTATATTTATTAGCTGGTGTCGTTGTTGGTTATGCGGATGGAACAGCTTATATTACATCACTATCTAATTTAATTAAATGGTTTCCAAATCGGAAAGGGCTTATTTCAGGTATATCTGTATCAGCGTATGGAATGGGCAGCTTAATCTTTAGATATATAAACGGAAATCTTATCGATAACCTTGGTGTATCACAAGCATTCTTATATTGGGGTATTATCGTGTTACTTTTAGTGTTAATCGGATCGTTCTTCTTACGTGAGGCAATTGTAAGTAATGCTGTAACTGAAACATTACACAATGACTATACTCCGCGTGAAATGATGCGAACGAAACAAGTATATCTGCTATTTTTTATGTTATTCACCTCGTGTATGGGTGGTTTGTATTTAATCAGTATGGTAAAAGATATCGGCGTACAACTTGTTGGACTTAGCGCAGCAACCGCTGCAAACGCCGTTGCTATGATTGCAATCTTTAATACAGTAGGTAGAATCATTCTTGGGACGTTATCAGATAAAATCGGGCGAATGAAAATTGTCTCTGCAACGTTTATTATTATAGGATTGTCAGTCTTTACTTTAAGTTTTATTCCGCTAAATTACGGAATCTATTTTGCTTGTGTAGCAAGTGTCGCCTTTTGCTTCGGCGGTAATATAACTATATTCCCAGCTATTGTCGGAGATTTCTTTGGATTAAAAAACCATAGTACAAATTACGGGATTGTCTACCAAGGTTTCGGATTTGGTGCGCTTGCAGGATCATTTATTGGAGCGATACTCGGGGGATTTCAACCAACTTTCATTATAATCGGTGTTTTAAGTGTTATTTCCTTCATTATTTCAATATTAATCCGTCCACCAAATGTAGAAAAGAAAAAGGAACTAAAACATTTACATCGGAAAGTGGCGTAATACTAAAAAGAGTCCTAATATAGGGCTCTTTTTAGTACAAAACATTTTTTGTGTAGAGAGAATAGAGTTATTTAATTTAAAATGAAATGAGTAGCAGATACTTAGAATATTCATATTGTTTTATAAAGGAACTAACATGTTGCTAAAAACATTTAGAAAATTACAGTTAACAAACTTTGTGATGGAACGTGCACTTCATTCATAGACCATTATTTTCTTATCAGTTTACAATGAAAGTAGTTGGCTTTTATTGATTACAACCATAATTTCTTCTGTTGTGGCATTCGCTACAACAAATATTGATGACATTTTTATACTACTTGTTTTATTTTCACAAGTAAGAACAGAAGTAATTAGGAAAGAAGGAAGAGCTGTCCGCGAAAAAGCTACGAGAAAAAAACTTTATATTGTTATTGGACAATATTTAGGATTTAGTATGATTATTTTTCTAAGTATCATTGGGTCTTTAAGCTCTTTTTTCATTCCTGTTTCGTGGATTGGATTATTAGGATTCGTGCCAATTTATATGGGGGTTAAAGGACTATTGTCACTTCGTTCTTATAAAAGTAATGAAGTTATCGATAACGTTACTGTTTCATTATTTAAAGTAGCTTCAATTACATTAGCTAATGGAGCTGACAATATTTCGATTTATATACCAATGTTTGCTAGTCAAACTCTTGAAACAAATATCGTTACATTAGTTATCTTTTTTTCCATGATAGCGATATGGTGTTTTATTAGCTACAAATTGATAAAAGCTCCTATACTAGCTAAAGTACTTGAGGAAAACTGTCATATTATTGTTCCAATTGTTCTAATTGGTTTAGGAATGTTCATTCTTTTTCGTAGTGGTACAATTGGACTATTCTCCTAAGGTGTTGAAATAACGGAAGTTTTCATAAAAAGAATTGAACAATTTTAATATTTTTTGAGCAATTATATTCATTGAGATTAATTAGATTCTACACAACGTATATAAGTCTTATTACAGATGAAATGTAGTAGGGCTTTTTTATTTTAGTGAAATGAAACAATTGTATTAGTGATCTACGACTATTATTTAGACAGGACATTAGCATTATGAAGTTGAATAGCTATCGTAAAAGGAGCGTGATAATTAAAATGAAAATAGTAAAACAATGGGTCCAAGAAGATAGTGATTACATAAGAGAAAAAGTAATTGAATATAACCAAAAACATATTTCAGATGAAGAGAAAAAGCCTTCAGAAAAAATTAGTTTTATAGTGAGAAATGAAAAGGGAAAAATTGTAGGTGGAATAACTGCAATTACATTTTGGCACCACGTACATGTTGATTTCCTGTGGGTTTCTGAAGAATATAGACACGAAGGTTATGGAACCAAGTTAATAAAACTTATTGAAGAATTTGCAATTGAAAAAGGGTGTAGGTTAATTAATTTAGATACTTTTAGTTTTCAGGCGCCTGATTTTTATAAGAAGCATGGATATAAAGTAATCGGAGTAAGTGAAGATCATCCGAAAGGACATAATCATTATTATTTAGAAAAACGGCTAAAAAGTATATAGAATTTGTTAACATTAGTATTTGGAATACACATGCAATAAGGGCGAGGTTATTATTAATTTCAGTATTAATTGAATCAATTTTTATTCTAAAACTGCAAGAACGTACTTTGGATAATCTTCCTAAGGTACGTTCTTTTTATATCAGTAGCCTATTCTTATTAACTCCACCAATAGTGGTAAAGGCAAGACTTAACTAACTTATATATATTAAAAGGAGTTAATGGTAGAATGAATAGAAGACAGAAAATTCCTTTTATTAAAAATAGAGGAGGTACATATGAAAAAGTTAATGTTACATACGCGATTTTGTACGATAAAACTAATGAAAAGATTTTAATGGTAAAAAACAAAGGGGAAAATGGTTCTTATTATACATTACCAGGTGGCGCAGTTAAATTAGGAGAAACATTGGAAGAAGCAGTAATTCGAGAAGTAAAAGAAGAAACAGGGTTACATATAAACGTAAAAGGGATTTGTTCTATCAGCGAAGCCTTTTTCGAGGAAAGAGATCATCATGCAATTTTCTTTAATTTTCTAGGTGAAATAATTGGCGGAGAGACATATATATCAAGGCCAAAAGAAATTGAAGAGATTACTTGGATGGAATTACATATAGCAGCTCCATATTTACGCATACCAGAACATTTACTAGATTTATTACAAAAGAAAGAAACAGTACCTTATTTTTTTAACGGAACAATCGTTCATCAATCTTCATAAAAATATTATCTCATGTAAGGCGGGGAAAACATGGAGTTTATCGTTAATCACAAACAATTCACTCAAGCACTTTCAGAAGTCAACAAAGCAATATCAACAAAATTTTTAATTCCTATATTATCTGGTATAAAAATAACTGCAGATCAATCTGGAATTACTTTAATTGCAAGTAACTCGAATATTTTTATTGAAAAATTCATTCCTGTTTTAATTGAAGACGAAAAGATTGCAACTATTTTAAAGGCAGGAACTATTGTTGTACCTGCAAAGTATTTCATTGAAATAATAAAGAAAATGCCAAGTGATATAGCAATAAAAAGTAAGAATGAGCAAATTATTAAGATACAATCAGAAGAAATCACATTAAGTTTAAATGGATTTCCTGCAGATGAGTTTCCGAATGTACCACTTATAGACAATCATGCAGAAATTAAAGTAGAGACAGAGCAATTGATTGAAGTATTTAAACAAACAGTTTTTGCGGTAGCAAAAAATGAATCTAGACCTGTTCTTACTGGGGTGCATATAGAGTTATCTAATAATAAGTTAATTTGTGCTGCAACTGACTCACATAGACTAGCGATACGTGAAACGCTACTTTCCTCAGATGTAAAAGCAAATTGTATTGTACCAAGCGCAACCATTAATGAACTTCTAAAATTAATGAACAGCAATTCGGAATTCGTATATATCTACTTTTCGGAGAGTCATATTATATTTACGTTTGGAACAACTACATTATATTCAAGACTAATTGAAGGGAAATATCCTAATATTTCTAACCTTATTCCAAATGATTTTAAAACGATTATTAACGTAGATAGAAAAAAGATATTACAAGGTGTAGACCGATCAAGTTTATTAGCAAGTGAATGGGCCAATAACAATGTTAACTTAGAAATCATAAACGAATCCACAATTAAAATTTCTTCAAACGCTTCTCAAATTGGGAAAATATCCGAAACGCAACAAATAGATGCGATTCAAGGTGAAAAACAATTAAATATATCTTTCGATGGGCGTTTTATGGTTGATGCTTTACGAGCAATAAAAGAAGAAACGATTACTTTAAGCTTTGGCGGTTCTATGAGACCGATATTGATTGAAGCAGGAGAACAATCTGCAGCAGTACATCTTATTTCACCAGTAAGAGCTTATTAGGGATAGAGGAAGGAATTACATTATGTACAAGCAGACTTTTGATTTATGAAATCATAAATCAATACATTATAAGAATGATGTATTAGTAAAGCAAACAGTTTACTAAATCCTACATAATATAATTCAATCATAGACAAAGCAGCAATGATAATCTGAAATACAAAGCAAAATAATAATAACCTCAATATAAAAGCCATAGATTAATCGATATGGGGTGAGTATGATGAAGAAAATAATTGTTTTACTCATTGGTATAGCTTTAATTACTTTTGCTTTTATCAATACAATAAAAAGACTATGCAGCTAAAAGTACTAACTTGTATGTAGAAAACTTTAAAGGGAAAATGATTCAATAAAAATACAATCTGCTATTAATAAAGCAGAATCTAGTAAAATTAAAACGGTATTACTTGATGATAAGAAGTATAAAATTACGTCACCAATCATTGTTAAAAAAGGTGTGAAATTATTATTTGGTTATGGATCCCAATTTGTAGTTGAGGGAAACTTTAGAGTTCTAGAACTGGAGAACAACGCATCCATTGAAGGAGCGTATATAGCTATTGACGATCCTAAATTTAGCTCTGAAGTTATTTATTTAGACGGTAAAAATAAATATTATAACACTTGGAACAAAACACAAATAAAAGATATAAATATTATCAATTGGACGGAAACGAATAAAGGTACCGGAATTTCTTTATACTCCGCTGGAAAAGAAAATGAAATTTCGTTTGTTAACTTCGAAAACATTAAAATTGTAGGAATGGAAACCGGACTAAAATTAGTAGCAAAAAAACCGAGCACCGGACAAGCTTGGATAAATGCCAATCGTTTTATGAACTTTTCTTTAGAAGACTGTGTGAATATGATTTATATGGATAGTCAAGTAACTACGCCAAATGAAATTAGTGGGAATCAATTTACAAATCTTCAAATACAGCCTTCAAATAAAACAAAAAGCATTATAAAAGTAAGTGGTCAGTATAATGAATTTCATGGGATGGTGTGGGATTTAAATAAAATAAAACATGAAAACGAACTCATTGAACTAACTGATAAAAGTATGAATACAGTGATTGAAATGTCCAGTGTACCAGCAAATAGAGTTTTAGATAGTGGGAAATCCAATATTGTGAAATAAGTTTAAATACAGAAAAAAGAGCGAATTCTTTATAAGAGGATTCGCTCTTTTTATATTTTAAAATTAAATTTCCTTCCACCAAGCGGATGAAGGATAATTTGTAGATTTTAACGTAATAGATTCACCAATTTGAGGCGTTGTAATTTTAACTCCTAAACGGTTAGCTTCTTTCGTAATACGTTCTATCGGGTCACTCCATTCGTGTAATGCTAACGTAAAGGCCCCCCAATGAATCGGAAGAAGTAATTCTCCTTTAACATCAATATGAGCTTGTACCGTTTCTTCAGGCAACATATGAATAGCAGACCACCTCGGATCATATTGCCCGCATTCCATTAATGTAAGATCGAATGGACCGTATTTATCACCAATTTCCTTAAAGTGAGGGGCATAACCGCTATCACCACTAAAGAAAATTTTAGTCTCTTTACCAAGAATAAGCCATGAACACCATAATGAACGATCTCTATCTGTCATACCACGTCCCGAGAAATGCCTTGCAGGCGCACATACTAACTTAATGTTATCAAACGTAATTTCGTCCCACCAATTATGTTCACTAATTTTACTAGGCGAAACACCCCATTTAATAAGATATTGTGCAACTCCAGTTGGAACATAAAAGTGCTTTGCGCGATCTTTTAACTGCATAATACTTTTGTAATTCAAATGATCATAGTGATTATGAGAAATGATAATCGCATCAATTTCTTGAAGGTCATCACGTTCTAAAGAAAAAGTACCACTATAGCGTTTACTATTAAACAAAGGAAATGGGGAAGAGGCATCTCCAAACATAGGGTCTAATAATAGTTTTTTACCTTCTATTTTCAAAAGAGAAGCAGAATGGCCAAACCATGTAACACTCTCTAACGATTCATTATCTTTATTTGATAAAACGATAGGCAAATCCTTTATAGGACGCAGCTTTGATTTTATTTTAAAGTAATCCGTCATTAAACTTATAATATCTTTCGGTTTAAAACTCATATCAGTATGAATTTGATTTGTATATTTCTTATTCATTCGTTCTCCTTTTTACGATTAACAATTTACGTATGTTGTTATTGTAGCTATTTGTAGTTTAAACTATATTATTTTACCTTTCATCTAAATTGCCTTGTATTTCATAAATTCGTCAAATTCATTATTTGTATCTATAAAGTACAAATTGCACAGTGGCAGCTAAAACAAATATTAAGTACATGTAAATTGTTTTTATTTAGTAAATTCCTTCTTATACGCAACAAAGAACATACGTTTCGTTGTATGTTATAGAAGAAAATATGTCTCTAATAAAAGAAAGGAAGGAGAGGACGTAAGTGCAAATAGAGAGAAAAAAGAACTCAAAATGTAAACTATCAAAATCGGAAATCATTCATTTGTATGCAGAAGGGAAGAGCACCTCAGAAATCGCCATGCTTGCTAATGTGTCTGCAAGGTATATTCGTATGGTTTTATCAGACAATAACGTACCAAGACGCGCTATAGGGAGTTGGAAGAGAAAGTATGACATAACAGAAGATTATTTTAAAACGTGGTCAAACAATATGGCTTATATTTTAGGGTTTATAGCAGCAGATGGTGTTATACAGAAAGAAAATCAATGTGTCAGTATATCTCAAAAAGAAAGTTATATTTTAGAAGATATAAAAAAAGAACTAAAAACAAACCAGCCACTTTATCAAAACAAAAAAACAGGCGTATATATGCTAAACATTAATAGTAAAGTAATAAAAGACGATCTAATGAATATTCACGGAATCATGCCATGTAAATCTTTTAACATTGAATTTCCTTTAGTACCAGAAGAATATTTACATCATTTTGTTCGTGGATATTTTGATGGGGATGGTTACGTCAAGTATGAAACTTATACAGTTAATTTCGTAGGTGGATCATATAACTTTATGAATTCTTTACATCAAATTCTTCAAAATCGCAATTTACGAGCCGATTTACTAAATCAAAACAAACATTATCGTGTTATTTTATCTGGAAGAAAATCAATACAACTATTTTCAAATTGGATTTATAAAGACAAAGATATTTATTTGCATAGAAAATATGAAGTGTTTCAGAAAGAAAGTCTGAGTTTAGATCAATTACAAGATCGAAAATTAAAACAAACTCAAACTGCTGTTAAGCAAAGAAAACAAAGTTTCCTTGAAGAATATATGAAAAATAAATGTAATGCTATAACTTGTTCAAATTTAGAAATAAGCGAATCGGCTTTCAAACGTTGGCTAAAAATGATAATCAATTTAAAAGAGATTATGAAAAGATTAATTTAACAATGTCCACTAGCGATAACTAAATATAAAATCTAAAACCTTAGAATAGGTATCTTCATACCTATTCTAAGGTTTTATTTTTAAATCATAAAGGATTCTTAATTTTATTGATTGAATATAGTAAATACATAGATTTTACAATTGTCTTGATAAAAAAGGAGAGAGACACCTTGCAAAAGAAATTTATCAATCCAGAAACGATGCCACCAACTTCTGGATATTCACATGTAGTGGAAGTTAGTAACGCTAAACGAACAATTTACATATCTGGACAAGTAGCGATTAACACTGATGGTCAAATAGTTGGCATTGGTGATTTAGCTACACAAACGCGACAAGTTTTCGAAAATATTAAAAGTGCATTAGAAACTTCGGAATTAAGATTTAATGATGTAGTAAAATTAACATTTTTCCTAACAGATATTTCTCAAATGGCCACTGTTAGAGATATACGAGATCAATACATTGATACTAAAAATCCACCAGCAAGTTCAGCTGTAGAAGTTAGAAAGTTAATTAACGATAACTTTTTAATTGAAATCGAAGCAATTGCTGTAGCAAACTAATTTTAAAACTTATTATGAATCATATCAATGCAATTCGTTTAATGTGTTCAGTTAAAACGAATTGCATTTTTATTGTCTTAAATATAATTTATATCTGGAGACATTTTCATCAACAACTTATAAAACAAATAACTAAACAATCCATCACACAGAATGATTAAAAAGAACGAGGAGGCTAATCACAAAAACTAACTTACCTATAATAAGTTTATTATTTAAAGTTAGTTAACATAATATATATTATAGGCAGTTATAGAAACAAAGCAATACCAGGTATCAAAACCCAAGTAAACTATACTTAATGAGACGAAACAGAGATTTTTGGTGAGATTTACATTAAATCTTATCTAAACAAACTTCTTCAGTTTTTATCGTTTTTATTTGTTATAAATTCATCACAGCAAATCTTAATCAATAATCGCTTAAGATTTAACGAATTAAAAACATTTTTGATTGGCAAGAAATTTTTATACAGAAAAATTATTTCTATACAAAATATAAATTAATAATTTTATTTTATGTTTTACTTAATGAATTAATTGCTATTTGCACATGTTTTACAACTTTACATTATTTGTTGTTATTTCTGTTATTTAGGCTTGACTTTCATTACACTCATTGTTTTTATTCTAGTTAACATAACGCTTATTTTTAACATAAAAATCCTCCTCACCTTCAGGAAGATTTTTTGTTTGCTATTATTTTATTTATATCTTCTAGTAACAATCCCAATTGTAAATGACATTGGAAAAATCTAGATTTAACAAATCTTCCTTACGTATAAAGAAATTAGCAACCCCAGAATCGCCCCACATAATATTTAATGAATCGTCTGTATCGATTTGCATCAATAATATGTCATGTTGCTGGTATTTTTCTTCCCATTCCCTTGGATCTGTCTGTGTGAAAAATGGATAACCACCAATTTTATGTCCTTGATCCTTACATAAATCATCATACAGTTCGCCTAATTCTGTATTATTTTCTTCATCAACAATTTCTTCCCAATCAATGTTATCATTAAAAATCATTTCAAATCGATAATCTCTTGGTGTTACTGGTTGATATGCCAACTCAAACATTAGTTTTGCTGCTTTGGGTATGATAAAATTCTCTAAATCTAAAGTGTTTAAATAACTAAAATCAGTAATCACCTTAGTTAAATCCGCTGTGATTGTAGAATGATAAACAATTCGAAAGTCTTTTTGGCTTGTGGGATGATCAAAATCTGCTCCAAAAAGATCTTCTTCAGCACTTATGAAAAACTGTAACATTCCATGTTGAGGCATATGTTCAATGTTTGGTATTTCTTCAAGGTTTAACTGCGCAAGTAGCATCATAGGTTGTCCGTTTGAGTCTTTAGGATGCTCTTGATCTATAGGTAAATACGGATATCCACCAAACTTACTTTCAAAAAGCGTTGTCTCTGCTAATGTTCCAGACACTTTAACATACGGTTTCACACTTTCTTCTAAAATACTACGATACTGTTCTAGTTCTTTCGGAATTTGAAGTTGATACGTATTCTTCACTATATTTGCCTCCTTTTAGTAATGAATTGAAAATACCTAACTTAATTATATAGTAAGCGATAGCTTAATTGAAAATCGTTAAAAATCCATTTTCACCCTCATTTTTTGCGCGCTTGGTGGACAAAGTAGATTATGTTCTAATACCTTTTTATTAATAGTTCGAATTAAATCCGCTACTTCTGCAGTATTTGTATTTTCTTTTAGCTTTTCTTTTAAATCATCAATTTCTTTTGAAAGCTCAATCCACCTAGGTAAAACGTGATTATTTGCTAAAGTTCTATAAAGTTGCTTTTCAGGATTGTACGAAAGATCTTTATCAAGATTAAGAGGTTTCCCTTTACCAGGTAAATGATCAAAAGCTCCTTTCTGTTCTGCTTGTTTAACGATAGAACTAATATGATCCTCATACGTATAAGACCAAACTTTCTCATCTTTTACTAAAATCTCTTGTTTTTTTAGTTTTTTATCTAGTTCTTCTTGATTCATAGATTCTCTCTCCTTTTTATTTTCTAATGTCGTTTTTGTAATTTCTAATGCCCTTAATCCATCGAATAGCTTTTCTCGCCACCATACGCTATCATGTCCACCTTGAAACTCTTCGTAAGTGGTTTGGTATTTCTTTGCTTCTAAAGCTTTATATAGCCGTCTATTAGCCGTTAAAAGAGGTTCGTTTTCGAGTTCGCCTACTGCTATGTAAGAATGTAGATGAGTCGCATTAGAATTTATTGATGAAATTTGATTTTCAATCCAAGGAATTGTATTTTCATAATTATCCTTTTTCCAATGTACGGATCCAGACATTGACAACACATTCCCGAAAATATGCGGATTTTGAAGTGCTGCATAAAAAGCTGCTAAGCCACCAAGACTGAAACCTGCAATTGTTGTATGTTTCGCTTTTTGATGCACACGATACTTAGCCTGAATCCACGGAAGTAATTCTTTCGTTAAAAATGTATTCATTTTATCGTTATAAGTTAGCTCTTCTAATCGATCGACAGGATCTATAGCAACAGCAATACACGATGGGATTTCTTTTTCGTAAATTAAATAATTAAGTGTTTTTTCAATTGAAAGGCTCTGAATGAATTCCCATCAAATACAATGAGAAGTTCTTGAGGATGTGGAGTGTGAGAATAATCATGAGGCGTATAAATATGAATTTTACGTGTGTTATTTAAAATCGAACTATGAAAAGAATATGTTTCAATTCTCCCAGATGGATAATGATTTGAAGGGAAACGACTGCTATACTGCATGTCCATACTTATTTTTAACACAGACGCTTTATTGGTACCTTCTCCAAATGTATTTTTATTAAATGGGTCTAATCGATACTGTTCACTACGCTTTATCCAATTATTTTCGAAAAAATCATTTACTGTAAAATAATAAGTTGAAATAAAACTCTTATTTGTTCTAAACGTAACATACCAAATATCTGTCTGTAACAATCGTTGTAATTGATTTACAGACAAATCCCAACCAGGAAAACTACCGAATACATAAACGTTTTCAGTGTTTTGATCCCCTAACCATATATACGTTATAAGCTTATACTGATTATCTGCAGGGCATTGTTCTATTAGTGGCGTGTGATTTGACTTTATTTCATGCAAAAAAGTATAAAGAGCTTTTTCGTTTCCATTCTTTAATTGATTTTTAAGCTTCTCTAACTTAGGACTGATTATTGTAGTCACCTCTCTTCTTCCTTTGTAGTATTCTATATGTAGTTTTTTTCATTAGAATCCCTATATAAAAGTAGTCGTAAGTTATTTGTTTAGCGAAGTTATTTATTAGAAAAATAATCAATTGCCTGAATAGAAAGTTCTAATGATTTTATTCTTCTTTCTAAAAGCGTTCTTTGAGGACTCCCAAGCTTTGACTTAACGTAAATCTGTTCAATTGATGGAAGCAAACCAATTAGAACATTACGAGCTTCCGCTAAATCTTCCTGAGTATAATGATGAGTTTCTTGCTTCCAAACACTTTCTAACATAGCTAAGCCGATACTAGCTGCTTTGAGTCTTTTTTTCACTAAAGTAGTATTTGATCCTTTTTGAGTCATCTGTGACAAGGCATTTTCAAGTTTACTAATTGTTGACTGTAAAGATTTTATTGATTCTACTTTATCTATATTTGATACGTTTTTCATGTTAATGTTATCCCTTCTACGTTGCTAACTTGTTTTGTTTAATGTTTAATGAAATCCTTAAAAGCTTGATTTCACTCGAAATATTTTAACATAAATAACTAACTGTATTCGAGTTGGACAATAACTTAAAGCAAAACAGCTATTCCTCTCTCCTCCCCTGTAGCATTCTATTATATGTACTTCTTTCTTCTCATTAGAATTCCTATATAAACTAGTTGTTAATATTGAATGTTTTATGAACAAAAAAACGTACAAGTAATGTAACCTGTACGTTTTCGCTTTTATTCAGTAAGGTAATAAAGTAATAGCTTCCTGGTCTTCTCATAATTCATGAAATCTCTATACAAAATAGGATACTTCACAATTTCTGTTTCTATAAAACGATATTGCGGAAACCACTCAAAAAACGATTTTTTTAACCACTTTATTTGTTGAAACGTAATGTTCAGTTCGTTTCCATTTAGTATAGAATTTAAAGTAGCTGCTGTATGCATCCAATAATGATTAAAATCAGCGTTTATACAATCATCTTCGGTAAATTTACTTTTTAAGTCTCGCTGCAATTTTGCTGTAGCACGATAAGGAAACGGTTTATGAAGTGGACTATGCATTTTCTGCAATTCCTTAAAAATAATTTGTTTTCCTAACTTCAACTTTCTCCTCCTTTATTTCTCTATCCAATTTAATAAGTTTTCATAATGATATTGAGCATCGATATACCCAAGATTATATAGATTAACAAGCTTTTCCTTATTTCTTTCTATTCCGCTTATAGGAAGCTGTACACTTGGTTGAATTACATAAAAATTATCTTTTTGTTCTTCTCGATTCATATAAGATATCGTCTCATTATAAAAACGATAATGGTCTACTAAATTCTCTGCGATTTTCGGATATTTTCTATATAAAATTTTAGCCAGGCCTGAAAATTTATTCCGCTGCTTCTCATATCCTTCTGGCTTTGTCATAATTACAACGTTCTTTTCATAACCATCAGTTTGAGCTTTTAAAACTGGTATAGGATCTATAATTCCTCCATCTAGTAATTTTCGATTATCATATTCTACAGCAGGTGCTATAAACGGCACAGAGCTGGATGCACGGATGATTTTTAAAATATCATTTCCGTGTTCTGCTTTATTATAATAAATGGCTTGTCCTGATTCGCAATCAGTCGTCCCTATAACAAACTGTTCATTACAGTTTAAGAAAGTTTGAAAATCAAATGGTACAATTTTATTAGGTACTTCATCAAATAAAAAATCCATTCCGAATAATTCACGTTTTCGAATTAAGTTTCGATAAGATATATACCTGTAATCTGATACTAGCTCTGTATTTACTTTCTTATTTCTACCTTTTTGACGTGACAAATAGGTTGCTCCCATACAGGCTCCAGCTGATACGCCGACTACATACGGAAAGAATAAGTTCTTTTCCATGAAATATTCGAGTACACCTGCAGTATATAAACCTTTCATTCCTCCACCCTCTAATACTAAACCAATATTCTTCATGCTATATCCCTCTGCTTCTTTTTTCTTAATTTCATATTAGCATAAGATTTTAAGATGAGGTTTTATAAACTAATTACAACAATAACCAGAAACTACTAAAGTAATGTCATAATATCTTTGTGAGTAACATGTTACAATATAAGTAATTCATTCCACATATATTAAAGGAGGAATTTAATATGGGTTTATTTAGCGGTATTTTAGGAAATGCATCAAATACGAGTTCTGAAAGTGTAGAACGTGATTTAGAGAAGATTATGCTAGACGATGAAAAAGTAGAGCATGCTTATAAATTAATTCGTGATCTAATCGTATTTACAAATCGTCGTCTTATTTTAGTAGATAAACAAGGAGTAACTGGCAAAAAAACAGAATACCATTCTATTCCTTATAAAAGTATTACACAATATAGCATCGAAACGGCTGGGCATTTTGATTTAGATGCAGAACTTAAAATTTGGGTGTCTAGTATGGAGGATCCAATTACGAAAGAATTTAAAGGTGACGATAGTATTTTAAGCATTCAAAAAGCGTTAGTAACCTTTACGACCAAGTAGTGGATTTTGTATTTTTATTCATTTTTAAAATTACTAACCCGAGTATTTTGGAAGAACATACATCTTTTTTGTATATTTAATCTAAAATAACATAAGAAGGTAAAGCGTATTTTATATGCTTTACCTTTCTTTTTTGTAATAAATAAGTGTAGTTTTATCATTTAATTTCTTTATTACTTCTGTTCTTTTATACCCCATTTTCTCGTATAGAAAACAATTTCTTTCTTCTTCTAAAATCGTAGCAAGTTCAAAGCTTCGTGCTTCTGGAAACATCTCTTCAATTAAAATAAGTACCTTCTGAGCAATTCCTTTCCCTTGATAGACTGGATGAATAAACATTGGACTGATCCAAAATTTATAAGGTAGTTCTTTTTGGGATATACATATCGCCCCAACAAGTTTCGAATCTATTATCATCTTATAAAAATTACTGCTGGGATTATTTATTCTAAATATAGTTTTTTCAATAGGTTCATTTGCTGGGTTTGTTTCGTAATCTTTATATTTATGTAATAAAGGGTTAAATGAGTCTATTTGCATTTGAAATAAATCTGTT
This sequence comes from Bacillus sp. N447-1, assembly GCF_022701035.1. NCBI lineage: Bacteria > Bacillati > Bacillota > Bacilli > Caryophanales > Bacillaceae > Bacillus > Bacillus sp. N447-1. The sequence goes on along the minus strand of NZ_CP065509.1, from coordinate 502,262 downwards.
GCATCACTTTCTGTCGCCTTCTCTAATGTAATCTCCATGTTACCAATTTAGTCGCTTTCTTAATGAAGTTATATGAGCTGTATGATGCCGTCCGTGCCATGCGTATAGTCCTATTGCAACAGCAAGTTTTGTTTCACCAGTTTCAGGATGGTTAAATGTCTTTTCTAAATCTTCAATTTCTAGAGAATATAAAAGGTTAACCCATCTTTTATGTAATGAATCTAGCATTACTAGTGAAACATCTACCGGTAATTTTGAATCGGGTAACTCTGCCCACTTCTCTTCTTTATACGGCTTAATAGTTGGATTCTTTTCTGTCAGTGCTAATTTAAAGCGTATGTAGCTATTCATATGGCTATCAACAACGTGATGAACAACTTGACGGACAGTCCACCCTCCAACGCGATATGGTGTATCTAACTGCTTCTGATCTAAATCTTTAATTGCCTTTGTTAGTTCATTAGGTAAATCTTCAATTTCTTGAATCCATGTATCAATCATTTCTTCAGTTATAGGACGTTTGTATGTAAATTGGCCAATTGGATAACGTAAATCATTCATGAATAAGTCCTCCTTATTATAAGCGCGAAGTATTTCTCCAAATATAGTGTACAAACTTCACATGTTCTCCATGTAATTCTACAGATGTTATATCTGATTCGTTTTGGTAAGAAGAAAATCCGCTTTTTTCTAGTACAATTTGTGATGCGAGATTATTAGTCGTTGTTTTAGCATGAACTTCAGTAATTTCATTATTTTTCGCTACATCTAAAATTAATTTTACGGCTGCTGTTGCAACTCCTTTTTTAGTAAATTTTTCTCCGACCCGATACCCGAGCGAACTAATTCGAGTTTCCGTATCTATATCTACTAAATTAATTCGCCCTACAATTTCTTTTTCTTCATTACGAATTAAATAAAAATAAGAATCTCCATCTGCTTGTTCTATTAATAAATCGTCTAGTAGTTTTTGGAAATATTCAAATTCAAAATATTTTGAGCCACGATTTGGTACCATTGTTTCAAAAAAAGATTTATTCGTAAGTTCAAACGTAAATAAATCCTTAGCATCTTGTTTCTTTAGTTGCTCTATGTATATTTCCATCCCGTATTCTCCTTCTAGATTTACTAACTGTTATACATTCTTTTTTAATCAATTATATTCCTGCTATTACTTTCGATTAAGTAATACAGATAGTAGCACTTTCGGATGAAAAAGATGAAATGGACTACGAATTAAATTCATAACTCGTACTAACCGAATATAAACATCAGAATTACTTGCGGATAGTCGATATATTTGTTTCGTATACCATAGCTGAAATTTTTGTTTTGTAGTTAATTCTCTCTTTAGTTGCGGATGACGTGATATTTCCGTTGTTGTCATATCCCATGGGGTTTCTATTATAGTAGCTGCCTTTTTATAAAATTGTTGTGTAAATGTTTTATCAAGTTGTTTTCTACCTTGCAGAAGTAATTGCAACTGGTGAGCCTCCATAGCAGCAACTGATACGCCTTGGCCGAAAACGGGATCAAAACGACATTGCGCATCTCCAACAACTAATAAGCCTTCTGGTACATTATTCACTAAATCAAATCGCCGGCGTACTTGATAAGGAATTTTGTATGTCTTTATATCAGTAATTCCCTCAGCCTTGTTTAGGAAGTCTGTAACATTAGAAATTGATAGGTTTTCAGCAAAATCATAAAACTCATCATCTGTTTGTGGTGCTTTCTCGTTTGCGTATCCACTGAAAGTAACAAAATAACGATTATCTTCTATCGTTTGAATAAGAACGCCATAAGGGTTATCAGGGAAACTCGGAGACATTAACATATTACAACAGTCTAATTTCTCATTTTCTTTAAGTTTGAACATTTTCGTTGCGTAAAATAAATCAATACGAACTTTCTCTTCTTGTACTTCAATTTCGTATTCTCGTAACCACTCTATACTTTTTGAGCCAAATCCACTCCCATCAACTACAAGGTCTGCATGAACTTCTTCTTGTATGTCTGTCTCTAAATATTTAACTTTTACTCCACACACTTTGTTAAGCTTTGCATCTACCAATAACCCTTTAACCAATGTTTCATATTTAATAGTAATATTTGAAATTTGATGTATTCGTTTTTGAATATGCCATTCTAGCAAAGGACGACTTTGTTGAATCATATGTACTTCCCCTATGAATGGCTGTTTCCATAAACCAAATTGATGCCATTTTAAATCACGAGTAAAGTTATTTACGATACTACCTGCTTCTATTAATTCATTCGTAATAGTAGGAAACAATTCTTCAATTGCGTTTTCTCCACCTTTTAATAACACGTGAGGATGATTACTTTGTGGAACTCTTTTTCTCGAAGACTTTCCATCCCACCTTTCACCAGCTTCTATAATGATTACTTCTTTAAAAGAAGTTGATAATGCTTTTGCTGCAAACTTTCCTGCCATACTTCCACCAATAACGATAGCCTTATTAAACATATTTTCCCCCTTAATAAAAAGAGATCCTGCCTTGTATGAATGAAACAGGATCTTAAACTAATTAACTTCTTTATCATTATACTTAAAATACATCAGTAAATTGCAACATTAAAATTAAAATACCTAATCCCCATACGTAATACGCGAATACTTTTAAAGAGTGACGTTTTAAATATTGAATCATCCATGAAACGGCTATGTATCCAAAAAATGCTGCTGATAACGTTCCGACAATTAAAGATGTACTAGAAATAGATTCTGCTTTCCCTTGAAAAACGTCTACAAATTGCAAAATGATAGCTCCAACAATGGCTGGTGTCGAAAGTAAAAAAGAAAAGTAAGCAGCTGTTTCACGATCTAATTTTCTCCATAATGCAGCGACAATTGTCATTCCAGAACGAGAAATGGCTGGAAAAATAGCAGCAGCTTGAAATGAACCGATAATTAATGCGTCTTTATATGTTATGTCATCCATTTTTTTACGACCATTCTTTTGTTTATCTGCCGCGTAAAGAAAGAATCCGGTCACTAAAAACTCCCAACCGATCGTGATTCCTGTTTTTGAAATATCTTCAAAGAAATCTTTAAACAATAAACCAATTACAACTGCGGGTATTGTCCCAACGATAAGTAATAACATGAGCTTTGAAAATGGTTTTTTAATTAAATATATAAATTCTTTTTTGTAATAAATAAAAACCGCAAGTAAAGTCCCAATATGCAGCATCGTATCTAAAAATAAGCCAGCCTCATCTAATCGGAACAAATGCCTTCCTAAATAAAGATGTCCGGTACTACTGATTGGTAAAAATTCTGTTAAACCTTGAATTATACCTAGTATGAAAGCTTCTAACCAATTCATGATGGTCTCCTTTCTCTTTTGCTTGTACCAATATATGAGGGTTAAATTTTCGATATGAAAAAAACTATATTTCTCTATGAATTTACTTTTCATTTATGGATATATATGTAAAGAGGGTTAAGGAGGGTTATTATGTGGAAGCACACAAAATTCGGTAATGTATTACTTTGGGTGGGCCCTATCCTTGTATTTTTAGGACTATGTATGACAAATGTTATTTCAGATATTCCTTTCTTTGAGGGAAAACATAAAACGGTTGGTATTGTACTTATATTTATAGGTGTAATCTGTTTTGTTGCTGCTAATCATTTGAAAAAGGAGAAAGATATGAAGAATAAATCTAAATAAAAACAATCCTGGCATATTAGCTAGGATTGCTTTTATTAATGTTGATTATTTGTAGAATACTTTATCAACGTTATATTTCGCTTTGTATTCATTAATGATATATGTTTCGTAAATTTCTCTTTCTGTTGGATCTTCTACGATACATGCATCAATGCGGTATACTTCATCACGGTGATTTTTAATTGGTGAAACATTATCTTCAAAATGCTTCTTAATACGTTGTCTAATTTTACGAGCTTTACCTACGAAAAGAAGTTCGTCATTAATATTGTAAAACATAAAAATGCCGCCTTTATCTCTAGGGAACAAGTGGAAATCGATAAATCCATTAATTGGAGTAATAATTGGCTCGTCTCCTTTAATAACTTGTTTACGTTCAGTAATTGAAACATCAGCTTCAGGAATATTAATTTTAATCAAGTTCATTCACGTCCTCTTTTATTATAAAGATAAATAATAGCATACATAAGTAAGAAAAGCTATGTTCAGAGGCATATTTCATTTTATAATTCAAATATTATAGGTGTATCATGTAAACTTTTCTTCCAAATCATATGATCGCTGGATTCTCCCCAGTAATCTTTCAATACATAGCTAGGTTTTCCAAACTTTTTCGTCCATATACTTTGCGCATTTTTATATCCACTATCTAAACAATATTCTGTTATCCCTCTGCTAAGTAATGTAAGAAACATTGTATGTAGTAATAAACTCCCTATTCCCTTTCTCTGATACTCCGGAAGTATGAATACAGTTCCTATTTCATACAAATTTTTAAGTACACCACCTGTACAACTATTAATCAATGTACTTGCTGGACCGATTTCGATTGTTCCAATGATTTTATCGTTACTTGTATCAATTGCTAATAAAAAGTAACGACCTTCTCCGTTACTATCAAAATCACTTTTCAAATACTGCTTTTTTGAGTTAATTTCATTTTCTATGTCATCCAATGATTGTGACAATCCTTCATTTTTGTATGTATTCGTAATAACGATACGGAAAAATAAATATAGTTCATCTACATCATTCAAATTCGGTCTTCTAACTGCAACGTTAGTCATGAATTCAATCTCCAATCCTCATTATGCCATTGTCAATACAACACTTTATATAATCTATTCATCATTATTCTGCAAAAACCTGCATAAATCCAACAGTATAGAAAGCTCATTATAGATATTGATAAAATAATTTTTATATCCATAGTTGTATGAACAGCAGGACCAAGTACCGGAAAACGGAAAACATCGAGAACAATCATAATACCAATAATTAGACAAGTTGCTGAAAAGGAAACAATCCAAATTCTCCTCTTTAATTTTAAAAAGGATACTCCTAAGGCTAGACCTAATAAGCCTGTAGTAAAAGGAAAGACAATTAGTTCACTTGGCTCAATAATAAATAATAGAAAAATAGTAAGAATATAAGAAAGTATTCCCTCACGAATAGAATAGAAAATAGCAAAAAAAATCGGTAATGTCGAAAATGGACTAATGAGCAAACCTATACCAGGAACTAGGTTTCCTGCTGCTTGAAACATGGTGGCTAATGTACTCATCAAAGCTGTAAGTACTAACTTATTCGCAAGGGACAATTTTCTTTTATGAACAAAGCTCGTATCATGTTCTATCATCAGTTGATACCAATAACGTACAAACCAATTCATCAATATCTCCCCCTAAAGATGCCTCATTCATTACTTTCTATATTATTCATACACTAGTGGTTTATGAGCTGCTTTCTACTTGTTATGAATTACTATATAATAAAAGGCTTTTAGGGGGATAAATTGTGCGTTTTAAAACAAAATAAATTCCTTGGATTATTAAACTACGAGTGTATATCGTATCAGGGAATAATTTCAAAAATGGTACCTTTGTTAAAATCTGTTACTTTCATAGAACCGTAAACTCCTAAATATAATTTAGTTTGATTCAAATTTGTTCCTAAACTCATATAATAAGCTGCTTGCGTACCAAAATCATAATTGGTTTCAATAGCATGAAAGTCAGCATGTTTACCGTCTGTACCTGCTCTAGTATAGGCTAAAACACCATTAACTGGCGGTCGAGAATCTTCTTTCTTAGCAAGGTCAGTAAACACTACGCTACCTGTTAAATTTGGAATTGCATTTCCCATATATGGCTGAACTCCTGTAAGGGAAGTTCCTCCAAACTTATCGGGTCTGGAATCTTGATGAAAATAACTAAGTAGAGGCAGAATACGCCTCGCTGAAGTTTGTATTGTTTCATCATAATAAGTCATTGTTCTTTCATCCAAAGTCTGATTTTCGGAACAATGCCGTATAAAAGAAGTAGGTAAATCCCCTTCCCATCCTCTCCAACCAAAATTGATAAACCCATCTTGATTGGGAGTGAGCCTCATAAAATGCATTTGAACAAGTTCTGTAACCGGTATAGGTTTATATTGAACAAATGAAAAAATAGACTCTACAATATTTTGTCCGACATTTCCGGCGTATTTGATATATTGATTATAAAACCTTTGAAATGAAATGCCGGTTATATTACGTACTCCTTTTGCAATTACTGTAAGTGTTTCTTGTATAGATAAAGGGAGTTCATTAAAGCGTGTAACTACAGGAGGGTTATTTATAAATGTATTTTTACTTACATCGATTTCAATTATTTTACCTGCTATTTCTAAATCATCTTGGCTTAAATTAAATGGATCATAACCTGATCCGCCATCTCCATTTGTAAAAACAAGTTTTCCAGTCTCAGGTGAAAAGTTTAAACTATTGACTCCGTTATGATTAAAAAATGGTCTTCTTACATTCAGTAATGTTCGTCGCTTTTGAGCTTGACCATTAGATTGTAAAGTCCATTCTTCTACTGTATCAATGTGATCATATTGCGTATTTCTATTAACCCACTTTAAATTTAACGTTTTAGGGTCACAAGGATTCGGTTTAAATTGCTCAGAAAATGCACCTGGTCCTTGAGTTCCAGCTACTGAATAATGAAGATAAAATAACCCATTTTGATAAAATTGTGGATGGAACGCAAGTCCAAGCAATCCGCGTTCATCATAACCGCTACTAGAAACACCTTCTTCAAATGTACCTAATTTAATAATTAGGTGACGAATATCTAAAAATATCTTTATAACTCCATTCCCTATGTAAAAAATCTCTCCTAATTGGGTTGCGATAAATAGTCTTTCGGTCGATTCGCCTGGAAGTATTGTTGTTTTCAATACGGTTGGTAAATTTATATTATGAACAATGGGTCGTAAACTAACTTTAACTTTTGTCAATTAACTGTACACCCCTTTTTCTTCTTTTTATAGAAGAATATGATTAGAGTAGTTTTGTTAGTATCAAATAAGTCGCATTCCTTTTTATTACAATTTTGTATATAATATAATTATAAATAATATGGGGGACGAACTATGATAATCGTACTACAAATCATCTTACCACTAATTTTCGCAGTCTATTTATTTACCCTCTATCATAACGGGACGTATGGATCAGCTTCATTCATTTTAGCAGTCATGATAGGAATTTTCGGTTTAGAGAATATTTTTCAATATGCTAGTCTAACAGATCATGCTATTTATCCATATTGGGGCAGTTTGAAGGCTGTTGTTATCGTTTTATCAGTCGTATTTCTATTTAAAAAAGGTGGTTTAACAGGAAAATATTGATTTGTAATGCGTTACATATTTTCTTGTTAAATTGCTTTATTTTATAAAAGCAGAAATATTTATGTAAAAACACGAAGGGATGTGTTACATATGTCTATAAATATTATTTCAATAGTATCTATCATAATATGGATTTTGTTAATTACAGAACTTATAAAACCTTCAAAAGAACAGAATGGACGAAAAATAGTAACTTTAGTAACTGCTGGTTCCGCATCAACACTTATTTTGACGGTTTCATTTATTCAAAATATCCCGTTTTGGAATTGATAGTGATATAACTAACAAAAATATGTATAAATAAAAAGATTAGGATTCACTCCTAATCTTTTTATTTTTTGAGGTAACACCATATGCCCAGTAAGCTAAGATTTTAAGACACCCCCTTAACGAAAACTTTACATTTTCACAATTATTTATGAGAATTCGGCTCGTTTTTCCGTTTTGGGGAAGAATCAATTTCTTAAGTTGATGACGATGTGGATAGTATCCCAGGTATCACAAAATGATGTGAAAAATGACAAAACTGTAAGATAACGAACTATTTTGTAAGGGAAATCACTCGTTTCATTCGCCAATTTTTTCTATAGTAAGGATAAGAAGAAAACAAATAAGATGATATGAAAATGAGTGTTAATGAAGTAAAAGGTTTAACGAAATTTTATCAATCAAAAGGTGCGGTTGCGACAAATCTGATTTTTCTTTACAGGCTGTTCTTAATGAATTCATGAAATGGGATTGTACTTATATTGTAAGGAGTGGGACTATTGAAAACAGTACTATCGGTGCAACACCTAACGAAAGAAATCAAGGGCAAGTTGATTGTACAAGACATATCGTTCGATATGGTAGCGGGAGAAATTATTGGACTACTTGGTGCGAACGGAGCGGGCAAGACAACCACGATGAAGATGATAGTTGGTCTAAGCACAATAAGTGCCGGGGACGTGCAAATTGCAGGTTACAGTATTAAAAGTCAGTTTTCTAAAGCAATCCTCAATGTAGGGGCTGTGATTGAAGCACCTGCATTCTATCCTTATTTGAGTGGGTATGAAAATTTACGACAATATCAGCGTTTGCACAAAAATGCAAGTAAGGACTGGTTGCTGGAGGTAGCCAGTCTAACCGGCATAGAACATGCGCTTGATCAGCGAGTAGGCACGTATTCCATGGGAATGAAACAACGCTTGGGAATTGCACAAGCACTACTGCGAAAGCCAAAGTTGCTTGTGTTAGATGAGCCGATGAATGCACTTGATCCTGCTGGTGTCCGTGAAACCCGGAACTATTTAAATAGAATTGCGACAGATTTGGGCGTAGCAATTGTGATTTCCAGTCATCAACTGTCTGAGATTGAGCAGATGGCACGTCGAGTGGTTATTATGCAGAATGGTTGCTTAGTGACAGAGCAAAGGATTGATGATGGCTTAAATGATGGGAAATTCTGTATCACTCTTCACATTGATAATGTTGAGCTTACAAGCGAAGTTTTGGTTAACTTGTTTGGGGAAGATCATCATGCATTGGATTATATGCAGACAGAGAAATTATCTAACGGTGTGCATACTATAACAGTAGCTATTGATGAAGGGCAAGTTCCAATGTTGATTCGAGCATTGTGTGCTGCCGGGGTGGAAGTTCATCGGGTGTTGTCGACACATACGAGTTTAGAGGATAAGTTTTTAAAATGGACAACTGCGCGTGGTGAGGTGAGTTAAGTTGTTATGGAATGAATGTTTGAAGATAGTGAATAAAAGAATCTTTATTCTTTCACACATTGGTTTTATTGTGATGACGGTACTGTTATCTTGGGCATACACCAGTGATCTCAAGGCTGATGATACGGTGGCTCAAATAGTAAATGCTTTGCTTGGCCTATCGGGAATGCTTGTTATTCTACCTTGGGCGATTGTTTTGTCACCTCTTATTTGGACGGATGAGTATCAATATGGAACTTTGAAACAACTGTTCCTGCATACGTCCTCGCGCTCACGGTTGTATGTTGCAAAAATTGCTGCGATGATTTTGCTCATCATTACGGGTATTGTTAATATATGCATTGTTTCTTTGTTAGCGAATCTTCTGATGGCTCCCCAAAACATACAATGGGGCGACATGACGGATGTTATATATTCTATTGGAGCAATCGCATTGCAATGTTGCCTATATGCAAGTCTAGCATCCTTGATTGGCGTGTGGACGAGATCAGCTGCTATCGCAGTAGGCAGTAGCTTAGTGCTATACTTTTTACAAATGATATTTGGAGGTAGTCTCTTATCTACATCATGGACACACATTCTATTCATTCATCATGATGATTTAAGTGTCTATTGGAGCACGTCACAATATAAATCGGAATTAGTTGGCTTACTTATGTCGTTAGCGATAGATATCACCTATATTTTGTTTTTCTTTGCAATTGGATTATGGATGTTCGTCAAAGAGAGAGGAGCAGACTAAACATAACACGGAGCTAAAAATGAGCAAAATAGAATACAGTTATGTCGCTTATACCAATACTCGGGATAAGGATATGGAAGATAAAATAATGAATGTGAAACAATGATAAGTGATAAGTGATTACGCTAGTCTAGTTAACCAGCAGCAATCTAGTACTTTATTTTTTTGTCAAAGACTACCGCTGATTTTACATTAAAGTCAATAATTGAAAAGTTAGAGAAAAAGAATAAAGAGTTTGAAGAAGAAAATAAAGCCTACTGATTACTTCATGAAGTTATAAAATTAGTACCGTACATATTAGACATATCTGAAATATACGGTACTAATTTTACTATTGATTCACTTATCTAACTTAAAGATAAGTATGTGGTCCTTTACAATTTGAATTTCTTTTTAAGCTTCTTATATTTTCTATACGAACGTCTAACAATGTTTAACATAAAATACGGTATTTTAACCGGGAAAGGTAATTTATATATGAAAGGAAAATAAAAGGTGAAATATGCCTTTTCTAGGTCTCTCCACTTACTATCTTCTTTTGTTTTTAAGAAATCAGATACATCGACTACATATCCCCTTCCTTTTTCCATCATCACATTTTTCCCGTGCACATCACAAGGAGTTAACCCTTGTTCCCTCGCATACTCTAAAGCCTCATTAATATCAAGTATTACTTGCTTAGGAATTTTAATACCCTTATGAATAGCATCGTATAAGGTAATTTCTTTTAAACGTTTCAATACTATGAAATTTTCTCCTTTATATATAAGCTTTGAATAAGAAGGATGATTTCCAATTCTTCGGTATACTTCTGACTCTTTTTCAATTCCTTCTCCTTCTCGCACGTAAACTTTCACTACCCAATCTTTGTATTCTCTGTGCATGAATACTGCGGCATAATTACCTGTTCCTAAACACTTCCAAAGTCTAGGAATATCTTTAACTACTACAGGCTCGAATTCATCCTCACTTCGGATGCTTACCTCTTTTAATAATTCGTCATTTATCAATCCCACAAAACTATTTATACTCATCATTCCCACTCCGGTTTTGCTAAAAGGGGGCCCACCCACATTTTAACGAAAATATACACTAAGCGAATTTTAGCATAAAACGAGTCATCTTTCTTCTTAAAATAAAAAGCTAACTCGTTTTATTTAAACTGTTGAATACTTAATATTTATTCCGTTATTCATAGCCAAAAACCGTACGATATAAAAATATTTCTAATTATTTTCATTTTTTCAGAGTCAACTGTATAGGGCTTTTCTTAGTACAAGTTCTCTTCGTTCATTACCCATGCCAAATCTATAAAACATTGTTTAGAAGTGTAGCAAAGGTTTGTTAATGGTTCAATTCTTGTTCCACTACTATCTTTGTTAGCTAAAACTTTTATTGTTTTAATAGTCTTTTGTTTAATTCCCACAATGCTGTTTTGTTGCTATCCCATTTCAAAAACGTTACTGCTTCCTCAAAGCATAACCATTTATAATTGAAGTGTTCTTTAGATAATGATATGTTTTTTGTAGGGACTTTAACTCCAAAAGAAAATTCTTTTATTACATAAACCTCTTCTCCCCAAAGGAATCCTCCAACTACATCTTCTACTGATAGTGAAGACACAGAATCTAATTGTATATATGGACATTCTCTTGTAATACCAGCCTCTTCAAACGCTTCCCGTTTTGCTGATTCAATAGGAATCTCACCGTCTTCTCCGCCGCCAGCTATTCCTTGCCAATAACCATAATCACTTCGGTTAAAAATGGCATATTGAATAGAATCGGCAGTTTTTATATAAGGAAATATCAATACTTGATATGGTGCTCTCATTACTTAACCTCCTCTCGAAAATACGTTTTAAATCAATATGAATAAAGAGCCGCCATCACAATTCTACATTATTAATGCAGGTTTATAATGTCGGCCCTCTATTTTTAAATAGTTTTATTTTTCATAAACAGGCTTACTCTTAACAGAGGAAAAACTACTTATTCTCTGTCAAATTTGTTTAGCATGGTTTTTCCTAAATGTTAGCAGTACCCTATATTATTCAATTGCGCCAGCAACATCATAATCATTTAAATCTAATTCAATCGTTTGTCCGAGCGCTAGTTTAGCAAGTTCCGCTCCTAGATATGGACCAGCTGTTAAACCCGAAGCTCCTAATCCATTCGCAACGAGAATTCCTTCAAAGTTAGGTAGCGGTCCGATAACAGGTAAGAATCCTGGTGTAAATGGTCTGAATCCAACTCTCGTTTCAAGCATTGTAGCATTTTCTAAGCCAGGTGCAACTGTTAATGCCTTATGAAATACTTCATGTAAACCACCTGCTGTTACACGATGATCGAAACCAGTATCATTCTCATGTGTTGCACCAATTACGACATGCCCATTGTCAAACGTTAAAATATATTGATCGTTCGGTGGCATAACAACTGGCATATTTTCTGTTGCTGTATTCTCGATTTGCAGATGAACAATTTGTCCTTTTTGGAATGTAACTAAGAAATTAATTCCTAATGGTTTCAAGATTTCATTCGCCCATGCGCCTGCAGTTACAATAACCTTTTCCGCTAAAATTGTTTCATCGTTTACTGTAACTCCCGTAATATGATTTCCTTCACGGACTAATATAGCATCGCCTTTTATGAAAGTTGCACCATGTTTTTTCGCAGCACTTATTAATGCATTGCGTAATAATCTTCCATTTACTCGTGCAGCACCACTAATATGAACAGAATTATATTCGTCTGATAATGCTGGGAATAATTTTTTTGTTTCTTCAGCTGATAAGCGAGTTATTTCACCAATCTCCGGGGCATCTTCACGTCGTTTATAAGCTCGCTCTTCCATTTGATCTAACTTTTTCTCGTCAGTATGTAAACTAATTGCACCTACACGATTATATCCTGTGTCAGTTTCACCGTCTTCTTCTAATTGCTGAATTAACGAAGAATAGTAACGTGCACCACCTTTAACGATTTTATACCATGCTTTATTACGACGCTGTGATAGCCATGGACATACAATACCTGCTCCTGCATCAGTTGCTTGCCCTAATTGTTGGCGATCCACGATAGTAACATTCGCACCTGCCTTAGCAAGATGATAAGCAGTAGACGCTCCTAAAATTCCAGATCCAACTACAATATATGATTTCATTTCAAACACCTTTTCTCTTTTGCTAATTATATAAATATAAGAACATTCCTTAGTATAATGGAAGGAATGCTTTTTTCAATGTACTCATCACAATTAATTGTTGCAGCATTGTGACTTCCTTAATCATTATTTTTTCTTCTTACGGAATAATTCAATTGTTTTATAGCCTTGTGAAAGGATTTCTATCATTTTCTCTAGACGTTTTTCACGTGTTTTTTCTTGTTTCACAGAAAAAAGATTACGTGCCCAATCTTTTTGGTATCCAGGCGTTAAACTTTGATAAAACTTAAGTTCATTCGGATGATTAGCTAATAATGCTTCAACATCTTTAATTCGATCTGCATAATCGGCAACACATTGACTCATAGCAGATGTTTTTGTTGTTTTTTTCTTTTCACGTTTTAAACCAACAACAGTAAAGACTTCATCCATACTTACCATTCGTGCAAATTTAATATCGCTTTCTCCCACATAACCATCTTCTCCAACGTTTAATGCCGGAAACATCTCATCACGGTGAATAAACGTACTATAACGAGCATTACCTTTTTTCGGATATGCGAAGAATACGTAACCTTTTTCAATTAGTAATTCTTCATTACTAATAATAAAATTCGTTTGTTTCACCATTTCATCAAGCGTTTCTACAAATATAAAGATAGCATCGTGTCCTTTTGAGAATGCAGTTTCTTTACCTGTAAAAATGTCATAATCACTTGGTTCGTTAATAACGACCATATTTGTATACTTATTAAGTTTCAATTTATCAATAACTGACATAATAATCTTCCTTTACATTCAAAATTCATTGTACATACTTTTTCGTACTGTTCTAGTGTATTATATGTATTAAGAAAATCAAACTTTAAATCGTATTATTCTGCTGCAAAAGAACATAATTCTTTACTAGATGGGGTGGTTTTATGCCATATGTAATCCGAGATGAAGGGCTAGTTTTACAAGGGGATGATGGAAAAGAACCAATTTTTCATACATATGAAGAAGCTGAGGAAACATTAAAAACATTAACTATACCGCAGTTTCCGAAACATATTAGAAGAAAACCATTTACACCAAAAATAATAAAGATAGCCGCTTCTGAATAAGAACCGGCTATCTTTATTATTCATAACTTAATAGCAAATAAAGTATATAAAAACTCTTTATATTGATCTTCTGTAATTTCACGCTTAGTTTTTTCCCCATGAATAATTTCGGTTAAACTTGTATTCGTTAATGAAATATGGCCAGAGTTCGTCAACTTTACTGTAATTGGTCCTTTATTAAAAATAGACTTCTCATCTTCTATCACTCTTCTTTGAACATCATTTACTACTATCTCATCAATAATATGTTTATAAAAAGCATGACAAACTTTCCATTCTCCAGCAGCATCTATTCTTTCTAAAACATAATTTCCTTTATTCGTATCTTTCCGTCTCACCCGGTACGAACCATTTTTTGAAGAAACCGACTCGCCAGTAAAAGGTACAGGAACAAGAGGTACTAACGAAGCTATACCTATATCAATTAAATACTGTACATTATCATAAGTTAAAATAATTGTTATATGGCCATCCTCAAGTGCCCATGCATTTATATCGTTTTTATACACCGTACCTAATGCCAGTTGTACATCATAGCCACAGTCTCTTAAGAAATAGTAAAAAAGAGTATTTAATTCGTAGCAAAGTCCACCACGGGAACTAGTTAAAATTTTCTCTCGTAAGTTTTCCAGAGAGATTTGATTCGTATTTCGTGCTATAACATCTAAATTCTCAAATGGTATAGTATGCGCAAACGAAAAGAGTATGGTAGGTAATTCTTCAAACGTTACATCATTACGTTTTTTAAGATTTAATCTTGTGAAAAGCTGATCTTGTAAACTTGTCATATTTAGCACCCCTTAAAAATTTATAAGTTTAAATAATATATGCTGATTGTAAATTTTAAGGGGCACTGTAACAATGTACATTTCATTTAACTGTACCGGTACAAAAATTACGATTCACGAGGTAAATTAATAGAAGGCGTCATTACAAATGTCTTTTCTGTAATTGCTTCTTTTTGTGGCAAATCAAAAGCTACGAATATAAATTTAATAGTTTATCTATAGGCAAATTATTACTATCACTTAAATCAACAAAATATTGAAGTTGCCACGTTTGGCTCTTTTTAGCTTGATTACTAACAGTGGTATCCCAAACAGGATAAATCCTCATTGCCATTTTCCCTGTTTGACTTTGTGTTCTCAATATTTTTTCTTTAAGAAGAATCTCTTTAGGAAAAATAAATTGCCCTAGTTTATTATCAGCAATACAAGTGATTACTAATAAATCAGGAGCAGCTTCATAAGAGAAAGCTCTATTTCGCATATTTTCATCTTTCTCCCAAAAAGAAACAAATTGACCAATTTTATTAGGTGTAACTTTTGATTTTCTAAAACGAATGGTTTTGTTATTTAAGTGGAATAAACATCCGGCATATTCTGCGTTTTGCTTTTCTTCTTTTAGATTCGTAATCATTAAGTTGTTAGGTTTGTAAACTATATTATTTAAATTTTGGATTATAATATTAAAATTGTTCAAAAAACTCCCTTTATTCATCTCTTAGTTTACCACAAACATCAGTTCTTCTATATCGTATATAATTATGAACTAAGTGAAATGGGGAATTTAGCAGGATATAATTATTACTTTAATGTACTTAGTTTTTCAATTGCTTGTTGTTCAGTTGCTAAGTAAAAATGTCATTTCCTTTATTACATTCATAAATAAAATCTTTTAAGCTTTTACTAGTATACATAGAGAAATCTCCAACAATAGCAATCTTTACCTTATAGTTTATAAACTTTTGAAGGATATCACCCGCAAGCCGTGTTTTTAGGTCAAAGAAATCTTCACTTATTAAAGATTTATGGATAATAATATGTTTCGCATCTACCTCATTTTGAACTGTTGCCATAGTATCTAATGCAGACTGAACATCCGATATTAATACCTTATCGTTTCTAATGACCGCAATATTGATTCCATCGATTACTACTTTCTTTATTTCCATAGTCCCACCTGTACAGAGATAATAAAGTTGTTTAATTTACAATAAAGTCATTTAAAAAATAATATAGTAGTTTAAAAATCCTTCTTCTACTAACGAGGCAGGTTAGTGGAAGAAATAGCAAGTGGGTTTAACTAGGAGAAGTGTCTTCTGTTTTTTAAATTAAGGATATCGATAAATTAAGATTTATTTACTTAACATTGTACTTATTTTCGGACCGAGGCATCTAATCGGTGAGTATATACAAACCAAGTAATGCTTGCTGTTAATAATGTTGACGAAATTAAAGCTGTAAGAACACTATATGTTTGCCAAATAAGTATCGTTGACCAATCGAAGGCAAAAAACATTATACACTGGGCAATCGTAGCGATTAGGAAAATAATTGTTACGATTGTTCTCTTTTTTGTCATTGGCTGCTGCTCATTCGTTTTCCCTTTTCTTAATCCTAAGAAAAATAACAGAACGGCTAATAGGCAAAGAATAATTGTGGTAGACGACAAAATGATGTCCAAAAGCTGTGTGCCACTTATCTCATATGACTGAGTTAGATTGCCGTTTAATATATTTTTAACTTGTAGTACCAGGTTTATATTGGTATTTGCGCCGTTGCTCAGTAAGCAGATGGCTGTTCTTTCATTTGGTAGTATGGCTACTTTGGTACTAAAATTTGGATTACCCCCAGTGTGTTCTATAAACGTTTGTTCGACGTTTACCGACCAACCTGCCGCATAATACATATCATTGACAGCCGAAACAGACATATCACCTCTATGTGATTTTTCGATGGCCCTGTGAAATATTTCGGGTATGTCCTGCACGATACCCATCTGTATGCCCATCCAACGCGCCATATCTTTTGTATTAGAAATGATATAGCCGGCAGGTTTATTCCCGGTATAATACGGAGCGTTAAATGGAGTTGTTATAAAAAAGGAAGAACGGTAACCCTGTGCTAACTGTCCAGTGGCTTGAGCATCTTCTTTATAAACATACGTCTGGTGAAGACCTAAGGGTAGAAATACTTGCTCCTTCATAAAGTCTTCATAGCTTTGTCGTGATACAATCTCAATAACCAAACCCAATACGTCATAATTAACGGTTCCATAGTTATATTGTTCACCAGGAGAGAACGCCAATTCTGCATCTACCAGCGTTTTCACAGTCTTTTGCAACATATCAGGCGTATTACCTTGTGGAATATTTTGAAGATGTCTAATATTTGTTAGGCCGCTGGTATGGTGAAGAAAGTTATTTAGTGTAAGGTTTTGCATATCAACAGGTTTACCTTGATACTTTAACGTAAACCAAGGTAAATATTTTTGGATAGGGTCAGTCATTGATAGCAGCCCTTGCTCTTCCAATAGCAAAATCCCCATACCAGTAAAAGCTTTACTCACCGAGGCCAACTCATAGAGTGTATTTTCACTTGCAGACAGTCCCTTTTCAAGATCTGCATACCCAGAAGAAAAGTAGAACACTTCACCATCAGCAAGTATTGAGAGTGACATTCCAGGCACACCTGACGTACGACAGGCATCATCTAGCAATGCTTGTATTGCCACAGATTTCGAATCTGACAACGCATAACTTTGTGTTGCGAATCCTGAGAATAATATAAATATCGTTAATACAAAAACAATAGTCTTTTTCATACACTCTCCTTTCTGAAGAATTATAAGGGTATAAATAACTTATTTTTATAACTATAAACTAAACTCTGATTTATATTTCTATTTATCTATATAATATCAAATAATTGTGAAGAGTTACACTTAAACTAACGGGGCGTTAGTTTAATAAGAAGTAAACAACTTTATTATTCATTTTTAAGCATTACATAAGCAGATGGATATAATTTGAAACAACTTTAAAGAGCCTTGCTGCATATAGAATGTAGTAAGTCTCTTATCTTTTTAATCAAAATTCAATAACTTTATTATCACTATACACCACCCTTTATAATTTACACAGTATGAGTAAAATTGTTTTACAAAACTTCGTATTAATCATAGATTAAATTAGCCACAGCTATTAAAATCGCTTCTATTTTTGTTGTAAATATCTATTTTTATTACTAATACGGTCAATGAAATTAATGATAGTTTCTCTTTTTATATTTTTAATATATATATGGGATTACTTTTACTTGTTATAAAAATATTGTGGAGTAACATAACTTAACAAACTATCCAAAGTGTTAATCTCGGCATATGGTTGTATTTTGGTAGTATTCTTGATTTTCTGAGGGTTAAACCACACACCTTTTATATTTGCATTTTGAGGACCAGCAATATCCTTTTCTAAGTCATCCCCAACAAATAAAGTATTTTCCGGTTGTAAATTTAACTTATTTAATGCTAGTTCGAATATACGTTTATCAGGTTTACTAAATCCCACTTCTTCAGAAATAATGATTGTTTCAAAATACTTATTTAAATTCGTGTTAAATATTTTAGCTTTTTGCCTCTGAGTTGAGCCATTTGTTATAATTCCAACTTTACAGTGCTTCTTTATTTGATTTAAGAAATGAATAGTATTTTGGTCTATTGAAAAACATCTAGGGAAATTATTATTCCAAAAATCTTGGATGTAATTGCGTGGCAATCTATACCTTGGCGTGAATTCATCAAACAATGATTCTAAAACTGTCGTTTTATTACTTATGCCATATTCTCTTTTATCGTATTCTTTGAATTTCTGTAACATGTTGCTTTTAGCCGCACCATCTACATTTTCATAACACTTTTCTAAAACAATTAAAAATAATGCCTCTACTGCTTTATCCCTATCAAGTAATGTATCATCTAAATCAAACAGCATCGCTTTATAACCCATCAAATCATTTCACAACCTTTCTATATTTCCTAGTAATCATCAAAAGTAATCAAAAAACAATTCATATCAAAGAACTCATAATAGAACGATATTCTAAGAGTTAAATCAAAATCCTTCTTCTGTTTGTTAATTGATGTGAAAGTACACGATTTCAACTAAGGTAGTAGGTGAATTTTTAATTGTAATTTCTAATTTTCAGATTAATTCGAAGGTATTTTGTGATAAGCTGTACTTAAAGATTAAATATAAAGGATGATTCATATGCAAATAAGACCAAAGGTAAGTGAATATAACTCCTATTATGCAACGTATACCAACTTGGTATCAGACGGAAATATCATATATATTCTAGAACAACAAATGAAGGAAACAAATCTTTTATTAAAGGGAATTTCTGATAGTGAGGGACTTTTTCGATACGCTCCTACTAAATGGAGTATAAAAGAAGTAATCGGCCATATTGCAGATACAGAACGTATTATGACATATCGCTTGTTATCTATTGCTCGAGGCGAGACAGCGGAACTTCCAGGCTATAACGATGATATGTATGTTCTTAAAGCTGCTTTTGATAAGCAATCTATGCAAGATCTTCTTGAGAATTTAATAGTTGTTCGCCAATCTACCCTGTATTTACTTAGAAGCTTAGATAAAGAAGCTTGGTCACAAAGAGGAAATGCGAATAATTCTGAAGTTACAGTTCGTGCATTAGCATACATCATTGCTGGTCATGAGCTTCATCATCTTCAAATTATAAAAGAACGTTACCTTGGTTCTGATGTATATCCAGCAACTTAATGTTTGAAGAAAAAGAGTCCTATTTATGTAGGGCTCTTTTTCAGAATTTATAACGGATTAGCGCTTAGAACCATGGCAATTAAATGTCTTTATTTATAAAATTCACCACATAATATATATGTTATCCCCTCTTATTCTGTACATAATTTTATTTAGGCTGATATACTATAAACACAATAGTTCTGGAAAGGTGATGATATTATGTATGAACAACAAAATAATAGAGATAGAGATCAAAAAATGATGTTTTCTATGCAAGGAGTTCCCACAAATAAAATTAATATGCATCAATTACCTAAATGGATTAGAGTTTTTGGCTATTGTGCGTTTGGTTGGATGATAGTATTTAGTTTAATTATGATTGTAGGTTTAATTCTGCAATAACTATACAGAGTAGGTAAACGGGACGATATTTAGGTCATACATCTAGGTAATGTCCCGTTTTTTATGTGTGATTATCCCATGATATAAGTAACCGATTATAATAAAAAGAACCTGTAGAATATCTTACAAGTTCTTTTTCAAATATTATTAAAACGGGAACAACAAACTATTTTAACATTCAGTACAGGGAGACCATTTTGATTATGGCTTGATTTTATGATAAATCAAATTTCACCTGTTCAAGAAAAGCTAGAAAACAAATTCAAAAACGCAGTCGTTGTTGAATATTGGTAAGAAGTTAGTCAATTTAAGGAACTTATAGAAAAAGAGAGGTTAAGATTGATTTAATGTATGTAACATAAAAATATATTTATTATATAATTTCCACACAATAAATATAGAGAACCTATTTGTGAATATCTATATGGGAATTTAAGTTGTTCCTCATAGAAATTACATCTTTTAATACGAAAAGAAGCAAGTTAACATTCTTTTATATGGATAAAAATATTAACTTGCTTCTTAAATTTTAGTATAAATTATTTATTGTAAGCTTTATAATATAATATGCAAATTTATCACCTGTTTTTATAATTCAAGCACCTACTATTAGGAAAGAGAATATTTCTAATTAATTTAAAACATAAATTTTGTCTATGTTTTAAACAATATGTACTTTGGAGGAGGTTAATTTGATTTTTTCAAAACTCATTGATCGGTACGCCTTATATGATTTACACAAAAAAAGAAGTGTAGCGTTTCAGTTTACTTCCCTTTCTAACACTTCATTAAATATAAAGGACATAGAATCTTTTTATAAAGTAAAACCATCACATCTTCATTTTGACATTAAGCATTCAAAGCAGGAAAATGAATACATGCTTGGACAATTCAACTATAAAAGCTCGATTCAATCCGGTGATTCACGCAACGACTCTGTAACTGGGGAATTATTCTTACATGAAAATGAAAATGCACCTCATGTTATCTTTGTTCACGGTTGGAGAATGGATTCTAACGAACGTGTGAAAAAAATATTCCACGATCATATGACCAGCCTGAAGTGGAATATGTATTATTTCACTCTACCCTATCATTTTGAAAGAAAACCCGATCAATCCTTATTCAGTGGAGAGTATATGGTAAGTGCAAATATTGAACGAACAGTACAAGCAACTAGACAAGCGGTAGCTGATTTACGAGCTTTGATTAAATGGATTAAAACAAATAAAAATGGGCCCCTGATTCTAATAGGAATTAGTTTAGGCGGATTTATTACTAACTTAACCTCTCTTGTTGAAGAAGAAATTGATGTGTTAGCATCCATTTTCTATGCAAATCGACTTTCTTATTCTATTTGGAATACAATTCCGGGTAAATTTATTAGAGAAGACTTGGAACATCATGGTGTTACGTATGATGATTTAATAGATTATTGGAAAATCACTGAACCGAGTCAAGCATTGCCAAAAGTAAAAAAAGAAAATATTTTATTAATTTCAGGTAAGTATGATTTATATGTGTATTCTGAGGATACAGACTACTTGTGGGAATCTTGGGAAAGACCTACACGATATATTTATACATGTGGGCATGCTGGGATAGTTCTTAAACGTAAAAAAATTGCAGCTGATACTATTAATTTTATTCAAAATCGATTGAACTCCCCGCACTTATCTAATGTCGTGCCTTAAATCGCGAGATTACTAAGCACATAATCTTATACTTGTAATGTTTCATTTTAACCAATTACATATATAAATCATTGTCATGCTAATCCATACACAATAAAAATGAAAGATCCCTAATGAAACATTAAAAAGGGAAGAACCTTAATGAGTTCTTCTCTTTTTGTTTGTTCTTTATTGAATTGTAATTTAATTACAGTATGTGAAATTATGCTATATTAATTTTAAAAGCGAAGTAAAGGTTGTTTTTACTTCGCTTTTTCATTTGCAATCCTTATTAACTTTGCTCAATTCAGTATTTATTTCTACACTCTTCGCTTTTATTTAATCGTTTTTTCTGATTTTAAAACAATGGAACTTAATGCAGGAACCTTAATTTTATTGTCATGGACAACATAAAGTGGTTTACTTCCCGCCTGCGTGCCATCTACTAGTACTTTCCAAGGCCCTTTCGATGGAAGTGTTATTTCAACCGCTTCTCTATTTGCATTGTGAGCCACTGTAAAGTATTCATGTTTATTCCCCTCTATTATATAAGCTACAGTATTTTTTGGAGCATCAATAAATGATACGTGTGTTTTTATTTGCTCTGCAGATGTCATTCGAAAAGCTGAGTACTTTTTGCGTAATTCTATTAAACCCTTCATATAATCTACTTCATTATTAAACGTTGCACGGCGCAGCCAATCCATCTGGTTAATTGAGTCTGGAGATTTGTAACTATTATGATCACCGTATTTCGTCCGCATAAACTCTTGCCCTGCATGTAAAAATGGAATTCCTTGTGATGTTAATAAAATCGAAGAAGACAATTTGTGCATTTGTGTTCGCACTTCATCGCTGTCACCTGGATTAGTTAACTCAAGTTTATCCCATAATGTATGATTGTCATGTGCTTCCACATAAGTTAGCACCTGCTCTGGATCTTGATAGGTAGACGAATTTGTATCGTAGTCAATACCTGCCGTAATACCTTTTTTAATACGATCTTCCATGTTTTCCTTTCCATTTATAAAACCATTTTCTTTTTCCTCAAATACACTACCTTTTAACCCATCACGTATATTATCGTTAAAATGAGCAATCCCTTTCATTTTCTCTGCATTTTTTTGATTTGCTTTCAGCTCAGCTGCAAGAGGTGTATTTAAATCCCATCCTTCTCCGTGTAGTATAATAGAAGGGTCAATTTGATTAACAGCTTTACGTATTTCATTCATCGTTTCATAATCATGAATACCCATTAAATCAAAACGGAATCCATCTAAATTGTATTCTTTTGCCCAATATGTGACGGAATCTATCATAAATTTCCTCATCATTTTTCTTTCTGAAGCAGTATCATTTCCTACTCCAGTTCCATTTGCAAATGTTCCATCTTCATTGTAACGATAATAATAACCTGGAACTAACTTATGGAAATTAGATTCAGCAGCGTTATACATATGGTTATATACTACATCCATCACCACTCGAAGATTATTATCATGTAGTGTTTGAACCATTTGCTTTAATTCAGTTATTCGCACAGTCGGCTCATAAGGATTTGTAGAATAGGAGCCTTCTGGAACATTGAAATTTTTAGGATCATATCCCCAGTTATATTGTGGTTCATTTAAAGTCTCTTCATTTACAGAAGCATAATCAAATATCGGTAAAAACTGAACGTGAGTAACACCAAGATCCTTTATATGATCAAGTCCTGTTTTTACACCTTCTGGCCCTTTTGTTCCTTTTTCTGTTACACCTAAATACTTCCCTTTCTGTTTAATACCACTTTCAGGTTGAATGGAAAGATCGCGTACATGTAACTCATAAATAATAGCATCTTCCGGATTTTTAAATTTTGGCTTTTTGTTTGCTTTCCATTTTTTCGGATTTGTTTCTTCTAAATTAACGACTGCACCTTTATCCCCATTTACAGAAGCAGCACGCACATATGGATCAACCGCTTCAGTCCACTTATCACCAATTTTGACCTTATACGTATAAAAGAGCCCTTTTTGGTTCCCTTTTAGTTCTGCTGTCCAAGTTCCCTTTTCACCTTGTTGCATGTTTATTTCAGTACCTATTTTATCGTTCCATTTTTTATATGTAACTAACTTCGCTTCGCTTGCAGTAGGAGCCCATAAACGGAACTTTGTATGTTGCGGAGTATATGTATTTCCTAAATCGTTACCACCATAATAAAATAAATTATCAAATTCTTCGCTACGAATGACTTTACCAATTTCAGTATTCGTATCAGCTAAGTTTTCTATTTTAACTTTGTATGTTTGTTTTAAATCAATTTTCTGTTCCGTAATTATTTTGACCTTATTAGTAATATCGCCACTGTTTATATCATAAGGAGTAATATTCTTAATGTTAATGCCTTCAATTTCAATTTTCTTTTCCTTAATATGAAACGGGACATTAGTCGTTACAGTAATTTCATGGAAACTATCAATAGTTGCTTTTTGAATTGAGAGATCCGATGAAGGCTTAGAGTTATATACTTTTTCATCACCCGAAAGGATCCATACTTCAGCACGACCGTCCTTTATATTTTCAATCCAACGATCCCCACCATCTTTTTCCCATTCATTTGTTCGAACTATAAATCCTACACGATTATAGTCACCGTCTATTTTTATCTTAGCGTATTTTCCAAATTCATCTTCACCAGTAAATTGATAAGATGTACCATTTGCATTTTCTCCCCATAACCAAAGATTCCAGTCTTTTGTATTTCCAAGCTTTTCTTTGTAATGAATGATAATTTCAGTTGTTTTCGAATTTGAAACTGCCTTCACACTCTGAAAGGAGAAAACAGATGATAACATAACGATTAAAGTAAGTAATAAAACTGTTTTGTTAATTAATCTTTTTGTAATTTGCATCACATACACCCTTTCTTCAAATATTACTAACGATTTATTATGCTTACACTGAATAACACTGCTTAAATTAATCTAGAAATCTCTTTTACTTCACCTCCATATCGGCTATTTTCACGTATGTATTTCAATGACCTTTTAATACGAAAACGTTTGCATTAGTACTTAAAAAATAGATTTGTTTATGCCTTCATATATTTGTAAATACTAAAAGATCAGGGAAAACATTTTAAAGCAATCGTTTGTTATCGCTTTCATTTTATAGACTTTCTATCAAGAGGTCAATATATTATTAATTTTCTGTTTTTATATATTTTAAACCTTATTTATTTGTCACAACTTCTTACAGATAAAGTGCCTCATTATTGCTTAGTCAGTTTATTTTCAACGATACATTGCCACGTAAAAACAGCTAATATCCTTAAAATGACATTAGCTGTTTTTCATAATGTATTAATATATGAATGATAACTATATTTCTAAATTACTTAATTTTTGCTGCATCAAATGCTTTTTGAACTGCTTGAACTTCAGCTGTATTTGCACCATATTTATTAGTTGCCACTCGAATACATGCTGATCTCAATTCTTTGAAATTAGAAGTCATGTTTAACTCATCTGTATTTGCATAATAGAAAATATCAAACATTTTATCTTCACCAATTCCTTTAACAGTTACTCCGTTATGAGTTCCGCCTTTTGCAATCAGATACGCAACTTTATTAATAATACTTGAATTAAAATGAACACCGCCTTGATCCCATCCATTAAAATCGTTAAATTCACTGTAATCATCTGGATAAGGCACTCCAAGTGAAGATGGAACAGAAGCTGGGTTTTCCATATCACGGAAAACAGATCCCGTTTGTTCTCCCATTGTCCAGTTAAAGTTTCCATTATTTACGTATTTCTCAATAGATGTTCCCATAATATCAGATAGCGCCTCATTAATCGCACCGGATTCCCCGTAATATTCAAGATTAGATTCGCTAGAAGTAACAGCATGTGTAAATTCATGTCCAGCTACGTCATATGCTTTAACAATAGGATCGCCATATACAAGCATACTTCCATTATTAGCACTTAATGCATTCTGCCAATTTTTCGGATCATTCGTCTCTTCAGAATCCCAAGCGTGTACAACTGAAACTACCTTTTGTCCCTTATTATCAAAGCTATTACGCTTGTATTTATCTTTATAAAAATCAAATACTTTTGTTGCTAAGTAATGAGCACTTACTGCTTTTGGATCGTTAAATGTTGCCGAAGTACTTGTCGCTAATGTACCAGGATAATAGCTTTCTTCTTTAGTAATATCTCTGTAATTCACATCATATGTTTCAATGCCTTGCCCTCTTGTATAATCAGCAAGAGCATATTTGCCATTACTTTGTTTAGAGATACCAAATGAACGATTAATACCTAAATCATCTTTTCCTGTTCCGGTTAATGATGTAAGACTGCTTTGTTTACTTTTCTTTAAAGCTCCAACTAGTTTGTCACTGGCCTTTAAGTTAGATTCTTGTACCATATTTTTTAACATATCACCATTTTGTGCATTTACTAAATAAGTACCAGAAACATAGTTTGGTGTTGCAGCTTCAAATTTAACTTGGTATGCATTTTTAGCTTGTCCATTATTTTCATCAACAAAAATAACCTCTTTAACTTCTGGCTCAGAAATAAACTTGATATCGTTCCCGTATTTCGTATAAATATATTGTTTTGCTTCATCTTTTGATAGATTAATAGGTTTTTTCAATTCTTCTTGTTTTAAATTTTGCGCGCTATCACCTGAAACACTTTTAATAACACCCTTATTATCTACGTGTGCAGTTAATTGATGTCCATATACTTCTTTTCCTTCGTATGTTTGCTGCATACGCACAAGTGTAGTTCCATCATACGAACCACGTTTTTGAAGGACTTTATAATCTACTCCTGCTTCTCCATTGACTTGTTTTTGGGACAGAGCTTGTTCTGTTTTCTCCTTAAGTGCATCCTTTACTACATTTTCTGGTGCCTTTTGTGACGGCTGTGTAAGTTCACCCGAACGGAACGATTCCTCCTGAATTTGAACTTGTAGTTGATCTGTTTCCTCTGCATGACCTACCCCATATGGTGCCACAGCTGTTAAAGCTAATCCTGTTGTTAATGCTACCTTAGTTAATGTCTTTTTGTTTTTCATTATTTCACCTCGTATAATTTTTGAAATAGAAAGCTTGTACAAAGTATACTGTCTATTAATGTCTAAAAAAAGAGAAAATACACAATTTATGTAACATTATGCAAAATTACATAAATTGTGGTCAATATTATAAATAATGAACGGAACACATATGTACATTAATTTGAATAAAAGAGAGTCCTTATAGGTGCTCACCCAATTGGTTAGTTATTAATTATCTATATTCATTGTAATAAAAGTATACTTACCTCTAAATAACAACATAAAAACCCACTCTTTACTATTGTAAGAGTGGGTTTAATGTTATTAAAATAACAATTACTATAAGAAATTTTATAATTTATATTTTTTAGTAATCCTACTAAGTTTTTGTAAAATTCACCTTTTGTCTTTACATGATTAAACTGATTTGGATTAATATTTGCTTTTTGTGAGAGTAATATAATCTCTTCTTTTGAAATTGAGTCTTTCGTATTTATAGATGCTATATTTGTGTATTTTCCGTCTTCTGTTTTTGGAATTTCTAAAATCCCTTTATTCACAAGATCAACTACCGCCTTATGCTCTGAAGAATGTAAATCTACACCAGTAATTTTCCAATTATGCATAACTTTTGGTGTGTATACACCGTTCTTTACCTCTTTTAAATATGTAATAGCAAGGTTACGAATGGTTCCGCCTGTTTCTCCAAATGCATTCTCTTGTTTAGATGACCAAATTTGTTCAAACTTACGCCCCTCTAAAGCTCCACCTTTTGCCTGAAGAGCCTCCATTCTATATGCATTCATTCCCAACGTCATAACATCGCTCATTTTGATTGGTTTGTTTGTACGAATAGAGCGTAAATTTGTAATTCTGCTTCCATATGGTTTTGTTAAGTCAATTTCGTATTTTACGCCTCCAAAGAAATCGTTCGTACTGTATTTAGATGCACGGCGGGTTTTATCAAAGCTAACGGTTACATCTCCGGCACGAGATGAGTTAAAATATCCTGCTGCCCATTCCATATAGTCTTTTAAATCTTTTCCAGAAATCTTATATACTGTAATTTCTCCCAAGGCATATTGGTAATTGTACGCAATATCTTTTTTCTTAATAGGGCCTGTATCTAAACGGGCATAATCATTATCAATTTGATGGGCTACTACATCTGCTTTACTGTAGTAGAGCATAACTTCATGAAAGAAATCTGATAAAGGTGTTTCTTGAATCTGAACACTTGGAATACCCTTTATTTCATTTTCAGGAACAAGATTTCTACCCTTTAATTGAGCGACTACAACATTTGCATCTCCTCTCGCATATTCGTGAAAAGGTGTTAATGTTTCTTCAAGTGTAGGATCGGATAATATCGTTGTCCCATCAGCATTTTTTACAGGTATAGCGGTAGCAGTTTTATTTTTTAAAGCCAACTTCCCATCTTGCTTTGTAAAAGTAAGGTCAATACGTGAAATATGTGTTCCATATTTATCTGGTTCTGTAATAATTACGCCATTTACAACTTCTTTTTTTACAAGTTTATGCATGTGAGCCGCAAAAATAGCGCTTAGTTCCGGACAAGCATTTGCAATATCTTGAACACCAGTACCAGGGATACCATTCTCATTTTCTAATCCCATATGCATAACTCCTACCATTACATCTACTTTACCTTCTAATTCCTTAATTGCCTTTTTCGTCTCTTCTACTGGATTTTTCACCACTAAACCATTTAAGTGATCTGTCCCTTTTTCAAAATCACTAATCATTGGTGTATTCATACCAATAATCCCAACTTTAATTCCACCTTTTTCTACAATTGTATATGCAGGAAGAAAGCGCTCTCCATTTTCCTTATAAATATTTCCTGCTAACGTTTTTCCCTTATATTGCTCACTAACTTTTTTCAATGTATCTAATCCAAAGTTGAATTCATGATTTCCAAATGCCCAGGCATCATATCCCATTGTATTCATCGCTACCATCATTGGCGATTGTGGCTTATCGTTGAATAATTCTACTGAGTTTCCTTGAATTGTATCCCCGGCATCTACTAATATGGTATTTGGATTTTCTTGACGGACCTTCTTTATAACCGTATAAAGCTGCGTCAAACTTCCACTCATATTTGCTCCATCAAGCGCATAATCCCAAGGCATAAATCTACCATGAATATCTGCAGTACCTAACAATGTAATATTAACTTCAGATTCCTCAGCCTTAGAGATAGATGGTTTGACTATTACTGCCGTTCCAAGCAGTAATAAAATTACAAAGTAACATACATAGTTCTTCCATTTCATTTTTTGCATAATAATAATATTTCTCCCCTTTTTGTACTTTCATAAAGTTGCTTGAACTTTAAAAATGTAACTTATTATTCAGGAAACTTCAACTACAAAAGATAATTTTGAAGGTGGTTCTGTTGCAAAAATAAAGAGAATAAAGAGAATAAATTGCATACATCCCCTAACAGAATTGTATTTTATCGTTTTCTGACAGAATACTCCTTCCTTAAGCGTGTGAAGTGTACTTTCAAAAAAATAACCCCGCTCTTCATTTAAGACGGGGTTACACTTATACAGAAAATCGGATAGTTTCATATTTTCTTAAGCTTATTGGTCACTTTCAACTAATTTCATTCTATTTTTGTTTTCTTCTGAATCAATATGAATCAACCGTTTCCCCTGTTTATAATACGTATCAATAAATAGGGAATAATTTTTACTTTTCAATTTCACAAAGCAATTTTATCTCTTTTATTTGTGAAATATGACGCTGTTCATGTAAATAGATCAATTCTATCCACTGATCAAGGGATAATTCTCCAAGAGCTGGATGCATCACTGATTTTTTCGCTAATATAGACTCATCTTCTATTGTACTCAGGAAACGCATCAATTCTTTTCTTGATTCGTTTAGCATATTGAGCATTTGCTCCACTTCAAATGGTTCTATACTTGGTTCAATCATTTCTGGAGCTATAAACTTTTTCGTTCTATCTAATAAAATAGTGTGAATTTCTTTACGCTCATTTTGGGTACTATCTAACTTTTTTAACCCTGAGGAAATAACTGTTATCACTCTCTCATCTAATAAAACTAAATGATGACAAACTTGTGCAATACTCCATTTATCCTT
Source organism: Bacillus sp. N447-1 (assembly GCF_022701035.1). Classification (NCBI taxonomy): domain Bacteria; kingdom Bacillati; phylum Bacillota; class Bacilli; order Caryophanales; family Bacillaceae; genus Bacillus; species Bacillus sp. N447-1. Next base: position 472,309 of record NZ_CP065509.1, on the reverse strand, counting down.
ATCTGGTTTCCTATTAAATTGAGCATCACTCAACAAAGTAATTTCCTCAAATAATTGATCTCTCGTTTCATAAAACTTGTCATTTACAAATGTATCCATGTGGATTCTCCTTTCATTGCAACCTACATACTTAAATTTCTACGCTAGAGATATTATCTTCAAAAAAAGTTTTTCTTTCACTACTATTCCAATTTTATTTTAAAGCCACAAATGAACTTATTTGTTTTTTTATATCTTTTTAATTGGCACAAATAAATCAACCTTTAACTTTCCGTCTAGATCTTCAGCAACATTATTTAAGCAAAACTCTAAATTATCTCTATCATAATCTGCATCATACTCACTATTTGGTAGCCACTCTACATACATGTATTGATACGCTTCACTTAATTTATGAGGTTCATCATAGAACTGGTATAGACCATATGTACCTCCATCTAATTTTTTAAATTGCACATCATGATACTTTTCTTTATCGAAGTTTTCAGGAATCGTAACACATGCATCATGCCGGCACTTATGACTTGCAACAAGTTCAGGATTATCCAATGATATTCCGATAAATGATTGCTCTGGTGGATACAGTTTATTTTCAATTGACCAATTCAGTAACTTTCCCCAGTGATCTTGCGGTTCAAAGTAGCTACCAGTTCGTCTTATATACGCTACTTCTAATGGTGGTAATTTTTTTATAACAACTTTCATTTATATCTTCTCCCCTATAAATATGTACACAGTTTAATTAGCTTTCTTTAACATTTATTCCTTCTTAAATAAAAAGAATTCTCTAATCATATAAAGTGAAACTTTAATCAGCGGGAGATGAATTTGAATTGAAATATAATTGATTACTATTACTACTAAAGTAGTATGTACTTTCATACTTTTATTTGATTTTACATTCTTTTTAAATCGATATATTAATTGTAAGAAAATAAAAAGGTGGAGGATTTTAATTGATTAAAGGAATATACGAAGCGCATTTACCAGTGAGTAATTTACAACAATCTATCGAATTTTATGAAAAACTAGGGTTGAAGTTAGCCTGGAGCGATGAATCAACAGCATTCTTTTGGATTGAGGAAGGGAAAAGTTGGCTAGGATTATGGGCGGGCTCTGAATACGAAACAAAATATCATCCTTCTTTACGTCATATTGCATTTAGAGTTTCCTATGAGGATTTAAAAGAATCATTACATTGGTTACACTCACTTCAAATTAAAGCTGTTCCGTTTGGGAGTAATGAATCTATTGAACCCTTTGTCCGTCCACATCAAGGTAATGCATCTGTTTATTTTATTGATCCAGATGGTAATAGCTTAGAACTTATTTGTCATATTGTTGTACCTAACGCACTAAAACATATAACTGATAAATTATCCTTTAAAGATTGGGAGACGCTATTAGCTGACACATTTGAATGAATATTAGTTATAAATCATAATGGCTCGCTTTTATTTTTATAACATGTATAACAATCTTGAATAATAATGTCCTATCAATTTATCATTAAATAAATGTAAAAATGACCCTATTTATTCATTTTTAATGCGTATGTATGTACATTTGTTAATTTATTCGATATATTATGGGTATTGAATGATTACGTAAAGTGTATAGGTCGCTTATATAACACCTTATATTTTTATATCCGTGAAAACTACAAAGTGTATGAAAATCCATTTGTCAAATGAATTTAGTGCGGAAGGAGGTTTGTGGTTACTTCATAGGGTATAATAATCAGTTTTTTACTGATAAAAATATAGGAGGCGACATAATGTTTCGTACGATTTCAAATTTCATGAGAGTAGCTGAGATAAGAAGGAAAATCCTTTTTACACTAGCGATGTTAATCGTTTTTCGAATTGGCACGTTTATTCCAGTTCCTCATACTAACGCAGAGGTATTAAAAGTACAAGATCAAGCTAACGTTCTAGGTATGTTAAACGTATTTGGTGGAGGAGCATTGCAACACTTCTCAATCTTTGCTGTAGGTATTACACCATATATTACAGCTTCCATCATAGTACAGTTACTACAAATGGATGTTATACCTAAATTTTCGGAATGGGCAAAGCAAGGAGAAATGGGCCGTAAGAAATCAGCTCAATTCACTCGATACTTTACAATCATTCTCGCATTCATACAGGCCATCGGAATGTCTTATGGCTTTAATAATATAGCAGGTGGACAATTAATAACAGATCAAAGCTGGACTACATACTTATTTATTGCGACAGTTTTAACTGCAGGTACTGCATTTTTACTTTGGTTAGGCGAACAAATTACCGCTAACGGAGTTGGTAATGGTATTTCGATGATTATCTTCGCAGGTCTCGTTGCCGCGATTCCAAATGTTGCAAATCAAATTTATTTACAACAATTCCAAAATGCTGGCGATCAGCTATTTATGCACATAATAAAAATTGTTTTAATTGGACTCGTAATTTTAGCGATAGTTGTTGGTGTTATTTACATTCAACAAGCTGTACGTAAAATACCGATCCAATATGCAAAAGCTGTTTCAGGAAACAATCAATATCAAGGAGCAAAAAACACTCATTTACCGCTTAAAGTAAATAGTGCTGGTGTTATACCAGTTATCTTTGCTTCTGCATTTTTAATGACGCCGCGTACAATTGCGCAGCTCTTCCCTGATTCAAGCGTATCAAAATGGTTAGTTGCAAATCTTGATTTCGCACATCCAATTGGAATGACACTTTATGTCGGTCTTATCGTTGCTTTCACATACTTCTACGCATTTATTCAAGTAAATCCTGAACAAATGGCTGAGAATTTGAAAAAGCAAAATGGATATGTTCCTGGTATTCGTCCTGGTAAAGCAACTGAACAATATGTAACTAAAATTTTATACCGTTTAACATTTATCGGTGCAATTTTCTTAGGTGCAATTTCTATATTACCGCTCGTATTCACGAAAATTGCTACGTTACCACCTTCTGCTCAAATTGGTGGTACAAGCTTACTTATCATTGTCGGTGTAGCACTAGAAACTATGAAGACGTTAGAAAGCCAGCTTGTAAAACGTCATTATAAAGGCTTTATTAAAAAAGTGAATTAATTATCAAAAACACAGTTGGTTATTTTTCCAACTGTGTTTTTGATTTTATCAGTCCTGTAATATACAGGGCTGTTGCTTTATTAAACTACATCTCCTTCTCTAATAACCGCCCTTTTTTGAAATAAGTCCGTAGTGTTGAACAATTGGCCAAAAATACACCAATCAATATAAGACAAGCCCCCATTCCCATTGTAGGATTTAAAGGCTCTCCTAAAATGATATATCCCACAATTATTGCAATTAATGGTGATACATATAACCACGTCGATGGAAATACTGGATTTGTTTTTGATAAGAGCCAGTAATATAATCCGTGTCCACCAATCGATCCGATAAATATGAGATATAAAATAGGCCATTGCACACTCCATGAAGTTAATACGGTTACATTTGGTTGTTCTACAATAATAGATGCGATGAGTAGTAAAATCCCTCCATAAAACATTTGAATACCGTTAATAAGAAATGGTGATACATTTGATAAATCTGACAGTATTTCTTTCGAACGAATAGAGCCTATTCCGTAAAATAGCTCCCCTATAACTAAAACAATACAAGCAATACTCCATATGAAACTTACTTGTTGATGCATTCCTGGTAAAGAAACAAATATAACACCTATTAGTGCAATAACTAAAGCAACGAGTTGTTCCTTTTGTAATTTCTCCCTATTCCTCTTTGCTTGTATTAATAAAATCATCATTGGTCCCGTAGCAGAAAGAACAGCAGCTAATCCCGAAGAAATATATTGTTCTGACCAATATAAACTTGCGAATGTCATAAATGTTAAACAAAATCCAGCATACATAATACGTTTTGAAAATATATGTGGCATAATTTCTTTTCGCTTTAATTTAAAAAGAATCATAAGGATTATACCCGCTAAAAAGAAACGAATTCCTGCTGAAAACAACGGTGGCGCTCCTGCTTCAATTCCAATTTTAATCGTTAAAAATGTTGTCCCGAAAATAATACATACTAAAATGTAATTAAAAATGACCATTTTACTTCCTCCTTTTTACTCTTAAAATGAGTATAGAGGCTATGGTGTATAACAGTGTATCGGTACATATAACAGTTACTTCAAGTTGTAGTTGATTCCCTATATATTTTTCGCTTTAATTAAATTAAAAAGAAAAATAGGTGAACCTATGAAGATTGTATTGCGTAAAGAATCAAACATACCGTATTACAAGCAAATATATATGCAAATTGTTGAAAGAGTACAAAGTGGTATGCTTTCACATGGTGAATCCCTTCCTTCTTTACGTTGTATGGCCACAGATTTACAAATCAATGTATTAACTGTTCGTAAAGCTTATAAACAGTTAGAAACGAAAGGGTATATACGCATCGAACAAGGAAAAGGTGCTTACATATATAAACGTGTAAAGAAAGATTTCAAACCGATACCGTATAAATGGCAACAATCAAGATCTATTAATGTTATGCGTTCTCAATATGCAATGAATAAACACCGTAAATATTATGATTTTTCACAAGCAATTCTGTATCCCCGTCTGTTACCAAATCCATTTTTGGCAGACGAAATGCATAAATTGCTGGATAAAAATCCGATGTTGTTAGCAACTTATGGGCCAGTTCAAGGCGATTATGAATTGCGAGTTGAAATAGCAAATTACTTAAATGAACACCAGAAATTAGTGACGGACCCATCTCAATTATTAATTACAAGCGGAGCACAACAAGGAATTGATTTAATTGCTCAAACATTATTAAAACCTGGAGATACTGTATTAGTAGAAAGTCCGTGTTACAGTGCCGCGCTTGATGTTTTCATCAATAAAGGTGTTCAAATCATTCCTGTTTCTCTTGATAATCATGGAGTTCGCTCCGACTTAATTGATGATATTTGTCAAAGTAAAAATCCCGTTTTATTGTATACGAATCCGACCTTCCAAAACCCGACAGGTATAGTAATGAGTAAAGAACGAAGAATGGAACTTATAGAACTAGCGGGGCTATATCAATTTTTTATCATTGAAGATGATTCTTTCGGAGAAATATATTTTGAAGATGCTATAATCCCGCCCCCAATCAAAAGTTTTGATAAGGATGGCCACGTAATATATATAAAAGGATTTAGTAAAACGTTAGCACCAGGACTGCGTATCGCGGCGCTTATTGCCGATGGTCCTATTTTTGAATGGCTATATGCAGTAAAAGGTTCAATGGATATCGGTAGTCCTTTATTAACACAAAAGGCACTTCTACCGTTTTTACGTGCAAAACGTATGAAAAACCATTTAGAAAAATTACGTACAGCTTTACAAATGAGACGTGATTTAACAATTGATATATTATCGCCATTAAAAGAACTACACTTTGAAATACCAAATGGAGGTTTTAATTTATGGGTGACACTACCTGATTCGATAGATCCCTTTACCTTATTACAAAAAGCAAATGAAGTAGATGTCTCTTTTTTACCAGGAACAGCTTGTCTATTAAACTACGAAACAAATGATAACCAATTAAGAATTAGCTATTCAATGTTAAACGAGAAAGATATGGAAATTGGATTAGAGAAATTACATGATACAATACGAAAAAGTATTTGTTAGAAGCAATATCACATTAGCCAACAATAAATAATGCCCGCAAATGAAAATGTATAGTATGGGATATTATCTATTGTTGAGCTTTTTCGTTATTCTTAACAACCGGTTTTAAAACTTGTCTTTCTTTTAATTCTTCAACACTGCCATATCGATCAATAACGATTGCTTTCATTTCCTCTCCTCCTTGCTGTTTATTTTAATAACATACAATTATTTCTCAAAATTTTTTGCCTTGAATTACCATATACTTATTTTTGGGGGTAATTATGCAAAAAGCATTATAAAGTGAAACTTTAATCATTCCTCACCAATCGGGCTCTTACTGCCCGGCAAATAGCGGGATGAATTTCAAAAAGAATCTTACACACATCTTAGAATGATTCAAAACTGTATTATTAATTAAATTCAAAAGAAATGGGGCTAACGTTATGAGTGAAAAGATATTTAAAATAAACGGTATTGATATATGTACAGAAAGCTTCGGTAACTCTAATGATCCCGCTATTTTATTAATTATGGGAGCTACTTGTTCAATGATATATTGGGATGAAGAATTTTGTGAACAGTTGGCGAACACAGGAAAATTTGTTATTCGCTTTGATAATCGCGATGTTGGACGCTCTGTTACATATGAACCTGGCACTTCAAATTATTCAGTAACAGATATGGCTGAAGATGCAATCGGGGTATTAGACGCTTATCATATTGATAAAGCCCATCTTTTTGGTATGTCATTAGGTGGTATGATTGCTCAAATTGCCGCTGTAAAACATCCCGAAAGAATTTTGGCGCTAACTTTACTAGCGACTAGTGTAATAGGATCTGATAATAATACTCGCGATTTACCCCCAATGGATGAAAGGATTTTAACACATCATGTAAAGAGCGCAAGTATAGATTGGACAAATAAAAATGATGTGGCAGAGTATTTAGTTTCAGGATCTCGTCTATTATGTGGATCAGAACGAATATTTGATGAAAATAGAGTTTATAAACAAGTAAAACAAGAAATAGAACGCGCAAACAATTTACTAAGTATGTTTAATCACGCTTTACTTCAAGGTGATGATGCATATGAAGGTGTACTTCAATCCATACAAGCACCTACATTAGTTATTCACGGAACAGACGATACAGCACTACCATTTGAACATGGCCTCGCACTAATTGATGAAATTCCAAACTCAGTACTATTAACCCTTAAAGGGGCAGGCCATGAAAACCATCCAGATGACTGGGAAAGCATAATTAACGCTGTTTCTAAACATACATCTAAAATTTAGATAAATAACTAATGGAAGGGGGCACAAATTGTGTCCCCTTCTAGTTACAAACAAAAACCCATCACTGTATTCGTATGTATAGTGATGGGGACTTTTTATATTTTTCTATGTTTAAAAAAATGGACAATCTAATTGATCAACAGATTCCCATAATTTTTTTTTTGCATTTTCGGTGGATGTATTTGTGTCTAGTGTCATGTTTTTAAAAGGGTTTACTTCGACTTTTAATAAGGATGAAGGCTCCACATATAATGAGAAAACATGGCTGCTTGGTAAAGCTTTTGAAACGTCAATATCTCCAACTTGTTTAAATAGTTGCTGCGCAGCAAAAAAGAAGAAATTAGTTGGATTTGATTGTTTATTCAGCCACGCAAGCATTTCAGGTGATACCGATTTATGAATATTGATTTTTACTCGATCACCACGTTTATATCGCCTAGATCGCATACTTCCACCAACTAACTTATCGTTAAGTTTGTAAATCCTAACTCTTTTTGCTTATGCTCTCTATATTTTGGCGAACAAGTATAAACTAATAATCCTCGTGCATTTGTAAATAACGGATTATCTACAAAGATTACATTTTTGAGTCGTCCTTTTTGCTTTAAAATCATTTTTAAACTGTTTTTAATAATTACTGCACCCCCGCCATAAATAAACACGTATGGATCGTCTTTCATATCATCAATTTTATTTATAATATCTGTTGCAACACGTGCTGCTAAACCTAATAGCGCTGGCTGTGATTCCTCAACTAATAAGGTATTTCTCGGATGCTTATCATTTAAATAAATTTGATTGAATTCTGTAATACTATCAATCGTTTTAGTTGGATACTTCCGGTTCCATCTCGTAATGATTTGTAGTAACGTCTCTTTTACACCATAAGATAAACCTTTACTTAGTTGCGGACGGAAATTCACCCCTAATGAAACGACTTCTTCTGTCGTCCCTGCACCAATATCAAAAGAGAGTAGAGTTTTATCTACAAAATCAATTTCAGAAACTTGATTTTGCTCACATTCTATTTTATGTTTCACAACATTTCCTTCTTCATCGTATACAATGCCCCACGTACCAGAAGCGCCCTCAGGCAGGCATTTACAATACTCAATTGAAACATTAATTGTCACATCGCGTCCGTTCGGATAATGGAAAATAACCTTATGATTTCCCATATAACGTTTTGCATTTTCAGCAGCTATTTCTTGTGTAATAAGCTGCATAGGAAGAGCGACAGATAAATCATAACGAATATTAATATGGCTAGAAGTTGGACTTTGACGCATAGCGCTTACCGCCAAACCTGATAGTATTGTAATAACCATTAACTCATCCGTTGACTTATTCGATTTCTTCTCTACCTCAGTACCTTTTAATTGATCTTGAATAACTTTTTCTCCAACGATGTATCGTACATTATTTAGCATTAACGATGGCGAACTTATAGTCACATCAATGTGGTTTTCTAATTCAGATAATGAAACATCTACCTCATCTAAGAGTCCTGTAGGCTCACCTATATATAAAGAATAAATACTCGGAATAAAAATAGGGTCTTGCCCTTTCACCATTAACTTCAAACCGTTGTTTCCTGCATCTGCACCAGCTTTTAAAAGTATAGACATAACTACCCCCTAAATTAATCTGACATCCCTTCCAAATATATGCGAGCCCATTCTTTTACATTCAAATGTATTGTAATTTTTATTTATCATAAAAACAAAATATTGCATACTTACATATTGTGTGTAAAAAGTATTTGACATGACACTTTTCCAATTTTATACTTATATTTGTAAAGAGTTTTTACAATCGAGGGGGCAATTATTTATTGAATACTAAAAAACTATTTTTATAATCATTGTTTTAGCATTAATTGCAATACTAGTACATGGCACATATAAATACATAACTGAAGGTTCTATTTTAGGTGGTACGATTTTTGCTATTTCGTTAATACTTAGTAATTTAATTAATCACATTACTTGGGGAGATCCCCACGGTGTGTCAGAAGAAAGTCAAGATGAGATGGGACAACAAATTACATATAAAAGCTTTAAAATTGCGTATTTTGTGCTTGTAGTTGTAATGTTCCTTTTATTAATCTTCTCCGAAGGATTTTCTATGGGGGCTAATTTAGATGGAGTAAAAAACCTCCCCCTGTTCATCGCAATTTGCTCTTCATTCTTTATTTATCCTATTGTCGAACTCATAGTTGCAAAACAATATAAGTAAAAAGATGAGGTTTTCTACATGTAGAAAACCTCATCTTTTTATATTTACATAATCTCTACAATTGCTTTTAATTTATTCACAGTCCGCCAATTCCTAACTGTAGCTGGTGTATGTAACTTCTGAAACTGGTTCATTAATTTAGAATTTCGAATGCTATTTTTGAAAAATAAATAAACGACCTTCTCATCTATATAGCAATCTTCAAGTTCACTTTTAAATGTAAGCAATTGACTACTCTCTTCTTCAGAAAGTACATTAGCTAAAAAAGCAATATGAACACTTTCTCCTTCTAACAATGAATGAACTTCATATGGACATTGTTTAATAATATTTATAAATTCATCATGTGTTCTTAGCATGACTGGAACATCGAAATCAAATTCTTTTTTTATTTCAGATTGTATTTGGTCCTTTAGAAAGTTTATACCTTCCTCAGATTCGAACACAATATTACCACTTTGTATATATGTTTTCACTTGTTTTAACCCTATTGATTCAAACACTCGTTTTAAATCAGCCATTTTGATTACTTTATGGCCACCGACATTGATTCCTCTTAGTAATGCAATATAAAATGTCATATTATCCCCCCCACAGTAAAATGAACTTATCAATTGAATCGGTTTTCCCACTCATATTTCTCGGATATTTGTTTTAATTCTTCTAACATATCATGAATAGATAATGCCTCAAATAAAATAATAGATTCACTTGAAAAATGGTGATGATAATGATTTGGTTTATAATCTTTTAAATCATTTTTATAACTCCAAAATTGCTTGTCTAATTCAGCAATAAGTTTGAAATGTTCCTCATCAATTTCATTACAACGGTTTCTCAATATAGCAATTATAGAATGAATTGTTCGTTGTAATATTTCTCTTTCACTTTGTGACCAGTCACAAGTCTCAATTGATACCCGAGCTAAATTATCTATATGGTAAATGATTTGCTGTAATATATGAAGTTGCTTCTGCATCGTTAAAAAGCTTCTCATTTCCTTCTTTGTATGTTGATGATATTTCCAATCTTTCTGCTCATATTGAACAAATTGTATCGCCTTATGCAATAATAAAGTCAATTTAGATAAATCCTGAGCAGTCTCCTTTTTCACACCTTTTCCTGCAACTAATGCAGTAATCCATTCTTCCATAATATTTGCTGTTTTAGCAAATAGATCCTCTGTACATCCAAAAATCATTTTCGTGTAGTGGGGTGGAAAAATGAAAAAATTCACTAAAGTAGATACTATAATACCAGTAGATGTAGTAGCTAAACGAATTAAAAATGCAGTAAAATAATGATTTGCCGTAATTGGAATCATTGCTACGGCAGTTAAAGTTGCAACTAAAGTTCCCGCATGTAACCTTAGTTTTTGACATGTAACGATCGTAAACATTGCAGCTAATGCATAAGAAATTGCTTGGTGGCCTAGGAAAAATGTGAAAGTCATGGCATATGCCGATCCAATTGTTGAGGCCGGAAAGCGAATAAGTCCTTTTTTTATTGAGTCTGTTGCAGTTGGTTCAATTGTAACAATTGCTGTTATTACAGCAAAAATAGTTGGGATGTTAAAAAAATCACAAACTAACACTGTAAGAAAAACTGCAATCCCAGTTTTAATCACTCTTCCTCCAACGATATTCCATTTTCTATCTTGATTCATTTTTTATATCCTTCATTCCTGTTTCATTTTATATACATATATTATATATTGTTAAAATAAAAACCTACTACTTGAATATTCAAGAGTAAGTTTTCTATCTCATTATTTCATTATAGGTAAATGCATTATTATTTGTTGGCCAATTGGTCCCATTCTTCTAAAACCTTTATCTTGGAAACCAACTTTTGCATATAAATTTTGTGCAGGAATATTTCTTTCATTCACAGCAAGTACAACTTCATTTTTTATTGGAAAATAACGTTTTACAAACTCTTCTAATAATAACAATGACTTTTTAGCGAATCCTTTTCTTTGTCTATTGTGATTAATAGAAAATGACGTTAAAAGTAAAGCATCCTCATTATCTGTGAACTCCTTTACTCTATCTCCCGTTTCCAATGCGAAAAGACCCACCGGTACCCCATTGTGATCTAAAATAACAATCACATTTTTTGTATAATCACTTTTTGCTTTCTCCAGTAATGCGCTTGGATCTGATGTAAACTGAACTTGTTCACTTGGTAAAGTAAATGTTTGTATAACTTCTTTATATTTCTCCTTATACGGAGCTAATTGAATTTCCCCTGTGTGTATGTTCATGCTAAACTCTCCCATTTTTCAGCTTATTAACTTATACCTTGCTGTGCTTTTGAATGCACTCTTCCATCTAAAAAGGTAATTTCAACAAATGAATTTGGATCGTTCCCTTTCCAAGCAAAAATTTGTTTAATTTGTGTAGAATGCTCTACCCCTTCTTCTATAAGTAAATCTCCTTCAAAACCAATTAAATCTTTCACTTCTGTATAAGTCATTCCTTCATTTATACTCGAGAAATGATTTATATTGATAGACTCTTTCTGTTCCCTTTCCATCACAGTAGAAGAAGTTGCTGTTTGGTTTTTCACTTCTTTTCTCTGTTCACACGCTGTCATACTGAAACCTAAGCATAAACTAAACAATATACATGCGCTTTTTTTCATCATAACAGTTGTCCCTCCCATGATAATTAAACCATATATTCCCTTAAAAATAAACTGAATATTTAATATTATATTTAAAAACCTCGTACAATTAAGTACGAGGCTAATTTCATTTATTCAAATGATTATTTGATTGATCATCCTGTTCTTTTCTTAACTCTTGTTCTTCATCTTTTGGTAATTGTTTATCATTATCTTTAATTGGATTCGTTTCTCTATTTTCTATCATATCATTTGGAACTTGTGGCATTACTCGGCCCACAATAGCGGCTAATTCATCTAGTATACCTTCACCTGTTTTTCCTTTTTTAATTTGCTTTCCGATTTGTTTGAGGCGTTCATACGTATCAACATCTGCTACAACGACTGCATTAGCACCGTCAGGGTCATTTTTTAAACTTTCTGCAACAGAGTATTTAATTGATTCAACTCGAGTTCGATCAAGTTTTGCTTTTACATCAATACCTACAATAGCATATTTTCCAACAACGACCGCTGTTGCATCATTCACACCTGGCACACTTGCTGCTAAAGATGCTAAATGATCTGCTGCTTTTTCATTTGGCTTATTTGATTTATTCGTATAATTAACATTTTTCATTGAAACATTTTTTTGTTCCGGCTTTTCGTTTGGATTGTCTTTTTTTCCAATACTGCATCCAGTTATAACGAAGCAAAGCATCAATATATATATTAGAGTTTTCATTATTTTCACCACTTCACTATTAAGGTTTAATCATAAATTTTTTCAACAGCTTGCATTTTCTTTACCTTTTCCTCGGCCCCGCTATTAGCATTAATGAATATTTGGTACGTATCTTTTCCTAAAGTGCCTACAAATTCATAGCAAAGCACTTCATTATGCAAATCATTGACTACTAAAGCTTTACGTTCTTCCATGACTTTTACATCCGGATTGATTTTCTTTCTTGCTTCTGCTGCAGTTAGCTTTGCCGATGGAACTGTTCGCTTTTGATGTGACGCTAAATATTCTTTTGCGGAGAACCCAACGATAGAACCATCATCTAAAGCAATTTTCATTTGGATTGCTTCTGGATAAATTCGTACTCCATTTTCATTTACTACATACGTAAATACACCAACATTATCATATTGAGAGCTATCATAAAGCTCCATATTATTAAACTTATGGTCCTTTAAAAATTTCAAACCTTTACTACCTGCATCGTTTAAACTAACTTTCTGTTCTTTAATTTCGCGGTTATTCATAACCCAAATTGGATATCCGCCTTTTCCGGTAATATCCATATAGAACTCATTGTTCGTTGCTTCATCTTTAATTTTCACACTATAGAAGGATTCTTTCGCACCTTTTCCGCTTTTCTCAACATCTACTTTTTCATTTCCTTTTAAATTCAAAAACGATTTGGCAATTTTCGCCGCTTCATCTCTAGAAATTGCCTTTCCTTCCGCTTCAAATCCACCTTTTTTATTTTTTTGCGCACTTGTAAAGGTCTGTCCGAAGTTTGTAGAAGAATATGATGTTACGTTTTTCTCTACAGTTTTCAATCCATCAATAATTGTGTTATCTGCTGGATCGCGATTTGATGCAAGTGCCATTTCTACATCCATCCAGCGTAAATTATTTTTCAAAACAAGATGTTGTACTTTTCTTAGTTCATCTTGTATATTTCCTGCATTTGAATATAAAGTTTGTAGCGTTTTATATTCTTGCTCATTTAACGGCTCTTTTTCTAAATCACGAATGGCTGCACGGTAACTGAAATCACCGATATTCGCTAAAAATTCTTCCGTTTTATTAAATGGCATTAATGTTAAAGGTAGTTGTCCTACATCTGAGCGAGCTTCAGATGTTAAACGCCATACATCCGCTAATGCAGGTGATAAAGATGATCGTGAATTCATCGCAAGTGTTGTGCCAATTTTATCGTGTAATAAATCGACTTCGTATGCTAAATCATGGAATGCACGTTGATAGCTATTTTCCGCTCGAATTAAAACCGCATTTTTCTCTTGGTGCTCTTTATAGCCCCAATAGCCTGTTCCTACTACACCGACTGTTAATAATACAATGATAATACCTCGTAACATTGTCCCACCTCCGCTCTATTTACAGAAAATATGTTTACCGATTTTTTTAATTTGTGGACGAGTCCAAATCCATTTACTAGTCGCAGTATCTGGATTGAAATAATATAAAGCATTTCCTGTTGGATCCCATCCGTTAATCGCATCTAAAACTGCTTTTTTTGCTGTTTCATTTGGTGTTAAATATATTTGTCCATCGGCTACCGCTGTAAATGCTCTAGGTTCAAAGATTACACCTGAAACAGTATTTGGGAATGACGCACTTGTAACACGGTTCAAAATAACAGCAGCTACTGCAACTTGTCCTAAATATGGTTCACCGCGTGATTCTCCGTATACTGCGTTTGCCATAAGCTGAATATCATTTTGAGAATAACCATTCGGAACATTTGTCCCTTTATTTTGAGGTGGTTTATTCTCTTGTGCAGTGCCACCACTATTTCCTTTATTCGTTGTCGTCCCTTTATTAGCAGTTGACTTGTCATACTTCGTTGCTTTCACGAGCATTTGCTTCGTTTTAGCTCCAGCTAAACCATCAACGGGTAATCCAAATTTCTCTTGAAAATTCCGAAGTGCCCAATATGTACCCCATCCGAAAACACCATCTACTTTTCCCGTATAAAATCCGTTATATTTTAAACGAGATTGCAGTTCAATGACATCTTCGCCCGATGCTCCTCTTTGAATGACTTGATTAGAAAATGCTTCTACATTCTTTAGTTGTATACTACTGACCATTAAAGACAGTCCTATGAACGCAAGTAAAACCGCTATTTTAAAAATAGCTTTTTGGCGCATAATTTTCCCTCCTTAATTATGTAAATGATTTCTTGGTTATGTTTTGTAAAAGCCTCGCTTTTATGTAAAGAAGACAAAAAAATCCAAACTAATATCGTAGAAAGAAAATGTAAACAATATAAAAAAAGGATAAAAGGAGTTCATCATGAAGAATTTGTTAAAGCGTGTCGCACTCGTCCTTCTGTTCCTAACAACATGTTCAAATGTATATACAGGCTCATCAATTGTTCATGCGCAGCCGCCGTATGCAAAATGGGGTAAGCTTGCTGTAGAGAAAACGAAAGAAAAGTACCCAAAAGCAGAGATTATTGATTACCTTCATATAGGTAGAAAACCAAAAACCGTTCAAATAACAGTTGAAAAATTCAAATTGTGGCTACGTGAAGACGGAAAAGAATATGGTGTTTTTGTTGATGTGGAATTTGAAACGAAGACGGAGAAATTTATTAAAATGTCGTTTCAGAAGATGAGTAGATAAAATGAAAGAAACCCGGCTATTTAGATTCATAACAGCCGGGTTTCTTTCATTTCTAAAATTCTTTTCTAAAATATCGATTCCCTAAAAATCTTACCAATATACAAATAGTGCCAATTACAACTGCTATCCCTATACTGTATAAAAGTACTCTACCATATCCACCTATTCTCGGATCTAAAAATGGATAAGGATACCAATTCACGATTGGACCACGAATTAAGCTATATACAACGTAAAAAAACGGGAATAAGAGCCAACTTGAAGCTTGTTTCCAAGTGATTTTCTTATTTGGTGGATTTAATATCCAATCTAAAAGCATAGCAATTGGCATGATATAATGTAACACCGTATTTACCCATGGTATTGCCGTTTGAAGTGATTCTTCTAACCCTCTTAATAATAAAAAATAAATGAGTCCAGTCGTAAGTATGTATACCGTTGCTGCACCACGAAGTATACCAAACTGTTCTGATCGACCAAATGTAGCTGTTCCGATACTACTTAAAAGGAGAATACATGCAACTAAAATGTTACTTTCGATCGTGAAGAAACTAAAAAAGTTAACTGGATTGAACGGTTTCACTTGTGCCCGTATTATAAATTGCGTAATGATTGCACTAAATGCTAGAAGGCTTAAACATAGTCTAAATAAAGATAAAATTTTTTCATCTTTCATACATTCCCTCCTTTTCTTATATATAATTAGAATTTCCCTGTACATGCTCAATAAATAAATTTAACGGAACGAGCCCACGTTTTGGCATATGACTACTTATAATAGATACTACTTCTAATTGAGGAATGATAACGATGTATTGTCCGCCGTATCCCATAGCGAAATATATACAATACGGTATGTGAAATCTTTCGTTATGTAATACCCACCAGTGATATCCATATGCGCCGACATGTTCATATGTTTCAAATTGCGCCCTACTTGACTCTTCTAACCATTTCGCTGATACAATTTCTTTTTCATTCCAATATCCATTTTGCAAACATAATTTTCCTAATTTTAATAAATCGGTAGATTTCATTTTCATACCGAAGCCACCTACATATATACCCTGCGGATCTTGTTGCCACTCGTATTCGTTAATTTTTAATGGATCAAATAAATATTTCTTTGCAAACCGCTCTGTCGACATTCCAGTAGCTTCTTGAATAATATAGCTCAGTAAATGAGAAGAACCTGAATTATAATTCATTTTTGTAGCAGGTTCTTCAATTATTGGCTTTTCTAATATGTACTGTACCCAGTTCTCTGATTCTACAAAGTCATTTGGGAATACTACTCCATTCCCAAACTCTTTCCAGTCCTCACCAGTAGTCATTGTTAATAAGTGATATAGCGTTAAATCATGTTTTTCCCCAGGTACATTTTCAATCCACTCTGTAATTGATGTATGTATATCATTTATATAGCCCTTATCAATTGCAATACCAATTAATAAAGATACGATACTTTTGTAATCGAATTTATTTTATATAAGTTATTTGCACATTCGGGTGTTTTATAATACTCCGTTGTTAATTCCCTTTTGATAAACAAGAAATGTATTCACTTTTTTCTTTTCGAATTTATTTTCTAGTTGCTTGAAATCCAAAAACTTTACCTCCATTTAAATAGTTACTCCATTTATTATATCTTGTTCCTTCATTTTAAACATAATTGCGCTCAAATAAAAATAAACCTGTCAGCCATAATGAACTGACAGGTTTATTTTTATAATTTCGTACGAACATTCCAAAGCTCTGGGAAGAATTGTTGATCAAGTACTCGCTTTAAATAAGAAACACCGGAGGATCCACCTGTACCCATTTTATGTCCAATAATTCTTTCTACTGTTTTCATATGACGGAAACGCCATTGTTGTAGCCAGTCTTCAATATCAATCAATTTTTCAGCAAGCTGATATAAATTCCAATATTTTTTCACATCCGCATACACTTCCAACCATGCTGCTTCTACTGTTGCATCTTCTTCATAAGGCTGCGTAATATCACGGTTTAATACATCTTTATGAATAGGGAATCCTTCTTTTACTAATGCTTGAATCGCGACATCATATAGACTTGGTGCATGTAGCGCTTTATGAAGTCGTGCATGTAATTCTGGATCCTTTTCATAAATTTTTAATGCGTGTGGCGTTTTATAGCCAAGTGCATACTCAATCATACGATATTGATACGATTGAAAACCTGAAGCTTGACCGAGTGAATCACGAAACTCAATATATTCTGATGGTGTTAATGTCGCAAGAATATCCCAAGATTGAATAATTTGAGACTGAATTTTTGATACACGTGCTAACATTTTAAAAGCTGGTTGTAATTTATCTTGTTTAATAGATTCAATCGCCGCATTTAGCTCATGTAAAATGAGCTTCATCCAAAGCTCACTTGCTTGGTGAATAACGATAAATAACATTTCATCATGATGGTCCGATAATCTTTTTTGAGAAGATAGTAAACTATCTAATTGTAAATACTCCCCATACGTCATATTCTCTTTAAAATCCGTATGAATCCCTTTTTCCATAATTACTTTTTCATTTTCTTTCATATTAGCCAAACGCCCCTTTTATATGATTCTACTTATATTGGTCTAATAACGGCTCGAACTGGACTTCCATCTGCATCAGTTAATGCAAGTGGTAATGCAATAAGTTCATAATCACCGTCTGCTACATGATCTAGTACGACATTTTCTAAAATATGAATTCCATGTTTAAATAATTGATGATGCGCTGCTAATTCTTTATCATCTAGCGGATCAACTGATGGTACATCTACTCCGATTAAACGAATACCTTTCTCTGAAAGAAACGACGCTATGTCTGCACGTAAATGAGGGATCACCTCTGGAAATTCTTCAGCTTTTCCATGTGAAGATGTACGTAATAATAATCGTTCTACACCTTCTAAATGAAAGCTTTCTAATTCCTTTTTCCCGATGCTTTCAAGATTAGAAACGTCAATAATCCGTGCTGGTCCAACATAAACTTGAACATCTAAATCCAATACTTTCTTTCCATCATTATCAAAATGAAATGGTGCATCAATATGAGTGCCTGTATGAATACTCATCGTTAACTTTCCGACATTTACTGAGCCACTTTCTTCTTTTGACCATGAAACTTCATACGAGAACGGTGTGTCTCCTGGCCACGTTGCAATATTATTATTTAGCGGTTGTGAAATATCAATCCACTCTGATGTTTTCATATTTATGCCACAACCTCTCGCTTATTTTCAAACTGCTTATACTCTTCATTTTTCATAATTTTCTTTAATATTTGTACAGATTTCCACACTTCTTCGTATGTGTTATATAAAGCGACCGGCGCAAGTCTCACCCCATTTGGCGCTCTAAAATCTGGAATTACTCCATTTGCTTTTAGTGCTTTACATATACGTGCTGCTTCTGCATGCTCTAAATAAATGTGCCCGCCTCGTTTTTCATCCTCTAATGGATTTCCAATTGTAAATTCGAAATCTTTTAATTCATGTCCAATTAAATTCAGCATGTATCTCGTAATATGTAAAGATTTCTCACGTAAACGTTCAATACCAGCATCTTTGAAAATTTCAAGTGAACCAATTAATGGTGCTGTACTTAATACGTGCGGTGTACCAATTTGATAAGCACCTGCATGATCAGCAGCTGTTAATGTATGCTCCATATCAAACTGTTTATCTTTTCTAGAACTAAACCATCCAGACAATCCTGGCAGTCTATTAAAATGTTTACTATTTACATAAAGGCCTGCAACACTACCCGGTCCTGCATTTAAATATTTATAATTGCACCAAACAGCAAAATCGACATCCCAATCTTTGAAATGATGCGGAATAGATCCTATTGAATGGCATAAATCAAATCCAATGTGAATGCCGCGTTTATGAGCTTCCGTTGTTAAACGTTTCATATCAAGAATTTGACCACTTCTATATAAAACAGAAGGTAATAAAATTAAAGCGATATCATCTTCCATCGCATGGATAATATCTTCTTCAGAAAGTGTTCTACCATCTCGGCTTTTCACTCTTACTAAATGCTCCTCTGGATCTAATCCTTTTAAACGAATTTGACTTTGAAGTGCATAAATATCTGATGGGAAAGTTAATTCATCCGCAAGTATTTTTGTACGTATTCCTTTTGGTTCGTAAAACGTCGCAATAACTTGGTGTATATTTGTAGTTGTAGAACCGGTTACAATAGTTTCTTCCGGTAAAGCACCAATAAGAGGGGCTGTAAGTTTACCTAATTTCTCTGAAAGGAAAAACCACGGGTGCTCACCTTCTGTCCAGCCGTCAATGCCATAATCTTTCCACGAATCTAGCAACGTAAGTAATGATTTCTCTGCTCTTTTTGAAAGTAGCCCTAATGAGTTTCCATCTAAATATATAGTACCTTCTTTTTTATAGAATTCAGTTTGAAAATCTTTCAGTTCATCATGTTTATCACATTCAAGCGCATACTCATAAGTTGGTTGAAATGGTTCTTTATACATGGTGTCACCTTCTCTTAATTTTCTTTTTATTCTAACTAATTGAAATATATCACCTTAATTGATACAACGTCAATGATATTATGTCAGTTGACTTTATATATGAACTTCTTTTACAATACAGTTATATTTTCAGATATTTCAGTATAAAGAGGTGATTCTTTGAAAAACCCTACTCTTTCATCAAGAAAACACCGCTCCTTAGAAACGAAGAAGAAACTATTACACTCTGGTTACACTATTTTTATAAATAATGGATTTCAAAAAACGACAATTACACAAATTATTAAACATGCAGAAACTGGTTACGGAACAGCATATGTATACTTCAAAAACAAAGATGATCTCCTAATTAGTTTAATGGAAGATGTTATGAATCGTTTTTATAATATCGCTGAGCGCTCTTTTTCTCCACAAACAAAAGAGGAAGCACGTATAATGATCCAAAATCAAGTTAGAGCATTCCTGCAATTAGCAGATGAAGAACGCGCTATTTTGCAAGTTGTAGAGGAAGCGATAGGATTATCAAGAGAAATACGGCAAAAATGGGATGAGATTCGGGAACGTTTTATAACAAGTATTAAACAGGATATTACTCACTCTCAAGAAAGTGGATTAGCACAACCTAATTTAAATAAAGAGATTGTAGCACGCAGTTGGTTCGCGATGAATGAATCGTTTCTTTGGACTATTACGCAAAATGATAAAAAGATTAACTTAGAGGAAATTGTGTATACGTTAACGGAGATGTATACGACCGGGTTATATAAATAGCACACCTTCAATAAGGAAGGTGTGTTATTTTACATCTATAAAAATATATTATCTGGGTATGGTAGCGCTAAAGTAGGCTTTTCAGAAAATGAGAAATATTGTAGTTTTAAAGATTCACCATCTATCGATTTCAGTTTTCCACTAGTAATTTCACATTCAAACACAACAACAATATATTCTACTTGATCGCCATTCGGATATATATGACGGAACCTTTCCCCTCCAAATACCCCTTTTTGTTTTTTTACTCGTACTTTCAATCCTGTTTCTTCCCATACTTCCCGAATTACTGCTTCTTCTGGAGTTTCCCCAGGTTCAATTGCTCCAGCTGGCAAACTCCAGTATTCCCCGCCAGGATATTGAAACAAAATATCTCCCTGCCCATTCTTTATAACAGCAGCTACACTCGGTATTAGAATTAGTTCATGGCCTAATTGCTCACGGATTTTTTTATAATATAGCGACATCGACATATAATTCTCTCCCACTCCAATAATAAACAACTGTATTTTCTGACACCTATTGTATAATAATACCAATAGCAATTTCTATATAGAAAGGATAAGAAAATTACTCCCCTTTATATCTGCTACACTAGATAATTTATACAGTTCTAAACCTCGCGTTTTCCATTCTTGTGAATCTTGTTTAATTATCTTTTTAAAATATTTTAGTAGTGGCCATAAAGCATACTCCTTATGATCTACATAACTAACAACATCCCATTTTAACTTTTCATTAATTTCACTCATAAGTTCGGGTATTACTACTTCACCATATTTTTAAAACATTCATGAGTTTCTTCGTAATTTTAAAATAAAGTTTGATTAAAAATATCGTGTTAACCCGTATTCTATGGTAAATAAAAGAATCCATTTTGAAAAAGATTGATCAAAATGGATTCTTATCCAGCAGGTTTATGTTTTGGTTTTATAAAAAAGTTTGATCATTTTCTATCAATGAAAACAATTAATTGACTATTTTTATTATGAAAAGGTCGGAGCAGGAAATTCATCAATTTTGATACGAAGTAAACTATAAGGTTTCTGTCGTAAGTCTTTTCCATAATGAAATCTAGGCTGTCGATGTAATTGGTTCACAATGACATACAAATATTGATCCGGACCAATTGAAAAAGTATCCGGCCACAAAATTCTCGGATCATGTGCGATAGTTTCCATTATGCCATTTGGCAATATCTTACGGATACTGTTGTTTTCATAATCTCCAGCATAAACAGTTCCCTTTGCATCAGTGATCATTCCATCAGACGCACCTTTTTCTCCCCAATACTCCACATGATAAGGTAAATTCATGTCCGGTATCGTTCTGTTTCTCAGGGCTTCTGTTGAGATCGAGAACAAATGCCGACTGGTTAGTGGAGCAAAAAATAATATCTTTCCATCGGGAGAAATCGCAAGACTATCAGACGCCAACCTAAATGGAGAAGTTGAACCGTCTTTGTTTCGATTCATTAAAATTTGACCTTCTACTTTCGGTAAAAAATAGGGGTCGGGTGAAGTTGAATTTGCTCCATTTAACCGTCTAAACGCGTTTCCATTTGATAAATCTACGACGATAATAGCTCCTGGTCCTCTCGAAGAAGAATCCGTTATATAGGCATAACCTGCTTTTCCAACACGAAAATCAAAACGGACATCATTCAGATAAGTTGTAGGCAGGACAATATCTTCTGTAAAGGTATATACTTTTCTTATTGTATTGGTTTCTAAATCAACAGCGACTAATTTTGCTCCCCCTTTAATAGGTTCAGAAAAATTGGGTGCCGCTGTATCTAATATCCAAAGCGTTCCCCTTCCATCAGCAACTACACTTTGGACACTGATGAAAGTCATTGGGATATTCTCGGGGTTAGCCAAATTGGTTTGTAAATTAGGATAAGGCTGCAATTTATCCTCAAAAATTTCCGCCACCGTAAATTTAACATCGTCTCCCCATTTCGGAAAGCAAATGAAAATACGACCGGTTTCTGAAACAGTAACACCTGTAGGCATAGCCCCATAAAATGCATAAACTAGTTCTAAATTACCGAAATATTTTTCACTAGGTAACATAGGTTTCATAATATCCTCCTCAAGCGTTCAAACGGGATATCTCCTATATATGATTTATATTTTTTCTAGTGCATGTTTCTTAATAAGTTTTTCTATACGAAAAGATGATTGAATTGATTGTTTTCGAAATTTAATAAGTCTGTCAGAAGAAAGGAAGCATTTTAATTTAAAGGTCTCCAGATGAAGTAGAATTCAATTAGCAGGTAGCGAAGTTCAATATTCCCGAATCAACGTTAAGCTGGTATAAAAAATGGGGAAATTTCCCCATTTAAATTTGTGAAAAAATGTACTTAAGCTAAACTGCCCGTTAGTTTAAGTGTAACACTTCACAAACAATATTTTGAGTATTCTTATTATTCCTGTTTCCTCAACAATCTGGCCCTTTAATTGAACAATAAAATAAAGGTGAGTACATATTAGTCATGTCTAATATGCGCTCACCTTTATTTTTTTAGGATTTTTAGCTTTTAGGTCTTGATAATAATTTTTAGTGGTTTTATTAACAATTTATATTTAGTAAATGTGCTTTTCATGAATTTGATATAAGTCAAAAGAATTTCCTGTCCAATATAACTACGTATGTTAGCCCACTTCTTCTTTATCCAGTCTACTGACAATTCCAACTATAAATTTATATTCAACCCTCCTCTTCTTATCTTTCTTAAACCCCTCTTTCGTATCAAAAATAAAACAAGTTTTCCGAAACCAAATACGTATGTATAAAGACTCAAAATAAATAGGTTTTATAATTCCTCGTTCTTCAAATTCAGTTCCATCTTTATTTTCAGTTTCCGTTCGAACGAACCACCTATTCCCGATTCCAATTTCAATGTACTTCACACACTAACCCCCATTAGGAAATTTCCCTTCTAACAATTCTATTATTTCCCCGGTAAGCGCACATTCCGACAGAACATGAGCCCACAAAGAAAAAGTAGATTACAAAAATCTACTTTATAACTTATATTTTTGCATTCGTTTATAAAATGTACTACGGGGTACATCTAATAGTTTTGCAGCTAATGAAACATTTCCGTTTGTCTTTTGTAATGCTTCAATCATGCTATCACGCTGTATTTTTTCGCGAAAATTCAATGTATGTTCGGTTTTATTTTCAACTTGTAACTCAAGTTGTTGTTGATTTCCCATCATTGTTTGTATCAAAAAAGCGACTTGTTTTTCGCATATTTCCCGTCCTTGCGACAAAATGTAAATGCGTTCTAATGCATTTACTAGTTCTCGAATATTTCCGGGCCATGTATGTTGTAAAAATTGATTACAAATACTCTTCGGAAATACAACATTCCAATTCTTCCGTTCGCAAAAGTGTTGTATAAAATATGGAATATCCTCTTTTCTTTCTATTAACGATGGAACATATAGTGGATAAACATGTAAACGATAATATAAATCTTGACGGAATTTCCCTTCTTCTACTAACCTTAGTAAATCTTTATGTGTGGCAGTAATAATACGAATATTTACTGGTACCTCTTTTGAACTTCCTATTGGAGTTATTGTGCGTTCTTGTAAAACACGCAATAAGGCTACTTGCATCTCTGGTGGTACTTCACCAATTTCATCTAAAAATAATGTTCCTCCATTCGCTTGTTCAAATTTCCCTTTATACCCTTGACGTCGCGCACCTGTAAACGCACCTTCAGCATAACCGAACAATTCACTTTCCATTAATTCTTTAGGCAAAGAACCACAATTAACAGCTATAAAGGGCCCGTCTTTTCTTGGACTATTTTCATGAATCGCTCTCGCGACATATTCCTTTCCTACTCCTGTCTCACCACATACATACACACTAGCATCAGTCGGTGAAACAAGCTTAATTTCTTCTAGTGTGTGTTGAAATGCTTTGCTTGTCCCGGTAACTCCTGGAAAAGTAATTCCTTTTATAAATGTGAAAGCAGAATATGTATTCATTTGTTTGTTTTCCTTTAAATACATACATTTCCCGATCATTCTTTCATTACTATATACCGGTATCTCTAATTTAGTTTCCAATCCATGGTGCACTAAATCTTCAAGTTTCATTCTTGACCAATTAGTTACTCGTTCCCGAACGCTCTTACTCGCAGAAACGATAACATCACGATGATTACAAATAACTACTTGTTCATCACTATCAATGACATCTAAAAAACGATGGATTAAGTGTAATTCATTTTGATGAACTCTTATGCTACATTCACGTTCAATCGCATGTGCAATTGAAGTTACCATACCGAGCATATATGGATGTGAAAATTCAATTGGACAGGAGAAATCTAGAATACCAATTAATTTCCCGTCATCGTTATGAATGGGAGCAGCCGCACAACTCCAGCTATGAGATGCCACGGAGTAATGTTCAGTACCACTTATCATAATAGCTTCTTCAATTTCTAGCGCTGTTCCTATTGCGTTTGTCCCCACAGTTGCTTCCGTCCATTTTACACCTTCAATAAAATTAATATGTTTCGCTCGCTTTAACGTTTGTTTATTTCCACTTAAGGATAGAACATAACCATCTGGATCGATTAATAATGCCATCATTTGTAGTTCATCAATGGTTTTTCTCAAATTTTGTATTTGGGGTAATGCTATATCAAGGAAAATTTCACTCTTTTTCTTTTGTTCTCGAAAAATATTAGAAGACAAAACTTTCTGACCTTTATTCATGTGAGGATTAACATTAGCCTGTTTACATCGATGCCACGATTCTGAAATTCTTTCATTTATGCGATTTGAATCAAGAACACCTTCATTAACAAACTTTTTCCATGCATGTAAGTAAAACGGTGAAGCTAACATTGTATCATCTCCCTTTTAATTGTTTTGGAGATTTATAAAACATACTTTTATTATAAAACTGAATAAAAGCGTTTTCAATACAACTAGCAATACGACACAAATATGTTAATAATTTGAATATCCTAATGCACTTCTTTATTCTTTTTAGTAGCACTATATTTTGTATAATGGACGCAAACAAAATACATAACCAAAACCACTTTTGTGGATTACCATTTATAAAGAAAACAATCACGGCTATTGCAAATAAAATAGCGGATGCTAAACTAAAATATAATTTTGTTTTAATTTCTATTATCCCTCACCCCTCTGTTACTTTACAGTACATACTAACTCTTCATTTTTCATCTCTACTATGTACTCCTGTAAAACATATTCTTTCCCGCCATGGTTTTCATACCATTCATGTATTCCTTTAATATGCCTCTCGTCACTTCTAATTTTCGATTCTATTTCATTATACTGTTCATAACTATCATATTCCCATATGGCAAATACTTCAGACGTACCATTCTTATTATCTTTCATCCAGCGTCCTATTAGCCTAGAACCATGCTTTAATTGATTAGGTAAGTTCGTATTATTGAAATGATCATTAAATACTTCTATGAATTCATTTTTCACTACATAGTACTTCCTTCTGTAAAACATACTTCTTCACCTCTTTCATGAAAAGTATTAGTAAATCTTCCCATCAATACCGTATTATAATACTTTCCATCCGATAGTCTTTTGTCATTTTTCAAAATGCCTTCTACTTCAAAACCTAATTTTTTATACAGATGAATAGCTTTCTCGTTTGTCTCTAATACTTGTAAAGATATTTTATTTACTGCATTTTCGTCAGCCCATTTAATAGATTGTTGTAATAGGCTCTTACCCATTTTATATCCCCAAAACTCTTTTAAAATGCAAACGCCAAACTCCACTTTATGAGATAATCTCTTAAAATTTGATCCTTCACACCTTGAAAATCCAACGATTCGATTGTGCACTTCTGCAACTAAAAAGAGATTCTTCGTCTCTTCACTATCTGTTTTTATTATTTTTTGAAACCCTAGGTCATCTATAAATCCCTCTCCAGCATCTCTATCCATATTTTCAGTTTCTCCATCAATCTGAACTCTAATTTTCGATAACTGGTCAGCATCTTTCTCAGCTGCAGAACGAATTGTATAAGTTAATCCATTTATATGAAACTCTTGCTCTTTTACAATCATGTCAAACTCCTTTCAAATGAATATAATGGCGCTATTACAACTTGTTTACCTTGCTTCTCAAAGTCCTGAACAGTTTCTTTACTAGCCTCTTCGTCAGTTATAATAATGTCAATTTTTTTTAGAGACTCTCCTCTTATAAAACAATCTATTCCAAGTTTATTATGCGGAACTAAACAAATATTTCTTCTAGCAATTTCACTTACTCTTTTACCAAAATAAGCAACTTCAGGTGTTGCGGTACTAATACCTTGTAATGAAATGCCTCCACCTGTAGAGAAATACAGATCAATAGAAAATCTACTTATCAATTCAGAGGCAAGTGTATCAGTAATATTCCCTGAAGGTTTTACTTTTCCGCCAATTAAATACGTATCAATATTCTTATATTCTCGTAGATAACCAGCTATTTCTATAGAATTCGTAATAACCGTAAATGATACTTCCGGTAAATATTTCAGCATCGCATTATGAACGGGAGCCCCGCCAATAAAAATTGAATCACCTTCTTGTATATAAGATACCGCAACTCTTGCAATTGTGTCCTCATATATTGAGCTATCACTATAACGTTTAGCTGGTTCCGCGGCTAAATTTCTCACTCGCGTAAGTTCAATTGCACCTCCGTGCGTTCTTTTTAATAAACCATCCTTTTCCATAATAGACAAATCTCTTCTTATAGAATCAATAGACATATCAAATCTTTCCGCAAGATCCTTTGCGATTACTCTTCCAGCTGTATTAAGTAGTTCTAAAATTTTCTCTCGACGCTCTTCAGTAAACATGTTATCACCACCGTTATTGAAGATTCAGAAACTTAAACTTTATTTTAATTATATGCATGCCTCTTCTGTTTTACAATATTTTCAATTCTTATTTATTCCGTTTTATACAGTCTTCTCCCTCTTTCTATCCTGTTAACTTGACAACCAAATAAATGTATATCTGTATATTACGCAAAAATACTTCCATTCACCTTCCTATTGATGTAAAATTATTCCTATGTTTTACTTTTTAATATAGAAAGGGATTACTATGAAATCATTAATCAAAACGACATGTACAGCATTGTTATTTACTGGAATATTAACAGGATGTAATAGCAATACTACATCAAAACAAGAAAAGAGCGCTCTCGAAAAGAATGCAATGCACTATGGAGAAATAGTTAAAAACGAATACTATAGAGCGACAGTTGAGAATGCAAAGTTTGAAAAAATAGACAAAGAGCGGCGCCTTACTACTCGTGTTATGATTAATAATGTTCGAGACGATGGACAAACTATTGATCTTTCGGAAATAAAATATTTCATACAAGATGAAAAAACTGGTGAGAAATATGAAGGTGAAGCTCATCCGATAGATGACGAGCACTATAAAAATGTTCCACACGAGTTCTCTTTAACTACTGACGTTGTATTTGAACTGAAAACTTCACCAAAAGATTTAAATAATATGTATTTATACATAGATAGCAAAGCAGCGCCGTTAACAGATACATATTGGAAGCTTGATAATTTAGTATCTAAATAGAAAGACCAGTCTTACATGACTGGTCTTTTACATTCATACATTTAACTTTCATTAACACTTATATTCATTTTCTAATAACAACTTGAATAACATCAGCTAAACCAGTGTGCCCTTTCCCTTCAATTCGCTCTTGTTCGCCATTAAAGAAATGAATTACCTTATGTTCTTCACACCAAGTAAGGATATCAATTGGATCATACAGCATATCAACATCTTTTGGTCCACCAGTACCATAGTTTATTTGTTTTTTTGAGTAAACTTCAAACATAATTAAACCACCAGGCTTTATCGTTTGTATCATTTTACCTAATATCATTTTTTTATAATCATCATGAAAATGTCCAAATACCATAATTGCTGCATCATATTCATTTTCTGGCAAACTATCAGCTAATAAATCTACTTTTTTTGTATGCACGTTTACGTTATGCTTCTCTGCCAATTTTTTTGTCTTCTCTAATCCATCTTCCGAATAATCAATAGCTGTTACTTCGTTCCCTTGTCTTGCTAGAAATACAGCATTTCTACCTTCTCCTTCCGCGAAAGCTATTACTTTATTGTGATTTGCTAAACGAAATGCTTGTTCTTTAATAAATGTATTAGGTTCTTCCCCGTAAAAATATTCATCTGATTTATATCGATCATTCCAAAATTTAGTCATCATCTTCTCTCCTTCTTCATATCATTTTCTAACTACAATTAAAGATATCAAAGAGTCTTTTTATCCTTAATTAATTTAAAAATAAAAGCAGATTAAAAATCCACTTTTATTTTTTTCGCAAGATCTACGATTTTTTGATTTCGTAACTCTTCTTCCATTTTCTCTTCTGCTGCAAGCATTACTTCATTAATTAAACATCCCGGTTTGTCATGTAAACAACATTCAAACAATGATGTTTTACCTTCAATTGCATGTATAATATCTAAAAATGAAATATCTTCCCAATTCTTACTAAGCGAGTAACCGCCCTTTGGACCAGATGATGAATGTATCATCCCTTCCTTCGTCAACTTAGTTAGTATTTTAGACAAGTACGTTGGTGAAACATTTTGCATTTCTGCTAATTGGTGAACACTAACTAACTTATTTGGTGTAGCCTTTGCCAGAAAAAGTATTGTATGAAGAGCATAATTTGTAGCTTTAGAATATTTCATAGTACAGCCCCTATTGTAGACTTCATGTATCTACAATAACTTTATTTTTTTATTATGTCAAACGTTTGTAATGCTCCATAAAAAATTATTTATTCACAAGTAATACATCTGTCGCACAAATCGTCACTTCTCTAAATGGACAGTCAAATAAAACACCTAGTTCAAAACCATCTTCAGTAAGAGCTATTTCATGATATAACCACCAAGCATTTTCAAAGTTTTCCGGCATAGAACAATTTGTTACTCCTATAAAGGTTACTTCAAGTTTATCAAATTCACTAAAAGTACCACTGCAATCTAATACGATAGACAAAGTATCTTCTGATTCTCTCTTTATTACTTTAATTACACTATCGTGTAGTGATGTCTTGTGTAACTGAGCGACATTTGACGGAAGTTTTTTCTCAATGGAATTAAAATATTCTACGTATGATTGATCTAATTGTGCCATTCTTTTCTCATAATCTGTTGTCCACTCTTGCATACGTTTTTTCAGTTCACCTGATGGATATTCTGAATTAATTGTGATGTTTTGTATAATTGAGTATATCGATTCAGGAAGGAATTTTAATAAATCTATTTTCCTTTCCTCTATTTCTTCCTTTAAACTTTGTATATCCATTTCCGACCATTCTTTTATAGACTCTATAAAACTTACAAATTCTAAAACTTGCATTTTTTATACCATTCTCTTGTAAAATATTTCAATGACACCTCTCCTAAAATATCTTTACATCCAGTAAAAGCAATACATCCACTTATTATATCATTCCAATAACCATTTTTTCTAAAGAAATAATGTAAAAATGTAAATATTCCGTCTATTATTTCTAAAAATTCAGAATATTTACAAAAGTATAAAATTAGAATACATTTTAGCTGTACAAGATTCACCTGTACAAAAATTCAAACAAAAAGGGATGGTTATATGTTGAAGAAATTAGTAGCAGGGACATTAGTAGCGGGTTTTGCACTAACTGGAGGACTAGGTGCGGTAAGTGCTGAAGAAAAAAGTAACACAATTAAGTCATTTGATTATTTAAAAGTGGATGAACAAAATGTTAATTCCTTTGCAAAATTAAGTGATCAGGATAAGAAAGATATCCAAATTACTATGGTATTACCAGAGCAAAATGAAAATGGAGATTGGCTAGCTTATGGTTTTACTAGCCGTGAAACATTGGATGCGTATATTGCAAAGGATAAAAAAGCAATTAAAAATAATATTAATCCTTTAGGTAGCGGTGCTGGTAGTACTGATTTTTACGAACATAAAGATAAAGGTGGTCAATATATTTACTGGAGCAGCGGCTTTAAAAACTTACCATCTAGCTGGAATGACAGAATTTCTTCTGTAAGTACAGCCTCACCTTCTGCAAGTTATTCAACGACACTTTGGGAGCACACTTCAACACAAGGATATGGAAAAGGTGTTATATTTAAACACGCTGATTGGTATGGTAAAACTGCTAATTTAGCTCCTGATTGGAACGATATTACTTCAGCGATTGAAATTAAAAAATAATAAGATATTCTATTAATAAAAAATCAAACCACTATTCTCTTATTTGTTTAGAGAATAGTGGTTTATTATATTTCCATTTAAGCATGTACAGCATGTCCTACCGCTTGCATTAACGCTTCATGAATTGCTTCTGATAAAGTAGGGTGTGCTGCAATATAATCTCTCATTATATCAGCGGTAACTTCTGTATGAATCATTACGGTTCCTTGACCAATAAGTTCAGTTGCATGAGGACCGATAATAGAAATCCCTACAATTTCTTGGTATTTAGGTTCTACAATGACTTTTACTTTCCCTACTTGTTCTCCTAAAATAAGAGCTTTTCCGTTCGCTGTAAAAGGAAATTCTCCGATGAGAATATCACCATATTGTTCTCTTGCACCTTTTTCACTTAACCCGACACTAGCTATTTCTGGAGCTGTGTATATACAACGGGGCACAGCGTGATAATTTACTTTCACGTCTTCTCCGCTTGCGTGTAATGCTGCTGTCGTTCCTTCATGGAAGGCAACGTGAGCAAGCTGAATTCCACCAATCACATCACCAGCTGCGTAAATATGCGATACGTTCGTTTGCATATGTTCATTCACAGCAATCCCTTTATTTGAAAACTGAACCCCTGCCTTTTCTAATCCTAATTGTTGCACTCGTGGTTTTCTTCCTACAGAAACAAGAACAAATTCTGGAGTTACTTCATGAGTAATTCCCTCGTATTCAAATGAAGCTTGCTTCTTATAGTTATTTAAACCTTTTAAAACTGCTCCCGTAAAAATTTTCACCCCATCTTTTTCTAATTTCTCTCTTAAAGTATTCGCGATATCTTCATCTTCACCAGGTAGTAATTGCGGTGCCATTTCAACTATCGATACTTTTGTGCCAAGTCTACTATAAATGCTTGCAAACTCGCATCCTATTACACCACCACCAACGATTAACAATGAAGATGGTACACTCTCAAGAGACATGGCATGGCTACTATTTAAAATCCATTTTCCATCAAACGGAGCGAATGGTAATTCTGTAGGTTCGGAACCAGATGCGATAATAAAGCTCTCTCCATCAACTACTTCTTCTTTATTTCCTTGTACAACTCGCATACGATGATCCGTTTCGAATTTCGCTTTTCCTTTTACAACTTTAATTTTATTTTTCTTCATTAAATATTGTATTCCTTGGACAAGTTGCATTACGATTTGTGATTTTCTCGCCTGTATTTGATCCCAATCAATTGATATACTTCCTGTATTAAGCGTAACTCCATAATCATTCGCTTTTCTCACAATATCATGTACTTCAGCACTTTCTAACAGTGATTTCGTCGGCATACACCCAACATTTAAACATGTTCCGCCAAGGTCAGCTTCATCAATAAGAGTGACATCTTTGCCATTTTGAGCCGCGGTAATTGCTGCTACATAGCCAGCTGGTCCGCCTCCAATTACAACTAGTTTACTCATTCTCTCACCTTCTCTTTATAAAAGAATTGTTATAGGTTCTTCTAAATAATGTTTAATTGTGCGTAAAAATGCAGCTGCTGGTGCACCGTCTAGTACACGATGATCGAATGTTAAACTTAAAGGTAACATACTACCTTTTTTTAATTTTTTCCCTTTATATACAGGAACATGTTCAATTGCGCCAATACCTAAAATGCCAGTCTCAGGTGTATTTAATACCGGTGTGAAATATTCAATACCAAAGCTACCTAAATTACTAATTGTAAATGTCGTTCCGTGCATATCATCACTACTTAAGCTACCTGCTCGCGCCTTTTGTGCCACATTCTTAATCTCTTTAGACAACTCTACTAAAGATAAATTATTTGCAAAGCGAATAGCTGGAACGATTAACCCTTTTTCTAATGCGACTGCCATGCCTAAATGCACATGTTCAAATTGATGAATTGCATCATCTATATAAGCGCTGTTCATTTCTTTATGCTCTCCAAGTGCTAATACAGCAGCACGCGAGACAAAATCCGTAATGGTTAATTTATTATCATATCTTTTTTGTACAATTTTCGCTATTTCTTTATGTAAAGCAACTAAATCTGTTACATCTACTTTCATCGTTAACGTTAATTGTGCGCTATTTTTTAAGCTTGCGTGCATACGATTTGCGATCGCTTTACGCATACCAGTAACAGGAATCACGTTACTTTCTTCTTGTTCAGATATTTCCGGAACGATTCCTCTTACCTCAAGTGCTTTTAATACATCTGCCTTTGTAATCCTTCCGCCAGGACCTGTACCAACTAATGCCTTGATATCCAGATTTTCAGACTTTGCAATTTTCTTGGCTACAGGTGAAATTTTAATTCTTTGCTTCGATACTTCTTTCCCATTTGCTTCTTGATTTTGTACATTTTGTAATTCTATATTAGATGTTTTTTCTTCTACAACATGTGTGCTTTCCTGCATTTCTACCTTTTCATTCGGTTTACCGATGTAGCAAATTACAGTACCAGGCGGCACTCCTTCATCTTCACTTACAGCTATATCAAGTACCGTACCATCAGCTGGCGCTTCAATTTCCGTTTCAATTTTTTCTGAATTAATACTAGCAATTAGTTCTCCTTTTGCTACATTATCGCCTGCTTTAATATTCCAGCTCGTAATAATACCTTCTTTCATCGCCATACCTAACTTCGGCATTACAACTTCTACAGCCATGTCTCTCTCTCCCTTCTCATCGTTTTATTACACATGTAATAAAGATTGGTCTCCAATCATTTCTGATACAGTTTCAATTACTTTTTCTGGTGTTGGCAAATACAACTTTTCAAGTGGTGGTGAGAACGGAACAGGTGTATGTGGTGCTGTAATTCGTTTAATAGGTGCATCTAACAAATCAAAACCTTTATCCGCTACAATTGCCGCAATATCTGTTGCAATACTACATCTAGGATTCGCTTCGTCAATGACGATAAGACGATTTGTTTTTTCAACAGATGATAAAATAGTATCTTCATCAAGTGGTGATAAAGATCGTGGATCAATTACTTCTACTTCAAGCCCCTTTTTCGATAATTGCTTTGCAGCTGCAAGCGCTGTATGAACTTGCTTTCCGATTGCGACAATTGTTACATCAGAACCTTCCCGTTTAATATCTGCTTTTCCTAATGGAATTGTATAGTATCCTTCTGGCACTTCACCTTTCATATTGTAAAGTGTTTTATCCTCAAAGAAGATTACTGGATCATCATCTTCAATTGCCGCTAATAATAAGCCTTTTGCATCATACGGTGTGGAAGGAACAACAACTTTAATACCTGGTATGCTCGTAAATAATGCGTACAAACTTTGTGAATGTTGAGCTGCTGCACTAAAACCAGCGCCATGCATCGTACGTACTGTAACGGGTACTTTTGCTTTACCTCCAAACATATAACGGAATTTCGCACCTTGGTTTAATACTTGGTCAAGACAACTACCGATAAAATCATTAAACATTAACTCAGCTATCGGACGTAACCCAGTTGCAGCAGCTGCCATCGCAGCTCCCATATAACCCGCTTCAGAAATTGGTGTATCCAATATACGATTTCGGCCAAACTCTTGTACAAGTCCTTTCGTAACACCAAGAACACCACCCCAAGCTTCATCATCTTGCAGGTGATCAACTTGTGCACCTCCTGCAACATCTTCACCTATTAAAATTACATTTTCATCACGACGCATTGAGATTTTCATCGCTTCATTAATTGCAGTTGACATACTTACTGTTCTAGTCATAATTTTTCACCCTCCTCTTATTTGTAAGAAACGTATACATCTTTTAATAATTCTTCATCGTCTGGGTATGGACTATTTTCACTAAATTCAATGGATCTTTGTACTGCATCATCTACTGCTTTTTCCATATCAACAAGTTCAGATTCTGTTAATAAACCTTCATGAATTAAATGCTTACGGAAATTCACAATTGCATCTCTTTCGTTTAAATGTTCTTCTTTTTCTTCTGATGTTTTATATGTTTGTGCTTCACCTTCGAAATGACCATAATTACGATATGTCATACATTCAATAATTGTTGGACCATCACCATTACGTGCACGTTCCACTGCTTCTGCAGCAGCTTTATATACAGCTAGAAGATCTTTTCCATCTACTTGAACACCTGGAATATTATAAGCTTTTGCACGATCAGCAATAGAATCACAACTTGAAGCATATTCAAATGTAGTTGCTTCACCGTAACCGTTATTTTCTGCGATAA
The DNA here is from genome assembly GCF_022701035.1 of Bacillus sp. N447-1. Taxonomy (NCBI): domain Bacteria; kingdom Bacillati; phylum Bacillota; class Bacilli; order Caryophanales; family Bacillaceae; genus Bacillus; species Bacillus sp. N447-1. The sequence goes on along the minus strand of NZ_CP065509.1, from coordinate 437,316 downwards.
AAATAACTGGTAACTTCCAAATCGCCGCTAAATTAACCCCTTCATGAAATGTCCCTTCATTATTTGCTCCGTCACCGAAGAAGCAAACACTTACATCTTTTGTTCCTTTATATTTAGCTGTTAATGCTGAACCGCAAGCAAGTGGGAACCCCCCGCCTACAATGCCATTCGCACCAAGCATTCCTTTATCTAAATCGGCAATATGCATGGAACCGCCTTTACCTTTACATAATCCTGTCGCTTTCCCGAAAAGTTCAGCCATCATACCATTTAAATCACAACCTTTTGCGATACAATGTCCATGACCTCTATGTGTACTTGTAATACTGTCACTATCTGTTAAGTGGGCACATACACCAACTGCTACCGCTTCTTCACCTGCGTATAAATGAACGAAACCTGGCAAAACGCCTTGCGCGAACAATTCATGCACCTTATCTTCAAACTTACGAATCTCTAACATTTTTTCGTACATCCAACGAGCTTGTTCTTTCGTAATTTCATTCCCTTTACTTTCAGTTGTTTTTAACATGTCCAGCCCTCCTATTTTCTTGTTCGTCTTTTATATTGCAAGTACCGTGCCAAATTCTAATCCTTGTTTTAATAGGTTTTCTCTATCTTTTAACAATAAAAAAGTGGACAAAATGAGACGTTTGTCTCGTTTTGTCCACTTTTGTTCCCTTAATAAGAGAATTGTTACTTTATTCATTATCAAAGCTCTTCTGTAATTTTCGGATGTAAATAATTTGACCAATATGATATGCATTATGAGTTGTTACATTCGCTAGCACTTCCCACCACTTTGCAGAAACAGGAAATCCCACTACATCACTTTCAACCTTTTCTTCATTTATGAGATTTTGCCATTGTAACAGTTTTTCTAGTAGTTTTTCCCGTAATTCATCGAAAGTTTGATTATCTGAGAGCATAAAACTTTTGTTATTATCTCCTATAGCGGGTACTGCATTCACATTTGATTCTTTATACCTAGTTTGCCACGTAGAGTTCCAATACAGTAAATGTTGTACGATTTCAGCTATACTATTACTCTCTTCATTCGGTTTCCAGAAAGCTTCCCTCTCAGATAAATCCTTAACTGCATCTGAAAATGGCATATACCAACTGGGATCATTTGCATTCGCTAATAGCTGATCTGCTAATACAGCTTTTACATGGACCATTTTTCTTCCCTCATTTCATTATCATATTAATATACACTACTCTATATACGCTGATTCCCTATAATCCCCTTTTTTTACATACAAATTGGTTTCATAATGAATGTAAGAATAATAGATTTTCTTATCATAACTCGTTATGATAAAAGAAAAAGAAAGCTGGCGAAAAATGAATAAAAAAATCGCAATAATTACTGGAGCCTCAAGTGGATTTGGACTATTAACTACACTCGAACTCGCAAAAAAAGATTATTTAGTTATCGCTACAATGCGAAACCTTGAAAAACAAGGAACCTTACTATCCCAAGTTACTCAACTTAACTTACAGCAAAATATAAAAGTTCAACAATTAGATGTAACAGATCAAAATTCTATACATAATTTCCAATTATTTTTAAAAGAAATTAATAGAATAGATCTCCTTATAAATAATGCAGGATATGCAAATGGGGGCTTTGTAGAAGAAATCCAAGTAGACGAATATCGAAAGCAATTTGAAACGAACCTTTTTGGAGCTATATCAATTACCCAGCTTGTTTTACCATATATGAGAAAACAAAGAAGTGGAAAAATCATTAATATAAGCAGCATTAGCGGCCAAGTTGGATTCCCTGGTTTATCTCCTTATGTATCTTCAAAATATGCATTAGAAGGCTGGAGTGAATCGCTTCGCTTAGAATTAAAACCTTTCGGAATAGATGTCGCTTTAATTGAACCTGGTTCTTACAACACAAATATATGGGAGGTTGGTAAACAACTAGCTACAAACCAATCTGATACTACTTCTCCTTACAAAGAATATATGGACAAAATACAAAAACATATTAATAGCGGCAGTGATACATTTGGTAATCCAATAGATGTTGCTAATAAAATCGTTGAAATTGCTGAAACAAAGCGTACTACTTTACGATATCCTCTTGGAAAAGGTGTAAAATTTATGATCTTTACGAAGAAGATTCTTCCTTGGAGATTGTGGGAATACCTTGTTTTGAGAAGCTTTAAGAAGATGTAAATATAAAGAGTAACTATCAAGATAAATAATGGTAGCTACTCTTTTTAAATATTCATCATGAAAAACCAAAACGACATTAGTATGTAGAAAGAGGATCAAAATAAAGTAACATTGAAACCATAAAAACAAATGCAAAGAATCCAATTATAGAAAGAATATATTCCTTTGTCTCTCTGCTATACTTCCATTCCATCCATACGCGTAATAAGGAAATTGCTCCAAAATAAGTAAGTACAGCAATTCCTATATTAGCATTTTCTACTTTGAACAGATAAATAAAACTTACTATAAGATATACGATAAAAGACCTATTTCTAATTTTACATGTAAACTATTTACATGCTTATATATCAAGCATTGCCCTTTGGCATATTTAGTTTTTCTTAAAAACTTTTCTAAAAAATATCCTCCAATTATCATAATAATAACTATAATCCAAATAGTAGAGTTGCCCATTGCATTCCCTCCTATTAAATTAATTATGTTTTCGTAACAAAATGGATTATATATTTTTAATATATAGATAATGTATTCATTTTCTTTATCTTCTTTAGTAGTAGTTTTATCAAGACATGTTTTATGTATTGTATAACAACAATCTATTTCCCATCCCTTTTGTTTCGGGATGTTTAATCCTTTTTCTTTCTATTTTTTCAAAAACGAATATAGATAGTACCGATAAAATTAATAGAGTTATTTTTATAATTGACAGAAAACCCTATCCTTTTATTTTCTTACTTGCATTTTCTCCGGCTGATCACTCGGATACGTGGCATTCCTTTTATTTTCTACGTCCCAACTAATAATTGTCGCACTATCACGTCCCAACTGATGATGCACGTGTTCTAAAACATTGTGAATATTTTCTTTAAGTGTTTTATCATTTCTGTTCATAGCATTATACAAATTTACAGGTGTTTCATATCGGCGTTCCCCGCATTCTAATACTCCATCTGTCACCATCACAATTCGGTTCTTTCCAGTACGTAATTCACGAATACCTGATGAATAGCAAGGCACAGGTAAATCAAATGTGTTTACATTTCCAATCCATTCGTAAAAATGACGTTGATTTAATGCATATTGTCCTAACTTATGTAACTCTTCATGAAATACATACACTAAACAATCACCGATAGAAAGCCACCATATATAATTTTCTTTCCTTACACATAGTAAGCAAGCTGTTTCACCTTTAATTTTTTACACTTTTCCTTAAATGAAGATGACTTAAAATTGTAAGTATATGATTTTCAACAGACTGAAATACTGAATTAATTGGTTCATTCAAAATTACTTTTATATTTTCATATTCTTTTTCGATTGTATTTACTACTAAATCAACACTTTCTGCACTATTATGTCCATCTAATATAGCTGCAAATTCCCACTCACCATTTGACCAAACTAATGCACCATCTTCATTCTTTTTCGCTCCGGCACTAATATTCCCACCATATGCACCGAGCACGATATCACCATATTGCTTTACCGAAATTTCGTCTAAACACATTTCTCTACTTCCAACCCATGAATGTTGTCTATTATTTTTTGTATGCATATTCACTCACCATATACTCTCGTATTCTTTCGCATAGTTTTTTGATTTTCGCTGCGTCACCATATGGTGCGCCAGTCCATTTCGCTATCTCGCTTGGTGACCAAAACTCTTTTGGTGTATTCGGATAACGCGGAATTATGTTTCTTCACTATCCCAGTGGACATGTCCAACGTAAATGAGTTCATCTTCGTAAATAGCTCCACCTGGAACTATAATATTTCCTTTATGCTTTTTGCAAATGAAGCAGTTTTGTTCTACTTGATTGTTTGTTGACATGTCCATCACCTTCCTTTTCATATATAATATCACAAAAAAAGGAAAAACAGGTTTTGTATTCCGAATTTTCATTCTTTTGATACAGCAATTTTTGAAACGAATTTACACCTCATTATTTCTTCAAAAACGCAATCCCAATTATAATCCCAATCACAATTCCGATTACTAAATTATTTGTAAAGTGCCCTTGAAATACACCAATTACAACCCCTATACCGACACCTATTGCCAAAGCATCATTTCTTTTTTTATTTTTAGCCAAAATTGCATCTCCTCCCATCATTTCTCCCTAAACAACATGCATTCACTTAAATGTATTAATATACGCACTATCTCGCTTGAATCTTTTCAAAAAATGCACTTTAACTTCATATATAATATTTTCCATTTTCTGTACATACTCCTTTTATAATGAAAAAATTTCAAGTAACCATTAAATATATATAGGCATTTACTATAAGAAAGATCCGTAATTTATTGAAGGGGGAACGATTCAAATGCATCCTCATTGGAATCGTTCCCCCCATCCTGTAAGGAATACATTGCATCATGATTCACAATATATGATGCAATGTATCGCAAGTCTTGAAAATCAATTAACTAAATTAATCTCATTAATCGAGGAAAATAATCAATTCATCAAATCAATGGAACAACAACAAAACCAAGTTTGCGCACCAGCTGGAGGTTCTGTTATCGTTCGTATGTGATCTGGATGCAATAAAAAACACACTTTGTATTATAAAAGTGTGTTTTTTGGTCATTATTTTCTTTTCGTATGGAACCCTTGTGTAATACGGTCTAATATAATTGCGATTACTACGATAGCTAATCCAGCTTCAAAGCCCATTCCGATATTAACTTGTGTTACAGAGCGATATACATCAACTCCAAGTCCTGGAGCTCCTACAAGTGATGCTGTTACAACCATCGATAACGAAAGCATAATGCTTTGGTTCACACCAGCCATAATTGTTCCGGTTGCAAGTGGTAATTGTACTTTAAATAGTTTTTGTGATGCAGTGGATCCAAATGCATTCGCTGCTTCAATTAAATCTTCTGGAACTTGTCTAATTCCTAAATCAGTAAAACGAATTGTCGGTGGCATTGCAAAGATTACTGATGCAATAATCCCGGGTACTACACCTACTCCGAAAAATGTAATCGCGGGAATAAGATATACGAAAGCCGGCATTGTTTGCATAAAATCTAACGTTGGTTTTAAAAATTTTGAGAAACGCTCATTTTGAGATGCTAATATCCCAATTGGAATTCCGACAATAATTGAAATAATAACGGAAGTAAGTACGAGTGATAATGTTTGCATCGTTTGTGCCCAGTAGTTAATATTTAAAATAAATAATAACCCGATCAGTGTAAAAATGACTAAAGATACTTTTCTCGTTGTGTACCAAATAAGGAAACAAAGGATGATAATCATCAATATGGCTGGTATTATTGTTAAAAAATTAGTGAGTAAATCAACGAATCCGCCGATAATATAAGAGAACCCTCGGAATAAGCCTTCAAAGTGCTCATATAAACTTGCAACAAATGAGTCGACCCATTCCCCTAATGGAATACGTGGTATACTATTCATCGTCTTTCACCTCTTCCTCAATGTTTCCTGCAAGAGCTTGAATGACACTTTCACGTTTAATAATTCCTCTTAGCCTTTTCTTCTCATCGATTACTGGTAAGGGATATTTCATCTCTGCCATTTTTGCATATGTCTCTTCCAGTAAAGTATCCAAATACACATGCGGAATATCATTAAGTAATAAATCAGCAATCGGCCACTGTTTTTGTACTGCTTTACTCGCATCATCCGCAGTTAATATACCTAAAAACTCATACTTTTTGTTTACAACATATACAGTTGAGACGCCTGCATTCCTCATAATTTGAAGAGCCACACGAGGTCCACGATCAATTAATAAAGTTTCTGGTCGTTTTAAAATAGACTCAGCCGTAATTACTTTTCCTAAATTCACGTCCGCAACAAACTTTTCTACAAATTCATTTGCGGGGCTCATCATAATTTCTTCTGGCGTTCCAATTTGGACGATTTCTCCATCTTTCATTAATGCAATACGATCTCCAATTCGAAGCGCTTCATCTAAATCATGCGTAATAAATATAATCGTTTTTTCCATTTTATCTTGTAACTCTAACAATTCATCTTGCATTTCTTTTCGAATAAGTGGATCTAATGCACTAAATGACTCGTCCATTAGTAATACATCTGGATTATTCGTTAGTGCCCTTGCGATTCCAACGCGCTGCTGCATACCACCACTAAGTTGACTTGGATAATTATCTTTATGATGATCGAGTCCTACTAACTGTAGCGATTCTAACGCTTTTTTCTCTCGCTCTTCAACCGGAACTCCTTGTATTTCTAAACCATATGCAACATTTTGTATAACTGTACGATGCGGAAATAGAGCAAATTTCTGAAATACCATACTCATTTTCGTTCTTCTTACTCTCCGTAACTCTTCTTTTCCCATCGTTGCGATGTCTTCACCATCTATGTATATATGACCTGCAGTTGGTTTAATCAATTGATTTAACATACGAACTAGCGTAGATTTCCCGCTGCCAGACAAACCCATAATAACGAAAATCTCTCCAGAGTAAACTTCAAACGTTGCTTTTTTCACCCCAACGTTCATTCCTGTCTCTTTTAAAATTTCCGATTTACTTTTTCCTTCTTTTAATAAGGAAAGGGCTCTTTGCGGATGTTTCCCGAATACTTTTGTTACGTTTTCAACACGCACCTTTGTATTATCCATGTCACTACTCCTTTTCTACCCATCTATTCACATAGTGTTGCGATTTTACAAAGAAATATTACATAAAAATGACATTCATAAGATTTCTTTAAAATTCTCGTTTCCGTTCATAATAAGAATGCTTACTTATACATTTATTTTATAAGGCAAACGTTACTTAGGAGGTTTTCGATGCGAAAGAAAATTTGGTTTATATGCCTTGCATTATTTATTACTATGATTTTCACTTCATGTAATGCAACAAATGCAAATTCGAAAGGAAAAATTAAACTTGGTGTAACAAGTTGGAAAGAAAATATTGCAACTGCAAACATGTGGAAAGTTTTATTAGAAGAAAAAGGCTACAAAGTTGAGCTCATGTATTTAGAAAAAGCCGCAATTTGGACTGGTGTCGCTCGTGGCGATGTTGATGCGAATTTAGAAGTATGGCTACCAGTTACAGATAAACCGCTAAACGATCGTTATAAAGATGATATTGTCTTAAAATCAAAATGGTACGAAGGTACTGGACTAGGTTTAGTCGTCCCTTCTTATATGAAAAACATAAACAGTATCGAAGATTTAAATGCTCATAAAGATGAACTAGATAATAAAATTGTCGGTATCGAACCCGGTAGTAGTCTTATGAATTTAACGAATAAAGCAATGAAAGAATATGATATAAAACTAAAACTTGTCCAATCTTCTGAAGCTGCGATGATGAGTGAACTAAAGAAAGCATATACAAAAAAGAAACCAATCGCTGTTACGCTTTGGAATCCGCATTGGGGTTTTTCAGAATTTGACTTAAAATATTTAAAAGACCCTAAGAAAGTATATGGTGAAAAAGATGACATTTATTACTCCGTTCGTAAAGGTTTCGAAAAAGATCACCCGGATATCATAAAATACTTTGATAAATGGAAAATGAACGATGAGCAGCTTGGTACATTAATGGTCGAGTTAAATAAAACGAAAGATTCCGAAGAAGCGGCACGAAAATGGATTAAGAACAATCAAGCGCTAGTTAATGAATGGGTAAAGGATTAATAAAAAGGCTAGAGAATTAACATATCCTCTAGCCTTTTTCATCTTATTTTTTCGTAACAACATCATCTACAATCCCATATACCTTCGCTTCTTCTGCAGTCATAAAATAATCTCTTTCTGTATCATGTGCTACTCTTTCAATCGGTTGGCCTGTTTTTTCTGCAATCATTTTATTAATATCATGCTTTAACTTCAATATTCTTTTCGCAGTTATTTCAATTTCTGTTGCTTGCCCTTGTGCACCACCAAGCGGCTGATGAATCATAATTTCACTGTTAGGGAGCGCAAACCGTTTTCCTTTTGCACCTGATAATAATAACAATGCACCAAATGATGCTGCAAAGCCCATGCACAGTGTTTGCACATCTGGTTTAATTAAATTCATCGTATCTAATATTGCAAAACCTGCTGTCGTTGAACCGCCGGGGCTATTGATGTATAAGAATATATCTTTCTCTGCATCTTCTGCTTCTAAAAATAATAATTGCGCTACGACACTACTCGCTACTTGATCGTTAATTTCTGAGCCGATAATAATAATACGGTCTTTTAATAACCTTGAATATATATCATAGGAACGTTCTCCTAATTTTGTTTGTTCTACTACATATGGAATTGCATTCATTTTAAATCCCTCCAATACTTGTTATGCTGCGCAAAGCATACAACTGTAGGAAGAAGGGTTTTTCACATTAAATAATAACACTGACTGTTTAGATGGTAACTTAGTAAAATCTATTGACGGAAGCAGTTTCGTTAATAATTCCGGTCTCTCTTCTCGAATAGACGTTACTACAACTTCCATATCATCTGTGAATTCGACTATCTCAATCCCTTCTTCACTTACAGTTTTCAGCCTATTTCTACTCCGAAATAAAGAAGCCTTTACTGCACCTTCTGATACAGAACACACTTTAGCAATATCAGCGATACTATATTGAAAAACATCTTTTAATAATAAAATTGCGGATTGCTGTACATTTAATGAAGACAATACTTTCCCTACCATTTCATGCAAATCTGCAATGTTCTCATGTGGTTCTTCAAAAGTGATTTGTTCTCTTATTTTTTCATGAACAGACTTAGACTTTATCTGATCTAACCAACGATTTCTTGCTATTTTATAGACGAGTGTCATACAAATATCTTTATTTCTATATTTTTGAAGCACTTTACACACTGTTTCTTGGGCGAGATCTTCCCCATCCCATTTGTTTTTCGTTAAAAAAGTACAGTATCTTTTTAACTCTCCATATTGTTCAATTAAAAAGTTTATATTTGAATGATTCATATCGATAGGGTTCTTTAAAACATGAGTTACTTTTGTGCACAAAATAACCACTCCTTTTCAGCGCTTACTTAATAAACGATTCAACATTAAAAAAAGTTACGGGGATATAAAAAAATAATGTTTATGTTCAATAATTCGCGGTCATAAATATGTTATGTACAATTTTACGTGAGGAGGAACAAATTTGCCAAAATTAACAATTGAAGGTGCGGGAACTTTTGATGTGAAAGAAGGAACAAAGTTAGTATTAGCAATTGAAGATAGCGGTGTCAACATTCTTCATCGTTGCGGCGGGAATGCACGTTGCACAACTTGTAGAGTAGAAATACTAGCAGGTGATTTCTGTGAAGCGAGTGCGAATGAGAAACATGCAATGACGGAAAAAGGAATTGAAGATCATTTACGATTATCTTGTCAAATGCGTGTACATAAAGATATAGTCGTTCGTCCGGTACTTACAGTTGAAAATTCAGGTCTTGATGCTGGGCCACGTCCGGCGGAGTAAAGCGATGAATTTAAAACAGCTCGCTGGCGAATATGCTGCTAACTTTGTAAACGATGGCATGAAAATTGGGCTTGGTACAGGTTCTACTGTATATTGGACAATACAAAAATTAGGTGAGCGTGTAAAAGAAGGATTATCATTTCAAGCTGTACCAACATCAAAGGAAACTGAAGCATTAGCACAGCAACTAAATATCCCCCTAATTTCGTTAAACGACGTACAAAGTCTTGATCTTACAATTGATGGAGCGGATGAAATTGATTCAAATTTACAACTTATAAAAGGCGGTGGCGGTGCATTACTTCGTGAAAAAATCGTTGCCTCTTCCTCTAAAAAACTAATTATCATTGCTGATGAATCGAAACTTGTAACACATTTAGGTACTTTTCCATTACCTATTGAAATCATCCCTTTTTCATGGAAACAAACCGAAAATAAAATTCAGTCTTTAGGATGTCAAACAACATTACGTTTGAAAAACAATGAAACCTATATAACCGATAACAATAACATGATTATCGATTGTATATTCCCTAATCATATTTCTAATCCTGTCCATTTACACACCCAATTAAAAATGATTACTGGTGTAGTTGAAACAGGGTTGTTTATAAGTATGACGAGTACAGCAATTATTGGTACTAAAAATGGGATAAAGAAATTGTAATAAAAGCTAACTTTTTAAAGTTGGCTTTTTAGTATGTTCTTCTTCTCTTAATAGTGCTTTATTATGATATACTAGGAAAACGCAAACAGATTACACTAGAAAGGACTGAACATTTTGCAATCCAAACTTATAACAGAACTTGCTGATTTAGAAACTGCCTTTCATATTCGAAAAGAAGTATTTGTAAAAGAACAAGGTGTTCCTCTTACAGATGAATTCGATACATTCGATGAAATCGGAGAGCAATGTAAACATATTTTAGTTTATTATCATGAGCTTCCTGTAGGTACAGGGCGTATACGATTTGTTGATGGCGTCGGAAAATTAGAACGTATTTGCATTTTAAAAGATTATCGTACATACGGATTAGGTAAAGTCATCATTCAAACGTTAGAAGAAATTGCTCGTAACGAACAAGCTACAAAAGTGAAACTACACGGGCAAACACAAGCTGAAGGATTTTATAAAAAATTAGGTTATGAAACTTCTTCTGATATATTTATGGAAGATGGCATTCCGCATATACTTATGACGAAAATGTTATCATAATAAAAAGGGTAGTATATGAATCTTATGTATTCATACACTACCCTTTTTTATAAATAGAAAAGTGAATTCTCCAGATTCTCTTTTGAAATCAAAGCCCATCATCTCTTAGTTCATATCTAGGTAAAGCTTACACTGTTTTCCATAATGATAATGCATAAATCCAGTTCGGATCACCATTTCCTTGATAACTCTGGACTGCTTCATATACTTTTCCTTCGTGTAGAACTCTATCTCCCTTTTTATATGCTTTTTTTGCATCCCACGCTTCATATGAAGCGCTTTCGGTTTTTGTAGTAATTGTGAATATATCACTCTGTACGGATTCATTTCCAGCTACATCAACAGCTTTTACTACATATTTATAAGTAGTATTAGCGAGCAGATTTTTATCCATATAAGAAGTTGTATTGGATGTTGCAATCTTTTTCATTGATCCTTCTGTTTCTCTATAAATATCGTAATGGTCTACACCAATATTATCGTCAGATGGACTCCACATTAAATCCACACTTGACGCTGTCGTTCCCATACTATGTAATCCTTTTGGTTGTGTTGGTGCTTCTGTATCTGGAATCTCAACTGTTGTTTTTACTGTAAGCGCTGTACTTCCCTTCGATACATTGCCAGCTGCGTCAATTGCTTTTACAGTATAAGAGTATTCTGTGCTTGGTTGTAATTTCTTATCAATAAAATGAGTGCCTATTACTGTATCAATCATCTCTCCGTTACGGAAGATTTGATATCCTTTTACCCCTACATTATCCGTAGAAGCGTTCCATGTTAGTTCTACACTATTTGCTGTTACTTTTTGCGTCTGAAGTCCATTTGGAATACTTGGCGCTTCTATGTCTGGTTTCACATCATTAATAAGATTAACATCAATTACATTATAGAATGCATTTGCTGTATCAGCTACATCCCATACTGCTAAAATCACATGATATCCACTACGATCAGTAGGTACATTGATTTTATGAGTTAAATTATTTGAAGCTGCAGAACCATCATGTTGTACAGTTCCAATTGGTTCAAAATCTGCTCTTGTTAGCGCTTTATTTGGATTCCATCCTTTTTTAGTAATATAGTAATGCCACTTACTCGTTAAGTGAGGCGCAGTATACTTCCAAGTAAATGTATTTTCCCCACCAGTGATTGTATTTTTAAACCAACGATTTGCTGTTTGTTGATCTAAAATACCACCAAATTTTCCGCCTGCTGAAGCAATTTGTCCATCTACTGGACCACCTTGTGGGAAACCTTTTGGAGCTTCTAAACTTTGTGGTTCATACATAACACTTCCACAGTTTACATTTAGCGCACCATAAGTTGAACTACATAAAGCGGATCGGCTACCGGGCTTTTCAACAAAACCGTGCGCATAAGCATTTTGAGGAATAAGTGTCGTACTAATAATTCCAGCTGTTAATGCTACAGCTCCTAAACTTTTTTTGTTCATTTTCATATTTTGTAGTTGTTTTAAAAATCGATTATTCATGTTCATGTCTCCTTCTTGTTATACTTTGTAGTGGAATGTGGGCTTTGATGTAAAAGAATAACAAGAGACAAACTTGTACCGATGTATGTGTGAATTATGCATACACCGCAGTGAAATTATATTTTTCTTATGAAATATTTCACTTTATGAATATATCATGACATAGAAATTACCTGAGTATGTGCAGAAGTTGTGCAGAAACAGTGAAATTATTACTAACATGTAAAACTAAGTCCTAACATTTTAAAATAAAATTCGAATATATTTATCTATCATCTTTACTTCATAATTGACAATACATTTAACTGGTTAACTTTTATTCTTATACTTATATCTCTCAGTGCCTTAGTTTTAACCATACTAGATATTAAAAATAAAATTATAAAGTTAAATAAAAAGCATCCTATTTAGATGCTTTTCTAATGTATAATTTCATTTTTTCACTGACCTACAAATATAAAAATTTCATCAACAGCTTCCTTATATCCACCTGATTTTTGGAAAGATTTCTTCAAATTCAAAGCAACTTCTTTAAATGACGGATTATTTAATACCATTTCTACACTTTCACTTAGTTGATCCGCAGTTAATCCTTGCATTTGTAATTTTATTCCTGCTCCAAGACTCTCCACTTGCTTTGCGACTACTGGCTGATCTGCACTTTGCGGTATTACAACGAGCGGAATCCCGTTATACAGTCCTTCATGCGCACTGTTCATCCCGCCGTGTGTAATAAATAGTTTCGTATATGTAAGCAGCTCAGTTTGGGGTACATAGTTTTTCACAATGAAGTTTTTAGGAATTTCGCCTAGATCACTTATTTTTGTTTTACTACCAATAGACATAACAATTGTATGCTCACTATTCTCAAAGGCCTTCATACACAGTTTATAAAAGTCAATCGCTTCATTAAAAACAGTACCTAATGAAATATAAAGCGGACTTTTTTCTTCAATTGAAGTAAAATCAACGTCTCTGTTTTTCATTTGTGCAGAGATAGATGGTCCTACAAATTTATATGTTTCATCAAACGTATCACCAAAAGGCTGGAACTCCTTAATTGTATATACAATAGTAAGGGGTGCAGGATTACAGAAAACTTCATACGATGATTTTATTTCAACACCATATTTTTCAGCAATTCCCTTCGTTAAGTTTTGAAAATCATTCTGTATTTTATCATAAATTTCTACTGGGATATTTTTTGATAGATGACCTAACATTTGCTCAAAGGATTTTTCATCCTGCGCAAAAGATGTGCATGAATTTATGGCTGGAAGTTTAAGGATTTGAGCAATTAAATGGCCACAGCCAAACATAGAATCATGAATTATGTAATCAAAATGTTCACCTTCAATTTGTTCTAGAACGCTAGGTATGACAATATCCGCTGTATGTAGAAGGCCATTTATTCTTTCCTGTAAATAATTTCTGCCTCCAGATAGAAACGCTTTTATAAATTTTTGATCATCAATCGTTCGTACAGTAGCACCTGTCTTCTCAATCCGCTCCCTGAAAGCTTCTATTGAAAAATAAACGACCTCTTCACCACGAGAAATCAATTCATCTACAACTTGTAAAGTTGGATTTATATGTCCTTCTGATCCAGCATTAATAAATAAAACACGCGCCATAATAAACACTCCTTACGTTAAATCATTTCTATGTTGGCAAGAGTACGGATTCTCTCCATACTCTTTTCCTAGCTGTTCGTATCATGTTCCTACTAAATTGACCTAGCAAGTCTAAAACCGAGATCATCTATATGAAATGTAGGATGGCTTCGACGACGACAAGTAGCGCCGCACCCTCTCGCTGTTTCAGCCCAACTACCACCACGAAAAATGCGGTATGATCCGTACACTGTTTCATCATACAAATCATAACACCATTCCCAAACGTTCCCTAGCATATCATAAAGTCCCCATGCATTCGGTTCTTTTTGGCCAACGTCATGAATCTCTCCATTTGAATTTTCATTATACCACGCTATATCATGAAGTTTCCCGTATGTATATCCGGTTGTACTTGCTTTACATGCATATTGCCACTCCACCTCAGATGGTAATCGGTAGCCATTTGAATCTAAATTACATTTCACAATTTGACCACCATCACTAATAGAATAATATTCTTTTAATCCCGCTTTTTTTGAAAGTACATTACAAAACGCAATGGCATCTTTCCATGAAATATTGACAACTGGTTTATGATTTTTATCAAAATTATTTAATGTACTATTTGTAATAGCATCATATAGTTCCATTGTTACAGCATACTTTGCAAGAAGAAATGGTTGAATTTGTACTAGCCATTCTTTTTTTATTCGATCATCTCTTAATACTACCTCTCCAGCTGGAATATTGACCATTAATGAATCGATTAGTTGAATTAAATCGTTAGTCATTTTCTATTCCTCCAAACGTTCATTTTATATGAAATTAAAGTCATATACTCATTACAAAATACAATTTTCAAAAAGCGTTAAATTTTTCATAATAAAAAACGATTAGTTTTATTAAACTAATCGGTAAGATTCACAAAGAATTTTTGTGTTACATTCTATAATTATATGTGCTCTAAAAATTTCCGAACCTCATTTGGAGATTTTAAAACAATAACCTTTTTCTCTTCCGGCAATTGCTCTAACCCTTTTAAAATTGTAGGTCGTTTAGCATTAGGATATTCCCATATCCATTTAAAAAATTGCAAATCAAATCTTTCTTCACATCCCGCGCCCATATCTGGTCTTGTTTTATTCTGGTATTTTACAATTCTTTTAAAAGCACGATAAATACAAATTGTTCTATGAATATCAAGGAAGATAATTGTATCAGCTGCATTCAGTCTTATACCCATCGTCCCGCCATAATTCCCATCAATAATCCATTTCTCATCTTTAATTAAGTTATTTTGAACTGTTATTTGTTCTTCTCTCGGAACACCTTCCCAATTCGGTTTCCAAAATAATGCATCAAGATGATGCACCTTAATATTTAATTTATTTCCTAACTGCCTTGCTAATGTAGATTTTCCTGAACCACCAGAACCAATTAATATTATTTTTTTCATACCTTTACGATACCTTCTATAACTTCTTCAATAGTTTCCTTATTAGCGAAAATCCAGAAGAACATTTCTTCATTTAACTTTAATGAATCTGGTAACTGGACAAAATAAGCAATAAAGATAATTTGAATTGAAAGCATAACATACCAAATGGCTTGTAGTTCTTCTTTCGTTAAATCATTTTGTTTATAATAACCTTCAAAGACTTTGCTAACGATATGTAACCATTTCCCTCTTAATCTTTCATCACTAAATAGCTCGCTTAATATACTTGTACAGCAATAACATAAATCAAATATTTTTACATTATTTTCTAAAATCTCAAAATCTATAAACCCTTCCAGTTTATCATCTTTAAAGATTACATTTGATAGATGCATATCACGATGAATAATTTGTCTCGGTAATGGATGGACTGTTTCCTTGAAAGCTGCGTGCATTCGCTCCATCTTTTGAATTACCTCTCGATGAACATACTCATTCTTTTCTAAAATCGGTATAGCCCATTCAAATACCATCTTATATAAATCTCTTTTTATTAACTCATGGTCACTATTCACCGAATGTAATGCTTTGTGCAGATTAGCTATTTCTTCTCCAATTGTACTTGCTAGCCTTTCCAGCTTATTCGTATCTTTTATTTCTAAAACACTTCCGGCAACATACTCATATAAGCAATAATATTTTTCTTTATATAATACATATTGTTCATCATTTTCTGTCTTTACTACTCTCTGTACCTTAATTCCCTTTTCATACAGTTGCTTCAAAACATCGAATTCAACTAGAAGTTGCTTTATTGATCCTGTTTTCTTTAAAATATACTCTTTATTCTTGCATATAACCTTCGCTACTTTTTGTTGAATTACAGTAGCTGTGACATGTTCATTTTGAAACCAAAACTTTGCAATTTCCAGTGCTTGTTCCATTTACAAATACCCCTTTTACAATTCTTATGTCTTCCGAAAAATAACCTCACACAGTACTCCCACTCCAACACCAATTGTATAGGCCACTAAATCACTCCACAAAAAACCGTATCCCAACACGAGTCCGCCCAAAGTCGTTGCACGCATGCTATCTATCCATTCCGCATGATACAATTGGCTCGCTTCAATCCCGTAGCAAAACATTAAACTAATAAAAGCCAACTTCTTCGTCTCTGTTTTAGGAAACAAAAATCCAAAGCCAGTGAAAATCATTAATGCCCATAAAGCATCGCCTAAGTAATCATTTAATAGATGTGGTAGTGCAAAAGAAAACTTTCTTGAGCTAAGACCTAAAATAATAACAACTATAGTAAATAGTGCATATACTACTCTATTTCGTTTCGTATTCATTTTAAAGTCCCTAATATGTAATGTAAAACTGTAAATAGCTAGTAAAACAAAGTTATTTTACTAGCTATTTATTAGTTGCTTTAATGATAAGAAAATGTGGATTCGTATTTAGATAATAATATGATTTTTCGTCTACTTCTTTCATTTTTTCAATTGCCTTCGGTTCTACTATCTCTTCTAATACAAAATAATTTGTAGTTTCATTTAGTATGTCTTGTAATGATCTTCTAAAAACTTGACTTCAATAGTAATATTCGGTTTAACCCAAGTATCTATTAATAACTGTTTTTCAAAATAATTTTCACATGGAAACTTTGTGAAATCCATAAAAGGATGATGAATAGAATATATAAGTTCTCCACCTGGCTTCAATACACGACGAAATTCTTGAAATACTTGATTCCAATTTTCTATATAATGAAGAGTTAATGAACTTACAATCACATCATATGTATTATCTTTAAATGGCAATGTTTCTTGCAGATCATGACAAAGGAACGTTGCTTCTTCTCCTATATTTTCTTTTGCTGCTTTTACCATTTCAGGACTTACATCAATTGCTGTAACATTTGCTCCTCTTTTTATGAATTGAGAAGTATACCATCCAGCTGCACATCCAGCATCTAGTATCTTTTTTCCTTCTAGTTCCTTTGGAATAAGCTCCATCATCGCCGGTCTTTCATAATAACTGTTATATGGATTTGCGAAATCTAGATTTTCTTTATATGTACTCGCTAATTTATCATACGTATCTTTAATCGAATCTTTCATTACACACACTCCTAATACATATTAATCCATTAACTCCTGCTGCTTTTTCTTTGAAAATGATTGTAGTACTAAATCATACGACCAATCAATCATTTTATTAATTTGCTCCTGCACTATATCCTTATGAATATAAACAGTATTCCAATGTTTTTTATTCATATGATACCCTGGAATAATGGTTTCTGGATAATCTTCTCTTATTCTTAATGCGACTTCTGGATCACACTTCAATGTAATCGCAGCTTTTTCGCCTTCTTCATGATTTACTATCGCAAATATTTTATTATTAAGCCTCATACATGTTGCACTCCAACCATCTGGAGAATCTTCTGTCGCCTTTCTTTTCGATAAACAGTACGCTCTTGTTGCATTCATTTTAATTGGCACCTCTTATTCTTTCCCTGTTTGATTACGATGCATCACAATTTGCTTCGTTGCTTGAAATTGCTGCTCACCGTAAAACTTTATTAGCTTCTCTCCGCAAAATAGACTAACAATATGAATATGAGATATTTCCTCGAGTAACATTGTAAGCATCTTCTCTCCAATACCTTTATTTCTTACACTCTCATGTACGACAACATCTTCAATGTATGCTCGAAAAATACCATCAGAAACGACTCTAGCAAATCCAACTAATTCATTTTCTTCCCATACTCCAATGGCTATACTATTCTTTAACATTTTTTCAATATCGACTTCTTTTCTTTCTGGCCACCAACCGACAGAATCATAAAGCTTCTTTATTTTTTCTGCACAGATTGGTTGTTCTTGTTGCAATTTATACGTGTACATATGCTTCCCTCCATCAATCAGTATACATAATATTATTATAATCTCTTTTCAAAAAAGTGCTGACTATGACCTTTCGGATGATCTTCAACGACACCATACTCCCTGTAACCGTGCTTTTTATAAAATTCTGGTGCTTGAAAACTAAATGAATCTAGCAATATTAATCTACACCCTTTCTCCTTCGCAATCCCTTCAATTTCATGTAAAAGTTGGCTGCCATAACCGTCATGACGAACTGATTCATCAACCCATAAAAAGTCGATATGAAGGTGATAAAAATACATCGTACCTGTTACGCCACCAAAAATTTTTCCTTCTTCATTTTTTACTACGAGGCGTACTTCTTCCATCGTCTGTCTTGCCTCATCTGTTAAGATGGACATATTATATTGAATAACTTTATTTTTAATATATTCTCCTTCAGTACGTGTACCGTTCTTTATATGTTTCATTTATATTGCTTCCTTTCAGCTTAGTAATCTACATTTTATTTTTTCTCTTTAAAATACTAATACATACGAATCCACCATATGTAACAAAGCATGAAAAGCTAATTATACCTGGTACAGAGACATATCCTACCCTTATGTAACTTATAACCGCAAAACAAACGATAGACAATAAAATAGATGGCCAAAATATAAGAGCTGTTTTTCTTCTTCCTCGTTGCGATGTACTTTCTTTCTCTCCAGAAACACGTGTGCCAAAAAGCAATACAATACAAATAAGGATCGCTGCAAAGTAAATTGTATCTAATGACAAATTGTGATCATATAGTGCGATTCCAACTTCAAGAGCAATAATCGTTAAAATTAAAATAATGATTGTTGAAGTCTTTAAGTTTCTTTTCAATCGCTCACTCCTAGCATGCTTTCACTATATTCTTTGTATATGTACTTTAAAACTGCTGCAAAAGCTTCATCTACCTCTTTATTTTCACGTCGATTCGGTAAATCTTTTCCCCCCATCACATAAAGAAGCGGAAATTCGTTAAACATTCCTATAATACCAATATTTATTGTAGCTGTGAGTAATCCACCTGTCATATGAGCTAAATGATAATATGGGATTTCTTCATACTCTCCTTGCTGTCTTACCATGCCGCTAATAATTGGTTCCCATAATTCTGGTTCTGATTTATAACCTTGAAAGGTTTGTATGAAAAGGGCAAGAACTTCACTTAATTCTCCAACATTTTTCTCATCTCTAGCATTCTCTTGTATATAAATTTTTGAAAAGTACGTTTGTGCGTACATTTTCACAGCATCCCATCCACCACAGTGCATTACAACTGACTGTGCAACGCAACTATCATGACAAGCAATCATTACCTCTACCGCTTGACTAAGTGTTAAAGAAGTTCTTCCTTGTAAATGCGGATATAACTGCGCACTATCTTCATGCGGATTAAATTTAATGTGATGAAGTATATCATTCCAATTATGTTTATTTTCCTTCACCATTTGCGTTACTACAAATCCAATGACTAATTTTGCTGCTGATGCTAACGGAATATTTAATTCATTATTATATGAAGCAACTATCCGATTATCTTTTGTAGAATAAATTGCCATTCCCACATAATTAGATTGTACCTCTTTTATTTTATTTATAACAGTTTCCATTTCCATCCCTCTTTTTATATCGTTATATTAACTTCTAATATTTCAACATTGAATGTAAAAACTTTTCATTAGCTATTAAAATAAGAAAAAGGTAGCATGAATTTTTTCTTGCTACCGAAAAATATTTATTCTTCTATAGGATTTTCAGGACCGTTAAGTTCCAGCTGATAAAAAGCTAAATCTAGCCATTTATTAAACTTATAACCAGCTTTTTTTATTGTTCCTGCATGAATAAATTCATAGTTTTGATGCAAGGCAATACTTTTCTCATTCTCTGCATTAATTCCAGCAATTAAGGTCATATACTCTCTTTCCTTTGCAATTTTGATTAATTCTTTCATTAATGAAGACCCAATGCCATTTTTTCTATATGCCTTATCTACATACACAGAATGTTCAACTGAATATTTATAAGCAGGCCACGCTCTAAATGGGCCGAATGTCGCAAATCCTACTACTTTATTATCTAATTCATATACGAAAATTGGATACCCTTCAGCCTTTTTTTGTTCATACCAATCTATTCTATTTTCAAGGGTTACAGGTTTATACGCATATACAGCTGTTGTATAAAGTATCGCATCGTTATAAATATCTAAAATGTATGCTAAATCTCTTTTCGTTGCTTCCCTTATCATTGTTTTCTTCCTTTCATCATGTTCATCTTATTTCACTATCTTTTCAATAGTTTTATTTTATCGAAATTTCCGATTTTTATCTACATACGAATACTAGCTTTTCGGAAACCATCAAGTATATTTATTGCAGCAGATAACATGTAGAAGAAAATTCCTCCCCCAATGAGCCACGTTTTAAACTCCTCTGGGGAAATAGTAAATGCATTTGCCAAATACGTAATAAATCCTGCGTTTAATAAATGTGGATTTACTACAATTACAATGAATATGATTGTTCCGACTACTTGAAGAATAGCATTTCCAATTGCCAACCTTTTCGTCCATTGTCCCTGTACTAACTTATAAAGTGATATAGCTACTTCGAAAACGATCATAACCAAAATTAGGGGCCAATATTGAAGCAAAACATCTTGATTAAACGTTGGCGCGACAAACTTCAATCCGTTTTCTGTACCATGATATACGCCTACAAGATGATTCGCATAAAAGTAAAGTGTAGCCCATATTGCTGTCCACATTAAACCTCCAAAAACTTCAAACTTTGAAATCGCCTTTTTCTTCGGGATATACGAAACATTTTTCAAGTCATCTGGTGTCCATTTTTTTAAGCTTGTTGTTAATGGGTGTGGATCCTTTTCTTTATCAGTTCTTTCTAAAATAGCAAATACAAGTGTTAACCAGAAAAATACATGGAGACCCACTTCAAAAATTTCCCCTATACCTTTACCTATCAATTGTAAAATAACATTTAATACCGCTTGATCACCATTATAGCCTATAAAATTTTCTGCAACCATTGAAATGAGCGCAATAACAGCTGCAATTGGTATAATCATTTTTAATAGCGTCGTATATACATCAAAATAACGTGGTCCAATTAAATGCATTGGTCTATCCAAGTACCCATTAGCCAATGAAACTGGACTTCCCAATTTTTCGAGTACGCTCTTCACATCTTCCTCATTATAATCGTCTGGTAACATATCCTCTATTGTTGACCGTAGTTCAAGTGTAATATCTTCACGATTTTGTTCAGGCAATCTCTTCGCAACTTCATGGACATACATATCAATCAAACTCATTTTCGTCCTCCTCCTTTAATAAGTTATAAAGTTCTTTCGAATCCTTTACCCACTGCTTTTTCAATTGTAAAAATATCTCTAATCCATATTCACTTAAAACATAATACTTACGAGGTCTACTCTCTGTTTTATCCCAACTACTCGTCACTAACTCCTGCTTTTCTAATCGGCGAAGTAGCGGATATAAAGTACTTTGATCAATTGTAATCCCTGATTGCTCCAATAACTGGACAAGTGAATATCCGTACTGCGGCGTTCTTAATTGACTTAAAACAGCTAACGTTAATGTCCCTCTTCTTAACTCAGTAATTAACGAGTTTAATAAAGTATCCATTCACTCACCTCATTTCCATTACTATATGTCATACAGTATGTGTTTTATACTATGTATCGTACAGTATTAATGTGACAAAAACTATAATCATTTACCAAAAAACGGATAATAAAAAGCGCAAATTATATGATTTTTGCTTTTTAGCTAAGTTATATATCTATAGCACTCTAAAAGGTAGCACCTTAACTACTAATTTTGAAGTTCTAGTAATGCTATGTTACAAATATCGTATACATATGATGTGAACATAACATCTCACTATAGGAAGCTATTAAAACGGCAAATTACCATGGTTGAATGATTCCTGTTTTATTCTTTAGGCACTGTTGATTTCACCCTGTTTTCAGCACCTAATCAACGTTATTTCCTTCATAAACTTCATCTTGTTCAAAATCTCTATTTTTATTTGGTTTATTAAAGTAAAATAAAAAACAATTAAATTAGGTTAATTGTTTTTCAAATGCAAAATCTTTATTTTTTAAATAACCTATGATATTCGAAAAGACAAACTCTCCAAATGCAAGTGGTATATAAATAAACCATAACTTTAATATTGCCTTTGTTTCTTTGTGATCAGAATCCCCATTAAAACCAGCCCAATCCTTTTCTTCTAATATTTTCATTTTAATTCCAATAACAAGGAAATTATACCATTTATTAATGTTGTAGTCTATGTTTTCTAAAAATTAAATAAATACTAATATTGCATTATATTAATATCCAGATAAATATAATAACTTTTTTACGTTTCATCTTCAAAGTCTATAATGAGTCCTGTTAGAACTGCTACATTACCAATCAATTGGATCCCGCGACCAATAAAATCCATCTTAAATTCTTCCCACTTTAATTTATGTAATGATATAATAACACTAAATTTTCAACACGTGCTTAATAGATTGGGGACTTATAATGGATAAACCTCTCACTGCATTACAAACTATTATTATACATATGAATACAAATGAACATTGGCATGATTTTATTTGTTACTGTCAGCATCGCGAAGCGGGACTTCGAAAATTAGCTTATAAACATTTAGAGACATTTATTTCAAATGCAAAGAAATGGGAATCAAAAGATCAAGAAGAGTTTGCCATTTCGTTGTTTACTATTTTAGATGCATTAAACGAAAAAGATGAGGTCTTAACTTTCTCACTAAATAGTTTTCTAATTGACATTCTATATAGATGGACAGAAAACAACCCGATTGATTCAAGACCTTTTAGATGGATAGGAATTTATATGGACTCTAGCAATAAAGATGACGATTTAGAAAAATTCCTTCGAAAAGCGATTGAATTAGGTGGTGATACCGAACAAGAAGCTATGATATACCTAGTTTCTAATTACATCCATACTTTAGAATTTGGTACACATGAATTCCCTTCAGGTTATTGCGGAGATTTAAGCGAATGTATAGAAAAACTTCCCTATATGCTTCAATTAATTAATAGAATTCAGAATAAGAACATAAAGGAGCAAAACATTGGTCAAATACAAGAACAACTACACTTAATTCTAGATTGGTTAAAACATACACAAATTCCAGTAGATGCTGTTCGTACATGGGAAAAGAACAAACTAAGGAATTAGAAAAAAGCATCGTATATCATTTAAACAACAGTTCAAGTCATTAATTCGTCTACCATTTTAATATAAAAAAGAGGATCTTCATACTGTACTAGAAAATCCTCTTTTTATATTTATCCCACATTAGCTTGCAGTAAAACTCCCCACTGATTATAGTTCCACTTTATTTTAATCCTTTAATTAAAGGTGACGCTTCCCCACTATGGAAAATCCATAAGTCATGAAGTGATCTCGTACATCCGACATATAGTAATTTTGCATCATGTTTTGTGTTTTTGTAATGTTCTTCATCCACATCAATTAAAAGCACCGCATCAAATTCTAAACCTTTCGCTAAATAGACAGGTACTACTGATATACCACCTTCATATTTACTTTGGTTTGCTTCAATTACGTTGACCGTTAATCCTGCATTTGTTAATTTCACATATATATCACGGCATTCATCTTCTGTTCTTCCGATTACCGCAATTGTTTTCACATCTGCATTTTGCAAATGTTTTACCGTCTTCACAATTTCAGTAAATTGATTTTCTGCATGAATTACTTTCACATCTTCTCCACTGCGGAAGACTGGTGTTGCGAGTCCTACTGGGATTTCTGCATTTTTAATTATTTCATTTGCAAATTCAATAATTTCTTTTGTAGAACGATAACTTCTTGTCAATTCATAATAACCGGTTTCTTGGAATACTTCCTTAAAAGCATTCCAATCTTCAATTCCTTGGTAATCATAAATCGCTTGCGATAAATCACCTAATATAGTGAAAGAATTACCTAATGTAATTTCTTTTAATACATAAACTTGGAAAGGCGAAAAATCTTGCGCTTCATCAATAACAACGTGATGAAACTTCTGCCCGATTTCAATCCCTGTTATACGATGATGTATGTATATTAAAGCTGGTAAATCTTCTACATACACTTCTTTTTTACGACAACTCTTTTCTGTTTCTTTAACAAGTTCTTCAGGTAATACCTCAAGTATTTCTTTACTTTTTACTATTGAACTATACAGTGAAAGAGCACTCATTTTCGGCCAAAACTTCATATATGCGTTCAGTCTCTTAGTCGCTTCTTTTTTAAGTAATTTTTTCTCGTTTGTTTCCCCGAATTTTTTAAGTTCAATTTCAATCCAGCGCTTCATTCGTCCTACTAATCGTTCTCTTCTTTTCTGTAAAGGATAATGTTTATATTCAACTTGCATCCATTTTTTAATATCTTCTACTGGAATAATTGCTCTATCCCACGCCTCAAAATCTTTTGTCGGAACTAACTCATTTTCAAATTGGATCATTCTCTCTTCAATAAACGTCTTAAATTCCAACGTACCCTTTAATTTACCTAGCATTACCTTCTTTTCATCACGACTAATTGAAAATGCTTCTTTCAATTTTTCTTCTGTCTGCTTTAGTTTCACTGAATCATCTAACGTACGTAATGCCCAATCCGGAAACGTTGTTTGATTAATATTCCCTACACCTAATTCAGGAAGTACACTCGAAATATAGTCTAAAAACAGACTATTCGGCGCAAATACGATCATTCTTTCTGCTTCTAGTTGTTCACGATATTCATAAATTAAAAAAGCAAGGCGATGTAAAGCGATTGTTGTCTTTCCGCTCCCTGCAACCCCTTGAATTAATAATGGCAAGTTTCTTTCCGCACGAATAATATCATTTTGTTCCGATTGAATCGTTGAAACAATATCCTTTAGCTTATTATCTTTATTTTCACCTAATCGATATAGAAGAAAATCATCGGCATGCGATACATCTTCATTTCCTTTTACATATGTATCAACAACACGTTCAAGTTCTCTTTTTCGAATGGAAATGTTTCGTTTTAAATACACATCACCTTCTACTAACCCATCTGGTGATTGATAAAATGCTAATTCTTCTCCACCGGTAAATGAATAAAACATACTTGCGACAGGTGCTCTCCAATCAATAATGATTGGTTTCATCGTGTCCATATCCGAAACCCCTACTTTTCCAATATAAATCGGCATAACTGCTTCTTTACCATCTTCCTGAAAATCTAACCTTCCAAAGTACGGCTCTTGCACACCAATACGTAAATTTTGTCTATTAGACTCTCTCATACTTTCAAGAATTTGCTCTTTAAAATCTTCTCCATAATAAACTGGGATTTTTTCAAGCTTATCCAATTGCTCATCCATCGTATGTAAAGTATCCTTCATTTTTTGTAACTCATCTTCAAATATGTTGCTCATTTCGACGATTCCCTCCTGTCCGTTCTAATTTTTCAGTCGAAATACCATTGTATTAAAAATTCAATCGTAAAGTCAATAGTTTCCAATTAAATTTTCCGAAAAAACTTACTTTTTATCTTTCTAATTTTAAAGATATATACAACATCTAAATCACATCACTACACATATAGTATAGTGATGCATACAAAAGATACCTCTTTCTATTTGTGACCTATTTAATTTATATATTGACAAACAATGTAAAAATCAAAGATACATAAAGTGAAAATTTTATAAGGGGGTTTTACTGCCCACAAATAGTAGGCTAAATAAAAGTAAAGGAGTCTATTCAAATGAAATTCGCGAAAAAGAAATCACTAAAGTTATATTTACTTATTTTTGTATTAACTGTTTTGGCCAGTGGATGGATTGGGGTATTTCTAGATTCTCTTCTAACAAATCAACCTGAAGGAAATACTTTAGGTATGGGGTTATGGCTAATATTACCTTTCCTCGTAAGCATTTTACTTAGAGTTATTAGCCGAGATTGGAATGATTTTGGCATCAAGCCAAATTTGAAAGGAAACTTTATATGGTATTTCACTGCACTACTTATTTATCCATTCGTTACAGTAATAACGATAAGCATATCGCTCATTTTTGGAGTAGCTCATATTTCTAGTTTTGATATATCCACGTTATTGTCACTCATAGTCATGTCTACTATTGGTAACTTTATTAAAAATATTTTTGAAGAGTTTTCTTGGCGTGGTTATTTAACTCCAAAGTTGATTGAACTAAATCTAAACGATTGGTACATTTATATTATTTCTGGTGTAATTTGGGCACTTTGGCATGCTGCATATTATATAGTCTTTTTGCCAAATGAATATTTTGAATCTATCTCAAGATTAAATATGCTTTTATCTGGCTGTATCCTTATGGTTTGTTGGTCCATTATGTATGTTGAAATATATAGACTTACAAAATCCGTCTGGCCATGCGTTATCATGCATGCGATTGAGGATGCTGTTCCTACTGTTTTAGTCACAATAACAGGGATTATTACTCTTACAAACAGTAGTGATTTTTGGTTAAATCCTATTAGCGGGGTCGCTGCTACTGTTTTATTTCTCGGAATTGGAATCGTACTAAGAACTATAAGAATAAAAAGAGAACGACAATTATTCACACAATAAAAGTAAAAAGAGTAAGGATTTATGAAGTGACCCCTAAAAGTTAGACACGGTTATTTCATTAGGCAGCTTGATAAAAGTGAGTCCGGTATTGTACCGGGCTCATTTTTAATTTTGCCTTAATCCGTTTCGTATTATAATAATCTATATATTTTTTTAATTCTATTTTAAAGTGCTCTACATTTTCAAATTCTTTTATGTATAGGAACTCTGACTTCATAATCCCAAAGAAATTTTCTATTACTGCGTTGTCGTAACAGTTGCCTTTTCGAGACATACTCTGGACGATAGCTCTTGATTCAAGTGTCCGGACGTACTGTCTCATTTGATAATGCCATCCTTGATCCGAATGCATTAGTAGCTGGTGATTTTCAGGTAAGCGTTCTAATGCTTTCTCTAACATCTCTGAAACAAGTGAATACGTCGGTCTAGAACCAATTGTATAGGTAATAATTTCACCATTATACAAGTCTAATACAGGTGATACATACAGTTTCTCTCAAACAATTTAAACTCTGTGATGTCCGTTACCCATTTTTGATTCAGGGCATCTGTATAAAAATTACGCTCTAAAATATTAGGTGCAATTTTACCGACTTTCCCTTTATAGGATTTATATTTCCTCATACGCACAACACACTTTAATCCAAGCTCTTTCATAATGCGCTGAACCTTCTTGTGATTCACTTTCTGATCACGATTCGTTAACTCATCACGAATGCGACGGTAGCCATAACGACCTTCATTTTCCTCATAAATTGCTTTAATTTCAGCTTTCAAATCGGCATCTTGATCCGGACGATTCATTTTCTTTACTAAATCATAATACGTACTCCGTGGAATACCAGCTAGCTCCACGAGTGCCTTCACTGAATATTTATGCCTTAATTCATAGACTACTTGTGCCTTGTCTTGTTTCGTGATTTTTCCTTGTTTTGAACTAAGGCATTCAACTTTTTTAAGTACTCATTTTCCATTTCAAGCTGTTGAATACGTGCTTCAAGTGCTTCGACTGACCCTTCAGCTAAAGCTTGTTTTACTTGTTTATTTGAATCTTTTTTCATGGATGGACGCCCCTTTTTCTTAGATTGAAGGGCATCAATTCCTTGTGTTTCGAGCTGTTTTCCAAACAGAAATCGTTGAAGGGCAGGAATGTTAAAGATAGCTGCCGTCTCAAATAAGGACATACCGTTTTCAATCATAAAGTTTAGTACGTCTAGTTTAAATTGTTGTGTGTAATTTGTACATCGTTTTAGAAAAGCTTCCATACCATTCTGTTTATATTGGTTTACCCAATTCAAAATAATTGTGTCACTTATACCAATCGATTTACCCATTTCTCGATAACTTTCATTTCCATTCAAATAACGTAGAACGATTTGTACTTTTTCATCAGCTGTAAATTTAGCCATAGAAAAACTGCACCTCCAATTGTTAGACTGTGTCTAACAATTGGGGTGCAGTTCATTAATCCCTACTCTTTTTCACTTTTACTCGATATGATAAACATTCATTTAAAGATGATTGCTCTTCATATTTCCCAGCTTCAAAATCATACGCTCCTCCTGGGAAAATCCCAACTATACTTAAATGAGCCTCGGCACATAAATTACTAATCTCATCTACAGCATAGCAGCGTAAAGATTGTGTCACGATATCATTTGAAGAATCTATTTCCCACCAATGGTCTAGCATTCTTGCATTTTCACTATCATATTCATACTTTCGCATTGCAGAACCTATCGGCATTTCTTGTCCATTGGCCTTTTCCCAATATAACGGTTGATAAATATCAATAAGTGCACATCCATCATCTTTCAACCAGTTATGTATACGTTTTAATAAAAATAATTGTTCTTCATCGGTTCCTACACCAAATCCGTCTAAATAACAAATAACATCAAACTTTTCTTTAAAGTTAATTTTATAAAAATCGGCGCAATGAACCTCAATGTCATTAGTAGAATGTTCTTTTGCAAACATAGCTAACTCCGGTACAAGCTCAACAGTAGTCATTTTTACATTCAAATTAGACATCGCCCTTGCAAATCCGCCATTTCCAGCCCCTAGTTCTAACATCGTCTGAATTGGATATCCAACTTGTTCTTGCACTTCTTTAGCAACTTCCTGTAACCAATTTTCATTATTTATATCATAGCTTATTAGTTCAAATTGTTTTTTATAAAATTCTTTTACATTTAATTCGTTCATTATTATTCTCCTCCTGCAAATTATTTTACTGTTACAGGTGAGAAACTAAATTTCTAATCCCCATGAAAAATCCTCCTTTTGATTTCCCTATATTTACAATTTATCAAAATAATAAGAATTTTGAAAGTGAAAGTATAAAAATAGATAATGGATTATTCCACTATCTACTCTTTAGCTACTCTTATTTTTCTTTTTGATACTCCACCCAGTCACCAGAATCAATAACTTTTAATATCATCTTTTTATCTTGAGCGATATACACATATGCCTCTATTTTCCTATCAGCAACATATACTTTTTGCGTGATTCGATCATATAAATCAGTCTCCGCATTACCTGTATATTCTTCTAGTTCATCTAACTTACACAATATCTCATCATTTACTACATAAACTTCTCCATACACCTTTTCTTCAATCGAATAAGTCATGGCCGGATATCCTTCGTTCGTATCAAATAATTTTCCATATGTCCAAGCTCTGTCTGCAATGCATGTTGCACCTAACATATAATGAGCATTCGTTTGTCCTCTTCTTAACGTGCCATAAACGAAAACATGATACATAAATTCTTATCCCCTTTATATGTCTCTACTTTCTTATTTGTAAATAAGCACGAATCATAAAGTAACTCACTTCATTCGGAAGCTGTTCTTTAATAGATTTCAGACCACCCTCTGCATTTTGAACGGCAGTTTCAATAAGAGATTCATACTCTGATGGAACAAAACTTTGCCACTCTACTTCCATTCCATCCTCGTAGCAGCGAATTAAATGGTTTTCGATTGTTTGTCTTGATAAGTTACGTTCTTTTGCAATCTCATTCAAATCAATACCTTGTTTATACATTTCATACGTTTCTAAATGAGAATTTGCGGACGCTTTTCCTGACTTTTTACGCTCTGAAACTACTTCTGTCTTAATCGTTTCAGCATAATTTGGATTTTCCTCAATAAAATGCTGAACTGCTTGTAAGAAGTGCGAGCCATATTTCACAAGTTTGTGTTCTCCGATACCTTTTACCGTCAACAATTCGGAATCACTTTGCGGCATTTTCACACACATATCTTTTAATGTTTGGTCAGAGAAAATAACGAACGGAGGTACACCTTCTCCTTGCGCAATTTCTTTACGTACTTCACGAAGCACTTCAAATAAAGGATGGTCTTGAACAATTTGTCTTGTCTCTACTCGTTCTTTTCGTAAAACATTCTCTTTACCAAGTAATACTTCTTTCCCTTTTTCAGTTACTTTTAACGTCGGATAAGTGCCATGCTCAACTGCAATTAACTCGTCTGAAATTAAAAACTCAATAAACTCACTGACCTCTTTTACACTACGGTTCGATAAAAGCCCATACGTTGGTAAAGTATGAAAATTAAATTCAATAACTTTCTTATTCTTCGACCCAGTTAATACTTGCGCTATCATTTGCTTTCCAAAGCGTTGGTTCGTTCTAATCATGCATGATAAAACCATTTGTGATTCCCTTGTCACATCGATGCTCTCGCGATTGTCTGTACAATTACCACAGCGTCCACAATCTTCTTTCGGTTCTTCTCCAAAGTATTGCAAAATGAATGATTGTAAACATTGTTCTGTATGACAGTAATCGGTCATATTTTGCAATTTTTCAAGTTCATTTGAAAAACGTGATTCTCCAGTTGATTGATCAATTAAAAAACGCTGTACTTGTACATCTTGAGAAGAATATAACAATATACATGTACTATCTAATCCGTCACGACCAGCACGTCCTGCTTCTTGATAGTAACTTTCCATATTTTTTGGAAGCTGATAATGAATTACGTAACGAATATTCGATTTATCAATACCCATCCCGAATGCAGATGTTGCTACCATTACACTTACTTCATCTCGTAAAAAGAGTTCTTGTTGCTCATTTCGATCACTATCACTCATACCAGCGTGATATTTTGATACAGAAACTCCTGCCTTCATTAAATCTTCATATAACTGATCGACTACTTTTCTAGTAGCTGCATATATAATCCCAGATTCCTTTTGATTTTGACGAATATAATCCGCCAAATATGCATTTCGATCTTGCCCTTTAATGACAGAAAACGATAAGTTCTCACGCTCAAACGTTGTCATAATTGTATTTTCTTTATTAATTTCAAGTGTATTACAAATATCATCACGTACTTGCGGTGTTGCTGTTGCTGTTAATGCTAATACGAGCGGCTTTTCTGGAAGATAATCTAATATGCGATGTATATGTAAATAACTTGGACGGAAATCATGTCCCCACTGTGAAATACAGTGTGCTTCATCAATCGCAATCATAGGGATTTTCATATCGATAAGTTGGTCAACAAACTCCATCGAATCAAGACGCTCAGGCGCGACATAAAGTAATTTGTAATGTCCTTGTTTCGCTAATTGAATTCGCTGATTTGCTTCAGCAATAGAAATAGAACTATTAATATATGTAGCTGAAATGCCATTCTGTACCAATGTATCTACTTGATCCTTCATAAGTGATATTAAAGGAGATATAACCAACGTCGTGCCTTCAAACACTAATGCCGGAATTTGATAACAAATTGACTTACCGCCACCCGTTGGCATAATACAAACTGTATCTTTCCCATCTAGTACATTTTTAATTGTTTCATCTTGTCCTCTTCGAAACGAAGAATAACCAAAGTAGGACGCTAAAAGTTCTTGTGCTTTAGTAAACAAAAAAGAGTCACCTGCTTTTCTTTATCTTTCATCTACTTCTATTATATCAAGCACTTATGCGACTTGAAAGGGATGGATAAACGCTTATTGTTTTTTCATTATTCTATATTTAATATGAATTAGCATCCGTGTTATATATGTTTTACAACATTTATAACGTAAATCCAGTACACAAGAAGAAAGAGTTTCAATTTAAATGTTCATTTTATTTCCCTTTCTTGAATACTACTAATCGTATACATATAAATTCAGGAGGTTACTATATGAAGCATTGTAATATGAGTTCCATCACAGCGAAAACGAAAACACAAAAACTCCAATTCTCAAATAATGAAGCGTGGAAATATGAATCATACTATAAGTACCAGCCATTACTCTCTTATAAAAGCTTTTACATTTTCTTTCTCAACTTTTTAGACGTTAATATATGCGCAAAAAATGTATCATTCACAGAATTTTTCTCAATATTAAATGTATAGACTTACTAGAATTCAGTTGTTACCATATATAATAATCTGTTGGATAAACCCCTTAAGTTGACCTGCTTATATTAGCAGGTCTTTTTCATGATTACATACTTCTGTGTACCTCGATCTCACTTCCAAGTCTTTTCTCCATTTTATAACCATATTTAACTCCCAACAATTCATGATAATCATGAATTGTTGGGAGTTAAATTGTTCACATATAATTATGCAATTCTTCTTTCTCAATACACAAAAGACATTTTACTTGTTACTATAAAAGTACTCCAGATGAGTTTTTTGCTCATCGACATTATCTAGTTATTGGGGCCTGCCGCGGGAAGCAGGTCCCTTTGACTGTATGAAGGTCCTAATTTCATTTGGACACATTTACCAGGGTTTTTCAAAAGAATTTTATGATAACATTACGTAGTCGAGTCCGACATCTCGGCAATACCCTTTTGAGGGTCTGTAACTTCCCTTGCAGACCCTCTTTTACTTTATATTCAATTTATTCATATATACCACAACATCATTCATTGAATTTCTCCATTTCAAATTCCCTAAAAATAATCTAGGACACGTAACTAAAAATAAATCTTCATCATACTTTGAGTTATACATGTTCAAAGGAGTGTTACTATTTATGTATTCTTATTGGCAATCGTATTACTCCCCCTACCATAACCCTTATGTAAACTATGATTTATCCGTACGGAACTACCGAATTAGTAAAAATGAGAATTTTTTAAAAGGGTATATGCGTTCTTTATGGGAACAACACGTCGCTTGGACGAGATTGGCTATTATAAGTATAGTCTTTAATTTACCAGATGTTAACGTTACTGTTGGACGACTTCTACAAAACGCAACACATATGGGACTATCACTTGAACCATTTTACGGTGAGGATGCAGTGAAAAAATATAGTGCATTAATTAAAGATCACTTAGTAATTGCAGCGGATCTTGTTAAAGCCGCAAAAGCTGGTAATCAAAATGCAGCGGCCACTATAGAGAAAAAATGGTACGCTAATGGTGATGAAATTATTGAATTTCTTAACAGTATCAACCCATATATAGATAAAGAAGAATTTAGAAAAATGTTTTATGAACATTTAGCACTAACGAAAGCAGAAGCACTTGCCTTCCTAAATAAAGATTATGAAGCAGGAGTAAAACTTTACGATAAAATTGAAAAAGAAGCATTAGAAATGGCCGACATGATAACAAACGCAATCGTAAAACAATTCCCGCAAGTATTTCAATAAAGTGAAACTTTAATCAGAGTAGGTATTACTACTAAGTAATACTTGATAAAAATAAGTCGGTTTCCAAACATAAATCGGCTTATTTAGTTTTCTCTCCATGATATTTCACCTCTCCTCTTTACATTTAGCTTATATCGATATATTTTATTAATATCCGTTTTTATAGGAGGAAATAGTTTGATTAACGCGATTGGTCTCGTTTTTATACTTACAAATAAACACGAGAAAAAAAGAAAGTTTACTTAAATGAAAAATTTGCACTAATAGATATTATTGATTCTAAAGAAGTATTTGATGATGAAGGGAATCCTTTAGTAGAACTAACATGTAAATACAGTATATATTTAGATGAAAAATATTACTGTAAATCTCTCGATGATTATACCGGACAAGTATTTCCTTTCTTAAGTGCAAAAATAGGAAAAGGTCTTCTAAGAAACTTAAACTACTACTTTTCTTACGTTGATGCCTATGATAAGAAACCACCAGTTAAAGAAATAAGACCACTTATGAAACAAGTAACGAACAGATAGCCAAAAATACAAAAAAAGAAAGCATCTAACTCTGGATGTTTTCTTTTTTATTGAAAACTCATTAACTTTCATCCTCTTCTAAAAGTATGTATCCAAGCATATTTTAAATTAAAAACATTGGAGGATTAGAGTGAATGAAATACTCAGAAACAATTATAAGCAAACGACTTCGAATACTTAAAATGACGGGTATGTTTTTCCTGCTAGTGTTAATAGCATGGATTGGCTATACAAAATTACTTTATGAAAACGGCTTTCTTCAAGAAAAAAAGAATTCAGTAGAAGTAATGAACACTAGCATTACAGGAGAAATAGAGCAGCTTTTTCATATAAACTTGCAAGGTTATCGAAAAACAAGCCTTGATGCTGTTATAGAAGCAAGCAAAACCGATCCAAGTGAACTATCCCTAATTGAACTGGTCAACAAATCCTGCTCGCGAGATTGCATAGGCGAACCAGTAACATATGTAAACTCAAACAATGGATATATCTTTTATAAGGAATCTAATGGAACTAATGTAGCTATAACGGTTAAAAAGAAAGACACATGGGTAATTGTAAAGAAATCTGTTCAAGATGGAATATAATCACCCAAAAAGAGTACGTATCGTACTCTTTTTTATTATTAATACCCTTCCTCTTCATGAATACAATGGCATTTCGGTTTTGTTTTACAATGACATTTTTCACACTCACATTTCGGTTTCTCTTTGCAACAACATTCGTGAAAATCATTGCGTTTACATCTACATCTCCCAAACATTAAATTATCCCAAAATGTATTACAATTTCGGGAATGCCCACAATGACAAGTATTCCCCATGAATCTGCTTCCTCCTTAATAGAATTCATCATATTCTATGTTTGAAAGTATACAAAGGCTTGTTTATTAGTCTATTTTCTCCATATTATAAGTAGAGTTAAAAGATTACATAAAAATAAAAAACCGTCACATGACGGCTTTTTATTTAGCAAACTACTCTTTTGTATAAAAATATTTAATTCCTTTCGTATCTAACCAAGCAGTTGCTTTGTCCAGTTCGTTCCCTTGACGATAATCTGTTTCGAAATACACAAGCCCTTGGTTATCTCCACGAGATATTATTTTAGAAGTATATCCAAGCTTATCCATCATTTGAATCATGTCAGGAACTAAATTTACACCAAATTCATAAGTAACTACTTTGTTATATTTATTCACTATAATTCCAACCCCTTCTTGTTTTTTTATCGGCTCAACAATTTGATTTGTAAACCAAGCTAACGGCTTATTTCCAATCAGCTTATTTAAATCACACTTGCCGATACCAGCCACATTGCCTGTTTCTGTGTATTGCCAAATATCACATGGATATGCCGGTTTGTTACCACCATAACGAGGAATCCATACAAAATCAGAATTGACATTTGCCATTCCAAATGGAGCATACATATGATGAGCAATATATAAACCAGCCTTCTTAGCTCCTAATCTGCGTAATTCATCAATAAAAGCTTGTGTACCTGCTCTCATATCGTTCATTGTTCTTACTTCTACGTCAGCTACCCAAACTGTTGCATTTTTATCACCACGGTTCCAAAAGTCTCTTGCTTCTATCCGTGCATCCTCTACTGAAACGAAACGACAGAACGCATAATTACCAAACGGAATATTTCTTGCTTTCATTGCTTGTACATAATTTTTATATAAAGGATCTACATAATTTGAACCATCTTGCACACGTGCAATTACAAAATCTAATTGTGGTGCTGCGATATCCCAGTTAATGTCGCCATTCCATTTCGAAATATCTACAATATAACCCATTATTTAACATCTCCTTTTTCATTATTATATTCAAAGCTTGTTTTTTTGCTATTATCAACTAATAAATAGTATGAGAGGTATTATATTATTGGGTAATAATTTAAAATTCGGCTTATGTATTGAGAAAACAAAATATTATTACGGGTTGAATAAGTAGGGGTTTACAAAACTCTAAACTATATAAAGTGAAACTATAATTAGTAGGAGGCTACGAGCAGTGGAATTCCCACCTAATTTCTTAGCTTCATCCGAATTTTGAGGTGAGAATTTTACTACCCACAAATAGCTTGATAAATAAAACCACCTTTCTGACAGGTGGTTTTGTGTACTAATTTACATATACATTGTCCATATTTTTATAGTTACATAATTATTGGTTACTTAATATACTTGTTAACTAAAAATAAGACAATTTTTAGTTTTTAATCAAACTAATTTTCATTTTATCTCACGTACTCATAGTACCATTTTCGTGCATCTAACCAAGCTGTAAATTTATCGATATTTCCAGACGGATAGCCATTCGTTATAGCATAACCAATGCCATCTTTCTGAACGACAATTTGTCCATCAATACCCGCATCTACCATAGCTTGAGCCAAAGCTTGTAAATTACTAAATGCTACACCACCAGTTTTTACTTTGAGCAAATCCGCTGCACCTCCTCCAGTTTGTCCTGTAAGAGCAAATACAACAGAATTAGCGATTTTATCAACATTCCATTTTGCCATATCAGATTCATTGTCAATAAATCCTAATTCTATAAGAATAGCAGGTGCTTTCGTCCCATTTAATACCGCTAAATCTGTACGCTGTTTCGCACCTCGATCACGCCATCCAATATCTTTTGCTAGTTGAGCTGAGATTTTAGCCGCCAAATCTTTCTGATCATAATACAAAACCTCAACACCCTGTCCATTTCCATCACTTGCATTAAGATGAAAAGAAATAACTAAATCCACAGCATGGGAATTGCTATTCCGAATGATATTATTTAAATTTTGTGATTGAGTTGCCCCTACCTCGTCCGTATCGTCATAAACCGTGTGTCCTAGGGATCTTAACTTAGCCGCCACAGCATCTTTAACTTGCCTATCTAAAACGTGTTCTTTCCGATTCCCAAAATTAGCACCTTGAACAATACTATTGTGTCCTCCGTGCAAACTATATCTGGCCATTATTTATCAACATCTCCTTTCTTAATATCCTATTCAAAACTTGTCTTATTGCTATTCCCACTTACAATTTTAACTGTACCCATATGTCCTACATTTTCTAGAAGTGAAGCAATTTGTTTTCGATATAAAAAAGCTATCGCTTCATAAATCGAATGATTTATTCTCTAAATTACTTTTACATGAATGACGACACGAACAAAAAAGCATCACCCTTTCGGCGATGCCTAAAAACTCTATTTTACTTTTCAGCTCCCTAAATAAATAGAGTTTAAAATCACTGAAACTACACCTATATTTCCTCCCCTTCCTTCACAGCTTCTTTCAACCTCTGCAACATATATCCAATCCCTTTACACCCCTCTAGCGGATATGTAATCATTTCTTCTGGATATAACTTTGTCACTACTTTTTTATGCTTCTTCCCTGCTAGTAAGACGATTTCGTCAAACTGTAATAAACTTTTATCTACCATCTGTTTTTGTAATTGCTCTATATTTATTACCTCATCGCTTTTTGAATCAAATGCAAGATCATAGTTTTCTAATACAATATCATTTGGTCTTAAAAATCCATGTTTCGCCGATAATATAACCCAGTTTTCGAAAAACATAGTTGCGTACGCCTGACATGCTTTTCCGAACGGACTAATATACACATCTTTTGCTTCCATCGGTCCGTAGTCTGAATGTTTATCCCAAATTTTCTTTTTTCCACATGGAATTATACATATCCTTTTCATATATATTTCTACTCCCTTTACTTTGGTAAATAAAATTCGTTATTTTGTACATTTTTCTCTCAAAATACTATATAATAATTCTGAAAAGTTTAAATTACACATTTTACCATATATGTACTATGGATCACTCTCATTGCAAATATTATAATACCATAAAAATTTTTGCATTTTTTCTTCAAATTTTATAATTAAATTGAAATATTATGATTTATAAATTAAATTAGGAAGGAGGTCCATAAAAATGAAAAATATTATCCCTGCACTATTAGTCTATTTTATTGTTTGCGTTATTTCCGTTATCATCCCAGCATCTGAAGGCTATAATTATGTCGGCTGGAAGTTATTTGTTGGGCAAGTGTATGCGATACCTATTTTCTTCATTACTGCTATAATTACATTTTATATAAACAAGAAAAAATCTTACGAATAAACGATTATAAGGATAGCTAACGCTATCCTTATTTTAATTCGTTAATCAAATTTAAAATGACCCTTGCAGTACTTTATATCCTTTCTTCTAAAAAGTCAAACGCAACTTCTGTATTTCAGCGTTTAAAGGTAGCTCCTCCGAGAGCCAGCTCTCTAATTCTGAAACCGACGTAATATTTCGTTCTAAAAGTGACTGTAATTTACTCTCCAAATCATTAAACATACACAATCCTCCCGTTTTTAATTTTCTGTTTTTTAGAGGTAAAAAAGGACAAGTAGCCAATCTGACTACTTGTCCTTACTGTTCATCTGTACGCAATACGATTAAGCTTGGAATGCTTCTGTTAATACTGGTACGATTTGTTTTTTACGAGATACAACACCTTTTAAAGTAGCTGTGTTGTTTTCTAGTGATACGTTGTATGCTTTCTCAACAACGTTTGCTGCTTTACCGATCGCAAGACCGACAGAATCATTAGTTAAGATATCAGTTACAACGAATAAGAATAGGTCTAAACCTTTTTCTTCTACTACTGCAGAGATTACTTTTTCAAGTTCCGCTTGGTGTACAAGAACGTCGTTTGTATCAACAGCGTTTACTTGTGCGATTTCAACTTTCGCATTACCCATTTGGAATTCTTTAGCGTCAAGAGAGATTAATTGCTCCATTGTTTTTCCGCTTAAGTCAGCACCAGCTTTTAACATTTCTAAGCCGTAGTTATCTGCATCTACACCAGCGATTTGCGCTAATTCACGAGCAGCTGCTACGTCTTGTTCTGTGCAAGTTGGAGATTTGAATAGTAAAGAATCTGAAATGATTGCAGATAACATTAAACCTGCAACTTCTTTACGAATTGTTACGCCATTTTCTTTGTACATTTTGTTTAAGATTGTAGCTGTACAGCCAACTGGCTCACAACGATAGTATATAGGATCGCTTGTTTCAAAGTTAGCAATACGGTGATGGTCAATAACTTCTAACACACGAACTGATTCGATATCGTTAGCACTTTGTTGACGCTCGTTATGGTCAACTAAAATAACGTTGTCCACTTCGCTTGCTACTGTCTCAACAAAACGCGGTCCTTCTACTTTAAAATAGTCTAACGCAAATTGAGTTTCACCGCTGATTTCGCCTAAACGTACAGGCTCAGCATTCATTCCTAATTCTTTTTTCAATTCTGCATAAGCAATTGCAGAACAAATTGCATCTGTATCTGGGTTTTTATGCCCGAAAACTAGTACTTTTTCCATGTTTTCCACCTCTTCATGAAAAGGATATCTTAAAGAAGCAAATATGACAATATTTAAAGCATATTTTTTTATAAATAATTGCACTTTCTTCTATATTTTTCATCATTTTCATAAAAAAAATCATCTAAAATGAATTAGATGATCGAAATGTATGTTTCAATTAAAATAGTGTAGGAGCTTGCACTACATTGTTAAAAGCGAAATTTGAGGATAAACCATTATTCAAAAGGTTTACATCTATAACTTGATAAAACGCATTTCCAGTGTCTGCAATTTCCCAAACAGCTAAAATAAGATGGTATCCACTACGGTCAGTTGGTACATTTGCTTCGTGCGTTACTGTTGTCCCTGGTCTAGCTCCACCGTCATTTTTCACATAGAATGGCACTAAATCTAAATCTGA
Source organism: Bacillus sp. N447-1 (assembly GCF_022701035.1). Lineage (NCBI taxonomy): Bacteria > Bacillati > Bacillota > Bacilli > Caryophanales > Bacillaceae > Bacillus > Bacillus sp. N447-1. The sequence continues at coordinate 397,295 of NZ_CP065509.1, read as the reverse complement.
TCGCGTTAAAGGTTTATTTGGATTCCAACCTTTTTTCGTAATATAATATTTCCACTCTTTTGTACTATGAGGAGCCGTTAGTTTCCACTTGAATATATTCGTCCCGCCATTTAACGTAACTTTCTTCCACCTATCTACAGTTTGAACATCTAAAGCGGGAAAATGACCAGCCCCTGCAATTTGTCCATCAGAAGGTCCTAGTTGCGGAAATCCACCTATCCCTTCTACGCTTTGTGGTTCATATTGAATCGGTCCACAATTTACATTTACCCCTTGCTTACATAAATAAGATCGGCTCGCTGGTGATTCTACATATCCATGAGCTGAAGCCTTTTCTGAAAATCCAAATGTTAATAATCCCGTAAGTAATACTCCACCACTTAAAATAACTTTCTTCATCTTTTGTAAACTATTCTTTTTCATACTTTCATCCCCTTCCGATAATAAAGCGAAAATAACTATAGTTGGCTAGTCATCTTCTCTACATTTATTATAAGACGAGAATCATTACTAAAAGAACCCTCTAAAAAATTTCTCAAATTCATTTAGTGCGTTAATTAGATTATAATTAACTATTTTAACACCGCCAGAAAAATATAGACGGTGTTAAAAATAGTCGTTTATTATTCACTTACTAATAATTAAGCACTCTCCCCGTTTGATTATACCTTAAATGTTTTTATAATAAATAACCGTAGCATCTAACTTACCATTCGGGGAAATTGCATACCCTGGTATTGTTCCAACTTCTTGGTAGTCTAGTGATTTGTACAGTTTATTGGAAGGATCTCCTTCTCTAGTATCTAATACTAAAAGAGACCTGTTTTCTTGCTTTGCTCGTTCCTCTGCTTTTTGCATAAGTGATCGTCCAATACCGTTACGTCTAAAGTTTGGATGAGTCATTAATTTGCAAATCTCGGCTCTATGAATTCCGTTAGGCTTAGTAACTAATTGTAATTGAATACTCCCTGCTACTTCGTTGTTTATTTTAGCCACATACAATATCACTTCTGGCGCTAATACTGTTTGCCAATACTTTGTTGCGTCTTTTTGTTCCAGTGGAGGCAAAAAACCAATTGATGCCCCATCGTTTACAACCATTTTCAAAAGTTTCGAAAGTTCTTCCATATCATTTTCTAGTTGCTTTATTTCTTCAATTACTAAATTTCGCATTACTTTTCCCCCTTTTGTTTCATTGTAACAATTTTTAAAGAAGGAATAATGAAATAATAAGATGAATTTATAGAAAGATATGACTTTTTGTGAAAGGATAACGATATGAAATATATATTAGATAGAACGTACGCAAAAGAATTACTCGAATGGGCATATGAACAAAACCCGGGCCCTTGGTTTGAACATTCACTACATGTTGCTCATGCAACTGAAAACATAATTATAGAACTTATTAAAAATGGGTATAACCTAGATGCTGACATAGCATATAACGCTGCCCTTTTGCATGATATCGGAAGATACAAAGGTTTTACCAAATCGGTCATTCATTCCTATGATGGTTATATGTATATGAATGATTTAGGGTATACAGGAAACGCTGTTATTTGTGTGACACACTCATTCCCATGCAAAAATGAACATATAGATATCGCAGCGGAATGGAGTCTCGTTCCTGACCATATGAGAAGCCGGTTAGTTGAAATATTAAATGAACATTGTAACTACGACTTATACAATAAAGTAATTACTCTTTGTGACGCTCTTGCTGATGCGGGTGGCTTTACTACGCTGGAAAGAAGATTAATTTCTGTTGGTTTGCGTCATGGTACAACATCTCATACATCTTTACATTGGAAAGGGTTTTATGCGATTAAGAAAGAATTAGAAGCTTTAATCGGTAAGAGTATATACACAGTTCTTCCTGATGTAGAAAAATCTATTTATGAAGATATAGAATATTAAATTGAATACAAATTTAATTTCAAATAAAAAACGTTTTAAACATAAAGTTTAAAACGTTTTTTATTCAATGCTTTTGATTTTTCAGTTCTGTTAAACACTCTTGCACTAAAGTTACCGCTTGACTCATCGCAGCTCCGCCAGCAAATGCTGCTGAAACACCACATGCTTCCAGAATCTCTTTATCTGAACATCCTTGATCAAGACAACCTTTTGTATGATAAATTGTACAATACTCATCTTGCGTTGCTAAACTAATTCCTAATGCAATAAGTTGCTTTTCTCTTTTTGTTAAAGCACCCTCTTGAAAACAAGCTTGCGTGAACGCATTATATGTCTCAGCGATTTCAGGAATTTGATTTGTAAAACTACCTATACCTTCTTTATAATGATGTAGAATATCATTTATCGAACTATGTTGCTCATGTTCCATCTTATTCCCTCCAGTCATATTATCCATACCTATTGTAGTATGTGATGAAATGGAGGCAATATACCTTCTTTTAAATTAAGAATTTTCAGTTAATTTACGTTATAATTTTAAATTATCATCTACAATAACTTTTTCTCTAGAACTTTTTCTTTCAACCTCTTTACTTCTTTCTTCCCAAAATGTTAATCCTTCAATCTCCACATTTTTAGGATTAAATACTGGATCTTTCCCTTCTTTTTTCTGCCTTTCATAGTCTTTTAACACTTTTAATGCGATTTTACTTAATAATAGAATCGCGATTAAGTTTAACCATGCCATACTACCGATTCCTAAATCTCCGAGATTCCATAAAAGCGACGCTGATTCAACACTACCGATGTAAACCATAATTAAAAATCCAAATTTTAAAACTGGTTTTAACCAGCCATACTTCAATTGACGATCTAAATAAGTAAGTGTCGTTTCAGCGATATAGTAATAAGCGAGTAACGTTGTAAATGCAAAAAAGAAAATCGCAATTGAAATAAATATTGGACCAAACCCTGTTATCACAGTTTCAACTGCTTGTTGTGTATAAATTGGACCAGCTTCCACATTTCCTATATTTTGTACAATAGCGGTTTTCCCTTCAGGTATAACATTATACATACCTGTTATTAAAATCATAAGAGCTGTCGCTGTACATACGACAATTGTATCGATATATACGGAAAACGCTTGAACTAATCCTTGTTTTGCAGGATGCGATACTTCAGCAGCCGCCGAACTATACGTCGCTTCTCCGACACCAGCAACGTTTGAAAATACAGCGCGTTTTACGCCCCATGCAATAGCTGCACCAACAATTCCACCAAACATTTCATTTACACCAAATGCACTAGAGAAAATTAAAGCAAACATACTTGGAATCTCCGTTACATTCGCAATTAATATGATACATGTAACAATTACATAACCAATTGCCATAAATGGCACAAGCATTTGAGAAACACCGGCAATTCTCTTTACACCACCAAAAATAATTGCTGCTAGTAACACGACTAAAAATATACCAGTTATATATTTGCTAATACCATTAGAGTTTTCGAATCCAACTGCGATACTACTAGATTGAATACCTGGTAATAACACGCCATATGAAAGTGTTACAACTACCGCTACAATGACTGCAAACCATTTCATTTTTAAACCTCTCTCAATGAAATATGGAGTACCGCCGCGATATTCATTCCCTACTTTACTTTTGTATACTTGAGATAATGTTGATTCTACAAACGCGCTCGCTGCCCCTAACAAAGCCATTACCCACATCCAAAATACAGCTCCAGGCCCGCCGAAAGCGATCGCTGTCGCTACCCCTGCAATATTACCAATTCCAACTCTTCCTGATAAGGCTAAACAAAATGCCTGAAAAGATGATATTCCCGTCTCGGAACTCTTTCCTTCAAATAATAGTTTAATCATCTCTTTAAAATAACGAATTTGCAAAAAACGTGTTGCAATCGTGAAATATACGCCTGCCCCTAATGCAAAAACAACTAAACCGATACTCCACACTTGCCCTACTAACCATTCTACTAAATTCTCCATCCAAATCCCCCTTATCATTCTTTGGAAAAGCAATTTTGTATATAAGAAAACGGACAACTATTATCAAACTTTCTAGTTGTCCGCATCTTTCATTATTTCATCCCTCAATTTTTGTCAGTAAAACACCCTATTACTTTATATTTACCCAAACACTTTTCACTTCTGTATAATTATCAAGCGCATATGAACCTAATTCGCGGCCAATACCAGATTGTTTGTATCCACCAAATGGTGCAGCTGCATTTTCTAAGTTATAATCATTAATCCACACTGTTCCTGCTTTTAATTTATTTGCCACTTGATGACCCGTTTTGATATTTTGCGTCCATACACCCGCAGCAAGGCCATAGGATGAGTTGTTCGCTCGTTCAATTACTTCTTCTGTCGAATCAAATGGCAGAACAACAACAACTGGTCCAAATATTTCTTCCTTAACGATTGTCATATCGTCTGTAACATCTGTGAATACAGTTGGCTTAACGAAATAACCCTTTTCAAGTGCACGTTCACCACCAGCCGCAACTGTAGCGCCTTCTTTCTTCCCTTGCTCAATGTAATGTAACACACGCTCTTGTTGTTTCTTAGATACGAGTGGACCCATTTCCGTTCCTTTCTCCATACCTGCTCCAAGTTTTACGTTGTTCGCCATTTTCACAAGTGCATCTACTACAGTTTCATAATGTTTACGATGAACAAATACACGTGATCCTGCGCTACAATTTTGACCGTGATTATACATAATACCTTGGAATGCACCATTAATTGCTTCTTCCAAGTCCGCATCTTCTAAAATGATATTTGGTGATTTGCCGCCAAGCTCTAACGTTACATGCTTAATCATTTCTGCAGACTGACGCATAATATACTTTCCTGTAACAGTAGATCCTGTAAAAGCAACTTTATCAATGTCATGATGATTTACAATTGCTGCTCCTGCTTCAGGACCAAAGCCTGGTACAAAGTTTACAACACCGTTTGGAAATCCAGCCTCTTTAAAAAGTTTTGCTGTATATAGTAAAGATAAAGGCGTTTGCTCTGCTGGCTTTAATACGATCGTACAACCTGTCGCCAGTGCAGCTCCCATTTTCCAAGAAGACATAACGAGCGGAAAATTCCACGGAATAATCTGACCTACAACACCTACAGGTTCATGTCTCGTGTAATTTAAGTAATCTTTTGAAATTGGGATTGTTTGCCCAATAATTTTTGTAGCCCATCCTGCGTAATAACGATAATTTTCTACAGTTGCTGAAATATCATCATCAAGTGCTACTTGATATGGCTTTCCATTATCTAAAGCTTCTAGTTGCGCTAATTCTTCTCTATGTTCTTCAATTAAATCTGCTAATTTATAAATAAGATGCGCTCTTTCAGCAGTAGTCATTTCTGCCCACGGACCGGATTCAAATGCAGATCTTGCCGCTTTTACTGCAGCATCAATATCCTCTTCTTGCGCTTCACATACGACAGCTAGAACATCTTCTGTAGCTGGATTATACGTTTCAAACGTCTTTCCCCCAATAGCAGCAACAAATTCGCCATTAATAAACATTTTAATTTCTTCATTTAAAAACGCTTCCACTTTTGGTTTCAGCTCAATATTTGTCTTTAACATTATGTTCTCCTCCTTATTTAAACAGCTACATGAGCTGCAATATTTGATAAAATCGTTTGAAGCTTTTGATCTTCGTCAACAGTTAATCCTAGTCTTGGATAGCGAGAAGGTCCTCCCGCTTGCCCATGTAATTCCATGGAACGTTTAACGATTTGAACATATTTCCCTGATCCTTCAAGAAACTCGCAAAGTGGTAAAATAGCATCGTTTATTTCCCACGCCTTTTCTAATTCACCATTTTGAAAATGCTCATACATTTTTGTAACGAGACCGGGAACGATATTTCCTGCTACTGAAACCCATCCCGAAGCACCAACTAAATATGATTCCATAACTAAATCTTCAGAACCACAGAAGACTTGGAAAGCCCCTTCACTTTGTCTTACTAAATCTCTCGCTTTTCGAATATCTCCGCTAGATTCTTTAATATGTGTAACATTTTCACACTCTTTTCCAATACGGAGCATTAGCTTTGTACTCATATCAACACCAGAAGTAAATGGGTTATTGTATAGCATAATTGGTATATTTACAGAATTTGAGATTTCTTTAAAATGAAAATAAATCTCCTCTTCCTTCGGTTTACAATAGTAAGAGTTTATAATTAATGCACAATCCGCTCCGTGCGCTTCTGCATGTTTCGTATATTCAATTGTTTCTTTCGTCGTCTCTGCTGCAGTTCCAACAATGACTGGAATACGGCCATCAATTTCTTTCAACACGGTTTCTACCATTTTAAATCGTTCTTCTTTTGATAAACTTACAAACTCTCCTGTACTTCCATTAATGATGACACCTGCAACCTTTTGTTCGATAAAGTAATTTACATTTTGTTTTACCCCATCCCAATTAATTTCCTGAAATTCATCCATCGGTGTTATTAATACTGGAAATGCCCCTTTAATTTTTTGCATATTTATCTCTCCTTATCACATTTTATTTTAATAAGAAACCTGCCGGAAATGGATCCGTAGGGTCTAATAGAAACGTCTGCATTCCTGTAATAAATCCTCTACTTTCAAAACGGAAAATGTATCCTAGTTCCTCCTTCTTCACTTTTTCCACAGTTATAAAACTATTAAATATACTTTCATTTTTAAAAGGTTTATCCGCCATATAATCATTTTTAAATAACGCATGAACATAGGAAACGATAGTAGAAACAAAACCTGGCGAACGTACGATAAAGTTATCTTCATGAAATGTAATCGACTTTATATGGTTCTTTTCTTTTTGCGAAGGATCTACTAAAATAAGCCTTTTTATTAGCGACTGTTTTTGTATAGCCTGCAGTGTAGCTTCTCCCCATCTTTTCAATTCTGAAATGTTTTCAACACGAATTTCTGGCGAATACGCACCTTTTTCTACAACTGCATATACTTTATCTGCTTGTATGAGAGAATAACTTACATTACCAACCTGTAAATTTTCCTCAATCAAATAGCATAGTTTGCTTTCAAACGAAACCGATATAACTTCATCATTCTCTACATACGCATGAACTAAAAATATTCCAGATAACGTTTCAATTTTGTATTGATTGGACTCTCTCTTTTTTAAATACCCACTTTCGAGTAACATCGTTATTACTGCAACAATGCCTCCATAATGAAGCGGAATCGAACCTTCATGATTAAAAAATAATACAGCTGCATCCACTTCATTATGGATAGATGGAACGACAATACACCCATTCAAACCGATAAAACCACGTGGTTCATTTAATAAAAGCTTCATCTCTTCTGCTAATTCACCTGAAAATTGTTCATTTAATTGCTCCAAACTGTAGTAGTATTTGCATGGTACGTCTTTCATTACACGAAATGCCTCGCCATTTACATGTACGTCTACTGCTGTATACATTTTTTGAATGTTCATTTTATATCCTCCGTTTCATGTTCCATCGGCGGAATTAGCAAAAATCCTTCTTTAAGTGGATCCATTTCATTGTAAAAAAATCTATGCATACCCATAAGCCAAGCTGATCCCGTAATTTTCGTTATGACAGCTTCAATATTTTCAACATGTGTCGTATTCATGACATATCCTTTAAATAAAGAACCAACGATACTCTCATGAATGAACTCTTCACCAATTTCGATTTCTTTCTGAGCGTATAATACAGCTAGCTTCGCAGATGTTCCTGTACCGCATGGAGATCGATCTATTCCGCCTGGTGGTACAACAACTGTATTTTTCACATGCGCACATTCATGAGTAGGATCTGTATAAAATTCAACATGTGTTAATCCTCTTATAAACGAATACTCTGGATGAGTGATTTCAAACTTCTCATTAATTGTGTTTCTTATATGAATCGCCTTATCGATGATTGTAGATGCATTTTCTGGTACTAATTCTAGATCTACTGATTTCGCATCAATAATGGCATAAAAATTCCCTCCATACGCAATATCAGCTTCTATAGTTCCAATATCTTTCACTTGTACAGTAATATTTTTTAATAAAAAAGCTGGTATGTTACAGAAAGATACTTCTTTTGCTTTTCCATCTTGAACAGCAATATCTACTTCAACTAAGCCAGCCGGTGTATCTAGTTTTAAAGAAGTAATTGGTTCAACTACCGGAATTAAACCTGATTCAACTAACGCTGTACATACACCGATTGTATCGTGACCACACATCGGTAAATATCCACCTGTCTCTATGTATATAACACCTATATCAGCCTCAGGATGACACGGGTCTGTTAATAATGCCCCTGACATTACATCATGACCACGCGGTTCATTCATTAACAATTTCCGAATCCAATCATACTCCTTTTTCATATGTAACATCTTCTCTGCCATCGTCTCTCCAATCAACTTTGGAAGTCCACTAATTAATGTCCTCGTTGGATTCCCACCCGTATGTGTATCAATTGTCGTAAAGACTCTTTGTGACTTCATCCGTTTAACACCCTTTCTGTAAAACGACTCAAACGAAGTGGTTCAATAGGAATAATTGTCTCTTTTTCATTTAATAACTCTTCAATTACTTTCCCAGTAACTGCTGCAAGACTAATCCCATCCCCTTCATGCCCAGCGGCAATGAAATAATTTGGAATATGTTCCACTCGTGAAATAATCGGTAAATGATCTTCTGTCCACGGACGTAAACCAGCGTAAGAACGAATTACCATCATATCTGCCATTTTCGGATAAAAGCGAATCGCTCTATTTGCAATACATTTAATGACTTCATTGTTTATTCTCGTATGAAACCCTACAAATTCACGGCTACTTCCAATTAAGAAATTTTGACTTTCAGTAGGCTCAAATACGAGCGCAACCCCGTATTTTTCAGTTAAAGCATCTACTTTTCGTTTTCCGCCAAATTTAGAAATTAAATAACCGAATTCCATTACTTTACGGCACCCTACGTGTTGTTGTCTTGATGCTACAATAATATGCCCTTTTCTCGGTTCAATTGGTATATTTACATTTAACATCTGACCAATCTTAGGAGCCCACACACCCGCTGCATTTACAACTTGTTGTGCTGTAAAAGTTCCATTCGTAGTTTCTACAACAAATGAACCATTCGTATCTATGTTTATACTCTTTACTTCGGTCTGTTTAAAAGCTTTTGCGCCAAACTTTTGTGCCTCTGACAGAAGCGAGAATGCAAGGAGATATGGATTCACAGTTGAATCCGTCGCACATTCTAAACCGCCTAATAAATCATCAGCAAAAAAAGGCGACTCTTCTCTTATATCTTGCCTATCAAGCATTCGAAACGGTAATCCAGCTTCTTTTTGCCGATTTACCCATTGCTGCGCAGCTTCCATCTCTTCGTCTGACTCACATACGAGAATACTTCCTGGTGCCCTATATTCAAATGCATGCTCTAATTCTTCACTTAAATCAGTTACTAATTTTTGACTTACTAAAGACATTTGACTATCAAACCCTGGGTCTTTATCAATGGCCAAAATATTCCCATCACACCGTGAAGACGTCCCGCTGACAAATTCTCCTTTTTCAATGATTGTTACGTCTCTTCCGTATTTTGAAGTGTAATAAGCGATAGAACACCCTATTATTCCACCACCTATAATTAAAACGTCGCAGTGCCTCACACTATACTCCTCCTTTCCCTAAACCTCTCACTTTCTTTTATGCAATTGACGTGCCAATTCTGTACATATACAATTTTTATAAATAATATTTTTATTTGTAAAAATATTTTAAATTTATAGTAAATAGGTGTATTATTTTTTTATCACTGTCAAAATTTTTATACATAACAGGAGGACATTATGGCATTTTCATTTCCGACTATACAAGAATTTTTGGAAAGCGCTTTAATCAATCATACATGTAGCCTTGATCGCATTAAGAAAATAAACGAAAGGTTTTATTATCTCCCTTCTACTACAGAAGAATATAATTGCGCAATTATTTATGTAGATGACTCATTCACTGCATTAATTGACGCTTTTTCTTATGAATTAGCTGTTATCATCCTTAACGAAAACGATGAGCCGCTATGCTGTATAACTTCTCAGCAAATGATTCCATTTCTTTATAAGTCCTACAATGAACTACAGTCATTTTATGACACTGTAATACAAACAACTGACTCTTCTGTTACAGTCATTGATAGTAAAGAATACGTTCGAACTTGGACAGATGGCGCTGAAAAAATATTTTCAGTCAATCATAATGAGATTATTGGGCAACCGATTACTCGTTTTTTTGATTATAAAGACTTGGAAATTTTACAATCTTTACATGATGGAAAAAGCATAGTCGCTCAGTTCCATCAGCCTCGTCCCGATTTATTCGTATTAATTAATTCAAATCCAGTTTATTGTAATGATGAAATTATAGGAGCAGTCGTTTCAGAAACAGATGTTACAAATCAAGTCGCTTTAAATGAAAAACTATTTAATATGTCACATGAAATGCACCGTTTAGAACAAGAAGTGGCAAAGTATAAAGATGAATCCGATCCATTCCTTGCGATGAATGGGAAAAGTCCTGTTATACAAAGAACGATACAATTAGCTAGAAAAGTTTGTTCGGTAAAATCAACTGTTTTAATACTTGGGGAAAGCGGAGTTGGAAAAGAAGTATTTGCGAAAGCAATTCATGAAGCAAGTGAGGCAGCGAAGGCGCCTTTCATTTCGATTAACTGCGGGGCAATTCCAGAAGCGTTATTTGAAAGTGAATTATTTGGTTACGAGCGTGGGGCGTTTTCTGGAGCAAATAGTAAAGGAAAAAAAGGGAAAATTGAACTCGCGCAAGGCGGTACTTTATTTCTTGATGAAATAGGTGAAATGCCACTTGATATGCAAGTAAAACTGTTACGTGTACTGCAAGAGCGAAAGTATTACCGAGTTGGTGGTGAAAAAGAAATTAATATTGATTTCCGCATTATCGCTGCTACAAATCGTGATTTACAAGAAGAAATGAGAAAAGGAACTTTCCGAGAAGATTTATATTACCGCTTAAATGTAGTTAGCTTGCATATTCCACCGCTGCGCGAAAGACGCGAGGATATTATTGAATTAACTTATTCTTTCTTAAATGATTTTTCAATCAACTATAACCGACCAATTCGTGACCTACCTTCAAGCATTATGCATGAACTGCTTCATTACAATTGGCCAGGTAATATTCGCGAACTTCGAAACGTTGTTGAACGGCTTGTGGTATTCGCAACAGACGGAATTATAAAACAAGAATATCTACCATTTCATACGACTGAAACTTTAGACAACCATACAGCTCATTCCCTATTACTCAGCAACAATAATACAATCCTTTCTTTACAAGAAGAGATGGATGAGCATGAGAAAAAAGTTATTGAAAGGGCTTTACGAATTTTAAATGGGAATAAATTAGAATGCGCAAAACAACTTGGCGTAACAAGGGCTACTTTATATAACCGTTTAAAGAAACTTGGACTTCAATAAAGAATCATTATGCACCAATCAGGCGTTTACAGGTAGCCACCTCCTCTCTATATTGGCATGATTTTTGCTTATATAATTTGTGAAAATCGAACTAGAGGAGGAATACACATGACAAATAAAAACAACTTAATCGTTTGTCGTTGTGAAGAGGTTACATATGGGCAACTTCAATCGACAATTGCTGAATATAACTGCTCGGCAAGAGAATTAAAACTAAGAACACGTGCTGGCATGGGATTTTGCGGTGGGCGCACATGCAGAATAATGATAGATCGAATGATTGAAAATGCGAATCCTGACGTAAATCTTAATGAACTACCGTTAAAATATCAACCACCAATACGTGCAGTTACTTTTGGATCAGTAGGTGAAAGTAAATGAGTAGAATTACACATCACCCTATTTTAGGTACTTTACAAAGTAGTGAGCGTATTACCTTTCAATTTAACGGTCATCAATACGAAGCATATGAACATGAAACGATAGCTGCTGCCCTGTTAGCAAATGGAATACGAACATTAAGAGTTCATGAAGATAGCGGAACACCGCGAGGTATTTATTGTAATATCGGGCACTGTTCCGAATGCCGCGTGACAGTAAATAATCAAACAAATGTACGCGCATGCTTAACTGTTGTAGAAGAAAACATGATTGTTGAAAGCGGGAAACAGCATCCGAATATCGTGAGAGAGATGGTGAAAAAGCGATGAGTGATGTAATTATTATAGGTGCAGGGCCAGCGGGATTATCTGCTTCTATCTCTTGTGCTCGTTTCGGACTAAAAGTGCTCGTTATTGATGAATTTATGAAGCCGGGCGGGAGATTGTTAGGACAGTTGCATCAAGAGCCTACTGGAGAATGGTGGAACGGAATAGAAGAATCGAAGCGACTTCATGAAGAAGCAGAATCACTTTCAGTACATATCAGGTGCGGTGTTTCGGTCTATAATTTAGATAGAGATGAAAACAATTGGTTTGTACATACTAATATCGGTACGTTAGAAGCACCTTTCGTACTACTTGCTACTGGAGCTGCGGAATATTCTATTCCCCTTCCTGGCTGGACACTTCCAGGAGTGATGTCAATTGGAGCAGCTCAAGTTATGACAAATGTTCATCGCGTGCAAGTTGGAAAAAAAGGAATTATTATTGGTGCTAACATTTTGTCTTTCGCCATTTTAAGTGAATTGCAATTAGCGGGAATTACAGTGGATCATATTGTACTCCCTGAGAAAAGCGAGTTAAGTCAAAAAGCTGGTGAACCTGAAGAAGTTTTAAACTCTCTTTTAAATGCAGCTCACCTCGCTCCTTCTGCTTTCTTGCGAATAGGTAGCCACTTTATGAAATTTGATTGGATTCGAAAAGCTGGATTAACATTCTATCCAAACAACGGAATGAAAATAAACGGAACGCCACTTCACCTTCGGAAAGCAGCTCTTGAAATTATCGGAACAGATCAAGTTGAAGGTGTACGTATTGCTAATATTGACTCTAAAGGAAATGTTATTAATGGAACAGAGAAAATATATGAAGCAGATTTTGTATGTATTGCCGGGGGATTATACCCACTTGCCGAACTTGCAGCTGTAGCCGGTTGTCCCTTCCATTACATTTCAGAATTAGGCGGACACGTTCCTCTCCATTCCGAAACAATGGAAACTCCTCTTCCTGGTTTATTTGTAGCTGGCAATATTACAGGCATTGAAAGCGGAAAAATTGCGATGGCGCAAGGAACAGTTGCAGGTCTATCTATCGCAAAATATGCAAGTAAAAAACGTGATATAGTCGACCAACAATTATCTCACGCCATGCAAAACGTTCACTTTGTTCGTCAGAAAGCTGCAATTCAGTTTAATCCGATGGTAGATATCGGTAGACGAAAAATGAATGAAATTTGGCGTGATTATTCTTCTACATATGCACATACTAAAAAGAGCTGCTGAGATTATTCTCAACAGCTCTTTTCTCTACTCATCTGAGTTATTAAATTTCGCTAATGCGTAAATTCCTTCTTCATCATCTAATTCAAGTTGCAATCTCGCTGCGAATGGATTGACATTATATTCTCTGTCAAGCAATAAGCGTAAAGCTTCGATTAAGTTTGCTTGAATTAAAATTTGCTGGCGACCATTTACCTCTACTTCCGCAGAGAAACCGTAGTCATCATCATACATAAGTTCAACTAATACTTCTTCTGGACCCACTTGTCTTTTTTCAGCGATATATATACAAAGCGCATTTATAAGCTCTTGTTCAGAAATTTTTATTGTTTCCATGCTACTTCATCTGCCTTCTTCTTACGTTGGTCTTTGAAGTATTTAAATGCACGAACCGCTAACATTACGATACCAGCCATTACTAACATATTTACCATAAACGCTAATACAGAACCAAGAGCTCCCATATTTGCAAATAAGCTACCCATTAGTAAACCACCAAGACCACCTAGTAATAAACCTTTCATAAAGCTTCCTTTATTACTTTTTGGTGCTGTATTTGTTGCTTTCGTTTTTGAATCTGGAGTCGTTTTTTGAGAATTTACATTTGAGTCTTTTTTGTTTAAATCAACTTTTGACTTTTGACCTGAACTTGGTGTAAATGATTTTTTACCAGATTTGTAACTTTTCGCTGCCGCATGATCTACGAACATAAAGCTGCTAGCCCCAAAGATAACCATGAATGCTGTCATTACTGCTACAAGTTTTTTCAACATATTATATCCATTCTCCTTTTATATAGATATATGTGAAATCTATCTTTCTAGTAAATTCAGAATGATAGATTTGTTTTTAAGAACATTTTAAAGGTTCTTATGAACTTATTATATGAACTTTTGTCGAAATATGCAAGTATTATTTACTTCCGACAGTTTGGTGACAAAGGAAAAATTAAGCAAAACAGAATTGACTTTAAATGAAACAAAACATATTATAAGTTCATAAGAACTTTTTATTATTTTGGAGGTGAAAAGATGGAAACATTTCATCTCACACGAAACGAAATGGCTACCCTTCTTCTATCACTAAGAGGATGGAATACGAAAAAGCCTCTCGGTATTTTACAAGAAGCTTGGGCAAAGTCACATAAAAAAGATATTGAAAGCGGACAAAGCGTTACAGCTTTTATTACTACCGCACTTTCACCTATTTTTGAAAAGCTGATTAAAATTGACGATACTGATGTCGGTTTTTCTTTAAATGAAATAGTTGCGCTTGGCAATCAGATTGAAAACACAAGTTTCTCTGTAACTGCTATGCAAAACTGGGTGAAACGAGATATAAAAGAAATGATTGGCTCTCCTCAAAAGGGGAAAAAATATTCAATTGAACAAGCAGCCTTACTATTTATTGTCGAAGATTTAAAAACAGCACTTGATTTTGAATCCATTCGTAAGCTATTACGCCTTATTGTAAATGACCCAGCCGATCGAAGTGATGATTTAATCAATCCTGTTCATTTATATGTAGCATACTCTTCTCTATTTGAAGAACTCAATCAAGGGAATTGCTTACAATTAAATGCAACAGATACCGTTCATACA
The DNA here is from genome assembly GCF_022701035.1 of Bacillus sp. N447-1. Lineage (NCBI taxonomy): Bacteria > Bacillati > Bacillota > Bacilli > Caryophanales > Bacillaceae > Bacillus > Bacillus sp. N447-1. The sequence goes on along the minus strand of NZ_CP065509.1, from coordinate 382,274 downwards.
ATTGAAAACATCGTAAAAGAAAAAGCTGATAAAATCGCAAGCAAGTTCGATCAAATTAATAACGAACAACGCGAAGCAATTCGTAACGCTATTATTATTGCGACCCTTTCTGTACATACCGCATATGTACAAATGTTAGCAAAACGTTACGTAACAGCAACTTTATTTTTACAGAACTTAGATGTGAAGCCTTAAAAAACAAGCATCCCCCTGTACTACGTATATGACGGGGGGATGCTTGTTTTCAATCAATATAAAATACAAAAATCATTTTACATCTAAACTTACGTTTCCATCTCATTCATTTTTTATTTTCGAACCAAATCAAATTGAATAGGCATATTCTTTTTTAGGCAATTTTACTATCTCTTGAATGAAATTTGATTTCTCTAAAATGTCCTCTAACTGCCCCTCACTATAGACGTAAATACCACCTACATATGAACTGTACGCCTTTTTCTCAGTTATTACTGCTAAGGTGCTATTTTCCTTTTTAAAATCACCCTCTAGTCCTTTTTCAAAAGATAAACTTTTGGCTTCTGAAAAATAAAGGTGAATTAACGTCGCTAATTGTACGTCCTCTGATTTTGCAAAGTACTTTATTTCATTTAAAATCATTTCATCTTGTAACGGAAGAAAGTCTTCTACTTCTAACTTCTCTCCTTTATGAAAGAAGTTTTGAAGTTCAGGAGTATAGAACGAAAGATTTTTCTCCTCTATCATTTTTAAAATTGTTTGCAGCAATATGTCTTTTCCTATCACAAACGGGTGGCCAAATCCATTATTGTAAAGCTCTTCTTTCATTTTCATTAATTGTTCGATGAAGGGGATTCCTGATTCTTCAATAACAAGTTTATCGTCAATTAAACGCATGTTAGCAATCAATTCTTCTATCTGTAAACCTTCTAATTCAAGCGATGAGTAATATAAATCTCTATTCCAAAAATCTAATTGATCCATTCCTAATGAATTAAATAAGAGCTCATCTATAATTAGAAAAACTCCATCTTCTGTTAAAGCTTTCGTTACATCATCTAATAATCTATGTGTTTGATTTAAAATCGTACGTATTTCTTCGTCCTCTTGAATGATTCGTACCGTCCACTCACCATGATCTTCACCCGATATTTGCTGAAAACAATGTGAATATGGCCCATGTCCAACATCGTGTAGAAGGGCTACAGTAGATACTAGCTTTCGTTCATATTTCGATAAACGTATGTCACCAATCTCAGTAAGATGTTCTATCACTTTATTTACTAGCACATATACACCTATCGAATGTTCTTCCCTCGTATGCATTGCGTTCTCATGTAAAAAATAAGTATGTCCTTGTTGTTTAATATTCGCCAACCTTTGAAATGCTTTTGTATCTATCAATCGAAGGATATCTCTATCACGAATAGAGATTGGTCCATAAATCGGATCTGTAATATACATACGTTCTCCTCCTATTTTTGTAAATGAAAGACCTATACCATTATACTTAATTTTCAGTCTATTATCATTGATATATGAGAAATTTTTAATAATCTTTTCATTAACCCTTCATGAAAACGTGGCTTATATCTTTTACTATAATAATTATGAGAGACATAAAAGAATTGAAATAGCAATCCCTATGTAAATAAGGTATAATCTACATATAGTGAACCTTTTACGTCATTAAATAAAAGGTCCTTATACTCAAAAATTCATAAACTAGAAGGTGCAACAATGTTAAGTAGTTTTATTCATTCAGTATTAACGTTTTTTGAAGGATTAGGTTATTGGGGCATTATGCTTGGACTTATGATTGAAATTATCCCAAGTGAAATTGTCCTTGCTTATGCAGGATACTTAGTATTCAATGGAAGTATCTCATTTATAGGCGCTGTTGTATTCGGTACAATTGGCGGTGTTATTGCTCAAATCTTTATTTATTGGCTTGGACGATACGGCGGACGCCCTATATTAGAACGTTACGGAAAATATATTTTCATACATAAAAAACAAATAGATGCTGCAGAAGATTGGTTTAATCGTTACGGAACTGGCGTCATTTTTACAGCACGCTTCATTCCAGTAGTGCGTCATGCGATTTCAATTCCTGCTGGTATTACAAAAATGCCATTACTACGTTTCACTACATTAACAGCACTTGCGATTATCCCTTGGTCTATTATTTTCATTTATTTAGGTGAAAAACTAGGTGAAAATTGGGAGAATATAAATGATATTGCTGGTCCGTATGTGAAATCATTCGCAATTGGTGGCGTCGTACTTATACTTTTATACTTCGTTATAAAAAAATGGACAAAAAAGCGTAAAAATCTCGCTTAAGAATATAATAAAAACCGCTATAAATTCATTCGGAATTATAGCGGTTTTTTATTTATATATGAATTAATCTTCAGGAATTATATAATACCTTTCCATCTACATTTACATGGATAAGCAACCATTTGATCATTTCTTTCGTATATTATCTCAAAAAGGAGTGATTCCCCTATGCATTGGCAGCAAAAAATACCGTACTTAATCGGACGCCCTATCGGCATTTCCTTCATAAATGGGCAAGGAACTTCTGGTGTATTATGTTCAGCGCATGATGGTCAATTATATGTGTATGAATACCTTTATCAAGCTCAGTTTGCAATGAAACATTATGATTATAGACAGATTCAAGATATACATGCATTCCCAAATTGTCCTCACCAAAATCCTCTATACTAAAAAAATCGGAACGGCTCATAGCCATTCCGATTTCTATACTTTATTTCTCAGAATAAAATTTCTGCACTGCTTCATCAAAATAAATCCAACCTTTCCAGCCCAAATGAATCGTATCTTTTAAGAAATACTTATCATATTCATGACCAGAGAAATCAATTACTGGATATCCTGCTTTCTCAACCTGTTCTCGAACTTTTTTATAATACACTTCACGGCGTTCTTTCGGGAAGCCAGTATAATCATACCAAGGCCCATTTACAGGTACAGAAATAAAGAGTGGTTTGACATTTTTCTCTTTAAATAACTCTAAAATAATTTGTAAATCATCGTATTCTGGTGATTCATCATATGTTTCATTTGCTCTAAAGTTTTTTAAACCTTTTAGTTTTTTCTTCAGATTATTCTTATGATAATACGGATTTTCAATTCCGAATGTATTTGTAGTAGACTCAGCTTTCCCTTCTTGTTCTGCGTGTTTACGTGCGTCTTCCCAAGAAATTGAACGAAGTCCGATATTTGTTTTCTCCTTCATCGGTTCGATTTTAAATAAAGAGTTAAATATATCTCTATGATCTAAAATATTTCGATGCATATAAGCAAGTGGTTTAACTAAACCTGCTTTTATGTTATGTTTCGTATCATTATATACAATACCTTCTAATGAATTTTTAATATATCATCTTCTTGAACAACTTTATAATCTAATAGCCGTTTCGCGATTTGCTTTTTCATTTCTGGATTTATCTTATCATTAAAAATAAAATGATATGCTTGTTGTTTGGAGAAATTATTAGTGAAATCCCCTTGTGAGACACCAGTCTTTGTAAACCATTGTGGTGAAAGAACAAAGACTACTTTTTTACCTTCTAATTCATCCATAGTAGATGTCATATTTAAAATATGAGCTAAACTTTGTGTACCGCCAGTTCCAATTAAAAACGGTGTAAAACCAGCTGGATTTACTTTGAAATAATTAGACGGATGATATGCATCCATTCGTAAAAATTCTGATGAACCGTACATCGGTAAATACTGTGAATTCTCTAACATTTTTTGCTGTAAGAAAACACTTTGTAATTTCTCTTTTTGTAAAGAAGTTGCCGCATCTTCTACCTTCTTATCACTAATAAGCGATACTAAACTTTTCGATGGGATTAGAATGATAATGAAAAAAAGCACACATGCTAAAATTATAGGACCAAAAGCATGCTTCATTTTCATCTTCTGTCCCTCTTTCTATCGTTATTAAATTGTAACCCTTGTTTTTGACACGTCATCTTTTCTCTCCTTTGTCTCTATACATGTTCCATTCTATTTATCTATTATATACATGTATGTATTTCCTTCCTTGTTCTATTAAGCCCTATATAAATAGCGCAAGAAAATGTTTCCATAGAAACATGTTAATTATACAAGATTCTACATAAATTTCACACTGGAATTTTAGTAATAATTTTATTTTTAACAATAAAAAACATATGAAATGTCTAGAATTCTTCGGATGATGTATGAAGTTCAAAATATGATAATAAACGCCCGCTATGATTAACTTCATGAGTATATATAAACCCGAGCTTTCGTAAAAGTTTTTTCGAGCTCTCATTTGCTACTTTAACTCTAGCAATTATTCTTGTTACATTCAAAGTCTCTATTGCATATTTAATGGAAGCCTCTGCTGCTTCTAATGCATACCCATTCCTCCAATGTTCTGGGTCAAGGAGATACATAATTTCTATTGCACCTGTTTCATCTACCTTTCTTAAACCACAATGTCCTAAAAGCTTTCCTGTTTCACTATTAAATAACAACCATACCCCGAAGTCATACTGTTCCCAATGTAAGATAAGTTGCCCAATATAATCATTTGTTTCTTCCTTCGACATTCCTCTTGATTTAGCCAACCATTTGCCAACAGTATCTTTTTTTAATATGTTATAAAACTGATTAATATCTTCTACAATTGGTTTCCTCATAAATAATCTTTTTGTATAAATTACTTTCTCTTCTTCAAACATAGACATCATTTCCCCTCCAAATACTGTTTACAGACTAATAAATTATACCATGAACTATTTTTCTAACTTTAAATAAGAAAAACAGACTATCACATACATGAAGTCTGTTTCTCCATTCTTTTATTTTTGTACATCTGCCCATTTTAAACTTATAGCTGGACCAAATTGATGTACATATAAATCTTTCACATATGGTTTTTGTAAGTAAGATAATCCGCGCTGGAATACCGGTGCAATTACTGCATCATCAAGTAGCATTTTTTCAGCTTCTTGCATTGCTTTCCAGCGAGCCTTTTCATCATTACCTAATTCTGTTTTAATCTTCTTAATTAACGCATCATATTCTGGGTTTGCATATTCTGTATTATTGACGCTACTTCCAGAAAGGAATACTTCTAAGTAAGTCATTGGATCTGGATAATCTGGTAACCAGCGTGATAACGACATTTCATATTCTTTCTTCTTCTCAAGTGCTAATTTTTGCGTATGTGGTTGTAATTTCACATTCACTTTTAATCCTGGTAAGTTTTTCTCAAGCTGCTCTTTAATGTACTCTCCAACTTTTTTAAAGTTTTCCAAGTCATAATTTAATAGTTCTAACGTCACTTCATCTGTACCTGTTTCTTGCTTTGCCTTTTCCCAATATCCTTTCGCTTTTTTTACATCAGTTTTATTAAACTCACCTGCCGTACTTCTAAAATCTTTTTTATCTGGTCCCTTTAAAAATCCTTTTGGTACGTAATAGTTTGCTGCAACCGATCCATCATTTAAAAATGAATCTGCGAGTCCCTTCTTATCAAAAACTGTACTTAGCGCAAGACGTGCATTTTTATTTTTAAGAATCGGTACATTTTCATTAAATCGGAAGAAGTACATAACTGGATCTGTATATTGTTTTAGCTCTTTATTATTTTTATATTTATCTACGAATTCTGTAGAAATAACAGCTCTATCAACTTTATCTGTTTCATATAAATTTACCGCAGTTGAAATTTCTTTTACAATTTGATAGTTTACTTCATCTAACTTCACTTCTTTTTTATCCCAATACTTATCGTTTTTCTTCATTGTAAAGCTAGCTTCATGCTTCCACTCTGATAATGTAAACGGTCCATTATATACCGCTTTATTTGCTTCTAATCCATATTTATCACCTTGCTCTTTCGCATATTTTTCGTTAATTGGATAGAAGGATGGTAAAATTAATAATTTCGTAAAATACGGTACAGGATGTTCTAGCTCTACGACGAATGTTTTATCATCCTTCGCTTTTACTCCTAATTCATCTAGACCTAGTTGTTTTTTATTTATCTTCTCAGCATTTTTTACATCGTACGCAATGTATGCATATTGAGAAGCAGTATCTGGATTTATCAATTGCTTCCAAGCGTATACGTAATCATGAGCGGTTACTGGCTCTCCGTTAGACCATTTCGCATCACGCAATTGGAATGTATATGTTTTTCCATCTTTACTCACTTCATATTTTTGTGCGCCGGCTTCAATTATTTCATCATTTTTCGATAGACGGAATAGTCCTTCCATTACGTTATTCAAAACGTTAAACGAGACCGCATCTGTTACTTTCCCTGAATTTAACGACGGAATTTCACCTGTTTCTAGTAACTGTAATACTTTCTTCTCATCTTTCGGCTTTGTTGCAGTTTTTTCTTTTGCGCAACCAACTAAAAATGAAGAAACTAATAGAGTACTAACTAATGAGTAACGAATAACTTTTTTCATTTAAAAACCCCCTTCTATTTTTAAGGTAAGTAACGACGAGCACCAGCGTATTCTTCTATATATCCTGGTGTATTTAGCGGTATAATCTCTACCGACCTTTCAGCTCTTGGTGAGTGAATCATATTGCCATCACCAATATACATTGCAACGTGATGGACACTACCTTTCCCTTGATCATGTGCAAAGAAAATTAAATCTCCTTTTTGTAGATTTTCTTTATCAACTGCAACCCCTGCTCTTGATTGCGGTCCAGAATCTCGCGGAATTGTAATGCCGTGCGATTTATAGATCGTATGTGTGAAGCCAGAGCAATCAAATCCAAAACCACTTGTACCAGCCCATATATACGGTAAGCCTAAAAACATTTTCCCTGTGTTAATTAAATCATTGGCCGCCGGAGTTGGAATATCAGTTTGAGATCGGTAAACTGTTCCATCATTTTTTCGTAGCCATGCTTTCTGACCGTTTGGCAACAATACACGGTATGAAATTGTGTCTTCACTTAATAGCGGCAGTCTTGTATTATAACTGACTTCAAGTGATTTATGTTTTTCAGAAGGATTTATATATAAAATCGCTGTTGGTTTAGTTATTAAGACAAAAGGTTCATTTGTTTTATCTGCAAATTCTTGATTATATGTTAATTGTTTTTCAGGCATCCAGCCCGGATAACCTTCTTCATTTCGTGGTGTTGGCTGTCCATGCACTAATACCTTCACCCATTCACCTTTCTTATCAATAACAGTTACTTCTTGACCGAGTAAAGCTTGTGTTTCTAATTTATTTGCATTTGTTAACCATAGTTTCTCGTCAAGTGTCATTGATTTCGTCCATTTCCATAGATCCACTGGATTTGTTGCACTCGGTGTATCGATTGGTCTTAATGAATCAGGTGCTGTCCATAACGTTGCAGCAGATACATCTATAAATGCTTTATTATCCTTCTTTTCTTCAGCATTTGCCGATGTAAACGATGAAAATATAAATAAAGTTGTTAAAAATGCAGTTCCTACTTTTTTCATATATATCCCCCTTAAAAGATAGTTTACTTGTCTCTTCTCCTAAGATTTACTATTCACTGTCGATTGAAGGTTTACCTTTGATCCAGAATAAGTCATTCCTTCTGGCTCTTCCATTAACCAAAGCGGTGCATCAAGATCAAAATAATGAATATTAGGATGCGCTGCCGCTAAATGCGCAACAGCACTAACGGAAAGTGAAGACTCCATCATGCTGCCCACCATACACTTCACACCAGCTGTTTCTGCGATATCAGCAATACGCCATGCTTCACGTATGCCACCACATTTCATTAATTTAATATTAATGAAATCTGCATATCTTCCTTGAACGAGCTTTAATGCGTCACTTGCTGAAAATATACTTTCATCGGCCATAATTGGCGTTTGCACACGATCTTTGACGTACTTTAACCCATCCCAATCTTTCGCGTGTACTGGTTGTTCAATAAATTCTATATTTAAATTACGATTTTCCATCTCTTGAATGATAGAAACCGCTTCTTTTGGACTCCAACCTTGATTCGCATCTAAACGTAATGTCGTATTTCTTGGTACCACATTTCGAATTGCCTCAATACGTTCCAAATCTAAATGCGCCTCTTTACCCACTTTAATCTTTAATATTTGAAATCCTTTTTCTATATGTTTCTTCGCTTCTTTTGCCATTAATACAGGCTCATCCACACTCACTGTAATATCGGTATGAATTTCTTTCTTCCCGCCTAACAATGCATATAACGGCACATTTTGATATTGGCAATATACATCATATAAAGCGATATCTACCGCTGCTTTCGCACTTGAATTTCCAATACAACTCATTTGAATGCGCTGTAGTAACTGCTGAAATTGAATGATATTTTGACCAATTAAACATGAACGCATCGGCCCTAAAATCGCTTCTTCCATTCCGCTGGTGAAATCCCCCGTAATAACTGGCGTTGCGGCTGCAGCCCCCTTACCAATCACTCCTTCGTCTGTATGAATATAAACATCTATACTTTCAATTTCGGTTACAGTACGAAGCGCGGTTTTAAACGGTGTATGCAGTTTTACACGTCTACGATTTACTTTTACATCTGTAATTTTCATTTTGTTCATCCTTTCGTTCTCCAATGAAGTGAAATTTTAATCCACCGGAGATTTATACCCACGGATTATTAGGTAAACCCATTGGGCATTTACTCTCCTATCTCTCTACTTTATTTTCGTTTACTTTTAATGTAGGACGATAATGTGAAATAAAAAAATCCAGCCATAAGAATGATTCTTACGGCTGGATTTTGTCTATGATTGAGTAGACAAAGCAGCAAGCTGATTATATTTTTTCTGTGCATCTTTTAGCGCTACAAGTAACGCTTTTTGAGAAGAACCGAAATATCGGTTCTTTACTTCCATTACTAACGCCGGGTCATTTATATTTTTATGTAGAAATAAATATTTAACAAATTGAGATGTTAATGCAATTGTCGCTGAGCAGTCTGCATCTACAATTTCCCCTGTATCCTTAACAAGGATAAATGCTACGAAATAGCTTTTAAACTTTTCAGTAATGGGATTATTTTGAGGTGCTTTCGCATCCCCTACGATATAAATTGTATTTGAAGCGTACACAGCTATCTTCCTTTCTTATACGAGGATAACGGGTTTCTTAATAGTCGTATGAGCGAGGAACTCAACGTTGATTAAAAAATGTATCCGCTTACCTTGTATTATAATATAATTGACAGAATTTTAACAACATTTATTTTAGTGTATATTCCATATTTATGAAAACAGCTTAAACTCTTCATTTTTACAATATGTGATTGTTCCTTGTACCATGACATTCATACATAAAAAACTGCACCTCCAATTGTTAGACGCTGCCTAACAATTGGAGGTGCAGTTCAATGGCTAACTGTTTTTTTATTACTTTGGCATCACAAATATAGTTTCATTTGACTTAGAAAATTGATACTCTTTTCTCGCTAACTTCAAAATTTCTTCCTCATCGTCTGTTAAATTTTCTATGTTAGTCTTTAAAGAATCTTTATCTTTCTTTAAAGATACTAATTGTTTCTTTTGATCCGTAATCGTATCTTTCTTTTTATCAATTACTTCTTGTTGTTTCGTTAAAATATATTGAACGTACAGAGTAGTTGCTGCAATAAAAAGGACCATTAAAATAAGACGCCTTAACTTCTTTTTATTTATCTTACGCTTGTCACTAGGTTGTGATGATTGTTCTGGTATATTAGGAACATTTACTCGTTTGAGTTTCCTCATTCAAATCCCCCTAACCCATATTTTTCACTACCATCGGCACGTTTTCTTACTAAACTAAATTCTATTCTTATAAAATAAACTCCTTCACAAAAATATCCCATAAATTAACCAATTAAAGATAGCATTCGACGACATTTCTACATTTACACCGTTTTTTTTTATACATGCTGCTATAAAATAGTAGTTTCTGTAATTCTTTTTCTACTATTGTAGAAGAGTTTTTTCACACACAAAATTCTTACCCCACATATCCATGTTATAACATGCTTACAAGGAGGAGAAATATGCATTACCGCACATTAGGTAAAACTGGAATAACTGTTTCTGAAATAGGTTTTGGGGCATGGGCAATCGGTGGTGATGAATGGGGACCTGTTAACGATAAACAATCTATAACTGCTATAAAAAAAGCAATTGAGTGTGGTGTGAATTTTATTGATACTGCGGATGTGTATGGTTTAGGACATAGTGAAAAGTTGGTGGCTACCGCGATTAAAGGACATCGTAATGATATTATCCTATCAACGAAAGGTGGTTTAATCGGACACCACTACGACCCTAATGGAGTTCCTGTATATGATACTCCCGAAAAAATCATCGCCGTATTTGAAACAAGTTTACAACGTCTTCAAACAGATTATATTGATCTTTATTTTTGTCATATTTGGTGGCATAATCGTAGAGAAACAGAAGCATTTCTACGTGCATTTGACATATTAAAACGTGATGGAAAAGTAAGGGCAGTCGGTGTTTCGACTCATGATTTACAATACATTCATCATTTCAATAACAACAACGAAATTGATATCGTACAGCTTGATTACAATATATTAAATCGAAAACCAGAAAAAGATATATTACCATTTTTACAAGAGAAAAATTTAGGAGCTGTTATTCGTGGTCCATTAAAAATGGGCATTTTAACTGGAAAATTCACAAATAAAACAATTTTTCCGGATGGAGATTTACGCAAAGATTGGCCAAATGAAACTTGGTTTCAAGAAGACTTACAAACTGTAAAGAAACTTCGGTTGCTCTCAAATAAAAATCAGACCTTAGGGCAACTTGCACTTCGCTATGTACTCTCTCATCCGGCAGTAAGTGTTGTAATTCCTGGTGCCAAAACAGGAATACAAGCACAAGAAAATGCAAATGCATCTGTTCGCCCTATGTTGAGTGATGAAGAGCTTAACTATATTCATTCAATATAAAAAGCCCAATTCGGGCTTTTTAATTTGGGAAACTAATATCATACTCCATTCGCTTCGCTGTGTCCTCCGCAACATGCACACCTAACAAGTTTTTCACAATATGAAATGCCATATTAATTCCAGCTGAAATTCCGGCAGATGTTATAATATGTCCTTCATCTACAAACTTTACATTTTCTATAACTTCAACATTTTGAAACTCATTTTTAAACTTTTCAATACTAGCCCAATGTGTTGTTGCTTTTAAACCTTCCAGTAAACCTGCTTTCGCCAGTAATAGCGCTCCTGTACAAACTGAAGTCATCAGCTTTACTTCTTTCATTTGTTGGCGAATCCATTTTATTACTATTTCATTTTTTATTTCATATTCTCTAGCACCTAGCCCACCCGGAATTATTAAAATATCCACTGGTGGTAAATTTTCAATACTATAATCTGGCTGTACCTTCAATCCGTTCCTTGCTGTAATCATTTCCCCATTCTCGCTAACTGTATAAACAGTAAATGGTTTTTCCTCATTCACCTCAGTTACAGAAAAAACTTCAAATGGCCCTGCAAAGTCTAACACTTCTACTTCATTAAATAAAAATATACCAACACTCCATTTATTCATCATAAGTTCACTTCCTGTTTCAAATGATGTAATAGATGATCATATCCTTTTTCTAATGCAATATCATACGCTGTTTTCCCATCATTTTTCTTTATCATCTTATTAGCTCCATTTTTAAGGAGTAACATAATTATTTCTTCATTTCCTAATAATGCCGCTTCGTGAAGTCCTGTCCAGCCACCACTTTGCATAATATTTACATCTAATCCTTTTTCAATTAAGAAAGCAACAAGTTCACTTTGCTTGTTCGCAATTGCTGCTTGCAAAGGCGTATTTTCATTTTCGTTTTTCGCTCTACTATGTATATCTGCACCACTTTCTAAAAGAAAACTCGCTATTTCTTTCTGTCCAAAATAAGCTGCTAAATGAAGTGGTGTCCATCCATCTTCACTACATTCGTTAACAATACTTGGACTCGCCTTTATAAACTTCACTACTTTTTCCTTATTACCACTTATAACAGCTTGTGCTATTGATTGTAAATGCTCCATAATAATCTCCCATCCTTCAAAATATTTAAGCATCTCCTTCTACATGTTCTATTCATTATTATATTTTCCTTTTAAAACCTTAAGTTTACATAATAATATTATATATCACTTTTTGTGCTTAATGCTGAATAGCAATAATGTTAAAAATACTGCCTTTAAACAATGAAGACCATGATTTCATTAGAGTGACTGAAAAGCAAGCAAAAAACTATACACATAGTTTTCATCATATTTGTTCAGTTGCATGAACTAAAACAGGTAATGTTTATTCTGCTATTTATGCTTTCAACATATCAAATAATATTATTCCAATAAAAAACAATCCATTTTAAAAATGGATTGTTTTTTTATTTCTGTTTTATGCGGTTTATTTTATTTTTGTGTTTTCAATGATAGAATAATTATATTTACAAAAATGAAACACTACTATCTTAGCCCCTCTTATAGTAAGTTTTTCGTTCGAAAACAAAAATACAATTTCACCTTACAATTGAAAAACATATGTAAAAGTTTCTAAAACAGCTGCCTTATCATACTAATCTATAGCAATTCTGTCTTCTTCCTTACCTGTTTCCTTTAACACATACGATTTTAAAACTAGCGCCGTTAATGAATCTGTTAATGTTTTATATGATAAATTTGATAATGCCAATAGATCGTTCGTATATAACATTCTATGCTTCTCTAATAATAATAGTACTAATCGTTCAGACGGTTTTAATGCTTCGTCACTTTCTAGTATAAAGTCTATATTTTTCATTTCTCTAATTACTACTCCTTATATAAAAATACTTTAGGTGCTAATTTAATATGAAAATAATACATAACAAAATTATAGATATATTAAAATAGTACCATCTAAAAACACTATTATACTATAACATAGAAGTAGTGTTTCCCCAAATAGGAAATGCTTTTTTATATCGCTGTAAGATTCTTGCAAATGTACATAATATTTTGTACCATTACCCGCCAAGTTTTCTTCTAATTTCGCTGCTCATCCTGATGTATTTGTAATCAATGAAGTTCTTCTAAAATTATAAACAAATAAAAAACGGTTCGTCTATCATGCCCTAAACATGAATGACAACCGTTTTCTAGTTTCTTCTTAATTAACATGCTCTATCTTAAATATTTCTTGCAATATGCGGCTTACTGTAATGACTTGTTCCACCGCCACCTACAACTACTTTACCGCCTTTTTCGAAAATTAATAATTTACTTGAACCATCTGCAAGAAGCACTATTACTTCAGCATTATTACTTGTTGCTACATAAATTACATAACCACTCTTTGATATACAAGTTTCCCAATTCGCATCAAATTCTGATCTTACTACACGATTTGAATACACTTGATTTTCAATTCTATCTTGTTCTACGTTTTCCAAATTTATTCTCCCCTCTTCCCTGCATAGTTATATATATTAAAATAGCACCATCTAAAATAGTGACCGATTTTAACATAAATAGTATATGTAATTAGTAGGAGAATGCTTGGACAATAGAAACGAAATAGACTTCGGGAATTTTACAATTGAAACTTCTCTTTAATCATTTCCGCTACTTCTTTTGCACTCAAATACGTGTTATTAATTTTTATATACTCTTCTTTTTCAATTTCACCATGAAGAGAGTTTAATCTATGCATTTTCATCGTTTCTTTCAAATTATTTTCAGACCACTCAATATCTCTTTTTTTCGGTTTATGTTCTAATCTATTCGGGCTTTTATTTCGTTCTAATCTTTCATCTAATTCCGCTTCCAGCTCTACAAAATACACTGTCCCACCTTTTGATTCAAAAATATTTTCTACATGATGTATATAATCCCAATCCTCTTGGAGGTCAAATGCCCATATATACGTAAAAATTATTCCAGATAAATCACTTTTAGATACTTCTTCACATATTTCATTACGAAATAAACTTACTAGTCTTTTTGCTTCTTTCGTACTGTAATCAAAAATTGGACTTACTAAATCAATTGTCATGTGGTTATGAAAAAGTTTTAAACCGGTTAATGTTGCTAATTCTTGCCCCACTGTCATTTTTCCAACTGCTTGTGGGCCAAATATTAATATAAGTTTCATTTATTTCCCCCAATCTTTCTCTATAAACCATTACATAAAATAAAAAATAAGACAGCCGATTTTAAAACGATTGCCTTATTTTTTATTCATAGTTTTAGTTCTATTCTTTTCGCACAGCTTCAAAAGTAATCGTTTGATTTGCATTTGACGGTTCTTTTTCATAAACATATTCAGTAGAGCGAGTAATGTTTGAGAAACCTATACTTTCTAAAAGAAGTATAAACTCTTCTATTCCATACCAGCGCAGCGCAAAGCGTTGCAATTCTGTTTGTACTAACTGTCCTTTACTCCACTTTTCATATTTCAAATATGATACAGTAACTTGGTTCAGCCAATCTATTTCAATTGATTTATTTTCTAATGTGATTCCGTCTCCGCTTGGCAAAGAGAAAGTCGATGTATGAATTTCCCCAGTCTTCCATTTATGCGGGAGCATAATATCTACAATTAATCGTCCACCTGGATTAAGATGTTCATAAAAACATTTTAATGCATTTATAGAATCCACACGATTTTCAATTAAACAAAAAGATCCAGTAGGAATGATAATTGCGTCATATTTATGCGGAAGTGAAAATTGTTGCAAGCTTCCTTCATACAAATTAGGATGTAAGCCTCTCTCTTTACAGCGCTTACGGCAAGAATCTAGCATTTCAGGTGAATAATCTATCCCATCCACTTTAAAACCAGCCTCTAGAAGCGGAATGATGACACGCCCTGAACCTACTGCAGCTTCGAGGATTCTTCCTCTACAATCTTTTAAACGTTCTTTGTAATACTCAATATCACCATTTAAAGAATAACCGACTGGTTTTGTGTAATCATACAGTTCCGTACAAAGTGTACTATAAAAGCTAAACATTTATTTTCTCCTCCGTTTTTACGTACGGAAGATTTCAATTCAACTAATCTTCCTGTACCTCTAATTTTAATGAGATTTCGAAAGAGCTGACTGTCATAATATATCACTCACTTTCCATAGAATATAATGATATTGTATTACATAACCTTCCAATTTGAAACATAAAAATTAAAAATTCAGACTACAAATTAAAGAGCTTACTTTAGTAAGCTCTTTAGAAAAAATATTTATTTCACAATCGGCAATGTCACTTCACTTAATTTCACAGTAAGTTTTGTACCAGCTTTCGGTCTAATTGTATAATCATAATCACTTGCAATTAAAACCACTCCGATTTGATGCCCCGCTTTAAATACATAATCATCTGGCTGCATGTCCCATGTGAATGTATAATCTTTGCCCGGTTGAATCGCTGTTGAATTTTCTATACTCTTTACGTTTTGTGGGTCCATCCAGCCTCTCGTTACGATTTCCGGCTTCGCTCCTCCATAGTCAACAAGTAACGCTGTTAAATTTGATACAGATCGATCAATATTTCCTGTAATTGAAATCTTTGGTGTACCACTTATACGCGTATCTTTTTGCAGTACAGGCATTGTATATACTAATCGATTTGCTACTTCTAATTCTGGGTTTGCTACTAATTGGTTTGATTTTATTTGTGCATCATCTAAGAATGAGAAAACTTTATTAGCCGATCCCATACTTAGTGGCAAATTGACTGATTTATTGCTTAAATACATACGGATTTTTGAAGGTACAGCTGCTGGATCTGGCCAATTTTTTATCTTTTGCCACGTTTTATTTTCTCTTTGCACATCAACCATTGGTTCATCCATAATTCCATTTTCAATTCCGTACAACCAATAATCTAACCATTTATTTTGTGTTTGCTGCCAGTTATTACTTGATGTCCCACCATGACCACCTTGGTGTAGCCACATTTTACGCGGAACATTATTTTCTCCAAGTGCTTCCCACCATTGCGCGAACTGTTTCGTTTTAACATTCCAATCGTTTAAACCATGAACAACAAATACACTCGCTTTTACATTTTTAGCATCTTTTACATAGTTACGTTTATCCCAAAAATCATTATAATTACCTGTTTTTCGGTCTTGTCCAGCCGTTAACTCTTTTATAACTTGTCCGCAAACTTCAGGGTTTTCCCTTGTCAGTACTGCTTCTGCCATATTATCTGTATCTTCTCCTTGATATCCGCCTGGAGCAATGACTGCACCATTTGCACGATAATAATCATACCAACTACTAATTGCTGCGATTGGAATAATTGTTTTTAAACCTTCAACTCCAGTAGTCGCAACAGCATTTGGTAATGTACCATTATAAGAAACTCCAGTCATACCTACATTGCCTGTAGACCAATTTGCCTGAACTTCCTCACCCTGTTCTGTAAATGCTTTCGCGCGACCGTTTACCCAATCAATAACAGATTTTGTCCCGAGTATCTCTTGTTCATCTCCAGTTGTAGGGCATCCATCTGATTTTCCAGTACCGATACTTTCGCCTAAAATAACTGCATAACCTCTTGGCACGTAATAGTTCCCATACGAACCAAGATTAATCGCTCCATACGGTTTTCCTTCATACGCATACAATTCTTCATCTACATTATATACAGGAACATCTTTTAATCCAGATCGATATGGACTCATTTCATAAATAACAGGAACTTTCACATTCGGATCTGTCTTTGGACGCATAACTTTTATCGATACTCTGTCTTTCTTACCGTCTTGATCACTATCAACTTCTGTCTCTACATATAAATTTTCGATAATAGCTTCATCGAGAGAATAAATCGGTTTTGTCATCCCATTTTCTAATTCAATTTTCGTATTTTTAGTCTCTTCCTTCTTCTCTGCATGCACATCCATAGTAAAGCTAGGTATAATTGTTGCAGATAGCATTGCTGACAGTGTAATTGCCATTTTCTTTTTACTCAAAATATTCCCTCCCCTTATTCGTTCTCTTTTACTATATAACAAAATAACTGAAAATTCAGTTTTATTTTTATATAAAAGTTGAGAAACTCAAAGATTTCTTATTAAGTAAAATTTAATGGAGGTGTGAAATTATTTTCCCACTCCCACCTTCTTTATAAAGTGAAACTTTAATCAACCCTCACCAATTGGACGTTTACGATCAGCAGGGCCACTTCTTTGCTTTCGCTGAATTTTGAGGTGGGGTCTTACTGCCCGGCAAATAGCGGGATAAATAGAGAAAAAGACAACCAATATTTCTATCGATTGCCTTACATTCCATTTATTATTTTTCTAACTCTTTAAAGGTATCTTTCAAGTCTTTATCAGATACCTTTATATCTGCATTTTTAAGCAGATCTCTAGTAACTTGTTGATGGAATTGAGGATCTTGTATACGTTGCTGTTCTAATTCTTTACGAATATTCTCTTTCTCTTCCTCATACGGTTTAAGCTCTTTTTTATCCGTTAGCTTAATAATATGATATCCGAAAGAAGATTTAACAGGTTCACTCAATTGACCAACTTCTAACTTATACGCAGCATCCTCAAATTCTTTCACCATCATACCAGGTCCAAATTCAGATAGTTCCCCACCTTTTTCTTTAGAACCTGGATCCTCTGAATATTGTTTAGCCAATGCCGCGAAATCTTCGCCACTATTTAATTTTTCTTTAATTTCTTTTGCTGTCTTTTCATCTTTTACTAAAATATGGCTAACTTGAAGCTTTGGCTTATAATGATCTTTAATATCTTTTTCCGTTACGGTTGCTTTAATAGCTTTTTCAAAAGCAAAAGTAAGCTTTAATTTCTCTTTCAACTGAGCTTCATTTTTCACACCATTGGATTCCATATATGTATTAAAATTATCGCCCATCTTGTCTTTTAATTCTTTTAGTTGTTTCGTTACCTCTTCATCCGTAACTTTATATTTATCATGTAATACTTTCTACTACCATTTCAGATAAATTCTGTTTACCGTAGTTTTCTTTTAATTTTTGTTAAAATCACTTTCTGAAATGCTTCCTGATTTTGTCGTTACAATATTATCTGATGAACCACATGCAGATAAAGATAACGTCATACCCATTAAAATGCTACCAATTACTAATTTCTTTCTTTTCAAATCTGAATACCTCACTTCATTAAATTCAAATATAACTATGTAAATATAACGTTTTCCTGTGAACTTCACGTGAATTTAATGAAAGTAGAACATTTGCTAATTCTCCATTTAATACATCAATTTCGAAAATTATGGTGATTCATCCTATATCGCTAATCTCTAAAGCTGCAAAAAGGACTAATATTTTCATTAGTCCTTTTTCACATTTATATAAAATTGAATTTCTCCATCTATAGAGCAAACTCCATATTCAAAACCATGCCTTTCTAAAATACTTTTCACTATCGCTAGTCCTAATCCTGTACCTGATTTTTCTTTACTACGAGAAGATTCTAGTACGTAAAAAGGCTCCCAGATTTTCTCGATATCCTTAATTTTATCCGTAGGAATGCCATTTTTTATTTGGAAATATATACTTTTATTTCTATCTTCTAATGTAATTATTATGTTTTGATTTGCTGTATATTTTATCGCATTAGAAATTAAATTTTGAAACACCATTCTCATTTTATTTAAATCTGCATAAACGATTGTATTGCCCGCATTACAATTTACTTGCAAGTTAATTTCTTTCGAATCCAGTTCAATCTGATGCTTATCTAATATACTCTGAACCAGTGGTTCAATGGGGAATTCTTCTTTTTGTAAAATATCTCTTTCTAGTTTAGAAAATCGTAATAGTTCTTCAATTAAGTTTGATATTTGATCTGTTTGTTTAATAATTGTATCTACATAAGTCCCATCATCTAATCCATCTTTAATCCCCATAGAGTATGCTTTTACTAATGCGATCGGTGTCTTTAATTCATGCGTTACATCACCCATAAATCGTTTTAAATGTTCATTACGATCAGTTAAGTCTTGATGTGCTTCATGTAGTTTTTCACTCATGATATTAATACTATTGGCCAACTCTCCTATTTCATCATTCGTTTTCACTTTCGTTCTTTTAAACTGCAAATGTGAAATATCCTGAGCCACATCACTTAACTCTTTCAGTGGTGTCGTTATTATTTTTGAAAGTATCCACACAAGTAAAATAATAAGAAGGAGCGAGAAACATAGGATATATAAGTAAAATGTATTTAACGTATTTATAATTTCATTTGAATTCGCAATGGAAGTCCCAATTAAAATTATCGTATCATCTTTCGCAATATATTTAGCAAAAAAACTCGCTTTTACCTTTCCTTGATCGTACAGTTTATTCGATTGCCCTTCCGTCTTCACTTTCATAACTTCGTCTTTCGTAATCCAAAGCTTATTTAACGTTACTTTCTTTTTCGTAAGTTGCATGCGTAACGCGTCGTTCATAGCATCTTCTGACTGATTAATTGGCGTATACGCAATTGTAACATTATTTTCACTTTCAATTGTATGAATAACATCTTCTAAATCATTGACTGGCGCATTTTGTATTTGAGTTGTAAATTCATTTAAGTTTTCACGTGTTTTATAAATATTATATTTCGGCAGGAGAAAGTTAATTAATAATAAAGAAATTGTAAATATAAGAATAACGGTTAAAGAAATGCTGAGAAATAGCTTTTTCCCAAGTTTATTCACTTTGTTCCTCCAAACTATAACCCAGCCCACGATGCGTCTTAATAATATCTTCTCCAATTTTTTTACGCAGCCTTCTTACATGTGTATCAACCGTTCTCTCTTCTCCAAAATAGTCAAATCCCCATACAATGTCTAACAATTTTTTACGAGTTAAAATCGTTCCTTTATGATTTAAAAAGCATTTTATTAATTCGAGCTCTGTTTTTGTAATTTCTAACTCTATATCATTTTTATATACTTTATTTTTGGCGAAATTTATCTTTACATCTTGTACTTGAATAATATCATCGTGCTGAATAAGTTTTTTCGCTCGCGTAATTAGTACTCCTGGATGAAATGGTTTTTTCACGTACTCATCTGCCCCACTTTGAAGCGCTGCTAATTCATCTTCGCTTTCACTTTTCGCCGTAAGCATTAATACTTTCACGCTTGAATTCTTTTTTATTTCCTGACAGACAGTAATACCACTATGTTTTGGCATCATCCAATCCAAAATAGCTAAATCAATTTTTTCATCATAAAATATTTGAAGTGCTTCCTCTCCGTCTTTCGCTAATAATACTTCAAAGCCTTCTTTTTCAAAATAAGCTTTTAAAATCCTTAACATATCTTGTTCGTCATCTGCAATTAATACTTTCATATTTTTTCCTCCATTGCTTTTAAACAAAAACCAATTGTATCATACAACATCTTTGTTACATGAATGTGACAGAAAAATATTTAAAGCTTTTGAGGGGATAGTAATGTTGAGGTGTTGTATTATGATAAAAAAAATCGGGGTCATTTCTCTTCTTTTATTTCTATTATCAACAAATGTGTTTGCAAATACAAATCAACAAATTGAAGTATTTGATTGTCAAAAAGAAATGGTCATTCAAAAACAATCTTTAGATCCAGTAATCCAAAAAGAAGCAGTTCAATACGCTAAAGCAATTACTGGTCCATTTAAAAACTTAAATGTCGTTCCAAAAGATGGCTATATGATAAAAATCCCATTATCTAAGCCGGTTTCTATTACTAATCAATGGTTACACACTACAATAGACGAAGTACTTATACTGCTCCCACTAAATGAAAAGCCTTATATTATGCTTTATGATGATGAAAATAATCCGCATTTTTATTATGTAAAAGGTAAACCAGGATTATTATTGAAACAAATGCAGGTTAAAACGTAATTGACTGAAAAGGAGTCACCTTATAAGCTAAATTTTAAAAGCTAAGGTGCTCTTTTTTATAATAACAATTTAGTAAATGAAATTATAAAAGTTGGTTTTTAATATAAGGATCGCAACTTCATATATCAGCGATTTTTAAGATATATCGATTTACCAACAAAAAACCTGTTCGTAGCTATTATTTGGATAGCAATCTCTATAATAGTTTGTAGTGACTCGATCCCTTATATAATCCCCCTTTTACAAATCCATTCGCAGTATAAAACACATCCCCTTGCTTCGTGTCAGTATGTAAAACAATCACTTCAAAATACTTTTCCGCATGACATAATAGTTGGTTTAATAATAAGTTCCCTAACCCTAAACGCCGATAATCCCTTGAAATATAAAATCTCCTTAACCGCCCAATCTTATTGTCTTTTGTGTACGGATCCTCATTTAAACCTCCAACTCCAATTAACATATCACCTTGAAAAATACCATATAAACATTCTCCAGTTTTATTGAATACATTTACTTTGTTTTTATATCCATTTATTAGTCTTATAAGGAAATTAAACCCTTCTTCTTCACTGTCTTGAACGAGATGACTGAATTCATATTCCATTAAATTTTCTATTTGTTGAATATGTATATCTTTCAAGTCCATTCCCTAAGTACGAAAATACATAAAAATGCTCGAGAATCATTTATTCTGAGCATTTTTATGGTTGTTACTATTTAATTCATAGTATGCATATAATTCACTTCATATGTAAATCGATAATACAGTTAATTAATTTTATTATGAAAATATAAGAGCCTTGCTACAATCTAGTATGTGGTAAGGCTCTTTAAAGTTGTGTAATTCTTATTGAACTAAAGCACCTGTTTACTTAAATGAATACATATACATTTATAATGTCTCTCAAATATAATATCAGTTTATAAATTCACCATTCTTCTCTAGCAAGTATAAGTTAAATTATAATTTGTTAATCGATATGTTTGTGTAACCACTGTTCAAATATTTTTAACTGTTCTTCAGTATGAAGGTAATGTTCACCCGTCTCCATAACTTCTAATTCACAACGATGTTTTTTTGTAAAATAGTTAATAGTTTCAAATTCGCACAGTTCATCCTTAGCTCCGTACATAATATATGTATCTGTATTCCATGTACTAATAGGATGCTCTTTTACATAGCATAAATAATCCCAATATAACTTTTGACCAATAGGTGTCTCTATAGTCATTTCTTTTTGTAAAAGCTCCGGTGTTACATTAAACCATTTCATCATATTTTCTATAATTCGTTCCATATTAACTACTGGTGATAAAAATAATGCCTTTTCTATCACATCATTTTGAAAAGCTAAAAGGCTAAAATATGCTCCCATACTACATGCAAACACGTTTATTTCTTTCCAATGTTCTTTTGCGTAGTTCATAATTATAGATAATTCATTAACACAAAACTGTACTTTACAAGGAGTGTTATCATTCTTTCTTTCTCCATGCTCAGGTAAATCAAAGCTTAATACTTGATAACCTTTTCGATCGGCTTCTTCAGCTACTATTTGAATAACTGCATCTTCCTTATTTGACATATTTCCATGTACTGCAATAAAAATTTTTTCACTCTTATCTCCCCACAAAACCGCAGGAATATTACTAATTTTAAAAATATTTTTAAGCATATTCCCCTCCATAAAATAAGACATATAGGACTCGAAAAAAATGCACACACTTTATTTATCTCTGTACAGCAGGCAGTATCCGCTTTAAATCTATTAAATCATCTATTACTATATCAGCCTGAGCAAGTTCATCTTCTTGCGCAAAATCAAAATTGCATCCAATTGCCAGTAAACCGTTGTCTTTCGCTGCATTTATATCAGATAGCCGGTCACCAACTACGGCTGCCTCTTTTATATCATATTTGTTCATAATACTTTTAACTAAGTCACCTTTATTTAGCGATTGTATTTGTTCGATACTAAACGTTTCAGTCACCCACTTGTCTAAAGCATAATAAGTTACGATTGCTCGTAAATATTCTTTCAAACCATTACTAGCAATGTAAATGGAACAATTATTTTCTTTTATATATGTAAATATTTCTTTTACATTTGGATATAAAGCGCCTTTTCCGCTTTTTATGTTTTCAATTAGTCTATCTAAAAAATATGCATCTGTTTGTTCTCTTATTTCAATAGAATGTTCCGGTAATAAAGCTTCCCAAACTTTCGGTAGCGGCACACCCATAATTTCACGGTATTTTTCAATCGGTGTTACCGTATCCCATAATTGAAGTGATCTTAAGTGATCAAAAGTATCATCTAACGATAATTCTAAAATTTTATCTGTTTGAAATAATGTTCCATCCATATCAAAAATTAATGCTTGTAACATTCTTATCTCTCCTTTTGGACTATAGTTTTACCAGATATATTTTTAAGAATCTCAATAATAATTTCTGAGCAATAATTTGCAGCAGTTTTCGCGAAATTATCATAAGAAACTTGAGCTTCATCATCTGCACTGTCAGAAATACATCGTATAACAAGAAACGGTATATCATTTATGTAGGCAACATGTCCAATTGCTGCACCTTCCATTTCTGTACAATGAGGTGCGTATTCGTCTATTAATTTTGCCTTTAACTTTGAATCTTCAACAAAACATTCACCACTTACAATTCTTCCTTGGTGAGCTTGAATATTTGAACTATTACTGTTACATGCTTTACGTGCTAACTCTATCAATTCCTTACTTGCAATAAACTCCTCTTGAAACGGGAATAATTTTTTCATTTGATTTTTACTTACATCATGATGGGTAACATTCGTTGAAATAACTACATCACCAACTTTTACATCTGGATGTAATCCACCAGCAACGCCCGTATTGATGATAGAGTCTACATTAAATTTATGAATTAATGTTTGCGCACATGCAGCTGCATTTACTTTCCCTACACCAGAACGTGCAATAATTACTTCTGTTCCCATGAATTCTCCAATATAAAATGGCATTCCCGCTATTGTCTGTTCTTCTTGTATTACTAGCTTTTCTAAAAGTAAATCTATTTCAATTTGCATTGCTCCGATAATGCCGGTTCTGTTCATGTATGTAGTCCCCTTTATTAATTAATCCCTTTAATCCTCTCTGACATAACCGACAATAAAAATTTCGGAAGTACAAGTTGTCTCTTTAATCTTTTCGGCTGTGAGAGTAACCTATACAGCCATTCAGTTCCAGTATCCCTCATTATTTTCGGTGCTCTTTTTACAGTACCAGATATTATATCAATCATTCCTCCGATACCAATAGATAGCGGAACGTTTAATGTTTGTATGTTTTCATAAATGAACTCTTCTTGTTTTGGTGAACCTAGTCCTACAAGTAATAAATGCGGTTTGAATTGCTTAATTTTCATTTTTATTTCTTCTATTTCTTCACCATTTACAAATCCATGCTGTCCTTTAAATTGTGCTCCTGGGAACTGCTCATTTAATTTTTCTAATGCCTTTTTATTACTTTCTGGCGCAGCTCCAAAAAGAAAGACACGATATTCATTGTCGTTACAATATTTTATTAAATCGTGAGTTAAATCCGCCCCAGTAACACGTTCTTTCAAAGTTCCTTTTAATATTTTCGAGCCAATTATGACACCAATCCCATCCGCTGTTATTAAATCCGCAGATAGTAACATCTTTTTAAACTCCTTTGATTTTTCCGTATTTTCCTTTGCAGACATAACAATTTCAGGATTTGCAGTTACTACAAACCTTGGTTTCTCTTGTTGTTCATATAACCAACCTTTTAATAAACTTATAGCTTTTGCATATTCTAAAGTTGAAAAAGGTATACCTTTTATAAATTGCTGATCCACTGTACTCTCCCCTTATATAAGCTGCAAATATTCATCAATGTCTTTAGAAATTTGAATAAAAGCTTTATTCCAAAATTCATAATTTCTTATATCTATTTCAAAATGTTTTTCATAAGCTCCTCTACTGAAGCCTTTCCTGTTTCTCGTAAGAACTCTTTATATTTCGAATGAAAAGTACTTTTACCTTCTTGAGCTATTTCTAATAAGCTAAAACTTACTAAATATCCAAACGTGTATGGATAATTGTAAAAGGAACATCTGCTATATAAAATTGAATATATTTCATCCATACAAACGGCTGGTATTCACTTAAAGCATTTCCATAAGCTTCTTTTTGTGCAATTATAGATAATTTCTCAATTTCATCAGCACTTAAAGGACCCTCTTTACATTTTTCATAAAATGTTTTTTCAAACTGATACGATGCTCGTATTGCCATTACATAATTAAAACTATTTCTTATTTTCCAGCTAAGTAATGACTTTTTCGTATCTTTACTATCCGTTGTTTCAATTAGATAATTTAAGAGTACCGTTTCAAAGAAAATAGATGCTGATTCAGCCGTACTCATTGGCAAATAATCATCTAAAAAAGATGTAGATTGTTCAAAACTCATATTATAAAAATGCCAAGCATGTCCTAATTCATGAGCGAGCACTCTTACACTATTTATACTCCCATCATAACGAATGGAAATTCGCGATTCTTTCTCACTGAAAAATGGAGCACAAAACCCGCCTGGTGGTTTATTCTCTCTCGGTTCAGCATCTACCCAACCACTTTCTATCGCATTACGTGCAAATTCTGCTAATTCTTCATCAATATTCTTCCATGCATCATAAACGTTTTGTATTGCTACTGAAAAAGGAATCATGACCTCATTACTTTCCTTTACTGTCATAAGTTCATGCCATGTAATCGAAGCTTTCCCTTTCTTATACACGTTTAAAGCACTTACTAATTTATCAAGGTTTTCTTCTGTCGCATTCCACATTTGGAATAATACAGTTTCTGAAATGCCATTCGCATGAAAAGATTGTGTTAAAATCTCTCTATCTTCTATTTCATCACTCTTTGCATTACGCAATCTCCCTACTTGATTTAATACAGTAGCAAAGATTTCTTTTTCCTTATGTAAAGCACATGTTAATGAATCGAATACTTCTAATCTTTCCTTTTCATTATCACTATTCATTGCAATAGTATTTGCTTGTCCAAAGGATAATAGTTTATTATTGTGCTCTATTTCTATCCTATCCCGTAATTGTATGTACATATTTTCCCACGCATTAAGTTCATCTTTTATTAACTTAGTATTATCTGAAGTTTCCACTTCATTATGTTTTATTACTTGCTGTAATTCACTTTTTAGTTCCTTCACTTTCACGGTCAATTTAGTAAGGTCAGATGGAACACTTTCTTCAACCGATCGACAGTACAAATAGTATTCTGCTTTTTCAATAACTTGTATAAGCTTTGAAAGAATCTCTACATCTTTTGTTACAAAATATTGCTCTTTCAACTCCAAAATCGGAAATAGAATATCCTCATTCAAATACAAGCGATTTAAATCCCATCTAGCACTTTCTTGCATTTTTATAGCCACCTCCTATTTTTACAAATAGTTACAGATATTTCTCCACACACAATTATATATGAAATGGAAAAATTTTGATATCTTCAAATATTTAAATTCCTATAAATATATTCTTATTTATACTCTTTTCTTCTACCATTAAGTATCATTACACATATAAAAAATAATCCCTCTACAAGATTGCATTTGATATAGGAAAACTTCAAAGATTTTATCTTCATCAATACCATATCGACCGATTATCACAGATTAAAAAATAAAAAAGGATTGATCAAAAGATCAATCCTTTACTCTACTTCATTTAAGAAAAATAACGTTATAACGCCAGGTCCTGTATGTGCACCGATTGCTGCACCAATTGTATTTACGATAAATACTTCACAGCCAAATCTTTCCGTAATTAATGATTTTAATGCTTCCGCTGTTTCTAAATCGTCACCGTGAGTCATACCGATTGTTTGACCTTTAAGGTCTTTACCACGTTCTTCCATAATATCAACAATACGGCTTAATACTTTCTTTTTCCCTCGTACCTTTTCAAGTGGTACAAGTTTTCCTTCTTCCACGTTTAAGATCGGTTTAATGTTTAGTAAACCACCGATAAATCCTGCGACTTTACTTAAACGTCCACCTCTCACTAAGTACTGTAAGTCAGCTACAGTGAAGATATGTTCCATATGGCTCATTAGAAAATCAACACGCTTTAAAATATCTTCTTTTGATGCGCCGTCTTTTGCCATTTTAGCAGCTTCTAAAACGACAAGACCTTGACCAAGCGAAGCACATTTCGTATCAATAATTTCTAAATCTAAGTTAGCATATGTTTCTTTTACTTCCTCTTTAATGACAACTGATGATTGATATGTACCAGACAGTTCAGATGAAAAAGCTAAATATATACAAGGATTACCTTCTTTTGCATAAGAAACAAATTTTTCTTGGAACGTTTCAAGTGAAGGCAATGACGTTCTATAAACAGCGCCTTCTCTCATTTTTTGCAATAATGTAACTGACTCTAATGTTACTCCATCTAAATACTCTGTTTCTGCTTCATCATATACACGGAGTGGAATTAAATCAATATCATATGCTTGCAGCAATTCTACTGGTAAATCCGCCGCACTATCCGTAATGATTTTAACACCCATTTTTAAACCTCTATTCTGTTATAAATATAAAATAATAAAATAAAAATAGTACTTTTAAATTATATACGTAAAACTTAAATGAAGAAAGGAAAACACTTTATATTGTATGCACTATTCTTCAAAACTTGAACTGTTAATGAAAATGATTCTATTTTAAACACCTTTTTCTTATTATTTTTCTAAAACACGAATAATTTTATAAGTATTTTGTATCATTATATTTTAATTCTTTATCTTAATATAATCTTTTCAAATTCATACTGTTTAAAATTGAAAAGCCAAATCCAATAAAGGAAATGGCTTTTACATTTTCATAAAATAACCAAACTTTATTTTCCATCAAATTGTTTGTTTACATTCATACTTTGGTGATGTTGAATATTAGTCCAGTTATGATAAATATTTATAGCCTGTACTATAATTAAAACAGTGAATATTCACCTGTAAGAATCACTAGATAAAAACAAGTTAAACATTTTATAAAATATTTAATTTTACTAGTAAAGCTAATAAAATTTGGAGAAGAATTTGAACATTTACTGCTATGTCTGTATCCGTAGTCGTAACTGTAACATTTCTAGAATTTCTAATAACAGTTTCTTGTTTATTAATTTGTTTAATAGATGATTTTTGAAACAATTCTTGTGCTACACGGTCAGCTTTTTCACTATCTGCTATAGAAATACTTATTATAACCACGATAGCTGCTTGTAATGCTGCTTGAATAGATAAAGCAGCTTTTGTATCTGTAGTAGTAACTTCTACATCTGCTGAATCTACAATTGTAATAGATTCTTCAGAAATTTGATACGTTTTACTTTCTTGCGCAGCTGCTTCTGAAACGCTAGCATTTTTAAAAGATGGATGAGGATTCGAGGAATCTAATGCACTCCACTTTTTATTTTCATCTGAATGACATGTTTTGTCCATGCGTTCACCCCCTTTCAATCTAAATAATTATTAACTTGTGATTGTATTTCAGAAACAATACTTTTAATTTGCTGCTTTTTTTCTGGTGATAAATTTTTTAATTTTTCTTCATTTATCCCATGCCTATTAAAAATATCTGAGAGTAAAAGGTCTATAATTATATTCTTTTGATCCTTATCAAACTTAAAGGAAGAAAATTTGTTTAAATCATCCATTTACAATAGTCACTCCAATCAATTTTCTATAAAAATTTTAAATATCTACGAGCATTATATGTAATGAAATAAAAATTGCTTGGACAAGTAACTTAATCTTCTATTTTCACTTTTTTGCTAATAAAATCAAAAGCTGACTTCTAATAAGAAGACAGCTTTCCTTCACTTCACATAAATATAAGTTTCATTACTGTTAAATCATGTATTTTATCTTTATTTGTAGTTTTCCACACTTGCTTTACCATTAATCTTGAATATTAATTCAGTCATAATAAAAAGTCCAAGCTTGTACCACGTATTACAACAAAAACATTTACTTAGATTGAAAACTTATAGCTAAATATCAATAGGATAGACACTTTATAAAATGTTTAGTTTAACTAATAAAGCTAATAAAATTTGAAGGAGAATTTGAATATTCACTGCAATATCTGTATCAGTAGTTGTTACGGTTACGTTTCTAGAATTTTTAATAAATGTTTTTTGTCTATTAATTTGTTTAATAGCTGATTTTTGAAATAATTCTTGTGTTATTTTATCTGCCTTTTCACTATCTGCTATAGAAATACTTACTACAACTACGATAGCTGCTTGTAATGCCGCTTGGATAGATAGCGCAGCTTTTGTATCTGTAGTAGTAACTTGTACATCTGCTGAATCAACTATTTCAATATATTCCTCAGAAATTTGATCGATTTCATCTGTTTGTATAGCTTCCTCTAAAAAATTTGCATTTTTACTAAACGAATAATCATTTAATGATTCGCAATCTTCTTTTTTCGGATCGCAATCCTCTTTTTTTAGCTCACAATCCTCTTTTTTTGGCTCACAATCCTCTTTTTTTGGCTCACAATCCTCTTTTTTTGGCTCAGGAACTCGTTTTTTCGGCTCAAACTCCCGGTTTAATGGATCCCGATTTTTCTTTCGTCTACAAACTTCACATTCACACATAAAATCACCCCTTTTAGTCTTAAAAATTAGCAATATTAAAATATTGACTAACTAATAGCATTTTATGTATTTTTTAAAAATTTGTTTGGACAAGTAACTTAATCTTCTACTTCTTTTTCTAATAAAAAAAGCTGCCTTCTAATAAGAAGACAACTTTCTTTGTGACTACTCTAGAATAGATTTCATACAATATAATTGTTCCTTCCTTATAACCTGAGTTCGTCACTTTAGTTATAAAAATGTGGGTATATCCTATACCTTTTTTAGGGACCATCCATAATTTATTTCATAAAAAGTGCTTTGTTTTACTGAAAGGTGGTTGCGGAAACAACCGCCTTTTTATTCGGAACAAAATAAAACTTTTATATAAAAGCCCCATACTTAAATACACTAAACTTCATATAATATATTGCATCCTTTCTTTTTAGAATAAGTAGTCGTTTACTGAAGGGCACTTTTCGAAGTGCTCTTATCTTTAATCCCCCTCTTTTTCAGGAAGAGTTTTTTTACTAAACCCTAATATGATTTGTATCACTAAGGCTAGGGATTACGACATTTCCTTAATAACTTCAATGAATATAGTAGCTACTAATTAAAATACCCCTATGATCTTCTCTACACTTAAACCATCGTGCATTACCGAACACATGAATTAATTTTTATTTTGACTATGTAACACTAAATTCACAAGATTATTATCCTATGTTTGATGAAGCCATCATTTCAATGCCAGCAACCCCACACTTTTAACTAATAACTTAAACAAATGGGCTACCTCAAGGTTCCTTTGATATAGTATGTTATGTTCTATATAATGAAGAGAGCGCTAGTATTCCGAAGGAGGATATATATGAGTATTCAATTGGCCACATCTAACGATTTAAAATGGATTAATAGTCAATATGACTCAATAGGATTTGTACGAAGTGATTTAAAGAGAGATAAAGTTGCAATTATTACATATAACAACGAGTATGCAGGTGTTGGCCGATTAGTCCAAATAGATGAAGATACTTTAGAAATGGGCGGGATTTTTATTCTGCCTCAATTTAGAGGGCTTCAATTAGCTGGTGAGCTTGTTTCATTTTTAGTAGAAACTGCGAAAAAATCACAAATACAAAATGTATATTGTCTTCCTTTTGAGGAATTAGAAAACTTTTATAAGAAATATGGATATACTGAAGTCGATACTACGACAGAAGCAGTCCATCCAATTATTCTAAAAAAATATAATTGGTGTTTGGAGAACTACGATAAACACGTTCTACTATTTAAATTGTAAATGTAATAAAGTGAAACTTTAATCAGTGGGAGTTTTAATCAAATCTCTCACCAATCGGGCTTTGATTAAAACTCTATGTTCCGTCAATACTATAGATAATATGATTGTATTTCTCCATTCCCCCTTGGAGAGGAGCAGTTGGCTTTTGCTAGCTGCTCTTTTATTTTTTCAAAAAGTCACATAAATATCTTTAATTCCAAACATTCAAAAGATAAAATATGATATGATTGTTATGAAGATATTTACCAACTAATAAATGCGCCCTAGACTTACGTACTAGGGCGCATTTATTTTTTAGTATGTAACCCTTCACTCATCTATTATCCACAAAATAAGTATCATATGCCTTATCAAATTCATATCCTAACTTTTCTGCTAGTTTAGCAGATGTAGTATTCGCTGCGTCCCAGTTTGGATACTTTCCATTTTCTAAGCAATCCAATATAAGAGCTGCACTTACTACAGTTGCCAAGCCCTCTCTTCTATGATTGTGATCAGTTGCAACTTCAATTTCAATCCCATCATTATAAATACTATACGAGGATGCACCGCATACAACTTCTCCGTTATATAAAATGCTATAACCTATACCACGGTTTATATAATCTTCTACCGAATGAAATTGACTTGTGAAATCTTCAGATATCTTATGTAATGTAGGGCTATTTGCGATATGCTCGTCTATTCTTCTTAACTCATATTCTTTTGGAAGTGCTGATATAAAAGATTTTAATTTTGAACGATTAAAAACTTCTGGATTTCGTTTGAATTTATAACGTAAAAACTTATCTATTTTTCTTTCATGGAATGTTTCTAAGCGTTGTTTCCACTCTTCACTATTTACGATAACTAAAATTCTTTCTGGAATATTACGTAATAACTCTTCTGTTTCTTTCGTATTTGGGTCTCCAGCGTAAAATGTAAAAATCCCTACCGTAACTTGTGCTACTTTTGGATTTTCAAGATCATTTACCCAAGCAGTACCCATATGCCCTTGTAAATAAGAAAGTAAAACAACGTTATTGAAATCCTCAAACATAGAAACTAGTTTTTTTCTTGTATGTATATTCGCTTCATATATCATTTACATTCCCGCCTTCTTTAGAATCAACTACTCTTAACATTTTCATGAGCGCTCCATAATTCGTATTCATATACATACCCACCTGTTCATCATAAAAGCAATTGACTATTAAATTAAAACTTCGAATATTTATAAAATATCAGTAAACATAAAATGATTATAACATCTACTAACTATGAAATGATCAACATATAAAATAAGTCAACAATAAATATATTTCTTACCCGTTAACAAACGGTTTGAAGGACCAACATAATTAATTATGTAACAACCCTCAACAATAGTTTGAGGGTGCATTTAAATACATGTGTTATAACTCATTTTTATAAATAAAAGATTCCGTCTCACCGTTCTTATATACTTTAGTCAATTTAACAACTGATTTGTACGTGTTAACGTCATCCTCTATCATTTTTTTCACCTCTTCTATTTCGGCATCACCAGTTCCGCCCTCTATTTTTAAACAGTTCGAAATGGAAAGGTATCCGCTTGATGCCAATATAAAAATAAAAATCGTATCAGGAAAATTAATAAATAATAATCCGTAGTTTAAAGGGTCTCCAGCTGGATGTGATAAAAGTAATCGAAAACCTACCAGTTCAGGTACTTGAACAAACTCTCTAGAAACTTTCGCCTCACCTACTATAGTAATTTGCTTTACTACATTCCCGAGATCATCTGTAAATTCAGTACATCTAGGTGGATTAATTGTTGTTGCTTGGAAAGACACATTTAATTCAGGATTGTTAAAATCGAAAAAGATTGTACTCCCCTCTGTTAAACAATGCGGGCAAACATTTCCTAGCAAGCTAAAGTCCTCTTCAATATATTTAACTTTTGTTTTGCAACTACATACTTTCCCTATTCGAATTGCATCAATCTTTGAACAATCGACAAATATAACCTCATTGTCTTCTTGTACGAATGATACGATACCTGTTTTCTTATTAAATGAAAGAAAATAAGATACAGCAATTTCGTTTCCTTCTATTATGATACTTTCAACTTTTGTATACGGTTCTAGACTCTGTAAAAACTCACATATACTATTTTGGCAACACCCACAATCACGTTTCGGTTCACACCCCACTTACACTCCATCCCTTCTCTATATAGAATTGCTACTACATATATATGAGAAGAAAATAAGAAAAGCTTGGACAATATAACGTTAACGTAGCAATATCGTTACCTAATCGTACATTTATATGGAAATCACACCATTTTTGAGTAAGGACACATAATTTTTACTATAAATACATATAACAATTTCATCTTTCATGAAAAAAACGTTATAATAAGGTGTAGCCTCTACGATTACGTTATAAAGGAGATTAAAACAATGGCTAAAATTAAAGTATACCAAGCAAAAGAGGAAAATATGGAAGCAGTAAAAAACATCATTGATGTTGAGGAACAAAACCCAACTGCTGAAAACTTACAAAATCTATACGCATGTGTATTAGATACTGAAGATATGGCATTGCCTGAATCATACATTGAAGAAGATATCTTAATTGATTCTATTGAAGTTATGGTTAACGCTTCTCAAAGCAAAGTAAGAGACTTAGGTGCTTACGATGTAATCGAAGTTCAAAACAAAGGTAAGAAAACACAAATTTTACTATTAGCAGACGAAGAATACGAAATTATCGAAGGCTAATCTAAATCCGTACATACGAAAAAGCTCCTTTCCAATTAGAAAGGAGCTTTTTCATTACGCTTTTGATGTTTCACTCTTTTTATTCGTTTGTTGTTTCTTAATTACCATGCGCTCATTTCCCATAAAGAAAATAAATATGAATGCTAATCCAGCTGGTACCAATGCCCACATGAATGTTTGAACAATTGAACTAGAAAGAGCGTCAATAATCTTATCTAATATTTGCGGAGGGATTTGAGATCTTGCCGATTCTGATAGAATAGCTCTTGAATCCCCTAAAGCGTTTGTATTCATTCCCCCGCTCATCCCTTTAAATGCTTCTTCTAATTGATCTTGGAAACCTGTTCTTTGGATCATTCCGAAGATTGTAATGCCTAGTGTCATTCCTAACGAACGAATGAAGTTACTCGTTGAAGTCGCAGACCCGCGCTGTTCCATACCGAAGTTGTGAATAGCTGCCATACTTAGTACAGAGAATGAGAAACCGACTCCAAATCCGATAATAATCATATAAACTGTTAATAATACACGACTTGTTTCTGGTGTTAACGTGCTTAATAAGAATAGTCCAATTAGCATAATAACCGCAGAAATAATCATAATGTTTCGGTAGCTAAGTTTAGTTGTTAAAAATCCGCCTAACTGCGCTGTTACGACTGATCCTAACATCATCGGTAAAAGTAATAATCCTGAGTTTGTTGCGGTACCACCGTATACACCTTGAATAAATAACGGAATGTACACAGTTGCTGACATAAATGCAGCACCGTAACATAAAGCAATAATTGTACTCATTCCGAATAAGCGCTGCTTAAACATCTCAAATGAAATAATTGGTTCTTCTACTTTTCGTTCAATAAAAATGAATGCGATGATTAAAATAGCGAATCCACCAAATAAGCTTAAAATAAAGCTAGAATCCCAATCATATTTTTGTCCGCCTAGTTCAAGCGCA
Organism: Bacillus sp. N447-1; assembly: GCF_022701035.1. NCBI lineage: Bacteria > Bacillati > Bacillota > Bacilli > Caryophanales > Bacillaceae > Bacillus > Bacillus sp. N447-1. The sequence continues at coordinate 347,667 of NZ_CP065509.1, read as the reverse complement.
AACATTAAAGAAACTACTGCACCAACTAAAGTAATTGCACCAAACCAATCAATCTTTTGCTTCCTATGAACGCGTGATTCTTTATAAAAGAATGTAATAAAAATAAGTGCTAAAATGCCAAGTGGTAAGTTAATATAAAATACCCAGTGCCAGCTAATGTAGTCGGTAATATATGCGCCAAGTAATGGCCCGAAAATACTAGATAATCCAAATACCGCTCCGAATAAACCACCCATTTTCCCGCGTTTTTCAGGTGGGAAAATATCAAAAACGATAGTAAACGCGATTGGCACTAATGCCCCGCCGCCAATACCTTGAATGGCACGATAAATACCTAACTGTGTAATATTTTCAGCAGTACCACAAAGTGCCGAACCAATCATAAAGACAATTAAACCGAAAATAAAGAATCTCTTTCTACCATACATATCTGATAGCTTACCGAAAATCGGCATGCCTGCCATTTCTGCGACCATATAGGCAGAAACGACCCATACAAAGTTTTCGAGGCCTCCTAAGTCACCAACGATTGTTCCCATCGCCGTTACGACAATGGTATTATCCATCGATGCCATTAAAATACCTAGCAATAAGCCCGCCACAACAAAGCCGAGCTTATTATTCTTCTCAACCATATCTCTTGCTCTCCCTCATACTACTTATATTTGTTTATGTTCTTTTACGACTGCATTACCTTTTTGATTAAAACTAGTATGATATTCTACAACACTAATTTCACATCCAGGACCAATTGTGACGTTGTTGCCTCTTACAACTTCAGCAATCGTATGTTCTAAATAGATATCATCTCCTTCAACAATCGAAGTTTGGAGGTTTCCAGCATGACTAGTAAAAGGAATAAATCTCGCTTTTTTACGAACAGTAATCTTTTTACCACCAATTTCTCTTACCTTACTGCCTTCATAACGAAGTGAGATTTGAATATTTTCAGCATTAAGTAATCCATCACTTTCAAGACCACCAGTTAATGATAAATCTTCTACTTCAATATCTCCTTTTACATTTAAAGCACCTTTTACATCTACGAAATCACCTGAAAACTTTCCTGCAATATCTATCATACCTCTAACTTTTGTTTTTTCAATATGAGCATCACCATGAATTTGTGTATTACCATATACTTTTACATATTCCGCATCTACATTTCCTTGTACTTCGTTATCTCCATATACGACATAATTTTTCACTTTCACATTACCGCGTACATCACTCGTTCCGTACGTTTTAAACTCATTGCAACTCATATCATTCGTAATTGTTCCTTCACCGCGAATCTTCACTTTATTATAATCTCCGCCTGCTGAATTACCAGAACCATTTACTGTGAGACTATGTGGATGTTCCATATTGATTTCTCCCTTCCGTTAAACTTGCTTAATTTCTTTTACATTTGCATTTTTATCAACAGTAAGAACACCGGTATATTCAATCAGTTCAATCTCACAGTTTGCTCCTACTGTAACATTGTTTCCTCTTACCGTTCTTATGTGAGCATAATCAATATCGATATTGTCACCTTCTAATAGTTCAGCTTCTAACTGCAAGCCAAATACTGTTTTAAATAGCCTACTAAATGTACCTGATCTATGTCTTACTTTAATCGTTTGACCACCAATTTCTTTCGCTTGACACGTACCGTGAATATTTATATTAATTTCATCTGCGCTTAATAAACCACCGATTGTAAATTGTCCTTCTGAAGAAAAAGTATCCACTTCACAATTACCGTCAATTGTAGCTTGACCATTGACTTTAAATTCTTCACCAGTGACATTTCCACCTATCGTACCTTTTCCTGCAATTTTCAAACTGTTTGCTTTTACATTTTGCGTAATTGTTGCTTTTCCATCAATTCGCATCGTTTCAGCATGAACTGTGCCATCAACTTTACCAGATCCGCTAATTCGTGCACTGCTACTTTTCAAATCGCCAGTAACTGCACCGTAACCGTTACATTCAAATTGCTCACATTCAACATTTCCATTCACAGTTCCTTTTCCGTTTAATTGCACTTTATGAAACTCGCCACCATTCGATGAACCGTAACCATTTATAATCAAATTATCTGTACGCATACTTTCTCCTCCACTACAACAATTTAGTTTTTAATGCTTCGGTATATTTCATAATCGCTTCGCGTAAAACGATTTTGGTGCCTTTTTCAAAAATTAAATCGTCCACGTTTGAAACTAATAAACATGTAGAAATACCTAACTTTCGGACAATGATTAAATCACAAGTTTTATGTTTCATTGCTTCATAATTTTCACGTAAAACTTGCAAGACCATTTTTCCTTCTTCTAAACTAATCTCTCCTGATTGTAGTAATTCTTCCAACATGTACACATAAAGAATGTCTACAAATTGAAACTCTGCTGTTTTATTCGTTTGTTCTATGAAAAATTGTAAAACTGGTTCTGATGCAATCCCCTTGCGTAAAATCTCTTCCTTTGTTAAAAGAATTTCTCTCACACTCGGTGAAAACATGTTCGCTAGTTCATCAAGTGATAAATCCTCTTTCATCGTTTGGATTTTATCGATACGCTCTAATATCTTTTCTTTCGGAAAAAATGTCTCTTGACCTGTAAACGTTGATTTTCGTACAAACCAATCTTCCGGAATTAAATTTTTTCTTTTCCACCTATATAACTGTCCGTATGAAATACCAGTTAGTTCTAATAAATCTTTTTTTGAAATTAAATCTGTACTCAACTGTATAACACTCCTTCCTGATAACAATGTAACATAACACTGTTACGCTGTAAATAGACTTTTATCACAAGTAGCGTAACAATGTGTAAAACAAACCTATTCTCACATACAAAAAGGCTCTTACACATCTTATGAAAATGTGCAAAAGCCCTTATATATCAAGATTTAAACCAAATATTATAAAAATCAATCCAACCTTGTGAATTAATCATTATATTTTGAACTTTTTCATGTGTACTTACCTCTTGTTTATTACGATATAAAGGAATAATATGAATTTGACGTAACAAAGTATCCTCGATATCGCGTAACAGTGTAACTCTTTTCTCTAATTCTTCTTGTCTAAAATAAGGAGACAACTTTTCATGAAAGTCCATGCTGCTTTGTCCATGAATAAAACTATTTTTTGTAAGAAACATATATAATAAACTATCTTCTATTCGTTCACTTATTGTGGCACTATCATGCATCATATCGGCCTTTTGTATCGTACTTACTTCCAATAGCTCTTCTATCTCAAGAAAATTATTTTCTACACGAATCCCGTACTTCGCACACTCTTTTTGTATCCATTGTGCATCTTCAACATGATCTCGTCCTGTAAATGTGTAGAGTTGTAGCACTTCACTATGATAAGTACTCCTTTTAATTAAACTTTCGATATCTTCGTCAATATCTACTATGCTTTCATTTGCTAATATTAGTTTCTTTGCCACTTCTCCACGTTCTCCGCCGAGTTCTTGAACGATTGTATAACCATGAATGATTTGATATAACGCTTTCCGAAATAACGCATCTTGCATTGGTCCTTCTTTCGTAAGATTACATGTTATATATGTCACGTTCGACTCAAGCCGGGACAATTCTTTATTATGTTTTTCTTTATCTTTATACTGCGCCTTTACTAAAACATCGTATGTACTTACACCTTGTTCTACATTCCACAACTCAATACGATCTAAAAAAGGTCTTTCACGAAAATATAAAGGATGTCCTTCTAAAATGAACAGATTTTCATTACTTTTATATAATTGAAAAGGCCCTGTTCCAATTAACCCTCCTGCTTCATCTTCATTCACGATAGAACACTGTTCTGCACTTAGCATATGTAAAAACATTCGATTTTCCGTATGTAATTGAATTTCGAAAACGTAGTCATCCACTGAACGGATATTTTCAACGTGTTGTAACATCCATGCGTGTGCATTATTTTCCAGCTTCATAAATCGATTCAACGAGTATATAACATCATGTGCAGTAAGTTGTTTTCCATTATGAAAGTGAACTCCTTTTCGTAAGTAAAACGTCCATATTTTTTCAGCGTCATTATATTCCCAGTGAAATGCAAGTCTTGGCTCTATAATGTTTGTATTACCGTCTACATACAAGAGTGTGTCGAATATATGTTTTACCATATGGCATTCTGAACGCATTGTAGCGTATACAGGATCTAATGTGATATCTAAATTCATTTGTACTTGCAACCGGAGTACATCTCTTCTCCCTTCAGATGTCATTTCAACCTTATGACCAAATATTGAATCCACCCAGGAGTGATATTCTCCCTTTACCGATGGAAAATGTGAGCTATAGCGTTCCACAAATATGCTTCCGCTTTTCACATCCCCTTTTTTCGTTATTTCTTTTCCTCTATCTAAAATTAAAGACATCGGGTGCTTTTGAAATATTAACTTAGAACGATTTCCTCTGCCGCGACCTGGAAACCACTTAATCCAATTTAACTCATCTAATTTTTTTATAATTAATTTACTATTACGCTCTGTACAAAATAGTGTTCTAGATATATTTTGCACTGTTACTTCCAATCGTTCTCCCTCTTTTTTCCCTTTTCCATAAGCAATCCATAGTTCAATGTATTGATCTAAAATAAACATCATACTCCCCCTAAAAGGTGAAAAATACTCCCTATTGTTTCTACCCTTTTTCCAACTCTCCTTTCATCTTATCATTTCAATATAGAAAGGAGGAATTAATATTGAATTATCTCTTACTTCGTTACAATAAACCTATTTTCATTAGACTGTGCGGTGAATTATTAACCCGAACGACTGAATCTATGTTAGCTCTCATTATGATTATTTACGTCAATAAAATGTTAAACGGCAATGTAATAATAACTATGCTAATTTTCGGACTGCAGCCACTTTCAGACATTTTATTTACACTTATTGCTGGAGGAATTACTGATAAATATGGCCGAAAAAAGATTATGTTACTCGGATTATTACTACAAGGTGTTGCAATCGGTAGTTTCGTTTTCGCTCAATCCGTTTTTATATTTGCACTGTTATATGTCATTAATGGTATTGGCCGTTCCTTATACATTCCAGCTCAGCGTGCACAAATTGCTGATTTAACAAAACAAGAGCAGCAAGCAGAGATTTTTGCTCTCCTACAAACGATGGGAGCAATCGGATCCGTAGTCGGCCCTTTAATCGGTGCAAGTTTTTATAATACTCACCCAGAATATTTATTTATCGTGCAAAGTGTAACTCTTACGATATATGCTGTTGTTGTTTGGACCCAGCTCCCAGAAACTGTTCCACCTATAAGTAAGTCGAAACAAACAGTTGAGGCAAGTTCACCAAAGCAATTTGTTTTTAAACATTACGCCATATTCGGTCTTATGGTTTCTACACTTCCTATTAGCTTTTTTTATGCACAAACTGAGACGAATTATCGTATTTTTGCAGAACATGTATTTCCTAATCTCGTATTCATACTCGCATTTATTTCAACATGCAAAGCCATTTTGGAAATCATTCTACAAATCTTCCTCGTAAAATGGTCTGAACGATTTTCTATGGCGAAAATCATCCTTATTTCTTACGCCTGCTATACAATAGCTGCAGTTGGCTTTAGTTATTCAACGACGATATTGTCGTTATTCTTCACCTTACTCTTTTTAGTCATTGGAGAAAGTATTGCTCTAAACCATTTATTACGATTCGTTTCAGAAATTGCACCTCATGATAAACGTGGTTTATATTTTTCAATTTACGGTATACACTGGGATATATCTCGAACGTGTGGACCAGTTATTGGTGCAGTTATATTAAGTAAGTTAAATGGAAGTATGCTGTTTTATATTTGTGCTAGCTTCTTATTAGTTGGAGGTATTGTTCAAGCGCTATTTGTTCAAAGTTTGGAACGTAAAAAAATCGTGAACCATCCTACACATAATTTATAGGTTACTACTTTTTCAGTAGATCAACATTTCTTATTGGATAAATGCTAAAAAATAAAAGTGAAGTATTTCGCATATGAAAGTATGTTTTATATGACAGGAGACGTTCCTTGTTTACAACTAAAAACACCTCACTTCAAGAAAGTGAGGTGTTTTTGAAATCACTTAATTTCTTATCCTGCCATTTTATTAATACTATCCTCTGGCGAAAATACGGAAATATGATCGACCTTACCAGTCGATTTTGGAATGACAAATTTCAATTCATACTGGTTATTTACTTTGTATACATATATTTTATCTTCACCATTCTCTTTAACTGAAGATGGTTTTCCTAATGCTTTTTCAATTTCTTGTAATGTAATCAATTTTAGTTCTGCATGATATGAGCGTACATCAAAAACTTGTGACCCTTTATTAAATCCGAAAACAACATTTTTATTTGTAAAAGTTGCGTACATTCCATTCCCTGCATATTCGGTTTTATTTGCTTTCCCCCACGCTTTTTCAATTTCTTCAATATCCCCTGTATGGGCTCCAAATGGCACATTAGGTACCTTTCCTTCTTTTGCTAGTTCAAACAAATCTTTAACGTGGTTAATTGATTTTTGATTAAGTGTTCTATCTTTCGAATCTTGCTCAGCTGATGGTTTTGTTGTTTTTTCATTACTTGGTTTTGCTTCAAGATTTTTCTTTTCTTCTGAAGAATTACTTTGTTCATTTTTATGATTTTCCGAGGCTGGATTTGCTTCCTTTTTTTCGTCTGTCCCTTTACATGCTGCTAATGCAAATGTGCATGTAAAAGTAAGAAATAACATAACTATTTTGAAATATACTTTCATCATTTTTACCCCCTATTGTATTTTATTCATTTCGATAATCAACCGGATGCGAAGTATAGTATTAATTAAGGACTTCTAATTCTAAATCGTCACTTTCCCATAATTAAAAAAAACTTGGAATTATATTGTTAATCATCGTATTCATCTCCTTCTTTAAACCTTCTCTTCTCGATGATAATATCCTCTATCTATAACTTAAAACATGCTGTCACAACAGCTCCTTGAAACAAAAAAAACAGTAGGAAGTGATTACTCTTTTCCTACTGGTTGAAATGAAATTAAACGGTAAATCTTAGCTTCTTAAAAAATGTAGCGATAGTGTTTTTTACTGTTTCAAAATTATAAGCAAACGTGTTATCTCCACTTAATGATGAAATACATGTTAAACCTGCAGCTTTAATAAAAGCTTTTACATCTACAAGCATAGAATTAGCCTCCAAGAATTTAATTACAATCATTATAACAGGTGTTTTACGACGCTAACATGAAAGTAATAAATAAATTTCTATTATTAATTTATCCCGCTATTTGCTGGGCAGTAAGATCCCCACCTCAAAATTCAGCGGAAACAAAGAAGTTAGGTGGGGGCCCTGCTGCCCGTAAAAGCTAAATTGGTGAGGGCTGATAATCAGTGGGAATGAACAAAACCCCCACTGATTAAAATTTCACCTTATTTAGCTTACAGTACACCATTTCAATGTCATATAAAAAAGCTGCCCAAAAAGAGCAGCTTCAAATATGTATATTACACTTCAATTGATTTACCATCTTCAACAATATGATAAAGTAAATGCGCTAAATGATGAATTGGACCGTATTCTTCCTCTTCCTCATCTGTTTCGCCTTGGAATTCAAGATCGTTTAAGTATAGTGCTAAAAATTGATAGTATAGTTTTAAATCAAATCCGTAGCATGCAGTTGGTTCTTCATGATCCCCTTCATATTGTAACATTAAGTATTGATCATTTCCTTCTGCATCTTCTGCATCAAAGAATACGAAGAAGCCAACGTTTGTATCTAAATCAAATAAATGACGAGTACCTTTTTCAGTTGCTTTATTGAAGTCCTCTTCACTTAATTTATGTACTGTTGTCGCTTTTGCATTATCTTCTTGATGGAAATTTACTGTAAATGATTTCAATGCTGACACCTCCTGATTGTATAATACTAGCATAACATATAAAAAGGACTGCTTACAAATGTAAACAGTCCTTACATTCATTTTCGCATTGCTCGTAATAAGAAGCTTACGATGAAAATTAAAATGATCGCACCGATTAAAGCTGGAATAATTGCATATCCGCCAATGACTGGACCAAAACTACCAAGTAATTTCGAACCAACCCAAGAACCGATAATACCAGCAATAATATTACCAATTACACCACCAGGTACGTCCTTTCCAGTAATTAAGCTCGCAAGCCATCCTAATATACCACCGACGATTAAAGACCAAATCATATAATAACCTCCTTTACATTTCACCAATCAAAATATAATTAGAAACAATTGCTTACCATTAGTTATGTGACATTTTTCATAAGTTATTCATGTTGTTCAACTTTAAGATTTTTGAGAATAATACACACAGATTAAACCTTTTTTTGAACTAACGATTTATCCGACTTGTTATTACACACATTAAGAACAATCTGGCTTCAATATTGTTCGCATAAACTCTTCTTTAAAAGCTGCATAGTTAAAACCAACAGCAATTCTTTGAATCGGCCGATCATCAAACCTTGTTGGCTCAGCTATTTTTCTAAAGTCTGCTACACTTTGGCCCCTAGTCACATCATTTGTCGTACTAATCCACACTGCCGATTTTTTATATTCGAAAATACTGTCATTTATAAACGAGATAAACGGTAGTAAATCGTGTATAGGACTTCCACCAATACCCGGATATTCTTTTTTATAGAAATTCTCATAATAAAAATCAATCATTGGTTTAATGAGTTTCGCCTGTCCAGTTCCTTGTTTATCTATTATATTCGCCATTTCAGGCGTAATAAGCGCGCCCTGTGTTACATTTAACGGGTATATGCTAGCGTTTTTCGCATATTTCATAACAATATTTGCTGCAATTGGATCACCATAAAAATTCGCTTCAGATACTGGTGTAACATTACCTGGAAATAGGAAAGCGCCGCCCATTATATAATACGAACAAATACGATCCATTATATTTGGATACAATAAAAATAACGTAGCAAGCGTCGTTAGTCTCCCTGTCGCCACAATTATAATATCTTCTGGACAAGGTTCGATTAATTTGATTAATTCACAAAAATTTTCTCGTTTACAAATTCTCATCTCAGGTGGAATAATAGGACCTAAACCGTGATCCCCGTGGATTTCAGGGAAAAACAAAGGCTCTTCAGCTGTCATCGGTCTACTCGCACCTTCAATAATTTTCACTTGTGTAGCATAGTACCTTTCTAAAAAATAAACATTTTCCGTAACGATATCTCGTGATACATTCCCGTACTCAGCAACAATACCTAGAATATCTAATTTACATGTTTTATTTGCATAAATTAACGCTACGGCGTCATCAATACCAAAGTCTCCAAAAAAGATAATTTTCTTATTAACTATTCTCACCCCTCTTAAGCATAATCTACTATTATTATTATGTGAAAAAGACAAGGCGGTGAAACAGCGCAAACTAAAAAAGCCGCCTATTTATTGGCGACTTCAATCTTTTTATAAGACAAATATGCAAGTACATTTTTACTTGAATCGTATTTCGGGTTATTTCCTTTTCTCGGCTCTCTCAAATGTGTCTTTTCAAATCCAGGAATGTCCGGCATTTTCTCCATAAATTCAAGCATTTCTTCCTCAGTACCTTCAATGCGTACACGAATCATTATATCTATTCCTCAATTCTCAGTTTCTCTGTACTAAGTATATCGTACTTCAGAAAGACTGCAACACATTTATCTTTTTAATGTTGTACTTTTTTTACATATAAACATAGCCATTTCAGTATAGAACGACTCTACTTTATTATTTTTAAATTGAATATTAAAATATCCCTTCATTTCGTTTGGTGCTTTCATCATACATTCTGTTAATTTTTCACGCTTTTGTAAAGGGACATCCATCATATTACACCACCAGTCAAAATCAAATTTCTTATCAAAAGTAAGACATGACTGCATTTGCAAACCGTTTTTTTCTAATAAAGTAAGCCATTCTGTCTTTTTTAGAGCTCGTTCATGACTTGGGTCTCGCTTTTTTTCTATAAAATTATAAAATGTATCATATTCATTATTTTCTGGCGAAACATTATCTATTAAGATGAATAATCCATTATCCTTCAATGTACGATTTACTTCATAAATAAATTGAGCCGGATTCGTAAAATGATGGGCTGCAATCCGGCATGTGATTGTATCAAAAAAATGGTCTGCAAATGGTAAATCCTCTGCGTTTCCTGCTACAAAAGATACATTTTCATGCCCATTCTGCTTTATAAAAACTTTTGCTTTTTCTAACATCTGTTCTGTTAAATCAAGTGCAACTACTTCTTCAAACATAGGTGCTAACATATTTGCCACATGTCCACCACCAGTAGCAACATCAAGAAGACGATTATTATGACGAGACTCAACTTGTTGAACTACATATTGTAAATCCAGTCCTTTAGCATGTACTTTACTATTTACATATTTATCTGCATTACTGCCAAACTGTTTTTTCACAAGCTCTTCTTTACTCATATTATCATCTTCTTTCTATTGTTATTTACATATACGACTCATATAATTATTACAATTCTCTTCATGTATTTTCAAATCCTCTTTTCATCTCACTTCTCATCACATTCCTTATAATCAAAATAATATGATTATACGTTATTGCATTAAACAAAAAGGCTACAGGAACTTTCCCTAACCTGACTAAATATTTACTACATTTTTATTTCTTCGTATATATCTATATAATATAAATCCTCTTTCAACTTCATAATAACATCTACTTCGTTATAAGTAGCCTCACGAGCATGTAAACCAAATTGATCCATACCAATCCATATCCACCCAGGTGTAAGATATAAAACATCTATATTAAAATAATCTAACTTAGTAAGCTCCGATGTAATAAATTTATCTTTATTAGCGATTTGTTTATCTATTAAACCATATTCTTTTCCATTTTCAAATAGCGATATAAATTTCCCTACAATCGGATGTTCACGAACAATAAAATGATATTCTTTTTCCTCTATATTTACCACAATCAAACGAGAAACAGATAAATCAAGCCCTGAATTCGACATATTTGTTTATTCACCTCCTTATATAGGCTTCTTAAATATGATAACAAACGAATATTCAAATTAAGTTAATATAATGTAAAATAAAAAGCTGAATTCCTTTAGAAATCAGCCTTTATAATTCGATCAACTTTATACTTTTACAAATTATTATAATGTTTCTTTTTCCTCATCATTTCCGGAAACTAAACTTCCTATAGCATCCGCTGTTACTTCCACTACAAACTCATAAATACCAGCTACAACTTCTCCAATTATTTCATCCATCTTTTTACCCCCTTATTTTATATAACTATTTGTAGTATAGAAGAAATTGGTAAATACAAACTATCGAAAAAGGTGACATAAACCTTACAGAATTGTAAGCTCTTTCCCCCCTTTGAAACTCGAAGTATTTTTAGCAGACAAATAGGCCATCATAATATGGGACAACTAATAATCCTGTCAAAGGAGGTGTTTAAAATGTACTATGTGAAATTAATTAAAGGTCAATCATTCTATGCTTTTGATCATCGTTTCTTAGTGTCTGAAGAAGAAGAAGTTTCCGAGAAAATTTATAATTACTTACGACGTAATGAATTTTTGAAGTACGTAAAGAAGAATATTCTGCTTAATTACAAAAAGCATTAAGAAAATATCATCTTATTTTGATATATTCTTGATGCTTTTATGTGAATTTCTTCTTTTCAATAATTGTTGTTGACTCTATTAAATAATCTAGTATTTGTCCAAGCTAATTCTTAACTATTTTTATATTCTAGTATATGAAAATAGTTAAGAATATGACTCATATCATTGATTACCAAGCTACTCAACCTATTAGTAAAACTGGTGAAACAACTTTTGCAATCCCCTCTTCTCCAAATAAAGCAATTTTAGCAAATTTGAAATTAAGAATTTCAAGTAGAGATTCACGTAATAATCGAGTAGAATTAATCGCTACAATTGGTGTAGAAGGAATAACTGGGACTTCACAAGTTTTATTCCGAATTTTCCGTGATAATATTGAAGTTTTTAATGCACAAGTAGATATTGAATCTACAGATTCTGAACAATTTTATGTACAAACATTTCAAGCTATAGATCAAAACGTTAGCAGTGGAACACACGAATATTCATTAACTGTAGAAAACCTTACTAGTGGTGCTAGTGCAGAAGTTGTTGGTCCTCTATCTTTTAGCGCTTTAGCTATTGGAAAAGAGCAAAAATGTTGCTAAGTGAATCTAATATTTAATTTTGTACTTGAGAAAAGCGAGGCGTAGTTATACGTTCTTGCTTTTATATATATTCTTACTTTCTATTAGCTTTAATCATAAAATTTTTACGTTTTGATTCACTTATTTCAGCACTTAACACATCAAATTTTTGACAAATCAAAAAGATTGAAATCCACTTATGAAACACGTAATATAGACTCTGACTCTAAAAAAGTTCGTATAAAAACACTACATAAATAAGGAGGTTTTATATACGAGTTTTTCATTTTAAAAGACGGAGAGGTTTTAATGTTATGTGGCGTAATAAAAACGTTTGGATTGTTTTAATTGGGGAGTTTATTGCAGGTCTAGGATTATGGCTTGGTATTCTTGGGAACCTTGAATTTATGCAAAAATATGTCCCTTCTGATTTCATGAAATCAGTTATATTATTTATCGGACTATTAGCCGGTGTTCTAGTTGGACCTATGGCTGGCCGTGTCATCGATCAGTATGAAAAGAAAAAAGTTCTTCTTTACGCTGGGTTTGGTCGAGTTTTAAGTGTTATTTTCATGTTTTTTGCTATTCAATTTGAAAGTATCGCATTTATGATTGCATTTATGGTTGCTCTTCAAATTTCAGCAGCATTTTATTTCCCTGCATTACAATCTGTAATTCCACTCATCGTACGTGAGCATGAGTTATTACAAATGAACGGTGTACATATGAATGTTGGTACAATTGCTCGTATTGCAGGTACTTCACTAGGTGGAATTCTTTTAGTTGTGATGAGTTTACAGTACATGTATGCCTTCTCAATGGCAGCATACGCCTTATTATTCCTCTCGACTTTCTTCCTACAATTCGAAGACAAGAAATCAACAACACCAAGTAAACAAGCTGCAAAAGATAATAGCTTTATGGAAGTATTTCGTATTTTAAAAGGAATTCCTATTGCTTTTACAGCACTTATATTAAGTATCATCCCTCTATTATTTATAGCTGGGTTTAATTTAATGGTTATTAACATTAGCGAAATGCAACATGATCCTACGATTAAAGGGTTCATATATACAATTGAAGGTGTCGCATTTATGATAGGTGCCTTCGTAATTAAACGTCTATCTGATCATTTCAAACCTGAAAAATTACTATATTTCTTTGCAGTTTGTACTGCTTTTGCACATCTGTCATTGTTCTTTAGCGATATAAAATGGATGGCTCTTACATCATTTGGGTTGTTTGGGTTTAGTGTTGGCTGCTTCTTCCCTATTATGTCGACGATTTTCCAAACGAAAGTGGAAAAAAGTTATCACGGTCGCCTCTTCTCATTCCGTAATATGTTTGAGAGGGTTATGTTCCAAATCGTCTTACTTGGCACAGGCTTCTTCTTAGATACAATTGGGTTACAATATATGGTTCTCATCTTCGGAGTCGTTTCATTATTGATTATTTCTATTTCCCTCTCTAAGCAGAAACATTATGAAAAACAGCATTCGCAATCTGCGAATTTATAAAATAAACAAAGAAGTATGGATCTAATATTGAATCCATACTTCTTTGTTTTATAATACGCCTATTTATTACGTTTATTGAAATTACCTAAAGGAGTATCCTCCTTTAATTTCGAATAGATTATAAAAAGTACTCTTTATAAAAGGAGTGGTAAAATGTCTGATGGCATCGAAGTATTTATTGTCCTTCTCTTTGCAATTGCTCTGTTTAGCATCCTAAACTTTTTAGCCATTTCCTTATCTGGACATAGTTTTAAAAAAAGAATCGTGGCAGGTTTCATATTTTTACTACTGACTCCCATTATCTTTTTGACTATCGCAACATTTGCTTCTATATTCGATAAAGCAGGATTTGGCGCAGGTACGTTAGCCTTTATGATCGCAAGCGTATATATATTAAATGGAATAGTGATTCTGCTTTCCTCTTTATTTATGCTCAAAAAAGACATAACATAGGCTATGGTACTAGCATGAATCTGACTTTACACTAGATTCATGCTTATTTAATTTCTCCTAAATTTTTATATGAAATTAAATAATTCTTTAACAAAATTTAAACTTTATTTATTATAATATCCCTATCGTATTCGCACGTTTATTCAAATTTAAAAGAAAGGAGCACAAAATGAAAAAGGTTCTACTTACAATTCCTATACTAATCATCCTACTTAGTGGATGCAGCAATAACGATATATACGGTTCTTGGGAAGTCGTTGACAATAAAAATGGTGAATGCCCTGTATATTATAAATTTGAAACAGTTGTCAAAAAAGAAAATAAAGAGGAAATTGTGCAAAATTTAGTAGAAATGCAAACAACAAAGAATAAAGACGATTTATATAAAGGCTCATTTGTCAAAAATTCTAATGTATATCACATTGATTATGGTAATTCATTTACATCGGACCAAACTTTAAAAGTTGCCGACGGTACACTAAATGTATACTTTTTGACAGCCGAAAAATTATGCACATATAAAAAGAAATGATTACATTTCAGAGGAGACGCAGAAAATATTTTCTGCGTTATTTCACTTTAGAAATCGGCCACAAAAATAGCCCTTGTTTTCGTATTCTTTTTCATTCAAAACATGAGAAATATACTTAATAAAAACTAGAGAATACCTTAAGTTATATAAAATGAATCCTATAATAGACATTTCAATTAACGCATCTACGCTATTTACATCGATACTTTTCAAAATAGGCTAATCCTTCCTCTAAATTTGTCAATCATTTTAATTTTCATAAAAAAATGATAAAATATAAACATGTGTTTTCAGAATAATTAAAAATGCAGAATGAAAGCACTGTTTTAGGAGGGGTTTTGATGACTTACACGTTAGCAACTAGAATGAAAGCATTCCAATCTTCTATATTTAGTGAATTAGGAGCCTATAAAAAAGAAAAAATTGCAGCAGGTCATAACATGATTGATTTGAGCATCGGAAATCCTGATATGCCGCCCGCTGATTTTGTAAGAGAAACAATGGTACATACAGCGAGTGAGAAAGAGAGCTACGGGTATACATTATCAGGTATTCAAGAATTTCACGAAGCTGTAACTGAATATTACAACAATACTCATAACGTTTTATTAAATGCGGATAAAGAAGTTTTATTATTAATGGGTTCACAAGACGGGCTCGTTCATTTACCTATGGTTTATGCAAATCCAGGTGATATTATATTAGTTCCTGATCCAGGATATACAGCTTATGAAACAGGTATTCAAATGGCTGGTGCAATATCTTACTACATGCCTTTAAAGAAAGAGAATGATTTCTTACCAGACTTAGAAGTCATCCCTGAAGAAATTGCCGATCAAGCGAAGATGATGATTTTAAACTTCCCAGGGAATCCCGTTCCAGCAATGGCTCATGAAGATTTCTTTAAAGAAGTAATCGCATTCGCGAAAAAGCATAATATTATCGTTGTCCATGATTTTGCTTATGCCGAATTTTATTTTGATGGTAATAAGCCAATTAGCTTCCTCTCTGTACCTGGTGCTAAAGAAGTTGGCGTAGAAATCAATTCTTTGTCAAAAAGTTATAGTTTAGCAGGTAGCCGTATTGGATATATGATTGGAAACGAAGAAATTGTTCGTGCACTTACTCAATTTAAATCTAATACCGATTACGGTGTATTTTTACCAATTCAAAAAGCGGCATGTGCTGCACTAAGAAACGGTGCTACGTTTTGTGAGAAAAACCGTGAAATTTATCAAGAACGTAGAGATACACTAATCGATGGATTCCGAACATTTGGCTGGAATGTCGATAAGCCAGCTGGTAGTATGTTTGTCTGGGCAGAAATTCCACAAGGATGGACTTCTCTAGACTTCGCTTATGCATTAATGGATCGTGCGAATGTCGTTGTTACACCTGGTCATGCATTTGGACCTCACGGAGAAGGCTTCGTACGTATTGCACTCGTTCAAGATAAAGAAGTGTTGCAACAAGTTGTTGAAAACATTAGAAATAGCGGCATTTTCGTCCTTGAAAAAGTAAATGAATTAGTTAAAAATTAATTCCGGCTCCCCTGCTTAACTTTAGCAGGGGTATTATTAATTGGAGGTACTTTCATATGCATATTAAAGACACACTTCCCCATCGTTATCCATTTTTAATGATTGATAAAGTAACAAATGTAAAACAAGATGAATTCGTTACAGGATATAAACTCATTACAAATAACGAATGGTTTATAAATGATAGTCACAAACATATGCCTCATATGTTAATTGTAGAAGCACTTGCTCAGCTTAGTGCATTTGTACATACAAGTGATTCTGAAGGACTAGGATTCCTCTCCTCTTTAGATGGAGTTGAATTCCACGGAAAAGCATATCCCGGTGATAAACTTGATTTACATTATGAGCTAACGCGCAATCGCCGAGGTTTTGTTCTTGGTAAAGGTATTGCAACTGTAAACGACCAGCCTATTGTAACTATAGAAAAACTATTAATATATCAAGCAGATTAAAGTGTTCCTTATATCAGTTGGAAATATCTATTCTCAACCGATTAAGTAAATAGGAAAACATATTACGTAGTTAGGAGCAGGAAAATGGAACGTACTATCGGTATCGATGCTGGAGGCACATTAACGAAAATAGCTTATTTTAACAAAAAAAAGCTATTAACTTTTGAAAAATTTTATTCGCATGAACAACATAAAATAATAGATTGGATTAAAAACAACAATGGCATAAAACAAATATGTATTACGGGTGGTAAATCGAAACTATTACAGCAACTGCTTACAGGTTCATATAAAATAATAGAGCTAAGCGAATTTGAAGCTACTCTTGCAGGTGTCCAATTCATATTAAAAGAAGAACAACATACTATAAACAATTTTATTTTAACCAATATCGGTACAGGTACTTCTATCCATTATGTTTATAATGAACAATATATTCGCGCTGGTGGAACCGGAGTTGGCGGTGGGACTATTATGGGACTTTCAAAATTGTTAACAAATATAGATCATTTTGAAGATGTAATCCCTCTAACAAAGGTAGGATCTAGAAAAGAACTAGATATTACGGTTGGAGATATTTATGGTGGTATTCTTTCCCCTATCGATAATAACTTAACTGCTAGTAACTTCGGAAAAGCAGCCATTACAGAATCAAATAATAGTAGCTCCGATATACTAGCTACTGTACAAGGACTTGTTGGTGAAGTCGTTACTGCATTAAGCCTTCAATTCGCTGAAACAAAAAACATTGAACATATTATTTATATTGGTTCGACTTTATGTAATAACGTACAACTTCAACATATTATTAGTAGCTACACCGAATATCAAAATAAAACACCAATCTTTTTACAAGATGGTGGTAATAGCGGTGCAATTGGTGCATTACTTCATGCTACGAAATAAAAAGCTGACTTTTGTCAGCTTTTTAGAAATGGCACTTCAAATTCAATAATTGATTCCCCGTTCTCTCCAATTCGCTCCACGCTTATTCTATCAATCACACAATTTAACTTCCCATGAAAACTAGGAATCTCCTTCACTACTTCAGCAGCTAATTCGGCACTTTCTTTTCTTCCGACTGTTACATGCGGGATGTACGGAATGTCTTCTTTCAAAAATTGTAATAAAGGTCCTGTATATAGAATATTATGTAGTTCCTCTATTTGTTCTTTCCCCTTTTCAACTCGTAAAAACAAATATTCTCTTTCACTTGTAATTTGATTCGTAAATTCAATTTCTATATTCTGTATCGGTTTTGATACATTTATAATATGTAATTTCAGCTCATCATTTGAAATCGAACTTTCAAATGGGAATACAATTGTAATATGCGGTGAAATTAATCCAAATAAAGGATCATGTTTTTGCCTAATGTCCTCGATTTCGCTAATGAACATGTTGTTTAGAAAAAGTAAAATTGTACGCATTTTTATCCCCTCAACTTTTCCTCATTATAATATGTATCATATTCTATGACAGCCTGCCCTTCAACAACTTGTTTTGCTTACCTGTAAAAATAAAAAAACTTCTCAAATGAGAAGTTTTCATATAGCATGATTATTATTTTCCCGCCAAACTTTTCTAAACTTATACTTTGAACTGTTCCACCACCGGGTAAATGATTAACAATTGCAACCACATCTGAATTATTACCAACGTATGTCCCAGTATATTTCTTAAAATCATCTGACCTAACATCATATATATCTTTTATTCTTTCCCCGTTAGAACAAGCCGTAATGAATAAAAAAATTGTTAGCATAACGATTATGTTATGATGCATATATTTCATTTAGCATCCCCATTTTTATCGATATTTCGTTAATTACAATATTTACTTTCAAATCCCTTTTTAAATATACGCATTTTAATCAAAATTAAAAATTTTCATTTTTATGTTTACAATTATCCATTAATTGTATATACTTACTAACGTAAGAAAAAAATTCTAAAAGGAGGTCGAAGGAAATGATGAAATTACAATTACATGCATTAACTTTAGCGTTAACTGCACCTGTGTTTTCTGGACAATTAAATATGAATTCGACCACCCTAATGGAGAATTGAAAATCGTACTTTATTTCATTTAATTCATAAATTCGCCACAGGAGGTCGTATACTTTCCTGTGGCTTTTTCACGCCCAGCCATAGGAGAACTGTATCTTCCTGTGGTTTTTTTGCGCGATTTTTTAGTCTCTTACATTATTTTTCTAAGAAAGGAGCAACATTCAATGACTATTAGCGTATTGTTTTTAAGTATTACGATTCAAAGAAATACAATTTCCAAAGATGAAATTCTTCATAATGAGCAAATTGAAAAAGCTATGAATGATGTTAAGGAGCGCCAAGCACTTTACTGTGATCACCTGTAATTCCTTTTTGAAAGGAGGAATTCATTTATGACTTTTCATATTTTCTTTTTTACGACTGTGCTTCAAAAACATACTTTATCTGAAACTGAAATCAATCGTAAACAACAGTTAAAACAACTGACTGATAAAATAACTGACATTAAAAGTTCATACTACACTCAAATGTATTAAAAATATATTTTAAAGGGGTAATATATTCATGAAATTTAAAGCATTCTTTTTAACAATCACCATTCAAAAACGTAAGCTTTCACAGAAAGAGATTTTACGTGAACAACACATCCAAAGCATTATGGACGAAGTAAAAGAGCGCCCATCTTCTTATTACACTCGTCTTTTCTAAATCACTTATAAAGGGGTAATTATTTTATGAAATTTAAAGTATTCTTTTTAACCATTACCATTCAAAAAAATAAATTTTCCGAGTCTGAAATGCTTCATGAGCGACAAATTAATCAGGCTATGGATTCTGTAAAAGAAAGACAAAGTCATTACTGTAGTCACCTATAATTTCTTATTACACTCGTTTTTTCTAAATCATTTATAAAGGGGCAATTATTTTATGAAATTTAAAGTATTCTTTTTAACCATTACCATTCAAAAAAATAAATTTTCTGAGTCTGAAATGCTTCATGAACGACAAATTAATCAGGCTATGAATTCTGTAAAAGAAAGACAAAGTCATTACTGTAGTCATCTGTAATTCCAATTCGAAAGGAGGAATTCACATATGAAGTTTCACCTTTTCTTTTTAACCATTATCATTCAAAAAGAAACAATATCTCAAAATGAATTAAAACAAGAAAGACAATATAAACAAGTTATTAATGAAATTCGAGATCGTAGAAGCAAATACTACACTCACCTTTAATCGTTTAACTATATGGAATTGAAAGGAGTCGATTATGATGTTGATAGCACGCTGTAAGGAAATGATTTGGATAGTTCAGAGGGATTCCACATAGTTTTATAGAGCTTATACCACACAAGTTTATCACTGAATTTGATGTATAAAAAATATATAATAAAATCAAATCAACCCAATGTTAATTATTTATTTATAAACAAAAGATACACCACTTAAAAAGCGGTGTATCTTCCTCAGTTTTTACTATTTTCGGTTACTTCTCTTCGTCTTAAACAATCTCACTAAGTTCGAAACAACTGTTTTTGTTACTGCATAAACTGGTACTGCTAAAATCATTCCGATGATTCCAGCAAAGTTTCCTACCCCTAAAATTAGGATAATAATTGTTAATGGGTGGATGTTTAATTTCGAGCTCATAATACGTGGTGAAATAATATTACTTTCAAACTGTTGTACAATTGTTACGATAATAATTACGTATAAGGCTTGCATCGGAGATACGAACAGTCCTACAATAACAGCTGGTGCTGCCCCGATAAATGGACCTAAGTTAGGAATGATGTTTGTAAATGCTGCGATAATTCCTAAAACGAAAGCGTACGGTAAATCAATAATTAAATAACCGATAAAAGTAAACGCACCTACAAATATACAAACGAGCGCTTGCCCTTGAATATATGCAGATAATGTTTCGTTCGTTTCCTTAATGATACGAAGCCCCTCTTCACGGTAAGATTCTGGTAATAAACTTACCGCTTTTCCTGGAAAGGCATGTCCATCTTTAAACATGTAAAATAAAATGAACGGTACAGTAAATACAACTAATGCAACGTTCGTGATAATACCAAATAAAGCCGTTGCACTCGACGTAATTGTATTTGGTATATCTTTTAAGTATTCAATCGCATTTTTTTCAATTGTTTCAATGGAAACGTAGTTTTGTGTAGATAACCATTCAAACAACCTATGATGTGATAATTCTTGTATGTATACTTTTCCCTCTTTTATGTAGCCTGGCATATTTTTTACTAAGTCCATTAGCTGTTGTGAAATCGTAGGAACAACTACTCCAACGCCAACCGCAGTTAATGTTATGATAAAAAGATATAACAGCAATATCGCTAAATTTCTAGGTACTTTTTTATTCTCCAAAAAGATTAATACAGGATTAAATATGAAGTATAAAAAAAGCGCGATTAAGATTGGGAAAAATAATGTTGATATGAAGATACCAATCGGTTGAAATAAAAATGATATTTTTGTGCAAATAAATATGATTCCTACAACCATTAGCACTTCTAATGTCCAAAAGTGCACTTTTGATTTCAAAAAAATGGCCTCCTTTAAACTAGCACTTCTCTTCATTGTACCAAAATAAGTATGAATTTCACATAATATTTTCCTTTACAATATTCCAAAATACCAATAAATACACTACAATGAGATTACATACAAATTTGCAGGTAAAGGTGATAAAAATGACACAATGCATCATTTGCAGAAAAGATACGAAAGAACTTAGTGAACAATATGTCATTCCAGAAATATTATGTGGATATTATTTCACAAACTCAATTTGTGATACTTGTCATGAACAAATGACAACAAATATTGATCGCCCTTTAATTAGGCATAAATTGAGTCAATTTAAGATTGAACAAATGAAAAGACAAATTGATTCCCCACTCTATACGAATGAGCACGGTGAGGAACTTGCGGCTGCTGAGACTGATGTTGTCGAAGTAAGCGACGAAATTCTTTATTCTAATGCATTAATTATGAAACTATGTAAAAAGCACGATATTTCCTTACATAATGAAATTTGGAAAGAGGAACGTGTAACGAAAGTAGCGAGTTCTATTCAACGTGAATTACTATTAGATAACCGTAAATATAAAATGAGTATATTAAAAATGGCTTATACATTCGCTGTACAAGCAGTTGATGGCTACTTTGAAGATCAAGATGCAATTGATATTTCTACCATTCTCTCAAATGCAGATTTCGTGGAACTAAAAGAAAAAAGCATTGTACGTGATTTAAGCAAAAGTTCTTTATGGAATACGCTAAATACAAGTAGTGAAAATCATTACTTTATTTTACTTAGCGATAAAGACGGTCTGTTTTGCTTCATTCGCTTGTTTGACATCTTTGATGTTGTCGTTCATTTATCAGAAAAAAGATTTGACCTTCCATCACCCATTGTCGGTGTAAATAATGTGAATACACAGAAATTTTATGTCCAAAGTTTAAAACAGTATATGGATGGGCTGTTCAAAGAAAAAGCACCTACTATATAATAGATACCAGAACATACGGTCTCCTTTCTTGATGAAAAGACACTGTGTTATAATGAGTATGAAAAGAACAATACAATCACATAAACCAATTATAAATTGTATATAAATAAAAAAGACTAGTGTGCGGCTACACACTAGTCCACGTAACTTAGCAGATTGGATTGTTCATTTATCCTATTTGTTTCTTACAAACAAAACAACCCACATTCTATAGGCATAGGTGGGTTGTTATTTTTTGAGCTTGTCTATTAAAACGACGACGAACGTTAACAATGCAACGAGAAACAGTCCACCCTGCAGTAGCAACGCTATTTCACTCACGTATTATCACCCCCCTCCTACTCGGAGAAGTGATAATTGAACAACCAACCGCACCTTAAGTTACCCTTTGATTTTACCATATTTTCTAATAATTTACGATGAAAACCCGCAAGCGAATAACTTGCGGATTTTTTATACCCTATTAACAGGCAGTAAACAAAATGAAGCAATAAATAAGTGAAACTTTATTTCTCACTATTTTTTTAATGCATATGCATCAGCAATCATTTCACCAACAATTTTATTTTCTTCTTTCTTCTTGTCTTTCAATAATGGGAATAACAATTCTGCCACTTCATACGCTTCTTCTAAATGCGGATATCCTGATAAAACAAACGTATCAATTCCTAACGATTCATATTCTTTTATCCTTTCTGCTACTGTATGCGGATCGCCTACAAGTGCAGTACCTGCCCCACCTCTTACAAGTCCGATACCAGCCCATAAATTAGGGCTTATCTCTAACGACTCTCTCGTACCTTTATTTAAATGTGTCATCCGTTTTTGACCAACCGAATCATATCTTGCAAATGTCTTTTGAGCAAGCTCAATTGTTTCATTATCTACATATTGAATTAAACGTTCGGCCTCTTCCCATGCTTCTTCTTCTGTCTCTCTTACAATTACGTGTAATCTAATGCCAAATCGGACTGTACGCCCCTTCTCTTCTGCAAGTTTTCTTACTTCTTCTACTTTTTCTTTTACTTGCTCTGGCGGCTCTCCCCACGTTAAATATACATCACTATGTTCAGCTGCTACTTCTTTTCCAGCAGCTGATGATCCTCCGAAATATATAGGAGGATATGGCGTTTGAACTGGTGGGAATACAACTTTACTATCTGTAACTTGAATATGTTTTCCTTCTAAAGAGATCGTTTCACCTTGCAATGTCGATTTCCAAACTTTTAAAAATTCATCCGCTGCTTCATACCTTTCATCATGATCAAGATATAATCCATCTCCTTGTAGTTCAACTGGATCTCCTCCAGCTACTACATTAATAAGCAGTCTCCCATCTGAAATTCTATCAAATGTAGATGCCATCCTCGCTGCAACTGTAGGGGACATTAGTCCTGGTCTCACTGCTACTAAAAATTTTAATTTTTCTGTTTCAGCAGCAAGAGCTGAAGCTAACACCCAAGGGTCTTCACATCCTTGACCAGTTGGAAGTAAAACACCCGTATATCCTAAATAATCAGCTGCCGCAGCAACTTGCTTATAATAACCATATTCAGCTGCTCTTCCTCGTTTTGTCGTTCCTAAATATCGACCATCTCCATAAGCCGGAATAAACCATAATAATTCCATGCCTTTACACACCCCTTATTTATTTTGAATCGTATACTAACACATTCTATATAAATTACCCCTAATAATTTATATGTTAATTCCCAGTCTCACCTTTAAAATTATCTCGCCATCTTAAAAACTTCGCTTCTAGTAAACGTACTAGAGAGTCAGAAAACTTCCCAACAAATGCAAAGATAATTATGCCGACAAATACGATATCTGTATTTGAAAATTGCCTTGCATCCATAATCATATAACCAATACCTTCTGTAGATCCCATAAGTTCTGCTACTACTAAACTCACCCATGCAACACCTAACGATAACCTTGCTCCTAGTAAAAGGTTAGGCAATGCAGATGGTAAAATGAGTTTCGTAATTAGTTTTCTTTTGCTAAACTCTAACACTCTCGCAACATCAAATAACTTTGAATCCACACCTCTAATACCTAAAAATGCGTTTACGTATAAAGGAAAAAATGCACCATCTGCAATTAATAACACTTTCGATGTTTCACCAAAACCGAACCATAATACGAAAAGTGGCGCAACAGCTAGATGAGGTACAGTTCTTAACATTTGCACAGATGGATCTAAATATTGCTCACTTCTCGTTGAAAATCCAACAATCGTTCCTAAAATGATTCCTAAGCCCCCACCAATAAAGAAACCAGCCGCAGCCCTGAATACACTAATACTTAAATGGCCGAATAACTCTCCTGTTTTAATAAGCTCTTGGAAAGCTAAAAAAATATCTAATGGTGTTGGTAAAACTGTTTTAGAAACAAGGCCGAATACGCCAGCTAACTGCCAAATTATTAATATAATAACCGGTATAGTAATCGCCCTTACTAAAACTTTTACATTTAACTTTCGCACATTCTTAACTCTGTTTTTCTCAATCGTTATACTCGCTGGTTTCATAACAGCTTTCGTATTTTCCACTTTACAAAACCTCTTTTCACTTCGCTTTCAATGCTTTTTCTACGAAAAAATTATCTAAAACTTTTTCCGCCTTAATTTCTTTCTTTATAGAACCGAGCTTATATTGAAAATCCGCTGTCTTTTGTTGTTCTGCTATTATTTCCTTCGTTACCGGAACTAAAATTGGTTTGTCGTGATTAAACACTTCTTTTACGATCTCCGCATCTATCTTTTTTACAGAAGTATATACTTTTATTGCTTCATCTAAGTTAGCATCTTGCCATACACGTGCTTTCTCATAAACTTTGAGGAATTTCTCAACTAATTCTGGATGTTCTTTCGCAAATTTTGTTCTCGTAATTAAAAATTCTGGTGAAGAGACATTTAATGTTTCACCGTCTGCAATCACCTTCGCACCTTTATTTAACGTATGTAATGATATGAAAGGGTCCCAAATCGCCCATGCATCTACTGATCCTGATTCGAATGCAGGCTGCGCTTCATCTGGTTGTAATTGAATGACATTTACCTCTTTTGCATCAATCCCTTCTTTATCAAGTGCTCGATACAATAAATTAAAGGCACTACTTCCTTTTGCTACTGCAATTTTTTTACCTTTTAACTCTTTTACACTCGCAATCTTGCTATCTTTTTGAACGAGAATTCCAGTTCCTTTTCTCGCATAACTTGTATTGGCGATTTCGGTAAATCCAATACCTGCTGCTTGCGCTGAAATGACTGGAGAATTCCCTACTTCACCAAAGTCTAATCGGTTTGATGCGATTGCTTCAAAATAAGGAGGTCCACTTTGGAACTCTGTCCATTTCACTTTAACTCCTTCTTTTTTAAACTCCTCTTCAAACCACCCCTTTTTCTTTGCTAGTAATAGCGGGCTTAACCCTTGCTGTATACCAATTTGTATTGTTACATCTTCTTTCTTACTACTTGCTGTACTTTTTTCACATCCTAATAAACATACTGATATAGCTAAAGCAAAAGAAAGAATTTTAAATTTTTTATACATATAAAATCACCCTTTTCCTATATACTTGTTTGAATCAACCCTCCATATTCAAACTGCTGTAATACTTTCGTTCGAAGTTGTTGGAACGATTGAGAAGTTTTATTTCGCGGATAAGGCAAATTATTTTCAATCACTTTATGTATTTTCCCTGGTTTTGCACTCATAATGATGATTCGGTTTGAAAGATATATCGCTTCGTCTATATCATGTGTAACGAATATCATTGTTGTTTTCTTCTGCCCCCAAATATTTAGCAATACTTCTTGTAAATGACTTCGAGTAAAAGCATCCAGCGCTCCAAAAGGTTCATCAAGTAATAATACATTTGGATCTCTTAATAACGCTCTCGCTATCGCAACACGTTGTGACATCCCGCCTGAAATTTCTTTCGGATACGATTTTTCAAAGCCATCTAACCGAACGATTTCAACCCATTCTCTCACCTTATCTTTCACATACTTATCTTTTAACGACAAATCTGCCGCTATATTTTCTTCAACTGTTAACCATGGAAAAAGCCTATGTTCTTGAAAAATAAAACCTTGTTTCTTGCTCGTTTTTAAGATAGGCTCCCCGTCAATAACAACTTCACCTTCAAAATCATTATCTAGACCTGCAACAATTTTTAGTAATGTACTTTTTCCGCACCCACTCGGACCAATTACTGTAACAAAATCCCCTTCCTCTAATTGAAAATTAATATTCTCTAGCACTTGAACCGTACCAGTTTGTTTCAAAAAATATTTTGATACCCCATCAATTGAAACAGTCATTTCTTCCCCTCCTTAAAATGATTCATATAAATGAACAGATTCAGTATTTGTGCAATAAAAAAACCAAAGGCATTTTATCTGTTGATAAAATGCCTTTGGTTTCTCCAATCAGCAATACGTTATGGAATTAAGTACATATTATACAAATATTTCCGATAAGTCAACTAGGTTTTATTAAAACATACATATGATTTGTTTGAACATTTTACTTTTGTTTATTTAAACGACGTTTACTTACTATTTTTTCTGATCTTTAATCCACTGTAACCAATAAGAAAACTCACACGCTAAATGCATTTGATGGGATTTAATTAGACTATTAGGACAAAGGACTGGGAACTCAACAACTAGACTTACTTCTATCCCTTTATCAGTATCTTTAAATTGATGTCGAACTCCACCAATAGTAGTACCATCTTTCATACGTGCAACACCTGTTGATTGGTATTGATAAGATTTATCTCTCGGTGTTTTCAATCCGGTTTCGTCACCAAAAACAATGAAAAATTGAACTGGAAACGGAGAATTACCAGTAGTTTCGATAACCTCTAATTCATTTTCCCCAAAGGGTCTTAGTACATAGTGATCAGGACAAGCAGATAAATTCACTTTGTTATTTTCACGTGATTGTTCAAGCATCAAACTATCAATTCCATGTATAGCTACTTCTGCTGTAATCCCGTCTAAATAAATACTAGTTTTTGAAAATTTTCGTCTATCACCAGATAAAAGAGTACAGATACGCATACCTAATGCACTTAATCTAAGTTTTGATTTCAACTTTTCGTACATTTCATTGTATGTATATCGCAACTTTATTTCCGTTAGCTGTTTTATCATGACGTCTGTATCATTTATTTCAAGCTCTTTATGTCCTAATGTATATAATACTTTTTTATCCGTTCTCTTTTCCATTTTATAAGTTGCTCTTGTGAGATATTATTTCCATCGATAATAATTTTCATAAACTTTCTCCTTCCTTTTGATTGTATCGTAGTGTAGTTAATACTAAATTAACCATTTCATGTTTTGTATCTAGATTCAACTTTACTTCTGAATGAGCAATACTGCTAAGACCGTATAGAATAAACCCAGAAGCTAATAATGAGTTATCAGTATAAAAAACCCCTATGTTTATTCCCTCTTCAATTACTTGTCTAATTAACGGTTGCATACGTGCGAATAATTTCTGTTCCAGTTGAAAATGTTGTTCCGTCTGAAACGAACTCACATTTTTATAGGGTGCTAACTTTTCAATAAATGTCCAAAATATATCTAGTGAATCTTTCATCTTTTGCATGACAGACCTTTCATTTGAAACAAGTATTTCTTCAATTAACTCCATATTTTTCACAATACAGTCATTTAAAACTTCATCAACAAAATTCTCTTTAGACTTGAAGTAATAATAAAATAAGCCCGTTGCTACACCTGCATGATTCACAACATCTTTTATGCCAAATCCTTTCATACCATTTTTCATATATAGTTCAAAACCAATATCCATTAACTCTTGGCGTCTTACATCTGGTTCTTTTGATATTCTTTTCATACGTCATCTCCTACACTGTTTTCACCACGACTGAATCTGATTCAATCATAAACGACTGAACTTGATTCAGTCAATATTATTTCATAAATTTAAAATCGATTTAATAACTAAGCGACGAAATTTCTACAAAAAAAGAGTAATCTCAAGAGATATGCTACTAACCTTAGATTTATCAAAAAAGTTAGATCATATAACTTGAGACTACTCATTCCCATTCAAAATATTTATGTAATTAAATTTTATTTCCTCTGCACCCTGGCTGTCTCCAAAACTATTGGTGGCAGCTCTTTTTGAATGATTTCTTTTAATCCATAAAGAGCTTTCTTCACATAACCACCTTCGAAATTTCCTAATGGTTCTGGTAATTCATCCTCATCCAATATGAAGTATTCTCCATTTGGAAGTACCATAATATCGATGATTAAATCTTCAAAGGAAACCACTTCATCTTTTATTTGTGTGTTTTTTACGATATTAAAATAGGAACCTAAATACTTTCCTTTTATATCTCTCCATACGTATAAATTGTACGGACGATCTCTCCAGTAATATGCGATTGTATAACTCCCTTTTGGGATTGTTAACTTAGTATCATTTGCAGTCATTGTAAATGAATACTGCACCTCGTGAAATAAAACGATACTTTGTGATTGCTTTTCAAGTAATAAGCAATTGTGATCTACTATTGTTGAGTTATACCGGATTTTTCTTTCTATAATTTCAATTTTCGATGTAAGTAACTTATTCATTATTTTGTTTCCCTTATGCTAGTTCTATCCTCAATTATATCTATTTATGTAGTGATAAAGAAGTGTATAGTTTTTATATAATGATTTATACAAGTACATAATAAAACTCCTTCTTATTTAGAAAGAGTTTTTCACTATCCATGTTTCATATTTTTTCACTTCTAACGGAAACTCATTTGTTTTCATGCAACTAACAGTACTATTACTCATGTTTTAACTTTTCATTAACCGCATCATAAAATTTTCGTTCTTCATCAACATTTAAGTAAACACGACTTACTGTTTTAGAAAAGCCGTATAACAACTGCGCTTTCACTGGCTCTTTTAATGTTATTTCAAAAGTAGCAGGTTCTTTTATGAACTCCATAACAGTTGCATCCAATACCTGCTTCCCTTCTTTTTCCGTTAGCAATTCACCCTTGTAGAACGCAATATTATCAATTTGTGTAAATGGCATAACAATTTTCTTTCCTAATCCGATTTGAATGATTACTTGTTCTTCTGTTACGACAAGTGGATTTTTGCGCATCGCTTGTATTTCAGCTATAAAATAAATCATCGCGTATACATTTAAAATAAGTAAAATCCATGCTATTACTGGATTCCACTGATGTAGTAAATAATGAAAACCAATGCTTTCAATTGCTGTTGCGTGAATAATCATGATATACACACCTATAGCACCAGTCTTTTTATGATATGAGTATACAGATTTACCTGTTGGTACTTTTTCACGCCACGATAAAAACGCATAATAGATTAACTTACACTCTGTTAGAATGACATCTATTAACTTACCTCTTTTCATAGTAGCGTCAAACGCTGCATCAATTGCATAAGAAAAGGAATAATTTTCTCTTCTATATTCTTTATATTTTTTATTATTTTAGGAAGCACTCTAACAATTTTATAGAGAAGGAATAATTCTAGACCTACAAATGCAATTTCAGCCGCAACAATAATATAAGAGATGAATGAAAAAGCTTGTAAATAATCACTTGGAATAATAAATCTTGCAAAAATATAACCAGCTATTACAACAGGAACTATATATGTTAACGAGTATCTTTTTCGAATAATGAAGAAATACGTGATGATTGGAATGACAAACATGCAATCTAATAATGATCCAAGCACAACTTCTTTCGGCGCAACTGGTACAATTGGAAGGGCATACAATAAATAGTTTGATAGCATAATTAAAGAGACGAGTCCAATCCAAATACCTTTTCGCCTTCGTGATAGTGTAACCTTCATACGTTCACTCCTTTATTTAAAAACCTCATTTAAATGGTCTTTATAAAATGAAATGGCACGTTCAAATTCTTTTACTTCCTCTACTTTCACGACAGTTTCAAGTAATAATTTCATCGCTGATTCGTGATCGTTTACGTTATATTTTGCTAATGATAAAAATACTTTCATCGGAGCGTTCTCTGGAAATTTTTTCACCCCAGCTTCTAATACTGTAATTGCCTTTTCATATTCCCCTATACAACGATATGTACTTCCTAAACCAATATAAGCACCGCAAAGCGATTCGCCATCAAGTCCATTTGCGATTGCCTGCTCATAATACGGAACTGCTTCTGTTTCTAGCCCCATTACATCATGTATCCACGCACACTGATACAGTACTTCTGCATCCTTTGTAAAGTTTGTTAATCCTATAAGCATCTCTTTAGACTGCGCATATTTCTTTTCATTTCTAAGTTTAATAGCTTGCTTTAATAAATGTTCCATAGAATCCACTCCTCACCAATTATTCTGTGTATAGCTCTTGATTGGTATACGCTTCACATTCGTGTAAAAGTAAAATTCCCACCAATTAAAGTTTCGCTTACTTATTACTATGCGGATTCATTCTCATCTAAAAACTTAATTTTAAAAAGCAGTGACACGATTACATAATACCTCTAAGCTTTTGACAATTTCTTTCGCTGTTTCATCTTTCCCATTACACAACTTCCCTTTACCATCCTGTCCAATTACATAATGCACAGCCCCGCGCGAATATAAAGAATGTGGTGAATTCGCAATCATTACATTCGCCCTTGCTTCTTTCATTCTATTTTTTGCTCTTTCAAACAGTTCTTCTTCATTTAAATCACTTTCAAGTTTAAAACCAACAAGTACTGTTTCTGGGTCCCATTCTTTTATTTGTTTTAATACCTTTGGAGCCTTTTGAAAGTGAATAATCGGTGCTATATCACTTGAAATTTTTCCGTTCATATTAAGAACATTACCATCTTGATCACAAATTTTCTCTACAATCCAATCTGATCCAGCCGCTGCCATAATGACTGCATCAACCTTTTCATGTGATATGATACTTTTCATTTTATCTTGTAAATCAACGATTCCTTCAAATGGATGTAATTCTAACCCTCTATGTACATCACTCGGTTTCTCCGCAAAATAACCGTGTAAATATATAACATGTGCCCCTTTAGCTAGAAGTTCTTCTGCGATTATCCTTCCGATTGTACCTTTGGCCATATTCGTATGCCCGCGTACTTGATCCCATTTTTCTAGACAACCACCGCTCGTAATTAATACCTTTTTCCCCTTCATTGTAACCATCCCTTACTAATTTTTCTTACGAAACCATTCTGTTCCAAAGTCAACTATATCACGCTGTTTCATTAGACGACACGTTGCATTCCCTATCTTCCCATTTTTTACAGTTCCTTTTCGCTCAAACTCCACACCAATTTCTACAAACTTCTCAGATTCGTAATCCATTTCAACAAACTCTTTCCACACTCTTTCACCGTTTTCTATAATAGGTGCTCCTACTTGTATTAACTCACATGCACCAGAACGCACCTCGGATAAATGAACAGACGTATTGGAATCATATCCAACACCAATTAATAATACGTACCCGTCTAAATCATATATTTTTCTTAATGGAGATTCTTCTCCAAAGCTCATTGATAACGAATGGTTCATTGTTATTTCTACTGCATGTTTTCCCCATGCAGCAAAACTTCCTAACGGATGATTACTACGTACTACATTCGGATATGTACGAAAACATTCAACTATTTCACCCATTCCCCTTGTTGGGGTTATACGTGAATCAAATGCTGGGACGTTATCTCGGATAATTTGCCACCAGTCTTCCGGTACAGGTGGTCTTGACCAATGTTTCGGATCGGACAAATCCGAAGATTGCGTTGGCATTATTATCGTTCCTTCTTCCGTAACAACTTTCATTAATGCTTCTACTACAGCAACGGCACCACCAGATATCCACCCGATAGAACTTAGTGATGAATGAACGATAATTGTCATTCCTTTTTCGACTCCTAATGCTTTTAAATCTTTTGTTATTGTTTCGATTGTATTTGGAAATTGTGTACTTGCTACTATTTCATTCATTTTCATATTGGTTCCCCCACTAGCCACGTAAATTTAAACTTTTATATAAATATATTATCATATTTTTCTTAATTTTTAACTTAATCATATTCATTACTACAAAAATATGTATATTATTATACTGAAGCCTCAAAACTCTATTAAAATCGTAGATAATGATGAGCGAGAGTTTTTTTGAAATGAAGAAAAATGTAAATCCTATTTTTTCAAACTATACTCCATATGCATATTTTATACTATTTTTCCATGTAACAATGAAGTCTTTCTATCCCTGGATATTTTTCTCCTAAACTTTTAACTTGAAAACCAATTCTTTTATAAAATTCTACCGCCCCATCGTCTGTCTCCGCTTCTATATAAGTCAATTGATATATCCTTACCACTTCTTTAATCATTTGCAGTGCAATTCCTTTTTGACGATAATCTGGAGCCACTGCTATATGACATATGCGTGCTTTAGTTTCTCCGATTATTTCAATACCTAGACAAGCTTTTTCTTCATATTTGTACAAAGTCCCTTTATTACTTTGATAAAATATTACTGCCTTCTTTAAGCTTATTTCATTTGGACCGACGGCATATTGTAGCACATTTAATATTGAATCTTTCTCAATTTGTTTAACACACTGTAAATTCATACTTTCATCCCTTTCTATGAAAAAAGACTAGCTCTTAATAAAAAGAGCTAATCTCATTACGCCGTTATTTTTTCTTCTTTTTTTACAACGACAGCCACATAACTATGAAGTATCATTCCAATAATAACGAGACTCATACCAATCCAAGATAATGATGATGGGATTGGTGCAGATAACCAGATCAACTCTCCTACTAGCGCAAATAAAACTTCACCAGACTGCGTCGCTTCCACTGTTGCTAATTTTTGCGGATCATCTTTCACAAGATCTGTTGCAAAGAAAAATAATACTGTCGCGATTAACCCAGAGCTAACTGCTACAATAAAACATTGAAAAACTTGGCTATTTGACGGTAATCCGCCTGTTGATACTTCGTAACCAGATAATAAAAACCAAAATGGTAAACTTGCTAATGTCATACCGAGTACTCGCTGAAATACATCTAATTCCCCTTTACAAACTTGCATCATTTTTCTATTTCCAAGAGGATACGCAAATGCTGCAATAAGTACAGGAACTACACATAAAACGGTTTCACGAATACCTAATGAAGAAGCATGTTCTACTTGCATGAGAACGACACCGAATAAAATAATGCCCGACATTACTAATTCCTTCATCGGAAGTTTTTTATGTAGTGGATCCACCGCAAAAAATGGTGTTAAAAAAATCCCTGCAACGATTGTAATTTGCCATGTTGATGCAACGAGCCAACCTGGTCCGAACGCTCCAGCAAAACTAAGCGGTGCATAAAAGAGACCAAATCCAACGATACTCCACACTAACCATTCTTTCGGATTGTTTTTCATATATTGAAAGAGTTGCTTTAAGTTCCCTCTATACATAACAATAAGTAATAGCATTGGAACCATAAAATAATACCGTAATGATGCACTCCAAATCCAGCTTCCACCTTCTAAGTCCATTGCCCTGTTCAAAACAAAAGTAAAGGCAAAGAAAAATGATGCCAGTATTCCTATAACAATTGCTTTCATTGTAAAACCCCTTGTATTTAATTTTTTATCTCTATGACCTATATTTTAGTATACGCGATGAAAAATCTACATTCAAACTTACATTTCACTTTAGGATGATGAAGGAATTGTAGTAGATTTACATGGGAATAAAGTGCATTGGTATGAAATCGAGGCCATTACATATCAAAATTTTCAAGGGTCAAAATCTACTTTAATCTCGACCCACTATACTCACCATGAAAATATACGCATCCGCTATAAAAGATGGCTACCAACTATTGCACATTCAATTTACTGGTTTTCTATTGAGAAACCAAAAGATTATCATAAAAATTTAATGATAGCTTGGGAAGAAAAGCGAACGAATAAAAACAAACGCCTCCTTTAATTATTATTTAGGGGCGTTCGTTCATTCAAAAATTAAAGAATATGTAGTTTATATTCTCTGTATAATTTCCTCAATCGACTTATATGAGCTTGATGATACCGATTATGATCTGCTATATGCCATATTCCCCATCTTATTGTCGCGTTTTCCCCTTTTTCATACAAAACTTCCCGCGTTAAATCAGTTTCTGTTAGTTTCATACATTCTTCATAAAACAATTTTTGCACTGCTTCATAATCTTGCATTAACTCTTGCAATGTGTTTTTTCTTAAACTTGGTAATTCTCCTACTTCATTTAACATAGGACCATATTTATTTTCAAATGCTGGCGGAACATCTTCTCCCTTGAAACGATACACCCAATGTAAATCAACAACTGCTAAATGCTGAAGTAACTGCCCAATACTATTTTCATTATTTTCAGACCCTTTATAGGATAGTTCGTTCTCTTCAGTACCTTCGACTAACCTTTGCAATCTATTAAACGTATCAGCAACCGTCGCATACAAAATCGCTACTTGAGGGTCCATTTTACTTTCTAAATGGAGATCTTTCATACAAAACTTCCTCTCTTAAAAGAACAACACCATATGTTCATCATCACTATACACACCATTCATTTTTATAGCCCTTTTTTCAATTCCGTATGTTTTAAATCCCATTGACTCATATAATCGTTTGGCTGGTTCGTTCGTTGACACAACCCCTAAATTCAATTGCTCTAGCTTCATCTCTTTTGCCCTTTCAATTGCTTTACGTATTAAATCACGTGCAAGACCACTTCTTCGATTTTCAGTATCCACATACATTGCAACGATATGTCCTTTATGCTTATATGCGTCTTTTTCTTCTGTTAATAAAGTAACAACCCCAACTAAACGATTTTCATTATTAAAAGCACCAAATGTAAAACTACTGTTGGATGAAAGATTACTAGCAACTCGTTCAAGAGGGTTTTCTTGACGTACTGCTTCTTCATAAGTCGTTATAAATGCTTCTGGATTTACTTGTAGTGCTTGTAAACGCAACTCCCAATATTTTTTTGCATCCGCTTTTGTAAGTAATCGAATCATTTTATTTTCCCCTTTTTAATTTACATAATATTTTTATAGGTTATTATTTTTTTGATTCATACTCTTCTTTTAATATACTGTAACGATAGCGATGAATGAACTTTCCCTGTCTCAATCGATCATTTCTCATTAACCCTTCGCATACAAATCCGGCACTTTCATAACTCTTTTTAGCTTTTGTATTATCTTCATCTACACGTAACCAAATTTTCTCCAATTCAAACTGAGAAAAACCTATTTGTAACATGCTGTTTAGAGCTGCCATTCCAAATCCTTTACCCCAATAGTCTTTATTTCCAATCGCAATTCCTAGTTCAGCATTTTTATTTGTTTTATCAAAATTTTTAAGGTCTACCCATCCAATATGTATACCTGTCTCAGTAACGATTGCCCTTTGTTCATAACCATTTTTTCGGCTTATACAAGCTTCAATCCAGTTTCTCGTATCTCCACGAGTGAACGGAGGATATTGATCTGGTACGACTAAATGCTTTGTTACATCTCTATCTAATGACCATTGATAGCGATCTTCTACATCATCTAGTGTCAATTCTCTTAATTGAACATATGGTACATTCATTTTTTTCTCCTCTCTTTATTTACCAATAGAAAATCCTTCGAACACTCTTCCACCATACTGTTCTAACGTCTTTTCTATAAAATGAATTAATTCATTTTTCCCTCCCGTTTTATAAAAATGATCAAAAGCGGCTACAAATTTGTTTGCATATTGCTCATCATATCTTTTTAGCACTCTAATAAACCATTTTGAACTCCCAAGCCACTTACCATTTACTCTTAATACATATTCATGTACTAAATCGGCTAATAAATTAGCGATAAACAATTCTTCTTCTCTTTTTGTTGCACCAATAAAGTCATCTAAAGTATCCGTAATAAAATATCGCTTCTGCTTAATCGTTTCTTCGGTCCATTTAGCTGGTCCTTTATGTAGTAAATCATTCGCTTCTTTTTTTAATTTCTCAACAATTTCCTGTTCCCCTTTTAAGGCAATCCCTTCTGAAACTAATTGTGGTAACGACGGCCTCCCTCGATCACAATCCATTTTGAAAAAGGTTTTATATGTTTCGAAATTATGAACAAACACCTCAACAGGCCATCCATTACTATAGAAAGATTCTCTATAGCAAGAAGTTAAACTTTGATCGACTATTACAATGTCAAGGTCAGATGTTTTCGTCGCTTCTCCTCGTGCAACGCTTCCGCCGAGTAAAGCTACATCACAATTCGGAAATTGTAATGTAATTATGTTTTGTGCTGCTTCAATTGGTTTCATAACCGATCCTCTTTTCTTATTTCACTTTCTTTTTTTCAGCTCTTTCTCTCGCTTTTTTTATATAGCTTTCTGCATCTGGTGTTTTACATGATGTTGCACCATGATCAACCTCTATTTTTCCAATTTCACTTGCAATTTCAATCGCTTGTCGCTCTAAGTCTTCATTACGAATTCCTATTGCGATTAAAGCACTATTCATCGCTTCTTTTTTTCGATTTTTTTCATTATGTATATTTTCTTTAATCTCTTCTAAGTACGGAGAGAAGAAATCATCATGTAACGTTTTATTTTTAATCGCTATATTTGCTAATAAAGACCAGCCAGCTCTTCCAATCCATTCATCATTAGACTTTGTCCACTCTTCCATTCTTTCTATTGCAATTGGCGAAGTACATATAGATGTCATCAGAACATCCATTAAACAGTAATAATCAACATCCTGAATCCAACTATTAAGCTGTTCTGTCGTTATTTTTTTCGGGTCTAAAATATAAGTTGCTAATGTCATTGCGTCCATATTTTTCGTTTCCCACAATTCAACTGCTAAATCGTGATCTTTTTTTATCTTCTTTTTTAACAATTTTAAATTCGCAAAACTAACTCCAAATAACGGCTCTTTCGCTCCGTGGTTTTTATACGTTTTTCGATTTTGTTCTGTTCCATATTCCTCTAGTTGCCGCATTACTTCCTCAAGTAACATATACCCACCTCTTTATCTTTTATGTTGACTGTATATATGTATGTACGATATATTCTACATTACTTTTTGGTTTTCCTATATTTATTTTTAAAATACGGTATGTGAAATTTTTAAACATTGCACAGCTATACCATCAAAAACTGTACATGTTAAACATACAGTTTTTTGATGGTATCAATTTTGCGTAGAATAAGATATAAACTACGAAAGAACTTTTAATAAGATGTGTATTTCCAACATGTTTAGAAAACGCTTCAAAATGGTTTACTATCATACTTTTATACCTCCTTCATAAATTATGTTTACTACATTTGTTCTTAGCCAAAATACTTTCTACATTTTAATAACTCTCTCAATAAAAATTTCTTATATAAAAATCCCTACAAACACTGTAGGGATTTATGTCTAAATCATTTTGTTACACTCTATTTCATATGAAAATAGTTTTCTTATTCAGATGCATTCATAAGCACAATTCTCCAACCGTCTGGATCCTCTATTGTGGTTCCTTTCTCTATCCAATACGGGTTTTCAGGTTCTACCTCATGATAGCCCATATTACTTAATCGATTCACTATCTTTTCAATTTCATCTTTAATAGGCATATAAAAAACTAGTAAATTATCTTTTGTCGGTGCCGGACATGGACTTCCATTAACATGTGTAGTAAACTCCAAATGATACTCTTCATCTGGTAAGCCAAACATAACCCCATCATATCCTTCATGATTGTGAAATTCCCCTATACGTTTTAAACCTAATCCTGTTTCATAAAAACTTATCACTTCTTCAAATTTATCTGTTGGTCTTGCAATTCTAAATTGAACCCAATTCTTCATGCAAATCTCCTCCTTTTCATTTTCCAAAGCTTTATAGTAATTAGTATAGGTTACATATATTCCCTTTAACATCCCTCATTAGTGTGAACTTCCTAAGTTGAAAGACCTATTAGTTAATAAACAATAGGACTTTAGTATAAAATTCATATAAAATTAGCTATATAAATATAGAGATGAATTACAAGCTATTACGTATGAAATAGTTCTCCTTGCAGGGCCTTTATATACCGATCAGCAGATCTTTGTACAGCTTTATTCGCATCTTCCACCACACCATGAAATGCATTATATAGTCGACTAAATTGGATATCTTTTACCTTCTCTGCCATATCTCTAACTTTATTCGCTGGTAATGGAATGAGATTGGGATAACTATACATAAAACTTACCCATTTCCGATCCGAAACTACTTGTATAATATCACCTGATAACAAAATACCTTTCCCTTCATTACCGTCTTTCCAATGTATAACAGTTCCACCCTTAAAATGGCCTCCTAAGCGATGCAATGTAAGTTCTTCTGATAATATCAGATGCTCCCCAGACCAAAATTTAATTTGCTTACTCGGACGAACCACCCACTCTTTATCATCTTCATGAATATAAATAGGTACATTGAATGTTTCCGCCCATTTAACTTGTGTAGAGTAATAATGTGGATGAGAAAGTGCTATTGCTTGAATACCACCTAAATCATATATACGTTGTATCGTTTTATCATCTAAATAACTAATGCAATCCCACATAACATTTAGAGTTTTACTTTGTATTAAAAATGCTGTTTGTCCAATCGCAAATTTAGGTTTAGTAGTAATGCTATACAAACCGCTTTCTTCTTTTATTATTTCGTTTTTGTATAAATTGCTATTTTGCATCGTTTCTAATGTTGTCCATGACTGCCCAATTGGATTAACATATTGTCTTTCCTCATTACAAATTTTACAGCGAGAAGGTGCTTCTTCATTTTCGGGATACTGTACTCCACATGTAGTGCAAATATAATTAT
Organism: Bacillus sp. N447-1; assembly: GCF_022701035.1. Classification (NCBI taxonomy): domain Bacteria; kingdom Bacillati; phylum Bacillota; class Bacilli; order Caryophanales; family Bacillaceae; genus Bacillus; species Bacillus sp. N447-1. Next base: position 308,426 of record NZ_CP065509.1, on the reverse strand, counting down.
CCATATTCCCACTCCTTTTTTCATGTAATTGTTTCTTTACCAATATTTTAATAAAAAACAAAAATATTCGAATCAATAATTGGAACGAAAATGAAATGATACGAAAGTATGATTTGGTGATTGAAAGTTTAAATAATAAAGTTTAAATTCATCCTATTTTTCAAAACTGCAATTGATATAAAATCTTGCATACTTTTGAATAAACTTTTTTACACTTGTAAAAAAGTTTTTTTGCATTTCCCTACCTATAATTGCTAATATAGTAGAGTAGAACTTTTATAGAGAGAAGGAAAATTATGCACAATGGAATTCGAATGACAACTTTAGTAAAAAGGGCTATGTTAGTTTGTGCGGGGGTATTATTCACATACGAAGTGGCTTTTGGATCAGTACATACTGCTCTAGCTAGTACAGAGGATGAAGCAAAATCTGTTCAACTTGTAAGTGAGATTCAAACATCTCTTGCTCCGAAAGAAGCTCCAAAACATTATAACGGGCAAGTTAGAAAAGTCGCTTATTTAACATTTGATGACGGTCCTGGAAAATACACAGCTGAGCTTTTAGATATGTTAAAGAAAGAAAATGCAAAAGCAACATTCTTCCTAATTGGTTCAAACGTAAAAGCTTTCCCTGATCTTGTAAAACGCGAAGATGCTGAAGGTCACTACGTTGGGATGCACAGTATGACTCATAACTACAAGAAACTTTACACTGAAGGTCATTACGTAGATGAAATGAAGGAAGACCAAGGCTTAATCGCTGGTGTTTTAGGTAAATCACCAGTATTAACTCGTCCATCTTACGGCTCTATGCCAGGATTAAACGAAGCTCTTCGCAACAAAGTTGTAGAAAATGGCTTAAAAGTTTGGGATTGGACAATTGATTCTTTAGACTGGAAATATAACAAAATGCAAGTTGATGCTGCATCTGCTAAAATTGTAGAAAACGTGTTACATGGTGCTACAAATCCAACAGAAGTTATCCTTATGCATGATATTCATCCACAATCAGTAAAAGCAGTTCCTGGAATTATTAAAGGACTGAAAGAAAAAGGATATGAATTAGAAGCATATAATGAGAACGAACACTTCCCATTAAACTTCTGGCATGATAATCGTATGTAATGAAAAGACTTGATTTCCTTTAGCTGGGAATCAAGTCTTTTTATCATTTTGGGAATTACTCCTCGTATATTCGACTCAAACTCCCCCTTCTCTAATATCAATAAAAATTCAAAATCACATGTTATACTATAATTTAGTTTAAATAAGTAGGTGCCATATGATCGTATATACAGTACAAACTGAAGAAGCATGGAAACAATTTAAGAAACTTGGTTATTTAGAAGGTAATAAAGAATTCATCGATCCAGACGATGTATATTCATATGACTGGATGGTGCGCGTCGCTAAAACAAGATTGCCTCATTACGAAGGTAACTATCCTATTTGGGTCTGGGAAGCAAATAATTACCCAAATCGAAATCATAAAGCTTGGGGTAGAACAAATTCAAAAATGGTAATTTTAACACTAGATGTACCGAAAGAATGGGTACTATGGAGCTATTTTGACTATTGGTGCTGTGCTATGACTGATGGATCAACATATTTACATACAAAAAATAAGTGTACTTTAGATGAATGGTATACATATATGGATAAAGAATACGGGATAATATTTGATTTCGACTATTTATTATCTCATCCTGATTGGTGTCTAGGTAAAGAGGATTCGTTAGAAAAACAAGGTGTTATCGGCAAAACACCCCTTTCCTTCGTGAAAAAAGTAAGACGTTTTCGTGCTAAGACAGATAAGTCTATTAGTAAAATTCGAAGTGATAACTGGGATAATAGAAAAGAAAACCGCATTAAAAAGATGAATCGAAAATTAAGAAAGCGAACCGATAAACAAAAAAGAATACAAAAGCGACTTATACGAAATTAAAACATATATCAAAATACAGTAAGAAATTATGGATTGAATATACAAATTCAATCCTATTTTTTATATTATCAACACTTTAGCACATATTACTCTTAAGGAGTGATGTGTATATGGATTTTCTTTCAGCCGAATATTTGTCCGCCCTACTTGCCATCATTGTAATTGATTTAGTGTTAGCCGGTGATAATGCCATTGTAATTGGATTAGCAGCAAGAAGATTACCGAAAGATCAGCAAAAGAAAGTTATTATATGGGGAACTATCGGGGCAATCGCGATTAGAGCCCTCGCTACCTTAGTTGTTGTTTGGTTGTTAAAAATACCAGGGCTACTTCTAATTGGTGGTGTACTCCTTATATGGATTGCTTATAAATTAATTGCTGAAGGCAAAGATCATGATATTAAGGCCGAAGAAGGATTTTGGTCTGCTATTAAAACCATTATTATTGCTGATGCGTTAATGGGCATCGATAATGTACTCGCTGTTGCAGGAGCTGCCCATGGTAACTTTTCTTTAGTAATCATCGGATTATTAGTGTCTATTCCAGTAGTCGTATGGGGCAGTACATTGATTTTAAAATGGGTAGATCGTTTTCCTGTCATCATTACGATTGGAGCAGCCGTTTTAGCTTATACTGCCGCGAAAATGATTGTAGATGAGAAATGGTTCGCTGGATTTTTCGAAAGTAACCCTTTCGTTAAATGGGCATTTATCATTATTATCATCATCGGTGTAGTTTTCTTCGGAAAGGCTAAACAAAAAGCAACAGCTGGTTCTGTCTCATAATGATGGTATATTTACAAATAAAAGGCGCTATCCATATGAATAGCGCCTTTTATTATTTATTTAGCTTCCCCTTCCGGAGTCGTTTTTACCTTCGTTTTGTTTTTATCGCGGTTGTTATAGTTATACTTCGAACGATCTACTGGAGTGAATCCTTCCGGTGTGTAGAATCGTAATAAGTCACCATTCACGACTTGGTCAGAGTATTTTAGTGAGTTTTGAACCATTTGTTCATTTTTCTTTATTTCATCTGTAAATTCTACAGGTTTTCCAGTAGTTGTATCATAGTATTTGCCGTTTAGTGCAGTAACTGTTGGGCTTACGTAGTTACCGTTACGGAACGCAACGACTTGTTTATGATCTGGTGATAATAAATCAGAACCGAATTGAACATAATTCTTTGTATCTGTACCTAGTAAGTGTAATAGCGTTGGAAGAACGTCAATTTCACCACCGTATTGATGTTGTACGCCACCTTTCACTCCTGGTACACGAACGATTAATGGTACACGTTGTAACTGTGCATTTTCAAATGAGTTCATTTCTTTACCCATTACTTTTGACATTGCTGCGTTATGATTATCTGAAATACCGTAATGGTCTCCGTACATAACAATAATTGAGTTATCATATAAACCAGATTGTTTCAAGTAATCGATGAAGCCTTTTACAGATTCATCTAAATAGCGTGCTGTTTGGAAGTACGTATCTACTGATGAATCACCTGTTGTTGCTGGTTCAATCGTTGCTTCTGCCTTATCGATTGGATAAGGGAAATGGTTCGATAACGTAATAAACTTCGTATAGAACGGTTGTTTCAACGTTTGTAATAACGGAATAGATTCATTAAAGAACGGTTTATCTTTTAACCCGTAGTTTACTACGTCTTTTTCATTCATATCGTAGTATGACGCATCAAAGAATTTATTAAAACCAAATGATTTATAAATATCGTCACGGTTCCAGAATGTTTTGTAGTTACCGTGGAATACTGCTGATGTGTATCCTTGTTGTCCTAAAATAGCTGGTGCTGATTGATACGTATTATGAGATTTCGTTGTAAAGACAGAACCTTGCGGTAAACCAAACATTGAATTCTCTAACATAAACTCCGCATCAGATGTTTTCCCTTGTCCTGTTTGATGGAAGAAGTTATCAAAATAAAGTGTATTCGCATCTTTTGTAAATGAGTTTAAGAACGGTGTAACTTCTTGACCATTTAATTTGTAATCAATTAAGAAGTTTTGGAATGACTCTAAATGAATGTAAATTACGTTCATTCCCTTTCCTTTACCGAAATACTCAGGATTTGGACTTGCATAAGTTGATGTTAAATAATTTCGTACTTCTGTCATATTATCGCCATCAGCTAATGCTCGTTCTGTCGATGCTTTCGCACTTTGAATTCCATCATAAATTGTGTAGTTGTATGCACCTAAATATTTCACAATATAATTACGGTCAAACGTTCTTGTTAATAATTCAGGACGGTCAGACTCTGCAAGACCTAAGTTAACACTGAATAATAAAATACCTGCTACAAATACTAGAGATAATTTATGCTTCGCAACACGAATTGGTTTTGGATTTGCAAATTTTGTTGCGACTAACACAATTAATATAATCGTGTCTAAGAAGTATAATGGATCATAAAGATGTAGCAACGCAAGAATACTACCACCTAAATCTCCAAAGTTATTCGTTTGTGTTAATGTCGGGAACGTAATAAAGTCACTGAAAAAGCGATAGTATACTACGTTTGCGTATAAAAGAATCGACAATAACAAATTAATGATAATTAACCAAATATAAGATCGTTTCCCTTTTGCAAATAATGCAAGTCCTAAAAATAGAACTGCTGAACTAAGCGGGTTAAAAAACAGCAAGAATTTTTGAATTGTGTTTGAAATTCCTAAATTGAATTCCGTTACATAAGCTGCATATGTTTTGAGCCACAATAAAATAACGGCAAACAGAAAGAATCCAAAATGATTGCTTAACACGCTTTTGCTCTTTAATAAGAACTGTTTCATTTCTCCACCTCTTTTGATCATCCAAGGCTTATTTTTTTATAAGTCTGTCTCTCTATTCAAATTTTCTTCTTCAAATAGATTATCTTTATTTAACTATATGAAGAATATTAGTAATTATAATTTGAAGCTAGTATTTATTCAACTATTTCTTTCTAGACATTTTGACCTTGGTTTCTATTTAACAAAATAAATTTGTAACATTTCCTGTTTTCCCCAAGATTCATCCACTAATTATGACACCCCATACTATATACCTTTATAAACTCATTCGCAAACTATTCTATCTCCAAATTTGGTACATATTTCACATGACAAAATAATACGATTTGATTATATTACTCCACTTACATTTCCCTTCTTCAACTAACTCTTTAAATCTTAAAGTCATTACATCCCTTCATACATGAAAAAATTCTCCTGTTCATTAATATTATATTTGAATAATTATTCATTTGACCGACCAGCGATGTTACGTTTTCTCGACAAAAAAACTCGCTCTAAAAAGAGCGAGTTTTTTCATTATATATTATTGACCTTTGTACATTGCATCTACTTGTTTTTGAAGTTCCTCATTTTCTAAGAACTCATCATAAGTAGCCTCTTTATCGATTACGCCGTTTGGTGTTACTTCGATAATGCGGTTTGCAATTGTTTGCACGAACTGATGGTCATGAGATGTGAATAAGATTGTACCTTTGAATGCAATTAAACCGTTATTTAATGCTGTGATTGACTCAAGGTCTAAGTGGTTCGTTGGATCGTCAAGTGTGATTACGTTCGCACCACTTAACATCATTTTAGATAACATACAACGAACTTTTTCGCCTCCAGATAATACAGAAACGTTCTTCTTAACTTCTTCACCTGAGAATAACATACGGCCTAAGAAACCACGTAAGAAGCTTTCAGACTCATCTTGTGGAGAGAATTGACGTAACCATTCAACTAAGTTGTAATCACTGTTCTCAAAGTACTTAGAGTTATCTCTTGGGAAGTAAGATTGAGAGGTTGTAACACCCCATTTGAATGAACCGCTATCCGGCTCCATTTCACCCATAAGAATTTTAAATAATGTTGTCATCGCAATATCGTTACGGCCGATAAATGCAACTTTATCACCTTTATTTAAAGTGAAGTACACATTATCTAACACTTTTTCACCATCAATTGTTTTAGAAAGACCTTCAACAGTTAATAAGTCATTTCCTACTTCACGCTCAGGTGTGAAGCCAACGAATGGGTAACGACGTGATGACGGTCTAATATCATCTAATGTAATTTTGTCTAATAATTTTTTACGAGAAGTTGCTTGTTTCGCTTTAGAAGCGTTTGAACTAAAGCGTGCAATGAAGTTTTGTAACTCTTTTACTTTCTCTTCTTTTTTCTTATTAGCATCTTGTGTTAATTTTAAAGCTAATTGGCTTGACTCATACCAGAAGTCATAGTTACCAACATAAAGTTGAATTTTACCGAAATCAAGGTCAGCCATGTGCGTACATACTTTATTTAAGAAGTGACGGTCATGGGATACTACGATAACTGTGTTTTCAAAGTTCATTAAGAAGTTTTCTAACCATTGAATCGCTTTTAAGTCCAAGTGGTTGGTAGGCTCATCTAATAATAGAATGTCAGGTTGACCGAATAAAGCTTGAGCAAGTAATACTTTTACTTTCTCTGCCCCAGTTAATTCTGACAATTTCTTATCATGAAGATCTTCACCAATACCTAAACCTTTAAGAAGAATTGCAGCTTCTGACTCAGCTTCCCAACCGTTAAGCTCAGCGAACTCACCTTCAAGTTCAGCAGCGCGCATTCCATCTTCATCACTAAAGTCTTCTTTCATGTAAATAGCATTTTTCTCTTGCATTACTTTGTAAAGTTGCGTGTGACCCATAATTACTGTTTCTAATACTGGGAACTCTTCATATTCGAAATGGTTCTGTTTTAATACTGCTAGACGCTCACCTGGCGTAATATGTATGTCACCTGTTGATGGTTCAATTTCCCCAGATAAAATCTTTAGAAATGTAGATTTACCAGCACCGTTTGCTCCGATTAAACCGTAGCAGTTACCTGGCGTGAATTTTATGTTAACATCTTCAAATAATTTGCGATCCGCGAAACGCAAACTAACGTTACTTACTGTAATCATTTGTGTCCTCCTACTAATACCGCTTATTTCAGCGTTTTCTCACCGATTGTCTTAAAAAATCGCATATTACGACTCAATTATTGTAGACTATAGCTATTATATAGTAGAAGCTGGATGAATAGCAACGGTTGATTACCTTTCTACAATGAAATCGGATAGTTTTTGTCCATTCCCCTAGCTATTATATGTATATCATCGACCTCTTTCTCATATAACCTTTCACTGCTCATTCTGTCATATATCGGATTCATTTTCATCTGAAATATTATATACCGAAAAAACTGTAGAGAAATCATTCCCTACAGTCTCTTCTTATTTCGTATTTATTATTTTCTCTTTGTAACTCTTCATTTTACTCGTTAACCCTATTAACGCCGGTAATAATATCGGCATCACAATTAAAGCTAATAGAAGAAGTGCAACGCCAACTACGGATGCTACTTGTATAAGCGTTAATACACCTGAAGGGATTAATGCAGCAAATGTACCACCTAAAATAAGTGCCGCTGATAATACGACTCCTCCGATATGACGAGAAGCAGTTACAATTTTCGTCGCTGGGTCCCCTTCTAACTCATTGTATCTCATCATTACAAAAATACTATAATCCACTCCTAAAGCGACAATCATTATGAAACTAAAGAATGGAACATTCCAGCTTAATGAATCTACATGTAAAATATGCGTACTAATTTGTTCACTTATCCCTAATGATGCAAAGTAAGCTAATAGTAACGATCCAATAATAAAGATGGTGTTTAATAATGAACGTGTAATCACAATTAATACAATCGCGATTCCAATTAACATAATTGTAGCTGTACGTAAGAAATCTTGCCCAGTTACTTCTTTTAAATCAACGTTTCTAGCTGTCGTTCCTCCGATTGCTGTTTTCGCATGATTTAATTCCGACCCCTTCAAAGTACCATCTATTGTGTTATTGATTTCTTGAATAATTGGCATCGCTTCTTTTGAATACGGATTTACGTCTAAAATGATTGTCATTTTAGCAGTCTTTCTATCATGTGACATGTACGTATTCAAAGCTTTTTGGAAATCTTCTCCCTCCAAAACTTCTTTTGGAATATAGAATTTCTCAGAGCTTTTTGATTCGTTCAGTTCTCCTAAATATTTCTGAGCATCCCCTAGGCCATTACTTACCTTTTCAAGGCCTTCTGTACTTTTAGTTAGTCCGGATTGTAATTGACCCATCTGTTCTTGCAAGTCTTTCAGTCCGGTTAATAGCTGACCTTGCCCATCGTTTATTTTCGTTAATCCGGTTTGTAACTCAGATGACTTGTTCGCAATTTGTTTTGAACCTGAAGCACCTTCATTTAATCCATTTTTAAGATCAGCTGCTCCTTTTTGTAACTTAGTAACTCCATTGTTCATTTCTTTTAAGCCATTATCCACTTTCAATAACGATTGATTCGCTTCTTTAAATGATCCCATCGCCGCATTATGCTGCGCTTTCAATTTATTTAATTCATTTGAAAGCCCACCTAATTGCTTTTGAGCCTCTTTAGCAATTCCTATCGTCTGCAGAATGTTAGGATCATTTGCTAATTCTGGTTTCGTTTGAATGAAATTGGTCATTAACATTTCAATTTGTTCATAACCTTTCTTCGCACCGTCAATCGCTTGAGAAATACTTCCGAAGTATTGATCGTAAGAACTTAAACCTTTTTCTAACTGTGTATAGCCAGCATGAAGTTGTGAAGTTGCTTGAGATAATACACTTATATTTTCATTTACTGAAGTTAACCCACTCTCAATTTGCCGCGCACCTTGTGCTCCGTCATTTATGCCATTGGATAGTTGATTTAAAGCTGTTCCTAATGCTGATACACCACTTTTCGCTTCATTTGTTCCATCAATTAACTTTTGAACGTTCGCAAGACTATTTGAGTCCTTATTACCCATCTTATCTTTCGCAGTAGTTAATCCATCATTAATTTCCTTTATACCACCATTGGCATCTCCTAAACCTGTATTTAGTTCACCCGCTTGTTTATTTATATATAGTTCTTTAATCCTATCACCAGTTGGACGTGTCGGTGAATATACTTCTGAAACACCTTTTACTTTCAAAATCTTATCAGTTAGTTCATCTAAAGCTTGAAGCGAACTCGCCTCATCTAACTTGTTATTCGATTGAATGACTAACGTACTTGGTGAAGAAAAACCAGGTGGAAAATGTTCTTCTATTACGTTAATCCCCATTTTCGACTCATATTTATTGTCTACTTCAAATAAATCGTTGTAATTAAGTGTATTAGAATACTTTAATATGAAAGGAATTGATATCACGAATACAATAATTAAAGCTACAAATGGTCTCACTACTGAGTTTTTCGCAAAGAATCCCCATAGACGACTGTCTTCATGACCTTTAAATGTTTTAACGGGATAAAACATCCCTTTTCCTAAAAGCACCATAAAAAACGGATTTAACGTAGTTAATACTAGTAATAAAACTGCGACACCAATTGCTACCGCTGAAGTAGATTGATATAGTTTAAAACTCGCTAAAGCAAGAGATGCAAAACCAATTAGTACTGCTATCCCGCTATATAAAACGGTTTTTCCTGCCGATTTAAATGTTTCTTTCGTAGCCAAAAATGCGTTTTCTTGTTTACTTAATTCTTCTTTAAATCTCGTAAATAATAAAATGTTATAGTCTGTTCCAACCCCAAACAGGACAACAACGACAAACACTTGTGTAAAGTTAGAAAATGGAAAATTAAATTGATCTACTAAATGAGCAATAATCCCCATTGAAACTAAATATGATACCCCAACAGTAAGAAGAGAAACAATTGGAACAATAGGTGAACGGAATACAATGATTAATATTACAAGAATGAAAATGATTGAAATAACTTCAGTCTTTTTCACTCCCTCTTGAGAAGATGTAAGGAAATCTCCTGCTATTAAATCACTTCCTGTTAAGTACGTTGTTACCCCTTTCGTTTTCACTTTATTATGAAGGTTATTTGTAACTTTCGATATTTCACCATACTTTTTATCTATCGATATTTGCGTTAAAATAGTCGTATTATCTTTAGAAACTAATTGTTTCTCTAATTCTTTATTATCTAAATGTGAAACAACTTCTTTAATTCCTAATTGTTCTTTTTCATTTTGCAAAGCGTTGATTGTTTTTATTATTTCCTCTTTTTGCTCAGTCGTTAAAGCTGTTTTACTGTCACTATTAAAAACAACTATAATGTCATACTTTTCTGTCCCGTCTTTATCCATTTCTTTTATCATTTTGTCAGCAATACTACTTTGTTCTGTATTAGGAATCGTAATGTGCCCTTTTTCTTTCACTAATTTATCCATATTAGGCATCGTTACGATCATTGTAATGGTAATAACTATCCATAATAGAAAAGATAAACTTCTCCAATTTTTCAGCTTGCTCATTTGCATCATCTCCCGCGATTAAAATTTACGTTTGTTACGGAATGAATATTCATTCCTATTATTCTATTACATTATTTGTAAACTCTATTAAACTAGTCTTTCCGGAATGAATATTCATTCCTTTAGTTGCACAAATACCCTCTCCTACTCTCATTTTTTAATTCTATTTAGGAATGAATATTCATTCCTGTCCTTATAAAGCTATAGAATCAAATGATTCTAATAGCGTTCCAAGAGCTTTCTTCCAATTCTTTTACTAACTCTTTCGAGTATTCTAATTGCCCTGTTGCAATTACTTTCGTTAATTTTTCTAACGGTTGATATACAATAATAATTAAAGCAACTGGAGGCAATGGACGAAGCAAACCTTTTGCGATTCCATCTTCAATAATATTCATAAAGAAGCCTATAAAATCGTCAAATATTTTCTTACTCTGCTCATCAAGAAAATAACTATCACAGTGAGAATTTGTAAATAAAAAAGCATCCACATTGTTTCTCGCAAATTCAAATAAACGGTTATACGTATGACTAAACTGTTCACGAATATTTGCTTCAACAGGAAAATCCGTTTTTATCATTTCAGAAAGCTGTAACATACTTTTTGAAAATAATGAGTTAACAAGCGCCTCTTTATTTTCAAAATAGCGATAAATAGTACCCGCACCGACATTTGCTTTTTCAGCGATCATTGGAATTGTCGTACCATCGTAACCACGCTCTGCAAAAAGTTGCATCGCAGCATCAAAAATATCCTCTTGTTTGTTTTTAGCCATTTTTTCCACCTCTATTTTCAGGAATGAAAATTCATTCCGTTTTTAATTATAAATTACAGGGAATAAAAGTCAAGTGCGTGACAACGTATAGTTGCGATTCTATTCTCTTGTATGTGAATAAAATTATATCAGCGATTTTCAGGATATATCAACTTACCGACAAAAATTAATACAATGAGATGGAGCTATCCCAAAATTTTGTTCGAAACAACTCCATCTTATATGCAAATTAAAAGAAATCATAAATAAACGACTTGCGCACTGGTACTACATTCTCAAATGCCCGTATTTCCTCTTCGCTTCCGCTAATTAATTCTAATTCATTTAGTTCTAATGGGCGTTTGTATCCAAGCAGTATTGTAGATAGTGCATTTATATCTAGGTTGATCCCTTTATCCATTGGTTCTTCTATAATTGCTATTTCATAATTTGCAAGTCTCACCGATACATTATTCCACGGTGCAAATGAATCTGTAATATGTAAAATGACTTCTTGTTGTACATTGTTCCAGTTTAACTCATACTGTTTTAAGAACTGCTCTACATCTACAATTCTTCCCATAAAATATGGTTTTATTTCTGTTTTCACACGTGGTTCTTGCAATGTATATAACAACTGTTCGTTTTCACTTACTGTCATTTCAAGCTCTTTAATCATAGAATCATGCTGGCAAATAAAATTCCATAGACCATTTCGTGCTTCATTATGCAGTGGAACAAATTCATCTACTGTCATTTTATAGTTTTCTATTTTATATAACATATAGCCGGCTGCAGTTTTATTTTCATCGTAATAAATTGCTAATGTTAAATCCTCATAAACAGCTTGTAACCACCATTTTTCATTGCGAACTAGCATACCAGAAAAACGTTCTGCAAATGTTTCATAAAGCTTCTCGACCTCTTCTGGGTGATTTTCTTTATTGAAACGTTTCACAGTACCATTCACTTGTTTTTTCATAACTAAATCACTCTTTGTCAAATGACATACGAGAAGATTCGCACAAAGTTCCCAGCCGTATTTACGGTAAAATGTAACAGCAAATGGGTGTAACATAGAGACTGTAAAGCCATCTTTTTTCATTGTTTGAAGTGAATGTTGAAGTAGCTCTTTTACATACCCACTTCTTCTGTACTCTGGATACGTCGCTACTCCTGCAACGCCACCCATTTTAAATTTTTCTTTACCTATGTAAATATGAAACGGGATGAGGTGTAGTTTTGCAGCTAAGTCTTTCCCTTCCATAATGCCGTATATTTCATGACTTTCCTTCATTTTTGTAAGTTGCTGCTGTAATCGTTCCTCATCTACTTTATATTGAAAAGCGTATTCTGATAAACGTAATGCTTCTCTGAATTTATCTTCTTTTAATTGTATGACATTCATATAATTCTCCTCCATTCCCTTTTTGAATTGTATCATAATTCTCACTATTATAGTTCGGTAAGTGAAATTACAAGGACGTTTTAACAAAAAAGCAGATACATCACGTATCTGCTTTTCACCCTTTTTATTTAGCTAACTTTTGAAGTTCTTCGAAGAATGTAGGATATGATACACCTACTGCTTCTGCATCTTCAATAATTGTTTTTCCTTCTGCTAGGCAGCCAGCAATTGCAAGCATCATTCCAATACGGTGATCACCATAACTATTTACTGTATTGCCTTTTAGAGCTGATTTTCCGTAAATGATCATACCGTCATCAGTTGCTTCTATTCGAGCTCCTAGTTTCGTTAACTCAGCAACGACTGTATCAATACGGTTTGTTTCTTTTACTTTTAATTCGTGTGCATCTTTAATTACTGTAATTCCTTCTGCTTGCGTTGCCGCTAATGCGATTACAGGAATCTCATCGATTAATCTAGGGATAATATCTCCGCCAATTTCAATTCCTTTTAATGAAGATGTTTCGATTGTAATATTTGCAGCTGGTTCTGATGCCCCTTCGTTAATTAGGTCTACAGTGAACGTAGCACCCATTTTTTCTAAAACATCAATAATACCTGTACGGGTTGGATTCATTCCTACATTTTGTAATACTAGTTTACTATTTGGGATGATTGCACCTGCTACTAAGAAAAATGCTGCTGATGATACGTCACCGGGCACTTGAATGTCTGTTGCTGTTAATTTTTGTCCACCTGACAGCTTCACTGTTTTCCCTTCGCGAGTTACTTTAACACCAAATGCTTCGAGCATTCTTTCCGTATGGTCGCGTGAAATATGTGGTTCTGTAACAGCTGTTACACCTTCTGCACGAAGACCTGCAAGTAAAATAGCTGACTTTACTTGTGCACTTGCAACAGGAGAAATATATTCAATTGCTTTTAAATCTCCGCCACGTATTGTTAACGGTGTAAATGTTCCTTCTTCTCGGCCGTCTATGTTTGCGCCCATTTGTTTTAATGGGTTTGTTACACGCTTCATCGGTCTTTTTGCGATAGATTCATCACCTTGTACGCAAGAGAAAAATGGTGTGTTAGCTAATATACCTGACATTAATCGGATTGTTGTACCAGAATTACCAACATCTAATACAGCTTTCGGTTCTTGTAAACCTTCTAATCCTTTACCAACTACAGTAACCTCATCACCGTTTTGCGTAATTTCTACTCCCATTTCTTTAAAACATGAAATCGTACTTAAACAGTCTGCACCGGGCAAGAAACCTTTAATTGTTGTTTTCCCTTCTGCAATAGAACCGAACATAACAGCACGGTGTGAAATGGATTTATCACCTGGGATTGTAATATTGCCATTCAATCCGTTATTAACAGGTTGTATTGTTCTTTCTTTCACGTTTTTCACCTTCTCATTTAAATTGTTTCATAAGTTTGGTATTCTTCTTCTCCAAGCGCTAGTTTTGCTTTCATACGATCTTCTTCCCTTTGGAAGCTAATACGTAATACCCCAAGCAGTCCTTCACGCGCTTCTAATATTTGCAAGTTCGTAATACTAATTTCCTCGCGCGCCAAAATACTCGTAATATGAGCCAATGCCCCCACCTTATCTAATACATCGACGTATAAGTCGTGATAGGCAGGAATTGCCCCTCTCTTTCTTACTGGTAAAGAATCACGGTATTCTTTCGCATCTGCAAAATAGTTTTGAATCTCGCCTGCATCTCCGGTAGAAACTGTTTTATATAAATCTTCCATTTCAGAGATCCACTCTTTTAATAATACCATTAAATGCTCACGATTTTGCTTTACAATATCACTCCACATTTTCGGACTACTAGATGCGATACGTGTAATGTCTTTAAACCCTCCAGCAGCTAGCTGATGAATGAGCGGATTATCTCCTGCATGTTTCTCTACTTGCTTCACTAAACCTGCAGCGATAAGGTGCGGGAAATGACTAACGATCCCTGTTACATAATCATGTTCTTCTGTATTTAAAACAAGGAAATGTGACCCTGTTCCTTTTAACCAATCTTTTAACTCTTCCACTTGTTCATTTGGCACATGATGCATCGGTGTTAAAATGTAAAATGCATTTTCAAATAAATGCGCTTTTGCACTTTCAACTCCCGTTTTATGAGAACCTGCCATTGGATGTCCACCAATGAAAGATACTTCCTTTGAAAATAAAGTTTCTGCTTCATTCATAATCGTGCCTTTTGTACTACCAACATCAGTCACTATAACATCTTCTCGTAAACGGAATGACGCAAGTTTGTGTAATAGCTTCTTCGTTTCTTCAACTGGAGAAGCAAAAACAATTAAATGTGCCTTTTCACATGCAAGCTGTAAATCAACTGCTATTTCATCTACTACGTGTAATTCTTTTGCACGCTCTACTTGTTCTTGAAATATATCATAACCTGTTATCGTTACATCGTGCTCTTTCTTAATTGCTAATGCGAGAGAGCCTCCGATTAAACCAGTTCCAATTAATACTACCTTTTTACGCATTTTCCTCATCTCGAGACTTTCTTTTTTTATTTTCAAAGTGTTGTTGTAACACTGAAATCACCCCTTCATTTTGCTCCCTTGTTCCGACTGTAATACGGATACCATTCGGGAACGGACGAATAATAAATCCTGCGTGTGCACAAGCTTCATAAATCTCTCCAGCATTCTCAACTGGCAAGAAGATGAAATTTGTTTGCGATGGATAAAATGGAATATCATTTTCCCTACAAAAGCTCTCGTATTGTTGTAATCCTTCTGTATTCACACGAACTATTTCTTCAATAAACTCGTCATCACCAAAAGCAATCGTCGCTGCTTTTTGCGCTAATGAAGATACGTTAAATGGCAAACGAACGACATTTAATTTTTCGATTAACTCTTCCTGTCCAACCGCATATCCAACGCGGAAAGAAGCTAATCCGTACGCTTTAGAAAATGTTCTAAGTACAAGAATATTTTTATGTTTTTCTAAAAGCGGTAATGTCTCTGGGAAATCTTTTGCTGTTACGTATTCATAGTACGCTTCATCAATGACAATTAACGTATTTTCACTAATACCTTCAATGAATTGAGTCAATTTTCGGTCATTCACATATGTGCCTGTTGGATTGTTCGGGTTACAAATCCATACAATTTTTGTATCGTTATCTACTACTGAAGAAATTTCTTCTAAGTCGTATACACCGTTATTTAACGCAATTTCCTTCACTTCGCAACCTTCTATAATGGCATGATGACGATACTGTGGGAATGTTGCACCTGCTGTTACAATGTTATCTCCCGCTCGTAATACGGCGCGGCTTATTATTTGAATGATTTCATCTAAACCACTACCACAAAGTACTTGTTCCATTTTCACATGTAACTTATCTGCGATTGTTTGACGGAGCGTTGTAGCACCTCCGTCAGGATATAAAGCATGTTCCAACCACGATTTTTGCAACTCATCTAAAACACGTGACGAACAGCCGAATGGATTTTCATTCGATGCTAATTTCACAAACGAATGATCTCCGTACACTTCTTTCATTTGTTCTGGTGATTTACCTGGTTTATATGGTTGTAATGATGATAGTTGATCTTTTACTTGCACGTTAAACCCACCTTTTTATTAAAATTCTTTTGCGTAGTTATTGTGTTGCATAATGTTTTGTTTTAATAATTCCATACGATCTTTTCCGAATTGTTCGACTAGTGCATCTGCAAGTTCCCATGCCACAACAGATTCAGCTACTACACCCGCCGCTGGTACTGCGCAACTATCAGATCTTTCAATACTCGCTTGGAATGCTTCTTTCGTATCAATATCAACGCTTGCTAACGGTTTGTATAAAGTAGGAATTGGCTTCATCACGCCTCTTACGATAATTGGCATACCTGTTGTCATACCGCCTTCTAAACCGCCGGCATTATTCGTTCTTCTCGTGTATCCTTTTTCTTCATCCCACAGAATTTCATCATGCACTTTGCTTCCTGGTTGTCGTGCCGCTTCAAAACCTACGCCGATTTCAGCACCTTTAAATGCATTTATACTCATAATTGCACCAGCAAGTTTTGCATCTAATTTACGATCGTAATGGACGTAACTACCGACGCCAATCGGCATACCTTCTGCAATGACTTCCACAATACCACCGATTGAATCTCCACTACTTTTTGCGTTGTCAATCGCATTCATCATTTCTTGCTCTACTTCTTTATCTAAACATCGAACTGGTGAGTTTTCAGTAATTGTTTGAATTTCTTCAATTGATAAGTTTGAAATATGTTTTGCTTTTACTCCACCAATTTCAAGAACATGTCCTGCAATTTCCACGCCTAATTCGCTTAAAATTTGTTTTGCAACTGCACCAGCAGCTACACGAACTGTCGTTTCTCTTGCAGATGACCGCTCTAATACGTTTCTTATATCACGATGACCATATTTAATTGCTCCATTTAAATCTGCATGTCCGGGACGTGGTTTTGTAATTGTACGTTTCATGTCTTTACTTTCTTTTTCCGAAATTGGCTCTGCACCCATTACTTTCGTCCAATGTTTGAAATCATCATTTTTTACAATTAACGTAATCGGTGATCCAAGTGTCATCCCGTGACGAACACCACTTACAATTTCAACTGTATCTGTTTCAATTTGCATACGTCTTCCGCGTCCATGACCTTTTTGTCTTCTTAATAATTCTTTATTAATATGTTCCGCCGTAAGTGTCAAACCTGCTGGTACACCTTCTAAAATAACTGTTAACTGCGGTCCATGTGATTCTCCAGCTGTAATGTATCTCATTTCTCTTGCCCCTTTACTATTTTTTTGTACAAAAAAGTCCCTACTGAGCGCTCAGTAGGGACGATGTTTATCGCGGTACCACCCTAGTTGTAGACTTCTTTCGTCTACCTCTCTTCTTCTTTAACGATCGTTTGACCGTCTTCCCCTCCAAAAGTTGTCGGGAAAGATGCTCCAAGGCTGTAATTCATGCTTACCTTTGTACTGATTCACACCGACCATCAGCTCTCTTTAACAGTGAGATAAGCACTACTGTTTCCTCTTCAACGCATATATGATATGGAATTAAGATAATTTATTTTTGAAACCTTTTAACTCATCCATGAATCTATGGAATTCTGGAATGTCCATTTGTTGTGCAGAATCTGATAATGCAACTGCTGGATCTGGATGAACTTCAGCCATTACTGCATCTGCGCCAATTGCAAGTGCCGCTTTCGCTGTTGGTAATAATAAATCTCTGCGTCCAGTTGAATGTGTTACATCAACGATAACTGGTAAATGTGTTTCTTTCTTTAAAATTGGTACTGCAGAAATGTCTAATGTGTTACGTGTTGCTCTTTCGTATGTGCGGATACCGCGCTCACAAAGAATAATTTGATCGTTACCTTGCGCAATAATGTATTCCGCTGCGTTAATGAACTCATCAATTGTTGCTGCTAATCCACGTTTTAATAATACTGGTTTGTTAACTTTACCTACAGCTCGTAATAAATCGAAGTTTTGCATGTTACGTGCGCCAACTTGAATTACATCAACGTAGTCTAATGCCATTTCAACATCGTTCGGATTTAAAATTTCACTAATAATTGCTAAGTCAAACTCGTCTGCTACTTGACGTAAAATTTGAAGTCCTTCTACTCCTAAACCTTGGAAATCATATGGAGAAGTTCTCGGTTTGAATGCACCACCGCGCATTAATTTTAAGCCTTGGTCTTTCATCGCTTGCCCTACTTGACGAACTTGTTCTAAACTTTCTACTGCACAAGGTCCCATGATGAACGTTTGTGTTCCGTTTCCAATCAATTCACCTTTTACATCAACGATTGTATTTTCTTGTTTCTTTTTACGTGATACTAGTAACGCTTTACGGTTATCATCTTCTTGTAACTCTAAGCTTGCTTTGAAAATCGTTTTGAAAATATGTTGAACTGTTGATGTTTCGAATGGTCCTTCGTTATGCTCTGCGATCATATCAAGTACTTCACGCTCACGTACTGGATCAAAGCGTTTCGTGCCTTGTACTTGCTTTTGCTCTCCAATTTTTTGAACAATTTCACCACGTTTGTTTAAAAGGTGTAATAGTTGTAAATTAATTTCATCTACCTGTTTACGTAATTGATCTAATTCATGATTTGCCATTTGGAAATCCTCCTCTAATGTTTTAAAAGTATAGTAAGAGAATAAAAAATTCTCTATTTTCTGAACTGACTAATTATACAAATTTATAGTGGAATCGATACCTCTTCTTATTTTAAACTAATAATTCGTACACAGACATAAACTACTAGTTAAAAATCCACTTTTTTGTACAAAAAAGCCCTACTGATCCAATCAGTAGGGACGATATTTATCGCGGTACCACCCTAGTTGTAGACTTCTTTCGTCTACCTCTCTTCATTGTTAACGATCATCTGACCGTCTTTCCCTTCATAAAGACAATACTATCTTTACTACGAAAAAGATGCTCTAGGACTGTAATTCGCTCTTGTTTATGTACTGGTTCGCACCAACCACCAGCTCTCTGTTACAGGGAAACAACAACTACTGCTTTTCCTTTCAATGCATGACTATTTAATTTTCAAGTTGGACCACTAAAATACAAAAAGTCCCTACTGAATAAATCAGTAGGGACGATATTTATCGCGGTACCACCCTAGTTGTAGACTAACTTTCCGTCTACCTCTCTTCACTGTTAACGATCAATTGACCGCTTTTTCCTCATAAAGAAAAACTATCTTTATTACGAAAAAGATGCTCCAAGACTGTAATTCATGATTATCCCTGTACTGGTTCACACCAACCACCAGCTCTCTGTTACAGTAAGACTAACCACTACTGTGATCTCTTCATTGCACTTTGTTTATTCAAATGTTTTTGAAATTGAATAAGTATGATTCGTATTATAGAACGCTTTTCAAAACACTGTCAACAACTTTTTATATATTTTTTAAAATTCCACTTTCGTCCTATAATTCTTTTTGTAAATCACCCATTACAATTCCTATGCGAATTATTTCATTTTCTAGTAAATGTAAAACATATCCTCTACTTCATACTGAACTAATAATTCTTTTATTTTTATGATTTCTTTTCAAATAAAACGGCTTCGTGACATGTTTGTAGTAAAATAAAAAACACATTTGCAAATATTTCTTTATGCGCTTTCATACTTTCTTTTTTATGAAGCATTTCAATCAATAACTGCTTCATTTCCTCACCTGCACATTTACCATGTACACTTGAAAATGCACGAGACATAATACATAATCCTTTTTCTAATATTTCATCCATGTATAAAATAATACGTAAAAGCATTATATATTCTCTTGCAGTTATCTCACCCATTTTTGGTCGTTCTCGCAAAAATACACTGAGCCAAGCTGTCCAAAATTTTTGTTGTTCTTTTACACTTAATGTTTTGACGTAATAGCATAAAAACTGCATAAACTTAATTTTATTTTCTTCATTTTCTAGTATGAGTAACGGGTATAACCAATCTGTTTTTTGCTCCCAATATAGTACACATTTAATAAATACAAAGCTAAGCCATTTCAAGAAAGCTTCTCTCGTATGCGGATGTAATACTTCCAAATGTTCTATCGCATACTTAATAAATCGCTTCATTTCTGTAAATAAAGGTAGATTTATTTGCGTGTAACATAAGCCGGCCCATGCATATTCCGTAATCTCATTTTGTTTTTTTAAATCTAAGTATGGTAACAAATATTTTCGGCACCACTGTTTTTCAATATGATATAGGAATGTAATATCTGCTATTAAACGAGCAAACATAAAGTTTGTTCGTTCCGAATTAACTCTTACTTGTTCTTCAAATAAAAATAAATATTCATATACATTACGATCGTATAAATGATCATATGATAACAACTTTAATAATACAGCTGTCATTTTTCCAACTGGATGCTGAATTGATTCATTGTAAAAATCTTGTTTCCCAAGCTTAAAGTCTGTATCACTCTTCATAACTTGAGGAAACACTGAAAAAGCAAATCGTTTTACAACACGTATACTATTCTCTTCTAACTCTTCTAGTCGATTACTAATTTCATATAGAAAACTACTAATTAACCAATGAAAAGCAGTATTTCTAATAAATTTCTGCAATAGCGGAATAATTTTTTGGATTTGCTCATTCGTCAATCCCCGATTATTTCGCCATTCTCTAATACAAACAAACCATACTTCATTACTTATTTCTTGCACTCCTACTAATTGGTATGCAAATGAAATACTCCACTCTGTGTTTAATTTACATGCTTTTGATAACATCTCTAAAAAATGGCGTTGTTCAAAAACACCATCTTGCGAAAATTGCTGAACTTGCTTCATAATTTCAACATCTTTCAGCTGCAATAATCCGTCAGCAGTTACATTACAAGTAATGCTTTGCTCTGTATCCTCTTTCTTTTGTACACTGTATCGTTCAGAATGAAAATGAGGATGCTTTTGCTTCATTAACTCATACCCATTTGCCGTAGATGGGCTATTCGAATCACACTTGAATAATAAGTCTAATACGAGACATGCATCAAATACCCTCTCTTCTGTAAGATGCTTTATTACAGTTCGAGTGACTTCTTCTTTTGTTTTTTCTAAACAATGTGCATAATGCCTTTTTAAAAGTTGAAAAACTTCGTGTTTATAAGTGAAATCTAAAAGAAGTCCTTCATGTAACAACCATTTCATTTTGTCATCTACACGAACAAAAATATTTTTATTCATCGCATCAATTGCAATTCGCTTTTGAAGTACACTATTTGCTTCTATCATTTCTGTAATATAATAATCCGCTTTTTTCTCATTGTTTTCGCATAAATAAGTTAGACACTCTTTTACAATTCGTATTAAAAATGCAAGGTCATTTTGATGAAACTCTTTCTCTACATTTTCCTTATTTCTTTTTTTCAGTGCCGTTTGTCTTAACGACAACATTCTCAATTTTTCTAATCCAATCATCATAATTGGAACAGCATAATAAGCGATATATGGCCTCATCTTTTCGTTCCAAATTTGCTCCACATGAGAAAATGTAGATACTGGTAAGCGACTCGATTCCTCGAGTTCTATTGATTCTTGCGTATCATTTCCCCATTTCCTTACACGTTTCAACTTCAGTTTTCCGTCTAAAATAAAAGTTAGTAACAATAAGGCAATTTCTTTATGCTCAGGAAAAGAACATTTTTGCAGTAACTTAGAAATCTTTTCTATAGAGCTACTATCTTTTTCAGCTGTTTCTAATAAAAGGAGTGTCCACCTTGCAAACAACAACGGGTCCATCTTACTCCTCGTTTCGTTTAAGTAGTTACAAATTGTTCTCCATAATAACGGTGATATTTTAGAATAGTTTTTGTAAATTAATTGAAATAATTCTTTCTGATGACTAAAAAGAAATTGTTCCACTAACCATTCTGCAAGTAATTCATCTACTTCATTATAGTTTGGCGTAAGCATAAACAAATTTTGTAATTTACCTTCTGCTTCTAACCATTCGACCCATTCATAATCATGAGCAAATTCCACAAAGTAACGTACTGTTTCAATTTTTTTAATTGATTGCTTTATGTATGATAATTGTTCCTGTTCTACTGACGGGGGAACCGTTACAATATCCCGAATACGCATTCTTTTCGTAATATAATTATCACCCATTAATTCAGCCCAGCGTTTTACCGCTTTTACAAGGGATTGATGATTATTCACCTTATTCGGATACACAATTGGTCTTATCCCTAAATGTTCCCAGTGGTATGTATTTTCTCCTTGTGCGACAAAAGCAAATCGTCTTGTACTTGGTGGTAAACCAGTTGCTAAATATTTCATTACTGGGTCATTATGACTATATCCAACGAATAAAACGGTGTAATTTGAGAATAGATCAACTAAAAATCTTCTTGCCCACCCTTCTGTTAAGTAAGCCCTTCCAAAATCACCGTCTGTTAAAATTAAAGCCTCTTTCTCCTGTTCTACATTACCATGTATGTAAGCAAGACCTTTAAAAGCTCTCCCAGTCGGTAAAGCTGGAGCGTAATAAACATTGATATCTCTATTTATTTCTTTAATTGCAGTTGTAAAATGTTGATCAAAATTTGTTGTTACAATGCGGATATCTGTATCTAAAGGAAATAACCTTGGAATTGCATAATGCAATGGATTCGGTTTTGATTTCTCTATATGAACGAGATCTCTTGCGACTTGATGTACATCTTTTGTTTTCGCAATTTTACCAAGATAATAATCATGTGGCTCTGTTATTTCACGTTTTTCGACATATAACGTTTTTGCAATTTCATCAACTAAATCATCAAAATTCGGTAAGTTTGATTTCCCTTTCATAGAAACTCCCGCTCCAACAAATAACACTAACTTTCCTTGCTCAAGGTGATCAATTAACTCATCTGGAATTTCTACTTCTGAAGTAATCCACATTTTGGATTCCCCCTTACCTAAAAATGTCATACACTCTCATTTTACTATAACATTTTTTCATTGTTTTTATAATATTTAGACTAAATTCCGAACATGAAAAAGTTTTATGTAAATAAATCCGTTACAATGTATGAACTCCAGAATTTATTGAAAAACTATGTATAAATCGGAGGTGTAAATTTTGAATGATTTCACAGTAGTGCTTATCAAGTTTATATCGTGCATTATCGCATTTAGTATTGGGCTTGCTTTATTTTTCCCTGCAACGTTTGTTCAAATTATTTCATTCAGTCTCTTTGTTACAATCGTATCCTACATGTTCGTTGATAAAATTATTTTAAATCGAATTGGCAATACTGGTGCCATTATGTCGGATTTCTTATTAACATATTTAAGCGTATGGATTTTCGGTAATATTTTATTAGACAACTATATGCAAATTGCATGGGGCAGTATCCTTTCTGCCATCGTCTTCACTTTATCTGAAGTAATCGTTCATCGCTTCTCTAACTCTCATACAAGGCACAACAATGATAACATTCGTATTAATCGCCGCTTTGCATATGGTACAGAGTTTGCTGAAGAACAAAATATATTGGATAAAGATAAGAAAAAGTAACGTTTTAATGCAGGAGCGCCCTTTTTAATTATGTGGTGCTCCTTTTTTGTATTTTTTCATTATGGTACGTGAAATTATATAAGTGATTATTTCAAAATACCGACTTACTAACAATATTTGACGCTATTTTTTCTAATAAAAAACTGCCTCTTATTTAGAGGCAGCCACTTTTAAGTCTTTTACTGCAACAACATCCGCAAACGCTCCCAATACTGCGTTATGATGTTTCACAATATCTTCAGCACGTAACACTTCTGTATTAAATGTACTATGCGCATCACTCACTAACGTTACTTTATACCCTTCACTACATGCTCTGCGCGTTGTCGTATCTACACAATACTCTGTTTGCATTCCCGAAAGAATAACGTGTTCAATTTCTTTCTCTTGTAACACTTCGCTTAAGTTTGTATTATGGAATGAATCTGGAGTCGTCTTTTCAACTATATTATCTCCTTCTTGCGGAGCGATGGCCGCATGGATTCGCCATCCATCCGTACCTTTTTCTAACGGATGGTCTTTAGGACCGTTATGTTGGATATAAATAACTGGAATATCATTTGAACGACATTCCCTAATAAGCTCTTGCAATGTTTGTAAAAACTTTCCCCCATTATGTACTGGCATTCCAGCTGTATACATACCCGCTTGCACATCAATTACGATTAATGCTTTTTTCATTTCACACATCCCCCTTTATTTGTATAAGCCATTATTATTGTTTATATTCCATCATCCAACAATCTTCTAATTTCCCCTCATGCAACTCATGTTCCTTTAAAATCTTTACTTTTTTAAATCCACTTTTTTCATAACACTTTATTGCTCGTTCATTATTTACTTTCGGATCCATTGCAATTGCTTCTGCTCCCATTTCACCCATAATATATGTAATTGCTGCCTGAACGAGTTTTGTTCCAATTCCCTTTCCCCAATAGGCTGGTTCACCGATAAATTGGTCCATACCCCATACATTTTGCGATTCTTTATAGCCATATAACGCTTTCCACTCTGAATCCACTGGGTACATTTGTATGTAACCAATCGGAATGGTATCAAATTCTATTAAACATCTTTTTTCATTACTGTTTGGACTATGTATAAAATGATCAAGCACCTTTTCTACAGATTGCGGATTATCTCGTCCTTCGTAATACCGCAGGACTGCTGGGTCCGTTAACCATTTAGAAATGATAGATGCATCATCTTCCATTACGTATCTAATCAATAAACCTTCTTTTTGAAAAAGCATATTATACCTCTATTATTTCTTTATATTTTTTCTTGCTGTTACATCTTTCATTGCACCTACTAATGCATATGGTAGTAATGTAATCACAAAAAATGCTGTAAATACGTTAAATTGCGGGATTGTATAGAGTGTGAACCATTCAGTGAAAAATTGAGAATTTAATATTCTATTAAAAAACTCTCCGCCTGGCCTAAAGTTTGGCGCCCACGCAGTGATTTCACACAAAATAAAGTGAAACTTTAATCAGTGGGGGTTTTGTTCATCCCCCACTGATTATTAGTTGAACCAATCGGGCTTTTACGGGCAGTTGATCCCCCCACCTAACTTCTTCGCTTTCGCTGAATTTTGAGGTGGGGGTCTTACTGCCCTTTAATGCGGGGTAAACAGTAACTGAACAATAAAAAATGCGCCTAGATAACGAAACCAAGTCCGTTTCCATATAGGTTGTGCATTTTTTAATATATCTCCCATCTTACCCCCTCCTTAAATATCCATCATATTAATTATACACTTTCCTCACTTTATTTGTTAAAATTTTCTATATAATTAATGCTGTTGGGGGGAAATACATTATGTCTAATCCTATACTTACATCCACTTTAATCATTCTTAGAGGAAACTCCTCAAGTGGTAAAACAACGATTGCAAAACAACTACAAGAACATTTCGGACAAGGAACACTTTTAGTATCACAGGATGTTGTACGTAGAGATATGCTTAGAGTACACGACACAATGGGTAATTTATCACATGATTTACTATTTGAAATTACGAAGTACGGAAAAGGAAAATGTGAATTTGTTATTTTAGAAGGTATATTGAACAGTCATAGGTATGGTGAGATGTTAAAAGAATTAATTCGTTATTTTGATGAAAATGCATTTGCATATTACTTTGATTTATCATTAGAGGAAACTATTAGACGACATAACACAAGAGACAAACGACATGAATTTGGTGAGGATTCCCTACAAAAATGGTATAATCCGCACGATACTATTAAGGTTGCCACAGAAACTATTTTTACAGATAACTTTACGCAAAAAGATATATTTGATGCAATTCTTAATGATGTTGCGATCGAAAAACAAGCCTAACATAATATGTTAGGCTTGTTATGTATTTTGTATTTCAGTTTTTATAATTAAACAATCTATACATAAATAATAGTATATATTCATTTCCCCAAACTGGAAATCAACTACTGAAATAAGTCCACGTTCCTCAATATCTTGAGTAATTGTAGCAACATATTTCATCTCTTTCGCACAAGTTGGACACGCCAAATCCTTTGGAAGATCATCATATAATGGTACGTCTAATAATCTACATACATATTCAGAACCGAACAAGTCAAAAGCTTCCCAGTAACTATCTTCATCTGTAGGTATATCTTCATTTTTCATATTTATAAGCTTTACCGTTGTTTTTGGTAATGAAGCTGGTAACTTAATTACAGATTTAGTAATAAGCCCTTTAAAAATCCTATTATCCTTCTACTAACAAAATAAAAGCCAGCCTCAATAAAGAGAACTGACTTCTATTTGGATAATTATTGTTATTATAAAATTTTCACTTTAACAGTTTGTCTTCCCCAATTCATAGCTTTACTTTTTGAACCCATTAAAACATCAATACGATTACCTTTAATTGCACTTCCAGTATCACCAGCGATCGCTTCTCCATAGCCTTCTACCCATACTTTAGATCCTAATGGGATTACTTTCGGGTCAACTGCGATAATTCTCATATTCGGATTTGCCGTTAAATCATGCCCCATCGCAGTTAAAACGCGTCCACCATATGTACCATTTTCACTTGGATCAGCAGTATACGCTGTCGCTACTACCGTTAATTCACGTTTAGCAGACTGTATGTTGTTTTTAGATGCTTCTTTCGCTCTCTCTTCTTCTTTAGCCTTTGCTATTTCTTGCGCTTTCTCTTCTTCTTTAGCTTTTGCTATTTCTCTTACTTTTTCTTCTTCTTTAGCCTTTGCTATTTCTTGCGCTTTTTCTTCTTCTTTAGCCTTTGCTATTTCTCTTACTCTCTCTTCCTCTTTAGCCTTTGCTATTTCTCTTGCTTTCTCTTCTTCTTTAGCTTTTGCTATTTCTCTTGCTTTCTCTTCTTCTTTAACTTTTGCTATTTCTCTTGCTTTCTCTTCTTCTTTAGCTTTTCCTATTTCTCTTGCTTTCTCTTCTTCTTTAGCTTTTGCTATTTCTCTTGCTTTCTCTTCTTCTTTAGCTTTTGCTATTTCTTGCGCTTTCTCTTCTTCTTTAGCTTTTGCTATTTCTTGTGCTTTCTCTTCTTCTTTAGCTTTTACTATTTCTCTTGCTTTCTCTTCTTCTTTAGCTTTTGCTATTTCTTGCGCTTTTTCTTCTTCTTTAGCCTTTGCTATTTCTTGCACTTTCTCTTCTTCTTTGATTTTTGCCTCTTCTTTAGGCTTTACTATTTCTTGCGCTTTTTCTTCTTCTTTAACTTTTACTTCTTCTTTGACTTTTGCCTCTTCTTTAGGTTTTACTATTTCTTGCGCTTTCAGTTCTTCTTTAACTTTTACTACTTTTGCCTCTTCTTTAGGCTTTACTATTTCTTGTGCTTTCGTTGTTTCTTTCGCTTTTGCTACTTTCTGCGTCTTTATTTCTTTCTTTTCTTTAACTGATTTTTGTACTTTCGCTACTTGCTTCGTTTTCTCTTCAGTTTTCTTTTCAGTTGGTGCTGTACTTGATAGGAAAGAAACGTTTGCATAAGCAGTTTTTCCTTTATACTCAAATTGCAGCCATCCGTCTTTTACTTGATGCGTTGATTCAATTACATCATCTTTTTTTAGTCTGCCAAGAATTTCTGAATCTGTGTTTGCTTCAGTACGTACATTTAACAAATTCGCCGTTACATGATATACATCTTTTGTAAACTCCGAACTTACAAACACTTCTTTACCATTCAACTCAATTTTTGACCAGCCATCTTCGGTATTTATGACTTTTAACTCTTGCCCATTCTTTACTTTTTCAACCACTTTTGATTCTGTAGTCGGTTTTTCACGTACGTTAAGTACATCTGCTGTTACGATTGTTTCTGCGGTAGCAGTTGTGGTAAACGCTCCTAATCCAAAAACAGTTGCTGTTGCTGCGCCAATTACTTTTTTCATATTAGCCTCCATTAAATTTTTTTGAATTTTATCAAATGCCTCCGTAAAATTGTATAATTTTACATAATATCAAAACATTTGCAACAGTATATTAATATTGTTTAATATACTGTTATTAAAACTCCTTACTCCAATACTATCAAATTCTCATTTCTAATTCTATATATTATAAATCTCCTTATCTTTTATAAAAGCTCCATGCCCTTCTTCACACTAAATAGTTGTGGCAATTCCCGCCAAAAATAAACTTACGATTGCTAAAATTTGAGTAGCGACAATAGCCCCTCTTAAATGAAACTTATAATCTTTATATCCTTTCATACCTTCCGTACTAGGAATCACAACAAACCTTGGAGTAATCCAGCAAAAAATTAGCCAATCAATTATAAGTAAATCTACTAAATTGAAAATCATTAAAATACCAAAAGTGTGTAAATAGGCATCCATATACATTAACTTTTCATGCTTATGTAGTATATATGTAGAAATGAAAGGAGTACCGAAAAGAATAGTATTATATACAATATTAAAATAAATGGTTTGCTTTTTTCATGAATCGATTTTGGAAAAACTACTTTTTGAATATCTTTCGGATAATCAGTTAACGAAAGTCGAGGATTATAATATAAGGACCCTAAAATCATTACGGATAGTACAATAGACATGATGACACCAACGTACATCATTTGCTTAAATTGATTCATATGCTTCATTCACCCTTTTCTGTAATTACTATGATGGTCATTCACTTAATTACATATTGTATGTACGTACATAATCAAAAATTAACAACTAGCTTTAATAGCGAAGCAAAATTGTTGCAATGCAAATGCAAATTTAATACAGTGGAAGCCTAATTGATACAGATAGGATTGGTGAAACCTATGAAAATTGAACATATTGCAATTTGGGTAAATGACTTAGAATGTATGCGTGATTTTTATATGAAATACTTTAATGGTAAAGCAAACTCTTTATATCATAATAAAACGAAACAATTTGAATCTTATTTTATTACGTTCGAATCTGGAGCAAGACTTGAACTTATGCGTAAAAAAGGGATTGAAAATAAGCCTAATTTAAACATAACTGGCTATGCTCATATGGCTTTTTCTGTCGGTAGTGAAGAACGTGTGAATGAACTGACAAAGGTGATAAAAGATGCTGGTTATCCTTTATTAAATGGACCACGTTTTACTGGAGATGGCTATTATGAAAGTGTAATAGGCGATCCAGAAGGCAATCAAATAGAAATTACGATTTAACTTACCCTTTTCCACCACCTCCGTATTTTTCCACAGATTAGGCGGTGCTGTTGTTGAGGTGCCAAATGAGGCAACTGCTTACTTTTACCGAAAAGCACTATCAAACATGCCAATATTCGCTACTTGGGAACAGCCAGAAGGTTCTGGTGGAAGTATTCGATGGGTTGAAGACTTCCGCTTAGCAATGCTTCCATTTACAAAAGGTGTCTATGTTAATACTCCTGACCTATCCATTAAAAATTGGCCAGATGCATACTTCAGTTGCAACTTTGACCGATTAATGGAAGTAAAAGCGGAATACTTTGCGAAAAATGTCTTTAACTTTCCGCAAAGTATTCCGCTTTTTTAACTGTTTAAATATTTTTTCAAACTGCTAAATAAACATTCATTTTATATTGTTTATTTAGCAGTTTAGTATAAAGACTCTTTTGTTTACATAATAATATTAAGGATTATAAGATATTACTCTTTTACTTCTCTTTTTACTTATAATTACTCTTCCTATATTAAAAGCAAAAGCGATAAAAAGATAATACTACCCATTAGAAACACTTCATTATAACTACGAATAATTCCTTGCTTATATTTCTCCTTTAGTTGTTTGTAAATCTTGCTCTCCTCATCAGTTTTTAATACTATCTGTTGTTTTTTATTTATTGCTTGCAATACTTTTTCCCTTTCTAAATTTGACAAATCACTTTTTTTAATCACCGTCACTACTTCCCTATTTATCTTCTCTTTTTCAACTAACAACTGATGATTCAGAAACATCACCAGTATTGCTACCCCAACAATACTTCCAACTGTTCTAGAAATATTACATATACTTGCAGCAACACCTGACTTTTCAATCGGTACACTTAAAACTGCTGTTGTTGTATACGGTGCTAATGTGCACCCAGTTCCAATCCCAACGATTATTAATCGCCAAATATAATCCCATGTAGTAAAATTTGAATCTATTTGACTAAATAAATATGATGCTACGATAAATGTTAATAGCCCTATACTACCTACTAATGAGCTTCCCCGATTTGCTGCAATTGGTGTTACGATTACTGTAACAAGCATTGAAACAATCGCTAGTGTGCTAATTATTAAACCTGACTGTAATTCAGACATACCTTCTACTTGAACGAAATAAAAAGCAAGTATAAACAAAAAGTTCATTAATCCCATTCCAACAAAGAATAAAGAAAAATTCGAGATTGAAAACTCTTTATTTGTGAATAACTTTAATGGCAACATTGGATTTTCACTTTTCTTTTCAATGATAAAAAATAATATAAAACCTATGAGTGAGAGCATAAAAAGAAATATTAAGCCTATTGTGCTTAAATGGTTTATATTTACTTGTATGAGTGCATATACAAGTAAGCATAGTGCAGATGCTGAAGTAATCATACCTGCCCAATCTATTTTAGAGCTTGCAGCATGATCATAGGATTCCTTAATACAAAGAATCACGAAGATGAAAGATAATATACCAACTGGAACATTAATAAAAAACACCCAGCTCCAATTCAATTTGTCAGTTAAAATGCCTCCAAGTGAAGGGCCAATTGCCGCTGCTAATCCCCCAAAAGCTCCCATGATGCCTCCTATCATACCTTGTTTCTCTCTCGGTACTAAATTAAGACCTAGCGGCATAGCAACTGGTACGATAACTGCTGCGGAAATTCCTTGTATTATCCTAAAAGCTACTAATGTATGAAAAGAAGTGGCTATACCACACATAAACGAACTAATAGAAAATCCCAATAAACCAATAATATATAGCTTCTTGCGACCAAACTGATCCGCCAGACGTGCTGCAATTAATAAACACGATACAAAGGCAACATTATAAGTATTAGCAACCCAAGAAATTGTATCAATTGAAGTATGAAATGTCTTTGTCATTTCTGGTAATGTGATATTCACAATATTTGAATCTAAAATCGCCATAAAAAATCCTGCAATTAAAGCTATTAATGCAAATTTATTCCTCATTTCTGCCACCCTTATTCGTTTTATTGATTTAAAATGCCACTCACAAATAAACTTACACATGTCTCTATATACTCTTCTAATTGAATTTCTTCTTCCGATATACTTACATTCATAATGTATAAAAACAATTGTCCATAAAACATATTCGCTATCAAACGGTAATTACAGGTAGAAATGTGTCCCTTCTCACCAAGTTGCTTTAAATATTTTTCTAAGTGATTCACTAGATGTGAATTCAACTCATGTAGTAATGCTTTCATCTCACTATTTTGTCTTGATTCTATTAATGCAGCCCAAATATAATTTAGCTTTGGTAAATTGGTTTGAATATATGTTTCCGCCACTTTCGTAAGGTCCTTATGTAAATCACCAGTAAATTGCTCTTCTATTTCCTCTAGCAAAGCAACTGGTGTCGTCCGTAAAATAATACTCTCCCTAAAAAGATTTTCCTTATTTTTAAAATTACGGAATATCGTTAATTCGCTTACTCCTGCTTTTTCTGCCACTTCACGAATGGTTGTCGCTGTATACCCCTTTTCCCCGAATAATAAAGTAGCAGCTTCCATAACTTTTTCTCGTGCTGTTAATTTCCCCATCTATATTCCTCCATTCAATATGTAAGTAAGTAATTACTAACATATTATCACAAAAGAAAAATGAAAGTAACTAGTTACTTTCATTTTCTGGAATTTCATTATCTAATTTCTTGAAAATAAAAATTTCTCAAATATTAACAAATCGTCTCATTTCCAATCTTCCAGCTAAACCATCTCCCGTGCCCTTCTGTTTCTCCAACCGTTTCACGATATTCGTTTCCGTTAATATAATAATCAATATGAAGGTCACGATCCCACATGTTGTTATACAGGTGGAATACATCACGTTTTGCGCCAATTTCTTGTATTTGTTTTTCTAACTTATGTTTTACTTGTTCTGGTATTTGATTTGCAACATGTGTATGGAAAATACAAATAACAGCTTCTTCACTTATTTGTTCAATAATAGATGATAATAGCTCTACACCGTCTCCTTCTATTAATTGGACAGATTCATTTTTCACTAAAGATGCAGCTTGATCAAACATCTCAAGCCTTTCTTTATGTTCTGGCCAAATTAAAGCACGTAACCATAAATAATCTTCCTTATTATGTAAATCATTCACATGTAAGTCCAGTCCAATTCTTTCTACGACAGATGGGCTTTCTTTTAGAAAATGCGGCACATTCGTCCCTCTTATTTCAGAAGTTACATGCACATTTGAATTTATATTTCCGTACATTTCATCCGTCCCGTACGAATAACTATATTGGTCCCAGAACAGTTGCAACCCAGAACTTGTCCCAATTTCAATTAACGCTAACGGCTTCTTCACTTTGTTAAATATGTAGCAGAAACTTGGGTATAAGTATGCGCACCGTCTTACTTCATTTGTTTGAACGAGTTTCGTTTGTAACAAAGTAATGATTTCTTCTCGGTACTCTTTACAGAAATCTTTAAAATGATTAAAAGCTTTATCTAAATTTGTATCAGCATTTTCAACTAAACTACTATAATACGTTTTTAAATGATGTTCTTTCCCTGCTAGCAATAAATAATGTACTGCACCTAATAGTAAGTTTGGGACTGGTTGACCTACCTGAGCATAGGACGATAGTGTAAGTACTTCCTCATCTTCAGCAATTTTCATTGATAAATATTCATATAAATCACTTGACCCTTTACATTCCTTTATTGAAAAGTTTCGAAATAAGTTTGAAATTTGTTCTTTTGTACACACTAGAGTCCCTCCTTTTTATTTTTCAGAATAATCTTACCATTACAGAAAGAATAATTCCATAAAAAGGTACTCGATTTAGTCCCTTAAGGATACGTAAGCTTTTTCGAGATAATTTCAAACTGTAATTTTTTTCTATTTATCACCTTAAAAGAGCTTGTTAAATAAGATTTTTAGCGAATAAAACGTTAAATAGTTTAAAATTATCAGATAACACTAGATATTTTAGTCTATTAATTATTATAATAGAGTATGAGATGGTTATATAATTGAGACAAAAAAGGTATACACCTAGGTGGGGCCTAGGCGGTGTTTCTCTTTTACGGCTTAGACATAGAAAACACCTACACTTTTTTGCCAATATAGGGGATGGAGAGATTATCATGAGCAACATGCAGCAAAAAACAGACGTTATCTTAATTGGTGCAGGAATTATGAGTGCAACATTAGGCTCATTACTAAAAGAATTAGCACCAGAATGGGAAATTAAAGTTTTTGAAAAACTCGCAAGTGCCGGGGAAGAAAGCTCTAACGAATGGAATAATGCAGGTACAGGGCATTCTGCGCTATGCGAACTGAACTATACTTCCGAAAAAGCTGACGGATCTATAGATATTAGTAAGGCTGTAAAAGTGAATGAGCAATTCCAGCTTTCAAGACAATTTTGGGCATATCTTGTAAAGAGCAAATTAATTCGTAATCCACAAGATTTTATTATGCCACTACCTCATATGAGTTTAGTACAAGGGGAAAAAAATGTTGAGTTTCTAAAAAACCGTTTTGAAGCGCTTTCAAAAAATCCACTGTTTCAAGGAATGGAATTTTCTGATGCTCCTGAAACATTAAAAAAATGGCTTCCACTCATTATGGAAGGCCGCACATCTAATGAACCGATGGCGGCAACGAAGATTGACTCTGGAACAGATGTTAACTTCGGTGCATTAACACGTATGTTGTTTGATTACTTAAAAACAAAAAATGTCGAGCTAAACTACAAGCATAGTGTCGAAAATATTAAGCGCACGAAAAATGGTTTGTGGGAAGTAAAAGTACACGATATGAATAGTGGTAAAATTGAGCATCATACTGCTAAATTCGTCTTTATTGGCGGCGGTGGCGGTAGCCTACCTCTACTTCAAAAGACTGGTATCCCTGAATCAAAACATATCGGTGGATTCCCGGTAAGTGGACTATTTATGGTATGTAAAAACCAAAAAGTTGTAGAGCAACATCATGCGAAAGTGTACGGTAAAGCTAAGGTTGGTGCTCCGCCAATGTCTGTACCTCATCTAGATACGAGATATATAGACAATAAAAAAGCTTTACTGTTTGGACCATTCGCAGGCTTCTCACCTAAATTCTTAAAAACAGGTTCAAATCTTGACTTAATCGGTTCTGTAAAACCGAATAACGTCTTAACGATGTTAGCCGCTGGTGTAAAAGAAATGGGACTTACAAAATACTTAATTCAGCAAGTTATGTTATCACATGAAAAACGTATGGAAGAATTACGCGAATTCATTCCGAACGCGAAAAGTGAAGATTGGGATATTGTAGTTGCTGGGCAACGTGTACAAGTAATTAAAGATACTGATGCTGGTGGTAAAGGGACACTTCAATTTGGTACAGAAGTAGTAAGTGCAGCTGACGGCTCAATCGCCGCATTACTAGGCGCATCACCAGGTGCTTCTACTGCTGTTCACGTCATGCTTGAAGTATTAGAAAAATGTTTCCCAAGCCGCATGGTAGAATGGGAAGAAAAAATAAAAGAAATGATTCCTTCATATGGCATTTCACTAACTGAAAATCCAAGATTGTTCCAAGATCTTCACACTTCTACTGGTCGTACACTTGGATTAAACGAAAAAGAAACTGTTCATAATTAATGAAGAAATAAAAAAACGTCCGATATATTCGGACGTTTTTTTGTCTACTAAAAATTATACTTATCAATATTATCTTTCGTAAATACAACTCGTTCTGGTAATACGATAATTCCATTCCCTTCTGCCTCATAATCATATCCTTGAATGGAGTTTGGCTCTACCTTCACTTTTCCAATTCCTTTTACTTCGAAGCTATCCCCTACTTTTAACTTCTTCCCTTTTACAACAATTTCATTTGCTACATACGTTGCGAGAGCACCTTGTTGTTTTACATCCCATAAACCAAATTGTGCTACTGTTCCTCGTTTTACGTAATCACGCATAACGTTTGGTGTAGAGAAGCCAGTTACGACAACCTTTTTATCCATTTTTAAATTTTCAGCTGCTTGTGCCATTGCCGGAAGTGCCGTTGCATCTGGACAAATGACTGCATTAATATCAGGATACGTTTTTAAAATATTCTCTCCTACTGACAAAGACTTTTGCGCATTATTTTCACCGTACTGCGTCGTTACAATTTCCCAGTTCGGATATTTCTTTTTAATAATTTCTTTCGCTTTCGTTACCCATTGGTTTTGATCCGTTACTGTCGGGCTAGAATAAAAGAAGGCTACTTTTCCTTTATCTCCAATTTGCTTTGAAGTCATTTCTATTAATAAATTAGCAAGTTGGTCTGGTGTTCCTTGGCTGATATAAAAGGAACGGTCTTTCGGATTCACATCAGAATCCCATGTTAACACCGTCATCCCTTTTTTCTTAGCACGTTGCAGTGATTGCGATAACCCATCCACTGACGTAGATGAAACCATAATCGCATCATAGTTTTGATTAATGAAATTGTTTATATATTTAACTTGCCCTGAAACACTCGCTTCAGACGGTCCATCATACTTCACTTGCACGCCTAACTTATCTCCCATCTCTTTTGCCCCTTCACCACCCGATGTGAAGAAACCAACTCCTGTTAATTTCGGAATAAATGCAAATTTCACATCATCAACCTTTTTCTTATCTGCCGTTTGGCTAGAACACGCAATTAAACCGATTAAACAAATACATACAATCAATACAATCCCCAGTTTTCTCTTCATGACATTTCCCCCTTATGCAAATTCTTTCTTTTCTCCGCTAAGAATTGATGTAATTTGAAATGTCTCATAATAATTGAAAGAATAAGGATAATACCTATTACTACATTGGATTGTTCATTTGTTAAACCCGTCATTTGCAAGCCATACTGCATGAGCCCAATGAAAATACTCGCCAGTACAGTACCAATAATACTTCCTTTTCCCCCCGTAATAAGTGTCCCGCCTAATACGACTGCTGTAATGATTGGTAAAATTGTTTCACTTCCCATATCAGCACGTGCGGAACCAAAATATGCGGTTAAGAAAGCACCTCCTAATCCACCTCCTAACCCGGAAAGTATGTAAGCGATAATGACTACTTTTTTCGTTTTAATCCCGGTGTATTTTGCTGTATTTTCGTTCGCACCTGTTAATTTTACATGGCGCCCGTATATAGTTCGGTGAAATAATACAGTACATAAAACTGTTAATACGATCAGTAGCCATAATAAATTCGGTATTCCTATAAAACTACCGTTTGCCAGTTGTACAAATGTGTCAGGTAAACCGCTTATTCCTTCGTACCCAGAAGCACCTGCCCCTCCTGAAATGACGAGGGCAATTCCCCCGTATAAAAACATCGTTCCGAGTGTAACGACGAGTGGTTCTACATCCGTCATTTTTATAATGAGTCCGTTTAAAGCGCCTGCTAAACAACTAATTATTAGGGCGATTATAACAGCAAACAAAATAGGTATTCCGTTCATCCAAAGTACACCGATTAAGATTGAAGTGAGCCCCATTATTGAGCCGATCGATACATCAATTCCTCCTGTTACTATAACAAAAGTCATTGGTATCGCCGCAATTGCGATAAATAGGAAATCATTTGTACTAAAAAGGAGATTACTAATATTTAAGAAATCACTATTCATTAAACTAAAAAGGATGAATTCTACAAGAAGTAATACAATTAGAACCCCTTCCCATCTATATACATACTTCATAGATTCATCCTCCTTTCTGCCTTCCACTTTTTCATAACACTATCTAATATGATGATAAGTAATAATAAAAAACCTGAAATAGCATTATTCCAAAATGCTGGTATTTTTAAAAAGACGAGTGAGCTACTTATTGTTTCTAAAAATAACGCTCCTAATGCAGCTCCAAATAAAGATCCTGTTCCTCCTTTTAAATGAATTCCTCCTAGTACAGCGGCTGCGATTACTTGTAATTCTAATCCTGTACCTGTTTGATTTGGCACGAAACCGATATTCATAACAAATATGCAACCAGCGAGCGCAGCGCTTATGCCTGAAATCATAAACGCATATATCTTCACTTTATTTACAGGTATACCAATAAGCCTCGCGCCATCTTCATTATCACCT
Source organism: Bacillus sp. N447-1 (assembly GCF_022701035.1). Classification (NCBI taxonomy): domain Bacteria; kingdom Bacillati; phylum Bacillota; class Bacilli; order Caryophanales; family Bacillaceae; genus Bacillus; species Bacillus sp. N447-1. The sequence goes on along the minus strand of NZ_CP065509.1, from coordinate 271,043 downwards.
ACCGCATAAAAGTATCTTCCCAATGGCACTTTTCTTAAAAAGAAGTATAGTAGTAGTAAAATAATAAGAACGAACCATACAGTTATAGGTAAACCAAGAATGATGATAGATGACAGCTGCTTAAAATCGTTTGGAATATCTTCAATCCACTTCCCGCCTGTGAAAATTAACATTGTACCTCTAATAATTCCTAACATGCCTAATGTCATAATAATGGCTGGTACCCGAAACTTCGCAACTCCAATACCATTTACGAAACCAATAATGGCCCCAAGTATAATAGCTACAAATATCGACAAGAATGCACTATACCCATTCGTTAACATCATTCCGCAAACTGCTGCACTTAACCCCATGCTTGAACCAACTGATACATCTATATTTTTCGTAAATAAGACGAACGATTGACCGATTGCTAGCACGACTAAAATAACGCTTGATTTCATCAGTAAAGATAACGAGTTAAATTGAATAAAACTAGGGTTTATCATTCCTACAATAGCTATATACATTAGTAGTAACAGTATGATAGACGTTTCATGCATTTTTAACATATGTTTCATTCCGCTACACCTCCGTATGCAAGGCGTGTAACTTCATTCACACTCAGTTGTTCTTTTTCCATATGAGAAACAAATCGCCCATTTCTCATTACATATACACGGTTTACTAATTGGACAATTTCTTCAACATCTGAAGAGATTAATAAAATTGCGAGTCCTTCCCTTTTCATTTTTTTTATCGTCTCATACACTTCAAGCCTTGCTTTCGCATCAATTCCGCGAGTCGGCTCATCAAGAATAATAATTTTAGGATTACATGCAAGATACTTCGCAAGCACGACCTTCTGCTGATTACCTCCTGATAAAGATGCCAGTTCTTTATTCATATTCTGTACAACAATTCGGAACTGTTCTATAAATGAATTAACTAAAGCGCTTTCTTTTTCTTGATTTATAAAAAAGCGATTATTTTGATATAAACTTGCTGCTGCAATATTTTCTTTAACAGAAGCAATTGAGAAAATTCCATTCCTCGCCCTATCCTCTGGCACATAAACTAGTCCTTCGTCTAGCCTTTTATGCAAAGAACACGTATCAATTGATTTTCCACCCAATAAGATAGACCCTGATTTTATAGTTTTCAATCCAAATATTGCTTCTGCTAATTCCGTTCTGCCAGATCCTATAATGCCAGCAACACCTACAACCTCACCCGCATGTACAGTGAATGATATATTTTCGAATGCGTGACCATTTATATCAACCACTTCTAATATTTTTTTCGTCTTTACTGTCTCTTGAACTACTTCTATTTTCTCTTTCTGTTTATATCCTTTTGGCAATAGTCCCTCCATCAGCATGTCATATGTATAGTCACATACATCACCTTGGCTTACAACCATTCCATCACGTAGTATTGCTACTTTGTTGGCAATTTCAAAGATTTCTGGAAAACGATGCGTAATATAAATCATCCCAATTCCTTTTTCTTGTAAACTTTTCATCAACACAAAAAGACTCTTAATTTCGTGTGTTGTTAATGTCGATGTTGGCTCATCTAGAATAAGAATCTCAGCTTCTCTTATTAATCCTCTAACGATTTCTACTAACTGTTGTTGCGCAATCGATAATGTTCCTCCTAGTTTATTAAGGTCAATATCCCATCCTAAGCTGCTAATCAATTGCTGAATCTGTACTTTTAGTTTCTTTTTCTTTTCTTTTAACCCGATACATATATTTTCTTCAATAGTCATATGCGGAAAAATGAGTGGTTCTTGCGGTATTAAATAAATACCTTTTCGGTGTGCTTCTGATGGATTTGAAAACTGTTGCTTCCTTCCTTTTACATACATCTCTCCATCATCATACGAATATAACCCCGTTAATATTTTCATTAATGTTGATTTCCCGGCGCCATTTCCCCCCACTAAAGCGTATATATCTCCGCGCTCTACTTGTAAGTTCACTTCTTTTAATACAAGTTGATTTAAAAACGCCTTACTCATTTTCTTTACTTGTAATAAAGGTACGTTCTCCACATGATGTCACCTGCCTTTATCCAGAACATTTTTTGAGAAAATGATTATTTGTTCTACTTGTTTTGTAGCATTGTATATTCCTTTTTTTATATCTAGAACACTTTTTTCTACGTACTATTAATCGTTTCAACTGGAATAAACAAAATATATGGTACATATGTTTAAGCTGTGGTCAATTGTTGAAAGGGATGAAGAGTATGACTCAGCTGAACTTTGAAGAAAATTTATTAACTAAAGTAGCTTGGTACTATTATAAAGACCAATTAACACAACAGGAGATCGCGTCACTTCTTCATATTTCAAGAAATAAAGTCGTCCGGTTATTAGATAAAGCGCGGAGTGAAGGTATCGTTACATTTCACGTAAAAGGGACTGGTTTGCACTGTTTAAGTATTGAGCGTGACCTAATGAAAAAATTCCACTTAAAAGATGCTTTTATTATCCCTACCCCAGTAAACAATTATCACGCTTCTCTCGGAAAAGCTGCTGCACAATATTTAGAAACTCATCTCCAGCAAGGCGATTTACTCGGTATTGGCTGGGGAGAAACAATTAGCAAAATGCTAGAAAACATTCATTTTGAAAGTTCTATCAACCTTTCAATCGTAACGCTCACAGGCGGGGTAAATCACTATCTCCCGAGAAAACAAAACTATTTACACTACATGCAAGGCGAACTTCACATTATCCCTACGCCGTTTCTAGCGTCTACAACCGAAATGGCACAAAGTATTCTATCAGAACCGAGTGTAAAAGATATGCTTCAAGTCGCTTCACTTGCTCATACGGCTGTTGTCGGTATTGGGGGATTATCTCAAGACGCTACGATTGTAAAAGAAGAAAAATTAACACTACGTGAGATGACATATATTCGTAGTCAAAACGGTGCTGGCGATATTTTAGGACAGTTTTATAATACAAATGGCGATTTATTAGAACTCTCGCATCACAATCGTCTAATTGGCACGCCCCTCTCTATTTTGCGCAATATGAAGCATGTCGTCGGTGTTGCTGGAGGTACTGAAAAGATAGATGCAATTTATGGTGCCTTAAAAGGAAAGTTTATTCATTCATTAATTACCGATGAGGAAACTGCCCTCTCCTTATTACGAAAGGATGGTGATTGTTAATGTCCCATTTATTAGCTTTCGATGCTGGTACAGGGAGCATTCGAGCAGTTCTTTTTGATTTACATGGTAATCAAATTGCAGTAAGTCAAAAAGAATGGATTCACAAATCTGACCTTCGTTATCCAGGCTCTATGAACTTTGATGTAGTAGAAAATTGGAAGCTAGTACAAGAATGTACGAAAGAGGTGCTTCAAAAAAGCAACACTCCTGCCTCTTCTATTCTTGCTATTAGCGCTACAAGTATGCGAGAAGGATTTGTTTTATATGATCAAGATGGGCAAGAAATATGGGCGTGTGCAAATGTTGATGGGCGCGCATCCGTCGAAGTTAGTGAATTAAAAGAAATTCGGTCACATCTTGAAAAAGATTTATATACAAAGTCTGGTCAAACTTTTTCATTAGGTGCTTTACCACGCCTACTCTGGATAAAAAAACATGAACCCGACGTCTATAATACTATTCACTCTTTTACAATGTTAAACGATTGGATCTTATATAAATTAAGCGGAGTGCTGCAAATCGATCCTTCAAACGGATGTACGTCAGGTATTTTTGACTTACAAAATAGAGTGTGGGATAACGATGTCGCTAAGGAGTGCGGTCTATCTTTGCCATTTTCACCAACAGTAAATGAAGCTGGTACAGTAATTGGCAACGTTACAAAAGAGTGTGCAGCATTAACTGGATTACGTGAAGGGATTCCTGTCGTCGCCGGGGGTGGAGATGCTCAAATGGCATCGCTCGGAACAGGAATCGTGAAACCAAATCAAACGTTAATATGCGGGGGTAGCTTTTGGCAACAAGAAGTGAATGTTACTGAGCCAATAACAGATCCACATGCTGCGATTCGAGTAAATTGTCACGTCGTTCCGAACCTATGGCAATATGAAACAATCGCCTTTTTCCCAGGTCTCGTTATGCGCTGGTTTCGAGACGCTTTTTGCCAAGAAGAAAAGAAACTTGCTGATAAACTTGGTGTAGATGCTTATGAATTACTAGAAGAACAAGCGAAAGACGTACCTGTCGGTTCACATGGCATTATCCCTACTTTTTCAAACGTTATGAACTACATTTCTTGGCGTCATGCCGCACCTTCATTCTTAAATTTAAGTTTAGACGCTGACAAATGCGGAAAAAAAGAACTGTTTCGTGCTATTGAAGAAAATGCAGCCTTCATTACACTTGGAAACTTAAAATTAATAAAAAATCTAACTGGCACATTCCCTTCTGAAGTTATTTTTGCTGGCGGTGCCGCTAAAGGAAAACTATGGCCACAAATTCTATCAGACGTACTCGGTATTCCTGTAAAAGTACCTGTTGTGAAAGAAGCAGCTGCTTTAGGAACTGCGATTGCTGCTGGAGTTGGTGCTGGCATATATTCATCTATGGAAGAAACTGCCGAAGAGTTTGTACAGTGGGAGCAAACATTCGAACCAGTTACTGAAAATCACGAACTATATAAAGAGTTCTATGAAACATGGAAAACTGTATATGACAGTCAGCTCGCTTTAGCTGATAAAGGGCTCACCTCACATATGTGGATTGCGCCTGGTGCACTGTAACACATTACATAAAGGAGTGAACTGTATGTTAAAAGCGAATGAAAATGACTTCTCCTATCGCTTCGGTGATAACGGGCCGAAATATTTAATACAAGGGCCAAATATTGATCTTGGCCTTGTTGTCATTCAACCGGGCCAGGAGTTTCAAAACCATTATCATACGACGTGCGAAGAGGTCTTTTATGCATTAGAAGGTGAAATAGACTTCTATGTAAATAACGAAAGAGTTCCGATTAAACAAGGTGATGTCCTGCAAGTTCGCCCTCATGAATCTCACTATCTGATTAACCATTCTGACAAACCTTTTAAAGCTGTTTTTATAAAGTCACCACATTTACCAAATAAAGATACGGTACAAACGGAAAATCCAACATTAACGAAGGAGTGATTTTGAATGACTTGGGGATTTAAAAATCGATTAAATACAATTTTACCTGATGGTAGAGCGGTTATGTTAGCAATAGATCACGGTTATTTCTTAGGACCAATTCACGGATTAGAACAACCACTTGAAACAGTTAAAAACTTACTTCCTTATACAGACTCCCTCTTTTTAACACGCGGTGTACTTAGCTCCTGCATTCCTGAAAACTGCAACACACCGATGGTTATGCGTGTATCTGGTGGCGCTACTGTCGTCGGTAAAGATTTAGCGAATGAAACAATTGTTACACCTGTGAAGGAAGCAGTGAAGCAAAACGCAATTGGCGTTGGCGTTTCTGTTTTTGTCGGATCAGACTATGAAACACAAACTGTTACAAATCTCGCAAATGTAGTTTCTGAAGCTCATGATTACGGCCTACCAGTACTCGGCATTACCGCAGTCGCAAAGGAATTACAAAAACGTGAAGCTCGCTTTCTAGCACTTGCTTCCCGCGTATGTGTTGAAATGGGTGCTGATATTATTAAAACGTATTACTGCGAAGGATTCGAAAAAATAACGAGCACATGCCCTGCCCCAGTCGTCATCGCGGGCGGCCCAAAACTAGATTCAATTGAAGACGCATTAAACATTACGTACAATGCATTGCAAGAAGGAGCAATTGGAGTAGACATGGGCCGAAACATATGGCAATCCGAGCACCCAGCTGCGATGATCCAAGCAATACATGGCATTGTGAAAAATGGATTGAATGTGAAAGAGGCACTTGAACTTTATGATGATGTGAAGAATTAATGTGAAAAGACAGACTATTTATTAGTCTGTCTTTTTTACTTTACAGTGAAACTTTCATACCTTCTCTATAATCAAGACAAGACACTTCAATTAATAAGCCATTAAATACTGTAAAATAAAAACCATAACTACTACCTCGCATCGAATAAGGTTCCTTATCTATTTCAATGCCGCCTGCTACTAAACGATTATACGCTTGATCAACTTCATTTGAAGTATCCACTAAAAAACCAATATGAAAAGCTTCAGGATACATCACTTCCTTATTTCCCTTAAATGCTTTGGGGTCGCTTAGCACCAGTATAAATCCACTCTCATCACTCATTACTAATAATGCCTTTCCCTTTTGCTCTAAAAATTGAAAATCAAAAAATGTTTCAAAGAAATGTCTCGCTTCTGATAAGTCATCAACACATAAATTTAAATGATTCAGCTTCATGTACTCATCTCCTTTTAAAAAGAAGGGATATAGACTCATTTTCATAACCCTTAAATATGTAAGGCAAGATATTCAAGCGTTCCGTCTAAGACTATGCTTTATAAGTCTAATACTTTTCTCCATAGCCTAGAACGTTTTTTTAAATGAATGAAAGATTTCCTATCATTCCCATCCCCCCAGTCATAAAAAAGAGGATACATGATTGCTTCTACAACATGTATCCTCTACTTATATATTACGACTGTTGATAAGCCGATTTCGATGATTTCACATAATAAACTGCATGATCCACATTAATAATATGATCTGGCTTTGGTTTACCACGGCCCGCTCTATGTCCAGCTAAGTGTTCTTCACTTGTTTCCCAGTTTTTCCATGCTTCTTCAGATTCCCAGCGAATCATTACGACAACTTCTTCGTCGCCGCGTCTTACTTTTTTCACGAGAACACTTAAATCGATGAAGCCTTCAAATTTTTCAATAATACCTTCTCCAGTGAAACGTTCTACAACTATATTTGATGTACCTTCTTTTACTGTAAATGTTTTCGTTTCGATAAACATATATCCCACTCCCTCTTTGTTATACGAATACTAGTATTCTTCTATTATAATTGATTATGATAATTATTTTCAATTGTAAAGTTTTAATTTTTTGAATTATGCTGATTTCTTTTCTATCGCCTCATCTAAAAATTTGAAATATGGAAGTAACATCCCTATTAAAGATGTAACACATATAATTGCACCGATGATTACATATAGCGCTCTTACTCCCCACATTTCACTCAATATCCCCCCTACTAACACACCTAATGGCATAGCGGATCGTATAAAAAATAAACGCACTGAAAATACTTGTCCTATCATATTATTTGGGACGGTTTGTTGGCATATTGTCGTGTTATGAACATTGAAAAATGCAATACAAATCCCTGCTATTACTTCAATTATTATTGCAATGATAATACTATGATTGAATCCTAATGAAATGTATGTGAGTCCCCCTATAAACAATCCTCCAAGCATCAGTATACGCCGGCTTTTATATGTTACTTTTCCGACTAATACTGAGCCAATTACGTAGCCAAGTGGAAAACCTGCCATGAAATAACCGTACTCTGCATATCCCGCTGACAGCTCGTCTTTTATATAAGGAAGATTTGTGACCATCGTTACCCCTACTCCAAACTGCACGAAAGTAAGAAATATACCGAGCCAAACGATGATTGGTTTTGTGAAAAAATATGTAAAACCGTGAAAAAACTGTTCTAGCCACGTTTTCCGAATAGGTTGCGACGTTCTATTTTCTTTTATATAAAATAAGAAAGTGCCACTAACAAATAAACATATGCATACGAAAGATAATGTAAGTTCTGTTCCAATCAAATGAATGACTACTCCGCCTAATACTGGCGCAAGAAACATCATAAGGCGAGTCATTCCATCAATGTACGCATTTGCATCTTGAAGTTGTTCTTTCCCTACAATGCTCGGTGTAATTGCTTGACTTGCAGGTGTATAAAGTGGTGTAATAAGTCCCACTACAATTTGAACAACATAAATGTGCCAAACTTCTATACTACCCGAAACTAGCATCACCAAAGGTAATAAAAATACGGACGCTCGTATCCATTGTGAAAATATCATAATCCACTTCCGGCTCCATTTATCAATAAATGGGCCACTTATTAATTGCAATATGAGTGATGGGATGAAATATAATAACCACATACTACTTAAAGCCATTTCTGATCCTGTTAACTCATATACTAGAATTGAATTACATAACGTTCCGAAAGCCCCTCCTAATTCAGAGATTGCACTACCAATCCACATAAAAAAGAACGAACGATTTTTCAATATATTTTTCAATTTCACACACCAACTTTTCTTTTATATTCCTCCCTTTATGTACATTCTCGTTGTTAATTATCTATTCAAAAACATATCTAATTCTTTCGCTAAAGACTGTACTGCTTTCTTTCTTAATACATATTTTCCGTCATGTATATCAACTAACTTCGCTGCACGTAACAATTTCAAATGATGGTGTACAGTCGATTTACCGAGTTGCAATCTTTCCGTTATTTCCTGTAATGTACGTTCTTTTTCAAACAACATTTTTACAATTCGCAATCTCGCTTCATCCCCAAGAGCCTTATGTTTTTGAACTAAAAAATAATTCGGTTCATACGGATCTTCAGGATGAATACTTTCATTCGCAACTGGATAATGAAATACTTTCGTATCATCAATATCTGCTTCAATATTCCACGGTCTGTACGTCATTTGCGGAATAAGAAGTACGTGATGAACACTTGGCTCTGGCATATAGTTCACTCCGCCAGTCGCCCACTCGACAAACTCTTCCGGCTTCATCTTTTTATTCATTTCATTTTTTGCTTCATAATCTCGTTTTAATATAGAAAGTATTTCTTCTTCCTCACTCTTAATTACACTCTCATACCACCCTGTCATTACAGCGATTAAATGAGATTTCAGCACTTGTACATCTACATCACATATAAAGCGAATGTACGTAGAGAAAAACTGATGATCATGTGTTAATTCCTTTAGTTCATGTATTGCAGTTCCATCTCTACTTGCGGCTAAACGTCTTTTTTTCTCATATTTCTCCCCTAAAAACGGTAAACATGTATACTTCAAATCTTCTTCTGAAAGTGAATCGATTTTAGCATGAAACTGCGATACACCCTGTATGTCTTCTTCATACAACAACTGAAGCAATGCTTTCCACGTATTATTTTCTTCGACAAATTGTAAGTGCTCTCTCATTTCTTCTGTTAATGATTTCTTAATTTCTTCCCATTCATTTTGACTCTTTTCAAGTGTATCAATTAACCTCTTATGAGTAATTGCTGCAATGCCAAGCGCACATTCGAAAAGTATCGAATATTTCACTTGAACGTTATACGTTTCCCTCTTTCTACTCGTTATGTGATAGACCTCCATTTTTATCCCCTCCTTGTTTGCTATATATCAAATTCTATTTTTATCGAATTTAACCTTCTATATTTTTAGAATTATTTTGCGACTTCAAAAAAACTCTAATCCATGAGCAAATAGAGAAAAGGTTATACTCTTTTTCATTCTGACTCAATTAAAGCCTTGATTATTAAGTATCATATTAAAAAGAAGTTTTTTAATGGCTCTGTTATAAGTTGTCTTTCACCCTCTTGTGCAACTATAGAAAAGGTTTATTGAAGAGAAAAGAGAATTGGTTTTATTAAGAAAAATGAACAGGAGGCTATACGAATGGGAAGAAAAGAAATGTTGCAAAATGGAGTCCAACAAGTTTTTTACGAAGAAGAATGGTACCCACCAATATCAGAAGCGTTAAAGAATCTTACGGTTGAACAAGCATGTTGGCAACCAGAAGGTGCTGCCAGTAATACGATTTGGGAAAATGTGAACCATTTATTAATCTTTAAAGAACGCCTACTTTCCCGTTTACATGAAGACGACACATTTGTTGCTCCACAAAATAATGATGAGACGTTTATCCAAGGTGGACCTAATGATGATGCCGCTTGGCAGCAAACCGTAAAGCGAACGCTTCAAGTACATGATGCCTTACAATCTTCATTAACCGCCCTTCAAGAAGCAGAACTAGATCAACTAAGTCCTTCTCTACCAGTTTGGCAACAATATATGAATATCCTTTTGCATGATGCTTATCATACAGGACAAATTATACAGCTTCGGAAACTTCAAGGTTCATGGCCAACTCACCGTTCTTATTTATAAAGTGAAATTTTAATCAGCTCTTACCAATCGGGATTTTGCGGGCAGCCCGTCCCCACCTCACTTCTTTGTTTTCCTTGAATTTTGAGGTAAAAATCTTACTGTCCGTTAATCCGGAATAAACGATGTTTAAAATCGCATACGTTTAATATCCAACAAAACAATTGAAAACAGCTAATTGTTCGATAATTACTGCGATTGCTCAAAATAAAGCAAATTAAAATACATTGATTCCTAACATAACTTACATGCTTCATAACTTCTAATCATAATCCAAATTTGGAAGAATAGATGCTTTTTTATATACAAATAATAACTCTCAAGGAGTTGTTGACATGCATTTCATATTGAATATGTTAGGGATTTTCGTTGTCATATTAATCATTTTCTTATGTTCGCCTAATAAAAAACATATAAAATGGAGACCAATTGTAATTCTCATCCTATTGGAGCTTTTTATTACGTGGTTTATGTTAGGCACAAAGCTCGGCAGTATTATCATTAATAAAATTGCGTCATTTTTCAGTTGGCTACTAGCATGTGCGAATGAAGGTATTCGATTTGCATTTCCTTCAGCTATGGAAAGTCAGCACATTGATTTCTTCTTTAGTGCGTTACTTCCTATCATTTTTGTTATTACTTTTTTCGATATTCTTTCTTATTTCGGAATCTTAACTTGGATTATTGATAAAGTAGGTGCAGTTATTTCAAAGATTTCTCGTTTACCAAAGTTAGAAAGTTTCTTTTCGATTCAAATGATGTTTTTAGGAAACACCGAAGCACTTGCGGTTGTTCGTGATCAATTATCTGTTTTAAAAGAAAATCGATTATTAACTTTTGGAATTATGAGTATGAGTAGCGTTAGCGGATCCATTCTTGGTGCTTATTTATCAATGGTTCCAGCAACATATATTTTCAGCGCAATCCCATTAAACTGTATTAACGCATTAATTTTAGCCAATGTATTAAATCCTGTGGAAGTTTCGAAAGAAGAAGACATTGTTTACACACCTTCAAAACATGAAAAAAAGGATTTCTTTTCTACTATTTCAAACAGTATGTTAGTTGGGATGAATATGGTTATCGTTATTTTAGCTATGGTAATTGGTTATGTAGCTTTAACAGCATGTTTAAATGGGATTTTAGGATTTTTTGTAACGGGGTTAACAATTCAAAAAATCTTCTCCATTATCTTTAGTCCTTTTGCATTTTTACTCGGTTTATCAGGCAGTGATGCTATGTATGTAGCTGAATTAATGGGGATCAAAATAACGACGAATGAATTTGTTGCAATGATGGATTTAAAATCAAACTTAAAGTCGCTACAACCGCATACGGTTGCGGTTGCAACGACATTTCTAGCTTCTTTTGCTAACTTTAGTACAGTAGGTATGATTTACGGAACTTACAATTCATTATTTGGCGGAGAAAAATCATCAGTCATCGGTAAAAATGTTTGGAAGCTTCTTGTTAGCGGGATGGCTGTTTCTTTATTAAGTGCTATGCTCGTTGGGCTATTTGTATGGTAATTAATTTTAATAATAAAAGACACCCAAGCCAATTGAGTGTCTTTTATTATTATTTTCGAATTTGTCCATTTCCACGAATCACATATTTTGTAGAAGTTAATGCTGGAAGCCCCATTGGTCCTCTTACGTGTAACTTTTGTGTACTGATACCAATTTCCGCTCCGAATCCAAATTCGGATCCATCTGTAAAACGAGTCGATGCATTATGATAAAGTGCCGCGGCATCTACAGAAGTAAAAAACTTGCTGACGTTTTCCTCGTTTTCAGTAATAATTGCTTCAGAATGCATAGATCCATACGTATTTATATGATGAATCGCTTCTTCAACAGTGGAAACCACTTTCACTGCTAGTGTGAGAGATAAAAACTCAGTTTCCCAGTCTTCTTCTGTCGCAAGTAAGATAGAAGAATCAATCGCCACTGCTTTATTATCACCACGTAGCTCCACTCCTCTTTCATTCAAGGAAGAAAACAACTCGCTACCATATTGCTCTACCCAATTCTCATGAAGTACAATCGTCTCAATTGCATTACATACAGATGGACGCTGTGTTTTTGCATTTATAATAATATTAAACGCCATTTGTTTATCTGCTGTTTCATCAATGAATATATGACAATTTCCCGCACCTGTTTCAAGTACTGGAACAGACGCTTCTCTCACTACTGTATCAATTAATTGTTTACCGCCTCTTGGTATAAGAACATCCAAGTACTCGTTCAATGTAAACAACTGTTTTGCACTATCTCTCGTTGTATCTTCTATGAGCTGTACACTTTCTGAAGGCAAGCTAGTTTGCTTAAGCGCCCGGTGAATAACGCTAACGATGGCTTTGTTAGAATGGATAGCAGAAGAACTACCACGTAGTATTACTGCGTTTCCTGTTTTTAAACAAATTGTAGCAGCATCAACAGTTACATTCGGTCTTGCCTCATAAATCATCCCGACAACACCAAGTGGTACGCGCATCTCCTGAATAGATAGTCCATTTGGCCTTTCCCATGCACTTACACATTCTCCTACAGGATCACGTAATTCAATTAGCTGCTTAATCCCCTCTGTCATATCAATAATACGATTTTCAGTTAGCAGAAGACGATCAAGGAGTGAATCAGAAAATCCTTTTGCCTTACCTTCTTCAATATCCCTCTTGTTTTCTTCTAAAATATAAGCTGTTTCTAATATTAACTGATCAGCTATTGCGGAAAGTGCTTCGTTTTTTTGCTCTGTAGATTTAAGCACAAGCTCTCTAGCAACCTCTTTTGCTTTTATCCCCTTTGCCAACACTTCATTCATTTTTATTTCCTCCTTTTTAAAGTGAAACCCAATGATCCCTATGGATGACTTCATAACTATGTCTCTCGCCTCTTACTTGAATATCTTGGCTTTGCATACCTTTTACATCTATTAGTTCCTCTGCACTATATGTGCATTGTCCTTTTCCTATTACGCGCCCTTGTTGCGTTACAACCTCTACAACTTCACCCACTTGGAAAAATCCTGATACATTCGTAACACCAGCTGGAAGTAAACTCTTACCATGCTGAATGATGGCAGTAGCTGCCCCAGCATCTACTTCAATTTGTCCGCTAACAAGCGAATGTAAGGCAATCCATTGCTTGTTCATCTTCATTTCTTTTTGAGGAGCATTACCAACATACGTTCCATCACCCTTACCCTTCAAAACATCTACAAACTTTTCCTGTCCACGTCCTGTTCCGATAAATACACTCACACCAAGAGAGAGCGCTGTCTTTGCAGCGTCGATTTTTGATTTCATACCGCCAGTCCCAAGTTTTGAGCCAGCATCTCCTGCAAGAGAAGAAATTTCTTCCGTAACTTCAGGAAGAAAATAATATTTTTTTGCATCCGGATTTTTCTGAGGATTTTTGTCATATAACCCGTTCACATCCGTAAAGATCATAAGCATATCCGCCGAAACAAGCCCGCTTACTAAAGCTGACAGCATATCATTATCACCGAACGTCAGCTCCTCTAAAGAGATGGAATCATTTTCATTAATAATTGGAAGAGCGGAGCGGTTTAATAATTCTCCTAACGTAGCGTAAGCATTACTATATTGTTCTTTTCTAGAAAAATCACTCCTCGTCAGCAAAAGTTGCGCAGTAACGATGCCATATTTACGGAATTCCTCCGTGTACGCCTGCATTAACAAACTTTGTCCGACAGCTGCTGCAGCCTGTTTCCCTTTAATCGTTACAGGTCTGCTAGGATATCCTAGCGCTGAAAAACCTGCAGCGACGGCTCCAGATGTAATTAACACAACCTCGTGCCCCTCTTCTTTCAACCGAGCCAATGCGGCAACGTGATCTGAAAGCTGTTCTGTAGAGATGCCTCCGTGACTATCTGCCAAGGAACTACTCCCAATCTTTACAACAACTCGTTGTTTTTTCACTTTTTTATCCCCCAAGTCTAAAATCAAAGTTTTTTATAAATTACACTTCATTCACTTTGTAACTATATCTATTCTCATCAATGCTGCAATGAGGTATTTAAGAGCAAAATAAAAATGACCGCTTCGCCCTTAATAAAATAAAAAGGACGAAACGGTCATTGTTCCGCGGTACCACCTTAATTGATATACATAGATATCCACTTGGTGCCTATAACGCAGGCGAACGCCTAAACTTTCATTTAAGACTCAGGGATAGGTTCGATATATTCTATACGAGGAATCTTTCAGCCGGTGAATTCCACTCTCTTTCGCAAGAAGACATATGTACTAATTCCCTTCAACGATTTTCAATCTAATTTTTTTATATTATGCGATATAGTTCGATTCGGTGTCAAGAGGTATTTTTAAAAATAAATAGAGCCGCAAGTTATTTGTATGAAATTATCGCCCTACTGAATGAAAATACAAAATGATATAAGTTTAACTCATATTCATAAACATAAAACCTTACATTATAGTGTATATATTTACATAATGTCGAATATAATTAATTTTTATCTTTTAGTGTTGCAAAAGGAATATATTCTCTTAGAATGTTTCTTTATATTGCACAGGGATGTTATTCTTATTCTAAGAAAATAATATCAAACCGATATAATTGATTATAAAAGGAGCAAGATTGAGTTATTATGGATAAACAAATTGGATTCATCGGTTGCGGAAATATGGGAATGGCTATGATTGGCGGAATGATAAACAAAAATATAGTGTCTTCAAATCAAATTATTTGTTCAGATTTAAACACTGCTAATTTAAAAAATGCTAGTGAAAAATATGGGCTAACTACAACTACCGACAACAATGAAGTAGCTAAAAATGCTGATATTTTAATTTTATCAATCAAACCAGACCTATACGCGTCAATAATTAATGAAATAAAAGAAATAATCAAAAACGATGCTATCATCGTTACGATCGCTGCTGGGAAAAGTATTGAAAGTACTGAAAATGCCTTTAATAAAAAAGTAAAGGTTGTAAGGGTAATGCCTAATACTCCTGCTCTTGTTGGAGAAGGAATGTCTGCATTATGCCCGAATGAAATGGTGACAGAAAAAGATTTAGAAGATGTACTAAACATTTTCAATAGTTTTGGTCAAACAGAGATCGTAAGTGAAAAATTAATGGATGTTGTCACATCCGTAAGTGGTTCTTCACCAGCTTATGTATATATGATTATAGAAGCGATGGCAGATGCTGCTGTACTAGATGGTATGCCAAGAAATCAAGCATATAAATTCGCTGCTCAAGCTGTGTTAGGCTCTGCAAAAATGGTACTAGAAACAGGAATACATCCAGGTGAATTGAAAGATATGGTTTGTTCTCCTGGCGGAACGACAATAGAAGCTGTAGCAACATTGGAGGAAAAAGGACTGAGAACAGCGATTATTTCAGCTATGCAGCGTTGTACGCAAAAGTCTGTTGAACTATCTGGTCAAACTAAAAAGTAAAACTGTAAAAGAGATCGCGTTAGCTATGAATTCATATGAATTTAATTAGAAATTCACTACATGATAAACGGCCAAACTCATATATAATTGAGTTTGGCCGTTTCAGTTTTAATTATATTAAAATAATTTCATTCAAATCTTCTTTACAGGTTCTGTTTTATCCCTTACCTATTCCCTACTATGATTGTGTAATTTTATTAGAAACTAATAATTTTTCAATGCACTTCGGTAACATATCTAATAGCGTTTCAAATGCGTAGTTTACATCTAGACGTTCTGTCCATTGATGTGCATCTTTTCCTACCGGCCCCATATTTAATACTGGAACATCAAACTCTTCTAATTCCTGAAGCGGAATTGAATAACCTTTATCCCATAATGGCATATTGTCTACAAGCGAACTCATTGAATCCAGTGGATACTGCAAGCCTACATAACTTAAATCTGAAATCCCCCCAAAATAATTTTGGTTTTCAAATGTAATTTTATGATTGTAGTGTGCATACTTTTCCATTTCTACAACTACCTCTTTTATTAAAGGATTGTTGCGTGAACTCACAGCTGGATAGTACGGCGGAGCGAAGAAAAGTACAATCATCGGTGCCTTTTCTTTACATAAAATCGCTAATTTATCTACTAAATCAATGGTTACCGCACGATCATCTTTATCTCCTCTATTTTTTATAATATTAGATTGAATATGATTTATTTTTTCTCGTCCATGTTGCTCAATTGCATATGTGATAAGCTCTTCATAAGTTAATACATTTACTTTGAGATTAGGTGGTATAAATGGATTATATTTAGAAAAACGATATGCATGTTTTTCATACGACTCTTCTATTTTCTCTGCTACTTTCGTTACTTTTTGACGTAACAATGAAACTACATCTGTCATTGATTTTTCTAATAAAAACAAATTAAATAATGTAACTGCACGATGCGGAATTTGTACAGAATAATCCTCTTTTAAGTCCCTTTGAAGTAAGTTAGTTGGCGGAGGACTCGCTTCCCCTTCTACAATATCACAAAGGTCTGTGTTTAACTCTAATTCTGCTGTTATTAATGAAGCCATATAACTCCCATTTAACCCTGCAAAAGGTTCACCTACATGTGTCTCTTTTCCGTAGCAAAGAAAACCAGGTAACACTTTACCAATAGAGCCAGTGTAAATATACTTATTTTGGTCACCAGGATGTCTTGAAAACATAGGCTCTGAGTTTAGTACCGTTTTATACTCTAAATCATGTTCTCTTGCTAACTCTAGTAATCTTGGAACAGCAGCTCTCATCCCTACAGAGTTTACTTCTTCATCTGGTACAGCCAATAAAAGAACATTCCCATCAAATCTTTCTTCGCAAGCTTGCTCAATCATTGCCATTTGTAATGCGAGGCCGCATTTCATATCCATTGTTCCTCTACCAAACAGCCATTCTCCATGTTCTATATCTTCACGTACATGGTCTGGAAGTTCATCTTTATGAGAATAAAACATAGATGTTAACTTTTTAGGATTAAATGCATCTTCTTTCCACATTCCGTAATCTTGTACATCTACAACATCAAAGTGACTTACTAGAATTACAGTATTTTTTGTACTATCGCTTTTCTTTACTAGTGCTGTAACAAAATATCGTCCGTCCCCTGTCGGATTTTTTTGCAAATGGTGCGGGTTTTGTTTGAAATACTGTAAGTCAGATAATTGTTCCACAACAAAGTCTGGCAATATTACTTCAGCTTCTGAACCGGTAATACTAGGAATTTCAACAAGACTGCTTAATAATTGAACCAATTGTTCTTTTGATTGCCACTTTGACATATAAATCCCCCTATTTTCCGCATTATGAAAACTAATTCCAGTATATGAATAAAAAATGACGACAGCTATCAAAATTATAGTTCTGATGTACTGCCGATTTTTATTGATATTTCATGAGCCGCTTGTTTTACCTTGCTAATAAGAAAAGATAGTCGATCATCATTAATACGATGACTAATTAACCCAACACTTAATGCTCCTACTACTTTATGATTAAATCCGATAATAGGTGCAGCTACTGAAGCTGTCCCTTCTGTTTTTTCACCATAACTGACAGCATATCCTTCATTTTTTATTTGCTTTATTTGATTAAGAAGAATTTGCTTTTGTTCTGGTAATGAAGGAAGTAAATACTCTACAATATGTTCCATTTCATTCGTTTTCATATTGGCAAGCATCGTTTTATTTGCAGCACCAATTGAAAGTGGAATTTGTTCTCCTAGATTATCGATAACTCGAATTTTTAAAGGACTATCAATTCTTTCAATGATAATAGAATGTGTTCCGTTTGGAATATTCAAATAGACACTTTCTTCCACTTCAGAAGCCAAACGTTTCATCACTTCTCTTGCAACAGATCTATAGTCTACCTTCTCCAATTGACGCAACCCTATTTCCATCCACATTGGTCCAATTTTGTACTGTTTTGTCTCTGTAATTTGTGTAACTAACCCATGCTCCATTAGAGAGTTAAGTAATCTATGTACTGTACTAACCGGGAGATGTGTTCCATCAGCTATATCAGAAATAGCCCAATACTCTTTTTCATTTGTAGAATTCAATAATTTAATAATACTTATCGCTCGATCAATGGACTGTACCATAACTCGCCTCAACTTTACTCGTAATATGTTAGTACGCTTAATTAACTATCAATTTAGCAAACATTCGAAATGAAATCAATCTATTTATTTAATTTTCTAACAATAAAAACATATCACTAACAACGAATTGAAAACGCAAACAAAAAAATATTGACTTTTCTTTTTAATTATCTGAAAATTATAACAAGATTTCACATCACGGAATACATTCCATAATACGGAAAAACATCAAACGTTATTCTATCAACTACGAAAGTGAGGAAAACAATGGCGCAAGTAAGCAATACAAACAATGAATTAAAACGTACGATGAAAAGTAGACACTTATTCATGATTGCACTCGGTGGTGTGATTGGAACCGGGTTATTTAACGGATCTGGCTTTATTATAAGTCAGGCTGGACCTGGTGGATCCGTACTTGCCTTTATTGCTGGTGGATTATTAATGTATTTCGTTATGCTATGTCTTGGTGAACTTGCTGTAGCCATGCCTGTTTCAGGTTCTTTTCAGGAATATGCTACTAAATTCATCAATCCTGCAACTGGCTTTACAATCGGATGGTTGTATTGGTTAAGCTGGGCGAATACGACCGGTCTTGAATTTACAACTGCCGGTATTACAATGCAGCGCTGGTTTCCTGATATTCCTGTTTGGGTTTGGTGTTTAATATTTGGCGTTACCATCTTCACTATTAACGCATTATCTGCTCGTAGTTATGCAGAAACAGAATTTTGGTTTTCAAGTATAAAAGTATCTGCCATTATAGCTTTTATAATTCTTGGTGGCGCCGCTATGTTCGGTTTTATTGATTTAAAAGGCGATGAACCAGCTCCACTTCTTTCAAATTTCGTAAATCATGGTGGTTTATTTCCGAATGGACTTGCAGCTATTCTATTAACAATGGTTACAGTCAATTATTCCTTCCAAGGTACAGAGCTTGTCGGAATCGCAGCAGGTGAAAGTGAAGATCCAGCAAAAACTTTACCTCGTTCTATTAGAAATATTATATGGCGCACAATGTTTTTCTTCGTCTTAGCAATCTTTGTTCTTGTTGCTTTAATTCCTTGGGAAGAAGCTGGATTAACAAAGAGTCCATTCGTTGCTGTTTTTGATAATATCGGTATTCCATATGCAGCTGATATTATGAACTTTGTTATTCTTACTGCTGTTCTTTCTGTCGCAAACTCAGGACTATACGCTGCTACTCGAATGCTTTGGTCTTTATCAAAAAACGAAATGGCTCCAGCATTTTTAAAGAAATTATCATCACGTGGGATTCCTCTCAACGCTTTAATCATGACAATAGCTATTTCTGCTTTTTCTCTTTTGACAAGTGTAGTAGCTGCTGAAACTGTTTACTTGTGGCTCATTTCAATTTCCGGAGTCATTACCATTATTGTTTGGATGTCAATTTGTGTTTCTCAATTCTTTTTCCGCAAACATTATTTAGCAGACGGCGGAAAATTAGAAGACTTAAAATTTAAAACGCCACTTTATCCACTCGTACCAATTCTTGGTTTTGGATTGTATGGCATTATATTAATCAGTCTTATTTTTATCCCAGAACAACGACTTGGAATCTATTGCACTGTCCCATTTATCATCTTTTGCTACACTTACTATCACTTTAAAGTTAAGAAAAGAAATTCTACTAACACTCATAGTGAAACTAAAATTAGCGAGACTTCGTAATATTTGACTATACATAAAAGACTACACATGGCGTTTCACTTCATGTGTGGTCTTTTTTTATCATTTTTATATGATTTCATCTGAATTTAATGAATATATCCCTTTCCTACAAAAGTAGTAGAGTGTTCATTTAAACACTTACTACCTCAGTGGGATTTATCACATTCCAATTTCAATATAATAGTAAATAGGAATATCGGATATAGATGTACATTACTAGGCTTATACATATTTCAACTTTAGAATTATATTCACTATTGAATTGGTAGTTACCAATAAAGAAAGAAAGAAAGGAATGATCATAATAATACAGAACATATACGAAACTCATTTACATGTAAGAAATTTAGAGAAGGCAATAAATTTCTATCAAAACAAGCTAGGATTAACGTTAGCAAGAAAACTCTCCAAAAGAAGAGTGGCTTTCTTTTGGGTCGGAGAAAATAAACAACAAATGCTTGGACTATGGGAAGTACATAACATTGAAGACTTTGAGCCGAGACATTTTGCTTTTGGTGTAAATTTAGAGTTTTTAATGACTTCTAAAGCGTGGCTAGAGGAACGTGGAATAGCAGTGATAGGAAGTCAAGGAAAAGGAAATCAAAAGCCAATTGTCCAAAGGTGGATGCCTGCTGCAAGTGTATACTTTCTAGATTGTGATGGAAACAAATTAGAATTCATTTCTATGTTACATGAGAATCCAGATGAATTAGAATATGCGTCCTATTTAAGTGTATGGAATGCGGAACACCAAGAAAAATGAATGGAATTTTCGTTCAAGTCTTTTCTTATTTTTGGATATAATGTTGTACGATCCCCCCTTTTACTATGAATTTGTTAACATAATGCATTTACTGTCATCTTATATTTGTACTTACGTACGAGCAATTCCTAATCTGCTTCAATTACAATTTGAATTATGTAAATTTTCCTCTTATCTGGTCTGGCATCTACTCTTTAAACACAAACTCCCCTTAAATCGAAAATGATTAAGGGGAGTTTTATATACGATGCAATTATAGTTCAGATTTCACTCGAACAGAAACATTATTTTTAATTATATTTTTGACATCTTTAAAGCTAACAAAATTGTTACTTTTCTCATCCCAAAGACGGAAACGTAGTGATTGTAAGCTTGTAGCAAGCGTAATCGTTGGTACATTTTTTAACGGAAGCGTATTATTGTGTGCCTCTTCTAGTTTATAGTTAGGTACCCTTGGGCTTAAATGGTGAACATGATGGAATCCAATATTACCAGTTAAGAATTGCAAAATTTTAGGAAGCTTATAAAAAGAACTTCCTTCCACTGCCGCTTTCACATATTCCCAATCTTTATCCTCTTCAAAATAAGAATCTTCAAATGTGTGCTGTACGTAAAACAGCCAAATCCCTACTGAACCTGCTATTAAGAATATAGTACCATGTACTAACAGAAACGATTGCCACCCAATTGCCCAGCAAAGTATAGCTACTACAGCAACAATTATAATATTCGTCAAATAAGTATTCATACGTTCTTTCTGCCTTGCACCTTTTCGGTTAAATCTATTTTTAAGCAAGAAAACATAAATCGGACCTAATCCAAACATAACGAATGGATTGCGATATAAGCGATATGCTAAACGAAGTCTAAATGGTGCAGCTACATATTCATCAACTGTAAGCGTCCAAATATCCCCTGTACCCCTCTTATCCAAATTACCACTCGTAGCGTGGTGAATAGAATGTTCATGCCCCCACTGATCAAATGGGAATAATGTTAAAACACCCATACACGTTCCAACTATTCTATTTGCACGTCGACTTTTAAAGAACGAATAATGGGTGCAATCATGAAAAATAATGAAAATTCTTGTCATAAATCCAGCGGCTAACAGTGCTGGAACTAATGTTAACCAATAAGAAACTGACAAACTTTTATAAGCAAGGTACCATAAAATAATAAATGGCACGATTGTGTTGATCAGTTGCCAAACACTTTTTTTAATCGTTGATTTTTCAAAAGGAGCAACTTGTTTTTTTAAATTTTTAGTATTTTCTAAGGTCATTGTTCTAATTCCTTTCCTTTTTGTTGCTAATTCATATTATAGCATACTATTAGTATCAGGTGTTAAAAGTAGCTATAATAAATATTATATACTATGAAAATCTCTTTTTTCTTACTCATTACTTACAAATTACTTACGCCCAAAATAGCTTCTATAATTGGACAGGCGGAGTATTTTATTTATAAAAGAAACTTCGAATTTTTCCAATAAGTACATAAAAAAACAGCAAGTTTTTTCACAAGAAGAAAAAAGCTGCGATAAGTCAGTTTCACCGACTTATCGCAGCTCCTCTTCGTTTTACCTTATTTTATCGATGAAGCCACACTGCACCTGCAGACTTGTCTTCAGCTTGGCCTACCACTTCAAACTTCAGTCCTAGTTTCGGTAACTTACGTCCTGCATCAGGAATAATGCTGTTGATGTATTGCTTAGAATCATCAAATTTTGCCACTCCTGGTAATCCTTTATAATCGAAGATACCGCGAGTTGGTGAATTTACTTTCCATGCTGGTGTTTGATCAAATGAGAATGCCGCATCGGCAATTTGGTAACGCGTACTGCTCTTCACAGTAGGTTGTCCGTTTAATGTCCCTACAATTGCCTCTGGATGAGAATCTACTACTCCTAAGAACCCTTCACCTGGATGAACGCCTACCCAGTTATCTGTAAAGCTTTGATCCGCATACCATACAACCATTCCTGTATTAAATACTGGGCCACGTGCATGTTGTAACGCAGTGTCAGAACCAGCGTAATTTCTCCACTCTACATAGTAATTATGTTTTTTCTGTTCAAATCCGTTAGACACAGTAAAGCCTTTTAACGTCATTGCTGGCTGACCTTCTGCATCATCAGAGAAAACAACTTTTCCATCTACAGTTAATGCTGCATTATCTAACGCAAACCCTTTATAAGCTACTGCAATATCTGTTAAGTACTCAAATTGCAGTTTTACTTTTTTTCCTTTGAATTGGCTTAAATCGTATGATTTATCAACCCACTTACCATCAGTTGTATCCGCGCCGCCTTTTACATCTTTTTCGCCCATTCTATCAATGCGTGTCTTCGTTCCATCTTCTGCAATCGCATATACGTCAAGGAAATCATACTTCGCTTCAAGTTCGTAAAATGCCTTATAATCGAACTTAGCATCCTTTGCATTTGTTAAGTCAAATACTGGTGTCTCAAGTGTTGTATGAATGTCATTTCCTTTTGTACTGTAATAGAACTTCTTACCAAACGCTGATTCGATATTTTTTATATCTTTGTCCGGCAAGTTAACACGAACGATTCCAGGTCGTTTAGATTTTGTAGTACTTTGATCTACATATGTCGCAACACCGATTCCTTTGCTAAGTTTGTCATAATCTACTTCAAGGATATTCGCCCAGTTCCCCTTCATATTCTTTTGGAAAAATTCTTTATTTTGTGGTGAGAAACTCGTTGGCTCTGTTCCTGCAATTTTTCCAGCCCAGCTACCACCACTCATAATAGACCATGACTCAACAGGTTCACCTTGTCCTGAGTACTTTGTATCATATTCATCTGGTAAGCCTAAATCATGGCCATACTCATGTGCAAACACACCAACTGCCCCGTCTTCAGGCTCGATTGTATAATCATATGCAGCCATCTTTCCGCCCCAGTTCGAAACAGAAGATTTCGTGCCATCAATTGCATATGGTTTTGAACCTAGTTTTGAACGATGTGACCAAATCGCATCATCTTTCAATTTACCGCCGCCAGCTTCTTGACCAACGCCAGCATGTACAACCATTAAATGATCAATAATGCCATCTGGCTCATTTTTATTTCCATCACCATCTTGATCGTATTGATCAAATTGGTCATAGTCTGCTAAATTGATTCCTTTTGCTACCGCTGCTTTTAATGCTTCTTTCACAAAATCTTTTGGTCCTAAAGGCCCCTTGTTATCATGCCCAGTACCCGCATCAGCACCATAATCTGATGCTTTTCCTGGAACAGTAAGCCATTCTGTTACAGTCCCATCAACTGTGTAGCTACCACCAGATTGTTCTTCATAATATTGCTTAAATGTGTTAATCTTCGATCCATCAAATAAAGTAAATGGTTCATCACCAAATAACATTTTTTGATAATGTTCACGATTAAAGTCTTTAGAATACATGTATCCTGGCTCTTGATCAATATTGTTATGCTTAAAATCGCTAAATTCTACAAGTAAAACAAGTACTTTATCTTTTCGAACAGCTCCATTGTATTCTTCTTGCTTCGCTGATGTAGTAGGTACTTTTCCATTTAATTTCCCAGGGTTCAATGCTGCACCTTGTCCAGCTACTGGGCCTACTTCAGGCTGCTGCGCCTGTTCATTTTCCTTCATTTTTGCATCTTTTACTTTTTTCATAAAATCAGAAGCTTCTTGCGTAAGACTATCTCCTGTTAAAATTTCTTTCCCAGGGTTTTCCCCTTTCTTTTTCTCAACATATTTTTCGACAGCCTTTGACGTCTCAGCTTGCGATGCAGATTGATCAATTACCCCCCGTTGTTTTAGCGCTTCAGCCAAGCGCTCCTCCGGTATTAAGTGCTCATCTATTGGTAGAGATGATGTTGGTGTCTCAGCATGCGCTGCGTGACCTCCAAAAGCAAACGTACTACTTAGTACTGCTGCTGTTGTTAATACCGCTAATGGTTTTAATTTCTTTTTCTTTTTCAATGTATTTCCTCCCCAGTGTCTGCAAATTATCGTTTTTTGCCGATAACAACATAATATTCGTTATAATACGAATATTCAATCTTTTTCAACAAATAAAATGTTGAGAAATATTTTTTATGAAGGGTGAAATACATACGATAGAAAAACAAACTCACCTATAAATAACAGTGAACTTTTTAGTAAAAATAAGAATTAAATATTCTCTATACTATTTAATCTATGGGTTACCATATTACTCACTATTCTCATTATTACAAGCTAATAGTGGTTCGTACATCATTATAGCGTGATTCTCTGTTACATATTGATCTTCTATTAACTGTTTCTGTAGATTATATACTTTACGTTGAATCACATTATGTCGTATATAACCGCCCCAGTATGCAGGTTGAATTGAGTGTTCTTTCTCATACACTTCATATTGATAAAGTTGCGGATAGACTGTTCTCCATTCACCAACTAAATGTTCATCTGTCATATAAAGGTGAAGTTGATACGGTTGGTCCGTTTCATTTTTAATTTGTAAATCCAAATAGTTATAGGAACAAGTCGCCCCACTCCCAAACGGTTGAGTTCGCCTAGAATCAGGAAAGACATCAAAGCTATGACGATATCGTTCGGTTACTGTCAGTGGTGTATGTAAAGTCATCCAATATATTAAATTCGAAAGCTGACAAAGACCTCCTCCAATACCTGTTTGAAAAGATCCGTAGTGTAATACCATACCTTCTACATACCCTTTTTTCTTCGTTGGCTTACCTATTAAACGCCAGTAAGAAAATGTTTCTCCCGGTCTAATGACGATATCATTTAGTTTTTTAACAGCAATTTTCAAATTAACAACCTTATTCTGTTGATACCACATATCTACATCTTTAAGCTTACGAAGTAATATCGTTTGGTGCTGAATTGCTGTACAAGGTAGCTTTTCTTGTTGGAACCTTTTTGCATATGTTTTTCCGTCTGCTAACCACTGAATGTACCTCTTTGTAGAGTAATACCACTTCCCTAGCATAATGCGATACTTAGACCGCTGTTTAGGACGTAAGTGCACTATATTCATTTTATTCCCTCTCTCTTTCTTCAACTAAATTCTAATATATTTCTAATTCAATAAACTACAGTTTTCTTAGCTGCATAATAATTTTCGCAAAAAAAATAATAAATTTACTCTAGTGGAGATTTTATTTTGATGATTGCTTTATAATTATATAAAACTGCGCTGAAATACAATAAATTGAAATAAATACATTATAAATATAACGGATAACCTTAAATAAAAATAATGAAAATTAAAGAAATTCTAAAGTATTAATATATTTTTCGTAAATATTAATTGATAACACATTAGACTTTACTATATGTATAAATTCTCTATTCTACAAAACGAAATTTTTTAATGTAAGAAAAAATATAACTCCCCTTTCACATTTATACAAGTCTCATCTGGAAAACTTTCCAAAACAATCCGAACCCTTATATTTAGAATAAACACAAAAAATTGCCACCAGTTAGCTTAACTGGTTGGCAATTTTTTAACGAGAATGCTTTACAAATAGTTGAATTGCTTCTTCTGGTACATAGCACTTTCCATTACTCTCTACAATAATACTTCTTAATTCATGTCCTTTACCATTGATACGAATTATATTTTTGTTACCAAATAATTGTGCTTCTACTTTATTACGTTTTACTACGAGTAACGGGTTTGCTCCTTCGGTTTTGTCGGCTGTTACAGTTGCACCGATTTTCTTAAAGACTTGTTCACTCTCTAAAAATATTTTATTCGTTACTTCTTCTAAGTTAAAGCCCATCGCTTTCGCCATCGTCTTCGCAATGTCTGTATTTTGGATTAAGCCTTCTGGTTTTTGAGGTCCATAAGAATGTAAGAATACATCCTCACCTGTATGTCCTCCTGTCGTAAAGCCGATATTTGCACGATTAGCCAATAATGTAGTAAGAATTCGTCCTACATCCATTTTCTTTTTTGCCGCTTTTAATTTTTCTTTTTCATCATGAGTTAGATTATCCAAACCATATAGTTTAGCTACATCTTCTACATTTGATAAATCAGATTTCAGTTTATTTATAGTTCCTTCAAGTGTCATTTTCGCCTTTTTCAATGGATCAATGTATGCAGAAACCGGTGTAGTATTGTATCCTTTTGTCGTATTCCTATTCCCTATAGAGATGCCGCTGTTACCATGATCAGTTAAAGCGATGAGCATCGTATCCCCATCTTTCTTCGCAAATTGTAACGCCTTTGCTACCGCTTCATCAAATGCCAATATATCACTAATCATCCCAATTGGGTCATTAGCATGGGCTGCCCAATCAGGCTTACTACCTTCTATGAATAAAAAGAAGCCATCTTTATCTTTTGATAATGTTTGAATTGCTTTTTCTGTCATTTGAGAAAGTGTTGGTTGTTCTGGGTTTGTTGCTATACGATCCATATCAAACGCAAGAGCATGATGTGAGAAAGAGCCCCAAATTTTATTAGATTTGGAGTTCAATAACGCATCTTTCGTTTCAACGAAATCGTATCCTTTGTCTTGAATCACCTTCACTAAATTTTCACCATCTTTTCGGATTCCATTACTTTGCATAGGTAGCAGCGCTGCTTTTCCCCCGCCTAATACGACATCTATATTTTGATATACTTGCTGCTTCGCAATTACGTCAAATTGCTTGCGATTGACATGGTGAGCCGAGAATCCCGCCGGAGTAGCATGCTGAATTTCAGATGTAGCAACAATTCCAGTTGCACGACCAGTACGTTTTGCACCTTCTAATACGTTTGCGACCGGCCGTAACTTGTCCTCTTCTTTTATTGGCTCTAAGCTAGGCGAACTTACAATAGAAGGTAATACACCTACATATCCTGAATTTGATTTATTTCCAGTTGCTAATGCTGTTGCTGCTGGCGCTGAGTCTGTAATAGCTGATTCCGCCGAAAACGTACGAACTCCTCCTGTTACAATTTGATCTAACGTAAGCGGTGCCCCTTTATACCAGCGAGCCAATGTTGCCGCCGTTGAACTCGTTCCGTCCATAACCATTATAATTATATTTTTAGGCTGATGTTCTACTTTTTTCACCTTAGCTTTGGCCGCATGATAATTCATCATACTTTCCGTACTTAATACGCTTACTATTATAGCTGCCACTAATAGCAACTTTTTCATCTTCACACCATAATTCAACATGATTGTTCCTCCATAAACTTTGCATTCATTTTAAATACACACTATTTCCTTTTCCATACCAAAACCTACATATGTTTTATTAGTTCCCAATTCTCATAAAGCTAACAATAGTTACTTTCCCTTTCTTTCCTTTATTAAATATCGGTATGTATCATCTATCTTATAAAAAAGATTTAACATCCTTTTCATTAATTACTTGTTTAACAATAAATCCTCGATCAAAAGAAATAAAAATTTATTGTTAAACAATAAATTTCGTGTTAAATTAATAAGATATTAAATAAATGAGGTGCTTTTTATGAAACAAGGATCCACACTCTTTTTAAAGACCGTTGTGATTCTGATCGGAATCCCCGTTCTTGCTATGTGCATTTTTTTAGTCCCTAAAATAGGAGCTTTCGCTGCAGAATTATATCCAGATATTGCATATATTAAATATCTTGTATTTATCAATTTATATGCAACAGCAATACCTTATTACTTCGCACTGTACCAAACATTTAAGCTTTTAAACTATATTGATAAAAATAACGCATTCTCAGAGTTATCTGTTCAAGCTTTAAAAAATATTAAGTACAGCGCATTGGCAATTAGTGTATTATATGTATTAGGTATGCCACTTTTCTATCTCGTGGCAGAGAGAGATGACGCCCCTGGCATTATTATTATCGGAATGATTATGATTTTTGCTTCAATGGTAATCGCGGTCTTTGCTGCCGTTCTCCAAAGACTATTAAAAGATGCTATAGATATAAAATCAGAAAATGATTTAACGGTCTGAGGTGAATAATATGGCAATTATTATTAATATTGATGTAATGTTAGCAAAAAGAAAAATGAGTGTAACAGAGCTTTCGGAGAAGGTTGGAATTACAATGGCTAACCTTTCTATCTTGAAAAATGGAAAAGCAAAAGCAGTCCGTTTTTCAACTTTAGAAGCAATATGTAAAGCATTAGAATGCCAACCGGGGGATATTTTAGAATATCAACCTGAAGATACCGAGTAAAAAGAGTCCTTCATACGAGAAGGACTCTTTTTATTACACATTACGGTGCAAAACTAATTTGACCAGTAAACAATAGGATAATTGCTATGATCCAAAATATAAAAAATGATGCGGACAGTATTAATGAAAGAATAGCAATTCCCTTCTTCTCTGTTCTTTTCGTCATTGTGATTATTGAAAGTATGATACCTACACCTGTCAGGGCAATTGTAATATAATCTCCAACTATATTACCTGCATTGGCTATCCTTGTTGGCGTTATAAAAACGAATAGAAAACACAAAATGCCGATGAGTAAAGATACATAGCTTATTATACTGTACTTCTTTTTAGGAACTATTTCAGTTTTCATACTAACCCCACCCCTTCTATATAGCTATGAATTCATATTAACATGAATAACCATAATTTGGTTAAAATATAAAAAAGATAAAGTAGACGCTATCACTTTATCTTTCGGTTTATTTCTATCTAACAATTAACCTGGCTACTTCCTTAATAAAGATGGACGATCATTCTTTAACCTCTAGTAATTATTATATACAGAAAATAAAGTGAAACTTTAATCAGTGGAGGTTTTGTTCACCCTTCACTGATTATTAGTTGAACCAATCAGGCTACCCGTTAATGCGGAATAAAATGAAAGAGTTCTAAAAAATAAAGACTGTACCTTTAAAATGAAAGATTCAGTCTTTATTAATAACTTTTTTTATAAAGAAAACTCTCTATCACTCACTATCTTAAAAAACTCCGAGTAATGTGATAAAGAATAATCCGCTACATCACAATCACCTTGAAACATACATGTTGAAATACCTAATTCTTTTGCAGGTAATAAATCTAATTCTCTATTTCCAATAGCTAAATCAATATTGTATTTTTTATGCAGATGATTATAAGCTAAAGAGTTTGGCTTTCGAGGAAAGCCATCGTCAATTGTAACCATATCTACGAAGTATTTTTCCCAGCCGTAATATTTTAAAATGCCCATAACCCCTTCCCTATGTTTATGGGTCATAATCACATTTTTATTTGCAAATTTCAAAACCTCTTCGACACCTGCAAAAGGTTTCATATCTTTTGGCGTGAATTTCCCCTTCAAAACTTTAATCTTTTCTTCCTGCTCACATGAAATATTATAATACTGAATTGCATGAGAGTATGATATTTTTAAGTTTTTGTATATTTCTTGTTTTTCTACTGAATCACCTAATATTTCAGAAAGCATCATTGTATATGCAGGATACGTATCAAATAACGTCCCATCAAAATCCCATAAAATATTCATTCTATTCACCTTCTATTTTCAAATCATTCAATGACTAAATCCGCCCTATCCCTCGGCAATTCCGTTTTTAAGTAATAATCCTCTGCTTTCCAATACCTATTTTCAAACTTTGAAAGGTTTTTCTGCGTTTTTTCACTCTCACGTAGAAACCTTGTCTCTCTTGGACAGTCCAAATAGACCATATAATGAAAAAAATCTCTCCATTCTTTTCGCTGCAGAAAAACTCCTTCAATAACAATTACGCCTACAATAGGAATCTGTACTTTTTCCATTTCACATATATCTGTTTCTTCATGAAAGAAAGGTAATTTCAATTTTGTTTCATGTTGTAGCTTTTGAAAAAATTTCCGCCTTAGCCATTCAATGTCCCATTGTAAATAATAATGCTCATACCATTCTTCATATCCAGTATGATATCGTTTATTACGCTCCACTATATGATCATCAATATGGAAAATACGAAACGGAATGCCTTCTTGTTTCATATTTTCTTTTAAATTGGCTACGAATGTTGTTTTTCCAGATCGACTTAAACCATCTATACCTAAAATGAATCTATTTTCCCTATGCTTCTTCATAATCGTTATAAGTTCGTTTGTACTCATTACTTCTTCCACTCTTCTTTTAATAAAGAATATAAAATGGTATCATGAGCAACTCCATTTTGAATCATATGTTTTCGAAGTAATCCTTCTTCTTGAAATCCTGCTTTTATTAATAATTTTTGAGAAGCTTTATTTTCTACATATACAACCGCTGCGATTCTTATTAGTTGCAGTATTTCAAATCCGTAAGCTAAAATTGCTTGTAATGCTTCCAATGCATATCCTTGTCCCCAATATGTATCATCTAATTCATAACCAATTTCAGCTCGTTTATGATGATTATTAATTAAATGAAATCCGCACGTTCCGATTAATTGGCCCGTCCCTTTTTTCTCGACTCCCCAGCGAAATACACTGCCCTCTTCATAACGATTTTTGAACGTTTGAATCGTTGTTTTCGCTTGCTCAATATTTTGGAAAGAATCCATTCCGAAATAACGTATAACTGATTCTTTCGAAAAATATTGGAACATCGTTTCTGCATCTAATAGTGTAAGTTCTCTTAAGAATAAACGTTCTGTTTCTAGTTTCGGAAATCCCATCTCTCTTTCTCCCTCTATTCTAATGAACTGCAAATTTCAATATAATTTCCATCTGGATCAGCAATGTAGGCAATTGTTTGTCCCCACGGTTTTACAATTGGCTCCACTAAAATTTTAATACCTTGCTCTCTAAATTGCTCAATCGTTTCTTGTACATTCTCAACAACGAATCCTAACTCGAAATGAGAAGACTGTAATTCACCTTCTGTAAGCGGTAGTCCTGTTAATTCTTTCACATCTTGCCGCGTATTCATCGCTAAAATGGTAGTTCCAGTATTAAATTCAATATATGTGCCGTGCTCTGCTTTTATAGGTAACTGTAAAATATCTTTATAGAACTTTAAACATTCCTCAAACTTTTCTACATATAAAATGATGTACTTCATTTTCAAATTCATTTTACATCCCCCTTTGTATCTATCCCTAAAATTTCGACAAAAGTCTCATAAAACATTGTTCCTTGTAGTAATGAGCAAAAAAAATGAGGCCGATTTCTCGGCCCCCCAGCTTATTGGCATAAAACAGGAGATTTGGTTTGGACATAACCAGTTCGTACTTTTATTATATTTTATTTTTTCTGAATTTTAAATACATTAAACACCTATTTATATTGAGAAAGTTTTTTGCTTGCATAAAATTAAAGATTTTAAGAAATGATACAAATGGAGGTGTATACATATGGAACCAATGCTATGTCCAAGTTGTAAAACGAACCGTACTCGCTTTAATATTCTTGAGCAACAAGTAAAACCAGTCAAAATAAATCCACAAACTGGTCAAGTGGAAGAAGAATACACAAATGAAACGATGAATGCTTTTCATATGGCTTATCAAGGACCTACATACCGTGTCCAATGTGCTGTATGCGGACTTGTTGAAAACCCTGAACAATTTATTAAACCTGCGCAAAATCAGTCTTTCTAATAAAAATATGATTATCCCTTGTAGAAATAGATTTTTCTATAAGGGATTTTTTCGTTTAATACGTTAATTAAAAATGTATTTCTTCCTTATTATATGTTAAAATCCACACCATTTTAGTAATATTTACATAAGGGAGGTGAAACAAATGATTTTAAATAAAAAGATAATGCTTCCATCAACATTTCTACTATTAACTTGTCACATAATAAGCTTTTACTTTTGGATTTCCGATTGGAAGAAAATCTCGACTTCTTACGGTTTAGCTATATGGATACTTTCTACTGTTTGTAGTCTTTTACTTTATTTCCTTTACAAAAACAAAAATCTAATAAAGTGATATTCATTGCTAGTTCGTTATTATTAATTACTTCTTCATTTATGATTTTTTAGGTATTGTTACTGGTATTATCTTTGTAACTGTTAGTTCTATGCCTTAAATATATAATGTTTTATTATATAAAAATAGTTAACAAAATAGAATTACATAAAAATTAAAGAAGATAATATGTCATTGTTCATTGTCATCATTATCTTCTTCTAGGGTCTAATCTTTATTATAATATTTCACTTTTCAATTTCTTGATTTTCCAAAAAATCCTCATGAAGAAATAAGCATACATACAACCTACAAACCCTGTCATAACTTTCGCCCAAATTGGCACCCTTGATTCTGTTGAACTTAAAAATACGCTATACATTGAGGGTAATATAGTTATTGAAATCAATGCGAAAAATTGTAATAATTCCTTCATTTTTTGTACCTTCGTGTCCTTCTCTGAATATATGTCAGGTAACTCAATTCCCTTCTCTACTTCCTTACAAAAATAATTCCATCTTGTAAAACTTGTGACACGTTTCCAACCAGACATTTCATATATTTCAAAGTACTCCTGTTGTTTTTCTTTTGAATCCCTATAAACCAATCTAAAATCCGCTTTATATATTACATCTTTCGGTTCTGTTTTCTTAAACGTATACAACAAATTATATCTTTGTAACGCCCAACCTTTTTGATGCATTTTCCGTAAAAAAGCTTCTTCTTTTTCTAAACTCCATGCCATGAAAAATTTAAATACCTTCTTTGTCTCCATCTCTCATTCACTCCCCTAATATACTATTTCCATTCCTTACAGATCTCTGCAATCTGTTATACTCGAGCTCTAACACTTCTCTCCCAAACGGCGTTAACTCATAGCACTTCTTTCTGTCTGTAGAGGCAACTTCAACAATTAACTTCTCTTTTAGTAATTTCGTCGTATTTCCATATAAAGTACCAGGGCCGAGCTTTACTTCCCCATTTGTCATCTCTTCTACCATTTGCATAATTCCGTAGCCATGCAACGGCTTCACGAGTGACAATAATATGTAATATGTCGCCTCAGTTAACGGAATATATTTTTGCGCCTTCGCATTCATTATAACTACCTCCGATACATCGATATATGATATATCGATTCACGATACATCGTATATCGATATTGTATAATTATATTCCAAAATATGCAAGAGTAATTTAATAATTAAATATCCATTTCTTTGAATTAAAAAATCATACCAATTTTCTGAATAATTTGTTAAAATATAGAAATATTAGCTCTTTTATAATGAAAGGAATGGTACATATGATAAATAAATTGAAAGAAAACATCGGATCTGTGTTTGTTGGTAAAGAAAATGTTATTGATCTACTGCTCGTTTCACTTCTTGCTGATGGACATGTACTACTCGAAGACGTGCCTGGTACTGGGAAAACGTTACTGGCGAAAACCATTTCAAAAAGTATTGGTGGTAGTTTTTCTCGCGTTCAATTTACCCCTGATGTACTTCCAAGTGATGTAACAGGTATTGAATACTTCAACCCAAAAACAAGCGAATTCGAATTAAGAATTGGACCAGTTATGACAAACATTTTGCTAGCAGATGAAATTAACCGTGCAATGCCGAGAACGCAGTCGAGTTTGTTAGAAGCGATGGAAGAACGACAAGTGACGCTGGAGAAGCAGTCAACTCCTCTTCCGAAACCGTTCTTTGTTATTGCGACGCAAAACCCAATTGAATCACAAGGGACTTTCCCTCTTCCAGATGCACAGCTTGATCGCTTTTTAATGACGATTTCAATCGGTCATCCAACTCCTAAAGATGAGTTACAAATGATGCGACGTTTTCGGAACGATTTACCATTAGAAAGTGTCACATCTGTCATCTCATTAGAAGATATTTTAGAAGCTCAAAAACGAGTAAAAGAAATATTTGTTTCGGAACCGTTAGAACATTACATTATTAAACTTGCTCATGCTACAAGAAATCATGATTATATCGCTAACGGTGTAAGCCCACGTGCCACATTAGCTTTAGTACGTGCTGTTCAAGCTTTAGCCTTTTTACACGGGAGAGAATATTGCACACCAGAAGATATACAATTGTTAGTTCCTTCTGTTTGGAATCACCGTATCGTCTTATCAATGGAAGGTGCCCTGCGTACGACAAAGAATGATATTATGCAAAGTATTTTAAAAGAAGTTGACGTACCTGTGGAGATTGAACAAGCATGAATGGACAGCGTGTTGTAACTGTGCCTTTATTTTTTCAACTCCATATTATTCAACTAACCGTTCCAATCGCATTACTTTTCACATTCTTTTTCCCGCAACGAATGCTTATGTTTCTCTTTTTCTTCTATTATTTATTTGCGATTTTTATTTATAAATATGTCGCTTTCATAGAGAAGAAGTTTCAAATCATAAATGAGAAACAAACTACACGGATTTTTCCTGAGGAATCTGGACAGTTTTTTATTCATTTAAAAAATGGAGCCAGCATACCAATCGTTAATGGTGTTTGTTACTTTCATTTAAATTCGTCCCTTATACCGCATAAAGAGCAAGGCATTGAACAAATATCAAAAACGTTATTCTCTTTCCCATTTTCACAACTTGCACATTCGGCACAAAAATGGGGGTTAACATTAACCGCCACGAAGCGTGGCGTGTTTCAAATTGAACAATTTGAATGTGTATTAAAAGATCCATTTCATCTATTAACTGTACATTTACCTGTTTTTGATAAATTAAGGACTGAAATTATTGTGTATCCTTCTCCTAAAGAAGTAGCAGGTTTGCAAGAACTTCAGCAACTTTTGAATGGATCTTATCGAACGAATTTTTCTTTTTACAATGATGAAACATCTATTATCGGTGTAAAGCGATATGAGCGTGAGTCTTTCCGCTCTATTCATTGGAAGGCATCTGCTAAAATGCAACAATTACAGGCGAAGCAATATGAACCTGTAAAAAATTATAGTTGGACGATTTGTCTTTCTTTAGCTGCCGATCGTGGATTTGGTTGGAAAGATAATGTAGAAGAACTTATTTCATATGCAACATACATTTTCCAGTATGCAACGAAGCACCACATTCCGTTTGAATTGTTTATTAGTGTATTAGCAGAAGGCGGTGCATTACATGTACCGTTAAATGAAGGACAAACACAATATGCAAAAGCTTTAGAAGAATTAGCCCGTATTTCAGATGATAGTACGTTACTTCCGAAACAAGGATTCCTTCATTATGTAAAGAGAAAAAGAGAACGATCGTCTACAATGATATACATTGGTTTACAAAGAAATGAACTCCCTCTTCTCTCGCAGCCAACGTTTCTCATTACTAGTGAAGGGATGGTGGAACCAGTTGAAAACTTGGCTATATC
Source organism: Bacillus sp. N447-1 (assembly GCF_022701035.1). Lineage (NCBI taxonomy): Bacteria > Bacillati > Bacillota > Bacilli > Caryophanales > Bacillaceae > Bacillus > Bacillus sp. N447-1. The sequence goes on along the minus strand of NZ_CP065509.1, from coordinate 235,116 downwards.
ACATTCATGATTTCATTCTGCTCCTTCTGCTTTCATTATTAACAGAAAGAGATGAACTAATTAGTATTGCAATATTTTTAACAACAGGCTATATTGGAGTATTTCTTATTCATAAATTTATGCAGAAAAAAACAACAGGATTTGTAATACTTTTAGTTCTTCAAATCGTTCTTTTCTCTTTATTTTTACCTTTTTCTCTATTTGGCACAATCATATTACCACTATTTTTCTTTATCGTACATGTGGTCGGACCTGGATATCCAGTTCAAAAATCTTTAGGTGGTATTGTATGGTTTGTCGTTTCAGCTATATTTTATGCACCCTTTCCACCGTTGTGGAAACTATTAATGTTAGCCTTGCATCTTATGATTACATTTTGGTTAACCGGGGCCAATCGCAAACAACAACTATTACGTTTTTCTTCTATCATTACGATTGGCTTAATGAGTATATTAATTGTTCAAGTATTTCCTTTCATTCGACTTATTTTTGGTTTTATAACGGAAGTAGTCGCATTAGGCTTCGGCTATGCTTTAATGCCATTAATTAAAGCAGCGGAATTAAAAGATACTGAAGATGTTTGGGCAAATAAAGGACATCTCTTAAAACCAAAAATTGAAGACGGAAAAAAAATTCCTGATTTTGATCCAATACTCATAAATAGCACTACAATAATAGTCTGTACAGCTATCGCTATTTACGTCGTTTGGAAAATAGTAAAAAAACGAAAACATTTAAGTTTACCAAATATGCCCGCCTTCGAATCTACTATCATTACTGATAAAGAAGGAATGAGCCAAAATCGTTTTAAACGAAATAAACCGCCACATAACGAAATTCGGAAGGAAATTTTTAAGCTAGAGAGTAAGTTAACCCCTCCTTTAAATAGAAAACGGGGAGAAACTGTTGAGGCTTGGCTAGAAAGAATAAACGATGAAGAAGATGTAAATATTCAAAGTGATATTATTATAGATACTTATAATACGGTGCGTTATTCAAATAGTGCAAACACTGTACTTCTACATGAATTTAAGGAAGAGATTCATAAGCTTTATGCATATCAAAAAAGTTTGAAGAAACGAAAGAAATAACGTAACAAAAAGACTCCTATATTCATAGGAGTCTTTTTGTACTTCTACGTTGCTTTTTAAATGGAAGCATTCTTCCCTGCTTCAATTTCTAATGACTCTTCATGCCACCAAAGTGTTTCTTCAGGGTCTTCTTTAGCGATTTGGTGTGCTTCTTTTTTCGTTTCTACTGTAGGATATGAACCTTTTAGCGCACGCCCTGAAGTTGTAACGAATAGTACACTAAATACAACTAATCCAATAATACTTACACCTGCTAAATAAAATGCCGGTGCGAGCGGGTTACCAGTTGCATGAACTAAGTATGAACATACAAGCGGTGTTGTTCCACCGAATATCGATACAGAAATATTAAATGAGATCGAAAGTGCTCGATAACGTACATCAGTGAAAAAGAGTGATGGTAATAATGAAGGTAATGTTCCTTCATATACACTTAAGAAGAAACCTAGTACGAAAATACCTGCAAATATAGCTGCAATATGTCCGTTACCTATTAGTAAAAATGCTGGAATTGCAAATACAGTTAAACCAAGTAAACCAATTTGCACAACGCGTTTATTACCAATTTTATCACTTAATTTACCGAAATATAGTGCTAGTGGAATCATAAGTGCCATCGTAATAGAAATAATTAATAAGCCTGTTGTTTCTTCGACTTTAAGTACTTGAGTTAGATAAGAAGGAATATACGAAAGAATCATATAATTTGTAATATTAAAGAAGGCGACAATTACTGTGCTTAATAAGAAGTCTTTTTTGTGATATTTAATAATATCCATGAATGAAAATTGTTCATTGTCTTCAGATTCCTCTTGTGCTTTTTCCATCTCTTCAAAGATTGGAGATTCATCTAGATGACGGCGTAAGTATAAACCGACCAAACCAATTGGTGCAGCTATTAAGAACGGAATACGCCATCCCCAGCTGAGCATTTGCTCATCTGTTAACAATAACGTCAAAATGGTAACAATTACCGATGCAGCAATGTAACCTGAGAGTGTTCCAATTTCAAGACCACTACCGAGTATACCACGCTTTTTATCTGGAGAAGATTCTGCGATATAAACCATTGCTCCTGAATATTCGCCGCCTGTAGAGAAGCCTTGAATCATTCGGGCAACTAAAAGTAGTATTGGTGCCCATACACCAATTTGTTCATAGGTTGGTAGTAATGCGATGAATAATGTAGAAAGTGCCATTAAAATAATAGTAGTACTTAACACGATTTTTCGGCCGTACTTATCTCCTATTCTACCAAAGAATACACCTCCGATTGGTCGAACGAGGAAGGCTGCTGCAAATGTACCGAATGTAAGTACAAGTTGCAATCCACTATTATCAACACCAGAGAAGAATAATTGACTTAAAATTACCGCTAAATACGCGTATAATCCGAAGTCAAACCACTCCATTGCGTTCCCTATACCAGTAGCAATTACTGCTTTCCTGGCTTGTTTAGGATTAACAATATTAACGTCTTGAGGTTCAAAATTTAAATCATTATTTTGTTGCATATAATAAAACAGCTCCTTATTTAATTTAACTTCTTTAAGCACACCTTCTCTTATTGAATAAAATTAATTCGAAGCACTTAAGGAAAAGCAACGTCTCCTTATCTGTTATTATTATTTCACATAATTAATTATTTGTCCAATTAAATGCTCTTTTATATAAAATTAAACCCTGTTTAACTTGTTATAGAATGACGTTCAGCTTATATAACACATACCTTTACACTACAAATGAAATTTTAATTTATTTATATCTATACGTTTCTGTAATTGCTTCCTTTAACCTAGAAATTAGTAACTTTTACTAAAGATTTGCATATATTTAAAAAGTGAACTCATTAGCTCGAATTTTGTCTTATTACATTCAAATATAGTATTATTATAGATTTAAAGGAGGGTGTTTTATGTTGGAAATAATACTTTTACTTGCTACTATTTCTTTTCTCTTCATTATTTCTGGATTTTTCATTACCTTAAAACAATATAAAGAAATAAAAATATAAAGACTATATTAACTACCAAAAAGAAAATGAGAAAACTACATCCGAAAACTCAATCCCTATGCAATTAGACCTGAGCGTTCTCAATAATTTACTGGCTTCTGGAATAAATAAAGGTACTAATTCAGGTAATGAAAATTCTAAGTCTGAGAAAACTAAATAGTCGTTACGTATTTAATAAAATATATATCTCCTATTTTATCTAATCTTATTAATAACTACCTCTGATTAAAAAGGAGACTACTTATGTGTAAAAATCCGATTTCTATTATTATTCGTATACAGCATAACATAAAAGTTTTACCTGAAATTTTGAAAGCCTGTGAACAACTACACCCTTTAGAAATCATCCTTACTATTAACGGATATATCGATGATTCCATTGATATTGCACAATCTTACAATTGTAAAATTATCACATTAGAAGAACCGTCAGAATTAAATAATTGTTATGTAATTGGTGCCACAAAAGCAAAGGGTAAGTACCTCTTATTTTTAGATGCAAATTACATTATCCAATCTTCCTTACTTACACAATTTCTTCAACCATTACTAGACGAATCAGCTGACATAGTATTAAACAATTTAGATGACTTTTTTTATCAAAAGCAAAAGCCAACTATAGAAATGATTTGGCAGCAGGTTACGAATCATTTTTTTCATCGTCCAGATTTACATGTTAACTCACTATTATTTCCTCCCTATGCAATAACAAAAGAGATTCTTGATGCAATTACTCCAGAAAGTTTATTAAATCCGATATTGGCACAAATGAAAATTATTAAAAATAAATTTCGCATTAGCAATCATTTTAAAATTTCTATACCGCAAATTCCCTCCTTCCCCTCAAAACAACTCATTCGTTATCACCTAGAAGCAATTGAAAATTGGGTAAATATATTACAAAATTCAAGAGGAAACTATACTGATAATAATCGAAGGCGAGATATTATTTTAGAACTTCAAAACGGCGAACAAAGAGCTATACCCAAAATAATTACAGGTAAAAAGTTTTATTCAAATACTTATGGAAATAAACAATTATCCATCATTATCCCTGTTCAAAATGAAGAAAAAACGATAGAATCTATCATTTTTGAGGTGCAGAAATTAAAACCTTTAGAAATCATCATTATTGTTAATGGATCAACAGATAAAACAGAGGAATTGGCGAAGAATTGCGGTGCAACAGTTATTACTTACAAAGAAGCACTCGGCATTGATACCGGACGTGCCGTTGGTGCATATTTTGCAAAAGGTGATATATTATTATTTATTGATGGTGATTTCTTAATTCCTAGTTCTGATTTATTACCATTTGTACAATCTGTTCAAAATGGAACCGATTTAGCTTTAAATAAATTAGAGCACTACTACATGTATCGTGTTCCTTATACTATCGTAACTGCATGTAAGCATGTTGTTAATTTAGCATGTAATCGAAAAGATTTAGGTATGGGCTCCACAACTGCTGTCCCTCATGCTTTTAGTCGAAAATGCATTGATACAATTGGGTTTGATTCTCTTCTTTCACCAACCTTAAGTCAAGTTAAAACAATTTTAGCAGGATTGCATGTACAAAATGTTCATTCTATCGACGTTGACAAGATAAATCGAGTTCGACCAGAAAAACACTTCTCGCAGGAAGGCTACCTTTCATTAGCAACGCAACAAATCATTGGTGATCATATAGAAGCAATTTCTTACCTCATTGAACAAAAAAGAAACACTGAATACTTTTAATTGTATATTCTTACCACCAAATAATATATGAATTCATTTTAAATATATAGCAAAATAAAAAAAGATGGTTGTAACCATCTTTTTTATTTTTACATTAGATCAAAAGAAAAGTAGCAGGCAGGCTTTTCATTTCTGTATCTTTCTTAAGAAGTTTGAAAATAGAGGCTTGTTAATGAAGAGTCAACACTTAAATCATCTTTTAGTGCAATTGAGAAACATGCAACTAATGGTAAAGTAATAACAATTGATCCACTAGGACTAATTACAATAGTAGGACTTGTCCCACATGTGCCTCCACAATCGACTACTGCATCAATTCCACTACCAGGGGTAATTGTAATTTTAAGACACACATCTAAACAAACATTATTCGTAGTACATGCCATAACTCTCCCTCCTTTCTTTTAACAATATATGCAGTTAATTAAATTCGGACACGACTCTCTTACTAAGTCTTATAAATTAGATGTTATTTTATTATTAACTGCATAGAAAATTAACGTTTTATTAAACTATCTAAATCAACTAAAAACTCAAATCATCCTTTACTGAAATAGAAACACATGCAATAAACGGTATTACATTAAAATTAGATAAACATTCATCATTGCACCTTACGAATATTTCTGCCCCACCATTTGGATTGACTTTAGTTTCTAAAGAAATATGAAAACAACTTTTATTGATGCAAGACAAGATATTCCTCCTTTCTTATATCTAATATCAATTTATCCAAAAATAAAAATACCGTTACAACTTTATTTACTCTTTACCTTCCATACTTAAAATAAAAAGATAAAAGCTTCTTCATATATATAAAGAAGCCTTTACCTTTAGTTACTTGTTCATTTACTATCAGTCAGTGAAACATGCTCTTCACTTGTACCTGAGCTAAAAATAATAAAAATTTTTGATTTTAGTTTCATTGCAATACTAAATATTGTCAAGTTGCATAAATGAAATGTTTAAGTTACTCATTCAATAGACAAATTTACCTTTTAAAATAAATCTTTAAAATCCTTATTCTTCAATAAATATGAAAGTCCTTCTAAATGATCCCCAGTAATTCTCAATACAGCTGGTGGATGTCCTATCGTCGCAAAATGCTCTTGTGGCCGAATACGATTTGGTTTCATTACATCTACAAAATGGACACATTCGACTTTATACCCTTCTAATATTGCCTTTACTTGTGCAACACACGCTGTGTGAAGAGTGTCCCAGCCAATTCCCTCTAAACATTTTCTACTAATAGCATGGGGAACAGCAATTGTAGATCCTACCCCTAAATCTTTACGGTTACAAGCAATATTCAACATATATTTATATAAACTTACAATATATAGAGGAAATCTAAGATTTAAATTTAAATCATTTAAAACCATATCAACACCATCCGCAACAGCTTGCGTTAACGGATGAAGATCTTTTGCTGGAATAGCAAAATCAGCATCAATAAAGAGAAGTATATCTCCTGTCGCTTCTTGTGCACCGATTGCCCGACCTATATCATGCCCTAATCTTTCTTCATAAACAATTACTGTTGCCCCTGATTGCTTAGCAATTGCTTCTGTTTGATCTGTTGACCCATTAATGACAACAATTATTTCTTTCGGTTCAATTTTTCTTGCCTCAAGAATAACTTCTTTAATCGTTGATTCTTCATTTTGTGCTGGTATAATAATTGATAACTGTTTTCCATTATAAATAGAGGAATTCATTCCCCATCCTTTATGGAAACGTGAATAATTCTTTTGGTTTTTTAACTGCTCTATAATTTCTCTTTTTCTTCCTCCATCTGTATAATTACCTCTATCATCTTTTCGTTGTAACCAACTCTCCAAAGCTTTTATATTTTCTTTAATCTCATATACTTCTAATTTAGTTAATCCATTTTTATAGAAAGAGGTTTTGTTTGCAGGCATATTATTCAAGGAGGTGTTAGTGATGGCTGACGAGGATTGTAGTCGCCACCCTTTCTCAATAAGAGTTACTTGGGACAGAATAGGATTCTGCAAGATATCATATCCAATGTCTTCAATTGCTTTTTTAGTAATAGCATATGGCATAGATAACATCGAATCATATTTTAAATCCATACGCCCCAATACATCGTTTACTATTTTTCTATACACCATAGCAATGCTTGGCCATTCTACTCTCATCTTTTCAAAACAAAACGAGTCTATATTATTTAAAATTACATCCTGTTCCTTTTTTAGTAGCGGTTCTATAAATCGTTCTAATTCTACCGAAAAAATAACATCTTCTCCATTTAAAAATAAGACTACATCACCATTGGCGACTTTTGCCCCATGAACTGGTGCTTTCCATTTACTTTTCTCCTCAATCACAACAACGTTATTTTCAACAAATGTTGGTATAGATTGTATCGCACTCATTCTATCATCAGCTACAATAATAATTTCTAGTGGTTTTATATGCTGCACTTTATTTAAAATTTGATTCAATTTTGATTTTTCTTCTCCTAAAACTATAACAACTGATAGGTCCACTTCTTTTTGTTCTTCTTTTACAGTCTGATTAGGTTTTACTTTTTTTATATATTCAATTGTTTCACTCTTCCCTACAGCTGCATGCCCTGCTTTTTTATCAAAATATAAGTCAATTATAATTTGATTTACTTCCGTGTCTTTATCAAGTTGCTCTAATTCGGAAATAAATGGTAGCAAATGATTTTGCACATCAAATTCACACGCGAAATTTTGCAAAAAATAAATATTCGGTACATATTTAATGTGATTAAAAAATTTCACAACATTAATTCTTTCGCCAAATTTCTCTTCAACTTCTTCTCTTGATAAATTTGGATAAGACAAATCGAAAACTAGATTTATTGGTACAGGTATCCATTTTAATAAATTTGTTTGAGGATTATTAATGAAAGCTGTGGAGCCCTTAACGAATCCAGCTAAAATTAAAGACATAAATCCTCCCCCAGAGCTGCCATAAAACAACACATTTTTCGAATCAACTTTTAACTTTACAAATACTATTTCTAAAATATTTGCTATATCTTGTAAATAAAATCTATTTAACTCTCCCTGTCCCCAACCTAAAGATAATTTTCCAAGATATAACGTAGGGTCATTATAATATATAACAGTATCTTCAAATTCATCCATCCAAGAATGTCGATGAAAAATAGGTGGACCAATTGGCTGTTCTTGAAACCCACCTGCTCCGGATCCAAAAACAATAGTGTTAGAAGCATCGGGCTTAATACGAATTAAAAATTCATACGTTACTTTATCCCAATCAACCTTGAGTATAAATGGTTCTGTAATTTGAAAATCCATTTGCCATAATTGTTCATATGAAATGTTAATTATTTTATACTGGTCTAACAGTTTAATCACCCTTTCCATCCATTTCAAGTTGTTCTATCAAGTAAGAGAGAGCTTCAACGTGATCACCAATGATTCTTAATACTGCCGGAGGATGCCCATTGTGACTTACATTCTCCATTAAACGAATTCTATTCGGTTTTACAACATCAACGTAATGTACACATTCTACTCTATACCCTTGTAATATTGCTTTTACTTGTGCAAGACTAGGGCATAGTAAGCTTTCCCAGCCTATTGCATCTAAACATGATCTACTCATAGCATGTGGAATTGCTACTAATGAGCCATTGCTTAATTCTGGACGATTATATGCTAAATTAAGCATATATTTTACGACGTCTACAACATAAAACGGAGGGTGTAACATCGGATTCAAATCATTTAATGCTATGTCTACACCAGCTGAAACTGCTTTTGTAAAATGATGCAAATTACTTCCTGAAACACTAAAATCACCATCAATAAATAAAAGAATATCTCCTGTAGCTTCAAGCGCTCCAATAGCACGTCCAACATTATGACCAAGTCGTTCGTTATATTCAATAATAGTAACACCAAGTCTTTTAGCAATATTAGCCGTTTGATCTGTCGAACCATTTACAACGACGATGATTTCTAGTGGTTCTATTTTTCTCGCCTCAAGTATTACTTGTTCTATAGTCTCTTCTTCATTTTGTACTGGTATAATGACAGAAAGTTGCTTCCCATCATAAATTGAAGAATGCATTCCCCACCCTTGATGATAGGAAGGGTATCGCTTACATTCACCTAGTTTTTGAACAATATCTCTTCTTTTTCCTGCATCAGTAAACCCTACTCTTCTTCCTTTTTTCTCTATCCATTTAGCTATACCGCGTAAATATCTTTCTACTTTCTCTTTTTCATTTTTGGATAACTCTTTTTTTATTAAATATCCTCCTTCCTCTATAGTCTCATCTTTAGATAACGTATTGATTGCATATTGATCGTTAATCCGCCACCCTTGATTCACAATCTTCATATGAGATAGAACGATATCTTCCATATAATTAAAGCCGATATTTTCCACTACTTCTTTCGTAAGCGCATATGGTAACGAAAGTATTGAATTGCTTTTTAAATCTGGTCGACTTAAAATTTCATTTAACATTTTTCTCCATACAATATCCATATTTGGACATTTACCTATTTCTATCAATTTATCTATTTTATTTAAAACTACATCGGCTTGATTTGTAACAATTGGCTCAATAAATCTCTGCATTTCATTTGTGGATAACGAAAAATTGCCATCTAAAAATAATAAAACTTCTCCTTTTGCTGCCTTTATACAAGCTCCATATCCATCATAATGCTTATTATATTTGTCCATAAAAACAATATGACATTTATGTTTCTTTGCTATTTCATACAAATTACTTCTATCGTTAGGAACGAAAATTATAATTTCAAGAGGATTTAGCTTCCATATAGATTGAATTGACTCTTCTAATATTTGCTCTCTTTCACTGTACAAAATAATAACCGTTAACGATTTCATTACACGCCCCTTTACACATCATGTGACATAAAATATTAAGTATTACCATTTCCTATGAATTTGCTACTTTATTAACATATTCAAAAGTGAATTATACTGTGTGAAAACAAACGTCTATTTTTAAAAATATAATTCTGCACTTACCTCCTTTCTCTTATCATTGTTTGTTACAACTCTCACCATAAAAAAAAAAGTCCTAATTTCTTTAGGACTTTTTAAATAAATTATCAATATTATTAATTTTATATACTACCTTTTCCATGTTATACCGCGATCTTTTGTAGTAAATATTTTTTTATTACACGCCCAACCTTTACGCCGATTAAAAATGCAAACAAAATACATTTTTAACAATGGATTACTTGATACTTTAATCCATTTTGCTTTTTTTATTATTTGATACACACTTCCATTTTCACTATTTATAACCCAGCCATAATAGGAACTAAAAACGAAACAGCCACTTTACTAGTATTTATTGTTTTATTTGAAATATGCCACGAATTCCCTTATCAAATGAGTAATTCATTAAAAATACATCATCATTCTTTTAGTTGGTATTACTAATAAGTTATTTTTATAGATTGCTTTATAAGCCATAGCAGTCCCATTGTTAATTCCTTCAATACTTGGAATATCTTTTGTAGGATGCCAACTTTCCCACCATTTATTGTTTTAAATACCGTTGATGTTTCATAATGTTTTGTAATGAAATAAACCCAATTAGATCGTTTATAAATGTTATCCCTGAAATACTATCACTAATACTTATATTTTTATTACTTTCCAAACTTTCCCTTTCGTTTTCAAATAGTATAAATTATGTTCAAATTTATTTGATGCAAGCTTTCTAGATAATACAATCCATATACTATCCATATTCGTAGCATGCAATTGTACTTGAACATCAGTCGATTTCTCCCAATCTTCTTCAACCGGTAAAATAAACTCACTCCACCTTTCTCCTCTATTAACTGTATAAAATATAGCTGGCAATAAATCGTCATTCTTTTTTGTTAAACCATATGCCCAAGAGCTTCGAGCGTTTATTGGATACCCAAATAATACAATTGAATTAAGAGGATTGACAATATCCCATTCTACTCCTCTATTTTGAGTATATAAGATAGCCTGCTTTTTATTTGTATATTGAATACTAGCCCAACCATATTTATCCGTTCTCATTTGTAAAGAAGTAAATTGAATATCATTATTTTCCAATATATCACCTCATTCTTATTATTTATATATTCGTATGCTATTATTTTCAAAACGTTCTATCATTAGTTATTTAAACCACCCGCTTTATCTACTATCTTTATACTTACTTTCCCTTTTCTTCACCACTCAAATATAACGAAATTCCTTCTATTTTTCCGTTATCATATAAAAACGACTGTATTTTACAAAATTCAACTATAAAAATGCACCCCAATTGTAAACTATCCCCAACAATTAGAGTGCACTTTATATAAAATATAGCTTTAATTTTTAAGCACTTACTACAGCAGCAACTTTATCTAAACAAATAATAAACTGATTCATAAATGCGTCAATTTCCTCTTTCGTAATAATATACGGCGGAAGTAATCGAATAATATTCCCTTTTGTTACATCGACTAACATTCCTTTATTCATTAGCTCAACCTGTAATTTCTTCACATTTTCATTCGTATCATTCAGACTAATTCCAAACATCATGCCAGCATGACGCACTTCCTGTATATAATAAGAATTTTCTTTCTGAATGTCTTGCAGTTTGCCATTCAAATATAGTGACGTTTCATAAGCTTCTTGCATTAACCCATCATCAAGTAATGTATTTAATACCGTTAAACCTAAAGCTGTTCCCATTGATGAATGAGCAAACGTTGTCCCGTGATCTCCTGGTGAAAATACATCACATAACTTTTCACCTACAATAATCCCTCCTAGCGGTATCCCGCCTCCTGCTCCTTTACCAATTTGAATAATGTCCGGTGTGATATTAAAATTTTGATAAGCAAATAGTTTTCCCGTTCGACCCATACCACTTTGAACTTCATCAACGACAAGAAGTACATTATATTTTTCACATAAATTTTGAACACCATGCAAATATTTACTTGATAAAGGATAAATTCCCCCACTGCCTAAAACAGGCTCTAGCATAATCGCAATTGGTTTTTCTTTAATAATGGTCTCCTCTAATTGGTCTATATTCTCACGCTCTACTTCGTATACAGGAATAGATGTTTTAGGGAAATTTTGATATACCTTTTCTTGTCTCGTAAAATGTAGTGCCCCTAACGTCCTCCCGTGAAAACTATCTTTTAACACAACTACTCCGTCACGCTCTTCATTCGCAATAGATCTATATTTATCAATTAATTTTAATGTCGTTTCTGTCGCTTCCGTACCAGAGTTTGTAAAAAAGACTTTTCCGCTTTTTAAAGTACACTCTACTAATTTCTTTGCATACTCAATTGCAACTGGGTTTAAGAAATGAAACGGTAAATGCAACGATTTCACAACTTGCTCCATTGTCGTTTGTACAATTTTAGGATGATTGTATCCTAGTACATTTACTCCTACGCCAGAAAATAAATCTAAATACTCTTTACCATCTACATCATATAGTTTACATCCTTCTCCTCTTTCCATTGCAACCTCTGTCCGACAATATGTAGACATCATATATTCTTTATCTAATTGAAACCAATCCGACATGTTAAATTCCTCCTAGTTATTTTTCCTTTTTAACGTTTATTCTCTATATAATCGTTTATAAATTAAGTTTTAAGATTGAAATTTTAATAGTGGTTTTCTTCCACATTTTTTATTAAAACGTGTGCTTTCTCTTCCCGATATTCATTTTTCCATAATTTCTTCTATTTCAACAGGTCCACTACATATGTGTTTTTTTCATCTAGCGGTATGTTACTGCTTTGAACTTTGTATGTCATACATAATCGAGACTATAAAATCATATTTAGTAACAATCGACGAAAAAATTTGGAGGCTATATCGATGAATGAAAAATATGATAAACATAGGAAAGAATTATTAGAAGAAGACTTTAATAAACATCGAGAACTTACTGAACCAGCTAAATTTCACTCTCAAACAGTTGGTTCACGTGGACCTGTACTAGAGCAAGATAGTGTACTGCATGAGTCATTACAACAATTTATTCATGAAAAAATTTTAGAAAGACCTGTTCATGTAAAAGGATTTGGTGCGTTCGGTTATTTTCAAACGATATATTCGATGTCTGAACATACTAAATTAAGTTTTTTACAAAATTCTAATGAGAAAGTTCCTGTTATGGTTCGATTTTCGTTAGCTGTTAGTACGAAAGGAACACCGGATACTGCTAGAAATGTACGCGGTTTTTCCACAAAATTTTATTCAAAAGAAGGCATTTTTGACCTTTTATGTAATCACATTCCTGTTTTTTCTGTCCGTGATCCAATGCGTTTCCCTGAAACGATTCAAGCATTATTGCCTTCACCTAAAAATAACTTAATAGACCCTAATAGATTTTGGAGTTTTGTCGCTAAAGCACCTGAATCTATTCATTTTGTTGTCCGTTTATACTCTAATAATGGTACGGCCAAAAGTCTTCGCCACATTCCAGGACATAGTGTTAATACATATGTATGGAGAAATGCGGAAGGTAATCGAAAGTATGTAAAGTATCATTGGTACCCGTTTGAAGGTGTACAGTACATTACTAGTAAAGAAGCAATTAAACTAGCTGCCGAAAATCCTGATTATAGCGGGAAAGATTTATATGATGCAATTGAAAATGGTAAACCAGTGGAGTATGGTTTATACGTCCAGCTCATGGATCCGAAAGATGAAGCGCATCTTTCTTATGATCCTTTAGATGACACAAAAGTATGGGATGAACAGACGTATCCTCTCATACCAGTCGGGAAAATGGTATTAAATAAAAATCCTGAAAATTTTATGGAACAAGTAGAAAAGGTCGCATTCTCTCCTTCTAATTTACTGGATGGTGCAGAACTATCAGATGATAAAATGCTGCAAGGGCGCGCTAACATTTACAGTGATTCACAAAGAAGAAGAATTGGTCCAGAATTTCGCAAATTAACGATTAACCAGCAGCAAGATTGGACACCTGCTAATCAAATTACAACCGGTGAAGGAAGGTACGTTGAAGGTAAACTTGAAAGAACTTCTATAATGAAACAGGATGACTTTACGCAGGCTGGTGAATTTTATACGAAGTTACAGCCAATAGAAAAAGAACATCTCGCTGAAAACTTAGCTAGTGATTTGAAAGTTATATCCGATGATATTAGGGAGATCGTTTTGGGGTATTTCAATCAAGTATCAACTGATTTGAAAACAAGCATTGAGACAAAAATGAAAGAGCATTAAGAAGATTAAAACATGCTTTACGAATGAGAATTCAAATCTATATTAATTATTTTCTTGTCAAAATCCAATGAGGTTATTTAATTTGAAAATATAAAGTTAACATATCCCTGTTCTATAATTAGAACAGGGATATGTTGGCTTAGTTTAATGTTTAACATTACATACTTTATTTCGCTAAAAAATGCGATAAGTAGCCTTTCAAAACAAACTATAGTAAACTATTTTACTTGTACCGTATAATTCCCTGTTCCACCACCATACTTATATACACTTAAGTAATATTTCCCTGGCTTTGCATTATAATTTCCAAGCAATTTGTTTCCATCACGTTTTGTTGCATAAGCTACATAATTATTTAAATCTGATTCAGAATATAATACCCAGTTCAGTCCAAGATTTTGTTCGTTCGTAACAGAAATTTGTAAATCTTTTTGATCCTTTACATCAATAACAAATTTATCCCCCTGATCTTGATCGCTCAAGGTTCCTCTTAACAAAATATTCAAAGATAGTGGGTTTGCTGTTTCAAATGAATTATTTGGTTCTTTTTCTACAGCCGTACCTTCTTCCGTATTCACTCCGCTAAACACAACATCATATTCAAATTGCCCAGCATTATTTACACGGTAATTTACAAAATAAGCAGTCAATGTTTTATATCCAGTCCACTCTTTTCCTGAAAGACGTTTCAACATATCATTTGTTGCTTCATTCATCACTTTCCAGTCCTCAACTTCTCCTTTAGCCACACTTCCTGTATATGTTCCCTGTAGTGTAAATGTATTAAAGAATTGTGATTTATTCTTTGTTACTTTCACATCTTTTAATTTCGCTTCATTCGTAATATCTGAAGTAACGTCCGAAAGCGATTTTGGATCATGTTGAGTTAAATATTCATCTGATACTTGTGGAATCGTATACTTATCGCGATTATCAATAAGCATTTGCATATAAGATTGATATTCTTCATTTAACTTATTATCTTTGCTTAATGTAGCACGGTATGCATCGTAACTTGAAACATCATTTGCGCGAATTAAATCATGTACTTTATCGAACATTTCTGGGCGCTTATTATACATATATGATTGCAGCGCAAACGAATAATTATAAAAATCCCACGTTCCATATTTCGCATTTAACGTTTGTGATGCTGTATAACGTTTTGCAGGATCATTAGATAACCCGCCAATTATACTTTTTCGCGGTACTACACTATCTAATCGAGTTGCACCTGCAAAGAACTCTGCATTCCCTTCTTCAAACCATGTTAAACGTTCATTTTGATACATTTCCCCTTGGCCCCATAATCCCTGAACTTCGTACCTTCCCTGTAAGTAGTGCGTAAATTCATGGCGGAACAATTCTTCCAGACTATAAATACTTTGCTCTGGTGTACGTTCATATGTAAAGAAAGTTCCTGTCCCTTCAATATAAATCCCACCATTATTCGTTTCATATCCGTACAGTTGACGATTAAATTGATACTCATCTGGGCTATTATAAATAACCATCGTTAACACATCATCAGCATGTCCACTTTCAAGTGGTTTATCGCTACCAACTGTACGATAAAATTGAGAACGCACCTCTTTTGCCGCCCAGTATAGACGTTTAATTTTCTCTTCGCTAACTTTATCCCCAGCTTTAAAGACAATTGCTCCATCATCAAACGTATACGTTTTCGGTAAATATTTCTTTTTACCTTCTTCTCGAATTTGATCTAAATTTACAGTTTTTCCATTCGCATCTATTCCTCCATAATTTGTAGTAATTTGTTCTGCCGCAACAAAGTATTGCTCTCCTAAATATGGGTAAATTCGCATTGCATCTGTAACAACTTGTTGTCCTTTTGTCGGCGTGCTATGAAGCTTGCCCAATCGACCAGCATAATAAATTCCATTATTAATTAACCATCCGTTTTTATTTGTTACTGTACCAAGTAGTGCAAAACGATTTACTTCATTAATAAAGTTATCGATATTCCGAAACCACATCGTATCTTTTGGCTCTTTTCCAGTCGTGTACATATCCGTCTGAATATCAAAGTCAATTCCCTTCATCAACTCATATATAGCGTCTCCTTTTGTTCGGTCTTCAATGAAAGTTGCAAGATTATCGTTATATTGTTTAAAAATTTCACCTGCATATAAAACCGTTTCAACATCTGCTGATGCATTTCCAATTAATTTTCCATATGATGCAATTATTTTATTTTGTTCTGATGTACCAAGTTTGAAATTTGGATTTTTTGCAATTGTTTTTAAAGCTGGTAAACACTTATCATGGTAGCTACGCTCATTTAGTTTGCTTAATTCATCATGGTAAAAACCTAAATAAAATGCTGCACGTAGAGCTTCTACTAATGTTTCAATCCCTTTTGAATCATCTTTCGTATAAGCTTGTCCTTGTTCTGCTAGTTTATTAATAATTGCTTGCATTCGGCTATCATCTTGATAGAATTTAAGACTATCACTATTAAACTGAAATAATTCCGGAATTTGATACCATTTAATTGTCACAAGAAGATCAGTTAATTGTTTATTATTTAATTGATTTAACTCAGCCATTGAATACTTTTTTTCTTCAGCTAACGATTTAATATTATCAGTTGGTGCTAGTGGACGCTGTGATAAATCCGCTAATTTTAACCGTTTTGTAAAAGATGCATTTTCTTGTACTTTTGAAGGGTGCGCCAATTCATCAACAGATTTCTGTATTCCTACCGGCTCCATTTGTAATACGTTCTTCACATTTTGCTCTTTTGTCTCTGCTTGAATTTGCAAACCATTACATGTTATTGTCACTAATCCAACACCAAGAATCCACTTAGAAATTTTCGAATATTTAACCATCCCATTGCCCCCTAATAACTTAAAAGAAAATTCAGAATTTTAAATTCAAAAAAACCACTTATTTGTATGTATTTACAGTTCCGCTATAAATACAACTATGATTAATAATGCAATAGTAGCTTGTTTTATACTATTACGAGTACAGATTCCTTACATACAATCTCCTTCCTTACATGTAATACAAGCAAAAACCGTGCCAATCATATTTCTTATGAATAGCCAACATTCTTTTATAAATACTGTAGAATAAAATATACATAGGTGGTTCGGTAATGTATAAATCATTTGACACAAAATCTAATGTTTATGAAGAACAAATTCATTGAATATTATAAGTTCATTAGCCAGTAAATAATCCCCAATTATTAAATCTCTCAAAAAGGTAAACAAACATATTCCATAAAGCTAATATGTTCGTTTACCTTTTCTATTTCACATCAACAGCAAAATATCGTTGAATAAAAACAGTATGAATAAGTATTTTGTTATTCATTTCTCTTTTTCATATAATCTTTTTCACATTGCAACAGCTTGAATTTCACTTTTTTCCCTTTCTTCTTTTTCGTTTTTATAACGAGCCATTCCCCTTTTTCAACGTCTAGTTTTAGGCGTTTCATTACATTGATATTATCTTTTTCTTTATAAAGTAAAAATGCTTCTTGTGCCCTCACAAATAAGCTGGGCTGTTCGCTAAATCCACCACTATCATAAATTTTAGTTAGCGAATTATAATAAGAATCATTTTCCTTTCCACCATACATCAAATGAGCAGCCTCCAGATTTCTTTTACTTACTTCCCAAAAACTATGTTCATCAATATTTAAATTAAATGTGGATTTAATGTCCTGTATTATATTCTTCACATGCTTTTCATCTCTAACTTTTCTTTCTTCGAGACAATCCGAAGATAATTCTGGTGCATCTGATTGGGAATGTACAACGTGTTGTATCGATACACACAGAATAAATACGCTTAAAATGTAAAATATTTTTTTCATATTTACATATCACCTCAAATGATTTAGATACTATATCATTTGAGGCTTACAATATTCTTATGCTAATAATGAGAAAGATCCTATAAAATTTTTATAGGATCTTTCCTTTTAATATTGCTTTATCAAATTCACGGGCGGGGCAACTACCTTACTACTTTTCACATCATATAATCCTATAGGTGTTACTCGTATAAAAGGCAAGTGCGTCGCAGAAAAGAATAAAATTGTAAATGCTGGATCATCATGCGCGTAGCCACGCTCTTGTAGTAATTTCACCATCTGTTTCTCTTCCTGTATTAATTCTCTCATTTTTAAATTAGACATAATCCCGAGCAATGGTAATGCTATTTCGTGTAACACTTCATTGTTTTCTGCTACGACCATTCCACCACCGAGCTCTTTTACTCTACGAAAAGCTGTGAGCATATCTTCTTTTCTTTTTCCGATAAGAATGATGTCACCTGTACCAGAATAAGAGCTAGCAAGCCCACCTAGTTCTTTCGCAAAACCTTTCACAGCTATATTCACTTGCCAACTGCCATCACGAGCAATCATCATAAAGAAACATTCATCATGATCTGTGGACAATTCATCACAGTCTATATTAATTTCACTAGTGTATGGTTTTGTAATAACGTTGTTTAATAAGTGTATCCCCGTTTTATTAGAGAAAATCATATCCTCTTTTTCTATTGACCAATCTAATAATAATAGAGTTACTTTATGTTTACTCCAGTCTATATGTAATGCTTCATGTGTATTTACACCGTCACGCTTCACCCATTTCCCCTTTGCAAGGACACTGATTGGTACTGGGTTTTCTTTACTTTCTAAAATATTGATATTAGCAATTCTACCTGTCGCAATCGAACCATGTACATGTTCCATATTATAATAGCGAGCAATATTATAACTTGCCATATCGTATGCATCTATTACTGGCACTCCTTGTTTTATCGCGGTAGAAATCATAACGTTTGTCATTCCATTCTCATAAAACGAAGGATGTGAGCCGTCTGTTGTAAAAAAGAATCTATCAAACTGCTTTACGCCTAGTTCCAACAATTCTTTCAGTAAAACTTCTAAATCTGGGCGGATTGAAGAATTTCTTAGGGAAACAGTGTAACCTTGCATAAGACGAGTGAAAACTTCCTGCCCTGTCATCGCTTCATGATCACAATCTGTACCTAACAGTTTTAACTTCGCTAAAGTCGTTTCAGATGCACCCGGAAAATGTCCTTCTACTTTCTTTTGCAATCGCTTCGTTTCCTGCACCCAAGTTAACATTTCATCATCGCCATGTAATAGTTTTGGCCATGCTGTTAGCTCGCCGCCTTGAAGAACCGCTTCATGCTGCAGCCACTCTATTATTTCTTCACGATTAAACAAAGATTCTCCGTTTTGCAATTCAGTCTGTCCATCAAAACGGCACCACCAATACATACTTGCTGGAATCTTATTGAATTCATCTAATAAACGAAATGCTTCTTCACGCTTTAATGTGAAAAATAAAGTTAAATTATCATTAATAAAAGTTGTTGTCCCAAACTGCATCGCATGATTCGCTAGCGTCTCTGGGTTATACAACTGATACGGATGTGCATGTGGTTCTATGTAACCGGGTACGACATACTTTCCTTCGCAATCAACAACTTCACACTCCGTTAATTGCTCTGGCAGCTGCTCCCCTACGTATACAATTCGATCATTATATATCCAAATATTCGCTGTCATCCACTCGCGCATATAAGAATTTAAATATGTTGCATTCTTTAAAAATATGTGTGTGCTTCTCTTACCATCTAGTACTTCAACATGTTCTCGTAATTGTTTATTACTCCATTTATAATGATTTTTCCCCATTGTATTCAACTCCAAATCAACTCATAATTATTTTGATTAAAACGAGTAATATTTAACTAACTAAAGTATTTTCCATTCATAACTCCCTATTGGTGCCCCTATACCCTTCATTATATGTAAAAATTTAAAAATAACAATTTTCAGAACTATATACATACCTCTTTTATCCAAAATAAAAAGAATGTCATGTAACTGACATCCTTTTTATTTTGTCGTAAGCATTAAGATTGATTTTCACTTTGGAATACACTTGATGTCATATCATAAATGCAACTACTGTCCATAGTTGCGAACTTAAAAAAGCACCTCTTTTAAATACAACTATAACAAAATTCTATTCATTTTCTTTTCATCTATTTATTAAATTCAATTTGCATCATTTTATTTAACTGTGGAACAATATCGACCCCACCTATTGAGTTAAGACTGATAGCTAATGTATGTTTGCCTCCAATTACTCCCCCAGCAAAAGTTGCAAATCCAGGAATTCCTCCTCCATGCCCCCAAACTGAAACACCGTTTGGAAGTTTAGTCTCATAGATTCCAAGACCGTATGCGTCACCAACCCCTTTGCCTTCTATAGGAACTGTAGTAAGCATTTCTTTTAGCTCGCGTTCCTTCAGTAACTTACCACCAAGTAAAGATGAAAAGAACTTATTTAAGTCATCCGCATTAGAAATCATATCTCCAGCTGCATTAGCTAAACTCGGATTATAATACGTAATATCTTTGAACTCGCCTGTCCCTTCCATTTTCACATATCCACGAGCATGATTCTTTCCTGGGATGACGGGTGAATTTCCTGGTAAAAACGTATTTGATAGATCCAAAGGTTCAATAATTCGCTTTTCGATTTCTTCCGCATAACTATTTCCAGTTATTTTTTCAATAAGCATTCCTAGTATTACGTATCCTGTGTTTGAATACAACCAATCTTTACCCGGCGAGAAATCTGGAGGCAGCGAAAGGCCTATTTTCACTATTTCTTCTGCTGTATACGTTTTTTTCGAATTCATTATGTCCGCGTCTTTTGACTTTAAGTATTCAGCGATACCACTCGTATGATTCAAAAGTTGTCGTATCGTAATTTGATTACCATCATACCCATTTCCTTGCACGAGACCCGGTAGCCACTTTTCAATTGGATCGTCAAGTTGTAAGCGATTTTCTCCTACTAATTGAAGCACAGTCGTCGCAGTAAACGTCTTCGTCACACTACCAATCCGAAAGCGATAATCCGAATTCACCGGTTTCTTTGTACTTAAGTCCGCCACGCCAGCAGTAAAACTACTAGTTTTTCCGTTGTTAGACGCCTTAGCTAATATTCCTACAGCACCAAGCTGTACTGTTTCCTGCATTACTTGTTTCCAGCCATTACGATTCTTTTGATCATGTACTTGTGACGAACTAGAAATATTTTGAGTTGACTCTGCAGTCACAGTAAAACCAGGTGTGAATAGAACAGTACCCGCTAATAAAACTGCAAAACTTGCTAACTTAATTGAATTACATTTTTTCATAAGGCTTTCTCTCCTCCATTAATATCGGATTGATTCAAGCTATACTTTCATCCTATATGATAAATCTCTCTTTTTTCTTATCCATTCCTTACGAAATACTTACGTTTAAATTTAAATACGGTAAACTGAGGAAGAGTTATGCATGCAAATAAAAAGAGAACATGTTTTCATTTTTTATGTAAACATGTTCTCTTAAACATTTAAAATTCTATATCAACTTTTCATCCTATTCTTTACACAACTAATTTATATTCCTTTTACCAGCCCGCACTAGCATTCATACCATTTCCAATAATAGAAAGTAATAGCGGCCATAATACTGGTCCTAGTGTAAGAAATATATTTAGAAGTATGAGCATTCTATATCCAACGGTGAAATTGTGATTTTTACGATTAACAAATACTAAACTGATTAATGATATTATAGTTGTTAAAAATAATACTAACATTAGCAACCAATACCACACCATTAAACTAAGACTCCACGGTGTTAATAGCTCATGTATGATACAAAATGAGATTCCTAATACAGCAAAACTAAAACTAGTCACCGATGTTTTTATAAGCCATTTATTTATTTTTTATCGTATGTATTTTTACAATATAAATCTATTAAAGTATATAAAGATAAATATGCCATTAATACACCTATCCAAGACAATAACCAGTCTCCGTCTCCTTTGAATAATACGTACAGTAACCAACACATACCTACTGCTGAAAAACAAAGGAAATAAGTATGCTTTTAATACCGATTTCATTACATTTTCACACCCTTAAAAATCAAAATTAATTATAATTTATAAAAATTAAGTATAGGTTAACATGTAATGAAGTATAAGTAAATAAAGTTAATTTTGTTTACCTATTTGAAGACGGTTTCATATAAGAAAATAATTCATGTTAATCAAATTTCCGTATAAAAATAGAAAAGGTGGATATTTATGTATCCACCTTCCCGTCTCCCTCTACCCACTTCATTATTTCTTCCACATCTAAATCCGTATACGTCTTTTCACCATAACGAACAGACTCATATAACGAGATAATATCCCTTGTTCTACAAATTCTTTTTAACCATTGTTGTATCGTTTCATAGGACCTTCTCTGTTCATGAAATGGTAATGTTCTTTCCCATTCAACTAACGTTTTTCTTATCTTATCTGTCGGTAACGGCCGTTCTAACTGATGAATGACTTTTTCATTCTTTATGCTTCTTACCGCAGTTTGCTTTGTGATCGATTCTTTCTCCTGTACTATTTCTGTTCTCATCAATTTGTTCCTAATATACTTGTAGATGGCATATATAATTAATATTGCGATTATCACATAAAAAACTATAGTAATCCATACATTTGAAAGAACAGAAAGCACGTCACTCCATAGACTTTCTCTTTCGAAAGGTTGAAATTTTTTACCCGTTTTCGTTCTTATACCCGTATCTTTTACTTCTTCATATTCATCTTCATCTATTTTGGAATCATCAAAATTTTCACCTATACTAGTAAAGTCATAATTTCTTTCCGATATTGTCTTAGTCTTACTGAAAAAACGCTCTTTTACTATGTCTTGTACATACACAATACCTTGTGATAACGTTATCGCACTAATCGCAAAGAAAAGTATGATTAAAGTTCTCACACTCCATAACTTCACTTTCATATGTCGCTTTTTATTCACCATGACATAAGCCCCTTCTTATTCTTTCATTACAATCCATTTATTCGTTCTACTGTATTTCTTTGGTGAAGTACCAATAATTAAAGGAACCGCATCCAGTTCCTTTCGACGAAAGCCTGCTGTGTAAAAGTAAGAAGAAGATATAGGCGTATCTTGGTCTGATATCGAGGCAAGTACCCTTAATACATTTTGCAAATGTTTCCGATTATCCCCATTTTTTATATGTAGCAAACCGTTATCTTTTACACTATTGATCCATACTTCAAACGAACAGTTTTGCATAAGAAGTTGTTTGCATATACCTGCTGTTAATTCAATTAGTTCCTCTATATCATTTCGCAAAGAAACACCACTTTTATTTTGCAAGTTGAGATAAATCGCGTATTTATCACATTGTGTTCGCTCATACTTTTTCGCAATTATCGTCCCTGTTTTCGCTGTTGCACTCCAGTGGATGGAACGAAAATCTTCATTTTCATAAGACTTTACTCCCATTACTTTCGTTTCATCATATAAGGGTGAAGACATCGCTTTTCGAAATCCTCGTGACCATTCTTGTAATTCAGGAACTTGTATTTTCGGAACAGCTGGTAAGACTAAATAAGAGGGCGTATCAACTTGTTTATATGTTATATGGTTCGTTATAAATCCAAAGAGATCAGTAATAACAATTTCAACTTCTTCCCATTTCGCGATGCCTCTTTTTAACGCTACAGCTTGCAAATCAAATGAAACTGACTCCCTTCCTTTTAAATTAAAATTCATATAATAATTTGAACCTGTACTATGATTTTTGTTTATTTCATCATGATTCCAAGTTAGCTTATTTTCACATTTAAATCGAAATACGATATTAAGAATAGGAAATATCGACTTGTTTGAAATTTTCATTTTGCACATATTCGTTTCACCTATAAAAACATTCGAATTCCCTTGACTGTATTCCCATTCAACACGAGATACTTTACGTATATATACATGCATAGCACCTATTAAAATTACATATAAAAATACGAGAGATAAAAACAGTAGATTACTTGAAAATACACTTAAAATAACGGCTACAACTGACATAACCCCCATTACGAAAGGCTCCGCTAAAGGTGTATACACAAGCTGTTGATTCATCGTACATTCTCCACTGGCACACTAATCGTATGAAGAATTTCTTTCATAATTTGTTCTTTCGTCGTTTTCATCTCTCCCTCAATTGTTAACGTTAAACGATGAGCACAAACGGATGCAGCCAGCGTCTTAATATCATCTGGCGTACAGTAATCTCTTTCATTTAATATTGCCCGTGCTTGAATTGCTCTCATAAATGCCAACGTTCCCCGAGGGCTTACACCAATTTCAATTAACTCATGGTTACGAGTTGCTTCAATAATTTCAAGGAGATAATCTTGCACATCATTCCCTACTAACACTTCTCTTGCACGCTTTTGCATCGCAATAATTTCTTCACTTGAAATAATAGAATGTAACGTTTCTAACGGATCATTCATTTGAAGCCGATTCATCATTTCCTTTTCAGCTTCTCTCGTAGGATAACCTTGGCGTATTGTGAGTAAAAACCGGTCTAACTGAGCATCTGGTAAAGGAAATGTGCCCGCTGATTCGAGTGGATTTTGCGTTGCTATAACTAAAAAAGGGTCTGGTAATGAATGTGTCTGTTTCGCAATTGTAACAGTACGCTCTTCCATAACCTCAAGTAACGAAGATTGTGTTCTCGGTACAGCTCGATTAATTTCATCCACTAATACGATATTTGCAAAAATGGGTCCTAACCTCGTTTTAAAATCCGATTCCTTCACATCAAAATATTCAAGGCCAATAACATCTCCAGGCAAAGTATCCGCTGTAAATTGTATTCTTTGAAATTTAGCGTCCACACTTTTAGCCAAACTTTTCGCTAATGTTGTTTTTCCTGTCCCAGGTACATCCTCTAATAAAATGTGTCCTCTTGCTATTAGAGCAATGGCTGCTAGTTCTATCGATTCGTCTTTTCCTATAATAACCTTCGAAATATTATTAGTAATTTTCTTTAATGTACTCATATAGTATCTACCACCTTTTAATTATCTAAAAATTAAGAATATACTTTTTCCAAATTATAACATGTAATTCGAAGATGAAATAGAGTGAAAATGAATCTTTTATTTTTTCTTCATTGCACGCAAAAAAGCACCTATTGTCGTATATTGACAATGAGGTGCTTAACTCAATCCAACAGCCTTCTTTCCCTCTAATTTTTAGTAACAATACATCCTTTTTACTCCCACGCATACATTGTTTTCAATTAACTAGTAAAATGCATTCTAATATTACATATAATAAAAACCATTTCGATTTGTTCGTTATAGAACTTCCTGTACATCGACACTCTCAATCTTCACTTCATACATATTTGGGATGCTTGCTTCTTTTGGTACCCATGCATAATAATTTTGATCATTTTCTAATATAAATTGAACTAACTTTGTTTCTGAAACATTCCAGAAATTTTTAAGATTATCAATGTAGTCTTCTAAATCGTCTTTATAGTCCAGTTGTAATATATAATCTCTTACCGTCAGGGCAAACACAATTAAACTTCCTAATAGATTTTTTTGCTCATTTTCTTCTTCATACTCTTGTGGTAAGAACCACACTTGACCTATTCCTATTGTTTTTTTGTATTTTTCATAAAAACTACTATCATCCATATTCTCATAATCATGTATTAATTCATTGACCAATGAATGCCATTTTGGCGGAATAATATTTTCCAATGCAGGATTATGTTCAATTCCTTCTACTATATCCTCTATTTCTTCTGTCTCATCTTCATAGTGATATTCACTTAGGTCTATATGCTTGAATTTCATTTCATTTTTATAATGTGCCAAATCATATGGATAATGATTATTATCTTTTAAACTTGTATCATCAAGTCCGAGTATCTTTACTATTGCAGCTGTCTCAAAGCTCCAATACCCCACATATCCAGGTTCTTTATGTGCATTTTTCCATTCATAATCATAATGGCCTCTAAACCATTCTTTCTCCATATACGTTTGTAATCTTTTAGACGCTTCTTTTTTATCTGTTTGTGCAAGTTCTATAATCTCTCTCGTTTTTGCATATGGATTTTCTTTAAAATAAACATTCGTCATTTTTGTGTATCCGATATCACTAGCGCATAAGAGGAAATCGATTACTGCGTCGTTCATATTTTCCTTCTCAACTAGCTTGGCTAAACTTACAAGATTCTTTTTATCTGTTTCTAATAAAATCCCTAGAGATATCATCCAAATTAGATTTAAATATCCAACTTCATTTTCCCCTATATGCCTCAAATCAATAAGAGCTTTGTCAAAATCTCCTTCTATTGTATGGATAGCTTCTCCTAGGGAATATTTTGCGTTAATATCCTCTAACTCATAATTAAAATTTAATAGATACCTTCCTTCTATAAGACTTTTATTATCTTTAGCCTTTCTTTGAATACCATTCCTTTCATCTTCTTCAAAACTTTTAATCTCCTCTCTATTTTCCTCAATAAACTCTTTATTATATTCTATTCCTTCTCTACATTTTTCTTCTATACATAAAGGATCTCTCATACTATTCAATTCCTCCTAGTTCCTTAAATTATGGCCATTCTCCAATTATGTCTCCCTTTGCATCTATTCTAAATGTTTTCACATTTCCACTACTATCAACCTTTGATAACACTCTCTCAACTTCCTGATCTTGTAATGCTTTCGTAATCTTTGATGCTAATTTTGCATCTCCATCAACTGCCTTCAATATTCTACTTTTTCGGGTCTTCGCACCATTCAACCAATCATTTGACATTTGTCTTCCATCTTTAGTTTTACTTAGTTTAGCACCACCACATAATCAATTTGAACAGACGAAAGGTGAGCCCACATTTCTCGCAAGCCCACCCTGTCTATTTCTGATGCTTCTTCATTCATTTTTGCGCAATTAATTTCTTTATCTCTAAAAATATACATCGAGTACAATCCTTGTTCTTCACAGTATACTTTAATTTCATCTTTTTAATATCTGAAGCTACATCCACCTTTAACTTGCCCTAGTGTTGAAACTGGTTTATCCCTAGAAATTTTTAACTTTCATCTTCCTATTACATAAATTGTAATTTTCGTAACGATTTTTAGCAAATATTCGGACATTTACCCTATGGAGTACACTCATAAAAGTTTTCTAAAGAGGGTCACTCTTTTTAATGAGACTACATTTTCGAACTGTAATCACTTCTTAACAACTACTAATCTACCTCTATTATTTATATCCCTTCTTTGGTTTCTGCACAATCATTAATGTTTCTTTTAATACTCATCTTCAAATAGACAATTATATATAGTAACACCTGTTTCCTTTAACTCTAACGAAACATCCTCCACTTCAATACTTAACGTTTCTTTATCAAGATTCTTTATTCCGTTACTATCTAATAATTTTAAAATACTACTTCCTATTTTCTTAGATTCATCATTGTATGGCGAGGACTCTTCAACTAGCTCGATTGTACCATTAGTATATCTATATCTTAAATATTTAACCACTGCATATGGCGCGATTGCCGAAATCATTAGCATTACACAATTAATTTCTGATTGCTTCCGAACGTACTCACTGAATTCTACACTACCAAAACGAAATTTCACATCTAGTGGTAGAAGAATGTAAGAAAAACATGTTGAATAACTAAAATCAGTAATATTATCAACGTTTATATTTGATATTTTATTAATTTCTCCATCCCAAAAATGTTTATCAACAAATTTCCCCAAAACATATTGGAAATCACCTTGTTTATATAATTTATTAACAACTTTTAGTATCTCATCACTCATAATTATTCTCCTTTATTGTACAGGGTACCCATGTATATTTCCTTTACCATCCATATGAACCTTTACCCTCGTTTCTCCATTTGGACCTATTGGCTTTCCAAAATCATGCACTCTAACACTTCCGTCTGGCTTTACTGGTGTTCCTTTCACCCATGCTTCTTGTGTCTCTACTACTCCATTTTTGCCTCCTCCCCACTGCGATTTGGTTGAGACATTATTCCCATGACCAGGAACATGTTTACCCTGTTTTCCTGCATCAACTTTTGGAGCACCTGAAACGCCAGCATCAACATGCCCTTGACTTGCTAGTTTATCATTTTTTCCAATGTTCCCTGCTACACTGGCTCCCTGACCATCAACACCTGTACCCTTACCCCCACCAGAAGACTGGATTTCTTGAATAGTATCCTTAGTATTTTGAATCGATTTATTCCAAATAAATCTACCATGTACAAAAAGACTTGCCCCAGTAGCTGTTGCTGCTATATCTAATGGAATAACAATTGGTGATGCTAACCCACCAGTTCCTACTTCTGCCACGATAGTTAAGAAATTAGATCCGCCTATGAGCGAGATACCTTCAAACATTTCTAGAATGGACCCGGCTATTTAATAATTTTGCCCTGTTTTTTTAATGTTTTTTGACATTGAAAAACATACTATATAGCATCAATTGAAGCCTATGTGCCTGTGAAATGCAAGGTACGAAAGTGCATTCGCTCAAATAATAATTTTCAATTTAAATCAACAAAAGAGACCTCAAATGTGAAGTCTCTCTTGTTGATTATTTTCCATAAGTAACTCGCCATTTATTTGTTTATTTTAAGACAGATAACATGGTTCATTCAAATATATCCTAAAGAAAAAATTTTTCCTGCCTTCATAAGCTAGTAGAATAGATTCAATTAATTCTTATTAATTGCGATAAACTCACTAGGAATCTCATCTGCTAACCAAACTTTTTCATTTCCTAAATAAAATTTAACGCCTTCTTCTCTAGCTTTTTCAGTATTAACTTCTAAAATAATAGGATGCTTATCTTTTCTTTGTTCAAAGCCTTCAGAAGCAAAATCATGAATAAGTTGAACTTTACTTCCTTTGCCGATTTCAAAACATGCAGTATCATCATTATCAACTCTTTTAGCAAAAGGAATCAGCTTACGATTAGGATATCTTTTCTTCATACCAGAGTATATGTTAGTAGCCTGTTCTGATTCCTTTAAAAACCATATATCAAAATTAACTAGATCTAATTTGACTAATAAGGTAACAGTTTAAATGCCACCTATTATTTACACATTTTTCTTTCCCATACTCTTTTTCCGTCAGTTAAAAACACTGCACTTGGCGGATCATCATAGAGAGAAATTTCAACCAATGAACTTTTTTCTTGTTTTAACCAATTATATACAGTACCTTCGTTTGTATTAGGTCGAGATAAAATATTATTTACTCTAAATACAGCTGCATCATATTCTGTATAATTTATATCATCCTCATCTAGTCCATTGTCTGTTTCAAAAACTGTATCTAGTTCTCCAATAATCCTCAATCCACTTTTCCATTCTAGTATCATGTCACTATGTTCATAATTTATTAATGTTCCAATTAAAGAATCGTACCCCATTTGCATCCTCTTTTCTTATGATTTTTATGGTCTTGATGGTACTATATGAGCGCCATCTTTTCCATAATGGATCAACCCTTTAGTAGTCTCATAGTATTCACCAGTATTGCGGTCATAATATTTTCCTATTGGCTCACCAAAGTCTACTCTTTCTCTACCGTTTTTTAATAGTTCACCTTTCCCGGCGAACTTATCAAGCAATTCTTGCGCTATTTTATTATCTCCATAGAAAATGCTCTTATTTTTTCCATTTGCTAATTCTTTTTTATAGTTCGGTGTATCGGGAATATGCTTCTCTTGAGCTCCTGCTTTCACTTTTATTGGATAACCATTTACTTCACGGTATAGACCTTTAGGTACTGAATCTTTTCCATAAGAAGGTATTCGATTACTCGCACCCTTACCTCCACCAGAAGACTGGATTTTTTGAATAGTATCCTTAGTATTTTGAATCGATTTATTCCAAACAAATCCACCATGTGCAAAAAGACTAGCCCCAGCAGCTGTTGCTGCTATATCTAATGGAATAACAATTGGTGATGCTAACCCACCAGTTCCTACTTCTGCCACGATAGTTAAGAAATTAGATTCGCCTATGAGCGAGATACCTTCAAACATTTCTACAATGGACCCGGCTATTTAATAATTTTGCCCTGTTTTTATTAATGTTTTTTGACATTGAAAAACAAACTATATACCTGCAATTGAAGCCTATGTGCATATTCTGTTAGTTTTAATTCATAAAAATAATTTCGATAAATTTATAGCTTACCTTTCAATTAAAAAAGCACTTATTGTCTCAAATAGACAACCAAGTGCTTTAAGTTCATATATTTTTAAGTAGCATAAATTTGTAAATTTTTCCCATTCCAAGTCTTTAATATTCGTCGTACAGTAAAATGTCATCTCGCCTAAGCTCGTACCTCGTTTTCTATTTTCTATCATTGCACATAACACTCTATGATGGTACAACCATCATGATCTATGAATTTCAAGAAAGTATCATTATATCCCATGGTTCTATACTTAAGCACACCAACTATTCCTTTAATTTAAGGATTTTCTATATAACTTTCTGCAATATCAATATCATTTGTCATTTCTAATTCTGGAAATTTTCCATCTAATTTTCTTAAGCAATTAATTAGTTCTTTACTTTGTATAATTTCTACTATATCTTCCAAAACTTCACTTATCCAATATAACTCTTCTTTACTACAGTTCTCTAAATATCTTATAGTATTTCCCTCATTTTCTGAGAGAACTTCTATTATTTCATTCCAACTTTTTGTATCCCATAGTCATCATTCAAATTTAATTTTTTTCTTTCATTTAATATAACTTCCATTTTATTTGCTATATCCATATTAATCCTCCAAACTCTATCTACGGTTGTTTAGTCGCATCTGGAAAAATAGTCCCTATCTCTCCATTTGTTTTTATAACTCCAACCCTAACCCCATTATACTCTCCAAAAATAGCCACACCATTTTCTGTATTCGCAAATCCGGGCAATTCAGCAATCTTAGCACCTGCTGCTGTAATATCAGACTCTGTCCAGCTTTCTGGAAACCATGATTGATTGGAACCTGTTCTTTTTGCTTTCACCTTGTGTCCAGGCACATTACCTACCCTAACACCGTTTTCGTATACTTTATTTATATTATAATCTACATTATTTTTTTCCAAAAATTCAATATTACTTTGTCCATGTCCTCCACCCTTCATTTTTGAAATATCTCCTGTTTTAGGATGTGTTGTAAAGTCACCTACATTTGAATGTTTAATGCTACTTTCGGGTATATTAACCTTGTTAGCCCGACTAGTTCCATTACTGAATCCACCTGTACCCTTACCACCATCTTTAGACTTCGCAAACTTATAATAAGCTTCTATCAATTCACCTTGTGGTATTTTGGTTATGATAGTTCCACCAACACTAGAGAATGCATAGGAAGCCTCTCTCTTAAATGATTGTAACATTTCAAGCGTAGGCTTCAATTCTTTTGCTAGTTTTACTGCATTAGCAAATGTACTTACTCCACTTGATGCTTTTGCTCCTTTTGTGATATGGCCTACTTTATTTAGTGCCCTATCGCCTAATATTGTGGTAGCTATTTGTGTTAATCCATAGGTAGTCAATTCTGTACGACTCTCTGCATCTCCCTCTATCATATCTCGTTTTATTTTATTTGAAAATGCATGCCACATATTTTTTGCAGTTTCATCCAAATGGAAAAGTGCATAGGTTACATTAATAAAAGTTCCTATGTCCATATTACTTAAAGCTATTGCGGACTCGATTTCATCACCAATAGCTTTCCCCGAGCCTCTTTGAATAGCTTCCCACATCTTTTTCGCTGTTTCAAACGTGCCAACTATACCGTCTGCCACATCGTCCCAAGCATTTCTAACCGGAGATTTCTCCTCAATTATGTTATTTGTTTCTATATCTTTAATTGACTGATCATTTTTTGGGCTGTTTCTTCTATAATCCCCTAAGTTCTTCTCATTGTTTTTTCACAAAATCGGCATTGAGATTTCTTATTAGATATCCTAAGTACACTCATACTCCCACCCGTCTCTTTTTCTTATAGCCAATTTTATACCACCGATGAACACCCTTTACAGGTGTAAAAACATAGAAAAAAACCTTGATTGGTATATATGCCAATCAAGGTCTCATTTTAAATACCACCTATTATTTACATATTTCTCTTTCCCATACTCTTTTTCCGTCAGTTAAAAATACTGCAATTGGTGGATCATCATAAAGAGAAATTTCAACTAACGAGCCTTTCTTTTGTATTAACCAATTATATAAACTATTTTCTTCCCTAGTAGGATGCGCTAAAATATCATTCACTTGAAATGTAACGGCATAGTATTCGGTATAATTCACATCATCGTCATCTAACCCATTGTCTGTTTCAAAAAGTGTGTCTGGTTCACCAATAATTTTCAATCCACTTTCCCACTCTATTATCAAGTCTCTATCTTTATACTCTTTTAACGTTTTTATTAAAGGATCATATTTCATGTATATCCCCCTCTTATTACTTCTTTAGTGGTTCTGAAGGCACTATATGTGCTCCGTCTTTTCCATAATGAATCATTCCTCTAGTAGTTTCAAGGTATTCACCAGTATCACGATCATAGTATTTTCCAATTGTTTTACCAAAGTCTACTCTTTCTTTTTTACCGTTTGGTAGTAGTTGACCTTTCCCGGCGAACTTATCAAGCAATTCTTGTGCTATTTTATTATCTCCATAGAAAATGCTCTTATTTTTTCCATTTGCTAATTCTTGTTTATAGTTCGGTGTATCGGGAATATGCTTCTCTTGAGCTCCTGCTTTCACTTTTATTGGATAACCATTTACTTCACGGTATGGGCCTTTAGGTACAGAATCTTTTCCATAAGAAGGTATTCGATTACTCGCACCCTTACCTCCACCAGAAGACTGGATTTTTTGAATAGTATCCTTAGTATTTTGAATCGATTTATTCCAAACAAATCCACCATGTACAAAAAGACTTGCCCCAGTAGCTGTTGCTGCTATATCTAATGGAATAACAATTTGTGACGCTCCCCCCCCAGTTCCTACTTCTGCTACGATAATCCAGTCGTTGAAAACTTCTTCATATCATGAAAGAGAATTGTGGAAGCACTTCATCATTTGAAACTTTTGTTTTGGTATTTTTGGATATATAATTCACCAAATATTGTAATTCCGAAATAAAAAGCACTTGTTGCTTTTAGTCGGCAATCAAGTGCTTTAAGTTCATCTGCTTATTAAGTAGGATCATTTGAGGGGATTTTCAATTAACTTTACAATATCTTTAAAACTTAGGAATTCATTAGTTTCATGTTTATTCCATTTATTTATATTCTTAGCTCACTAATAGCTATCTCGCCTAGTTATTGTTCTTATATTCAAAAGAATTATCTCTCTTCTTTGCACAAATATAAGTATTGGCCAAACTCAGGGAATGTATCCCAATTTCTAGATACATCATCTTTTGTCTCTCGCTCTTCTACTTCTCCAGTTTTAGAATCTTTTTGCTCCATAGCAATATGACCATTTTCTTGATACCCCAAAATCATACTTTTTAACTGTGTATCCCCGTCATATTCCCAATACATTATTGTCCTTAGGAATAGTCTATTATCTTCTTTAACAATAAAATCGTAGTGTAAATATTTACGAAGAAAATCATCCAAAAAACTTACCGATACCCATTTCTCAGTGACATTTACTAAATACTTTGGCTGCTCTCCATCACTAAGAACAGCAGTATAAGAATGACGATTTTCATGAAGTGTCTTGGCTGCATTCTCATCAATAATATTCCAAGGCTTCTTTTTTATATTAGACCACTTATCACAATAATAAATTTCCATTAATTATACACCTTCCCATTAATATCACGAATAATAATCCCTTTCTCATTCGCCTCTTCAATAATTTTTTGTGGAACTGGCTTTGTTTGTACAGGGATTTCCAAAATTAACTCTCCATCTAGTCGACCACCTTTTAAAGCATTAGGATTAAATTTACCTGAAGAAATTTCTGAACCGGAAGAATACTTTTTAGTAAACTCACTTAGATAACTTAATGCCGTCTTTTCTTTTACTTCAGCCAATTGGGTAAATTTCCTCGAGACAATTTCTTCACCCGGAATATAAGAATCTACAACATATTTCTTCCCATTGATTTCCTTTGCCTCTAACTCTACTTCATTATAAGGATATCGAGGACGATTTTCCTTATTAAATCTATTCCCTGCTTCCCATTGCTTTTTCACAAAGTCCGGTATTGATTTCTTTTTAGATAGTGTTTCACCCGTACCCTATGTTGTAATCTTAAACTCTCACAATAAAAAAACAAACCATATAAAACCTTATTAAACTACTTCCTTCTCTTGTACTACCGGCAATTCATATGCTGTTTTATGTTTCATCATTCCATAAACAATGTTTACAAGTTTTCTCATAATACATACCAATGCTTGTCCTTTTGTTTTCCCCTCTTTAAGTTTCTTTTGATAGTATGCATGAAACACTGGGTTTCGTGGCATCTTACTTCCTTTTGCTACTTGTACTTGCTGTACTGCTAAGTTATAAAATAAAGCGTGTAACGCCCTGTTTCCTTGTTTACTTTTATGTGCCTTACCTTTCCCACCAGAACCAAAGTAAACAGGCGCAATCCCCGCAAACCGTGCTAATTTATTGGCATTTGGAAATCGCCTTACATCCCCAATTTCTGCGATTAATGCTGATGCCGTCACAAGTTCTATTCCCGGCATTGTGTCTAATTGATAATCTAATACATTCATTAACTGTTTTAGTTCTCTCTCAATGTACTTCATTTCCTGTTTTTTAAATACAATGTCCCTAACAATACTTCTCACTAAAAAGTCTCGTGTTTCTTGATACTCCTTCATTGTTTGTCCATCTTCTTTTACAAGCTTTAATATGTCACTTGCTTTCTTTACTGAGCATGTATTGTTGCTAACATCTAATAAAAAAGCTGTCAATCGCTTTATATTCGTCCCCTCTAAACAAGAAGGTGACGGATATTGCTGCCAAAATGCCAATGTCGTTTTGCCATCTATCTCTGAGAAAAACTTTTTATAACTTGGATAATGGTGGTTCAATTGAATATGTAGTTGATTTTTCAAAGCTGCTTGTGCTTTTACTAATGCATTCCTTCTTGAAACTAGTTGTTGTATCGACCAAAATAAATCGTGCGGCTTTGCATCTGGTAGTTGATTAAATTTGCTTACCAATATGCGTGCTACACATTCTGCATCCCAGCTATCGTTCTTTTTAATCATTACCTCACTTTTACGTTCTAAAAATGATAAAGCTGGATTTACTTCTTTCACCACTCGTTCATGATCTACTAAATACTTCGCTAACGCTCTTCCATAACCACCAACATCTTCTAAACCAAATACAACTGATAATCCATCACTCACATATGTCTCTACTTCTAATAAAAACTTCGAAAATGCAGATGGTTTATTCTCAAATTGTATTTCTCCTAGTTTCTCTTGCCAACAATTAATAATAACAGCCGTATGATGCTCCTTATGTAAATCTACTCCTACATACAAATAGTTCTGCCTATTATGCATAACTCATCCCTCTATTCAATGATTTAGTCATATATAAAAATGTCGGCAACCTTAGTTCGAGCGTTCATCTTCCGATGCGCATAGGTACGCAAGCCTATCCATTTTTCATCACTCTAGTAGTATGTATAGTAAAATGAGCTAATTTTTTAAGTGAGTTTATAAAATAATTGCTGGATGTTTCCCATTTGCCTGTATTTGACCATATGTGTATATCCCTCGATAAAAACTCTCTCGGTCTAACATGCGTTTCACTTGTACTTTCGTAAATTGTTTTCCTTTCTCCGTACGATAACCCTCTACATTCAGTCGTTCTGCCAATTGAGAGAGTGACCAATGCCTAAAAAAGTATCGTAACTCAAATAGTCTACGCACAACCACCGCTTTCTCCGCATCTACTTCTAATACTTTCTGTCCTTTGTTTGCCCTGTAACCAAACATCACACCGCCACCTGCATATCCACCTTGTTCCGCTTTCTTCTTTCTACCTCGACTTAGCTTTAATGAAATCTCAAGACGTTGATATTGATCTAGTAGTTCTAACATGCCATTTACTAAAAAGTCATTCGGGTCATGTGTGTATATACTGTAATTTGGTTGTTCAATTGCTTTCACATCTACCTTGTATTTCTTTAGCTCTCGTTGTATTAACACTTTTGCCATATCAGAGCACCATAACCG
The DNA here is from genome assembly GCF_022701035.1 of Bacillus sp. N447-1. Lineage (NCBI taxonomy): Bacteria > Bacillati > Bacillota > Bacilli > Caryophanales > Bacillaceae > Bacillus > Bacillus sp. N447-1. The sequence continues at coordinate 198,765 of NZ_CP065509.1, read as the reverse complement.
AGATGTATTTAGTACAATCACGTGGCTCACTTGATGATATGTCATATCTGACAATAATTCTTGTAAACCTTCACGTTCAACTGTTAATCCATCTTCATCTACTGTCGCTCCACTAATTCCTTTATCTTCGTATATGTGAAGCAGTTGTAGTTCATTTTCAATGCAGTACCGTTCAATTTCTTCTACTTGATATGTTAAGCTGTACCCTTCACGTACTTGCCCTTCTGTTGAAACTCGTACATAACCAACTACTTTCTCTTCCATATTGAGTCCTCTCCCGTTACAGTAATTACAATCCATGTAACGTTTACCCGTTTTTTTTGCGGATAACGTGTGCATAACGTCCATCCGTTAAAACGTACTTTACGATGACTTCAAAAAGTAACACAACCCTTTATTTTTTCCTCTACTATCGTCGTACCCTGTTCACAACCATTACAATCTATAAAAATTTAATACTTAGCACACTTATAAAATTATAATGTGTCTACTCATTTCTATCCTAAAACGCAAAAAAGCACTTGTTGCCTTTAATTGACAATCAAGTGCTTTAAGTTCATATGTTTTTAAGTAGCATAAATTTGTAAGTTTTATAGTAACAGTATGACACCTTTTATATGTCGTGACAACTACTATGTTAAAACTTACGAGTTTGTACGAGTTCGTTAATTTAATGTCCATTCCATGTCTTTATATTCGTCGCACAGTAAAATGTTTTCTCGCCTAAGCTCGTACTTCATTTTCTATTCTATCATTGCACGTAATACTCTATGATGGTACAACCATCATGAAGTATATACTTTTTAACAGCCTATTCTTTTTCTGTCCACTTCAAAAATAAGTGCTTTTTCGTTTGCTTGTCTTATGTGTCAGTGTATATTTAACTTTAGCACCACGAACTTTGTCATTCTCGTGTGTAAAGTATACATTGAGTAGTAAGTATGACTATAATACTTATAAAGTTACTATAACCAATCTCGTTTGTTTACTTATTACTGTAGACTTTTAATCTATACTAGAGTATTAATCAACCATATTCACAAAGTATTCAGTATCCTGATTAATTTTTCGTATAAATTCCTCCAATGAATCAGCTATTTGAGTCTCAAAAAAATATACAGGAGTTTGTTGAGGAGTATTCAAATCAAGTGTTAAATATACACCCTCGTTTACTTCATAAAAAACCAATTTATCTTCTTCCTCGTATATCCCCTCTAAATCTGGATCAAACTCGTAAATACCTTCTCTCAATGTAATATCTGCTATAGTATCTGGATCCATTATTCTATTTATTGCATCCACATTATTTCCTTTTATGAAACCATAGCCAACTTCTAAGTAAAAATTTCTAAGTTCATTAGGAAATGCAAATCCAAGTCTCTCTTCTGCCACTATAAGTTCATTTTCTTGTAATTTAAAAAACTTATGATGACTATTTCTTATAAAATCAAATGTAGCCATTAAAACTACCTCCTTGGAAATAATTTATTTGATGGTGACCCTTTACCATGAATTCCTGCCTGATGTTCATCAGGAAATTTAGCTGGATGTATATTCCACCATTCATGAGGCCCACCAAAATTATTCTCTATAATATGATGCGCATCATAGGGTTGCCCAATATCCCTTACTACTCTACCTTTTTTATCATAAACTTCCTCAGTATATCTTGGCCATGTTTGCCCTGTTTTTTCTTCCCATTCACTTATCAATTTGTTTTTCACACTGTTAAATTTATTTCTGTGTTTTAACGTTTCCAATGGCGTCATTTTTTCATACTTATGTTCCCTTAGAGCAGCCTTTAATTGTTCTACTTGGTTTTTATGAAGCTTCAATCCTGTTTTTGACTCTACATCTCTAATATAATCTTTAGCTAAATCGTAATCAATTTTAACCGTACCCTTACCACCATCTTTAGACTTCGCAAACTTATAATAAGCTTCTATCAATTCACCTTGTGGTATTTTGGTTATGATAGTTCCACCAACACTAGAGAATGCATAGGAAGCCTCTCTCTTAAATGATTGTAACATTTCAAGCGTAGGCTTCAATTCTTTTGCTAGTTTTACTGCATTAGCAAATGTACTTACTCCACTTGATGCTTTTGCTCCTTTTGTGATATGGCCTACTTTATTTAGTGCCCTATCGCCTAATATTGTGGTAGCTATTTGTGTTAATCCATAGGTAGTCAATTCTGTACGACTCTCTGCATCTCCCTCTATCATATCTCGTTTTATTTTATTTGAAAATGCATGCCACATATTTTTTGCAGTTTCATCCAAATGGAAAAGTGCATAGGTTACATTAATAAAAGTTCCTATGTCCATATTACTTAAAGCTATTGCGGACTCGATTTCATCACCAATAGCTTTCCCCGAGCCTCTTTGAATAGCTTCCCACATCTTTTTCGCTGTTTCAAACGTGCCAACTATACTGTCTGTCGCATCGTCCCAAGCATTTCTAACCGGAGATTTCTTCTCAATTATGTTATTTGTTTCTATATCTTTAATTGACTGATCATTTTTTCGAGCTTGTTCTTCTATAATCCCCTGAATCGAACTCACCCAATCCATATTCAACCCTTGTGTACTAAACGTCCCACTCACAGGACTAAATCCTTTCCCGCTTTGCACTTCAGCGAGTCCGGCTGTGATGCTAGCTGCTAATTGGAGAGCGGTGCTGTAGTTGTTGCTGGATGAATGATTGAATTCATATAAATGCTCTAGTTTTTCTTCCAGTTTTTTTCTCATTGCACCTAATACCGTTACAATTGCACCTACTCCGGGCATTGGTGTAAGTACTTCTATTGCTTCTATACTTGTAATCGATTGATTAATTCCCCTTATTTGTTCTCTTATTTCTTGTTCAATCACATCTGTCGAAGCAACTTTCGCTTGGAACTCATTTGGAAATGCTTCGTTTTGGCGAATTAATTCTTCACATAAGCATATAATTCCTTGCGCTAATGGCCGAAATGTTTGGACAAGGTAGGATTTTGCACTACTGTATGTTTGTCCTTGTAATACTGTGTCTATCGCAAAGGCATCAATAGATTGAATGACTTGTTCCATACTTTGAATCGTAGCATTACATATAGCGTTCATACTTTGAGTTTGACTTTGTACTTCTCCCAAATACATGTTTAAACTCATGTATTGGCCTCCCTTTGTAGTTGCTGCTGTTCATAGGAAAGGTCGTTTTCTTTCTCACTGAGATGCCGTTTTTCTTTAAGCAACGTCTCTTTTTCATTTTCTAATTCGAATGTAAGTTTTCTTTCATACTGTCCGATTTCTTGCCGCATATTCGTAAAAAGGTGAAACACTTCTTTGTCGCCGTGCCAAGTTTCTAGTATTCGGTTAAATAAACGATTACTTCTATTTTTCCATTCATGAAAACTAGCCTCAGCTCGTTCTTGATTTTGCAGCGCGATTCGGTTTTCATTTTGTTCTTCAAATATAATTCGTAATTTTTGATTACATTGATTGATTCTCGTTTCAATTCCTTGACTCATCTTTTCCCCCTACCTTTTCCCCTTTACGTAGGTTGTTACATTATTGAAAAGTCTTTTGAAGTCCTGTATCCATTTTCTCAAATTCATTTGCTACGGAATGGATATTATCAATTGTTTGTTGAAAAGCAGTACAAAATTGTTTCGTGATCTGTAAATTTTGTTGATTTGCTTCTTGTGCCTTGAAGTTCACAGATAGTGTAGTACGCGTTGCCTTATTTATAGAGCGACTAGTAGCACTTTTCATTCTATCTGAAGCATTTCTCATTTTCGTTGCAAGTTGCGTTGCCGTATGCAAATTACTTTGAAATTCTCCCATTACTTGCTCCTCTCTACCTTTTATTTACAAGAAAATTATACCACGGAAAAATATCCCAATAAACCGAATGTTCGAATTTAACATACAATTCAGCACTGTTACTGAGGATACGAGCAACGCTTATCTATCAACATAACTGAGTCCAAAATGGATTCTACTTATACAAAAAAGATGACTTCAGCCATATGCTAAAGTCATCTTTTTCTACCTTATTATTTTACTAACTCTCCATTATAAGCTTTTATATTAAGCGGAGCAGTTAAAAATTGTGCTGCTTTACTAACGAAAGATGTGAAGTGTTCACTCGTATTATGGCTCGCAACTGCTGCTTCATCTTTCCATACTTCTACCATCGTATAAACACTTTCTTTTTCTGTATCTTTATATAAGTCATAAGATACATTTCCACTTTCTTCTCTTGAACCATGAATGAGTGGCTGAATTTCTTCTAAAAATGCTTGTTGTTTTGCTGGGTCTACTTGAAATATTGCGTGAATAATAATCATGGTGTTTCCCCTTTCATATTCCATATATTTCTATGACCTAATTAGATTACTTCCACTCAGCAACTTTGTCAATTGGAAGACGTACTGATTGGTAACCACTGTCTGCAGCTTTCCCGATTGAAATTAACATAACTGGTACGTAGCTTTCTTTATCTAGTCCAAATGCTTCTGCGATTTGATCTTTCTCAAATCCACCAATTGGACAAGTGTCATAACCGTGCGCACGAGCTGCTAGCATAAATTGCATTGCTACAAGACCACCGTCAATTAATACCGTATCTTTCATTACTTCTGGTGTAACCATAGAGAAGTAAGCTGAAAGTTTTTTCATTTGATCTTCTTTTACTTCTGCTGGCATAAGTCCACGCTCTACTGCTGTACCGTAAATTTCTTCTGCGTTATCAAAGTTGTTTAAATCACCAAATAAAGCAATCATTGCTGAAGACGTTTCTACTTGAGATTGATTGAATTTCGCAAGTGGCGCAAGTGTTGCTTTCGCTTCGTCACTTTCAATCACTACGAATCTCCATGGTTGCATGTTTACTGAAGATGGTGCAAGTGTTGCTTCTGTAAGAATTTCTGTCATTTCTTCTTTGCTAATTTTCACTGAAGGGTCGTACTTACGAATTGAACGACGTCCTGTTAAAATTTCGTTAAAATCATTTGTTTTTACTGAGTTAGTCATAGTTGTATTCTCCCTTTTTTATAATTCTTTTATATTTTCTTGAATGTGATTTAACATATTTAAAAGATTATCGCGTTCTTCCTCACTTAATCCTTTAAATGCAGATGCTGCAAAACGTTCTTTTTCTTCTTGAAACGCCTGAATTTTATTTCGCCCCTCTTCAGTAAGAGAAACTAACGTAATTCTGTTATCATCTGGATTTTTACGTCTTACAATCATTTCATTGGCCTCAAGCTGCTTTAAATGCCTTGTTATCGCAGCATTATCAATATTCACTTCTTGCTGAAGTGCTTTTTGACTAATTTCACCTACTTCAAATAATTGAAGTATAAGCTCTAATCGAGACTGGCTCATACCCGTACACCCTTCAAATTTCGAACTTACTTCTTTATTTAGAAAGTGTAATTTATATAAAATAATCGCTTCTTTTGAGCATGAACTTGTCAAATTAACCCTCCTTTACAATCAAAATAAAAACATTTGATGTATCAATAGTTGATATGTCAATTAATATAATCTATATCGATTTAGAATGCAAGCATTTTGTTTTTATTTTATTTTTTCCAAATTAAGGCGCTTTGTAGCGTTACAAATAATGTTAATTGCACTATAATAGTAATAATTTAAATGACTGGAGAGTGATTGATAATGCGGCAATACACAAATAGAAATGAGGAAATGAAAATGGAAAATGAAATGAGGATATTCACAAATGACAACAATAAATATAGGGATTGTCGCGCACGTAGACGCTGGCAAGACGAGTTTGACTGAGCGTATTCTTTATGAAACGAATGTGATTAAAGAAATTGGCCGAGTAGATAGTGGTAATACACAAACTGACTCAATGGAATTAGAAAGACAACGCGGCATTACGATTAAAGCATCTGTCGTTTCTTTCTTTATTGATGATGTAAAAGTAAATGTCATTGATACACCTGGACACGCTGATTTTATCGCTGAAGTGGAGCGATCATTCCGCGTTCTAGACGGTGCGATTTTAGTTATCTCTGCCGTTGAAGGTGTGCAAGCACAAACAAAAATTTTAATGCGAACATTACAGAAACTAAACATACCGACTATTTTATTCGTTAATAAAATTGATCGTAGTGGCGCAAACACTGAAAAAGTTATGAAACAAATAAAAGAGGTTCTTTCAAATGAAGCATTCCCCTTCTACTCTGTTCTAAACGAAGGAACGAAAGAAGCCCGGATCATTGAATACAAATCATATGACGATTGTATGGAACTGTTAACACCATTTAATGAATCGTTACTTGAATCATATGTAAATAACGAAATAATACCGGACGCACTATTAAGAGAAAAACTAGAACAACAAATACAGCAAGCAAATGTGTATCCAATCTTTTTCGGTTCAGCAATGACAGGTATAGGAGTAACTGAAATACTTGAAAAACTTCCGGCCCTAATGCCAGCTCTTACATCGGCACAAGAGGAACCATTATCTGGTGTTGTTTTTAAAATTGAACGTGAACCTTCTGGAGAAAAGGTTGCGTATATAAGAGTTTTTTCAGGTAGCTTACATGTTAGAAAATATGTTGATATACAGCGCGATGAGTCTCTACCACATAAGGAAAAGATAAAAAAAATGTGCATATTTCATAATGGAGATGCCGTTCAAACTACTACCGTTCCTAGCAGTGAATTTTGTAAAGTGTGGGGACTGAATGATATTAAAATTGGTGATATTATCGGTGAACGTACGGATTATATAAAAGATACTCACTTTGCCGAACCACAAATGGAAGCAGCCATCAATGCAGTACCAAAAGAACGAATTCATGATTTATACGCTGCACTTATGGAACTATGTGAAGAAGATCCGCTCATTAAAGTGTGGAAAGATGATATTCATAATGAACTTTATATTCGCCTTTTCGGTGAAGTACAAAAAGAGGTTATCGAAACAACACTTTATGAGAAATATAATTTGCAGGTTACTTTTTCAAGTACGCGAGTTGTATGTATGGAGAAACCAATTGGCATTGGGAATTCCGTTGAAGTCATGGGTGAAAAAGCGAATCCTTTTTACGCAACAGTTGGATTCAAAGTCGAACGTGGTGAACTTAATTCTGGCATAACATATAAATTAGGCGTTGAACTTGGCTCACTACCTTTAGCATTTCATAAAGCAATTGAAGATACTGTATTTCAAACGTTAAAACAAGGTTTATACGGATGGGAAGTTACGGACATTTCTGTCACGTTAACACATACTGGTTATGCTAGTCCTGTTACAACAGCGAGTGATTTTAGAAACTTAACACCACTCGTACTAATGGATGCCTTAAAGAAAGCTGAAACATATGTATATGAACCAGTAAACGAGTTTGAATTAACTGTACCGAAGCAAGCAATTAGTACCGCAATGTATAAACTTGCTACTATTCCAGCAACTTTTGCAGAGCCTATATTATATAATGATTCTTACCAATTAACAGGATCATTACCTGTTGCGAAAACAGAGAATTTTAAACGCATGCTTCATTCATTTACAGAAGGAGAAGGCATATTTACAACGAAGCCAGCTGGTTTCACAAAGCTTATGGCTCCCTTCCCTACTCGAAAACGTGTTGATTATAATCCGCTGAATCGTAAGGATTATTTACTTCATGTTTTGAAGGCTTATTAAAGTAAAAGAGGTGCAATTCGCACCTCTTTTGCATGTATTAATAGGTTAGTTTGTCCTAACAACTTCTTTAAGTTTTCCTATTATTTTCGCTATAGCCTCAATTGAATTTTCCGTTTCATATCCCCCAACATTTACAGAATGATTTACATTTTTGACAACTTCAATCTGTAAATTCGTTTTATATAACTGATCAATTTGACCTGCATTGTATTGGTGATCTTTATCCCCAATTACTAAAAGCCCTTCGTGACTACTATGTAAAATAGAATCAAAAATGGAATCAAAAGTTAGTAAAGGTGTAAGTACTATCATTTTTGACTGTAAAAAATCGTCTCTCCTCATTAAATCATTTGCAATCGGAATTGTTCCAAGTGACTTCCCTAAAAACATAGTCTCGTTGTATTGCTCATCTTTTAATACTTCATTTATTACCGGATTAATATCATCCATCATTACTTTCGTTACTTCTTCCATTGGTTTATTCATTACTTGTTCGTCGTAAGAATAATGAATATGTACAACATCAATTTTATGTTCAAGCATAAGCATCGTCGCGTAATAAAATAACGGCTTATCATAATTGTATCCTGAACCTGAAAACATAAAGCAAACGGTACTAGAACCTTTTTCGATATGTGTGTAATAAATTACTTTGTCATTTATATGTATCTCTTTTTTAGTTCCCTTCACCATTTTCCCCTCCGAATACATTTACTTTTGTAATACGATATGTTCTGTGTGAACTGATACATCCTTTACTTTCTCTTTTATAAATGCAGGCTGTAAGTTATATGTATGCAGTTCTTCTACTGGCACCCATCTAAACAAATACGTTCTACCCTCTTCTTCCAAAATATATTGATCCGCTCCACTCGCAGGTAACTCATGTAGCTCTACTTCATAATAAAAACTAATTTCATGAAACTTTCGCTCAGAAAGTGTAAAGAAATTTTCTACTGACCATATTAACCTTTTCCTTTTAATAGGAACACCTATCTCTTCCGCAAGCTCTCGTTTTAATGCATCTTCACTATTCTCTAGCATTTTTACTCTACCACCGGGTACGTACCAAAAATCTTCACCGTCACCTTGCAGAATAAGTATTTTATTATCCTGTTTACAAATTGCTCCAACGCGGTAATTAAAACATGTTTCCTCAACTTTAAACGTAAGATCCATCCGTAACGCCCCCTTATATAAATATCGAATTATTACAAAACAATTATGTAATTACTGTACAAATAAGGTTACTAAATTTATCCACTCCATTCAACGGTTTTTGAATTTTCTAAACTATTATTTTCCATCATTACAAGTGTATATACATATGTTACAATCACATTGCACACTAGAAAACATTATGGGGGTACGAATGGAAACGTTATTAATCCAGCAAACTGAGAAATCAAATAAGTTTTGGAAAATCGTTGTGAAAGAAAAAGACTATGTTGTGTTTTACGGAAAAATTGGCACAGCTGGCAGTGTGAAAGCGAAAGAGTTTGAAACAGAAGAAGAATGTATGAATGAAGCTACTAAACTAGTTGCTTCCAAACGTAAAAAAGGATATATAGACCCTATTCAAGGGGAAGATTACATAAAAGAAAAAACGATAACCGAAGAAGAATTTTGGGAACTACTTAATCGTGCAAAAACGAAAGGTGAGGACCAAGAAGAACAAATAGAATGGCTTACTTCTCACCTTGCTAAACGTACAGTACATGAAATTGTAGCTTTTGATACGCATATGCACCGTCTTTTGAAAGAATCCTATACCTCCCGTTTATGGGCAGCAGCCTATATTATTATGGGTGGCTGTTCAGATGATACTTTCGATTACTTCCGCGGATGGTTATTATATCAAGGAAAAGAGACATACGAAGCTTGTATTGAAGATCCAGAACGATTAATTTCTGTATTAGAAAATTTGTGTGAGTATGACGTTCCAGAGATTGAAGAGCTTACTCTATATTTCGGGCAAGAAGCTTACATGGAGAAGACTGGGGATGAAGATGATACATACTTTACACTATACCATGTCTTAACAAATGAAGAGTTTGAGGAAGTTGATATCGAGTTAGATTGGGATGAAGACGATGAGGAAGGTTTAAAAAAGATGTTTCCTAAGCTATGGGAGATGTATGGGGAAGAACCAATTGAGTGGTAGATTAATTATTCGTGAAAAAGTGCCTTGTTTCTTTAGTAACAAGGCACTTTTTTTGATACTATATTTAAATTATTATCTTTCCACTCTCCCACCACTCCATAAAAGTCTTTAAAGAAGGAGCAACCCACGTTCTACTATCATTTTCATGGTTCCATACATATATATCATCTCTTTGTACTTTTCCATTCAAAATAGAATAGCCAAACAAATCACCATTTCCCCCATCAGCAAAAAATAATAAACAGTCAAAAGGCATGTATAAATCCTTAAAATCAACTATATTTCTCATATTCATATTTTCAGTTTTAATTTTTGAAGCAGACCATATAAAGTCGCCGTATTCACCTTCTATACCGTTTGTTTCCTGTAATAATTGATATAAATCATTCGGTAACTCCACATGTAAACATTTTTGTATATCAGTAAGTTCATCCTTCGTAGCTGGGTTTTTCAAGCTTAAATTTGATGAGATACTGTGAATGGTGTCTTTCCACATCACCTTTTCCTCCTTATGTGCAATCAAGCATATTCAAAGAACTCCGCTAAATTTATTGATACCATCTTTCTAACAATTCCTTCTCCCTTTCGCCTGAAATACCTGCTTTTAATTCCCATTCGTCTGTACTCTCCATCCACTCATACACATCTGTAACTGTCTCTTCTATTCTTCTAAAAGTAAGCCCTTCATTAACCGCACTTTCGATACAAATAGAAAACCCGCCTCTCCACGGCTTCGTCTCACCATCTAATGGGAAAGTTTCTGGAATCCACAAAGGCATTTCTGTCCAAGGCTGCACATTATGTTCACTCATAAACGATTCGTCTACCCAAACAAATTCAGCATCACTATTCGTAACCTTTTTACACGTATTTAATAGCTCTTCCATCGTCAATTCATCATTCGGACCTGTTACATTGAATATACCTGCTTTATTGTTTTCTGCCATGTTGAGTCCAAAGTATGCAACATCTTTTATATCAACTATCTGCACTGGACGGTCTTTTCTTCCTGGAACTAACACTTCTCCTCCCTTTGCTATACGCCCAATCCAGTATGGAAGTCGATCCGTATAATCAAACATTCCCGAAAGAAGTCCCGCTCTTACGTGTAAAACACGCCCCGGCCAATACTTCTCTGCTTCTTTTTCGCATAATACTTTCAGTGCGCCATAATGCTCATAAGGAGATATTTCACCATTCTCTACACCCTTTATTTGCTCTTCCGTTGGTTCAGGTTGTAATATATAGTCTTCTTTTATGTCATGCGGAATCCAATCTTTATATACGGAAAGGCTTGAGATGAATATATAATGTTTTATATTATCTTTTAAGACATCTCCAATATTCCGAATGTGATGTGGAGAAAACCCACATGTATCCACGACAACATCCCATTTTCGATTTTCTAAACTTGATACATCGTTATTTCTGTCACCGATTAATTGCTCTACTTCAGGAAAAATTTCTTTGTTCGTTCCGCGATTAAATATTGTAACTTCATGCCCTCTTTTTAAAGCCTCTTCTACTAATGCTCTTCCTAAAAAACGTGTACCACCTAGAATTAGAATTTTCATGGTTCTCCCCCATTCATCATTAAAAACCCTTTCTTTTGTTAAACGAATTTCTATCATAAAAAGTTACGGGGGATTTGTTATTTTACTTTAATCCTACAAATAAAAAGAATCCATTTTGAAAAATTAATCAATACGGATTCTTACATTAGATATAATTATTGAATTACTAACTCCGCACAACTTCCCCATCAACTAACTCAATAATTCTATTACACTTATTTGCTACCTCAATATCATGCGTTACAATAATAATCGTTCGTCCTTCTTCATTCAGTTGTAATAATAGATCCATAATTTCTTCTCCTGTTTTTCTATCTAAATTCCCTGTCGGTTCATCAGCCAAAATTATTTCTGGTTCACCTACTAACGCTCTTGCAATTGCGACTCGCTGCTGTTGTCCACCTGATAGCTCGTCAGGTGTTTTATGCATATGTTCTTTTAAACCTACTTTTTCTAAATAGAACTTCGCCTTATTTTTTCTTTCCCGTTGCTTTAACTTTCTATATGTGAGTGGTAGCACTACATTATCCAGTACAGTATGTTCTTTTAACAATGCAAAATATTGAAAAATAAATCCGATCATTTCATTTCTTGTTTTATGAACTTTATTTGCTCTAATTTCAGTTAATGATTTTCCATTTAACGTATATTCACCCTCATTTGGCATATCAATTAGCCCGATAACATTTAGTAATGTACTCTTCCCTGAGCCTGATCGCCCCATTACCGCTATAATTTCGCCCTTATTTATCGTTAAATTTATACCGTTTAACGCGAACGTATTGTAATTCTTATTACTATACACCTTCTTAATATCTTTTAGTTCAATTAACCCCATTATTCCATCCCACCTATTAATGTTTTCGGTTCGAGCTTTCTAATAAACAAAAAGACAATTACATTCGAGACAATGATAATCAATAATAAGAAAAGAAATACTAAAAACAATATAGGCATATCCAATTTAAAGTCTAATACCGTTGCTTCCTTTAAATCCTTCGACATTTGTAATAGAACCCCATACCTCCATGAAAAGTAAGCTATTGACATTCCTAAGCCAACTATTGCTACAATAATGTTTTCTATAACAATTTGAATAAACATTCCAAATTTACTTTCGCCAAAAACTATTTTTATACCAAATTCCCGCTTTCTCATCAAGATAGAAACAATGGTCGTTACTACAATTCCGACAATCGAGAATACAATGAATAAGATTCCTACTATAAGTTGAGGTATTTCAGAATAGCCGTTAAGAGTAACATCTTCATTTATTTCATCACCTAAACTTTTTAAATGAAACGTACCGCCGTTTCCTTTAAGTTGAATTGATTCTTCTAGTTTCTTTACATCTGCACCTTTTTGTAAATATAAAACTGTACTTTGATGTAGCCTTAAAAACATTGCTTCATATTTTTCAAATCTATCAAATGACATAGGCATTATCATTGCGTAATCCAACTTCAAATATGTGTTCGTCGTATTATTATTTACGATAAATTTATTTTCTGGCAAAAACCCTGTAATTGTATATTGATTATTAATTGTATCCCCAACTTGAAAATATTTCTTAAAGTAAGAACCCATTAAAACTTTTGTTTTTTCTTCATTATTTTTTGAAAGTCATCATGCGCGAAACCTTCTTCAGGTTTTAAAGGTAAATGTAACATTTTATAGTAATTTTCATCTACAAAAATTGTTTTAATAGTAGGTCTTTCGTCATGAAACGTTTTATTTTTCAAATCAGTAATCATACTGTTTTGAAATGGTCTATTACTTGACTCTATTTCAATAACTCGCTCCTCGTATGTACCATACGAAATCACATCTTTATTTTGATAAATTGTATTATAAACCGCTTGAATTTTCTCTTTATTAAATTGATTGCTTTGTAATCTATCTGTCGTCATTTCAAAAGTAACTAAATATGTTTTATCCCCATTTAATACCGAGCTGGATTTATCGTTTAGATAGTGTAAATTATAAAACACATTAATTGAACTCGTTATAGTTGCTAATCCAAATGTAATCTGTATTAGAAGAAATACGGAAAATAGAAACCTCTTTTAATGCTAGGAACGCACTTTTTATTCTCATCGTTTTTACTCCTTTAATGCTTTAGCAGGTTCACTTTTAAGCACATATACAAATGGTATTACAGAGAGAATGAAAGCTATAGTAAGTGAAAAAATACACACATTACAATATGAGTAGACTGTAAACTAATATTATAGCTTGTAAACTCTATAATACTTTCACTCAAAATGCTAAAAATCCATTGTATGCATATTGCACAGGCTGATGCAGTGATTGCACATAAAAATAATTGACTAAATATAAAAATAAAAAGATTTACATTACTTGCTCCCAAAGCTTTCCTTAACGACAAACTTTTTTTCTTCGTATAAATCCAATAATAACTTACTATTATACTGGTAATGAAAGCTATACATAAAAGCCTATATGGAAAACTGAGTAACTCTTCTACGGCTTCATTTGAGTTTTTTTCCTTCTCATAGTTCTCTTTTTCACTAATTACTTTGGCATTTATATCTTTATTGTTCTGTTTCATATGCTGTATGAAAGTTTCTATTTCCTTGATAGGGTTTTCGTTAGAACGAACAATCATTTGGAATGTATTATCTTTTTGTATCATCTGTTTCACTTCATCTGGCATGTCATTTAGAGAGACGTAAATTTTAATATTATACTCATATCCAGTATTTTCTCCAGCTACGCCTTTAACTGTATATTCCTTATTAAATAATTTTATTGTTTCCATATCCTTATAAATTTTCTTCCCCACTATTACACTATTTTTTTCATCTTGTCCCATCTGAGAACCTTTTAGTAAAGGTGGAGACCAATTTTTATTAAGGAGACCATTCATTATTACGTGGCCGATATCCGGAATAGTAATACGAATATCATTTGTAATAACGCTAGCGTTTTTAAAATCAGATTCTACTAACGTCTGAAATTGTTCGAAATTGATTTCCCCCATATTAGTAAGTCGAACAGAATAGTAATAATTAAAATAACCATTCTTACTATCATAAAATTTCTCATCATAATAATCTCGCGTCGATATTGCAATCAGGATTGGCCATATTGTCAATACAAATCCAATAAATAACATAATGAATATTGTTTTGTTCACCACTATTTCTTTTAATACTAGATTCATATATCCTCCTCATTTTAAAAACCGTGAAAATGGTATTTATCCTTTTTCACGGTTTTTGTTGATTTTTATTTAATTACCATTTCCTTAGAAGTGTACGCACTATCCCCTACCATTATCCATTCATGACCCGAATAACCTCTGGTCACCGGTCCTTTGGATGCAACGCTAACGTTTATACGATCTGAAGTTTTAGCATCATACAATGCTAACTCTTTAGAAGTCCCATCATCAAAGCTAGCTCTTACAGTCATCTTGTAAAAATGAGGTTCGTTCTTTTTCGCAGTATAGGCAGTTGCCTTAGCTTTTGCTCCGCTTCCTGTCCACGTTGCATTATTATCCCAACTAATCGAAGCAAATCAAACGGAAGAAACCATACCTAATAAAGAAGCAGTTAATCCTATAACAGCTAAAGTTTTTTGAAGTAGGCTTTTCATATATTCTTAATCTCCCTTTTTAAAATATTCACTTAAATATTTAAGTATTTTTAGGCCTTGTCCTCATTATACATAAAAAAAATAACTATATATCGATAAAGTTTAATATTTACATTTATTCACGCAATTCTTACATTCCCCTGAAATTTCCGTCATAAAACAAAAAGATGGTATGAAGCTCCAATTCACACCATCTTTTTACTAAAATTATTTATTTAACCGTATACAAGGAAGAATATATTCCACAATCAATTCCCATCTATCCCGTGCATTCGGCATAATTTCAGAAGCAATTACTACAACCAAATCCTGCTTCGGAATACAACAAATCATATTCCCACCATCACCCATTGCACAATACGAATAGACACCCTCTTCTTCTCGTAACCACCATAAGTAACCATATTGATTTTGGTTCATTTCTGTCGATTCTTTTATCCATGATTTTGATAGAACTTGTTTTCCATTATGAATACCTTCATTCAAATACATCTGTCCAAACTTAGCCATATCCCTAACCGTTAACGTTACTCCCCAGCCGCCCGTCGAAATACCATTTGGATCGTGAACCCATCCTTTCACATCTTTTCCGAATAAGTCATCGAACCCAAATGCTTTCGTATTGTAGTTTGGAATTTCGCTCATGCCCAGTGGTTGAAATAAGTACTCATTCGCAAATTCACGTGCACTTTTCCCTGTTGCATTCGTAATAATTGCTGATAGTACATGCGCTCCTGCAGATGAGTATTTAAAAGATCCAATTTCTCCACCGTTCCCCATTCTATTAAGTGTATGCTGTACCCAATCCTCTTGTGTACATAGTTCTTCTAACGGTTCCTGCCAGTCTACAAAAGGATATGGCGCTGTCATTGTTAGAAGATGGCGTACGGTTACTTCAGATTCCTTACATTTATATTCCGGGAAAAATTCTATTACTTTTTGATCAACACTTTTTATATAGCCCTTATCTATACATATCCCAATTAACGCAGAGATTATCGTTTTTGTAACTGACGCTACATGAAACGCATTATCTGGACTGTAACCATTATAATAATTTTCAAAAACAACATTACCTTTCTGCACTACTAACATGCCATTCATATTTTTATATTCTTCTTGTATAATTTGATCTAACTTTTCAGCAGTTTTCATTATTCCTTCCCCTTTAACCTATAATTAAAAAGGTTCGATAGGTACATATATATCAACTATATGTTTATTTTCCGGGTGCTGCTTTGGATCATTTCTATATACTTCAAAAGGATACGAGTCTCTCGGTTTATATCCGCTATTTGGCAGCCATTCACCGTATAAGAAATCCCATGCTCCTTTATATTCATTTTGAAATATTTCAAAATGTCCTACTACATACTTGCCTGAAGGTATTACCATTATTCCTATGTCGTTCGTTTCTATTGCGGACGCCTCCGGAATTGTTATACATAAACTTGTTCTTAAATGATAGTCCTCAGTAAATTCATGATGATCGTGGTAAATGGTTAATACTTTAATATCATCAAATACATGATAGTTTTGCTTAGCTGCGTAATGAAATAGTTTTTCTATCATTTTTGGAAAAGCTATAGTTAACTCTCCATATGTACCGATATGTCTTATGTATGCGACGTTTATATCGTCCGCTGTTACAATTTCAACATTTCCTCGAACCTTCTTACATTCATTGTATTGAGAAGTTCTTCTTACGTCTTTGCAATTCTTGCTATTGTCGTTTCGATATTGAGATGGACTTACGCCGTAATAATTCTTAAATGTTCGGGAGAAAACTGCTGAATCTGTGAATCCGAAGTGATACGCAATATCTGTAATCGTCATATCTGTCCGATATGTAAGTAGATGTGTTGCCCTTTCTAACTTCAATCGGTTTACATACCGTGATAATGACTCGTTTACTATCCCCTTAAAAATCCGATGAAAATGAAACTTTGAAAATCCTGCTACATCCGCTAACTCTTCAATTGAAAGTGAATCATTCATGTTTGATTCTATATAATCTTGCACTTTATAAATGCGTTGTAAGTATTCATTTCTACTTTGTTTACTCTCCATATTTCTAGCTCCTCACAACAAAAAGGCTAACTTTTCGCTAGCCTACTTTTACACATGTTTCAAAAATAAAACTCTACTACCGCCGTTCCCATCATAATTTGTATGTACCGATACACCCTCTATCTCATCATCCCCAGCCTCAATTCGAAAACCGATTTCTTGATGAAACTGTATCGATTTTTTATTAACTGGTGACGTAATTGCTTTTACAACTTTACAATTATTTGCACGTGCGACATCAAAGAAATACGAATACAATGTCGATGCAATGCCTCTTCTTCTATACTTCGGATTTACCCCGATAAAATGAACGTACGCTTCCTCTTTATGCGTTTGCGAAAAGAATCCGCATAAGAAACCTAACGTTTCGCCATCTTCTTCAATGATAAAACTCGTTTCTTGAAAGTGAACGAAAAACAATTTTGGCAACATGGCAGCCATGTCTCTCCCGCCCCACCAATCATTTAAAACAGAATGAATCTTTACATAATCTTCCCCTTGGATGTTTCTTACTCGCATATGTTTCTCCCTCTCACTCACTTCATTTTTTCATAAATTTTAATGACTGTTTCTACTAAAAGGATAAATACCCATATCCCGCAAAATACAAGAACTGACTGAAATATAGAACCTAACATAACAATACTTATTAAACCTAATTCCGATCCCGAAATAGATATTTCATCAAACCCAAGATTATGTATAAATGGACCAGTTGAAAAAGCCATTAAAATTGATCCTATTAAATAAATCACACTCATTATTTTTAATATTTTTATAGAAAGATATGAAGTTTGTTTTTCTTCCACTTGTGATAATTCGATTTCCCCACTCGCAATTCCTTTTTGCAAACAGTCCTCACATAGAAATTCTTCCTTAATTTTTTTACCACCGTGCAATGTACCTGTAATTTCTTTACAGCGCGAACACTTTCGATTTATCATTTTGTTATCACTCCAATCTCGTAAGATTATACTTATACAATTCTATTTTTACCTTATTATTCCTTTTGTGTATTTTATAGAGAGGTGACGTGTCTTATGATATCTAAACTTATTTTTGGTTATAAAAAGCCTACTGAGCAATATGTATTACGGCCTAGTTGTTATGCAATTATTTTTAACTCAACTTCTTCAAACATTGCTATTATCCAAAAAGGAGACCGTTATTTTTTACCTGGTGGCGGTATGGAAGGTACCGAAACAAAAGATGAATGCTTACATCGTGAACTACTAGAGGAATTAGGATGGGCAATTGAAATTAATCAATATATCGGTAATGCAATGCGATATTTTTATGCGGAAAAAGAAGATACATATTATTTAAACGATGGATTTTTTTATATTGCGAACATGGTGCAGACACAAACTGAAAACTGTGAGGAAGATCATGTTTTGCGGTGGATGTCTCCATTACATGCTATAGAATATTTACTTCATGATCATCAAAAATGGGCTGTTGAACAAGCGCTTTTATTACGAAACAAAAAATGATCTCCTTCTATATGAAAGAGATCATTTTTACTGTTAACTTACTTTTTTCAAATTGAGAGCTGGCTTTTTGATTCCACCTTTTTTTACAACATATAGACCCACAAAGATAATAAGTCCGCCAACCAGTTGCATCATATTGATTTGCTCCCCTATTGTTACTGCCGCAAAAATAACTGCGAACAACGGTACAAGATACATATATACCATTACTTTCGTTGAGCCTATTTGACTAATACCGACATACCACATCGCAAGTCCGAAGATTGTCGCGAAGACGATTGAATATGCTAGTGCCCCCCAACTTGGCATGTCTACTGGCCACGTTAATGTGTTTACGTTGAATAAACAATATACAACGAGAGGTACAATTCCAATTAAAGTAGACCAAGATGTGACTCTCATTGCGGAGTATTTTGTAATAAGAGGTTGCGCTAATATTGGATACCATCCCCACGCAATCGCTGCGACTAATCCAATTATGTTTCCGAGCCACGCATATTCGTAAGTAGTTCCTCCTGTATGTCCTGTTAATAAAACGAATGCTGCACCAATAAACGCTACTATTGAACCAATTTGTACTTTCATCGAAAAACGTTCTTGTTTGTGCAATACTGCTAATATCCCTGTAAAAATAGGTGACATCGCAATTAATAATGAGGCGTTCGTTGCTGAAGTATATTTCACAGATAGCATAAACATCGTTTGATACATTGTCGTACCAACGATACCGACTGCTACTAATCGTAACCAATCTTTTCTTTCAATACGTAATGAGCGTTCCATTAAAAATGTAATAAG
This sequence comes from Bacillus sp. N447-1, assembly GCF_022701035.1. Taxonomy (NCBI): domain Bacteria; kingdom Bacillati; phylum Bacillota; class Bacilli; order Caryophanales; family Bacillaceae; genus Bacillus; species Bacillus sp. N447-1. Next base: position 179,371 of record NZ_CP065509.1, on the reverse strand, counting down.
TAATAATACCGGTGATGCTACTAAAAATCGTAAACTATTAAATTGAATGGATGACATATATGCCACTCCATACTTTCCTATTGTATAATTTGCTCCCCATACTAATGCAACTGATACTAGGAGCCATTCCATTTGCCATCGTTTCATCCGAATCTCCCCTTCCCTATTTAGCATAGTAAAATTGGCTGGATATAACACCGTCCAATTGGCTGTTTTTTTACCCAGCCAATTTGCTATACTTGATGTATATAAGAGATACGGAGGCGTTTTTTATGGAATGGAAACTAGATAGTGACAGTAAAATCCCTATTTATCAGCAAGTTGTTGACTTTATTGAAAAACGTATTACATATGGAGAACTTCCTCCAGGAAGCTTCCTCCCTTCAGAACGGAAATTAGCTACGCAGTTAAATGTAAACAGAAGTACAGTAACGACTGCTTATAATGAACTACGTGCTATGGGAATTGTAGAGAGTACGACTGGTAAAGGAACACGCGTGAGTACACATATGTGGGGTGTTTCTCCAACATTAACACCCAACTGGAGAAATTTCGTAGAAGGTGGTACTTTTTTACCAAACTTACCACTACTCCGCCATATTCGGGCAGAAGTACAACAAAATGAAAATATTATTGATTTTGCAAACGGAGAGCTCGGTTGTAATCTTTATCCCCACGATCAACTACAAGCGATTTTACGTGAACAACCGTTAACGCATTCATTAAGTTACGATCATCCGCAAGGCTATCTCTCGCTAAGACAAGCGGTCGTAAAATATATGAAGGAATATTTAAAAGTTGAGGCGACTGAACAATCCATTATGATTACATCTGGCGCACAGCAAGCACTTCACCTTATCGTGCAATGTTTATTAAATCCAGGTGATGCTGTTGCTTTCGAAAGTCCTTCACACTGTTATTCCCTGCCTCTATTCCAATCAGCAGGTATTCGTATTTTCCCATTACCTGTTGATGAACACGGCATTAACCCAGATGATGTACAGGAGTTATATAGAAAGCACCGCATTAAAATGATTTTTTTAAATCCAAATTTCCAAAACCCTACGGGGACGATGCTTCATCCAAACCGTAGAAAAAAACTATTATCACTTTGTGCAGACTTACGAATTGCGATTGTGGAAGATGATCCGTCTAGTTTACTTACGCTAGAAAAGAAACAACCTTGCCCTACTTTGAAATCAATTGATGAAAATGGAACTGTCATTTATGTACATTCTTTATCAAAAATGATTGCACCAGGCTTACGAGTTGGTTGGCTCGTTGCCCCGCAGTCTGTAGTAGAAAGGTTATCCGACGCAAGGCACCAAATGGAATTAGGAATGAGTATTTTCCCGCAGTGGCTTATGCAACAATTTTTTGAAACTGTACCATTTCAGTCGCATATCGTACCGTTACGAAAACAACTAGCAGAAAAAAGAGACGTTATCGTCCACGCTCTAAACGAGCAACTTCATGATAAAATCTCTTTTTCAAATCCGACCGGTGGAATATACATATGGGGAAAATTAAAAGAACCGATAAACGAAAAGCAACTTATTATGCAAAGTTTAAAACAAGAAATTGCTTTTATGCCAGGTAGTATTTTCGGCGCAAAAGATGGTTATATACGTTTATCTTATGGAAAAGTGAATATTAATCAAATTGAGGAAGGTATTTCTCGTTTGCGGGAGGCTATTTTGGTTTGTGAAAAATAACGTGAGATAAAGCTTTCTCGTTTGACAAAAGAAAAATCTACCATTATTATCAACACGAACCTAGTTATAGGAGTGATAAAAATGAAAATTTACGTTGATGCAGATGCTTGTCCTGTAAAAGATGTAATTATTTTTGAAGCTACGAATGCAGAAATCCCTGTAACCCTCGTTACTAGCTTTTCTCATTATTCTAATGCGGAACAACCAAAAGGTGTGGAAACAATATATGTTGATTCCGGAGCAGATGCTGCTGATTACCGAATTATGCAGTTAGCAAAAAAAGAAGATTTAATCGTAACACAAGATTACGGTCTTGCTTCGCTCGCTTTAGCAAAAGGCTGTATCGTTCTACACCATAAAGGCTATAAGTATACGAATGATAACATTGAACAATTGTTACAAACACGATATTTAAGTGCAATGGTTCGAAAAAGTGGTAAACGTACAAAAGGACCGAAACCATTTACAGCAGAAGATAAGGAGAAATTTAGAGCACTCTTTAAAAGTATGATCTCACTTTAAAAATGAATCGTCTATTTGCTAGGAAAACTTCGCAAAACAAAGAAGAGAATATCGTAATGAACATTCTCTTCTTGAGGTTTACCCGTTTAAAATGAAGGTAAATTATCTAAGTTATTTTCTTTTATTCCATCCGGTTCACTACGTATAATATCTCTGCCATACTTATGAAATACGTCCACATGAGCTAACTTCCCTGATTTTGCTTCATTAAGAGCAGTCATATAATCTAACTCTCTCCCGCTACTTGTTTTAAACGCTATTAAATCTCCATCATCATTTTTACGAACAGCAACAATTTGTTCTGCTCCTGTATTGACTTCATGGCCTACTTCAAATTGAGCTTGCTCTTCTCCTTGATGTAAATAATCATTATATACTTTTTCAAAGTCTTCTTTGTCCATTAAACTCACCTCCAACACATTTTATTAGTATGGTTGGGAGGTAGTGGTTTTATGTACTTTTCTCTTAGAAAAACGTATTTTTAATACCTACGCAACCCTTTCAAAGTCTCCAATATATCATCTGTAAAGGCTGTGCTACCCTCTGTCTCTAAAACTCTAAAATATAAACTTCTTAAGAAAGCTCTAATATTTTGTACTAAAATATCATATTGAGGATGCGGGATGTCTTCAACAATTGCTATACTATGTAACCAGTTGCTCCACTCTTCTTCAGTTAAAAGATTTTGGTTACGTAACGACATAATTGGTGCTACTAATCTCTCATCCTCAAAGTGAATGTATACATAGTCATGTAAGCGTACCTTCTGACGAACGGCAGCTAGTATTGCATATGAGAACTCACGATTTTGGATTGTACGCGCTAAAGCATCAAGCGCATCTGCTGCATGTGCAGTAGAGTGTGCCCAGCCTTTTCCTTCTACGTAGCCCCTTACATCTTCTTCTAAATATACATATTCCAACACTTGTTCTGCCACACTGTACAATTGTTCTTCCGATAACAACGGTTCTCTTTCATGAACAGATAAAATAAGTGGTGGAATTAATACGGAGAATGCACGTTTAAATACAGAGTCTGTTCCCTTTTCACCAATTTTATAAAATAAATAATCAGGACTAATTGCTTGTAGCATTAACCCTCGTAATTCTTTTTGTCTAAACACATCATTTGTAATCCATGTATGAAGCGTACTATAAATTAAATCATCACGTAATTCAGCATCTGGTGATCCGATATAATCTAGCATCCACTGCGCATACGGATATGCATCTACGTCTTCTGGTACAGCATAATTATTATTTTTAATTTGTAGTAGTTCTTCTTTTAGTTCTAGTACTTCTGTCATTTTTTTATCCCCTTTAAATTTCTCTTCCTAAATTATTCCCTATTAGTATCATAAAATTAAACCCATTCTTAACGCAATATAAAATGGAATCATTAATTATCTTCACTATGTAACAGTTCTTCCAATGTTGCTTTAACTTCTTCTTCTAATTCATTAATCGTTCCGCTATAAAGTGTTCCTATGCTACTACTTTTTCGATATCCTTGGTAATAATACCAAAGCGAAATAGTACAGACTTCCCATGATTTTGAAGCATCATATTCAAAATTAATTTCTGATCTATATTCATACTCTAAACAATTCTTAGATGTTAGTTCTTCTAATTCATCACCGTCTATATCTCTTTTAATTGACAGCTTCAAATTTAATTTACCATTTTGCGCAAAACGTTCTTCATATATTTTTTGATACTTACTGCAAATGTCTTCACTTATACTCTCTAGTTCCATTATTTTTTGTTTTAACTGTTCATTTATCTGTTCATTTTTAATTTCTAAATATTGTCCATCCTTCTCTTCATTCACTTTATTATTTTTTTGAAACCATCTAAACAAATGTTCATTCCCCCTATATAAACTGTATTAATGTCTTTTAAATAGAACTACTGGATCATCAAATTTACTATTTTCAAATAAAACATCTGCAAGTTCTTTCGGATTATGCTCATCTATATACAACTTACAGGCCGCATGATATCTGTTCAAAAACATCTTCTCTGCTTCTTCATAACTTCCAAAAGCTTCAGTTTCCCGCTTAGCACCACGTTTTCTCGCAATCTCAAAATTTGTATCTACAAAGATTTTGTAATCAAATAAATACGCAACGTCTTTTTTCAATAGAAACGTTCCATCTACTATTAATATCATATTTTGCGTGGCCAATAGCGGCTCATTATGTACAGACATATCCGTTATTAAGTTATGAGAAATCGTTTCATACTGTAAATTCCCGTTAGGTCCTAAAGGCATTAATAATCTTTCTTTGAAAGCTGTATAATCGTGTGCATCTTCATAATACCCTCTTGCAGATTCTTTTCCTTTTGCATAGCGAATCACTCTTGGATTATGAAAATCATCAATGCTGGCGCGTGTTACTGGTAGTCCTCGTTTTTTTATTTCTTCCGCTAGTTCGTTTGCAAATGTTGTTTTTCCTGATGCTGTAATACCACTTACTCCAACTCTTGTTGGATAGGTTAAGTTTAGCTTTACAATATGATCTGCAATTTCTTTGATTCGTTGTTTTCGGTTCATGATATCTCCCTTTATAATTAGTTTACATAATATAATTATAAGTAACAATTCATGTCACTATTTGTCGGTAAATCGATATCCTTTGTCGAATCGTTGATATATCGAAAAAATCGTTGATATATTTTAAGTTATGATAGATATATTTGAAAAATCGTTGATATATTATTAGCTTACTTCCCCTTAAACCCCCGATATAAGGCCGTCCGTAACTCTTGCTTATACTCTTCAATTTCTGGCATTTCGAGTTCTTCTGCTAATCTGATAGCTAATTCAATATCATACGGTACTCGTACAAGTTGAATAGAAAAGCTCGCCGCTTCTTTTTCATTATATGTTCCTTCAAATATTAAATAGGAAGCTTGCGTTATTTCAAGTGGGTTTCCTACGCTACCGGCATTACATAACGTTTTCCCTCTGAAATTTTGAACGAACGCTTGGTGAACATCGCCGTAACAAACGACATCTGGTTTTCTTTCTCCTTCTATATTTTCTGTCAGATCACTATTTTCGAACATACTAATACGTTCTTCTCTTGAAGCGTGTGGTTGAATTCTTTCATATAAACTTCTCGGTGAAGCGTGAAACATACGAATGAGTTTTCCACTCATAAAAAATTCGATTGAAAATGGTAAACTTCTTAAATAATCATTTTGTTCTTCCGATAATTGTTTTTGATGCCATTTTAATGCTTCAAATTCAGTCGGCTTTGTAATAAAATCATCCCAGTTTCCCATTACGACTACTTCACATTCTTTACGAATGATTTCAATTGCTTCACTGGAATGAGGTCCTTTTCCTACTAAATCTCCAAGGCAAATAATGCGCTCGATTCCTCTTAATTTAATATCATTCAACACGGATTCTAATGCTTGAATATTACCGTGAATATCTGAAATTACTGCTATTTTATCCATATAAATTACTCCTTTATTTATTAAATTCGCTTGATTGATACCATTTTGGAATATAGGATGAAAAATCATTATGATCTTCTAAAATTCCATTTAATCTTTCCTTCATATCATCTAATAAATATGGTGTGCTTCGGTTTGTCCATACGATATCAGCCGGGAATATCATTGCTGCATATAATGAGTACAGTTTCCAAAAATGTAGATCAGGTTCTCCTCCGCAATAACCGTGAACTTGTCCAACCGCAAATGGTTTGCTTATATTCGTTGTAAATAGTGCTACTTTATAAAAATCATGAATAGGATCACCAATATCGAATCTAGCAAAATCAATGACAGCCCGAAACTCATTTTGGTCAATCATTATATTAGCCGGATGAAAATCGTCATGTAAAAATACGATGGGACGATTTTTTAATAAATCTTTATGATTTCCTACAAAATCTATCACTGTATTTAAACGAAAAAAGTCTACTTCATATTCTTTCAACGCTTCTAAGTATCTCTCATATTTACTCCATATAGAGATTTCCCATGAATTACTTTTATCTTCTTTTTCAACTAAATGAATCTTTTTTAGTACTTCTCCAGCCTTTTTTCCAGCCCTATACTGCTCTTCTGTAGACAACGTTCTTAATATATCTTCACCATCTAATCCATCAATCCATTCAAAAACTTGTACACATTTATTGAATTTAGTAAGACTAATAAAATGAATTAATTTTGGCATAGGAATATGTAAAGAATCTAGCTGCTGCATATATTCATATTCTTCCTGCTTCCGTTCAAAATATGATGAATCGCATACTTTAATAAAATACGAGGCCCCACTCTCTAATTCAATTTTATATTTCTCATCGAATGAAAAGCCTTTTGAAATAACAGTCGCTTTTAACATACGAGGCCATTCTAGTATTCTCTCTATCTCCCTAAGCATTTCTTTCACAACGTTCACCTCTATTAATATATGTACAAACTACCTAGCACTTCATGCTCTCGTTTATTTCCACCTTTAAACTCTACTGCAAATGGATATTCGCCATTCTTATTCAAATGTTCTAGTACTAGCCCTTCTCCACTCGGTTCACAAAACTGCACATGAACATCTCCAAATACTACACTTTGACACTCAGCATTCCATTTTTCATTTTTCACAACTGAGCTTGTAGATAGTCCCATTACTTTTTTCCATTTCCGTACTGTTTCTCGAACGTTTTTTACTGCGTAATGAATCGTTTCAATTTGTTGCACTTTGTTTTTATGTTCAGTGATCATCCCACTGTTACGTAAATCGTTTCTTCTTTCTTCGTCCGTTTCATTCCACTGTATAAAGAAAGGTAATTTCGGTCCGTTCTCTTCTTGCTTAACGAATAACATTTTCCATTCTAAAAGTCGGCCATCTTTTCTCATGCGTTTCCCTTCAAATGGCCCTATCGTATGTAAGCCGTACTTATTAAAGTTAACTGCTAGCTCCTCAATTGCATCTGTTCGGATCGCGATTTGTAGCATTCCTTCTCCATTTTGTAGTTTCACCACTGTTTCTTGTACTAATGGATTTTCTGCTTCTTTCGCTTTTTCTTCATATTGAACTGCTAAAAATTCTATATATGATAAATCAAAATAACTTAAACTATTCCAAGTACCCCAATTCGTATGCTCTCCGCCTAATACAGTATGAAATCCAAGTTCCTGCATTTGTTTTGCCGCTTCCTCCGGTGTACCATGAACTGCGTGAACAAGATGATCAAATCGTAACATGTCTTTCTCCCCTTTCTCTCCATCCTTTTATTGTATATTTTATTTTTCTTTCATTCAATTCAAAAACTTTAAAACCTAGTTGATTTATACGATTAATATGTATTATAATGAAACAAATTTAATTATTGCTGATTGGAAAAACCAAAGGCACTTTTCTCATACGGGAAAAGTGTCTTTTTCATTTATTATTACAGGGGGATTATTTATGCAGAAATTAATTGTCTTTGCTATTATTGGATTTTTCGCTCAACTGATCGATGGAGCACTCGGAATGGCGTATGGGGTAACGTCTACTTCACTATTATTAATGTTTGGTATTGCACCGGCTGTAGCTTCCGCATCGGTTCATTTAGCTGAAGTCGTTACAACTGCAGCTTCTGGCGCATCTCATATCAAATTTGGAAACGTTGATAAATATACAGTTTCCAGGCTTACATTACCTGGGGCAATCGGCGCATTTGTTGGGGCATGTTTTTTAAGTAATTTGCCTGGAGATGTAATCAAACCGTACATTTCCGTATTTTTATTTACTTTAGGGGTTTATATTTTATTACGATTCATCATTCAAAAACAAATTGTCACTTCAAATAAGCGTATGTCTGCAAAACAACTTGTGCCGCTTGGTTTATTCGCTGGATTCGTTGATTCAACTGGTGGCGGTGGTTGGGGGCCGATTACGACACCTGTTCTTCTAGCAAGAGGAAATGAAGCTAGAAAAGTTATTGGATCTGTAGATACGAGTGAATTTCCTGTTTCACTCGCTGCAACAATCGGCTTCTTCATCTCACTTGGCTGGGAACAAGTAAGCTGGGTTTGGGTATTTTCTCTCATGCTCGGTGGTATCGTAGCGGCACCAATCGCGGCATGGCTAGTTCGCATCGTTCCTTCTCATTTACTTGGCGTATTAGTTGGTGGTCTTATTATCTTTACAAACATTCGTACACTGCTTACTACATTTAAAGTGGATCCAACTATTATTTCACTTTCTTACGTTGCAGTTGGTCTTGTCGTTATTATTTCTATTTTCATTGCTGTTCGTAATCATTCCAATCGTCCTAATACGTCAACGGCTGAGTATCCGAATGATCAGAAGCAAATGCTACCATAACTATAAAAAATACCGCTCAATTTAGAGCGGTATTTTTTATTTTTCTATTTTCCAATTAATCATCATTTCTGTAGCATTTACTCTCTTCATATGTAACTTTTCTAAAACACGCATCGAACTATAATTATCTAGAAGTGTCTCTGCAATTATTGTTTCTACCTCACCTGTTTTGAAAGCCCAATCGATTAGTTCTTTTACAGCTTCTGTTGCATAGCCCTGATTCCAATATTTCTCAATGAATCCATAGCCAATTTCTACTGTTTGATCCTCGTTTGGTTTCCCTTTAAACCCAATATCACCTAAAACGCTATCGTCTTCTTTTCGAAGAACATACCACGCCCCCCATGGTAATAAAGTTGCATCTTTTTTTACATTCTTTACATGCCCTACAATATGCGGACCGCTATTATATCCTTGCTCGTTAGCGACTTGAATCCTCTCTTCTGTACACGGCACTATATAGAGCCTTTCTGTTTCTAATTTCATTTTGATTTCCCCTTTTTGCTTAAACGTTACCCTAATTATAACAAATAATATGACTTTATTATGAATGTCGAATTATATTTTTCTGAATTTTCTTTTAATTTAGAGGGTTTTTCAATATTTTTTGCGAAACATTTGTATAACAATTTTTTCTTTGCTTATTGCTACATAATAGTAGGTTCGGGTGGAGTTTTGCAAGCGTTTCCTATACAATAACCGATATTTTTTGACTTTTCCTAACAAAATATCTTGCAATATATTCAGAAAGTCATTACAATTGCCATATATTAAAAATCTTAGCAATATATAAATCCTCATCAATCCGATGAGGTAGAGGTTGCGACTTTTAATAGTAAAACGGACGAGACACAGAGAATGTCAGCTGACTCCGTTTGAAAGGAAAAGTTGCCGAAGTTTATATTTCTTCTCTGGAAATATGAGCTGGGGCTGTCTCCGAAAGGAACAGAACTGTCACGTTTACAAAATTACCGTGTAAACGTGGGGTGCTATCTTAACGGAAGGGTATGATGGGGTGGTTATTTGTGAAACGTTCCGCCAAATTCCTTTGGCGGTTTTTTGTATTTTTCTCCCCCGCTCCTTCCTAACCTACAAGAAAAGGAGTGTTGAACATGAATAGCGCAACAAATCAATCTACCTCTAAAACGCAAACTACACAAGGACAAGGTGAATTAAAACGCGGATTAAAATCTCGTCACCTTACGATGATTTCTCTCGGTGGTACAATTGGTACCGGACTATTTCTTGCCAGTGGTGGTGTCATCCATACAGCTGGACCTGGTGGCGCATTAATTGCATACGCCGCAATTGGAATTATGGTTTATTTTTTAATGACAAGCTTAGCTGAACTTGCAGCTTACATGCCTGTTACTGGATCTTTTAGTACGTATGCAACAAAATTTGTTGATCCATCACTTGGCTTTGCACTTGGATGGAACTATTGGTATAACTGGGCAATTACGATTGCTGCTGAACTTGCAGCCGTAACATTAATTATGAAATTTTGGTTCCCAGATACCCCTTCTCTTATTTGGAGCGGATTATGTTTAGCTATTATTTTCCTTTTAAACTATTTATCTGTTAAAGGGTTTGGTGAATCTGAATATTGGTTCGCACTTATTAAAGTAGTTACGATTATTATCTTTTTAATTGTTGGTTTCATGATGATTTTTGGAATTATGGGCGGTGAAACGGTTGGATTTAAAAACTTCACTGTTGCAGATGCACCATTTAACGGCGGTATCATGGCAATTATCGGTGTGTTTATGGCAGCTGGTTTCTCATTCCAAGGTACTGAACTATTAGGAGTAGCTGCTGGTGAAACTTCTGATCCAGAGCGTAATATTCCGAAAGCGATTCGTTCAATCTTTTGGCGTATTCTTTTATTCTATATCCTTGCAATTCTCGTTATCGGTTTATTAATTCCTTATACAACTGAAAGCCTTGCTGCAAGTGATGTTACAGTAAGTCCGTTTACACTTATTTTTGAAAAAGCGGGCGTTGCCTTTGCTGCTTCTGTTATGAACGCTGTTATTTTAACGGCAGTACTATCTGCTGGTAACTCTGGTATGTATGCATCAACTCGTATGCTTTGGGATTTAGCTCGCCAAGGAAAAGCACCAAAGTTTCTTGGTAAATTAGATAGCCGCGGTGTACCTGTTAACGCATTAATCGTAACATCAATTGTCGGTAGTATCGCTTTCATTGCTTCTTTATTCGGTGACGGTGTTGTATACATTTGGTTATTAAATGCATCAGGAATGTCTGGCTTTATCGCTTGGGTCGGCATTGCAATTAGTCATTACCGTTTCCGTAAAGCGTATATCGCACAAGGAAAAGATTTAAATGACTTACCATATAGAGCAAAATGGTTCCCATTTGGTCCAATCTTCGCATTTACACTTTGTATCATCGTAATTTTAGGACAAAACTACGGCGCATTTATGGGTGAATCAATCGATTGGAATGGCGTACTCGTTTCTTACATCGGTTTACCACTCTTCTTAGTACTATGGTTAGGATATAAATTTACGAAAAAAACAAAAGTGATTCCACTTGATAAATGTGAACTAAAATAAAGTGAAACGAGCAAACAAATTTGTTTGCTCGTTTTTTGTTGCAAACCTCTTTCCTTCCCTATTGCTCCTGTTTTTGCCATAATAGAAGAAATATAAATAAAAGGTTGGGATACAATGAACATTCGCATTACTGATGAAGCAAAAGCAGCTATACATAGATTAGAACGTGAAGACAAAAAGATCATTCGCATTAGAGGAACAATGACAAACTCCTGTAGTATTTTCGTTGATGTCGATTTAATTTGGGATACATTTAACGCAGATGATGTTGTATATGAAGATGCGGAGCTTATCGTACAAATGGATTCATTTACGAAAGACTACACTGGTGATACAGTGAAGCTTGATTATAAGACGACAGGTTTTAGTATTACGACTCCGAGTGAGACTTTGGTTTATGGATTGTCGATTAAAAAATAAAAATTGTTTTCATTTGACCACCGAGGTGAAAAAATGGGTAAATATGTTCCGTTAAAATTTTTATTTAATGAAGAATTAGCAGAAAAAATAGCTGATTCTATTTGTAAACACGATCCTTGTTTCTCTAAAAGCATCTTTGTAGATTCTGTAGCTTGTAAAGTTGAAAATTTAGAGTTAAAACAGCGTATTGAAGTAATTGCAGATGAATTACACAATGCTTTACAAAAAGATTTTAATGCCGCAATACATATATTACTGAAAACATTAGGACCAGAAAATACAACAGAAGTAGGCACATTTACAAATGGATATATGTACATGCCTGTTGCAAAATACGTTGAAAAATATGGGCTTAACGATTTTAAAATCTCGTTTAATGCAATGTATGAAATAACGAAAAGGAATACTGCTGAATATGCCATTCGGCCCTTTCTTGAAACATACCATGAAGATACACTAAACATATTACAACAGTGGATTCATGACGAAAACAGCCACATTAGGAGATTAGTTTCTGAAGGTACAAGACCAAGGCTTCCTTGGGCTAAAAAAATAGGAGCTCTAAAAGGTGATTTTCAGTACAATTTACAACTTCTTGAACCATTAATGAATGACCCTTCTAAATATGTTCAAAAATCTGTAGCCAATCATATTAACGATATTACGAAAGAAGATAAAGAACTCGTTTTTCAGTGGTTACAGCAATTACGTGATAAACAGCATCCTATTAATCCTTGGATTATAAAACATGGGTTAAGAACAGTTATTAAAAATGGTAATTTACCAAAAGATTTTTGTTTTTAAATATTTTAAACAAAGCCGCTTATGCTTCAAAAATGAAGTATAAGCGGTTTTCCTTTTGAATACAGAAATAACAAACGTAAAAAGCACTTTAAATTTCTTCTTTATATCATTATTTTACTAGCTCTTCTATGTTATTACTTTCCTTAATTTTTTCGGATGATAGCCAGAGTGAATAACTTGTTCCATCCTTGTTCCTTAAATATATGTTAAATTCCTTATTATATAGTTCTTCTTTAAGAATAGTGACTACCTTTCTCAAATCATCTATTACATATGGATCATTTCTATATTTTATCTCACTGTCATTGAAAACTAATGTCAATTCATACTCTAGACAATTGCCGTCTTTCGGGTGTGGACAAGTAATATCCTCAATTTCAAAACGATCATTTTGAATTTCATTTAACCTTACGCCTACTTTTGTTTCAGTTTGAACCAAATATGTCCAATAACCGCTTACTGTGTTTTTCATTGTTAAAAGCAGTTCTTCTTTCGTTATAGCTTTTTGCACATTTTGAAAAGGCAAGCCTATAGATTCACCATTATAATCCTCAATTTCAAGTGTTGTTATCTTTCTATTACTCTTCTGAATGAATTGGATTAGAGCATATAAACGATCTAATTCTTTTGATTCAAATTGACTGTAATCAATCTTGTCACTCGTTTTTAAAGTTAATAATAACGTATCCGTTGGTTTCTCCTCTATATCATCATCCACTATATATTGAAAAACATTTTTATTTTCAGGTTCCACGTAACCTAATTTTTAATTTCTTCTAGCATTGGTTTAAATTTCTTATATTCCTCATATGTTTTTTCCGTATTGATATTCATCACCTTTTATTCTTGAATATAAGAAGCCATCTACCTCTACTCTAAATTGAATATTTTTGTTATTTTTTGCTTGAACAGTATGATATGTATGCCCCATATTCCCTTCGTTTATAGCACCCCAATGTGTTACAATCACATCAATTCCGTGCTTTTTTTTCACATATTTTTTCACCTGATCGTCATCTTTATAATTACACCCACTTAAACATAAGAAACATAACAATAGTAACATTACATTTTTCATTCTTTTCATATAGCACCTTGCCCTCTTTTCGCATAAACAAAATATTCCATATATAAAGAATACTAAATCGCTGAATGTTTTCAAAGAATTAAAATATTTTTACACTCGGTTTATATATCTATTTCTTTTATTAATGGCTCTAATAAGTTTTAATATTGATAATCGAATATAATAAAAGAAACCTAAATTTAAGTTTTCCCATTTTTACCAACAATTTAAATTTTAATAGATATTTTTAGCCAAGTAATAATTCGTAGTACCTGAAACGACTCAAACCAAGTAATGAAAAACAGGAGAACAAAGAAAGAGATAAGTGATATGAATTTTAATCTTCCATCTTCACGTCTAGCAATCGCTATAATACTCAGAACCACTCCAATTAAAAAAATATACCTAATAGGATAATAGGCTCAGAATAGCTATCTATTATCCTATTTAATCCAAATAATAACATTCCAAAAGTCATCAATGTTATTGAAAATACACTAAATTTTTCATAATTCAACCTCCAATATAATTTTACTATTTTATGGAGAGAATAATTTTTTTATGCGTATGGATGAACAATTACACTATAAAATTAGATAACTCAATTTATTTTTTCATTAAACAACTGCCTTCTTTTATACCCTCAAAGGATTCCCACTCGATTATCCCGAATATATAAATAACCATTCTCACAAGGAGCAAATTTATATGAATCTATTCGAACACGAAACGTAAAACCGCTTCTCTTTCATGAGAGGTCCTCCCGTTCTCCGTTCTCCTTTCTCATCATATCATTCATTGAAAAATAGGAGGACATAATTATGAAACGTGATCCATTATTTTTAACTTTATTAGAAAGTGCAAATACACATTTTAGCGGTTGGGATTTTTCTTTCATTTCAGAAACGGGCCGAATGAAGAGCGAGCCTTTATCATGGTCGTACGGCAGCATTGCTTTCCTGCTTATGCAACGTGCAAAGTCAATGCTCGATATGGGTACTGGCGGCGGAGAGTTTTTATCTATGTTACAACCGTTCCCGTCAACTATTTATGCTACTGAGGGTTATGCTCCAAATGTGCCAATTGCTCGGAAGAAATTAGAGCCTTTAGGAGTTACAGTCGTCAAAGTGATTAATGATACTGTATTACCATTTCAAGATGGGCAGTTTGATTTCATTATAAATCAACATGAATCCTATGCTGCCTCTGAGGTAAAACGAATTCTTTCTCCACATGGCGTTTTCCTTACACAACAAGTTGGTGGTCTCGATTGTGTGGAACTTAATGAGCAATTTAACGCACCGCTAAATAACGAATTTGCAAGTTGGTCACTTGAAGCAGCATGTAGTGAGTTAGAGGAAAATGGATTTACTATCTTAGATGCAAAAGAAGAATTCCCTTTCCAACGCTTTTATGATATTGGCGCTATTGTCTATTATTTAAAAGCGATTCCGTGGCAAATTCCTGATTTTACTGTCGAAAGGTATTATAAGGAACTATATCGTATACATGAAATCATCTTGCAAAAAGGATATTTTGATGTGAAGCAACATCGATTTATGATTAAGGCGATTCACAGCTAACAAAAAGGGGGCGGCAAAGCCACCTCTTTTTTGTTCCGTTTACGTATGTTCTCTACGCTTTCACCATAAGAAAAGTTATATCATACATATTACAATTCTGACCAATAAATTGTATTTCTGAAACATATAATCACTTCGTATATATAATGAGAACAAAACGTGATTTTTCACTATCCTCTTCTATTGAGAAATGAGTTGTTTTTCATATCGCATGTTCGCATCATCTTCTGTCAAACATGCAGTTGTGTAATTAATAATATTCCGGTTATCGTACGTGAATATATGTTTTAACTTATTTTCTTCTGTTATTACTGTCGGTAAGTATTTTGGTAAGTTGCTAACTACACCTCTATTATCACCATCTAATATCCAATCAATTTCTTTCCATTCTAATAATCCTTCAGCCGTACGTAATGGTGTATTCATTTGCATTCCATCTGGAAAATCAGCAACGAACACATACATTCCTTCACTAGCCTGGGGCTCATCTTTACCTTTAAAAACAACAGTCCCTTTATACGTTACACTTGAAAGTTCTATACCCGTTTCCTCAAACGTTTCTCTAATTATTCCTTCGTATGGCGTTTCATTCTCTTCTATTTTTCCTCCAACACCATTCCACATCCCCATATTCGGCTTTTTATTTCTATTTAATAGCAGTATTTTATCGCTTTTTCTAATAAAACAAATTGTGTATTTGTACATACGATCATTTCCTTTCATTTTCCACATGAGTTATTTGGCTTATTTTCAAGTAAAAACACTCGCCTTACAATTCCTTACTACATAATATATAGTACAACTTTCATGCGTAAACACTTTACGTCAAACGAGAGAATCCTTTTTAGAAAGGAGAATTTAAAATCGATAATATAAGCAATGAATTTCTAAACCAATATTACAACAGCCTCGTGTGGTTAAACGATACACACTGGTTCGGGGTTCCAATCTGTAAACTTCCCTCTGATCTCTTTTTGTATCAAGAAATTATTTATGAATTAAAGCCCGATTTAATTATTGAATGCGGGACTTTTCACGGTGGTAGTGCACTGTATTTAGCTTCTATGTTAGATTTAATTGGAAAAGGTCACGTACTTACTATCGATATAACTCCGCAGCCAAATCGGCCATCACATAATCGGATTACGTATTTAACAGCATCTTCTGTTTCTGTGCAGGCCATCCAAACAATTGTAAGCATGCGCAAACCTGATGATGTGGTTTTAGTTATTTTAGATTCTGATCATAGTAAAGAACATGTTTCCAAAGAACTATTACTATATAAATCTATCGTCACTACTGGCAGTTATATGATTGTAGAAGATACCTCCATTAATGGAAATCCGCTTCTTCCCGATTGGGGTCCTGGCCCGATGGAAGCTGTGGATGAGTTTTTAACTAAAAATAATAACTTCATAATCGACGAGTCTAAACATAAATTTTTCATATCATTTAATCCAAAAGGTTTTTTAAAGAAAATAAAGTGAAACTTTAATAAGTGGGGTTTTGCTCATCCCCCACTTATTCTATCATTTTCATTTTTGAAAAAGGATAATATACAAATTCCACCTTGCCTATTATGTTATCTTCTTCAATATATCCTAAGCCATTTCGACTATCTCTACTTACTTCGCGGTTATCTCCCATTACAAATAACTTATTTGGCGGAATTTTTGTCTTTTGAAAATTATAAAACACTTGTGTGTTGTTAAATAAATCTTTGTTTGTATATGGTTCTTCTTGCTTTTTATCGTTCACATATACCTTTCCGTTCGTTATGTTAATTACATCACCAGGAAGCCCTATTACACGTTTCACATAATATTTCGATTCATCCTCTTCTTTTATAATGACAATTTCTCCGTGTTGTAAATTAGAAAGACGTACTACCGCTTTATTTACAAATACGTAGTCTTCTTCATATAAAGTCGGCTGCATCGATTCCCCTTCCACCTTACATAAAGTAAAAGAATGGTAGCCTATGACTATCACCAATATAAATAGTATGTACTTTCCCCAGCCTCTCTTAATCTCCTTTTTCATATCCATTCCCACCTTATAAAGCGCTTTTTAACTCAAAAAATATATCACTGCACAATATGTTTCCATGCAGTGATACTATTTTTACTGTGCCTTGTTCGGTTGTTCTACTGGAATTGAATTTGCATTTGATCTATTTGTTTTTAATTCAAAATACGCATCCAAAATCTCTTTACCAATCGCAGAATTAATTCCTGATTTATCATCATTCACCCATGGTACAACAACTGAAAAAGCTACTTCCGGATCAGCATCATATGGTGCATAACCGGCAAGAGTTAAATTATAACATTTTTTTCGGTTGTTGTTCTCATCTCTTCCAATATCACTTTCTCCACCATATACTGTCTCAGCTGTTCCTGTTTTTCCCGCTGGTTTATATGGTAGACCTTTAAACGTTCCGGTACCTGTTCCGTCAGCTTCTTGAAAAACTCTTCTAAATCCTTCTTTTACATGATTAATGTACGAAGTGTCCATATCCACTCTATTTAATACAACTGGTTCAATCGACCGAACGACTTTTCCTACATCCTCTGGTCTATTCGGTTGCTCTCTAACTTCTTGTACAATTTGTGGTTTCATTCGGTAACCGCCATTTGCAATGGTTGAAATATATTGTGCAAGCTGAAGCGGCGTATATGTATCATACTGTCCAATCGCGTAATCAAGTAAAAATCCGGGTATGTTATCAGTTCTACCTACTTGACCAATTGATTCATTTGGCAGGTCAATACCAGTCGACACACCTAGGCCAAATTGTCTAAAATAGTAGCGCATTTTATTAAATGTTTCTTGTTTAATGTCTAATGGATTGTTTGGGACATAATTAATGCCTGCCATTTTTAAAGCCGTATTAAACATATAAACGTTCGATGACACTTGCAAAGCTCTTAAATCATCAATATCCCCAAATTCTTTCCACGATTTCTTCGGCTTAGAACTTCCTTTAAAATACATTGGCGCATCAAAGAAATGTGTATACGGCTTAATCGCTTCTGTTTGATATCCAGTTAATAAAGTAGCCCCTTTTACAGTTGACCCTAACTCATAAGAACTTGTCATCGTTCCTAATGCATAATCTTCTATTTGCATACCGCCATCTTTATTTACAATTTTCTTTCCTGCCATTGATAAAATTTGACCGTTTTTCGGATTCATCATTACTACGAACGCACGATCCATCATCGGCTCTGCAGCATGAAAGGCTCGTAAATTCTTTTCAAGGCTGCCCTCTACTCTTTTCTGTAAATCCATATCGACTGTTAACATCAAGTTATTTCCACTTTTTCCTTCAGTCACTTTTTCTGTTCGAACAATCTTCCCTGCTTTATCCATAATATTTTTAGACTGTTCCTTCGTTCCATGTAGTGCATCTTCATATTGTTTTTCAATGTAACTTTTACCAATACGGTCGTTTCGATTATAATCACGAACTAAATAATAATCTAATTGTTCTCTTGGCAATCCTTCATTTTCATTAGAAACGCTACCTAGTATAGAGCGCAGTATTTTATCATTTGGGTATTCACGTTCCCAATCTACTGTCGTATCTACCCCTGGTAAGCTTGCCAACCTTTCACTAACGACAGCATATTCATTTTGACTTACATCTTTTTTAACGATTTGCGGCGTCATTTTATATCCCGCATTCATTTTGCTTTTAATTACTAATACTTCTATATCTTCCTTTGAAAGCTCATTTAGTTCTTCTTGTGTAATTCTTTCCCGGCGCAGTTCTTCTACTTTTTTATCTAACTCTTTTCCTTCTATTTCTTGCTTTCTAAATTTACTCTCATCTTCTTTCGTTACTTTCGCCGCTGCCCGCTTTTCATTTAACTGCATCCAAAAATCTTTCTTATCTGTCTCTGTTAACTTATCCATGTCCTCTTGCGACATTTCAATTAGCTTAGCTAAATCTCTTGCTACTTGTAAAACTTCTTTCGAGTCTACTCCTCTCATTTTCGTATATGTAACGGTTCGTAATGGTTTATTATTTACAATAACGTGACCTTGCCGATCAAACATTTTCCCTCTAGGAACGGGAGTACTTACCGTTACATCTTCCTTTTTGTTTACTTCATTTCTATACGTTTCTCCATCAATGATTTGTACTTTACCTAATTGAATTATAATAGCTGAAAATAAAAGAAAGACAATAAAAAATAGTACATTTAAC
Organism: Bacillus sp. N447-1; assembly: GCF_022701035.1. NCBI lineage: Bacteria > Bacillati > Bacillota > Bacilli > Caryophanales > Bacillaceae > Bacillus > Bacillus sp. N447-1. The sequence continues at coordinate 160,133 of NZ_CP065509.1, read as the reverse complement.
CGAAATGGAATATGAGTCTTTTTCTTTTCGATTGTTTTTTCTGCTCCTTTTTCTGTCTCATTTCGCTCCCTCGCTTCATTCTATTAACATTTCTACGCAAAATCATTATGTATCAAATTTATTTATATGATATATATAGAATTTTATATTAATTATAAAAGAAATAAAAGATTTAATTTTCAGTTTTTTGTTTTTACATCCTATTTATTACCATTCCCTTAATGCACAATAACATGAATATTATTCTAAAAGAAAAATGGGGCAAATTGATTTTTATAAATTATAGAGATGTTGTTACTACGTTATCAAAATGTTTTCATATGGCTTAAAACAGTGATTACTCAAATAAAAAACTGAGGCAGATACCTCAGTTTTTTCGATAACTTATTTCATTGAAGATAACCCTTCAACAAACTCACCAATCTTATTTTGAAAAACAAAATCAAAGTTATATTCCTGTCCTGTTAACTCTTCATTTACTAAAATAGTTGTTGCTCCTACTTCCCTCTTTGCAATTTGCGGGAATGAAGCGACAGGCTGTACTTTTAGTGATGTTCCCATAACGATAAGCACATCTGTTTCATATAAACGTTTGATAGCATTTTGATATTGCGGCAGTGTATCTCCGTATAAAACAACGTCTGGATTTAAAATGAAATTACACTTCTCACAACGCGGTACTTCATGATCAATCATATACTGTAAATCATAGCCTGATTTACATTTTGGACAATGTGCTGTTTGAAGTGTTCCATGTAAATCAATGACATGCTTACTGCCACCTAATTGATGTAAACCGTCAATATTTTGCGTTAAAATCGTAATATCTTTCCCTTGTTCTTCTAGCTCAGCTAAAAAGCGATGGCCACGATTTGGTTTATATTGATGGAACGTATTAATTTGAAAGATTTCTTTATAATGCTTCCAAAATTCTTTCGGACTTCGGTTATAGTACCCTCTTGATAAGTACATCTCCACATTCGCATCAGCATACAATCCATTTGCTGAACGAAAATCTGGAATACCACTTTCCGTACTTGCACCAGCGCCTGTTAATACTGTAATTTTCTTCGCTTTTTCTAAAATTGAACGTACTTCTTCAAATTGTTGCACAAAAATCACCTCTATGTATTTTCCTATTCTTATTATACCAGTTGTTTACAGGAGGTGTTGTACAATTCATTTTACTTAATGCGTTGCGCCCCCAACCTCTACAATATCTACCTTAACTGTCGTCGTTACTTCGATTGCCAATTCTATCCCCTTACGAATAGTAGAAAGTGACATACTCGGTTGCCCTGGATAATTACTCGCTTGTTCTGGTAAAAACGGAATATGAATGAATCCGCCTTTTATTTTCTTATCATGTTTCTCTAGTTCATGCATAAGTCCATAGAATAAGTGATTACAAACGAATGTGCCTGCCGTCTGTGAAACAGATGACGGTATACCCTCTTCGCGAAGTTTTTTCACGATTGCTTTAATCGGAAGTGTAGACCAATATGCAATCACTCCTTCTTCTACAACTGGTACATCTACCGGCTGATTGCCTTCATTATCAGCAATTCTTGCATCATCAATATTAATTGCGACACGTTCTATCGTAATATCTGGCCTGCCCCCAGCTTGTCCAATGCATATAATAATTTCCGGCGCTAGTTCTTCTATATACTCTTTTAATACGCTTATTGATTTATGAAATACAGTTGGTACTTGTTTGCTTATTATCTTGTATTCTCCAATTGTTTTTTCATGCAAACCTTTTGCTACTTCCCAAGCTGGATTGATATTTTCTCCGCCGAACGGATCAAACCCTGTTAATAATACTGTTTTCATAGTTTTATCCTCCTAATTAGAAACGATATACTAGGCCGTACATAATAAACATATTTATGATAAAAATTGAAAGAGCAATTGGTACTTGCGCTTTAATAACCGCATTTTTATCCTTTAGCTCTAAAAGCATCGCAGGTACGATATTAAAGTTTGCTGCCATTGGAGTAAGCAGCGTTCCGCAATATCCAGCAAACATACCGAGTGCTGCCATAATTGCTGGGTTTCCGCCGTGCATTTGAACTATTAAAGGTAAGCCAATTCCGCCAGTAATAACAGCAAACGCTGCGAATGCATTTCCCATTACGACTGTAAATAGCATCATGCCTAAACAGTACGCCATAACGGCAACGAACGGATACTCTGTCGGTAGCACTTGTCCGACTAAGTCTGAAACAACTTGTCCAACGCCAGACTTCGCGAATATACCGCCAAGTGCTGCTAACATTTGTGGTAAAATTACAGCCCAGCCAACAGCTTGTAATAGTCTGCTTCCTTCTTGTACAGGTGTTGTTATTTTTGATTTTGTAATACGCATCGCCGCAACAAATGCGAGTAATGCACCAAGCGCTAGTGCAACTAATGTTACTTTATCTGGATCAACAAGAGAGACATTTCCCCATTTAATTTTCCCTAAGGTCAACGTACCGATAATTGTAAAAATAGGAATTAATAGTGCAGGCATAAAAATTTTATTTTTTAATTTCTCAGCATGTTTCACACGTTCTTGTACTGGAACTTCTTTTTCCTCTGATTTTGTTACTTTATTTAGCGAGGCTAAAACGACCATAGCGAGCACGATACAGCCAACGTAAAACGAAGGAATTACATTTCCAAATAAAAATGTAACTGCAAACAATGCCCAAAATAAACTAGAACCGAATCTGTTTGGATGTTTACAATCGAATGCGATACGAACAGCGATAAAAGCAACGATTATCCCTAATACATAATAGATTGTATCCATTGTGATGATGTTCATATTAGATTGCCTCCTTCTCTTCTTTTCCTTCTGCCTTCATTGTTTTCTCTATATATTTATCAAACCTTCTAAATCTAATCCAGCTTACAATAAGTGCAGATATTGCTGTCGGAATGCCCCAAAGTGCCATATCCCATACTCCGACATGCATACCTACTGAATCGAAGAATCCTTTCATTAATAAAATAGCTCCAGTTGCGATGAAAATATCTTCTCCGAAAAACCAAGCTGTATTTTCCGCAGCCGCTGCGTTTGCTTTAATCTTTTCTCTTAATTTTTCAGGAAGTTTACCGTATTTACCTTGCGCGGCCCCTTCTGCCATCGGTGCAACGAGCGGCCTTACTGTTTGCGCATGCCCACCAATATTAAGCCCTAGTGCTGCTGATGATTCTCTTATCGTAAAATATGACATTAATACTCTTCCAGTTGTTGCTCCTTTTGATTTCGTTATAAGTGCTTCGGCTCTTTCTTTTAAACCGTAACGCTCTAAAATTCCGATTACCGGTAAAGTTAATATAATTGGCATAGACATATATCTATTCTCTATGAAAAATTTACCGAACATGCTGATCACATCATAAAAACTTAATCCTGAAACCATACCAGTAACAATACCTGCAACCATAACTACTAAAAGTGTATTTAATCTAAATAAAAAGCCCACTGCAACAAGTAGTATTCCGATTAATTTAATCATTTCTAGCACTTCCCCCTATTTTTTATTTCGGTGCACAAATAGAAATACCATTGAGTTTGAATGTTCTGTATATTCTTTCTGCAAATTGTACTGCTTTTTCCCCATCACCGTGTAAACAAATCGTCTGCGCCTGAACTGCTACTTTCTCACCATTCACCGAATTTACATAGCCTTCTTTCACCATTTGAAGTACTTGCTTTATCGCTTCGTCTTCATCTTTTATAAGCGCATTTTCTTCTGTACGGCTCGTTAATGTACCATCTTGCTTATATGTACGATCCGCAAAAGCCTCTTGTACAAGAGTTACTTTGTATTTTTCTGCAGCCTGTATAAACGCCTCGCTATTTGCTAATCCATAAAGTAATAGACTTGGATTTATATGATAAATTGCCTTTGCAATTGCATCTGCAATTTCCGGATTAGACGCCGCCATATTATATAAGGCACCGTGCGGCTTTACATGCTGCATTTTCCCGCCTGCCGCTTTCACAAATGCGTCTAATGCGCCTGTTTGATATAGAACATAATCGTATACTTCACTTGCTGAAACATTCATGTTTCTTCTACCAAATCCAATTAAATCAGGAAATCCAGGATGCGCCCCTATTGCTACGTTATGCTCCAAAGCTTTTTCAACAGTTTGACGCATAATAGACGGATCACCCGCATGAAAACCGCAAGCAACGTTTATAGAGGAAACGAACGGAAGAATCTCATCATCATTCCCCATTTTATAAGCGCCAAAACTTTCTCCTAAATCACAGTTTAAATCGATTGTAGTCATAATGTATTCCTCCTAATTTCAGCTTCGTAAAGCGATGAATTTCTTTAATAAATTCATATTTACTTCTTGTTCTATGTACAATTGTTCCGCTTCTTCAAGCGTAATTTTCTCAAAAGAAACATAGTCCCCCGGCTTTAGCTGGGCAAGAAGAGGTAAATCTACTGAAATGATATTTCCCATTCTCGGATAGCCACCTGTCGTTTGCCTATCTGCCATTAATATAATCGGCTGTCCACCATTAGGAACTTGAATGGTTCCAAATGTAACAGGACTCGATAAAATCTCTTTTTCTTCAATCCTATTTAATACTTCTCCCTCAACCCTATAGCCCATACGGTCAGCATAATTAGATACCTTATACTCTTTCGTAAAAAATGCCTTTCTACTTTCTTCTGTAAATTGATCGTATTCAAAGTCAGTTATGACACGAAGCTTTGGATGTTTCTTATACTTTGGTAGTACGCTGTTGCTAATTGCCCATTTCGTTTTTATTCTCGCATCTTTTTGTAAGTCTAGAATGAAACGACTCGCCATTTCTGGTTGTGCACCAATTTGGAAGTAGTCACCCTTTTTCAGCATTCTTCCTTCTATACCACCAATCGCAGCACGTATGTACGTACTTTTGCTTCCCATTGTACGCTCAATATGTATTCCACCCGCAAAGGTCACATACGCTCTGCAACCACTTTTCACTTTTCCAAAACAAAGCATACTACCTTCTTCCGCTAAAATGGGACGCCATAAGGGGATACGTTCTCCATTCAATAACGGTTCCATATCTGCTCCGCCAATCGCAAGTAAAGTCGTTTTCTTTATTAACAATTTAGGTCCCATAATCGTCATTTCGAGTCCCGCTTCATTCTCTTCATTACCAACTAACATATTGATCATCCGAAGTGTACTTTGATCCATCACCCCGCCAACTGGCACACCGTATTGTTGATAATGAGATCGCCCTAAATCTTGGACTGTTGTAAACATTCCCGCATGCAAAACCTCTACATCCATTTTTTAGCCCCCTCAAGCGATACGTACTCTTCCTTCGTTATTGGAATAAATCGTAAATACATACCACTTTGAATATATGTCGGTATTTCTTCTTCCGGATTAAATAATGAAATAGGAGTTCGGCCGATAATATTCCATCCTCCTGGTGTTTCAAGCGGATATATACCTGTTTGATTTCCGCCAATACCTACTGAACCAGGAGAGATTTGTAACCGTGGTGTTTCTTTTCTAGGTGTTTCTAATTCTTTTGAAAGTCCTCCTAAATACGGGAACCCTGGTGTAAAACCTAGCATATATACAAAATATGTAGTTTCACTATGTATTCGAATCACATCTTCTACTTGTAAACCGTGATAATGCGCGACTTCTTCTAAATCAGGTCCATATTCTCCCCCGTAGCACACTGGTATAGAAATATGTTTCACATCCTGTTTTACTTCTTCTTTATAAGAATCACACAGCTCCTTTATATACTGGCGAACGTAATCATGTGACCTTTCACTTCTCTCATTTCCCTTCCATACTTCGTATACATTGTAGTAAACAGCTAATGAAGTAAACGACGGAACGCACTCTATCATTCCTGCAAACGGATGTTGCTGCAGTGCTTGAAATAACCGCTGTACTTTCTCATATATATCCCTCTTAATTTCTTCACCAAATGTAACAATAATTGCTTGATCCCCTAACGCAGAAAATTTCATCCTACTCCCTCTTTCTATGCCAAAAAGCCGAGTTCTTTCGAAATGCGATGCGCTGTTTCTTTCACCTTCGCAATAAAATATGAAATGTTACTTTCGTTGTACTCAATTGCTAATCCCGAAATACTAATGCCTGCTACAACCGTTCCATCGCTCGCGAAAATGGGTGCTGCTATCGCGGCTGTATGATTTTCTAACTCAGAATAACTAATGGTGTAGCCTTCCTTTTTTGCCATTTGCAACACTTCTAACAATTGTTTCTTATCCACGATTGTTCCATCTGCAAACTGTTTTAAATCCACTTCCTCTATGTATCTCCGTTTCTCTTCCTCAGAGAAATACGATAGTAAAATTCTTGGACATGCGCCAGCATAAAGCGGTGCTCTTCTTCCAACCGCCGTATACACGCGTACCGGCTGAACACCTTCCATTTTTTCAACATAAATTGCGTCATTTCCATCCTGAATTATTAAATTAACTGCCTGTCCTAAACTATCTCTAAGTTCTTTCATATAAGGAATTGCTATATTTCTTACTGATAATCGTTGTGAAACAAGTTGACCGAACCGTAAAAATACGACCCCTAAACGATATTTCCCCTTTTCGTTTTTTTGTAAAAACTCCATCTCTTCCAACGAGCCAATTAAACGATAAACAGATGTTTTCGGCATATTTGTAAGCTGAACCATCTCTGTTAAACTTAGCTCTTCATGCTCATAAAACAACTCCAAAATATCCATTGTCTTAACTGCCGTTTTATTTATACTCATTCTATCTCCCTTTCGTTCCGAATTACGGAACTTAAATTCCGTTTTTCGAAACAAACATATAATTTAAAATTATAAAATATTCTTTCAATTCAATCAATAGATTTTAAGCAAATAAAAAAGTATGGAAGAATATCTCTCCCATACTTCACCACACTTTATAACGCTCTTACTTGTTCCAACGGCCAGAAAACAGCTTGTCCTTTTCCGACAATTTCATCTTCTGAAATAAAGCCAAACATGCGACCATCCTTAGAAACTTCACGATTATCCCCTAAAACAAATACTTGGCCTTCTGGCACTTTCGTTTTCCCAGTGATTTGTTCTAACGTAAAGTCTGGAGTTAATACACGGCCTACTGCTTTTTCTTTAAACTGTTTTAAATATGGTTCTTCCATCGCTTTTCCGTTTACATATAAAACATCATTTTTATACTCAACTGTATCGCCTGGCAAACCAATTACTCGTTTTACTAAATCGTATCCTTCTTTCCCGTGGAAGACGATAATATCAAAGCGATCTAATCCACTTATACTATAACCAATCTTATTCACGAGAACTCTTTCGTTATTTTTTAAAGTGGGCATCATTGATTCACCTTGTACTAAAGAAGGTGTAAATAAAACACCGCGAATAATAGCAATTAATACAAGGGTAAAACCTATCGTTTTAGCCCAAGAGAATAATTCTTTCTTCGTATTTTCCTTCATCGTTTCTCCTCTTTCTTAAGCACTTATTTTATTATTTCAACTAATTCTTGTACTAAATTAGGATCTATTTCAGAAAAACATGATTTTCCTTCTCTTACCGCTGTACCGACATGCGCCTGCGTGATTCCAGTTTCATCTAGCAATCGCTTTATATTTTCTTTCGTCACGCCAGCTCCAGCTACAAGCTGAATTTGACCCTCACTTACCTTTTGCATTTCTGTAAGCACCGGAATATTCTCTACTATATTTCCTTGTCCACCTGAAGTTAAAACGTGAGTCACTTTATGAAACTTCTTTAAAGTGCTCATCGCTTCTACTGGATTTTTTATATCATCTATCGCACGGTGGTACGTTACATTTATTCCATCTACAACAGATAGTAAATCCGCTAATTTCTCTTCATCCACTTCATTTCGTTCGTTTAATACGCCTAATACTACCCCAGCTGCTCCTAACTTCTGTGCAACTATAATATCTTCTTTCATCATTTCAATTTCTTCTTCCGTATATGTAAAAGACTTCGCATGCGGACGAATCATAACATGAATTGGTATACTTACCACTTCTACCGCTTTTTTTATAAAAGCATAACTCGGTGTTAAACCACCTTCTGTATAAGATGAAATTAATTCAATCCGCTTCCCGCCAGCACTTTCAATTCGTTTTACATCTTCTAAACATGTTGCAATAACCTCTAGCATGAGATGACCTCTTTTCGTGCTTTTTTCTTATTATAACATTAGTAAAAATAAGAAGCCTAGCTTTCTCCTTTAAAACTTAAAAAAGAAGAATGAAAAGAAAGATTTTTTATTGGCAACGATTATTGGTAACATCCTATTATTCATGTACACTCCTACCATAATGAAAAAAGCCCTTCATTTTGACGGATTTTTCTAATTTCAAGCTTTTCTTTCCTCAGTTTTCATATCAATGCCTAATTGATCTTCCAATAACTTTACACCTTTCTTTGTAAGATGGACAGCTCGGTTCTTATCCGTTTTCGTAATCCATCCCTGTTCAAAAAGCAGTTTTGCAATTGCAGACCCTAACCAACCAGAAATATGGTAACACCGTTCACTCCAATCAAGGCAAGGTTTTGCAAATACCCTCCTTTTTGTATCTGCCTCATCAACATTTATTCCAAAATTCAGAAACCATTTCTTGCCTTGTTCCGTTACAATGTATTCTCCATCCTCTAAAATTATAAATTGCCTATCTAGTAATTTTTCAGTTATCTCTACACCGAGTTTGCCTGCAAGATGATCATAACAAGTTCGAGCATAACGAATTTGTTTTAGTTGGCTTGATTGTTTTAAAGAGCGAACTTGAACTGTTGGTGCAATTGTCCCTAACTTTTCAAGCACTTCTGCAACTTCTTGATTAGCAAGTCGATAGTAACGATGTCTACCATGTTGTTCAACTGTAAGTAAATTCCCTTCTACTAATTTAGAAAGATGCGAACTAATTGTTGGATGTGACACTTTTGCCATATAAGCCAATTCACTAGCAGGTAGTGCCTGATTATTCATTAGACAATCTAAGATGATTGCTCTTGTAGGTTCAGCAATTAGTTTAGCTATATATGAGATATTCGGATATACATTCATATTTCGATGATACCCTAACTATTAAATTGATACAATTATTTTAAGTTTAATAGTAAAGGAGAATGTATTATGAATGCAATTGATCTTAGTATATTAAATTTAAAAGAAACGAGAAGGCGCTCAGAAAAATTATGGAATTCTCTTCCCGATAATTTTCTTAATTGGAAGCCTGATTCTGAGGCTATGTCCTTTGGTGAAATGATTCGTCACGTATGGAGCTCAACTTTTTACTATCATATGATTATAAAAAACAACGGTTCAATAAACGACATACGTACCCCGTATGATGACGAGCCAATTACTTGTGTAAAAAAAGAAATTGAATTGGCACAATCACACTTTACTGACTTCATAGAATATGTTCAATCAATAAGCATAGCCGAGCTAGATTCAAGACTTATTGATAGAAGTGATGTTGGCTATCAACGATATTTAGGTGATATGCTATTACGAATTGCCTATCATGATGCGGTCCATGCGGGTCAATTTTTACAATATTTGCGAATGGTTAACTTGGAAAGACCTTTAATTTGGGATTAAATACGAAAAATGTTTATACAGCCTCCAAACTGGCATTACAATAAGAATTTTTCAACAAGAAACAATCACAACACCATGATAATCATTTATATTAAAAACCTACATCTCCATTAAGTACTTCATACACATAAAAAGCACGGGTTTGATTACTAATCAAACCCGTGCTTTCAAAACAACTATAATATCCATAAACAATAAAATGTAAACTTCAAAAATCACGACCGAAACGCCGCATCCGCCAGCATAGACAATGTTGCATCATCCATCGGTGGATTGTGTAATCCTGCTCTGACGTTTAAATAGTAACGATGGAGCGGATTTTTTTCTGATAAACTTTTTGCTCCTACGATGCGCATCGATTTATCCACTATAGATATCGCCGCATTTGTTACAGCATATTTCACAGCTGCTAATTCTGCTTGCAGTGATAGTTTATCTTCTGCCTCATCGTACTTTTTCGCAATTTGATATAAAAAGACACGAGCTTGCATAAGCTCAAGTTCTAACTCTCCAACTAATTTTCTAACATTCGGCAATAAACTAATAGAATGATTTAAACTATTTGGCTTGTATGATTCCGCAAATTGAACTGCATAATTTCTTGCTGATTGTGCAATCCCTAAATAACATGCTGGTATATGTAGCAACCAGCCAATACCCTTTTGTTTCACTTTCCCGCCTTTTACATCCGTAAAAAAGCGGTTGTCTATCTCTACATTTTGTAAGACAAGGTCGTGGCTAGCAGTCCCTCGCATTGCAACGCTATCCCACGTTTCTTCAATAGATACACCGAGTGTATTTCTTGGAATAACAAACTCACCAACTTCTTCACGGCCTTCCATACTTGCTGAAATAATAAAATAATCAAGTACTGGCGCCATCGTTGTAAAAGTTTTTCTTCCATTTATAACCCACTTCTCGCCTTGTTGAGCCGCTATTGTTTCTGGTTTGCCGCCACGCGTCGGACTCCCTGTTTTCGGTTCTGTTGCTGCCCTGTTAAAGAGCGCACCATTACGTACTTCTTCGCAAAACCATTTGAACATCTCATCATTCCAAGAGCGATTTTCCGCTAGCTCCTTCACAATGCCAAGATGCCAGCCAATCGATAATGCAGTAGCTCCACAGCCTTCCGCGATTTTCTCTTGAAATAAAACGAAGTCATATAAAGAAATGGCACTACCACCAAATTCCTTCGGTAACGTTAATTTCGTATATCCGATATCTTTCAAATCATTTATATTTTCATACGGAAATGATCCTAATTCACTTAGCTGATGCTCCCTTTCCATGAACTTCGGAATCAATTTATTTATTTTCTCAATAATTAAAGACTGTTCTTCTGTTTCAACAAATGAGAGTGCCATACTATAATCTCCTTTATGCTCGATTCATAAACCGTTCATTTTGTCATTATGATTATATGAAGCTACCTCTCTATTGTTTCACTATTCCGATAAAAATACAATGTTTTTGACTAATAAGAAAAGTTCCTATTTAAGGATAGATCCTTTTCTTATATTAGTCCCCCTTCAATGCTTTTAATGGCAAAGAGGTTACATATCCAATATACGAGAATAATTCTTTAAAGAAGAATGGTATTTCTGTATCTAACGTTTTATATGCTGATGTCGGCGTTGGTGAAGCATACGCTTCAATATTAATATGTTTTGCGATTCTCATTGCGCGTTTCATATGAAGTGGATCACTTACAATCGTGTATGTTTGTATGCCGTTCTCTATTCCAACTTGCTTCGCATTTTTTAAATTTTCTTCAGTGAAAAGGGATTTAGTTTCAATTAAAATATCTTCCTCTTTTACACCTTGTTTCATTGCATATACTCTTGCAGTACGTGCTTCCTCGAGTTCTGCCTCGAACTTTGTACCACCTGTAAAAATAATCTTTTTAATATTTCCGTTCTTATATAAAGAAATCGCATGATTAATTCTTTCTTTAAATACAGGAGATGGTTTTCCGTTCCATGAAGCTGCTCCTAGTACGATACCAGCATCCGTTTTCACGTCATCATTTGCTTTAAAACGATAACTCCAAATATCGTAAGCTGCATAACTTACATATAAAATAGCAGAACAAATCATTAGTAAAAATACTTGAAAGATTCGTCTTTTCTTACTCTTCTTATTTTCTTTCATTTGTAATTGCCTCCGTACATCATCCATACTTCTATAAAAAACATTTATATCAAATCGTTTTGTTTGAGTTTATTTAAAAGAAGGAACTTTACTTGTTATTTATGTATAAAAGGGTTTTCATTTAAAATTGAGGATTATCAATTCATTTTCATTTGCGGTTTTCATTACATTTTTAAATTCATAAGTTTATTACCATACAACTACATTGTAACGAATTTTTTCTCAGAAGGGAACGATGAAACAAAAGGAATTAAAATAAAGTAGCATTTTGTAAGAAAAAAGGTATATTTTTCATATCTCACGAACAATATACCTTTCAAAACACGAATTATAACTTTTCTTTATACAACTCTAATTTTTCTAACAATTTTTCTTTTACGCTTGGCCATTCACTCGAGATAATACTGTACACCACCGCATCTCTCACATAACCATTCGGTAATTTTCTTTCATTTCGAAGCACACCCTCTTTTACTGCGCCTAACCTTTCAATTGCTCGTTGTGCTTTTTCATTTCTTGCATCCGTCTTAATTTGCACTCTCAGCATATGCAATTTTTCAAAAGCATACTGAAGAAGCATATACTTACACTCTGTATTTATACTCGTACGTTGCACACTCGGATGATACCACGTTTGCCCTAACTCAACTGTCTTATCTTCTACTGAAATATTATATAAACGTGTACTTCCTACAATCTTATTCGACTGTTGATCTACGACTATGAAAGGTATTTGAGTACCTCTTCCGTAACCCTTTATAGCTTTTTGAACGTATTGTTGCATATCTTGCACACTATCCATTTTAGAGATTAAATACGCCCAAATATCCCGATTTCCTTCTACAATCAAAAACAAAGTTTCGACATCAGTATTATCCATTAACCGCAACTTTGCTCTTTCGTGAATAATTTCCATTTTTAAGCCCCCTTTGTTGTTACTATATCATAAGAATCAAAAACGCATTATAAGAATAAAAAAATATAAAGAAAAGAATTCTTTTCAAATATATTCTTCTCGTATAAGGTAGGAAGACTCATCAGTAATCATTATATAGAATTTTTTGATAATTTCCAATAAATTCTATATAATGATAAACGGGAGGGGATAAAAAATGCTAGATCAAATTACTTGGGGAACGCCAGGCAGCTTATTATGCTTAGGATTCTTTTTTGCAGGACTAGGAATCTTCTTAAGAAGCGTTACGTCATATACGAAAAATAAATAAGAATATCCCGCTTTTAAACAAAAGAAGCCCTCTTTTTACAGACGGCTTCTTTTGTTTAACTTTATCTTATTAAAACTTCAAAGCAACAAATAAGCAATCGGCGTAATAATAAGCAACGTTAAAATCGTTCTCTGCACATATAAAATAATGAGTTCAGATACTTTTAACGGAATATCTGTTGATAATATACAAGGAATGGAAGCGGAGAAAAACAAAATAGATGATACGGAAACAACTGCAATAACAAACTTTGTCACGAGTGGTGCACTTACTACTAATAATGACGGTAAAAACATTTCTGCAATGCCAACTGATGCGGCTTTAGCAGCTAAGTCTGCTTCTGGTAATTGTAATAGCCATGTAAACGGATAGAAAATATAACTAATCCAATCAAATGTTGGCGTGAACTTCGCTAAGACGATACCAATTAATCCTACTGACATAATGGATGGTAAAATTCCCATTGTCATAATAAATCCGTCTTTTAAATTCATTGCAATATTTTTCATAATGCTCGGTGCAGACTTTGATACTTCTAACGCATCTTCCCAAGCACGTTCTAACATTTTCTCTTTATAAACAGGCTCTGGGAACCCTTCTTCTGTTACATATGTATCTGGTTTTCTACTAAGGGGCGGGATTCTTACGGTGATAGCAGTCACGATGAATGTTACAACAAGTGTAGTCCAAAAATAAACATTCCATAAATGCATAATATCTAATGTTTTTGCGATGATGATCATAAATGTAGCGGATACTGTAGAAAATCCTGTAGCGATAATCGCCGCTTCTTTTGTCGTATACTTTCCTTCTTTATACACGCGATTCGTAATAAGGAGAGCAAGCGAATAACTTCCAACGAAGGACGCAACTGCATCAATCGCCGATCTCCCCGGCGTATTCCATAATGGCCTCATAATTGGACGACAAAATGTACCGATAAATTCAAGTAATCCATATCCGACTAATAACGCTAAAAACGCCGAGCCAATTGGAACGAGCAAACTTACTGATATGACTAGCTTCTCATATAAAAACGGTCCAACATCTGGCGCAAAGAACCAAGCTGGTCCTACTTTTAAACAATATAATATGCCAAAAACAACGCCAACTACTTTTAAAATAGAAAAACAAATGTCTACGATAGATGCATTCCATTTCTTCGTATAAAATGGATAAATCGCACCAATCGCCATAACAAATAATGCATAATAAGGTACTACGCCAGGAACCGAAGCCCTAATCCACGATACGATATGATCAATCATAATAGACGATGCACCATTTATCGTAACAGGAACGAAAAACATAAACACCCCAACGAGACTAGCAAGTATAAACCGAAGAATAATCCCCTTCTCTCGCCCTGTCTTAATTACATTACTCTTTAATTCAATTTCACTCAAAATTCGACACCTCCTATTATCTAAATATTCTGTATAATAATGTTGTATTCCTTCTTTCCATTTCTACTATTTAATCATATGAAAAAGCCTATTTTAAAATAGGCTTTTCTATTACCTCTCATAATCATCCACAAGCACTTGAATGATACGATAAGATTCTTCTGCTACTTTTTCATTACTATCCCTATTCGTATCATATGTAATTAACGCCTTCCAAAGTGCCCATCCTCTCGCTCTATTCCACGTTTCTTCATCCATGCGTAATACTTCTTTAAATACATTTCTACTATTTTCATCAAAAAACGTCCAAGCCATCGCTGCATCACAAGCAGGATCTCCTACACCTAAAATACCAAAATCAATTACAGCACAAAGTTTTCCATCTTTAACGAGTAAATTCCCCGGTGCTACATCTCCATGAATCCAAACTGGCTTACGGTCCCATATTGAACTAAGTGCTACATTCCAAAGGTGCTTTAATAATGCCTCGTCAAAAACATCCTTATTATTTTCAATAGCAACTCTCGCCTCTTCATCATATACAGATATAAGTCCGCCTCGGTAAAAATTATGTGTTCCAGCTAAAGGTCCGTTACTCGCATTAATAGATTGCAATTCTACTAAAAAAGATCCTAAGTCCGCCGCAAATTCATTTAAATCCCGAACGTTTTGTTTCGTAACTGTTTCTCCCTCTATCCACTTATTAATAGACCAAGGCAATGGATACGCTTCAGACGGATTTCCTTTCGCAAGTGGGGTAGAAATCGGTAAAGAAAGCCCCTTATTTAATATAGGAAGCCAACTATTTTCTTTCTCTACTTGCGGTGCATATGCCACATCACTTGGCAATCTTACACTCATCTCATCCCCTAAGTGAAACGTCCTATTATCATGCCCACTAAACTTTACAGGTTTCACTTCTAAATGGGCCCATTCAGGAAACTGTTCCTGTATTAACTTTTCAACTAAACTTACGTTAATTGGATGCATTCACATTCTCCTTTTCTTTTGAAACTTACTAAGCCCATCCGTACTTCCAACATATTCAAAACTATTTTTCTTATAAAAATCATTCAACGTACGATTATGCCCCACGCAATCTAACTTCAAATACTCTTTATCACATTGCACATTCTCTTCTACCCACCGTAAAATCCATTCTCCTATTCCATTTCCCTTATACTTCCGTTTCACCGCAAATCTATGAATATATAATGAATTAGAAACTTCCTCTTTACCAAAAATATGTTCATCCCATTCATTTTGTTTAGGAGAAACTGTAACCGTACCAACTATTTCAGCTTCTTTCAGAACAACATATGTATATTTCTCTCTTATACATTCTAGTATTTCAGCCGTAGCTTCCTCTCCTAAAAGATACTGCCACTGATCCACTTCTTTATATTGTAGCCATTGTGCTACCTCTTTTAATAAAAGGATAATACTATCACTTTCATTTTCAGTAGCAATTCGAATTGCATATTCTTTACTTATATTTCTCTCCATATTGCCTTTCCCCTTTCAAATTGCTACCATACTGACAAACGAGTCCTTCCATCATTTTCATCTGTAATATATTCTACATAAAATCCTTGATTCACTGCGTTTTCATACATTAATTCAATCGATTTTTGATCTTTCGCATAAATTTGTATGTATTGAGCATCCACCGCTAATACAACTACCTCACACTTGCTTTCCTTAAACTCTTCGTATGTTTCAATATCTATCGCTATTTCTCCTTTAGGATATGCTTTTAAATCTGCAAAAATAAGATAATATATGTTGTCTTTAACTAACTTTTTCAACGCTAACCCTTCCACTACACTTGGTTCTTCTGGAAATAATGCCTCATCCAATTCACCACGTGCTATTAAGTAGGACTCCTCATCCCTCACTCGCCAATCAAATACAGTAATATCAATTGGCTTTAATACTTTCCAAAGTAAATTATCATATCCATCTAGAATATCTACTGTAATCCCTCTTTTCATATGTCTGCTCCTAGCTTATTTATTTTTGTTCTATACATTATATATGAAATGTAATTACTATATTGTGTCGATACATAAGTACATCATAAAAAAACCGCTCCACTACTAGCGAAACGGTTTCCTTCTACTTACATTTACATATCTTATTCAATCGTTGCACTGCGTTTTAAAATAACTTCTAATATATTCACCACATCAGTCATTCTTAATGCTCACTTCGACTTTACAAAGTAATATAAAAACCATACTGCATGATTTTGTTCATCCGCAGCTATTCTCCGTAACAACTCTTTCAAATGTACATCCGATGTCTCATCTGAAATTTCCAAATAAAAATCTACTGTTTTTTGTTCATCTTGTATAGCGAACTCTAATCCTTGTAAATACGTATTTGGGCAGTCTTCAGTAATTTGTGGTTTTGGCTGCCTACCAGTTAAGTTCATATAAATTTGTACAAAGTTGTGGAAATGCTTTATTTCATCATTACGAATTTCAAGAATTTGTTTTTGTTCTACTTGATTTGGAGCCATATTCGCTAATTTTGCATAGCAGCTTATAGCGCTATACTCTCCATTTATAGCTTTTTCAATATCACTAATTAACTTATCATTCTGCCTATACCAATCATAATAATTCGAATTATACATCATATCCCCCCATACTTTCGCTTAACATTTTATGCATTTAGAAATAGTAGGAGCCTGTGTATATAACGGGACGGCTTTAGATTGAAAGAAAAGTTTGAGAAAAGGGTCTATTTTGTAAAGGAATTGCTTATTCATAAAGTGAAACTATAATCAGTGGGGATTTTACTACACGGCAAATAGCGGATAAAA
Source organism: Bacillus sp. N447-1 (assembly GCF_022701035.1). Taxonomy (NCBI): domain Bacteria; kingdom Bacillati; phylum Bacillota; class Bacilli; order Caryophanales; family Bacillaceae; genus Bacillus; species Bacillus sp. N447-1. The sequence goes on along the minus strand of NZ_CP065509.1, from coordinate 142,891 downwards.
TATCACTATTTTTTTGTACGCTGTTGCTATAAATTCGCGAATGAATCAGGTTTCCAACCAGATGTGGTGTTGAGATGCGAAGCTATTATGAATCCAGTCATATAACTAGGAGGTACCACTATGCCATCTTTATTTAAAACTATGGCCTTCCAGCTGAAAACCGAAAGACTTGAGCTTAGTATGTGGGAGGAATCCGATTCCGTTTGGCTGAGCAAATTAATTGGCGAACGTGGCGTGGACATTCCAGCCGTTGATTCCGTTCGTAACCGGCTTATTGAGATGCGCAAGAAGGCAGACGAAAATGGTATTTCCCTTCTCACTATTCGAAGGAGAGACGAAGGCGATTTCATTGGGTACTGTGGCTTAATTATCGGTCGTTCCACACTTGAAGAGCCGGAGATTGCATACGAGTTGTTCCGCAGCGCTCATGGTAAAGGTTATGCGACTGAGGCCGCATCTGTTGTACTGGACGCGGCGATTGCTACTGGGCGCCAAAGACTTTGGTCGACTGTAGGTGCTTGGAATATCGCTTCCCTCCGGGTACTAGAAAAGATAGGATTTAAGCGACATCACAGTACGTGGGATGATGAACGTGGTGAGATTGTTTGGAACGTACGCGATCTTTAAAGATTTCGCCTTAATTCTAAACACTACACTTTTCAACAATCAGGCATTTACATTGAGAAAAAATCACAAACAAGCCGTTTCACTAATTAGTGAAACGGCTTGTTTTTAAGCGTTCAATTCTGTTTTATGCCCTTTTACTACACTACGTTTGAGTGCAGTTGCTAATATAGTAACCATACTTACTATACCAATCCAAACGAGTACAGTAACAGGTGTATTCCAGCTTAACCCTTTTCCGAAGAAGAAGATTTCTCTTAGGCCTTCAATCATAAATTTCATTGGTAACCATGAGTAAACCCAGTCTTGATAAAACGGAGACAACATCTCAGGTGCTAATGATAATAACGGTGCCCCGAAGAATAGTAATAAAGCGAATAAACCGATTCCTTTTAACCCAACTAATGATAGTACTGCAGATATCATTAAGAAGAAACTAAAAGAAGTAATGGATAAGAATAGAGCTGTATCCGTGAAGTTCGAAATATTTAACCCTACCATCCCATCTGCAATCCATGTAAGACCAAACCCAATTACAAGTGTCGCAATAGCTCCTGTTACGATTTGTTTTACTTTTAACAGAAAGTTTTCTTTTCTTGAGCTTACTGGCATTTTACTAATCGCAATAAAAATAATCGCTGCACTAGCTAAACTTGCAATCCATAACGGCTGGAATAATGATATTGGTGAGTTACCGTTCGCACTATTTTTGCCGACCTCATTCACATTTTTCACGTTCTTTACAATAGGTGTTACTAATTTCTCAGCTTGATTTGTTGTTACAGTAGCTCCTTTTGCTTTCAACCCTTCTAATATTTGTGTACGAACAGTATTGTTCATATTATCAACAATCGCCTGTAATATTTGCCCTGCCATAGTTGATGCAGCCGTATTCATTCCTTGATTAATATATATTTCTATCTCAGGTGAAGATGGCTGTGGTGTTCGTAACGACGCTTGTTTTGCGCTAAATTCTTTCGGGATGACTAATGCCGCGTAATACTCTTTATTGTTTAATCCCTTTTGAACGGCTTCTTTATTTTTTACTTCTACCCACTTCACTGCGGGTTCTTCCTCTGATTTCGCTGTTTTTTTCATGTTATCAACGATCGTTTGCCCCATATTCATTTTCGGTTGATTTGGAATTTCTACACCTTGATCCTCATTTACAATTGCAATTGGCAAGTTTTTCGGCTGCGGTTGAACAGTTGGAAATAGCGTTAATGAAAAAATAAAAACCACAAGTAGTGCAATAACTGGTGATAAAAATAAAAGTTTATTTTTAAACATTTTCTTTTCTCCTCCCTTAATTTGATCTATAATAACCAACAACGTGTTGTTTATTTATATTTTGAATTATATGTTCGAGTTGAACCTTATACAATAATCAAAAATCGTGAATGTGTTGGTTATAAGACACATTTTCCAAATGTGTTGAGTAAAATTAAGGAGGGATATGCTTTGCGCGATAATAATTTAGATTTGCGTGTTGTTCGTACGAAAACTGCCATACGAAATGCATTGGTGGAGCTAATTGAAGAAAAAGGTTTTGACGCCATTACAGTGAAAGATATTACAACGAAAGCAAACATTAATCGCGGTACTTTCTATGCGCACTATCAAGATAAATTTGATTTAATGACAAAATGCCAAGAAGACATTATGTACGAGTTTTCTAGCATTGCTAAACAGAAATTCCCGGAAGTTATTGCTGACCTTGGATCAAATCCTTCTCCAACAATGCCATTTATACTTATCACTTCTATTCTTGAATTTCTAAATGAAAATAGTGATTTTATGAGAGCTGTACTAAGTCCGAAAGGAGATTTATCTTTCCAAACAAAACTGAAAGACTTTATGTGGAAAACATTATTTGAAGATACGAATGGTCCTCTCATTAATAAGGAGAATTTACTTGTTCCAAGCGAATATTTAACTTCTTATATGGCATCTGCACATATAGGTGTCATCCAACAATGGTTAAATAATGGACAAAAAGAAACACCTGAGGAGATTGCTCGCTTTTTATCAACAATCGCAGTTCATGGACCTTTTTATGCTGCTGGCTTAAAGAAATAAGCCCGCTTGCTTAGTAATTTCTATTATTTTATTAATAACTTGAAATTTATGTTTCTGTAAAAAAAGCTGTTGAAAGGACTCTCCTTCAACAGCTTCTACATTATTAACGATATAAACGAACTGCACCTGCAGAATTATCATCTGCTTGTCCAACTACTTCAAATTTCAATCCAAATTTCGGTAATTTACGTCCTGCATCTGGGATTAAATCATTTATATACAATTTAGAGTCATCAAACTTCGTTACACCTGGTAATCCTTTGTAATCATATGTTCCGCGTGTTGGAGATACCACTTTCCATGCTGGCGTTTGGTTAAGGGAGAACGCAGCATCTGCGATTTGGAATCGTGTACTATTTTTAACAGTTGGTTTGCCGTTTAGTGTTCCAACAATTGCCTCTGGGTGAGAGTCAACAACTCCTAAGAAACCTTCACCTGGATGTAAACCAACCCAATTATCTGTAAAGCTAGAGTCTGCATACCATACTAGCAGACCTGTATTATATGGTACACCACTGCTATATTTTAACGCTTGATCAGCACCAGCATAGTTTCTCCACTCTAAATAGTAGTTATGCTTCTTCTTATCAAAACCGTCTGCTACAACAAAACCATTTAATTTAAATTTCGTTTCGCCTTCTGCATCATCAGAGAACACAACATTTCCATCTACAGTTAATGTAGCATTATCAAAAGTAAAACCGGTCGGCGCTAAACCACCATCTGTAATGTATTCGAATACTAATTTTACTTTTTGACCTTTAAATTTGCTTAAGTCATAAGACTTATCTACCCATTTACCATCTGTTGTGTCTAGACCATTTTTCACATTTTTTTCACCAATTCGATCCACTAACGTTTTCGTACCATCTTCTTTCACTGCATGTACTTCAAGGAAGTCATAATCCGTTTCAATTTCATACATTGATTTATAATCAAACCTCGCATTTGTTGCATTTGTTAAATCAAACACTGGCGTTTCTAATGTTGTATGAAGGTTATCACCTTTTGTACTATAGTAGTACTTCTTACCGAATGCAGGCTGAATACCTTTCACCTCTTTATCTGGTAAGTTAACACGAATCAGACCAGGACGATTTGATTTCGTTACACTTTGATCTAAATACGTCGCATAGCCAATACCACGATTTAATTTATTATAGTCAACCTCTACAATATTGGCCCAGTTTCCACCTATGTTCTTTTGAAAGAACTCTTTGTTTTGCGGAGAGAAACTCGGTGGCGTTGTTCCTGCAATTTTACCAGCCCAGCTACCGCCACTCATAACAGACCAGGAGTTAATTGGCTCACCTGCTCCTGTGTACTTCGTATCATACTCATCTGGAAGACCTAAATCATGACCAAATTCATGTGCGAATACACCAACCGCTCCGTCTTCTGGCTCAATTGTGTAGTCGTATGCTGCCATCTTACCGCCCCAGTTATCAACTTTTGCTTTTGTTCCTTCAATTGGATATGGTGTTCCAAGGTGCCAACGATGTGACCAAATTGCATCATCACCTAGTCTACCACCGCCCCCATCTTGCCCAACTCCAGCGTGAATGACCATTAAGTGATCAATCAGACCATCTGGTTCATTTTTATTGCCATCACCATTATTGTCATATTGATCGTATTCGTCAAATTCAGATAAATCAATACCACTTTCTACAGCCGCATTTAATGCCTCTTTTACAAAATCACGAGGTCCTTTTGGTCCCATATTATCATGACCGCCATCTCCTGCATCTGCGCCATAATCTGCCGCATTACCAGGAACTGTCAACCACTTTGTTACTGTGCCATCTACTGTATAACTACCACCAGATTGCTCTTCATAATATTGTTTAAATGTTGGTACTTTTGAACCATCAAAGAGTGTAAATGGCTCATTACCAAATAACATTTTTTGATAATGTTCTGGATTAAAATCATTTGAATACATATAACCTGGTACTTGATCAATATTGTTATGCTTAAAGTCCGCAAACTCTACTAGCAATACGAGAACTTTATCTTTACGAACATCACCGTTATATTGTTTTTGCTTCGCTGAAGTAGTTGGTACTTGGCCGTTTAATCCCCCTTTAACCGGCTCTTGTCCCGCTACTGGACCACTAGCAGGTTGATCTGCTTTTTCTTTCTCATCTGCTTTTGCATCTTTAACTTTTTTCAAAAAGTCAGCCGCTTCTCTCGTAACACTATCCCCCGCTGCTGGTTCTTTTCCCGCATTTTCTCCTTTTTTCTTCTCTACGTATTTTTCAACAGCTTTTAATGTGTCTTCTTTCGACGTAGATTCATTAATTACACCGCGTTTCTTGAGCGCATCTGCTAAACGCTCCTCTTGAATTAAATTTTCATCAATCGGACTTAAAGTTCCACCATTAGACGGCGTTGCCGCATAAACAGATTGACCCCCATACCCAAATGTGCAACTAAGCACAGCTGCCGCCGCAAGCGTAGACAGCACTTTAAAAGGTTTTTTCTTCATCCCTATTCCTCCCCAATATTAAATACGATACAACGTTTATATATTACGGAAAATTCAGAAAATTATCAATGCATTGTCTGAATTTGTAATATTTTTGAAAAAATCCTTTGTTTTAGATGAACATACATTCTGATTCATCAATATTTCAGAAAATATTGATGAAAGTTGATAAAACTATTAAAATCATAAAGAAATCGTCCACTATATTTAGTGGACGATTTCTTTATTTATCTAAAATACAACTACAACACTTCAATATATCCTTCTGTTCCATGTACCCGAATCCGTTGCCCGTCTTTTATTAGTTTCGTAGCGTTCTCTACTCCAACAACTGCTGGCAGGCCATACTCACGTGCAATCACTGCTCCGTGCGTCATAAGCCCGCCGACTTCAGTGACTAACCCTTTTATAGAAACAAACAAAGGTGTCCACCCAGGATCGGTAAATGCCGTAACTAATATATCTCCATCTTCCAAATTCGCGTCTTCCATGTTTAAAATAACGCGTGCTCTCCCCTCAACCACTCCAGAAGAAACAGGCAAACCTACAATTGCTTCAGCCGGGAGATTTTCGCGTTTGTACTTACCTGTAATGATTTCTCCATCAGACGTGATAACACGCGGAGGTGTTAGTTTTTCATATAATTTGTACGCATTTTTTTGTTTATGAATAATCTTGTAATCTAGTTTATTTGTGCGGACGACTTCGTGAAGTTCTTCAAAAGTTAGATAGTATATATCTTCTATTTCATCCAGAACATTATTTTGCACAAGTTTCTCTGCTTCTTTCAGTAATGCCTGCTTATATATGAAATAACGATGAATCATGCCGTATTTCGGATATTCACGATAACCGATGAAATTGCGGAGGTTACAAATCATTCTCTTCGTCTCTTCTACTTTTTGTTCCCCATCCGGCAAGTGCTGCAATCGCTCTAACAACTCTTTTTCTTTTTTCAAAGCTTCCTGCAGCCCTTCTTCAAACTTCCGCTTACTAGCACCATATTCAAAGTCTCTTATATGATTTAAAATCATCGGTATAATTGTAGCTGGCTGTTCACTCCAGCGCGTTTTCGTAATGTCGATTTCTCCGCTGCATCTCATTCCATATTTATTTAGAAAAGCATCGATTGCATCCCGAACTTTTTCCCCGCCTTTAAACTGAATTAATTCATCTAAAAAGCTGTCATCTTCTACATGCTGTAAATACGCAATGACTTCCGGATACGGCCGAATCACATCTGCCACATCCAATAACGCTAGCCCCATTTCTGACGTAATATTATGTTGTACAGATTGTGAAAGTACATCTGCTGCATTCTTTTCCCCTAGCCATTGTTCTATTTTTTCATTGATCCATGATAAAGCATTCATACCTGCCATAATTACAGCCATACTTTGCGGATCAAATAATATTTTCTTTAATTGCTGGATATCTTCTAAAATAAAACTAAGTACATCTGATCCTGATTTCATTTGAATGTTTTGTTTTAACCCTTCGATCGATGCTTCACTATTCTTTATTAAATCCGTAACGATTGCTGGATCATTTTCGATTTGTGGTTGTGAGCCTGCAGGCGGCATTCTCTTACTATTTTCTTTTTCATCATCCGGTAACAATTTGATAAAATTATCTCGCTCTATTACAGTCATTAATGCATCTTTAATAAGCGGCTCCGACTCACCTATTGTATTTAATAAAAACTCCCTACTTGCAGGTGAAGCCAATCTTTGTGCAACATCAACAAACAACCTTCCCCCAGCTTGAAACCTTGGTCCGAAAGATGTTAACTGAAATAAAGACATTCCTAATGGCTTCAAAGGATCAGTCATCATTTGCTGGTGACCGACCGATACATATACGTGATTTTCCCCATCATTTACTTCTGGAATTGGATATAAAGTCGTAATCGGCCTACTTTGGACTATATAAAATGTATCATCAACTAAGCACCATTCAATATCTTGCGGACAACCAAAATAAGCTTCGATTTGTCTTCCGATGCGTGCTAGTTGTAAAATTTGTTGTTCAGTAAGTGTTTGAACTTTTTGCTGATTAGGAGAAATTTTCTTTCTCTCTGTTCCGCCTTCTTTTCGTCCATAGATGGCTAATTTTTTCGTTGCGATGACCTTTTCGACGATTTCGTCTTCTTTTACCTTATAATTATCGGCAGAAACCAATCCAGATACTAGCGCCTCGCCAAGTCCAAAGCTGGCATCGATTGACAACACCTTCCTATTCGAAGTAATCGGATCCGCAGTAAATAAAATCCCTGAAGCCTCAGGGAAAACCATTTTTTGAATGACAACACATATAGAAACTTGATTATGATCAAAACCGTTTTGCATTCGGTATATAACCGCCCGATCTGTAAACAAAGAAGCCCAGCATTTTTTAATATGCTGCAAAATGTTTTCTTTTCCAATAACATTTAAATACGTATCTTGTTGACCAGCAAACGAGGCATACGGTAAATCTTCAGCAGTAGCACTCGAACGCACTGCATATGCATGTTCATCGCCAAAGTGCGAGAGATAATGAGCTACTGATTCCACTACATCAACTGGAATTTCCACCGCCATAATGACTTCTCTAATCTTCTTACTAATTTCACCAATTCGATCTCGTTCCTCAATTTTTAGCATTGCTAATTGATTCAATAAAGTTTGAAACGCTCCATTTTTTCCGATGGCCTGTTCATACCCTACCGTTGTAACACAAAACCCTTCTGGCACTTGTATCCCTTGAATATTGGATAACTCCCCTAAATTCAATCCTTTTCCACCAACGAGAAAAAGCTGCGTTTTTTCTATTTCCTGAAAATCGAGAACGAAAGAACTCATTTGGCACCTCTCCTTACTATTCATGTGTTCTTGATTGTAACAGTAGTAAATGAGAAGAAACAGTCTATTTCGAACGTAAATTACATGATATAATTAAGTTAGGAAGTGATCATCACTTCTATTTCCCCTCTAATTCACTTCAATTACATTACCAAACTTAAACATTCTTTTATTATGAAAAACAATCATTAGACATAATGGATTTCTATCGACATTTGTTATGTGTTTTTATATAAATATATATTGTAATATCTTTATAAATCTTTTATTAAGCCATAAATTCGCCTCAAAAAATAGTAGAATCTGTGACTTTAAAAGCAATATTTTTGTTTGCACTTTATATAAATTGATATGAATCCTCTTAATTCTAGGACTAAATTATTGTTTTTTAATCCCGCATTAATTCTTTTCTCAAATTCGCCAAAATGAATTTTCAAGATTAGGGAACTATAATGTCGTATTAAAATATATTAAGGGGGAGAAAAATTGGACAATGAAATGAATTATGGAAGTGATTACAAGTTTATTCCAGCAACTTCAATTGAAAGTGGTCACGGCATCGAAGTATTGCCTGATTTATTTTGTTACACGATTCAAATCGTCAATATATGCTTTGTTGGAAATCCTAAGACCAATGATTTTGTTTTAGTTGATGCTGGAATGCCTAAATGTGCAAATGAAATTATCTCTATCGCTGAGGATCGATTTGGTACCAATAGTCGCCCAAAAGCAATTATTTTAACTCACGGCCATTTTGATCATGTTGGGGGAATAATTGAACTCATCAAGCATTGGGATGTTCACGTCTATGCACATCAAATGGAGATACCGTTCCTGACTGGACAACAAAGCTATCCAGAACCAGACCCTACAGTTGAAGGTGGTATGGTAGCGAAAATGTCTCCTCTGTTCCCAAACGAACCAATTGACTTAGGAAATAACGTAAAAGCGCTACCTACCGATGGAACTGTTCCCCATATGCCAGAGTTTAGATGGATTCATACACCAGGACATACTCCAGGGCATATTTCATTATTCCGAGAAAAAGACCGAACTTTAATCGCTGGGGACGCTTTTGTTACAGTGAAACAGGAGTATCTATATAAAGTAATAACTCAAGAACAGGAAATAAGCGGTCCGCCTCGTTATTTAACAACAGACTGGAAAGCCGCTAAAGAGTCAGTTCTTAAGCTAGAAAAGTTAAAGCCTCTAACCGCCGTTACTGGACACGGGATACCGATGTCGGGTGAATTGCTATCAACAAGCCTCAAAACACTCGTTCAAGAATTTGATAAAATTGCTGTACCTGATTACGGAAAATATATAGATAAAAAGATGCATTAAACGCGGGAATACTTTGTTTATTTTTATATTAACGAATCAGAATATGATACAAAATCAAAACACCAAAAAATATTAAGTTTAATATGAAAAAAACTGTACTTAGGCAACCTCTCTATTATAAGAATGGAACTATCCTTTGTGAATAAAGCTCGATATTCCGCAAATACTATCCATAGTATAAGCCTGCTTCTTACCCAGGTTGTACCTCTTACCATTAAAGGGTGATTAAAACGGGTTACGCTATATAAAAGCATAATCCGTTTTTAATGAAATATTGTATTCCATATACATTTAAACAATGGAGGAAAATAATGAAACATATTGTTGCCTTATTAATTAAGTACACAGCGATAACTGCAGTATTGCTAATCATGCTCAGTATCTTTCAAGGCATTTCAATTCCTAAAGTATTATTAATTTCTCTTTTCCTTACGGGAACTGCCTATTTAATCGGAGATCTCTTCATTTTACCTAAATACGGAAATGCGATTGCTACAATGGCAGATTTCGGTTTAAGCTTCTTTGGAATTTGGTTATTAACATCCTTGTTTACTAATTTAGATGCTACTCATAATATTGGATTTTCTTCATTTTTAGCTGCTTTAATTATTGGCGGAATAGAAGTTTTCTTCCACATTTATATGCAGAAGTTAGTACTGCGTAATGACAATGAATTAAGAGAACATAATCATATTCCCCATGATAAATACGCTATGGAGATATCAGATGAATATATGGATTCTTCCACAATAAATAAGTCCAAGCTTGAGGATACACCTAAAAAATAAAAAAGTGGCCAACGCCACTTTTTTATTTTTGTTTATTACGCTTGGTCAGAATTTCTTACATGTAATGGAGGTGGAACTACCCATCCCTTTTTCTTACTTAAACGTAGCAGAGTTACACCTGCCTGCGCTTTTTTCATATGAAATTGTCCGAATAGCATACCTACATCTTCTCGAAGGCATTTTCCCATTACTTGACTACATGTCACAAGTCCAGCTGCTAATCCTGTAGAAACAGCTGCAGCAATTTCAACATCATTAATACGTGCTCCAGGAGGAATGTCTTCGATAGATGCAACTGGTCGTTCTGGAGGAGCAGGCGGTAAAGCGACCCCATTAATCTTTAAAAGAGCTTTTAATTCTTCTATTTCCGAATTCATATCATTTTCAATTAAGCCTTCTAAAAACTTCTTCAAATCTTCATCACCTGTGTGATTCATAAACACTTGATGGCTTGCAATTGCACCCTGTGCAGCAAGAAGATAACTCCAAATGTCAAATACTTCTCCGTAATGTAAAGGTTCATTTTGAGGATTTCCACTTAATATACCCATTTTTAAATTCCTACCTTTCGAAAATATCATAATAAATATTGATTTCAATATTGAAATCAAATTTTTAAGTATGCTTTTTCCTGCAAAAGATTTTCTACTATGCATGGAAAACACCTTTCCAACACTGCGTGTTTATTGTTTAGGAAAGTAGTTTACAAATTAAATACTCAAAGATTATGAAAGAAGATTATCAATAATCTTTGAGTGAGAATCTGTTTAATATAAGGTTTTTTATTTTTATGAATACACAAAAGAAATTGATTTACATATTTGCTATATTTTAAGCCAATTTACTTAGCGGTTAGCTCTACCACCAAGTTGTTGTTCTGCCATTGCTACTAAACGTTTTGTAATTTCACCACCAACAGATCCGTTTGAACGAGCTGTTGTATCTGCACCAAGTTGTACACCAAACTCTTGTGCAATTTCATATTTCATTTGATCAAGAGCTTGTTCAGCGCCTCGAACTAATACTTCATTACGACTTCCACTATTATTTTTTCCCATATTGTTTCACCTCCGATGTTTTTAATATGCTACAAATTATGAAATAATAATTATCCTTTTATGGAAATTAGATTATGAATAAAAATTGATTTTTTCTTAAAGTAGGGCAAAACATATAAGAAAGAATAACTGATATAACATACTTTCATAACAACACTATGTATACTTTCTAATTCCCTTCAGTAAACAAAAGAAAGATTTCTATTTCACCAAGAGATTAAATAAAATTATGTTTTGAGACATAATCCAAAAGGAGATATGAGATGAAAGCTGTAACCTATCAAGGACCAAACCAAGTACAGGTTAAACAAGTGGATGATGCAAAATTAGAGAAAAAAGATGATATTATTGTAAAAATTACTTCAACCGCTATTTGCGGTTCTGATTTACATTTATATCAAGGCAACATGCCCTTACCTCAAGGATACATTATCGGCCATGAACCAATGGGAATCGTTGAAGAAGTCGGGCCAGATGTCACTAAAGTGAAAAAAGGCGATCGTGTTGTCATCCCATTCAACGTTTCTTGTGGACATTGTTTCTATTGCCAACATGAAATGGAAAGTCAATGTGATAACTCAAACCCTCATTACGATTCTGGTGGATACTTTGGTTATACAGAGAAATTTGGTAATCATCCGGGCGGACAAGCAGAATATTTAAAAGTTCCTTTTGGAAATTTCACTCCATTTGTTATACCGGAATCATGCGAACTTGAAGATGAATCCCTACTATTTCTATCAGATGTTTTACCAACAGCCTATTGGAGTGTAATAAACGCAGGCGTTAAGCCAGGTGATACTGTTATCGTCCTTGGTTGTGGACCTGTTGGATTAATGACACAAAAATTCGCTTGGATGCAAGGTGCTAAACGTGTAATTGCAGTGGATTACTTAGATTATCGGATGAATTATGCAAAAAAGATTAACAATGTTGAGGTATTTGAGTTTACAAAATTCCCCGATATGGGAGAACATTTAAAGGAAATTACACGTGGCGGTGCTGATGTAGTTATTGATTGTGTGGGGATGGATGGAAAAAAATCGCCTCTAGAATTTCTGGAACAAAAATTAAAATTACAAGGTGGAACTCTCGGTCCTATTCAAATCGCTACGAAAGCCGTAAGAAAATATGGAACGGTTCAAATGACCGGCGTTTATGGTGGCAATTATAACGCCTTTCCACTCGGTGCATTTTGGGTTAGAAATATTAATCTTAAAATGGGACAAGCACCTGTCATTCATTTTATGCCGGAACTATTTGAAAAAATAACAAATAAAGAATTTGATCCAAAAGAGATTATTACACACAAAATTCCCCTTGAAGAAGCGAGTTATGGTTATCAGATTTTTAATAATCGTGAAGACGACTGTATAAAAGTCATTCTGAAGCCTTAAAGCTACAATTCATTATTCTTAATAAAAAGATAAGATTACATTTCGTAATCTTATCTTTTTATTAAATGCTAAGTATCTATCCCTATTTTCATCTCACATCTAAAATAGTTATTTTCAAAAACTTTGCATTTTGAGGTAATAAATAATTGGTAAAAACATGAATTAAAGTATTAAGTAACCAAATAGCGGACACGATAACAATGTTAACTAACTTAAAAGAGGTGTACTTCATGTTTTATTATAAAGAAGAACTGATTAATATTATCAAGCCGGACAAGCCAGATCCAGCTGCCGCAAAAGTTTTACAAGAAATATTAGGTGGGCATTATGGCGAAATGCGTACAATGATGCAATACTTCTTCCAAAGCTCAAATTTTAGAGGGAAAGAGAAGCAATATCGTGATTTACTTCGAGGTGTTTTTTTAGAAGAAATAAGCCATGTAGAACTTGTACAACATACAATTAATCAACTATTAACTGGATCTGGTGAACCTACACCAGGAAATGCAGGTGTTGACACAGCACCACTTGATGAAGCGGTTAAACATGCCAATCCTCATCACTTTATTGTAGGTGCTCAAAGTTCATTGCCCGTTGATGCAGCTGGCAACCCATGGAATGGATCTTGGGTATATAGCCATGGGAATTTAATTAGCGATTTATTAGATAACGTAGTACTTGAATCTACAGGTGTACTTCAAAAAACTAGAATTTATGAAATGAGTTCCAATCAAACTTTTAGAGAAACACTTGCATTTTTAATTGTACGTGATAATGCACATCAAAATGCTTTCGCAAAGGCTTTAGAGACATTGGGTGTTGAATGGGGGAAACTCTTCCCTGTGCCGAACTATGATATTAATAAATACCCAGAGTGCAGAAAGTATGTAGACATGGGATTCCATAACGCACAATTTAATTTTAGCTTAGATCCAACAAGAATGGGAGAAATATTCCAAGGTGAATCACCAAGTAGAAACAAAGGAACATTAGCAGTAACGGACCCGCCAAAAGGTTTTCCTGTACCAGAACTTCCTGAAATGCCAAATGAGCATAGTCCCGGATTAAAAGATATGGATCTTTAAGATCATTATGGCCAACTATTGATTCATGGTTGGTCATAGTTATTTATAAAGATTCATGTAAACTTGTTGTTAACATGATAAGATGTTTTAATAAATCCTCTTTATTTAAAAGTGATGTTGATTATATTGCTGCTCCTCTTAATTTTGTTTCTATGAACTATTAAACGCCACTGTTACTTACTTATAATCTCCCTACCTCTATTCACATATAAAATCCCTATATTGTAAACAAAGAGGAGGGACTTGTCCCCCCTCTTCTTTTAATTTTTCTTTAAAAGAGTTGCTCCTGCAATCCCTGGGTGTGTCATTTCGAATGGATCTAGAATTAACTCTAAGTCCTCTTGTGACAATACACCATTTTTCACACAAAGTTCTCGAACAGATTGCCCTGTCGCGATTGCTTCTTTCGCAACGCGAGCTGCTGCTTCATAACCGATATGAGGGTTCACGGCTGTAATAATTCCTACACTTTTCTCAACATACTCTTTTAAGCGATCTTCATTCGCTTCAATTCCTTTTAAGCAATTATCTGTAAAGGCACGGAAACCGTTATTCATAATGCTAATCGATTGCAGTAAGTTGAAAACAAGTACTGGTTCCATCACGTTTAATTCTAATTGCCCTGCTTCTGAAGCAAGGCAAATTGTATGATCATTACCTATTACTTGGAACGCAATTTGATTAATAACTTCTGGCATAACAGGGTTTACTTTCCCTGGCATAATAGATGAACCTGGTTGACGAGCTGGTAACATAATTTCTGCTAAACCAACACGTGGACCTGATGCCATTAAGCGAAGGTCATTCGCAATTTTAGACATATTCATCATACATACTTTCAGTGCTGCAGATACTTCAGTATAAGCATCCGTATTTTGCGTGGCATCTACTAAATCTTCTGCACCAACAAGCGGTAATTCACTGATTGCAGCTAAATGTTTTACAACTGCTTCAATGTATTCTGGATCTGCATTTAAGCCTGTACCAACTGCAGTTGCCCCCATATTTACTTCATATAAATGTTGACGCGATTGTTGAATTCGTTTCATATCACGTTCAAGTACGCGAGAGTATGCTTTAAATTCTTGTCCAAGACGGATTGGCACCGCATCTTGTAAATGTGTACGACCCATTTTAATAACATGGTCAAACTGTTCTGCTTTTAATTCAAATACATCATGCATATAACCCATCGTTTGTAATAAGCCTTCTAATGCATTTAACGTTGCGATATGAATCGCCGTTGGGAATGCATCGTTTGTTGATTGCGCCATGTTTACATGACTATTTGGACTAATATAATGATAGTCTCCCTTTTCCATCCCTAATAATTCAAGCGCACGATTGGCAATGACTTCATTTGCATTCATGTTCATTGAAGTACCCGCTCCGCCTTGGATTGGATCTACGATGAAATGATCATGCCATTTTCCATCAAGAATTTCTTGAGCAGCTTCTGCGATCGCGCCGCCCTTGTTCAATTCCAATCTTCCTACATCTGTATTCGCAAGCGCTGCTGCTTTTTTTACAATTGCGAACGCTCTAATTAAACTTTCATGAATTTTATACCCTGTAATCGGGAAATTTTCAACAGCGCGTAAAGTCTGAATTCCGTAATATGCCTCAATAGGTAATTCCTTTCCTCCCAAAAAATCATTCTCCACTCGCACGTTCTTGTTTGTCATTGCCATTTTAATTTCTCCCCCATATTAAATGTAAAACCTAAATAAATCATATGAAGTCATTACCAATCCTTATCAGATTTTATTGTTAAATCGTAGGCTAAAGGCTCTTCAATAATTTTTTTAATCTCTTCTAATTTATTAGTTTTCCCAAGCGCCCACATCAATTTTGCTATGATGGCTTCCGTATTCATATCTCCAGACAATATTACTTGATGTTGCGCCACTTTCCGTCCTACTTCATAGAGAAGTATGTCTTCTCCTTCTTCCAGGCATTGAGTAGTAATCACTACAGCAATCCCCATTTCAGTCAACTCTTGAATTTTCGAAAGCAAGTTCCTTCCTTCAAAAGGTAATCCACCGTTTCCAAAACTTTCAATAATAATCCCTTTATACAAATCTTTTAAACAATCAAATACCTCAGGCTTTGTACCTGGATACAATTTCATAAGAAAAACATCCGTACATAAATTAGTATTTATTGAAAGTTCACTATGTGAGGAAGTCGGCTTCCAATGATATTTCACTTCATCTTCATTTACCTCAGCAACATATGGATAATTCACACTTTCAAATGCATCATAACTTTTTGTTCGCATTTTAACTGCTCTCGTCCCAATAATCACCCTACTATCAAAAACAATAAACACACCGCCAACATCCTCACAGGCAAACCTAAGAGCATCAGCTACATTTTTCTTTGCGTCTGTCTTTTTAAAACTAATAGGTACTTGTGAACCTGTTAAAACAACTGGTTTTCTTAAACCTTGCAGCATATAAGATAACGCAGAAGATGTATAAGCTAACGTATCCGTTCCATGTGTAATCACAAACCCGTCATAGTCATCATAGTGATTAAAAACAGCATTAGCTATTTCTTTCCAGTGCTCAGGTTGCATATTGGTACTATCAATATTCATTAAGATTTTGCAATCTATTTCTAAGTTTCGAGAAGACTTCGAAAAATAATTCAATAATTCCTCAGCGGACAATCCTGGAACAAGCCCCTCATTCCCCTCCACAGATGCAATTGTCCCACCAGTTGCAAGTAATAAAATTTTCTTCATACACAACCCCTCCATAAAATAAACAACGATATATCGTTCGCGTAATGCGTATTTATATTTATCATTATAGAACTTAATTTGAATTAATCAAGATTTTGTATTCAATACGCGTACTTTTTTCTATTCTTGATTCTTTTTCTATGTTATAATTAATTTAATAAAATTAGATGGGGTATGAGACGAATGCTGGAACGTTTATCTAAATTAAGAAAAAATCAAAAATGGTCCTTACAAGAGACAGCAGATCGACTTGGGATTGCGAAAAGCACCTATGCCGGGTATGAAAATGGTTATAGATTACCTTCATTACAATCTTTATCAAAAATAGCCGATTTATTTGATACATCTGTAGATTATATATTAGGTCGAATTGAACATTCACATCAAAACAAAGATGTAATTGATATTACAAGACTCCTAAACGATCCAGATCCAACACTTTTAATAGATGGAGAAGCACTGTCAACAGAAGAGATAATAGATTTTATTGCTTTTGTGAGAAGTAAACGAGAACTAAGTTCCAAGAGAATAGAAAATATTGAACCAACATGTAAAAGTTGATTCAATAAAAAACGAAGACACTGTACTCTTTAAACTCAGAAATACTTAGACAATTAATTTGCAAACGGTTTATATAATGAATTCTTAGCAGCTGGCCTCACTCGGGGACTTATACTTGGAAACAATCCCATTGGTTATATGATTCAATTATTTTTCATCATTTGTGTAGTGGTAGCAGCTATTTCCGGAGGTTTCACATCCAATAAATCAATTATCATGAAACAAGGATTTCTCGCTATTTTAGCGTTGCTTGCCCTTTTATCTGTCATATAGAACTAAAACTTTTCAATAAAGGAACTCACTTTTGAAGAATACGCCATTCTTTCTGTAAATTTATAAGAAAGAATGGCGTTTTTGTATGTCTATTTCTGTATCGAAAGAATTTGAAAGTATAACAGAATTTAAACAAGAATTAGCAAAGTATATAAAATACTATAATCATGAAAGAATCAAGGAAAAATCAAGGAAAAATAAAAGGAAATGAATCCAGTATTGTACTAGGCTCATTCCCTAGAGGCTACTTAATAAACCGACCTTTCTAACTTTCGGGGGCACAGTCTAGTTGAAGTGCTACAAGCAACGAATTTACCACTTTAAAGTTAAGTGTTTAACCTTGAAGTACTTAAATTCTTTTTTCCAGACAAAGCATACATTATATCTTGATGCTTTATTGTCCTCTTATAATTATGTGGTATCGGGAATTTGTTTCGGTGTTCTTTTATTATAATTATGATTACTATAAGTGATAAAGCTACAGGTATAAAAACGATTAACAAAACATCTTAATGTTTATGAAATTCTTTGTTAATCGTTTCTCTTCTCCCTAATCTCCTGCGAGACTATATTTTTTTGTTGAAATTTACCATATCTTATTTGATTTATTCTGTAACACCAGATTGGGTTACTTTTACATCAGCTGTTACACGAAAACGTAAATGTTTATAGGATTCTTCCCATTCTTGACTGTTCCATTTTCTTACGTGAGTTCTACCAAGCTTTCTAAGTCCTATAGGATCTGTGTCTTTTTTAATAAATCTCTTTATCAATGTAGTTGCTTTTTTTTCTATTTCTTTTTCCATAATTTTTTCTAATTTTTTATTTCTTTAGGATTATCTAGATTTTTGTTTTTGTAAATTCTTGAATTTCAGCTTTAACTTGAATATGAGCATTTACGAATGGATGCTTACTATTCCCCTCCATCTTATATTTTGTTCTAGCTTTTATATTCTCTATCGTGGCGTAAGTATTTGAGGAACCAGGTAGTTTGAATTGGTATGTACCTTGTTTAAAATTATCTGTCAACAATTTAAATACAAATAAATCTTTAGGGTTTACTTTATCAACCATTTTACATCTTTTAAAAAGTGCTATTCCATCTAACTCCAACACATTACCTTTTTTAGATATTATCGGTAAATATGAATCTCTCGCATCATCATTAAGTTGGTTTAAAAACATAAAAAAATTTGTTTTTGGCTGCGTTCCATTATCCATATTTTGCTCCAGTAAAGAGGATAGATAGGAAGCAATTTCTTTTTCTTCAGAATAATTCCCCTTTAATAGTGATTCCCCTTTTACATTTGTAATTGCTAAATAAATTGCATTTCCTACACTAGGATTTCGGTTCAAAGTCTCTAAAATTTCCTGCATTCCCTTATCAATTATTTTTTCATTAAATATAATAACACGCAATTGCCCCAACTCTAGAGGTCCAGAAGATTTTTCGGATGCTCTTGCAAGAACTTCTCTACCAGTCTGGCCTGATGCTGAATAGATTTTCGTTTCACCTTCCCCGCCTCCTTTATAAGCTGAAATCGCAAAGGTTCCTTTTAGCTTACCTTTTGCTTCGGTATCATATGCCGCAACTTGAACTAAGTCAATGTCATCCACAATTTTCGTTTTAGCACAACCTATTAAGAAGACACTTACTATAAGGAAAAGTATCCATCGCTTCATGTTTATCTCCTTAACTTTATTTTGGCGGTTTGAATTAGCCATAATATAGGTAGGTATACATATATATATACAAAGCCAATTTGACCTGTCCAAGTATTTAATAAGTTAATTTTATTACGGTTATTCAAGAAAAATGATAAAACAAAGATGAACAGGATGATAACTGGCAAAACATATTTTTGCTTTATTCCCAGTGCCTCTTTTATACCACGACTTACTCCCCATAATGTAAAGGAAACATTGGGTAATATAAAAAAAGCCCAAACAGAAACAATAATGTATTCAAACCGCTCTATAAAGGGAAATTGTATAATTTTAATCATGCTTAAATATGCCCATATCGCGCTCGCTAGTTGTTTTTCACTAAAAAACGCAAGAGTTAAAATCATAAGGTATGTGTAGACAATAGTCGTTACTAAATTTGCATAGTGCGCATATTTTTGAGAGGTTCTTGCCTTTTTAATAAATGGGTAGTACAACAATAACATTTCAAATCCAAAAAAACTAAACATATTTCCTTTCATTCCTTTCATGATTTCTAGGAATGAATGCTGTGCAATTGGAAATAAATTCTGAAAATCTGCATACTGCAAAGGATAAAAAAATGTGAAGATTAGAATGCTTGGGATAACGATTCCAAAGAAGCCAATTCCGGCAACTACACGAAATCCTCCAGTCACAATGTAATAACATAGACCCAAAAAAGCCCCTGCTATAATCCAAGATGAAATGGAAGGAAACATCCAAACATGTACTACTTCGATATAAGTATGTAGTGTTGTTGCACCTAACAATACAATATAGGATAAAAAAATGAAGTTGAACAATCCACCAATCCATTTTCCAAGTACGTCTTGATTGATTGCAATGATATCTCCATTACCCTGATTTAAAATCTGATATATAATCCAAATCATAAGATTAACAGATATTCCAAAAAGCAGCGTACTAATCCACGCATCATTTCCAACTAATTTTGCACTAATCCTTTCAAAACCAAGCATACCAACCCCCATCTGTATAGTAATAATTAAAAAAAACACCATATATGGAGAGACTTGATACTCAATTGGGATCTGTTTCATAATGCTCCTCCCTGTTAATTTCAATCATCAAAATCATTTCGTGATTTAATTTTATTTTTCTCTACCTCTTCTGGATTAAAACGAAAACGCTGTTTAGATCTTGAAAAAATAGGACGTCGAAACATCGCTGAGATCGGCAAACGGATAATGCTGTCTTTCCAATCTGTAGGGCGTGTAGGATAAAAAGGAAACAAATAAGGACGTCTTAATGATTCTGTACGTAATAAACGTGCTAAAAGCAAAGAGCTTGTTAAAACAATTCCTAATAAACCCAACAGGTGTGCAGATATTATAAAAGGAAAACGAATTACTCGAATTGTATTACCAATTCGATATATTGGTGCTGTAAATGAGCTAAGCGCTGAAAGTGCAACAATAATAATAAGTACATTACTTGTAAGGCTTGCCTCTACAGATGCCTGTCCAATTACAATACCACCTACTATACCGACAGTTAGACCCACTTTAGTTGGTAAACGTGCCCCCGCTTCTCTCAGTAATTCAATCGTTATTTCTAAAAAAAGCGCTTCAATTAATGGAGGAAAAGGTACTTTACTTCTCGATATGATTAACGTTTCAAGAAGTTCTTTTGGAATAAGCTCGTAATGATATGTTAAGATTGCAACATATAATGGAGTCGTTAAGACAGAAAACATAAAAGCAAAAAGCCTTAATAGACGAAAAAAAGAGGCAATAATCCAAGGCATGGTGTAATCTTCTGTCGTAGAAAAAAAGTCAATTAATGTTGTTGGAAGAGTGATTGCATAAGGTGAGCCATCTACAAAAAGTGCAATTTTCCCTTCTGCCAATACAGCTGCTACACGGTCTGGTCGTTCTGTATTCAAAAATTGAGGAAATATAGAATTCGGGTTGTCTGCAATTAACTGCATCAAATACGTGCTATCCAAAACGTGGTCTGTTTTTATTAGACTCACCCTTTTTATAATTTCTTGTAGATTTTGATCATTTACAATTCCCTCAATATATACAATCGCAACGGTTGTGTTAGATAGAGAGCCTACTTTCAATTCCTTCATTTGTAAATAAGGTGTTGGAAGCTTTCTACGTACTAAATTTAAGTTTACATCTAAATCTTCAACAAACGCGATTTGTGGACCCACGATATTGTATTCAATTTCAGCTTTTGTAATATCTCTTTTTTCTTTCTTTGCCACATTGATTAACAAGCCATTTAATTTATCTGTATCGAACTGAATAAGTATATAGCCGTTTAAAATACTATCCTGAATATCTTCCATTTGATTTGTTATTTTTGAATTTTCAAAGGGTAAGACAGACCGAATATCTTGTAATGAATCGAAGCTCTTCTCTTTTATATAAGTTAAAACCTCTTCATGAAATATATTTACATCGATTAAGGTTCTAAAATATGAAATGACTATAGAGGATTTGTTTGAAGCGATCTCCAACGTTATAAAATCTTTAGATTTTTTAGTAATTGCATTAATTCCTGCAAAGATTTTATAGAGTGAACAGGTACTTTTTCATGTGGTTTCAATTGATAATACCCTTCCTTTCAAAAAGAACCTATATATAGTTTTTAGAAATTTCTATTTTAAAAATGAGGATATTTATATGTCAATATGCTCCTTAAAATAATGCCTTTTAACTAACTTAACCAAAATTAGTTAAAAATGTATTACAAGTAAAAATTTAAAATGTCTCCAAGAAAAATTACAATATTAAAAACATCCTTTCTTTTGGTTCTAAAGAAAGGATGTTTTTATAACAGGCTTTTCAAGTGTCTATTCTATAGGGTACATTTACCAGTGTTCTTCTCTTTATTATTTCATTAAGTAACATTGGCATTACATTCTGTATGGTTTCTTAAAAATTTCAGTAAGAGAATATCTTAATTTTGAAGTGTACAAATAGGGAGAGTGACTTCAACTGTAGTCCCCTTATTCATTTCACTCTTAATAAATATCTTTCCCTGATGTGTTTCAATGATTTTATAACAGATCATTAATCCTAAGCCAATCCCCTCTTCTTTAATACTATAAAAAGGTTCTCCGAGGTATGGTATACGTTCTTTTGGAATCCCACACCCTTGATCGATAAAACGAATGCTTACTTGATTATTATCAAGTATATTTATTTGAATCAGAATTTCCCCTCCCATCGGCATAGATTCAATTGCATTTTTTAATATATTAACAAATACTTGTTTTAATTGATTTCCTTCACATGAAATCAATGGAATACCAGGGTTAAGATCGATTCTAAATTTTATATTATGCATCATTGCTTGAGGTTGTAGTAGCATTAAAACTTGATCCATTAGCACACTAATGTTATTAAGTTGCATTTTTACTACCTGTGGTTTGGCTACCGCCATAAATTCAGTTGTTATGCTCTCTATACGCTCAATCTCTGATGATACTATATTAATATAACCCTGATTATTCTCATTTTCCGTTGATTTTAGTAATTGCATGAACCCTTTCATTGCAGTTAATGGATTATTAATCTCATGAGCCATTACAGTCGCTAATTGTCCTACAACAGCAAGTTTTTCAGATTTTCGTAATAATTCTTCTGTTTTTAGCCGTTCAGTGATATCACGAGAAATACTTAGAAAAACTTTTTTACCATTTAAGTTAAAAACACGAACACTAAACTCAGTTGTTATTACTTTTCCTGTTGGGAAAACATATTCATCTTGCAAAGTGAAGGAAGTTTGTCCTTTTTTAATTTTTTCTAATAACCTTACGATTATTTGAGAATCTTGTGGTACTATATTTGAAAATGATAATGAGAGCAACTCTTCTCTACTATATCCAAATCTTCTACACCCAACAGGGTTTACCTCAATAAATCGACTTGGAGCATTATCTTCATTCAGCTCTACTACATATACCGCATCAGTTGCTTGTTCGATTAGTGCACGGTACTTCATTTCACTATCTCTTAATTGCTGGTGTAATCGATGCCGTTCTCTTTCTGCTTGTTTTCTTTCAGAGATGTCTCTACATATTGCTGATAAAGCTATCACATTTCCTCTTACATCTAGTATAGGAGAAACTGTCAGACTGATATCAAGAAGACTCCCATCACTCCGTTGTCTAACAGTTTCTAATCTAGTAACCACCGATTCTCCTGTTAGAATTTTCTGAATATTTTCAAGCGATTCTTCCATTAAAAAATCCGGTACACAAGGTAATCTCTTACCTATGATTTCTTGTGATGACCACCCAAATATCTTTTCATAAGCTTTATTGGCTTGTAAAATATGCCCTTCTCGATCAGAAATGGTAATAGCATCTAGATTATGCTTTATAAATGATTCTAATAATTCTTTGGTAGCGCTTAATTCTGATTCTACCTTTTTCCTTTCGGTTATATCAACTGTAGAACCAACAACTTCAATAACTTGTCCATTTCGTTTAATTGGCCTAAGCGCAATAAGAATAATAGTTTTATCATTTGGCCAAGGTAATTCAAATATAATTTCTTTTCCTTCCCATGCCTGGAGATAGTACTTCATCAATTGTGGAACTAAATGTGGAGGAATAATAGAAGCATCAATAGTACGTAAGCTTTTTCCTACCACCTGTTCAGAATAAAATCCGTTTTGATAATAAAACTGTCCATCACATAAAGTGTGTATAAAGTGCTTATCCACTTTTTTAAATTTAAAAATTCCTCCTTGAAGCTCATGTACGGTATCTGTAAGTTCTTGCTTCGATTTTTTTAATTCTCGATTCATTTTAGATAAGTCCTGTGTTAAATAATACAATCTCTGGTAGGCTTCCATAAGAAATAGCCCAATTAAAAGTCCTAACGCTATATATAATAAGCCTCCTGTGTAAAGTAATGTAGTGTTAAATAATACCCCAACTAACCACTTTATTCCAATAAAAACAGAAAAATATAGCGATGCACTTTTAAAAGGATGTAGTTTTTTTACATAAATTTTAAAAGTAGAAAATAGAATCCCCATACATAAATAAGCAATCACAGGAGGTTCCCAATACTCTCCAATGTAAAAAATACGCATTAATATTATGCTAATTAGCGTAATCCAACCAGCAATACGACCAAAGTAAATAAAAGATAGAATAAGAGGAACAACTCGAAGATCGTAGGAAAATCCCATGTATGGAAAAGAAAAGAACATTAACGTAACTGCAATAATCCCTCCATAGAGCTTTTCGAAATATCGACTAGAATTAATTGTAAACACTTGAATAAATATTGCTGCGCTAACTAATAAAGAAAAAATAGAAAGGTTGATGAAATAATCTTTAATAATCATGTAATGTCCCTCCTTGCATTAAGTGTATTCGACAAAAAAGCTAAAAATCCTACAAATTGTATAAACAGTTCAAATGCATAAATTTTAAACTAGGATAAAATCTGGAAAAGTAAATAAGGAACACAGCAGATGGGATATTTTAATGAAAAATAGTTCAAAAAGATAATAGTAACCGTTGACTACTATTATCTTTTTCTTTAAGTTATCGTAATACGTATGAAACTCTAAGGGACGTGGTATGTCATTTCATCAAACAATGATTATATGCTGAGTCATGAATATAGAAATTTCAGCAGTAATTTTTGAAAAATAACATAAAAAACAAAACTATCTTTGAAAATGGAAAAAATCTATATGAATGTCAACTAATCTATGTACAAAAACGTTCACTTAATTTTGCATAAAATCACTCCACTTAGGAAGCTAAGTAGTTCTTCAAGGTCGATAAGAACACCTGTAGATGCTTCAGGATAACTACATAATTGTATGGGTAATGTACTTGAAACCTTTCGGTAAAACCATACACATAATACAACTAACTCCTTGGTTCAATATTTACTTTTTCGCTGAACAAATTCTTTTTCTTGAGCAAAATATTCTAGGATATAAGGAGATTTTTCGATTAACTTGGTGTCTAGTTTATTCTCCAGCTCCAATTACTTCGTTACTTTCAGATTCAGTTCATTATATTTTGTACTTTGTCTTTATACACAACATATTCTTTACCATCCACTACTGCTACTACCGCAAATTCATCATTTGGATTGAATGAAAGCCAATCAGCCCACATGTTAGTATTAGCCCCTCCACTCCACATATTATGAACAGTGTTTTTCGTTAAATTCATAACTTTATAAGACGCATTTGGCGCATTTGTTCCAGTCTTTATTTCAAAAGTGTATGCGTTATGAATTTTTTTATAAAAGTAGAAAACGTTTGATGGACGAAGCTGATTCAAAAAATCCTGTTCTTTTTTCTCTGCAATTTTTATCCCTTCTTGCAAAGTGACAACATCTGTTTTTAATGTTTTCCAACTGTTTTTCGCTGCATTCAAGCTAGGGGTTAAGAATTTATATTTATTTTGATCAGCTTTTTGATCAGCTTTATCAATATGTCCCAGTACACCCGAATATTGAGAATCTAAATCCTCCCATTGCGTAGACATATAAGTAAGAGCAGTGATAGCACTATCAAGCATACTATGCATATCACTAATATTATGAAATGCAACTCCAACTACACGATTCAATGTTATTTTATAATCTACAGTCTGACGCAATTTTGCTAATTCAGGTTCTAGCCAACCTAACTTACCTCTTGCATCACCTATCATTATGCCACCAGCAATCAAGGTTGGAATAAAGGGGATTTTCACCATGTCTAACCCCTTAGATTCTATGTCTTTCTGATATTTTACTTGTCCTAAAAGGTCCTCTAGACGCTTTTGGTCCGCCTCCACATCAGCACCTTGGTTTTTTAAAATCGATTGCAATGTCTCTTTATGACTTCCAAATGTTCTAACATCTTCTCCAATAGCATTTTTTAATTGAATTAATTCTTCTATTAATGCTTTTGCAGACTTTTGATTTTGTTGAATTCCTCCCTGTAGATCTTTAATCCCTTTTTTTAAAGTATCTCCATTTCCAGTATTGATCGCCTCTACTAATGTTTCATAATGATTTTCAAATTTTGTATCGTATTCTATAATGCCTGTCAATGTATCAAAAAGTTGTTTTTTTACTTGTGTATTCCATGTAACAGCATGTGCTCTTGCATTCTTTTGATCTTGTACAATTTTACTAGGTAAATCTGCATTTCCATTAATAGTTATTCCTTCAAAACTCACATCTGGATTATTAATTAGCAAATAAGAGTATTCATTCATAGCTTTTGCAAATAAACCAGCATCTTGCAAAGCTTTTTTCATCTGTTCTTCATTTGCTGAAAGAGATATATTTTCAATGTTCGTTTGTTCAATTTCAATTGCAAAAGTTTCTATTGGTATGACTGCATAAGTAGTTGTTATAGTTATAAACGCTGATACAGCGAGTAGTTTATTAGGGATTTTTTTCATCATTTCGTATTCCTCCTATATAAGGTATGGTTTCAAGTTCTAATCTTATTAAACAGCGATGTCTTTCAAAATGAGTTCTACATCTTTTATCAGTATCGTTTGAACTTTCTTTAGCAGCCTTCAAATCATTAAGTATTAAAGAAAATGTATATAATCTACTTCAAATTAACCGATTCTGTTGCAAATTTTAAAAAGCAATTAAACTACAAGGTTATTTTTTATTCGAATCATACTTATATATAATTGAAAGGCGAAGTCTTTAATGAGACTCCGCCTTTCTGTTATATAAGGATTTATCAATTATTACTTTTCTGTTTAACAGTGTAATCATAGACTTTCTATGTTTTAGTTCACTTTACAACAGAATTAATATTTCCCTATTTTTGTGGAGTAACAGTTTCCACTTTTAATTCCTTTATTCCTTCTTTTAATGTAACAGCATCTGTTCGTAATGTTTTCCAACTGTCTTTCGCTGCATTTAAATTAGGCTTTAAGAATTTAAATTTATTTTGATCGGCTTTTTGAGCTGCATTTTCAATATGCCCTAGAACGCCCGAATATTGAGAATCTAAATCATGCCACTGCGTGGACATATAAGTAAGAGCGTTAATAGCATCATCAAGCGCCTTGTGCATTTCATTAATATTACTGTAAGCAACTCCAACTACACGATTTAAGGTTACTTTATAATCCACGGTCTGACGTAATTCTGCTAATAAAGGCTCTAACTTACCTAAATTATCCCTTGCTACTCCGACTATAATACCGCCAATTATTGGTAGACCCAAAATAGCACCCTTCATTACATTAAACCCATCAGATTCTAATTGTTTATAATAGTTTACTGATCCTAATACTTCTTCTAGACGCTTTTGATCGGCATCAACATCTGCACCTTGATTTTTTAAAATTGACTGCAAGAGCTCTTTATTACTTCCAAAAGCTCTAACATCATGTCCAATAGAGTCTCTTAATTTAGTTAATTCTTCTATTAGTTGTTGTGCATACTTTTGATTTTGTTGAATTTCACCTCGCAAATCTGTAATCCCTTCTTTTAAAGTTTCTCCATCCCCTGTATTAATCGCTTCTACCATTGTTTCATAATAATTGTCAAATGTTGTATCGTATTCAACAATACCATTCAATGTATCTAAAAGCTGTTTTTTTACTTTCGTATCCCAAGTAACAGCATGTGACCTTGCATTCTTTTGATCTTGTACGATTCTACCAGGTAAATCTACATATCCATTAATGGTAATTCCCTCAAAATTCACATCAGGATTCTTAATTAACATATAAGAATAGGCATTCATAGATTTTGCAAATAATCCAGCCTTTTGCAAGGTCTCTTTCATTCTCGCTTCATTTGCAGAAAGAGCCGTATCTCCATTGTTCGTTTGTTCAATTTCACTTGCAAAAGTTGTTACTGGTGAAACTACATTAGCAGTTGTAATAGTTAATAGCGTCGATACAGCGAGTAATTTATAAGGGATTTTTTTTATCATTTCATTTTCCTCCAATTTAGGTTTTATATTTCAGTTCTACTCCTGTTTAAAAGCAATATCTTTTGAAATGAATTCTGCATCTTTATGAATATCATTCCAACTTTCTTTAGCGGCTTTTAAATCATCTGGTATTAAAGAGAATTTGTGGTCTTCCATAGAATCGATATTATCCAGTAAATCTGTATAATTTGCGCCCATTGTATTCCATTGCTTTTGAATATTTGTTAGAGACAATATCGCTTGATCTACAGTCTGATATAAATATGCCAATGTTTCTTTCGCGTTAGTAAGCGAAAGAACTGCTTGATTAGCACGATCTGCTTTCATACTTAATTCTCCGATTTTGTTAGAAATTTCATTATAGGAGTCCATATGCTTAGATGCTGTGACACCAGCCGCTGTTCCTAAACCAATACCAGCTGCACCAAGAGCCGAGAGTCCACCAACAACAGCCGGTGTTGCTGTACCGCCAGTTACAACAATAACGACCGCTCCTCCAATAGCTGCAATAACTAAAATAGCTGCTCCCAATCCACCACCAATTGACCATGCTAATACATCATCAAAATGTTTTTTCTGAGTAGAACGAAGTTGCTCAATTTCAGCTTGAAGTTGTGGAATCGTTGCCTGTTGACCTGCTAATATTGCAGTTAATCCACCTTTCCCATCTGGACCACCAACATTATTTTTAAAATCTGTAGAATTTTGATATAGTTTCCCTTTGAAGTCTTGTAGCATCTTAATCACATCTGTAACTTCTTTTGAATTTGTATTGATTGTAGTAATTAAATCATTTATACCCTCTTTTAGACCTGCCTTATCTTTCTTTTGTACAGTTTCTACTAATGTGTCGTAATAATTTTGAAATTGTTCATCGTAATTTACAATATTACGAGCAGTTTTTTGAATCTGTGGCTTCGCTGTATCTAACCAGTAATTCGCATTGATTCGTGACAGCTCTTGATTAAGGTGAATATTTTTGAGCAACTCTCCCCCCTCTGAGCCTAAATCGATATTAGATAAATTTACATTTGGTTGCTTAATCATTGTTTTTGCGTATAAATCCATTACTAGAATATGAGACCCTGTTTCAGCTAATGCTTTCTTCAGTCCTTCGGGGCCTAATGCATAATTGCCTACTTTTTGTTCTTGAGCGGTCGTTTCTTGTGCAAATGCATGAATAGTGTTACCGGTAGTAGCAGTTATAACAGTTGCTAATGTAGCTAAAGTTAGTACTTTGAATGGAAATTTTTTCATGACTATTCTCCTTCTTTCGCTAAATGCTTATAATCTTTATGAATTCCTAAAAAACGCAATATTAAAATTTATATACTTGTTCTTCAAGGTAACTTATTACATTTTTTAATTGTCTTAATGTATCTTTTTGAGACTGCTCGCTAGTTGTATCAACATTAGTAGATAATTTTGTAATGCTATTTTTATTAGATTTAAATCTTCTTTATAGCGCTTTAGTAGATCAAGTTCTACATCTATTTGATTTGCAAACGTATGCAAATCATTTTGTGTAAGAAGAAGCATTGATTTTTGTAAATCAGCTATTGATAATTTCGTTGTTAAATCATATATTTTTTGATTTTGTTTCTCTAAATCATCTAAATATGCTCGCTGTTCTGCTGTTAATTTATTTACTTCAGCAAAAACGCCAAATGTTTTCTTAATCTTTTCGGTATCAATGACCTTCATCAGGTCATACTCTTGTGTTTTTGCTGCGGCTGCGGCTGCTATTTCACCTTGTTTGCTTTTCTCAATTGCTTCACGAGCTGCTTTTTTTGCTGATTCAATCTCTAGAGCCGTTTTACCTTGCTCTGTTGCTTCTTGCACTGCTTTTTTCTCAGCTTCTAGAATAGAGTTGTTAATTTCTTTTCCTTTGTTATATGCTGCCACCCCTGCTTGCGCAGCTGGTTCAATAATTTCTTTTGAAAGACTATAAACTTCTTTGAATATAGCAAATCCCTGTTCATTTAAAGCCCCTGGTATTAATGCAATTTGCTGTAAATCATTTTGAATTGCTTTTTTTGTATTTAATATTTCATTTTTTAACTGATCTATTTTTCCTGTTCCATCTGTACTTAGTATGCCTTGCGCAGTTGCCACATTGGTATCAAAATCTTTTAATTTTTTATCAAGCTGTAATTTAAGATCTGTTAATTCATTGATTTGCCGTTGCGTATTTTCTTGATTCGTCATAGCCATTTCTTGAAGTACTTCAAGTCTATCCGAAAACCCTTCTCTATCTTCTTTATTGTCTACAAACGATTTTAATGTCGGGTAATAGCTATTAAATTTTGTTACAAATCCTTTGCTTTTTGAATTTAATAGAATTAACTGTGGATAGAGTTCCGATGACCATTCCTTCATATCTTGTTTGATTAGGAATTGATTTGTATTTAAAGCTGTGACTTCCTCTAACTGTACATTAGGACTCATTAAAGATTGATCAATATACGTTTGGATTAATTTAGATTGCGCACCTAATTTTCGTAATGAAGAGGAAATATCCATGCCTTCCTGTTGAGTTTCTGCTTGAACGATTGGTGTTGCGAGAGTATTGATAGGAATATTTCCTCCAGTTACAATGGATGTGACTAATAATCCTGTAATTATTTTAGTTTTCATTCCGTACACTCCTTTACCATTGTTTTTATAACTTAATTCATATAACTTGTATGACCTCTCTCTTTGTAAACTGATTAAGAAGGAGAAATCTTTCAGATAGGATAATATCGTTATTTTTACTTCTAATAGAATGTAAGGATTTTACTTACCTCTCACTTCGATACTCTATTTTTTCAAATATAAATAACAAAAATTTATTAACTATATTTGAATCAAGCACCCTATGAATAGTAAATGTGTAATTCTTCCTAGAATTGCGGTTTAACTTACAGAACCGCGAGAATCAATAAACCAATGCTTACAGTTAATCTTGCCATAACATTGTTTAATTTAAATTTAATAATATTACTCTTAGTTTTATCAGCAAACTCCTTACTAGACTAAAAAGGTAAAATTATACTGTACATCGCTTATACTTTTATTGCGGAATAACTTCACTTTTGTTATGCAGAAACTTAGAACACGTTTATTACAAACTTGATTCTTGACCTCTTGTAAATAAATAGACTATTCGAAAATATTTTCAACATAATGTTACTTACAACTTCACTATAATTCCTATTAGCGTAACCTTATCCTTTCTGTCTGGTCATACCAGTTATGTTGTTCATTAAAACATTAAATTTTTAATGCGTAAATAGAAAAATTTTGTCGATTACGATCGATAATTTACTGTTAAATAAAAATATGAACCGAAAAAATTATACAAATATAGTTATCCGTAAATTTCATTTCTGTAATTGTAATGATTACAAATTAATGTGTATACGGTTAAAAATAACTATTTTAGCTCAACCGAGAAATTTTATTTTAGAAAAAATACTTATAGAATAATATAATAGGTCTTTTTATACTTTTTACCTTTATTTAGTTATGTATAATTGCATAAAATGTAGATATATTTAGTAATATATGTTATATTGTTGATTTTTCACAAAACATCCTAATATCATTATTAACAAATATTCAGTATGAAGATATTAGTCTATAAACTTATCATCGTTATAAACATAGGTTTTAAATTACAAAAAAGCTGCAAAGCTTCCTTGGAACACTTTGCAGCCTTCTGTCTTTTTGTTTTCTTTAACAAAATAATGGTTAGTGTATTTTCATTTTTTGGGATACTTATACCCATGTTTAAGTCTTTACATTGAAGACAGCGGATAACAAGCTTATATTACTGTATATTTTTCACGGTACTGCCTAGGAGTCATACTAGTGATTTTTTTGAAAACTCTTATAAAATAACTTTGGTCATTAAAGTTAAGCCACGCACAGATATCTGATAACGAATAAGTAGTGAGTGTTAATAATTTTTTTGCTTCTTCCACTCTTTCCCTTTGAATATATTCGCTTAAAGTAATTCCCATTTCTTTTTTAAATAGTTTAGACAGATAAGTAGGCGTAATTTCTAAATGATTAGCAAGTTCATTCAGAGATATTCCATCGTAAACATTTTTATTAATATGTTTTATACATGTAGTAACCGCGTAAGAATACTTTTTTGCATTGTATTCTTTCACACGATCTGCAAAGGTACGTAAAGCGTCCCCTGATAATCGCTTTACAGATTCTACATTATCTAATTGTTCTAGGGTTTGTATATATAAAATACTATGGGCAAAAGCAATATCTGGTGGCAGGTTTCCTTCTATTGCATATCGAGTGGCTAAGGTAATCGCAATAATTCCAAGGTTTTTTTGATTCCTGAGCGGATCCTCTATTAGCATAAGTTCAACATCTTCTTGCGAAACCGCATACATATACTGTATTAACTTTTTTTTATTTCCTTCTTTAATAGTCGAAAAGAAATCATTTACTAATGCCATATTGTGCGTTTTAGGTTTGTTTTGTCGGCGTTTTAAAATATATAAATCCGGTTTCACAATTTTATTAGGAACTTCCTCTAGTACTTTATTTTTTCCAAGACAATATCTACATCTAACTTTTCATTGAAAATCATGTAATGTAATAAAATTCCCATATCAATTAATGTAGTTTTTTAATCTCAGATAAACACTGATAATAGGCAAGTCTTTCTTGAATGTTATCATTTGATTTAAATTCTTTCTGAAATTTTATGATCATATCATCTGAATCTTTTGAATGTATAGTAGGACCGATTATAATAGTCCCTTTAATATCATCATGATTTTCTATATGAATTAGAACAAAATTTTCAAGATAGTTGTTACTTCGGAAAAGTGGCAAGTTAAAGGGATCGTTTTCTTGATAAATATCAGTAAGATGTTCTTCTTTTGAAGAATAAAAGGACTACAAACATTATCAGATGTAGAATGATATAAAATTTTTCTGTCTGCAGATAAAATATGTACAGGGCATTAAATGCTTTATGTGCAAGATCACACAAGTGTTGTATATCGATAGAAGTATTCATTACATTCTCCTTTATAGATCCATAAAATATATTCTGTTATATATAATTCACGACAAATAATACTATAAAATATCAAATTAGTACAATTCACAACAAAATATTACTATATCTTTTTATAAAAATCATATATTATTTAATTGTAGTTAGCATCTAAATATCAGAGTAGATAAGATAAGTAAAGGAAATAAGCTAAGTTCTTTTCTTAATTCTACAAAATATAATTATTGAACTTGAGAAAATAGTGAAGTACTACAAAATACAGTGGTAGTCAATGCGAGGACCACGCTGGAAAAAGATTTAAAATAAAGCGAAAGTAACAGGAGATACTGTACCACCGCAAGAAATAACAGTCAAAGTTCCAATTCAATCCTTTCTACAAATTGAATTCAAGAAATAAATACTGCTAATTTACATGTGAAACTGAAAAACTATTTTGCTCCAAATTTTAGAAAAAGATAATAAAGAAGTTGTGAAATTGGAAACAGATGAAAGCGATACGGCTATTTTTGAAGCACTATGCTTTGAAAAATACAAGGTAGAGGAAATTCAAGGATTCAATTAAACATTTAATTGAGAGAAAGGTCTTTTCATCAACTAAAAATAAAAAACGAATGGAATATTCAAAAAATGACACTATATTACTGGTCGTAACATTAGTTTTACTTTCCACAAAAGAGGAAAAAATATATAGACTTTACAAATACTAAAAATAGCAAACTAGCTAGTTTTATTACCGCATCACATAAAGTGAAACTTTAATCAGTGGGGGTTTTGTTCATCCCCCACTGATTATTAGCCCATACCAATCGGGCTTTTACGGGCAGCCCGCCCCCCACCTAACTTCTTTGCTTCCGCTGAATTTTGAGGTGGAGGTCTTACTGCCCGGCAAATAGCGGGATAAACTTATTATTAATTTCCAAATACAATAGTTTTTAATCAACAAAAAAACTTCACTAATTAAGGTGCACAGTAAATTGACCTCAAAACAGTAATTACTACAATATCAGTTTTTACTTATTCTATAAAAAAGAAATATCATTTAATGATTATTACTTTATATCAATTTAGACATAAAACATTTTATTATATCGGCTTAAGTATTATGAAATTAAAATTGCAAATAACACCAAAACTCTTTTAAAGGCTCATACATCGTTCGTATCGGGTTGATTACCTTTTGATACTTATGTCATTAACACAAATAAAAAAGTTTATTACAAAGGAATCTGAGAGGTTTTTTCAATTTCGAAATTTTTTTTTTTGT
Organism: Bacillus sp. N447-1; assembly: GCF_022701035.1. Taxonomy (NCBI): domain Bacteria; kingdom Bacillati; phylum Bacillota; class Bacilli; order Caryophanales; family Bacillaceae; genus Bacillus; species Bacillus sp. N447-1. The sequence continues at coordinate 108,674 of NZ_CP065509.1, read as the reverse complement.
AAATTAAAGGAAAAATAATCCATATATATACGGATTATTTTCTTAGTGTAGTCTGTATTGACCTGTTAACTGTTTTTCAGCCATTCAAACTAAGCGTTTTGTAATCTCTCCACCGATCCGAACCATTTGCAGATGATGTGATGTATCAGGTCCCAGTGTGACCCCTAGTTCAAAAGCACTTTCATACTTCATTTGCTCAATAGTACTTGTAGTAGCAGAAATAAGAATTTCATTTGTATTACTTTCGTATCTTTGAATATTTATAAATAACATGTACCTAATTATGCTATTTACGCATGAATAACCTAATTTATTCCAGTATTTTTATAGGAACCCTTTCCCTCCCCTTATTTCACCAATTAAATTTGAAACACAAATGTACATTGCATTTCAATATAACAATAAAAGCTACAAAAGCAACGAATTTACTATTTTAAAGTTAAGTGTTTAACCTTTAAGTACTTAAATTCTTTTTCCAGATAAAGCATACATTATATCTTGATGTTTTATTGTCCTCTTATAATTATGTGGTATCGGGAATTTATTTCGGTGTTCTTTTATTATAATTAAAGTTTGAAGTTCTATGCTCAATACTTTTGCGAGGACATGATAGTTATATCCATTATTTAACAGAGAAATTATGTCATAAAACATAGTTTTTCCACCCACTAATTTTACTAATTTATTCTTTAACTCATCCCTTTTTTCTTTAGCTTCATCAATTTCTAACAACATAGATTTTTATTTGTCTGCTTAATGTATTGAGTATACAACTCTGGGAATTCTTTTGTACTTCTTTGTTTAATACTGGTTTATATTTAATCATGTAAGTAACTTGTAACAATGAGCGTTTTAACAAACTATCTTCAATGAGATACGCTACTTTATTAAATAAATGTACATATTCCTCAATATTGGAATAACTATTAAAATGAGCTAATACTCTACTTTTTATACTAAAAGCCTTGCCTACATAAATAATATTGTCATTATAGTCTTTAATGAAATAAATACCACTGTCAGATTTTTTCAATTTATTATCCAATTCTTCTATACTCATAAAATGCAATTCACTCATACTTCTCTCTCCTTAGCAGTGTTAAATCGTAAAAACAAGCAAGGTTTCTAAAAAGTACTTAGCTGCCCTAGCATCTCTTATTTTATCTCTTGCTAAATGTCAAAAACTGTTTCTATGTTACTCAACTATCAATATGATTATTAATAAAATTTTCGATCGTTATTATCTCGCTATTTTATCATGTAATTTCGAGATCGTTTCCTCATTTAAATTACTGTATTTTATCGAATAAAGGAAATATACTACTACCCCAATAGTAATCCAAATACTAAAGTACACCCATGTCCTTAACGGTAAATTTAGCATTAAAAACACACAGCATACAATTGCAACGCATGGTAATACAGGTACAAAAGGTACCATAAATCCACGTTTTAAATTTGGGTGTGATTTACGAAGGATAATAACTGATAGACAAACTAACGCAAATGTCACCAAACTACCGATATTAACTAAATTAACTAATTCTTTCAAATCAATAAACCCAGCTATTATAGAGCTCCCTATTCCTGCTAATCCAGTTATAAAAGTGGGTGCTCCAGTTTTCTTATTAACTTTCGCAAATGATTTCGGTAACAATCCATCACGACTCATTGCAAAGAATACTCGTGTTGCCGCATACATATTGGAAAAAATAACAGCCATAAGGCCAATTACAGCACCTGCAGCAATTGCACCAGCGACTTTTCCTTGTCCTACAACTTCCATTACATAAGCCATTGCCTCAGGAACATTTAATTCTTTATAGGAAACCATTCCTGTCATAACAAGGCATACCATAACATAAATAATTGTACATATGATTAATGATGCAATAATACCGATGGGAAGATTACGTTTCGGATCTTTTACTTCTTCTGCTGAAGTTGCTAATATATCAAAACCCGTAAAAGCGAATAAAATAGCTGCTCCACCCGTAAAAACTCCACTTAAACCGTATGGTGCAATTGGTATCCAGTTCATTGGTTTTACATAGAATATACCAACCGTAATAAACAACAAAATCATTCCAATTTTAATCAATACCATTATATTATTGATTCGTTTACTTTCTCTCGTACCACGAGATAACATCCATGCCAATATCAATGTAATAATTACTGCTGGTAGATTCACAATACCACCATGCGAAGGAATCGTTACTAGAGCTTTAGGTATCTCTAATCCAAATCCCTTTATTAAATTGTGGAAATAGCCTGTCCATCCAGCAGCGACAGCTGCTGTTGCCACGATATATATTAACAGCAATGACCAACCTACTAGATGAGCAACAAACTCACCAATTGTTGCATATGAGTACGTATATACACTACCAGACGCCGGGAGTGTAGAAGCAATTTCCGCGTAACATAATGCTATAAATCCACATATAATTGCTGCAAGTATAAATGAAAAAACAACTGCTGGACCAGCATTTGTTGCTGCTACTAATCCAGTTAACACAAGAACACCCGTTCCAACTATCGAGCCTACCCCTAACATAATTAAATCAAATGCTCCTAATGTTTTCGTTAAAGTCTTGCTTTGATTATGCTCTAACAATTGTGTAACGGATTTCTTTTTTAGTAAATTACTCATATTTTCTGTATCCCCTTTAAAATAAGGTTTGTTCTTCTCGTTAGTGTTGTATATAAATTTACTTAGTTATTAACTAGCCTCATAATATTTCTTTTACATTAAATAGATTTGAAATATTATATAAATTCGCTTCTCACTTACTAGTTAAACTAGACATTTCCATAGATTTTTGCGTACAACGTTTCATAGCTGAAATGATAGCTGTTCTTAAACCTTTTTCTTCTAGCGTTACTACAGCTTCTATCGTCGTTCCACTTGGAGAACAAACCATATCCTTCAATTCACCTGGATGTATTCCTGTTTCCAATACCATTTTTGCAGAACCTAATACAGCCTGAGCCGCAAATTTATAAGCTTGTTTTCTCGGCATACCGCCAAGTACAGCAGCATCTGCCATGGCTTCTATAAACATATACACATATGCTGGAGAAGAACCACTAATAGATGTAACAACATCCATTAGTTTTTCATTTATGACCTCCGTCTGGCCGAAAATATTAAATATGTTCAGTACCTCTTTTATATCTTTTTCTGTAACCATTTCATTAAAACATAACGCAGACATTCCTTCTCCAACAAGTGCCGGTGTATTAGGCATTACTCTAACAACCTTTAACTTTCTACCAAATTCATTCTCAGTGCTCTTAATACTTTTTCCTGCAGCAATAGTTACAACGATTACATCATTTTTTATTTGATCTTTTATTTGGTTAATTACCGATGAGTATAAATCTGGTTTGATTGATAAAATTAAAATGTCAGCACTGTTAGCGACTTCATTGTTGTTAGTAGTTATAGTTATGCCATATTCATTACTAGCATTTTTTAAATTAATGACGTTTAAATCTGAACAAATTATTTGATCTGGAGAAACTATATTTTTTTATCATCCCACCTATCATAGCAATACCCATGTTTCCACATCCGATGAATCCTATTTGTTTATTCATAATAATTTGCTCTTGCTCCTTCTACTCTAAATTTTATTGATTTTGAAATTATTATTCTAAATAAGGGCTATTACAATTACTTGGTTTATCAATAGAATTTCAAAATTCTCCTTCCTATATAGAGCTTACATATACCTCTAATAACTTCTTTGCTTTCGCTGAATTTTGAGGTGGGGGTCTTGCTGCCCGGCAAATAGCGGGATAAAATCATTTCTTTAATCTATAATAAGAAGGACATAAAAAAACAAAAAGTTACAAAAATTTTTAAATTAAAATTTTTGTAACTTTTTGTTTTGATGCAAATATAATTTCAATTAAGGTATCTCACCGTTTTAAACTTGACGCTCCATAATCTTGTATAGTTACATTTATATGATATTTAATCGGTACCTTACTAAATGTTTGATCCCAATTTTTTTTGACTTTCTCCCATGTTCTCGGGTGTTTAATTCTTAATTGGTTGCCAAAACCCGCAATATCGACTTGGTATTCTTTTTGTATTTTTTTTGTAACATGATGTACTAAGTGCTTTACTTCTTTTTCAATAGCTTTTTCTTCCCTTTTTAAAAATTCATTTTCAAAATCTTTTCCTGATTGCATCCAATTTTCTGACAAACGCCCTTCTGATTCAATGTTTACATCAAAGGAAATATTATTTCCGTTAACATGTGGTATGATTTTGCTTTTTATTGACTTTATTTCGTATATAATGAGTTTCTTTGATTCTTTATCAAAAGTTTTTACCACACCACCATTCCTTTTTCCGTTTATCCATACTACTCCTTCCAATTCCTGTTCATTTAAAAAGCCCATCAACTTTTTTGTCTTTCCTTTAATTACAGCAGCTCCTGCAAATTTTGTTTCTCCTTTTATCGAGATTACATTTTGCAAAAGAAAACTGGACCCTGACCGCATCTTTCCTTCCAATTTAGCGAGCGATACAGGAGGTAAAATCCTTGTTGTTCTATTTCTATTATCTGCAATTCCAGACAAACGAAATGCTGGGATTTCTCCTTTTTTGTTTGATTCCAGTACCTCCTTCGCTAGACCCTTGCTAATTAAGAGCATACAGCTAAGCCGAACTTCATTGTCACGGAGATACTGTTCAAGTAATTGTTCTAAACTGTATGTACGTACAAGACTATCACTAATAACAATGTTTTTTAAATGTGGGCTGAACATTGTGCTCTCTCTTTTCAATGAAAACTCACGAACAATTTGATGAATGGAATCACCGGTCTCAGAAACATTTATATAACGTTTTTGTTGTCCATTTCCTTTACTTTGTGCTTGCGAACTAACAATTTGATAAGTAGCTGTTATAAGATTTCTTTTAGGATAACCTCCTTCCTCATCCTCTTTCTCAATTGTTGAATCCTTCCCTTTATCTAGTGCTATACCTGCAGTTAAACTCAACTCTTCTACTTCTTTACTGCTCCAACATCCTGTTAAAAATAGAAGCAAAAGCGTCCATAACAAAGCCAAATAGAACCGCATATAATTAAATTTATGTTTCACACTACTCCTCCTTTTAATCGCGTAATAATAAGAAGAAGCAGTGGTAGTAAACCAAATAAAAATAATGCAACATTACCGAGCATATCCCCCAATTTAAGCAAGTCATTTATATTTTTCGAAGTCATAGTAATGATGTAAATGATTGGAATCAAAGCAAAAATAAACGGATGAATACTCTTTTTAAAGAGTTGCGCTAATCCTAATGCAGCTGCATAATAACTAATCGTATAGGTAGCAAATATTTGCATAATCCATATTACAAGCAGTAAAGATTCAAAACGTTCAAATATCAAACCAGAAATTTCAAAACTGCGCATAAGGTCAATTGTCGGCCATGTTCTTGTTACAACCCCATCAATTGATAATGCACCAATGACCATTACAACAGTTATTACATAAAAGATTAACGGAATAGAAATTCCAACTAAAATAGCTTTTACTGCTTTCTTTCGTTGTTCCATAAATACCAAAAGAATTAACATAATTTCAGGACCTGTATATGCGAGAGACGTTGTTTTTATCCCATCTAACACTGGTTTAATTCCCAAACCTAATACGGGACGGAGATTATCTATCTCGAATATTCCGATACTCATAAAGGAAATGATTAAAAAAATAAAAACAGTAATAGGAAATATTATTTCAAACATCCGTGCAATTGAATTAATACCACCCATAATCAAAAAGAGACCTATCCACATAAAAGGCATAACAATAGCCCATGTGGGGGTTCCTTCGAGCAAAAAAAAGCTTATTACTTCTGCCATTGAACGAATTTGAAATGCTGAAGTTGTAAGAAAATACCCTATAATAAGAAAACTAAGCAATCTGCCTATCCATTTCCCTACAATATCTTGACTGTATTGGTAAAATGTTTTTTCTGGAAACTGCTGACTTAATTTGACCATAATTACTCCTGAAACCATTGCGAGTATCCCACCTAATATCACACTTAACCATACATCTGGTGTTTTCACTTTTTCCACAGATGCTCTGGGCAAAGTAAGAATTCCTGTCCCAAGTATGTAATTTACAATAATAACAACTGCTTGTGAAGTTGTTATTCGGTCTTTAGGTATAGTAATCATTGAAGGCCACTTCCTTTCGTCATCAGCTACCTTTTGCGGATAGTTTTTTTGGTATGCATTATTTTCGGTCGACGTCTCATTATTTTTAATGGCATGCGAACCATAAAATCTTTCCAGTCACTGAATCGATATGGAACAGCAGGGCTGGTATAAGGAACGCCAAAACTTTTCAGTTTCACTAAATGACTGCAAAGTAAAAGAAAGAAGAGAATAACTCCATACAAGCCAAATATCGCAGCACAAAACATAGCTACAAAACGAAGAATGCGTAACGTAATTCCCACACTATATTGCGGAATAGTAAAAGAAGAAATAGCTGTTACCGCAACAACAATAACCATTATTGGACTAACAATTCCTGCTTCTACGGCAGCCTGACCAATTATTAAACCGCCCACAATTCCCATTGCCGGTCCAATCGGTTTAGGCAGACGTAAACCTGCTTCTCGTAAAACTTCGATAGCTATTTCCATAATTAACGCTTCTATTAAAGCGGGAAAAGGAACTCCTTCTCGCGATCCGATAATAGAAATAGCGAGCTTAGTGGGAATTAATCCTGGATGAAATGAAATGAAAGAAATATACAGTGCTGGAGCAAATAATGAAACAAAAGCTGTCATGAAGCGTAATAAGCGGAGAAGTGTACCAGGAAGCCACCTTTCATAATAATCTTCTGGTGATTGCAGCAGCATGCTAAATGTAACTGGAGCAATTAAAACAAATGGTGTTCCATCTAACAAAATAGCTACTCGACCTTCCATCAAAGCACTAATAACACGATCAGGTCGTTCTGTATTTTGAATCTGCGGAAAAGGACTGAGATAATTATCTTCAATAAGTTGCTCTATATAACCAGATTCGAGTACACTGTCTATGTCAATTTTCTGAATTCTGTTTTTTATTTCATCCACCAATTCTGTACTAGCAAGATCTTTAATAAATGCGACGACTAACTCTTTCTTTGCACGTTCTCCTACTGGTAGCTTTACTAATGATAAGCTCTCATCCGCACAATGCCGTCGCAAAAGTGAGGTATTATCACTTAATACTTCAGTAAAACCGACCCGTGGCCCTCTGACTAATGCCTCCGATACTGGTTCTTCAATGTTTCGTTTATTTGCTTTTGTTGTACCAAGAATAAACACATCTGCTAAACCATCAATTAAAAGAGCTGTTGAACCTATCAATACTTTGGGTATTAAATCTTTTATGTAATGGACTTCTGCTACTTCACTAATTGTAAGAACTTTATTTTTAATATATTCTTTTGAAACAGTACCCTCCACATAAGAAGATTCATTTTTATATTCATCAGAAAAATCATCCATTAGTAATTTCATAATATGTTTGTCAATTATCTCTTTATCTGATAGACCATCAACAAAAACGATCCCAGCCTGAATATCTGTGCGTCCAATATTAAACTTCCGAAAGCGAACATCAGAATTATGTCCGATTTGTTGCTTTATAAGTTCTAAGTTAGAGGCAAAGTCATTTGTGAAATGAACGGTTGCATTTTGAGAAGGTTTATGCTCTTGTTTCGTTTTACTTTGAATATTATTTTTTTCACTTGTTTGTCTCTTGACTTCCACCAACTCATTCTTCCCACTCTTTCTCTGACATACGAACCCAATGAAAAAATCTTGAGATAGTATACGGAATTAAAAACAAGATAAACGCTTGTACAAAGACTTTCCAATCTGGAAGATAAGAAGTAATTATGTTCCACATTTTTATCACCCAATTTATATACTCTGCTAGGATTGAGATTTCTAAAAAACGATATGTACTTAATAAAAAATAACGATAAGATTAAAGAGCAGAAAAGCGAGACATTATGCTTATTTAGTACCAATAACCTAATTAGTATAAAAACATTTCTGACCTAAAATACCATTTCCAATTATAATTTGTTAAATATTATCTCCTTTTCCCTTATTTATATGCCCGCATTTGAATTTCAAATAATATAAGGATCAATGATATTTCCTCTTAAAGAAAAAGATGCTAGAAGATAGCATCTTTTTCAATTCAACTTACTATGTATTTATATTTTATTGTGAAAATACTCGTTTTTTAATGAATATTAATGTTGAAAAAATAAAAACTACATATTCTTTTGTTCTAAGTTCCTACACTTCTACCGAATCGATACGGAATTTTCTGATTTTAAAACTAATATGAAATAAAGGAGAATAAAAGAAAAATTATATAAAAAATAACATTAAAACAATTATCAATCTATCAATTGAAAATAATAATTAGCAAGAGTTTATCATCTTAACTCCAAGTGTATTCGTTTTGCTTCAAAATAAAGAACTTGAATAAATTTTTTCGTATCAATACGAGCAGGTAATGTTGGTTCATTATTCAATTCTGTCATCTTTCTCCTTACGGTAGTAAAATCAAAAAATCTAGAAGCATAATTTTCGAACTTCGGGTTTAAAAAATCAGTAAGTCCAAGGGATGCTAAATGGTTTAATGATTGATAAATTGCTCTCCGAATCCGTTGTTTGGAAGCTTCTATGAACCTTTTTAATTCGGCATCTTCAGCTGAATCCCCAAGTTTTTTTTGAGCTAAATTCATAAAAATCTCTTTTAGTGAGGGAAAGCCTTGTTCCAACGTGTTATCTTGTTCATATTTATATAAATAATCTAGCATATCCATTAAATCTTTACTTCCACTTTCACTGGCTATTCCTAATTCAGACAAAAGAAAATGAATGGAATTTTGAAAATGATTGAAAGTATTTAAATGTTTTTCACTACGGTATTTTTCTTGCGTACTTAAATTACTATCCAATTTTAGTACCATATTAAGCGATTCTTGAATGTTTTTTATCGATTTTTCCAAACGAATTCGTTCAATGACTTTCCGAACAACTGTTAATACTTCAATCCGGTTAATTGGCTTAATAATATAGTATTCAACACCAAGCGAATAAGCTTCAGCAATTAATTCTTTTGATTCTACTTGAGAGACCATGATGATTTTCCCTTTAAACGAAGGTTTTATTTGACGAATTGTTTTTATTCCATCTTGATTCGGCATTAACAAATCGATAAATAAAATGTCTATATTTTTAAGGATTACCATTTGTTGCTCTAAAGATAAACCATCCTCAGCTTCTCCTATAACCTCCCCAAGATCTTCATCCTCGATAATTTGAGCCAACATTGAGCGAACCGCTTTTTCATCATCTACTATATAAAAATACATAGAATCACCCTTTCGAAATTATATGATCAATCCCTAATCTAATTATAAAAATTGATCCTTTTCCTTCGGTTCTGTCCTCAAACGTAACATCACCTTCAAGTTGTGCGACCATTTCTTTAACATACGATAATCCGATACCTGTCGATGGGTTGCCTAAATCATCATATTTAGAAGTAAACCCAGGCTCAAAAATTGAATCTTTATATTTTGAAGAAATACCAGGACCATTATCGCCTATTTGAAATTCAACAAAATGGTGGTCTTTATTAATGTCAATTGTGATGGTTCCCATACCTTGGATAGCTTCTACAGCGTTTGTAACGATATTATTTATAATAGATAAGATTGTGTAAATATGATAATGAGGATGCACACCATCAATTTTATACACAAATTGGATGTCTTTCTCTAGCAACCGTGCATATTTCGTATTTGCCCGTATAATGATATTTACTAGTTCATGCACAGACATATAATCTGTAAAACTTTCATCAGAAATTAATTTTGAAAGTCCCGCAAAAATACGTTGGTTATCCTTTTTAACATCATGGACCTCACCAGCAATTTGTAATGCCTGTTGCCTTAAATCCTCAAACTGAAAATCCATCTGTTTGTGCTCAAAAGAGTCTAAGGTTTTATATAAATCATAGGATTTTTTTGTTATATTCTCAGCATCTTGTAATGTTTTCTTTAAATGAACAGCATCTTCATATAAATTAGAGATGAGCATGAGCATGTGTTCATTTTGCTTCTTTATATGTCTCTCCCTTGATTGTGCTTCATACAATTTCATCATATTGAAAAAGCTTAGAACTATAAAACTATGGGAACATGCGATAACAATGATCTCATTTATTGCCTCGGATGTGATCGATGTTTTTAATACGAAATATTGAATCATTAATTCCACACAGTCTGACAGTATTTCAATCATGCAACCAATAAAACCAATCATTAGTGGTTGATGATAAAAACGTTTAATTTTTGCTAAATGAAAGAGATACGAATAAGTAAAATAAAAGAAAAAACTAGGATAGTGAGTATGAAAAGCGGCTAGCCAATCCATATTTCCCTTTATAATGACATCCATTGAGATACGAAATACTACCACGACTATCGCTGTTAAAAAACCCGGTAAAAATGCTGGAATTCGTCGAAACAATAACAAAAAAAAGAAAAATGTTGGTGCGCCAAAGCTCATTCTAAATGTTTCATTTAAAGGAAATGACTTTATTTCACCTACTAAGGGTACTGTAAGTATCATTAAAACGAGAATATAGATGTCTTTTTTTACTAAATTACTAAGATTCAAAATAATCACTTCTCACTTTCGCCTAACAGTCAGTATACAAACCTATTTGCATTAATACAATACTTACTCTATTTTTTTCAAAAACTGATAAATAAGATATAAACGAAAGCATTATAGATTGTGAGTATTCATTACACCCTTCTACTTTAGAAAGATACTTTATAACTCAAAAATGTTCAGACACAATATAAGGTCTGAACACTTTTGGACTCGCTCTAACACCAAAATATCTGTGCTCCTTTTTAAAATATACTTAAATCCCATTCTTTTGCAATATGTTCTAACAACATAATTCCTGGTAAACTATTCCCATACTCATCAATGGCTGGTCCGTAAATACCAATACCACATCCATCTTGAAACGATAAATCCTTCCTAGATTTTGAGGGAACAAGTGTCATAATTCCGCCCGATACCCCACTCTTAGCTGGTAATCCAATGAAAGCAGCAAATTTTCCAGAAGCATTGTACATTCCACAAGTAAGCATTAAAGCTTTTGTTAACCTAGCTACTTCTTTAGGGAGCACTTGTTCTTTGCGAATAGGATGATATCCATCATGTGCTAGTATAAGCCCTATTAAGGCAATATCTTCTGTATTTATTTCAATCGAACATTGTTTTAGGTAAACCTCTAGTGTCTCCTCCACATCTGATTCTAGAAAACCATTCTCCTTTAAATAGTATGCTAATGCTCTATTACGATGAGCCGTTTCCCATTCTGATTGAAATACTATTTCATTAATAGCGGGACGCTTCTCTATCATTTTTTCAATTAATACGTATAGAGATTCTAATTTTTCTTGCACCGATGTCCCTGGCAAAAGTGAAGCTATCGTAATCGCTCCAGCATTGATCATAGGATTAAAAGGTTTTCCTGGTTTATGTATCTCTAAACGAATAATTGAATTAAAGGCATCTCCAGTTGGCTCTACGTCAACTCGTTCTAATACATAAGAAATACCGCGACTTAAACAAGCGGCTATAAAACCGATTACTTTTGATATACTTTGTAATGTGAAAGGTATCTCCCAATCTCCTGATTTTATCATTGTTCCATCTGGCTTTACTATACAAATACCTAACTGCGATACATTTATTTCCCCCAGAGCGGGAATATAACTGGCGCTTCGTCCCTTAGCTGCATACGCTCGATAATGAGCTACCCATTGATCTAAGCAAACTTTTTCTTGACCCTCAACTTGAACGCTAGAATCCTTTATCATTTAATCATATTCCCCCGTACTATTAACTTTATATAGAATGATTTTTTCTTTACTATAATCAATAATATTTGCACTAGAACCAAGAAAAATATTCAGACATATTGCAGTCTGAATATCCTTCTTATTACACACTTTTCTTTTTTGAAGTTTTCTCATAACTATCCCAACATTCAATATTTTCAAGCCCTTTAATGTTTTCTTTATAAAAAATAGGATCTTTACCAGCTTTTTTCTGGTTTATATAATCTTGTAACGCCGCAAATGCTACTTTTGAAAGTAAGGTAATAGCAATTAAATTAATAATAACCATAAAGCCCATAAATAAGTCCGCTAAATCCCATACAATTTGAATCTTTGCAACAGAACCAAATACAATCATAGCCAACACACTTATTCTGTATATCATTAACCACACTTTACTTGTATGTAAGAAGCGAATATTTGTTTCACCATAATAATAGTTGCCAATTAACGCACCAAATCCAAATAAAAAAACAAAGATAGCAAGACAACCCGATGCCCAAGGACCTATGTGTTCACTTAATGCTGCTTGTGTAAGTGCAATACCATTTAATCCCGGTTGTTTATATGCATCAGACAGCAAAATAATAAAGGCAGTGCTAGTACAAATGATCAGTGTATCCGTTAATACACCAAATGCTTGAATCAGTCCTTGTTTCACCGGATGACTTGTTGTTGCTGTTGCGGCAACGTTTGGTGCACTTCCCATACCAGCTTCATTTGAAAATAAACCACGTTTAACTCCATTCATAAGTGCTGCACCAATTGAACCGCCTGCTATTTGTTTAAAACCAAATGCGTTTTGAACAATAAGAGAAAGAACTTCCGGCATTTTTGATATGTTGGTAACTACAACAAATAATGCAACTCCAATGTATAATACCGCTAAAAATACCACCTTGTATTCAGCCATTTTTGCAATACGTTGTACACCACCAAAAATAATCGCAGCGAAAGCAATGGCCATGATTATCCCAACTGTTAGACGATCTGTACCAAATGAGTTTTGAAAAGCAATTGTAACTGTATTTGATTGTACTGAATTAAATACAAGACCAAAAGTAATTGTGATTAAAATAGAGAATAATACTCCCATCCAACGTTTATTCAACCCTTTTTCCATATAATAGGATGGACCACCGCGGAAACCAGTTTTATCTTTTACTTTATATATCTGTGCTAATGTGCTTTCGACAAAACTGGAGGCCGAGCTAATAATAGAAATAATCCACATCCAAAATACAGCTCCAGGACCACCTAATGCAATTGCAATCGCAATTCCTGTAATATTCCCTGTTCCAACGCGGGCTGCCATACCAATACAAAACGCTTGAAAAGGAGAGACTTGATCTTTAGAACCACTTTTCCCCTCCATTAATACACGGACCATCTCTTTTAACATTCGAAACTGTACAAAATTCAATTTAAATGTAAAATAAATTCCGCAAATAACAAGCATAATAATTAACAATTTAGACCATAAAAAATCATTTGTTGATCCGACTAAATCTACAAAAAACCTTTCCATATCATCACTCCATACCAAAATTTATCTATCATAATCTATATAAAATCACCTATATTTCCTGGTATAAATACCTCTTTCATATTCAAATACAACAAGGATAAAAATTTTCTATATGAATCGGATTGGCCTATTTAAGCAAACATCACAACATGTAACCGTAAAACTGAAATTTTGAAGTACTTAACGATTATACAAACGGATGCTCTACCCCTTTCTGCAAAACTAATATTTTTATCCACTAACATTGTTGTACTACTGTGTTTGTTTCGTTTACCGGTGATTTAAATCATAATAATCAATAGTGATTAAGTGGTTTTTTGTTAATCTTCTCAAGAACATGGAAATATCTCCTTTCTCACTACTAATCTCAAAAATAGGCTAGGTAAAAACTTCGCGAAAACTCTATAAAGCGCTTTCACTATTCAACTAAGAAAATCTTGTCTTTAATTTATAATTAAAAGTACAGAATGTTACGAAAAAGTACAGATTTTTATAAAAACAAAAAATATTTTAAGTTTTTTCATCTAAAAACACTGAGATTTTGTGAATTTTATACAGTATCCAAACGTCGCAGATTCTGTTCTACCTAACCTTTGACAAGCCTCTATTTTCTTCATAAAAACATGCATACTTTTTCTCTTTTAGAACTTCTTATAAAGTATTTGAAATCAAGAATCAATAGAATATTATAAGAATATTAAAAAATAAAGCATTTAATTTATTTATGGTATCATACAAAAACATTTGTTTTCTCAATTAATCCCCCTAGCTGGATTCGTCTATATTGCACATATTTACAACATGAAAGACACTAAGCAAAAAAGGATTTTATTGAAGGGATGAAACATTACAAAACTCTTATTTAGGACCTTATGACATCCTCTTTTCTAGCAATATCGAGTTATCCCAAAAAACGTATATTTACTAACATAGATTACAGGTGGTGTATTGTGAAAGAAATAGTATTCGTTCAAAATAAAAAAAGACTCCTTATGAAATTCGAATTTTTAAAAAAGGATTTAGTGCTTACCATTTCACTAATACTAGCAATTGTAAGCTGCTTAATACATTCGCCAAAGATCGAATATATTAACTTTGAAGTGTTAATTAGCTTATTTAATCTAATGGTGGCCATTAAGGCCTTGGAACAGCTAAAGATATTAGACAAACTTGCCGTTGCCATTTTAAATAAATGCAATAACAGCAGGTCAATATCTATTATTCTAATTTTGTTATGCTTTATTTGCTCCATGTTTGTAACAAATGATGTCGCTCTCCTCACTTTTGTACCAATAACACTTGTCATTAGTAAAAAAACACAAATGAACATGATGGATACAATCATCCTGCAAACAATTGCGGCAAACATCGGTAGTAGCTTGATGCCTATGGGAAACCCACAAAATTTATACTTATACTCTTACTATGGAATTAAGCTCATCCCATTTTTAGGTTCAATCCTGCTTTTAGCTGTACTTGGAATTAGTATGTTATTTATATGTACTCAAAAACTTCAAAAAACAGATTTGAAAATAGAACTACCTGTTATTACCGTGAAAAATCGAAAAAAAGCTACCGTCTGGATTTTAATACTTCTCACTATCATTGCATCTATTTTTGGTATCATTAATTATTACATTGCGCTAATAGTTACATTAGTGGCAGCATTTACATTAGATAGAAACTTACTATTTAAGATCGATTACTTTCTTCTAATAACCTTTGTCTGTTTTTTTATTTTCATCGGAAACATTTCACATTCGGATGCACTGGAGACATTTGCTCGCGCTAATTTAAGAGGAGATACTTCAGTCTTCTTTAGTTCCATATTTTTGAGTCAATTGATTAGCAATTTTCCTACTTCAATTCTTCTATCAAACTTTACTTCTGATTGGAAAGCTTTATTACTAGGAGTAAATATTGGAGGGCTTGGAACAATTATCGCATCTTTAGCCAGTGTAATCTCCTATAAACTATTCATTCAGGCCAATGTTAAAGAGAGTAAGGCGTATTTAATTAAATTTAGCATTTACAACTTTTTATTTTTAATCATACTTACATGTATACAATACTTTATGTTTAAATTTCTAAAATTTTTTAAAAATTAATTCCTTTAGAAAAACCCAAATTCTCAATTTAATGCTGAGATATTTGGGTTTTAATATAGGTATGTTTAAAGAGCTACAACAAAGTTACCATCAATTTAATATTTTGAGATGTTCTCACAACGAAAATCTTTTAGCTTTTACGTTGTTTATTAGATTTCAGTTCATTTTTGAAGTCTTCTTCACAAAATCCTTAATGTCCCTCAATTTTTTCCTGCTAATATTATCTTTAATGGTTGAATCTATTTCAATTTTTAATTTTGCAAATGCTGCTCCTACACAATTATAGATACTTAATCCAAAAGCAAGATGTCTTGCAGTACCACTAAATGCCTTTTTAATATCAATGTCAGGACGATAAACGTTGAATTTATCAGGCCTTTCAAATACGTTAGAGTCACAATTTGTTGCACCAATCATACAGTAGTATCCACATAACTAGTTACATTCTCCTTTTTTCTATTGTTAATAGCTTCGTAATAAAAGCTGTTAAACAGCAAAAGTGCGAAGTCTTAAATTAGACTTCGCACCTTATACAAATTTACAATCCATGAAGATACCAATACAAATGCAATACTAGATACATACTAATCACTCATTATATCTGTTGCTCTTTTAATTGGCCAATGTATAAACAAATCCTTTTACTTAGCCATTCTTCATGATTGGCTTGATTGTTTCTAGATACTTAATCCCTCTATACTCTTTCAAGCGGTAATCCATTCCGATGGAAATTACAAATGACAAAATTTATCCGTTTTTCCTACTTTCTAAATTCAGCAAGTAAAATGTTCTTAAAAACTTCCGGGTTATTAAGGTTTAAACTGTTCGAATTGATAGCGAGTGTATGTTTACCTCCAAGTGTTCCACCAGCAAAAGTGGAAAACCCTGGAACGGCACCCCTGTGTCCCCATACCGAGACACCGTTCGGAAGCTTAATTTCAAGTATTCCAAGACCATATCCGGTTCCCTCTCTATTTGTAGGAACTGTAGTAAGCATTTGTTTTAACTGCTGTTCCTTCAGTAATTTGCCACCTAGTAAGCAAGAGAAGAATTTGTTTAAGTCGTCAGCAGTAGAAATCATATCTCCATCCGAGCTACCTGGGTTAATATAAGTAACATCTTTTAGCTCACTCGCTCCGTCTAGTTGCAAGTAGCCACGGGCATGCTTGGTGCCTGGAATCACGCTTGAATTACCAGGTAGAAATGTATTTGACAAATCCAGCGGTTCAATAATCCGATTTTCAACCTCTTCCGCATAGCTGTTTCCTGTTACTTTTTCAATAAGGATTCCTAGTATTACATATCCTGTATTTGAATAAGACCAACCCTTTCCTGGGGCAAAGTCTGGGGGAAGTGAAATCCCCATCTTTACAAATTCTTCAGCCGTATACGATTTTTTTATATCCGTAATATCGAAGTCTTTTGAATTTATATAATCAGCAATACCACTTGTATGATTCAATATTTGACGGATAGTAATCTGGTTACCATCATATCCGTTTCCTTGAATAACGCCAGGTAACCATTTTTCAATGGAGTCGTCTAGATTCAAACGGTTCTCTCCAGATAATTGAAGTAGAACTGTTGCAATGAACGTTTTCGTCACACTGCCAATGCGAAAGCGAAAATCTGCTTTCATTGGTTTCTTAGTTCTCAGATCCGCTATCCCAGCCGTATAACTCCAAGTTTTACCACCCTTAGAAATTTGAGCGAGTATTCCCGGGTATCCAAGTTGCAGTTCATCTCGCATTGCTTTCTTAACGGAAGTACGATCGCTTTGCGTACTTGTTTGTAACGAACTAGATACATTTTGCGTAGGTTCTGCTTTTACAACTGATGTTGGTGTTATGTATAACAGGGAACTTCCACCTATTAAAAGTGCTAGACTTGCACATGTAATTTTACTGCTTGTTTTCATAAAGAATTCCTCTCTTCTATTAAAATCGTATTGATGGTTAATAACTATGTCATATGCTAACCACACAGCTATCAACTCTCCCAATGATAAAAGTCAACACTGAATTTGCAATCAACGTACTAATCATTATTTTCACAAACACCATTGTGTTCTAACAATCTCTAAATCACTCTTTTTCCACATACATATTAACCATAGAAATTACTTCTTTTCCTTAAAACACTCTTGTTACTGATTATTTGTTTTATATGTAGGCCGTAATTGTTCCCCCCTTCACGCCTCCTTATATTTTTATCCTACACAATGAAAATCTCTTTTTTCTTACCTATTCCTTACAAATTCCTTACATACAAAATTACTTGTACACTAGGGTTGAAGTAGCATCTGTGCCCGAAAGCGCAAAAAACACCGATGCTTTTCGCTTCAGTGTTTTTGCGCTTTACATATTGTAAGATTCGTTTTACTCTTAACAGGTTAAACTGCTGATTTTTTCTAATGCGATTATTCTTCTTGCTATATAAAACAAATTTCATTGTGTTATATGAAACACTATGAAATTTGTCATTAAGGCACATGATTCTAAATTTATTAATGTAGTTGAGATGGACTCACTTTTTGAATTTGAACGAGTATATCAAACGCTTTACCTAATGATATATCAACAGTTTTTGGTATATCAGGCCCTTCGGTAGTTATTCCAGCGAAAATTGGATGTTGTTCGTTTAACCAAGTTTTTGTCACGCCGTTCGCCTTACGTAAATCAATAAAAAATTGATCTTTTTTAACTTGTCCAAAGATGTAGTTATAACTGTTTGGATCATCCGATTTTAATGTTCCATAGGGGCCAAACTCACCATTGCTATTCTTCACATTGTATTGTCCTTCATAAACTGACGTTCCAATAGATACGTACCGTTTTCCGTAATATTCTGCTAAATGCTGCCCTGCCACTTTAGGGTATATAAAAGAAAGCATATTTGTTTTCGAAACGTGTCCATTATGTCCCCATACAATGGTTTTTCCTAAATGTTCTTCAGTCCACTTCGCATTTTCATACATTGCAATATCATGTTTCAAATAAAAATCCGCTGGTTTATCAGGAGGTGTCGCTAACATTGTAGTAAACTGTTCAATAATACGAGCATTTTGCTTTATCCATACGAACTCTTTAGATTTCCCATTTAAATGACTTTTATTTTCCTCTAATAAAGCACTAATTTGTTTAGCATCTAAAACATACTTTTCTTTTTCTTCTTTCGTAAGGCTTTCAAAAGTATTCATATCCTTTGTTACAGGAATAAGCCCTTTTATCTTCTCTTCTACTCTAGGCAACAGTTTTGAATTATTCGCTTTAATATATTCTATTATATTATTATAAACATTTTCGTTTACTGATTGAATGTCCATCCCGATGACACGTACTTTCGATTTATGTTTTGGATTAGCATTATATTGCCGAATCCAATCAAGTAAATCTAGCATTTCTTTCGTCTTAAATACAGGTGTTAGATGTTGGCTTGGGTTTCCCTTACCAGTAAGAACATATCGATCAAGTTCCAAGGCCCTGTCCCATCCCTCTTCTAAAACTAGATTGGTAAAGCCCTTTTCAGATACTAAATACTTAACAATGCGGTGTTTCATCGTAAAAACTTCATGAGCCCCATGCGTAGCTTCACCTAAACCTACAATTGAAGCTGAACCTACCATATCCTTAAGTGGTTTCAAATCATTAAGAGATGCAGTTGGATTAGTTGTTTTTAAAGGCTTTGCATGTGCTTCTAACCATTTCGCTATTTGATTTGTATTATAGGGAGCTGTAACAGAAACCTCTGTTTTCGAATCTGCATAAGTATTTCCTACAAAATGAGTCATTGTTATAGCAGAAACAACAATTGCAATAATCATTTTCTTTTTCATAAAAAACCTCCTGAAATATTTACTTATAGCTTTTTGACATACTCTGCCAACTTCCGTTTAAAATATTCATTTTCTTATTACTGTTAAGATACATTTATTCTAGTTCCTAAAACTCACTTATTTCTTAATAGGTTCTTAAGAAATTCTTAATTCATTTATACAAATATAAAACTAAATAAGCTTCAATTCATTGTATTGTAAATTCCTCATTGCATAACATTATAATGTACAGATATTCGTTATAAATGATGTTATTAAAAGTATTCAATTTCAGTATGTATTATTAACGTAGTTAATATATGGTTAATATGAAGTTCCAAATTTTGATTGTTTGTAGTCTCTTTATCATAGAGTTAATTTAGGGGTTATTTTTTGTTCACTTCATTTTTTTCGGCACTCTGCATCTAGACGGTATACCCATTGGCCACAGTTAGACTATTTCAAATCAAAAAAATAGATTACCTGCACACTAAAGAGTATAGCGCACAGGTAATCTAGTTGTTTTTGAGATTAATAAAAAACTAATTTATCTTTTGAATTCTTCCATCAATAATAGACTGAATTGGTTCTTTTGATTTTTTTATATAATCTACTAATGCTTCAAAATCAGTTGGTCCTGTTTCAGCATCTTTACCGTTTTTAAAGGATACAAATCCATCTCCACCTGAAGCTAGAAATGCGTTCGCAACGACGCTGTAAGTTTTAGAAGGAATAATTTCTTCTCCATTTGTTAAGCGAATACTTGTTACTTTTTCTCCATTAGGCTTGTTCGCATCCCAAGTGTATTGGATACCTGAAATTTGAAGCATTCTTGTTATGTCTTTTTGCCATTGTTGATTTAAAATATCACGAATGTCTTGACCTGTTAAATTTACTTTTATTAATTGATTTCCGAATGGTTGAATACCATATATCTCTCCCCATGTAATATCACCAGCATCTAAGTCATTACGAATACCACCAGGATTCATAAGTGCAATTTGGGATTGCATTGTTGTACGCTGAGCATCAGCAACTAAATTTCCAAGAGTAGATTCACCAGCCATATTTTGTTTGCGATCTAGTGGAGCGATAGACTTACCTACAACTTCATTAACAAGAGGTGCGATTTTTGCTTGATATTTCTCCATCTTCTTCTTTATTTTTTTATCAGGCTCTATGCCTTCATGATAAGTTGTAACAATTTCTGCTTTTTTCTCAACAATATCTTGTGTCTTACGATCAATCTTTACATCAACATCAGCAAAAGCCATACCATAAGAATTTGCTTGTACGACAAGTTTATTATTAACAGTTCCATTTACATAGGTGTGGCTATGGCCACCAAAAATAACATCGACTTCTGGATCAGTCTCATTTGCTAATCGGACGATATCACCATTTGTTACGCCGTTCCCATCTGTTATACCTCCGTTATGTGCAAGAACAACGATAGATTTAACGCCTAGTTTTTTTAATTGCTTTACGGATTTGTTAATAGCTTCAACTTCATCTGTAATTTCTACATTCTTTAGCATAGTAGGCATAACGAGGTTAGGAACATCCGTTGTTACGACTCCGATAAAGCCAACAGGGACTCCTTGTACCTTTTTTATAGTGAATGGTGGTAAAAATAAACGACCGGTGGATTTATTATAGAAATTTGCAGCAACATATGGGAATTTTGCTCCTTTAAAATTTCCTGTTTTCTCATGGTATCCACCATAAATAAGGCGGTTCATTTCTTCAACACCTTCATCAAATTCATGATTTCCTATCGTTCCAACATCGAATTTCAAATCATTTAGAAATTCAATTGTAGGTTCGTCTTGTAATAATGCTGAAACAGGAGTACTTGCTCCAACAACATCTCCAGCATGTACCTTTAATGTATTTGGATTTTGTTTTTCACGATCACGTAAATAAGCCCCTAAGTACTCAATTCCCCCTGCATCTTTATTGTTAATTTTTTTTACAGTGTCTAGTTGCCCATGAAAATCGTTAATACCGAGCATTTGTACATCTATGTAGCGATTTTGTTCTGTACTTGCTTGGATTGAAGGCGCAGCAAATACACTAGTAAAAGTAACTGTACTTAATGCTAAAGCAACTGGAATAATTTTTTTCAACATAAAATTTCTCTCCCCTAATTAAAATCTGACATAATACGATGTTATTTTAATATATTAAGAGAATTATTTCCATAAAAATTCTACCAATTATAAAAATTAATAAGATTTTATTGTTTTCTGACAAGATATTTCTTCCTCAAAAAATGTACATTTCTTTGTTTTGAGGAAGAAATATTATCTTGATAGTAATATAGCAATACATCTAAAAGACCTAAAAACTCTAAACAATAAATTTTTGCTGTTAAGAAGAATATTCAATTCGAAACTAATGAAGATTTATCAACCTAACATATCAATACCACCATTTAAAAAGATGCTCCTGGATTTATCCAAGAGCATCTTTTATAAAGCTTTATTTTTTACTTATTTATAATTTATCAACTAACAATTATATAGTTGTAATCAGTCCTTTAAAAATAATAGGAGTGCTTCATTAAATTCTTTAGCATGCGTTGCATTTAGCCCATGTGGACCACCCTTTATTAAGGCTACTTTAGAATTAGGAATTGCTTCATGTGTTAATTTCCCACTATATTCATATGGTACAGTTGCATCAGAATCACCGTGAATAATAAGAGTAGGTATATTAAACTTCTCCAAGTCTTTTCTAAAATCTGTCTTACTAAAGGCGGTAATACAATCAAGTGTTCCTTTAGGTGATGCACTGGCTGCAATATCCCAATTATATAAACGGAATGGCTCACTAACTAAATCTGTTCGATTACCAGCCGCGAAAAATCCCTTAGTAAATTCATCAAGAAATGCAAGGCGGTCATTTATCACACCACTTTTGAATGCTTCAATTGTTGCATCATCTAAGGCCCCTTCAGGATGATCCTCTGATTTGTATAAATACGGAGGAACTGCCCCAGCAAAAACAGCCTTTTCAATACGATCTGTTCCATACGTACTAATATACCGGGCTACTTCGCCTCCACCCATAGAAAAACCAACAAGTGTGACATTTTGAAGCTCTAAATGTTCTAATAGTTGATGTAAATCAGAAGTAAAGGTATCATATTCATACCCTTCCCACGGCTGAGATGATTGTCCAAATCCTCGACGATCATATGTTATAACTCTGTATCCAGCCTCAACAAGAGCGGGAACTTGGTATTCCCAAGATCGACCACTTAACGGCCAACCATGAATGAGTACAACTGGTTTTCCTGTGCCATGATCCTCATAATATATCTCAATTGGTTCTTGCTTTTCGGTTCCTACAGTAATTTTAGCCATGCTTCTACCTCCTAAAAATATTCCAATATGTATCCTTTTCTTCAATAATCTAGATGAATGTCATAACCTATTCATGCACGTTTATGTTGTGAATTCTAAGTATGAAACTCTATTGTTCCAATGCATTCATTTTCTCCTTTTGGAACAATCCCCCCTCTAATACCTTTTGCATCATAAAATAATTACTGAACATTACTCCTATTCAATTGTAATAACAAAAATAGGTGACTATCAATATCGTTCTATCTATAGGATGTATAGGTAAAACCAATCTATTTTATAGTGAAAACAACTATAGTTACGACCTATACAAATTATAGATAATTTAGAATTGATTAACGAATCAGTTTTCAAATACTATAAATTTGTATAGCACTTCATGTTCTGTGAATGCTGCTATAACCAATATTATTGGTCAGCTTAGTTATAAACGAAGAAACTTATGATAGTATCCGACTATTTAAACTTTCTTCGATTACTTAATTTTTAGGAGGAATACATAATGACTGATCTCTATTCTCGTATTAACAAAGATGATGCTGTTGTGCTTTTAGTAGATCATCAAACTGGTCTTATGTCCGGACTAGTACGTGACTATGGTGTTGATGAATTCAAGAACAATGTTTTAGCTCTTGCTCATACTGCTAAGTTTTTTAATTTACCAGTTATTTTAACAACAAGTTTTGAAAACGGGCCTAATGGACCTTTAATGCAAGAATTGGTTAATCTCTTTCCTCATGCACCAAAAATAGCTCGACCTGGACAAATTAACGCATGGGATAATGATGATTTTGTAAAAGCAATCGAAGAAACTGGAAAAAAACAACTTATCATCGCAGGCGTAGTTACGGACGTTTGTGTTGCTTTCCCGGCACTTTCCGCTATAAAAGCTGGATATGAAGTATTTGCTGTTACTGATGCTTCAGGAACTTTCAGTAAACAAGTTGCAGATGCTGCCAATACACGTATGGCACATAGTGGCGTGCAACTTATGAACTGGTTTAGCGTAGCTTGCGAATTACAACGCGATTGGCGCAACGATGTCGAAGGTTTTGGCAATTTGCTTGCTAGCAATCTTCCAGGCTATCAAAATATAATTGGAAGCTATAGAGGAGCTCAGCGAGATCTTAGTAAACAAAATGCATAAATGTATCTCAAGGAAATAGCTTTAAATCACCTTTTTTAAAGTAGATAGTATAAATTTAGTGCTGATTAAATCAGCACTAAATTTAAATTAAAAAGTATAGTAGAGCTTCAATTGACAGAAGATACATTACTTTCAATAAACAATTGAAAAAGGAGCGTTTTATTATGAGTAATTTAGAATTGTTAAATCCGGAGAACAGTGCCTTAATTTTAATTGATTTTCAACCTCAAATGACTTTTGGAGTTGCAAGTATTGATAGACAAACATTGATTAATAACGTTATGCTACTTGCTAAATCAGCAAAAACTTTTAACGTACCTACTATTCTTACTACAGTTGAAACACGCAGCTTTTCTGGTTATTTTTGGCCACAAATTCTTGATATATTCCCAAACCATGAAATTATAGAACGTAGTTCAATGAACTCTTGGGAAGATCCGAAATTTGTTGAGGCAGTTAAAGCAACCGGTAGAAAGAAATTAATATTTGCAGCACTTTGGACTGAAGTTTGCCTTGCATTCCCTGTGCTTGAAGCAATTAAAGCTGGCTATGAGGTATATGCAGTTGATGATGCTTCAGGTGGTACTAGTTTGACAGCACATAACGCTGCTATGCGTCGTGTAGAACAAGCTGGTGCAATTCCAGTGACAGCAATTCAAGTTTTACTTGAATACCAACGTGACTGGGCACACAAAGACACTTATGATGCTGTAATGGAGATTGTAAAGGAACACACTGGTGCTTATGGTCAAGGTGTAGAATACGCATATACTATGGTGCATGGCGCGCTTCCAAGCAGGAAAATATGAAACAAGAAGGAGTAGCTGTCGAAGAGACTTATACAGGGAACACGATGGATGCTGGCAATCCAGTAATAACCATTGTTACATGGGAAATTCAAGAAGGTAGAGAAAAACAGTTTGAAACATGGAGACATGAAATTGAGGCTGCGGCTACTAAATTCCCAGGACATTTAGGTGTAAATCTAATAGTCCCAAGTAACGAATCCAGAGAGTATACTGTTATTTTTCGCTTTGATACGTATGAGCATCTACGTACTTGGCAAGAATCAGATGTTCGCCGGGATTTGTTAAAAACGGCGGAGCAATTTCAAGCCACTAATCCAACTTACAAAACTGAAAGCAGTTTGGCTTATTGGTTTGTTACTCCGAAAACGCCAGTTCCACCGCCAAAATGGAAAATGTCTATCGTTACCCTTCTGGGTGTATGGCCTCTTAGCATGTTAGTTCCTAAAGTGATAGGACCTATTATAAAACATATGAATCCTATTATGTCAGCTTTTTTTGTTTCTGTATGTATAGTGTCCTTGCTATCATGGGTAGTCATGCCGATTTTCGGTAAATTATTTCATCCATGGTTACAAAATAATAGAAAGTAGACGAGGTGTGAACATGAATTTACCGGATATGATCTTATATAACGGAAAAATTACTACCCTTGACCCTTCTCAGCCTGAGGTATCTGCTATCGCCATAACTGATGGTTTAGTCACTGCAGTAGGTGGAGATGAGCTTCTTAATAGTGCCACGGAAAAAACAAAAAAAATAGACCTTAAAAGAAAGAGAGCTATTCCAGGCCTGAATGACTCCCATATACACGTGATTCGTGGTGGTCTGCATTATAATATGGAATTACGTTGGGAAGGCGTGCCATCACTTTTTATTGCTCTAGAAATGCTCAAAGAACAGGCAAGGCGTACACCTGCTCCTCAGTGGGTAAGAGTAGTTGGAGGTTGGTCTGAATTTCAATTTAAAGAGAGACGGATGCCAACATTAGAAGAGATTAATGCTGTTTCTGAAGACACGCCTGTCTTTGTGCTACATCTTTACGATAGAGCACTTGTAAATCGTGCAGGGCTACGTGCACTGGGATACACGAAAGATACCCCAGACCCTCCAGGCTGTTTAATTCAGCGGGATAAAAGAGGTAATCCAACGGGCCTTTTAATTGCTAACCCTAACGCTTCTATTCTTTATTCAAGTTTGGGTAAAGCTCCAGTACTTAATCTTGACGACCAGATTAACTCAACTCGCCATTTTATGCGTGAATTAAATAGATTAGGTATTACAAGTGCCATCGACGCAGGTGGTGGTTTCCAAAATTACCCTGATGACTACAAAGTTGTTGAACATTTAGCCGAGAAGGAACAATTAACTTTGCGTATTGCTTATAATCTATTTACGCAAAATCCTAATCATGAATATGAAGACTTTGCTTCATGGGCAAAAATTGTTTCTCCCGGTCAAGGAAATGATAAGTATAAAATGAATGGTGCCGGAGAAATGTTAGTATTCTCGGCAGCCGATTTTGAAAAATTTCAAATGCCACGGCCCGAACTAGCTACAGTAATGGAAGCCGACTTAAAGAAAGTAATTTCTCTATTGGTGGAAAACCGTTGGCCATTCCGTTTACATGCAACTTATGACGAGTCAATCACACGTTTCTTAAATGTATTTGAGGAAGTTAACAGAGAAATTCCTTTTAATGGGCTACGCTGGTGGTTTGATCATGCAGAAACAATCTCAGATCGTAGTATGGAACGTGTTAAGGCTTTAAATGGCGGTATTGCCATCCAAGACCGCATGGCTTTTCAAGGTGAATACTTTGTTGACTTATACGGAAAGGAAGCTGCAAAGCGTACACCTCCGATTTATCGTATGTTAGACCTTGGTATACCTGTTGGCGCCGGTAGTGATGCAACCAGGGTTTCCAGCTATAACCCTTGGGTTGCTCTTTACTGGATGGTTGCTGGAAAAACCATTGGTGGGCTTTCCATATACGATGAAAAAAATAAACTTGATAGAAAAGTAGCCCTGGAATTATATTCAAAAGGAAGTGCGTGGTTCTCTGGTGATGAAGGTAAAAAAGGAACCCTGGCAGTAGGTCAGTTTGCTGATATTGCTGTATTGTCTGCTGACTACTTTACTGTGCCGGAAGAAGAAATCAAAGACCTTGAATCATTACTCACCATTATGGGTGGGCAGGTTGTTTATGGAAATAATGAATTTAAAAACTTATCACCTGAATTGCCGCCAGCATCACCTGATTGGTCACCGACGGGAGTTTATGGGTATGGTGGTGCTAACCTAGCCAACACTATACTTTCTCACGATTCCCATGATAACAAGTTACATAGTTGTAGTAACCCTCTCCATCAACACACTCATACCGTAATAGGAAAAGATGGAACTAAATGGGGTATTGGTTGTACTTGCTTTGCTTTCTAAATCAAAACCACCGGTATAATGCCGGTGGTTTTCTTTCTACAATAAGGATATGTAAATTTAAAATAGTAGTGTATATCCCTAATGGAATCTGTTACTATGCGATAAGACCGAAGAATTAATTAACTTAACTTGTTTTTGACAGCCTTCTCTCCTTGCAAAGTCTTTCCTTTTTTCCTTAATTAAAAGTCAATGGTATCCCCTTTTGATCGACTACACCACACATATAAATCCACTGCCCTTTGACTTTAATATAGATCTTAATTTTTCAATTGTTACACTAAAATCATTATTATTTCTATTACACTGATACTTTTTGAGAATCATTTAACTTCTGCATAAAGATACGTGCTGCAAAACTTAAAAATTTATCATCAAAGTGAATAAGATTAATATCTTGACTTGGTGTTGGATCAGTAATACGAACTATGCTCAAAGTATCATTATTAACAAAATTAACCAGTGAAAGAGGTATTATGGCAACCCCATGTCCATTGTATACAAGGCTCAATAGAGAAATAGAAGATTTTGTTTCTATATTTGCTTCAGATAAAGATAACCCTAAACTCTCACAATATATCTTAATAGATTCACGACAACTACATGAAACCATTACTCTACTGAGCCCTACTAATTCTCGAAAAGAAACAAATGATTTTTCATTCAAAGGATGATTTTTTGGAATGACAAGAACGAGCTCTTCACTATACAAAAGGGTGCTTGTTAATGTGTCTGGAATTTGAGCACTACGTGTAATCCCGAAATCAATATTTTTGTCAACGATTTGATTTACAGCAACTTCGGATTCTATAATCTTTACTACAATGTTGGGATAATGTTGTTGAAACTTCATAATATAAGGTGTTAAATAAGTGAGATCCTCTAATAAACCTCCTATAGTAATCACACCTCTTTTTACACCCTTTAATTCAAAAATTTCATTATAAACGTCATCAAATTGTTGCATGATAAATTTTCCTTTATCAAATAGCAGCTTACCCGCTTCTGTCATTTTGATACCTCTTCCAACTCGATGAAACAAGGGTGTATCAAGTTCACCTTCTAAAACTCGTATTTGTTGACTTAAAGTCGGCTGTGAAATACCTAGAACTTCCGCAGCTTTAGTGAAACTATTATTATTACAAACTTGAATAAAATACTCTAAATGACGTAATTCCATTCTTGATACCCACTCTCCGCTTTATGAAAGATTTATAATTTAAAGGACGATATGTATACGTTAACATAACAACTTTATTTCATATTATACCGATTGAAATTACACGCTTTATTCATTTTGTATTATAATAAATTTACTACCATTTATTAATTTTTCCTCCTATTTATTTAAATTATATTTAATTAGGACATTACTAATTCGAGATATATTTCTAAAAATTTATAGTTCGAGTGCATAATACCCTAATTTTTTCAACTTTTCGATTATCATTTTTTTCTCAATATAGTCCAAACCACCAAATATTTGCTGAATCGCCTCTTTATGCTGAGGAAAAATAATATCCATTAGTTCAATACCTTCTGAAGTAATTGACGCATACGTGACACGGCGGTCTTTAGGACATGGTTTTCGTATTAAGAACCTCTTCTTTTCCAACTTATCCACTACATACGTGATACTACTACTTGCAAGTAATATTTTGTCTCCAATTTTTTGTATAGGCTGATCGCCTTTACTATACAGTAGCTCAAGCACTGCAAATTCAGTTGGATTAAGTCCATAACTTTTTATATCCTCTTCAATACGCTTAGTAATTGACTGTACTGCCCTTGATAATATAACAAATAACTTTAAAGATAAGCTCTCATCGTTAATCATGCTCATAATTACCAATCCTTTACAAGTTATCTTGAATTCGAGATTCATTATATTATCGTCAAAATATTATGTCAATCATTCATTTTAGCTTTATCAATCTATTTATAATTTATTTCTCAACATATGACATATGGAATTAGAAGAAAACAATTGTTAATATATAAGTATCTCAATTACGTTATTTCTTTTAAAGAGAGCTTGTTTTTAATCGCAAGTTCTCTTTTGCCATATTCTAAATTGAATCCGGACAAATTTCAGAGTATATGATATAGTTTTTAAACAAAGATTAGAGCTCTCCTACAGGAAGGAGAGCTCTAATCTTTCATATAAATATTCACCATTTTTATCATTGCGAGGACATCAAAACTTTAACTTGATGGGGATATGGTGCTATCTCAATTAATAAATATTACAAACCATATATCTATCATATTTTTTATAAACAGGATTAATTAGATTTAAAAAAAGATTTCTTTTTCTTTACTCGTAATAAGTCACCTGTCCATCCTTTGAATCGCATATACATATACATACCCGCTGTTGTGAAAATAATAAATAAGAGAGCGATTAAATAGCTATATTTCCATTCTAGTTCAGGCATGTATTTAAAATTCATACCCCATAATGCTCCTAAGGCTGTCAAAGGCGTACTCACAGCAGTTAATACAGTAAGAGCTTTCATAATTTCATTCCCACGATGAGAAGAAACAACTTCTTGTAAATGAATCATCGTGTCTAATTCTTCTTGGTACTCTTTAACAAGTTGTAATCCACGCTCTAATTTTACGTGTGTTTGTTTATAACAAAGGGTGTTTGTTAGTTTTTCTAACCAAGCTTCTTTTAGGCCTTGTAACACTTCTTGTATTAAGCGAAACACATGTGTGTTCATAAATAATTCATGACGAATATGATAAATCCTTTCTAAAACTGCTATGTTATTATGATGATAAAAATCCCATAATACATTTCTGAAATTGTTTTCAAAGTAGTCAACCTTTCGCAAATAATGAGATATAAACATTGATAAGATAGCACATAATCCTTCAGCGGAACTATTACAATTTTTTGTACCCATAGAGAAATTATGTATTAATTTTTGGAAATCCTCTTCCTCTTTTTCCTGAACTGTTATCAGTATTCCATGAGCTACGAAATAATGAAGAAATTTTTGAATTTTGGCGTCCTTTTTATCTTGATCATATAAAAACGAACCATATACACAAGTTTGACTTGGTGATAACGTATAAACATATAATCCATTTTCACAAGGAGAACTTATTTTCTTTACAAATTGAGCGAAATAAGATGTTACATCACGAGGGATTATAGAAGAAAGTTTTTCAAGCTCACTAGTTTTCACATGATACCAACTCCATTTCGTCATTTTTATGCATTCCATATTATTCTTCCTTTCTAAATAGTTTTATGTTTGATCGAATCATATCCGTAATACGAAATTTGTATGTAGGTATTCATGTCTTGGAGGAAAAGTTTTTAGATCATCTAAATTACAAAATAAATAACATAGGAGGTCTTATTCTTTTAAAAGGAAGACCCTATATATTAGTTATTTTTATTTTCAATTTTAAACATTTCCTCTATACAATCACTTTTATCTTTTCTTATAAAGAATTTATTATATGTGGAAAAGAAGCTACATAATTTGGTACGTCTATTCAACGAACTCCATTTCATTCGTTATTATAATTTGGATTCATATGCAGATTGATTGGTGATGTCGTCAAATACTTGACTCCCAATAATGTAGTATCCATGGAGTGCAGCCTCTTTCGAAGCGTCTACCATACGGAAAGAAGAAATTTCACTTTGCATTTTTTCAATTCGTTTTTTGTGGAGATCTACTATTCCTCCTGTCCAAATAATAGTGTTATACTGTTCTAACTTAAATTGTTCTTGTAATACACGCATGACGTCTTGGAAGTGTGCATCCAACTCTTTTTGAATCAAAGTATGAATTTGACTTGTCTCATGATTTTCTTCTCGACATTCATATCCTTTTTCTAATATGTTTGGCATGTCGTTAATATGCAATTGATTACTTTCACCCTCATGATTCTGCACGATATTCTTAATATTTTTCAAAGGCTTGCTACATCCTAGTTCCGCCTCATAATGATTTAAAATGACATTCTGTTTCATATCTGTCATTTCTACTGTACGAAATCCGCCATCAATAATTAAGATGCGATCTCGTTCCTGAATAATTCCCTCTTTTAAGAAATAGGCATGTAAAGCGACTGGTTGCTGAAGAATCAAAGCATTTTCCACCGTAATATGAATAAATTTCCCATCAATTTGTACGGAAGTTTCTTTTT
Source organism: Bacillus sp. N447-1 (assembly GCF_022701035.1). NCBI lineage: Bacteria > Bacillati > Bacillota > Bacilli > Caryophanales > Bacillaceae > Bacillus > Bacillus sp. N447-1. The sequence continues at coordinate 77,300 of NZ_CP065509.1, read as the reverse complement.
TTAGTGCACGTTGTAATTGCTCATGCTGACTACCAAAACAAGTAACGGGAAGCCCGGTAACAACTAGAGGTAACACGATATTTTCTTTATAATCCTTTGCAATGCAACCAAATATTTGTTGTTTAAATCGTTCGCTTTCATAATAATTTTCTATTTCTTCGTCAAATGGAGGAAGAAACGAAGCGTCAGATTGATGTGCTTCATTTCCCATGTAGTATGCAAAATCTAAGTCTATAAAACTTACCTTTGTTAAATCTTCACTTTCAGCATGATTAGGTACAGGGGCTAGTGTGGAAGCTTCACTCTTGATTGTCATCTCAGAATCTACATCCTGTCGATATGCCCTTTTGGTAAAGCCAATTCCTACATCAATTGCATACAGAGATTTCATACTTTTTTCCTCACTTTCTATTTTTAGAATTAAATCTAGGCACTCTCTTCTTTCCCTTCTTTCACATATTTCTTTTCATTTTTCGTTTTTTCCCCGTCTAAGTTCTTACTATTTTCATTTATTTCGTAATCCTTTTCACCTGTTTTCTTTTTATTATTTTCGTTTTCTGTTAAGTCTTTAATGGTAGAAATGACAACTGGTGTGGCTGTAAGCAGTTGTGGTAATGTTTGTTTTGCAACATTAGCTGCAGTTACAGAAAATTGTTTACTTGTCTCAGTTACCTTCTCCAATGTTTCCTTTATGTTTCCTTCTTGTAGTTTTTCTTTTACGCTTTTTCCTTTTGTTTGTATAGCTTTCCGATTTTCTTTTTTTAATAGGGAGACTATGACTCCGGTCGTAATTCCAATCACAGCATATTTAAATATTGTATGTTTCATTTTTCTCATCCTTTTCTATTTTTATTTTCTTCCATGCTACAAACTAAAATAATTCCCTTACCTATTTATCAGATGTTGCAATCTATTACAGAGAATGATAGTTTTGCGGCTGCCTAGCATTCGCCATTGGTACTTCAGCTGTTACTAGGAGTAAAATCTTCCCTTGATCTAGTTTTTCTTCATATAAGTTAGCTTCCTCCTTCGACAACCCCATTTCTTCCATTTGATTTCGAAGTTCGTCCCCTTTTTTGGAGAAAAAGTTGATAATACTTGTTCCCAATCCTTGTTCTTTTACTCCAATCGTATTTGTGTTTGTATCATCCGCAATCCTTTTTGTTATATGTTTTTCATGTGCTAAAACATAAATGTCATCGTGGCGAACCCCTTGCAATTCTAGCTCTTTTACTTTCATAACTACTTCCTGTTCATTTTGATATTCATAAACTACCGTTTTTCTTTCATTCGTATGCATCGTATCTTTCCTCCTTTAGATTTTTTATTTTTTATTTAGTTGTTATGTAATATGTAATACACCTATTTTAAAGATGTTAAACCTAAATTTTCAAAAAATTTTACACAATAGGTTATTCATGTTTTTAATATCAAAGAAATGTCACAAGCACTTTGCTTTGATAAAAGCGCTCCAAATAACGATTTGTTTGGAAGGTAAGCCCATTGTTTTATAGAAATCATAGCAAAATAAAAAAGCACTCCTTTTCAAAGAGTGCTTTAAAAAAACATACAACCTAATCAAAATATTTCTATTTTGATTACGGAAAGAAAGTCCTTATTAAAACATATGGTTGCTAATTTAATTGCGATCTGCCTTGCACCCAAGCAGCAATATCATTTATAACATACTCAGGGATATTAGCAGGACTATAATATTCATCTGGCTTACTTATTTCCCCATCACCCTCTGTAAAGAAATGATTTAACTTTGGATATAGTCGATAATCTACGTTATCTCGTTCTTTTAATTGTTCTTTCCAAAGAGGAATTTCAATTTTTGATTGAACTTGATAGTCTCTTTCTCCTTGAATAATAAGAAGCGGTGTCTTTTGTTCTTTTGACATTTCTGCCGCTTTAATTTTCCGTATAGAATCCCAAAATACTGCTGACCCTAAGTAAAAATCTTTTGGGGGATTCTGACCAGAGAAATTGGGATCATTTAATAATTCAAATTGCGATTTGTAGAATTTATATTGATCCAGGTTCATTGCTCCAATAGAGAAAAGGTACTCAAATTGATCTAAAACAACGTCTTGGATCGTACGAGCTGGCCCTCCCATTACAATTGCTCCAGCAATATTTTTATTTTGGTCTTTTTCAATCATTTTCGGAAGCATCATTCCACCTTGACTATGACCAAGAATATATATTTGATTCTTATTTATTAGAGGCTCATTTTTAAGAAATTGAGTTACAAGAAGAGCATCATCTGTTGTCTCTTTATCAACTGTATAAAAGGGACTGAATTGTGTTTTCAACCCATGTTCATACGTTCTTTTATTATAGCGAAGGACAGCAATTCCCTTCGATGCAAGACCTTCAGCTAAATCGCGAAATGGTTTTAAAGCAAACGCTGTTTCATCCTGATCAGTTGCTCCTGATCCTTGAACAAGAATAACCGCTGGAAAAGGCCCCTTTCCTTTTGGAACCGACAATGTTCCTGGTAATGGAAATGCACCACTTCCAACTACTACTTCTTTATCAACAAATGACTCAGGCTTACTATATGATGGACGCTCTGCAACAGGACTAAACGACATGCTGAGTTGAAAATCGTCTATTTTTCCAGATGGATCTAGTTTAATTAGTAAAGGTACAGTCATTTTTTCAAAAACTAATTGAATCTCCACATTTGTATGAACAGGATTTGTCTCTTTTTGTGTAACCTCTCCAATTTCTATAAAAGAACCTGCTTGTAATTGAACTGGCAGTCCCTCCCAATAGCTCTTCAACCATTCTTCGGATATTATTTTCTGTAATGACCTTGAGGTTAAATCAAATGCAGATTTATAATCTTCACTATTCATATGGCGAATAAATGAAAGAGTAGTAGATATAATAGGATTTTCATCATCACTATTGTCTACTTTTTTATAGTTGTGTTTGCTTCCTTTAATTTCGAACTAAATTGGTAGTTAAACGGATAATTATATGTATCAGGATATAAGCTTGTTTTCAATATTTCCGTATTCCGTCCCTCATACAAACTTGAAGAACTCGTAAAATTTTCAGGTGAAATTACTTCCTCCGCATATGAGACTGAGGGAATTGCTATTGTAAAAATTGCACTGACAAGTAATAGCTTATTACTTATTCTTCTTTTCTTATCCATAATTATTGATTCTCCTTTCAAAATTAAAAATTTCTAATACAATATGCCAACTATAAGGAAAATAAAAATTATTAAAGAGATTAATAATCTATTTTACGATCCCCCCTAACTAGTTAAAAATCTATCATTAACAAACTTCAATAAAAAATGCCTTCCCCCTCTTTTTTTATCATTAGATTTTTCAGTGACATAGAAGCACAGCGCTGCATTACATGTAACTGACCCATGGGGTTCTCTATTCTAAAAGAAAGCAGCACCCCACAAGATATTTTCTTTAATTGTTCTCACTCTAATTTATTTAGATAATTCTCTTATTACTGTAAGATACATTTATTCTAAATCCTAAAACTCACTTATTTCTTGATAGGTTCTTAAGAAATATCAAAAAATAAAGAAAAAGTTATTTGGTTATTCATTCCGCAAGCTTAATGCTCAAGTTAGTTTTTTTCACATGGTAAAACTTTATTAAGAAAACTTTAAGGAATTTCCCTCTATATTTATAAGAATTTTTTTCTATACTGAATCCTGTAAATGAACAAGAGGAGAAATGACCATGAAGAAGTTTGTAATTTGCATATTAGGAATAGGCCTTCCTATATACTTACTACCTTTCATATTACGCGGTGATTTAGACAGATTTAATCCGATTGCTGAAGAAAAAAATGTATATGCCGTTGCGAAAGGATATGGTGTTCCGGATTATCATCAAAAAGGAAAAGCTATGTACTCACTAAAAGCTGTTGATGAATTAAGCAATGAAAAAGAATATAATGTTGGAACGAACACGCCTAATGATTTTATAAGAAAAACTTACTTAAAAATTCATGTAAAAGGAAAGTATGTGTATTCTTACGATATTATTTCTAAAGAGGATATTCCGGAGAAAATAAGGGGACAATTGGAGATAGCAAATAAATAAAAGAGCCAATTCATACGATTTGGCTCTTTATTCTCTCTCCCATCTACCGTTTGGATAATTCTTTCGGTAGATTTATTAAATTCGTTATCATTGTTTCAATAACCATTCTTCAATTACTTTCACTGTTTCATCTCGTTGTGCTTTTGCCGTAATTAAACTCGCATTATCACCTTTTTGCTCACCATACATGCCAAAATGAGCATGATTGCCCCCTTTTATCATGTGCATAGTTGTATTCTTTGACATGAACTTTTTATTGTTCTCTATTTTTTCTACAGTTGCTAAAGCATCTACTTCCCCGTAAATTGATAACATCGGAATCGACTTAGTAGAGAAGTCATCTGCAGGATACGAACCTAAGAAAATAATCCCGTCTACCTTGTCTTCATGTTGGAAGGCATACTTAGAAATCATAGCTCCTCCCATTGAATGCCCTGCAACATACCATTTTTGAACTTCCGGATACTGTTCAATTACACTATCTACCTCATTTATTCCAAATATCGCTAAATTTAATGGTAACTTAGGCATTACTACAAAATGCCCATCTTTTGCAAGAGCTTCTCCTAAGTAACTATAAGCCTCGGCTTCTACTTTAGCTCCTTGATAAAAAATAACTCCTATTTTTGCATCTTTCTCTCCAAAAACTATATAATCTGCATCTTTTTTATCATCTACTAAAGACAAAGCCTCTTTCGTTGGTTTATAAGTAAACTGAGACCAAGTTAAAAAAGTAATACTTCCGATCATTAAAATACCTAATACAGAGTACAGAACAATTTTTATCCATTTCTTCACACATATGACCTCCCTAAGATGTGTATATTCTATACTTTAGATTATCATTAATAAACATAAAAACTCGAGCATTTTCTTTGTGCTCAAGTTTTCATTTACGTCTTTAATTTATACTATAAATTGTCCAAGATAAATATGTAGCAAATGCAGACCATAAAAAATATGGGATTAGCAACCATGCCGATACTTTAGATAAATTGGAAGAAAACATAATGAGAAGTAACGTAGTAATAGCGACTAGTAAACAATCTACTGTTGCTAAAAATAAATTTTTTTGGCTAAATTGAAAGTAGCTGAACGCTTGATTGAACATATAATTTAAAAGGAAAATAAACCAAAATGTTTTTGGCTTGAATCCATAGTTGTTGTAAATAATTGCAACTGATAATGCAATAAGTCCAAATAATACAGCCCATATCATTCCGATTGTCATACCAGATGGTGTCCAAGACGGCTTTTCTAACGCATCATACCAAGTACGATCAATAGGGAATAAAACACTAGAAACATAAAACAAACCATATGTTAGTAAAAATACTATAATACTAGATTTTTTCATAAACATTCTCCTTTTTACTAGAAGATTATAGAAACTTTATATGATTAGTATGTCCTTGTAATGGATAAAATTCTAATATTAAAATTCAAAATACATATTGTTTAACCTATTTCATACAAATTCTTTCATACTTTTATATGCACAAAGGGCTCTCTCCCGTGCTGCCTTATGATCAACAATCGGAAAAGGATATGTATCCCCAAGTTTTATATTGGATTTTTGTAAAATATGCTCAGGTGCTTCCCAAGGCTTATGTATATATTTGTTTGGGATATCTCTTAATTCTGGTACCCATCTTCTTATATACTCTCCATTTTTATCAAACTTTTCTCCTTGTGTGATTGGGTTAAAAATACGAAAGTACGGTGATGCATCTGCTCCACTTCCAGCAACCCATTGCCATCCCATTGTATTATTTGCAATATCAGCATCTAGTAGTGTATCCATAAACCATTTTGCTCCTTCTTGCCACGGAATTAACAAATGCTTTACAAGAAAAGAGGCTACAGCCATTCTTGCCCGGTTATGCATAAAACCTGTTTGCCATAGTTCTCGCATTCCCGCATCAATAAACGGATAACCCGTTTTCCCCTTTTGCCATACTCTTAATAACTCCTCTTCCTTATCCCACGGGAAATTTTCAAAGCTCTTATTAAGAGGTTTATATACTGTAAATGGATAATGATATAGTAAATAATAAGAAAACTCTCGCCAAATTAATTGACGTATAAAGCTATTAACTTGTTTTTCAAAAAGACTACATTGTCTTTCGGTACTTTTATTTATTAAGTAATGAAACATTAGCTTTACTGATATTTGACCAAATGAAAGATACGGTGCCAACATCGAATGGACATTTTGACCTGGAAAATCTCTTCCTTCACTATAAGAGACTAATTTACTAGAGAAAAATTTCTTGAATGTTTTATATGCCCCTTCTTCTGTCGGATCCCATATTACTTCCATATGAGATGTCCACGGTATAATCGGCAACAATTGTAATTCTGAAACAGATAAGCTTGCTGGTAAAGAGTTCCCCCACTTTATACTCTGCACTCTGCTAAAAGGTTTAGGTATTACCTGCTTTTGAAATGCATTGTAAAAAGGCGTAAACACCTTATATTCAGTGTTATCTTTCTTTTTAATAATCCACGGTTCTAATAATAAATGCGAATTAAATTCTTTACAGATAATACCTTTATCCTCTAACATCATTTTCATTTTTTGATTAGATTGTAATCTGTCCGGATCATAACAAATATTCCAATATACAGCCGTTATATCTAATTGCTCTATGAGAGAAAGTATTTCTTCCTCCGTACGTCCTTTACGAATTATTAAAGTAGAGCCCAATGCCTCAAGTTGCTTCTTTACATCTATTACAGCATGGTGCAACCACCACTTTGACGCACTTCCTATTGAAAAAGTTTCATCTTGTATATATACAGGAAGAACCTCACCAGACTGAACAGCCTCAAATAGAGCTGGGTTATCATATAAACGAAAATCTTTTTGAAACATAACAATAATTTTATTTTGCATGGCTATCCTTTCTAATTCTTAAAGCACAATTCATTCTTTATTAGAACAAATACTTCTGTTATTTTTAAATGATTATAAGAATCATTTTTGTAATTGCAAACAAACTCTTCTATCTTTAATGGATTTTTCCAACTCTTAATAAAGATAAAAATATAATGCACTTTGTACTTATCTTAAACTCTTATAAAATAAAAAGAAAATGGAGAGAAAGATGAAAAAACAATTTTATAAACAATCAAACTTAAATACATCTATAGATTCAACAATCCTATGGACTTTTCAAAACCAAAATGCCATAAATACACTTTTGAATGAAGGTAAGCTTATAGCCGATCCTATTTTTGTTAGTAAAGAAGATTGCACAGCATATAAATACATTGTAAGACACATGAAACAGAAAGGTATTGAATTTATTATAGATTTACCCATTTGGGCATGGCATTCATGCAATGGTTACCAAAAGAAGCCTACTTATGAGACTGCAAGAGAATTACTATCAGATATTCAATTAGAGAAAGAAATATACCTCATCGAATTCACATGTCCTAATTTTTTATTCATGTTAACAAACTATAGCGGATGGTGCGACATTTATTTTAAACTTACTGGCAATCCTAAAGCAAGTGTAACAAATGATGAAGAAAAATACTTATTTAATCTTTACCCTACCATTGAGGAAGAATGGGAATATCATCATATCCAAGCAACTCTACCCTACCTAAAAAGAATGGATTATACAAATAACTGAACTTAGTAAAATGAATGGATTTAACAAATAATATTGTTTATGAATGCTTTATTTAAGCATTCATAAACATAACAAATAGTCACATGAAACTAATACATTTAAAATAGCTTTTTATAATGGAATCCTAAATATGCTCCTTACTACTATGATTTTGTATACATGCAGTTTACTCATTTAGTTTTGGTCTAGTTTGTAAATATAAATTCAAATCTGGACTTGAACCGTTAATAATTATATCTCGAACAATTTTAGAAAGTACCATACTATAAACTAATCCATTATCTCCATACGCATAGATAAAGTGACAATTTGGAAACTCTTCATACATTCCAATTATAGGTAAACCATCATGAGTACCACCATAAAAAGCACTTAAATAAAATTCAGGTTCAACTGTTATATTGGGAAAGAGCTTATTAAATTCATTCACTAATTTCTCTTTTTTATGGATTAATTTTGAATCTCTTTCTTGAGCAATGTTTGTATCTTCATCTAATCCACCTATAATAATCCTATTATCTACAGTAGTTCTCATATAAATATATGGTCTCGCAGTTTCCCAAATGAGAGTGCGTTTATACCAAGAAGATAAATCTTCCACAGGATTAGTAACAATTGCATATGAGCTAATCAGTGTAGCGTTCTTTTCCTTTTTAAATTCCAATCCTTCATATCCTGCAGCCACAATTACTTTATTGGCAGTAATAGAATTGCCCTCCTTTGTATAAAAGATAGCACATTCTTTCTCTAACTTTTTGCCAACAATCTCTGTATCTTCATAAATGTGAACTCCTTTATTAGAGGCTTGTTCTAATAAACTATGTGTAAATTTATAAGGATTTATTTCACCATCATTATACGTATAAATAGCTGCACGTTTTTTAAATGGATATCTCTGTCCAATTTGTTTTTCTGATAACCAAGCCGCTTTAAAATCATGCTTATGTAAATAATACAGTTCCTTTTCTAATTTCTTTATATCCTCTTCATAACTTGCATAATATAAGCTGTCACGTCGTTTAAAGTCAGAGCAATAAGGCAAGTTTTGATCAGCATATTCAATATCATTAATAGCTTGTTCACATAATTTCATATGCTTAACTGCATACTCTTCCCCAAATGTATTTACAAGTTCATAAAACATCTTATCACCTAAATATTGAATAAGTGCTGTATTTGTAAGGTTACTTCCATGTCCTACCTTTCTTTTATCAACGATAACAATATTTAAATCTGATTCACTCAAATAGTATGCTGATTGAGCACCCGAACTTCCTGCTCCTATTATTAGTACGTCACATTTTATATCTTCGTCCAAACGAGGATAAGAAGGTGTATTAGAAAAAGTCGTGTTCCAATATAATTTCCCTTTCTGTAAATCCATTTTAATTGCACCGTCCTAAATAAAATAGTTATATCCCCATCGGTATCTCCAAATCATTCTTACTATATACTTCTTATCAAAATTATCTTGCTATCATGAATAAAGGTTTTCATAAACCTAAAAGCCTTGTCTTAAAAATTTTTCGAAAAAACGTCAAATAATTTTTATTTTTATTATAAAAAGAGCAAAAGACCTCCATTTATAGAAGATTTCTTTTACTCTTTTAAAGGAAATAAATCCAAATATTTAACATATTATAGTATCTACCAAATAAAAGTTGCTTATCTATCGATAACTTACACATAAGAATGCATTTGTTTCACTACTTTATTAACAGAAACTTTAACAACCGTTTCTTTTTCCCCTGTTCTATCAATCTTGAAACCATGAACTTTAACATCAGACGGTACTAGTGGATGATGACAAATCATATCTATACTCTTCTCAATATTTTCACTAACATTTTCTTTTCCACTTAGCCATTCATCAAGGCTACCACTTGAAAATTCAGGCATGCAATTTTCAAAGAGATAGTCTAGTTCCCTGTTATTTTTTATGGAATCACGTTGAATTTGTAGATTAACTACATCAGTTTCTTTATCCTCTATTCCTACAACAAAAATTTCTTCAACATTTTCTTGATAAATAGCAATAATAATAGATCTCATTATATCTCCATAAGGATGTACAATTACAGAATCGTAGCTGTGTATAGTCAACATGTTTTCTTGTTGAATGTTAGTTACTTGTTGGATAATAGGCTCTATTTCATGTTTAATGTCTGTTAACAATAAAACTTTTTTATTCTTTGAATTCATATGGAGCACTCCTTCTTCATTATTGTATTTATGAAACTTTTAAGTTAGTAACAATAGTTGATAATTCATTACATGATTGTTACCAGTTTTTCCAGTGTCCCTCTGGATCAACACTTGCAAGTCTAACCCATCCATTTTGAACTTTTTCTCGAAATGTGAAATCATTATTTAGCAAACGTTCTATATATTGACTAGGCGCTTGAATTACAATTAGTAAACGAAGTGGTGAATGATACGTCTCACTATCTGACTGCATAACGGATTGCCAAGGTAAGCCTGGCAACAAATCACTTGCATTTCCCTGCATAACACCTAGACCCGCGGTTACGGTTTGGGTTGTTTTGTTTCCACTACCATAATAATGAGGAGCTACAGTTGAAGCGTAATATTGTAGATTTATCCACTGAGCTACTGTTCCTGGTCCTGCAATAATGTTAGCTAATATATCGCCACTTTCATCCTGTTTCCAATCATAATTATGGAGGAAAGCCCTACCGTCTAAGTCACAATCCTGAGTTAATTCTCGTTGCCCGATAATAAAAGATGCATTACGAGCTAATCCCCATTCTGGACGTATTTCACTCCAATCTTCTGCAAATCGATGTGCCTCTTTACTCGCATTTTTTATTTTCGTTTTAAAATTTGGTAATTGCGTTAAACGCTCTCTATTTGCATGTTGGCTCACATTTGGCATAATCGATTCGATACAATCAAATGCTTCTTGCGCAGTTTCCGAAAGTTCTGGGACGTAAATCCATTCCAATTCATCCACTGTTGTTTTATGTTCAGCTGCTGCAAAAATGGTATCCTCAGGAATTTTAATACCTTCCGCAAACAACGCCTCTCTCACTTCTGGGAGATTACATAAAGTAGCAAAAACTCTTGCATTGAATCCTCCTGCTGCTCCGCCACAAGCACCACACTCAAGTGCTGCAGCATAAGGATTGTTCGTACTTTGACTACTATGTCCGCACATTACAACTAAAGGAGCAAATTTTTCTGTCAGTCCCACCATTTTTAAAGCTTGACGCACATAGTTCACTTTTTCTTCTTTCGTAAAACCGATAGGTATCTCACCCTTTGTGTCATGAGCATGATTAAGCGAGAATGTTGTATCAGGTTTTTGTAACATAGTTTTACGAAGGTTACGAATGAAACCACCAACTCCTCTTGGAACAAAGCTTCTTGTCACCATCTGTAGACCAAGTAAAGGACCACTTAACTCAGGTAGCGCCATACTTGTCAGTACGTTCTGTTTCATCGTTTTAAAAGTATAACGCACCGAACTGCCTACCCTCTTACGTTGCTCATAAGATTTAAGTTCATTTTCATTTGTGAGCTCTTTTATTTGATGTTTCGGTTTGAGTATAACTGGCAAAGAAGGATGGTTGTTATTACTACCTAGTTCACTAGTTGCAATTGGTAACCCAAAGAAACCAGCTATTCCAAATGTTTCAAACGGACCTAATTTTTCAAGGTGGCGACGAAACGGTTCTGAACGTACATCAATACAGAATGCTAATTGAGCTAATACACGCTTTTTATCATTGGTTGCACGTTGTGTAGAAGCAATCTTCTCCCTTAATTGCTCTGCATGCGTTTGTTCCCAAGCTTCCAGCCAAAGTTTCTTGCGAATATTTTCATCAAAACGATAAGCGAATACTAATAATTCACTTTGTTCAGTAGCAGGCATTTGTAACCATTCCCGTGTTGAAATATTCCCCCAATAAATCCAAGAAGCTATAAGTGGGACGATCGAAACTTTTTTCTCAACCTTTTGATTTTTTAAAGGTAAATAAGGTTTTACAATAGCCAGCTCCATAGAAATTCGAACTGCTAAATATTCTATGAGAAGTTCCTGTTCCTGAATTGATTGTTGTGAGCGCCATCGTATCATTCCTGCCCACCCAGGCAAAGAAAGTAAGTGCCCTTCAAGGTAAGATTGTATGTTAGATTCAGAAATTCCTAGTTCAGATAATGCTCTCGCTAAAGCTACTTCGGCATCTTGTGCCCAATTTTTTAAAACTTTACGCTCATTTTTACTGAGCGCTGGATCAAATTTAATAAGGTGTTGCCATGCGCGATAAAAACCTTTCTCTCGATTTGGCATCGTCCAATTTGATCCGGATTCATCAAGATATAATTTACACCATTTAATGATATGATAATTAAGAACATCAGATAGGTTTTCACTATTTTGACTCTCTATAAGCGAACTTATTGGCTGCATAACAGAGGCTTGCATACTTGCTGTATTTATATAATTCATTTCTTCTGCCAATTTATTTACTTCTGGCGATGATAATAGACTAGAAGGTAATTTTTCTAACTTTAAAGCTGCTTGGCAAAATCGCTCTGCTTTCTCTCGCGGAATATGAAAAGATTGTGAATCCAGCCAACGAGACAAACTCATTTGTAAAAATGATTCCTCAATCTCACCTTTCGCTTTTGCCGAATGAATCATGGAGGCACTAGGATAAATATCCACATTACGAGCTTCTTTTAACCAATTTGCGACTTGTTCAAATGATTGCTTTTCAAGTCCCATCCAAGGGTGGTGAGCTGCAAACGTAGAGATAGGCCAAAGTGGCGCAATAACTCGGCTAGCAGATGCAACTAAATCATTTATATTATTTTCTTGCATATCAATGTTTGTATCTTTCTTTAATATTGACGGTATGCTCATCACGAATTACCTCCCTTTGATACATAATGTTTCAGATAGCTTGGGTGACTTTCTACTGACTTTCGTCTCGCCTCACCTACTCGAACTAACCAAAGATAAAGTACAGCGAATAAAGTAGAAGATTGATGACGAGTAACGAAAGTACTAATAACACTACTAAATAGTAAAATACATATAACAAAGATAACGGCTGGAGCTGAAGGTTGAACACTTTGATAAATATCAGTATGCAACCATTTATAAAGAGAATTATGAACGGTAAAGTAAATGAGAGAAAATCCAATCAAAACAATTACGCCAGCAATTCGTCCCATTCTTCCCTCTCCAAAAACAACAAGCTGTTTCCATGAAAAGTATAGTGACCAGCCTAAGATTAACGCACTAACTAGTTGATACCCCTCTCCAGAAGTCATAAACCAGAAAGTAATTGCTATAAATAATCCTAAAACACGCCCAACTATAATCCATAAATTGGACATCTTTTCATTAGACTGATTCACTACCCCAAAACGTTGCACGGAAGAACCAGCTTGTAAAAATAGTGTAGCTTTAAACAAACCATGTAAAATTAAATGAATAATAGCCGCTAAATAGGCGCCTAATGCACATTGAATAAGCATAAATCCCATTTGTGCAATAGTTGAACCTACTAGCTGACGTTTATAATCAACTTGGACTAAACTAATTCCTGTACCTATTAAGATAGAAATACTAGAGAAAATTAGTAAAATTATTTGTGCAATATCATCATGAAAAAGAGGTGAAAATCTAGTTAACATGATACCGCCAGCATTTACTAAACCCGCATGCATAATAGCAGAAACAGGAGTTGGAGCAACAGCAGACTCAATTAACCATCTTTGAAAAGGCCATTGTGCTGCTGGAATCATCACCGCTAATATAATTAATAAGTTAATTCCTGTTCTCTCCAATGTTCCATGTAGCACTACATTTTCATTCGTTAAAACTGATGTTAACTGCCACTGTCCTGTTACTTGAAAAAGCCAAATGATAGCTGATAGTAAGGCAATCCAACTTATTGTAAATAGGTAGCCAGAGATTTTAGTTGCTTCACTAACTACTTTCCACCCTTTATTTAGCCCTATAAGTAGAACCAATCCTATAAGCGTTGCTCCCCAACAAATGAGCATTAAGCGAAGATCATCACTTAACCATGCAACCGAAGATACACCTGTAGTAAATGTAAAAAGTGCAAAGTATTTTCGATATGAGCGATCTCCCATTAAATAACGTACAGAGAAACGCTGAATGATTAAACCAATTGTAAGAACAAAGAAAGCCATTAACCAAGCTAAAGTATCTAGATGCCAAGGCCCCACAACTCTATCTCCATTGTTATTAACAAGTGCGAGTAAAGAAACCAATGAAGGTAAAGCAGCGATACCAATATGGATATGAACAAAACGTAAAGGTATCCTTGCATTTAAAAATAATAATCCACTTAGCCAAGAAGCACTAAGCGCCATAAAAAATAAAGTTAACAGTGTTGATGAACTCAGCGAAATTAACATGTTAAATACTCCCTTCTAAGCGAAAATAGCCTATAAAAATTCCTTTTCATTACGATAGTTTTTTAAATTTCAATTTTCATTCACTCTTTTTCGTGCATCGTTTTTTCCCATAAAAAAAACCGACAACTTCCATAATTCAATGATTTTATATCATCATTGAATTATGGAGATTGTCGGTTTCACTTCAACTAACTTCAATAAAGTTTTTTGAAGAGCTCCCATTTTATAGAGGATAGTAATGTATGTATTACTCTATTAAAAATAACAGTATATCTCTGATCTCCTAGATTATGCAATCAATATATCAATTTATGTTATGCGCTATCTTTCAATTAAGAAACTTTTTCATTTAGTCAATATTACATATTAAAAAATGCTAAAGCCTTAATTATAGCAAACAGTTAAAATAAGCATCTATTAATTTTTAAAACAATTATAAGATAAACTATATTAAGCAGTTTGTCAATTTATTTATCAGTTTTTTGAGCGTTATTCCAATTAAAATTCAGTATACGTAAATAATTTCAAGTTATTAATTATTATAATGTTAATAAATTTAAATACAGCGCAAAACTTTTAGGTTTCTTAATTATCTCCCACTAACCCTACGGTGGTTTTAATTTTTAAAATTTTTCCTCAAGATTATGAAACAATTTAAAAATCATTACTCGTTCACCAGTACGGGAGCTTATATCCGTATGAAAACTTTTCACTTTTTCTCCAGTTAATTCTAGTATAATCTCTTTCAAATCTTCAATTCCAGATTCAACTAGCTCCGAACGATTTTTCTTTATCGTTAGCATACCGTCTTTTGTTTCGCAAACCGTATATTCAGCCGGCGTTAAAATACCTTGTAGATTTACGATAATCATATCCCTTAATATATCTGTCTTAACGGATATAGACCCGCGTCCTAGGTAGTCTTTTTCCCAGTGAGTAATTGCTTTGCTTATCTCTGATTCAATAGAGCCTTTTGAGTTTTTCATCTTTGTATCCTCCTTCAATAAAATGTAATTACATTTATAATTACAATAACAATATAATAATCTGGATTGATTTTATTTTCAATTATTGAGAAGAATTTATAGGAATCGTTCTCATGTATCCTTTAGTATTAAAGTGAATTTTTATATTGCGATATACGTTTTTTTGATTATCCAAAACAAAATACTCTTACTATAAAGACTCTGTTGCATAGATTTCTAAAAAGGACATTCCGGAGAAAATAAAGAAACTCTTGTAACGTAATATACAAACAAAAAATCCTACACTTATGAATAGGATTTTTCTCTTTTTATATTAGTCAAAAAACTAAAAGTATACCTGCCCTCCAAACATATTACCGATTGAGTTTATGCATATTTCCTTCGAATTTTGCCAACCACCAATAACAGTAAAGGAATCCCTAGCTCATAAACGGGAAATGCAATTGGAATTACGAAAAATATGTAGTAATAATGGGTAAATGTTTGGATATTTTTAACTGACACAGCTATGATGAACGAAATAGGAGCAAGAACTAACGCTACTTTTCGCCAATCCTTCAAATGAAATATTTGTGCTGTTCCATAACAAGCGATAAACATGTATAACGCCAATTTCACAAAAATACTAAAAAACCAAATAATAACTATCAAAATATCCACATTTTGAATGAACTCCATGACAGATATGTATCGGCTCAAATCGTAAACCGGATACAAAAAACTTGAAGATAAATTCGGACCGAATGTTAAAATGACCGCTAATGTTCCAATCGTTACCATGAAAACGGCTAATCCTACCCCCAACATCGCCCTTGATGACGCTTGCTCTGGTTTATCCATAAAGAAAACGAACATCATCATCATAACAGCCTCTCCAAAAAATGCGGCTACAGGAGTATAGGAACCTTTAAGGATGGGAAGCCAGCCAGAATCGTGATAAATAGGCCGCATATAATCCCAATTCATATTGCCAACATTCAAAATGATTACAAACGTTATCATTAAAAGTACAATTGGCCCTATGATTTCACTTAAACGTCCAATACCTTCCACCCCTCCTTGGTAAATGATAAAAATGAGCAATAACATCGCAGTAAAGACAATGACCCACAAAGGTGTATTATGAAACAAAGCGATAATAATGAATTCACCAAATTCACGGACGGTTATCCAAATTATCATGTACCACCCAAAGAAGTAAGGAATCATCAGTAGCTTTCCTAGCCATTTACCAAGAATAGTTTGACTAAATTCAATGAGAGTTTGTTTCGGATAAAGCGAACCAAGTGTAGTTGCCAAAAAAGTAAGAGCAACCCCTATCACTCCTGCAATCAAAATCGAGATCCACGCATCTTGTTTGACAGTACGAATCGTCGCTGGAATAACTAGAAGGAGCGATTGTCCCACTTCAAAAGTGAACATCATCCAAAAGATTTGCCTGCCAGAGATTTTCATCGAATTTCTCACACTCTATATTCCTCCTTATTTTTTCATTTCATTTTTCTTCAACTGCAACGGTGGTCCAGTCAGTCCTACTCGCCGAATAGTAAGCTTTGTATGAAGAGAAACCTCCACTTTTCGAAATTGTTTACTCCAATTCTTTTTTAACTCTTTCCATTCAGATGGATATTTTTGATGAATGGCTTCTCCAAATCCAAAGATATCGGTTCCGTATTGTTTTTGAACCTTTTTAATAGTTTGGAGAGCTTCCTTTTCGGACTGTTTTTCCAATACATGTTCTAAAAGAGTAAGATTTTTTGGCTGCGAAAGATCTAAATTCGTATTGTTCTCCTGAATTGTTCCTTCACCAGAAAAAACAATGTCACACTTAATTGTGTCCCCTTGTATAGTAGGTATGATTTTTCTATTGATCTTTGTCATATATAAACTTGCACTACCATTTCCTTTAGAGGCCGTTGCTGTAACTGTCTGTTTACTTAAACGATTCACTATCCAAAGAGTAGTTAACCATTCCTGCATGTTCAAGTATCCTACCAATTTGAAATCGTTGTTAAATATAGCACCGCCTACAATTTGAAACCCTTTGACCTCAGTTTTTCCTTTTTTATGAGACACATTTAGTTTAATAACGGGCAAAATCGGGGTGATTCCATCACTCGTACCAGCAATAAGAAAATTTAATAAAGACATATCTCCCGCTGCCTCTATTTGCATATGCTCTTTAAGTGCCCCAAGTGCCGGGATAGACTCTAAAGGGATGGATGCTTTCAGAAAATCTTTTGCAGTATTCCCTTTTATGACAAACACACCTGCTCGTAATCGAATATCAGGATCGCGGCTATATGCATCTAAAACTGGAGCAAGACCACTTTTAGCCATTTTTTCTCCAATCAATATTACACGCTGGTGCCCTCGAAAAATTTCTCTCGACATTTTTGTTTGCATCATTTGTATAGCTTCATGTGTATCCCTTCCCGTTCCCGATTCTGTAAAAAACGCTTTTCCTGCATTACTTCTTCCGCTCTGTCCCATTCCCATTTTTGATGGAATAATAAACTGAGCACTAATTTCAATCTTATTATTCTTCGCTTGATCAAGTCCCCATCCTAATTCTATTGCCAAATCATTTAATTCTGTCCGATCCCAACATCCCGTCAAGAAGCATAAAGAAATGACCAGTATCATACAGAGTGCCTTGTGCAGGCTCATTCTGTTTCCCCTCCCCGTTTCTCATCTGGCTTTTGTCCACCTGGAAAACGGACTTTCTCTTCACCAGATACCATTATTGGGCGGTGGGTCATATTCCAACGAGGTGTTCGGAGAAAAACATCCTTTAAATCACGAGGAGTTTGTGGTGCAACTGGACTTAAATACGGAATGCCAAAAGAACGAATGTTAGTTAAATGAATCAAAATCGCAAGGGTACTTATTGCAACACCGTATAGCCCGAGCATCCCTGCCAATAACAGCATCGGAAAGCGTAACATCCGGTAAGCTGTTCCTAAGTTGTAGCGCGGGAACGCAAATGACGCAATACCGGTCGTCGCCACAACAATGACCAAAGGTGCGGAAATAATACCTGCTTGCACAGCAGCTTGCCCGATAACAAGTGCTCCGACAATACTAACTGCTGATCCAACAGGTTTTGGTAACCGAACCCCCGCTTCCCTCAAGCCTTCAAATAAAAACTCCATCATTAGCGCTTCTATGACAGCCGGGAACGGAATGCCTTCTCGCGCAGCTGCAATACTAATAAGCAAATTTGTCGGAATTAATTTAGGATGAAAGGTTGTAATAGCAACATAGAGAGAAGGAAGAAATAATGAAATATTAATTAATATTAAACGTATCCATCGAACAAAAGTTGTGTAGATGGAGCGTTCATAATAATCCTCCGCTGCTTGTAGACCAGTCCAAAATGTCATAGGAACAATCAAAACGAAAGGTGTGTTATCTACTAAAATGGCGACTTTTCCCTCTAATAAACTTGCACAAACCGCATCTGGCCGCTCAGTATTTTGAATTTGTGGAAAGGGTGAAAAGGGTTGGTCCTCAATAAACTCTTCAATGAAAGCTGACTCCAATACTCCATCAATTTGAATTCGCTTTACCCTTTGGCGAACTTCATCCAAAACCGAATCAGGTGCAATTCCCTCAATATAGGCAATTACCACATCTGTCTGTGACAATTCCCCAATCGAATAAGGTTCCATTTTTAGTTTTTGGCTTCGAATTCTTCGGCGAATCAGGCTCGTATTGACCCTTATCGTTTCCGTAAACCCGTCCCGAGGGCCACGAACAGAGATCTCGGCAGCCGGCTCTTCAATACCTCGTTTTTCAAAACCTTTTAAATCAGCGACTAGAGCTTGACTTTCTCCTTCTGTTAAAATGACAACATTCGCTTTCAATACTGCTTCTATAACCTCACGAACTTTAGAGATTGTCTTTACTTGAGAAACCGCAATTAGCTGATTTTGTATAATTTCTCCTACCGAATCCACACTCTTTACTCCACTAGGCAGACCTTCGAACATCATTGGTTTCAAAACAACTTGTTCCACAACTTTAGTGTCAATTAATCCATCTATATAAATAAAAAGAATTTTATTTTGACTATCTATGATTATTGGACGAAAAACAATATCGGAACAATTTTCAAAAACTTGTCTCAAAACTTCTTCATTCGCAGATACACTCTGCTTGAGTTCGCACTCTTGATCATTTTGGAGCAGCATACTTGCACTCTCAAGTTCCTGAATATCTTTTCTCAAACGCTTTCTACTAAGTTTTTTCATCATACTACCCCATTTATCGAGTGGTTTATGTTTTGAACCCAATTGTTAGTAATTTCTTGACAGAATAGCTTTAAAAAACCGTTCCACTAAATGTTTTTTTGTAAGTAATCATTTATCTAGAAAACAAAAGGAAAATATCCCCTCTATATCCTTCTTAAAATTTCCTTACACATGAAAATTATTCAATTTTTTCTATAAGTTAGTTATTCTAAAATGAGGTATCCATAAAGTAACTTGTAAATTCTGCTTTGTTAAATTGGTAGTAATAAGCTTATAGAAGCGAGCAAAAAAAGCATGTTCTGAAGAAAGATAAATCAGAACATGCTCTTAATTTATTTATTTGATACTATAGACGTTGATCTTTCTGGAAGTTTAGTTGAAAATGATCCGCTTCATTGTATACCCCGAATTCATATCCTTTTTCCTTATAAAATTTAATAATTTCCGGAAGCGCTTGTAATGTCTGTAGTTTTTCATGCATTAGAACTACTTCCACATCTTCTGTTGTTGTACGCTTTACATTTTCTATAATTTGCTGTGGGTTACCTTTTAATTTCCAATCATTTGAATCTATCGTCCAATCCCAAACTTTTATTCCTGCTTCTACAATTTTGTTACGAATGTCCTGCCCCTTTAATCCTGGTGCAGATCCGTATGGGGGACGGACTAGTTTAGGAGTTGTACCTGTAATATTATGAATAAGAGCTAACGTTTCTTTCATCTCCGTTACAAATTGTCCTTTTTTGTATAGCTTATCACTATTATGTGTCATACTATGTGCACCAATATAATGTCCTTCTTTTACTGCTCGTTTTACATTTTCCTGAAAACCGGTATTCTGTAAATTGCTACCTTGCATAAAAAATGTCGAAGCAACATGTTGCTCTTTTAGTACATCTAAAAATTTCCCAGTTAATTCGCTAGGACCGTCATCAAATGTTAAATAAACAACCTGTCCTACTGGTTTTCCATCAGCTCTTTTCTGTTTTGCCAGTGATGTGTCCTCTTTCTTTTTTTGTTGTTGCGTATTAGCTAGCCTAATATTTTCATTAGCTACCCCTTTCGCTGGGATAGAGTTCCATTTCCCTATTAAAAAGAACGTGAAAAAGGTCGTTGCTAAAACAACTCCTAGAGATAGTATTGCCTTAGTTACTACACTTGTTTTTTTCTTATTTTGTGATTCTTTCATTATGTTTCGATCCTTTCCCTACTCATTTTCATATTCATTATTTATGCAGCTAAACATTAACTTCAGCTGATATTTACAATAAATAGATTAATAGAGGAAGGTGAAGATAAAATGCAGATAATGTCGAAATTAGTTAAAGAATAGCCTATTACATCCACTCTTTAAAAAATATTTGTTTCTTTACTACAGTTAAATTTGAAAACTGGATATACATCCAAAATAAAAATACTACTCTTTCTAAATAACATTTTCACCTCAAGATAATAGCATACCGGTATAAAGATAAAATACAGAGATGGCCGTACTATTGAAATTCTATTATAATTTTGTACTTGGAATTCATTTGAACCAAATGAAGAACTAGAAGAAATATTATTATGTGGAGGTACTCCGATGAACCTTGTAATTAGAGAGTTAGAAACAAATGATTTAGATAATCTCCCGGAGATTGATGACAGTTTTATAGTGAATGCTCGGTTAATTCTTTCTCTTTCCAAAGGAAATAGACGCATAGAATATACAGTAGAAGACGTTCCAAGTTATGAAAAAAGTTATTTACAAAATCAAGATGATAATGAAGAACTGGCTTACAATGAATATATAAATAAACCTAATCAAGTCATTTACATAGCTCTGTTACATAACCAAATCATTGGATTAATGGTATTAAAAAAGAATTGGAACCACTATGCTTACATAGAGGATATAACGGTAGATAAAAAATATCGTACAATCGGAGTTGGCAAAAAATTAGTTGATCAAGCAAAGCAGTGGGCAAAAAAAGGAAATATGCCAGGTATCATGCTTGAAACGCAAAATAATAATGTCGCAGCATGTAAATTTTATGAAAAATGTGGATTTGTAATTGGTGGGTTTGATTTTCTTGTTTATAAAGGTTTGGATAAGACAAGTGATGAAGTTGCAATTTATTGGTATATACATTTCAAATGATAATAGTTTATAACGTAAAAAACTCAAAATAAAACCCCAATTTCTCTATATTAAAATCGAGAAATTGGGGTTAAGTTATTTAAAACAAATAACTAATTAATAATCCTGCTGACAACAAGAAGCCGAAAATCGTATTTGTCATCGCTGTTGATTTCATTGCGATGCGCATATATCCAGGATCCTTTGCCCCTTTTTGGAAACTTTGAATCGCAGAAATTGGCTTTCTCAAACCTAAGAACATAACTAATGCCCAAGGGCTTATATAACCCATTAATACAATTACGGCAATCCATAAATACGCAATGAAAAAAGCTACCGCTAGTGTTACCACAGCTTTTTCTCTCCCAAGGAGGATTACTAATGTCTTTCTTCCACCTTTAATATCTTCTTCGATATCTCGGATGTTATTTGACATATTGATTGCACCTACTAAAATTCCAATTGGAATGGAAATCAATACACTTTCAATCGTTACAGTATTCGTTTGAATAAAGAAAGCAATGAGCACAAAACATGTCCCCATTAACAACCCAGAAACTAATTCTCCAAACGGGGTGTACGCAATTGGTAATGGACCGCCTGTATATAAATAGCCAACTGCCATCCCAATTAAACCAATAACCACTAACCACCAACTACTATTCATACAAATATAAATGCCAATAAAAGCTGCTACGACATATAATAAAAGCGCAACTGTTAACACATTTTTTGGCTTCAATCCATGACGGACAATTCCGCCACCGATGCCAACGGATTCAGCGGTATCTAATCCGCGTTTGAAATCATAGTACTCATTAAATAAGTTCGTTGCTATTTGCAGCGCTAAACATGCAAGCATCATCGCAATAAATAAAAGCCAATCAATTTTGGCAACATAAAGTGATGCCACTGTCCCTAAAATTACAGGAGAAAACGTCGCCGTTAATGTATGCGGGCGCGTCATCTTCCATATTAATTTAGCGGAACTAATTTCCTTTTCATTCCCCATAACTCTGTTCAATCTCCCTACATTTGAAGTATAAATTACTAGCAGTATCTTTCTATCTATTTCCTGCCACGCATCCATTCATTATAGCAATAAATGATTATCCTTTCTAACAAATCAACTTTTAATAAAGTAAAATTTATAAAATGAAACTTTAATCAGTAGTAACTTCTTGTTTTTGTTCACTCGAAACGAATTCAATTGTAAATGGAGCCCCTTCTTCTATCGCTCTTTTCAGTACCTCAAACGGTGCGAATGAGACAAGTTCTCCAAAACCATCAAACAATACAGTTTGTATTTTCATTTTTAGAACACCTCATATGTTTTTTTTTATAAATCCCAAAGGAGAAGAAAGGTTATCTACAAATTAATAATGAAGACAACCTCTCTCCCCTTACTCTATAAACCTTCAAATGTTCCTCTAACTGCCTCGCATCTTCTAATACACTTAGCGTTTTCTTCACAAAATTCCAATTCAAACTACCGGATAACCATAACAATGAAGAAAGTCTCTTATAATCATTTGGTGTTACAATATTATGTACCGTATACCCTTCTAAAAATGAACTAGCAACACTTGAGCATACTTCATGAGACTGTATTCCTTCTGTTCGCGAGTACCATTTTATTAAAAAGGCTAGTCCTTCAATACGATCAACATATCCAATTGATTCAAAATCTACAATTCCTTTTACACATTGACTTGAGTCCCATAAAACATTCAAAGGATTTAAATCTGTTTGTACAATAAACTGTAAATTACTCGTATATGCGCACTCTATATGATATGTAGCAAGATTTATGTACTCCCGTAATTCCTTACATGCGCTTACCTTACTTTCTAACATATCAATAAACTGGGCATACCCATCTAAATGGGATTTCTTTTGAAAAATCGAGCTTTGAAATGTACTAGAAATATCATGAATCTTTCTTGCCTTCTTTCCAAACGATTCTGCAATAGATTCTGTGCAGTGTGTAAGATGCTCTCCTTCAATCCAATTAGACAATACAAATCGGTACTGTTCATCATTCCAAGTGACTAATGTAAATGACTCCCCTGACGTATTCTTGTTAATTTGCATAAAAGGAATTCCATGCCCTCGTAAATAATAGGTAAAGCGTACTTGCTCTTTCAATTGTTCATTTGATAACGCTCCAAAAGCTGGATTGATTATTCGATTGCTATTCATAAACCGTGCGGAATATCGCTTTCCATTTACCATGATTTTATAGTGTAAATCTGTATGCCAGCTATTTATATGTAATTCTTCTTCTATTACTAATGAACGGATTTCTGTAAAATAATTCATTAATACATCTTTTATTATGTGCTTCACTTCCTTCTCTCCTTTCATATAAAAATTAACGTACATGCAATCCATTCTATTCCCCATAACAAAATGTATTTCACTTCATTAAGCATAGCTAGGATATTTCAAATAGGAAATAGAATTATAGAAAATAGTAGATGGGGCATATTATTGAAGAGATTAACATTCGGTATGATTGGAGCATTAAGTATCACCTTATTAATTGGATGTACAAGTAATTCAAATGAAACGAAAGCTTCCAATAAAGAAGCATCCACAACAGTGAAAGAAAAAGAAATTGTATATGAAAACGTTATGTTTGAACAAAAAGAAGTGAAAAAACTTGAGATTAGTCCTGTGAATTCAAAAAGTAGTAATCAAGTAGTAAATAAAGAAAATATGAAAACAATTTTTACAAGTATGGAAAGCGCTGAGAAAAAAACACTCCTTCTAGATCAAGATGCAAAAAAACATATGCATTCAAAAATGAAGGTTACTTATCAAGATAAATCTATGCAGGAATTTTTTGTTTGGATAGAATCGGATGGTGACATCGTAATGGCAAAAGCGAGCGATGAAACACACGGTGAAGGTTATGATTTAAGTGAAGATAATTCTAAAAAAATCATTCAGTTTTTCGAAAAGGCATCCCAGTAATAATTATACAATAGATAAAAAGCCGCATTTGCGGCTCATAAACTTATTGAACTAACGAATACCTTACCGTTTAATCGCATCCACAATTAACGATGGGCAACCAAGTTTATCTCCTTGATTTCTAGGATCATATCTTTTTGATCGGAAAATAACGCCATCATTTGCATCCCATTCTTTGTAATAAAATTGCCCATTTTCATCGCAATATTCCAGTAAAACTATTTCAAATCCAGCTGTTTCAAACATTTTCGTTAATGTTTTATAATTATAAACGGTTTTATGGCTTGCAGCTGGATGGTCTTTCGGGCCAGGTCCGCCTACTTGCACTATATTTTGATATGTTTCATCTTGGAAAAATGCATCAGGGACACCGCACCGAATATGGCCTGACGGTTTTAAAAATTTATAACAAATGCTAGCTGCTTTTACCCCTTCTTCAAAAGTAAGGTGCTCCCATACATGCTCTGCTAAAATAGCTGAAATGGAGTTATATTCAAATCTTGCTTCCCACATTGTTTCAACTAATAAGTTAAGATCATCTTCTTGCGTTTGAATCCAGCCCGGATTGTTATTAAATGCCCCAGCTGCCACTACTACTTTCATTTCGTCTTGTTTTATTACCATTATTTTCACCTCGTATGAATTTTAAGTCATTAGATTTTTCGTAAAATCGGATTTGCATGTCCTTTTCTTACATGTATGAATTAAAAAAACTACTTCTATATTCAACAGATTATTCAAATAGAAAATAATATCCTACATAATTAAAAACATTTGTAAACCCTACATTTTCCACAACTGCAACAGAAGGCTTGTTCAATTCCATACAGTCCCAATATGGAATAATATCATTCTCCAAACAATCTTTTACAAAACTATGCGCTATCTTTTGAGCTAATTTCCTCCCCTGGTAACCCTCTATTGTTTCAATATCTATGCAGTGTATATTTTCAAATACAAACCCTGAAAAACAAACACTCACAATTACATCATCATAAACAATGCAATAACCGATTCCCTCATTGAAAAAACGATCCGATGAAGACCAAAACTCTAAAATTTTTGATTGTAAAAAATCAATATTCTTAAATGTATTATTACTATTTTCATAGAGAGCTTTACTCATTTTCAGCACAGTATATTCCTGTTCAATTTCAGGTTCATGATGATTTTCATAATCCTTTTTTCTTAGCGTATACACTCTTTGATTCCAACTCTTTAAGTTACGGTGCTGAAATATTCTTTCAATTGTTTTGTTCCACTTTGAATTATTTCCGATTCCTTCAAAGCAATCTAATCCTGCTTTCCTCGCCCTAGGTACTATTACATTATTAATAAAACGATTCATTTCTTTATTAAACTCTTCATTTTCAGCATCTCCAATAAAGAAGAAGCCATCATTATTACCTAACCAAATGAGTCCCGAATTAGGAGAAGACACGTTATCTACAAATATACGACCAGGATTCACTCCTGCAATTACAGCTTTGACTTCTAATTGACCGTGTTCATTTATTAAACCACTACATTTATAAAAATCATTCTTGCTTAATTCAGAAATCATAAGTTAAACCACCTTCCTGAAACCACTCTATTCTAACTTTATCATTTTATCGGAATATTCTCTATTCACTTAAGTGATTTTTGTAAATCAATGCAGCCTTGCTTATGTATAGTAAAAAAGAGTCAATCCTCTATGCAATAGAAGATTGACTCTTTCCTTTATTTATAAAAATTGTTTCATACATTGAAACTCAGACCACTCTTTTTCCTATCTGATCATCAAATCCCCACTGAACATGTGAGGGTATAATTGGAGACATATAATCCGTATGACTACAAAGAGTAACGACTAAATCAACGCTATTTAAAACTCAACCAAGCATCCGCCCAGTCCGCATGATCATTTCCGTTACCGTTACCTGCATCATCAACGACTAGTTTTAATTCTTTTTTACCTGTAAGGTCAACATCAACAAATTTTGCTGGCGTATTATAGTACATTGTACCGCTATTAAATACTTCAGCCCCATCAAGTAGTACTTTGAACACGACTGAACCACCTTTACCGCCAGGTTCCTGGTCGATTCCTACATATGAATTAAATCGTTTGTAAGTTGCATTTGATATATCATAGGTGATTTCTGACTTCGAATGCGTTCCGATTCCTTTTTTATACGTAATCGGTCCTGTCGTTCCGAGTAATGAAAGCGGGTTTTTGTCAGTGCTTTTATCTTTTTGAACCGTTGCCCATCCAGCGGTTGCTTTTATCCATGAAATATCACTCAGGTAGATGCCGCCGGAAGCCACTTGAACTTTCGTTGATGTTACCACCGCATTCCCTAATTTTACAGAGACCCCAACTTCTTTCACTCCTTTAAACTCGGATGGCGGAGTTATAACAAACGAATATGTGTCCTCTCCTCCTGCAGTTAATTGAAAGTCTGTTGTTAATGGCTGCGCATTCCAGCCATCTGGTAATTGCAGTTCAATCTTTCCAGGTGTCACTTTTTCCCTTATTTCATTTTGAACCTTTACCTTTAATGTAGTCGAACCCCCTTCAACAATAATTGGATTTGGTTCAACATTTGCTGAAATTAGCTTTACTGCTGGCGTTACTTCTATTTGATTCGTTTTACGAACAGTCCCGCTATCTGTATTTACTTCAGCTTCAATGGAATAATTATTAGAAGCCACATCAATCGGGACCGGTAAATCTGCCTCAATTGTTTTCGATTGCCCTGGTTCAACGCCTTCAAAAGCTACTGTAATCGGTTTAACATTCCAGCTCTCTGGAGCCTTTACAACCACTTCTCCGGAAGAAGATTTCAATGAACCGAAGTTTGATAAATTTGCCTTTACTTTAACTGTACTTCCTGCCGTTATACTACTCGGAGACTCTAGATCGAAACTAAGCATAGACTCAATTTTATAAGTTTTACCTTGTTCCGTTTTAAATGAAATCGTATCTCCATCTTTCGTAAATGGCACCGGTGTATTCGTTCCGACTCTTGTCACAGTAACTGGTGTATTGAACATTGGACTTTTTAACTTTACATCGTTTCCGTGATCAGAATTCACCTGAATGACTGTAGGCATACCATTTTTCCAGTTCGCATCAATCGTAAATGCACCGCGTGCTCTTAGTCCTTTATAAGAACCGTCCTTCCAAGCTTTCGGAAGTGCAGGCAATAATTGAATGGAGTCGGTATGGCTTTGAATTAACATTTCAGCAATTCCCGATGTTGCGCCAAAGTTTCCATCAATTTGAAACGGTGGATGCGTATCAAACAGGTTACTAAGCGTACTTCCTGTAAGTTGCCCTTGCAAAATTTTATAAGCATGGTCACCATCTAATAAACGTGCCCATAAATTAATTTTGTTCGCTTTACTCCAGCCCGTTCCCTCATCACCACGATGGTTTAAAGTAACTTTAGCAGCCTCAAGCCATTCCGGTGTATTGTGATTAATCATACTTCCTGGATATAGTGCAACTAGCTGAGATATATGCCTATGCGTTTCGCCAGGGTCATCTATATCATCCTTCCACTCTTGCACTTGACCATATCTACCAATTTGAATTGGTGGGAATAATCGATCCCTTTTAGTCTTTAACTCATCTCGAAACGCCGTATCAATCTGCAAGATTTCACTAGCTTCAATTACATTTGAGAACAACTCATACACTAACTGTTGATCAAAAGCGCATCCATTCGAGATACCACCAAGCTCTGGAGACCAGCACGGAGAAACAACTAACTTCTTATTTTGATCTTCTACTAAAAACTTACTATGAAACTCCGCCGCTTCTTTCAGTATCGGATAAATCTTTTCTTGTAAATATTGTTTATCATCCGTAAATTTATAATGTTCCCATAGGTTTTGACCGATAAAAGCATTCGCACTAGGTGCCCAACCCCAGCCTAATCCCCAGCCAGGCGCTGTAAATCCAAATGGATTATTCATCGTATTAACGGTCCACCCGCCACCTGTAACACCGAAATGTTTTTCCGCCGAAACCCTTCCTGGTGCTCTTAATGAATCAACATAGTCCATTAATGGCTCAGCTGTTTCGGACAGATTCGCCACCTCTGCAGGCCAATAATTCATTTGCAGGTTAATATTGAAATGATAGTCACTTTCCCACGGTGGTGTGTTCGAATTATTCCATACACCTTGTAGATTTGCAGGAAGCGTTCCTGGTCTTGAAGAAGAAATGAGCAAGTATCTTCCATATTGGAAGAATAGTTCTTCTAAATACTTACTGTTTTGTTTACTATAAGATGCTAGTAGTTCATTTGTTGGAACAGATGGGTTTTCCCCTCCTAAATTTAAAGAAACACGATTAAATAAAGAGTGATAGTCTTTAATATGCGTATATTTTAAAATCTCATAACTCTTCTTAGAAATAGAGGCCATGATTTTTTCAACCTTTTGATGTGGATCTTCTCCTTTATAAGTAGGGTATTTATTTTCATAATCAGTAGCCGCAGTCATAATAATTGTTAAACTATCTGCATTCGCTACTTTAATTTTCCCATTCTCCGCTGTTAAAGTACCTCCCTCATTCAATACTTTAAATTCTGATTCATATTTCATTCCGTTATTCGCTATTTGTCCTTTAATAGTGATTTTATTATCTTTGGACGTTACTTGCCCTCCCTGCGCGCTCGTTGGTCTAACATCTAATGAAAGCTGTTTAGATTCACTAGCTGTTAAACGCATAACCATAACGCGATCAGGATAACTTGTGAAATATTCCCTATTATATTGAACACCTTTATAGTTATAGGAAACAGTAGCAATACCTTCATTTATATTTAATTCCCTGCGATAATTTGAAAATGCAGATGGATCTGGCATATTAAAATCTAAGTAAATGTCCCCAAAATTTTGATAGGACCCAAACCCTTTTTGAAGACCTGTAAGAAATTGCGAAGATTCCCTTTCCGCGCCTGATTTATCACCTTTTGCTAACTTTTCCCTAATGCTACCTAAGTGACTCGCTGCTCCATCACGATTCCCGTACGTATACTCACTCGTACTGCTTGGTCCGCCAGTCCAAAGCGTTTTTTCATTAAACTGAATACGTTCTTGCTGGACTCCGCCAAATACCATGCCGCCCATATAACCATTACCGATTGGCAATGCTTGTTTTTCCCAATCTTTTGCTGGCTCATTGTACCAAAGCGATAGTTTCTTTCCCTCTGATTTTGGAGTGTCAATCGTAATAGGTGATGTTGCCTCTACCCTATTAAACTCTCCAGTGCTTCCTAAAGAGAATAATAACGTACCAAAGAGCAATCCCCCTGTTAATAAGTTCCTAAGTTTCAAATTTCCATCCCCTTTTGAAAAGCGAATGTAAAGTGTCCCCTTCTGCGCATTGACTTATTTTATTCTCTCCTTGAGATTCGCTATTCTTTTATATGGAAGCATAATAGGCAAACGTACATTTGCCTATTACACCTCTTTTTCCTTTTTAAAAAAAGAAATAATTATCTAGTAAATGCCGCTGTTACACCACCATCAACTGTAATCATACATCCAGTTGTTTTATCCGCCTTTGAAGAGGCAAAGAAAGCAATTGATTCAGCGATATCTTTCGAATAAATATTAACCAATAATGTTGTACGTTTACGGTAATGTTCCTCTAACTGGTCCGGCTCAATACCATATGCTGCGGCACGTTCTTCACGCCATTTCGAACCCCAAATAGCTGATCCTTGCAGAACCGCATCTGGAAGAACTGAATTTACACGAATACCGTACTCACCGCCTTCAGCTGCAATACATCTCGCTAAATGTGTTTCGAGTGCTTTTACAGAGCTGTATGCTGTAGCGTTTTTCCCGGCATACACAGAATTTTTTGAGCCGACAAATACCATATTCCCCCCAATGCCTTGCTGTTTCATTTGCTTGAACGCTTCACGTGCCACTAAAAAGTATCCCGTTCCAAGCACGTTCATATTTAAATTCCATTCTTGAAGCGTTGTTTCATCGAATGGACTAGACGTCGCAAGCCCTGCATTGTTTACGATACTATCAACGCCTCCGTAAGTCAGAGCTGCCTGTTCAAATGCCGTCTTCACTTCTTCTTCTTTTGTTACATCCATTTTTACCGCAATAGCACGGCCTTCACCATACTTATCATTAATTTCCGCTGCAACTTTTTCTGCCCCTTCAAAATTCAAGTCAGCAAGCACTACATGTGCACCTTCTGAAACAAGGCATCGTCCCGTTTCACTTCCAATTCCGCCAGCACCACCTGTAATAAAGGCAACTTTGCGGGAAAATTCCGCTTCTGCTGGTGCCAACGATAATTTATATAGCTCTAATGGCCAGTACTCAACATTGTAAGATTCGTTTTCATTTAAAGAAACAAAACTTCCAAGTGTTGTGGAGCCTTTCATTACTGAAATTGCCCTATGATACAGCGCACCACTTACTTTTGACATCGCCACATTTTTACCGGTATTCACCATACCGATACCAGGAATTAAAATAACGCGCGGTGCCGATTCAAACATTTTGTCTCCTTCGTATTTGTTACGTTCAAAGTAAGCTTTATACTCTTCTTTAAAGCTTTCAACACCAACCTTTATGCTCTCTATTAATCTGTCCATATCTTTCGTTTGCGGATCCCAATCAATATAAAGAGGACTGCGCTTTGTGTGAACTAAATGGTCAGGACAAGCCGCTCCAA
This sequence comes from Bacillus sp. N447-1, assembly GCF_022701035.1. Classification (NCBI taxonomy): domain Bacteria; kingdom Bacillati; phylum Bacillota; class Bacilli; order Caryophanales; family Bacillaceae; genus Bacillus; species Bacillus sp. N447-1. Next base: position 46,099 of record NZ_CP065509.1, on the reverse strand, counting down.
CTTGAGAAAGTTCTCGTGCATCGCGGCTGTTTACAAATTGAAGTACTTCATCTGTATCGTCATAGGATAATAGCATTTTCTTTTCATCACTAACTGCCCCGCGAATAATCGGCATTACTTTTGCAAGAATACTTCTACGCTCTTCTCCTGAAAGTGCTTCGTATTTTTGACCTCCGAATACAGTGCTTTCATTCACTCGCTCATTAATATATTGTTCTGCCTCATTAATGACCGCAATTGTTTTTTCATAGCTTTCTTTCGCTGTTTCTCCCCAAACGACTAAGCCGTGTTTTTCCATTAATACTAGTTCAGCATTTGGATTATTTTTCACGCCTTCTGCAATCATTTTTGATAATGTAAATCCCGGACGCACATATGGAACCCAAACGAAGCGATTACCGTAAATTTCTTCCGCAATTTGTTTTCCATTATGTGCGCAGCAAAGACTAATAATAGCATCTGGATGTGTATGATCCACATGTTTAAAAGGTAAAAATGCATGTAATAACGTTTCGATAGACGCACGCGGATGTTTGCTGTCAATCATACAATGAGATAAGTACTCTACCATTTCTTCATCTGGCATTTCTTCGCGCTCCATCAATAAACGAATGTCTTCCATTTTTAAACCAGTAAAGTTTTGCACTTTCATAGTCGCTAAATCAGATCCGCTTCCTTTCACCCACATAACCTCTACATCATGACCACGAAAATCCTTTTCAACTGTCTTTACCGATGTGTTTCCACCGCCCCAATTACATACAGCACGGTCTGTGCCAATTAAATTTGAACGATACACTAATTGTTCCAATCCTTGCGATAATTGAGATGCTTTTGCATCTTCCCATAAACTTTTCACCATATTTTTTACCCCCGCTATTTTTTATTGTTCTATTATTTCGGATACTAAACTCTTTAAAATAGTAGTATCCGTATGTTCAAGAGTTTGCTATTACTTGCACTTCTTTTACATGTAAAACACTTTCATTCCAGTGCGAAAAAATATGCTCTATAGTAACCCCCCGACATATTATCAGGGGGAACTTTTTTTCCTTAATGGTATAATGGACCAAAGTTTTGGCAGGCACGGTAATCTGCTGCTTCTGGATCGTTTGTTCCGAACATGCCCCATGCACTCGGTCTAAAGATTTGTTCTTCTTTGACGTTATGCATATTTACAGGAATTCGGAGCATTGAAGCAAGCGTAATTAAATCACTACCAATATGACCGTAGCTTATTACACAGTGGTTAGCACCCCAATTATTCATCACGGTGTAAACATCCTTAAAAGCACCTTCTCCCGTTATATTTGGAACGAACCAAGTTGTTGGCCAAGTTGGATCTGTTCTCTTATCCAATATGTCGTGCACCTCTTCTGGGATTTCAACTGAATAGCCTTCTGCGATTTGTAAAACAGGACCTAAGCCTTTAACAAGATTGAGACGGGCTGCTGTTACAGGCATATTTCCCTTTGTTAAGAAATCACTTGAGAATCCGCCCCCTCGGAAATACCCTGTTGAAGCCGGTCTCCAAGAAGTAGCTGCTAAACAATTTTGAACTTCTTCCTCTGTAATTTCCCAAAACGGTTTTATAGCAGGCTTTCCATCTTTCGTTTGTTGTCCTGTCCCATCAAGTGCAGCTGAACCGGAGTTAATCATATGAATAAATCCCTTTTCTGCTAATCCTTTAGGCTTATGCCCTGTCACACGTTCTACTGCCTCCGGGCTCCAATATGTTCTTACATCAGCAAAAACTTGAGCTGTATTTGTTAATAAATGGCCAAATAGCATCGTAACCCCATTTAAACTATCATTTTCAGTAGCCATAATGTATGGCGGGCGAATTCCGTTCCAATCAAAGGAGGAATTTAAAATTGTCTCCATAAAATCACCATTCGGGAAATGATCCGTCCATTGACGCTGACCTTGGAAACCTGCGGAAATAGCATTGTATCCTAGCGCTTCCTCACCATAGCCAAGTTCCGCTAGTTTTGGATTTCCAGTCATAAGATCCCTTGCAATTAAAGTCATTTTAACGCTAGTTTCCCAGTCTTTATTTTTTTGCTCCCGTGACCTTTGCATTTCTTCCGCATTATTATCTGGACCTTCTGGACAATACTCTTTTACCCAGTTTAAAGCTTTTTCATATTCTTCCTTATCATAAATCTCTTCATCTATTCTTCTTACAAATTCGGTCATATCAATATATTCATTTCTCATTCCTAAATAATCTTGGAAAAATTCAGGTTGAACGGTACTACCAGCAATCCCCATAGATACAGACCCCATCGACAGATACGATTTTCCTCTCAGGCTGGCAACGACAAGGCCAGACTTTGCAAATTGAAGTAGTTTTTCCTGCACATCTTCTGGAATGGATGTATCACTTAAGTCTTGCACATCTTTCCCGTATATGCCGAAAGCTGGAATGCCCTTTTGATTATGGGCAGCTAAGACAGCTGCAAGATACACTGCCCCTGGACGTTCTGTTCCATTAAATCCCCATACTGCTTTTGGAATATCAGGATCCATATCCATTGTTTCAGAACCATAGCACCAACATGGTGTAACAGTAATAGAAACACCAACTCCCTCTACTGCAAATTTTTCAGCCGCTTTGGCCGCTTCCGCCACACCGCCAATACATGTATCAGCGATGACACATTCTACTGCCTCACCATTGTAATGACGCAAGTTTTCGGTTAGTAGATTTGCTACCGATTTTGCAAGATTCATCGTCATATCTTCAAGAGATTCACGTACACCATTTCTTCTGCCATCAATTGTTGGTCTAATTCCGATTTTCGGTAATGTATTGTAGAATCTATTATGAACTGTTTTCATTTTAAAGCTCCCTTCTTACTACATTGTTATCGATTATTTCAATAAAACGGCCGTATGCTTCCTGCCATTCTAATTGGTTTTGAGGTTGATAATGTTTAACAGGAAACGAGTTTTCAACAATCTCTCTACCTTCCTTTAAATCCTTTATTTTTCCTAGCGCGATCCATTGCGATAATGAATTTCCAATCGCACTCGCTTCAACTGGCCCCGCTACAACAGGACGGTTAGTCGCATTTGCGGTAAATTGACAAAACAGATCATTCTGAATGCCACCGCCGCCCATGTGGATAACTTCTATTGACTTTCCAGTTAAAACTTCCAGCTTCTCTAACACCCACCTATAACTCAGTGAGAGACTCTCCAAAATACAGCGGAGGAAACTTCCTTCCGTTTCAGGCGGCTGTTGACCACTCTTTATACAGAAATCTCGGATTTGTTTCGGCATATTTTCCGGATTGAAGAAAGAAGGATCATCTGGGTCTATGAAATGTGCAAATGGCTTTGTATTTCGAATCAATGTTGCTTCTTCTTCGTAAGTAAAAAGCTTACCTTCTTTTGCCCAAGTCCCCCTACATTCTTGAATGAGCCATAACCCCATAATATTTTTCAGTAGTCGAAACTCGCCATCTGCCGTTCCTTCATTTGTAAAGCCCCATTCCAAAGCCTGTTCATTCATGATTGGATCCTTTACTTGAACTCCCATTAAGATCCACGTACCACAACTCATAAATACAGAATTTTCTGACTTCATAGGCAGTGCGGCAAGAGCACAAGCTGTATCATGTCCTGTACCAGCAATAACTTTAACAGGATTCATGCCAAATTCGTTATGAATGGAAGAAAGTGTCGGACCGAGAGTCGTTCCTGGCATCACAATATGTGCCATCATTTCTGTAGGCAAGCTCAACTTTTTCATGAGGGCAGTATCCCAATTACGCTCGTGAATGTTAAATAACGATGTCGTTGTACTAATCGTATATTCATTCGCCTTTACACCTGAAAATAAATAGCTCAGCAAGTTTGGTGTTAATAAAAGCGTTTTTGCCTTTTCCATTAAATCTGGGTTATGCTTTTTTATAGCCTGAAGCTGACAAATTGTATTGATTGCTGCTGGCGTGACGCCCGTTCGAGAGAACAAAACATCCCTCGGAATGACTTCCATTATTTCTTTTAAACTACCATTTGTATGCGGATCTCTATAAGAATACGGATTGCTAAGCAGTTCACCTGTTTCAGATAGAAGTCCGAAATCAACGCCCCACGTATCGATCGACAAACTTTCAATCGACTTATGACCGTTTCTAATACTTTTCCCAATTCCATTCTTCATTTCTTGGAATATCCTTAAAATATCCCAATAATAATGACCTGTTGCGTAAACAGGGCGATTAGAGAACCTATGAACCTCTCCAAGATACAGGCGTTTCCCATCAAACCCACTTACCATTAAACGCCCATTAGATGCCCCTAAATCAAAAGCCCAAACTTTTTCCATTCATTCACGCCCTTTGAAAGCATTCTTAACTATTCTGTATCTTTTAGTAGTTGTAATCTATATTTCTCAGAAGATAGATTTCTTAATTCGTGACATTCTTCCTCTGTCAAGATTCTTGGCACGCCTACTGTTGATGCAATCGTATATACTTTCGCCGCTTCTTCTAGAATTTGCATCAGAAAATATGCTTCTTTCATTGTTTTACCAACCGTAAGTACTCCATGATTCCTCATTACGACTACATCATTTTCTTCAATCACATTTGATACAGCGTTAGCCAATACTTCTGTAGTCGGAATCATATATTCAAGATAAGATACGCTTTTGATCATTGCTGGAAAATCTGGGAATAGACTCGGAATGGTATGACCAGTACATGATACACCTACCGAATAACTTGGATGAGCATGTAAAACAGCTGTTATATCAGGACGTTTACGAAAACATTCCAAATGCATTAATATTTCAGAAGATGGTTTTAAATCATCCAATATCTCACCAGTTTCAATATTGACACGTACCCACTCGTGGTCTTCTATCTCTTGCAAATCAAAACCACTAGGAGAGATATACATCATATTCCCATCTCTCATACTCAAATTTCCACCTGCTCCTACTACAAGACCTGTTTGGACAATCTTATTTGCATATAATTTCAAATCATTTATTACATTAGACAATGTTATGCACCTCAGTTTCTCTCTTATTTGCACCGCTAGTTTCGTTTTAGATTTTATTGATATAGCACTTCCTTAATCTTTGGATCATCAATGTTCTTTTTATCGTACCAATAGAAACCAGTGTCAATTGTTTTGGATACTTGTTTCCCATCTAGGTTCTCAACAGCTGCTTTCACAGTTTCGTAACCAATTCCAATTGGATTTTGCGTAATCGCACCTGCCATCACTCCGCTCTTAATCGCATCAATTTGTAGTTTTCCAGAGTCAAAGCCAACTACTACTACACTCTTTTTGTTCAATTCTTTAACAGCATTTACTACCCCTATCGCAGAACCTTCATTTGTACCGAAAATACCTTTTACATTTGGGTGCGCTTGCATAATTGCCTTAGCAGCGTCAGTCGATTTTAATTGGTCGCCGCTACCATATTGAATATCGACAAGTTTGATGTTCGGATACTTTGATTTGATTGTATTTACAAAGCCATCTCGGCGTTCAACACCTGTTTTACTTGTCTGGTCGTGAGCAACTACTGCTACTTCTCCTTTTTCACCAATTAATCCAGCCATTTTCTCAGCTGCAAGAGCTGCCGCTGCTTTATTATCCGTTGCAGCTGTTGCTACAGGTATATCTCCCTCAACACCTGAGTCAAACGCAACAACCGGAATTTTTTTGTTTTTTGCTTGTTCTAATAATGGAAGAGCAGCCTTAGAATCTAATGCCGCAAAACCAATCGCATCTGGTTTTTTATCAAGTGTGCTACGGAGCATTTCAACTTGTTTATCAACCTGCGCTTCCGTTTCAGGACCTACAAATGTAATATTTACTTTATACTCATCTGCTGCTTGCTCAGCTCCTTTTTTAACTGCTTGCCAGAACTGATGCTGGAACCCTTTTGAAATAATAGCCACATAGCGCTTACCGTCATCTTTTGTAGGGGCATTACTATCCTTACTTCCTGTGCTTGCACCATTTGAAGAACACGCTCCCATAAACATTGAAATTGCGAGAATTGACGATAAAACTATACCCTTTTTTGCTTTCTTCATCCAAAATTCCCCCTATATATTGTTTTATTTAAAAAGCAGTATCGCAATTAATTCTTTGCTTTTTTGTTTCGTAACACATCTGCGTAAACTGCTAATAAGATAACCGCGCCAACAACTACCGTTTGCCATTCTTGAGGTACCGAAAGAATTTGAAGACCATTTGTTAACACACTCATAATCAATGCACCGATAACAGTACCAAGAATTGTTCCTTTACCACCACTTAAAGAAGTTCCTCCGATAACGACTGCTGCGATTGCTTCTAATTCATATCCTGCACCTAAAGCTGGCTGAGCAGAATTTAGACGAGATGCCATGATAATCCCTGCAACACCAGTAAAAACACCTGCAATCATATAGATAATGATTTTCCACTTATCAACATTCACTCCAGAAAGCCTGGTTGCTTCTTCATTGCTTCCTAGTGCAAATGTATACCTTCCGATAATCGTTTTATTTAAAATTAAGCTTGCGAAAATAGCCATTCCAAAAAAGATGAAAACAGCATTCGGAATAGCAAAGCCAGGAATAATAGAACCCATCGCAATTTTGTTAAAGCTTGGTATAGAAGTGAAATAAATTGGAGTGGCTTTCGAAATAACAAGTGCCAATCCTTTTGCGATCATCATCATCGCTAACGTTGCAATAAATGGGGGAATCTTCAACTTTGCAATTGCAGCTCCAGAAATTAAACCTACTACGGCACCTATTAAAATACCTCCAAGTACAGCTACCCAAACTGGTAAACCTAAGTTGACAGCAAATACACCTGTCATAACCGAAGACAAGGTTAGTACGGTTCCACAGGATAAATCAATTCCACTTGTAACGATAATCATCGTTGCCCCTAAAGCAAGGATGCCTGTAACAGCTGTCGATAAAAAGATTCCTATAATGTTATCAAATTGTAGAAAATTAGCTGAAGTAATTGAAAAAATGACAACAAGTACAATTAAACTTGCAAATGCTAGAAGCTGTTGAAGCGCGTTTGAATTTATCCCTTTCCTCATCTTCCCTTCAACTGGAAGTTCGACTACCTTTTGTATTTCCATTTTTGTTCACTCCTTTATCATCCGTTACTATTCATTACATCATTCGTTTTGTTGCAAGAGTCATAATTGCTTCTTGCGATGCTTTTTCATCATTTTTCAATTCTCCTGTTATTTTGCCTTCACACATAACAATCACGCGGTGACTGATCCTTAAAATTTCAGGAAGCTCTGAGGAAATCATAATAATAGATTTTCCTTGCTGTGCTAAATCATGTAGTAACTTATAAATTTCGTCTTTTGCCCCGATATCAATACCACGAGTAGGCTCATCAAAGATTAAGACATCTGAATCTCTAGTCAACCACTTGCCAATAACAACTTTTTGCTGATTCCCTCCTGAAAGATTTTTCACTAATTGATTACCTGATGGTGTTTTTATTTTTAACCTCTTAATTAATTCCTCAGATTGTTGATCCACTTTCGATACATTCATCCAGCCGAAAGGTTTTACATAATCTTTCATCGATGCCATTGCAATATTTGTTTTGACATCCATCCCAACTAGAAGTCCAAACTGTTTTCGATCTTCAGACAAATAGCCAATTCCATGTTGTACTGCATCGGAAGGATTTTTAATATTCTGTCTTTTTCCCTTAATAAAAATCTCCCCTGAATCTAGTGGGTCTGCCCCAAATATGGCACGGGCTACTTCTGTTCTTCCAGCACCCATCAATCCAGCAAAGCCAACGATTTCCCCTTTATACAGTTCAAAACTTACATCTTTTATCGTGTTCCCTCTCTTTAAATTTTTTACTTCAAACACTTTTTCTCTCGTTCTCTCTTTCATTTCTGGTTTTTGATTGTTATCAATTTCTCTTCCAACCATCATGGAAATAATTTGTTCAATCGTTGCATCCTTCGTGTTCATCGTTCCTACGTATGTACCGTCTCGCATAATCGATACACGGTCCGTAATTTTCTTAAGCTCCTCCATGCGGTGAGAGATATATACAATTCCCACACCATCTTGTCGTAATTTCCGAATCATAACAAATAATGCATCGATTTCAGTATCCGTTAAAGCTGCGGTTGGCTCATCCATAATCAGTACTTTTGAATCAAAAGAAAGAGCTTTAGAGATTTCCACCATTTGCTGTTTCGCAACTGTTAAATTGCCTACCAATTCTCTTGGGTCTAGATGAATGTTTAACCTTTCAAATAGTTTTTTCGCTCTGTTATTGAGTTCTTTTTCATCCAAAAAAAGATTAAATAGCCCTTTAGGTTCTCTTCCAATAAAAATATTTTGGGCAACTGTTAAATGCGGAGCCAAATTAAGTTCCTGATGAATAATGCTGATTCCGAGTCTTTGTGCTGCTTTTGTATCTGGAACCTCTATTTCTTTTCCTTCATACGCAATGGTTCCAGCATCTCTTTGATAAATTCCTGTTAAAATTTTCATTAATGTAGATTTTCCGGCTCCATTCTCTCCCAAAAGTGCGTGAACTTCGCCTTTTTTCAATTCAAATCGCACATTAGAAAGCGCTTGCACTCCAGGGAACGCTTTACTAATTCCATCCATTTTCAGCAATAATTCACTCATCCTATCACCTACTACCCTATCAAATTTTTAATGAAACAATATATTAGTTTAATAATGCGTTAATCAGTAACCACGCCCTTTTTTAAAATCATATTGGCATAGAGAGCACTTTCACTCGTTGCAACAATTGCATACGCCTTCTTTGCCCTCTCATAAAATGCAAAGCGGTCAATCATCTCAAAACCATCAAAATGAGTATCATATTTTTTAATTGTCGCATCATATGTTTCCCAAATGGAGGGCGTGGTAGGATCCCCTTTTACGACTTTCATTAATGAAACAGAATGATTACTATACGTATCGAGTGGAAAGAATTGCAAAATTGCCTGTAATACTTCAAGAACCCCATGACCTTCACATCGAATGAGCTTCGTCCCGCAAGAGGCAGCGGGGAAATTGCCATCCGCTAAAACAATCTCATCCCCATGCCCCATTTCTAAAAGAACCTTCATTAAATCCGGACTCATTATTTTCGGTATTCCTTTTAGCATTTCTATCTCCCTTCCGATTTTTATCTTAACGAAAATACGTTTCAACTACTTACACTTTGTGCATCTATTTGTAACCTCGGTGTAAATATTTCATTAAAGGGACCTTCTTCATTATTTAAGCGTTTCAGTAATATATCGCCTACCCTTTCTCCCATTTCGTATGGTTTGTGCGCTACCGATATAATCCCAGGCGCTTGTAATAATTGTGCTGCTTCCACATCACCAAAAGAAGCGATCACGATGTCCTCTGGTACAGAGTAGCCTCTCCTCGTTAATTCAAGAAGAACACCAAATGCCATTTCATTGTTCAAAGATAGAATAGCTGACGGTTTCTCAGTGAAATTAAGAAAATAATCAACTGCTTTCATACCACCTTCTCTTGTGAAAGTGCTATTAAACGTATAGTTTTCATCTTCTTGAATCCCAAACTCTTCTAAAGCTTTCTGAAATCCTTCATAGCGCTCTTTACCTGTACTAACGTTTAACAATCCATTTACAAGACCAATCGATCGATGCCCCTGTTGTAAAAGATAGCTCGTTAATCTATAAGCACTTTCAAAATTACTTTCTACAACCGAATCTAATTTTGAATCTCCAATCTCAACAGTCCGATCAACTAAAACTATTGGTACACCAGCTTGATGAATACTTCTTACTCTTTCTTCACAACCTCCAGCAGTAGCCAACACAATTGCATCTACCCGTTGTTCCACTAGTAGCTGCAACAATTTATCCTCTTTTTTAGGATTTTCATGACTGCTACAAAAAATAAGGTTATAGCCCTTTTGCTGCACAATATCTTCAATCGCCTTTGAAATTGTCATGTAATAATGATTTGTGATATCCGGAATCACAACACCAATCGTGTATGTTTTATCTTGCTTTAAACTTCTAGCAATCGCATTTGGTTGATAATTAAGCTTTTTCACAGCTAAAAAAACACGATCTTTAATGTCGTCACTTACAAATCCACTTTCGTTTAACACTCGAGATACTGTAGCTGTAGACACATTCGCTTCCATTGCAACATCTTTAATTGTAGACTTTGCCATTTTATCACTCTTTCTTAGTTTTCAAGAAATCGTTTACTTCAGTTTTGTTTAAACCCTTATTCCATCCATGTAAACGATTACTTAGTAGTTTACATGGATAATAATAATTTAATTTTCAGAATATTTCAAGGCTTTTTATAAACATTTTTTTCTCAAAAAATTCACCTATACATCAGATAACCTGAAAAACGTGAATGGAGTCGTTTTTTCGTGATTAAATCCACGTTTATTACAACATTCTACTACCGTCATACCGTTCTATTTTGAAGTTTCATAGCACATAAAAAAGAGCCTACTCGATTGAGTTGACTCTTTCCTTTATTTACTCACCTGTTTCAGAAAATCGCTTTATACGTTCACCAATTTCATCGCGAACACGTTGAAATTCAGACCATTCTTTTCCTGCCGGGTCATCAAATCCCCAGTGAACACGATTTACGTGCGAAGGTGTCGAAGGACAAACAGAATCCGCATGACTACAAAGTGTAACGACTAAATCAGCATTATTTAAAATGTTTGTATCAATCATATCTGATGTTTGATTTGTTATATCGATATTCACTTCATTCATTGCTTTAATCGCATTTGGATTCACTCCATGTGCTTCGATTCCTGCAGAATATACATTCCACTTACCTCCTAAATATTGTTTACCCCACGCTTCTGCCATTTGGCTTCGGCATGAATTTCCTGTACATAAGAAATAGATTGTTTTTTTGTTTTCCATGTTGTTTTCCACCTTTGTTTTTAAGTTGATTGATCATTAAAATATTTACGTTTAAACCAAAAAGCGACATTTACAAGTGCAATCATGACAGGTACTTCGACTAACGGTCCAATGACAGCTGCGAATGCTGCGCCCGAATGAATACCAAACACACCAACTGCTACAGCAATTGCTAACTCAAAGTTATTACTACCTGCTGTAAATGCTAACGTTGTCGTCACCGGATAGTTTGCACCAATTTTTCTTCCCATAAAGAAAGAAACAAAAAACATTACAATAAAATAGATTAATAACGGAATCGCTATTCTTACCACATCTAGTGGCACGCTAACAATCATCTCTCCTTTTAAAGAGAACATAACGATGATTGTAAATAGCAATGCAAGTAATGTAAGTGGACTAATTTTAGGTATAAACACTTTTTCATACCACTGTCTTCCTTTTAACTTAACTAGTACAAAGCGTGTCAACATACCTGCTATAAAAGGAATTCCTAAATAGATACATACTGATTTTGCTACTTCTATCATTGTAATATCGACAATAGCACCTTCAATCCCTAACCATTCTGGAATTACAGTTACAAATACGTATGCATAAACTGAGAAAAAGAGCATTTGGAATACCGAATTAAAAGCAACTAAACCTGCCGCATACTCTTTATCCCCATCAGCAAGATCGTTCCAAACAATTACCATTGCAATACAACGTGCTAACCCAATCATAATGAGACCAACCATGTATTCTGGTTTATCAGGAAGAAAAATAATTGCTAACACAAACATAAGTACCGGACCAATAATCCAATTTTGTACTAAAGATAGCACTAACACTTTTACATCTTTAAATACTCGGCCCATTTCCTCATAGCGAACTTTCGCTAACGGTGGATACATCATTACAATTAAACCAACAGCAAGCGGAATAGACGTCGTTCCAACCTGTAATGTATTCAGTCCGTCTACTACACTAGGGAACACAAACCCTAAACCAATCCCAACAGCCATCGCTAGAAAAATCCATAGTGTTAAATATCGGTCTAGAAAAGATAAACGTTTCATTCTATTTTCCATCTCCTATTAACAACAAGAATTTTTAGCTACCTCATTTGAAGTCGCGCAACAAGATGACTCTTCAATTTTGTGAACATTACTATCTGCTTTCGTATAAAAGAATTCCCACTCATTCCCATCTGGATCTGTTACCCAAAACTTATCTTGCACTGCATAGCAACAAGTCGTATCCATCTCATCACGCGCGAAGAAACCTTCTTTTTCTAATCGTTCTTTATGTAATGTAATTTCTTCAGCTGTATCCACTTGGAAACCAAAATGATTTACCTGATTTCCCTTCACTTCATCTCGCACGTTCAGCGTAAAATTAAGTCCTGGCGTCTCTAATAAAAATTTTGCATAATCTGTTTTCACTTTAACTGGTGAAACACCAAATACCTTTTCATAAAATTCAATAGACTTCTCTAAATTCGTAACGTTTATACCGACGTGAACATATCTCATACCTTATTCCTCCTTTTTATATATCATTAATCAATTTTTTTTGATTAATAACTCAAAATTTTAACAGCAACTACCTTTCCCTGTTTTTCTAAAGATACAGCACAATTCTTCTGATAATAAATTATTCACTTCCGCATCATTTAAATCATAATAACTCCACGTACCTTTTGTTTCTTTTACAATCAAACCTGCATCTAATAAAATTTTTAAATGATATGATAATTTAGATTGCGTCATTTCAAAAACTTCTGTTAAATCACATACACACGTCTGTCCTCGCTGGCAAAGTTCATACATGATTTCTAAACGTTTCTGATCCGCCAACGCTTTAAACTTTTTCTCATAGAGCTGAAAATTTTGTGCCACTGTAGTTCACTTCCCTTCATCAACTTTTTTTGATGTTTATAGTATATACGTAGATGAGTTCTATATGCAACTTATTAATCAAGTTTTTTTGATTTATCTAAAAAACTTCCTCGCATCATATCTTTGTTACAATTAAAAAAGACCATAACCTTTTCAAAAATGAAAAACTATGGTTCTTTTTACAACTTAATAGTTACAATATTTCCGAGAAATGGAGTCTCTATAACTATTTTAAATTTTAATTTGATCATTATAGAGTAGTGCCCCATCACCCTCAATCTAAGAAAAACAAATACCCCAAAATGAGAAAAATCGATATGCTCTTGTTTTTGGTGCATATTCATAAAAAGCACGTCAACCTTTCTCATTAACATAAGAGAATAGTAACGTGCTTTTAATTTCAAAAATTGTCTAAGATGGTTGTGGGGCGGGCCCCTCATAAGAACGGTATCTAAAAGATTGTATGATAGGTGTTAGTTCCATTCCAATGGCCTCAGCCGGCAATTAACTCAAATACCGATTTCGGATGACCGCCATGTGATGAAGTTCGTGTCCTGCGACGCCGTACGCGAGGGCGCGCGCCGTAATGCTTAGGTTGTTGGCTGTGCCCTTGCGGGTCCACGCCTCAGCCGGTAGCCCGCGCAGCAATGTGATCGTTGATTGCCGTACGGCCCGGTAGTCTTCGGCCAATTGTGCGGTTGTCCAGCTTCCGAAAGGAGGTATGAACAATTCCTGATCGAAACCAGTCAGAGGTGTCTGGTCCCCTCTTGCGAACCGGAGCAGGCGGTAGGTCATGACGCGTTCCGCGTCTGCAATGTGGCCCACGACTTCTTTCAACGTCCATTTCCCTTCCGCATACCGATATGCGGCCTGGCTTTCGGTCAACGATGCCAGGAGCTCGGTCATTTGCTTTTCCTGGGCGAGCAGAATATCGATGATGTTACCGTCCGGCACCAAACGGATATATTCGCCGGAGCTTCCGGCGTATTCTTCTTCTGACGGTCTTTGATTCATGCGTAGTCACCTCTTATATGTAGATATAGAAAATTATAGCGCTCGTCTATGTCTAACAAATTCGCGAAATGATAGAACTTCCCTTCTAATAAATGAGGATAAGCAACTATTTAGTCGGTCGCCACACTATCCTGATTCGTTAGCACAATAAGCAATGCTAATCAATAATGCATAAAAATTAGAAGTTATACAATATTTCAAAGTTATTAATATATATTAGATTATTCCGAAACATATATAAATACATTTTGTCGAAACTATTAAAAAGGGAGAATTTCTCTAGCTGGAGAATTAATAATTTTGTTACCAATATGTAAAAATCTCAATTTAAAATTAAAGGAGAACAAAATGGGACAAATAATTGTATCGATGTACCTCTCACTAGATGGTGTCATGGAGGAACCAGCTTGGACTGCTCCATATTTCAATGAAGAAGTAGCAAAGTTTCAATCCGATTTACTGTTTGAAAGTGAAGCGCTTCTACTAGGGCGAGTAACCTATCAAGGTTTTGCAGCTGCCTGGCCTTCTATGACTGATGAAGAGGGTTTTGCTGATAAGATGAACAGCATACCTAAATTTGTTGCTTCAACAACTTTGGAAAAAACCGAATGGAATGCAAATCTTATCAAGGGTAATATTGTAGAAGAAATATCGAAACTGAAGGAACAGCCCGGTCAGAACCTTTTAATTTATGGTAGTGGTGAGCTTATACAGACATTGATGCAACATGACCTCATTGATGAATATCACTTTATAATCAATCCCGTTATCGTAGGAAGCGGAAAGCGTCTCTTTAAAGACCAGAGCAATACAAAAGCATTAAAACTTATAGAAACAATAACGACCAGTTCAGGTGTCGTTATTCTTTCCTATCAGCCGGAGAAAAAAGAATAATTATTGATAAATTATATAAAAAAAGATTGACTCTTTCAGATCAGGAAAAGTTAAAAATAACTTCCAATAACGAGAATAATGTAAATAAGCTGTCCATGTGGACAGCTTATTGTTTTTTTGCTTAGCGTGCAAAATTCGCGTCTTGTTCGCGGGACTCCAAACAGTACGATTTTATTTCAAAGACACAACGATCTTACTACACACTTTTTATTTATCCCACACTCTCATCTGCTACTATTACTATTTTTTATTACTAATGTTGCCGTTTCACTCGGGTGGCTAAGAGGAAAATGATGGCCATATGGAACAAAATCAACCTTACCAAGATGCGATGGAGCAGAATAGGCTCTGTCATAATCCCCCCAAATAATGTGAAGATTATACTTTGTTACTTCATTGAAATCACCTTGATCGTTTTTCAGTAGTAAACTGTTAAGCTGAACCGTAGTATTTAAAATTCTAGGAGAAGTAAAACTTTTACTTATCTTTTCAATATAATGTTCAGGGATGCTCTCCGTACTTTCAAACAAACCATTACTTAATAAATAACGCCCTATCAAATTAGTAGTTGCTAATTTTAATGTCCATTTGTTCATAACTTGAGGAACATTTAGCGATTTAGCATTTTTTTTAGCAACAGGTGGCTGAAGTAAAGTGATTGAATACTTCTTATCTATGTACTCTTGTACCAATGCTTCCAGAAGAATAAACGCACCGAATGAATGTCCAATTAGATGCGCACCATTCGTAGCTTTCTCCAATAACTTTTTCACTACATTCAAATAGATATCTAGAAGATTTTTCTCTCGTTTAAAAGGAGACCGTCCCAAACCTGGAAGATCCAAGATCCATACAGGTTGACCAGTTTTTTCATGAAGCTCTTGTGCTAAAGGAAATAAATCCTCTCCATCACTCAATAAACCATGTAATAAAATAAACGGTTTACCCTTTCCTTGTAATTGGTAAAGGGTAGTGTTATCGCATAATGTTCGTTTAAATAAATGATTATGCCGGCCATTTTGATACATTATTCGATAATCCAGATCAGCTACTACGGCAGGGAAAAATTTCATTACACTCGTCTTCTTAAACCAATCTCCTCCCATAATTTTTTTCGCTGAAACATTTGAAAATTTTTGTTTTGTAATAAAATTCAGTCCATCAGAAGGAATTTTTGTTATTTTACTTCCTCCACTATTCATAATTGCTTTCATAAATGGCATTGGAACAGAGATTTTTGGTGCCCTCATATTCATACTTTCCGACATAATACTTAATAATTCAGCAATGTTTTGATCGTGCTGTTTGTCTTCAACAAGTGTATATGTTTGAATAGTCGGTTGCTCCAATCTGAAAACCTGCACAATAAACTTCGCAAGCTCATCGTTTGAAATAAGTGGTAACCTATATCCCTTACCTCCAGGAATCACTGGCATGAGCCCTCTTCGCATACTCAGCACAAGCAAACCTAATCCTGCTATCTGCTCTGTACTCCCTGTTTTACTACTACCGACTACAGTTGGCGGATTAATTACAGAAAGCGGATAACCTACTGCTGATGCCTGCTGACGGATATAAAGATCTGCTAAAAATTTTGTTCTCTCATATGGATTTTTTATTTTCAAATAATTGTTTCCTTCTTTAAACACATCAATTGCAATCTTGCTATTTTTATCATCAAAGGGACTCATATAACCTACAACATGAATAAATTGTTGCAAGCCCTTCAATTGATGAATACTTTCAGCTAATTCACTAATATGTTTGGCACCATTTAAAAATACGGAAGCTGCCTCTTTACTTGTCGCTTGAATATCCATGGGGCCTCCTGCGTGAATAATCACATCCGTTTTCAATACCCTCTCCTTATCTTCAGCACTTAGACCTAAATCTATTTTCGTCAAATCACCTTCAATAAAGTGCATAACTTCCTTTTTTAAGATGCCTCTTTCTTGAAAAAGGCGTGTTGCTTTATTTTTCGACCTCACTAAAAGAAGAATTTTAACATCCTCTTTGGCTAATTCTTTTACTAATTGCTTTCCAATAAAGCCTGTTCCACCAGTTAAAAATACTGTTCTCATATAAAATCCCCCTTTTAGTACTACTTAGTACTAATTTAATGTAAAAAAAATGCTTCTTTTATCGAAGCAATTTTAAAAAATGATCTGCTGTTTTCGTGATTACAGTTGCATCCTTCAATGTTTCTGAAATAAATAACGCTCCTTCAAGATTTGTAATAAAAAGTGATGCAACCTCATCAATATTAATCGTATTTCTAAATTCTCCATTCTCTACCCCTTGTTTAAGTAATAGAGAAACTTTCTTTTGTAATCCTGTAAAAAAAAGACCTATTTTTTCTTTTATTTGCGTGGCCTGTTTAGGACTTTGAATATAAAGAGTAATAAATGGACAGCTTCCCTTATACTCTCTCGATTGAACTCCTTGTGATAATTGCTTTAAAAACAGTTGGATACGATCTTCAACTAAAAATTGGTTCTGAGAAAGTATGTCATCAATTGCAGATTGATACATTTCAATCCAATAATCAACGACCCCTTCTAATAATACTTCCTTATTAGAAAAATGATAATACACATTAGACTTTGAAACTTTGCTTACACGTACTAATTCATCCATACTTGTATAAGCAAACCCTTTTTCTAAAAATAATGTTGCAGCTACTTCAATCACACGTTTTTGATTCATTAATTTTATCTTTGTCATAACTAGAACTATATAGTACTAATTTAAATATTGCAAGTATTTATGTTAATTTTTAAAAAAGTTCCACTAACATTGATTTTACTGCAAAAAATCTTATTTTGAATAAAGTTGAACTGAACCCCGAAATTGTTCATTCACTATCGTCTAATCGGGGGCACCATACATACCCGTCAACTTAAGAAAAAGAAATGCCCCCTGATTCAAGTTGCCTAGCGAAAAAATCACGTTTTAATAGACTTCTTTAGTATGCCTATCTTTCTATAAATTACTAGATTAGCTTGATGGCTATGGAGTAGTGACCCTATAAACAAAACCCACCAGAAACATCTAAAATCTGCCCCGTTACCCAGCGGCTATCAGAAGAAGCAAGGAATGCTACTGCATCTGCAATATCTTCAACTTGCCCTATTCGTCCGAACACAGATGAGTTGGTAGCAAAATTTCGTATTTCCAGATCATCTAGCAATTTTGCATTGATATCTGTCTTCGTATATCCAGGCATAATTGTATTCACTGTTATACCTCTTTCTCCAAGATGTTTAGCTAGAGGCAGTGTCATCGTATTAAGCGCACCTTTACTTAAGCCGTATGCAATTGAGCCTGTAAAACCAAGTCGTACTTCAGCTGATGAAATGTTAATAATGCGACCCTCTGCTCGTATTAATGGTAATGTTTGCTGGATTAAAAAGAATGGTGCTTTCATATTTACAGACATAATTTCATCAAAAACTTCTTCTGTCGTATTTTCAATCGTTCCTTGTGTACCTATCCCTGCATTGTTTACTAAAATATCAATCTCTGATGTACCAACTTTTATTTGTAATTCATGCTTTAACTGTTCTACTAGCTTTTTGACACCATCAATTGAATTGAGTTCAGCTTCAATTAAGAACGCTTTTCCTCCATTAGATTCAATCTCACTAATCGTTTCATCTGCAGCTGTTTTATTTCGACCGTAGTGAATCGCAACTAATGCTCCATCTTTCGCCAATCTCATCGCAATCGCACGGCCAATTCCGCGACTCGCTCCTGTTACTAATGCTACTTTTCCATTAAGATTCTTCATTTCTTCCATCCTTCCTAAATTTCCGTTTGATGAATGCCATACTTATATTTTCATGCAAAAACCAATCATTTTAAATATAGATTTATAGGTAATTTAGTTCGTTCACTTATGATATTATAGTTATAATTTATGATTCACTTTAGAAAACAAAATAAGGAGGCTGCACAATGCAAAACACAGTAAAACTGGATGAAATCGATCATAAAATTATGAACTTGTTGTATGAAAATGCGAGAATTTCCGTTTCAGAAATAGGACGAATTATATCCATGACGCAACCTGCTGTAAAAGAGCGTATTAATAAACTTGAAGATCAAGGAGTTATAGCGGCTTATCGAACGAAATTTGAGCCTGCAAAAATTAATAAAAACATTCAAGCATTCATCATGTTTAAAACGAGCCAATGCTCTGATTTTATTCAATTTTGTAATGCCGCTCCTGAAGTAACAGATTTATATCGAATTAGTGGGGAGTTTAATTATATGATGAAGGTCATGAGCGATTCGATGGATTCTCTCGCTACATTTTTAGACTCTTTAATGCAATTTGGCTTGTCATCTCCTTTAATTGTTTTAAAGAGTGAGTTTGAGGAGAAATTGTCATTCTAATAAAGGATACGTATTATCCTCCGCTAACAGTAAAAGCTTTTCCTTTATGAGAAAATCCAACAAAATTAATGATTAGTAACAAAAAAAGAACATTGATTTTCAATGTTCTTTTTTATATCTCTACTTATTATTTAGATTGCTATTCGAAAAAAGTACCTTAATCCCCTTACCCTTGATTCCTCTGCGCCTCTCTAAACTCCTCCTTCACCTTCTCTAACAACCCTTCTTCCGTAATTAATCGATACGCCGTATTTGCTAATGCTTTTGCCGATGTAATTAATGCTTTATCTCCAAGTTCTGAACGTGCTGCTTCTCTAAATTCATTCGTATGTGCAATTAAATCATCTGGTCCGATTTTAATGTACGGATGAATTGTCGGTACGACTTGACTTACGTTTCCTGCGTCGGTTGAACCGATTCCTACTCTTTCTTTACGATTTACATCTTCACCTAATAGTTCTAGTTCTTCCGCTACAATATCGTTATATGTTTTTGTTACGAGTAATTCATCGATTTCATTTTGGAATTGATGGATTTTTACTTTCGCACCTGTTGCTAACGCTGCTCCCTCAGCAATGTTTCTTACTTTTTCTGTTACTTCCGCGCATCTTTTTCGCGTTGCTGCACGGATGAAGAACCTTGCTGCAGCGTAGTCAGGAATAATGTTAGGTGCTTTTCCTCCTTCTGTAATGACGCCATGAATTCTCACGTCTGACGGAAGTTGTTGGCGAAGTGCATTAATACCGTTATAGAGCTGAATAACCGCATCTAATGCGTTAATCCCTTCTTCTGGCGAAGCTGCAGCGTGAGCTGTTTTTCCGTAAAAATGAAAATCAAGTGGATCGACTGCTAGTGAAGGACTCGTTGTCGCTGTTTTTCCGCTCGGATGAATCATAAGCGCCGCATCAATGTCTTTAAATAAACCTGCCTTTACATAACTTGATTTCGCGCTACCATTTGGCCCGCCTTCTTCTGCTGGCGTACCAAACACGACAACTTCTCCGCCAATTTCTTCAAGTGTTTCTGATAATGCAATTGCTGCTGCAACACTAATTGTGCCGATTAAATTGTGACCACACGCATGACCGAGTCCTGGTAAAGCGTCGTACTCCGCTAAAAATGCAATTGCCGGTCCTTGTTTTCCAGAGCTTTTTCGCGCGATAAATCCCGTTTCATGTCCAGCTATATTGTGCTGTAACTGAAACCCTGCACTACCTAGTAATAAACTTAACGTTCTTGATGCGTAAAACTCTTGGTTTCCAATCTCCGGATTCGCATGAATA
Organism: Bacillus sp. N447-1; assembly: GCF_022701035.1. NCBI lineage: Bacteria > Bacillati > Bacillota > Bacilli > Caryophanales > Bacillaceae > Bacillus > Bacillus sp. N447-1. The sequence goes on along the minus strand of NZ_CP065509.1, from coordinate 25,697 downwards.
TCATGACTTGTTTCTATGTACTTTTCCTTATTTCTTTCGATACTCTCTTCAATTGTTTTTCTTTGTGACGCTACTCCTGTCGCTCCCATTGTTCTTCCTCCTTTTATTTTCACGTAAAAAAGCCTCTTTCTAAAAGATAGAAAGAGGCTTCTGTATATACAGTCAAAATGAGCTTCTTTCTTATCTTTCAAGTTACCTTGCTGGAATTGGCACAGTATTCATAACGAATCCGCTGCCGAGGTATCATAGGGCCAGTCCCTCCACCTCTCGTGATAAGAATTTTCATAAAATTATATTAAATTATTTTTTATTCTAAGTTCATTCCAAGTAAAAGTCAAGGAATTCCTATCCGAATTTACCGAATATCTAAAAATCCTTTTAATACACCAATTGTCTCAGGTGCTTGCAGTCTTGCACATACGTACGGAAATTCCGTACTACCTTCAAACATCATTTGAGATGTAAGCGGTGCGCCTGCCCAGAAGATTTCATCATCGATTACTAGGAACGGGAATGCTTTATTTTGTCTTTGTAACTTTACATTTTTCAGTGGAACTGGTCCGTCACTATACACTGTTATTTGCGCATTTGTACGCATTAACGCTTGCCATACTCGCTTATCCACTTGTTTTGTACTTGGAAGTGAAATAATAATTTTTCGTTTTGCTGCTAAAATATCTTTTAATAGCCCTTTCGTTTCCTCAAGATTCATTTCCATAAACCAGCGTAAACGTTTCGATATTTTTCGTTCCCACAATTGTCTTGATGTCGTGCGATCATACACATCTCCGTGACGTTCTATATGAGCTGTTAATTGTGATAACGCTTGTTTTCTCGATAAATTTTTGCGCATGTAGTGGCAATCTGATAATTGAATGAACTTCCGATACGATAAACTTAACTAAATCTATACAATTCAATCAAATTTACACGAGTTAGTGCTTCATCGTGTTCTCGCAACCCCGAAGGGACGAGGGGTATAACACTCCACACGAGGCAGTATCGTTACCTCCTATTATCAAGCATTTATTTTACCCATCTTGATAAATTTATCGCAGCATTTACATCCCTATCGTGATGGCTATTGCATGAAGCACAACGCCATTCACGAATCTTTAAACTCCACTGTCCTTCTGGTTGAACTGAATGGTCGTATTTTACGCCGCAACATGAGCAAATCTTGCTTGAGGCGAACCATTTATCAGCTTTTACATACGCAATGCCGTACTTCTCGCACTTGTATGACAAACATTGAAAGAAGAAGTTTAATTTTTGAAATGAAAATGCTTTCGATAGCTTTTTGTTTTTTAACAGGTTTGAGATAGATAAGTCTTCCACAACAATCCTCATTGGTTTGGTTTTCACCAATTTAGCTGTTGCTTGATGGATATGGTTATTTCGGATATTCGTAATTTTCCTAGATAACCGCAGGTGCTCAGCTTTCGCTTTTTCATATCCGGCAGATTGAATTTTTACACCTTTTTTAAATCGCCTAGACATATCTCTTTGTGCTGACTTTTTCCTTTTCAAAAGCTTTTTAACCTTGGCATCTTTGTTTATATTTCGTTCTTTCATACCATTAGAAGCTACAAACAACTCTTTTAACCCAACATCCACACCAATCAACTCGTTCGTTAGTTCTTGGAATTCAAAGTCTTCTTGGAATCCTACACTAATCCACCAGTGACGACCATCAAAGGTAACTCTTGGATTGGATGGTTTTTTGTTTCTTGGTAGTTGTTGGCTTGTTTTCACTTCTCCAATAGACTGAATATGAACGACTTTCTTTCCTATAATCAGTCTTTCATAATTGGCATAAAATCCTTGGATTAAATCTTTTTTGGATTTATAAGAAGTGTGAGAACCATTTTTGTACTTTTTGAACGAATTTTTTCTCGCCGTATCAAAATCTTTTGAAGCCTGTTTGGGAACTTGTGCATTAATGTCTTTTAACCACTCATATCTCTTTCGCTTCTTGATCTTTGTAAATCGTTTCTGTAAAGCTAACTGTGAAACAGATTTTCCAAATAGCTTATAGTATCTATCACTCATTCTTTTACAATAGTTATAAGCAAATCTTGCAGCACCAGCATGGTTTCTAAGCACTTTTTCTTGTTCAGGCGTTGGAATCAGTCTAACTTTCTTCGCCAATATCATCAGAATGTAACTCCTTTAATGAAAGATTTGTTCTTCTGAATCGTAGCGTGTTCCACCAGCATTCTCCTGAGACTACCAGGATACAAACCTGTTAATTCCGATACTTGACTAACTCGTGAAAATTTCATTATTATTCTCACCTCATTGAACCTATCGCAGCACGTACGTTCGATGAATTCAATGAAGTTTGATAGATTCAATAAAATTTATCTTGTTCAACTAGGGCCGCAATTCCTTAGCCAGTTCTCTTATGAACTTCTCATGTTTTCACATGAGCGCAGACTATATGTTTATCTACTTAGAGATAGAGGATTTTTCCACCACCATAGGCTTGTGATGTACTCTCGCCAGTTATACGAGATAGTCGTTGAACGTTCATCTTATCACTTTTGACTTAGATGATTCGAGGCGGAAGACCCATTGTTCTAGTGTTTAGGATTTAACCTTGCACCATCTGATTGATTTTTTCTGCTTTCGCGACATTCACGCTCGCTATTTCTAGCCACGTTGTAGTTCAATCAGCTTTAGGGATTGCCCGCAGTTAACCCTCACTACTAGCCAATCACTTGACTAGCAGGGCTTACTGATATATTTAATTAACTTTCGTTATAATTGGTTAAATAAATCGTAACAGTTAGTTACCCTCTCGCTCTCGTCACTGCTACATTGACGAGGCGATGGTTTTTATGGTCAAAGAATAATACGCCAGGTCGTTCTTGCGGATAACTGTCAACCGTATCAAAGATCATCATATCTCTTTCAGAACCTTGGAACTTATGAACTGTCGCCGCTAAAACTGGTATGTTTTGATATTTCGTTCTCTGCAACATTTCTCTAATACACGTCGATAAAAAGCGTGACTGCGCCCTGTAAGGTGTCACAATACCAATTGATTGAACACCGTCTAACAATCCGATTAACATCATTTGCATTGCTACTAAACCAGACATAATGTTAAAACGTGAACCAGAAGCAGCATCTTTTAACGAAAAAGCTCCCATTTGGCTCGTATCAAATAAAACACTCGCTTCATTTGCAAACGGCTGCAATTGCGCAAGTTCTTTACGCTCTGAAACAGACGGATGATCGTATACTCTATTTTTATAAATAAACGAATTCGTAAACTTCGATATATCCGCATGCATACGTCTTTGTTCCTGCAACATAAATAGGTTTGGGTGTGCTTCTGATTTATTAACAGACTCCACAATCCCAGCATGGTAAAACATATCTTCCCCAAGCCATTTGCGAACGAGTTCATGATTTGCCATCGCAATTGGAGGTAACTGTAAAAAGTCACCGCAAACGACGATACGTTTTCCAAGTGAAGCAGCTAATGCAATTTGCGGAACGAACGCCATACTCACCTCATCTACGACAACTAAATCAAATGTACGCTCATAAATTAGCGCATCAATGGCACATTTCGATAAAGTTGCGCCGATTACTTTCGCATTTTCAATATATTCTTTTTCTACTTCTTTAATTTTAGCCTTTTGCTTTCGAAGATCACTTTCAATCTCCTGCATACGCTTCTTATCAGAGGACGTTGCCTTATACGATAAGATTTTTTCACGAAGCTCTTGGCGTGTCTCTTCTAAATAGAGTCTTTCCTCACCCCATGATTCGTTCGTCGTTTCAACTAACTTAGATGCAAGTAACGTTTCATGATTTCGTATATGTTCATGTTGACTATAACCGTAGCGAACAATTTCGCCAGGCGTCCATTTCTTTTTCTTCTCAATTTGCTTCGTTACTTCACTCATTAATACGTCTACTGCCGCATTACTATGAGCTAACACAAGTACCGATTTTCCTTTTTGATAATGGGCCGAAATAATACGTGATAAATTGTAAGACTTCCCTGTTCCCGGCGGTCCCCATACGTACGTTGTCGGATTATAAAACGCGCGATATGCCAGTTCATTTTTTGGATTTTTCATCTTCTCAATATGTTTCGGGCTGCTCGTCCCATCAACAAGACGCTTTATACGATTACGTTTCAGCTTATCTTTACGCGCTTCTTTCAATCGCTCTTGCAGTTGCTCTAAAAGTTGCCACGGTTCACTGTATAAAACCGATTCTCTTATTTCACCTTGTATATAATCATTTAATTTCAGTTCTATTTCTAATCCATGTACAGATAATACTTCTCCTGTCGCTTCCTCACCATCGAACTCAATTCGAATCGGTGAACCTTCAGGTAAGCTTACTTCCGAAATAAGCTGAAATACGTATACTGTACTTTCATAATCTGTATATAAAAAACGACCATTCATGATAGAAATTTTACTACCACCTATCGTTTTCCAATGTTTAATTTCATATGCTAATGCATAATGCCACTCTTTCATCGTTTCCGATAATGAAGGAGTTTGAGTAGTTGTATTCATCGTATAATCTCCTTCCTTCTCCCCAAACATACTTTCTCACTATACCATATAACACGCTAAAATTTGTAAGGTTTTTATCTTGCTTATTTTCTTAATTTTCAATAATATATTGTATATAATTTTCAGAAAGAAGGAATCTACATGCCAGTTAGAAGAATAGAACACGTTGGACTTATGGTTGCAAACTTAGAAGCATCTATCTCATTTTATGAAGAAGTAGTCGGCTTACAGCTCCTTAAACGTATGGGGCACCCGAACCCAGACTTAAAACTCGCTTTTTTAGGTGTGGAAGAATCGAAAGAAACGATACTCGAATTAATTGAAGGCTACAACTCTTCCCTTCCGGCAGAAGGAAAAGTACATCACATTTGCTTTAAGGTAGATTCATTAGAGGATGAAATTGAAAGAATACAAAAACACGGCGTAACCTTTTTACTAGGAGAAGAAATCGAAACATTACCAGATGGAACACGTTACATATTCTTCGCTGGCCCTGATGGAGAGTGGATTGAGTTTTTTGAGACGGAGAGATAAAGTGAAACTTTAGTCAGCCCACAATAAACGGGATAATAACTTTATGATTCACATAAGGAGTAGAAACTGATGAATACAGTTTTTATTATCGTTTTTTGGGTACTTATACTATTTCCACTTCTTAATATAATTCTGATAAAGAAGTGGAATATAAGTCCCATTGATCTCATGGGGGTATTTGGCAATTTAAAAATGCTGTTTACTTATAGCACTTTTACGAATGCAAAAATAGCCAAAATACGCAAGCAGTTTCGCATAAAAACTTGCATATTTTAGGCTGTTTAATTGTACTCCTTATTTTGTTAAAGTTACCCGTCAGTTCAATTCCAAAGACCTCATGTGATGAAGTTCGTGTTCTGTATCCGCTACACTATCTGTAGCAACAGTTGCTATCTCATTTTCTTCAACACTTGTCATTGCTAGATTTATAGCCTGTTCTAGTGTTACGTTCTTCTTGTTCATAGCTGTTACTAACCGTTCTATAGTTGCTACGTCTGTATGATAAAAAATTCTAGAATTATTATTGCTACATTCTTTCATTTTATTAATTAGTATGATATACCATCACAGCACCAGAAAGACTAATATAAGCTAGTATCATCCATACGTTATCATTTCTAATCTATCCTGTTTAGAAATGATAACGTTTTTTTGTACTTAAAGGTATTAAAATTTCTTAAGTTGATGGGAATATAGGGTGTCCCCTATATGGTGGAGATAAAATCGTAGCGGATAACAAAGGAGAAAAACTAAACGGTCTAAAAGTATTGTATTTTAATATTAAAATTTTAAAGGTAGCCAACTATATAAAATGTAACACTGACGTTCCAGGGGATTATGTTGAATACAATAATGAGGAAAAATGGTTTATGTCTATATTATTTTCTCTTCCAATTACTATATCTTTTTAGCATACTATTAACTATAAGGAGGGAGTGCAGAAATGGAAGAAAAGAAAGTGACGTGGTTAGAACTCTTTTATGATTTGTTATTTGTGGCGGCAGTGACGGCTGCGACTCATGTTTTACTTCATGTTGAAGATGGTCAAATCCATGCAGAGTATTTAGTAAAATTTGTCTTAATTTTTATTCCGATCTGGTGGGCTTGGGTAGGGCAAACCATCTTTGTTAACCGGTTTGGAAAAGATTTATTTCATCAAAGAATTTTTTTGATCCTGCAAATGTTTTTTGTCCTAATAATGACATCAAGCTTATCAGCTGATTTTGATCCTTATTATCTTTCTTTTTTAATTGGCTATATTGGCTTAAGGGTCGTGACTGCAATTCAATATCTTGTTGTCCAGCGTATAGAAGAGGGAGCTCGAAAAAAAGCAGCACTCTTTTTAGGAAGATATTTTTGGATTGGAATCGTTATTTCATTATTATCCGTCTTTTTTGATTCTTGGATTCGATATGCTGTGTTATATTTTGGGATTCTTATCGATATTATTGTCCCACTGCTTGGAAGGAAGTGTTTAGAAAAGGTTCCTACAAATACAGCCCACTTGTTAGAGAGATTTGGTCTATTTTCCATTATTCTCTTTGGGGAAGCTCTTGTAAGCACTCTTGTGGTCATTCAACCTAAACAAGGAAATTGGGATTCAATAAGCTTTGCGATCATTTCATTTATCCTCATTATTTCGATGTGGTGGCAATATTTCGATAACATGGAGAAGAAACTCGACAAGTCTAGACAAACTTCTGGTCAAATTATTATTTACGGTCATCTATTTATTTTAATGTCTTTGAGTATGGTTGCAGCATCCATTAGATTATTATTTTTACATGAGGTCTATTATTCTTTTATCTTATATTTTGTTTTTGGTTCTGTATTGCTCTATTTCCTGTCAACTACAATTGTTTTTCATCAATACAGGTTTGAACAACACCGCTTGAACATTTATCATTTGTGCTTGTTTTTAGGAATTTTAGCAGTCTTTTTTGTTATTAATTTAATTATAGTAGTGCCGAATATTGTGATAATAGGACAATTAACCTTATTTTTTATCATCTATGCTAAATTAACAAGCACATAAATAAAAGAATCAAATAAATTAGTATCAAACTATAATACTGGTTTATATATATTGGTAAATTTTATATTTATATTAAATCTTATAATTCACGGTGACTCTGATGCAACTGTACCTTTTGAGTTAAGTGGAAACGCACATATGATTCCATTCCTGATAGTAAACTTGCTCTAATACAAGTTGTCCTCATGGATTAAACGCAACTCCTACAAAAGAATTTAATGAAGTATTATTAACATTTTTAAAAGAATAATCTTTGAGGAACTACCAGAGGCGGTTCAACAGCAATATCAAGAATAATAACACGAATTTATCGATTAGGGTTTTCCAAAAAGAGTAGCGCTATGCCTAATCTTTTGGAAAACCTTCTTTACATAGTTTTTTTAGGTCTCTTAGGGGAATCGTCACAGTGCTATCAAGTTAAAAAATACATTCTTCCCATAAACGAAAAAACGAACTGAACTTCTATGGACAACTATGAAAGAATGAAATTTTCGTTTTGGGGATAATTCAAAATCTTAGGTTGATGGCGATGTGGCAGTACCCCAAATCCAACATCTCTAGCAAGATTCTGTAAGGTATTTGGTGATAAAAGACTCTTAATCTCCTGTGCAAATAATTGTAAGTCGTCAGATACAGAGTTAGACATAAAAAAACGTCATCCTTTCCTATAATTCTACCGTAAGAATAACGTCTTTATGGCGATATGGTGGTATACCTACTTAATTTAGCTTATTCTCCATTTTCGGGGATTTGGGCAAAATTACCCCACAAAAAAACAGCGAACCCTTCGAATATGTGGGTTCGCCATTATAAATCATTTATTTCACGTCTAATTTTTCTTTTACCTTCCCAGGAAGCTCGTCTTTCTTCACCTCTTCCCAAGCAGTTACACCTTTTTTATCGGAGTGGAATACGCGTAAGAATGCTTCTTTACGAAGCTCTTTAAATCCATTAAATTTCACTGTTTTTTCATTACCATTTTCGTCAAATCCTTGTAATTCATAATTATACTCTGTGTATTTATTTCCTTCTTTAGATACCCCTGACTTTATTTTCGCATCAGTTGTAATTTGAACATAGTATTCATCTTTTCCCATACGATTCACATCGCAACCAACTAACATTGTAGCAAATACAACTAGAATACTAAAAAGTGTAATATATCTTTTCACATCATTCACCTCATGTGTTTTTTATTATGCTGTTATCATAACCCCTTTTTATTTGAGAAGAAATTCAAGAACATGACATGAAGATTACACTTTTGTAAGATAATAAAAAGACGACTACAACAGCTGCCTTTTTAATCACCATCATAACAATCACTTGCATTGTAGTCTAACATTTAAATAAACCAACCCATATAAACACAAAAAAGAGGAGTCATCCTAAGGTGACTCCTTACCTAAGATAACTCCCAAAATATAAGTTATACAACACCCTTAAAAAAATAAATAATTTACTCCGGTTGCTATGATAGAGAATCCCATAATAATTGCTATTACAATACTGTGACGTACACGATTCATAACGAAGATTGCGATATACTCTCGAATCATCGCATTTGGCCAATAATAGAAGGCTGTTTTTGAGCCAATTCCTTGGCTATTTAATCCTACTATTTTAGCGTATAATCCGGCGCGAAACACATGGAAGTTGTTTGTAGAAAAAATGCAGTTATACTGTGTTCCTTTTAATGATTCCATAATTCTCTTTGAAAAAAGCATATTTTGGTATGTTGTAGTAGAACGGTCCTCTTTTATTGTATTCTCTAGAGGAATCCTATTATTCACAGCATACTCCTGCATAGCTTTCGCTTCAGAAATATTTTCATCTGATCCTTGTCCACCAGAGAAAATAATCTTAGGTGGTGAGGAAACTGCTTCTTGTTTCTTATAAAATTCAATAGCTCTATTAATTCTGCTAGCTAAAAGTGACGTAACCTTAAATATTTAGAAATTTAAAAAGCCCCCTAATATTGTTAAAGGGGCTTTACTCATACGAATGATAATTTTTATAAATAATTGCTAAATAGTGAATTTACATAAATGCTTTTAGAAGCTCTTGAACTAATGGGATTGCTCCACCTATAAATTTTAAAACTGCCATTGCGATTTCCATATTATTTCCTCCTCTTTTGTTAATACTGGGATGTGATTAAACTTTATACCTTCATTATAGTAAACGCTTACATTTGTAACAATACATTTCTGTATGCAATATTGCATATTTATACGTTTTGACAATATTTGACCTCTATTAGCCATTCTTTAATGGTACCATAACGAAGTGAGAGTCTTTAAGGGTTCTCCTTAATAGGAGGAAATATGGAAAAAGTTCAAGATATTTACAGTAATATAAAATTTAAAAGTTGGTTTAAACAAGTATTAGCTGTAGGAGGAATATTAGGATTCTCCTACTTGGTGTTATATGGTTTTTGTTTTTAGTTGATATGTAAATATTATACAACGATACTAGTGGAGTCTTGCCTACAGAGGTAAGACTCTTTTATTGTACTTGAGATGAACAAACTACATACAATAGCTTTCAGGTTCTTCAAATTTCTCTGTATGGTTCTTTGTTCCTCTATGTTCTAGACCCACTATTTCCTATCATTGAATATAAATGAACTTCCATTTATATTGAAAATACAATTTTATTGATAAAAATGTCTTTTTACTAGATACATATTAAAAAGAAAAGTATAAGTTGTATTCCATTTCGGTACAATCTTTTTATCTTTGAAAAGGACTTAAATCTTATTAATAGATTTGAGTCCTTTTTGTATACATCAATCTCTATATAACCATATAAATATAATATATTAAAAATAATTTAAATGCAAGAATACTTGTAGAGGAACCGCCAGCACTTCGAAAAAAACAAGTTAAGCCAAAAAATACAATAAGCTGCCCATATGGACAGCTTATTTACACAATTTTCTTTATGGGAAGTACACTTAAGGTCATTTTTAACTTAATAGGAGTCTAATATCTCAAGTTTCTTAGCTAATACCCAGCTATTTAGGCCTAAAGATGCATAAATATTGTAATAAAAATAATTCCCGTTTCTCAATGTTTCCTATAATTCTTTAGTATCTTCATAGAACATAGGCCAACCTTGCATTAAGATATTATATATATATTTCTTACTACAAATATGGACGGTATTATCCTTGTTGCAGTTTTAATTTTAATCAAGTCTATTGTAATTACACAGATTGAAATATCTATTCAATTTTAAAAATAGTAAAGGAAATGTATATAAAAGATCACTTGTCTTAGAAACAAGTGATCTTTTTATTAGATAAACTGCAACTTGCTAACAGCAGGTAATTGTTATCCTATTCATATGTTCAATAGATATCATAATACATTTTTAGTTATATAGACGGAATTGTTTCTAATAAAATGAGACCAAAAATATTTCAAAAAGTACCATTAATTATTTAATGCTTTAAAAATGCAATTTTGAACCTTTCGAAGCACTAAATTAGATAGCTTTTAATAAGCTTCGAACTTTGTCTGCATCAGGATCTCACAATTGAGCCTGAGTAATTAAACCTGTTAACATAGCAAAAGAGTCCTGATTGAAACAAACTCTTTTATGAGTTTTTACAAGAGTAAACTTTTAAGCACATAATTACATTTCTATTATTTATTTTACCACTTGTACAGATGCTGGTTTCCACCCTTGATTCTCTACCCAATCAATATTAACCTTATATTTTTTATTACTTTGTTTATCTCGTACATTACCGTAGGCTTTATTATTACCATTATTTCCAATAAAATCGAAAATCAATTGGCTCTCTGGAACATCAACAGCATAAGAGATTGCTTTTTTCATCTCACTCCAATCTACTGTTCCTTCTTTAAATTTCATATCAGGTTTTGCTCCTTGCTCTGTACCAATTGGCTTCCATGAAGGATTAGTTTGAGGATCCTTTTCTTGAGATACCGTTTTTTCTTCCTCTTTATTTTCAGTTCCGTTCGTTTTTACCGATTTTTCTACTTTTTGTTTCCCTTCTAACTGTGCTGCTTCTTTATCTTCGCTTTTCTTTTCTTCTATCTTTGCTATTTCTTTATCTTTAGTTTTCTTCTCTTCTAACTTTGTTGCTTCTTTATCTTCAGTTTTCTTCTCTTCTATCTTTGCTGTTTCTTTATCTTCAGTTTTCTTCTCTTCTATCTTTGCTGTTTCTTTATCTTCAGTTTTCTTCTCTTCTATCTTTGTTACTTTCTTTTCTTGAGCAATTGCTTTCGTTGATGTATTAGAAGGGGTAAACAATTGGTATGTCACTATACCAACTGTCACTAATACCAAAGTAAATGCAATATTAAAAATTGCCTTTTGACGACGATTCTGTTGTTTTTCTTGAAATCTGCTTACTTGTCCCATTCTTCAAACCTCCGTGTTTACTTTCTCCTCTACTCTTTATGTATTATCCCTAAAATTCTTAATATTTTTATTAAACAATAGAAATAAACTACACTTTCCATACAGGATTTCATATCATAATAAAATTTGTGTTTTTCAAGTATCTGACATATGTTATTCAAAATAGTTTAATACATTAAAATTGATAAGCTTCTGCACTTAAGAAACCTTCAATTTTATTCAAAGGTGATTCCAATTACGTCCACATTAGATCTCCTGTAGAAAGCTTTTTAACAATTAAACCTCTTCTTCCCTTATTAATAATTTTAAAATTAAATTTCCCTCTATAGTATAATAAAGATGTTTCGTTTTCTAATGGGGTATGTCGTAAAATCAAAGAGATTTTATCTCTTTTACCTTCTTTTCAGAGTAAAGTTCACCACTAGGAAATTCTATTATTCCTAATGTAATCTTTAATTCGCTCTCATCAAAAGCCCACTCTTTATTAAGTTCTCTTATCTTTTGTATAAAGCTTCTTTTAGTTTGTCCTATATAGAGCAATGTTACATTCTTAGCATATACTCTAGAGATTGCAAATATCCCCTTCTTAGAAGCTTCTTCCCTATTATAAAAGTCATTTATACTATACATGCCATACCACTTAATATGTACTGTTTCTATGAATCTCACCTCGTTTTTAGACAATATTATAATTTCTGAATGTTCAAATTATTATGGGTACATATGCTTGATTACTTGAATTATAAATTGTGCTTTTCAATAATACATTTTATTATTACTAATTTCAATAATGAAGAAAAATACAATATTATAGTTTAATTACAAAGCTGTATAAAAACAAAGTGATGTCGTGCCACATATTTTCTTTTTTTACAATTTCAAACTATTGTGAACAAAATTTTAAAATTTATGGAATAAAAATATAATGTGTATGTACATACATTTCTATTAATTGAAGAAACCTTCTTAATTGAGGTCGTACCACATGCCCATCAACTTAAGAATTCAGAATTACCCCAAAACGAAAAAATGAGCTTTTTTGCTACAAGTTAAAACAAAATTTCGTTCTGAGGGTATTTACCTTTCTTAGCTTGATAGCGATGGGCTTTACCTCTATTTAAAAAAGAATCCATTTTAATCAAAATGGATTCTTTTTTGCTTATATAATATTTTCTCAGTTTTCTTGTCTTATTTATTTTCTATAATATAAAATTCAGTTTTATATGTATAAATTACTTTTAATATCTTTATGATTAACTAAAGGTTCTAATCTTACTTTATATTTAAGTTTAAATCATTAACTTCAGCAAGTTTCATCTTGCGTAAATAAATCATCGCAAATACAAAAACGATGCCTGATGCCACCGCAATAGCAATAAGAGCCTTTCTAACATCATCTCCTGCGCTAACATGACCCGTAACTTTCTCTGGATCGATGCCCATATCTTGTAATACACCACTGAAATTTATCACGAAGTGACCGATAATTGGTATTAATAGATTGTTTGTTCTTAAATACACAGCCGCGAAGAGGAAGCCCATTGCTGTTGTATAAATAAGCTGTAATAAAGTTGCATCTAAAGGTGCGCCAGAAAGTAAGTTTATAGCATGCACTAATGAGAAGAGTACACTTGACCATATAACAGCTAACAAAATACCGTTCTTTTTCTGGCTCCAAGCTTTTAACAATCCATTTAATAGAAGCCCACGTAATAGAATCTCTTCATATGAAACAGCAGCAATTGTAGATACTACCGCTATTAGATAAGCTTGCATACTTGCTTTCATTAAATTATCAAATTCAACACCTATTAAATTTAGTACAACATAACTTAATCCTGGAAGTAATAACAGAAGGCCTAATCCAATTCGATTCATCATATTTCCAAATTTCAGTTTGAACACTGTCACATTAACTAGCAACATAATTACAATTAGAACAAAACGCGCTACTAATTGCGCTACATTATCATCAGTAAATATAATCGAGAAAACTGAATCTACTACGATTGTAAGTACCATAATTACTGCAAAAAAGCTAAGTATTACACCGGCTGGTGACTTTTCAAATAATTTTTTCATTAAATATCCTCCATTTTAATATATATAAATAATCACCCGAACCGAACGGTTCGGTTCGGATTCTAATAATACTATAAGTTTCTAGTTTTTAAACCCTTTCTACAAATTATTAACAAAATTAACATAGTAAAAACTAAATGTAATTATATCTCAGTTGCTTATTTACAATCAAATTCCAGTAATCAGTAATCATTAATGATTACTGATTACTCTTTATAGAATGAAATGAAGGTGTGAGTAACTCGCCCACTTTAGATAAACATATTAATAAAAATTATATATAATAGTTAAATGTCTATACATTAAAATTAACTATATATTTTTACTTTTTCTATGATTTTAGGTGAAATTAGTTGTATAACATGACTGAATTAACCAATTGGCCAATTATTATTGACAGAAAATTCTTTCATGCGATAAAGAATATATAATTTAATGAATCTCAAACTGTATTGGTTCCTATAAGATAGGGATTGATATGATAATTTTGCTTCAAACTTATTTATACCTACAATAAAAATTTTAAAAATTATAGTGAAAATCACCCTAAATATTAAGTTCTTTTTATTAGGAGGACCACAAAGCATGACTAAAGTTGATAAGGTACAAGAAAAGATCATTGAAACATCTTTATATTTATTTAATACTAATGGGATAACTTACACATCCATTCAGGATATAATAACAGCTACTGAACTATCTAAAGGAGCTATTTATCGTAGATTCAAAAATAAAGAAGAAATTGTGCTTGCTGCCTACGACAAAAGTGGTGAGATTATGTGGGGGCATTTTCATACAGCAATGGAAAAGAAAAAGACAGCAATCGATAAAATCCTTGCAATTTTCCTTATATATCAAGATGCAGCTAATAATCCTCCAATTGCTGGAGGCTGTCCATTACTTAATAGCGCAATTGAAAGTACTGGAGTATTTCCAGAATTACAAAAAGCAGCAGCAAAAGGTTATGATGATACAGTAATGTTAATGGCCTCTCTCATAAAGGAAGGAATAGAGAAACAAGAACTTAAAGAAGATATAGACATTATATCGCTCGCTTCTTTTCTTGCATCTTCAATGGAGGGAGCTATTATGGCAAGTCGAGTATCTAACGATAATATACACCATCAATATTTTATTGAACAAATAAAGCATCATCTTTACTCTTATTCTAAATAAATGAGTACTTGCATCGCCTTCATTCAATTTTTATAAACTTAAATTGAATAAATACTCCTCATAAAAAGTACTTTCTGTTTATGAGGGAGGGATCATTTTTTAGCAGAGGTAGCTTACAGAAGAAATAGGGTTGTTTAATTAGACGAATAGCAATTATAGCAATTACAGGTATTTTGGAATTTCTATACCTAGTTTATGGCTAAGTGACCAACTAAAGAAATTCACGCTAACTTTGTATCTATATGTTGAATACACGCATTTATATCAAGAACCCTGAACCAGAATACTTCAACAATGGTACATTAAAAAAGCAAACAGAATACATCCAGCTTGATATGACACAAATGATGTCTGGTCTAATCCCTGGTGAAACGATAGAAATCCCCGAGGCATACATTGGCCAAAATCAGAAACTTCCAGCACGTGTTATTATCCATCGTTTAACCGATGATCAAACGCAAACACGTCTGAAAAACCAGGCTATACGTGAAAAGAAGAAAGGCATTATCATGAAGGATAAAAGTAAACGTTTAATGGGCATGAATGTATATATCACGAACACGTCGCTAGAAGAAGTACCGACGAACTACGTGCATTCATTATATTCACTTCGTTGGCAGATTGAAATTTTGTTTAAAACGTGGAAGTCATTCTTTGGAATTGATGAATGTAAAAATATAAAAAGAGAACCCTAGAGTGCCATTTATATGGACAGCTCATCGGCATTCTCCTCTGTTCTTCTACGATATTTCAAATGCGACAGTTTCTACTTGAAAAGAAAAAACAGGAGCTGAGTGAATACAAAGCGATTTATATGATTAAAGATTACTTTCCTTTACTGTTTCAAGCGATAGCCGTTGGCACAGAAAAACTTTTAAAAATTCTGCATCCCCTTTATCAGCTGCTCAAAAAAACGGTCGTAAATGTCATAGGTATAAGAAGATGACGGTCTTTGATATTCTAGGGATTGTGTATAAAACGACGGTGAAGCAACGACAAGCTGCCTAGCGAAAAAATTACGTTTTAATAGGCTTCTTTAGCATGCCTAATTTTTTATCACTTGCTAGTTTTGAAACAAAGGTCATTTCGTATCTAGTAATTTACTTGGTTAGCTTGATGGGTATGAGGTCGTACCCCAAAAAGAGTAGAAATTTAATCTCTCTACGCTGTTAAAATTATTCAACTCCCAAAAAACTGTACATCTTCTAGAGATACTAATTTTCTAGTTTTGATGTTTTTATAGTGCTTGAGCGTGATATTATTCAAGCTTTTTCATTGAGAATGCATAAATACAAACAAAACCAGTAATACATCTTTTCTGTACCGTACTGGTTTTGTTTAAGATCATCTTAAATTATAGCTAGTTCACCGAGATTGCAAATTCCGATTTCGGTGCCCCAGCGAATACGATTGTTCCGTTCTTCGGAAGTTCCACCTTGTTATTGCCACTCACAATGGTGAAGTTGACGCAAACTCCCTTCTCATCATACACCGCAAATGAACCATTTGATGGCAGCGTCACGGTCATCCTTTTGTCTGTTGCCGCTTGTGGAATTGTAAACCATTTCGCATGTCCATTTGCTCCCAGCGTAACTTGGGATGATTGGCCTACATCAATTGGTTTCACATTAGATTCACTTACGTATAACAATCCAGCCATCTCCATATATTCATTGCCGCCTTCTGTATAGAAATGCGTTTCCGTCGTATCACGACCATTCATCACGGGTACTTGGATCTGATGCACCGCGGTGTTCGGACCTGTAATTTTTCTGCCATCCCAATAGCCTGCTGGGCCTTCCTTGCGAGTAATTTGAGTACTAAGATGTTTCGACTGAACAAGATATTGAATAGAACTAAATTTCTCGTTTACACGATAAAACTTGACACCTTCCCTCTTTGCCCATGCAGCAGCGGTTTTCTTCGAAAGCACGTTGTCTTCTAGTTTCTCAGCTAAATAGTGGGTCATCACACTTTGCCCTAAACCTGGATAAGATTTATATGCGCTCTCCTTCAAATAAGTTCTTCCATTCTTCTCGGTTACGAAGTTGAGCTTGGAAGTACCCCCCTCATTAATAAAGCTTCCATCAGCAGTATATACATATTTTTCTTCTGGATTAGATGGTAAGAATAGTTCACCGTTCTTCATAATTTCAATTTTGAAATGAGTTTCGCTATTGCCATAAAATCCTGCTTTCTTTGCTACGCCTTGAGGCATTTTGACTTTGACCGGCTTACCAAAGGATTTGTTCGGCTTGATTTCCTTAATAGTACCTTTTTCTTTAAGCGTAGCGAGCAGCAATTCAGTTGCCATTAGCTGATTTGTAGAGCTCCGTCCACCAGATGTCAATACAGCCGCTGCTATTTTCTGTTCCGGAAGCACGACTAATATAGCATGTTGCAATGCCGTATCGCCGCCCTTAGCCAAAGCTTTGATCCCATATTCACTGAATGGGTATAGTTTCACACTATCCCAGCCAAGACCATAGTTAAAAATATTCTCGCCAGCCCCCGGCCACATTCCTTTTTTATATTCCTCTTGCTCCATTGCCTTAACTACCTTATCAGAGAGGATTCCTTTTCCCTGTCCCATAAATAGTTGTGAGAATCGCACCATATCTTCTGCCGTGGAAGATATACCGCCCGTACCAATAACATTCACCGATTCAATTGGAAGTTGCCCTTGGTACGCCGGGTAATATAGTCCAGCCCGATTTTCATCCCTCCATTTGTCCTGCGGCGTTTTCGTATGATTCATCTTTAAAGGCTCTGTAAAGTTTTGATGTAGAAATTCAGTAAAGCTCATACCACTAACTCTTTCCACCAAAATTTCGGCCAGCGTAAAACCATCGTTACAGTATACCGAGAAAGCACCAGGATCCGCCTTCAAGTTTTGATTTGACAATTGCTGTAACAAGGTATCATGGGCATAGGTATCATTATCGTTAAATAAAAATGCATTACCTAACGTAGAACCTTGCAATCCAGAGGAGTGATTCAATAACATACGCGGTGTAATACGTTTGTATCGACCGTCTTTCATCTTAAAATCAGGAACATAGCGGACAACAGGAGCATCCAAATCGACTTTTCCTTCATCGACCAATTTCATTACAGCCGCTGTTGCATACATTTTACTAACTGAACCAATCCCGTATAAAGTATCTTTGGTTAGCGGCTTTTCCCCTTCCATATCGTTCTTGCCAGCCTGACCCGACAAAATAAGTTTTCCATTATCAATTAGTGCATACTGCACGCTAGCTGCCCCATGGGACTTCGTAAGTAGCTCCGCCTTCTCTGCTGCAATCTTCTTCAGTTCCTGACTAACTACTTCTTCACCAGTTACAACAGTAGTCTTACTTTCAGAAAATGCTTTCGCTCCTGTTGGTAGAATCATAGTTACCGCTAATGCAGTGGCTAACACACCAGTTAGCTTATTTTTCATCACGGATACCTCCTTAAATAATTGATCGTTTTCATCATTCATTTGTTTAACTATGAAACTATGATAAATTTTACCCGTTTTTACTTTTAGACTACTTGCTAAATTCAGCAAGTAAAATATTTTTAAAAGGATCAGGAGTATCAGCTTTAAGGCTGTTCAAATTGACTGCCAATGTATGCTTGCCTCCAAGTGTGCCTCCAGCAAAAGTTAAAAAGCCAGGAATGGTTCCTCCATGCCCCCATATCGATTCACCGTTTGAAAGCTTCATTTTGAAAATTCCAAGCCCGGAATCACCAAGCTCATCTACTCCTGTAGGGACTGTTGTAAGCATTTGCTTTAGTTGCTGTTCTTTCAATAACTTGCCCCCAAGTAAACAAGAAAAGAATTTGTTTAAATCATCAGCTGTAGAAATCATATCTCCGGCCGAGCTCCCCATACTTGGGTTATAATAAGTAACATCTTTTGGCTCACTTGCTCCGTCTAATTGGATATATCCACGGGCATGCTTGGTTCCTGGAATGACGCTTGAATTTCCAGGTAAGAATGTATTCGCTAATTCAAGTGGTTCAATAATTCGATTTTCAATCTCTTCCGCATAGCTGTTCCCAGTTACTTTTTCAATAAGAATTCCTAGTAATACATATCCTGTATTTGAATACGACCAGCTCTTTCCTGGAGCAAAATCTGGAGGCATGGATATTCCCATCTTTACTAATCCTTCAGCAGTATAAGATTTTTTTGTATCCATCATATTAAAATCCTTTGACCTTGTGTAATTAGCGATACCACTTGTGTGATTCAATAATTGCCGGATAGTAATCTGTTTATCATCATATCCATTTCCTTGAATGACACCAGGTATCCATTTTTCAATAGAATCGTCTAGATTTAAGCGGTTTTCTCCTGCTAATTGAAGTATAACTGTTGCAGTGAACGTCTTTGTCACGCTGCCAATTCGAAAACGAAAATCTGTTTTCATTGCTTTCTTAGTACTCAGATCAGCTACACCAGCCGCATAACTCCATGTTTTTCCACTCTCAGAAGTTTTAGCAAGTATCCCTGGATATCCTAGTTTCAATGTATCCCGCATTGCCTCTTTGACGGAATTATGATCTCTTTGGGTGCTTGTTTGTAACGAACTAGATACATTTTGAATGGACTCCGCTTTTACACTTGAGGTTGGAGTTGTATAAAACAGGGAACCTCCAGTTATTAAAAGGGCTAAACCTGTACATGTAATTTGGCGATGCTTTTTCATCAAAATATTCCTCTCCCCTATTCATATTGTATAAATAGTTATTTGCTGTTTGGAACTAATCACACAGCTTTCTTCTTACCCCACTGCAAAAGGACGACATTGAATCTGTAATGTCTCTTTTCCTCCAAACAAATCTTATTAATTGATTTGTTTTTTATAGAAATATATAGTATTTTTCTCCTCTCACTCTTCTTTACATTTTCATCTTACACAAGGAAAATCTCTTTTTTCTTACCTCTTCCTTACAAATTCCTTACGTTCAAAATCACTTTTATAATTGATTATTTTTTATGCGAGTCCCCTCACCATCAATTTAAGAATTAAAAAAAGAGGGGATTATCCCCCTCCTTTTTACGCTTACTCCAACTTTCGAAATTATTTAATATACCCACGATTCAGTTCCGTTAACTTTTCATTGATGTTAAAAATTTTCACTCTAATATCTTTTACACCAGCTGCTTCAAGTCTGCTCTTGTGCATTTCCGCGTATTTTTCAGCATCTTGTTTTTCTTCAAATACATAAATGCCTCCAGCTTCTTTTGTTTCTTCATTCTCAGTCCATATTTTCCAATGGAATCCTTCTTCTTCGTTAATACTTTTTGCTAAATCCCAAAATCCTTTTTCCATTTCTTCACCAAAAGGACCTTCAAACGGAAAATCAACTTGTAATAAATATGCCATTTTCACTCACTCCTATTTTTAATATAAAATTCATCGGGAATTCCTTTGTATAAAAATTCTTCCCATTCTTTTACTGATCATGATTCGAATGAAAGTAATGTCTAAATCCATATTGCTATTATTATTCAAGCACTAATTGGAGAATCCCCCTATTTGTAACATAATCACAAAACGATAGTAACTTGAACGCATAAAGTGAAAGTTTAATAGTTTTCAGTTATGTTTAAAAAATGTGATACAAACTTATCCCTAAACTAAGGACAAACAAAACAAGTGCAGGTATTGCTTTCTTAAAGGGATCTCTCGCTAATACAATTAGAGTTAATGCGGCTGCAAGCATCGTACCGCCTAATAACAATCCTGCTAATAAAGCTATTGTTGGAATCCAAATTCCTATCAACATTCCAATCGCTCCTACAATCTCAAAAGCTCCAGTTAAGAAATTAAAAAACGAAGGTAAACCAAATCGTTTGAATTCATCTGCCATTTTCCCCGATATAATTTTCGTTCCTGTCATTAAAAAGAACAGAAACAACACTACTTTTACAATATTGATGAAAATTAAAATAGTAATCACACCTTTCTTATTATTTGATAAAAACTCAGTATTGTTCAGGTAGTAGTCACTACCTTTACCCTATTTCCTGAGATTACCCGTATGGAAGTCGCTTCCATTTTCATTACCCTTTTCAATATTAAAGGGCTGAAAATTATATGCTATAGCATATATAATACAAAAATTTGACTGGTACTAGGCAAAAAAGTGAACCTGAATCAGATATGATACAAAATAAAGTTATCTTTCCATTCGTCCAAACAAACAAAAATTATATGCTATAGCACATATAATACCTAAAACAAAGTTTGTTCCTTATGAATAGCATAGCATCAATAAGGAACAAATATTAATAGTGTGTATCATACAATTTGTTTAATAACGATTGTAATACTTTAATTTCTTCCTCGCTCAAATTACTCGTAACGAAATGGTGAGCGTCTTTCACTACAGGCAAGATTGTTTTCTTTAACTCGTCACCTTTTTCAGTTAAAAAAAGGTTATGTGAACGCCTATCTTGGTCATTCAAAGCCTTCCTTACAATCCCTTTTCTCTCCATTGACTGTATCATTCTAACAACAGTAGTTTGATCTTTATCAATAGCTTCCGCCAACTCTTTTTGAGTAGTGCTCCTTTGGCTACAAAGAACACTAATAATCCCCCACTGCTCTGGCGTAACTCCATACGGCTTTAATTTCTTCGTAAAATAATTGGTCATTTTCACATCAGTACGATGAACAAGATAGCCTATTAAATCATGTAAGTTCATATATCACCTCTATAAATTAAGATATAAAAGGATATAGCATACCAGTCAATCATTCACAATGAATGTATTTGTTTCACCATATATATGCTATGGCACATATAATAAAGTAGATTATTTTAATTGTCAAATGATTTACCTATTATTTTTCAAAAACAAAATCGCCTCCTTAGATTATAGAAGGAATGACTAATTTGACGTATCTCTCTGACGATTTCTCCCTTATCATTTTATGATATGCTAATAACATTTGATAAAATATGGTATCTACAAATAGTCAAACACCTTTAAAGATACCTCGTCCAGTTCTTGCTGTTGCAAGATAAACAGCATATAATCCGTTAACCACCCACATTAGCAACGAAAACATAAAGAAAAGGCATTCCAAATATGAAACACCTTCTTTCGTTTTATAAAACCATCCACTTAAATCTATTTTACAAATATAACATTCAACACGCTGAAATCTTCTATTTAACGTAATCACTCATTTAACTAAAAAACTTAGTTAATTGCACAATGCTCTTCTCACTTTTCTTGCAAAATTTAGTGGATCATCAACGTCTTCGATATTAACGTAAATCAAATTTGGATCATCACATAACCACTCATTGTGTATAGACGAAACGATTATTCCTTGTTTAATAATTGTCGCCACAAATTCAGTGACTTCTTTTTGTAAGAGTGCTACTCGGCCTAGGCATAATGCCCGTCCAGTTTTATTGTCTCGTGATTCGAATGAAAAGGAAGTTGTTACTCTAAAACGTTTTCCCAAGATTGTTGCTCGTATTTCATCCCTGTTTATTGTTGCCACGCATTTCCCACCGGCGAATCCTTCTTGCCCGCCGATAATTCTTGCAAACTGTTGACAAATTAATTCATCATTAAACGCCATACCTTTAATCATCCCCCCTTTTACTGTTAGGTTATGAATGAATACATAGGTCTGAAACGGTAATGAATCTAATCTATTAAAAAAATGATGGCAATCTACCGAGAGCTATTAGCTCAATTATTCTTGATTATTTAAATTAACTCAGCTATATATTAAGACATTTTTAAAAAGCATAAAAAAGACACCTTAAGGTGCCATTCTCCGATTTGAGAATCATATCTATGTATGGAGAAATTTAGAAAAGAGAAGCTTCTAACTATAATTTATAGAGCTCTTATGCCATGAATTACTTACTTATTTCCTTATTTACCAGGAGAAGAATCTCAGTTACATTATTTTCTGAACAGTCTCGTTAAAGCCATCCCAAGAAATCCAATGCCCATTCCTATTAGCCATCCAGTTTGGGCATTACCTAACATAGATCCCACTCCTCCACCAAGAAACATACAGCCAACGAATACTAATCCTCCAATTCCCCAATTCGGCCGTTCCATAATTCAATCACATCCTTTCAATAAAACATATGCGATTAGCTCCCTCAACTTTCTTCCATAGAATATCTCATTATTTTGCTTAAGTTTAGCGCTTCAGGGCATTCAAAAGATGCGAAGCTTGAGTCATTTATATAGATTGTAGAAGTATGGAGATTTTCCACATTTTAAAATAGTAAAGTATAAACATGAAAAAACTCCTAACAAATTTTGTTCGGAGTTTTTTCAAATACGCGATATTTATTTAATCTTCATTATTGAGTTCTATTGTACCTGTTCTAGCACTAACTTTTAAAATATTTAACAGATTATCAGGTGTCTTGATTTCCACTTCATATTCAAATTTTGATTGTGCTAAGTTGTCATCTTCTAATTCGAATTCTTTTTTCACATTAATAATTTCTCCATTTGTATGAGCTAAAGAAACTTCACGAACTTGTTTCTCTGTGTAGTTTTCATTCTTTTTTGCATAATTGTAACCCATACCATAATATCCACCAACAATAGCAATACCACTTACTAAAATAGCAATTACACTTATCATTATTTTCTTTTTATGTTTTAACATTTTCATCCACTCCTTAATGATTAATCATCTATTCCAAATCTTGCTTCAAGTGCATTTTCTGCTTGTTCTAATTGATCTTCCAGTATATCGTGTTCTCTTTCTTGCGTTTGATATTGTTCAACAGTTATCGTTCCAGCGTGATAATCTGCTTCTAGCTGATTATCAGATAGATCTATCTTGTCATCCAGTTGGTCAATTTCTTTTTTTACTGCTAAGTACGTATTTAGGTTTTCTTCTTTTGCTCCAACTGGTTTCGTGTTATTTGCCTTTTCTACAATAGATGTGACTTCGTTTTTGAAATCTTGTGTTTGCTTCGTATCATTCGTAGCAGGCCCTATTTTGCTTGGTTCTTGTTGTAATTGAGCAACTTCTTTTTGTAATTTATCATTTTCCACTTTCAGTTGTTGTACTTCTGTATTGTTATCAGCTTGAGTAGAACAAGCTGTTAACAATACACAAGACATTGCTCCAATCAGCATCCATTTTCCCATTCTGTTTTCCTCCCTTTACATGTGCACCTTATCCTTGCCTTTATATTACTGAACAAACATTAAAGGAAGATTAATGTACAAAAAAATAAAGTGAAGGCTTTTACAAGTAGCCCGACTCCCCCCTCGCATTCGCCGAATTTTGAGGGAGGAGTCTTACTACCCGTTAATACGGGATAAAATGATATAATTAACTAGTTTCTAATCTTTCTTTAATGTTTCGGAATTATAGTGATACATATTAATAAGAAGAAAAGGAGAATGTTAATGCGAGTTCTTATCGTCGAAGATGAACAAGACTTACAAAATATATTGGTAAAACGATTAAATGCAGAACATTATAGTGTCGATGCATGTGGGAATGGTGAAGATGCCCTGGATTATATAAACATGGCTACCTACGATTTGATTGTACTTGACATTATGATTCCAGGAATAGATGGTTTACAAGTATTACAAAGATTACGCGCGGACAATAATACAACTCCTGTCTTGCTTCTTACAGCTAAAGATACAATTGATGATCGTGTAACAGGGCTCGACTTAGGTGCGGATGATTATTTAGTAAAGCCGTTTGCTTTTGATGAACTGTTAGCAAGAATTCGAGTGTTAATGCGAAGAAAAACAGGAAATACATCTAATGTGTTTGAAATCGCTGACCTAGTGGTAGATTGCAATATGCATAAAGTAACAAGAGGAGACCAAGTTATCACTCTTTCCAGTAAAGAATTTGCTATTTTAGAATATATGATTCGTAATAAAGAAGTTGTGCTGACACGAGATAAAATTGAGCAACATGTGTGGAATTACGACTATGAAGGCGGATCGAATATTATTGATGTTTACGTCCGCTATCTTCGCAAAAAAATTGATAGCCAGTTTGAAACGAAGTTAATTCATACAGTACGAGGAACTGGTTACGTATTGCGAGTAGAATCATGAAAAGACTATCAATAAAAATGAGAGTAACTCTGTGGTATACGGGGCTAATTGTAATTATTATGGCACTCGTATTAGCTTTTATTTTAACTTCTTCAGATAAAGTTTTGCTTTTTAATATGAAAGATCAATTGAAGAACACAGTAAAAGAAAGCATGGAAGATATCGAATATAAGCATGGGCAGTTAAAGATTGACGATGATTTTGAAACCTTAGAAGATGGAGTAAATATAAGCATTTATAGTAAACAAGGTGAGCTGTTGGTAGGACATAGTCCAACAAGCTTTAATAAAAAGATATCGCTTAAATCCGATGAAATACAAACCATTAAAGACGGCAATAAAGAATGGATAGTATATGATTTTCTCCATAATGCAGGCGGCGATGAGCAAGTCTGGGTTCGTGGAATAATGACTATGAACCAATTATCCTCAACGATGAATACGCTTATCGTGGTAACAATCATCTCATTCCCATTACTTATTCTTATTGCGGCATTCGGAGGATATTTTATTACGCAAAGGGCGTTTCGACCTGTGCAACAAATGAGTGATTCAGCCAGTAAAATTGGTGATGGTAAAGACCTTTCGAAGAGAATTAATTTACAAGGTTCACCGAAAGACGAAATGTATCATTTAGCACAAACCTTTGACAAAATGTTTGAGCGATTGGAGACATCATTCGAAAGTGAAAAACAATTTACATCTGACGCATCTCATGAATTAAGAACGCCAACATCTGTTATTATTTCACAATGCGAATACGCTTTATCGCAGAGGAATAACCCGAAAGAAATGGAAGAATCGTTAGAAGTAATTTTAAAGCAATCACGTAA